>NZ_VCIG01000009.1 GCF_006345815.1 Ochrobactrum sp. CGA5 | reverse complement strand
AGTTTCTCCGCGGTACTCCAGCGTCGACGCCGCTCAGGGCCGGAAAGAATTTCCATCTTAATGCTATTACCAGTCATAATGTGAACAGTAGTCCTATCACTTATTTAAGTGGCAGAAACTGTCCGGGCAATTAAGGGGCTATTCCATATAGTAAGACTTATGGGATAGTGGATGAGAAAGGGACTTATCCCTTTCGGGTTAGTTAGCTGTTGGCTCGTCATCCAGCGCGGACAGCATCATTAGTGTGCGCCTGGCGATGATGGATGCTGCATGTTTTCCAGCCACGACAGATTCAGCGTAGCCACTCGCAACCGTCGCGCCCGAAATGTCGTTAAAAACACTCCATTCGACGTGATCCTGCTCGCCCTCGTCGTATTCTACGTTGAGAGTCAATACAGGGTGATCAAGCCAATCGTATGCAGCGTATTCACGGAAATCTGTGGGCGCTTCGGCGTAGTAATTGGAATCGTAATTCCAATCACTGAATGTCAGAGGATGGCCGCTAGCGTAAAAGGCGTGAGGTGCAGACATATATCGTTTTCCTTATGTGATCCGACGCCCGGAAATGGCTCGGTAGATGAGGAAAATGAATGTCTGTGACCCTGTTCATTGAAGTTGCCTTTAAGTTGGATGCGCTTCTTAGCCAGTCGCGACTTGGATTGCAAGCGGTATTTTTAGGATTCCATTAATAATTTGAGTGGTTTGCGCGGCGGGGTTGATGGCGTGAAGGGCGACATACGCTTAACAACCTCGGCCCTGCCTTGGCGGGACGGGGTTGCGAACGGAGTGAGGCGTTGCCCTGAGAGCCGTCACCGAGCGAAAAAGTTTCATGTTCTATTTTTGTGACGACACGAAAACCCGTACCGGACGAGATGCGTAGCTCGGCCGGGATGTTGGTTGAAGTAGTTCAGAAAAATCGACGTGAAAAAGAGCGAGCGTTACCCCGCTGCATCCTGCAATGAATTTTGTGACGACAGGAAAAGAAAGACCCCGGTTTTCAGGCCGGGGTTTTTCCGTGAGGAAAATCAATGTCAAAAATCATGCCCTGAGACACATTGATAGTGTGTGCAGCGACGACTGTCGGCGCAAGCGTTTTTTTGGTCGGCGGTAAAATGGGTGGATTTGACACTGTTCGGAATCCGGGGCCAAATAAAAAGACCGCTGTCATAGCCCTGGCAGGCTCGGCGGTCTTTTGGAGAAGTGATTATGATTCTGCACTACGAATTATATAGCTGTAAAGCGCCATTTAGCGGCGGTTGATCGCCGCGCTGAGAACCCCGGTTTTCAGCACACAAAATAGTCTACCTGAAAAAGCAAAATTTGTTGACGACGCTCCAGCTGGCAAGAGTTTTCTAGCCCAAAGGCTGGCGGCTGCGCCTCTGCTTGGCCGTGGGTTTTTCAGAAAAGAATTTGAAGACGAGTTCAACGCTGGCGGCTCTGTCGGCGGAATTGTCGATAATGCATATGAAGAATGGGAAAAAAGGCGCGACGCTGAATGGGGTTGCGTTGACCCAGACGAACGCCGTCATTCCGATCTGGCGGAGCTGGATGAAGAAGAGGCAAAAAATCCAAGCCGGAAAGCTCTGCCACGTCATACGGCGGAGTTTGTCGCTCCGTCTGATAAAATCCTGGCTAGTACGGCGCGCACGCACAAGGATGTCGGTAGTTTCTTACCCCCGGAATGGCGCAAATTTCTAGAAAAATTAAGCGATGTTCGACGTGTCGAGCGCGAGAATTTGATTATCGAATTGGTCGGGTGGGACGGGCTGGAGGTGTTGGGCCTGAGACCTGAAAAGTTGCGGGAAATGGCTGCCAACGAGGCGGCTGCATATGCACTGGAATGGCCGTGTAAAGACAAGGACGGCAATCTTATCAATCAGCACCCAGACCAACGCCGCCGCCGCGATGAACGTTGGCACCTGCGCAAGATAGCGAAATTGCAGCGCAAAACGATACTACGGGTAGAAGGCGCTTTAAAAGCCGTAGGCGGGCGGAATGCATGGGCTAGACCGACTTATGTAAGCGACTATTTAGTGGGCTTGTATCGCGAGCATGTCGATTTAACGGAGGAAATTTTGCAGGGCCTGCGACTTGTGAAAGTCGATGATCCGACCGTGCAAATATCCATGATAGAGCTTAATGAAAAGGCCAAACGACAGGCGACGGCAAAGCGCTCACTGATGATCGACATGATGCTTGCACGTTGGAAGGCATTGGGCTGGCAAGTCTGCTGGATTACGGTCACGCTACCAGGCGAATTTGTATGTCACGCGACAAATGAAGAGATACGGACCAGTGAGCACGATCCGCGTAAATTCGGGCCGTGGGATGCATTGGACAAGATTCAAGACGATATGAAAATCGTCCTTCAAATCCTTCGCAATAAGAAAATTCGACCATCCGGAATGTGGTGCGGACAGCCTCAGCAATCGGGATCACCACACAGACATATACTATTGGCAGTGCCGACATTGGAGGAAGCGCGGAGCGTTTGCGACGAATTCCGTAAGAAATTTTCGACACGTCTTGAGGCTGACGGCAAGGGACAGGATCGCGGATGCGATGCCCGCGTTATTGGCGATACTGACAAGCGCTATAGCCCGAAACCGAGTAGCGATGGCTCGGCGGAGACTGCTACATCTGCAGCCCGATATGCAGCCAGATATTCGACCAGACAAGAGCAGAAGGTTGACAGGAGGCGGGTCGAAAAATTTGAACAATGGAAAAAAGAGATAGGCGATAAAAAGCTATTTGGCGAAGAAAGGAAGGAGTTTAAGCGCGAGGAAAAGGCAGTGAAAGAAATGCTGGATTCTGAGCGTTATCGCGCTTGGAAATGGATTCGCCGCACTCGGACGCATACGTGGATCGGCCTCGATTCCAGTCGTGCGCCCAATGAAATTTGGGATGTTTTGTGGAAATGCGCACATCGTGGTGACCGCGAGCCGGAAGATGCCAGAATGGCAATAGCTATGCGTCACATGATCAAGGTGCGCGAGTTGTCGAAGCTAGCGGAAGCTACAAGGGCGGACATTGCGAGATTGGACGAAGACGACGAGACGTTGGCTGGACTGAACATGGTTCTACGCGAGCATTCGGATGCGGCTGCAATGGAAGCGTGGCATGCAGCCATAGCAATTGGCATGTGGCCGGATTCGGACATGGACCCAATTGAGTTGCAGTGGCTACGTGAGGCGGTTGCCGAGTGGGAAATGATGGGTGTTGACGTGGATGAGGTCATGGAATCCGCTACGATTATCAATCGCCTGGCCGTAGATCCGCTACCACCTATGCCTTTGCGCAAATCGGCTGAAAATGCATATGGCGAAGAGATTAGTCAGACAATTGGCGCAGTTGGCGCGGTGGCGCGTTTTGTTTTCAAGCATGACATGCCACAAGAGGCGGAAATTCGGGAAGCTGTAGCATCCCTTGGGCTTTCGAATGCGCTGAAATTCGCGGTTGATAAACTTGTCGAAAAACGCAAAGGCCGTGAATTGACCGTTTGGCGGTTTAGAAAGGTGTTTTTCGGATTGGCTCAAACTGCTGGTTTCGGATTCAGCAAACGTCCGAGCGGGCGTTTTGTGATTTTTGATACGTCTGGCGAACAGATGATCAAAACCCCTGACGCGTGGAAGATCGTTGATGAAGAAACAGCGGCGAAGATGGTTGAGGAATATAATTCGGCTATCGAAACCGAAAGTGGTATGTCTCAAGGGATTGAAAATAATATTGTTTTCAAAGATACATCTCCAGATAATCGACACCTACCCAAGGCGGTGGGGGCTAACGCCCCACCTGTTGGGTGGTTTAGCGTTCAGGATAGACTTCCGTTCTAAAAAGAAGGTAATCCAGCCAAAAAGTTGACAGAAAAGAGCTTCGGGAAACTGGAAAATGGGAGAGCTTGCGGCTGCAAAACTGGCCGTTTTCAATATTTTTTGCGGCTTGCGGAAAAATGGAGCTTCATAAAGTACCCAAATTTGCGCGGTTTTGGGGTTGGATGGGTTCTAGGTCGCGGAGAATCTACCACCCCTTATAAAACTCGCGCTTGCGGCGGTCACATTCGGGACACTTAGATTCAGGACTGCCAGAATAATAAAATCCCATCGCGTCCGTAGCGTATTCAAAATCAGTGCTTCCACAAATCAAGCGTCGCGGTTCAACCGGGGTGTCGTGTTCTTTAGCTGTCGGACCCGTTTGCGTTGTGACGTACAGATGCCAGACAGGAGACATCAGCTTTCTTGCAGCGCTGACGCGTCGCGATAATTTATCAACCATTGCAATAGCTTCGGAAATTTTTGGATCGCGATTTGCATTATTCTTTCGCCAATAATCACCAAGAATTTCAGCCACTTCTTTAAGATGCTCGCGCGCCATTAGCGTCCGCTCTTTCTCAAAATCTGCCTGCTGCGCGATCTTTTTAGCTGATGCCCGCCGTCTAGCTGAGCGCTCCGCGTTTGTCATTGCGCGGTCGCCCTGTGCTGGTCGTCCACGCTTCTTCTTTTCTGGTTCCTGTTGATCGGTCATTTACCCGCCCCTGATTTTCGTGTCGTCACGAAAATATGCCCGATGGCGGAAAGCGACGCAATTGAATTTCGTGTCGTCACGAAATTATAGCGAGGCGTCGGCACTCAAAACACCCGAAATCCAGATTTTGGCCGTTGGGCGCAAAAATGAAGGCGCTAGAAGTGCCATTTAAAGCACAAGTTTGATGCCTGCCTTACCTGAACTCACTGGAAAACGGGCGATTCAGAGGCCTTTTGCGGCGGCGTACGCATTCGGTTTTGGCTCGTCTGGTGCCTCGGTTTCCTCGTATTCGGTGCCTTTTGAGGCGCGAAACCAGATATCCTCTATCTTCTTTGCAGCTTCGCGAGCGGACGGCTCAATACCCGATGTTTCACCCAAACTGTCACGTCCGACAGGCAGATTCATAGCTTGAAAAGACCATGACCAGCCGCCTTCCGAACTGGCGATATGTTTATAAAATCGACCTACATTTCCAGGGAAATTGGGCGCGCTGGCGACGAAATCGTCTTCTCGGTCATCCCAAGTCTTGCGCCACTTTAAACGCAAAGTGATTTCTGCTGGTTCCGACATTTTCCACAGCCCGATTCTGAGTTAGTACGGATTATGAACATATCAAGAACAAAAAGCGATGTCACCTATAGGTGTCAAGCTCAATTTATTTTAAATTGGAACGCATTGAAGCGAGTTGGCTAAACTGGAGCCCTGCCGGACTTCCAGGTGATTGCGCCGAAGAAACGATCTGATTTGCGCGTTGCTGTCCGCTTGTATGCTGAATTTCTCGATTCCAGGGTGCAGCGGGTGACGGCGGAAAAGCTGGATTTAGCGGCCTGAATGAGGACCATCATCAGGTAAGTATAGGAGGCTCTGGAAGGAACCTTCAGCTAATCATCTCATCACGTTTTCGTGTCGTAATCCGAACAGTATCCATCATAATTCTGCTCAAAATTTCAACCAAACTACGAGGTAGATTAATCTTTTGGTGGGGTTACGGGTTTGAACATTCTGCGCGTAAAGAAATTGACACAGTATTCTCTGATAGCCATGTTTTGTGGTGTCGCGTCAGTGGGTGGATATGCTGGCTATTTGCAAATCGGCGGGAATTTTCACGAAGTCATTCCAAACGAACTTTATAGGTCAGCCCAACTCAATGAGTCTGATCTAGAAAGAAAAATCAAAGAATACAAAATAAAAACGGTTGTAAATCTTATCGGTCCGCGCAACGACAAATGGTATCGCGGTGAAATTTCTGCAATAAAAAATCAACAGATAAACCATATAGACTTTGAAATGTCATCGACCAAAATACTGCCGAACGAGAAAGCAATTAAGTTGGTTGATATCCTCAAAAACGCAGAGAAACCAATTCTGATTCATTGTCGAAGCGGCTCAGATAGAACTGGGCTAGCATCTGTTATCTATTTGAATAGGGTTTCAAATTTACCTGAGGATGTTGCCGAACGCCAGTTGAGTATTCAATACGGCCATTTCGGGATTCCGTTCCTTTCTCCAACCTATGCAATGGATGAGACGTGGGAGATTTTGGAAACTGCTTTTGGCATTGAGAATAGTTAATACAAATGCAGAAGCACAGGTAAAATATTCTGGTCTTGTAGGTATTCAATGAATTCAAAGTATGGATAAGCTACAAAAAACACAAGGCCATCCATGAAGGTGCGGTAGAGACGATCCGGTTTCACCGTCACCGCTACATCGTCATTATAGTTAGAGAGTTTCGGGAAGAAGCGGGGAACATCCCGGCAATAAGCGCGATACGGCGCGCCGAAATTCTGCTCCAAAAACTTCTCTTCCGTGCGAATGACGATAGAAAAGGCGATATAGCAAAGGATACCGAAGCCGATAGCCACGATGATGCTACCTGTTTGCGCGCCGATGCCTATTGCGCCGAGCGTGCTGAACACATAAAGAGGATTGCGCGTAACTGAATACGGTCCGCTCTGCACGATTTCCGCGCTCTTGCGCCCGCCGATATAGAGCGTGCACCACATGCGCCCTATGATGGCTGCAACGATGAAGCTGAGGCCAACGGACTCGATATATTCGTGTAGCCGCCCAACCCAGGAAGAGCGCACGAACAATAGCGCGACCACCAGAAGCGCAATCACAACGCCAATCGCCAGACGGCGGCGCTGCTGATACTTCCCCAAATCACCTATTGTCTTCATGGTGGCCACCTTTTTTCTCAAAGAGATCGCGACTTATCACGTATTGTCAAACAGTGTCTAGCGATGTCAGAGATTGTGGGAAACAGGGGATAGTCGCTTAGCGACTATCCTGCCCTTTGCGCGGGCTTCGGCTACATAAGCCGAAAGGGGCTTGTCTGCGCGGAAGTGCCGATCACGTTCGACCAGAAGGCGCATCGGGCCACGCAAGGCGCTGATTTCTGCCAAGCTAGCATAGCCGAGTTCGACATTTCCGAGCCCAAGATCGCACAATCCGAAGAGCGTATCCTCATCTGCAGCGAGTTCGGTGAAAAGCCATGTCGCTTGGGCGTCAGGCGTGAAGAATTTTACGACTGGCCTGTGATCGCGTTCCGCGATTTCGGACAGATTCGCATTGCGACGAAGTGCGGTGCGGATTTCGCGAGTAAGCAACATTTTAAGCCTCCTTGTCGGTCGCGGGACTGCGACCGTTCTGAGGGCCATGAAGGGAGGGATAGGGAGATAGCTGGGTGCCTTTGCACGCTGGCGCTTGCCCATGAGCGTTAGCGACCGCCCGACCTAAAAAGGCAAAAGAACGGTGCAACGGGTCATGTGACCGACGAGAAAGGCCTACATTGCTAAACCGTGTTCCTGCACGTACCTTTCTTGCCACTGCTCAATTTGTTCAGGAGTGGGGTTGTGATCGCGAAGGAAGGCAAACAGCGCATCCGCATAAGCAAGCATTGCTGGATTTTGAGGCTGCATGCTGTCTAGCGTTTCGGACGGAGGCATAAACTCGGCATCGGTTGGGAAAGCACCGCCAAAGAAGCGGTCTACAGCGTCTTGCGAAGGGTTCTTGTCGAGCAAGAAAATAGGGCCTGTGTCGCCTTCGGCCTTCATATGAACAGCAAAACCACGGGTTTTTAGCTCGAACCAATGACGTGGCGGGAAATGCAGAATCGCGCCGATTTCAGGGTCGCAAACAATTCTATCGATGGTCGATTTTATGACCTCGCGCAACCGGATACGCAAATCACGAGCCTTGGCTTGATCTGCTTCGTCCAGTTGCGCGGACAGGCTGGCGGTTTCGATGATTTTTTGCACAAAATCGGGGTCTGCCGACGCTTTTGATTGCGCCGTTTCCGCCGCTTTTAGCTCGGCAGTCAATTCCTTGACCAGCTTAGAAACGGCGCGGTAGCGCTCGGCAAGGTTTTCGTCATCGTTACCGTCCTCGACTAGGGCGACAAGACGCTTTCGCTTCCGCTTTTCATCGTCCAGCCGTGCTTTGAGCGACGAAATATCATGCTCAAGGCGCGGCGCGCTGTTGTCCAGCAATTGAATAGAGCCTGCTTCAATGGTGGCGAAGGTGCGCAACAACTGGTCTTCCAGCATTTCGGCTCGCCAACGCCGCGACATAGAACAATCCAAACCACGCAGATTGTTGGAGCAACAAATATATTTCCCGCCCTTTGGCGGTTTTCCTTTATTGAGAAGGTGCATAGGGCTTCCGCATGAACCGCATACGGCAAGACCTTGCAGAATATGCGCATGCTTGCCTTTACGACCTGCCGAACGCTGTTGCCGCCCTTCGGTCGCGGCTTGCGCCCGCCAAAAAGTCGCCTCGTCAACGATACGAGGGTAATAATCCTTAATCGGATCGCCTACAGGCTTGCGATTGCGAAGCTTGTGAGTGCCTGAATGGGGCTGATATTCGCCAATCACAGCCTTACTTTGTACGACTTTAGCAACGCTGGAAGTATGCCAACCGTCACCGCCGCGCCAAGTTGGCACTTTTTCGGCATTGAGACGGCGCACAATTTCACGGCGTCCGTAGCCGTCGATCACATCTTGAAAGATACGATGCACGATGGCAACGCGTTCGGGCCGAATATGAAACTTGCCGTCTCGCACTTCGAGCCATTCTGGGCAACGTGGAGTGAGAGGTTTTTTTTCGGTGCGGGCTATTTCTTTTTTGTGCTGCCATACAGCAGTCAGGCGCTGGGACTTTACAAGGCTCTCTTCATGTGCGCGAGCCATGATCATAATTGAGAATGCAAGCGGCATCGGGTTACCGCGCAAACCGTCATGTGAATAGACCTGCCCGTCGCTTAGAGTGACAACAATTATTCCAGCGCGAATTAAATCAAAAAGGCGCATAGCCGCATCGGTGGCTGTTTCGCGCGAAATGCGATCAAGAGATTCGACTATAAGGTATGAACCACGCTGGATTTGCTCGTCCTCTACGAGCGTAAGGAAGCGTTTTAAAGCACCTTCGGTGCTGTTTGTGCCTCGAAATGCCGAAACGCCAAGGTCTCGCATCGTGTCATCAAGCTGGAGACCATGCGCAGCGCACCAAGCTTCAGCCGCTGTGATTTGACGGCGCAAACTGTCGCCTTTCGCCTGTTCAGGCGTTGAAAATCTTATGTAAGAATAGGCTTTTACCACAACTAACCCCGTCAAACTGATTCGCGGGGGAATGTAGCACAATCTGCTGCTTGTCGGGCCACCGGGATCAGGCAAATCCATGCTTGCCCAGCGATTGCCCTCTATCCTTCCCCGCCTTTCTCCGCGCGAGTTGCTGGATGTATCGATGATCGCCTCAATTGCGGGTGAGCTTTCAGGTGGAAAATTGTCGGACCGCCGTCCGTTCCGCGCGCCGCATCATTCCGCTTCGATGGCGGCAATGGTCGGCGGCGGGCTGCGTGCGCGTCCCGGTGAGGTATCGCTTGCGCATAACGGGGTGCTGTTTCTGGATGAGTTTCCAGAATTTTCGCCGCAAGTGTTGGATTCGCTGCGCCAGCCGCTCGAAACCGGCGAATGTCTGATTGCACGTGTCAATCATCGCACCAGCTATCCGGCCCGCTTTCAATTAATCGCTGCCATGAATCCATGTCGCTGTGGCATGGCGGGTGAGCCGGGACATGTCTGTGCTCGTGGACCACGTTGCCAGGCAGACTATCAGGCACGTATTTCAGGCCCGCTCCTTGACCGTATCGATTTACGAGTGGATATGCCCGCCGTCTCTGCTTTCGATCTCATCACGCCATCCCGGTCAGAAGCGAGTGAAACCGTTGCGCAACGCGTCGCACGTGCCCGTGCGGTCCAGACCCAGCGTTATTCAGCTCTTGGTTTGGAACCATCCATGACCAATGCCCATTGTTCGGCGAAACTTCTGGAGGAAGTTGCTGAGCCGGATGCGGCAGGTCTCAAGCTTTTGCGCGACGCAAGCGAGCAGATGCGTTTTTCTGCACGCGCCTATCATCGTATTTTGAAGGTTGCCCGCACGTTGGCCGATCTGGATGGAAGCGACAAGGTCGGTCGCATTCATCTGGCTAGCGCCATATCCTATCGCATGGGCGCGGAAAGGCTGGTTTCCGCAGCATAAGCTCTCGTTGGAAGCTGGTCAGCGTGGCGCTATCGGCTTCCAGTGATGAAGGACAGCGTTGTCCTCGCTTGAATAACACCAGTAATGCCCCTGAAACGGCTGGTCATGCTGACGGCCGATCGGAAGTCCGGCAAGAAAGCAGAGAAGCAGCGTACCGGCGCCGCCATGGCCGACGATAGCGATATCGCCAGAGGCGCCAGGCCGCCTCACGGCTTCGAAGCCTTCCACAATGCGCTGCTGTACGTCAACGGCCCGCTCCCACCCGCAAATGCTAGTTTCGGATGCTGAAAAGAACCTGTCGGTGATAATCTCGTGTTCTTCAGCGGGCACGAAGCCGGTAGCGCTTCGGTCGATCTCATTAAAGCGGGTGTCGGTCGACAGGCTTTTTCCCCGAACACCCGCCAGAATTTCAGCCGCTTCAATTGCCTTTGTTTCCGTGCTGGACCAGATCGATGTGATCGATTGCAGTTCTGGCTGGCTGGCAAAGGAACGCATTCGTTTAATCCCATGCTCAGAGAGGCGCCATAGCGGAACAGGTATTGCGGGATCGATCACGACCTCGGGATGCGAGATGAAGTAGATTTTTCCCATGTGCTGTTGCCCGAAATTATATGATTATAACAACAAGACGCGAACCGCGCCCTGTTGTCAGCCCATGAGTCTCATACTCCAAATGTTACAAGGCCATTCTCGTCAATGGCCCAGGCCGGGTTCCAGGCAATTTCCCATGCGTGATCATCAGGATCGGAGACATAGCCGCGAAAACCGCCATGGCCTGGCGCATCAGCGGCGCGAACCAGTTTACCGCCAGCCTCGACGAGTCTGTCCATCAGTGGTGTGACATCTGCCTTCAGTTCCACGTTATGTGCGACAGAAAATGCTCCGGGCTGAAGCAGGCCCTTGCGGTTCATGTCGTTTTCGAGCGAAGTCTTCAGGAAGGTTCCGAGAACGAAACCATTCATCTGATAGAAGATGATTTCTTCATTTTCGAAAACCGGCACCCAGCCGAAACCGTCGCTGTAAAAACGACGTGAGCGCGCAAGATCGGCTATACCAAGTGTAATGACGGAGACTTGTTGTTTCATAACCAAGACCTCTTGTTCTCCCATGCACCATTGCATCGGAGTGGAAGGTCAAGGGACTCGACGCATCTGCCGAAATGAAAGCAATTGCGAAGGCCAGGACCCGCTTTGCAACGGGGATCGGGCTAACCGCACCGACCTCTCCTTTTTAGACTTGGAATGAATAGCACATTCCAAGTCATTTCCAAAACCAATGGAGGCTCTTGATGTCAGCGTACCGAACCGACGAGAAGATTGTCCGGGCCTTCGATGGTGACCCAGCGACCGGTGTCGTTGGCGGCCTGACGCTTCAGATAGGTATAGTCGGTCTCGTTCCAGCGCATGACTTCATCGGTCAGGTTGTCGAGAACGAAATCGCCGCGATCGGTGCGAACGGTGAGGACCGCGTGCCCTTCACCGTCCGGCTTGCGAACGACGGTGATCAGAAGATCGGTGATCGGGATACCGGCCCTCTGCAATTCACGTTGCTTTAATAGGACGTAATCCTCACAGTCGCCAACGGTCGTCGGGTAAGCCCAGTATTCCTCGACGCCATAGATTTCCATGTCGGTCATCGGCTTGATACGTTCATTGACCGAAAGATTGATCTCGACGATGCGCTGCCAGTTTGAATGGTTGAGCTGGAGTGCTCGGGTATCGCGACTGATAATTCCACATTCCTTGGTTTCGCGCTTGCAGAACTCATAATGTCCGATCGGCTGCGAGGTCAGCTTGCCGGTCTGCATGAAATCAGCGGATGCAGCTTCTGCACCAAAGCTTGCCAGCAGCAGCGAGGCGGCGAAACCGGCGACTGCCAAAATCTTTGTGGTCGAGCGAACAACGCAAAACATACTCAACGCCCTTTGGCTTTCGCCATTTACTCATTTATTAACGAAACGTTAATGTCTGAAATACTCTGGAGTCAATTCGGTTGGCGCCGGGATCGCCCGACTTCTTAATTAATGGTTAATGCGTGTATTTTTGTGCGGTGCAATTATTGATTGAGTTTTCCGGCTCTGCGAACAGAGCGAGTACCGGAAATCACTCATAATTTTGCCACGGTCCGGGCGCTTGTCTTTTGCCGCGAATAAGCCAATTGTTGGTGTTCGACTGGATCGTAATGATCCCTTTGCAAAGGCCAAAACATGACAGGCGCAACAACGCGCAAGGCCACGGCAGACGACGTAGACGCGCTCCTGCGCATCGAAGAGCGTTGTTTCGAAACAGACCGAATTTCCCGCCGTTCATTTCGCGTTCTAATTGCGCGCCCGACCGCAGAAACCATTGTCGCAACAGTGGACGGGCTGGTTGTCGGCTATGCGATGATCCTGTTTCGTCATGGCACTGCGCTTGCGCGACTTTACTCTATAGCCGTCGATCCGGAGGCCAAGGTCAAGGGTGTAGGCTCTCTCCTGTTGCAGGCGGCGGAAACAGCCGCTTACGATCACGATCGTCCGTTGCTGCGGTTAGAAGTGCGCGAGGATAATGAACGAGCGATTGCGCTCTACAAGCGGTACGGTTACCGTCCCATCGGACGCTATCTCGACTACTATGCTGACCATTCGGATGCTCTGCGTTTTGAGAAGACGGTCCGCGGTGATGTTTCGCCGGTCACAGCCTTTCCCTATTATGAACAGACGACCGATTTTACCTGCGGTGCGGCCTGCCTGATGATGGTACTTGCCCGGCACAATCGGGAGACACGGCTTGATCCGGTCTTGGAAGTCCGCCTTTGGCGCGATGCGACGACGATCTATATGATGTCAGGGCCGGGCGGATGTGAGCCTTTCGGGCTTGCAGTCGCTGCACATGAGCGCGGTCTCAAAGCTTCGATCATTGTTTCTATCGAGGACATGCTCTTTCTGCAGTCGGTGCGTTCGGAAGAAAAACGCAAGGTCATGCAACTGGCGCAGACCGATTTTCGCCAGCGCACAGAAGCTTATGACATTCCGGTGGACTATAGAGGTTTCACACTGCATGACATTCTGGTTGCCTTGCGGCGTGGGGCAGCCGTGATCGTGTTGGTCAGTGGCTATCATATGTTCGGCAAAAAAGTGCCGCATTGGGTGCTCGCTCATGGTGAAGATGGGCGCCACATTTTCATTCACGATCCCTGGGTGGAGGAAGAGCTCGGCGAAACCATTGCCGATGCTGCAAATGTCCCGGTTCCCTTTCATATTTTCGACCGCATCGCACGCTTCGGCAGTGATGGGCTCAGGGCTGCCGTTATTCTGGAAAAAAGGACGGACTGATGACGATCTGCGTCATTCTCGTAGGGCGCCTCTCGGATATCGATAACGGAGCGACGCCGCACAAGGTCATGACCACGCGCGATTATCTCGCGCATCCCGCGCTCTTCAACGGACAGCTGCGACCCCGCATCATCAATCTGTCGCGCTCCTACGCTTATCAGAGCCGCGGCTATTACGCTTCGCTTCTAGCTGAAGCGCGCGGGCATCGCATCATCCCTTCCGTAGAAACGATGATCGACCTGTCGGAACGACGGCTTTATGAAAATGCCATTCCCGAACTGGAGGACATGCTGAACAAGGCGCTTGGCAAGCATCCCGAAAAAGCGCCGGAAACGATCCACGTGCATTTCGGTCTTGCCGACAGTCCCGAGTTTGAACGCTTCGGACGGCTGCTGTTCGATTGGTTTCGCGCGCCGTCACTGGAAGTGACAGTAAAGCCCGGTGAATGGGCTCGAATCCAGAAGATCGGTTTCGCGAATATCACGAAGTTTACCAAGGCGCAAAAGGAGCGCTTTGAGAACGCGCTTGATCGCTATACCCAGCGTGAGTGGCGCGCCGCGCGCCCAAAAGTTCCCGCGCGCTATTCCTTTGCAACTCTGTGCGATCCGAAGGAGGCTATGCCGCCGTCTACCGTCTCGACGCTAAAGCATTGGGCAAGGATTGCGGCCCGGCTCGGAGTGGAAGTTGAACCGATCGGCAAGCGCGATCTGCCGCGCCTTGCCAATTTCGACGCACTTTTCATCCGCGAAACGACATCGATCTCCAATCACACCTACCGTTTCGCCCGACGGGCGCAGCAGGAAAACATGCCAGTGATTGATGACCCGATTTCCATGATACGTTGTACCAACAAGGTTTATCTGCACGAATTGATGCAGGCAAACGACGTGGCGGTTCCGCCGACGGTGATGATCGCGGGCGAGGAGGATCTGGAGCGTGCTGCCGATATGCTCGGCTTTCCGATGGTGATCAAGATACCGGATTCGTCATTCTCGCGGGGCGTAAAGAAGGTGAAGGACTTTGCCGGATTGAAAGCACTCGCTACACTATGGCTGGAGGATAGCGATCTCTTGCTGGCGCAAAAATACATGCCGACAAAGTTCGACTGGCGCGTTGGGGTTCTCGACGGAAAGCCGCTTTTCATTTGCCAGTACATGATGGCGAAGAACCACTGGCAGATCGTTCAACACGATACGGGCGGCAAGCCTCTGGAAGGCGGGTTTCGTTCCTATGCGCTGGGTGACGCGCCACCACGAGTTCTTGAAACCGGCTTGCGTGCGGCACGCTGTATTGGAGACGGACTTTATGGCGTCGATCTGAAAGAAACGGACGATGGCGTGGTGGTGATCGAAGTCAACGACAATCCCAATCTTGAACACGGGATCGAGGATGCCGCCGAAAAGGACGACGTCTGGATCAAGCTGACCCGGTGGTTCACTGACCGGCTGGATCGGAGATAGGCATGTTCCTGAAAAATGAGAACTGGTGTTGGGGCAAGACATGTCGAAGGCAACTCGATGGAGCATTTCCCGAGACTGCGTTTGAACTGGAAATGCCCTATATGTAGCAGCCGGATGAAACCTTGCCGAAATCAAAGGGGCGTAAAACAGACCTTGGTGTGTCCTGCGCTGACAAAGCCGAGACGGCTTGCCGCACCCTTCGACAGGTCAAGAACGCGTCCTTTGATGAACGGGCCGCGATCATTGATGCGCACGACGAGCGACTTGCCATTTCTCTGATTGGTCACCTTGACCTTGCTGCCAAGCGGTAGTGTACGGTGCGCTGCGGTCAGACCGGCTGGGTTCATCCGTTCACCAGAAGCCGTGCGAGAAGTGAGGGCGTACCAGGAGGCGCCGCCGCATTGCTGTGCTGAAGCCTCGATTGCGGTGGCCGCGAGAACACCGGTTACCGCAACGGCAAGCATAGCCATACGGGTCTTGAAAGTCATGCCAGATCCAATAGTTGTTAACGGGGTGCCTTGCAGTTGTCACTGAAAAGACAACCGCGAATTGGAATTCAAATGTGGCGCTGACGTGGTTCGAATGAGAACATTGTGCGATAATTGAATCTATATCGCGCCGGGAAAATCATCCTATACTGAACGTTGTTTACTTAGAGACATAAAAATAACCAAGGAATATTAGGAAATATTGGGTTCTATTTCTTTAAAGATTCTTACGATTCGTTAAGATTACGCTGCGGAAATTTAATGTGCCTTGTGTTCGCGTGTTGATAGCAAGCAAAACTGCTTGCCCGATAGCCAAGCGGAAAAGCCCTGATTACAATTTTTATTTGTAGGGAAAGTTTTCAGCTTCGGTGGCAAAGTTGAAGAAATAAGGCATTTCGGGGGCGAAATTGCAATTTATGACTGTGTTTCATAATTCCTCACCGGTCGCAAAAAGTTATCCACAGGCTGAAACGCAACGGTATGACGTTTCTTTGACTGCTGGGACCCTGCACGAAAGCTCTGGAATCCTGCTATAAGCATCCAGATCAGACGATGGATAGCCATGCAGGACCACCCCGAAAGAGACCGAACCGAGACCGCATCGCCAGCAACTTCGGTGAGCAAGCGGATACTCTATCTTTGCCTCGGCTTCATGATGCTGGGGCTTGGTATTATTGGCGCTTTCCTGCCTGTCATGCCGACTACGATCTTCATCATTCTTGCTGCGTGGTTCTTTGCACGATCGTCACCGGAGCTTGAAGCGCGTCTGCTTGCCGATCAGCGTTTCGGTCCACTGGTCATAAAATGGCGCGAGCGTGGAGCTATCCCGCCGCGGGCGAAACTTTACGCCTGTCTCGGCATGACGGTCGGCTATGGTCTGTTCTGGTGGGGCGCGCAACCCGGCTGGCTGCTGGCAACGGCAGTAACGATCTTCATGCTCGGTTCTGCCGCTTACGTGCTTTCGCGTCCGAGCGAATAACGGCTTCAACCACGCAGGGGTTCACTATAAGAGTGGCCGAAACCACTATGGGAGCCGCCAATGTCCTTGCCTGCTGTTAATCCTCTGATAGAGCGCCTTTCTGCGCCGCCCATTCCAGCGGTTCAAGCCTGGGCGCGGGACTATGACGGATCGCGTGGTGCTCTGATTGATTTGTCGCAGGCAGTCCCCGGCTATCCACCGCATCCCGATATGCTGCGCTTTCTCGGCGAGGCAGCGGGGTCGGTCGCTTCCGCCGGCTACGGGCCGATTGAGGGTGAAAAAGTCTTGCGTGGGGCCTATTCGGCCCATGTCGGTCAGCTCTATCGGACACAGATCAATGCTTCCAATGTCCACATCACATCCGGCTGCAATCAGGCCTTTATCGCTGCTATCCTCTGTGTGGCGCAAAGCGGCGATACGGTGTTGACCACCGATCCGTTCTATTTCAATCACCGTACGTCGCTGGAAATGCTCGGCATCGCTTCGGGTTCCGTGCCCTGTTATGCCCAGAATGGTTTTATCCCCAGCATTGAAGACGTTCGGGCTGCACTTCGTCCAAGTATTGCGGCGCTGGCGCTTGTTTCCCCGAACAACCCCACCGGAGCGGTCTATCCGGCGAAGTTATTGTCGGAGATCTATGCTCTGTGCCGCGACAACGGGACATGGCTCATTCTGGACGAGACCTATCGCGATTTTCTGGCCGACGCTAACGAACCGCCGCACCGGCTGTTCGAAGAGGCGGACTGGCCATCGCATCTGATCCAGCTTTACAGCTTTTCAAAGTCGTTCTGCATTCCGGGGCACCGGCTTGGTGCAATTATAGCGGGCCAGACGATGGTCGAGAGCGTCGCAAAAGTTATGGACAATCTGCAGATATGCGCAAGTCGTGCGCCGCAGATCGCTGTCGCGCGCGCGCTCGAACCTCTGAGCGGCTGGCGTGACAATAATCGCGGCGAGATTGCAGGACGCGCCTCTGCATTGCGGTCGATCATGGCCAATGTTGAAGGCTGGCATGTGGAGGCAGTTGGGGCCTATTTCGCTTTTGTCCGTCATCCTTGTCCACAGGTCTCATCCGTGGAAGTTGCCGAACGTCTTGCGAAGTCGCTCGGCATCGTCACCTTGCCGGGTCGGTTTTTCGGTGAGGGACAGGATGCGTTCCTGCGCTTTGCCTTCGCCAATGTCGATGTTTCCGGCATTGAAGCTCTTGGTGCACGTTTACCGTATTTCTAGAGGTTGAAAATCTTTGCCGGTTCAAGGGACGGCAGAACACCACAAAGTCACTGGCAAGCGGCTCTGATACAAACCTGTAACAATAGTGTCATATGAATGTAATATAGAGCGCGTAGAGGGCTAACGACGCCACATCGTCATATGTCTTTTACAACAGGAGCCGCAGCTCATGAACAAGATGATTTCCTCGACCGCAGCACTTGCCATCGCTGCCGTTATGTCGGTTTCCGCCGCCCAGGCGCGCGATCAGATTCAGGTTGCCGGTTCTTCGACCGTCCTGCCTTATGCAAAAATCGTCGCCGAAACGTTCGGTGAAACCTTCCCGAACTTCAAGACGCCGGTTGTTGAATCGGGCGGCTCGGGCGCAGGTATCAAGGAATTCTGCAAGGGTGTCGGTGAAAATACCATCGATATCGCCAATTCATCACGCGCCATGAAGGACTCTGAACTGAAATCGTGCATCGAGGCTGGCGTCAAGGACGTTCAGGAAGTGCGTTTCGGCTATGACGGCATCGTTTTTGCAACCGACGCGAAGGGCCCGGATTGGAAGCTGAAGCCGGAAGATGTCTATAAGGCTCTTGCAGCCAAGCTCGTTGTCGACGGCAAGCTGGTCGACAATCCGAATACCAAGTGGAACCAGGTTAACCCGAACCTGCCGGATTGGGACATTGCGGCCTATATTCCGGGTGAAAAGCACGGTACCCGCGAAGTGTTTGAAGAAAAGGTTCTTGCCGACGGCTGCAAGCACTCCGGCGCTCTCGATGAAATCAAGAAGACCGGTCTTGACGACAAGGCTGCCGCTTCAGCCTGTATTGCAGTTCGCAAGGACGGCAAGGCTGTTGACATCGACGGCGATTATGCTGAAACGCTGGCTCGCATCGACTCTAACAAGACCGGCGTCGGCGTCTTCGGCCTCTACTTCTTCGAAAACAACGCCGACAAGTTGAAGGTTGCCACCGTCAACGACATCACCCCTTCGGCTGCTACCGTCGCTTCGGGCGAGTATCCGGTGTCGCGCCCACTATTCTTCTACGTGAAGAAAGCGCACCTCGGCGTTATCCCCGGACTGAAGGAATATGTTGAATTCTTCCTCAACGATCAGATGATCGGTCCTGACGGTCCGCTCGCCGAATACGGCCTGGTTCCGGCTCCAGATGCCGAACGTGAAGCACAGCGCGCTGCCTTCTCTGAAGGTAAGACGTTGGCTGCAAAGTAGGTTTGATCTACGGAACGCGGGGATGACAAATCTCCGCGTTCCTTCTCCTTTTTGCGCCTTTGCCGTAAGGCAGGCGTCTCCGCGCGGAACGGCATAGGTGGAAGCTGCACCTTAAAACCGGTCCGCATTCATTAGGGCAACCGGGGAAATTGAATGTCCTTCTTTCTGGTTCTCGTCAGTATCGTTGCAATCGGGCTGATCGGATTCTTCATAGGCCGCCAGCGTGCTGTTGCATTGGACAAGGCGCAGTCCGCTTCCGCTAAAGCCTCGCCGACCGGGAAAATGCATTCCCGTCCGCATTATCATGGCTGGTGGGTTTTCCTCGTCTCCGCCTTGCCTGCAGTTCTGTTTCTCGCTGTATGGGCCGTTGGAACATCGGTCTATCTCGATCATAGCGCGGCCGCTCGCTTGCCGAACACCGTTGAGGGCGCTTCCTTTACCAATCGCAGCTTGCAGCTTGGTATGGTGCGTGGGCTGGCTAACGGGCTTGACCGGCTGACGCCTGCTGAACTGGAGAGCTTCCCGGCGAACTATCAGGATGCTCGCGCGATGCTTGCATCCAAGGGTGTCGCGCTCGCGACCGAAGGCCAGGATTATATGGTGCCGATCGCGCTCTACCTGAAAAAGGCAACGGCGCTGACCCATACAGTCGGTTCCGCTGTTTCTTTGGTGATCGCCATCGCAGGTCTGATCTTCGGCCTTTCCACGATCAGCCGCCGCATGCGCGCGCGCAACAATGTCGAGCGGATCGTTCTCTGGGGGTTGATCGCTGCATCCGGTATCGCCATTCTGACGACGGTCGGTATCATCTGTTCGATGCTGTTCCAGACCATCAGCTTCTTCCAATCCGTTTCGCCGTGGGATTTCTTCTTTGGCACTGTATGGGATCCGCGTTTCGCCGCAGCCGGTTCGGGTGGTGAGACAGGCCAATTCGGTCTCATCCCGCTCTTAGCCGGTACACTTTATATCGCGCTTGTAGCCATGCTGTTCGCCGTTCCTGTTGGGCTGTTCTCGGCCATCTATATGGCAGAATATGCTTCGCCCCGCGTACGTACTGTCATAAAGCCAGTCCTCGAGCTTCTCGCCGGTATTCCCAGCATCGTCTACGGCTTCTTCGCCCTTGTGACCGTCGGACCTTTCCTGCGCGATCTTTCGATTGCCATTGCAGGTGGTCAGGGTTTCATCATGGCACAGAGCGTTCTGACCGCTGGGCTTGTCATGGGCGTGATGCTGATACCCTTCGTGTCCTCTCTCTCCGATGACATCATCACTGCTGTACCCCGGACCTTGCGCGACGGTTCGCTAGGTCTCGGCGCGACCCGTTCCGAAACTATCAAACGTGTGGTCCTTCCGGCTGCTCTTCCGGGCATCGTCGGCGCGCTTTTGATGACCGCATCCCGCGCTATCGGCGAAACCATGATCGTGGTTCTGGCGGCAGGTGTTGCTGCACGTATCAATATCAATCCATTCGAGGCGATGACCACCATAACGGTGAAGATCGTCAACCAGCTCACGGGTGACCTTGAATTCAACTCGCCGCAAACGCTGGTAGCTTTTGCACTCGGCATCACGCTTTTCGTCCTGACGCTGATCATGAACATCTTTGCGCTGCACATCGTGCGCAAATACCGGGAGCAGTACGAATAATGACCGATACGACCTTTAACACCGGCGGCAGAACGGCTCAGCCGACACGCCGCGATATCGGATTGAAACGCCGCTACGCTGCCGAACGCCGCTTCCGCTACTACGGTATTGCTGCGATTGCCATCGGTGTATTTTTTCTGTGCGCTCTCCTCTTCTCGGTTTTCTCCAAGGGTTACACCGCCTTCTGGCAGACGACGCTTTATCTGCCGGTCAAGCTTGAAGAAAAGGTGATCGATCCTGGAAACAAGCGTGCGACCGATCCGAATGTACTGATCACGGCCAACTATCCGTTGCTGATACGCAATGCGCTGGCTGAAAAGCTGGGTGTCGCCACGACAGACCGTCCAGCGATGCGCGATCTTGGGCGCTTCTATTCGGATGGCGTGCGTATTCAGCTGCGCGAGATGGTGATGGACAATCCATCGCTTATCGGTACGACGCAGACTGTTCCGGTTCTGGCAGGCGCCGACATCGATTCCGCCTTTAAGGGGCAGATTGACCTTTCCGTGCCGGAGGCGAGCCGCAAGGTTTCGGACCGTCAGGTTGGCTGGATGAAGACGCTTTCGGAAGAGGGCGTCATGAAAGAGGCGTTTAATGCCGGTCTCTTCACCTTCGGTGCCTCCAGCCGCCCGGAAACATCCGGTCTCGGTGTTGCGCTGGTAGGCTCTCTTTACATGATGCTGATCGTTCTCGGTCTGTCGCTGCCTATCGGCGTTGCCGCTTCGATCTATCTGGAAGAGTTTGCCAAGAAGAACCGGTTCACCGACATGATTGAGGTGAATATCAACAATCTGGCGGCTGTGCCGTCCATCGTGTTCGGTCTTCTCGGGCTTGCCGTCTTCATCAATTTTTTCGGTCTGCCGCGCTCAGCTTCTCTGGTCGGTGGTCTGGTGCTGACGCTGATGACACTTCCCACCATCATTATTGCGACGCGCGCCGCCCTTCGCGCTGTGCCGCCTTCCATCCGCGCCGCCGCTCTTGGTCTTGGCGCTTCAAAGACGCAGATGGTGTTTCACCATGTCCTGCCGCTTGCCGCACCCGGCATCCTGACCGGCACGATCATCGGTCTCGCCCATGCACTTGGTGAAACCGCCCCTCTTCTTCTGATCGGCATGGTGGCCTTTGTTGCAGATGTGCCATCGACCCCGATGGACCCGGCGACCGCTTTGCCAGTGCAGATCTATATGTGGGCCAATGAAGCAGAACGTGCCTTTGTGGAACGCACGTCAGGCGCTATCATTGTCCTGCTTCTGTTCCTTGCCGTAATGAACATTGCAGCAATCATTTTGCGCCGCCGTTTCGAGCGCCGCTGGTAAACGGGAGTCGAAAGCTATGAATTTGATGACTGAACGATCTCTCGAGAAAGCCGTAGGAGAAAAAATGAACGCCAACGCCAATTCCATAAAGATGCGCGGCGACAAGGTCTGCGTATTTTATGGCGAGAAGCAGGCGCTGTTTGACGTCGATCTGGATATCCAGGAAAAGATGGTCACGGCGCTGATTGGTCCTTCAGGTTGCGGCAAGTCCACCTTCCTGCGTTCGCTCAATCGCATGAATGACACGATCGAAGGCTGCAAGGTTGGAGGCAAGATTACGCTCGACAATGAGGACATCTACGATCCAAAGATTGATGTCGTCGAGCTGCGCGCCCGCGTTGGCATGGTGTTCCAGAAACCGAATCCGTTTCCGAAGTCGATCTATGAAAATGTCGCCTACGGTCCGCGCATTCACGGTCTCGCCCGCACCAAGGCTGATCTTGAAGAAATCGTCGTGACAAGCCTCCAAAAGGCAAGCTTGTTCGAGGAGGTGAAGGACCGCCTGCATGATGCGGGTACCGGCCTCTCCGGTGGCCAGCAGCAGCGCCTTTGTATCGCGCGCGCAATTGCGGTGAGCCCGGAAGTCATCCTCATGGACGAACCATGTTCGGCGCTTGACCCGATTGCAACCGCAAAGGTTGAAGAACTCATCGACGAACTGCGCCAGAATTATACGATCGTAATTGTTACGCACTCCATGCAACAGGCCGCGCGCGTTTCGCAGCGTACCGCCATGTTCCATCTTGGCAATCTGGTTGAGGTGGGGGACACGGAAACAATGTTCACCGCGCCCACCGAAAAGCGCACGCAGGACTATATCACTGGACGCTTCGGCTGATCTGGTACTGCTCTCAACTGATAGACAGTGCGGCTTCCCTGCAATTTATATTACGAGGTCTACTATGCCGTCTCAACATACCGTTCGCTCCTACGATGAGGAATTGAAGTTTCTCTCCCATAAGATCGCCGAAATGGGCGGGCATGCAGAACGTATGGTCGAGCAGTCGGTCGCCGCTATTGTCAATGCGGACAATGCGCTTGCACAGCGTGTCATCTCTGACGATCTCATCCTTGACGCCAGCGAGCGTGAGATCGACGACAAGGCGGTGATGATTATCGCCAAGCGTCAACCCATGGCTGTGGACCTGCGTGAGATCATCGGCTCGATCCGCATTTCCGCTGATCTGGAGCGCGTCGGTGATCTGGGCAAGAATATCGCCAAGCGCGTTGCCGCCGTTTCGGAATCACGCCAGCCGGTAAAGCTTTATCGCGGACTCGAAACACTGGCCGAACTGGCGCTGACCCAGCTCAAAGACGTTCTCGATGCCTATGCGTCACGCTCGGTGCAGCAGATCAATGTCGTTCGCGACCGCGACGATGAGATTGACGCCATGTACACGTCGCTTTTCCGCGAACTCCTGACTTACATGATGGAAGATCCACGCAATATTTCTGCCTGCACGCATCTTTTGTTCTGCGCGAAGAACATCGAGCGTATCGGTGATCATGCGACCAATATTGCGGAGACCGTCTATTATATCGTGACTGGCCTGCAAATGCCGGCCGAACGACCGAAGGAAGACCTGAGCCACGGTATTGTCGTGGATGAGGCACGTAAACCCTGAACTACTGCCAGCCGGACCTTGGTCCGGCGGTGAGAATGAATGAATGGCGCGGCGGCACGCGGTCGATTGGGGGATTGTATCCACTGCCCGCCCACTTTGGATAGGGAAATACTGGATGTCACAGGCACCCAAAATCGCTGTGGTAGAAGACGAAGAGGCGCTGAGCGTGCTGCTTCGCTATAATCTTGAGGCAGAAGGCTATCAGGTCGACACGATGCTGCGCGGTGACGAGGCCGAAATCGTCCTGCGTGAGAATGTGCCAGATCTACTGATTCTGGATTGGATGCTTCCGGGCGTGTCGGGCATTGAGCTGTGCCGCCGCCTGCGTCAGTGGCCGGAAACGGAACGCCTGCCTATCATCATGCTGACGGCGCGTGGCGAGGAAAGCGAACGTGTTCGAGGCTTGAGTGTGGGTGCGGACGACTATGTCGTGAAGCCTTTTTCGACGCCTGAACTTCTGGCGCGTGTCAAGGCAATGCTGCGCCGGTCCAATCCAAGCATTCTTTCGCACGTACTGAAGGTGGGTGATCTTGTGCTCGATCGCCAGCAGCATCGTGTCTATCGCAAGGAAAAGGAAGTTCGTCTTGGGCCGACAGAGTTTCGCCTGCTCGAATACTTCATGATGTCGCCCGGTCGTGTTTTTTCGCGCAGCCAGCTTCTGGATGGTGTTTGGGGACCGGACATTTATGTCGACGACCGCACGGTGGACGTCCATGTCGGCAGGCTGCGCAAGGCGATCAATGTCGGCCGAGCTCTCGATCCGATCCGTACCGTTCGGGGTGCGGGTTATTCTTTCGGGTAACCAACGCCGTTATCTGCGACTTCAAAATCGAACTTGTCCGACCCGCTACGGTTTCCTTGGCGGGTCGTTTTTTGTTTAAGGTCGAACTTTGAGATTGGGGTGCGGGCTCACCTGATTCGCGTTACAACAAGCTGGAACGGGCATCCCGAGCGCAATCTCACACGATGTTACAAACTTGTTGCCAAAGTTGACGATGGCGGGGGAACTTGCCTCGAAGCAGAATTTCCGAAGTTCATTGGAAGCACAAACGAAAGCGCATGTAAAAATCGGCAAGGAAAAACGAATTAAGGCGCGAATATGGCGTGTATTGTAAGGCTTTGAATCTCATTAAATCAATATCTTACCTGAATCGCCAATTCCCGTTAATAAATTAGTAATATATTCAAAAGGCTTATAGGCATATCTGCACTATCGATTCGAATTTTCTTTCGGGCGTTTTAGTAGTCACCAGCATTGTTGGGATTTGACCATTCGCCTTTTTTTGGCCTAAAAATTCCAAAATCTTGAATTTGATTGAGTGACAGTAGGGCGTTTGATTTTGATCTTCGTCCTCTTTGACTTGCACCGCAGTCAGACGTTCGCACGCATTGTTTCGGATGCGTTCGCCTGAACGAATGACTGGATCAGTTAAGGGTCCTAACATGAGACTGAGCCATTGACGCGCACCGCGAAGTGGAAATTGCCCGTTCTTATCGGGCTGTTGATTACGCCTTTCGTGGTAACCGGTTGCACGACGACCGGAACCTCTGGAAAAGCCAATTCGGAAAAGACGGCGGTAAGCCACGTCAAGACCGTGAATGGCGTGAAGACTTTCACCTACACCGCACGGGACAGGAATTGTCTTGAACGTGCGATGTTCTTCGAATCCAATCGCTCGAGTTCCGATGGTCTTGTCGCTGTCGGGACTGTCGTCATGAACCGTCTCGCATCGGGCCGCTATCCGGATACGATTTGCGGTGTCGTTGGTCAGAAGAACCAGTTCGCGCCCGGCGTTCTCACCCGCAAGATGGACTCCAAAGCGCTGCCTGATGTTCAGGCTGCGGCCGATGCGGTCCTGAAGGGGGAGCGTCATCCAAAGCTCAAGAACGCCATGTTCTTCCACACGGCGGGTTTGAGGTTCCCTTACAGAAACATGCATTATGTGCTCGTAGCTGGTGGTAATTCCTTCTACGAGAAGCGAAATCGTGATGGCTCGTTGCAGAATCCGGTTCCTCAAGAACCATATAACTTAGCGCTCGCCTATTCGCCGCAATCGCCTTCGGTACCGCAGGATGCCTCCTATGACGTGACCTTGCCCCAAACCGGTCCGGTTCCGGGAACGGAGCCGACCGTTCAGGTTGCGCTCGCAGAAGCTGCAAAAGCTCAGAACGTAGAACAGAATGTTGGTGTCGGTCCGCAGGCGCGCGGCGATCGGTTGGCGCGCCATCGTGGCGTTCCCGCTCCTCAACAGGAGCAGCACATGCAGGTTGCATCGTACCAGCCGCAATTCGATACGACTGCACCGCAGCCGACATCGCTCGGCTATGCTCCGGCGAGCCAGAAGCAGGTTGACGCCATTGGCGCGCTTCTCCTGTCTCAGGATCGTCCCGAAGCGCCACTATAAAAACGTTATTGCAATCCGATAATCTGCAACACCGGTCTGGTTCAACCCGACCGGTGTTTTTGCTTTCAAGGCTGATTGTGATCGTGTTCCAGCAGAGGTCTTAACGGTAGATCGGGCGATAGATAACCATGGGAGTGTCGTAGAAATCGACCTGATTCTGCCAGGCACGCCTGTCCGCCCTGCGATCAAGGTCAAGCCGCATAAGACAGTTGGCAAAAGCGTCGGTCTTGGCCCTGAACCCATAACTACGGCAGGTCTGTTCGTCAGCTGCGCGCCGTTGTTCCGGTGTCATGGTCACGCAGCCCGCCAGAAGACCGGTAACACCCAGTAAGATAAGAACTTTCTTATTCATTGCTGTCTGCTTTCTTCTTCACTGACCGCAGGTTTACTATAATGCAAAGGCAGGAAAAAAGGTGGTGAAATTATGCCGTCTGATAAACTGTCGGTGATTCCATATCCAAAGAGGTCTTCCACCCATGGCTCATGAACAGCAGAACCCAGTCATAGACCCGCTCAAACTCGAACGTCTCGCGGAAGTCGCGGTTCGCGTTGGTTTGCAATTGCGCGAGGGGCAAGATCTTGTCATCACCGCGCCGGTTGTCGCACTGCCGCTGGTTCGTCTCATCGCCAAACATGCCTACAAGGCTGGAGCTGGGCTGGTAACGCCATTTTTCGCGGATGACGAAATGGCACTTGCCCGTTACGAGAACGCATCCGATGCAAGCTTCGACCGCGCGGCAAACTGGCTTTATGAAGGCATGGCAAAGGCATACTCGGAAGGCGCCGCCCGTCTGGCTATCGCAGCCGATAATCCAATGCTTCTTTCCAGTCAGGACCCAGCCAAGGTTTCACGCGCCAACCGGGCCAATTCAAAGGCCTATCAGCCCGCACTTGAAAAGATCGCCGGTTTCGACATCAACTGGAACATAGTCTCTTATCCCAATCCTGCCTGGGCGAAGCTTATGTTTCCGAACGAACCGGAGGGTATCGCTACACGCAAGCTGGCTGATGCCATCTTCGCGGCTTCACGCGTCGATGTGGATGATCCGCTCGGTGCATGGGCGGCACATAATGCGGCGCTTCGCAGCCGCACCCGCTTCCTGAACGGCAAGGCATATCGTGCTTTGCATTTCAAAGGCCCGAACACCGATCTGACGGTCGGGCTTGCCGATGGCCATGAATGGCATGGCGGCGCTTCCACCGCGAAAAACGGTATTACCTGTAATCCGAATATTCCAACCGAAGAAGTATTCACCACACCTCATGCTCTGCATGTCGAAGGCTATGTGACCAGTACAAAGCCTCTGTCGCATCAGGGCACGTTGATTGAGGATATCGCGGTTCGCTTCGAGGGTGGTCGAATTGTCGAGGCGAAGGCAAGCCGCGGTGAAGAAGTGCTCAACAAAGTGTTGGATACGGATGAGGGGGCGCGTCATCTGGGTGAAGTGGCGCTGGTGCCGCATTCTTCGCCGATCTCACAAAGCGGGCTTTTATTCTACAACACCCTTTTTGACGAGAATGCTGCAAGCCACATAGCGCTCGGCCAATGCTATTCCAAGTGCTTTATTGACGGCGCAAAACTGACGCCGGAACAGATCAAGGCGCAGGGGGGAAATTCGAGCCTTATCCATATCGACTGGATGATCGGCTCCGGCCAGATCGACGTCGATGGCATCAACGCGGATGGAACCCGCGAGCCGGTGATGCGCAAGGGCGAATGGGCTAACTGAATCGGGAACTAGAAAAGGCCGGGAAACTCCCGGCCTTTTCATTGACCTGTGGGGTCAGTTCTTTTCCTGAACATGGGCCTCAAGGAACCATAATGCCTTGTCAAGGCTGCGGGATGCGGCGGTAAGAATATCCGCCGTATCGTCATCACCTGCATCATCTGCATCCTTGATAGACTTGCGCACAAGATTGGCGACGTCGCCATAACGCTCGATCAGTGCAAGCAGATGATCGTGAACGGCATAGATGTCAGTCGGATAAGGCTTGAGTTTGCTTTCTTTAGCCACGACCTGCGTGGTTCCATAGGCCGTCCCGCCGATCTGTACGGCGCGCTCGGCAATCGTGTCGACATGTTCGTCAAGATCGTCGCGGAAACCATCAAGCATTTCATGAACAGCGATGAATTGCGGCCCCTTCAGGTTCCAGTGCGCCTGTTTGGTGATGAGGGCAAGATCGATTGTCGCGGCGAGGTTTTCATTCAGCAGCGCGATCATTGTCGTTTTCGTATTGGAAGGAAGATCGTTGCGGGTTGCATGCATCGACTTCTTGGCCATTTTATCCTCATATCCTGTTGTCCGATCCGGCATGGAGCGACTGGGGAGCGCCGCTCGTCTTTACGGGTAGCTATTCCAAACGCAAACGAACCTGCCAGATCCTTATGAGGTTCGATTGCCGGATGGGCCTTTGTCGTCATCAGGACGGCATAAAACTTTCCCGCACCTGGTGACGAAATGCATGTTGCCGGTTTTTGTTCCAAGGTGTTGCTTAAAAACGAACCTGATCCAGCCTTTGGGCAAGACTTGGCTTGTCGCGACGCAAAATCTGATTTACCCGGTTGCGCATGAAGATACTCGCGCTTGATACTGCTGCCTCATGGTGTTCCGTTGCTGTCTACGATTGCGGCGGCGATATCGTGCTTGCCGATGTGAGCGAAAACATCGGCAAGGGACATGCTGAAGTATTGATGGGTTATGTCGAACGCGCTGTGACGGAGGCGAAACTATCGCTTCACGACATGGATCGTATAGCGGTCAATATTGGGCCGGGGTCATTTACCGGCGTCCGCATCGGTGTCTCGGCAGCACGCGGCTTTGCGTTGGCGCTCGACGTTCCGGCCATCGGTATCACAACTTTTGAGGCGCTGGCGGCACAAACACAGTCTCTGTCGCCGGAAAGGCCAACTCTGGTTCTTCTCGATGCGCATCGAGAAGAGATTTATGCACAATCATTCGATGCAAAAGGGTCGCCGAGCGCCAAACCTCAGGTTCTGTCACGAGAAGAAGCGGAGACTCTTGCCGCTTCCCAGACAGAAAGCACTGTTCTAGCAGGTTCTGCGGCCCCCACGATCAATGAAGCGATCGGCAGTCGTTTCACGCTTGGCCCGGCAGAGCCAACCGCGAAAATTGGTTTCTATGCACGTCTGGCCAGCTTGCGCTTGCCTGACGAGGCACCGAAGCCACTTTACATGCGCGGACCGGATGCGAAGCCGCAGGTCGGGTTTGCGTTGCCACGCAAGGCTCCCGGAGAATAGCCGATGATGGGCTTGCCGTTCGGCCGTTTTGGTCGCAGACAGGTTTCGGTAGAACCATTGAATGCGCGGGACAGTCATCTGATTCAGCGCATTCATGCCGCCGCTTTCCATCACGGTTGGAGTTCTGACGATTTCAGGTCGTTGATTGCACAGGATACGGTTTTTGGCTTTGTGGCGCGTGCGGAAGGTAAGCCGAATGATGCCTGCGGCTTCGTGTTGGCGCGTCTGGTGGCTGGTGAGGCGGAAATCCTGACGATTGCCGTCTCTCTTGACGCTCAGCGCCAGGGCGTTGGCCGTGCGCTGATGGATGCCGTGCTACGTCATCTCTATCAGGAACGCGCTGAAACGCTTTTTCTGGAAGTGGATGAGGCGAATATTGCCGCGCAGGCGCTTTATCGTCGTCTCGGCTTCCAGAAAGTTGGTGACCGTCCCGCTTACTATGAAACAGCGAATGGCCGTTCGGCTGCACTGATATTGCGCCGCGACCTGAGCCGTTCTTCGGCAGGATCACGATGATCGGTGCAATCCGCATCTTTTTCGTTCTTGCGGCTATGGCTCTGTTGAGCCTGTCACTCGTTCCAGTTCAGTATCTGTTGCTCAAGCTCAAGAATGACTGGAAGCGTCGCCTGCCAATACTGTTCCATCGCATTGCCGCACGCCTGTTCGGCTTTCGCATCAAGACCGTTGGCCAGATGCACGAGGGGCGGCCTCTCCTGCTGGTCGCCAATCACACCTCTTGGAGCGATATCATCGTTCTGTCGACGGTTGGACAGATATCTTTCATTGCCAAATCGGAAGTGAGGAGCTGGCCGGTCTTCGGCATGTTTGCCGTTCTGCAGCGCACTGTTTTCGTTGAGCGCGAACGCCGGGGCAAGACGGGTGAACAGGCTTCGGAAATCGCCAGTCGTCTGGCTACCGATGACGCCATGGTGCTATTCGCGGAAGGCACGACCTCGGATGGCAATCGCGTCCTGCCGTTCAAGACGGCGCTTTTTGGTGCCGCGCATGCAGCGATCAAGGAAGCCGACGTACCCGAGGTCATGGTGCAGCCGGTTGCCATCGCCTATACTGGCGTGCATGGCATGGCCATGGGCCGCTATTTCCGCCCCATCGCCTCCTGGCCGGGTGACGTCGAACTGATGCCGCACCTGAAGGGTATCCTGCGGGAAGGCGCCATAGACGTCGAAGTACGTTTTGGCGAGCCGGTTGTCGTAACGGCTGCGACAGACCGCAAGGCGCTTGCGCGTACAATGGAAAGTCGGGTGCGTGCCCTCTTGCAAAGCGCGTTGCTCGGGCGCGAAATTCCGGAAGAGTGAGGGCCGCTTGAACAGCTATCCCGCCAGTGTTCAGCCGAGTGTTCAGATTGTCGCCTTTCAAATTGGCGATAAAAGCTGTAGATAGCCGCGCATGAGCGACAAAATCACAGATCTCGAACCTACGGCAGAGCGCCCCAATGTGCGCAAGGTTTTTGTAAAAACCTATGGCTGCCAGATGAACGTCTACGATAGTCAGCGCATGGCCGACAGCCTTGCAGCGGAAGGCTACATTTCGACCGATACACCGGATGATGCCGATCTGGTTCTGCTCAATACGTGCCACATTCGCGAGAAGGCGTCGGAAAAGCTCTATTCCGCGCTAGGTCGCCTTCGCAAGATGAAGGATGCGCGCGAAGCGAATGGCAAAGAACTGACAATTGGTGTCGCGGGCTGCGTGGCGCAGGCAGAAGGACAGGAAATTCTGCGCCGTGCGCCGAATGTCGATCTCGTCATCGGCCCGCAGACCTACCATCGTCTGCCCAATGCGCTTGCGCGGGTTCGCGGTGGCGAGAAGGTCGTCGAGACAGAGTATGCTCTCGAAGACAAGTTCGAACATCTGCCGTCGCCCAGAAAGGAGGAAACCCGCAAACGTGGCGTTTCTGCCTTCTTGACCGTGCAGGAAGGCTGCGACAAATTTTGCACCTTCTGCGTAGTTCCCTATACGCGCGGCTCGGAAGTTTCGCGCAGTGTGAAGCAGATCGTGGCAGAGGCCGAGCGCCTTGCCGATAGCGGCGTACGTGAACTGACCTTGCTTGGCCAGAACGTCAACGCCTGGCATGGTGTGGGCGACGATGGCCGAGAATGGGGTTTGGGTGAACTCCTGTTTCGTCTGGCGCGCATTCCGGGCATTGCCCGTCTTCGTTATACGACCAGCCATCCGCGCGATATGGACGACAGCCTCATTGCCGCCCACCGTGATCTGCGCCAGCTGATGCCCTATCTGCATTTGCCGGTACAATCCGGTTCTGATCGCATTCTCAAGGCGATGAACCGTCGCCACAAGGCCGACGAATACGTGCGACTGATCGAACGTATTCGCGAAGTCAGGCCTGATATGGCTCTGTCTGGCGATTTCATCGTCGGCTTTCCCGGTGAAACCGATCAGGATTTTGAAGACACGATGCAGCTGGTGCGCGCCGTGAATTACGCGCAGGCCTATTCGTTCAAGTATTCGCCACGTCCTGGTACGCCGGGCGCCGACCTGCCCGATCACGTGGAAGAAGCGGTGAAGGATGAGCGCCTCCAGCGTCTCCAGGCGCTTTTGTCCGAACAGCAATATGCGTTTCAGGATTCCATGATCGGTCGCGAGATGGATGTGCTGCTCGAAAAGCCGGGCCGTATCGCCGGCCAGATGGTTGGCCGCTCACCCTGGCTGCTGCCTGTCATCATTGACGACAACAATGACCGGATCGGTGACATCATTCATGTGAAAATCACGTCCACAGGGACCAACAGCCTTATTGCGCAAAAACCGGCCTGAAGGCATGATGGTGTCGAGGCAGAAAATTTCGGCATTTTGAGTCGCTTGCCGGTAAGCCTGCCGAGACTGTGATTGCAATGCGTGAACGGTTTGCGTTCATGCATAATCTGGTCTGAAATGCCTGCAAATTTCAGGATTGTGCTTTAAGGAGATACGGTTGAGCGCTACGGAAAAGCTGAAGTCTGCCAAGCCAACCAATCAAACGCAAAAAAGCCCGACAACCGGGGCCTCTGATATGGCCCACATCGTGCTCACCTTCGACAATAATCGTCTTGCCATAGCGCTTTACGGTCAATTCGATGAAAATCTGGCCCGTATCGAACAGAAACTTGGTGTGGATGTCCGCTCCAAGGGGAACCAGCTTTCGATCCGGGGAGAGCCGACTGCGACCGAACAGGCGCGGCGTGCGCTCGATCATCTTTATGAAACGCTGCAGAAGGGGCATGAGCTGACGACGTCGGATGTCGACGGCGCCTTGCGCATGGCAATCGCTGCCGATGATCAACTGACGTTACCGACCATGGAAAACAAGGGCAAGCTCTCCGCAGCCCAGATTTCCACGCGCAAGAAGACAATTTTTGCGCGCACGCCGACACAAGATGCCTATATGCGTGCGCTCGACCGGTCGGAACTGGTGTTCGGCGTCGGTCCTGCGGGAACTGGTAAGACCTATCTCGCCGTGGCCCACGCAGCAATGCTGCTGGAACGCGGTCTGGTAGAGCGGATCATCCTGTCGCGTCCAGCTGTTGAGGCCGGCGAACGACTGGGCTTCCTGCCTGGCGATATGAAGGAAAAGGTCGATCCTTATCTGCGCCCGCTTTACGACGCGCTTTACGACATGATGCCTGCCGAAAAGGTTGAGCGTGCCATTACGGCAGGTGTGATTGAAATCGCGCCGCTCGCCTTCATGCGCGGGCGTACTCTGGCGCATTCCGCGGTAATTCTCGATGAGGCGCAGAACACGACCTCCATGCAGATGAAGATGTTCCTGACCCGTCTCGGTGAAGGATCGCGCATGATCGTCACCGGCGACCCAAGCCAGATCGACCTTCCTCCGGGCCAGAAGTCAGGTCTTGTCGAAGCGCTTCGCGTGCTGGACGATGTCGAGGGCGTCATCAAGGTGCGCTTTACGGAGAAAGACGTTGTTCGTCATCCGCTGGTGGCAGCAATCGTCGGCGCTTATGATCGCGACGGTAAACAGCACGCGCGTTCGGAATGATCTTGCAATTGCGTGTCGGAATCACGATTTAGGAAACGCTGTCTGCCTTTCGGGCGGGCAGCTTTCTTGTAACTGAAAGGATGAAGCGGCTAGCCTGTGGAGAGCCGCCGCAGAACGTGTCAAATAACGCGATCCATATCGATATTATGGTCGAAGCCGGCAACTGGCCTGATGAGACCGCCCTTGAAGTGCTCGTCAGGAAGTCGGTCGAGGCCGCATGGGCCAATCTTGGGCTGAAAAACGCGACGAGTGAACTCAGTGTCGTCTTCACTGACGATGCGTCGATCCAGATCCTGAACGCGGAATGGCGTGGCAAGGACAAGCCGACCAATGTGCTTTCGTTTCCCGCCTTTCCGATCAAAGCCGGGGCGCAACCGGGGCCTATGCTGGGCGACATCATCATCGCGCGGGAAACAGTCGAACGTGAAGCCCGTGAAGAGAGCAAGCCGCTCGAAAACCATCTCGCGCATCTCGTCGTGCACGGCTTCTTGCACCTTTTGGGTTACGATCACGAAACCGATGCGGAAGCGGATGTGATGGAGGGGCGCGAGCGTGAAATTCTTCACGCTCTTGCCATCCCCGACCCTTATACTGTATCCGAATAAGACCCTAACAACGATTGACCATGGCTGATCAAACATCGCACCCCCCGTCCGCTGGCGAGAATCGCAGCGAGACTCAAGACGCCGAAGGGCAAAGTACGCAGCGGCCTGTGACGGCCGAGAAGCGTTCCCTCTTGTCTAATATTTTCCCATTCATGCGCTCGCGCCAGTCATCTTCGCTGCGTGAAGATTTGGCGGATGCCCTTTCCAGTACGACGAGCGAGCAGGATTCAGCGTTCACGCCTGAAGAAAAGGCGATGCTGCACAACATTCTCCGCCTGCGCGAGATCCGAGTCGAGGACGTAATGATTCCGCGCGCGGATGTCGAGGCAGTGGAAATCTCCACACCGCTTTGGGAAGTGCTGGAGCTTTTCGAAAAATCCGGGCACTCGCGTATGCCGGTCTATGCCGAAACGCTGGATGATCCACGCGGCATGATCCATATCCGCGATGTTCTCAACTACATTACCAAACAGGCTCGCCAGAAGACCACGCGTCGCAGCAGTGCGCGCAGCAAGGCACCGGTCGAAGACAAGGCTGCCAAATTCGATATGGGCCGCATCGATCTCACCAAGACGATCGGTGAACTCAATCTCATGCGCAAGGTCCTGTTCGTGCCGCCGTCCATGATGGCGAGCGGCTTGATGGCGCGCATGCAGGCTACCCATATCCAGATGGCGCTGGTCATCGATGAATATGGTGGTACCGACGGTTTGGTTTCGCTGGAAGACATTGTGGAAATGGTTGTCGGTGATATCGAGGACGAGCACGACGACGAAGAAATCATGATCGCTGAAGAAGCCGACGGCGTATTCGTTGTCGATGCTCGCGCCGATCTGGAAGAGCTTGCCGAAAAAATCGGCCCATCTTTTGAGGTCGGTGAGCATGGCGAGGACGTCGACACAGTCGGCGGCCTCATCTTCTCGGTCCTCGGGCGCATCCCAGTTCGCGGCGAAGTCTTGCAGGCAATTCCGGGTTATGAGTTCCATGTGCTGGAAGTCGATCCGCGCCGGGTGAAAAAAGTGCGTATCGTACCCCTTTCTGCGGCCGACCGCCGTCGCCAGCAGCGTGCTGTCGTATCGCCCAAGCCGGGAGAGCAGGCTGCAGAAGTCGAAGCCGCAACCCACGCCCCCAAAGAAGCCTGATGATCGAAAGACTGGCGGGAAAAATCATTCTTTCGAGCGGCTGGCGTCGTGCGCTTGCCGCTTTTCTGAGTGGCGCTTTCGCCACGCTGACCCAGCCGCCATTTGATGTTTTCGTCGTTGGTTTCGTTTCCTTCCCCATTTTGGTCTGGATGATTGACGGGGCCATTGCGAAAACGGATGCTGGACCGGTGCGCCGTCTTTTACCGGCTGCCATGGTCGGCTGGTGGTTCGGCTTCGGCTATTTCGTTTCGGGACTGTGGTGGATCGGCACGGCGCTGCTTGTCGATGCGGACCAGTTTGCATGGGCCCTCCCGCTCGCGGTTCTGGGCCTGCCTGCATTTTTGGCGTTGTTCTATGCGTTCGCAACCATGGTAGCACGCATCTTCTGGTCGGACGGTTTGGGGCGGGTCTTCGCGTTGGCGTTCGGCTTTGCTCTGGCGGAATGGCTGCGCCTGTTCCTGTTCACCGGTTTCCCGTGGAATGCCATCGGCTATGCCATAATGCCGACCCCGCTCCTGATGCAATCGGTTTCCGTGCTCGGCCTGGTTGGAATGAGTGCAGTGGCTGTCTTTGTCTTTGCCGCGCCGGCTCTGCTGATTGGCGGGCGGTTTGCAAGGACCGGCATCGTATTTGCCCTGATGCTCATTGCCGGTCACGTTGGTTTTGGTGCCTGGACACTTTCAAAAGCGCCGCCACTCGGTGAGGAAAAAGGCGCGCTCGCAGTTCGCATAGTGCAACCATCCATCGCACAGACCATGAAATGGGATAATGCCGAACGTCGCTCGATTTTTGACAAGCTGATATCTCTGACCGCCGAAGCGCCTGCTGAGGGCAAGCCCAAACCTGATGTGGTCATCTGGCCGGAAACGGCAGTTCCTTATATTCTCACATCCACGCCCGAGGCTTTGTCACGTATCGGTGAGGTTTTGCAGGGCGGGCAGGTGCTGCTCACCGGTGCCGTTCGCGAAGAGAAGGCAACAACAGGCGGCGAGCCGCGCTACTACAATTCAATTTACACGATTGATGATCGCGGCGTGATCGTTGATGCCGCCGACAAGGTGCACCTGGTTCCTTTCGGCGAATATCTTCCCTATGAAAATTTACTGCGCAGGCTTGGGCTTCAGGAAGTAGTGGAAATGCCGGGCGGGTTTACCGCAGGTACGTCGCGCCGGGCGCTGAATGTGAAAAGCGGTCAAACGTTTTTGCCGCTCATTTGTTATGAAGCCATTTTTCCGGATGAGCTTGAATATTCGGGCCAAAGAGCCAGCGCCATCATCAACGTGACAAACGATGCTTGGTACGGTGATACACCCGGTCCATACCAGCACTTCCGGCAGGCGCAGGTTCGCGCCGTAGAGCAGGGGCTCCCTCTCATTCGTGCAGCCAATAACGGACTTTCAGCAGTCGTTGATGCTTACGGTCGAATCACTGACGGGCTTGCACACGATGCTGTCGGAGTCATTGACGCTTACCTACCGTCACCTCGTGCACCATTTTGGGGCACGCCGCCCGCCGCACGACAATCTCTGGTAGCGCTGTTAACCTTACTCGTGTTGAGCGCGGCTTTCCGACTGCCAATCGGCAGGCGTTTTCATTGACAGACTAATATTGTTACGCTGTTATGGCGCAGCGGCGACGGTTTTTGCGGAAAAATCGTCAGACTACCTCCCAAAACTTATTGTTATCGCTGTTCAGATGAACAGAGCATGAATGAAAGCTCGCAGCTGCGAGGAGTGACAGTTGTATGATTGAGAATAAAAAGAAGCCCAATCCAATTGACGTGCATGTCGGCAGCCGCATCCGTCTCCGCCGTAACATGCTGGGCCTCAGTCAGGAAAAGCTTGGCGAAAGCCTCGGAATTACGTTTCAGCAAATCCAGAAATACGAGAAAGGCACCAATCGTGTTGGTGCAAGTCGACTTCAGGCGATCTCGGCAATTCTGAATGTCCCGGTTTCCTTCTTTTTTGAAGATGCACCAGGCTCCTCGAACCAAGCCGGTTTTGCAGAAGACAATGAAGCGACCTATGTGGTCGATTTTCTGAATTCCAATGAAGGTGTTCAACTGACCCGTGCCTTCACGAAAATTTCAGATCCGAAAGTGCGCCGCAAGATCATTGATCTCGTCAAGTCTCTCGCTGCGGACGCTGACTGATTTCATCTGCCAGAAAAGCCGCAACTGCGGGACATAGCCATGTCCCGCGAGATTTTCGCGAATTTCAGCGTCTCAGCCATCAGAAACTGCCGTCTGGAACGAAATTTCCCGTCAAGGCGCTGTCGCAACAAGAATATGCATTGACGGTTTAATCCCAACTTCGCTAACACATTGCTGTGCCCGGAACGATGAGACCTGTTCCGGGCGCTACTGTGTTTCCATGGCGGAGATATTCTCCGTTGGATTTTCAAGAGGGGTTACCCGTGTCGCGCAGTTCTTATCTCTTCACCAGCGAATCTGTGTCCGAAGGACATCCGGACAAGGTTTGCGACCGCATCTCCGACGAAATTGTGGATATGATCTATAAGGAAGCGCGCCGCACCGGCGTCGATCCATGGTCTGTCCGCGTTGCGTGCGAAACGCTTGCCACCACCAATCGCGTGGTTATTGCAGGCGAGGTGCGCGTGCCGGATACTTTCCTGAAGAAGAATAAGGACGGCACTATCGCCCACGATGCTGCCGGACATCCGCTGATCAATCCTTCACGCTTCCGTTCGGCAGCGCGGAAAGCGATCCGGGAAATTGGCTATGAGCAGAACGGCTTCAACTGGAAAACCGTAAAGATTGACGTGCTTCTGCATCCGCAATCAGCCGATATTGCGCAGGGCGTAGATAACGCTGCCGACCGTCAGGGCGAAGAGGGGGCGGGAGATCAGGGCATTATGTTCGGTTATGCCTGCCGCGAAACTCCCGACCTCATGCCGGCGCCGATCTATTATTCACACAAGATCCTCGAAAAACTCGCTGAAGCCCGCCACAAGGGAGAAGGCGACGCAGGCAAACTCGGACCCGACGCCAAGAGCCAGGTCACGGTGCGCTATGAGAACGGCAAGGCCGCTGAGGTCACGCAGATCGTTCTTTCCACACAGCATCTGGATGCAAGCTGGGATTCGAAGAAGGTGCGTTCAGTCGTCGAACCCTATATAAGGGAAGCACTTGGCGACCTTCCGATCGCAGCCACCTGCAACTGGTACATCAATCCGACCGGCAAGTTTGTTATCGGTGGGCCGGACGGCGATGCCGGTCTGACTGGGCGAAAGATCATCGTGGATACCTATGGCGGCGCCGCTCCACACGGAGGCGGCGCGTTCTCGGGCAAGGACACTACCAAGGTCGATCGCTCCGCCGCCTATGCCGCGCGCTATCTCGCCAAGAACGTTGTTGCTGCCGACCTTGCTGAACGCTGCACGATCCAGCTTTCCTATGCCATCGGTGTGGCACAGCCGCTGTCGGTCTATGTCGACCTGCATGGCACGGGCAAGGTTGCCGAATCTGCGGTCGAAGAAGCGCTTCGTGAAGTCATGGATCTCTCGCCGACCGGCATTCGCAAGCATCTTGACCTTAACAAGCCGATCTATGCCAAGACCTCGTCTTATGGTCATTTCGGTCGCAAGCCGGGCCGTGATGGTTCCTTCTCGTGGGAGAAGACGGATCTGACCAAGGCGCTGAAGGCAGCGTTAGCGTAACTTTCCTGCCGGAAAGTTGCATCGCAAGCCGCTTGGCGTTATGTGTCCCGACGACTTTCGAGGAGCGCGGTCTTGGATCGCGCTCTTCTGCTATTGGAGCGTGTCCCGAAAAGTGTGAAGCGGTTTTCGGAGCCAATGCGCGTCAAAACAAATAGATAGAGCACCGATCTGAGGCCGACGGATAAAATATGACTGAAGAATCTCATCCTCTGCGCGGAGCTGGAAATTTTTTCGGCCGTCGACACGGCAAGCCACTGAGAAGCCATCAGAAGAACCTGTTTGAGGATCTTCTGCCGCGCCTGAAGATTGATGTCGAAAGCCCGGCACCAGAGAATCTGTGCACGCTTTTTGAGGCAAAGGTAGATGCTGTGCGCCTGGAGATCGGTTTCGGCGGAGGTGAGCATCTGCACCATGAGACGGGGCGCTATCCTCGGACAGGCTTCATTGGGGTCGAGCCGTTCATCAACGGCATGGCCAAGATGCTGGCCGCGTTGGATGGAGAGCCGCGGCAAAACCTGCGCCTCTACGACGAGGACGCAACGGCGGTTTTGGACTGGCTGCCGAGCGCCTCATTGTCGGGTATCGACCTCTTTTATCCTGATCCATGGCACAAGCGCCGCCACTGGAAGCGCCGTTTCGTCAGCGATGCCAATCTCGACCGCTTTGCCCGCCTCCTGAAGCCCGGTGCAAAATTCCGGTTTGCTTCCGACATCGCGCATTACGTCAACTGGACGCTCCAGCATTGTCGTCGCCATCCGGCATTTGACTGGCAGGCTGAAGGCCCCTCCGACTGGAATGATGCTTACGAGGGCTGGCCGGGTACGCGCTATGAGGCAAAGGCCTTTCGCGAGGGCCGCCGGGCTGCCTATCTGACTTTTATCAGGCTTTGAATTTCATGATGGAAGCGGGACTTGAAAAAATCCGCTTCCGCTGGTATATAACTTTCAAATTCTTGGTCGAACGAACAAGAGTGGGTCCGTCCGGTCCCGCTCTTTTTTGTTACTTGCAGCCAAGAAACAGAGGTTTTTCGACCCCTTCGAGAGGTTTAGAGTTGACGGAACAGGTTCAGGCAAACGAAGCAGAGATGCCAGCCGTGGCTGTGGATGAGCGTATCATTCGCGAGACGGGTATCGATGCCAAAGTGGCTTCCATCATCGAGCCCGTCATCAATACGCTGGGTTTCCGGCTGGTGCGCGTGCGTCTCTCGGGGCTGAACGGCCAGACTTTGCAGATCATGGCCGAACGTCCTGATGGCACGATGACCGTCGATGATTGCGAGCTGGTCAGCCGCACGGTTGCGCCGGTGCTCGACGTGGAAGATCCGATCAACGGAAAATATCATTTGGAGATTTCATCTCCCGGTATCGATCGTCCGCTGGTCCGTAAATCGGATTTTGCCGATTGGGCCGGTCACATTGCAAAGGTGGAAACCTCCATCGTGCATGAAGGACGCAAGAAATTCCGCGGTCGCATCGTTCTTGGCGATGCAGAATCGGTCGTGATTGAAAGCGACCAGATTTCCTATGGCAGCGAACCTGTCGTACGCATCCCATTCGACCTGATCTCGGATGCACGCCTCGTGCTGACCGATGATCTGATCCGCGATGCGCTGCGCAAGGACAAGGCCCTGCGCGAAGGCCGCATTCCCGGCGACGATCTTGGTAGCGAAGAAGCGGACGAGCGGTCTGGTGAAACCAAGTCCGGTGAAGCCGAAGATAAAGTTTAAGTTTCAGGCATCCGGCATCTTGAGGAGCCGGGTGCGACACCAAGGAGAGTCCAATGGCAGTCAGTGCTAACAGGCTGGAGCTTCTGCAGATCGCCGATGCGGTCGCACGCGAGAAGTCGATCGACCGCGAGATCGTTCTTGCGGCCATGGCCGATGCGATTCAGAAGGCGGCGCGTTCGCGCTACGGCCAGGAAAGCAACATTCGCGCCGACATTAATGCGAAGTCGGGTGAGATCAAGCTGCAGCGCCTGCTCGAAGTCGTCGAGCATGTGGAGGATTATGCGACGCAGATTTCGCTCTTCACCGCTCGCGATCGCAACCCGGACGCACAGGTGGGCGACTTTATCGCCGATCAGCTGCCGCCGATGGATTTCGGTCGTATCGCTGCCCAGTCGGCAAAGCAGGTTATCGTGCAGAAAGTGCGCGAAGCCGAACGTGACCGCCAGTATGACGAATACAAGGACCGCGTTGGCGAAATCGTCAACGGCACCGTCAAGCGCGTTGAATACGGCAATGTGATTGTCGATCTTGGTCGCGGTGAGGCCATCGTGCGTCGTGACGAGCTGATCCCGCGTGAAGCTTTCCGTTATGGCGATCGCATCCGCGCCTATGTCTATGACGTGCGTCGCGAGCAGCGCGGGCCGCAGATTTTCCTGTCGCGTACCCATCCGTCCTTCATGGCGAAGCTCTTCACCATGGAAGTGCCGGAAATCTACGATGGCATCATCGAAATCAAGTCGGTCGCCCGCGATCCGGGTTCCCGCGCCAAGATCGCGGTTGTTTCCCGTGACGCTTCCATTGATCCGGTAGGTGCCTGTGTCGGTATGCGCGGCTCCCGCGTTCAGGCTGTCGTGGGCGAGCTTCAGGGTGAAAAGATCGACATCATTCCGTGGTCGCCGGATGCAGCTTCCTTCATCGTTAACGCACTGCAGCCGGCTGAAGTTGCCAAGGTTGTTCTCGATGAAGATGCCGAACGTATTGAAGTTGTCGTTCCGAATGACCAACTATCACTTGCAATCGGTCGTCGCGGTCAGAACGTGCGCCTTGCTTCACAGCTCACCGGCTGGGACATTGATATCCTGACGGAAGACGAAGAATCCGAACGTCGCCAGAAGGAATTCACTGAGCGTTCTACGCTCTTCATGGAAGCTCTCAACGTTGACGAAATGGTTGGTCAGGTTTTGGCTTCTGAAGGTTTCGCATCAGTTGAAGAGCTGGCCTATGTCGAGCCGGGCGAAATCGCTTCCATCGATGGCTTCGATGAAGAAACGGCTGGTGAAATTCAGGATCGTGCACGCGAGTATCTGGATCGTATTGAAAGCGAACAGGATAACCGCCGCAAGGAACTGGGCGTCGAAGACGAACTGCGTGAGCTGCCGGGCATCACCACGGCGATGCTGGTGGCGGTCGGTGAAGATGGCGTCAAGACGATCGAAGACTTCGCCGGATACGCCGTTGACGATCTGGTCGGCTGGCGTGAGCGTAAGGATGGCGAGACCATCGTTCACAGCGGCATCTTCTCTTCCTTCGATGTTTCGCGCGTCGATGCGGAACAGATGGTCCTGACCGCGCGTTTGAAGGCAGGATGGATCACGGAAGAAGAACTGGCGTCGGCTCAGGAAGAAGAACCCGAAGTGGAAGCCGGTGAAGAAGAGGCCGCTTCCTAATAAGCAGTCGGCATAAAAAGAGCCGCATGGCTTCTTACGTCTGAGGCAATTCAGGCGTAAGCTGTGCGGCTCTCGCAATTAAACGCTGGAAAGGCCGTTGTTCACCTGAAACGACAGGCCAGTTCGGTTTTCAAGTGCGGTTCCGGTCATCTTACGGGTTGTGGTGGGGCTTATGCTCTGGTACAGCGCCCGCGTTACGTCCGATGCGCGGGCAGACCACGATATGGCAAGACTGGAGTTCGCGTGGAGCAGGAAATGAATGACAGAACCTGTATCGTTACGCGCGAAAGCGGTTCTGCTGATGATCTGATCCGTTTCGTGGCCGGCCCCGACGGTTCCGTGGTGCCGGACTTGAAAAGGAATCTGCCAGGCAGGGGATGCTGGGTAAAGGCCGAGCGTCGTTTGGTGGATGAGGCGGTCAAGCGCAAGCTTTTTGCGCGGGCGCTGAAGGAAGGTGTGACGCCGCAGGCGGATCTTGGCGCGCTGGTGGACCAGTTGCTGACGAAATCTGCTCTCGGCAGTCTCGCTCTGGCTCGCAAGGCCGGGGCTGTGGTGTCGGGCTCGACCAAGGTGGATCAGGCGATCCGCACCGGGACAGCCGCCATGGTGTTGCACGCAAAGGAAGCCGCTGCTGACGGTGTACGCAAGCTCGATCAGGCTCGCCGCGCCGTGTTGCATCTGGATGGTCCAGAAATTCCTTCTTTCTCTCTGTTTACGGGAGAAGAAATGGATTTGGCATTTGGTGGCGGAAATGTGATACATGCAGCCGTACTTGAAGGAAAGGCGGCAACCGGGTTCGTAAAGCGGGCGCTTATGTTGCATCGCTATCGCGGTGAAAGCGCGTTGGACCTGGATTAGAGCGCAACTCTGGAGGGGCTTTGGCAGCTCCCGGATCGGATTGCGCGTTGAGGCGGATGACTGGAGCATTATCCAACATGACTCGGTCGCGTTGGATAATGCTCGAGTAGAGCGGCCGGAGCCGCGAAGGAAACGGAAACGTAATGAGCGATAAAACGAACGACGACAAGACGCTGAGCGTTAATACGAAGAAGACGCTGACCATGAAGCGGCCAGGCGTCGAGCAGAGCACCGTGCGCCAGAATTTCAGCCACGGCCGCACGAAGGCTGTCGTCGTTGAAACGAAAAAGCGCAAATTCTCGCGGCCTGATGAAAAGCCGGAAGTCGAGGTAGCGCCACAAAGGCCAGCGGCTCAAGCACCTGTTGCGCCCGCGCCTGCAGCAGCTACTACCCCGGCATCGGCATCGGCACCGGCATCGGCATCGGCACAGCCTGCACAGGCCGCTCCGACGGTACGAGCACCAGCCCCTGCGGCCCCCGCACCGAAGCCAGCAGCACCTGCTGCTCCGGTCACGAAGCCGCATGTTGCGCAGCAGCGCCCTGTGCAGCAGCGTCCCGGCGGACAGCAGGCACAGCGTCCGCGCCCGTCCGACCGCTCAGGCATGGTGCTGAACACGCTGTCACGCTCTGAAATGGATGCGCGTCGCCGCGCGCTTGAAGAAGCTCAGGTTCGTGAAGTTGAAGAACGCGCCCGCGCGGTTGAGGAAGCCAAGCGCCGCGCTGAGGAAGATGCTCGCCGCGCCAAGGAGCGTGAAGAATCTGCCCGTCGTCAGGCGGAAGAGGAAGCTCGTCTCAAGGCCGAAGCCGATGCCCGCCGCAAGGCCGAGGAAGAAGCTGCCAAGCGTATGCCGCAGCCAGAAGCCCGTACCGAGCGGCGCGACGATGCGCGCCCGGCACCACAGGGCAATCGTCCGCCGCAGGCCGGTCGTCCTCAGGGCAATCGTCCGCCGCAAGGTGGTCGTCCGCAGCAGGGGGGCGTGCGCCCCGCTGCACCGAGCCTTGCCGATGCTGCCCCGATCCCGGGCAAGCCGCTTCCGCAGAGCCAGCTTCGCAAACCCGGCCAGTCGGATGACGAAGATGATCGTCGTGGCGCAGTTCGTCGCGGCGCTCCTGCTAAGCCGGAAGTGCGCGCACCAAAAGCCACAAAGGGTGAGGATGATCGCCGCCGTGGCAAGCTCACTCTGACGAGCAATCTCGAAGAGGAAGGTCGCTCGCGCTCGCTGTCGGCGATGCGTCGTCGTCAGGAAAAGTTCAAGCGTTCGCAGATGCAGGAAACCCGCGAAAAGATTTCGCGTGAGGTGACCATCCCTGAAACCATCACGCTTCAGGAACTTGCACAGCGTATGACCGAACGTTCGGTCGATATTATCAAGTACCTGATGAAGCAGGGCCAGATGATGAAGCCGGGCGACGTGATCGATGCCGATATGGCGCAGTTGATCGCCGAAGAGTTTGGCCACACTGTCAAGCGCGTTGCTGAATCGGACGTTGAAGAAGGTATCTTCGGTGTAGCGGACAACGAAGCTGCATTGGTCTCCCGTCCTCCGGTCGTGACCATCATGGGCCACGTCGATCACGGCAAGACCTCGCTGCTCGATGCGATCCGTCACGCCAACGTTGTATCCGGCGAAGCTGGTGGCATTACCCAGCATATCGGTGCCTATCAGGTCGAACAGAACGGCCAGAAGATCACCTTCATTGATACGCCAGGTCACGCTGCCTTTACTGCAATGCGTGCCCGTGGTGCGCAGGCAACCGACATTGCCATCCTTGTTGTGGCAGCGGACGACAGCGTGATGCCGCAGACGATTGAATCGATCAACCATGCCAAAGCGGCAGGCGTTCCGATCATCGTGGCGATCAACAAGATCGACAAGCCGGCTGCAGATCCGCAGAAAGTCCGTACGGCCCTGTTGCAGCATGATGTCTTTGTTGAATCGATGGGCGGTGAAGTCCTTGACGTTGAAGTGTCGGCCAAGAACAAGCTCAACCTCGACAAATTGCTTGAAGCAATTCTGTTGCAGGCTGAAATCCTTGATCTCAAGGCAGATCCGACGCGCACGGCGGAAGGCGTTGTCGTGGAAGCCCAGCTTGATCGTGGTCGTGGTTCGGTTGCAACCGTTCTGGTTCAGACCGGTACATTGCATCCGGGTGACATCCTCGTCGCTGGCAGCGAATGGGGTCGTGTGCGCGCGCTGGTCAACGACCGGGGCGAGCATGTCAAGGAAGCGGGTCCGGCAATGCCGGTCGAAATCCTTGGCCTCCAGGGAACGCCGCAGGCGGGCGATCGTTTCGCAGTGGTTGCCAACGAAGGCAAGGCACGTGAAATCGCTGAGTACCGCCAGCGCCTGGCGCGCGACAAGGCTGTCGCTCGCCAATCGGGTGCACGCGGTTCGCTTGAGCAGATGATGAACCAGCTTCAGGTATCGGGCACGAAGGAATTCCCGCTCGTCATCAAGGGTGACGTGCAGGGTTCTATCGAAGCCATCACCAATGCACTGGACAAGCTCGGCACCGATGAAGTTCGTGCCCGTATCGTCCATTCGGGTGCAGGTGGTATCACGGAAAGCGACGTTTCTCTGGCCGAAGCTTCCAACGCAGCCATCATCGGCTTCAACGTGCGCGCCAACAAGCAGGCACGCGACGCGGCTGATCAGCAGGGTATCGAAATCCGCTATTACAACATCATCTATGATTTGATTGATGACGTTAAGGCAGCGATGTCGGGCCTTCTGTCCCCGGAACGCCGCGAAACCTTCCTCGGCAATGCGGAGATTCTCGAGGTCTTCAACATCACCAAGGTTGGCAAGGTTGCCGGTTGCCGTGTCACCGAAGGCAAGGTGGAGCGTGGTGCAGGCGTTCGTCTCATCCGCGACAACGTGGTTATCCACGAAGGCAAGCTCAAGACGCTCAAGCGCTTCAAGGATGAAGTGTCGGAAGTTCCGGCAGGTCAGGAATGCGGCATGGCGTTCGAGAACTACGACGATATTCGCGCAGGCGATGTCATCGAAGCCTTCCGCGTCGAACACGTTTCGCGCACACTTTAATAGCTTTGAGCCGGACTGCCCTGAATTGGCGGTTCGGCTTCTTATTGCCCGGTTTCGAGGGTCTGACTCCCATCTGAATTGTGGTAAGTTACACCTATAATTTTCAAGTCATGTGGTTGTACAGCCCAAGGAGCTGGACGCCGGTTTATGGCTGTTTACCGAGGATTTAACGATGGCACGTTCTCCCGACCCCAAAGGCTCAGGTGGTCTTTCCCAGCGCCAGCTTCGCGTCGGCGAACAGGTGCGTCACGCATTGGCCCAAGTGCTTCAACGCGGTGAAATCCGCGACGATCTAATCAGTCGCACCGTGATTTCCGTCTCTGAAGTGCGCATGTCGCCCGACCTCAAGATTGCGACCTGCTTTATCACCCCTCTCGGCGACGCCGATACGCAGGCGGTTATCAAGGCACTGGCTGCAAACGCAAAGTTTATTCGCGGACGCATGGCGCCAAGCCTCAGCCAAATGAAATACATGCCGGAATTCCGTTTCCGGGCCGATACGAGTTTTGACAATTTTTCCAAGATCGATGCGATTCTCCGTTCGCCGGAAGTCGCCCGCGATCTTGGGCATGATGATGCAGAAGACGGGGAGGCAGACAAGGCTTCCCGCAATGGAGACGAATAAAGCATGGCACGACGGGGCAAGAAAAAAGGTCGTCCGATATCCGGCTGGGTTATTTTCGATAAGCCGAAGGGGATGGGATCGACCGAAGCGGTCTCGAAGATCAAATGGCTGTTCAATGCCGAAAAGGCCGGTCATGCCGGTACACTTGATCCGCTCGCTTCCGGCATGTTGCCCATAGCACTGGGTGAAGCCACCAAGACCGTGCCTTATGTCATGGATGGAACCAAAATCTATCGTTTCACCGTAAGCTGGGGCGAGGAACGCTCCACGGATGATCTGGAAGGTTCGCCGACCAAGACTTCGGACAAGCGGCCATCGCGCGCTGACGTCGAGGCACTGCTACCGAATTATACTGGTGTCATTTCGCAGGTTCCGCCACAGTTCTCCGCCATCAAAATCGACGGTGAGCGCGCTTACGATCTTGCTCGCGAAGGCGAGACGGTCGAGATTCCATCCCGCGAAGTCGAGATTGACCGCTTGGAGATCGTCGGCACTCCAGATGCCGACCGCACGGAATTCGAGGTCGAATGCTCCAAGGGCACCTATGTGCGCTCCCTTGCACGCGACATGGGCAGGGACCTCGGTTGCTACGGTCATATTTCCGACCTGCGCCGCATCGAAGTCGCGCCGTTTACGGAAGAAGACGCCGTAACGCTGGCCGAACTCGAACAGGCTTGGCCGCCACTTCCGCCGAAGGATGAGGATGGAAATGTCATTGAGCCCGCTCCGCGTCGTGACTTTTCGGCGATTGATGCATTGGTCATCGATACGGGTGCGGCGCTTGACTGTCTGCCGCAGGTGCCACTTACCGACGATCAGGCGCAACGCGTGCGTCTTGGCAACCCGGTAATCCTCCGTGGACGCGATGCCCCTCTGGAAGCAGACGAAGCCTGCGTCACGACACGCGGAAAATTGCTCGCTATCGGCTATATCGAGCATGGACAATTCAAACCGAAGCGCGTTTTCACAACGGGCTGACCTTTTGTCAGAAGATCGCGATAAGGTAGCAAATTGAATTGAGGCTGGCGTTTCCGTCAGTTTTGCACTATATGCCCCTCATCGATCATGCGTAAAAGCATGTCAGATCGTGTAAATGGCCCGCGCTGGACGACATCCCGGCCCGGGCGTCTGGTTTTCCTCTCATCTAGAAAGGTGTTACGATGTCGATTACTGCTGAGCGCAAGCAAGCACTTATCAAGGAATACGCCACCAAGGAAGGCGACACCGGTTCTCCTGAAGTACAGGTTGCCGTTCTTTCCGAGCGTATCGCCAACCTCACCGAACACTTCAAGGGCCACAAGAATGATAATCATTCGCGTCGCGGCCTCCTGAAGCTGGTTTCGCAGCGTCGTCGTCTTCTTGACTATGTCAAGGGCATCGACCAGGCACGTTACCAGGCGCTGATCAGCCGTCTCGGCCTGCGCCGCTAACGGTAAAATCGGGCGACGTCTCAAAACGTCGCCCGTTTAATTTATTCGGGCATTTTGTCGTGCGGATAGCCGCTGAAAAAGCAAAATGCGACAGTATCGGGCGGAGTGCCCGCTGGCATGAAACGACGCACTAGGTGCATTCCGTCATGCCGATGAAGAGCCACAAGGCTCATGACCTGGACCAGTCATGGGGCAGGATTGCAGGCAGTTCGTGTCAGGGGATATTCGGAAATGAATGTTCTGGCACATAGCGAACTTCCCGTTGTCTTGCCCGTGGCCTGTCCGCCAACCGAGGCGATGCCTTCAGGCGCTTTTGCGCGGCATCACCACATGAGGACAAGATATGTTCAATACCCATAAAGTAGAAATCGAATGGGGCGGTCGTCCGCTCACGCTCGAAACCGGCAAGATTGCCCGTCAGGCAGACGGTGCAGTTCTCGCAACCTATGGCGAAACTGTCGTTCTGGCGACTGTCGTTTCTGCCAAGGAGCCGAAGCCGGGCCAGGATTTCTTTCCGCTGACCGTGAACTATCAGGAAAAGACCTATGCCGCTGGCAAGATTCCCGGTGGCTATTTCAAGCGTGAAGGTCGTCCGAGCGAAAATGAAACACTGGTCTCACGCCTGATAGATCGTCCGATCCGTCCCCTCTTCGTTGACGGCTACAAGAACGACACGCAGGTCGTCATCACCGTCGTCCAGCACGATCTGGAAAATGATCCTGACGTCCTGTCGATGGTTGCTGCTTCTGCAGCTCTCACCATTTCGGGTGTGCCTTTCATGGGCCCGATCGGCGGGGCACGCGTCGGCTACATCAACGGCGAATATGTCTTGAACCCGAATATCGACGAAATGCCGGAATCGAAGCTCGATCTGGTTGTTGCCGGTACCTCGGAAGCCGTGCTGATGGTTGAATCCGAAGCACAGGAACTCTCCGAAGAAGTTATGCTCGGCGCCGTTGTTTTCGGACAGAAGGGCTTCCAGCCAGTCATCGACGCGATCATCAAGCTCGCTGAAGTTGCTGCCAAGGAACCGCGCGACTTCCAGCCGGAAGACCTGTCGGCCCTTGAGGCAAAGATGCTCGCCGTAGTCGAAAGCGACCTGCGCGACGCTTACAAGATCACCGAAAAGCAGGCTCGTTATGCCGCCGTCGATGCCGCTAAGGCAAAGGCGAAGGAACATTTCTTCCCTGAAGGTGTAGAAGAAACGGAAATGTCGCCGGAACAGTTTGCGACCATTTTCAAGCATCTGCAGGCCAAGATTGTCCGCTGGAACATTCTTGATACCGGTAGCCGCATCGACGGTCGCGATCTTTCGACAGTTCGTCCGATCGTCTCAGAGGTTGGTCTTTTGCCTCGCACCCACGGTTCGGCTCTGTTCACCCGCGGTGAAACGCAGGCTATCGTCGTGGCCACGCTCGGCACCGGTGAAGATGAACAGATGATCGACGCCCTGACGGGCACCTACAAGCAGCCTTTCATGCTGCACTACAACTTCCCGCCTTACTCCGTTGGTGAAACCGGTCGCATGGGGTCGCCGGGCCGTCGTGAAATCGGTCATGGCAAGCTCGCATGGCGCGCTATCCATCCGATGCTGCCTGCCGCTGAGCAGTTCCCATACACGATCCGCGCGGTTTCCGAGATCACTGAATCCAACGGTTCGTCCTCAATGGCTACCGTTTGTGGTACCTCGCTTGCTCTCATGGACGCCGGCGTCCCGCTGGCACGTCCGGTTGCCGGTATCGCCATGGGTCTGATCAAGGAAGGCGAACGTTTCGCGGTTCTTTCCGACATCCTCGGTGATGAAGATCACCTCGGCGACATGGACTTCAAGGTTGCCGGAACGGAAAACGGCATCACCTCGCTGCAGATGGACATCAAGATCGACGGCATTACCGAAGAGATCATGAAGGTCGCTCTGGAACAGGCCAAGGGTGGTCGCGTCCACATTCTCGGCGAAATGGCCAAGGCTCTGTCGACCTCGCGTGACGAACTGGGCGAGTTCGCTCCGCGCATCGAAGTGATGAACATCCCGACCGATAAAATCCGCGACGTTATTGGTTCCGGTGGCAAGGTTATCCGTGAAATCGTGGAAAAGACCGGTGCCAAGATCAACATCGAAGACGATGGCACGGTGAAGATCGCTTCGTCGAACGGCAAGGAAATCGAAGCCGCTAAGAAGTGGATTCATTCGATCGTTGCTGAGCCGGAAGTAGGCGAAATCTACGAAGGCACCGTTGTCAAGACTGCTGACTTCGGCGCATTCGTGAACTTTTTCGGCCCGCGTGACGGTCTGGTTCACATTTCGCAGCTCGCTGTCGACCGTGTTGCCAAGACCACCGATGTGGTCAAGGAAGGCCAGAAGGTCTGGGTCAAGCTCATGGGCTTCGATGAACGCGGTAAGGTTCGCCTGTCGATGAAGGTCGTCGATCAGGAAACCGGCAAGGAAATTGCCCAGGAAAAGAAGAAGGAAGAAGCTGACGCCGAATAAGCGTCGACTGCTTCGATTTCAAAGGAAAGCGCGCCTTTATGGCGCGCTTTTTTGTTGCATGGGATTCATTTCAAGACCATGGATGAATCATGATTACACCGGCACAACAAACTCTCTTTCTCCCCTTCGATCAGGCCATTCTAGATGTGCCCGAGGAGGGACAATCTTTTCTGGCCTGTGGTCTGTCTGCGGACCGGCATCTTGAAGACGAATGGAAACGTGCATTGACTTTCCTGCAGCCGTGGCGTCCCGACTGGCTGGCGCTGGAAAAGGAGAGTTTCAAGACCGTTCCCAGATTAGCGCCAGACATGGGCGAGGAGAGCCGTTTTTCCGGTGGGCTACTTGTGCTTGGAAAACATCGCGGACGTAACGAGGCGTGGTTTTCTGAGCTTCTGGCGCGTGTTGAGCCGGGGGGGTGGATTGTCGTGTCCGGCGACAAGAAGCTTGGCATCGATAGTTTCAGGAAATGGGTCGGCAATATTGCCGAGATCAGCGACCGTATGTCGAAGAACCATGCGGTGGTGTTCTGGCTTAGGCGTCCTGCCGATCTTACTGATGATTTTATCACGGCGCTGAAACCGCTTGCTAAGGATATTGACGACGTGTTTCGCACCGAACCCGGCATGTTCTCGCACGGCGTTATAGACAAAGGTTCGGCGCTGCTCGTCCCGCATATGGAAAAGATCGTTTTCGGCAATGTTGCTGATCTTGGCGCAGGCTGGGGGTATCTTGCAGCGCAATGCCTCAAGTTCGCGGATCGCATCAAATCCATTGATCTCTACGAAGCGGATTACGAGGCGCTGGAAGCGGCGCGCGGCAGTCTGGAACGGCTGTCCGCATCTGTGCCGATCAGCTTCAACTGGTTTGATGTGACGAGTGAAAAGATGGCAGGCATCTACGACACTGTAATCATGAACCCGCCTTTCCACGAGGGGAGGGTGACGGATGTGTCGCTTGGTCAGGCGTTCATAGCCGCTGCCGCGTCGCGTCTTAAACCGGGCGGACGTCTGCTGATGGTCGCAAACCGTCAACTGCCTTATGAGATTACGCTCAAAGGATTGTTCAAGAACGTGACACTGCTTGAAGAGGCAAATGGTTTCAAAATCTTCGACGCGAAGAAATGAAACAAAAAAGCCGCCTCGAAGGGCGGCTTCTTTGTACTGTCAGGCTTACTCGCCTCGTTCCGCATCAGAGCTTTTCAGCTCCTCCAATGTCGGCATGGAGACGATATTGTAGCCGGAATCCACATAATGGATTTCGCCGGTAACGCCGCTCGAAAGATCGGACAGCAGATAGACCGCCGATTTGCCAACATCGTCGATGTCGACGGTGCGGCGCAGCGGCGAATTGCGGCGCTGATAGCTGAAGATTGCGCGTGCATCGCCAATACCGGCACCGGCCAACGTGCGCACCGGCCCAGCTGAGATGGCGTTGACGCGGATACCCTGCGGGCCGTAATCGGCGGCAAGATAACGAACCATGGCTTCAAGCGCGGCCTTGGCAACGCCCATGACATTGTAGTTCGGGATGGTGCGCGTCGAACCGCCATAGGTCAGCGTCAGGATTGAGCCGCCATCCTTCATGAGCTTTTCGGCACGCTGCGCCATTTCCGTGAAGGAGTAGGCGGAAATCACCATGGTGCGGCTGAAATTTTCGCGCGTGGTGACGTCTGCGTAGCGACCCTTCAGTTCGGTTTTGTCAGAGAAGCCAATAGCATGGACGATGAAATCGAGCTTTCCCCACTTCTTTTCGATTTCGGCAAAGACCGCATCAACCGACTCGATATCTTCCACATCGCAGGGTAGCACGAAATTAGAGCCAACCTGTTCGGCCAGCGGCTTTACGCGCTTACCGAGCGCTTCACCCTGATAGGTGAAGGCTAGTTCAGCGCCTTGTGCTGCGAGTTGCTTTGAAATTCCCCAAGCAAGTGAGTGATTATTCGCGACCCCCATGATGAGGCCGCGTTTGCCTTTCATCAAACCTTCCATATTTTCCCTCTCCCTCAGCCCTGGTAGCGCTGGAAAACCAGCGTCGCGTTGGTGCCGCCAAACCCGAAGGAGTTGGAGAGCACGGTGTTGAGCTGAGCGTTGTCAATGCGCTTGCGAACGATAGGCATGTCCGCGAAGGCAGGGTCCAGTTCTTCGATATGTGCGCTTTCGCAAATGAAATTGTTGTGCATCATCAGAAGCGAATAGATCGCTTCCTGCACGCCGGTTGCGCCGAGCGAATGGCCGGTCAGCGACTTGGTCGCAGCGATCGGCGGGCAGGCGTCTCCCGAGCCGAAGACCTGACGGATCGCTTCGATTTCCGGCGCATCGCCAGCGGGTGTCGAGGTGGCATGCGGATTGATGTAGTCGATCTTGCCCTTGACAGTCGAAAGCGCCATCTTCATGCAACGGATGGCCCCCTCGCCGGACGGAGCGACCATATCGTAGCCGTCGGAGGTTGCGCCATAGCCCACGATTTCGCCGTAAATCTTGGCGCCACGGGCCAGTGCGGTTTCCAGATCTTCGAGTACCAAGACACCGGCGCCGCCTGCGATTACGAATCCATCGCGGTTCTTGTCGTAAGCGCGCGATGCGGTGGAGGGCGTGTCGTTATACTTGGTGGACATGGCGCCCATGGCGTCGAACAGAACCGATAAAGTCCAGTCGAGATCTTCGCAGCCGCCCGCAAACATGCGGTCCTGCTTGCCGTACTGGATCATCTCGAACGCATTGCCAATGCAATGGTTGGAAGTCGCGCACGCGGAGGAAATCGAATAGTTGATGCCCTTGATCTTGAAGAAGGTCGCAAGCGTCGCGGAAGCCGTTGAACTCATGGCTTTCGGCACGGCGAACGGACCGACACGCTTCGGACCTTTGTCACGCGTGATGTCAGCAGAATCAACAATGGTGCGCGTCGAAGGACCACCGGAACCCATGATGATGCCGGTACGGTCGTTGGATACTTCGTCTTCGGAAAGCCCCGCATCCGCAATGGCCTGATCCATGGCAATGTGGTTCCAGGCCGTACCACGGCCATGGAAGCGCATCGCACGACGATCGACCAGTGCTTCGACATCAATCTTCGGGGCACCGTGCACCTGACAGCGGAAGCCGAGATCGGCATATTCCTCAGCCCGGGAGATGCCGGACTTTGCTTCACGCAGCGAAGCCGTGACTTCCTCGGTGTTGTTACCAATCGAGGATACGATCCCCATACCCGTTACGACCACACGCCGCATCGCGTTCTCCTTTACACCTGTTCCGTGAGCGACGCGTCCGTCATGCGGACTGCCGCCTGTTCGCGGTTACATAGGTGCGATCTTCGCATGTTTTGAGCGCGGCCGCATGAAAACTGTACACTTTTTTGCAGTCGCGCTCGTGGATGATGATGATTGAGGCGCCTTATTGGCCCTCGCTGTCCTTTGACAGGCCAACGCGCAGGTCGGTCGCCCGGTAGATGATTTCGCCATCGGCTTTCAGCCAGCCATCAGCGGTGCCGAGCACGAGGCGGCCACGCATGACGCGCTTGAAATCGATACCATATTCGAGAAGCTTGGTATGCGGACGCACCATGCCCTTGAACTTCACTTCACCGGTGGAGAGAGCCATGCCGCGACCCGGCTCGCCAAGCCAGCCGAGGAAAAAACCGGTCAACTGCCACATACCGTCGAGACCGAGGCAGCCCGGCATAATCGGATTGCCCATAAAATGGCACGGAAAATACCAGTCATCCGGGCGCACATCATATTCAGCGCGGATATAGCCTTTATCAAACTCGCCGCCGGTTTCGGAAATATCTGTGATGCGGTGGACCATCAGCATCGGAGGCAGAGGAAGCTGAGCATTGCCGGGACCGAACATCTCGCCGCGTGCACAGGCCAGGAGTTCTTCATACCCGTAGCTGGATTTCTGTTCTGCCATTACGCCTCCCTTGAGGTTCATTCTGTATCGACCGGCAATCCGGCCCGGGTTGTAGGTTTCACCGGAACATCCCTACCACAGACTGTTTCCGGCAGTAAAATCCTGCATTGGGTTTATCTGGGTTTTTATCCGAAAAACCGGCCAATTCCCAAGGCTATTGATACTTATTTCGCAACGGCATATATCAATGTCAGTATGCAGTGGGCAACAGCCCGTTTGACGATTGATGATTTTGCAACAAGCTTGTGACGGAACCAACGGTGAATATGCAATCTTCACATAACCACTCGACGGTCTCGATGGAAGAGCAGCTCCGCCGTGCGGGCCTGCGTCCGACGCGGCAGCGCGTTGCGCTTGCGAGCCTGATCTTTGCCCAGGGCGATCGCCATTTGTCTGCGGAAGACCTGCACGAAGAGGCTGTTATGGCCGACGTGCCAGTGTCTCTGGCGACGGTTTACAACACGCTTCATCAGTTCACGGAAGCCGGCATGCTGCGTATTATCGCAGTAGAGGGCTCTAAAACCTATTTCGATACGAATATATCGGATCACCAGCATTTCTTCCTCGAGGGGGAAAATGTCGTGTTCGATATTCCACACGGTGAGAAAGGCCAGCCTACGGTCGCCAACATGCCTGATGCGCCGGACGGTATGGAAATTGTCAACGTGGATATTATCGTCCGCCTGCGCCGCAAGAGCCAGTAACGAGCTTCCTTTCAGTTGGGAATAGAAAAGAAAGCGGCTAAGGCCGCTTTTTGGGGTTATGAGGTGTCGCTGTTGTCGACTAGAACCTTCTCGAGCAGGAGGAAATCAAGGGATTGGCCATCACAATCAACACATCAATGGAAAGACATCATTTTTCCACTCCCCAGCGGCATTGTTGAATCGGTGCTTATCCACTGATCTGCCGTGAGTAATGCACAACGGTTCAGGATTGCATGATCACAGAAAAAGCCTTTCAGACAAACCGAACCACGTCAGTTCAAGAAGGCAATTGTAACTCACGGCCGTCCCTCGAGGATAGTCTTAGGCAAGTGACTGACGAATAAGTACCTTTCAACTCATCGAAATTTTGCGTCACGCGATAGAACCCCGGCGGAGACATTGAAAAATTGCGCTTCCCCTTCGAGCGCTTCGAAGAGCGTGCGATCCGTGCCGGTCATGAAAGCCTGTCCGCCAAGCTCATTGAGGATGCCAAAGAGCGCTGCACGACGCCCCGTGTCGAGATGGGCGGCGATTTCATCGAGCAGAAGAATCGGCGCCATGCCGGAAAGTTCTGCCGTCAGTCGTGCATGGGCAAGCACCAACCCGATCAGAAGCGCCTTTTGTTCGCCCGTTGAACAGAGTGCGGCTGGCATGGCCTTGGGACGATGCTGGACGATGAGATCTGTCCGATGCGGGCCGTCGAGCGTACGACCTGCCGCCCGGTCCCGCGAGCGGCCATCGCGCAGTGTACGTCGGAAATCCTCCTCAAGGTCGAGAGCTGCCTCGACGTTGATTCTCTGCTCCAGAGTACCTTCCAGAAAACAATCGGCCTTTGGAAACGGTCCATCTGCGGGAAGCCGTTCGATCATGGCAGCAATCAGGCGCATGGCTTCAGCACGGGCGGCGGCAATCGCCGTTCCCAGTTCTGCCATCTGGCTTTCAATCGCATCCAGCCATTGGTCGTCATTATTGCCATCGTTCAGCAAGCGGTTGCGGCTGCGCATTGCCTTTTCGTAATCAAGCACACGCTTGCCGTGGGCGGTATCAATGGCGAGTACCATTCGATCCAGAAAGCGCCGACGGTCTGATGCCCCTCCGGTGAAAAGCCCATCCATTGACGGTACCACCCAGAGGATACGCGCATAATCGAGCATGTCGTCGCCTGAGGCCGCAATACCGTTGATACGAACTTTACGACCGCCCTCGCCACCACCTGCAGTGCCGGTCCCGATTTCAGCTTCACCATAGATCATGCAATCGAGTGATGCGTGAATGGCAAAACCATCGAGCGAATTGGTGCGAGCAACATCATCATAGGCGGCGCGGCGCAGGCCGCGCCCCGGCGAGAGAAAGGAAATTGCTTCAATCAGATTGGTCTTACCGGAACCATTTTCGCCGGTTAGCACCACGTGGTCGGGACCAAGCGGCAGCGATAGTTCCGCATAATTGCGGAAACTCACAAGTTTAAGTCGCCGGATCGAAACACGTTCCGGCCGCCGCTCTATGTGATCATTTGTTTCCACAATCCGCTTCTTCTAGAGCTTTCCCTGTTTAATTGAACTGCTGGGAATACTCTATCAATGTGTTTCAGGAGGTATCTTTTCCGAAAACCGCTTCATACTTCGGGATGCGCTCTAGCCTTGTTTACCAAGGAGGGGTGCCAACACTTTTCATTATGCGGGGCCTAAAATGGCGGAGTTCGGGAGCCGGCGTGGACTGTACCGTTGGGTAATTGGGAGCCGGGAGCAAAAACAATACCATTCACGGGCCGCCAGAGCTGAAATAGCTATGGCCCCAAACGCGACCTAGACGCGCATCGGCATCAGGACGTACAGCACATCTTCATCGCCTGTGTCGCGCACCAGCGTCGGTGAACCGGCGTCGGCCAGCATGAAGACTGCATCTGAGCCCGAAAGCTGGCTCGTAATGTCGAGCAGATATTTCGAGTTGAATCCTATATCGAGCGGATCGGCATCGTAATCCGCCGCAAGCTCATCGGTTGCGCTTCCAGAATCGGGATTGTTGACAGTGAGCGTCAGCTGTCCATCGGCAATCGAAAGCTTGACCGCACGGCCACGTTCGCTCGAAATGGTCGAGACGCGATCCACGGAAGCTGCAAATTCCTGGCGCCCGATGGTCAGCTTCTTGTCGTTACCGGACGGAATCACACGCTGGTAATCCGGGAAGGTGCCGTCGATCAGTTTCGAGGTGAGGACGACCGATCCAACGGTGAAGCGAATTTTGGCGTCCGACAGTTCGACTGTAACAACCATGTCAGGCGTATCGACTAGCTTCTGCAGTTCGGCAACCGTCTTGCGGGGGATAATGATGCCCGGCATGCCTTCGGTACCAGAAGGCGCTTCCAGCTCGGCGCGCGCCAGACGGTGACCGTCGGTCGCGACGGCGCGCAACTTCAGGGCCCCCTCACTTTCAATGGCATGGAAGAAAATGCCGTTGAGGTAGTAGCGGGTTTCTTCCGTCGAAATCGCAAACTGCGTGCGGTCTATAAGACGCTTTAGCGCCTGTGCTTCGATTCGGAAGGAATGGGTGAAAGCGCCAGCGGTCAGTTCCGGGAAATCGGACTGTGGCAGGCATTGCAAGCGGAAAGACGACTTGCCGGAAGTGACCGACATGGAACCGCCGTCTGGATTGGTCGACAACATGACTTCAGCACCATCCGGCAGCTTGCGGACGATGTCGTAAAGAAGATGGGCCGGAACCGTCGTGGCACCTGCCTGTTCCACCATTGCTGCGGTCGCTTCGTTGACTTCGAGATCAAGGTCGGTTGCCTTGAGCGCGAGGCTCGCACCATCAGCCTGCAAAAGCACGTTCGACAGAATCGGTATCGTGTTGCGGCGCTCCACGACGCGATGGACGTGATTGAGAGATTTGAGAAGGTTCGATCGCTCTAGGGTAACACGCATGTTCAAACGCACTCGCTCGCTGGGACGGGGCAACTGCATCTGACGGGCAGGCAGGAAGCCCCTGTCGATAAGGCGCCGAGGGCGCCAGAAGGTCCGCTAAAGTGGCAGATTTTTAAGGAGAAAAGCAAGCCCGCGCCGTGTCGGAAAGCGACAGGGCCCGGGCTTTTTGTTGATAACCGCCGTTGATAGCGGGGAAGGTTACCGATTAGGCTGCCTGATCGTTGATAAGACGCTTCAGAAGTTCGAGTTCCTGCGCCAGCTTGGTATCGGCACCGACCAGATCCTCGATCTTGCGCACAGCATGAAGAACCGTGGTGTGATCGCGACCGCCGAAGCGGCGACCGATTTCCGGCAGGGAGCGCGGCGTCATCATCTTGGCAAGGTACATTGCTACCTGACGCGGCTTGACGATGGTGCGCGTACGGCGGTTCGACAGCAGGTCCTGCTTCGACACATTGTAATGACGCGCTACGATTCGCTGGATCTCCTCGATCCGGATCCGCTTCGGCTCGCCAACGCGGGTCAGGTGGCCAAGCAGTTCGTCGACGCGATCGATGGAGATGTTCGGCTCGAAAGACTGGCGGAACAGAAGCTGATTGAATGCGCCTTCCAGCTCACGGCCTGATCCGGTGACAGTGCGAGCAACGTGAGAGAGAATCTCTTCGCTAATGTTGAGGCTTGAATCTTCTGCCTGTGCGGCGGCCAGACGGCGACGCAGCATTTCGACCCGCATGTCGTAGTCGGGAGCGGCCACTTCGAGCGCAACGCCGCCCTGAAGACGCGAACGAACACGCACATCAAGCGATTCCAGTTCGGAAGGCGCGCGGTCAGCTGCGACCACGACCTGCTTGGCGCTGTCGAGCAGCGTGTTCAGGAGATGGCAGAATTCGTGCTGGATCGACTTGCCCTGCAGGAACTGCATGTCGTCGATGACGAGGAGGTCGATATCGCGCAGCTGTTCCTTGAAGGATAGCGCATTGTTGTCGCGGATAGCAGTGGCGAAGCGCCACATGAAATATTCAGCCGTCAGATAGACAACGCGGGCCTTTTCCTGGCGCTGGAGCGCGGCGGCGGCGATTGCCTGCAAAAGGTGAGTCTTACCAAGACCGACGGAGGCGTGGATGAAAAGCGGATTGAAACGCACCGCGCTGGAGCCGGCCTCGGCAATGGTGCGGGCAGCAGCGAGCGCCACACGATTCGATGCACCGTCCACGAAGCTGTCGAACGTATAGCGCGGGTCGAGCGGCGATCCCAACACAGCACCCGAAGCCGCGGCCGATTCTGCGACCACTGCAGAACCGCGCTTATCACCCAGCGACTGACCGCCGAAGGACTGACCCAGCGGAAACACCACCTTTTCGCGCGGAGCAACCGCAGGCTTGTTTTCAGCGGCTTCGCAGGTTTCCACAGGTGCAGCGCTGCGAACCACGCGACTCACACCACGAACCACAACTTCAACTTTCAGAATCTGCGGGTTTTCTTCCTGCCACAGCTCGGTCAGAAGTTCGGAATAATGATTGTTGATCCAAGAGCGCAGAAATGCCGTTGGCACCGATAGGCGAACAACACTCTTGGAGATGTCGTCGAGCTTCAGACGACCGAACCAGCTCGAGTAAATCTCGGTACCGACGCGGGCTTTCAGCTTTGCCGTAAGGCGCTCGAAAACCTCGTCACCGGCATTGCCGCCCAACTCGACCAGGCTCTTATCATTTCCGGTAGCAGAAGATCCGTGGATACGGTTCGCATGTGCATCTTCACCCATCGTTGCCGTCGATTTGCCGGTCATCATTGCCATCGTCTCGCCTGCCTTCACATTCGTACGCGCCGTTTTCTTGGCGCTTGTCATTTTTTCCTGGCCGAACCGCAGATTTACCATCCGTCGGGAGCGACAGGTACACACTCACAAAGCCCGGCTCTACAGCTCTGGGCCAAACACAAACTCAAACGGTCCCATCAGGACCCACACCCGGATACTCCTTCCCGGCGACCTTTTTACGACTCATAACACTTTACCGGAGGCTGATTGCCCGGAAAGAAATCCGCCACAACCATTCAATTGTCGGGGACCTGCCTAAAACGGCATTCCGGTTAATGAACGGTAAGCAAACAACCATGAGGAACAGGACCTTACGACCAGAATATAACACCCGCGGGCTATGATACCCACGCCAACAAACTCAATATTTGATGCTAACTCCGGGCCGGTGGCCCACCCCTCTTATGTCCTGACTTTAGCGAAGCCTCGCAGCAAAGGGCAAGCCTCAGAAAGCCACATTTTTTTGCTGAAAGCCCTTGCAAACAGACTCGACAAGAGCAGGGAATCGGATGCCAGCGAAATAACACCTTTGGATTCAATGCGTTTTCAGGGCACAATTTTTAGCTGATCCTGATATGTTCTAATTGAAAATAAATTTAAAAATTTTCCTTGACTCAAACACCCTTCCGAGTCCCTAAACCAGCCTGTGGATAGTGGTGGATAACATTCTGCAACCATTTGAAAAATCTAACTAAATCAGCGTATGCGATATTGACTGCGCTCGGTGATATTCCAGCTTGGTATTGAAATCACTCTACAATTCGAAGTGGAGTGAGAGAGCGTCGGTTCTGCAGAAAAGCGTTCAATAAAGAAAACCCGGCTAACGATGAGCCGGGTTTCGAAAACGATCCATAGAATGGATAAATGCTTAGGCGTTCAGAGCCTTAACGCGCTGGGCAAGGCGAGACACCTTACGCGAAGCGGTATTCTTGTGCATTACGCCCTTGGAAGCAGCACGCATCAGTTCTGGCTCAGCGGCCTTGAATGCAACTTCTGCAGCCTGCTTGTCGCCGCTCAGCAGAGCGTCTTCCAGCTTGCGCACAAAGGTACGAACACGCGAACGGCGGGACTTGTTGATTTCGGTGCGGGCAGCGATCTTGCGCACTGCCTTCTTGGCCGAAGGAGTATTGGCCATAAATGCCTCTCTTTTTCTGTCAGCTAGCCAGGGGGCAAAAACCGCCGGGCACAAAACCTCTAGGGCAGCCGAGAAAATCCCTTTAAGATCCCTGGGGCCGCCGATCCGTGGGTGGGCTTATAGAGCAGCTTTGGCGCTGCGTCAACGTGGATTCTGTTCCAACGCTCGACCAAAAAGCCGCAAACCGGGCCCGAAAGCCCGTCAAAAGCAGCATGGAGTCTTCCAGAAAGCTTTTGTCGGGCGCTCGATGGACAGCCAGCCGGTCAATTAGCGATTCTTGAAGGAGGGTGTGCGCTTGTCGATGAAAGCCGCCATGCCTTCCTTCTGATCTTCCGTTGCAAACAGCGAATGGAACTGACGGCGTTCAAAGCGAAGCCCTTCGCTCAACGTCATTTCATAGGTGCGATTGACCGCTTCCTTGACCATCAGAACGGACGGGCGTGAGAAGGATGCAATGCGTTCGGCGGCCTTCAACGCTTCGTCCAGGAGCTCTTCCGGCGCAACGACGCGCGAGACGAGACCGCTACGTTCGGCCTCCGCTGCGTCCATCATACGTCCAGTCAGGCACATATCCATCGCCTTGGATTTGCCGACATAACGGGTGAGACGCTGCGAGCCCCCCATGCCGGGCATGACGCCGAGCGTGATTTCTGGCTGGCCGAATTTTGCATTGCTGCCCGCAATGATGAAATCGCACATCATGGCAAGCTCGCAGCCACCGCCGAGTGCATACCCCGAGACTGCTGCGATGATCGGCTTGCGAACACGGTCCACTTTCTGCCAGTTGGCGAACATGTCCTGTAGATAGGCGTCCACGAAATCGATTGGCTGCATTTCCTTGATGTCAGCTCCGGCGGCAAAAGCTTTTTCGGAACCGGTCAGGACGATAGCGCCGACTTTGCCATCTCCATCGAATGCGCCGAGAGCTTCGGTCAATTCGTCGAGAACTTTGCGATTCAGTGCATTGAGCGCCTGCGGGCGGTTGAGGCGGATGAGGCCAACGCTGCCACGTGTCTCAACGATGATCGTTTCATAGGCCATGGATTCGAACTCCTCCTTCAGACCACTTGCTGGTTGGCGGGCAAAGTGGACCGGCGGAGCTTCTTTTTCAAGGCCTCATTGCTGGCAAGAGGCACAGAAAAAAGTCGAACGTCCCGACTGTACCGCCCGTTCAACAACACCGTTGCAGTCTGGACTTTTGCATGGCTCGCCCTCACGCCCGTAGACGGAGAAAGAGTGCTGGAAATAGCCGAGTGCGCCGTCTGCCTGAATATAGTCTTTCAGGGTTGAGCCGCCTGCGGCAATGGCTTCCGCAATCACCGTACGAATATCGGCAGCCAATTGCTCCATGATTACGGTGTCCTGTGCAATGGACCCGGCGGCGCGCATGGGCGACAGGTGGCTGCGCCAGAGAGCCTCGCAGACATAGATATTACCGAGACCGGCTATCAGTCGCTGATCAAGCAGGGCCGCTTTGAGTGGTGTTCGACGTCCCTTGAAGAGCTCGGCCAGAACGGCACCAGAGAGCAGATTGCCTGTTGGCTCTATGCCAAGGCTTGCCAGCAGCGGATGACTTTCAAGTGTGCCTTCTTCCGCAAAGAGCATGAAGCCGAAGCGGCGCGGATCGTTGTAAACAATGCGGGCAGGAGCACCATCGGCACGCAAGAGGTGAAACACGACATGATCATGCGTGCTCAGCTTGGAACGCTCATGATGGAATTCGCCCGGCGTGCCGTTACCATCATCGGTTTCGATGCGAAACGAACCTGACATGCCCAGATGGCTGATGAGGGAAAGTCCGTCGTCGAGATGGATCGTGAGATATTTTGCGCGACGTCCAAGCGCTGAAATGCGCCGACCGGAAAGACGTTCGACAAAGCGGTCGGGGAAGGGAAAGCGCAGGTCCGGGCGCCGTTGTTCGACTTGGCTGACGGTCGCGCCCTCCATGACTGGCTGCAGACCACGGCGTACCGTCTCGACCTCTGGCAATTCGGGCATTGAACATTGATCCTGAACAAGAGCCATCAATTGGCTTTGTCCTTATATGTTCAGTTTTGCCCGCGATGCCAAGAGCTCAGCAATTGGTGCAGGGAATCGTATTGGTATAGCGGGGTGCCAGATAATAGGTCTCGCTCATCGGAATGCTGTTGGAAATCCACGCATTGAGCGGCTTGTAGTCGAGTTCGACGTCGACCCTGATGAAATACGCCCCTTCGTCCACTAGGCTTGTCGGAAGGTTACCCACAGTACCTTTCAGTGCCGCAAAATTGGCGATACTGGCATAGGACCAGTCCACCTTCGGTTCCAGGTTGTTGGCCCTTTTCGTTCCGTCGATCCTGATGGCGGTGATCCTTATCTTCGGGCTGCTCCGGCCATAAGGCAGAAGCAATGTGCGACCGATATTGAACATATCGTCCAGATCATTTTTCGTAACCGACAATTGGCGGGCAACCAGATCGGCGAGGCTGCTTGCCGACCGCGACACTTTCTTGTTGGTATCCATCCCGTCGGCAAGATCGGCGGAGCCGAGGTAAATGAGAAGCAGGAGAGGCGCGATCAGGGCGAACTCGACCGCTCCCAATCCGCGCCGGTCACTCAGAAAATTCCGAAGATAATTACGCATGACAGTTGATCGCTCTAAAGCGCATTCCGAATGTCTGAAACGCTTTTCGGTGCGCGTCGGTTGCTCTAGTTCGGGAAGGGTTCGTTCTGCCAGGTGAGCGTTGCAAAAAGCGGCATCGTGCCGCCTGCTGAATATGGACTTTGCACCATATAGAGAATGTTCGTCAGCACCGGCCAGGCATACACCACATTAAGCTGGTTGATCGTCGAGGTACCGCTTGCTCCGATAATACCTGTCTGTGTGAGCTTGCCTTTATCGTCGAGTATCTTATCAGTCGGAACCCTGGCAAAACCTTCATATGTTCCAAGGTTGAACGACAGATTGGGACAGTCCGCAGCGACCATGAATTGCATCTGTTGGCAGAGTTCGTTGCGCAGTGTCTCTTCGCTTATCGCGGTTCCCCTGATCTGGCCAGTCTGCAATCTGCGCGCCACAGTCTCCGTCGCGTTGGATATGACTTGACGCGCAGCAAAACTCACGCCGATCTCTATCGTTGCAAAGACAATAAGCAGGAATGGAACGATGAGCAGCGCAAATTCCACTGCCGTCACACCATCTTGCGCACGGACGAAACGGCGCAAACTTACGCCTACACGCGCAAGGTGACGCGCGAAAATCCCGAAAGCCATTACCCCACCCAATTCTGCCTTGATGCGATGGGGCGTATCGTTACAACAGGACAACCTGAAAGAGTATTAACGGAAGTAATTGCTCATGCACGATTATAGCTATTTGTCGTCAAAGCCGTTCTTCGTCGAGGCTTTCTCACAATAGGGCGTGCAGGAAAGTGTTTGCACTTCGGCCTGGCGATAAATCCGCGTTGTTCCGCGTGTATTGCGGGAGACAACCAGTTCGCGGTCGAGAATCGGTTCGCCCTGCTTGTCCATAACGACAATATTGGTGACGCCGAAATCCTTGCCGGTCAGAACGATAGTCTGCGCATCCTGAACGACCGCATCGGCAATCGACGGATTTCCGATCACGACACTGTCGGCTGGACGCGCCAGCCGCAAAATGCGTGCCTGACTTGTTTCAAGGGTAATATGGTCTTCCGCAGACGCCGGCGCGGCGGCAAAAACTGCCATGAACACAACGCTCACGGCGGACACCACCATGCCGAAGCCATCCAAAGAAAACACACGACGCGCCACGCGACATTCCCCGCTGTATGGGCCAAGCGAATGAGACCCAATCAATATAATGAGCAAAGAATGAACAGGATTGGTGAAGGAAGAATTAAGTCGCTAGCCCTTCGGTGCAGACAAAGCCTGTAATTCGCCAAAGATTAACCAATGGCGCGATTGCAGGCCCTGCACAGCGCCGAAACACTTCATTAACCCTGATTGTTAAGAGGGTCACAATTCCTCTCTCCTATGCTTGATCGCATCCGAACTTGAAGCGCTTTCCGAAAACAGCGCGACCGGAACTACGAGGAGCATGTGATGCCGACATTGATGACGCGTTTCATGAAGAACAGGGCCGGCTCGACAGCAATCGAATATGCGCTCATCGGCACGCTCGTCTCGATAATGATCATCAGCGGCGTCGCGCTCGTGGCCGGAAATGTCGGCGAAAAATTCAACGACACAGCCACACAGTTCGAACAAGCGATCAACCGCTAATCGACAGAATGCTGTTCTGTGCAAACGGTGGCCAAATGATGGGATGACAGGCGACGCGGGGGCCTTGGCAATGATAGCAGCAGCCATGACAGCGATCTTCGCTGTAGCAATGGTGACGGCCATGGTGACTGACCTGATGTCGATGACCATCCGCAACCGTGTTTCCATCGGCCTGACCTTCGGCTTCGTCCTGCTTGCACCGCTCTGCGGCATCTCCCTTTCTGACTATGGCTGGCATCTGGCGGTTGGCGGTCTTGCGCTCATCGTCACCTTTTCGCTCTTCTGCCTTCGCGCCATGGGTGGCGGCGATGCCAAGCTCATTGCTGCGTCGGCCCTGTGGTTCGGTCCCAATATCAGCCTGCTGGATTATCTTGTGATGGTTTCGATCTTGGGTGGCGTGCTGACGCTCGCGCTTCTTCTCTACAGGACGATCCCACGCCCGCTTCTGGCGGATCGCTATGCCTTCATGGGAATGCTTGCCCGGAAGGATGCAGGCATTCCCTACGGTATCGCTCTCGGCGCCGCCGGTCTCTGGGCATTTCCAGTGTCGCCAATCGGGGAAACGATAAAAGCTTATATGACGGGAGTTTTTTAAGCGCTTTATGCGCAACGCCCGCATGTATTCCCAATCTTTCTTTATTCTAATAAGATTATATTAACCATAATTACACGATTGCCAGTGCAATTTTGGAACACGTCATCAAGGCGTGGGGATTTGCGCGGGGCATATCATGAAATCAGCTCGACTGCTCATTTTAGGGGTGGCCGTTCTTGCGGCAGGCGGTGCTGGCTATATTGCGATGAACCTCTCCGCGCCTCCGCCTGCTCCTGTCATTGTAGCGCCTGAAGCGCCACAGATGAAACTGGAAGATGTGCTGGTTGCAACCGAAAATCTGGGCGTCGGCGCAGAACTGACATCGCAGATGCGCTGGCAGCCCTGGCCTGCGGAAGCAATCAGCGAAGGCTATATCACCCGCGCGAGCGAACCCGATGCAATCAATCAATTGAGCGGCGCGACCGTTCGCTTGCAGTTCTTCACGGGCGAGCCGATCCGCAAGACTAAGCTGATCGGTCCGGGACAGAGCTTCATGTCGTCGATCCTGCCTCCCGGTATGCGCGCTGTCGCGACGCAGATCAATGCCGAAAGCTCGGCAGGTGGTTTCATTCTTCCCAATGATTTCGTCGATGTCATCATGACCCGCCGCAAGCCGGACAATGGGGATAAATCGCTGGCGCCATTCACTACGGAAACCGTACTGCAGAATGTGCGCGTTCTAGCCATAGACCAGGCTATTCAGGAAGATGAGCAGGGCCGCAAGGTCATGGTTGGTCAAACGGCTACGCTCGAAGTAACGCCGGAACAGGCCGAAATCATCACCGTCGCCCAGCAGATGGCGGACCGCCTGACGCTGGCGCTTCGCTCGACACAGGATGTCGAGGACAAGGATATCAAGCAAGCTGACTATCTGGTTTCCTCGCCGACCCGGAGCGGGACGGTCAAGGTCATCAAGTCCGGCAGCGTTACAGAAGTAGGACCGCGCTCATGAGAAAGACAAAACGCGTGCGCCCGTATTCCGCAAAGATCGCGCTTGTGGCCAGCGCCCTCGCAACCTTTTCATTGCCGTTCATCGATATGTCCGCTTGGGCCTCGGCTGGTATTGTCAAGGTCGGCAAGCAACAGCGTTCGCAGACGATCAAGCTTGGCCTCAACAAGTCTGTTGTTCTCGATCTTCCGCAAGACGCCTATGATGTTCTCGTCTCGAACCCGACAATCGCTGATGCAGTGACGCGAACATCGCGGCGCATCTATCTTTTCGGCAAGCAGGTCGGACAGACCAATATTTTTGTTTTCGGTCCCAATGGTGAGCAGGTCGCGTCCATTGATGTCGAAATCGAGCGCGATGTGAGCGGGCTTTCTGCACAGCTCAAGCGTCTCATTCCCGGTTCAGACATTCGCGTAGAGCTCATTAATGACAATGTGGTGTTGACCGGGACGGTGCAGACCCCGCAGGATTCGGCGCAGGCCGCAAAGCTTGCGGGCCTTTTCGTGACCGGTGGCGAAGCAACAACCGGCCAGTTCACCACGACTGCATCCGCGCCAACGGATGGCGGCGGCGTAGCCATCAACAACCCTGATTGGGGACGCCGTCAAAGTGCCATCGTCAATATGCTAACTATAGTCGGTGAGGATCAGGTGACGCTGAAAGTCACCGTCGCCGAGGTCAGCCGCTCCGTCATGAAGCAGCTTGGCGTTAATATGAGCGGCGGAGGCGTTTCGAACGGTATTTCCTATGGGGGAATTTCCGAGAGTATTGCCGGAGCCATCGGCAACAACCTGTCCGATACCGGATTCGGCCTCGCGACGAGCAATTTTTCCGCCTATCTGCGGGCGATGGAATCGGCAGGCGTGATGAAGACGCTCGCCGAGCCGACGCTGACGGCAATCTCCGGCGAAAAAGCAGCTTTCAATGTCGGCGGCGAATATAACGTCATCAACAGCGTCACCTATGACGATGACGGAAAACGCACCAATCAATTGGCCAAGATCAACTACGGTATAGGCCTCGAATTCATGCCGACCGTGCTGGGGCCGGGACGCATCAGCCTGAAAATTAGAACCTCCGTCTCGGAACCGACGACCGAAGGTGCAGGCACCACCAACAAGATGGAGGGCGTGGGCGCGAGCGTTCTGTCGTTGCGCAAGCGCGTCGCCGACACGACGGTTGAGCTTCCATCCGGCGGCTCCATGATGATCGGCGGCCTGATCCGCGACGAAGTGCGCCAGTCGGTTTCAGGCTTTCCGGGCCTCACCAAAATTCCAGTCCTTGGCGCGCTGTTCCGCAGCAAGGATTTCATCCGCAACGAATCCGAATTGGTGGTGATTGTCACACCTTATCTGGCGCGCCCTGTTGCCCGCCAGCAGCTTGCGCGGCCTGATGACAATCTCAACCCGGCCAGCGATGGCGCGGGATATATCCTTGGCAAGGTCAATCGAGTTTACGGCACGATGGAAACCAAATTGCCACCCGGTCGCTACAACGGCGTCGTCGGTTATATCTATAAGTGAGCGGGGACAGATCATGACATATTCAGTCAGAGGTTTTTGCATTATATCGGTTCGCCCAACGCTTGTCGCCTTGTCGCTGGTTCTCCTCGCAGGTTGCGCAAATCGCCAGCACGTCACCGTGGGGGCCCTGCCAGATGATTACCGCACAAACCACCCGATTACGATTGCCGAGCGGGAGCAGGTCACCGACATTCCGGTTGCACAAGCAGACCAGAAGCTGAACCCTATGCAACGCGGCATCGTTCAGGGTGCGATCGCCAATTATCGGCGCAGCGGCTCAGGCATGATCTATGTTCTTGTGCCGTCCGGTGCATCCAATCAGGCCGCAGCCTATCGGCTGAGCACAGAGGTGTCGGCCACACTACGGCGCAGCGGCGTCAAGGCGAACAATATCGCCATCGAAAACTATCCCGTTGACAACCCGGAAGCAGCGGCCCCCATCCGTATCAGCTACTATGCGATGACGGCTGGCACGACACCGTGCGGTCGCTGGCCGGACGATCTCGCCAGCACGCCTGAAAACAAGCACTACACCAATTTTGGCTGCGCGTCGCAGAACAATCTTGCCGCTCAGGTCGCCAATCCGGCCGACCTTCTGGGACCGCGCGTCATGGCGCCAATCGATTCGGACCGTACGACCCAACGTCTCAACGGTAATCAGGGCTACGTGAAAATGTCACCTGCACAAACGGACAACTGGCAGGAAACCCGCAGCCAGCAGGCCGAGTATTAAGAGGGCGCCATGAGCAACTTCGCGTTCGAACCGGCCCAAGAAGAACAGGGCGTCGAGACGGGCCGCGCGCCGATCATGCTTGAAAATGTGCGCCCCATTCCACGCATTTCTATTCAGGCCTTCTGTGTGAACGAAAGCGTCGCCATTCCGATCGAGCGCGCAGGTGGCGACCGGCGGATGGCCAAAACCCATCTGAAGGTCATGATGGGGGGCATCGCGTCGGCAATCGAGTTCTATCAGACCGCCTCTACGCCGAACCTGATTATTGTCGAGTCAGCTTCCGAACCCAATGTGCTGCTTGAGGAACTGCAGCAGCTCTCTGAGGTATGCGATCCCGGCTCAAAGGTTATGGTGATCGGTCATTCCAATGAGGTCTGGCTTTATCGCGAATTGCTGCGCCGCGGCGTTTCGGAATATATCGTGGCACCTGTCTCGCTGGCCGACATTCTGGCCATCGTCTCCTCTATCTTTCTCAATCCCGATGCAGAACCGCTGGGCCGTTCCATCGCCTTCATCGGTGCGAAAGGCGGTGTCGGCGCTTCGACCGTCGCGCACAATGTCGCCTGGTCGATTTCCGAGCTGTTCCGGCACGATGTGGTGCTGGCAGACATGGATCTGCCTTTCGGTACGGCGAATATCAATTTCGATCAGGACCCGACGCTTGGTATCGCCGACGCCGTCTTCTCGCCGGAGCGCATCGACGAGGTTTATCTTGACCGGCTGCTTGTACAATATGGCGATCATCTTTCGATCCTTGCGGCACCTTCCAGCCTGGAGCGGACTTTTGATTTCGGCGAGGAAGCCTTTGCAGAACTGATTGATGTTGCCCAGCGCAATTCTCCGCTGGTCGTGCTGGATGTGGCGCATGGCTGGAACGGATGGACGCGGACCACGCTGATGCGCGCTGATGAGGTGGTAATCGTTGCAGCACCTGATCTTGCCAATCTCCGCAATGCGAAAAACCTCCTGGACACGCTGGCGCAATTGCGCCCGAACGATGTGAAGCCGCACCTCATCCTGAACCAGATGGGCATTCCCAAACGGCCGGAAATCGCGCTCGCCGACTTTACGGAGCCGCTCGGCATCGATCCTATCGCCACCATCGACTTCGATCCGCAACTTTTCGGCAATGCAGCGAATAATGGCCGGATGGTCGCAGAGACCAACCCGGAAAGCCCTGCTGCCGAGACCATCAGCCATATTGCGCATATCGTGACCGGCAGGGCCGATGTGCAACCACGCAAGAAGAGCGGAATATCCGGCCTTCTCGGCAAGTTTGCACGCAAGACCAAGTAACGGCAGGAAATCATGTTCGGCAGAAGAGGCAACGATACGGGAAGCAGACCAGAAACCGGGACACGACCGCCCGCGTCGAAACCTGCCGTACCTGCTGTAACGCCCCCCATGGCCCAGCCAGCCTTGCAACCGCCCCGTATGCAGGCTGCGGTGCCGAGCGCTCCGGCAAGATCCGCCACCCAAACCGGCACACAGGGGCGCGAGAAAACCGAGAGCTATTACGATACCAAGTCGCAGGTCTTCTCTGCACTTATCGACACGATCGACCTGTCGCAGCTTTCCCGTATGGCACCGGACACCGCACGCGAGGAAATCCGCGACATCGTCAATGATATCATTGCCATCAAGAACTTCGTCATGTCGATTGCCGAGCAGGAAGAACTGCTCGACGATATTTGCAACGATGTTCTTGGCTACGGCCCACTGGAGCCTCTTCTTTCGCGCGACGACATTGCCGACATTATGGTCAACGGTTCTCGCCGGACCTATATCGAAGTGGACGGCCTGCTGCAGGAAACCGGCATTCGTTTCCGCGATAACCAGCAACTTCTCAATATCTGCCAGCGCATCGTAAGCCAGGTTGGACGCCGCGTCGACGAATCGAGCCCGATCTGCGACGCTCGTCTCCCAGACGGTTCGCGCGTCAACGTCATTGCACCGCCGCTGTCGCTCGACGGCCCGACCCTTACCATCCGCAAGTTCCGCAAGGAGAAGCTGACGCTCGACCAGTTGGTGCGATTCGGCGCCATATCGAATGCCGGAGCGGAGTTGCTGCAGATCATCAGTCGCGTGCGCTGCAATGTCATTATTTCGGGTGGCACTGGTTCGGGCAAGACCACGCTTCTGAATTGCCTGACACGCTATATCGATACACACGAACGCATCATCACCTGCGAAGACTCGGCCGAACTGCAATTGCAGCAGCCACATGTGGTACGTCTGGAAACCCGCCCGCCCAATCTGGAAGGGGAAGGCGAGGTCACCATGCGCGATCTGGTTAAGAACTGCCTGCGTATGCGTCCCGAACGCATCATCGTTGGCGAAGTGCGCGGCCCTGAAGTCTTCGACCTCCTGCAGGCGATGAACACTGGACATGACGGTTCGATGGGTACGATCCATGCCAATAGCCCGCGTGAATGTCTCAACCGTATGGAAGCGATGATCGCCATGGGCGGCTATGTGCTGCCGCAAAAGACCGTGCGCGAGATTATCGTCGGTTCAGTCGATATCATCATTCAGGCCGCACGCCTTCGCGATGGCACACGCCGCATCACCCACATCACCGAAGTGGTGGGACTGGAAGGTGATGTCATCACCACGCAGGATCTCGTTCTCTACGATATCAAGGGTGAAGACGCCTCCGGTCGCATTCTCGGCAGCCATGGCTCGACCGGCATCGGACGACCCGCTTTCTGGGAGCGCGCCCGTTACTATAATGAGGATAGCCGCCTGGCATCCGTTCTCGATAGCATGGAAAGACCAAACGCATGATGGGGTCCGGGGCCGGCATTTTGATGTTCATCGTGCTTGCCATCGTTGCCTGCGCGGCTTTGTTCTACGCGCTTTTTTATGAAAAGTTCGGCAAGAAGGATCATGCAACGCGGCGCTTTGAGACCGTGCGCAACAGCGGCTCGGAAAGGGCGATAACGCGCAGCGAACGCGACAGAAATGCTGACATCCAGAAGCGCCGCAAACAACTGCATGACAACATCAAGGATCTGGAAGCGCGGCAGAAGCAACGCGAAAAGAACCAGAAATATCCGCCCCTCCGTATTCTTCTGACGCAGGCGGGATTAAATCTCACCTTGCAGAAATTTTATATCTATTCGGGCGGGACTGCGTTCGTTGTCTCATTCGTCGCTTTGATATTCGGCGCGCCACTGCTTTTCCTGCCGGGTGTCGCCATTGCGGGTTTCTTCGGCCTGCCACGCTGGTTTGTGCTGCAAAGGCGCAAGCGACGGCTGAAGAAATTCCTCGAAGAGTTTCCCAACGCCCTTGACGTCATCGTGCGCGCAACCCGCGCCGGGCTTCCGCTCAATGACGGCTTGCGGCTGATTGCGAGCGAGGCGGTTGAGCCGGTCAAGGGAGAGTTCAAAAAGGTTGTCGAAGCACAGCAGATCGGGCTTTCGATCGCCGAAGCCGTTGGCAAGATGCCCGATTCCATGCCTTGCCCGGAAACGAATTTCTTCGCCATCGTCATCCAGATACAAGCACAGGCTGGCGGCAACCTTTCCGAAGCACTCAACAATCTTTCAAAGGTTCTGCGCGACAGGAAGAAGATGAAGGCCAAGGTCAACGCTCTTTCCATGGAAGCCAAGGCTTCGGCTGCCATCATTGGCGCTCTGCCATTTATCGTTACGTTTCTGGTCTATCTGACGAGTCCGCAATATATGACGCTGCTTTTTACCTCTTCGACCGGCCACATGCTTCTGGGCATTGCAGGGGTCTTGATGTTGACCGGCATCTTCATCATGAAAAACATGATCAATTTCGATATGTGAGGTATCGGACATGCTTTCTCTCCTCACACAAAAGCTGACCGACCCGCAGTTTCTAATCGGGGTTTTGATTACCGTTGCGGTTTTTGCAACCGTGGTTACGATCCTGATGCCGGTTCTCAGCGGCAGCGCGCTCAAATCACGTATGAAATCCGTCGCAACCGAGCGCGAGGCCATTCGCTCGCGGGAGCGCGCCCGTCTTGCAGCAGAAAGCGATCGTCGAAACAGTCTGCGTCATCAGCAAAAGCAGGGCATTCGCCAATTCGTTGAAAAGCTTGATCTCAAGCGCGCGCTTGCCGACGAAAAGACGATTGCTTCGCTTAGGCAGGCAGGCTTCAGGGGGCAAAACCCGCTCAATATCTTTCTGTTCCTGCGCTTTGTGCTGCCCTTCGGCGCTATGTTGATTGCTGTAGTCTATATTTTCGTGCTTGGTGTTCTTGCCGATCAAACCTTCTTCGTTCGTTTGCTTGTATGTATTTTCGCCGGCTATGCTGGCTTCTACGCGCCCAATCTCTATGTCTCGAACAGGGCTACCAAGCGCAAACAATCCATTCGCCGCGCATGGCCGGACGCGCTCGACCTGATGCTGATCTGTGTGGAATCGGGCATGTCCACTGAAGCCGCATTTCGGCGTGTAGCCGATGAAATTGGCATCCAATCCGTCGAGCTTGCCGAAGAACTGATGCTGACCAATGCTGAGCTTTCATTCCTGCCGGAACGCCGTCAGGCCTATGATAACCTGGCCAATAGAACGGGTCTGGAACCGGTGAAGTCCGTAACGCAGGCACTCATTCAGGCAGAGCGTTACGGCACTCCAGTAGCACAGGCGTTACGCACGCTTTCGCAGGAAAGTCGCGATCTGCGCCTGCTGGAAGCCGAAAAGAAGGCGGCGGCACTGCCGCCGAAACTCACCGTGCCGATGATCGTTTTCTTCCTGCCGGTGCTCTTTATCGTGATCCTTGGTCCGGCCTTCATTCAGATTTCGGCGCAAGGCGGATTGTTCGGCGGCAACTGAAACCATCGATCAGAGTATAATGGAAAAGTGATTGGGGTTTCAGCCCTTCGGCTTGTCCTTGAGCATGTTCCAGGAGTTCTGCTGGGCCAGCATGGAACGGAGATAGTCCGTATTGGCCTTGGCCTGCTGCGGAGAAATCTCGCGCGCCGCAATCGCCTCGGCTTCCTGAAAGCGCCCCTGCAAACCAACTGACAGGGCAAGATTCTGGCGCACACGGCTGTCTGCGCCGGGCGCAGCGGCAGCCTGTTTGAAATAGCTTTCTGCTGTCCGCGCGTCGCCAGCCAGAAGATAGGACATACCCATATTGGAGATGATCGACGGCTCATTCGGCTGAAGTTGCAGCGCCTTCTGGTAGGTCGCCCGGGCTTCCTCCCGCTTTCCCATCTGGTCGAGAATGGCGCCTTCTGCGGAAACCAGTTTCCAGTCAGGATAAGCAGGATTCTGCGCGCGGCGAATGGCATCAAGCGCACCGTCAAACTGGCCAGCACCGGCGAGCGCCTTGCCATAAGCGGCGAGAACAGCCTGATCTTTGGGATAGACAATGGCGAGCGCCCGCATGACGGCCAATGCCTGATCGTTGCGACCGAGACGCGCCAGTACATTAGCATAGTTGAGTGCTGTCTGACGATCCTTCGGATTGCGTTCATATTGTGCGCCAAGCCGTCCAGCCATGGCTGAAAGCTGAGCGTTGTTCATGTTGTCGAAAGTGGCGGCGGTTGCCGCGCGACGCACCGACCCGGTGGTGGTCCGATCAACCGATGTGCACCCGGAAACGACAAGTGCCGAAAGAATGCAGGCGAAGCCGATACGTATTGCGATAGCGTTTTTTCGAGCGATGTTCAGCATGCCGCCTCTCCTGCTAAAGCGTGTCGTGCATCCAACATACCTTAGGCACCCTCAAGCCCAATTCCCTCTAAATCAATAGTCTGTTAACCCTAATGATTGGTTAATAAAGCGATTGCGGTTTCTCTATTCGCACGGCAATAATTGCTCTATCTGTTTGTTTTGACGCGCATCTTGTCCGAAAGCCGCTTCACACGTTTCGGCATGCGCTATCTGTCCGTTTCTATGAACTTCCGACAAAATCCCAGCGCTTTTGCCGGAGATCGCCTACTGCTCAGAAAGAACATCATGTCTGTCGAACTCCTTTCCCGAAAATCCGAACAAAGCCGCCCCATCCGGTTTACGCCGAGAGGCGGGTTGGAAGCATCTGGCCTGCCTGCCGATGCGTTTGCATGGGCAAAAGCCCATGGCTTTGACGGCGAAGCCGGACGTATCCTCATCCTTCCCGGTGCAGGTGGAGCCGTATCGGGTGCACTGTTTGGAACGGGAGACCAGGAAAAGGGTGGCCAATCGCAACTTCTGGCCGGGAAGCTTGCACGAAACCTCCCTGAAGGAGACTGGCATATTGACGGTGCGACCGATGAGGCTGCGCTTGCCGTCCTGGGCTTCCTGATGGGCGGCTATAGTTTTGCGCGTTATCGCAAGTCGAACGGCAAGGTAATCCGTCTTGCTCTGCCCGAAGGTGTGGATGAAGCGGAGATCCGTCGTATAGCCGCTGCGGTCACGCTGGTGCGCGATCTCATCAATACGCCGACTAACGATATGGGGCCTGACGCCCTTGAACATGTCGCTCGTGAACTGGCGGCGAAACACAAGGCGGACATTGCGGTCACCGAAGGCGATGCGCTTTTGGAGAAGAACTTTCCGATGATTCATGCAGTTGGTCGTGCGGGTGCGATTGCACCACGCTTGATCGATCTTGGCTGGGGCAGGGCAAGCGACCCGAAAGTCACGTTGGTTGGCAAGGGCGTTTGCTTCGACACAGGCGGTCTCGATATCAAACCGGCAAGCGGCATGCTGTTGATGAAAAAGGATATGGGTGGAGCTGCCAATGTGCTGGGACTAGCCTCCATGATCATGGACGCAAAATTGCCGGTGCGGTTGCGCGTGTTGATCCCGGCAGTGGAGAATTCGATTGCCGGTAATGCCTTCCGTCCGGGCGATGTCTTGCAAAGCCGCAAGGGTTTGACCGTCGAAATCGGCAATACAGATGCGGAAGGCCGGCTGGTTCTCGCTGACGCGCTTGCGCTTGCCGATGAAGAAGAACCAGCGCTGCTGATCGATATGGCGACGCTGACGGGCGCTGCGCGTGTCGCGCTCGGCCCCGATCTGCCGCCATTCTATACGCATGATGACGGACTTGCCGCCTCAATTGCGCACAATGCGGATATCACAGCGGACCCGCTATGGCGGATGCCGCTGTGGAAGCCCTATGCGCAAAAACTATCTTCGCGGATCGCTGACATCAACAATGTCACCACCGACGGTTTTGCCGGGTCGGTGACGGCAGCGCTGTTTCTCAGCAAATTCGTAGAAAAGGCTCACGCATGGGCGCATTTCGACATTTTCGGCTGGGTGCCGGTCGAAAAGCCAGCTTCCCCGGTCGGCGGCGAAGCGCAAGCCATTCGCGCTCTTTACCAGCTTTTGAAGGAACGTTACCCGGCGCGCTGAATTCGCCCGATTTCACTTGCCTGAGACACTGAAAGCAGGTTGAATAAAACGGTTCCGAAACAATCCCCATTCTGGTGGAGCCGGATGCCAATTGAGCTGAAGCCGTTGCAGGCACTTACATTGTTGAGAACCCTGTCGCTTGAACAGGTGCGTGACGAGATGCCCGACCTCACCACGCGACAGGTAGCTATTCTCCTGACCATCTATCTGGAACCCCCACCGCATACCGTGCGGGGGCTTTCAGCAAAACTGAATGTCACCAAGCCGGTTGTCACCCGTGCGCTCGACACGATGGGCGCACTCGAGCTCGTCTCCCGGCATCGTGATGAAAAAGACCGACGAAATGTGCTAGTAAAGAGGACAGTCGCCGGTGCACTTTATGTTGAAAGACTGGGCGATCTGGTGATCGCCAAAGCCAGGGAGTTGCCACTTTGACCATGCTCGACCGCCGCCTCAATGCCTATCGCCCTGATCTCGCCGATGAGCGGCTGACCGGACAGGTGGAGGCTGCTCGCTTTACCGCTGGCACGCCGATGCAGGTTTGCGTTCCCGTTGTCGATCTGCGCGCCGAACCGCGTATGGACAGCGGACCGCAGACCCAGATAATCTTTGGCGATGGCGTCCGCGTCTTCGAGGAAATGGACGGCTGGTCGTGGGTGCAGGCGGAACGCGATGGCTATACGGGCTATGTCTCCTCTGCCGCGCTGGAACAGCCCGCAGGAACCGAAACACATCTGGTCATCGTGCCGCGTACCTTCGTTTATCCTGGCTCCGATCTCCGCTTTCCGCATACGAAAGCTCTGTCGCTCGGCTCGCGCGTGCGTATTGTCGGCGCAGCAGAAACGCGCGGCACGAGATATGCGCTTCTGGAAAGCGGCGAGGCGCTGATTGCAAGCCATCTTGCGCCGGTCGGTGACCATGCTTCCGACTATGTGGCTGTCGCCGAAACTCTTCTTCACACGCCCTATCTGTGGGGCGGCACATCGGGTTTCGGCATCGACTGCTCCGGTATTGTGCAATTGTGCATGTGGGTTGCAGGCCGGAGGGTTCTACGTGATTCCGACATGCAGCAGAATACGCTCGGCGAAGTCATCGAGCCAGATGCGACCTATTCGAACCTGAAGCGCGGTGATCTCGTCTTCTGGAAAGGCCATGTCGCGATCTGCGCTTCGCCCGATATGCTGATCCACGCGAGCGGTCACACCATGACGGTCACGCTCGAGCCGCTTCGGGATGCCATCAAACGCATTGCCTATCTATATGATTTGCCGACACTTGTCCGCAGACCCTGAAAATGAGACCGGGAATCCATGAAGGGAAAGAGGACACTGACGATAGCCGCTTTGCTGATCGGCTTTGCTTTGTCTTTTTCTTCACCTGTTTCGACTGAGAGAGTTGCGCGTATGACCATTCTTGCGTCCCCAGCCGCCTTTGCCGAGGTGAACGGAATCGAAATGTACTACCGGATCGTTGGCAAGGGACCGCCAATCCTGCTTATTCCCGGCGGTCTGTCCGACCAGCATGTATGGGATGCGCAGCTTCCAATTCTTGCGCGCCACCACACCGTGATCGTTGCCGATAGCCGCGGACAGGGGCGCTCCACCCGCACCGATGACCCGATCACCTATGGATTGATGGCCGACGACTATGTGGCGCTCCTCGACTTTCTCCGCATCGACAGGGTCGATCTTGTGGGGTGGAGCGATGGCGGCATTATCGGCCTCGACATCGCCATGCGCTATCCTGAACGGCTGAAAAGCCTGTTCGCGCAAGCGGCCAATGTCACGCCCGACGGCAATACCGGTTATGCGGAGGCACGCGCCGAGGGAAAGCCGATACCGGAACTACGGCACTATGAGAGTATAGATAAGGAAATTCATGCACTCTGGGCGAATGAACCAAACTATACCGATGAGGACTTGTCCGATATTCGGGTGCGCACGGCGATTGTGATCGGCGATCGCGATACGGCTGTCACGCGCGAACATACGGAGTTCATCGCTAGCCAGATACCGGGTGCTGAATTGATCATTCTGCCTGATGCCGGGCACGGCGCCCCGGTGGAGAAGCCGCGCCTTTATGCGCATACGGTCCTGCGTTTCATCGACGGCAAGAACGCCGAAGAAACGCAGGTCGCAAGCCGGAAAAGTTAAACCCGGTTCGGCAATACGCGGTCAGGCGGGCGGTGCCCGTCGACAAAAGCCTTGATATTGATGATGACCTTGTCGCCCATATCGATGCGGCCTTCCATGGTGGCCGACCCCATGTGTGGCAGCAGAACGACCTTGCCCTTTTCGGCAAGGGCCAGCAGGCGGGGATTGACCGCCGGTTCGTTTTCGAACACGTCCAGCCCCGCTCCGGCAAGCTTGCCCTGCTCGATCAACTCGATCAGCGCATTTTCGTCAATGATCTGACCACGAGCCGTGTTGACCATATAGGCAGTCGGCTGCATTAGCGCGATACGGCGTGCGGACAGCAGATGGAATGTGGCTGGCGTTGACGGACAGTTGACCGAGATAATATCCATCCGGGCCAACATCTGGTCGAGACTATCCCAATAGGTCGCTTCCAGCTCTTCCTCGACCTGTGGATTGACACGCTTGCGATTGTGATAGTGGATAGAAAGCCCGAAAGCCTTGGCGCGGCGTGCAACAGCCGTGCCGATGCGTCCCATGCCGACAATACCAAGGCGTTTGCCCCATATTCGCCGTCCAAGCATCCAGGTCGGCGACCAGCCCGGCCATTGCCCATGACGCTCGTTGAGCACATTGGCCCCTTCCACCAGACGCCTCGGCACTGACAGCAGCAATGCCAGGGTCATGTCCGCAGTGTCTTCGGTGAGGACATTTGGCGTATTGGTGACTGTGATCCCACGCTTTGCGGCCGCCGCGACATCGATATTGTCCACGCCATTGCCAAAATTTGCGATCAGCTTGAGATTGGGGCCGGCCTGTTCGATTGCTGCTGCATCGATGACATCCGTGATGCAGGGCACCAGAACGTCTGCTTCCTTCATCGCAGCGATGATTTCCGGCTGATTCATGCGGTGGTCGTCTATGTTCAGACGCGCATCAAACAGTTCCCGCATTCGGGTTTCCACTGGGTCCGGCAATTTCCGCGTAAGAACGACCAGCGGCTTCTTCTTGTTCGACATCTCCACCCCATCGTTGAGCAAAGCCCCCTGGAACACCCTGCATTGTAACCAACTGGTACCGCATGCTCCAAGAAATTCCTGCACATTTCCAGCGGAAAACCGACTCCCACTTTTCCCGAAAATGCGTTCACCGAAGCTTCATGTTGAGACCTCCTTAACCAAGGCGGTGCAATATGGGACATTGCTTCGGCTGAACATCTCTATCAAGGCGAAGCAGCAAAGACAAAGAAAAACCGGAAACTTCAGGTGCCTCTTGGAAAATCCTTAACGATTCTCCAAAGAGATGCATTTAAAATCAAATAATTAGATCGCATCTCCATCTGTTACATACAAATGGATCGACGATCTGGAAACAGGACGGCAACGTCGCCTCGCAGCCCTCATAAACTGCCGAAGCTACTGCCGCTCTGTCATGACGGGACGGCGAGAGGTCGCAGTTTGTACAGAGTACTTTCGCAACGCTTTTTGATGGCCACGCTTGGCTTTCTGGCATTTATTCTCATTCTGGCACCGCTTGGTGCGTCGCATAGGCATGGCGCACAAGCTGCGACGCCGGCAGGCACAACTATCGGCCCGAGCGGGCTTCCCGTGCCGCGTTTCGTCAGCCTTAAACCTGCACGCGTCAATCTGCGTGTCGGACCGGGGCGTGATTATGCAGTTTCATGGCTTTTCATGAAGGCGGGGTTGCCAGTCGAGATCATCCAGGAATATGACAACTGGCGTCGTATCCGTGATGCGGATGGCACGGAAGGCTGGGTTTACCAGTCACTGCTTTCCGGCAAGCGAACCGCCATTACGGCGCCCTGGCTCAAGGACAATCACGGTTCGATGATCAATATGCGCCGCGATGCCAGCGATACATCGGGCCTTGCGGCCGAAATCGAACCCGGTGTGGTCGGTACGGTGCGTGAATGCACCGGTCAATGGTGCCGTGTCGACATGGGCGGTGTCCGTGGCTGGATCAAGCAATCGGACCTGTGGGGCGTATATCCGGGCGAAGTCTTCGACTGACTTCACCAGATACGAACCGACATTGCTATATCAGCAGTCATCGTGCCGTGAGGCAAGATATCCGCTGACAGCGCCCTCGGAGAGGCATATGTTCGGGGTATGAATGCACCAACCAAACCATTTTCGTCCGAAGAACTTGAACGCTATGCTCGCCATATTGTGTTGCCGGAAATCGGCGGTCCGGGCCAGCAGAAGTTGAAAGCCGCACGTGTGCTGATCGTCGGCGCGGGCGGGCTCGGTGCGCCTGTGCTGCAGTATCTGGCGGCTGCCGGCGTTGGCACGCTTGGCATTGTCGATGACGACACTGTTTCACTGTCCAACCTGCAACGGCAGGTCATTCACGACACGGAAAGTGTCGGCCAGCCGAAGGTGGAAAGCGCGCTTGCCACAATCGGCCGCATCAATCCGCATGTAAAGGTCGAAGGGCACCAGCTTCGCCTCGATGCAGACAACGTCGAAGCGCTGATCAGTAATTATGACGTCTTGGTGGATGGGTCCGACAATTTCACTACGCGCTATATTCTGGCCGATGCTGCTGCCAAGCTGGGAAAGCCGCTCGTGACGGGTGCCATGGGCCGTTTCGACGGTACGGTCACCGTACTGATGCCTTACCTGAAGGGCGCAGATGGCGCACAGAACCCGTCCTATCGCGATCTTTTTCCAGAAGCGCCGCCACCTGGAACGGTGCCGACCTGTGCGGAGGCCGGTGTGCTTGGCGTCCTGCCGGGGGTGATCGGCAGCCTGCAGGCAATGGAAGTCATCAAGCTCATCACAGGAATCGGCGAGCCACTTGTCGGTCGGCTTCTGCTTTATAATGCGCTCAATGTCCGTTTTGAAACCATTCGCTACAAGGCTCGCAAAGCCAAATGATGGCTCTGCGAGTCGAGGTCATTGGTGAGAGTTTCGGGCAATGGGAGGAACTACTCGATCTCATTCGCGATAGCTTCGCCTATATGGACGGCCTGATCGATCCGCCCTCATCGGCAGGTTTGCTGACGGTTGAAAATCTGCGGCATAAGGCACGGGAAGAAACCGGCTTTGCAGCCTTTCTGGGCGAGAGACTAGCTGGCTGTGTCTTTATACGGGAGAAAGACGACAGCTTTTATCTCGGCAAGCTTGCTGTCGCACCCGCCTTTGCGGGAAGAGGTATCGGACGATTATTGATGCAGAAAGCGGAAGATGCGGCTGTTGCAAAAGGTAGGCCGTCGATAGAGTTGCAGGTGCGTATAGAGCTCACCCGTAATCGGGCGCTGTTTGAAAAGCTAGGATATCGCAAGATCGCCGAGAGCGCACATCCGGGTTACAATCGATCTACATCCATAACCATGCGCAAGGAGATCACGCGTGGCACTGACATTAACCCATGAAGAGCGGTCGATAGCCGCCGGGGAACTGGGACAAGGCGCCGCAATGGCAATGCGTATCGTGGCTGATACTGCGAGACTGATGGGCGCACCGCGTCTCATCCCTGTTGCATCCGCGCATATCGACGGGGCGCTTTACCACGGCGACAGCGGAACGCTGTTTGCAGAAAAGCTGGTTGAGGGCGGCGCAAAGGTCAAAATCCGCTCGACGCTCAATGTCGGCTCTATCGATCTGACTGGCTGTTCGCGCAATCTTTTGCCGGCTCATGAGGCCGACATGGCCAAGCGCATGATGCGGGCCTATATCAAGCTCGGCTGCGAGCCAACCTGGACCTGCGCGCCCTATCAGGCTGGACACCGGCCCGCAAAGGGCACGGATGTCGCCTGGGGCGAATCCAATGCGGTCGTGTTTTGTAATTCTGTCCTGGGCGCGCGCACCAATCGCTATGGCGATTTTCTGGATATTGCCTGCGCGATTGCTGGTCGCGCGCCTGATTATGGCCTCCATCGCAGCGAAAACCGTCGCGCCACGGTGGTGATTGACATTTCCGGCTTGGACTCGGCGTTTCTGTCTACGGAAGTCGCGTGGCCTATTCTCGGCAATCTTTTCGGTCGCTGCGTTGGCACGAACATTGGCGTCGTTGCGGGCAGTTCCGTTCACCCTGATGAAGACGATCTGAAGGCTTTCGGCGCGGCATCGGCATCGGTTGGCGCCGTGGGATTGTTCCATGTCGCAGGCGTGACACCCGAAGCGCCCGATCTTGAAGCAGCTTTGCAGCATCAAAAGCCTGAAAGTGTTATCCGTGTCACACATGAAATGATTGAGGCAACGCGTAAGCGGCTTTCGACGGTCGAGCGGGTTGATCATATTGATGCGGTTGCTATTGGCAGTCCGCACCTTTCGATAGCCGAGTTTGACCGTCTGGAGCGCGCGATAGCGCAACGCAAGCTCGCGGTGCCGCTATATGCCTGCACGGGCCGTCACGCACTGGCTGAGCTGGAGAAAGACGGACGCAGGCAGGCGCTCGAGAAAGCGGGCGTCGTGATTGTCGCCGACACATGCGTGGTTGTGACACCTATTCTGCCGGTCAAGGACAATGCTGTACTGATGACAAATTCCGGCAAGTTCGCGCATTATGCCCCCGGCAACACCGGCTATGGCGTGCTTTACGGTTCGCTGGAAGAATGCGTGGAAAGTGCTGTCGGGGGAAGGCCGGTTTTCGGGAGGCAGGCAGTATGAGCATCGGGAAAAGTACTGTACTCGTTCCAGGCAAAGGGGCGGATGCCGAGGCGCTGGTTCTCTCTGCACCGATTAGCTTCTGGGGTGGTGTTGATCCGAAGAGCGGGCGGATTGCCGATGTGCGCCATCCCGAACACGGGCAGAGCATTGCCGGGCGCGTACTTTGTTTGCCCGGAACCATCGGGTCGTCATCAGCAGCAGCGGTTCTTCTGGAGCTTGTCCATAGCGGTCATGCGCCTGCGGCCATTGTCCTGCATGAACCGGATGCGATCTTGCTTCTTGGTCTCATCGTGGCCCGTGAAATGGGACATGATGTGCCTGTCGCTGTTGAACTCGACCGTGAGGCACAGAAGAAGCTCGCCGGCCATAAGGTGACGGTCGGCGAGGACGGAGCAATTGCAATCGCTGCTTAATATTGAGTATTGCGGTCGACGACATGTTCCAGCGTTCCATCCCGCTCGAAAGCTTCGATTTGCCGGATGATCTGCGGCACAAGGGCGGTTGCGGATGAGCTTGCCGCCGCGTGGGGCGTGATCGTCACGCGGGGGTGATCCCAGAGAGGACTACTGGTCGGCAATGGTTCCTGTGTGAACACGTCCAGCGAAGCTGCTGAAAGAAGCCCGCGATCCAGCGCGGCAAGAATATCAGCTTCGTTTTGCAGGCCGCCGCGTCCGGCATTGATCAGCACGGGTGCACCAAGCGGCCCGTCGCTCTTCAATTGCGCGAACATCGACATGGAGAGTATGCCCTTTGTGTCGGGCGTCAGTGGTAGGAGGCAGACAAATATGTCAGCCGTCTTGAGGAACTTCGCAAAACCGTCCTTGCCGTGATAGGTCTGCACACCATCCATTTCATGCTGGCGACGGCTCCAGCCTGTGACGTTGAAGCCCAACAGCTTCAGTTTTGCCGCCGCATCGCGACCCAGAACACCGAGCCCCATGATACCGACGGTCACTTCGTGCGCGGCAGGCTGGCGGCGATCTTCGTGCCAGACATGATTGTGCTGCTGCTTGCGATAGCGCTGTCCGAGACGGTGATGGTCCAGCACCTGCCAGACGACATATTCCGTCATACGCATGGTGAGATCGTCGGAGATGATGCGCACCAGTGGCACATCGGGAATCCGGTCATCGCGGAAGACGTGATCGACGCCTGCGCCCAGGGAGAAGATGACCTTCAGATTGGGCAGGTTCTCAAGCGAGCCGGGCTTCTGCTTCCAGACGAGCGCATACTTGATGGATGGATCGTTTTCCGCGCGATCCGTCACCACCGGGCGGTCCGGCGCATGACCCCGAAACGTCTTCAGCCAGATTTCCGGGTCCCAGTCGGTGATCGCCAGAAGGATATTGCCCTTATCATTGTTTGTCATTGCTTCGTTCCTCCCTCTGTTGCTTCCATTCGGAAGGCTGCCGCCATCAACGCTTTGGTATAATCGGTCTGCGGGTTGGCGAAGATATTTTTCGCCGCACCATATTCGACCGCCTTGCCGTTGCGCATAACCAGCACATCATTTGCCAGCGCCCGCACCACCTTCAGATCGTGACTTATGAAAAGATAGGCGAGATCGTGCTTCTTCTGCAATGTGCGCAATAGATCAACCACTTGCGCCTGCACGCTCATATCGAGCGCGGAGGTCGGTTCGTCCAGCATGACGAATTTCGGGTTCAATACCATGGCGCGTGCAATGGCGATGCGCTGGCGTTGGCCACCGGAAAATTCGTGCGGATAGCGGAAGCGGGTTTCTGGATCGAGATTGACTTCGTTGAGCGCGGCAACGACGCGCGCATCGCGGTCGTCTGCCGAAAGCTTCGGCTCATGCACCAGAAGCCCTTCGGCGATAATATCCGCGATCGTCATGCGCGGGGAGAGTGAGCCGAACGGGTCCTGAAACACGATCTGCATCTCACGGCGCAACGGGCGCATGTCCTTGAAGCTGAACTTGGCGATGTCGCGCCCGTCGAACCTGATCTCGCCCTTGGATGAAATCATGCGCGAAAGCGCAAGGCCGAGCGTTGTCTTGCCTGAACCCGATTCTCCGACGACGCCGAGCGTCTGTCCGGCGCGCAAGTTTACGTCGATGCCATCCACCGCCTTCACATGATCGACGGTCTTGCGCATGAAGCCCTTTTTGATAGGGAACCAGACGCGAATGTCCTTGCCTTCCATCACCGTTTTGGCTGCCGGATCGGCTGCTGGCGGCTCGCCTTTCGGTTCGGCCGCAAGCAGGTGCTTGGTATAGGGGTGCTGGGGGTTCTCGAAAATTTCTTTGGTCGGCCCGGCCTCGACAATCTTGCCCTTGCTCATCACGCAGACCTTGTCGGCGATCTTGCGCACAATACCGAGATCGTGGGTGATGAAGAGCATCGACATGCCCTGCGCGGCTTTCAGCTCGGCGAGCAGCTTCAAGATCTGCGCCTGCACCGTGACATCCAGCGCTGTGGTCGGCTCGTCGGCAATCAGCAGCTTCGGCTTGTTTGCCAGCGCCATGGCGATCATGACGCGCTGGCGCTGCCCGCCAGAAAGCTGATGCGGAAAGGCCGCCAGGCGCTTTTCCGGTTCACGAATGCCGACTTCGTTGAGGAGTTCCAGCGTTCGCGCTCGTGCTGCCTCAACGCCCATGCCCTGATGCATTTTCAGGATTTCGCCGATCTGCCGCTCCACACTGTGCAGCGGATTGAGCGACGTCATCGGTTCCTGAAAGATCATCGTGATGTCGTTGCCGCGCACACGACGCAGTTCCGGCTCCGAGGCTTTCATCAGATCCTTGCCGTTGAAAAGAATTTCTCCGGAAGGATGGCTGGCAGATGGATAGGGCAGCAGCTTGAGGATGGACAAGGCCGAGACAGATTTGCCGGACCCCGATTCGCCGACAAGAGCTACTGTTTCACCTTCAGCAATGTTGAAGGACACGTGGTCTACGGAAATGCGTTCCTCACCGTTCTGGCGAAATGCGACAGACAGATCGCGGACGGACAGCAGAGTTTTGTTGCCTGTTTCGATCATTGATCCACTCATTGGAAAGCCTTTCGCGGATCGAAGGCGTCGCGTGTTGCCTCACCGATGAAGATCAGAAGCGACAGCATCAGCGAGATGACCACGAAGCCGGTAATGCCGAGCCACGGGGCTTGCAGGTTGTTCTTGCCCTGGGCAAGAAGTTCGCCGAGGGAAGCCGAGCCGGGCGGCAGGCCGAAACCGAGGAAGTCGAGCGAGGTGAGCGTGGTGATCGAGCCGTTCAGAATGAAAGGTAGGAAGGTCAGTGTCGCGACCATGGCATTGGGGAGGAGATGACGCCACATGATCGTGACGTTCTTCACGCCGAGCGCACGTGCCGCATTTACATATTCGAAGTTTCGCGCCCGCAGAAATTCCGCGCGCACGACGCCGACGAAAGCCACCCAAGAAAACAACAACATTATGCCTAGAAGCACCCAGAAACCGGGGGGCAGTATCGCCGCGATAATCAGCAGCAGGTAGAGAACCGGGATTGATGACCAGATTTCGATGAAGCGCTGGAACAGAAGATCGACCCAGCCGCCGAAATAGCCCTGAACCGCGCCAGCCGTCACACCGATGATCGCCGAGAAAAAGGTTAGAATCAGGCCGAACAGCACCGAAATGCGAAAGCCGTAGAGTGCGCGTGCAAAAACGTCGCGCGCCTGATCGTCGGTGCCGAGCAGATTGAAATTGCCAAAGCGGCAATTGGGGTCGCTCGCACCTTGCGGATAGCGCTGGCAGCGCTCTTCTGCCGAATAGAGCCAGAACGGCTTCGACGGCGCTGCTTCCGGTATCTCGTTGTTCACAGTGTTGTAGGAATAGCGGATCGGCGGCCAGATAGCCCAGCCATTATTGTTGATCTCGTCCTGTATTACCGGATCGCGATAATCGGTGACGGCATAAAAGCCGCCGAATTTCTCTTCCGGATAGTCGACGAAAACCGGCATCAGCAGCTCGCCCTTGTAGGAAACGAGGATGGGCCGGTCATTCGCGATGAACTCGGAGCAAAGCGCTGCAATGAGCAGGAACAGGAATATCCACAGCGACCAGTAACCGCGCTTGTTGGCCTTGAAATTCTGCCAGCGACGCTTGTTGAGTGGCGACAGAAACGGACGTTTTACCGGCTTTGCGGTAGGAGTGATGGTGGTGTCGGTCATCACACGTCCCTCCGGTCAAAGTCGATGCGCGGATCGATCCAAGTATAGGTGAGATCGGACAGAAGCCCGACCAGAAGGCCGATCAGCGAGAATATGAAAAGATTGGCGAAGACCACGGGATAATCGCGGTTGATGACCGACTGGTAACCGAGGAGGCCAAGCCCGTCGAGTGAGAAGATGGTCTCGATCAGAAGCGAACCGGTGAAGAAGGCCGATATGAAAGCGCCTGGAAAACCAGCAATCACGATCAGCATCGCATTGCGGAAGACGTGACGATACAGAACCTGATTCTCGGTCAGTCCCTTGGCGCGGGCTGTAGTCACGTATTGCTTGCGGATTTCTTCCAGAAACGAATTCTTGGTGAGAAGCGTGGTGGTGGCGAAGGCGGAAAGCACGAGTGCGGTCACCGGCAGAACCATATGCCACAGATAGTCGCCGATCTTGCCCCAGAACGACATTTGCGCGAAATCGGGTGAGGTAAGGCCGCGCAGCGGGAACCAGTCGAAGAACGAGCCGCCTGCAAACAGCACGATCAGCAGAATAGCGAACAGGAAGCTTGGAATGGCGTAACCTACGATGATGACGGCGCTGGTCCAGGTGTCGAAGCGCGAACCGTCCTTGATCGCCTTGCGAATGCCAAGCGGAATTGAGATCATGTAGGACAGAAAAGTCAGCCACAGGCCGAGCGAGATCGAAACCGGCATCTTTTCCTTGATGAGGTCGATTACGCTTATGTCGCGAAAATAGCTGCGGCCGAAATCGAAGCGCATATAGTTCCACAGCATCTGGCCGAAACGTTCGAGCGGCGGCTTGTCGAAGCCGAACTGCTTTTCCAGATCGGCGATGAATTGCGGGTCCAGCCCTTGCGCGCCGCGATACTTGGAATTGACAGAGCCGCTATCGACGGCACTCTGCCCGAAATCGCCACCACCGCCCGAAAGGCGATCAAGAGCGTCGCCGCCCTGGCCGGAAAGTTGCGCAATCACGCGCTCTACCGGACCACCGGGGGCGAACTGAACCACAGCGAAGGAAATAGCCATGATGCCGAAAATCGTCGGGATCATCAGAAGCAGACGGCGGAGAATATATGCGCCCATCAGCCCTGCTTTCTACGCAGATTCAGGTTTGTCTTATGGCTTGCCAACAGCTTCTGCCTTTTCTTTATCTATCCACCACAGCGTCTCGATGGGAAAGCCGTAATCGGGCTTCGGCTCTCTGAAACCGAACCGGTCCCAATAGGCCGTGAGATGATTCGCTGTCGTCCAATTTGGAATCCAGTCGCGACGGATACGCAAGTACCGATCAAGCACCCGCATTGTGGCGACGAGTTCATCGCGCGTTGAAACCGTGCCGATATCCGCAATCAGCGAATCGATCAACGGATCTTCTGTGCCGGGAAGATTATAGCTGCCCGGCATCTTGGCCGATTCGGAGCCGAACATGCCGGCAAGCGATTCGCGTGTGGGTGTGGGGATGAACTGCAGGGCCATCCCCACCATGTCGAACTGGAAATCCTGCATTCGTGCCTGATACTGGCTTGCATCGACAAGCCGCAGGCTGGCATCGATGCCGATGGCGCGCAGCTTCTGCACATAAGGATTGTAGACCCGGGTGAAGGATTCGGAATTAGAGAGTATCTCCAGCGCGAATTTCGACCCGTCCTTGTCGTGGAACTGACCATTCCTGCGCTCGAAACCGGCAGCCTCCAAAAGTTTGATGGCTTGGGCAAACTGCGCGCGGTCGCGTCCCGTTCCGTCGGAAACCGGCATCAGCACGGCCTCGCCGAAAACTGCGTCCGGCAGTTTGCCGCGATAGCGTTCAAGCACCTTCATCTCGTCGGGCGTCGGCAGGCCGCTTGCCTGAAAATCCGAACCGTTGAAGCAGGATTGCGAGCGGGCATAGACATTGTAGAAAAGATGCTCGTTGGTCCATTCGAAGTCGAAGCAGAGCGCGATCGCCTCCCGCACGCGTGGATCGCGGAACCGGTCGCGGCGCTGGTTCAGCGCCCAGGCTTGCATGAGCGGGCGCTTCTCTTTCGGAAAGGTGCGCTTGACGACCTTTCCCTGTTGGATGGCGGGAAAATCATAAGCAGTCGCCCAGTTTTTGGAGACGCTCTCTTCGCGGTAATCGATACTGCCTTTCTTGAAGGCTTCAAATTGTGGCTGTCGGTCGCGGAAAAACTCGATGCGAATGCGGTCAAAATGGTTGAAACCCTTCTGCACCGGCAGGTCTTTCGCCCAATAATCCTCGACACGTTGATATTCGATGAATTGCCCGGCGGCGAAATTTCCGACCTTGTAGGCACCGGAACCCAGAACCGGCTCCATGGTGGTGGCCTCGAAATCGCGATCCTTGAACCAGCTTTCCGACAGGATGGGCACGGTTACGGCATCGAGGATGGCGTTCGACCCACGCCCCTCGGCGAAACGCATACGCACCTCGTGCTTGCCGGTTGCCTCCACCTTTTCCACTCCAGCCAGGGACTGGCGCAGCGTTGGATGGCCTTTTTGCTTGATGGTCATATAGGTGAACAGCACGTCTTTCGCTTCGATCGGCGAACCGTCATGAAAACGCGCCTCCTTGCGAAGCTTGAACGTGCAACTGCGGTGGTCTTTTGAAAGCGTCGCATTCTCTGCGATCAGTCCGTAGACGGAATCCGGCTCGTCCAGCGCGGACGCCATCAGCGTATCGAAGGTCAGTTCCATGCGCGGTGGCGCGTCGCCCTTGAATGTGAAGGTGTTGAGCGTGTTGAACGTGTTGGTGTTCTGGTTCCAGACCCAGCTCGACGGTGCGAAATTGAATGTGCCGCCCTTCGGCGCTTCGGGGTTGGCATAGTCGAAATGCGGAAAATCGGGACCATACTTGAGGTCACCGAAAGCTGAAAGCCCATGCAGTGCCTTGCCGGTCGGTATATCGGCAACGGCCCTTGTCGGCAGAAAGGATGCAACGGCGGCACTTCCTGAAAGCCCCAGAAAATGGCGGCGGTTCATGCGAAGGATTGTCATTCTCGCTCGCCCCTCATTCACTGCCGGTCTTGAGCTTGGCTTCCTTTTCAGGATCTATCCACCAGGAGAACGGATCAATGCCGCTGTAATCCGGCTGCTTTTCAGGCATTCCGAATTTATTCCAGTAAGCCACATTGATGTGGTCGGAGTACCATTGCGGGATGACGTAGTAGTTCCACAAGAGCGCCCGGTCGAGTGCGTGGGTCGAAGCGACGAGTTCGTCGCGATCTTTGGCATAGATGACGTGATCAATCAGCTTGTCGATAGCCGGGTTCTTGATGCCGGCATAGTTACGACTGCCTTTGAAGTCGGCAGCCTTCGAGCCCCACATGTCGCGCTGCTCATTGCCGGGCGAACTGCTCTGCGGGATGACGGAGGTTACCACATCATAATCGAAATCGTTGACGCGAGCCTGATATTGCGCCGTGTCGACGATACGCACGGTCGCATTGATGCCTATTTTGCGCAGGCTTGCGGCGAATGGATTGTAAATGCGCTCATCCGTCGGGTCCTTGCCGAGAAACTCAATGGTGAACGGATTGCCCTTGGCATCAACAAGCTTGTTGCCCTGCAATGTCCAGCCTGCTTCCGATAAGAGTTTCAGCGCGGTGCGCAGGTTTTCGCGGGTGGCCTGCGGCGTGTCATAGACAGGCAGCTTGAATTCCTTGGTCAGGGCGTCGGCAGGAAGTGCTTCCTTTACCGTTTCCAGAATGGCCTGTTCTTTGGGCGTTGGGGGACCACTCAGTTCAAGTTCATTGCCTGCGAAATAGCTGTTGATGCGCTTGTACTGGTTGAAGAACAGCAGGCGGTTCATCGATTCGAAGTCGAAGGCATAAGTCAGCGCCTGCCGTACCTTCGGGTCTTTGAACTTGTCGCGGCGGGTATTCAGGAAATAGCCCTGCATACGTCCTGCTGCATGGTACGGGAAAGAGGTCTTCACAACGTCGCCACGCTGGACAGCCGGGAAATTATACTGTTCTGCCCAGCGTTGAGCGCGATTCTCCAGACGGTAATCATATTGGCCGCCTTTCTTGAAGGCTTCCCAAGTTGCATCTTCGTTGAAGTAATACTCATAACGCAGGCGGTCGAAATTATTTCGCCCGACATTGACGCCCAAATCCTTGCCCCAATAGTCGTCGACGCGTGCCCAGGTAATGGAGCGTCCAGGCGTCATGCTGTCGATCTTGTAGGCTGCAGAGCCGAGCGGGATTTCGAGCGTCGGGCGGGTAATGTCGCGCTGCTTGCCCTGCGCATCCTTGCCCTCCCACCAGTGCTTGGGCAGAACGGCAAGCTGTCCCAGAATCTGCGGAAGTTCGCGGTTGCCCTTTTGGCTGAAGGTGAATTTCACCTCATGTTCGCCGGTCTTTTCCGCTTTCTCTACGTCGCCATAATATTTGTTGTACATGGGAGACTGTTTCTTCAGCACATCGAACGACCAGATCACGTCATCGACGGTGATCGGTTGGCCATCATGCCATTTCGCTTTGGGATTGAGCTTGAATTTCACCCAGGAGAAATCGTCGGGATATTGCAGGGCTTCGGCGATCAGCGGGTATTGCGTCGAGCCCTGATCGAGCGAATCCGTCATCAGTGTGTCGTAGAGCAGTCCGCCACCGAAATCGGACAGGCCAGCGGCAGGAACTCCCTGCACCACGAACGGGTTGAGACTATCAAAAGTGCCGACGGCGACCATGTTCAGCGTGCCGCCTCTGGGCGCATCCGGGTTGACATAGTCATAGTGTTTGAAATCGGCTGGATATTTGGGTTCGCCAAGCAGGCTGGAGGAATATCGCCACTGGGGTTCCGCGTCATTCGCGCGTCCCATTGAAACCGTGCTCGCAAGCATGGCCACCGCAAGCGCACCCGCCCAAAAAGCTCTCATCCAGCCTCTCCGTTCATGTTTCGGATATAGTGGGATGAAGTCTTATGGTTTTTTGCGGAGGAAGAAAGGCACCAGGGCAAGAAATTTGATGTGGTCAAGAAAAAAGCCCGGCGAGCCGGGCTTTGATCGTCATTCTGTCTTGTTGGCTTAATTGGCTGGTGCCTGTTCCGCAGGTTTCTGCTCGCCGTTTGCCGGTGCGCCTTCCACAGGCTTTTCACCTTCGGCTGGCTTTGCATCGCCGCCAGCGGCAGGTGCTGCATCAGCGGTTGGCAGCGGAGCCGGATTGTCGGAAAGTGTACGCAGATAAGCGATCAGATCAGCGCGTTCATTGTCCTTCTTGTCGCCGGCAAAGCCCATGGCTGTGCCTTTGATGAAGCCCTTCGGCGAGGTCAGGAATTTGTTGAGATGTTCGAAGTCCCATTTGTTGCCCGCAGCACCGAATTCCTTCATGGCGGCCGAATAGCCGAAACCTTCAACGGAGGCAGCCGGACGATTCACAACATCCCACAGATGCGGTCCGACCTTGTTGGCGCCACCCTTTTCACCGGTATGGCATGCAGCGCAACGCTTGAAGACGGTTTGACCGCGTGCCGGATCGGCAGTCTGCAGCAACGTTGCAATGGAAACTTCTTCCTTGGCCGGTGCGGCTCCCCCTTCACCGGTCGAAGCCTCTGCCGCTTCGATGATAAAGCCCGGCTTTTCGGGCGCAGGCGAGTGAAACAGCGAATCGGACAGAATGCCCGTCGTCATGACAACGAAAACCGTCGCCAGAAAAGCCATGATAAACTTGTTAGTCCGGGTTGAATTCATCGCCGGTCAGCGCTCCCTCTACCAAAACGCTCTCCCCGAGAACGCTCTCCTAGCCGGCATGCAAGCCTTTAATAAAGGTCACAATTCTCTCCCCGGCATCGGGCGGAAACTAGGTCTTTTGCCAGGGCGATGCAACACTTATAAGGGGGGCTGGACCCGTGACTTTTTGACACTTTTGATGCATTTCCAGCGTCGGCAAAGCGCGATACAAGACGTTCGCGACCTATTTATCTCAAGAGGCGATGATGCTTCAGACATTAAAGACACTCACTCTTATTCCGGCGCGCATGGCCTCCACGCGGCTGCCGAACAAGCCGCTCGCCGACATTTGCGGCAAGCCGATGATCGTCCATGTGGCTGATCGCGCAGCCGCTGCAAAGCTGGGCCGGACCGTGGTCGCAACCGACAGCGAAGAGATTTTTGCAGTCGTCACAGCGCATGGTCACGAAGCCATCATGACACGCGAGGATCATGAATCCGGCTCTGACCGCATCTATGAAGCGCTTATGAAGGTTGATCCGGCGGGCGAGTTCGATGCCGTCGTGAATGTTCAAGGTGACCTGCCGGCCATCGATTCTGAAATCATCCGTCGCGCGCTTCTGCCACTTGAAGACGGACCTGCCGATATTGCGACGCTCGGCGTCGAAATCGAGGAAGAATCGGAGAAGACCAATCCGAGTGTGGTGAAGATTGTCGGCTCCCCGTTTGCCGGTAACAGCCGCCTGCGCGCACTTTATTTCACCCGCGCAACCGCGCCCTATGGCGAAGGCCCGCTCTATCACCATATCGGCCTTTACGCTTATCGCCGCTTAGCACTGGAACGCTTCGTGAAGCTTGGACCGTCGCCGCTGGAGAAGCGCGAAAAGCTCGAACAGTTGCGGGCTTTGGAAGCCGGAATGCGCATCGATGTGGAGCTGGTGAAGACGGTGCCGCTCGGCGTCGACACGCAGGCCGATCTTGACCGCGCGCGCCTTCTTGTCGCAAAGGGTATCTGACGATCGCTGTTAAGCGGCAATTAGAAAGCATGGACACGATGAAAACCAACAGGATTTCCTTTCAGGGTGAGGCGGGCGCAAATTCTGACACGGCGTGCCGCAACATGTTTCCCGATATGGAGCCTTTGCCGTGCCCGACTTTCGAGGATGCCTTCAACGCGGTTGAAACCGGCGCTGCCGATCTCGCCATGATCCCGATCGAGAACACGCTGGCCGGTCGCGTCGCCGATATTCATTATTTGCTGCCGCTTGCTGACATGCACATCATTGGCGAATATTTCCTGCCCATTCATTTCCAGTTGATGGTGCTTCCGGGTGTCAAGCGCGAGGAAATCAAGACGGTGCACAGCCATGTCCATGCGCTTGGCCAGTGCCGCAACGTCATCCGCCAGAACGGCTGGAAAGGCGTCATTGCAGGTGATACGGCGGGAGCAGCCCGTCTCGTCGCCGATATGAAGGATCGCTCCATGGCGGCATTGGCGCCGAGCCTTGCCGCTGATCTCTATGGTCTCGATATTCTGGAAGAAAATGTCGAGGATTCGGAAGATAATGTGACCCGCTTTGTTGTTCTGTCCAAGAACAAGCAGTGGGCACCGCGTCCCGAAAACGGCGAACGCATCGTGACGACTTTTGTCTTCCGCGTGCGCAACGTTCCGGCTGCGCTCTACAAGGCGCTGGGCGGTTTTGCCACCAATGGCATCAACATGACCAAGCTGGAGAGCTATCAGATCGGCGGGCGTTTCATCGCCACGCAGTTCTATGCCGATGTCGAAGGACACCCGGAAGACACTAATCTCAAGCTTGCACTGGAAGAACTACGCTTCTTCACCAAGGAAGTGCGCATTCTCGGCGTCTACAAAGGCAGCGATATCCGCGATACACATCTGCTCGCAGCAGAATAACTGTCTAACCGACAGCCCAGGCCTTTATCAGATGGGTTGCGATGGCGCCGGATGGTGGCACCCGCAACCCATTTTGATGTGTACCTTCCAGCATTGTCCGCACTTCGGCCTTCGAGAACCAGCGACCGTCTTCGAGTTCCGAGCGGTCGATAGTGAAGTCGTCGCTCAGAACCTCGGCATGACAGCCGATCATCAGCGAATAGGGAAACGGCCAGGGCTGGCTCGCATGATAGGCGACACGGCCGATGGCGAGACCCATTTCCTCGACACTTTCGCGGCGGACGGCCGCCTCGATTGTTTCGCCGTGTTCGATAAAACCCGCAAGGCAGGAGTAGGAGCCGGGCGCAAAATGCGGTCCACGTGCCAGAATGCATTTCTCACCGCGCACCGGCAGCATGATCGCCACCGGATCGGTGCGCGGAAAATGCTCCGCTCCGCAGTTCGGGCATTGCCGCTTGGCACCACCGGCTCGCATTTCGGCTTTCGTGCCGCAACGCCCGCAGAACCCGTGATTGGCATGCCATGCAGTCAATGCTGCGGCTTGCGCCAGCGCGCCCAGCAGGTCGGCGGATACCAGCCCTTCGGTATAGATGCTGCGATAGTCCTGCATCCGAAAAGGCGCTTCCACCGTTTCAGGTTCGAGCGGTGTCGTCAGCGCGACAAGCGGCACACCGTCCTGAAGACCGAGAAAAATCGGTTCGTGCAGATCGGGCGCAAAATCCTTCGCCTCGCCGAGGCGGAATAAAGCGCGGGGCGCTTTTTCATCGGTATAGTCGAGGAGCAGCCTGTTGCCGCCAAGCAGCATGATTCGCGTTTCAGGAAGTTCCAGCGCCATGAAGGCAGAATCATCCCGTCGCTTTTCGGATTGGCGGTCGATCCGGTTACCGGAAAATCCGACAGATCGGCTCGGTTCGATTTCCGGCAGGTCATAGAGACGGAATGTCATGTCTATCTCGGAATTGTTGGGAGATCAAAGCGCATCCCGAAAAGTGTGAAACGGTTTTCGGAAAAGATGGACGTGAAAACAAACTAAAGCGCTGTGCGAATCTTGGCGATCAACTGCTTGGCGTCTTTTTCATCATAGGTCTCGCGGGTGCCAAAGCCCCAGACAGGGCCGGGCCAGCCAGCATCGCCCTCGTTGCGGGCGATGACGTGGAAATGTAGCTGCCGAACGATATTGCCGAGCGCGCCCGTATTGATCTTCTCACAACCCGTCACAGTCTTGAGGGCCTGCGCAACAATGCCCGTCTCGAAAGTCAGCATGGTCTGGTCCAACGGAGTCATCTCGTGAATTTCAGCAAGATCGGGACGGCGCGGAACCAGGATCAGCCATGGCCAACGCCGGTCATTCATCATCCGAAGCTCGCACAGGCCGAGCTTGGCGACGGAAAAAGTGTCGGCATGAAGCCGTTTATCGAGCGCGAATTGTTCCATAGTCCAATTCTTACCAGCTTTTTTCGGTCTGTGCTTGCTTTTTGCATCGAGCCCTCCTTGCTTTTTGCTTCACAATTGCCGATATGCAGCGTGGGAGGTTGGTGGTGGACGAGCCACTCGCCAACCGGGTCAGGTCCGGAAGGAAGCAGCCCTAACGAGCCACGGCACGGGTCATCGTGCCAGCCTCCCACCCTTTCTCATTGCGCCGTCGACTGTTGATGGATTGCCTCTTTGGTTGACGCCGCTAATGCGTCCGGTCCAAACTGGCGGCTGAGAAAGAAGCGAATGGAGAACGGAAGGGCAGCTCATGGACACAAAATCCGCTGATGGCGCCTACCGCGTTCTCGCCCGGAAGTATCGCCCCCAGAATTTCAATGACCTTATCGGCCAGGAGCCGATGGTTCGCACGCTCAAGAACGCATTCGAGACGGGCCGCATCGCGCAGGCCTGGATGCTTACCGGTGTTCGCGGGGTCGGCAAGACCACGACGGCGCGCATTCTGGCGCGCGCGCTCAACTATAAGACCGATACGATCGATCAGCCGACCATCGACCTTTCCGTGCAGGGCGAAAACTGCCAGGCAATCATGGAAGGCCGTCATGTCGATGTGATCGAAATGGACGCCGCCTCGCATACCGGCATCGATGACATTCGCGAGATCATTGAGCAGGTGCGTTACCGCCCGGTTTCTGCGCGTTACAAAGTATATATCATCGACGAAGTGCACATGCTCTCCAATCAGGCTTTCAACGGCCTCTTGAAGACGCTGGAAGAGCCTCCGCCACACGTCAAATTCATCTTTGCCACCACTGAAATCCGCAAGGTGCCGATCACGGTTCTGTCGCGCTGCCAACGCTTCGACCTGCGCCGTATCGAATCAGGTGCGCTGGCACAGCATCTGCGTCGCATAGCGGAAGCGGAGCAGATCGCGGTGGACGATACGTCGCTCGCCATGATCGCACGCGCAGGCGAGGGCTCTGCACGCGATTCGCTGTCGATCTTCGATCAGGCCATCGCGCATGGTGCGGGCACCGTTACGGTGGAAGCCGTGCGCTCCATGCTGGGCCTTGCAGACCGTGCCCGCATTATCGACCTCTTTGAGATGCTGATGCGCGGCGATGTGGCTGGTGCGTTGACCGAGTTTCGCGCGCAATATGATGTTGGTGCCGATCCATCGGTCGTTTTGACCGATCTCGCCGATTTCAACCATCTGGTGACACGCCTGCGTTTCACGCCGGACGTGGCTGAAGATGTGTCGCTTGCGGAGGAAGAGCGCGTGCGCGGGCGTGAGTTCGCACAGAAACTGTCCGTTCGTGTGCTGTCGCGCACCTGGCAGATGCTGCTTAAAGGCATCGCGGAAGTCGATACGGCGGCAAGACCTGTGCAGGCTGCAGAAATGCTTTTGATCCGGCTTGCCCATGCGGCCGATCTGCCGACACTGGATGAGGCGATCCGCGGTCTCGACAATGGCTCTGTTTCGACCCCACGCCCGCAGCCGGGCAATCCGCGACCGAATGGTGGCAGTGGCGCGCCTGAAGCGCGTTTTGCCCCCGATGCGGTTGGCTCGTCTTCGATGGTCTCCGCCTCTGGCGGACCAGCTACGGCCATGCGTATCGTGGAAACGCCGCCCCAGCCGGTTCAGCCATCAGCTGCACCGCAGCAATTTGTGGAGAATGCGCCGCAGCCGTCGGTGCCGGTCAACAGCCTGCATGATGTGGTTGCACTCGCCGACAAGCACCGCGACATGCAGTTCAAGATTCTGGTCAAGAGCTGCGTGCGGCTTGCATCCATCGCACCCGGGCGACTGGAAATTGGCCTGACCGACGATGCGCCGAAATCGCTGCCGAGTGACATTTCACAACGCCTCCTGAATTGGACCGGCATTCGCTGGGTGGTGACTGTCGCGCGCGACGTGGCAGGTCAGACCATTTCAGAGGCGGAAACCGAGCGCCGCGACAATCTGGTAACCGACGCCCGGGCCGATCCCGATGTAGCCGCCATTCTGGCGGCCTTTCCAGGGGCAAGAATCACCGATGTGCGTATTGCCGTACCGGAACAGAATGACGACGAGGACATTGACCTCGATGCTGTGGCGGAAATCCCCGGCGCACCGTCTGAAGACGACTGATTTACGGAATGATGGAGTGAACCCATGCGTGACATGATGGGCATGATGAAGCAGGCGAAGGAATTGCAGGCCAAGATGAAGGCCATGCAGGACGAGATCGCAACCATGGAAGCCTCAGCCTCTTCGGGCGGCGGACTGGTGACGATTACGCTTTCCGGCAAGGGCACCCTTTCGGCGCTGAAAATCGACCCGTCGCTGATGAAGGAAGAAGAGGTCGAAATCCTCGAAGACCTGATTATCGCGGCGCATAACGATGCCAAGGCGAAGCTTGAGGCAGCCATGGCCGAGAAGACACAGTCGCTCACCGCCGGTCTGCCGATCCCTCCGGGGTTCAAGCTTCCGTTTTAAGTGAGGAGGGGGAACAAGCGACTAGGGCAGTATGTTTGGTCGGCCTGACTGCCGCCACGACGCATATTTCCTGTTCCTTGTTCCCAACCCTGTTATTGTCCTTTCCCATACTTCCTTAAGCAAATGTCCAAACGAATAGCCGGTCCTGAAATCGAACGCCTCATCCAGCTTCTCGCCCGCGTGCCGGGACTTGGGCCGCGTTCGGCCCGTCGTGCGGCGCTGCATCTTATCAAGAAGAAGGAAGCGCTTCTGGTGCCGCTTGGCGGTGCTATGCAGGAGGCGGCCGAAAAGGTGCGCATCTGTTCTTGTTGCGGCAATGTCGACACGTCCGATCTGTGCACGATCTGCACCGATGAGCGTCGCGATCCCGCCACGCTTATCGTGGTTGAGGATGTTTCCGACCTCTGGGCATTGGAACGGGCCGGGACGATGAATGTGCGTTATCATGTTCTCGGCGGTCGCCTCTCGCCGCTCGATGGCATCGGCCCGGATGATCTCAACATCAAGGGACTGGTGGAGCGCGTTGCCACCGGTGCCGTCAAGGAAGTGATTCTCGCAGTCAACGCGACTGTCGAAGGCCAGACCACGGCGCATTACATCACCGATCAGCTATCGAGCTTCGAGGTTCGCGTCACGCGGCTCGCCCATGGCGTTCCTGTCGGTGGCGAACTCGATTATCTGGATGAAGGCACACTTGCTGCCGCCTTGCGGGCAAGAACCACTCTTTAGAACTAATGGAGAAGGCATGGCAGCGGGAAATTGGAAGCTTAGCCTGAAGATTGGCCTCGCACTGGTTGCCAGCCTCGTCATTTCTACCGCTATTGCCGCACCGTCCAAGGCGCAGATTGAAACCCAGTATCGAAACTGGCTGGAAAGGGACCTTTGGCCGGAAGCGAAGGCAGCAGGCGTGTCCCGCGCCGTGTTCGATCAGGCTTTTGCCGGGATCTCGATCAACTGGAAGCTGCCAGATCTCGTCATTCCCGGCGAAAAGGCCACGACACCGAAAGAACAGAAACAGGCGGAGTTTGGCGCGCCCGGGAAATATTTTAACGCCAAGACAATGGGGTTGGTCACAAGCGGCGGCAAGGAGCGCTATGGCCAATATGCCAACCTCCTGAGCCGCATTGAGCAGAAATACGGTGTTTCGGCGCGTGTCCTGCTTGCCGTATGGGGCCGCGAATCCGGCTTTGGCAGGGTGAAGATTCCCTATAATGCTTATGAGGTGCTCGGCACCAAGGCCTTTATGGCGAGCCGCAAGGATATGTTCCGCAAGGAACTGATTGCTGCGCTCGAAATCGCTTCCAAGGGCTATATCGACGAAGCTGCCATGAAAAGCTCATGGGCGGGTGCACTCGGCCAACCGCAATTCATGCCGACGTCCTATCTGAAACACGCTGTCGATTTCGATGCTGACGGCAAGCGTGACATCTGGAATTCAGTGCCTGACACGCTTGCCTCCATCGCCAATTATCTGAAACTGCACGGCTGGCAGAAGGGCCGCGACTGGGGCTTTGAAGTAAACGTGCCGCAGAATGTTTCCTGTTCGCTGGAAGGCCCGGATCAGGGTAAGACTTTTGCCGAATGGGCGAAGCTTGGCATTACGCGAGTGAATGGAAAGCCATTTCCGGCCAATGAATTGAAGGGCGAGGGTTTTCTGCTCATGCCTGCTGGTCGCTACGGTCCGGCCTTTATCGTGACGCCCAATTTTTACGTGCTCAAAGATTACAATATGAGCGACCTCTATGCGCTCTTCATCGGTCATGTCGGCGACCGTATTGCCTATGGTGCAGGCGATTTCAGTCGTGGATGGGGCGACGTCGGCACAATGTACCGGTCGGATATCGGTGCAATGCAGAAACGCATGCAGGCTTTGGGCTATGACGTCGGCAAGCCGGACGGTCTTCCCGGTTTCAAGACCCGTCGCTCCATCGGCCTGTGGCAGGCAAACAATGGCCTAGCGGCGACTTGCTTTCCGCAGCCGGAATTGTTGCGTCAGATTCGCTGATCCCCACCAGTCAGCAAACTGGCGAAAGCCTGTAGAGCTTTTGTCCTGTATCGGTCCTTGTGTTGCAGCATGAGAAACTGACGCTGCGGGAGAGCGAAATCGGCTTTCACCAGCGTTTCGGCAGCAAGATGCGGGGCGGCGACAAGTTCCGATATCGCCGTCACATAGTCACCCGAGCGCACCGCCGAACAGATCGCCTCGTTCGAGGGCAGTTCAAGCGCCACATGCAGCCGTGCGGGATTGTAACCGGAAGCGCGCATCGCATCCTCGAAAACGCTGCGTGTCCCCGATCCCTGCTCACGCAATATCCATTTTCCCTCGAAAAGCCGGTCCCAGCTTAGCTTGCCGCCGATACCCCAATCATGATCGGGCCGCGTCACCAGAATAAGCTGGTCGCTTGCAACCCGGCTGATCGATAGAGACGGTGCCTGCACAGTGCCTTCCACAAGGCCGATATCGGCAATTCCTTCCTCGGTTGCTTCGGTGGCGCTTTCAGTATTGCCAAGCGTCAGTCGTACATCAATCAGCGGGTAGGTTGCGTGAAACTTTGCCAGAAAGGGCGGCAGCCAATAACTGGCGATAGTCTGACTGGCATGAATGGCGAGAATGCCGCGCTTACCGCCACCAAGTTCCGACAGCATACGTTCAGCAGAACGGGCACGCGCAAGCGTCGCGCGCGCCTCATCCAGAAACATGTGCCCATCACCGGTAAGCTCGATCCGCCGCCCGATGCGGTTGAAGAGTGTCGCTCCGTAGCGATCTTCCAACGTGCGGATAGCCGAACTGACCGCCGAAGGCGTCAGGTTCAGGACCTCCGACGCTCGTGTGAGGTGTTCGCGTTCGGCAACCTCAATGAAAATTCTTAGCTGTTCCAGGGTCATAGTTCTTATCGTTCGATATTATCGAATGAAATATGACATACAATGAAATGGATTGAACAGGCGAAATCAGGCATCTAATCAGAAAATAATTCTCACATGAGCATTTCCAGCAAAAGTGCATAGCGGTTTTGCGCGGGACAATGCCAAGGAAAACAGCGTTTCCAGCAAAAGTGCACAGCGATTTTGTGCGGGATAATGCGAGAAAAGCGAACAGTCAGATTTGAAATGCCGACAATGACCTACTCCAAATTCCAGAACATCCTCCCAGGACTTGGTCTGAGCGTTGCCGTCGCAATAGCGGCGATTGGGCTTGAAAGGGTTGAGGAACATTATGCAGGGCGTGCCTGGCTCGAAGCACTGGTACTCGCTATTCTCCTCGGTACTGTTGTGCGGACGTTTCTGCGTCCCGGCAAACAGTTCAACAAGGGCATCGGCTTTTCCGCCAAACTTCTTCTGGAAATTGCAGTGGTGCTGCTCGGTGCATCGATCAGCGCCAGCGCGGTGGTGGAGGCGGGTTCGGGGCTCATTTTCGGCATTGCGGGCGTTGTTGTTCTGGCCATTACACTCAGTTACGGCATCGGGCGCCTGTTGAAGCTTCCGCACCGGATGGCCGTGCTGGTCGCCTGCGGTAATTCCATTTGCGGTAACTCCGCCATCGCCGCAACCGCACCGGTTATCGGCGCGGGAAGCGAGGACGTGGCGGCTTCCATCGCCTTTACCGCTATTCTCGGCGTGGCCGTCGTACTGCTCCTGCCACTTCTGGTGCCGCTTCTCGGGCTGTCGCATACGCAATATGGCGTGCTGGCCGGCCTGACCGTCTATGCCGTGCCACAGGTTCTGGCAGCCACTGCGCCGGTCGCGACGATCAGCGTTCAGCTTGGCACTTTGGTGAAACTTGTGCGCGTGTTGATGCTCGGACCGGTCATCCTCGCGCTGGCGCTTCTTGCTGGAAACAAGGACGCAAACGCCAAGCCGGGTTTCTTCCAGTTGGTGCCATGGTTCATCCTCGGCTTCCTTGGCATGATGGCGCTGCATTCGCTGCACCTGATACCGGAATCGATCCTGCCAGGCATTCAATACACCTCGACCATCCTGACCATCATTTCGATGGCAGCCCTTGGCCTCGGCGTCGATATCCGCTCTGTAGCGTCGGCGGGCGGTCGCGTCACGCTGACCGCAGTGCTTTCACTCCTGGCTCTCTGCGTTATAAGCCTTGGCCTGATCCATATGCTCAGCGTTGCATAAAGAAGCCGGGATGGGGTTCCCATCCCGGCTTCTTCTCATAAGCTGATGGTCAGCTTTTCTTGGCTGCATCGCTTGATTTTGCAGCGTCTGCAGCAGGCTTTGCCTCGGCTGGTGGATTGGCCTTCTTGTCGGCACTCATCGCGTCTTTCGGCATGTTGGAGCGGATGGTCACCATATGCTCTGCCTTGATAAGCGTCAGGTTGGCGTCATAGTATTTGCTGTCGCCGAGCTGTTCCAGTGCCAGATCGACATCCTTGTCGATAGCTGGCAGATTAGCGGTCGTTTCGGTTATTACCAGATCGACATCGGCAAGCTTGAGCTCGTCCTGTGCTTCTTTCTTGCGACCATGCTGAATATGCTCATTGGCCTTTTTCAGATGCGCTGCCTTTTCAGGCGTCAGCTTGTAATCGTCAACGACACCAAGTTCCATATCGACCGGCAATGTGCCGGATTGAACCTCTGCGATTTCATCGGCCGGAGCGCCAGCCATTTTCATCTTGTCGAGCAATGCTGGCGTGTCTTTCAGGGCTTTATCCAGATCATCCTTCACGGTTGTCAGGATAATCTTGGCTTGGTCCGGCGTTCCTTGAAAAATGGCCAGTCGAGCCAGTGTGACACCGCGCACCGCTGCGAGGCCGTCGTCGGAAATCGCGTCCAGTTTTTTGATGGCATCCTGCTCCGCAGCCTTCGTGCTCTCTGTTACTGCTGCTTTTGGCTTTGTCGCTTCTTCGGCGAAACTGGCCGTTGCGAATGATGCGCTCAACAGTGCGGCTGAAATGAGCAGCGCGGGAAGAGAGGTGGTCTTGGAAATCATCGTATGCAATCCGTCTTGAAATAACTGTATAGGGATATGTTTAAGTAATTGGCTTTCTGTAAGTCTCTGCCCTCCAGTATTGATGCGGTAGTGCGTTTATTGGATATTAAATGATGTATCTGAAATATAAATGCTGAATCAGTACTGATGTTGTAATGAAGATCGACCCAATTCGTGACCATTTCGTGGCAGAAGAGAAGCATTAAATTTATTTAATAAAGAAAAAGCCCGCCAATTGGCGGGCTTTTCCATGTTTAACTGAAGAGGGAAAGATTAGTTCTTTTCCTGCTTCTTCAGAGCGGCACCGAGGATGTCGCCGAGCGAAGCGCCGGAGTCGGACGAACCGTACTGAGCGACAGCTTCCTTTTCTTCGGCGATTTCGAGCGCCTTGATCGAGACCTGCAGCTTGCGGGTCTTCTTGTCGAAAGCGATGACGCGGGCGTCAACCTTCTGACCGACCGTGAAGCGTTCCGGACGCTGTTCGTCGCGGTCACGTGACAGATCCGAGCGCTTGATGAAGCTGTCGAGGTCGTGATCGACCAGACGAACTTCAAGGCCGCCGTCGGTTACTGCGGTGACTTCAACCGTTACAACGGCGTTCTTCCGCAGGTCGCCGGAAGTTGCTGCTTCACCGACCTTGTCGCCGGAAAGCTGCTTGATACCGAGCGAGATGCGTTCCTTCTCGACGTCAACGTCGAGAACAACGGCCTTGACGACTTCACCCTTGTTGTACTCTTCGATGACCTGTTCGCCCGGACGGTTCCAGTCGAGGTCGGAGAGGTGAACCATGCCGTCAACGTCGCCGTCGAGGCCAATGAACAGGCCGAATTCGGTCTTGTTCTTGACTTCGCCTTCAACAACTGTGCCGACAGGGTACTTCTGGGCAAAGGTCGTCCACGGATTGTCGAGGGTCTGCTTGAGGCCGAGCGAGATACGGCGCTTGACCGGATCAACTTCGAGCACAACGACTTCGACTTCCTGCGTGGTGGAGAGAATCTTGCCCGGATGGACATTCTTCTTGGTCCACGACATTTCGGAAACGTGGATGAGGCCTTCGATGCCTGGCTCGATCTCGACGAACGCACCGTAATCGGTGATGTTCGTGACGGTGCCGGTGATCTTTTTGCCGATCGGGTACTTCGCGCCGATGCCATCCCAAGGATCGCTCTCGAGCTGCTTCATGCCGAGCGAGATACGATGGGTTTCCTGGTTGATGCGGATGATCTGCACCTTGACCGTCTGGCCAATGGTGAGGATTTCCGACGGATGGTTGACGCGGCGCCATGCCATGTCGGTAACGTGCAGGAGACCGTCGATACCGCCGAGGTCAACGAACGCACCGTAATCGGTGATGTTCTTGACAACGCCTTCGACAACCTGACCTTCTTCAAGGTTCTGAACGATTTCCGAACGCTGTTCCGCACGGCTTTCTTCAAGAACGGTCCGGCGCGAGACAACGATGTTGCCGCGACGCTTGTCCATCTTGAGAATTTCGAACGGTTGCGGGACGTGCATGAGCGGGGTGACGTCGCGGATCGGACGGATGTCGACCTGCGAACGCGGCAGGAAGGCAACAGCGCCGTCGAGATCGACGGTGAAACCACCCTTGACCTGATTGAAGATGACGCCATCGACGCGCTCGCCATTGGCGAACTTCTGCTCGAGCTTGACCCAGCTTTCTTCACGGCGTGCTTTTTCGCGCGACAGGACAGCTTCGCCCAGAGCGTTTTCAATGCGCTCGACGTAAACTTCCACTTCGTCGCCCGGCTTCAGCGTGCCGTCTTTGCCCTTTGCGCCGAATTCCTTCAGCGGCACGCGGCCTTCGACCTTGAGACCGGCGTCGATGATCGCCATGTCCTTCTCAATGGCTACAATACGGCCCTTGACGACATAACCTTCAGCAAGGTCGTTCGTTGCAAAGGATTCCGCCAGCAGCGACTCGAAGTCTGCGAGGGATGGATTGAATTCTGACATGAATACTCCTGGTGCATCCGGAAAATTCATCGGATGCGGCGCCGGGGGTTAGTGTTGCGTTATGCCCGACCTCGGCCCCGTCTTTGCAGACAACCGGCGCGTGGAACGCGAAGTCAGGCTTTTCAGTATGAGTGCAGCCTATATAGGTCCGAACTCGGGATAATCCAGCTTTTCAGGGCACAATGACGCCCGGAAGCGCGAAACTTGCCGGATTTCATCCCCGATGCTGCGCCAAAGCGTGATCGATCAGCTTTTTTGCGGCCAGAAATGCCGCTTCTATACTCATTTCGCTCGTATCTAGCAAGTGCGCGTCTTCAGCAGGCTTCAAAGGAGAATCGATGCGGTTCGTGTCGCGCTCGTCGCGCTTCTTGAGATCGGCAAGGATTTCTCCAAGATCGGCCTTCTCGCCCCGACCCACGATCTCTTCATAGCGGCGCTCGGCGCGCACTTCCGGCGAGGCCGTGACGAAAAGCTTTATGGCCGCATCGGGACAGACGACGGTACCGATATCGCGTCCGTCAAGCACGCTTGAGGGCAAGGCATTAGCAAAATTGCGCTGCGCTTCGACAAGCGCCCGCCGGACAGCAGGCATGACTGCCACCTTCGATGCCGCTTCGCCGATCGCATGAGCGGAAAGAACTGCCTTGTCCATTTCCCGCAGATCGAGATTCCGCGCGGCGTCAGCAGCCATCGCCTCATCATCGAGCGGCAGCCCCTTGTCGAGAAGTGCCTTGGCGACAGCGCGATAGGTCAGCCCCGTATCCAGATGCGGCATGCCGTAGTGGATGGCGATGCGCCGGGCAAGGGTTCCCTTGCCCGAGGCCGCCGGTCCGTCTATCGCGACGATGAACGGGGCGACGACAAACGATGTCATTGCGCGTCGCTCAGTTCGATCTTAGCACCGAGTCCCGGCATCATGTCCATGAATTCGGGGAAAGACGTGGCGATCATGGTGCTGTCGTCAACCGTCACCGGCTTTTCCGATGCGAGCCCCATCACGAGGAAGCTCATCGCGATGCGGTGATCAAGATGGGTTGCAACCGTACCGCCACCCAGCCCCCTGCCGTCGGGACGGCCGCGAACCGTCAGCGACATCTCGCCTTCGGTGCAATCGACGCCATTGGCTTCAAGGCCGCGCGCAACGGCTGCCAGACGATCCGATTCCTTGACCCGCAGCTCATCGAGACCGTCCATCACGGTTTCGCCTTCCGCGAAGGAGGCGGCAATCGCCAGTACCGGATATTCGTCGATCATCGACGGCGCGCGCTCCGGCGGAACGACCACGCCCTTGAGCTTCGACGCCTTCACGCGCAGATCGGCAACATCCTCGCCGCCAGCAAGGCGCGGATCGATGATCTCGATATTTGCCCCCATTTCCTGCAGCGTGAGGATCAGGCCGGTACGGGTCGGGTTCATCAGCACATTGCGAATAGTGATGTCGGAACCTTCAACCAGAAGGGCGGCAACGAGCGGGAAAGCCGTTGACGATGGATCACCCGGCACATCAATGGTCTGGCCGGTAAGCTTGCCCTGACCGGTGATGCGGATATGGCGTACGCCATCCTTGTCTGTATCAACGGAGAGGTCCGCACCAAAGCCCTGCAGCATCTTTTCCGTATGATCGCGAGTCATGACCGGCTCGATGACGGTGGTGACGCCCGGCGTATTGAGGCCGGCGAGCAGCACGGCGGATTTTACCTGCGCGGATGCCATTGGCACGCGATAGGTGATCGGATTGGCCGTCTTGGGGCCGATCAGTGTCAGCGGCATGCGGTCGCCTTCGGCTGCTTCCACCTGGACGCCCATTTCACGCAACGGGTTCAACACGCGACCCATCGGGCGCTTGGAAAGCGAAGCGTCGCCGATAAAGGTCGTTGTCATGTCGTAAGTGCCGACAAGCCCCATAGTGAGGCGCGCACCGGTTCCGGCATTGCCGAAATCAAGCGCTGTCTCGGGCTGCAACAGGCAACCATTGCCGACGCCATTGATGATCCAGACGTCGCCATCCTTGCGGATCTTCGCGCCCATGGCCTGCATGGCGCGACCGGTATTGATGACGTCTTCGCCTTCCAGAAGGCCGGTGATGCGGGTTTCACCCGATGCAAGGCCGCCAAACATGAAGGCGCGATGCGATATGGACTTGTCGCCCGGAATGCGGATTTCGCCCGTAAGTGCCTCCGAGCGGCGGGCGGTTGCTGGTTTCGGGGATGCAGAATGGGACATGGATTTTTCACAGTCACATTTTTGGCGCGGACACGCGCCGGGATTGAGAGATAAGCGGGGCTTCCCTAGCATAGGATAAAGCCGGGGTCATCCGCGAATACGCGGCGCGAGCGACACTCTGAAGCAAGAGTCTGCATATCCCTTTGCGTTTGGCTTTGACAAACGCGCCAAATTGCGTTTATGCACCGGACAACAATATAACGCGCTCAAGACTTGCCCCTTGCCATATGGCTCCGTGAACAGCATGGTGATGGGCTATATTCTTCAAGGCAGGCATTCCGGCGCGATTTTTATGAACTTGTGTCCCCGTGCGAATTAACGAGGCTAGACGTGGCAAAAGCTGAACTTGGTACCAAGCGTATCGACCCGGAAACGGGCAAGAAATTCTACGATCTCAATCGCGACCCGATCGTTTCGCCTTATACCGGCATCTCCTATCCGCGTTCATATTTCGACTCCACGCTTGAAAGCCGCGTTGTCGAAGAGGAAGCCGAAGAGGAAGAACTGGATACGGCAATGGAAAAGCCAGACTTCGTCTCGCTTGAAGATGCCGACGACGAAGCAAAGGGCGGCGGTGACGACCTGCCGGATATCGACGACGATGATGTCGATCTCGGCGACGACGATGACGACACTTTCCTTGAAGAAGAGGAAGACGAGGACGACGATATGTCGGGCATTCTCGGCGGTGGTGTCGGCGGCGACGACGAAGAGAGCTGATCTGTTACGCAGATCAAGTCCTGATGCTTTTACGAGGCAACCTTCGGGTTGCCTCGCTGCGTTTTGAGCGCATCCCGAATGATGGCTTCAGCGGGATCTATGAATTATTTTTGGCAGATGTGAAAAGAGTTGCGATTTAGCTCTTGATCTTCTGACGAACGCCATTTAATAAGCCGCCACACCGGGCAACAAGTCCTGCCTGATGTGCCTCGAAAGAGGTCTTATGGGGCCATAGCTCAGCTGGGAGAGCGCCTGCATGGCATGCAGGAGGTCAGCGGTTCGATCCCGCTTGGCTCCACCAAATTTCCTTCCCGATATCGTAAACATATAGCACATCAATGTGCATGATAGCGATCGTTGTACAAAGCCAACTCGCGCGCTATAGTGTTATTTCATGACAGAAATGATCTTGGCGACATTCGACTGGGTTCCCAAAATGCCACGCGGCTTCGTCCGTGATCTTCGCGTGCGCTGGGCACTGGAAGAAGCCGGGATACCCTATCGTGTCAAAGGCGTTCCGTTCAAGAATCGCGGGCCGGAACACTTCGCCCATCAGCCTTTCGGGCAGGTGCCCTGGCTGGTCGACGGTGATATGTCAATCTTTGAAAGCGGTGCCATCCTGCTTCATATTGCCGGGAAGAGCGATGCGCTGTTGCCGCCCGATCCAAGGGCGCGCAACGAGGTCATACAATGGTTCTTTGCCGCATTGAATTCGGTTGAGATGGCTTCCCTGCCACTCGCCCTTTATAAATTCACCGGCGATGAAGAGCAGACTCCCGGCCGGCAACTTATGGATAGTTTTCTGGCTGGTCGGCTGGGGCATATGGAACAGGCCCTGTCAGGCCGCGAATGGCTGACGGAGCAATTTTCGGTTGCTGATATTCTGATGGCTGATGTTTTGCGCCTGGTCGATCATTTTGACGGTCTGGCGCACTATACGACCTGCCGGGCCTATGTCGGGCGTGCCATCGCGCGGTCTGCATTCCAGAAAGCCTATACCGACCAGATGGCACATTTTGCTGCGGCGGACTGACTTTACCATCTGGAGTTTCCAGTCTTTCCAGAGCCGCCGGGCTGATAAGGCGTTGCGCGTTTTACCGCTGTCCTGCCGCATCAGATAGAGCGACGTACCGACGATCAGGGCCTTCAAAAATCAGTAAACCAAATCAGCTTCGGCCCTTCTGTCTGTTCACCTTATTCCGGTACTGGCATCAGCCATGACAGGCAGTATCACGGGAAAAGCGTAGACGTATCGGAAACTCTCTTCTAGAAATTCGTGACGGAGTCGATCAGGAGTAGGTCTGGCTTCGCATGTTCTGGGAGGAATGATGAGCACCAACGCAGTCCCCACGCAGTTTTCGCCTGACCGTCCGCTATGGCAGCCGGATGCTGGCCGCATTGCCGCCAGCAATCTGGAGCAATTCCGCATCCGCGCAGAACAACGCACGGGCCTGAGCCTGCCGGACTACGCTGCACTGCATCGCTGGTCCGTGCAAGATCGCGGCGGGTTCTGGCAACTTGTGTGGGATTTCTGCGAGGTTATTGGCGAGCGCGGCGGCACGGCCCTTATTGATAAGGGCCATATGCGTGAGGCGAAATTTTTCCCGCAATCAAAACTCAATTTTGCAGAGAATCTTCTTCGCCATCAAGGCCCGAACGAGGCAATTGTCTTTCGCGGTGAGGACAAGGTCGAGCGCCGCCTGACATGGGACGATCTTCACGCGCTGGTTTCGAAGTTGCAGCAATTCATGCTGGCGCAAGGTGTCCAGCCGGGCGACCGTGTGGCGGGCATGATGCCCAACATGCCGGAGGCCGTGGCCCTGATGCTGGCCGCTTCATCCATCGGCGCGGTCTGGTCATCCTGTTCACCGGATTTCGGCGTGCAAGGTGTACTGGATCGTTTTGGCCAGATTGAACCGAAGCTTTTCTTCGCTTGCGATGGCTATTGGTATAATGGTAAGCGAATCGAGGTTGCCGACAAGGTTGCCGAAGTGACGGCAAAACTGCCTGGGATGAAGCGGGCTGTCATTGTCAGCTATCTCGGGGAAGCAGAAGCAGTCGCCAACAGAGCAGAAAAGGGCATTGCGCTTGATGCGGCTCTGGAGCCGCTCAAGGCCAAGGACGTGGAATTCACGCGGCTCCCCTTCGATCATCCGCTTTATATCCTGTTTTCCTCCGGCACGACGGGAATTCCGAAATGCATTGTGCACAGGGCGGGCGGCGTGCTGCTCCAGCACCTGAAGGAACACCGCTTGCACGCGGATATTCGCGACGGCGATCGCTTTTTCTATTTCACCACTTGCGGCTGGATGATGTGGAACTGGCTTGCGTCGGGCATCGCTTCGGGAGCCACGCTTCTGCTCTATGACGGTTCACCTTTTTATCCTGATGGTAATGTGCTGTTCGATTATGCCGCCGCCGAGGGCATGACCTATTTCGGCACGTCTGCGAAATTCATCGACGCCGTGCTGAAAGCTGGCCTCAAACCCGGTGAAACGCATGATCTGTCAGCGCTGCGCACTGTCTCTTCGACCGGCTCGCCGCTATCGCCGGAAGGCTTTGCCTTCGTCTATGAAGCGATCAAGCCGGACGTGCATCTGGCTTCCATTTCCGGCGGTACGGATATCGTATCCTGCTTCGTGCTGGGCGTTCCGACCGAACCTGTCTGGATGGGCGAGATTCAGGGCGCAGGTCTCGGCATGGCGGTCGATGTCTGGAACGACGATGGCAAGCCGGTGCGCCGCGAAAAAGGCGAGCTGGTCTGCACGAAGGCGTTTCCATGCATGCCGCTGCAATTCTGGAACGATCCCGAAGGTGCGAAATATCAGGCTGCCTATTTCGAGCGTTTCGACAATATCTGGTGCCATGGCGATTTTGCCGAATGGACCGAGCATGACGGCATCGTCATCCATGGCCGTTCGGATGCAACACTCAATCCCGGCGGTGTGCGTATCGGTACGGCGGAGATTTACAATCAGGTCGAGCAGATGCCGGAAATCGCGGAGGCGCTCTGTATCGGGCAGGACTGGGACAAGGATGTGCGGGTGGTGCTGTTCGTGCGGCTCGCCGCAGGTGTGGCGCTGGACGATGATCTCAAGGCGCGTATAAAGACGAAAATCCGCACCGGTGCCACGCCGCGTCACGTTCCGGCCAAGATCGTTGCCGTCCGCGATATTCCGCGTACCAAATCGGGAAAGATCGTGGAGCTTGCCGTGCGCGATATCGTGCACGGGCGCGACGTGAAGAACCGCGAAGCGCTGGCGAACCCGGAAGCTTTGGAGCTTTATCGTGACCTTGCCGAGCTTCGTGAGGACTGATCCGGCCGGTGCCCAATCGCTTGGAGTTGCCGGATAACGGGCGCAACAAAATTTCGTTATCCGGTAATAAATAGCCACAGAACGCCACGCAAAACGGTTGCCTATTCGAAATTCACGGGACACTCTGGCCTGAACATAGCCCACAGCGAAAGCGGTGGTTGCCGGGCAGAACTTGTGGAGGACGAGTATGTTTGCATCGGGCCCAAATTGGGGAGGCATGAGTTTCGGTCTTGGCGAGGAGATCGAAGCCCTCCGCGATACGGTGCGCCGTTTTGCGGAAAGCCGCATTGCGCCGCTGGCCGCTGAAACTGACCGCAACAACGCATTTCCCATGCATCTCTGGCGTGAATTGGGTGCGCTTGGCGTCCTTGGCATCACGGCGCCCGAGGAATATGGCGGCGCTGGCATGGGCTATCTTGCCCATTGCGTTGCGATGGAAGAAATCAGCCGCGCGTCCGCTTCCATCGGCCTCAGCTACGGCGCCCATTCCAATCTCTGCGTCAACCAGATCAAGCGGAACGGTTCTCCCGAGCAGTGTGCGAAATATCTGCCCCAGCTCATTTCCGGTGAGCATGTGGGCGCGCTCGCAATGTCCGAGCCGGGCGCGGGTTCCGACGTCGTTTCGATGAAGCTTGCCGCCGAAAAGCGCGGTGACCGATATGTGCTGAACGGAAACAAGATGTGGATCACCAATGGCCCGGATGCCGATGTGCTGGTGGTCTATGCCAAGACCGATCTGTCCGCAGGCCCGCGCGGGATCAGCGCCTTCATTGTTGAGAAAGGTTTCAGGGGCTTTTCCACGGCGCAGAAGCTCGACAAGCTTGGCATGCGCGGCTCCAACACCTGCGAACTGGTGTTCGAAGATTGCGAAGTGCCAGCCGAAAATCTTCTGGGAGCCGAGGGCAAGGGTGTCAATGTGCTGATGTCCGGCCTCGATTATGAGCGCGTGGTTCTGGCAGGTGGTCCGCTTGGCATCATGGCGGCATGCCTTGATGTCGTGATACCCTATATGCATGAGCGCAAGCAGTTCGATCAGCCGATCGGCGAGTTCCAGCTCATGCAGGGCAAGCTTGCCGACATGTATGTGCTGTTCAACGCTTCGCGTGCCTATGTTTATGCTGTTGCTGCGGCCTGTGACCGGGGTGAGACAACACGCAAGGATGCGGCGGGCTGCATTCTCTATTCAGCCGAAAACGCCACGCAGATGGCCTTGCAGGCGATACAGGCGCTGGGCGGCAACGGTTATATCAACGATTACCCGGCGGGACGTCTTTTGCGCGATGCCAAGCTTTATGAAATCGGCGCGGGAACATCGGAAATCCGGCGCATGTTGATCGGGCGGGAACTGTTTCAGGAGACCCGTTGATGGCGGTTCTCAAATCTGAAATCTCGACGCGCAGCGCCAGCTTCGAGGCCAACCGCAAAGCCATGCTGGCGGCGATCGACACGGTGGCGGAAGCCTCGCATATTGCCATTGATGGTGGCGGCGAGAAAGCGCGTGAACGCCATGTTGCACGCGGCAAGCTGCTCCCGCGTGAGCGTGTGGCGCAATTGCTCGATCCTGGTTCGCCTTTTCTGGAAGTGGGCCTGACGGCAGCGCATGGCATGTATGATGGCGCAGCCCCTGCGGGTGGGATCATCACCGGAATCGGGCGCGTGTCGGGACGCGACTGCATGATCGTCTGCAACGATGCAACGGTAAAGGGCGGTACCTATTACCCGATCACGGTTAAAAAGCATCTGCGTGCGCAGGAAATCGCGGGCGAAAACCGTCTGCCCTGCATTTATCTGGTCGATTCGGGCGGTGCCAACCTGCCGAACCAGGACGAGGTTTTCCCGGATCGCGACCATTTCGGGCGTATATTCTACAATCAGGCACAGATGTCGGCGGCCGGCATTCCGCAAATCGCCGTTGTCATGGGGTCGTGCACGGCAGGCGGCGCTTACGTACCCGCCATGAGCGACGAAACGGTGATCGTGCGCAATCAGGGCACGATTTTTCTGGCTGGCCCGCCGCTGGTGAAGGCCGCAACCGGCGAAGTGGTGAGTGCGGAAGATCTCGGCGGCGGTGACGTGCACACGCGGCTTTCCGGCGTGGCCGATCATCTGGCCAATGACGACACCCATGCTTTGCAGATCGCGCGTTCTATTGCAGCCAATCTCAACAGTGAAAAGCGCAGCTTCACTCCAAGAGGCGACGGCGCTGCCCCGCTTTATGACCCGGAGGAAATTCTGGGCGTCGTTTCAGCCGATACGCGCATTCCCTATGATGTGCGTGAGGTGATAGCGCGGTTGGTTGATGGTTCGGATTTCGATGAGTTCAAGGCGCGCTACGGCAGCACTTTGGTGTGCGGCTTTGCCAGCGTCTACGGCATGCCGGTCGGCATCATTGCCAATAATGGCGTATTGTTCTCCGAAGCGGCCCTGAAGGGCGCACATTTCATCGAGCTTTGCTGCCAGCGCAAGTTTCCGCTGGTGTTTTTGCAGAACATTACCGGCTTCATGGTCGGGCGCAGATATGAGGCCGAAGGCATTGCCAAGCACGGTGCCAAGCTGGTGACGGCGGTGGCGACGGCCAATGTGCCGAAGATCACCATGCTGATCGGCGCGTCCTACGGCGCAGGCAATTACGGCATGGCCGGACGCGCCTATTCGCCACGGTTTTTATGGACCTGGCCGAACAGCCGTATCGCAGTGATGGGCGGCGAACAGGCGGCGGGCGTACTGGCAACTGTCAAGCGCGATGGGATAGAGCGCACCGGTGGCACATGGTCAGCGGATGAGGAAGCGGAGTTCAAGCACCCGACGCTGGAGATGTTCGAGCGTCAGAGCCATCCGCTCTATGCTTCCGCGCGGCTTTGGGATGATGGGATCGTCGATCCGCGTAAGAGCCGGGAAGTGCTTGGCCTGTCGCTTGCCGCCATGCTGAATGCGCCGGTCGTGCCGACGCGCTTCGGTATCTTCAGGATGTAAGGGGCAATCAGATGTTCAAGAAAATACTGATTGCCAATCGCGGAGAAATTGCCTGCCGGGTTATTCGCACGGCGCGTAGATTGGGCATTACTACGGTCGCAATTTACTCCGATGCGGATGCCAACGCATTGCACGTCGAAATGGCCGACGAGGCTGTCCGTGTCGGTCCTGCCATTTCAGCGCAAAGCTACCTCAATATTGATGCGATCATCAAAGCGGCGAAAGAAACCGGTGCTGAGGCGATTCATCCGGGCTATGGATTCCTGTCGGAAAATCCGGCTTTCGTGGATGCTGTCGAGGGCGCAGACCTCACGTTCATCGGCCCAACGGCAAAAGCCATTCGCGCCATGGGGCTGAAAGATGCCGCCAAGGCACTGATGGAGAAGGCAGGCGTACCGGTTGTGCCCGGCTATCACGGCGACAATCAGGATGCGGCCTTTCTCAAAAACGAGGCGGATCGGATCACCTATCCGGTGCTCATCAAAGCGCGGGCGGGCGGCGGCGGCAAGGGTATGCGCCGCGTCGATCAGGCTGCTGATTTCGCGGCAGCGCTGGACAGCGCGCGTCGTGAGGCCGAAGCCGCTTTCGGCGATGGCGCGGTGCTTATCGAAAAATACATGACGAAGCCGCGTCATATCGAAGTGCAGGTTTTTGGTGATAATCACGGCAATGCGGTGCATCTGTTCGAGCGCGATTGTTCGCTGCAACGCCGCCATCAAAAGGTGATTGAGGAAGCGCCTGCGCCCGGTATGACGCCGGACATGCGCACCGCCATGGGCGAGGCGGCGGTCAGGGCGGCATTGGCCATCGGCTATTGCGGTGCGGGTACGGTGGAATTCATCGCCGACGTATCGGAAGGGCTCAGACCCGATCGCTTCTTCTTCATGGAAATGAACACCCGCCTGCAGGTGGAGCATCCGGTAACGGAAGCGATCACCGGCTTGGATCTTGTCGAATGGCAATTGCGTGTGGCTTCCGGCGAAGCGCTGCCGAAACGTCAGGACCAACTTTCCATAAACGGCTGGGCTTTCGAGGCCCGGCTTTATGCGGAAGACCCGGTGCGGGATTTTTTGCCAGCCACGGGCAAGCTTGCCTTGTTCGCACCGCCCGGAAATGCGCGTGTCGATTCCGGCGTGCGCACCGGCGACACGATCACGCCGTTCTACGATCCCATGATCGCAAAGATTGTCGCCCATGGGGCCACGCGCGACGAGGCACTGAACCGGCTCGATGCTGCACTGAACAAGACCCGGATTGCAGGTCTCGTCACCAATCGTCAGTTCCTCTCAGTGCTTTGCAACCTTGAAGCTTTCCGCACAGGCGATGTCGATACAGGCCTGATCGCACGCGAGACGGCAGTGCAGTTCGCCGATAAGCAGCCTTCGGATATCGCCTTTGCGCTGGCTGCACTCGGTGCGCTCGACCTACTGGATGCGCCGCAGAATGATGATCCATGGACGAGCCTGCGCGGCTTCCGGCTTTGGGGTGAAGCATCGCGCTCGATACTGCTCGATCATAATGGCGCGCGTCATACACTGAGCTTCACGAGCAAGGGCGAGAGGTCTTTCGGCTTTCCTTTCGGCATGATCGAAATCCTTGACCATAAGAACGGGTTGGTTCGCTTCGCACTCGATGGTCGTGTGTCGGAGGCGTCTGTCGTGCGCACCGGACATGATGTGACAGTGCAACTCGAAGGCCGCGACACCATATTCCATCATGTGCAGTCTGTCGGTGCGGAGGAGGACGCTTCGAGCGAAAGCTGCATCCTGTCGCCGATGCCGGGGCTGATACGACTGGTTTCCGTTGTGGAGGGTGCGAGCGTCGCCAAGGGCGATCCGCTGGTGACGATGGAAGCCATGAAGATGGAACTGTCATTGACCGCGCCGCGTGACGGCAAGGTTGCGTCCGTAACTGTTGTGACAGGGGATCAGGTCGCCGAGGGCGCACTGCTCGTTGAACTGGAGGAAGACCATGGCTGAACACGTGGAAATTGTTGAAATGGCTGCGCGTGATGGCCTGCAAAACGAAAAGCGGTTTGTGCCGACAGCTGACAAGATCGCATTGATCGACCGTCTGTCGGACTGCGGCTATGCCCGTATAGAGGCGACGAGCTTCGTCAGCCCCAAATGGGTGCCGCAACTGGCAGACGCAGCGGAGGTCATGGCCGGTATCCGCCGTGCTGGCAGCGTTCGCTATTCGGCACTTGTCCCCAATATGAAGGGCTATGAGGCGGCAGCGGCAGCCAATGTGGATGAAATAGCAGTTTTCGTTTCCGCTTCGGAAGGATTTTCAAAAGCCAATATCAATTGCACGATTGCGGAAAGCATCGAGCGGCTGTCTCCCGTCATCGGTGCTGCCATCAATGACGGCCTTGCCATTCGCGGCTATGTGAGCTGCGTGGTCGAATGCCCTTATGACGGACCGGTGGCCCCGCAGGCGGTTGCCGATGTAACCGGGCAACTCTTCTCGCTCGGCTGTCATGAGGTGAGCCTCGGCGATACCATCGGGCGCGGCACGCCGGACAAGGTTGCGGCCATGCTCGATGCTGTGTTGGCCATCGCACCGGCGCACAGCCTTGCCGGTCACTATCATGACACGGGTGGGCGGGCGCTCGACAATATCCGCGTCAGTCTGGAAAAGGGCTTGCGGGTGTTTGATGCTTCGGTTGGAGGTCTCGGCGGCTGTCCTTTTGCACCGGGCGCCAAGGGCAATGTCGATACGGTTTCCGTTGTAGAAATGCTGCATGACATGGGATTTGAAACCGGGCTCGATCTGGGCAGGCTCAGATCGGCGGCTTTGTTCGCTGAAGCGCTGCGCCAGGATAAAGCGGCATGAACGACTTTGAGACGCTCCATATCGCCGTTGATGCGCGCGGCGTGGCCACGCTGACGCTCAACCGGCCCGAACATCATAATGCCCTCTCTGGCGGGATGATCAACGAACTGACAACGGCGGCGTTGCATCTGGCCGACAACCAAGCCGTGCGTCTCGTGATTCTGACCGGCAATGGCACAAGTTTTTGTGCGGGCGGCGATCTTGGATGGATGCGGGAGCAGGTGAAAGCCACGCGCGCCCAGAGAATTGAGGAAGCGCGCAAGCTCGCGCTCATGCTGAAAGCACTGCGTGATCTGCCAAAACCACTGATCGGGCGTATCAACGGTCAGGCCTATGGCGGCGGCGTCGGACTGATTTGCGTGTGCGATGCTGCAATCAGCGTTTCCGGTGCGCGCTTCGGGCTGACGGAAACGAGGCTTGGCCTGATACCGGCCACCATCAGCCCCTATGTGGTGGCGCGTATCGGGCAGGCGAATGCGCTGCGCACATTCACATCTGCCCGCCCTTTCGGTGCTGAGGAAGCACAGCGGATCGGGTTGGTGCATGAGGTTGTCGAGGCGGAGCATCTCGATGCGGCTGTGGAGGCGGAAATAAAACCTTATTTTTCCACCGCGCCCGCGGCCGTTGCCGCCTCCAAGCGGCTGGTTCAAGCGCTGGGCGCGCCGATAGACGAGGCGGTGATCGACATGACGCTCACCCGCCTTGCCGACACATGGGAGACACCAGAGGCCGCAGAGGGAATCGCGGCCTTTTTTGCGAAGAAATCACCATCGTGGAAGAGAGGAGGATAAGCATTTTGTGGGAGGCGGTTTTCGTTGTAATTGCGGGCACTTGGCCCCTTGCAATCGGTGGCCGGAAATGCATTCTTATTACATCATGAAAGCTCGTTCCTGTTCTGGAGCATGATTCCGAAAGCGCTGATGCAATTTCGGATAATATTATGGCTCTGGCCTCTTCGACGAGTGGGAGCGGGCTTTTGGATTGACCCTTTGAGATCATGCGATGAACAAAAGGGAGGGCCCGGCAATTCGGTGCGCAGATGCGCTGAGATTTGACCGGCAAGGGTTGTCTCGGGGCCGTCGGAGGACGCTGCCCCACAAAGGAGAAAAAGAATGAACCTGAAACTTCTTTCCAGCGTGGCCTTTGCGGCTACAATCGGCTTTGCCAGCGCCGCCTATGCAGACATTACCATCGGCGTCGTTGCTCCGCTGACGGGGCCTGTCGCCGCTTTCGGTGACCAGGTGAAGAAGGGGGCGGAAACCGCCGTTGAAGTCATCAACAAGGCTGGCGGCATCAAGGGCGAGAAAGTCGTTCTGAAGTTCGCCGACGATGCCGGTGAACCGAAGCAGGGCGTTTCCGCTGCCAACCAGATCGTTGGCGACGGCATCAAGTTCGTTGTCGGTCCGGTCACGACCGGCGTTGCCATCCCTGTTTCTGACGTGTTCTCGGAAAACGGCGTTCTGATGGTCACTCCGACCGCAACCGGTCCGGATCTGACGGCACGCAATCTAGAGAACGTATTCCGCACCTGTGGTCGCGACGACCAGCAGGCTGAAGTAATGGCCGACTATGTCTTGAAGCACATGAAGGACAAGAAGGTCGCTGTGATCCACGACAAGGGCGCTTACGGCAAGGGTCTGGCCGACGCTTTCAAAGCGGCGATCAACAAGGGCGGCATCACGGAAGTGCATTACGACTCTGTCACGCCGGGCGACAAGGATTTCAGCGCGCTCGTCACCAAGCTGAAGTCGGCTGGCACCGAAGTTGTCTATTTCGGCGGCTATCACGCCGAAGGTGGCCTCCTGTCACGTCAGTTGCACGACGCTGGCATGCAGGCTCTGGTCCTCGGCGGTGAAGGCCTGTCCAATACCGAATATTGGGCAATCGGCGGCACCAATGCACAGGGCACGCTCTTCACCAATGCCAAGGACGCCACCAAGAACCCGGCTTCCAAGGATGCTATCGAAGCGCTCAAGGCTAAGGGTATCCCGGCTGAAGCCTTCACCATGAACGCTTATGCTGCTGTGGAAGTTATCAAGGCTGGCATCGAGCGTGCCGGTTCGACTGACGATTCCGCTGCGGTTGCCAAGGCACTGCATGACGGCAAGCCAATTGAAACCGCTATCGGTACACTGACCTATGGTGCAAACGGCGATCTCAGCTCGCCGAGCTTCGACATCTTCAAGTGGGATGACGGCAAGATCGTCGGCCTCGAATAAGATCGTCGTGGTTTTAGAATATAAAAACGCCGGGGTTTTTCCCCGGCGTTTTGCATTTGTGAAGCTGAAAACCGTCAGGAACCGGTATAGCCGAGTTCCGCCTCAATGGCCTCGAATGTCTTTTCCATCGCGTAGGTGGGGCTGAGGGGAAAGCCGAAATGTCCGTAGGCAATGGACATCTGCCGTTCGGCTTTGCTTTCGCTGCCCTTCGCAACTGCCGCCACATAGAGTGCTGCAGCAAGTCCCGTACGGTCCGCGCCGGATTTGCAGTGGATAAGCACGGGCTTTTCCGCATTTTTCATCAGGGCGATCAGTTGTCTGGTTTGGGCGGGGTTCAGCTCCCGCCTCGAAGACATTTCAAAATCCGCATGATTGATGCCGAGTGCCTTCGCTGCTGCGATTTCATCGTCATACCATTTCGCGCCCGGCTCTGGGCCGCGCAGATTGATGATGGTCTTGATGCCGTAAAGCTTTTGCAGGGAAGCGATGCGCGCAGCGTCGGGCTGGTTGGAGCGATAGGCCTGCCCATTGATGATAGTGTGAACGTTGCCCTTATATTGCAGCGTGTAAAGATATCCTCCCAGGACACTCAAGCCGATAAGCAGCCCGAGTCCGGTCAGTCGGGCATAAGTGAAGGACCAATCGAGATACTTCTGAAAAAACGACATAGGGGCCTCATTCGAATAAAAGTAAATCATAAAATATATCATAATGAAAATTTGTTCTTGGATTCTGCAGCGAATATAATAAGATTTAGACTTAATCTTGTTCAAAAGAATAATATTTTCTGTTTGAGTTACTTTTAAAATGAGCTCGCCAATGTGCGGGAGAGTATGTTGGAGCAAGCGTCTGCACCGGTTGTTGGTAGCAGTAAATCGCATTGCTTTTTGCGGCTTAAGCTTCGGTTAACCATGACTGTTTAATCTACGATCATGAGCTGGGGCAGATAGCGGAGCAGGTTTATGCAGCGCTACAGATTTGACGATAAACGAATTCTGATCGAGGCTATTGTTGAGTTGCTCAACCGGGGCGTGGAACCTGACGACCTTGATCTCGTGCTGAGCCGGATCGGTCCGGTTGATCTAGATTTGATGCAGCAATGCCTGATTGAGGTGTGGAACTACAACCACCCCGATGTGGCGGAAACGCCGATGGCAGCCTGACGACTGGTTCTGCGGCTCTCTTGTCGTAAAGCATCAGACGATCACGGAAGGATACGGCAGTTTCAGGCAACGGTTTGTGGGCCGAAACTGTCGGGGCAGGGCCGGGTTGAACCGGTATTGGAGCAATCTGGCCGCTGCCCGCAATGTCATATTCCTGAAACGCAGACGGTTTATATCCATATGCGTATCGGGAATTCACTTGGGATCGTGACCACGGATGTACTGGCGCAACTCAGGTGAAAGCGGAAGGTCGGGTTCAGCCCGGCCTTTTTCGTTTTGAAATGTCCTGAAAGGTGCCTGCGCTGAGGAGCGATCCGGCAAAGCAAGCCAGTTCCATATTTAAAAGTGGTTCAAGAATTGACGGCAAGCAAGTTCCGGTCGGGCTCGCGAGGAACCGCGAAATGGTTGGTGTGTAGACATGCTGGTGTTGCCCATCTCGTCGATATAGGGCGGAAGCATTTTCTCCGATCGATAAATACCGTATGAAAGACATGGTCTGCCGCGCTCCGCGAAGGCTTTGCGATCTTATTTTCAATCACGGAAGCCATTCATGATACGCCATATGGTTCTCATCAAATTCAGGCCCGAACTCGCAGCTGTGGAAATCGAAGAAAAGCTGCAGGCCGTTGTGGCACTTAAGGACCGGATCGGCGGTATCCTGTCTATTACGGCTGGCGAAAACAACAGTCCTGAGAATCTCGAAAAGGGATTCCGGCACGGTTTTGTCGTTGACTTCACGGATGAGGCGGCGCGGGACGCCTATCTTCCGCATCCCGATCACGTGAAGGTTGGTAAAAGCCTGGTTGAAGCAGCCGAAGGCGGTATCGAGGGCATTTTGGTTTTCGACTACACGCTCTGAGGTTTGTCCAAGCCGCCGGGAGAGGGAAGCGCAAGCTAAAGGAGGAGCCCACCCACCCCCATGCACGAAAGATCCTCTGCGGAAAGCGCGATCCCTGCCATCAGGCGATCCAGCACCCAGTCGAGGCTGTTTTCGCGGGCGCTGCGGGCCGATCCGGGGGCGGCGACGATATATTTGCCGTCGCGCTGCCCAAGAACCAGCAAATTGCCGGGATCGACAGGCATGCCGATCCGCAGGATTTTTCCGCCCGAAATGCGGATCGATTGCGGCACGATATCCGCCTCGTCGGCAACCGCCGAAGCACTGAAAATAACAATGACGTCGCAGGTGGGGCTTACCTCGCCGATTGCCGTTGCCAAAGCGGCCTGATCGTGCGCGACGCGCCTTTCCAGAACGAGCGTTCCGCCATTCCCGGTCACGCGCTTTTCCATCACCTCTCGGGTCTTCTCAAGCACCGTCTCGCGTATTGAGGGGAGGCGCGACTGGATCAGACCGACCCGCGCACCATAGAACGGCCAGACGTCCAGCGCGGGCTGCGAATCCAGGCCGATTTCCCGCAAAAGGGTTTCCGGCACGGCAAATGGAATGATCTTGACGGTGGCAATCATCTGGCCGGCTTCCACGCGCACATAATTGCGTAGCGTCGCGATGGAAATGCGCGCATCATACGCATTGATTGAATCGATACGGTCGGCATCTGCCGAAAAAACCCCGTTCTTCCGGGCGTGGAGATTGACCCGTCCGGTTGTGGCGTTGCCGATCTCCACTTGGGCGGAGGCAAGCATATGGCCAATGGCAAGTGCGGCGTCGTCCTCACCGATATCGCCTGGCTCCAGGCGCGCAGCCAGAACCGAGCCTATGCCTGCTTCCTGCAGCATTGCGAGGTTGAGTGTGTCGAGAACCGCGCCTTTGCGCAACACGAATGCGCCTGCCGTCATTGCATAGCCGAGAATTGTGCCTTCGGCTTCATCAAGCGGCGTTTCGGCAAATATCATCTCTTCCCCCAGTTTGCTCGCATATTTTCAATAAGCATATATAGCGAGGAAGATAAACGGTCACAGCGCGTCTGGTTATCGAAGATTGTGCCGCCGCGAAAACAGCTAACCCGGATCAAGGGGCTGTGGAGATGCACACAATTCGCGGTGAATCCGGTAAAATCCTATCACGATCCCGTTTATCCATAGGGCAAGCGGCGCTTTTATCTTGCAAACTTCATGCTTTGGGCCTAATCGCTCCGCCACACATAACAACTGGCGGCCCATTCATACCGCCCGTCAGGATGCCGATCGCTGAAAGTGGCGGCAGACATATTGTATTTACGCATTGCCTAAAGCATGGCCCGCATCATTGAGCAGGCCTGATTGTTCAGACAAAATGCCCGTTTTTGGGCGCGACATTACGATCCAGCAGAATTTTCGTCAGACACGTGACAAACGCGACTATTCGTTATAACGGTACTTTTGGAAATTTCAGAATTTACCGAAAACTAGGAAATGACGCATGCGCCGGAGGTGAAACTCTGCGCGCAGGATGGAAAGACAAATGAAACACGGCACCCCCCGGACGATCGTTTCGTTCGCCGTCTTGGCCCTCACGGCGTTTCTCGCCGGCTGCGAGAACCAGGTCTTGCTCTCCCCGAAAGGGGAAGTCGGCATGGCAGAACGCGATCTCATCCTTTTTGCGACCGGCATCATGCTGCTTGTCGTGCTGCCCGTCATCTTCATGACGCTTTACTTCGCATGGAAGTACCGCGCCTCGAACGAAAAGGCGGACTACCAGCCCGACTGGCACCACTCGACGAAGATCGAGCTTGCCGTCTGGCTCATTCCGATGGCGATCATTGTTGTGCTCGGCACGGTCACCTGGATCAGCACCCACAAGCTTGATCCGTATCGCCCGCTGGAATCGAACGCGAAGCCGATTAATGTCGAAGTCGTGGCGCTCGACTGGAAATGGCTTTTCATCTACCCGGATCAGGGCATAGCCACCGTCAACGAGATGGCAATGCCGGTCGATGTGCCGGTCAACTTCAAGCTGACCTCCAGCAACATCATGAATTCCTTCTTCATCCCGCAGCTCGGCAGCCAGGTCTACACCATGCCAAGCATGCAGACGAAGCTGCATCTGGTTGCCAATCACGAAGGCGAATTTGACGGTATCTCCGCCAATTATAGCGGTCAGGGCTTTGCCCAGATGCGTTTCAAGGCGCATGCCTACAATCAGGCCGACTTCGACAAGTGGGTGGCCGATGTTAAGGCAAAGGCGAATGGCGAAGAGTTGAGCCGTGACCGTTACGCCTCGCTGGTTCAGCCAAGCGAGAAGGTTCCGCCGCAGTTTTTCACCTATAGTGACCAGGCGTTGTTCCACAACATCGTGAACCGTTGCTGGGACGGAAAATCCGTGTGCCTCGACGATGAAATGCATCGTCAACAGATGATCCGCGAAGCGCGCGCCAATCTGCGCAAGTCTTCGCCTGTCGATTTCAGCCAGTGGGCGAGCGACATCATCTGCGCAGTCCAGCCGCAGCGCCTTTCGCAGCTCGAAAACTGATGTGCCGATAGGTCCGTGATCTCGCAAGAGGTCGCGGCCATCCGCATTCAATCCTTTGTTTCACGCGGTTCCGGAAAGATGGCCGTCTTTTGCCGTCCCGGAATTGCTCCAATCGAAGCGTGATAAAAATGTTCGGAAAACTTACGCTCGAAGCGATACCCTATCATGAGCCAATCATCATGGTCACATTGGCCGCGGTGGCTGGTGGGGCGCTCGCTATTCTGGCAGCCATTACCTACTATCGCAAATGGGTTCCGCTCTGGAATGACTGGCTGACGTCGGTCGACCACAAGCGCATTGGCGTGATGTACATCATTCTGGCACTCGTGATGCTGTTCCGCGGCTTCTCGGATGCTGTCATGATGCGCGCTCAGCAGGCGATTGCCTCCGGTGCCAATGAAGGCTTCCTGCCGCCGCACCACTACGACCAGATCTTCACTGCCCATGGCGTGATCATGATCTTTTTTGTGGCGATGCCCTTCATCGTCGGCCTGATGAACTTTGCAGTGCCGCTTCAGATCGGCGCGCGCGACGTGGCTTTCCCCTACCTCAACTCGCTCAGCTTCTGGCTGACGGTTGCCGGCGCGATCCTCATCAACATCTCGCTCGGTGTCGGTGAATTCGCCAAGACCGGCTGGCTGGCCTATCCGCCGCTTTCCGGCAAGGAATTCAGCCCGGACGTCGGCGTGGATTACTATATCTGGGCCTTGCAGATTTCCGGTATGGGTACGCTACTGTCAGGCGTGAACCTCATCACCACCATCATCAAGATGCGCGCGCCCGGCATGGGAATGATGCAGGTTCCGGTCTTCACCTGGACCGCGCTCTGCTCGAACGTTCTGATCGTGGCAGCGTTCCCGATTTTGACTGTGACGCTCGCTCTGCTGTCGCTTGACCGTTATCTCGATTTCCACTTCTTCACCAATGATGCCGGTGGCAATCCAATGATGTATGTGAACCTGATCTGGATCTGGGGTCACCCGGAAGTCTATATTCTGGTTCTGCCTTGCTTCGGCATCTTTTCGGAAATCGTGGCTACCTTCTCCGGCAAGCGCCTGTTCGGCTACAAGTCGATGGTTTACGCCACCGTTGCCATCACTGTGCTGTCGTTCCTGGTCTGGGTCCACCACTTCTTCACCATGGGTGGTGGCGCTAACGTCAACGCCTTCTTCGGTGTGGCGACCATGATCATCTCGATCCCGACAGGGGCGAAGGTCTTCAACTGGCTCTTCACCATGTATAAGGGCCGCGTCCGCATGGAAACGCCGGTAATGTGGACCATAGGCTTCATGTGCACCTTCGTTATCGGCGGCATGACGGGTGTTCTGCTCGCAGTTCCGCCTGCGGATTTCGTGCTCCACAATTCCGTGTTCCTGATCGCCCACTTCCATAACGTGATCATCTCGGGCGTTCTGTTCGGCTGCTTCGCCGGCCTCGTCTACTGGTGGCCGAAGGCATTCGGCTTCAAGCTGAACGAACGTCTCGGCAAGAACGCGTTCTGGTGCTGGCTTGTCGGCTTCCTGCTCGCCTTTATGCCGCTCTATGTGCTTGGCCTGATGGGCATGACCCGCCGCCTGAACCACACTGAAAACCCGGCATGGCACATCTACCTCATCATTGCCGCAATCGGCGTCGCCGTCATTCTTTGCGGCATCGTGTTCCAGGTTTTGCAGATCGCGGTTTCTATCCGCGACCGCGAAAAGCTGCGCGACACCAATGGCGACAGCTGGGGTACGGGGCGTACGCTGGAGTGGTCGCTGGCTTCGCCGCCTGCTTTCTACAACTTCGCCGAAGTTCCGCATGTGCGCGACCATGATAGCTGGTGGGATATGAAGCAGAACGGTTATGTGCGCCGCACCGAAAAGTTCGCGCGGATCCACATGCCAAAGAACACCGGCACCGGCTTCATCATCGGAATGCTGAACATTCCGCTCGGCTTTGCTTTGGTGTGGCACATCTGGTGGCTGGCAATCGCCTCTGCCCTCGCTGTGCTGGCCGTTGCCATCGCTCACTCCTTCAATAATGACAGAGACTATTACGTCTCGGCCGAAGAGGTGCAGGAAGTCGAAGACCTCCGTACCCGGCAACTGACTGCTCAGGAGGCCTGATTCCGATGAGCGCAAGCATTTCAACCGCCGCTCCGTTCACGGGCGGAAACGAGCATCCCGCGCACGAGGACCATCACGATGCAGGGTCGACCACGCTGGTCGGCTTCTGGATCTACCTGATGAGCGATTGCGTCCTCTTTTCGGGACTCTTTGCAACCTATGCCGTTCTGGCGCATCAGTTCGCGGGTGGCCCAACCGGCCGTGAACTGTTCGATCTGAACTTCGTTCTGATCGAAACCATGCTGCTGCTGGCCTCATCGCTGACCTATGGTCTGGCCACGCTGTCCATGTTCAAAAAGAACCGCGCAGGCTTGCTGTTCTGGCTGGGTGTCACCTTCCTGCTCGGTGCAGCCTTCCTGGCGATGGAAGTCTATGAGTTCAATCACCTGATCCATGAGGGCGCAGGTCCGGGCCGTAGCGCGTTCCTTTCTGCTTTCTTTGCACTGGTAGGAACCCACGGTCTTCATATCACGTCGGGTCTGATCTGGATTCTGGTGCTTTCCGCCCAGCTCCTGCGCGATGGCCTGACGGAAAAGAACCAGACGCGCGTGATGTGTCTCAGCCTCTTCTGGCACTTCCTGGATATTATCTGGATCGGCGTCTTTACCCTTGTCTATCTGTTGGGTGTACTGTGATGAGCTCTGCACACGAAACACATGATCACGCCGCACACGGCAACCTGAAGTCCTACCTGATTGGTCTGGCTCTCGCGATTGTCCTCACGATCGTTCCGTTTATGTTGGCAATGAATGGCTATTTCACGCCAGCAACAACCGCGGCGATTGTCATTGGAATGGCCGCGGTTCAGATTGTGGTGCATCTGGTTTACTTCCTGCACCTTGATCCGAAGTCGGAAGGCGGCTGGAACATTCTGGCCTTCATCTTCACGGTCATCATTCTGGCTATCGTTCTTGCTGGCTCCATCTGGGTCATGCATCACCTCGATACCAACATGATGCCGATGTACATGTCACCGGAAGACGTGCGCAATCTGCCGTAATGCCAAGTCTCGATAAGCTAGACTTATCGAGACTTGTTTCAGCCCATGTAGTGATCGAGCTTTTCAAGGGGTGATGCACAGCATCTTGGCGCTTTGATAGTACAGCTTCGTCAAATGCTTCCCTGCATCGTAGTGCTTGCAGGGAGGGCGTCCTTGAACCTTGCAGAGCAACTGGCCTGACGGCCCGTGATCGCGGCTTTATCCTCCCTCTCTCCCCCAAAGCCGCGTGGCGCCCCGGTTCCCTCCGGGGCGCCTTTTTTGTTTGCTTAGAAACATTATTTAAATTTTTAATCAACTTGCTGTAATTCCGTTGATACACTCTGTAAAATCAAGATTATTATATTTAATGTAGAAGTGTAGAATATTGTAATATATGCCGTAAATTTACCATTATTGCGTATGTTGTTTGCATCGTGTACAACATAAACATAGATTAGGTCGCATTAGATACTTAATTCGTCTCTGTTTGATCGCTAATCTGGAGAAGATGCGATGTCTTTATTTAAGGGAATGCTTACTAAAAATCGTGCTATTGGGGCTGCTGTCATTGCGGCAGCCTTGTTCGCGCCCGCCATCGCCTCGGCTGCAACGGCTTATGTCTCGGCTTCGGTCAATGTCCGCTCGGGACCGGGCGCCAATTACGGACGGCTCGCAGCGCTCCCCGCAGGCGCGACCGTCAATGCGGGTTCGTGCCGCAACGGTTGGTGCCAGATTTATAACGGCAACAGGGTCGGCTGGGTTTCTGCGCGTTATGTCCGTTTCGGCGCCTATAGCGGTCCCGCCTACGCGGCACCCTCCAACACCACGGTGATCGTCAATAACGACGGCTACGCTGACGGCTTGGGTGTCGGAATAGCCCTTGGCTGGGCGACCGGCGGTTACTGGGGTCCCGGCTGGGGGCCTGGTTGGGGCGGCGGCTGGGGCCCGGGCTGGCGTGGTGGGCCGAACTATATCAACGGCTGTATCGGTCGTAATTGCCAGTCCAATCGCGGCGGCTGGAACAACCATTGGGGTCGCGGCCCGCAGTGGAATGGCCGTGGTGGCTGGGGCGGACGCGGATGGCCGCAAGGTCAGATACGCCGCAGCTGGGGCCCCGGTCCCGTAATGTCCCCTGGCGGCTTCGCTGGTTTCAACCGACCTGCATTCGTCAATCGCGGATTCGGCGGTGGTGGTTTTGGTGGCGGCATGCACTTCGGCAATGTGCGGCCGATGCATGCCGGACGCTGACCGACGTTAGTCGGCACTGCAACCATAGCCAAACTTTATCAGGTCGTTCCCTCCTCCTCCCAATGACCTGATAGGCGGCTCGCCGACAGCACCCCCGTCGGCGAGCCGTTTCTCATCAGCCTTGTTTCCGCAATCAATGCGAAATATGCGTCTGACTGGTTCAATTCTAACGGGAATTTGCAATGGTGTGGTAACGTTAATACTCCATTGACTGAAATGGTCCATATCTAGCGTTGTTGCTTGGACTTCCGTTCTCCCTATGGTAATCCCTGAATCGTCCTGGGCTGGGGGTGATGAACGGGACGCTTCCAGGCGACCGCATAGATAGGAACCGGACAGTAGCGCGTATGACTTGGAGTAACAGGACGATACAGGGAAGGAGCATCGCCGTGCTTTTGCTGGCGGCGCATTTTTCTTCCTTCGCGGTATCGCCTGCATTGGCGTTCGAGATCTTTGGTGTTCGTCTGTGGGGCGAGGACAAGAAGGAAGATCCCGATATCATCGACCCCAAAACTTACACAGTCGAGGTCACGACCACCGGCGACCGCAAGAATGCGGACGGTAGGGAAGCCGATCTGAAATCCACCATTGAAGGGGCGTCAAGCCTGGTTTCCGATGCAGAAAGACCTGCGTCTGGCTCTGCCGGGCTGCTGTCCAAGGCGCGCGGCGATTATCGCCGTATTCTAGCCGCGCTCTATGGCGAGGGTCGCTATGGCGGTACGATCTCCATTCAAGTCGATGGGCGAGAGGCAAACGACATTCCGCCCGACGCGGAAATCCCCAATGATGCCAAGGTCGCTATTTCGGTCGATCCGGGTCCGCAGTTCCTGTTTTCGCGCACGGCCATTTCCAACATTGCCCCGCCGCCGGTCGACAAGCGCGATCACGTGCAGTCGCCGGAAGACGTCGGCTTCGCGCCAGGACAGGTGGCGCGATCCGGGACTGTCATCAAGGCCGAACGCCTTGCCGTTGAGGCCTGGCGTCAGCAGGGCTACGCGAAAGCGCGGGTCACTGGCGAGGACATTGTTGCCGACCATGCAGACAATCGGGTTTCCGCTGACGTTTCGCTCGATCCCGGCCAGAAAGCGCATTACGGTCCGGTTAGCGTGCTTGGTACGGCGCGCATGGACCCGCAATTCGTGGCCTGGATGACGGGGCTGAAACCGGGTCAGCAATACGATCCCGACGATATCGAGAAAGCCAAGAAACGTCTCGGTCGCATGGAAGTATTCCGTGCAATGAGTTTCCAGGAAGCCGAAAAGATCGAGCCGGACGGCAGTCTACCGATGACGCTCAATGTGCAGGAACGCAAGCCGCGCCGCTTCGGCTTCGGTGCGGAATATTCGACCATCGACGGTTTCGGCCTGACCGGCTACTGGATGCACCGCAACCTTTTCGGGCGCGGAGAGCGCCTGCGCTTCGACGCCAAGGTTAGCGGCATTGGCGGCACGCAGGACAATTCCTTCGATCCGAAGAACTTTACCTATCTTCTGGGTACAACCTTCACCAAGCCGGGCGTCTATACGCCAGATACGGATTTTGTTGCCTCGCTCGATGCCAAGCGTGAGGTGCTGGACGCCTATACCGAAACCTCGGTCAATGCGAAGACCGGTTTTACGCAGATATTCAGCGACGAGCTGTCGGGCGCGCTCTATGCGAAGGCCAGCCATGGCCGCTTCAACGACGATGTATTCGGCGACCGCACTTTCACGACAGCGGGGCTTGAGGGCAATCTCCTCTTTGACAACCGCAACAACAAGCCGGACCCGAGTTCGGGCATCTATCTGGAAGGTAACATCCAGCCCTTCTATGAATTCCAGTATGGCAATTTCGCCACGCGCTTCACCGCTGAAGGTCGCACCTATTACGGCTTTGGCGAAAAGGACCGTGTGATCCTGGCAGGCCGTCTCAAGGTTGGTTCGATTGTTGGTGCCTCCATCGAGGACCTGCCGCCGAGCCAACTCTTTCTGGCGGGCGGCGGCGGTTCGGTCCGCGGCTACGGCTATCGCAATATCGGGGTCAGCGCGGGCAATGGCGAGATCATCGGCGGGCGTTCCCTTGTCGAGGCCAATGGCGAAGTGCGCACCCGCATCACTGATTCCATCGGTGCGGTGGCGTTTGTCGATGCAGGTTATGTCGGCGAAAAGTCGTTTCCTGATTTCTCAGAACAGATGCGTGTCGGTGTCGGTGGCGGTCTACGCTATCTGACCGGTCTCGGACCGATCCGCCTTGATGTCGCCGTTCCGCTCAACCGCCGCTCGGGTGATCCGAGCTATGGCTTGTACGTCGGTATAGGACAGGCGTTTTGACCAGATTTCTCGCAATCATAGCCTTTGTCGCTTTCGCCGTTACGGCAGTCATTTTCGGCTGGCCGGAACAGGACACACCTGTGACAGCCCATGCTCAGATAAACACGGGGGCACAGGAGTCGGGCAGTTCGGAGCCTCAGGCGCAGCCTGAAGAAGAAAAATCCTATTTCCTGTCTTTTGTGGAAAGCCAGCTTTCCGCGCCGAACCGTCGCATTTCCATTTCCGGCATCAGCGGTGTGCTGTCTTCGGAAGCGACCGTCAGCTCGATCACCATTGCAGACCGCGAAGGCGTCTGGCTGCGTGTCGAGAACGCCAAGCTCAATTGGAGCCGTACCGCGCTGCTCGTTGGCCGTCTCAGCATTCAGTCGCTGGCCGCTGAGCGCATCGACATTATCCGCAAGCCATTGCCCGACAATAGCTTGCCGTCGCCGGAGTCGTCGACGTTCAGCCTGCCGGAGCTGCCGGTTTCGATCAATCTTGACCAGCTCACCATTGCGCGCCTGCATTTCGGACCGGAAATTTTCGGTCTCGAATCGGAAGTGTCGGCCAATGGCAGTCTGTCGCTGGCCGACGGTTCACTGGTTTCCAATTTCGACATCAAGCGTCTTGACGGTCCGGGCGGAAGTTTCGCTCTTCGCGCGGCCTACGCCAATGCCGACCAGAAGGTCGATCTCGACCTTAAAGTCTCGGAACCGGCCAACGGCATTGTCGCCAACCTGTTGAACATCGATGGCCGTCCTCCGGTCAATCTCACTTTGACCGGCGCTGGCCCCCTCGACGAATTGAAGGTCGATCTGGCGCTCGACACCAATGGTAGCCGCACGCTGACTGGCGAATTCGCGCTTAACAGGCAAGGTCAGGCGCCCGATGGCGGGCGCCTCTTCTCCGCCCGCTTCAATGGCCCGATCGCGGTTCTCGTGCCACCGGTCTTCCGCGATTTTTTCGGTGCCGAAACCACACTGTCCGCCGACGGCTTCCTCAAGGATGCAGGCGGTTTCCGCCTTGACGATCTGGTGCTGAACACTGCCGCCTTGAAACTGAAGGCATCCGCCGAAACCGGCAATGATCGCTTCCTGAACAGGCTGCGCATCGACGCTTCTGTTGCCGATGAGAGCAAGGGCCGCGTTCTTCTGCCGGTCAAGGGCGCTGAAACCTATATCGACAATGCAGAATTCAAGATCGCTTACGGTGATCGCCCGACCAATGACTGGACGGGAACTCTTGCCATTGCCGGTCTCAGGAATGCGACCATTTCCGCCAAAACTATCGCGCTCGATATGGGCGGCGTTGCTGAAAGCCTTAATGATGCCGTCAACCGCCATATCACCTTCAAGGTCAATGGCGGGATGGATGGCATTTCGGCGAAACGTGCGGAGATCGCCGAGGCGCTTGGAAACAAGATTGATGTTGCCATCGACGGCTCATGGCGCGCCGGTTCGCCGGTTGAGCTTGCACGGGCCAATATTGCCGGCAACGGCCTTAGCCTCGATCTCAAGGGCAATATTGATGACTTTGCCTTCAACGGCAATATCGCCGCCAAGGTGGCAAGCCTTGCGCCGTTCGGCGCCCTGGCAGACCGCAACCTCGCAGGCAGTATTGATGTAAACGCCAATGGCATTGTTCGCCCGATCAGCGGCGCATTCCAACTCGACCTCAATGGTACGGCGCAGAACATGCGCACCGGTACGGAAGCCGTTGACCGCATTCTTGATGGTGCCGTCAATCTCAGCGGTGCGCTTGGCCGCAGCGCACAAGGTTTTTCAGCGCGTGATTTCCGCATCGGCAACGAGCTGAGCCAGATCACCGCCAATGGTTCATTCGCTTCCGATAAGGCAAGTTTCGACTTTGGCGTCATGCTGTCCGATCTCAAGCTGCTTTCGGATCAGGCATCGGGCCGTATGACCGTCAAGGGCAGCGCGCGCGGTGACGATAAGCTGATCGCACTGGCATTGCGCGCCGATGCGCCGCAAGGCACTCTGGCCGGGCGCGCGCTTTCCGACGGGGGGCTTGATTTCAATGCCATGCTCGACGGCAATGCAAAAACAGGCGCAGCTCTTTCCGGCAAGCTTGCTGGCAGCGCGTTCCTCAATGGCCAGCGCATCGATCTCGGAACGCTGATTGATATCGTCAATGACGAAAAACGTCTCACTGATCTGGTCTTCAATGCAGGCGGCGCGCATCTTGCCGGCAATGTAACCCAGACCGCGAAAGGTCTCTTCACCGGTGCGCTGAAGCTCGACGCGCCGGATATTTCCACGGCTGCGGCCCTCGCGCTGGCAGAGGCAACCGGAGCCGCCAGTGCCGACATTAAGCTTGACGCCAATGACGGTCGCCAGAATGCCTCGGTCACCGCCAATGCCAAGGATATCAACGTCAATGGCAATCGCATCACATCGGCTGACATTGCCCTGACGGCGAAAGACCTGTTCGGGGTTCCGGTGGTCGATGGCAATGCTGCAGCACGCGACCTCATGGTTGGCACGTTCGGTATTGACAGCTTAGACGCCACGGCCAATGCGACCGGCTCGAAAACCGATTTCACTGCCGAGACCAAGCTGAAAACAGGCACGGTCGCCAGTGCCACCGGTTCGCTTGAGCCGAAGGATGGTGGTTTTGAACTGGGGCTTGCCTCTGCTCATGTGAAGCAGGGCACACTTGGCGCCAATCTTGCCGCGCCCGCCATCATTTCCATGAAGGGCGAGGAAATCTCCTTAGGGGATATCATCATCAATACGGGCGCTGATGCCAGCGCCGGTCAGGTCAAGGTCAATGGCGTGGTCGATGGTCGCCTTGATCTTTCGGTTGCTCTTTCCAATCTGCCGCTGGCTCTCGCCAATACGTTCAAGCCTGAGCTGGGGCTTGGCGGAACGGTCAACGGTACGGCCCGCATCACCGGTACGAAGCAGGCGCCCAATGTCGCCTTCGACATGAATGCACGGGGCGTGACGGCAGCCGAACTTAAAAAGCAAGGCATTGCGGCTCTCAATGCCGATGCCAAGGGCACTTCGGCTGATAACCGGCTCAATGTCGATGCGCATGTGACCGGAGGTGCCCAAAATGGCAACGGCATCGATGTCCGCGCCAATGGCAGCGTGCCGCTCGATAAGGGTGATCTGGCCGTTGACGTTAATCTCGCCAATCTTCCGCTGACGGCACTGAATGGCGTCGTCAAGGGACAGGATCTTGCCGGTAACGTGACCGGCACGGCGCGTGTCACGGGACCACTCACCAATCCTGCAGCAGCCTTCAGTCTGCGTGGCAACGGCCTTGCGGCCAAGCCGCTGCGCGATAACGGACTTGCGCCGCTTACGTTGCAGGCCGCCGGCAGCTATGCGGCCATGGCCATTGATTTTTCGTCGCTGACTGTCGACGGACCAGGTGGTCTCAACGTCACAGCCAATGGCAAGGTGCCGTTCTCGGGGCAGGGGCTTGGGGTCAATGTCAATGGCAGCATTCCGCTGGCACTCGCGAACCGTTTCCTGGCAGATCGCGGTGCGCAGGCAAACGGTACACTGACGCTGACGGCCAGTGTTTCGGGTGGCTTCGACCGGCCGCAATTGCGCGGCATGTTCTCCACCAATGGCGCAACCTTTTTCGATCCCGACACTAATGTCCGCCTGAACAACATCAATGTCATGGGCAGCCTGGATGGCGAAACTGTCACGCTGCGTCAGGTCAATGCCGCACTGGGCAGTGGCGGATCGGTTTCCGCCAGCGGTACGATTTCAACCAATGCTGAAGCGAACTTCCCGGCCAATATCGAGATCAAGCTCAATCGTGCCCGTTATGCCGACGGCAAGCTGGTCGTGGCGACGGTCGATGGCGGGATCACGATCAACGGGCCGCTGATGCGCGATCCGCTGATTTCGGGGCGCATCGATGTCGACAGGGCGGAAATCTCGGTCCCGGAAAATCTCGGTGGCGGCGCAGCCTATGTGCCTGTTCGCCACAAGAATACGCCGAAAAACGTTCAGGTGACGCTTGACCGGGCCAAGGTTGAAACGCGTCGTAGCAAGGTGCCGACGCCAACAGCACGCCCGACGGTGCCGCGCCTCGACGTTCTCGTTAATGCGCCCAATCAGATTTTCGTGCGTGGTCGTGGGCTGGATACGGAACTGGGCGGACGTCTTCGCCTGACCGGACCGGTCACCGACATTAAGCCGGTCGGGGCCTTCGACATGATCCGCGGTCGCATCGGCATTCTCGGCCAGCGTATCACCTTCGATGAAGGCAATGTCACGCTGGTTGGCGATCTCAATCCGCAGCTCAACTTCGTCGCCCGTTCAGAAGGCAATGAAATTACCGCTATCGTGACGGTGAGGGGTACGGTCGACAATCTCGACATCCAGTTTTCCTCAACGCCGGAATTGCCGCAGGATGAAGTGCTGGCGCAGCTCATCTTCAAGCGGTCCATCGGCGAATTGTCAGCGTTCCAGATCGCGCAGCTTGCTGCTGCGGCGGCAGAACTTGCAGGCGGTTCTGACAACTCGCTGATGAACAAGCTGCGTGCCGGTACAGGTCTCGACGATCTTGATGTCGTGACGGATGACAAGGGGCAGACAGCAGTTCGCGCCGGTCGCTATATCCGCGACAATATCTATCTGGGCGTGGAAGCAGGATCAGGCGGCTCGACCAAGGGCACCATCAATCTCGATATCACCAAGAATCTGAAAGCCAAGGGCGCGCTCGGTGCCGAAGGCGATTCCAGCGGCGGCATCTTCTACGAAAAAGACTACTGATCCCTTCATTAAGGCCGTTCATCAAGGCCGGGCGGTGCGACCCGGTCTTTCCATTGTTGTGACAATCAGTAGTTGTTCCGCCGTGAAAAAGACGTGATTCTTCCCTTTTAATGCCACCTATTACACATGCTCGACACATTTTCGCCCGTACTTAAATCGATTGAATTGTCGCAATCGATGCAATTTATGCTTTCAAGCGGTATTTTCAGGGACGTTTACGCGAGTTGCTTAACTGTTCTTCAACCATAAGAACGCAAATTGCTTTTGAGTATGACGGTCGCTTGACGGCTGTGTTGCCACCCTTGAGTGCGGGTAATTTGCATGACCAAGTTCATTGACGATCCGAGCCGCCGCCGCTTCCTTTTTGGCACCGGAGCTGTCCTCCTCACTGGTGCCGCCGGTTGTAATCAAACGATGGATATGTCGGCCTTCCAGATGAATGTCGATCCGATGTCGACCGGTGGGATTACGCCGATGCGTCCCCAGATCAGCGTCGACCGCGATATCACGACGCCGGACGTCATGTATGCCGCCGTGCAGGAGGGGCCGTATTCATTGCCCGCGATTCCGTACCAGAAGGTGCCGAAGCAGTTCCGCCGTCAGATCGTGCCGGACCCGACAGGGCAGGCGCCGGGAACGATCGTCGTCAGCCTCAAGGACCATCTTCTCTACTACGTTCTGCCGGGCGGAGAAGCGCTGCGCTATGGCATCGGCATCGGCAAGGCGGGTTTTGAATGGTCGGGCACGGCCAACGTCCAATACAAGAAGCAATGGCCGGTCTGGACGCCTCCGCCGGAAATGATCCAGCGCAAGCCGGAACTGGCAAAATACCGCAACGGTCAGGAACCCGGTCCGCAGAACCCGCTGGGCGCGCGTGCGCTCTATATTTTCCAGAATGGCCGCGACACCGGCTATCGCATCCACGGTTCGCCGGAGTGGTGGTCGATCGGCCAATCCATGTCATCCGGCTGTATCCGCCTGATGAATCAGGACATTATTGATCTTTACAACCGCGTGCAGGGCAAGGCGCCGATCATCGTGGGGTAAGTATTTGGTTTGCTGCCTTAAAAAGGGCCGAACCTGATCTGGCGCGGCCTTTTTGTATCAGATCCGATACGATTATTCGTAGCGCACCGACTTCAGCATGGCTTCGTCGAGATTGATGAAGTGGCTCAGCTCGGCGCGCAGATTTCCTGCCGCGGCCATATGAACCTGGTCCTGCGGCGCAACATCGTTCTGCACGATCTGGGTGGATACGCCCGGCATGACAAAAGCTCCTGCGGTCAGGACGAGGGCGGCGGCAATGCCGAGGCGTCGTTCGGTTCTGGCCTGCATTTCTATCTCCTTGCGCCGCAGGACAGCGGCTTGAAATCTGGAATCACATTCATTTGCAAAACGCTGTGACTTTTCCGGCTAGGGGCGGATCTGGTGCCGGTCAGGGGCCGGTCAGTGAAAAGTCGCGCGCGGCGTAAAATTCAAAGCGCTGTCGATGGCATGGATCGGTATTGGCAACAAAGTCTGGCCGAAATCAGCCAGCGTGTCGGCAAAATTGCGAGCCGCCCCTGCCACATCGTCGCAGCGGCGATGACAGGCAATGGCTTCAAGGCAGGTATCGAGCAGCAGCCCATCCTGATTCTGGATGCCGGAAATCAGCCCCAGCGTAAGGCATTCCTCACGACAGACATGGTGAGAGTCGAAAGGGAAAGCGCGCAACTGACAACTGGCGCAATGGCGCAAAACGCGGATGAAATGCGAGAGCTCACCCACGGCGCGCTTTGCTTCCGAAGGCCCAAGCAGCTCCGAATAGAGGCCCCAGGTCATTTCCCATGGGACGATTGAGCCTGTCTCGAAACCCGCGGTCCAGCGGCGATAACCTTCCAGCACCAGCTTCTCCGGCAGGCGATCGAAATAGCCCGCACTGTTGGCACCGTTCAGTTGGGATATACGCATGTTCATGTTCGTCTCCCGCAGAAGGTTCGACATGAAGACGTGCGCGCGGGGCGTGAACCCTGCATTCCTGCCGAGGGGCGTTCAGTTTCCCTCCGCACATTGCAATATCCGGTCGGCAAGAGACCGAGCTGCCAGGGCAGGCCGTCGACATTTGCGGACCGGCATTCGCCGAGACCAATCATAGGGTCCTCCAATCGAAAGGGTTCAAGGCCCAGACATCAAAGGTTGTGAATTTGCACCATGCATAGAAGCATGGAAAACTATCTAGAGTCAATTACTCAAGTTTAAAATCTTATTAGATTTCAATTGTTTGGAACAATTCTAGACAACAATACTCATGTTTACAGCATTTAATGAGGAACGCAACCGCTGTGGGGGAGCAGCGGTTGCGGCAAACGGGCGCATAATGCGCGAAGGAGAGAGGACGCGATCATCCGCCCCTTTGCTAACGGAGCAGGCCTTTGTGCGCGAGCTTTGATGCATTTCCCGAAACCGCGCAGGCCGTGCGCGGTTTACCGGGAATGCTCTTGGCCTGCTTTACTGCGTCGGCCCGAAAATCGGGTCGATTTTCGGAAAGCACGATGCGTAGTTTAATAAGGGTAGAGCGTTATTTGCGCGCCCGAAAGGACGCACGGCACTCTAATGACCCGAATGGTCTTCGTCCTTCTGACCGCTTTGGGACGTGACGGGGAAATCGATTGTCACCTTGCCGGCCTTTTGGAATTCCAGCGTGACAGGAACGGTCTCGCCTTCCTTATATGGCTTCTCTGGCTGAATGAACATGAGGTGATAGCCGCCGGACTTCAGCTCAACCTTCTTGCCTGCCGGAATATCCAGACCGCCTTCAAGCTGACGCATCTTCATCACGTCGTCCTGCATCGACATCTCATGGATTTCGACGCGCTTGACGCCGTCAGTCGTGGCGGCAACGAGTTTGTCATCATCCTTGCCGTCATTGACGATGGTCAGGAAACCGCCTGCAACCTTGGAACCGGGAACCATGGCGCGCACCGAAGGCACGGTGATTTCCAGATCGCCCAGTTTCGTCGGCGTTGCTGCGCTCATGGAAGCATGACCCATCTTGCCATGCCCATCATGTCCGCCATGATCATCGTCGGCGTCCGCGGTCTTCACCAGCAGTTGTGGTGCAGGATGCGCAAGATCGTGCGGATTCTGGCCATCTTTGGGAATATCGGTCCAGGCAACCGAGGCGTCGCTTCCGCAAAGCTGAGTCACAGGAAATGCAAGTATCGTATCCTTGTCGAATTTGGCAAGTTGGCCGACCACGGTGAATTCATCATAAAAGTCGCCGGGCAGGTCGCCGTCGGTGAAGCGAACTTCGCGGATGCCGGAAGTGACATCCTTGCCGTGCACCTTGTAGCTCTGTGCGTAATCGCCCTTGACTGTCTCGATCTTCCAGCCCGCCTTGACCTGCGGCTGAGCGGAAATGAAGCCTTCGGGAAGCTCGATCTTAACTTCGGTCGTGGCCTTGCCGTCGCAGCCGTGTGGAATGCGGAAAGTTGCCTTGTAGAAGCTGCCCGCCTTGGCTTCGCTCTGGCCGAGGGAGGAATGGGCATTGGCCATGCCGGCAGAGGCGCAAAGCGCGAGAATAGAGATGGCCGAGGCGAAAATACGATAGTTCTTCATTGTGTTAAACCTGAATAATCGTTGGAAGGCACGCCGAAACAAAGTTCAGGCGCGTTTCGTTGCCGAATGCGGTTGAAGGAACGCATTCGCTTAAACGATATTATTCAGGCGAGAGGCGGCGCTTGCGGCGGTGCCGATGGCGGGTAGGTGTTGTGCTGCAGGATCGGTTGCGGCGGCACGATGCCGTCTGCCATGGCGACATGCGGGGCAGCACCAGTAGAACCGGCGGGGGCAGGACACAGGAAGGCTGATGAAATCCGGCAAGCTTCGCAACTGGTGTTGCTTAGATGCTCGTCGTGCCCCTGATGGCCCGGATCGGAACCATGATCACCGATGCAGAGTACGGGATAAGTGCCATCAGGCAATTGATACTGGGCAAGCTGGTAGCTGTCGGGCGCATTGAAATCGATGGGTTTGTGCGCAAAGGCGATGAACATCAAGGCGAATACGCTAAGGACGCGTATCGCCAGAGACATCCGATATTGGCCGATGCTCATCTTCAACTCAAAGCTTCTCCATTCAAGCCGAATTTACCTAGCCTATGCGAACCGTCTTTGCCAAGCATCAAACAGAAACGGCGCGAATTGGTCGCGCCGTTTCTGTTTTCCAGCAGCCGGGATCCCGGTGATGAAAGACGATAGAGAAGGGTTTACCGGTAACGTCCGCCGCGTTGCAGAACCTCGATTTTGTAACCGTCCGGGTCTTCTGCGAAGAAGAAGCGGGCGAGCTGCACGCCGTCATTCTTGAAATCGACGAGCTTTCCGACCTTGAAGCCAAGTTCGGTGAAGCGGGCATGTTCGGCATCGACGTCCTCGACCACGACGGCCAGATGACCATAACCATCACCCAGATCGTAAGGTTCCGTGCGCCCCTTGTTGACCGTCAGCTCGACTTCGAAATCGGCATCGGCATTGCGCAGATAGATCAGCGTGAAGGTTTCAAAATCGATGCGTTCGGCAATATCGAGGCCAAAAGCCCGGTTGTAGAAGGAAACGGATTTTTCCTCGTCGAGAACGCGGATCATCGAATGAATGGCTTTAGCCACAAGCTACTCCTGTTTCTTTTGCCGCTTCTTCAAAAGCGGCTTGCGATTGCTTTGCTGGTTGTCGATTATGAAGAAAAAAGCGACGGTGTGGTGGCAATTGGCTACCACAGCGACGTTCATGCTCTTAGAGCATAATCCGACCGCTGTGAGACGAGGGTCGACAAAATTATGCTCGAAGTAAAAGACGTTAGAGCGTCGATTGGATCCAGTCGGATTGAACTGCGCTCTGAAGAATGGAGAAACCCATGTGCAAGGTTTTCGCCGAGCAGGACCCGGAAGGCTACCGGCCGATCAACCGCTCCGTGCGCATAGGCGGCCATTCCACCAGCATTCAGCTGGAGGCTACCTTCTGGCGTCTGCTGGACGAGATCGCAGCTAGCCAGAACCTGACGACGCCACGCTTCATCTCGACGCTTTACGATGAAGCGCTTCAGGCCAATGGTGCAATCCCGAACTTCGCCTCCATGCTGCGCACGACCTGTGCGCTCTACCTGATGGGTCATCGTCCTGAAGGTGCAGCCTGTGACGAGGAGGCAGCCTGACGCGGCTCAAGACGGGCATTGGCCTTTTGATGAAAAGGGAATAAGGCAGTAAGGGAATATGGGAATAGGCAGTTAAGGAGACGGTGTTCGCCACGCTGAACATGCCCTTCTTGCTCCCTAATCAAGGGAATCGAAATGACAAGCGTAACACGCGAACAGGTTCAGGAACGGCTGAAGGCCGTGACGGGACCGGATTTCGAAAGCGATGTTGTGTCGCTCGGACTGGTGTCGGATATCTTTATTGCTGACGGCAAGGTCTTCTTCTCCATCACGGTTCCTGCCGAGCGCGCCGATGCGCTTGAACCGATGCGGCTGGCCGCTGAAAAGGCAGTGAAGGAAATTCCGGGCGTTACCGGCGCGCTGGTCACGCTCACCGCCGAAAAGAAGGGCGGACGTACCAGCGACGATGCGCCACCAGCGCCGAAGCCGCAATCCAGCCATCAGGCTCGACCCGCCGCCGCACCGGCACAGCATCGCCATCCTTCGCCACCGCCGCGTGCGGCGACGAAACCCGGCATTCCGGGCGTTGGCGCGATCATTGCCGTTGCATCGGGCAAGGGCGGCGTCGGCAAGTCAACCACGGCGGTCAATCTGGCGCTCGGTCTTGCGGCCAACGGGCTGAAGGTTGGCATTCTAGATGCCGATATTTACGGGCCATCCATGCCCCGCCTGCTTGGCCTTTCCGGCCGTCCGGAAACGGTCGAGGGCCGCATCCTGAAGCCGATGGAGAATTACGGCATCAAGGTCATGTCCATGGGCTTCATGGTGGATGAGGAAACGCCGATGATCTGGCGCGGCCCGATGGTCATGTCGGCGCTGACGCAGATGCTTCGCGAAGTCGCCTGGGGCGAACTCGACGTTCTGGTGGTCGACATGCCGCCCGGCACCGGTGACGCACAACTCACCATGGCGCAGCAGGTGCCGCTGGCGGGCGCTGTTGTCGTTTCAACACCGCAGGATCTGGCGCTGATCGATGCGCGCAAGGGCTTGAACATGTTCCGCAAGGTGGATGTGCCACTTCTCGGCATCGTCGAGAATATGAGCTATTTCATCGCCCCCGACACCGGCGCACGCTACGATATTTTCGGCAATGGCGGCGCGCGCAGGGAAGCGGAACGCCTCGACGTGCCGTTCCTGGGTGAAGTGCCGCTGCATATGGATGTGCGTGCCTATTCAGACGCGGGCACGCCGATCACCGTCAAGGAACCGGATAGCGAACATGCGAAAATCTATCGCGAGATTGCCCGCAGAGTCTGGGAAAACATGAAGGGCGGCAAAGGAGCAGGCAGGCCCGCTCCGGCGATTGTCTTTGAATGAAAGAAGGGCCGTTTCCGGCCCTTTTTTCTTTGTCAGGTGATAACACTTGGCTCAGTCCGTCCGCTGCGTTTTTTCACCTCGGCAATCTGTTCTGCCGCTTCGATGAATGGGGCCAGCGTTTGCTGCGTGTCGAGATTGTGTCGGGCTATATCAGCCTCGTAGCGCTCGATATAGATGCGGATGGTCGCGCCGGACGTACCCGTGCCGGACAGGCGCAGCACCACACGACCGCCATCTGGAAAATAGATGCGGATACCCTGATGTTCGCTGATCGAGCCGTCGACCGGATCGTGATAGGCGAAGTCATCGGCCTTCTCGATTGTGAGACCGTTGACGGTCGTGCCGGGCAGGCTTGCAAGCTTGCCGCGCAGGTCGGACACCAGTTGTCTGGCGATATCCGAATCGACAGCTTCATAGTCGTGACGGGTGTAATAGTTGCGCCCGAAACGCGCCCAGTGTTCCTCGACGATGTCTTTCACACTTTGCTTGCGCACCGCCAGAATATTGAGCCAGAGCAGAACCGCCCAAAGGCCATCCTTCTCGCGGACATGATCAGAGCCGGTGCCGGAGCTTTCCTCGCCGCAGATCGTGACCTTGCCGTTATCGAGCAGGTTACCGAAGAACTTCCAGCCTGTCGGCGTTTCATACATGCCGATGCCGAGCTTGTCCGCCACGCGGTCGGCGGCGGCGCTGGTCGGCATGGAGCGGGCGATGCCCTTGATGCCGTCCTTGTAACCCGGCGCGAGATGCGCATTGGCGGCGAGCATCGCAAGCGAATCGGATGGCGTGACAAAGATGCCGCGCCCGATGATGAGGTTGCGGTCGCCGTCGCCATCGGAAGCCGCACCAAAATCCGGCGCATCGTCGGACATCAGCAGATCGTAGAGATCCTTGGCATAGACGAGGTTCGGGTCCGGGTGATGGCCGCCGAAGTCGGGCAGGGGCACGAAATTGACGACGCTTCCTTCCGGCGCGCCGAGACGGCGCTCGAATATTTCCTTGGCATAAGGCCCGGTTACGGCATGCATCGCGTCGAACTTCATGCGGAACCCGCCCTTGATCATGGTGCGGATAGCATCGAAGTCGAACAGGCGTTCCATCAATTCGGCATAATCGGTAACGGGATCGAAAATGACGACTTCGGTGTCGCCGATCCGGCTTGTGCCGATCGCGTCGATATCGACGTCGGCCACATCGGCGATTCGGTATTGGTCGATCACCTTGGAACGGGCGAAGATCGCCTCGGTGATCTTTTCCGGCGCGGGTCCGCCATTGCCGATATTATACTTGATGCCGAAATCCTCGTTCGGCCCGCCGGGATTGTGGCTTGCAGAAAGCACCATGCCGCCGAAAGCCTTGTACTTGCGGATCATGTTGGAGGCGGCAGGCGTCGAAAGAATGCCGCCCTGACCCACCATGATACGCCCGAAGCCATTGGCGGCGGCGATCTTGATGAGCTTCTGGATGACTTCGCGGTTATAATAGCGTCCGTCGCCGCCGACCACGAGCGTCTTGCCGGCAAAACCTTCCAGCACATCGAAAACCGACTGGATGAAGTTTTCAGCGTAATTAGGCTGCTGGAAAACCGGAACCTTCTTGCGCAGGCCCGAAGTTCCCGGCTGCTGGTCCTGGTATGGCGTGGTCGCGATTGTCGTTACGGTCATGGTTTTCCCGGTTGATTCAATCAGTTGGTACGGTACACCTTGTCGGCATTTGCGGTCATTGCAAGACAACATAAGCAGTTTCAGGAAAAGTGCGAAGCGGTTTTCCGTGCGAAACTGCGTGGAAACAAACAGATAGAACGGTTTTAAGACCGTTCTATATCAAACTTATTGATTGAAAATAACAAAGCGTGTGTTTGTCGCTGGCCGTGCTACAAATTCCGTCATGACCGACAATGTCAGCCCTATCAATGGCCCGCGCGATGTGATGCGGTTGAAACGCGACGACGCCACCGGCCTGGAAGCCGTGGCGGCGCGTTTCCACAGTCACGCCTATGACATGCATTTCCATGACGAATGGCTCGTCGGCGTGACCCATGCGGGGGTACAGGATTTTTTCTGCCGTGGCAGGCGGCGGCAGAGTACGCCGGGGCGCGTGATTCTCATCGAGCCGGGCGAACGCCATGACGGGCAGGCGGTCGCGGCGGATGGTTTTGCCTATAACATGCTCTATATGCCGCAAGCGCTGGTGAGAAGCGCGATGGGCGGCAATGACGCGCATATCGGCTTTCGCGAGACGCTCGCCGATGACGGGCTGTTGTTTCAGGCGGTCGCCCGCGCCTGCGAGGCAATCTTCCTTGAAGCCCCGCGCCTGATGATCGAGGACAGTCGCGACCAGGTGACGAACCATCTTGCCCGGCATCTTGGGCAGGAGGCGACAGAAAAAGGGGTGGCTCCGCATCCGGTTGCAGCCCGCGCGATGGACTATCTGCGGGCGCGCTTCGACGAGGAGTTCGGCCTCGATGAACTGGCGGAAGCGGTGGGGGCTGCCGACCGCTTCCAGCTTTCACGCGGGTTCCGGCGCGAGTACGGCACCTCGCCGCACGCCTGTCTCGTGCAGTTACGCCTGGCAGAAGCGCGGCGGCTGTTGCGCGAGAAAGTAGCGCCAGCGGATGCCGCAGCGCTCAGCGGATTTGCCGACCAGAGCCATATGGGGCGCTGGTTCCGCCGCGCCTATGGCATGACGCCCGCCGCCTATCGCCGGGGACGCACAAACGTTCCAGAAATTGCAGCCGGAAAGAGCTAGGTCTTCTCTCGAAAAGAGGAAGCACCGATGATTTTCGAGACAAAAGTAGCCATTATCGTCCTGCACGATCTGCCCGTCTGGCAGAAGCTCAACGTGACTGCCTTTATTGCAACCGGCGTCTCCAGCGCTGTTCCACAGGCGATGGGCGACCCATATGAAGATGCGGCAGGCCGCAAGCATACTTGCCTGTTCGGCCAGCCGATATTGATATTCTCCGCGACACCGGACGTCCTCCAACGGGCCTGGCAGCAATCAATCCAGCGCGATCTCATCCGTGCGCCCTATGTGCGGGCCATGTTCGAGACCGGACATGACGTCGCCAACCGTGCCGTGTTCAAGGCCGAAAATGCCGACGCGCCCGATCTGGTCGGCCTTGCGCTTTATGGTCCCAAGAAAGATATCGACAAGGCGATCAAGGGAGCTATCCTGCATCCTTGAACAGCACGCTCTGGTCGAACAGATAGCGGTTGGAAAGCGGCAGGCTTGCCGCGCCCATCGCCTTGGCATGAACACCGACCTTGCCCTCGATGATTTCCGGCGCGCGCAAGCCTTGCAGGTCGAGACATGAGAGTTCCACGCGGGTTGCCTCCACGATGCGGTGCCGCACATTGCCCGGCAGCCAGCCGTCGATGACGGCGGCTGGAAAGTCGATCACCGAGGCGGCTGCCACTGCCGCATGCGCCAGCCCGCGTGCGGCAAGCGCCACCCATTCGTCGAGCGGAGTGCCGAAGTTGCGCCAGTTTTCCGGTGACAGCCACAGATCGTCGGATTGCAGATGCCGCTCCTGCAACATGCGCTCGAGGACGAACAGCGAGGCGGTGTCGATGAGCTGCAAGGTTTCACCGCGTTCCCACGTGCCGCGCATGCGCATGGGCATGGAGCCGAGCGCGCCCGCGTTGCCGGTGCGGCCCGGATAGAGCGTGTTGTTCAGCACCACGCCGCCGCCGATGAACGATCCGATGAAGAAATAAACGAAGTCAGTGAACTCAGGCCCGCGACCGAAGGTCAGTTCAGCGCCACAAGCTGCGGTTCCGTCATTCTGCACGAAGACAGGAAACGAAAACGACTTGGCGAAATCGCCGACCAGATCGGCGCCGAGCCAGGCATCCAAATCTTCGGCTGGTGCGCCCACTTCCTCGACCCAGTTCCACAATTCAAATGGCAGTGCGATTCCGAGCCCTGCAATGCGGTCGCGCTTGGCCGGTTCGAGCGCTGCCGTGAAAGCGTTGATGCTGTCGAGGGTGAAGCGGCGGATTTCGCCCGGCACGGGCCAGCGATAGGTGATGTGCTGGCGCTCGCGGATCGCGCCCAGAAAATCCATCAGGATGATTTCCGCGCTGCGCCGTCCAATCTTGAGGCCGAAGGAGAAAACTCCGTCGGCGGCAAGGCGCATCGGCATGGAGGGCTGGCCGACACGGCCACGAACCCGTTCACCCTGCGTGATGAGGCCGTCTTTTTCCAGCGCACGGATGATGACGGAAACCGTCTGCGCCGAAAGTCCGGTCAGACGCGCAATGTCGGCGCGGGCAAGCTGGCCGTGCCGGCGCACGAGTGCGAGAACTAGCCGCTCATTATAGGCCCGCACACCGATCTGGTTTGAACCGCGATTGACGCTCGCGCCGGGTCCGGTGAATTTCAGCATGGCAGGTCCCGGTGTGCCGGAAAGGGGGCCAGAAAGGGCGCCTGACAGTGTGCCGGAAGGCATATCGGCAGGCCCGTTGTCTGGTTCGCTTTCAACTTTATGCCTGACCATAGCCTCTCCCAGATTCCGTGCCATGGAATGCAATCTTGAAACGCAGCCATGGAATGCCGGAATTCCTAAACCAACCGTCGAAGGAGAAAAAGCCCTCTTTGCAAGGGATAGGAAATAAAAACAAATGCTTAAGATAGACCGCAATGAAACGACCAGTCTGCCGCTTTCCTTTATCGGTCCTCTCTCCTCCGTCTTTCAGAGTGACACAGCATATTAATAAATCAAGTGGATTTATTAATTGACTCTCCTATAAAGCCGTGTTTTGCTTCTGCCCTGCCGGGGGAAAAGGACCGGTTTCAATCTGGGAGGAGTCCATGAAGAAGACTGTTCTGTCGGCAGCTTTTGCTGCTTTCGCGCTTGGCGCTGCATTGCCCGTTGCTGGCACGGCCAATGCTGCCGATGTCGGCGCGTGCCTGATCACCAAGACCGACACCAATCCGTTCTTCGTCAAGATGAAGGAAGGCGCCATCGCCAAAGCCAAGGAGCTCGGCGTCAATCTCAAGACCTATGCGGGCAAGATCGACGGAGATTCCGAAAGTCAGGTTGCGGCCGTCGAAACCTGCATCGCCGATGGGGCCAAGGGAATTCTCATCACGGCTTCCGACACTAAGGGCATAGTGCCGTCGCTTCAGAAGGCGCGCGATGCGGGTATGCTCATTATCGCGCTCGATACGCCACTGGAGCCTGCCGACGCGGCTGACGCGACCTTTGCCACTGACAATTTCCTTGCTGGCGAACTGGTTGGTAAATGGGCAGCGGCGACGCTTGGAGACAAGGCCAAGGACGCGCATGTGGCGTTTCTCAATCTAACGGCATCACAGCCGAGCGTTGATGTGCTGCGCGATCAAGGCTTTGCCACTGGCTTCGGTATCGATCCGAAGGACAAGACCAAGCTTGGTGACGAGGACGATCCGCGTATTGCCGGTCGCGATCTGACCGATGGCAATGAAGAAGGCGGACGCCGCGCGATGGAAAACCTTCTCCAGAAGGACCCGAACATCAATGTCGTCCACACCATCAATGAACCTGCCGCCGCTGGTGCCTATGAAGCGCTGAAGGCTGTCGGGCGCGAAAAGGACGTGCTGATCGTCTCTATCGATGGCGGCTGCCCCGGCGTCAAGAATGTGCAGGAAGGCATTATCGGCGCGACATCGCAGCAATATCCGTTGCAGATGGCGGCGCTCGGCATCGAGGCGATCAAGAAATTCGCCGACTCCGGTGAAAAGCCGAAGCCGACCGAAGGCAAGAACTTTGTCGATACGGGCGTGTCGCTTGTCACCGACAAGCCGGTTGACGGCGTTCCTTCCATCGACACGAAGACCGCACTCGACAAGTGCTGGGGCTGATAGGCTCTTTGGGTTCAGGTCCGGCAGATCGGAAGATCTGCCGACCCTTTCTGCGGGCAGGAGACAGACATGAGTGAGCCACAGGCGGCTTCCGCTGCACAAAAACCGTCTATGCAGGACTATGAAAAGACGCTGTCGCAGAGCGCGGCCGATGTCGCCTCATTCGATACGGGCGACCAGTCGCTGCTTTATCGGATGCGGAATTTCCTGCATCATAATCCCGCAGCGGTGCCGCTGATCGTGCTCGTCCTGTCGCTGTTGATGTTTGGCATCACGCTTGGCGGAAAGTTTTTCTCCGCCTTTGCATTGACGCTCATCTTGCAACAGGTCGCCATCACCGGCATCATCGCCGTGGCGCAGACGCTTGTGATTTTAACGGCAGGTATCGATCTTTCTGTCGGTGCCATCATGGTTCTGTCATCGGTGGTGATGGGCCAGTTCACTTTCCGCTACGGTCTTCCCGCCGAACTTTCCGTTCTCTGTGGCTTTGCCACGGGTGCGCTGTGCGGCTTCATCAATGGCTTTCTGGTGGCCTATGTGCGCCTGCCACCCTTCATCGTGACGCTCGGCATGTGGCAGGTTATCCTCGCCTCCAATTTCCTCTATTCGGCCAATGAGACCATCAGAGCACAGGAAATCACGGCTGAGGCGCCAATCCTGCAATTCTTCGGCGAGAGCATCCGCATCGGCGGCGCCGTCTTTACCTATGGCGTCATTGCCATGGTGCTTTTGGTTCTGCTGTTCTGGTATGTGCTGAACCACACCGCCTGGGGACGGTATGTTTATGCCATTGGCGACGATCCCGAAGCGGCACAGCTTTCCGGTGTCTCGGTCAAGCCGATCCTCATATCGGTCTATGTGCTGGCCGGCATCATCTGCGCGCTTGCGGGCTGGGCGATGATTGGCCGCCTCGGTTCCGTTTCACCCACAGCGGGCCAGTTCGCCAATATCGAATCCATCACCGCCGTGGTGATCGGCGGCATTTCGCTCTTCGGCGGACGTGGCTCCATTCTCGGCACCATGTTTGGCGCGTTGATCGTCGGTGTGTTTTCGCTGGGGCTGCGCTTGTGGGGTACCGATCCGCAATGGACCTATCTGCTGATCGGCGTTCTCATCATTGCCGCCGTCGCCATCGACCAGTGGATCAGAAAGGCTGCCGCATGAAAACGAACACTACGCCTGTTCTTTCCGCCAAGGGGCTGGTCAAGCGCTATGGTCGCGTCACCGCCCTCGATCACGCCGATTTCGATCTGTATCCGGGCGAGATCCTCGCGGTTATCGGCGACAATGGCGCGGGCAAGTCCTCGCTCATCAAGGCGCTCTCCGGCGCGATCAAGCCGGACGAGGGCGAAATCCTGCTCGACGGCAAACCGGTCAGCTTCCACTCCCCGATGGAAGCCCGGCAGGCCGGTATCGAGACTGTCTATCAGAATCTTGCCCTTTCGCCCGCGCTTTCCATTGCCGACAATCTGTTTCTGGGCCGTGAAATCCGCCGCAAGGGACCGCTTGGCTCGCTGTTCCGCATGCTGGATCGCGGTGCGATGGAAAAGATCGCGCGCGAAAAACTGTCCGAGCTGGGCTTGATGACGATCCAGAACATCGGCCAGGCGGTGGAAACCCTTTCGGGCGGCCAGCGTCAGGGCGTTGCGGTGGCGCGCGCCGCAGCCTTTGGCTCCAAGGTGGTCATCATGGACGAGCCAACGGCGGCACTGGGCGTCAAGGAATCGCGCCGTGTGCTGGAACTCATTCAGGACGTGAAGCGGCGCGGCATGCCCATCGTGCTCATCTCGCACAACATGCCGCATGTGTTCGAGGTCGCCGACCGCATCCATATTCACCGGCTCGGACGTCGCCTGACGGTCATCGACCCGAAGGAATATTCAATGTCGGACGCTGTAGCCCTGATGACCGGTGCGATGAGCCCGAAGGAAACGGCTTAAGCTTCTGATAAGCTGACAGGACGAATCACGGAAACCGGACATGACGCCTATTGAGCGCGAAGCCCTGCCTTCGGAAATTCTTGCGCGGCTGGCGGACACCGAGGGGCGCCTGATCGTGGCCATTGCCGGCCCGCCGGGGGCCGGGAAATCGACCATTTCCGACTATCTGTTCCAGGCTATCAACAAGGGTGACGACACGCCGTCCATCGTCGTTCCCATGGACGGGTTTCATCTCGATGACGGGATTCTCGACCAGCGCGGGTTGCTGGGCCGCAAGGGCTCGCCATCCACCTTCGATTGCGCCGGATTTGCGGTGTTGCTGCAGCGTCTGAAACAGGCTGAGGGCGAAATCTTCATCCCGGTCTTTGACCGTTCTCTGGAGCTTTCCCGTGCTGCGGCATCCGCGGTCGGCCCGGAGCACCGCGTGCTTTTGGTCGAAGGCAATTATCTGTTGCTCGATCAGCAGCCATGGGCGCAGCTTGCTCCCTTTTTCGACATGACGATCTATCTGGATGTTCCTTTTCCCGAACTGGAACGCCGCCTGATTAATCGCTGGCTCAGCTTCGGCTTCGATGCCGAAACCGCCCGAAACCGCGCCCTTTCCAACGATATTCCCAATGCCGAACTGGTGGTGGCGCAATCGCGCAACGCGGATTTTGTCGTCAGGCCCGGCGCACGATAACGGGGAATTGCGCCTTTCAAGGCTTGCGAGGACGCGCTTGCGTCTGCATGATGACAAAATTCGCTTCATCAGTTTCCGACCGGAATAGTTCCCCATGACGACTTATGTTTTTGCGCCGCCCCCGCAGCCATTTTTGCCTGTGAAGGGAACGGACGCGCGTTTTCCCGTGCATCGCATTTACTGCGTGGGCCAGAACTATGCCGATCATGCCATCGAAATGGGCGGCGATCCGACCCGCAACCCGCCGTTCTTCTTCCAGAAGAACCCGGACAACCTCGTGATCGAAGGGGGTGATTTTCCTTATCCGTCGAAGACCGAGGACGTGCATCATGAGATCGAGCTTGTGGTGGCGCTGAAGGCCGGTGGCGCCGACATTGCTGTCGAAAAGGCGCTGGACCATGTTTACGGCTACGCCGTCGGCATCGACATGACGCGCCGCGACCTGCAAGCCGTGGCCAAAAAGGCCGGACGTCCCTGGGAAGTGGCCAAGGCTTTCGACCATTCCGCCCCCTGTTCGGCTATCGTACCGGTGTCGGAAGTCGGCCACCCGGAAAAGGCTGCGATTTCACTGGTCATCAATGGCGAAACCCGCCAGTCGGGCGATCTCAACCAAATGATCTGGAAGGTGGCGGAAACCATTTCCTACCTGTCTTCGCTCTTTGAGCTGCAGCCCGGTGATCTTATCTTTACGGGTACGCCCGCGGGCGTCGGGCCGGTGAAGCGCGGCGACCATCTTGAAGGCAAGGTCGACGGCGTGGCCACCCTGTCCGTGACTGTGGTCTGATTTTTTCATGTGGAGGAGCATGAATGAGCATCTATCTTCCCGATGACGTGCACGACGCTCTGGAGCGCTTCATTGCCGAAAGGCATCCCGGTCTCAACCAGACCGAGGCGACGACGCTGATCCTGCGCAAATGGCTGGTCCGCGAGGGCTATCTGCAGGCGGAGCCCGAACACGGCACGCCACCAGATGAGCTGAACGCGACTAACGACGATTGAACAAGGCAGCATTTGACCATGGCCAAGCCGCCGCCGGAAGGAGCGGGTCGCAGGACCGCGCTCGGACGACACCTTTTGATTCTGATGGTTCTGGCAATTTTGCTTGTGATCGCGCTCGTCTGGATGAGCATTTATCTCTTCGATCCAAATGGTGGTCTCGACTTCGATGATTTTGGGATTTTTGCTTTCGATTTCAATGCTGTAGATGCGATGCTGTCGCGCATTATGTGAGTGCGTGGAGCTTCTTGTTACCATTTGAAATATTCATTTTGGCGCAGCCCCGACGTTTAGCGCTTCCGTTTGCCGTCTTTTGCATGGTACATGATCCTCATCGACCGAAAGAATATTGACTGAAACGGGTGGGTTCCGATTCCCGTAAAGCCAAGAGGATCTGGATGGCATTCGAGGACATCAAGGCAGAGATTGCACTGCTTTTCGAGCAGATGGTGAATCAGCCGCAAGACGCTCATGAAATCCGTGAAACGGTTCGCGAGAAGCTCAATGCGCTGCGGGCCGCTGGTTTGCCTTTGCCCGAAGATTTGGTCGAGCTTGAAAAACGCATCGAAAAAGATTTCGATTCCTGAGAACGGATCCGCTCATGCGTCACGCGCTTTCTTTTCCCGCTGATCTGGTCCGCAAGGGCTTTGTGCTTGTCGGTTGTGCCGTGGTGCTCAGCGCCTGCAACACCACCAATGACGGCAAGCCGGTGAAAACGGCGCTGATTACGCAGACCGATGCATCCAGCCAGACCGCATCCGCAGCAGGCACGGCGACCGCCGATGCAAGCGCGGTTGCCGGAACGCAGACTGTAGCAGCCGTGACCGACCCTTCCGATCCGGTCCTGCCTGCCCGTGTTCCTGTTCCCGGCGTTCGCGGCCAGTCCGAACCGATGATGGCCTATGCCGGTGCGCAGGCCGCCGCTTCACCGGCATCCGTTGCGGCCAATATGGCTTTCGAGACGCCGGATCATGCGCCCGAAAATCTCGATGCGCTGATCACCAAATATTCCGTTGCCTATGACGTGCCGGAGCGCCTTGTACGCCGGGTGGTGCAGCGCGAAAGCCGGTTCAATCCGGCTGCGCGCAACGGGCCCTATTGGGGCTTGATGCAGATCAGCCATCCGACCGCGCGCGGTATGGGCTATACGGGATCGGCCAAGGGCCTTTTGGATGCGGAAACCAATCTGAAATATGCGGTTCGTTATCTATCCGGCGCTTATAAGGTGGCGGATGGCGATGAGAGCCAGGCAGTTCGCTATTATGCGCGCGGCTATTACTACGACGCCAAGCGCAAGGGAATGTTGCAGGAAACCGGCCTCGACGGAAGCTGGAAGCGCAAGGGCCCGACCCGTGATGCAGCCGCTTCCATCCAACCGGCGTCCTTGCCGGAAGGCGGAGCAGCACCGCTCCCCGGCGTTGCGCCAGTTCAGGCCTCCTACACACCGGCAGCGCAATAATTTCGTATCAACCAACTGTCATCTTGACGCTGCAAAGTGATGGCAGTTTCCTGTTGAGAGCGCATCCCGAAAAGTGTGAAACGGTTTTCGGAAAAGATGCGCGTTAAAACAAAGGACCAGAGCGCCGATCTGATTCAATCAGTTCGAAACGCGCTCTGGAACCGAAGACAGGGAAATTCTATGAATGTAAGGCTGCCTCATCCAGTCAAATGGAAATATGACCGGGCCGAACTGTGGGCCGATGGCGTCATCCATGTGCTGGGTGTCGGGTTGGCGTTTGCTGGCGCTATTGCCATGCTGGTTTATTTCCTGCCGAACATGCCTGCGGCGACCTCGATTTCGTCGGGGGTCTATCTCGCGAGCCTTCTGGCTGCGCTCGGAATTTCAGCCGTCTACAATATCTGGCCGGTTTCGCCGACCAAATGGTTTCTGCGCCGTTTCGACCATTCGGCGATTTATCTTCTCATTGCCGGAACTTACACGCCTTTCGCCGTACATATGGGGGATCGCGCGCTGCCGTTGCTTCTCTTTGTCTGGGGCGTGGCTTTTATTGGCATCATGCTGAAACTGTTTATGCCGGGGCGTTTCGACCGGCTGTCGATCTTGCTTTATCTGGCGCTCGGCTGGAGCGGGGTGATGGTCTATGACACGATGGTGCAGTCGCTGCCGCCTGCGGTCTTCTGGCTGATTGCAGCCGGTGGTATGGTCTACTCGCTGGGTGTGATCTTCCATGTCTGGGAGCGCTTGCGATTTCAGAATGCCATCTGGCACGGTTTTGTCGTGGTGGGCGCGGCGCTGCATTATTGCGCGGTGTTGTTCGTTGGCGCGTGGAATTAACGAAAAGGGCGGCGTCGCGGATTCAGTTTATGACGTGCCGAAAATGGTGGTTTGCGAGAACCGGAGCGGAATTTACTTTAAGGTACATGAGCACCGGAAGCGCAGAAGTGTGCCATTTGCAGGCCGTCAGAAACTGAATCCTAATGGAAGTCGCGTGAGTTCGGCATAATCCTCACATTGCGCGGATGATGAGCCGTCTGGGATGGAGCGACGAGGCGCTGTGTTTCGCGCCCGCTCATTTCGATCAATGCTGCCGAACGGTCCTGCAACTTTGACGCCACCAGATGCACGACCCCTTCGGGGCTGCGCTGGATGCGGCCTTCGATATGGATCAACCGCGCGCCCATCACTTCGCGGCGAAACGCTTTCATGATCTTCGCCCAGACGACAATATTGGCAATGCCGGTTTCATCCTCGATGGTGAGGAAAACCACGCCTTTGGCACTGCCGGGGCGCTGGCGCACGGTGACGACGCCTGCCACTTTCATGCGGCGTCCGTCGGCGCCTTCCTGCACCGCGCGACAGGTGGAAACGCCTTCCGCTGCCAGTCCCTCGCGCAGATATTGCAGCGGATGCCCTTTCAGCGAGAGCCGTGTCGTCTCGTAATCGGCAATCACATGTTCGGATGCGGCCATTTCAGGAAGCTTCGTGCGCGGCTCGTCCGCCAGCTCGCTGGTTGCGGCGGCACGGAAAAGCGGCAGCGTTTCGTCATTGGGCAGACGGCGCACGGCCCACAGTGCTGCACGGCGGTCGATATCGAGTGAGCCGAAGGCATCGGCATCGGCCAAAAGCGTGAAGGCGCGGCGGTCGAGCCGGAGCCGTCGATGCATGTCCTCAATGGTGCGGTAAGGTTCCTGCCGGTCTGCAATCAGGAGCTCGGTATCCCGTTTGGAAAAGCCGTCGATCTGCCGGAAGCCGAGCCGCAGCGCCGGTCGGATATCGAGCGTATCCTCCAGAATATTATCCCAATGGCTGACGTTCACATCGACAGGCAGCACCGTCACGCCATGTTCGCGCGCATCGCGTATGATTTGGGCGGGAGCATAAAAACCCATAGGCTGGGAATTGAGAAGCGCTGCGGCGAATACTTCCGGATGGTGGCACTTTATCCATGCCGAAATATAGACCAGATGCGCAAAGCTTGCCGCATGGCTTTCGGGGAAGCCATATTCGCCGAACCCCTTGATCTGGTTGAAGCAGTTTTCGGCAAAGCTCCGATCGTAGCCACGACTGACCATGCCGTCGATCATCTTCTTCTCCATCGTGTGGATGGTGCCCATCTTGCGGAAAGTGGCCATGGCGCGGCGCAACTGGTTGGCTTCATCCGGTGTGAATTTTGCGGCCTCCATGGCTATGCGCATCGCCTGTTCCTGAAACAGCGGCACCCCTTTGGTCTTGCCGAGAATTTGTAGCAACTCGTCGGGTGGCCCATATTCCGGCGCTGGCGATGGCAAGGTGCAGGGTTCTTCATTGTTTCGCCGCCGCAGATAGGGATGGACCATGTCGCCCTGAATGGGGCCGGGCCGTACGATGGCGACCTCGATGACGAGATCATAGAACTCACGCGGGCGCAGGCGCGGCAGCATGTTCATCTGGGCGCGGCTTTCCACCTGAAAAACACCGAGTGAATCCCCTTTGCACAGCATGTCATAGACAGTTTGGTCTTCGCGAGGCAGGTTGGCCAGTGCCAGCTTTTCTCCGCGGTAAAGCTGCGGCTTATGCTGGTGAATGAGGTCGAAGGCCTTGCGGATGCAGGTGAGCATGCCGAGCGACAGCACATCCACCTTCATCAGTCCCACCTCGTCGATATCGTCCTTGTCCCACTCAATGAACGATCGCTTGTCCATCGCCGCCGGGCCAATGGGCACGGTTTCGTCCAGCCGGTCACGGGTGAGCACGAAGCCGCCGACATGCTGCGACAGATGACGTGGAAAGCCGATCAGCGTAATGGCGAGTTCCACCGCGCAGCGGATGATGGGATTGTCGGGATCAAGCCCCGCCTGTCTTATATGCTGCTTGTCGATGCCACCGCCCGATATGCCCCAGACCGTATTGGCAAGCACTGCTGTTACGTCTTCGGTCAGCCCCAGCGCCTTGCCCACATCGCGGATCGCACTGCGGGAACGATAGCTGATGACCGTTGCGACAATGGCTGCGCGATCTCTGGTGTAGCGCTCATAGACATATTGCATCACCTCTTCGCGGCGCTCATGCTCGAAATCGACGTCGATATCCGGCGGCTCCTGGCGCTCGGCGGAGATGAAGCGTTCGAACAGGAGATCGACCTGTGTCGGGTCCACACCGGTGACGCCAAGGCAGAAGCATACGACGGAATTGGCGGCTGAACCGCGCCCCTGACATAGAATGCCTTTCTCGCGGGCATAGCTCACAATGTCATAGACGGTGAGAAAATAAGCCGCATATTGCAGCTTCTCGATCAGCGCCAGCTCCTTATGGATCAGTGTCTGTACTTTTGGCGGTATGCTGTCCGCGCCGTAATGACGGGCGGCACCTTCCCAGGTGAGATCATGCAGATGCTGTTGCGCTGTCTTGCCGGGCGGGATGGGTTCATCGGGATAGGCATATTTCAGCTCATCAAGCTGGAAGGTAATGGGCGCGACGAAATCGGCGGTTGCCGCGACGGCTTCAGGATAATCGCGGAACAGCCGCAGCATTTCCTTTGGCGGTTTGATGTGGCGTTCGGCATTTTTCTCGAGAAGCCGGCCGGCATCGAAAACTGTCGTGTGATGGCGCGTGGCCGTCAGCACGTCCTGAAGTGCGCGGCGGTCGGGGTGATGATAGAGCGCGTCATTGGTGGCGAGCAGCGGCACATTGGCTTCCGTTGCAAAACGGGCGATCCGCTCTGCGCGGCGTCCGTCATGGCCCTGATGCGGCATGGCGAGCGCCAGCCAGACCGAGCCGGGGGCAGCTTGCGCAATCTCCGTCAGACGTGCGGCAAAATCCGGCTGGTCGTCGTCAGGCGGAAAGACAGCGATCTGGAACTGTCGGGCGCGAAACAGCAGGTCGCTCCATTCGAGATGGCATTCCCCCTTGATGGCGGCGCGTGTCTTGCCCTCCGTCAGCAGGCGGCATAATTGCCCATAGGCCGGGCGATCACGCGGATAGACGACCATATCCGGCGTGCCGTCGGTGAATGACAGACGGCAGCCGATGAAAAGCCGGAAATCGCAAGTCTTGCGAAAATCCTTCCATGCCGCATGTGCCCGCACCACACCGGCCAGCGTGTTGCGGTCGGCAATGCCGATACCCGACAGGCCAAGCTCATGCGCACGCAATACCATTTCCTGCGGATGCGAAGCGCCGCAAAGGAAGGAAAAATTGCTGGCAGCAGCCATTTCGAAATAATGAGCCATCACGCGAACAGTCCATGCAGAAACCAGCGAGGATGATTGGCACCGTCATAAAGCCCCTCGCGGAAAATCCAGAAGCGCTGGCCGTTTTCGTCTTCCACCCGGTAATAATCGCGCAGTTGCGGAACGTCCTGACCGATTGTGCGCCACCATTCCGGCTCGATCCTTTCCGGCCCTTCGGCAAGGCGCACATGGTGGCGCACCCGCCGCCACAGGAAGAACGAAGGCGGACTATCAGGCACTTCCGCCACGCTTTCGATTGGCTGTGGCGGGCAAAACAGTTTTATGGGACGGGCAGGCGGGTCACCAGGAAGTGCCGGGGAAAGCATTCGCGCGCTTTCAAAATCGGCTTCGCCCTTGCCGTCCGTGTGCAGGGCAGGGTGCAGGCCGAAGGCCCGCTCGGGAATATGCGTGTTGCGCGAAAAGGCAACGAGAACACGGTTCTGTCCAAGCCGTGCCGAAAGCCGGTCAACAAGCTGGCCGAACCCGGCTTCATCTTCCTTATGCTGGTCTAGCCCCATCTGGCGCTGGGCGATTGGCGCGCTGCGCAGCGCTGCCAGCCGGATCATGTCGAAGCCGAAACCGGCATCAAGTGGGGAGGTCAAGGCCTTGAGCCTTTCACGCGCAAGGCGCAGGAAGACCTTGTCGTTGCGCAAAGGCTGGCCGGTCTCAATGTGGATATGGCGCACTTCGCCATCGACACGGAAGAAGGAGGCTTCAATCAGAAGTGCGCCTTTGCCCTCCGGTTCAAGCTGCGTAAAAAGCTCCTGTGCCAGTTCCTGCAAGATGTGTTCGACCAGTTCCATCGCGGTGATCGGTTCTGACATGCGGCGCTCGACGCTCCTGAGCGGCATGATGCGCAAGGGTGAAATTGGTGCGCGCTCGCGCCGCGTCAGCCGGTCGAGCCGGATCGCAAGATCGGTGCCGAAACGGGCGGTGAGTGCAGCACGCGGAAGCTCCATCACATCGCCGATGCGTTTCAATCCGGCGCGCTTGAGACCGGTTTCCGTGGCCTGTGTCAGTTCAAGCGCGGAGAGCGGCAGACGGGGAAGCAGCCGGTCGGCCTCCGCTTTGCTGAAAACACCGCCCTTGGAGCCCCGCGCCAGAAGCCGCGCGGCAAAACTGTTATCGGCAATCGCCGCCTGTACGCCAAGCCCGGCTCGTTCCAGACGCCTGACCGCGTCTGCACGCATGGTGTCGAGCCCGCCAAAAAGATGCGCGCAGCCGGTTATGTCGAGCATCAGCCCATGCGGCTGGTCGAAGGCGACAAGCGGCGTGTAGCGTTCGCACCAATGAGCAAGACGCTTGAGCAATGCCGTATCATGTTCCGGTGCCGCCGCTGCTACTTCTAGCCTTTCCACACGGGCGCGTGCATCCGTCAGCGCCATGCCGGGAAAAAGACCAAGCTTTGCCGCTGCTGCATCCACCGCCGTCAGGCGCAGCGCATTGGCCGTGCGCTCGGTCACGATTAAAGGCAGGCGCGGCTTTCCGTCAGGCGGAGCGCTGCTGCGAAGCCGGTCGGTCGGCAGAAACGGAAACCAGAGGGCGAGAAACAGACGTTCTGCCATCCCGTTCGTTTGCACTAAATTTCTGGGTTTCATTGTTCCATTCCATGATCCACTGCCCGCATGTGCCGTGGCGATTGCGTTCCAGAACCGCCGAAAAGACAGGCTTGCCGGGTGCGTTTGCTCCGCTTGAACGGGATGGCGCGGGGGCCACCCGCCAGCGACTGACCGCTGCGCTCTGCACGCCCGTGCGGTGGCTCCTGAGCAGAATGACGGGCAGTTGTGCGGTTTCGGTTGCAAGTAACAGGCGACGCGAGGCGGTCAGGTCGAGACATTTCGGCTGGCCTGTCACGGAGGCGACGACGCCGGAAACAAGATGCGATGCCTTGCTGCCACTTCCGGCTTCCAGCGCATCGTTTGCCGCCTTCAGGACATCCTGTGCCGTGGGGCAGTGTACGATCAGAAGTCGCGACGGATCGATCCCGAAGGCATGAAGTCCCGGCGGATAAAGTCCGCCATACTCGCTTGATGCCCGTTCTTCCTCAATCCAGATAATCGGGCGCCGGGGGGCTGTGGTACGTTCTGCGGCGCGGACGGCAAAGGCGAGGGCAAAGCCGGTCGCGGCCATGTGCGCGCCAGGGTTTTCGGCAAAAACCTCATGCAGCGCATCGCCTCTAAGGCCATGCGGAAAGGCTGCATCGGTTCCGGCATGGCCGAGCGTGAAACTGCGCGCCCGCCCGAAGCCCGTTTGCCCCTGATTTGCAAAACTACCTTGCTGATCATTGCCTTCAATGGTCATAACCATGCGCCGCAGCGCCGCGATGTCGATGCCGCTCACGTCTAGATTCCATCTTTTGTTCTCTATATGTTCCAGTATTGAATCGAGTTAGGCAAGAGTCAAGCGGGATCATCTGTGGGCAAATGTGGATAGAAAAATGCTCCCGTGAGAGGGAGCATCATTGTGATGGGCGATTAGCTTAGGCGGCTTGCTTGAATGGCACGCCTGCCAATTGTGCCAGATGGCCGGGAAGGTCTGTGCCTTCACCTGCCGCATTGATGGTGTCAAAATAGTCATGCCATCCGGTGGCAGTGATTCCGGCAATAAGCATGTCGAGAGCAGCTTCGTCCGGGAAACGCCAGATGGCGAAAAAACTTTGGTTGGGCGCAAAAGGCTTTGTGGCGTCGACAGGACCTAATGCCAAAGCTTCGATACCGAGAGCCCCAAGACCGCTCATACCCGCGCCAACTTTCTCAAAGAAGGCCTGCCTGCCTTCAGCATCGAGCGCATACCAGCTCGATTTCGGCGAATAAAGTTCGGCGAGGTAATGGGTCATGTCATATCCTTTAGGGTTTCATTGATCTTGAAAGAGCGACCGGTATCGGTGCGGCTCCAGATGCGGCGCAGCAAGGTGCTGAGGAGTTGCTGTTCGCCCGATGAGAGATCGCTCATCAGGTTTGCAATCCATGTGGTATGTTCTTCAAAAAGCTGTTGTGCCAGCAGCGAACCTTCAGATGTCAGCCGGACAGTCAGCTTGCGGCGGTCCTCGCTATCCGCATGACGCTTGAGGAAACGATCCCGCTCCAGCCCGTCCAACAGGCCGGTGATGGTGGCGCGCGTCACGCCCGCGCGCTCTGAAAGCTCATGCGGCGAGAGACCGTTGGGCGCATTCTGCAACAGAAACAGCAGGATAAATTTGCCTTCGGAAAGCTTGTGCGGTGCAAGCCTGTTGGCACAATCCCGGTCAATGGCCGCAGCAAGCGACAAGACTTCAAAGCAGGCTTTCAGCGCGTCGGTGGACGGGCTGTGCCGGCGTTCCATTTCGCTCAGAAGGGCGTGGTGTTTTTGTTCGATTATTTCCATACGGCGACATATAATATGGGGCCGTATTAATTGCAAGTGATTTTGATTCCTTGAGCGACTATCGGTATGGCTTGATGGTTATACTTATGCGGTTTATATATGTTTCGTATATGAATCGTATAATCTGGACAATGCTTATGGGTATCGTGAAAATCGGCGACGAACTGCATGAGGAACTGCGCAAGGCGAGTGACGTCATGTGTCGTTCGATCAACGCACAGGCCGAATACTGGATGAAGATCGGCATGCTGGCGCAGTCTCATCCCGATCTGTCGTTCAACGAGATCGTACAGATGCAGTTGCGTGCAGCACATGTTGAAATGCCGGTTCTGGTGTTACAGTCATCATGACCAAGACCCCTGCTGAGCTGGAAAAAATGGCGGCATCCGGCGCGCTGCTCGCCTCCGTTTTTGCACTTATCGACCGCATGCCACTGGCGGGCATGACCACGATGCAGGTCAATGATCTGGTCGAGGACTACATTACCCGCGAATTGCAGGCGCGGCCTGCAAGCAAGGGGCAATATGATTTTCCCTATGTGCTGAATGCCTCAAAGAATGAGGTTGTCTGCCACGGCATACCGTCGGATGATGAAATCATCGCCAATGGTGAGATCATCAATTTTGATATTACGCTGGAAAAGGATGGCTATATCGCTGATTCCAGCAAGACCTATATGGTCGGTGACGTTGCTCCCTTTGCCTCGCGGCTGGTCCGTGTGACCTATGAAGCCTTGTGGAAGGGGATTGCTGCCGTGCGACCCGGCGCAACTTTGGGGGACGTCGGCCATGCCATCGAGCGCCATGCCAAGCGCCATGATTACAGCGTCGTGCGGGAATATTGCGGCCACGGTATCGGTCGCGAGATGCATGAGGAACCGCAGGTTCTGCATTTCGGCAAGCCGGGCACTGGCGTTCGTCTCCGCGAGGGCATGGTGTTCACCATCGAGCCGATGCTCAATCAGGGAACGGCCAAGGTGAAGACCGAAAAGGACGGCTGGACGGTGGTGACGCGTGACGGAAAACTGTCAGCGCAGTTTGAACATACGGTCGCTGTCACCTCTAAGGGCGTGCGGGTGCTGACCTTACGTCCCGGTGAGGGAAAGATGTTGGCGGGTATAAAACACGCCGCTTGAATCTCATGGGATTCTGCCGGTCATCCAGAGCAGAAAGACAATGGTTCCACCTAAGCTCAGTCCAGCGGCGAGAATGGTTCCGACGATGACAGGTGCGAGTTTCAGGACCGAAATATGGGGCGTTATTTCCAGCCGGAAATTCGTCCTGATCTTTTCAGGGGTCAGGCAGGTGATTTCGTAATCGCCGGGCGTCGTGCAGTCGAAATAACCCAAGGCGTGAGAAGCATTGCCGCGCATATCCGTCCGCCGGACACTCAACAGAAAACGGCTTATGGAATGATAGGCAATCGGGATGCCGGTCGCGCGCGCCTTGATGGCAAATTGCGTTGAGAAATAGGCTGTTCCTGTGAGAACGGTAAACGGCGGAAACATGATGCTGATCGCGTATCGCCCGGCTCTTGGCAAAGGAAAGATATGTGGCCGGTCGTTACCCGCAAATTGGTGGCGGACATTCGGCGCGATCACTTTCCACAGGATGGCAATGCAGCGCACCAGAAGATAAATGCCAAGCAGAATGCAGGCAGGCAGTGCCAGATAAAAAGACAAGATTCACGTCCTGTTCAAAAAACAAAAGCCCGCCGGAAGGCGGGCTTTTGTCTGAATTGGATATGCTTATTTGCGATCACGTGCAGCCAGCGTCCGCAGACGCAGTGCATTGAGCTTGATGAAGCCTGCGGCGTCCTTCTGGTCGTAGGCACCCTGATCGTCTTCAAACGTCACGAGCTTGTCGGAATAGAGCGACTTGTCCGATTCGCGGCCGATCACCATCACATTGCCCTTGTAGAGCTTGAGCGTGACTTCGCCCTCGACATGGCGCTGGCTGTGATCGATGGCGGCTTGCAGCATTTCGCGTTCCGGCGAGAACCAGAAGCCGTAATAGATCAGTTCGGCATAACGCGGCATCAACTCGTCTTTGAGGTGCGCCGCACCGCGGTCGAGCGTGATCGATTCGATGGCGCGGTGTGCGGCCAGCAGGATCGTGCCGCCCGGCGTTTCGTAGACACCACGCGACTTCATGCCGACGAAACGGTTTTCAACCAGATCAAGGCGACCAATACCGTTGTCGCGGCCATAATCGTTGAGCTTGGCAAGCAGCGTTGCAGGCGACAGGCGCTCGCCGTTGATCGAAACGGCATCGCCCTTTTCAAAGCCGATCTTGATGATCGTTGCCTTGTCGGGAGCGGTTTCCGGCGAGATGGTGCGCATATGCACATATTCCGGAGCCTCGACAGCCGGATCTTCCAGCACCTTACCCTCGGACGAGGAGTGCAGCAGGTTGGCGTCGACGGAGAACGGCGCTTCGCCCTTCTTGTCCTTGGCAACCGGAATCTGGTGCTGTTCGGCGAATTCAAGCAGATGCGTGCGGCTCTTGAACGACCAGTCGCGCCATGGGGCGATGATCTTGATGTCCGGGTTTAGCGCATAGGCTGAAAGCTCGAAGCGAACCTGGTCGTTGCCCTTGCCGGTCGCGCCATGCGCGATGGCGTCGGCGCCGGTCTTTCTGGCGATGTCGATCAGGTGCTTGGAGATCAGCGGGCGGGCAATCGAAGTGCCGAGCAGATAGACGCCTTCATAAACGGCATTGGCGCGGAACATCGGGAAAACGAAATCGCGCACGAATTCCTCGCGCACGTCCTCGATGAAGATTTCCTTGATGCCCAGCATTTCTGCCTTCTTGCGGGCCGGTTCAAGTTCTTCGCCCTGGCCGAGGTCGGCGGTGAAGGTCACAACTTCTGCACCGAGTTCCGTCTGCAGCCACTTCAGGATGATCGAGGTGTCGAGGCCGCCCGAATAGGCGAGAACGACTTTCTTAACGTCTTTCCACTTGCTCATAATAAACTTCCGTATCATCAGGCGCTCCAGAGCGGCGCCCAGAATTTATCCGTAGTTCTTTTATCAGTTGCCAAGCAGCGTGCAAGCCGAAGGGCTGCGACTTATCGCTAAAACTCATGCCTATTACGCGATCTGCGGTTCGCCGACTTCATACACAACCAGATTGCGGCTGCCGATACCAAGTTCAGGCCAAGCCGCGCGCCAATCGGAAATATGGGGCGAGGCGAAATGCCGGTCGAGCGAAGCGCGGTCGCGCCAGAATTCCTTGACGTGGATCAGGCTCGGCTCCAGCACGTCCTCGGCATAGCCATAGTCGACGCAGCCGTCCTCTGCCCGGCTGGCTATGATCATGCGTTGCATGGCCTCGCGCGCTTTTACGAGGTTTTCCGGCGGCAGGCGAACAGTACCTACGATCAGCAGCATTTTTGTCTCCCTTCGACTGTTGGAGCATAATCCGACCGGCGTGAAACGCGGTTCGACAAGATTATGCTTTGGAAAGAAAATTAGAGCGCCAACCTGATGCAATCGAAAGGCGCTCTAGCCAGTTTCATTTACCCGGAAATTATTCTAGCGTGCGGCATCTCTTGGAGCACATTTCGATGTCTTTTCTGACAAACCTGACCTTCATCCCCGAATGGACGATTTTTGTCCAATTCGCGATAGCAACCGCGATCCTTTCCATTACACCCGGTCCCGACATGACGCTTTTCGTCGGGCGCGCCCTGTCCGAAGGCAAGGCCGCAGGCTTTGCCTGCATGGCTGGCGCCAGCACCGGCATCGTCATTCACACGACCATGGTGGCGCTCGGCCTTTCGGCGCTCATTCTGGCGTCTCCCGCAGCTTTTACGGCACTGAAAGTGGTGGGCGCGGGCTATCTGGTCTGGCTGGCCGTGCAGGCGGTCCGTAAGGGATCGGCCTTCTCGCCGGAAAAGAATGGCGGTAAAAAGCACACGCTGTTCCAGAACTGGCTGACCGGTCTCGGCATCAACCTACTGAACCCGAAGATCATCCTGTTCAACATGACCTTCCTGCCGCAGTTCGTTTCTGTGGACGATCCTCACGCCATGGGAAAATTGTTCTTCCTCGGCCTGTCGTTCATTCCGATGGCCTTGCCCTTCACCATTCCGATGGTGGTGGCGGCAGATCGTTTTGCCGGGCTTCTGAAAAAGAACCCGACCGTAACGCGCATTGTTGACTGGATGTTTGCGGGCGTCTTCTCAGCCTTCGCGCTGAAGATCATCACCGCGCAGGCGAAATAGATCGCGGTCAGTTGACCGGGCGGGATAAAAGCCGCCCGGCATTGCGCCCGGCCAGCAGCCAGTAGACGAAGCTGCCGACAACACCGGCTCCTGCGATGGCTGCGATCCAGAGCGAACTTTCCGGCACGCTTCTGCCATCGCTGAACGGAAGCGACGCGCCTGCTGCGGCAAGTCCGATCAGGGCTCCTGCAACACAGTAGAACAGCGACGACTTGTAACCGCGTGCTTCTGCAAGAAGGATCAGGATGAGGGCGGGTACAAAACTGAACCCGCCAGCCAAAACCGAAACAACAAAACCGCCGACGAAGACAGCGCTCCAGAAGCTGGTTGCAGCAAAGAACGAACCAGCATCCGCATCGCTCGCCATCATAACGAAATCGTTCATGAATGAATCGACGCCCAGGGTGCGGAAGAGGACGGCAGCCAGAAACCAGCCTGCCGTCAAGAGGCCGCAGCAATAGCCGAATACCACGATGACAAAGCGCATTATGTAGTCAAAAGTATCGTTCAAGCGTGCTCACCCATCGGCTTATTCACCGTGTCCGGCGATCATCATGGCTTCGAGTGCAAGGCGTTCGCTCTTGCGCATGCGTTCGGATTCCGACTTAAGCTGGCCGCAGGCGGCAAGGATATCGCGACCGCGTGGGGTGCGGATCGGTGATGCATAGCCTGCCGCGTTCACATAATCGGCAAACTTCTCGATCTGCTCCCACTCCGAGCACTGGTAATTTGTGCCGGGCCACGGATTGAACGGGATCAGGTTGATCTTGGCCGGGATGCCCTGCAAAAGCTTCACCAGAAGCTTGGCGTCCTCAAGGCTGTCATTGATGTCCTTCAGCATCACATATTCGAAGGTGATGCGCTTGGCGTTCGACAGACCGGGATATTCGCGGCAGGCCTTGATAAGCTGTTCCAGCGGATATTTCTTGTTGATCGGCACCAGAATGTCGCGCAACTCGTCGCGCACGGCATGCAGCGAAATGGCGAGCATGACACCGATCTCATCGCCGGTGCGATAGATTTCCGGTACGACGCCGGAGGTCGAAAGGGTGATGCGGCGTTTGGAAAGAGACAGGCCGTCGCCATCGGAGGCGATCAGCAGGGCCTTCTTCACTTCCTCGAAATTATAGAGCGGCTCGCCCATGCCCATCATCACGATGTTGGTGATCTTGCGGCCTTCGGCGGGAACCATTGCGCCGTCGGGCGTGTCCTTGTCCGGGAAATCGCCGAGCCGATCGCGGGCGGTCAAGAGCTGCGCCAGAATTTCTTCGGAGGTAAGGTTACGCACCAGCTTCTGCGTGCCGGTATGGCAGAAAGAGCAGGTGAGCGTGCAGCCGACCTGCGATGAAACACACAGCGTTCCTCGGCCTTCTTCAGGAATATAGACGCTTTCGATTTCGACCGGACGGCCTGCGCCGCGCGGCGGAAAACGGAACAGCCATTTGCGGGTGCCGTCCTGCGAAATTTGTTCTTCGACCACTTCCGGGCGCGCAATGGTAAAATGCTGCGCCAGCATGGCACGCAGATCCTTGGAAATATTGCGCATGTCGGCAAAATCGGAGACGCCGCGCACATAGAGCCAATGCCAGAGTTGGCTGATGCGCATCTTCACCTGACGCTCGGGCACGCCGGCCTTGATCAGCGCTTCGGCCATTTCCTCGCGCGACATGCCGATGAGTGACGGCTTTGCCTCTAGGCTGGCGCGCGCATGCCGGGCAAGCTGGTCGCGCGTATCATCAATGGTAAGGTCGAACGAAATGGACATCTGTTTTCAACTGTTGGAGACGACGGCTGAAGCGCGTCGATAAGCTTCGCCAGATGATCTGGCCCGAATTCATGGATAAATAGGGTCCGGCGCTTGGCTTTGCGACCCTGTTGCGCGCGCTCTTAGCACACAATATCGCATTCGTCATCCAACATGAAATCCGGCCACATGAAATCCGGTCACAGGAAGTCCGGTATTCCATGCATGGCTGCGGGGATTGGAGCACAAAACAAAAAGCCGAGCACAAGGCCCGGCTTTGAAAATCTATCCGATCACAAGGATTATTTGCACTTCTGGATGGCTTTCAGCGCATCCGAAATGCCCTTCAGCGAATAGGTGTAGCTGGTCTTGGTGCCGCGTTTCGACTGTGCCTGCACCTTCATTTCCGCACCGCCCCGCATGGCTGCGACGAGCTGCGGCTCTTCCGCTGCATTTTCCATCCAGCCGGACTTGCCGTTAACGAACATGTTGAAGCTGCGGTTTCCGACGGTAACGACAACCTTGGCATTGGTGTTGAGGTCGTAACCAGCCATGAACTGTGGTTCGAACGAGATGTTCTGTCCGGGCTTCTGGCTCACGAGGAAGAAGTTATCACCGTGATCGACATTGGCCGGAGCTTTCTCGGTCGGCACGGAGAGGACGTAGCAGACCTTGCCGTTGCCCGACTTATAGCTGTACGCGCCCCAGGCATTGAACTGGCTGATCTGGCTCGGGGTTTGGGCGAGGGCCGAACCCGCCATCCCAATCATGAACACAGAAGCCGCGACGATCGATTTTCCAAGCATTGGTTTTTACCGGTTCTCTTTCGTTTGCTTCAAACTTGAATATCGGGATGCCGCCGTTCATCACGCCGTCCCGCTTAGCAGTTGCCGATTAAATTGCCTTAATCTGGGTTACCAAACGGTGAAGTTTCGAAACAAAACTTGAATGAGTAGCTAAGTCGCCCCGCCATCCCTTGGCTCCTGTTCAATTAAAAGAAAGCGGCGAGAGTGTGTTCGAGCTGACAAGCTAGCTGGGGATCAAGACAGTATCGTCAAAGGGAAATAGGGGAGAACGCGGGCCTAAGTGATGCAGATTTGCCGGAATCACATAGCTGTGATCAGCCGCCTTGTTCCCTTACGCCCTCATCCTCCAGCGCCTGTCGTGCGGCGAGCCTATGCGCAGGTGTGATATGAGCGCGAACAGCGGTGAGCGCTGCCATCAGCACGGCAACGTCGTCTGTGAAGCCGATCCCGGCCAGAATATCTGGAATAGCGTCGAAGGGCAGAACGAAATAGGCGAGCGCTGCCATCAGGGTCATGCGCACGCGGATTGGTGTCTTCTGGTCGAGCGCGCAGTAATAGGCCGCCACCACTTCATCCATGAATGGCACCATGCGACCGGCGCGGCGCGCAGCCTTCCAGAATCCGTTCTTCACCCGTTCGCTGCGTTTCTTGAATTCGCTCTCGTTGCCGGGTTCGAGGATTTCACCGATTCTGACGTCATCCATTCCTGTTCGACTCCTGCCGTCCCGATTCCGATCACCGAATGCGGGTCATGACCGGTAGGAAATGGGGAGTTTGTGTGCTTCTTGCAAGGCCATGCGGATTCCGAGCCCCGACAACCTGCAAGAAGCATCAGCTACAACGCCCGCGCCAAATCCCCAAAATACAGATTCGCCGGAAACGCCTTTGGATCGCTTCCGAAGTGTTTCTGGTGTGCGATGGTTTATTCCTGAATGAGTGGAGGTTTTGATGCATTTGACCGGTTATGGGGAAAACTTCATCCGCAGCGACCGTTCAACGCGGCTGTTTCGCGGCAACCAGTTGCTGGCCGCCGGCAGCGAAGACAATTACATCACCGTCGATCTGCTGGATGCGGGATGCTACGACGCCGCTGTCTACTTGCGGTTTCTTTTCGGTGCAGGAATTTCGCTCAACACGCTGCGCGGAACGTCCAGCCAGAACTGGATACCGATCCTGAATTTCAGGGCGGGCGAACAATGGAACGGTTATTCTGCGCTGCCCTTTGGTCAGGCAATCGGTTTCTATGACGTTCAGGCCGGGCACGTTTTCCATGCCGCCATTTCGCTTGGTGATGTCTATATCCGCGGCATCCGTGGCGGCAAACTCGGGCAGAACTGGCAGGATCGCATCAATCTTACCCGTGTTTTCCCTTATTCGAGCCGCAATCCTGACGGCAGTTTCAATTATGATCGCCGGAAGATATATGTCTATATTTCAAAGCTTTGACTGTGTCGCCGGGCCTATTCAGACTATGGCGTTCATCCTGTGTGCCAGCTTGATGTCGAGTTCTGTAACGCCGTTCTCGCTATGGGTAGCGAGCGTGACGTCGACGCGGTTGTAGACGTTGAACCATTCGGGGTGATGATCGAGCTTTTCAGCATGGAGCGCCGCGCGCGTCATGAAGCCGAAAGCGGCATTGAAATCCTTGAACTTGAAGCTTTTGGCAATTGCCTCACGTCCGTCAACCTTCTGCCAGCCCTCCAGTTCGGTCAGCGCTTCTTTCAATTCGTTTTCGGTCAGCCGATTGCGTGCCATCGTCTTTCGCCTATGTTGTGGTTCCTGAAACAACTTAGCATGAGCGTGAGAGTTCCGTGACGGTATCAGTTCCGACAAGCATTCTTTTCATTTGTGCAGGCAATATCTGCCGTTCTCCGCTTGCCGAAGGCGTTATGGGGGATGTGTTGGAAAAGCGTGGGATTCGCCACGTGTTGGTCGATTCTGCCGGAACCAACGGCTACCATACCGGCGAGGAGCCGGACGAGCGGTCCATCAGCGTTGCGGCGCGCCACGGTCTGGATATTTCCGCACAGCGCTGCCGCCAGCTTATTGCAGCCGATTTCAGCCGTTTTGACCTGATCCTTGGGATGGACCGCTACAATATGCGGATGATTGCCCAGCGACAGCCTTCAGAGGCAAGCGCACATATCGGGCTTTTCACTGAGATTGCTGAAAGACGTGCTATTGAAATCCCCGATCCCTATTATGGCGGGACCGGGGATTTTGAAAAGGTTTACCGGATGGTTCTGGCAGCTTCCATCGCGCTTGCCGACCAGTTCTGGCCTGTGCGGGATGTGGCAACCAAAGGCCAGGCTTCCTCCACAATGTAGGGTCCGCCACCGACGGAATCGCGTGATGACATCAGCACGAACCGTCCCACCTTGAAGGGCAGCGTTGCAAAGTTGCCGCGTGAAGAGAGATAACGCGCGACATCATCGATGCGGGCGTTTCTCAACCGCGCCAGCGTCACGTGGGGCGTGAACTTGCGCGGATCGGCGGGAATGTGAAGTCGCTGGCAGATACGTTCGATTTCCGCCTGCAATGCGTTGAGTTCAGGCGAGGGAGATACACCCGCATAGATGCTGTGCGGCTTCTTGGAGCCGAAAGCATTGACGCCCGACAGGTGCAGCATGAATTCGGGTCGCCGCACGCGATCAAGCGCATTGGCAATCTCGTCGGCCACATGGCCTTCCACATCTCCGATAAAACGCAGCGTTATGTGGTAGTTTTCGACATCAATCCAGCGTGCGCCGGGAAGACCGCCTCGCAACAGCGAGAGCGAAAGCGCGGCGTCGCGCGGGATTTCGAGGGCAGTGAAAAGACGCGGCATAAGGCATCCTCCTCGAAGCGTTCCATGCCAGAGCGCCGGGCATCCAAGGGATGCATAAAGGACACTCTAGCCTAGAGAGTCAGTGTATCGCACTTGTCGAATTGATTCGGTTAAGTCGATACAGACTCAGCGAATCAAAGTTTTATACCGGGAGCAAGCTGTTTATGCTCCCGACCGGCATCAGCCTCCAGATGTCCCCTTGTTTTGCATTTTTGTCAGGCTCTTTTCGATAGTGGGCATAAAGTTGGACACCATCGTTTCGACGCCCTTTTCATTGGGGTGCATTCCGTCCTCAAGCAGAAAATCCTTCTTGGTTGCTACGCCGTCGAGGAAAAACGGGTAGAGTGGCACGCCGTATTTCTGTGCCAGCTTCGGATAGATAGGGTTGAACTTGGCCGCATAGTCCTCGCCCATATTGGGTGGGGCCATCATACCGGCGAGTATGACTGAAATACCGCGCTGCTTCAGGCGTGCCAGCATCTCGTCGAGATTCTTTTCCGTAATGTCGGGTTCGATGCCGCGCAGCGCGTCATTCGCACCCAGCTCCAGGATCACGAGATCGGTATCATCGGGAACAGACCAGTCGATGCGCGAAAGCCCGCCTGTGGTCGTGTCGCCCGACACGCCTGCATTTTCGATGGAAACCTCATACCCCTTGTCATCGAGCGCCTTTTCAAGCTGTTGCGGAAAGGCGGCATTGGACGGCAGCAGATAGCCCGCCATCAGGCTATCGCCGAAGCCGACGATCTTCACCTGCGACAAGGGTTCGGTCGGCAACGCATCTTCAAGGCCGGTTGGATCTTCCTGTGCATTTGCCGCAATGATGGGGTTTGCCGCCATAAAAGACGCAATCGCCGCAAAAATCGGTAGCCATGCCGGAATTGAGAGTTTGAAACGCATCGTCGAAAACCCATATTTGAGGGGCTGTGGGCAAATCGCCCGCCGGACTTCTCTTCAATAGTTGGCGCAACATAAGTTCAAATTTGTGACGCGCTGTTTGGTTCTAAAGATTCATATAGGATAAAAACCGCGTGACGGAACAGGTTGTTGGCCCAATTATCGAACTTGAGAACGTTCATTTGACCTTGGGTCACGCCGCGTCATCGGTGCATGTGCTGAAGGGAGTTTCCCTTCATATATCGCAAGGACAGTCGGTCGGTATCGTCGGTCCGTCCGGTTCCGGCAAGTCCACGCTGCTGATGGTACTGGCTGGTCTGGAGCATGTTGATAACGGAACTGTGAAAATCGCAGGTCAGACGATCAGCCAGATGAGTGAAGATAAGGCGGCTGCTTTCCGTGGCGCCAATATCGGTATTGTGTTTCAGTCATTTCACCTCATTCCCAACATGACCGCGCTCGAAAATGTCGCTGTGCCGCTGGAACTTGCCGGGCGTAGAGATGCTTTCGATGTGGCGGAACGCGAATTGCGCGCAGTGGGCCTTGGCGAGCGTCTCACCCATTACCCCTCCGAACTGTCCGGTGGCGAACAGCAGCGCGTTGCAATTGCGCGCGCTCTTGCACCGAGCCCTAAAATCCTGATCGCCGACGAGCCGACCGGCAATCTCGATACCACGACAGGGCGCCAGATTGCTGATCTGCTGTTTGCCAAGCAGCGTGAAAACGGCCTGACCATGGTACTCGTTACGCATGACCCGGCGCTTGCGGCGCGCTGCGACATCGAAATTCCGGTGCGTTCGGGCCGGATCGAAGAGCTTGTGCAGGGCGGCTCCGTTCTCGAAACGCTGGCAGCCGGCGCATGAGTGCGGCAAAGTCGTTTTCGCTTGCTCTTCGCTTTGCGCTCCGTGAGATGCGCGGTGGCCTGTCCGGTTTTTATATTTTCCTAGCTTGTATTGCGCTCGGCGTTGCTGCCATCGGTGGCGTCAATTCGGTGGCGCGATCGGTCAGCACCGGCATTGCTTCTGAAGGCCAGAGCATTCTGGGCGGCGATGTCAGCTTCGCGCTCAACCAGCGGGAAGTGTCGGCCGAAGAGCGCGCCTTCATCGAAAAGCAGGGCAGAATGGCCGAGAGCGCCACGATGCGTTCCATGGCGCGCATGCCCGACGGTTCGGACCAGTCGCTGGTCGAGGTGAAAGCTGTCGACGCTGCCTATCCGCTCTATGGTCAGTTGAAGGTACAGCCGCAGCAATCGCTTGACCGTATGACGGCCAAGAAGGACGGTATCTATGGCGCTGCCGTCAGCCAAGACTTTCTGAACCGTATGGATCTCGCGCTTGGCGCAAAAGTGTTGCTGGGTTCGCAGATGTTTGAACTGCGGGGGCTGATCGAGAGTGAACCCGATCTGCTTTCGTCGGGCTTCAATTTCGCGCCACGCTTTCTGGTGTCGCTGGATGGTCTGCGCGCTTCCGGCCTCATCCAGCCGGGTAGCCTTGTCGATCATATCTACAAGGTTGCCCTGCCAGATGGTGCGCCCGATGCCGCAATTGCCGATGTCAGGCGACAGGCATCCGCCGATTTTCCCGATGCAGGCTGGAACATCCGCTCCCGCGCCAATGCCGCGCCCGCCCTGAGCGCCAATATCGAGCGCTTCTCGCAATTCCTCACGCTGGTGGGCCTGACAGCCTTGATCGTCGGCGGTGTGGGTGTGGCCAATGCAGTGCGCGCCTACCTCGACGGCAAGCGCGGCGTGATTGCGACCTTCAAATCGCTCGGCGCGCCTGCGCGCTTTGCTGTGCTAGTCTATCTCGTTCAGATATTGGTGATTGGCCTCATCGGTATTGTTCTCGGGCTGATACTGGCGGCCATCATTCCCTATGCGGCTGCAATCGCGCTTGCCAATTATCTGCCGGTCGCTGGCGGCGGCGGATTTTTTCCCGGTGCGCTGGCGCTTGCCACTGTCTTCGGCCTCATCACCACGCTGGCCTTCGCGATCATCCCGCTTGGCCGGGCAAGGGACATTCCGGCAACGGCGCTGTTCCGTGAACAGGGCTTTGAACAGCGGGGCTGGCCAGCCCTGTTTTACCTGAGCCTCGCCGTTCTGCTGATTGCGGCCCTGGCCGGGCTGGCGCTGTATGTCGCTTATGACCGGCGTATCGCAGCCATCTTCATCGTCTCGGCAATCGCAGCCTTCGGTGTGCTGCGGCTTGTCGCCGACGGCATTCGCTGGCTTGCCCGCCGCGCGCCCCGTGTGCGTTCCACAGCGCTCCGTCTTGCGGTCGGCAACATCCATCGTCCCGGCGCCCTTACGCCTTCCGTGGTGCTTTCGCTCGGCCTTGGCCTGACGCTGATGGTGGCGATTGCGCTGATCGATGGCAATCTGCGTCGGCAGGTCACGGAAAACATTCCGGCGCAGGCGCCCGATTTTTTCTTTGTCGATATCCAGAACCGCGATATCGGCGACTTCACCAAGCTGGTAAGCGGTATCGTGCCCGACGGGAAGCTCACCTCCGGTCCGATGCTGCGTGGACGCATTGTCGCCTTCAACGGTAAGAATGTGCGTGACATGACGATTCCGCCGGAAGCAGCCTGGGTGTTGCGCGGCGATCGCGGCATAACTTTTTCCGACACTGTTCCCGAAAACTCGACTCTGACGGAAGGCGAGTGGTGGTCCGCCGATTACAACGGCGAACCGCTGGTGTCTTTCGCCGAGCGCGAGGGCAAGGAACTGGGCCTGAAGCTTGGAGACACAGTGACGGTTAATGTGCTTGGCCGCAACATCACCGCCAAGATCGCAAGCTTCCGTCAGGTTCAGTGGGAGACACTTGCGATGAACTTCGTCATGGTGTTTTCGCCCAATACCTTTGCCGGTGCTCCTGCGACATGGCTGGCGACGCTCACCATTCCTGATAGCCAGAAAAACCTTGCGCCGGATGTGCTGCGGCAGGTCACCAAGACATGGCCCGCCGTCACGACGGTCAGCGTGACCGACGCGCTCAATGTCGCCAATGATCTGATCAGCCAGCTCGCAACCGCCATCCGTGCTGCTGCCTCCATCGCACTGGCTGCATCGGTTCTGGTGTTGGGCGGGGCGCTGGCGGCCGGTAACCGTGCCCGTGTCCACGATGCGGTTGTCCTGAAGACATTGGGCGCCACACGCGGCACGCTGATTATGGCCTATGTGCTTGAATATGTGCTGCTTGGGCTCGCCACGGCGCTCTTCGCGCTCGTCGCTGGCGGCGTGGCGGGCTGGTATGTCGTGGCGGAAATCATGAAGCTGAAAGCTAGCTTCCTGCCCGATGTTGCGCTGATGACTGTCGCCCTAGCGCTGGTGCTGACAGTTGGCTTCGGCCTCGCGGGGACCTGGCGCGTTCTCGGCCAGAAGCCCGCCCAGGTGCTCAGAACCATATGAAGCTTTTGTAATGTTGAAGCTTCACATGAGGTAACCCTTTGGATCGTATGGTAAATGCGTTTGCGCTTTCACGTCGCTGAATCACGTTTTTTTACAGGGACTACTTGTACGAAAGAGCTGAAATCCCCATAATGTTAGGCAGGCATGCTGGGGTCCCGCCAGCGGCGCCTGGAGGCGGCTCGGCCTTTTGAGCGCCCCGACACCGGACGGGACATGGCAAGAGGATTTAAGTCATGGCTGACTTTCGCAATATTCAGGCGCAGCAGAGGCCGGTAGGCGGCGCTCGTGCTGATGCGGGCATTGACCAGGGCCTGCGCAGCTACATGCTTGGCGTCTATAACATGATGGCTATCGGCTTGGCCGTTACCGGCCTTGCCGCATTTGCCGTTGCAGCACTTGCAACGACCACGGACCCGTCCGCAGCCGTTGCGCAGCTCGCTAATGGCAAGATGCTCACCGGTCTCGGTGTGGCGCTCTACACGTCCCCGCTTCGCTGGGTTGTGATGCTTGCGCCGCTTGCGGCAGTGTTCTTCCTGAGCTTCCGCATTGAGCGTCTTTCTGTATCGACCGCTAACGCTGTCTTCTGGGGCTATGCAGCTCTCGTCGGCCTGTCGCTGTCGTCGATCTTCCTGGTCTTTACCGGACAGAGCATTGTTCGCACCTTCTTCGTGACGGCTGCTTCCTTTGGCGCTCTGTCGCTCTACGGTTACACGACCAAGCGCGACCTGTCCGCCATGGGCTCATTCCTGATCATGGGTCTGTTTGGCCTGATCCTGGCATCGGTCGTCAACATCTTCCTTGGCTCCACAGCGTTGCAGTTCGCAATCTCGGTGATCGGCGTTCTGATCTTCGCAGGCCTCACCGCCTACGACACGCAGTCGATCAAGGAAATGTACTATGAAGGCGACTCTTCGGATGCGCATGGCCGCAAGGTCGTGATGGGCGCGCTGCGTCTCTATCTCGACTTCATCAACATGTTCACCTTCCTGCTGCAGTTCATGGGTAACCGCGAATAGTCAGCTGAAGAGCGACTGAATAAAAGGGCAGCGGAAACGCTGCCCTTTTTGCTTTTGTCTGACAGTTTCCTGAGGCATTGTGAAAGCCAGTACAAGATTTGTTCGGTTTCTCTCATGCCCGTCATTCGCGATTTCCAGCCTGCCGATATCGAAACGATCAGCGCGATCTATACGGAAGCCGTCCTGAACGGCGCCGGCTCTTACGAGATCGAGCCGCCGACAAAGGACGATATGGAGAAGCGCTTCGCGGCATTTGTGGAGCAGGGCTTTCCGATCCTGGTTGCGGAAGAGGACGGCAGGGTTCTGGGCTATGCCTATGCGAGTTATTTCCGCGTCAGGCCTGCCTATCGCTGGCTTGCGGAGGATTCAATCTATATCGCCCCTGATGCGAAGGGAAAGGGCATCGGCAAGTTGCTGCTGCACGAACTCATCGAACGTGTTGCCGCCTTGGGATTTCGGCAGTTACTGGCGGTCATCGGCGATGGCGAACACAATATCGGTTCGGTGAAGCTGCATGAGAGTCTTGGCTTTACCCATTGTGGGCGCATTGAGGGGTCCGGTTTCAAGCACGGGCGCTGGCTCGATACTGTACTAATGCAGCTATCGCTCAACGGCGGGCGCTCAATCGAGCCCGGGGCGCCGCCGCTTTCATGATCCTGTAGCGCATTTCCTGTTTCACTTAAGTCGGGAAAAGCTCTATCCGCTATTTACGCAAAGGATCAGCTTTCAACGAGCTTGAGGCTCTTGTCGAACACGCGCAGAACGCGTTCCAGCTCATGGCCGCGCTTCATGATAAGTCCGCTTGCGGCTACGACTGAATAAGCGCCTTGTTTTTGCGCCAGCTTCGGATTCTTTTCAATGCGGAAAAGTGGAATCTCGCTTGCGCGGCGAAAGATCGAGAACACGGCGCGGTCAGTCAGATGGTCGATAGCATAATCGCGCCACGCTCCGGAGGAGACCATGCGGCCATAAATGTTCAGGATTTTGCCGAGTTCGTGCCGGTTGAAACTGACGGGAGCAGGTCGCGCACGGTCGAGGGGGACGACCTTTGGCGAGGCGGGCGAGGGAGAAGGGGATGACAAATCCTCATTCGCTGCGCTTGACGTATCCATTTCCTTCCTTTCAGCCTTTTGCAGAGCGCAGACCAAAAACCGGGCAGGCTCAAAAACAAACTGCGCGCAACCGGCTTCGACATTCGGCAGAGGTGAAGCGAACCGGCATATGACAACAGGGTGATGCTTTTGTGAAGCAATTTCAAGTGGAGGCTTCTGACCACCGATTTTGATTACCGATTATGCATCAGGCAAACCCCAACAAATAGCGGTTAAGGGTCGTATATTAGCCGTTCACGAAAAGAGAAAGCCTGTTCTCAATGGTGATTGCCGGTCACATTTTCGCCTTTTCAGCTTCGCATTCCAGCCCGATTATGGCTTCAGCATCTACACGTTGCCTGAGACGGTTCGGTTCGGGTATGTCCGACCCCAAGCCCCCCGCCCAAAGGACTGCCCGAGCCGAACCAACCTTTGCCAGCCTTCGCTGACCCAAGTTGCAACAGTCTTCCAAAAGCCCGACACGGCATCAGCTCACAATGAAAATCTGTCGATTTTATCGAAACGTGTTTTTCGCCATAAATCGCGGAAGAGCTATGAAGATCAGATAAGATCAGAGGCCGAAAGGCTGTTTCTGTTTAAACATGGCCGCACCGTGAATTGGGCCGAGCGAATTGTCGTCGCGCGTTTCCTGTAACATTACGGCGCAGCCCGAAACATCTTTGCGCTTCAGTTCCGAAGCCGGTATCTCGATTTTCAGCGGCTTGCCATCCCACATGCCAATCGTATCAGTATCACTGACCGTATTGCGATAGGTGACAGCCTGCCCGGCATTCTCACCCGCAGTGATCGGAATTGTCACGGCATCGCGGAAATAGAACAGCACCACATGCACAGGCGCTTCCGGCTTCTTGCCTGCGCCGATTTCGATGGACAGGCGCCCGTCATTGAGCTGCTTGATCGAAACCGGTACATTCAGCTTGTTGGCCGCGATCTGCGTCTGAATGGCTTTGCTGTCGCGGCCATTCACCTCTGCCGTGCCATTGATGATGGCTTGCGGCGTATAGATCATGCGCGCGTTGAAGGAATTGCGATAGGCATTCTGCCGGTCGGTGTTTTCCTGATTGGCAAGTGTGTCGCGCCAGCCCATATAATCCCAGTAATTGACGTGAAACGACAGTGCCAGCACATTGGGATCGTCGGCATACTTTGCGAAGTTCTGGTCAGCCTGAGGGCAGGACTTGCAGCCCTGGCTTGTATAAAGCTCCAGAACGGCGGTCTTCTTGCTACCGTCCTGCGCCTTGGCCGGCCCTTGCACGGAGATGCAGCCGGTGAATGCCAGCCCCAGAACAGCACAGATGCTACGCCAGCCGGGCAAATGCTCGCCGGTAAGCCATGGACCTGTCCCATAGAAGGGGGCGTGGAGTATCACTTTGTTTCATCCTGCAATTATTGTCGCTGACATCTATTATGTAGGAAGTCTTGCAATCAATAGGAATTCACGTTGCAGTGAGAGCATCTTTCAAAAATAGGAAAGCCGCCGGATTTCTCCGGCGGCTTCTGAATTTCAAATGTGTGCCGATTAAGCAGCCAGGTCGCGCAGAACGGTCTGCAGAATGCCGCCGTTCTTCATATAGTCGAGTTCGTCCAGCGTATCGATACGGCAGATAAGCGGAACCTTCTTCACTGTGCCATCGGCATAAGTGATTGAGGCTTCGACCTTCTGGCGTGGACGCACATCGGCAAGACCTTCGATGGAGACGATTTCGTCGCCCTTAAGACCAAGTGTCTGCCAGCTTGTTCCTTCCTCGAAGACGAAAGGCACAATGCCCATGCCAACGAGGTTGGAGCGATGGATACGCTCGAAGGACTGAGCGATCACGGCCTTGACGCCAAGCAGGTTGGTGCCCTTGGCAGCCCAGTCACGCGAAGAACCGTTACCGTATTCGACGCCTGCGAAGACGACGAGCGGTACGCCCTCGGCCTTGTACTGCATGGCAGCATCATAGATCGAGGTTTCTTCCTTCGATGGGTAGTGAATGGTGTAGCCACCTTCACGACCGTTTTCGCCAAGCATATGGTTGCGGATACGGATGTTTGCGAAGGTGCCGCGCATCATCACTTCATGGTTGCCGCGGCGCGTGCCGTACTGGTTGAAGTCGGCAATACCAACGCCATGGTCGATGAGATATTTGCCAGCAGGCGACTGTGCCTTGATCGAACCGGCAGGCGAAATATGGTCGGTGGTGATCTTGTCGCCGAAGAGCCCCAGAATGCGGGCGCCCTTGACGTCGCCGATCGTGCCGGCCGACTTGCCCATGCCAACAAAGTAAGGCGGGTTCTGCACATAGGTCGAATTATCGTCCCATGCATAGGTCTGTCCGGCTGGAACCTGAACCGCCTGCCAGTTTTCGTCGCCCTTGAATACGTCCGCATATTTCTCCGAGAAGATTTTGCGGGTGACATTCTTGGCGATGAACTCCTGGATTTCCTGAGAGGAAGGCCAGATGTCGCGCAGATAGACCGGATTTCCGTCCTTGTCTTCACCGAGCGGCTCCTTGGTCAGGTCCTTGGTAACCGTACCGGCAAGAGCGTGGGCGACGACGAGCGGAGGCGAGGCCAGATAGTTTGCCTGAACGTCAGGTGAAACACGGCCTTCGAAGTTACGGTTGCCGGAAAGAACGGCTGCCGCAATCAGGCCCTTTTCGTTGATTGTCTTGGAGATCGGTGCCGGCAGCGGACCGGAATTGCCGATGCAGGTGGTGCAGCCGAAACCAACGAGGTTGAAGCCGAGTGCGTCGAGATCCTTCTGGAGGCCAGCGGATTCGAGGTAAGCGGCAACAACCTGCGAACCAGGAGCAAGCGAGGTCTTGACCCATGGCTTGGTCTTGAGGCCCTTGGCAACTGCATTGCGGGCCAGAAGGCCGGCAGCGATCAGCACACTCGGGTTAGACGTGTTGGTGCAGGATGTGATTGCAGCAATGGCAACATCACCATGACCGAGATCATACTCTTCGCCTTCAACAGCATAACGCGTGGTCTGGCCGGTGGTCTTCTTGTACTCGCTTTCGAGCGAGGTTGCAAAACCGGAAGCGATGTTTTCCAGCGCGATGCGGCCTTCGGGACGCTTCGGACCGGCCATCGACGGAACGACGTCGCCCATGTCGAGTTCGAGAATGTCGGTGAAGACTGGATCGGCAGCACCCTTGTCGCGCCACATGCCCTGTGCACGGCAATAAGCTTCGACGAGTTCGATGCGATGCTCGTCGCGGCCGGTCGTGTTCATGTAGTTCAGCGTTTCGCGGTCAACCGGGAAGAAGCCGCAGGTCGCGCCATATTCCGGGCCCATATTGGCAATGGTTGCGCGATCGGCCAGTGTCATGTTTTCGAGGCCTTCGCCAAAGAACTCGACGAACTTGCCGACAACGCCCTTCTTGCGCAGCATCTGTGTGACGGTGAGCACGAGGTCGGTCGCGGTCACGCCTTCCTTGATCTTGCCGGTCAGGCGGAAGCCGACGACTTCCGGCAGAAGCATGGAAACCGGCTGGCCGAGCATGGCCGCTTCAGCTTCAATACCGCCAACGCCCCAGCCAAGAACGCCAAGGCCGTTGACCATGGTGGTGTGGCTGTCGGTGCCAACGCAGGTGTCGGGATAGGCAACGGTTTCGCCGCCTTCTTCCTTGGTCCAGACAGCCTGAGCCAGATATTCGAGGTTTACCTGATGGCAGATGCCGGTGCCCGGAGGAACCACACGGAAGTTCTTGAATGCCTGCTGGCCCCACTTGAGGAAGCGGTAGCGTTCTCCATTGCGCTGGTATTCGAGGTCCACATTGGCTTTGAATGCGCTTGGATTGCCGAATTCGTCGACGATAACGGAGTGATCGATGACGAGATCAACGGGAACCAGCGGATTGATCTTTTCAGGATCGCCACCAAGCGCCTTGAGGCCGTCGCGCATGGCTGCAAGGTCAACAACGGCTGGAACGCCGGTGAAATCCTGCATCAGCACGCGGGCCGGGCGATAAGCGATTTCAGCGCCTGCCGAACCGCGATCATTCAGCCATTTTGCAACAGCTTCGATGTCCGACTTCTTGACGGAGCGGTCGTCCTCGAAGCGGAGCAGGTTCTCGAGCAGAACCTTCATGGAGAAGGGAAGCTTGGAAACGCCTTCGAGGCCGTTCTTTTCGGCTTCGGTCAGGCTGTAATAAACATAATCCTTACCACCCACGGTAAGGGTTTTGCGGCATTTAAAGCTGTCGATGTGCGACACTTCATTCGTCCTTTATGCTACTGGCCGGAAAACCAGGACGAACGCCTCTGCTGCGTTTCAAGGACGCGCTAAAGGTGCGGGTGCAGTCATTTCCGCTGTCCGTCCCGATGCCTGCGTCCTTAAGGGCAACAGGTTGAGGTCGGCCAAAAATGGTTTCCACGCCGACCGCTGGCGTGGTAGCCCTCATATAGAGAGTTTTCTAAAACGATTCCAGACAGAATATCGTGAATTCCGCCCCTTGCGGCGAAATGTTGCGATGCCTTTCCATATATCTTCCGGGGTTCCGGTTCTATTGGTCTGGCACTTATCCATCGGGGCTTAGAGGGTATAAAATGCGGCTGGAAGCCGAAAATCTGGCGGGCGAAAGGGGCGGCGAACTGATTTTCGCTGGCCTGTCTTTTGCGCTCAGTGAAGGCGAGGCGCTGGTGGTGACCGGCCCGAATGGTTCAGGCAAGTCAACGCTGCTGCGAATCATCTGCGGCCTGCTTCAGCCCGAAGCAGGAAGGGTGGAATTTCGCGAGGACGGCATGGTGCTTCCGGTGCGCGCCGTCTGCCATTATCTCGGGCATCAGAATGCGATGAAACCGGCGCTCAGCGTGCGTGAGAACCTGTCCTTCTGGCAGAAGTTCAACGGTGCGGCGCAATCGGAGATCAATGAGGCGCTGGAGACCGTCGACCTGCCCGGTGTGGAGCATCTGCCTTTCGGCTATCTGTCGACGGGGCAGAAGCGCCGTGTCTCCATCGCAAAGCTTCTGGTCAGTCATCGCCCGCTCTGGATCGTCGATGAACCGACCGCTGGCCTCGACAAGGCGTCCGAAGCCCGCTTTGCAGACATCATGCGCGGGCATATGCGGGAAGGGGGCATGATCGTCGCTGCAACGCATATTCCGCTGGGGCTAGAAACCGTATCGTCGCTCGATATGGCCGCCTATCCGGTAGAGGCTGCCTGATGCTGGCGCTTTTCCTGAGAGACATGCGCCTCAGTTTCCGCGCCGGTGGCGGCGCGCTGATCGGCATATTGTTCTTCCTCGCGGTCATTGCCGTCATGCCCTTCGGCGTCGGGCCTGATCTCAACCTGCTGGCGCGCATAGGCCCTGCCATGCTGTGGATCGGCGCGTTGCTGGCAACGCTTCTTGGTCTTGACCGGCTGTTTCAGGCCGACCGGGAGGACGGCTCCCTCGACCTGCTGTTGATCGGCGCGGAAAGCCACATGCTGGCTTTCACGGTTTTTGTGAAATGCGTGGCCCATTGGGTGGCAAGCGTGCTGCCGTTGGTGATTGCATCGCCGATGCTGGGTCTGTTCATGAATATGGATGCGTCAGCAATCGGCGCAACATCGCTGACCCTTCTGGTCGGAACACCTGCAATAGCTTTTATTGGCGCAGTCGGTGCGGCACTGGCCGTGGCTTTGCCGCGCGGCGGTTTGTTGGTGTCGGTGATCGTTCTGCCGCTCACCATTCCGGTGCTCATTTTCGGTGTATCAGCTTCTCATGGAGCAGCAGTAGACAATGCGCCCTTTCTGGCACCGTTCCTTATTCTTGCAGCACTCACCCTGTTCTTTGCCGTTCTCGGGCCTCTGGCCGCGAGCGCAGCGCTAAAAAGTTCGGCGGATTGAACATGATCCCGAAAAGTGGGAACCGGTTTTTGGATAAGATCATGCTCGGCGGATTGACGCAGTTGATTACGGTCAATTGAACGGCACGGGGGTGGAAGGTAAGTATAGGCCATGGAAAAAGACATGACCAAAGACGTCGTTAAAACCACGAGCTGGCTCGACCTGGCCAATCCCACGCGGTTCCTCGCCTTTGCGGGCAAGGTCTTGCCGTGGCTGGCCGGGCTTTCGGTGCTGTTTCTGGCCGCGGGCCTCTATATGGTCTTCTTCCTGTCGCCGGAGGACTATCAGCAGGGCATGACAGTGCGCATCATGTATATCCATGTGCCTTTCGCATGGCTTTCCATGATGTGCTACTCGATCATGGCCGTTTCAGCGCTGGGCACGCTGGTCTGGCGGCATCCGCTGGCCGATGTCTCAATCCGCGCAGCCGCTCCACTTGGCGCTGTCTTCACCGCGCTTGCACTTGCGACCGGCTCGCTCTGGGGCAAGCCTATGTGGGGCACGTGGTGGGTGTGGGATGCGCGGCTGACCTCGGTTTTCGTGCTGTTCCTGATGTATCTCGGCATTATGGCGCTGTCGCGTGCCATGGATGATCCGGCAAAAAGCGCCAAGCCTGTGGCCGTGCTTACGCTGGTCGGCTTCATCAATATTCCGATCATCAAGTTCTCGGTTGATTGGTGGAACACGCTGCACCAGCCCGCTTCCGTGTTCCGCATGGATGGCCCGACCATTGACGGCTCCATGCTGCGCCCGCTTTTCGTGATGGCCATCGGCTTCACGCTGCTGTTTTTCACACTGCATATGATGGCCATGCGCAATGAAATCTGGCGTCGTCGTGTGGCATCGATGAAGAAGCTCGCCGCACGGAATGCCGACCGCAATCGCAAGGCACAGGAGGGTGCGGTATGAACCATCTTGGCTTCGTTCTCGCCTCATACGGCATCACGGTTGCAGCACTTGCCATCACCATCGGCTGGATATTGATCGATCAGCGTATCCAGAAAAACGAACTGAAGCGGCTTGAGGCGCAGGGCGTGCGCCGCCGCTCCGCAAAAGCCCCTGGTAAAGCACAATGACCGAAACGACCGAGAAGCCAGCCGCGCCAAAAAAGCGCTCCACTTGGATTGCTCTGCTGCCGCTGGCGATTTTCGTCGGACTGGCGGCGGTATTTGCGGTCCAGCTTCTTTCGGGCAAGGACAATACGACGATACCTTCCGCGTTGATCGGCAAGCAGGCGCCGCAGACCAACCTGCCGCCCGTCGAGGGTCTGCTGCGTGATGGCGCGCCTGTTCCGGGCCTCAACAGCGAGGATTTTAAGGGTAAGCTGACGCTGGTGAATGTCTGGGGATCATGGTGCGTTCCCTGCCGTCAGGAACACCCGTTGTTGATGGAAATCGCCAAGGACGAGCGCATCCGTGTGGTTGGCCTCAATTACAAGGACCAGCCGGAAAATGCGCGCCGTTTCCTCGGCGATCTCGGCAATCCCTTTGCAGCAGTCGGCGCCGACCGCGCCGGACGCTCAGCCATTGAATGGGGCGTCTACGGCGTGCCCGAAACCTTCCTCGTCGATGAGACAGGCAAGATCGTCTATAAGCATGTCGGGCCGTTTACACCGGAGTCGGTGAAGAACGACCTGATGCCACTTATAAAATAAACATGACTAATTGGGTAAATACGATATGGAGCCACTTGAAAAGCTAGTAGGTTTATATTTGCGGCTAAATGGTTACTTTTTGTCAAAATATATTATTCACTCGCCTAATAGCGGAACTGTGCGCGGGGAAGTAGACTGGCTAGCTTTTAAAGGTGCTCATCATTCGCAAAGCCATGTAGGGGATAGTGGGTGTGACTTTCTAAGCCTAAACGAGAAGCGCAATGATATTATCATCTGCGAAGTAAAGTCATCAGCTTCCTCTGATTTTAATGGTTCTTTGAAGAATACTGAAAATATTAAAGATATATTATCATGGATAGGTACTGTTCCCGACAATGATATCGATTCAATTGCTGAGAAAGTATCGAAATTAGTTTCTCGAGATGTAGATAAAACTGAAGCGCAATTAGGTGTAGTTTATCAGAACTATGTCTTCCGGCCGCTTTTAGCGATTGGTGTGGATTCTGATTGGGATTTTGAGAGGCGTTGGCGTCTTAATACTGGCATAATATTCAATTTCATTAAAAAAAGATTAGCAACAGAAAATCATATACCGTCATGCTCTAGAAACTACGGAGCTTCTCAATGGGGGGGTGATTATAAAGATCTTATAGAGTGGTTTAAAAATAATAATGCTGAGAATATCAATATAGAAAACTTCAATAAGAAATTTAAACGTTAAATAGCACTGCCCTTAATAGGGCGGTGCTAAATCACGTAACAATCAATCCGGCAATTTCCGCACCGCGCCCTTGGCGGCGCTGGTTGCCATGGATGCATAAGCCTTCAGCGCGGTGGAAATCTTGCGCTTGCGTGTCTCCGCTGGCTTCCAGCCTGCTGCATCCTGCTCGGCGCGGCGTTGGCTAAGCGTTGCATCGTCTACAGCCAGATGAATCTTGCGGTTCGGAATGTCGATATCGATGATATCGCCTTCGCGCACCAGACCGATCGTGCCGCCTTCGGCCGCTTCCGGCGAAACGTGACCGATCGAAAGGCCCGAAGAACCGCCCGAGAAGCGTCCATCGGTGATCAGCGCGCAGGCCTTACCCAGACCCTTCGACTTGAGGTAGCTGGTCGGATAGAGCATTTCCTGCATGCCGGGGCCACCGCGCGGGCCTTCATAGCGGATCAGCACAATGTCGCCAGCCTTGATCTTGCCGTTCAAAATGCCGAGCACGGCCGAATCCTGGCTTTCGAAGATGCGGGCAGGGCCAGAGAATTTCAGGATGGAATCATCCACGCCTGCCGTCTTCACGATGCAGCCGTCTTCGGCCAGATTGCCGTAAAGTACGGCCAGACCGCCATCCTGACTAAACGCATGTTCCTTGGAGCGGATGACGCCTTTTTCACGGTCGGTATCAACGCTGTCGAAACGGCGTTCCTGAGAGAAAGCCACCTGTGTCGGTACGCCGCCAGGCGCTGCTGAATAGAACTTGTGCACCATTTCGCTGTTGGTGCGGGTCACATCCCACTGATCGAGCGCCTTGCCAACCGTTTCGCTGTGCACGGTCGGCAGACCGGTATTGATCAGGCCTGCTTTGTCGAGCTGGCCGAGAATGCCCATGATGCCGCCTGCGCGATGCACATCTTCCATGTGAACCGTGTTGTTGGCAGGCGCCACCTTGCACAGCACCGGCACGCGACGCGACAGACGGTCAATATCCGCCATGGTGAAATCGATTTCGGCTTCCTGTGCGGCTGCAAGCAGATGCAGAACCGTATTGGTCGAACCGCCCATGGCGATGTCGAGCGTCATGGCGTTTTCAAAGGCCGGGAAGCTCGCGATCGAGCGTGGCAGCACGCTTTCGTCCTCCTGTTCGTAATAACGGCGGGCGAGGTCGACAATGAGATGACCGGCTTCCACGAAGAGGCGCTTGCGGTCGGCATGGGTTGCGAGCGTCGAACCGTTGCCCGGCAGCGACAGGCCAAGCGCTTCTGTAAGGCAGTTCATCGAATTGGCGGTGAACATACCCGAGCAGGAGCCGCAAGTCGGGCAGGCGGAGCGTTCGATCGTCTTGACCTGTTCGTCGGTATAATGATCGTCGGCGGCGGCGACCATGGCGTCGACGAGGTCGAGCTTCTTGACAGAATCGTCCCAGACGACCTTGCCTGCTTCCATCGGGCCGCCGGAAACGAAAACGACCGGGATATTGAGCCGCAGCGCTGCCATCAGCATGCCGGGAGTGATCTTGTCGCAGTTGGAAATGCACACCATCGCATCGGCGCAATGGGCATTGACCATATATTCGACCGAGTCGGCGATCAGCTCTCGTGATGGCAGCGAATAGAGCATGCCATCATGGCCCATGGCGATGCCGTCATCGACCGCAATGGTGTTGAATTCCTTGGCAACGCCGCCAGCACTTTCGATTTCGCGCGCGACAAGCTGGCCGAGGTCTTTCAGATGCACGTGGCCCGGCACGAACTGGGTAAACGAGTTCACCACGGCGATAATCGGTTTGCCAAAATCCTCATCTTTCATGCCGGTGGCGCGCCATAGGCCGCGCGCGCCAGCCATATTGCGGCCGTGGGTGGTAGTACGCGAACGATAAGGAGGCATTTTCAAACCTTTAGGAACTATTCTAATTTGTAACGTCGATATGACAGAACCGTTCCCGCTGAGCAAAGCGCAAATTGCCCCATAGTATCAGAGGCTGGACCATTCGCAGGCTTGCAAACAACGAAAAGGGTTTCCGCGTGCGACGGTTTCGCAAGCGCAGACAAGGCAATCTAGCACATTGTTGTTATATTGCAAAAGATTTTACAGTTAAAACGTAAGGAAATTGCTTTAACTCAGGTCGAAGCCCCTGCCATGGCGATATCGAGCAGGGCATTTGCCGTTTTCATCCGTTGCTCTGCGGCAGAGCGAAACTCTTCGGGCAGAAGGTCGGGATGATTACTGGCGGCGAAGCTGCGGCGTCGACGTTGCAGTTCGGCGCGTTTAAGCCCCGGTTGCAGGCCCAGTTCCTGACGGATCGAATCCTGCGACTGCTTTTGCATACGTGCAGCTATCTCCTGCCGTTCCTGTTCCGCTCCGGCAGCGGCTTCCGGCATGTGTTCAATGTCGAACAGGCTTTCCAGATCGTCAGGCTGGCGTGGTGCCGGTACCGCATCATTGAGACCAGCCGAAAAGACTGCGGAAGCAAACCCGAATTGCGGCCCGCGAATTTCGTCCGTCGGGCTTGTATCAGCCTCAATCTCCTTCAGTACGGTTGCGAAATCGGGAAATGTCGGCCGCATACTACGTCGTCAAGCCTCTGCTGCGTCAAACCATGTGCGAAGCAAAAGCGGAGGCCAGCGTGCGTGTCAGCACGGATGGCGGGATCGGCTTCTGGAAGACAGGCATTTCTGGATAGCGAGCTGCAAGACGGGCAGGCAGTCCGCCGCCGGTGTGAATGACCACGACGACATGGTGGCTGATCAGCCGGTCCAGTACCGCTTCCACATCGCCGTCGGCCAGGTTTACATCGAGAATGGCGGCGTCGACTTCATTGCGGTTGATGATATCTATCGCTTGCCGGACGGTGCCGACTGGACCGAGAACGGTTCCATTCGCGTCCTCGACGGTCGCGGCAACGTCGAGGGCGACGAAAATTTCGTCTTCCACCACCAGCACCCGCCGCTGTCCAAGATCGTTCATCACTTGTCTCGCTGCCTCCCTTTTTGAGGTAAGCCCTTCAAGCAAGAAATGCGTGGGCGCAAGCAGAGGTTCCCTTCGCCGGCATGATAATGCGTTAATGGTGAATCAAATCTTTACCGGCTTTTATGGAGGGGCGGTGTCAGAAGGCAGTGAAGGTCAGCGTCGTCAGCGAACGGATGATGTTCGGGATGTCGAGAACGTTCTCGTTGATGAACTTGCCGATATCCTGATCCTCTGCGATGTATATCTTGGCCAGAAGGTCGAATTCGCCGCTGGTGGAATAAAGCTCGGAGACGATTTCACGCTGAAAGAGCGTATCGGCAACTTCATAGGTCTTGCCGGGGGCGCACTGCAATTGCAGGAAAACGGGCTTCATGTCTCTTCCTTTCGCGACGGGACTGCATGGCGCACAGCATAGCGCACATCACGGCAGTGTTTGCAGGTTACAAACACGGACGGCCCGATGAAATCAAGAGTGAAAGCGCGGTGGAGTGGTCTCCCGTCTTGGACTTGTGATCAGTACGCTTGGCAGGTTCATACAACGTTTTCAATTTACTCAATTGTAATTTTCTTGAGAGGACGCAATAAGTCTTCTCCCAGAAATTGTAATTTGCGCGCCCGATTATATGAAGTTCGTACTCCCTGCCGTTCTGCTGCTGTTCTCGCTCGCCTTTTTTACGGCGTGGCTTACTGATCGCGATCGCAAGTTTCTGGTACCCTGCGGCGCGTGTTTCCTGCTGATTGGCATCGCAATGCTGATCCAGCTCGGCAATTTCCCTGCGGATGACAGTTTGAACACCGTACTGTCAGCCGCATTTTATGTTGGCGGCACGCTGGTCGGCGGGTATGGAACGCTCCAGCGAAGCGGCCTTCGGCTTACATCTGCCTTCTACATACTCAGCTTTGCGCTCGTCGTCGGGGGTGTCTGGTATTACAGCTATATCGAGCCCGATCTGTTGTCGCGGGTCTACGTGCTCAATCTGGGCATGGCCACGCTGATCCTTTCTTTTGCCTGGCAGGCACGGTGCCTGTTGAAGGGGCCAGTGGTGGACAGGCTTTTGCTGATCATGCTCGTTCTGGTGGCATTGCAATTCGTGCCACGCACGCTTCTGACTGCCCGCTCCCTGCTCGGCGACGTGGAAGGCGACGATTTCGTGATGACCGTCTTTTGGCAGTGGACGGTATTTTCCACCGCCATTGCTGCAGTCTTAACCGGCTTCGCTTTGCTGGGGGCTGCAGGGTATGACCGTATAGGTGAGCTTTCCCATGAACGCGACAGCGATCCCTTGACGGGACTTCTCAACCGGCGCGGACTGGAGATGCGCTACAATGCGCTTGTACAGGCCAAAAGGGGTGTTCCGGGCTGGGTCGCCGTTTGCGATATCGATTATTTCAAGGCGGTAAACGATGCCTATGGACACGCGGCGGGTGACGCGGTCTTGAAGGAATTCGCCGCAATCTTGCGCAAACTCATCGGTGAGAAGCCACTCATTGCGCGCACGGGCGGCGAGGAGTTCGTCATCTGTGTCGACGACATGCATGCCGATAATCTCTTTCAGCTTATGGAAGGCGTGCGGCAGCATATCGAGAAGCACCGGTTCCAGCGCCTCGCAAAGGAAACCAGCGTCACATGCAGTATCGGCTGTGTCCGTCTGCCGGAGCAGGGTGATTTCTGGCAAACTGTCGATAAGGCCGACAAGATTCTCTACGCTGCCAAGAAAGAAGGACGCAACCGCACCTATGTGGAAGGGGTGAGCACGAACGGCGACGATTAGTCCAAAAGCATGGGCGAATTTTGGGGATGGCTGCTTTAACGGTTGGCCTTCGATAACTTTCCGGTGATGATCCGTACATTGCCGCAAATCATGCTTATTGTCGCTGCCGATACTGTGATTACCAAGGAGTTTCCGAAAGTCCGATGAAATTCATTTCCATTCTGTTATCTGCGTCCACTGTTGCCAGTCTTTCTCTCTTCGGTCTGATGGTATCCCCGTCTTTTGCGATGAATGCGTCTGAAAAGGCCCAGCTTGAGAAACTCGACCCGGAAACCCGCCTCGAGCAGCGTTGTGACGTGGAAGCGATGGAACGCATCACGCGGGAACAGAAGTTTTCGGTAGACAAGGTTCTGGCCTATGCCTTTTCCGATCCGGTGACCAAAGAGAACTCCATCCAGGCCGATGGCGCGGCTTTCCGCAGCCGCGAGCGTTGGTATAAGTTGTCCTTCGTTTGCGAGACGGACCAAGATCACATCAACATCATCTCGTTCCGCTACACTATCGGCGACGAGGTGCCCCATAGCCAGTGGGACAGGCACTACCTCGTGCCATAGCAGGCTCGTCTATTCTTCCGAGTCGTCCGAACGACAGGCGGACAGCAGCGTCACTTCCTTGGCCGTATGATCAGCTTCGAGATGGCTCAGAACAGCCTGACCGTCCTTGTCGTCCCAGCGGTAGCTGTCCTGTTCATCGATGGCGACATATTTCTTGAGTCTATCGTGCCATTCCAGCGCAATCATCTTGCCTTCTGCATTGAGAACGGCAAATCCGGGGGCGCTCCCATTGCGGATATAGGTGACAGGCACGACGACTCCGCGTTCACAGATATAATCGACACGCTCCATGGGGTTCGCATCCTGCGCCTGCGCTGAAACGGACGGCGCAAACAATACCGCCGGGCCTGCCGCAATCACGAAAAGAGTGCCGATATAACGATTGCCATATGCCATGGTGAAGAATCCTCTGGTTCTATACGGAAAAATAGCCCTTTGGTCATATGGTTCAAGAGCGATCGTGGAACCGGATTTCGTTGCAATCCCGTTGTGAAAAATAATCACCACGCTGCCAGGGCCTCCTGCAACCGAAACAGGTTTCGCCCGTTGTTAGTTTGCCAGTCGCGCGACTGGCAGAGGCCCGGATGAATACTTGCCCCCCGCAACCCCAGTCCGGGCCTCACCTCCATGGGAGTCGGTCCTGTCGGGGAGATAGGCGCGTTTGGGACTTTGTGTCAAAGGGCGGCTTACGGGGCCCCGGCGGAAAAATTTTTCGTGGTGGCTGATAGGGGAGAGCAGATTTTTCGAAGTGGTTTCAAATAACGACCGGGTTGTGGCATCCCGTCGTCAAAGAGCTCTGGTACTTTCTTGGCAAAAGAACCATGGAGGCGGTCATGAAGGTTTCGCGATTATCTCTCGCTTTGGCAGCATTGGTGGCTGCGGCTTCGCTGACTGGAACGGTCCAAGCCAGCTTTGCCGATCAGACGCTTCTGAACGTGTCCTACGATCCGACGCGTGAACTCTACAAGGATTACAATGCCGCTTTCGCTGCCCACTGGAAGGCGGAAACCGGTGAAACTGTCACCATTCGCGCTTCCCATGGCGGGTCGGGCAAGCAGGCTCGGTCGGTAATCGACGGCATCAAGGCCGATGTGGTGACGCTGGCGCTGGAAAGCGATATCGATGCCATCGCTGAACTTTCGGGCAAGATCGATAAGGACTGGCGCAAGCGCCTGCCCAACAATTCCGCCCCTTATACGTCAACCATCGTCTTCCTCGTGCGCAAGGGCAATCCCAAGGGCATCAAGGATTGGGGCGATCTGGTGAAGGATGGCGTCGAGGTCATCACGCCGAACCCTAAGACCTCCGGTGGCGCGCGCTGGAACTATCTCGCCGCGTGGGCCTGGGCCTATAAGCAATACGGTGGTGATGAGGAGAAGATCAAGGATTACATAGGCGCACTTTTCCGCCATGTACCGGTGCTCGACACTGGCGCACGCGGCTCGACGACCACTTTCGTGCAGCGCCAGCTTGGCGATGTGCTGCTTGCCTGGGAAAACGAAGCCTATCTCTCGGTCGCGGAATTTGGCGAGGATGCATTCGACATCGTCGTTCCGCCCCAGTCCATTCTGGCTGAACCGCCAGTCGCGGTGGTGGACAAAAATGCCGAGGAAAACGGAACCACAAAGCTGGCGCAGGCCTATCTCGAATATCTATACTCGCCGGAAGGTCAGGCGCTTGCCGCCAAACATTTCTATCGTCCCTCGAAGCCTGACATCATCCCCGCCGACAAGCAGCGCAAGTTCCCAGACTTGACGCTGGTGACGATCGATGATCCGATCTTTGGTGGATGGGCGAAAGCACAGCCCTACCACTTTGGCGACGGAGGAACGTTCGACCAGATCTACAAGCCGGGAAAATAATCCAGAATTCGAGAGCAATCAGTACTATCAAATACTGAAGAGGGAACAAACCAACACATGTCCTCGCTCCCCGCACGGGCCAGAGCAGGGTCGCACTTCAGAAAGCCGAGCGTCATTCCCGGTTTCGGGCTGACGTTCGGCTTCAGTGTTGCCTATCTGACCCTTCTCATTCTCATTCCACTTGCGGCATTGGTGCTGCGTTCCACCGACGTCGGGTTTTCCGGCTTCTGGCGCCTTGTTACCGACGAGCGCACCTTGAAAGCGCTTGAAACGAGCTTCGGCACGGCCTTCATTGCGGCGCTGGTCAATGTGATCTTTGGCGTCATCCTCGCTTGGGTACTGGTGCGCTATCGCTTTCCCGGACGCCGCTTCGTCGACGCAATCGTCGATATTCCCTTCGCTCTGCCGACGGCAGTGGCCGGTATCGCGCTTGCCGCAATCTACGCGCCGAATGGCTGGATCGGCAGCCTGCTTGCTCCGTTTGGCATTCGCATCGCCTTTTCTCGCGCAGGTATCATCATTGCGCTGATCTTCGTCGGTCTGCCCTTCGTGGTGCGTACGGTCCAGCCGATCATGGAGGAAATCAGCCGCGAAGTCGAAGAGGCGGCGGCAACGCTAGGCGCATCTCGGTTCCAGACCATTTGGCGGGTGCTGTTGCCGAGCCTTCAACCTGCTATCCTGACAGGCTTCGCACTCGCTTTCGCACGCGGCGTCGGTGAATATGGCTCGGTGATCTTCATTGCGGGCAATACGCCTTATGTCTCGGAAATCGCACCGCTTCTGATCGTTATCAAGCTGGAGGAATATGATTATGCCGGGGCGACAGCGCTTGCCACGGTGATGCTGGCGCTTTCCTTCGCAATGCTGCTTTTCATCAATCTCATCCAGTCGTGGACACGGAGGAAATATGGGTATGGCGAATGAAACTGTTCCTGCTGTGCCCCGAAACAGCCGAAACCCTCTCACCGAAAGTCTGCCAACACGCATCACGTTGATCGCGTTGGCGCTGGCTTTTCTTGCCCTCTTCCTCATCCTGCCAGTGATTGCGGTTTTCGTGGAGGCCTTCCGCAAGGGCGCAGGTGAATATATTGCCGCGCTGATCGAGCCGGATGCCTGGGCTGCGATCAGGCTCACACTGATCGTCGCAGCCATCGCCGTGCCGCTCAATCTTGTCTTCGGCATTGCGGCCGCATGGGCAATCGCGAAGTTCGAGTTCAAGGGTAAGGCGCTGCTGACTACGCTGATCGATCTGCCCTTTTCCGTGTCGCCGGTCATTTCCGGTCTTGTATTCGTCCTGCTTTTCTCAAGTCACAGCCTGCTCGGGCCATGGCTGTCACGGCACGGCGTTGAGGTATTGTTCGCGGTTCCCGGCATCGTTCTGGCGACGGTATTCGTCACGTTTCCCTTCGTCGCGCGCGAATTGATCCCGTTGATGCAGGAACAGGGAAGCGGGGACGAGGAGGCGGCGATTTCGCTTGGTGCCAATGGCTGGCAGGCGTTCCGCTATGTCACGCTGCCCAATATCAAATGGGGGCTGCTTTACGGCGTGCTGCTCTGCAATGCACGTGCGATGGGCGAGTTCGGAGCTGTTTCCGTTGTCTCTGGACATATTCGCGGCCTCACCAACACGATGCCGCTGCATGTAGAAATTCTCTACAACGAATATAACTTCGTCGGTGCGTTTGCGGTGGCGTCGCTATTGGCTTTTCTGGCGCTTCTGACGCTTGCAATCAAGACGGCGCTGGAATTGCGCTATGGCGATGAACTGGCTGGCAGCGGCAACGGGCATTAAAATTAAATCAAAAGCCGCCCGCGTGGCGGCAGGGATGAGCATGGCCGCGTGGCGGCAGGGGAAAGGATTGGGAATGGAAGTTCGTGTTGCCGGTGTGCGTAAGGAGTTCGCTCGCTTTCCGGCGTTGCATAATGTCTCGCTGGATATTCGTTCGGGCGAGCTGATCGCTTTGCTGGGACCCTCCGGTTCAGGAAAGACCACTCTGTTACGCCTTATCGCCGGACTGGAGACACCGACCGAGGGCACGATCTTTTTCGGCGACGAGGACGCATCGCAGAAAAGCGTTCAGGAACGCAATGTCGGCTTCGTCTTCCAGCATTACGCGCTGTTCCGCCATATGACGGTGGCGGACAATATCGGTTTCGGTCTGAAGGTGCGCCCAAGCGCGACACGTCCGCCGAGTGAGGATATCCGCAGACGGGCGCTGGAACTGCTGGATCTCGTTCAGCTCCGGGGGCTCGAAAAGCGCTATCCGGCACAGCTTTCCGGCGGTCAGCGCCAGCGCGTGGCGCTTGCTCGCGCCATGGCGATTGAACCGAAGGTCCTGCTTCTCGATGAGCCGTTTGGCGCTCTCGATGCGCTGGTACGCAAGGAGCTGCGTCGCTGGCTGCGCGAGATTCACGACAAGACCGGCCATACGACCGTTTTCGTGACTCACGATCAGGACGAGGCGCTTGAGCTTGCCGATCGCGTGGTAGTGATGAGCCAGGGGCGTATTGAGCAGGTCGGTACACCGGACGAAGTCTACGACAATCCGAATTCTCCCGGCGTCTATGGCTTCATCGGCGAGTCCAGTACACTTCCGGTACGGGTTGAAAAGGGCGAGATCTGGCTGGTGGACCGCAACATCGGCCTGACGGTCCAGGATATGGCAGATGGCGATGCGCAGCTTTTCTTCCGTCCACACGATGTCGAATTGCTGGATGGCTGTGGTGGTTGCATTGCTGGTACCGTCGTGGCTAGCCGGCGTTCGGGCGGCAAGCGGCGCGTCGAACTGGAAGTAGGCGGCGCACGCGAGCGGGTGGAAATCGAAATTCCGGCCGAACATCCTGCCGCGGAAAAGAGCCGCATCGCATTCCGACCGCGTTACTGGAAACTTTTTCCGGCAGGTGAAGCCGGTCCCGGAACAGGTTCCTGATCGTCACCGTCCGCTGAAGCAAAAGACGAGTCCTGGCAGATATGCGGCGATTTCCGCAATACTGCCGGGCTTTTCTCTGTTGCAGGACGTGGCCCTGCCGCGCTGAAATTTTCCAGCGCGTTACCTGCGGTAGTATTATTTTTGTTTTCAATATGTTAGGGTTGCAAGAAGCGGAGTATTCCATAACGCAACATTAATGGGCGGAAAGAATTGTGCGTTGCGATTCAAACGGTTTGAAGATCAGCACAATGCGCCGTCGCATTTTGGCCAAATGCAGTCGACATTCAGGGAACCGATCATGGATACTGCCGTTTCCTTGGAATGAAAATTCAGAATAATGTCAGTATTCACCCGCCGCAGATAACTCATTTCCTTCGGAAAGGCTGTTAAGGCAGATGCCGGATTTGTCTTCTTCGCTCTCCAAATCGACCTCTACCGAGAATAAAACGCCGATGTTGCAGTCCCCAAGGGAACCGAAATCCAGTGAAGTGGATGCATCGTGCCGGATTCCGGCCGAGCAACCGTCTCCTCTCCGTGCGTTGTATAAAACCGAGGAAGAGCTCAGCGCGCTTGCCGCTGCTGTTGCACGCGGCGAAGATATTCCGCTGCCGGGCTATATAGCCTTTCCGTTCGATCAGCGCCTGTCCGAAAACGGCAAGCTTATCCTGCATGCCTATCGCGCCTCCGACGCCGCATCGCGTGCGGGGGAAACGATTACGCCAGCCGCTCAATGGCTGCTCGACAATCACTACCAGATCGACAAGAACGTGCAGCAGGCCCGTCGCGACCTGCCGCGCCGTTTCATTCGTCAGTTGCCGCTCTACAAGGCGCTGGCTGAACAATACGAAGGCATGCCGCGCATTTTCGCACTGGCCTGGCTCTATGTCGCCCATACGGACAGCAACTTCTCGCTGAAGACGCTGACGGCCATCGTCAAGGGGTTCCAGACCGTTGAGCCGCTGAAGATCGGTGAACTGTGGGCGCTGCCGTCTGCGGTGCGTTATTTCCTGATCGAGAATGCACGTCGTCTGGCGCTGCGCGTCGACCGCGCGCGCATCATGCGCAATCTCGCCAATACAGCCGCCGACCGCATTGTGGTTGCCGCCGATGGAGCTGAACTGGATTCGGTTCTGGCACAATATGCCGATGCCGCCCGCGACAGCACTTTCGCTACCCATCTTCTTTATCGCCTGCGTTCCTCCTCGACCGATACCACGGCTGCTGCAAGCTGGTTGGAACGTATTCTGGAGCAGGAAGGCAGCAATCCCGAAGACGCTATTGTCGAGGAACATGCCCGCCAGTCCACCGGCGGCGTCACGATGGGCAACGTCATCCGCAGCCTGAAATCCATTGACGATGTCGATTGGGAAACCTGGTTCGAAACAGTCAATGAGGTCGACGCGATCCTGCGTGACCACAGCGATTTTGAGCTTCTGGATTTCCGTTCCCGCAATGCCTATCGCGTGACTATCGAAAAACTCGCCCGCTATTCGGAGATGAGCGAAATCGACATCACCTGGGCAGCGCTCAAGCTGGCCGAAGATGGGCACCGCGCCGAAAAGGCCGGTCATCCAGAAGCCGAGGGCAAGGGCGCAATCGCCTACTACCTGTCTGGCGAAGGCCGCAAGGAACTTGAAGAAGTCTGCGGTTACAAGGCGCCGTTGGGTGTCAAGGCGCTGCGCTTCTATCGCGGTCTTGGACTCTGGGGGCTGTTCATTCCGACGGCGATCTTCACGATCCTGCTTCTGTTGCTCGTCAATTACTGCATGATCCGCGCCGGACTTTCCACCGATCTGCGCACGCTGTTCACGCTTCTGGCGATTTTCCCGGCGATGGATGCCTCCTATTCGCTGTTCAATGCGCTGGTGCCGTGGTTTGTCCAGCCGACACGGCTCATTGGGTTCGAATATAAGGAAGGTTTGCCGGAGGAGGCGCGCACGTTGGTTGCGGTGCCGACCTTCATCACATCACGTGATTCCATTGATGAGCAAATTCGCAATCTGGAAGTCCATTATCTGACCAACCCGCGTGGTGAAATCTACTTTGCGCTGGTCAGTGACTGGACCGATGCGAAGCAGGAGATCACGCCTGCGGATATGGAAATTTATGAGTATGCGCGCGAGGAAATCGCCAAGCTCAATGAGCACTATACCGGCGACGACCAGCCGCGCTTTTTCCTTCTTCACCGCCGCCGCCTGTTCAATGAGAAACAGAATTGCTGGATGGGCTGGGAGCGCAAGCGCGGCAAGCTGCATGAACTGAACCTGCTTCTGCGTGGCGATCAGGATACGAGCTTCTTCCCGCCGGACGAGCGCCTGCCGAAGGAAATCAAATATGTGATGACGCTGGACGCTGACACGCGTCTGACGCCGGAATCCGTCACACATCTGGCCGGCAAGCTCAGCCATCCGCTGAACCGTCCCGTCATCGACGAAAAGACCGGCAAGGTCGTGCGCGGCTACGGCATTCTCCAGCCGCGCGTCACGCCTTCGCTGACCACCGGCGACGAAGCGTCGTTCCTGCAGCGGGTCTTCTCGGTCAATCGTGGCATTGACCCTTATGTTTTCGCCGTGTCAGACACCTATCAGGATTTGCTCGGTGAAGGCACTTTCACCGGCAAGGGGCTTTACGACATTGACGCTTTCGAGGCGGCGCTTAAGGGGCGCGTGCCGGAAAACACGCTGCTCAGCCACGATCTGCTTGAAGGCGGTTATGCCCGCGCGGCTCTCGTCAGCGACGTCGAAGTGGTTGAGGATTATCCGACCGGCTACAATGTCGATGTATCGCGTCACCATCGCTGGGCGCGTGGCGACTGGCAGCTTCTGCCGTGGCTGTTTTCGACGAGCCGGGGCGTCAGCCACATTACGCGCTGGAAGATGGTGGACAATCTGCGCCGCTCGCTCAATCCGATCCTCTGGCTGATCGCAGCTGTTGTCGGCTGGAGCGTGCTGCCAATCGGGCCTGCTGCCGTCTGGCAGGGCTTCCTCATTCTCTCCATGTTCGTCGCGCCGACATTCGGCATTGTCACCAATCTTATTCCGTCGAACATGGACTATTCGCTGAAAGGCCACGCGCAATCGGTACTGACCGATATTGCACTTGGCACGGCGGATGTGGCGTTGCGCACAACCTTCATAGCGCATTCGGCGTTCCTGATGGCTGACGCCATTGCGCGCACCATCTATCGTCTGTTCGTTTCGCATCGTAATCTTCTGGAATGGCGCACGGCAGCACAGGCGAGAACATCGCCCGATACGCTGCTTTATTATTTCCAGCTCATGTGGCCTGCGATAGCGATTGCGGGGCTGGCGATCTTCTTCCCGCTCGCTGCCGAAAGCCAGGCCGCGCTGATCGCAGCGCCTTTTGCTGTCATCTGGTTTGCCTCGCCGCTGATCGCTTGGTTGGTCAGCCGTTCGGCCAAGCCCCAGGACACGCTGGAAGTGCTTTCCTCCGATAAATCGGACCTGCGCCGTTATGCACGTCGGACATGGCGTTATTTCGCCGAGTTTGCGAACGAGGAAAACAATCATCTTCCACCGGACAACTTCCAGGAAGATCCTGCACCGATTGTCGCGCAACGCACCTCGCCGACCAATATTGGTGTCTATCTTCTCTCCGTCGTCGCCGCGCGCGATTTTGGCTGGATCGGCTTTGGCGAAACGTTGGATCGCGTCGAGGCAACAGTCAATACGCTCGAAAAAATGGAGAAGTACCAGGGGCATCTTTATAACTGGTACGAGACTCATACGCTGACGCCGATGCGGCCTCTCTATGTGTCGGCAGTGGACAGCGGCAATCTCGCCGGACATTTGGTTACTTTGTCGTCTGCGCTGGAGGAATGGGCGGAAGCGCCGTCTGTCTATATGCAGGGTGATCTCGACGGCATCCTTGATGTCAACGATATCCTTGAAGAGACAATCGCCAAAATCCCTGACGATCGGCGGATTCTGCGTCCGCTGCGTCGCCGCCTGGAAGAGCGGATCGCCAATTTCCGCCGCGCCGTAATGTCCATCAAGGATGAGCCGGAGACGGCATCCTTCCGCACCATCAACCTGTCGCTGTTCGCAACTGACATCGTGCGTCTGATGGACGAACTCGATGGTGAAATCGAAACACCGGCAAGCGCTGAGGCCGCGGAATGGGCGCGTATTCTGGTCGATACCTGCAAGGCCCATACCGAGGATGCCATCGGTGAACATGACACCGATGCGTTGCGTGAACGCCTGCGCGATCTCGCAACCCGCTCGCGCCAGCTCGCATTCGACATGCAGTTCGGCTTTCTTGAACGGAAAGAACGCCGTCTTCTCTCCATCGGTTTCCGTGTGCAGGAAAACGAGCTGGATGAAAGCTGCTACGATCTTCTGGCGTCCGAAGCGCGTCTGGCGAGCCTGTTCGCCATCGCCAAGGGCGATGTGCCGGTCGAACATTGGTTCAAGCTTGGCCGTCTTCTGGTGCCGGTGGGCTGGAAGGGCGCTCTGCTCTCCTGGTCCGGGTCGATGTTCGAGTATCTGATGCCACCGCTGGTCATGTCCGAGCCACTCGGTTCGCTTCTCGACCAGACCAACAAGCTCGTGGTGCAGCGCCAGATCGACTATGCGACTTCGCGCGGCCTGCCATGGGGTATTTCGGAAGCAGCGTTCAATGCGCGCGACGCGCATATGAACTACCAGTATTCCAACTTCGGCGTGCCCAATCTGGGCCTCCAGCGCGGCCTGTCACGCAATGCGGTTATCGCACCCTATGCGAGCCTGCTTGCCGCGCAGTATCAGCCTGCCGCCGCTGTCGCGAACCTGAAGCGCCTTGCCAAGCTTGGTGCTCTTGGACGCTATGGCTTCCACGATTCGGTGGACTTCACGCCGTCGCGTGTTCGCGAAGGCGAGCTTTGCGCTGTGGTGAAGAACTATTATGCTCACCACCACGGCATGGCGATCATCGCGGTCAACAATGTGATCTTTGAAGGCCGGATGCGGGAGCGCTTCCACTCCGATCCGGTGATCGAGGCTGCCGAACTGCTCCTGCAGGAAAAGGCGCCGCGTGAAATCCCGATGATCTACGCCAAGACGGAAAATCCGATGCGCGTGGATTCCGGCGGCTTCGACGATGCGCCGATGCGGATTGTCGATAAGCCGTTCAAGGCACCGCGTACCACGCATATGATGTCGAACGGACAATATGCTCTCATGGTGACGGCAAATGGCTCGGGCTACAGCCGTTGGCACAATTGGGACATTACCCGCTTCCACGCCGATGCATCGGAAGACCTTCAGGGCACCTTCCTGTTCCTGCGCGACATGGAAAGCGGCTATTGGTGGTCGGCGACCGGCGAACCGGTGCGCAACCCGGAAGAGGAAACCAAGACGGTTTTCACCGAAGACAAGGCGGAGTTCTACAAGACTGCCGGTGACATCAAGACTGTCATGGAAGTGATCGTGTCGTCGGGATCGGACGGCGAAGGCCGCAGGCTCGACATAATAAACACGTCCGCCCGTGATCGCATGATTGAGGTCACTTCCTATGCAGAACTGGTGCTGAACGACAGCGACAGCGACGCCGCTCATCCGGCATTCGCCAAGATGTTCGTGGAAACCGAAATCTCCGATAACGGTTCGACCATCTACGCCAAGCGCCGCAAACGCGCGCCTGCCGATCCGGATATCCACGTCGCGCATTTCGTAACTGATCTTTCCGGCTCCATCCGTGAAACAGAAGTCGAAACTGATCGCCGTGCCTTTGTCGGGCGTGGTCGCAGCTTGCGCGATGCGGCTGCCTTCGATCAGGGTGCCAAGTTCACCGGCAGCCAGGGCTGCGTGCTCGACCCGATCGCTTCGGTGCGTACACGAGTCCGCGTTCCAGCGCATAAAAAGGTGAGCCTCGTGTTCTGGACCGTTGCAGGCGGCAGCCGCGATGCGGTCGAAAACGCCGTGGCGATGCATCGCCACCCGGAAACCTTCGCCCGCGAATATTCCCTGTCGTGGACAAGTTCGCAGGTGCAGCTCTACCATATCGGCATCAAACCTGCCGAAGCTGCCGACTATCAAAAGGTGGCCGCCTATCTGCTTTACCCGGAGCGGACATTGCGTCAGCCACCGGAAACCATCGCCAGCGGCCTAGGCAAGCAATCAGACCTGTGGCCAATGTCGATTTCCGGCGACTATCCGATCTTCGCGCTGCGCATCGACAACGAAGCCGATCTCGATGTATTGCGCGGTGTACTGCGCGCGCAGGAATACTGGCGTAGCAAGGGCCTTACGGTCGATGTCGTGGCGGTCAACGAACGTGCCTTCTCCTATGCACAGGACACTCAGCGTGCCATCGACTGGATTGTGGAAGGTTTCCGCAACCGCGGTGGCGGTCAGCCGCACATCTTCGCGGTACGTCGCGACCAGATGAGCGACGAAAGCTACAATACGCTGCTCGCCTCGGCGCGTATCGTCATGCATGCGCAGAACGGCTCGCTCGCCGAGCAGCTCCGTCGCAGCGAGGAAATCACCGTCGATCTGGCGGCGCGCGACGCCAAGACTGCAATTGGCGGTCAGGGTTCAGCCCAGGGTCTCGGCGCTGCCGGTCTGGCACCCGTAGCTATCGAACGTGGGGCGGAAGAGCGTCGTCCTGTCGTCAAGCCGGCGGTGAACCGTCCTGCGCCGTCTGGTGACGATCTGCGCTTCTGGAACGGTTATGGCGGCTTTGCCGAGGACGGCAGCTATGTGGTGCGCATCAACAATCGCACTAACACGCCGCATCCGTGGATCAATGTGATCGCCAATCCGAATTTCGGGTTCCATGTCTCGGCAGAGGGGTCGGCCTTTACCTGGGCGGGCAACAGCCGCGATTACCAGCTCACCCCATGGGCAAACGATCCTGTCACGAACCGTCCCGGCGAGGCAATCTATATTCTCGACCGGGAAACGGGCCGCACTTTTGCGCCCACAGCAAGCGTCTTGCGTGACGAGGCTGTGACTTATGAGGCGCGCCATGGCCATGGCTATTCCAGCTTTGGGGCACAGCATGGCGAGCTGGCGCTTGACCTCACCCACATCGTGGATGCGGACAGGCCAGTGCGTCTGTCCCGTCTGACCGTCACCAACAAGGGGCGTTCCAAGCGCAAGCTGCGCGTCTACGGATATGTGGAATGGGTGCTGGGCAATGCCCGCTCCAAGAATGTGCCGTTCATCGTGCCATCGAAGGACGAAGAGCTGGGCGCGCTCTTTGCAGGTAATCCGTACCATCCAGACAAATCCGGGCAGATCGCCTTCTTTGCTGCAACCGAAAAGCCGCAATCCGTCACCGCCGATCGCAGCGAGTTCATTGGCACCACCGGTTCGGTGGACAAGCCAGAGGCCGTGCTGGCTGGCAGGGCGCTTTCGGGGACGGTTGAGGCAGGTCGCGATCCATGTGCCGCGCTCGCGCTTGATATCGAAGTGGGGCCGGGTGAAGCACGTGAGCTTGTCTTCCTGCTTGGGAATGCCGCTGATCAGAAGCAGGCAAAGGCACTGATCGGTGAAACCCGGAACGCCTCGTTCAGTGACAAGCTTGCCGCCGCCAAGCGTCAGTGGGAAGTTCTGTTCGGCCGCGTACAGGTGAAAACGCCAGACCCGGCTTTCGACCTACTGGTCAATGGCTGGCTGCCTTATCAGGCGATTGCCTGCCGTATATGGGCACGCGCCGCCTTCTATCAGGCAAGTGGTGCGTTCGGCTTCCGCGACCAGTTGCAGGACACGCTGTCGCTGCTTCTGATCGATCCGACGCTTGCCCGCGCGCAGATTCTCAATGCGGCGTCGCGCCAGTTCCCGGAAGGCGATGTCCAGCATTGGTGGCTTCCGGCAACGGGGGCGGGCGTGCGCACACTGATCTCGGACGATGTCGTCTGGCTCGGCTATGGCGCTTCGCTTTATGTCGAGACGACAGGCGACCGCTCGATCCTCGATGAAAAGCTGCCGTTCCTTGAAGGGCGCAAGCTGGAAGAGGGCGAACATGATGCCTTCTATCAGCCCGAAATCTCCGAGCAGACTGCAAGCCTCTACGAGCATTGCGCCTTGGCGCTCGACCTTGCTGTCGAACGAACCGGCAAGCACGGCCTGCCGCTGATGCTCGGCGGCGATTGGAACGACGGTATGAATCTCGTCGGTGTGAAGGGAGAGGGCGAGAGCGTATGGCTCGGCTGGTTCCTTGCCTACACTCTGCGTCAGTTCATCCCGATTGCGGAAGCGCGCAAGGACACAAAGCGCGTCGATATCTGGAAAGCGCACCTGGAAAGCTTGACGGAGGCCCTCGACCGCGATGGTTGGGATGGCCAGTGGTATCGCCGTGGTTTCTACGACAACGGAGCGCCGCTTGGCTCGAAAGACAGCGATGAATGCCAGATCGATGCCATCGCGCAATCGTGGAGCGTGTTGTCCGGAGTTGCCGATCCGAAACGCGCCGAACAGGCGATGGCTTCGCTCGAAAAGTACCTGCTGGATGACGAAGGCGAATTGCTGCGTCTCTTCACGCCGCCTTTCAACAGGACCATTCAGGAGCCGGGCTATATCAAGGGCTATCCGCCGGGCGTTCGTGAAAACGGCGGCCAATACACGCACGGCGCGACCTGGGCCATCATGGCGCTCGCCCGTATGGGCAAGACAGCGGAAGCATGGCGTCTGTTCTCGCTCATCAGCCCGGTCAGCCATGGCCGAAACCCGGATACATATCGCGTTGAGCCATATGTGATTGCAGCCGACATCTATTCCGTCGAGCCCCGTCGCGGGCAGGGCGGCTGGACCTGGTACACCGGCTCGGCGGGCTGGTTCTACCGCGTTGCGACGGAAGGTATCCTTGGCGTTACAAAACGCGGCGACCGCCTGCATCTCGATCCAGCCTTGCCACCCGAATGGGAGGGCTATGAAGCCGATCTCCGTTTTGGCGAAGCGCTCTACCGCGTGAAGGTTGTGTCCGGTGCCAAGGCCAAGGCGGTGAAGCTCAACGGTCGCAAGGTCGGCAAGCCGGAAGAAGGCGTGCCGATCAAGCCGGACGGCGAACATGAAATCGTTGTAGAGCTTCCCAAACAGAAGTGAACCGATTAAAAAGGCGGGTGAAAACCCGCCTTTCTTTTTGCTGCCAAGCATTTGGTTTGGTTGAAGCATATGATCATGCACTGGAGGCCTTCATGGCCAAGACTGATATTGCGCGCCGCGTCTACAATCACGCATGGAAGCTCGATCCCATCGTCCGCAGTCTGCTGGATACAGACTTCTACAAGCTTCTGATGCTACAGATGATCTGGGGGCTTTACCCCAAGGTGGATGCAACCTTCTCACTCATCAACCGCACGACCTCTGTGCGCCTTGCCGATGAGATCGACGAGGGCGAATTGCGTGCGCAGCTCGACCATGCCCGCACACTGCGCTTCTCCAAGAAGGAAATGATCTGGCTGGCGGGCAACAGTTTCTATGGCCGCAAGCAGATTTTCCAACCCGAGTTCCTGAACTGGCTGCACGATTTCCAACTTCCGGAATATGATCTGCGCCGCAAGGATGGCCAGTACGAGCTGCATTTCCATGGTGCCTGGTCACACACGACCATGTGGGAGATTCCCGCACTTGCCATCATCAACGAACTGCGTTCGCGCGCGGCGATGAAAAACCTTGGACCGTTTTCGCTTGATGTGCTCTATGCGCGCGCCAAGGCGAAGATGTGGAGCAAGGTCGAACGTCTGCGCCAGCTTCCGGGTCTGAAGATTTCCGATTTCGGCACGCGCCGACGCCATTCCTTCCTGTGGCAGCGCTGGTGCGTCGAAGCGTTGAAGGAAGGTATCGGCGATGCCTTCACCGGCACCAGCAATGTGCTTCTGGCCATGGATACAGACCTCGAAGCGCTTGGCACCAACGCGCATGAACTGCCGATGGTGCTGGCAGCGCTCGCAAAGAACGACGACGAACTGCGTTCAGCGCCCTATCGCGTGCTGCAGGATTGGAACCGCTATTACGGCGGCAATCTTCTGATCGTTTTGCCAGATGCATTCGGCACGGCTGCCTTCCTGCGCAATGCGCCCGACTGGGTTGCCGATTGGACTGGTTTCCGCCCAGACAGCGCCCCGCCCATCGAGGGCGGCGAACGCATCATCGAATGGTGGAAGTCACGCGGCAAGGACCCGCGCGAAAAGCTGCTGATCTTTTCCGACGCGCTCGATGTGGATACGATTGAGGACACCTATCGTCACTTCGAGGGACGTGTGCGCATGAGTTTCGGTTGGGGCACCAACCTCACCAATGATTTTGCAGGTTGCGCCCCGAAGGAAATCGAAGGGCTGAACGCGATTTCGCTCGTCTGCAAGGTGACGGATGCCAACGGTCATCCCGCCGTCAAGCTTTCCGACAATCCGCAAAAGGCGACCGGCGATCCCAGGGAAGTGGCGCGTTATCTCAAGTTCTTCGGAAATGAAGAGCGGGTGGAGCAACTCGTCAAAGTCTGACGAGTTGCAGCGGGTCTATTTGTTTTTACGCATATCTTTATCCCGAAACCGGTTTCCACTTTCGGGAGACATGCTCTATTCCATCAACCGCGCGGTGCCGGAAACGCGGACAGAGCCACCGCGCTCATTGCCGATCTGGGCGCGCAGATGTGACGGACTGCCCATATCCTCGCCCTGAAATATCTCGATTTCGCCGCCATGCGGCCAACCGCTGTCACGCAGATATGCGGCGAAGGCTGCAGTGGCCGCACCGGTCGCGGGGTCTTCATAAACGCCGCCCGATGCAAACGGGTTGCGGCTGTGGAAGCGCCTTGGCGTCTCGGAATAGATAAGCAGGATGGTTGTCCAGCCTTGCCGCTTCATCAGGGTGCGCCCCCGTGCCATGTCGTAGTGCATTGAAGCCAGTTTTTCGCGTGAACGAAGCGGAAGCACGATATGATCCGCTCCGGCATGGATCAGGGCCGGCGCCAAGCCGGGTGCCAGATCTTCCTTATCAAAACTGAAAAGCGCCAGTGCCTGCTCTACTTCCGCATCATTGGCAGCGCGCTGGCGCGTCGGCGGTGATTGCAGGCTGGCGGCAAAAAGATCACCTTCCTTGCGGCCTTCAACGCTTATATCGCCATTGTTGAGCTTGAGCGCGAAGCGGCCATCGCCTTCACGCATAGCCAAGGCCGCGCCAAGAGCAATGGTGGCATGGCCGCAGAACGGTACTTCCATCTCCGGCGCAAAATATCGTACGCGCCAACTATCGCCTTCCGGCGCGGCAAAGGCGGTTTCGGAAAAGCCGACATCCTTTGCGATTTTCTGCATTTCTTGCGGGGAGGGCAGGTGATCTGCAATCAGCACCCCGGCGGGATTGCCGCCCTGATTGCCTTGCGAAAAGGCTGCAATGCGCAACACGTCCATGGTTTCTCCTCGCCAGTCTGATTCGTGTCCCGCCCATCCCTATAAAGAGCGTGAAATGTGGCGGGTCAAGCTGTCTGTCGGCTGGTGTGGCGAATGCCACATTCTCATCACATAGGAGCAGCGCTGTGAACGAATTTCAAATCCATCACACTGGCGGAGACGATCAACAGCATGGGCCGCTCCATTTCCTCCGACAGTACAGGCCACGCCACGATCTGCTCCGGCGATGGACGCCACTCTTCCAGCCGGTTGATGGCAAATCCGGTTTCGATAAGCGCATTGACGGTAGTGCTGAGGCGGCGATGATACTTGATGACGCCCTCTGCCAGCCAGTCAGTTCGCCGCTCGCCTTCCTCGGCATAATGATCGACCGGCCAGCGCTTCCGGCCACTGCTGTCTTCGATCCAGCCCGGCGCAAACGGTGCCATGAATATCGGATGCTCAATGGTGAAAACCAAGCGACCTCCTGGCCGCAAAGCCGCATGGATCGTTTTCAAAAGACGCGGGAAATCGCGAATATAGTGGAAGGCCAGGGAGCTGTAGACGAGATCGAAGCATGCTTCCGGCAGCTCCAGTTCCTCCATATCTGCCTTGATATAGTGAACGGCATTGTCCTGTTGATCGCGGCGTGCGCGTTCGAGCATGTTTTCCGAAAGGTCGTAACCGACCACGGAAGCAGCACCCTGTTCGCGCGCAAAGCGACAGAACCAGCCGAAGCCGCAGCCGAGATCGGCAATGTCACCGCCAGTCAGAGCGGGCAAAACGGAGCGGACAAATGGCCATTCCGGCGCGCCTTCCAGCCCGTGTACCGAACGCGGTAATTGGCTGTAGGCGGTGAAGAAATCGTCGCGATCATAAATATTCTGAGCCATCGCTTATCGTTCGGTCAGTGCAAGCTTTACCCCGAGCGCCACGAAGGCGGCCGCAAAGCTGCGACGCATCCATGCAAGCACGACGGGACGTGAGATGATCTGGTTACGGACGGCAGCGGCAAAAACACCGTAGATTGCAAATACCACGAACGTCATTGCCATGAACACGAGAGACAGTTCCACCATACGGGCCACGGTCCCACCATGTTGCGTATTCACGAATTGCGGCAGGAAGGCAAAGAAGAAAATTGACAGCTTGGGGTTCAGCAGATTGACGAGGATCGCTGACCAGATCACCTCGCGGTCCGAACGCGGTGCGTCGTCGGTCTCGATCTTCAATGTGCCGTGCTCCTTTAGCGTCATCCACGCCATATAGAGCAGATAGGCAACGCCTGCATATTTGATGACTTCAAAAGCGAGTGCACTGGCATGGAGCAACGCTGCCAGTCCTGTCACGGCAGCCAGCATATGCGGGACGATGCCGAGCGTGCAGCCCAACGCGGCAATGACGGAGGCTCGTGCACCACGGGACAGTCCTGCCGCAAGCGTTACCAGCACACCGGTGCCGGGCGAGGCAACGATGATGAAGGATGTCAGCAGAAATTCAATGCTCATGATGTTCTGGACTCCTGTTCAGCGTCAGTCGGTCAAGACCGGCGCAGGCCGGGCGCATCATGTCACGGCTTTGCCGTGCGTCAATCCTTCATCTCATGCGCCCATGGTGGGTTCGCGCCAGCACGCGAGACAGTTACCGCAGCAGCCCGGACCCCGAGCGCGACAGCGGAATGAATCTCATCTTCGGTCAGTTCGGAAAGCGCGTCCTTGTTGAGCAGACCCTGCTTGTGGAGACTGGCAAGAATCCCGGCATTCACTGTGTCGCCCGCGCCAACGGTGTCGATCACGTTTACTTTCACGCCCGGCACGCGCACGGTTGCCTTGGTCGTATAGGCGTCGGCACCATGCGCACCTTTAGTAATGACCACCAGTTTCGGTCCAAGTTTCAGCCATTCGGCGGCGATTTCGTCGTGGCTGCCCTTTTCGCCAAACCAGGCTAGGTCTTCGTCCGAAAGCTTCACAATGTCGGCAAGCGCGATCATGCGCTTCATGCGTGCCAGATGTTTTTCGCGGTCGATGATGAAGCTAGTGCGGATATTTGGGTCGAGGAACATGACCCGTCGGGGTGCTTCGCGCGTCATCAGCGCTTCATAGACACTGCCGCACGGTTCGGAAATCAGGCTGATGCAGCCGAACAGCATGGCGTCAACAGCATCATCGACATAGGGCATATCGCTCTCGGTCAACATGCGGCCTGCGGTGTTTTCATCATAGAAGGCGTAACGCGCCTGTCCGTCGAGCAGACGCACGAAAGCCAGTGTTGTCGGACGGTCCGAGATTGCGGCAAAGGAATAATCGACGTTGGATCGTGCCAGGTTATCGCGCAGCACTTCACCGAAAAAATCCGAAGAAATGCCGGAAAAGAAACCGGTTGGAACATCGAGCCGTCCAAGCGCGATGGCCGTGTTGAAGACAGAACCGCCTGCAAAGGGCTGGAACGCGGTTTCGCCCGCTGCGGTTTCGCGTGGCAGCATGTCGATCAGGGATTCACCGCAGCAAAGGATCATCAGTTATTTCTCTGGTTCTAAATCGATTGAATGGAGATAAACAAAAAGCGCGGAGAATTTCAATCTTCGCGCTTTGTTTGGGTGTCAGACGTGCTGGCCGCCATTGATGTGGATTTCCGAACCCGTCACATAGGATGACGCTTCGGAGCAAAGGAAGTAAATGGTTTCCGCTACTTCTGATGTCTTGCCAAGGCGGCGCATCGGAAGCTGTTCCACCAGCTTGTCGGTTCCTGGCGAAAGAATCGCCGTATCGATTTCGCCGGGCGCGATGGCATTGACGCGGATGCCATAAGGCCCGAAGTCGGACGCCATTTCGCGGGTCAGCGCGGCAAGCGCGGCCTTCGACGTAGCATATGCGGTTCCGGCGAAGGGATGCACGCGGCTACCGGCAATGGAGGTCACGTTGACGATGGAGCCTTGTGCCGCTTCCAGCTCCTTGAAAAGGCCACGCGCCAGCATGATAGGCGCCATGAAGTTGACCTGAAACACGTCACGCCAGACTGCCATAGGTGTTTCGATGGAGTTCATGCGGCGTCCGCCTTCCGCCTTGGGCGAAATGCCGGCATTGTTGACCAGTGCATGCAGCTTGCTGCCATTGTCTTCGAGACGGCGGCGGATTTCGGCGATTGCCTTCCCGACGTCTTCCTGATCGGCCAGATCGACCTTGATGTGATCTTCCGGGCCTGCGGGCCAGGGGCAATTTTCGGAGAAATCCTGTCGCGAGCAAGTGATGACGCGCCAGCCGGCACGCGAAAAACGCTTCACCGTCGCATGGCCAATGCCACGACTGGCACCGGTCAGAACCAGAGTTTTACGTTCGCCATCCGCCTTGGGAGTCTCGGAACCGGCAACGTTTGTTTTGGTGACTTGGGACATGAAAACCTCGCTCTCCAATCTTGAATAGACCAAGCCGCTCAGGATTTCGAGCGGAATTAGAGGGCATTCCGAAAAGTGTGAAGCGGTTTTCGCATTTAATTTGCGTCAGCGAAAATAGTGAGAGCGCCGATCTGAGTGAAGCAGATCGAAACCCGTTTGAATCTGCATTGTAGCTGTTCACTTAATAGCGGCAAAGGCCGCCGGTGGCGGCCTTTGCAGGTGCTATTGCGAATTTCCCATGATGATATCGAGCAAAGTCGTGGATTTTCCCGACTGCTGCGGCTGGCCGCCGCCCACCTCGCTGGAGGGCATCGGACGGCGATCGTTATTGGCCTGGGCAGGATATGTGGCTGAGCCGGGCCTTTCGGCGGGCGGGCGTCCCGTTTCGCTCGACTGCTGTATGCCGCTGCGAACCGGGGAATCCGGCGCGGGTGGCCAATAGCCGTCGTCGCCGTTGCTTGCCATGGGCTGATTGCCGTAACTATCCTGCGGCATCATGCCGGGATCATAGGGTACATTCGGATCGATACCGTCGCTGCCACCGGGGACAATGTTCTGGATGTCGTAATGGCCGGGAAGCTCGGTGATGGGCACGCCCTTATGCGCTTCCTTCATGAAGCTTTTCCACGCGGCCACCGGCAAGGTTGCCCCGAACACGCGCTTCATGCCCTTGCCATCGTCGTTGCCGAACCATACGCCAGTCGTGAGGTTGGCTGTATAGCCGATGAACCATGCGTCGCGGAAATTCTGGCTGGTACCGGTCTTGCCCGCAGCGGGCCAGCCGAAGGCAGCGCGCTTTGCCGTCCCGTCTTCCACTGTGCGCCGCAGCATCGCATTCATCATGCCGACATTGCGCTCATCAATCACGCGTGGGCCGACGCCATCTTCTTTCTGATACAGTACCTTGCCGTCCGAATCCGTCACCTTGGTGATAAAATAGACCGGCGCGCGATAGCCGCCATTGGCAAACGGCACATAAGCGTCTGTCAATTCAAGCAGCGTCACTTCCGACGTGCCGAGCGCTAGCGAAGCATTTGGTTCCAGCTTCGACTGCACGCCGAGACGGTGCGCTGTGTCGATTACGGTCTGGGGGCCGACTTCCATCACCAGCTGCGCGGCAACCGAATTCAGCGAGTGAGAAAGCGCGGTCGCAAGCGTAACCGGTCCCATATACTTGCCGTTGTCGTTGCTCGGCGTCCATTTCCCTATGCGGACGGGTGCATCGTTGCGTACCGAATCCGGCGTGCGGCCCTGTTCGAGGGCGCTCAGATAGACAAACGGCTTGAACGAGGATGCGGGCTGGCGGTGGGCATCGGTGACACGGTCGAACTGGCTTGTGGCATAATCCACACCGCCGACCATGGCGCGAACCGCGCCGGTGCTGTCGATAGAGACGAGCGCGCCCTGGCTGGCATTCATCTTTTTTCCGCTCTGGGAAATCTGGTCCTTGATCGCTTCTTCACCGGCACGCTGAAGATTGAGATCAATGGTGGTCTGGACTGTAATGTCTTCCTTCGTTTCGCCAATCAGTTCAGGCAGTTCGGCCACAACCCTATCGGCAACATAGTTTTCCGAACCTTGCCAGTAGGATGGTGCGCGCGTCATCGGTTCGCTTTCGGCAATGGCCATCTGGCTGCTGTCGATCATACCTTCTTCACGCATGGCGCCGAGTACCAGCTTGGCACGTGCGGCTGCTGCTTCGGGGTCGCGAGCAGGAGACAGACGCGACGGAGCTTTCAGAAGACCGGCAAGGGTTGCCGCTTCCATAAGGTTCACGTCTTTGGCCGATTTGTTGAAATAGCGCCGCGACGCTGCGTCAACACCGAAAGCACCGGAACCGAGATAGACCCGATTGAGATACATCTCAAGTATTTGGTCCTTGGTGTATTTGTGCTCGAGCCACAGCGCGAGCATGACTTCCTGCACCTTGCGCTCCAGCGTGCGGTCGGGGGAAAGAAACAGGTTCTTGGCAAGCTGCTGGGTGAGCGTGGAGCCGCCCTGAACCGCGCGGCCTGAAACGACGTTGGTTACCACCGCACGGGCGAGGCCGATCGGGTCGATACCAAAATGTGAATAAAAGCGGCGATCCTCGATGGCAATGACGGCTTTCGGGATAAAAGGCGACATTTCGTGGAGTCCGATGGCCTCACCGCCGGTGGTGCCGCGATTGGCGATCAGGTTTCCGTTGACGTCGACAATGCGTACATTCGGCGGCCGGTCTGGAATGGCCCAGTCGGTCGTCGGCGGCATCTTGGCGGCGAAATAGACCAGCATGCCCGCAAAGGCGATGCCGCCCCAGAGGCCAAGCACGAGACACCAGTAGATCGAGCGGCGCAAGAAGCCGAAAAAGCCGCGCGATTTCTTCTTGCCGCGCCGCGAGGAACGCGGTTTCGGTTCGTCGGATTGCCTGCGTCGGCGCTGCTGTGCGCGAGCCATACGGTCCTCCTCGTCAACGCGAAAAACCTCGTCATCTTTTCTCTCTTCGCCACCGAAGGAAGGTTCGATGCGCCGGTTTTTATCGTCACGCGATGCCATGTCGGTCTGGATCCGCCCACCCGTTTGCCAGTCCTGTCGTGATGCAGGCCAGTCGTTATCAATACTATTTGCGTGCTTTACGGGATTCCGCGCCGCAAAAGCAAATAAGGGCCTCATCCGGTGCAGGGTAAATGCGGCGGTTTAAAGGGACGTAAATCAATCATACAAAAAAGGCCCCGCAGGAGCGGAGCCTTTCTCGTCGTTGTAAGCCTGACTGTGCTTAGAACTTGTAAGCGACGCCAAGGCGGATATCGTTGGTCTTGAACGAGCCGCGGGTGTCGATGTTGCCGAGACCGAAATCCTTGTTGCCGAAATCGGTGTAGCGATATTCGAGGCGAAGCAGAACATTGTCGGTTGCAGCGTAGTCGACGCCGGTACCGATAGTCCAACCGGTGAGGGTCTTATCGCTGTTATAGCTGCTGCCGCCAATGTTGAGCGTGTTCTTCACGCCACCGAAGGCAACGCCGCCAGCGATGTAAGGCATAAAGCGGTCAACTGCATAACCAGCGCGTGCGCGAACGGCGCCCGACCATTGCAGGTTCGTTTCAGCCGAGGTCTGGCTTGCACTGCCGTTCGAGATATAGTCATGCGACTTCTTCAGATCGTTATAGTCGAAGTTGCCGTCGACGCCGAGAATGACGTTGTTGCCCATGTCGAAGTTATAACCGGCATAGACGCCACCGATGAAGCCATTCGGCTTGTATTCGCTGGACTGGCCGTTGTTCTTGTCGTCCAGCTTGGCGCGGCCCCAGCCCCAACCAATTTCACCACCGATATATGCACCGCCCCACGAGAAAGCAGCAGAAGCTGCCATCGGAGCAGGTTCCTGCGAAACAATTGCGTCTGCTGCATAAGCACCGGTGCTAGCAACAACAGCGAGCAGGGAGGCACCAAGTAAAACTCTGAACTTCATCGAAAACTCCTATAAAAATATGTTCGACAGGATGCGGTGTATAGTACTGCCTGATTTGAATGTATGTAGCATAATGGCAACATAAGTATTGATTTGGGAATATTTCATACCAAAAAAATTACTAATACAATTATGCATTCCTGTTTAAATCAAATATAAATATCCTTCGACTTTTATATTTTAATAAACTTTAAAATGAATGCGGAAGATTGGGTGTTTCAATCCACAAAAAAAGGCCTCGCATTGCGAGGCCTTTTTCCAGGTGATTTCAACCAGAATTAGAACTTGTATGCGACGCCGAGACGAACTTCGTTGGTCTTGAAGTCATCGTTGATGTTAAAGCCGCCAAGATTGAAATCCTTGTCACCATAGTCGGTGTAGCGATACTCGAGGCGAACGATCACGTTATCAGTTGCGGCATAGTCTACACCAGCGCCAGCCGTCCAACCTGTAAGTGTCTTGCTTTCAGAGAATTCTATCGGGCCGACATCGCCGCTGTTCTTGACCTGTCCGAAGGCTACACCGCCTGCGATATAAGGCAGAAAGCGATCAAATGCATAGCCTACACGGCCACGGACAGCGCCTGACCAGCGAAGCTTGCTCTCAAGTGAGCCGCCAGCACCTGTGAAATCGTCCTTCAGATTGTTGTACGTGACGTCACCGTCGATACCGAGAACAACATTGTTGCCGAGGTCGAAATTGTAACCGGCATAGAGACCACCGAGGAAACCATCCGGCTTCAGTTCGAGAGTATCAAAGCCATCGTCAAACTTGGACTTGCCCCAGCCATAGCCGATCTGGCCACCGATGTAAGCACCGTTCCAGGTAAAGGATGGAGCAACTACAACCGGAACGGGTTCCTGTTCGATGACGGCGTCAGCAGCCTTCGCGCCTGTAGTGGCCAAGAGGGCAACAGTCGATGCAAGAAGAAGGGCCTTGAGCTTCATGATAAACCTCCTGAAGGAAAGTCTCAGAACCAATATTTGTCCCCAATATAAGCGATTACTGTCAAAAGTCTGTAGCAAACAGGACACATCAAGCGGAATGTTGCCCCGGCAGTACACGTTCCCGTGAGTGGCCGTTAAGGTGTCTTGATGCCGACGACACAAATTTGCGCAAGCTCTACGGGATATAATTCCGCCGCCATTCGGGTTATAGAGGCGGGAGAACTTGCGGGCGGGAGACCTCAATGCATGATATAATGGGCGAGAAAGGGCGTGTCGACTGGGTCGACATTGCCAAAGGTATCTGCATTATTTTTGTGGTCATGATGCACTCCACACTGGGTGTGGAGAAGGCAGCCGGGGCGCAAGGCTGGATGCACTATGTGGTTGCCTTCGCCAAGCCTTTCCGCATGCCTGATTTCTTCATGATATCAGGCTTATTCCTCAGTCTGGTCATCGACCGGCCCTGGCGACGGTACCTTGATCGTAAGGTCGTGCATTTTCTCTATTTCTACATTTTGTGGCTGACGATCCAGTTCGCACTCAAGGCACCGGGCATTGCCAGCGAAGCCGGAATTTCCGGCATGGTGAGTGCTTATCTGATGGCTTTCATCGAGCCGTTCGGAACACTCTGGTTCATCTATATTCTGCCTGTTTTCTTTATCGCGACGCGACTTTTGAAGCGCGTGCCGGTGGGGGTCTCCTTTGTCGTGCTGGCATTTCTGGAAATCCTGCCCGTCCACACCGGTTGGATCATGGTGGATGAATTCTGCTCGCGCTTCGTCTATTTCTATGCCGGATATGCCTTTGCTCCAGCCATTTTCCGGGTTGCGGACTGGCTTCGCTGGCGTCCGCTCCTGGGTATCGTCGGATTGCTGGTGTGGGGTTTGATCGAGTACAAGCTCGTTTTCATGCCTGTGCCAGAAAGCCTTACCGGGCTAATGCCGCCAGCAGGCGACCTTTTGGATGGACGCGGCGCAGTCAGCGACTTACCGGTTGTGTCGCTTCTGTTGGGGCTGGTCGGCGCGTTGGCGATCGTTTCCGTCTCGTCGCTCTTAAGCCTGCTGCCCGCTGGAAACTGGTTACACCGAGGCTTGAGCTGGCTTGGCGCGCATTCGATTGTCGTCTATCTGGCTTTCTTTCTGCCGATGGCGGTGGCCCGCACCGTGCTCCTGAAACTCGGCATCGGCGATATTGGCACCGTCTCGCTTCTGACGACGGCAAGCGGCGTCATTGGCCCGGTCATTCTTTATGGCCTTATCCAGTGGAGCGGTTACGGGCAGTTTCTGTTCCGCCGTCCCGGCTGGGCCTATATCGATCGGGCGCCGCAAAAGAAAACGGCGGCCGCCGCCGCCGTTTGATTTCATCACGAATGTGCGAAAATATCGTCTTCCGGCCAGCCCATCAGATCGAGTTCCGAGCGTGTCGGCAGAAACTTGAAGCAGGCTTCGGCCTGTTTCGCGCGGCCATCGCGTTCCAACCGCTGTTCCAGAACAGCCTTCAGGCGATGCAGGTAGAGCACGTCAGAAGCCGCATATTCGAGCTGCGCCTGCGAGAGAATATCCGCCGCCCAATCGGATGATTGCTGCTGCTTGGAAATCGACACGTCGAGGAGCTCGTTGCAAAGTTCCTTAAGGCCGTGGCGATCCGTATAGGTGCGGGTCAGCTTCGATGCGATCTTGGTGCAGAACACAGGTTGCGGCATGGTGCCGAAAGCCTGCGCCAGCACAGCCAGATCAAAACGGCCGAAGTGAAAAATCTTGGTGATCGAGCGGTCCTTCAAAAGCTTGACCAGATTGGGTGCCTTTTTCTGGCCGGCGTCGATCTGGATTACGTCCGCCGTGCCGTCGCCCGGTGAAATCTGCACCACGCAAAGGCGATCGCGATGCGGGTTCAGGCCCAGCGTTTCAGTGTCGATGGCGACCGCGTCGACTTGATAATGATCAAGGTTAGGCAGATCGTTTTTATGAAAACGGATGGTCATTTAGTCTTCCTTATTTGGCAGCGATTGCAGCCATAATTCTTGCCCAGGAGCGCTGGCCTTTGTGGAATGAGTTCAGCTCATATTTTTCGTTGGGCGAATGGATGCGGTCATCTTCAAGGCCAAAGCCCACGAGCAGCGATTCCATGCCGAGGAATTTGTCGAAGTCACCAACAATCGGGATAGAGCCGCCCATTGCGATCAGCACGGCTGGCTTTGGCCATTCGTCGGAAAGCGCATCCTTGGCCTTAGAAACAAGTGGGGAATCGTAAGGTAACTGGATAGCTGGCGAGCCGCCATGCGGATGAAACTCGACCGAGCAATCGGCTGGCAGACGTTCCCTGACGAAAGCGCGGAAGGCTTCACGGATTTTGACCGGGTCCTGCTTGTGGACAAGGCGGAACGAAACCTTAGCCGAAGCTTCTGCCGCAATCACGGTCTTGAAACCCTCGCCGGTATAGCCGCCGGTGATGCCGTTGACTTCAGCGGTCGGGCGCGCCCATGTCAGTTCCAGAACGCTGCGGCCTTTTTCGCCGGATGGAATGGAAAGACCGATCGGGCCGAGAAAATTCTCAGCCGTGCGACCGAGGCTCTCCCACGACTTCAGGATCTGGGTCGGTGTTTCTTCCACACCTTCATAGAAGTCAGGAACCGTCACACGACCGGTTTCGTCGTGCAGGTCGGCCAGAATTCTGGTCAGTATATGGATCGGATTTGCCGCAGCGCCACCGAAAAAGCCTGAATGGAGATCGCGGTCGGCTGCCTTGATAACGATCTCCTCGCCTACGAGGCCGCGCAAGCCCACGCTGATGGCAGGCGTCTCCGCGTCCCACATGGCCGTGTCGCAGACCAGCGCCACGTCGGCTTTCAGCTCCTGTCTGTTGGCATCGAGGAACGGCTTTAGCGATGGCGAGCCGGATTCTTCCTCGCCTTCAAACAGGAGCGTAACCTTGACTGGAAGATTGCCATTGACCGCCTTGTAGGCGCGGCAGGCTTCCACAAACGTCATGAGCTGGCCCTTGTCATCGGACGTGCCGCGACCAGTCAGAATCTTGCGGCCATTACCGACATCCTTGATTGCCGGATCGAAAGGATCGTTTTCCCAAAGATTCAGCGGGTCGACCGGCTGTACGTCGTAGTGCCCGTAGAACAGCACATGCGGCGCATCGGGTGTTGCACCTTCGTGATGGGCAACCACCATCGGGTGGCCGGGGGTGTCGCGCACGCTCGCGTCGAAGCCGATTGTCTTAAGGTCCTCAACCAGCCATTCTGCGGCCTTGCGGCAATCGGCTTTATAGGCTGGATCAGTGGAAATCGACTTGATACGAAGAAGATCGAACAGGCGATCCAGACTCTTGTCTAGATTGATGTCGATATGGGTAAGGACTTTGTCGAGCGATTGCGTGGACATGGAAACTTCCTGGCGAGTCGTAACGTAAACTGGCGGCACACTACAACCAGCATCGTTAAGAAGAAACCCAATTTGAGAGAAGCACGCTCTTCAGAAAATGAATTGGCCGTTACGGTGAGGGGGTTACCGTAACGGCCATATCACTACACTCAAAGCGGCAGCCCGGAGAGGGGAATGAGGCTGCCGCTAACATCCGGCATCCAACGGGGGACGGGTCAGAAAACCGGCGACCGACGAACTGTCGATGAACTGGATTTGGCCTTTCAACTGTGGCTATTCAAGGGCACGGAAGATTACAAATCTGTAACAAACGTGTTATCGCGATGTGATCGTTTTTCTTTCGTGGACGGATGTTTCTCCTGACACAGGAGCGGTTTCCTTTATGGCTGCTTTCCTCTAATCCTACCTTATGAAAAAAGGCGATCATCTGTTTCTCGTTGACGGCTCGGGCTACATTTTCCGTGCCTATCATGCCCTGCCACCGCTGACCCGCAAGACGGATGGCCTGCCGGTGGGCGCCGTCTCGGGCTTCTGCAATATGTTGTGGAAGCTCCTAAAGGATGCGCGCAACACTGATGTCGGCGTCGTGCCGACCCATTTTGCGGTCATTTTCGACTATTCGTCGAAGACGTTCCGCAACGAAATCTATCCAGAGTACAAGGCCAATCGCACTGCGCCGCCGGAAGATCTCATTCCACAGTTTGGTCTGATCCGTCAGGCAACGCGCGCGTTCAACCTGCCCTGCATCGAAAAGGAGGGTTTCGAGGCCGACGACCTGATCGCGACCTATGCCCGTATTGCCGAGGCGGCGGGCGGTGATGTCACCATCGTTTCGTCCGATAAGGACCTCATGCAGCTCGTGACGCCAAGCGTGTCGATGTATGACAGTATGAAGGACAAGCAGATTTCGATCCCGGAAGTGATCGAGAAATGGGGCGTTCCGCCGGAGAAGATGATCGACTTGCAATCGCTGACTGGCGATAGCACCGACAATGTTCCTGGGATACCCGGCATCGGGCCGAAGACGGCGGCGCAATTGCTGGAAGAATTCGGTGATCTTGATACGCTCTTGGCCCGCGCTTCTGAAATCAAGCAGAACAAACGACGTGAGAACATTCTGGCTTTTGCCGACCAGACCAAGATCTCGCGCGAACTGGTCACGCTCAAGACTGACGTTCCGCTGGACGTTGACCTCGACGGTCTGGTGCTTGAACCGCAAAACGGCCCGAAGCTGATCAGCTTCCTGAAAGCGATGGAATTCACTTCGCTGACCCGTCGGGTGGCGGAGGCGACCGAAACCGACGCATCGGCAGTCGAGCCATGCCATGTGGAGACCGACTGGGGTGCGGACGCTCATGGTCCCGATGTCGATGTTCCTGCCAAGAATGGAAATACCGCGTCACAATCCGTATCGACACCGACTGTAACGGCCTCGGATCAGGGCTATACACCGAAGGCACTCGCCGAGAAGCGAGCGGCGGAAGCAACCGCGCAGGTGATTGATACGAGCGCTTATACCTGCATTCGCGACATTGCAACACTGAAACTGTGGCTCGCGGAGGCTGTTGAAATCGGGGTGATGGCCTTCGATACGGAAACGACTTCGCTTGATCCGATGAAGGCGGAACTGGTCGGGTTTTCGCTGGCACTGGCACCGGGCAGAGCCGCTTATATACCACTCCAGCATAAATCCGGTGCAGGTGACCTTCTCGGCGGCGGCATGGTCGAAGGACAAATTCCGCTGAGTGAAGCGCTGGCCGCTTTGAAGGCCGTGCTTGAAGACGCTTCTGTTCTCAAGATCGCCCAGAATATGAAGTATGACTGGTTGGTCATGCGCCGCCATGGGATCAATACCGTGTCGTTTGACGATACGATGCTGATTTCCTATGTGCTGGATGCTGGCACGGGCAGCCATGGCATGGACCCATTATCCGAGCGCTGGCTTGGTCACACGCCAATCCCCTATAAGGATGTGGCAGGCAGCGGCAAGAGTGCTCTCAGCTTCGACATGGTCGATCTTGAGCGTGCCACGGCTTATGCGGCAGAAGATGCAGACGTAACATTGCGTCTTTGGCAGGTGCTGAAGCCGCGCCTTGCCGCCGAAGGACTGATGTCGGTCTATGAACGTCTCGAACGTCCGCTGGTCGATGTTCTGGCGCGCATGGAAGAACGCGGCATTGGGGTTGACCGGCAGGTATTGTCGCGTCTTTCCGGTGATCTGGCACAGGCTGCAGCCGCCTACGAAGATGAGATTTACGAGTTGGCAGGCGAGAAGTTCACTATCGGCTCGCCAAAGCAGCTTGGTGATATTCTGTTCGGCAAGATGGGGCTTCCTGGAGCTTCCAAGACCAAGACCGGCCAGTGGTCGACCTCGGCGCAGGTGCTGGAAGACCTGGCCGCCGAAGGCCATCCACTGCCGCGCAAGATCGTGGACTGGCGCCAGCTTACCAAGCTCAAATCCACCTATACGGATGCGTTGCCGGGCTTCATCAACCCTCAGACCAAGCGGGTTCATACATCCTATGCGATGGCGTCCACTTCAACCGGTCGTCTCTCGTCATCCGATCCAAACCTGCAGAATATCCCGGTCCGCACAGCAGAAGGCCGCAAGATCAGGACAGCCTTCATTGCTGAACCCGGCAACCAGCTGATCTCCGCCGATTACAGCCAGATCGAACTGCGTGTTCTGGCGCATGTGGCTGATATTCCGCAATTGAAGCAGGCCTTCGCAGACGGCATCGATATTCATGCCATGACGGCATCGGAAATGTTTGGCGTGCCGGTTGAAGGCATGCCGTCGGAAGTCCGCCGACGCGCCAAGGCGATCAATTTTGGTATCATCTACGGCATTTCTGCTTTCGGTCTGGCCAACCAGTTGTCGATTCCGCGTGAGGAAGCCGGACAATATATCCGCACCTATTTCGAGCGCTTTCCCGGGATCAAGGATTACATGGAGGCGACCAAGACTTTCGCGCGTGAGCATGGCTATGTTGAAACGATTTTCGGACGTCGTGCGCATTATCCCGACATCAGGGCATCCAACCCGCAAGTCCGCGCTTTCAACGAACGCGCGGCAATCAATGCGCCGATACAGGGTTCCGCCGCCGACATTATCCGTCGGGCCATGATCCGTATGGAGGACGTGCTTACGGAGAAAAAGCTGGCGGCGCGCATGCTGTTGCAAGTGCATGATGAACTGATCTTCGAAGTGCCTGATAGTGAAGTTGAAAAGACCATTCCGGTGGTGCAGCATGTCATGGAGAACGCTGCCATGCCCGCCGTGGCGCTTTCGGTGCCGCTGCATGTCGATGCGCGTGCAGCGCATAACTGGGATGAGGCACATTGATGCCCCTCCCGGTTGACCTCACGACGCTAACCCTATAGGGAAGCATCAATTCTGTTGCTTCGGTGGTCGTCAGGGGAGTCGTGAACAAGTGGTTCACGACCAATGGGTATACGGCTTGAGAAGCTTTTTTCGTGAAAGTGGTTCATGTCTTTGCCCGAAACCATCGCTCCGGCTCTGTCCGGAGCATTAGCCGCTCGCGGTTATAATACACTCACCGCCGTCCAGAACGCCGTACTGGCATCCGAAACGCTCGATGCCGACCTTCTCGTTTCCGCACAGACCGGATCGGGCAAGACGGTTGCTTTCGGCCTTGCCATGGCCAACACCATCCTTGAAGACGAATTGCGTTTCGGGGATGTAGGTAACCCGCTTGCCATGATTATCGCGCCGACGCGCGAGCTGGCGCTTCAGGTTCGTCGCGAGCTGGAATGGCTCTATGCCGATACCGGTGCGCGCATCGCGTCCTGCGTTGGCGGCATGGATATCCGCACTGAGCGGCGTGCGCTGGAACGTGGCGCGCATATCGTCGTCGGTACACCTGGACGTCTGCGCGACCATATCACCCGTGATGCTCTCAACATGTCGGAACTGCGCGCTGTCGTTCTCGATGAAGCAGACGAGATGCTCGACATGGGCTTTCGCGAGGATCTCGAATTCATCCTCGGCGAAGCGCCGGAAGACCGTCGCACGCTGATGTTTTCGGCAACCGTGCCGAAGCCGATTGCCCTGCTTGCCAAGCGTTTCCAGAATAACGCGCTGCGTATCACTGTTCAGAGCGAAACCAGCCAGCACGCCGACATCGACTATGTTGCCATGCCGGTGCCGCCACATGAGCGCGACCACGCGATCATCAATACGCTGCTCTATTACGATTCCCAGAACTCCATCATTTTCTGCTCGACCCGCGAAGCGGTGAAGCATATGGCAAGCCGCCTTTCCAATCGTGGATTTGCCGTGGTTGCACTGTCAGGCGAATTGAGCCAGGCCGAACGCAATAACGCGCTTCAGGCAATGCGCGATGGACGCGCACGCGTCTGCGTGGCAACCGACGTTGCTGCACGCGGCATCGATCTGCCCAATCTCGATCTCGTCATTCATGCTGATCTGCCCAACAATCCTGAAACCATGCTGCATCGTTCGGGTCGTACGGGTCGTGCCGGTCGCAAGGGTACCTGTGTTCTGGTTGTACCATTTTCGCGCCGCCGCACTGCCGAGCGCCTTTTGCACATGGCAAAGCTCGATGCGCAGACGGTTCCGGCGCCGAGCATCGCTGCTGTGCAGGTCAAGACCAATGAGCGCATTTTGAATGCGGAAGTCTTTAATCAAGCGGTCGAAGAAGAATATCAGGATCTCCTGAAGGCGCTGACCGAGCGTTATACGCCGGAGCAGATTGCAAGCGCCTTCCTCAACCGCGAAGTGGCTTCCCATCCGGCCGCAGAAGAAGTTTCCGATGCACCGGTGCATCCTGTTGGCGGCAAGAAGCCCCGGGATCGTTTTGAAAAAGGCGAGCGTTCTGACCGGGGGGATCGTGGTGACCGCTTCGAACGCGGTGAGCGTCGCGAACGTGGCGAACCGAGCGAGCGTTTTGATCGCAATGCACATTTTGATGGCGTGTGGTTCTCGGTTTCCGCCGGTCGCAAGCATCGCGCCGATCCCAAGTGGTTGTTGCCGCTTATCTGCAAGGCGGGCGATGTTTCCAAGCGCGATGTCGGATCGATCAAGATTTTCGACAATGAAACCCGCTTCGAGATCGCTGCGTCCAAAGCTGATGAGTTCCGCCGTTCGGTCGAAGAGCGCGGTACCGGCGAAAAGGGGCTTGTGATCCGTACTGCCGTTGCTGGTGCGGGCGGAGACGCTGCTCCGCGTGAAGGCAAGGGTGGTTTCAAGCCACGCGGCGACAAGAGCGATGGCTATAAGGGCGACCGCTCGAAGGGTGACAAGAGGGACAAACCACGTGATTTCTCCCGTGGAGACGACTTCAAGAAAGACGGCTTCAAGAAGGGCGGTAAAAAGCCCGAGGGCGGCGGTTACAGTAAGAAGCGTCGCGGCGAGTAATAATCACAAATAAAAAAGCCCCGGATTTCCGGGGCTTTTTACTGGGTGCGCCGAGCATGGCGCGTGGTGCGCAATCACCGTTTGACCGGGATGGTATCCGGTCGATGACTTGGAGGTGAAAGTCCTCTACGGGCCCTGGTGATGGGAACCGTTAGCCGAACAGCAAGGGCGTCGTCGTGAGGCGGGGT
>NZ_VCIG01000008.1 GCF_006345815.1 Ochrobactrum sp. CGA5 | reverse complement strand
GAGACCTCCGCTACCGGATAGCCACGCTCGGTGATCTGACGCACCGCGTCGCGCTTGAACTCTTCCGTGAAATTGCCTTTGCCCATGTAGGCCTCCTGCCTCAGATTTAGGGGAGAAGGCGTCTACAAATCTAGGGGCTATTCACCCCAAGCCTATCAGATTGCCTCAAAACATAAGATACAGGATCGTCGCCCCGCCCTGCGTTTGCCAAAGCCGGACCGTGCCCCGGCCTCTGGGAGAATTCCTGTTCGCCCAAAGTCGTCCAGTTTAGCGTCGGCGGATCTTGTTGAGGAGTTTCCGGAACCGCTGTTTGCGTGGACCGAAGATCCGCAAACTTTCCAGCAGGCCTTGAATTATCATATGCGCAGGTTCGGTGAGACTTACTGGCGCCTCCACCGCGCAATTATAAAACAGCATGAGATTTTCGACATCCGCACAATATCGAATTGGGCGAATGGAACGAAGACGCCACGCTCTGCCGATAGCTTCGATGTACTTACGAGAATAGAAAAGCGATATCGTCTTCCTGAGAGTTATTTTAAATCCAGACTGCCTCATCAGGCACGATCAATATACGGTCACGACCTCGGCAGCGATGTTAGTGCCGCCGAACGGCGGCGCATCGTCTGGCATTTGCCAGACGACTTTAATCAGCTTTCCTTTAGCAAACGAGAAGAGATCCTCGAATGGGTCCGGCGTGTAATCATATCGGGCTCAACTGATTATCGCCAGTTTCAGAGGAAGGCGTCCAAACAGAGATATGCGATCCGGTTCCCTGGAATTTCTTATGGCGCAGTATTGTCACCACGCACCAGATCGGAAACTTTGGATTTCGAAGGCAGTGTGGATGAAGATGATTTTATCGAAGATCCCGATCTGCTCGCCGGCGTTGTAGACGCCCCTCCCCGCCTGGCAATGGAGATGGCCAACCTTGTGCGGTTTAAGACAGCAACCCTGACATCAGTCGGTTTTCAGAGAAATGGTGTTTGGGGAGAAGAAACTGCGTCTCAAAAGGTTGAGCATCTTGGACTTTTATTCGGCGCCCTTGCTGCTTCTCCAGATAGTGAAGTCAAGGGACGCGGCATTCCTCTGCGGAAAATAACGTTCGGTTTGCTCGTCTTTCCCGGAATCTGGGACTGGTACCTTCAGTGGCGAGAAAAGCGCCGCGGCTTTTACACATCGTGGGAGCAGGACATGCTGAGCGCAATACTCGGCATGACACGCCCGGAAACCGGTTGGATGTGGCAACATGCTGAATTAGCAAAGGGACTGCAGCCTGTTCCAGGATTGGTGACAGCGGAAGAAATCAATTTTGCACAGCAGGATTGGCACGGCGCATGTGCGGAGTGCTTTAAACATGCAACACATCGCTCCAGAGAAATCCAGCGTGTGATGCGGGTTCACCGGGATCCGTTCGAACCGATAATGTGCGTTTTGGAAGCCGATAGTCCACTTGCTGAATATCGAAAAATCACGGACGAGATAATTAAACGATTACCTGATGAAAACCGCTATCCGGTCCCAGCGGCAGAAGCGGTTCGCTCGTTCCTGATGCTCCGGCTTGGATTGCATCTCGGCTTGCGTCAAAAGAACTTGCGACAGCTCCTTATTTGCCCCCGTGGAAATTTCCCGACACCGGAGCGACGTCTTGAAGATATGAAGCGCGGAGAAATCCGTTGGAGCGACCGTGAACAGGGCTGGGAAGTGCTCATTCCTTCCAATGCGTTCAAGAATGCAAATTCGTCTTTCTTTGGTGCGAAGCCGTTTCGTCTGATTTTACCCGACCTGCTCGACCTCTATAAATTCCTGAATGATTACATTGAACGGCACCGGGCGGTCTTGTTGAGAAATGCCCGCGATCCGGGCACTCTATTTGTCAAAACTGTAAAAACAAACAGCAAGGATGCAGCCTATGACCAAACGACATTTTACGAAGCGTGGCGGCTCACAATCCAGCGATACGGTATCTATAATCCTTATACCGACCGAGGCGCGATAAGGGGATTGCTCCCCCATGGTCCGCACAACGTCCGGGACGTCCTGGCCACTCATATCTTGAAGCAGACTGGCTCCTACGAACAGGCGAGCTGTGCAATCCAGGATACGCCGGACATGATGGCGAGCCACTACGGGAGATTTTTGCCCCAGGATAAGGCCGCGCTGGCCGCTAAGATACTCAATCAGGTCTGGATGGAAGTGTGAATGAGAACAGCGCCTGACATTCGTCGTCTTATGGGAGCGGTGCTGCACACAGTCGCTCTCTTAACACAACCTGAGAGAAAATTCGCCTTCCTGCGTCGTAATGATATCCACACAGTTAAGCGCCAGCGATGATGGCATTAAGCAAAAGTTTTCTTTATGTTCGCATAATGCGGGTGATTTGCTGACCTCATGTCAGGAATATTCCCAGGGAATATGCTAAGCGGAGCACGAACATGCAGACCGAATTCGACAGTCTTCTTCAGCAATCCGGGCTGTCAGTTGCAGACGCTGCAGAGATTCTCGGCTATTCTGAGGGGCATATCTATCGCTGGCGACGCGGCGAGGAAACCCCACGAAAAGCGGTTGTGAATGTTTTACGCAGTGAAGCGGAAAAACGTCATCAGCCATCGGGCGATAGTTCGTTCACCTTTATCGATCTCTTCGCAGGTATTGGCGGATTACGGCGCGCTATGGAAAGTGCTGGCGGCCGCTGTGTATTCACGTCCGAATGGGATAAGTATGCCCAGAAAACCTACCACGCCAATTACCGTGATAACCGCCCAATTGCTGGTGATATACGGGAAGTGTCAGCTGATGAGGTACCCGACCATGATGTGCTTGTCGCAGGCTTTCCCTGCCAGCCCTTCTCGATTGCTGGCGTTTCCAAGAAAAATGCTCTGGGTCGCGCGCACGGCTTTGACGATGAAACACAGGGAACGCTGTTTTTTGATGTTCTGCGTATTCTCAAGCATCATCGTCCGTCAGCATTTCTACTGGAGAATGTGAAGAACCTGAAGAGCCACGACAAGGGCCGGACATTTAGCGTGATCCGGCGTAAGCTCGAAGAAGAGCTTGGCTACTCAATTCATACCTGCGTGATCGATGCCGGGCATTTCGTGCCACAGCACAGAGAGCGTATTGTCATTGTCGGCTTTCGTACACCGGTGGATTTCAGCTTTGATGCGCTTGAACTACCGGCCTATGGCGCGAGACGGCTTAAGGAAATTCTGCACCCCGAAGATGGCACCGAACAGCCGGAAGCAGAATTTACGGTAGGCGCCTCTGCTGAGGTCAATAAGAAATACATTCTGACCGACAAGCTCTGGCAATATCTGCAGAACTACGCCGCTAAGCACAAAGCGAAGGGCAATGGCTTCGGTTTTGGTCTTGTTGGCCCTGAAGACATCGCACGCACGCTTTCAGCCCGCTACTATAAGGACGGATCAGAAATTCTCATCAGCCGTGGCAAAGGCAAAAGCCCGCGCCGCCTGACACCGCGTGAATGTGCGCGGCTCATGGGATATGATGATGACTTCCGCATACCTGTGTCTGACACCCAGGCCTATAAGCAGTTCGGCAATTCGGTCGCCGTCCCGGTCTTTGCCGAGGTTGCACGGATTATGCAGCCACATATACTGGATCTTATTGCGCAAAGCAGAATACCGGCACGTAAGGTTGGCTGACGTTCATGACAAAGCGACGCGCAGCCGCAATATGGCTGCGATACGCGCCACCAACACAAAGCCGGAACTGATCATCCGCAAAGGATTGCATGCCTGCGGTTTCCGCTATCGTCTGCATGCAAAGGAACTTCCGGGAAAGCCTGATCTGGTGCTGGCAAAATATCGTGCAGTGATATTTATCAATGGCTGTTTCTGGCATGGGCATGATTGCCATATGTTTCACTGGCCTGCCACACGCGAAGAGTTCTGGCGTGAGAAGATTGGTGACAATGTCGCCCGTGATGAGCGCAATCTTACAGAACTGAGAAATTCTGATTGGCGTATTGCGCTCATCTGGGAATGCGCGCTGAAGGGTAAAGCCCGCAGATCACCGGCCGACGTTGTTGACAGTCTGAGCCGGTGGCTTTTGACTGACGACAGGGAAATAGAGATTCGCGGCGTACAGATTTAGGCGGATAACGGGGGCAGACTGAACGTGGCTGGACGGGGTTATCTATCGGGCTATTTTATCGGTGCTGGTGCAAAGGTTCTTCGCGGTACCGAAGTCGATCCGGCTGTCTCCAACGGGCATGAGTTTCAGGGGGTCGATATTTTTCGTGCCTTTGTAGGGACACCGGACGAGAAAGAAAAAATCCCCCTCACCTATATCTGGATGGATGACGAGCAGGACGAACCACTGCGACTGGAACTGACGGGCACGTGGTACAACAGCCGTAAGAGACAAAAACATCGCTCCCCGGAATATCGCCTCTTTTATCCGGCAGCTGCAGAAAGCGTTGTTTACCGCGCAAAAGCAGGCGACACACTATTCCTCTGCATGACGGCGGAGCGCAAAGTCCTGGCGATTTTGTGCCCTTCCGGAAGCTCGATTGAACAGAAACTTCTCTGGCTGTTCGGATTACAGCTCACAGCTGATTTCAAGCTCTCTCAACAGGATATCAGCAATGATGGCGGCCGTGACATCGATCTGGCCGCAAAGTTTATTCTTGATGAGCTTGGTATTGAAACTGAAGAACCAGAACCGGATGCGCTCAGTCTGCTGATTACCCGCTTTGGCAACATATTTCCCGGAACAGCTAAGTTTTCAGAATTCGCCCGCAAAACGCTGAAAGATGTCGATCCGCTTGCAGATCCTGACAGCGCCCTCACCGCATGGATGGAGCACGAGGAAGCGCTTTTCCGTCACATGGAGCGCGTTGTCGTGGCCGAGCGGCTGAAAGCAGGCTTCCTGCAAAATGGTGATGCAGACGTCGATGGCTTTCTGTCGTTTTCATTAAGTGTTCAGAATCGGCGAAAGTCACGCGCTGGCTATGCTTTCGCTCATCATGTGGAAGCCGTGCTGAAAGCACACAAGATTGCCTACAAGCGTGAAGCAACCACCGAGAAACGCAATGCAGCCGATTTTCTGTTTCCCGACGAAGCATCCTATGCGAACCCCGCCTTCCCCACAGAAAACCTTCGCATGCTGGCAGTCAAGACCACCTGTAAAGACCGCTGGCGACAGGTGCTGGCTGAAGCAAACAGGATTTCAGAGAAACATCTGCTAACGCTTGAACCGTCAATCTCCAGAACACAGACCAATGAGATGCAGGTGCAGTCCCTGCAACTCATCCTGCCAAAAAGCATTCACACCACCTATCATACCGATCAGCAGGAATGGCTGATGAATATCGGGGAGTTTCTTGGGCTGGTAAAAAGCTCATAGTGCCGCGCATACGATCTCTCTAACAAATCGATTTATTTTTCGAAGCCCGGAGGTCAAACTATGGACGAGCTAAAAGCGATCGCCACACGTTTCAGGCGCGCAATCGAAGAAACTGATCGAGGCAAGTTACCCATTCAGTTCAGAGTTTTTCCTGCAGGTGCCTGTGGCGATACATCGTTGTTGCTCGGTTTTTATCTGAAGCAACAAGGAGCGGGCGCTTGGGATTATGTAAGCGGAATGCGGGGCGAAGCAGATGGCAGACACTCCCATGCATGGATAAAACAGGACGACATCATCATTGATATCACGGCCGACCAGTTTGACGAGATCGAAGCACCAGTAATCGTAACAAATGCTTCGCCATGGCATGATAGCTTTGATACCGAAATTCTGCATGAAGCGGATTTTCATGTTTATGATCAAGCGACCATTATTATGCTCAGTTCAGCCTATGCAAATATCCTGGATACGCTGGAACATTAGCGCCGATTAAGACAACTGGCTTATTCGTCTTATATGATTTGGCCAGTCTCTATCCAGAGTACCAGTCAAGATTCGCTGCCATTACCGCCTCTCATCGGCAATATCGCCCTTTATGCCGTGAAGTGATGTGAACCTTAGACCCTGAAAGGTAGAGCACCAATCGAATTGCGTCTTCGAGCGCGTTTCGGATCGTAGGGCGCGCAACTAGGGAGATTGCCGAACACACCACGCGTTTCCTCGATCCTTTTGTAATGGCTACGTACAGGTCCTTGATATTCCGCTTCGGGACATTGTCGTAAGCGTCAAGGATCACTGCCACGCCTACTTCGAGCCCATTGAATAGTAGCGGACTGCCGACCGCGCATTGAGGAACGCGCCGTCCCAGCATCCTAATCTTATCGCGAATGCGGACATTCGCTGCGAGAAAGTTGTCGGGTTCGTTCTTTGTGGCTGCGCGTAGCCAGGCCTTTTATAGTTGATCGCCGCGAGTTCGGAGGCTGACGCAACCGTGCAACCCGGAGGCGATCAATATATTTCTGCAACTTTGGGGCGATATGCCCGTGCAAGTCCAAGTTCTTCGGCTGTGTCGCAAAATTTTCACTTCTGCTGAGCTATGTGAGCGTCAGTGCGCATAATTGAGTGAGGCGAATGCGAATGACGGTCGCTTTCAAAGGTACCCATTTTCCAAAAAGTATCATCCTGCATGCAGTCTTCTTTTACGTGCGTTACCCGGTTTCCTATCGTGACCTTCAGGAAATTCTGGCAGAACGCGGCATTGCTGTGGATCATGCGACCTTGAACCGATGGGTTGTCCGGTACTCACCGCTGATCGCTGCCCAGGCGCAATCGCGCAAGCGACCCACGGCCCGTTCCTGGCGTGTTGACGAGACCTATATCAAGGTTCGTGGTCAATGGACCTATCTGTACCGAGCCGTTGACCGAGATGGCCAAACACTGGATTTCATGCTCTCCGAACGCCGGAATCTGGCTGCAGCACGGCGTTTCTTCAAGAAAGCCATCGCAGCCAACGGTGTTCCAGACAAAATTGTCATTGATAAAAGCGGAGCCAATCTGGCCGGAGCACAAGCTGTAAACACAATCCTGAAAATCACCGGTCACAGCAAAATGATTGAAATCCTGCAGGTTAAATATCTCAACAACATCCTTGAGCAGGATCACCGGTTTATCAAGCGAATTACCAAACCGATGATGGGCTTTAAGGCGTTTCATTCAGCCGCAGCGACAATCGCGGGCATAGAAGTGGCACATATGATCCGTAAGAAGCAGTTCGCAAATGACAACCGCTCGCCATTTAAAGTCTTTGCGGAGCTCGCAGCATAATTGCGTCTGAAGATCAGGCTGCTTTTAACCTGATGGAAAATTTGCGACACAACCCATTAATTAGGAAGACAGCCGGTCCCATGACCAGAATGAACCGGATCATCATCCAGGTGAACCGCACTACACCCCTGTCGAATGCACTCGGCACCTCTTTGCCTGCCAGTTCGTCCGCAATCTGGCCGAAGAAAGTCGAAGAGCCAGTTCGAAGGATCACGCCCGTGCCATACCCGGAAACGACGTTGGCGCCCATGAAGCAGAGATTGGAAATATCGAACGGTTCGGCGTTAGTCGCGGAATCGGCATCGGCGGACTTTTCTACTGGCATAGCCTCGCCCGTAAGAGCTGATTGATTGACGAAGAGGTCTTTTGTCTCGATCAGTCTCAAGTCAGCTGGGATCATGTCTCCGGCGGACAAGCGGACAATGTCCCCTGGAACGAGAGATTCCATAGGCATCTCATCGAATTCATCGCCGTTTCGGGATGGAGTGCGTCTCACGCTCGCGCGCGTGTGGACCATCGCGCGCAAGCGTGTCGCGGCTTCGTTGGACCGGTGTTCCTGGATGAACGCCGTAGCGACCGCTAGCAAAACCATGACGACGATGACCACGGCGGCGTGCACGTCGCCCAGGAAGTAGGAAACGACTGCCAGTGTGAGCAACAGTCCATTCAATGGATTCTTCAGGCGGCCCCAGATTTCCTGGAGGATGGTTGCCCTCCGCTCCTTGCTGACGATATTCGGGCCGAAGCGACGCAGTCGCTCGTTAGCTTCGCCGCTCGATAGACCGGTCGGGGCTGACAGCATCCACCGACAACAGTTAAACGGGGACAAGTCAGCGATAAAAGTGAGATCCTTGTCAGTCGCCGCCTTGAGTACCTCCGGCGGACCGCCGAACTGTTCTTCTAGCGGCTTTGTGGTTTGAGTCAGCTCAGTTTCAGTTTCCATGTGTATTGTCCGAGCTTGTAGGCGAAACCTTCATGGCAATTTTTCCCCGGCCACGCCTTGGGAACAAACAGCCCTGGGCAACGAACTACTCCTGAAACAGGATTGAAAGTATTTTCATTAACTGATTGCCGCCTTGATGCAGATCAATTGAAGGAACGCATCCGAGGGGTTGTGTTGCAAACATTCTGTCAAGGACTGCAGTTGTAACCTTTTGGCTTTTCGTCAGCAGAAAATTATCGATGTTCAAAGGCCGTCATTTCGATAGACTCATCATCCTTCAGTGCGTGCAATGGAATCTGGTTTATAATCTGAGCCTGCGCAACCTGAAGGAGATGATGGCCGAGCGCGGCATTGCTGTAGCTCACTCGACTTAGCATCGCGGGGTCTTGCAATTCAGCCCCAAGCTGCTTGAGCGCTTTAATCGTAGAAAAGCTCGGTCCCGCGCCAACGGAACCTGCATGCAACCTATAAAGACGAGTGGACGTATCTATATCGTGCCATTGACATCAGTGGTGACATCGTCGAATGCTATTTTAGCAGAAATCGCGACCTACAAGCGGCGAAGCGCTTTCTGTGCGAGGCTTTAAACCTTGATAGTAGGTCAGAGCGGATTGCCATCGACGCCGGTCAACCAACCGTATGGGCTTTATGCAGTGTGTGACGCAGATAGCCGGTTGCTATTGACTTGGATACCTATAACGATCCGGTCCAGCAAATACATGAACAGTACGATTGAGCAGAGCCATCGATGCTTCAGACGCCGAATACGATGCATGCTACAAAACGTCGTGGTGCGATATAGCTAAAATGTGATGTTGCAACTCTCCAGCAAGGGCAGACGAGGGACAGTGTTTCCAATGAGGTGTAAGCTCTGAATCTTGACTGGCAATCAAAGCCGCAGATGGCTGCTGTGCGCTTTCATTTCCGTCATCTCGCTGCCAACTGCGACTGATTGAAAGCTGACATTAGCGAAGCAACTTCAGCGCTGTGAGCATCGCGACACCTAGCACGGAAGAAAGAGCCAAAATTGAGAGACTCCAGCTCGCACCAAAATTCGCTATACCGGAAGCCATCGCGAATGGTGCAGTCGCAGACACGATTAGTCTGGCTGACATGATCTTGCCCTGCATGGCACCATAGCCGTCACTTCCGAACAGTGACAAAGGCAAGGTTCCGGAAACAATGCTGAAGAGACCGTTTCCAAAACCAAAAAGACAGGCAAACATCATCGCCGCAATGATGGACGGAGCGCCCAACAGCAGAACAATGAGGGCTAGCACCATCAAGGAGGCAGAGATTACTGCCAGACTGATCGGAGCGAGGTTTTTGCCACCGAGCATGTTGATCAGGCGGCTGGCTACCTGAGAAGGTCCGAATATCGCGCCAATAAAAGCTGCAGAACGTGCAAGACCGAGTGCGCCCAACATCGGCACCATATGGACCAGAATGGCCGCTGCAACGAGAGCCTGCGTCGAGAATGCCACGAGAACCAGCACGAAACCTCTGCGCCGTTGATGGGCAGGCAGATCACCTGAACAGGCGGTTGTGACTGTTCCATTCGTTGATCGCTTCCGACCACTCTTTGCAATAGAACGCGCGAGCAAAAAGTGTAGCGGCACGCAGAGAAACAAATGAAGGCAAGCGAACAGCAAATAGGTCTGTTGCCAGGTGAGCCAGTGCTGAAGCGTTGTTGTGATGGGCCAGAAAATTGTCGAGGCAAAGCCTGCAATCAGTGTCAGATAGGTAATGCTACGCTGGGCAACATTTTGCGCTAATTGCACCAATAATGCAAAAGCTGCTCCATACTGGACGAGATTAGCGGCGATTTCGATGATCGTCAGCGCGCCTGCAAACGCCAAGGCATTTGGAGAAAACGAACACAGTACGAGAGAGATGGCGCCAGTATCGAGCCTGTCGTCATCATGCGACCTGCGCCGTAACGATCAATCCATTTGCCTAACCAGGGAGCCAGAAAGCCCCCGGCTAGCAGAGCAACCGACAGCGCTCCGAAAATCCATTCGTTGGAAACGGAGAAGTCCCGCGCCATGGATGGCGCGAGAATACTGAAGGAACAATATAAAGTGCCGTAACCGATATTCTGGGTCAGTCCGAGACCGGCAATGGCCGCAATGGGAAACCGTTCAGCGCTCATATTGATTTCAACGAAACACGCTTTTCGAGTTTGACCGCTTCTTCCTTGCGCTCGCTATATCGGTCTGTGAGGTGATACGAGATGCCCCGTGTCAGAAGTGTAAACTTCATTAGTTCTTCCATCACATCGATCACGCGATCATAGAACGATGAAGGTTTCATCCGTCCAGCGTCGTCAAATTCCTGCCATGCCTTTGCGACGGATGACTGGTTTGGAATGGTGATCATTCGCATCCAACGCCCCAGAATGCGCATCTGATTGACAGCGTTGAAGCTCTGCGATCCCCCTGAAACCTGCATCAATGCCAGAGTTCGGCCCTGCGTCGGACGAATTGCTCCGCCCGGCAAAGGAATCCAGTCGATCTGCGATTTCATGACGGCGCTCATGGCTCCATGACGTTCTGGACTGGTCCAGACTTGCCCTTCTGACCAAAGCATTGCCTCACGCAATTCCTGAACCTTCGGATGCTCTGCCGAACCGTCGTCTGGCAAGGGAAGACCGTTGGCATGAAAGACACGCGTTTCAGCGCCCATCGCATCGAGCAGACGCTGCGCTTCCAGCGTCAGAAACCGACTATAGGAACGATCACGAAGTGAGCCATAGAGCAAAAGGATACGAGGCTTATGCTTTGGAAAGTCGGCGCGTAGTGCATCCAGGTTGGGCAATGCGAAGGAATTCTGATCGAGGTTCGGCAGGTCCATGTCAGCGCGACTTTCTTTCATAGGTGATGACTTCTCCGTCCTCTTTGGTGAATGACGACACCGGGTTTTCCAGAATGTCGAGAACCAGTTCTGACGGACGGCACAGTTTGGTGCCAAGCGGCGCTTCCACGATTGGACGATTGATCAGGATAGGATGCGTCATCATGAAGTTGACCAGTTCGTCATCGGTCCAGTTGGGATCGGACAATCCCAACTCGGCATACGGTGTGCCTTTCTCGCGAAGGAGTTGGCGAGGCGACATCTGCATTGCAGTGAGCAGTTCGACCAGTCGTTCTCGCGATGGCGGATTTTGCACATATTCAATGACGACAGGCTCTTCGCCGCTGGCGCGGATTATCGCCAATGTGTTGCGAGAGGTCCCACAGTTCGGATTGTGATAAATCGTAACAGACATCAGAGTTTTCCTGTTTCGGTGACTGGCTTTTGATTGGCACCGCGTTCGTACCACCCCTTTGAGCGGTTCACGATCCTGACGACCGAGAGCATGACGGGCACTTCAACAAGAACGCCAACCACTGTTGCGAGCGCCGCGCCAGATGAGAAGCCGAATAGGCTGATTGCTGCTGCTACTGCCAGCTCGAAGAAGTTGGATGCGCCAATCAAAGCTGACGGACCAGCAACGCAATGTTGCTCGCCTGAAATTCGATTCAACAGATAGGCGAGGCCAGAGTTGAAATAGACCTGGATGAGGATCGGGACGGCCAGCATCGCAATGATCATGGGCTGTGCGATGATCTGCTCTCCTTGAAATCCGAAGAGCAGAACAAGTGTCGCCAACAGCGCAATCAGGGACAGCGGCTGTAGTGTTCTGAGCATTGCATCGAAAGCTCGTTGTCCACCGCTGGCGAGAATACTTCTGCGCAGGATTTGCGCGATAATCACCGGAATGACGATATAGAGGACAACCGACAGAACGAGCGTGTCCCACGGGACAGTAATTGCCGACAGTCCGAGCAGTAGCCCGACGATAGGGGCAAATGCCACAGCCATGATCGCGTCGTTCAAGGCGACCTGGGATAGCGTGAAATGCGGCTCGCCCTTGGTCAAGTTGGACCAGACGAACACCATTGCTGTGCAAGGGGCGGCCGCCAGAATAATCAGACCAGCAATGTAGGAATCGATCTGGTCTGCAGGCAGATAAGGGCGAAACAGCCAGCCGATAAATAGCCAACCGAGAAGTGCCATAGAGAATGGTTTGACGGCCCAATTGATAAAGAGCGTGACGCCAATGCCACGCCAGTGCTCAGGGACCTGTCTCAATGCGTTGAAATCGATCTTCAGCAACATGGGGATGATCATAAGCCAGATGAGAATAGCAACCGGAATATTGACCCTGGCGACTTCAGCAGATCCGATTGCATGGAATACTGTCGGAAAGAAGTGCCCCAGAGCTACGCCAGCGACAATGCAAAGAGCCACCCAGACAGTCAGATATCGTTCGAATATGGACATCAGTTATTCTCCACATTCCAGGTTGCCTTGCTCAAAATTGAACGCACGACGTTACCCGTGCTCAAGCTGAGCACGCTATAAACCCTAGCTGTCATTGTATCAGTCCGTTTGGTGGAAGGCCGAATTCGTCGGTCTCGTGTTATTGTGTAGTCGCTTTCGGTTCGCAACAGGGTGTTAGGCTTTGTATGAGAGGTTCGCAGAGTTCAGCACTACCGCCGCAACAGTCTTTGATCATGAAAAGGGTCAGTTCGCGAAAACGGTCGAGGTCGGCGCGATAGATAATCGAACGGCTCTGACGTTCACCTTTTATAAGTCCAGCGCGAGATAATATCGCCAGATGTGCAGACATCGTATTCTGCGGTACATCCAGCATGCGCGCCAGTTCACCAGCAGGAATACCCGTAGGTTCGTGTTGCACCAACCTCCGGAATGTATCCAGTCGGGTCGGTTGGGCCAGAGCGGCCAGCGCCATAATTACGTCTTCATCTTCCATATATCTAGAATATTGGATATAATGGGACTGTCAATCAGAAACTTGGATGCTTAGCGGCATTCAGTCGCTTTGTGAAATTGGGCTGTTGATTATGAACCGGTACGCCCCGTTCCCCAGCGTCTGTTATGATGCTGTAGTGCGTAAAAAGAAAGCAACGGACCGATGTCTAATAATGGGTGCGGATGATCATTTTCTCTCCCTGTGCCGTAGTTTCCGTGTTCCAGGCCGAGAGAGTCTGTCGAACGGATACGATTGCGCCGTCGATGGGTTTTCCATAGCGACGTTGACCAATGCGTCGCTGCTATGGATACCATTTTCGTAAGCGTCCAAAACACGACGCGCCATGACTTCAGCCTGCACGCTATGCAGCTGAATGTCGTTACTACGTGCGCCGGTCTGGACAATATCGCGTAGAAACCGAATTTCCTCTAGCGAATAGAACCCGGCGCGGGAAGCTAGTTTGCCCGCCATCATCAAATCTCCTGCCTCGTCATCGTTATAATGGACACCAATGCCGCGCGCGCATTGACACGGATCAAAGCGTTGCTCGCGTTCTCGTTTCAGAATGCATCAAAATCTGAGGCAGAAATGGAAACAAGATGCAGATTGAGCCATAGATCCATCCCCGTGGATGAAATTCTCGTCATTCGTGTAAGAGGCGGCCAAGGAGTGACTCGCCCGCCTCGGTTACTTTGAAGTCCGGGGTACGTCTGGCACCGTCGTAGTCAAGGCCCAGCACTGGCACGGATACCAAGGCAGGAACTACCGTGTGCAGTTGGATGTCATCGCGCCCGGGAAGACGATAGTTGCTAGCAAAACCCGGCAGGACGATGATGCCCATAGAGATGCCTGTCTTGCCGTTCGGGGTAGCTTCGATGCTGCGCAGCGAAAGTTGAGATATCGTTCGCAAGAACAACGGCAGCCGCGTAAAGCCGCATCTCGGAGCATTGCGGGGCACAATCGCCCGGCTCATGCAGTAGGAAGGCTTTGGTTTCATCCTCGCCCGGGATGGACGCGAGCGTTCTTCCGCCGCTAGAGCATGATATCGGACATGGAGTGGACCTTGCTGTCGCAAGGCAGGGAACCGGTTCTCCGAGCACGATGGTACCCCTGGTCCTACTGCTTCAGCAGTGGAAGTCGTGTGAATGACAGCCCGTCGGGCAGGAACCTTAGTCGGGATCATGTGTGAAAATGGTACTGGAACGATGGCAGTGCGTGTAAGCCATGAAAGCGAAGACGAGTTGGGTGCTAATAGCGGATGGGGCGCGTGCGCGAATTGTGCGCCGGAAAAGCATCAGGAGGCGCGGTTCGGCGACACGCTTGTCGAAGAATTTGAGCGACGTCTCCGCGCTCGTGAATTCGAACGGCCGGCGACCATCGCGGAACCGCGAATGCTGGGCACACTCCGCAGGAAGTTTTCGCCAGCTCTCGAGCAGACCGTAGTTGCTGAACTCGCAAAAGACCTGACGAAGGTGTGTCGGCAAGATCTCGAGGCGACCATTGCGGCACTTGGTATCTGATAGAATCGTGTTGGTGAACTATACGTCTTAGACGAGGGCGTGTGATCAAGAGTGGAGCAATTTCGATGCCGCATAATCTCCTGGCGACCGACGGTTCGGAAAGCGCCCAGCGCGCCGCCGAGGTGGCTGCGCACTTGGCGCAGGTTTTACGCGGAAAATTGTCGATAGTCACCGTTGAAGGAGGCATCACGAAGGACATGGAACAGTTTGCAGGAAGCGAAGGAAGCCTCGCAGATGCCGTCGAGGGATTTGCGACACGGGTGCTTTGTCAGGCAAGGGACATCGCGACAAAAACAGGAATCACCGCTGTTGAAGCGCGGACGAGCTGGGGCGATCCGGCGGAGGTGATCCTCGAAATGGCCTCTCGCGGGAATGTTGATGCCATCGTTGTGGGGCGGAGGGGACGTGGCAGGCTAGCCTGCGCCTTTTGCTTGGCAGTGGTTCGCAGAAGCTGGTGAGCCTGGCTCCCTGCCCAGTGGTTGTTGTGCCGTAAACTCGATCCGATGTCCGATGAATGTCAGTTGATCGGCACGGACAGGATGCCGGATAGGATATCGGCGGGGCTTCGGCCGGCATCGAAGCGGCGCCAAGTAATCTCACCTGCATTCCTTTTCAGCTGTCGAGAGAGGATGTCGACCGTTGCATCAGACGGGCCGCCACGCCGTTGGTCGACGCGGCGCCACAGCACGTCGGGAGAGACATCCAGCCAGATGCCGAGGAATGGCACATGCTGGTTCATCGCGACTTTTTCGATACGGGTGCGATCCGCCGGTCTATCGAAGACGGCATCCGCGAGGACGGTTCCACCCCCGGCGAGGATGAGTTCTGCACGCCATACCATTTCACCATATACTCGGTCGGAGACTTCCGGCCGATACGCCTCCTCCGGCAGGCGCGTTTCCGACGGCACTCCGTGCAGTGCCTTGCGGATGCGGTCACTCTCCACGATGCGGGCTCCCGGCGGCGCTCCGATATGGGCGGCGAGCGCCTCGGCGATCGTGGTTTTGCCCGAACCGCTGAGCCCGCCAATGGCGATGAGGCGGGGAGGGCGCTTCTCGAGCAATTCCATGGCAAGGTCGAAATAGGCACGGGCTTCGGCGCGCAGGCAACCCGACAGATCGCCGCTTTCCTCGATTTGCGTGCCGGTGACATGGGCGCGCACTGCGGCCCTCATGGCCATAAGGAAAGGCAGGAGGACAAAACCGTCCTCGTTGTCCGTCTCATCTAGATACCGGTTCATCATCAGATTTGCGAGTTCTGGGAAACCACGGTGACGCAGGTCCATAAGCAGAAAGGCCAAGTCGTAGAGCACGTCCACCGTCGCGATCTGGTCGTTGAATTCTATGCAATCGAACAGGCAGGGCTGACCGTCGAGAAAGCAGATGTTACGCAGATGCAAGTCGCCGTGGCAGCGTCGCACCTTGCCGCCCACCTCACGTTGGTTCAGAAGATCGGTGTGCTGCGAAAGCGTCTCCCGGAACACGCCGTCTAGAATATTAACTTCCTCTTCGCGGAAGCAGTGGCTGGTGGCAAAGCCAGCCTTGTTGATGTCGAGTACGCTCGCGAGATTTTCGGAGCCGCTGCCGCTATGCACAACCGGGGCTTGGGAGTGAAAACGGGCGATCATGCGCGCAGTCTGAGTCATCAGTTCGGCGGTCAACTTTCCGACCGCGGCCATGCGATCAAGCAGAAGAGACTGGTCGAAGCGTTTCATCTCGATCACTGCTTCGACCAGTTCTCCGTCTCCATCCAGCACAAGCCGACCTTGAATATTGCGCACAATGCGCCTGACACCCAGATAGAGCCCCGGCGCCGTGACGGAGTTGAATTCGACTTCCTTCAGGCACGCTGCCAGTCGCAATTCAGGCGTCGAGAAGTCAGCATAGGGTAGCTTGACAGCGCGCTTGATCTTGAAGGCGCGGTCGCCAGCAAGAATGATCCGGGAAATATGCGTGTCGATGATCTCGACAGATTCGGAAACTCCGGGCTTGCCGACATCGGTCAACAAGGCGATTGCATCAGTTTGGTTTGAAATACCCATGAACCTCTCTCCAACAATTGTAGCTGCCAGCACTCCATGCGTCCGACATCCTGCAAACTGATCCCGCTGATATTTTTTATATTTTCCGCGCCTATTTTAAAGTTTAGCGTTATCGCAGGCGGGGCCATTGACTCCGGCCAAACAAAATGAATGGACTTCCCCACCATATTTCGGACAGTTTTGAAGCTGTCCCTCCTACGTTATAGGATCTCCCGATCCAGGGCTGGGACAAACACGGTCCCCTTCCTCAAAATTCTATTCATCGCGGGAAGGTTCGTCATTTCGGATGCTTATGGTTGTCAGCAACTCTTGTCTCACGCATATAAAAGAGGGGTTCTCCCAGCCTGGCTTGACGTAAATCAAAGGCTTGCGATCCGCTGTCAGCACAATGCCGCCTGCGCCCTCAAGGACGGCCTGTGGACCAGCCGTGTCCCACTCCATCGTACGGCCAGGGCGCACATATAGATCGGCTCTACCTTCGGCGATCCAGCAGAATTTGAGACCGGAACCCATTTTGATCGTATTTGCGACCTTGCGCTTGGCGAGCATCGAAGGAAGGCGAGGATCATCGGCGTCATGACGACTGGTCAAAACGATAACCCCATCCGAAGGACTATTGTTGACGTGAATAGGTTTCTCCCTTCCCTTTGACCGCTTCCATGCTCCACGTCCCACCATGCCAGTAAACACTTCGCCTTTGGCCGCTGCTGCCACGGCTCCCAGTACTACCTTATGGCCTCTAAAAAGACCGATATTAACGACAAACTCGTCAAGGCCAGCGGCAAATTCCCGTGTGCCGTCCAAAGATCTACCAACCAGAAGACGTTCGGTACCGGCCCGATCCCCTTCGCAGGAAACTCCTCGGAGATAACCGGTATACCGGGTGTTGCTGACTTGAGCCCTTCAAGGATCACGTACTGAGAAACGATATCGGCATCCGTTACCGGAGAATGATCGGGTTTTTCAGCAAACTTGTAATCGCGGGCCCGGATGGCAAGTATCGCCATCCCAGCCTTTTCGGCCAGTTTCGCGGCAAGAGCAAGAAGGCGAACATCATCCATGTTTAAATTATAGGCAGGAATTCATTTACAGGTCTTGACGTAAATCAAATCGCAAGCCCAATAAACCGCTTACCTGTGTGCCAAGCGCGGCCAAAAGTACTCTCCACGCGGTTCTTCTTTCTGTTCCATATGGTCGACCCGCTGAAACGGGCGGTTTGTGCTCCTCTCGTGTCACAGAACGATGCCGTCTGCCCGCGATGAAGATGCGGCTGAGGAAACACATTCGGAAACCTGTCCGCGGGCAGTTTGCTCAAAGCGTCAGCAATCTTCTCGCGCCTGCGTGGCCCGCTCTCCGGGCGTCTGCATGTCGAGGTCGCCCGACTGGCCGTCGCAGGCCTGCTGCTTTCCTCGGCCACGGCTTTGTGGATGATGGCCTCCACCTTCGATCTGTTGCCTGATAGTGCGGTTTCGCCGGTCATGCAGACTGAGGCAAGCGGCCAGACTGGAGCGCTTCCGGCGACGATGGAACCGCTGCGGCAGATATCGGTTGCGGAAATGCGCAGCCTGTCATTCGCCGATCCATCCAACCCGATGGAGATTCTCACCCTTAAGACCGATCGGGGCACCGGCTATATCGATCAGGGCACGGGCGCTCTTCTCGGCTGGAGCGGCCTGACCGGATGGCAACGTCTGTCGGAAACCATTTATATGCTCCATACGGGAAGGGGGGCTTCTGTTCTGGCGCTGATCCTTGGCCTGGCGGCTCTTGGTGTACCAGTCATGGCGGGCACGGGCGTTGTTCTCTGGTTCGACGGGCGTCGCGGACGGCCGCGCATTCGCGAAAATGTTGCCGCGGGACGGGCGGAGACGATCATTCTCGTCGGCAGTGAAGGCGGTAGCACATGGGGTTTTGCCGCAACATTGCATGCGGCGCTGTCCAATTCTGGCCAGACGGTTCACGCTGCGCCAATGTCAGCCTTTGATCCAGGCCGTTATCGGCAGGCCCGGCGCATTATCATTTTGGCCGCTACCTATGGCGATGGGCCCGCTTCGGCCAAGGGGTTCCTTGAACGGCTCTCACCTCAGGTAGCGGATCCGACAATTCCGCTGGTTGTGCTCGGGTTCGGCGACAGTAGCTTTCCTGCCTACTGCGCTTTCGCGCGGGCGGTAACGGAGACAGCTCAGGCCGCCGGGTGGAAAATGCTCATTCCCTTTGAGACGGTCGACCGCCAGTCGCCGCAGGCTTTTGCCCGATGGGGGAAGACACTCGGTACTGCGATGACCATAAATCTTGAACTCACGCATCAGGTCGTTCAACCCACCGCCGTCCCGCTCACGCTTGTGTCGCGCCGTGATTATGGCGCGGCAGTACAGGCACCCGCAGCAATCTTGCGCTTTGCCTTGCCAAAGCTTTCCTTCTGGCGGCAAGTGCTTGGCCACGGACTCGGGCGCTTTGTGGCCGGCGATCTGATCGCCATCGTTCCTTCGGGATCGACCGTGCCCCGATTCTACTCGCTGGCTACTGGACGCAACGACGGCTTTGTCGAGATCGTCGTGAGAAAACATCCGGGTGGGCTATGCTCTTGCCAGCTCCTGGAACTGGAGCCCGGGGATACGATCAGCGCTTTCCTGCGCCGCAATCCCGGTTTCCATGCAGACGATCGGACACACATGCCCCTGATTTTGATCGGCGCGGGAACCGGAATCGCACCTTTGGCGGGTTTTATCCGTGCCAATACGCGACATCGCCCGATCCATTTGTTCTTTGGAATGCGCCGGACGAATAGCGATTTTTTCTTTGGCGACGAACTCCGTGAATGGAAGCAGAAGGGGCAAGTTGCGCACATTAGCTCCTGTTGTTCACGCGGGAAAATGCCGCGCTATGTGCAGCATGCTCTTCGGGAAGAAGCCGATGACGTCACTCGGCTGATTCAGGAGGGGGCGCGGATCATGGTATGTGGCGGACGCGATATGGCCAACGGAGTCTCGTTGGTTCTCGCCGATATTCTGGGTTCCACGGGGCTGACATTGGCCAAACTCAGGGCGGAGGGACGTTATGTCGAAGACGTCTACTGAGATGCAACGTCACGCTTTGAGCGGGCCTACCATGGGTACACGTTGGTCAACGTTGTTTTACCAAGCAGCGGGGTTCGATCCACAATCCGTTCGGGCCGCACTTCAGGCGGCAGTGGACGCGGTGGACATGCAGATGTCAACATGGAAGCCGGAAAGTAATCTAATGCAGGTGAACGCCGCGCCGGTGGGACACTGGATAAAGGTGCCGCAGCAACTGCTGGACGTTTTGCGCCTTGCGCTCGACATTGGCCGTGCATCGGGCGGCGCGTTTGATATCGGCATGGGGGATGCCGTAAGCGCCTGGGGTTTCGGGGCGTCAGAGGCGGTCCCTGAGCAGATGCGAGCAGCGCTCGAGCGCGAGCGCCGACCAGCCCATGACGTTCTGGAACTGGACGTCGAGCTGGGAATGGTGCGAAAGTCGGCTCCCATCACGCTTGATCTCAATGGAATTGCCAAGGGATATGGCGTGGATCGTCTGGCGGAGACATTACTGTCTTTCGGGATTTCGTCCAGCCTCGTCGGAATCGATGGGGAGATGCGGGCGCTCGGGTTGCGGCCAGATGGGAGTCCTTGGTCGATTGCAGTTGAGGCTCCTGACTATGATCGTCGCGCAGCCCACTCGGTTTTGGCTCTTCAGGATGCGTCGGTCGCCACGTCGGGCGATTATCGGCATTGGATTAATGTCAACGATTACCGCCTGTCGCACACCATGGACCCACTTCGCGGTGCTCCCGTGATGGAGCCTCCGGCGTCAGTCACCATCGTGACACGTACCTGTGCCGAAGCGGATGCATGGGCAACAGCGCTAATGGTGCTTGGTTCGAAGACCGGCGCGGTACTGGCAAGGCGGTTAAGCTTCAATGTTCTGTTCTTATTGCGTGCTGCAGGAACGACAATTCGGTGCGAAGCTGTAGGTGACTTATTCACCAGTTCAAATTCTGGTGTACCACGACGCCCTTTAGCCGATCTTGGGGGAGATTCTCAACGCCCGAAGCGCATTGAGGATGACAGCGACGTCAATCAGCTCCTGGAGCAATGCACCCTGAACAGGTTTTAGATAACCGAACGCGGCTGCGATCATGGCGATTACAGAAAGACCAATCCCAACCACTACACTTTCGACAGCAATGCGCCTTGACCGCTTGGCAATTTCAATCCCGGCGCGGAGTCTATCTATTCTATCTACGAGGAGAACGACATCGGCCGCTTCTGCCGAGGCTGCCGCTCCCCTCGCACCCATGGCAACGCCAACATCAGCCGCTGCAAGTGCGGGCGCGTCGTTGACCCCGTCTCCGACCATCATCACGGGGCCGTTCTTACGCTCGCTGAGCACGGTCAGCACCTTTTGATCGGGTGAAAGCTCCGAGTAGACGGCATCGAGCCCCAAGCCCTTGGCGATGCGTTTGGCCACTGCAGCACGATCACCTGTCGCCAGCACTATTCGCTTTACGCCGTCCTTACGCAATCCCCGTAACGTATCGACAACTTCGCCGCGCAAGGGATCGGCCATGATGATATAGCCCGCAATCCTGGCGTCTATTGCGACTGCAACCAGGGCCGCTCCAGCTTCTCTATGGGGGATTTCACTCAGTTTTGCATTGACCTGTCTCTCAACGAAGCTATGTCCGCCGACAACGACGCTTTTGCGATCGACCCAGCCCGCCACGCCATCTCCGGCCAGTTCGCTTACATCGGTCGGCAATACAAGATCTATACCGCGCCGCTGAGCGGCCAGTACAAGAGCCTGCGCCATCGGATGTTTGGACACTTGGTCAAGGGAGGCGGCGAAACGCAGTAGATCATTTTCGCTCAATCCTGGCTGCGCATTGATTGAAGTAATTTGTGGGCGGCCATCTGTCAGTGTTCCAGTCTTGTCCAGCACTAACGTGTTGATACGAGCCATGTTCTCTAATGGACGAGCACCCTTTACCAGCACGCCGAAATGAGCGGCGCGCGATAGTCCCGCAACAAGAGCGACTGGCACCGCCAAGATGAGAGGACATGGTGTCGCCACGACGAGAACGGCGACCGACCTAATCGGGTCTCCCGTGAAAAACCACGCGCCGAAGGCGATTAAGACGGTCACTATCAGAAAGCCGATAGACCATTGGTCTGCTAGCCTAGACATCGGGGCTTTCGAATGCTGGGCCTCTTCCACGAGCCGAACAATGCCAGCGTAGGTGCTATCTTTTGCTTCGTGTCTGGCAACAATATCGAAGGCATCGCCAGCATTTACTGATCCGCTCAAAGCATCGGCTCCGGATGTAAGCGAAATCGGAAGTGACTCTCCCGTCAAAGCAGACATGTTTACGAAAGCTTTTACGGAAGTGATACTTCCGTCGACGGGGATGACGTCTCCCTGACGGATCAGAAGGCGGTCACCCGGACGAATAGTTTCGACGGCAATCTCTTCGAGATGGTCATCGATATAACGCATTGTCGTTCGCGGCGCACGGGACAGCAAAGCATGCATCTCACGGCGTGCTCGTCCCTCTGCAAAGCTCTCAAGAAAGGCTCCGCCAGTATACATGAGGGCGACAATCGAAGCCGCCAGCATTTCCCCAAATGCCAGTGCGGCCGACATAGACATCGCGGCGACGATATCTAGCCCAAACTCCTTTCGGCATAAACTCCGGAGAATCTCGACGAGCAAAGATCCCAGCACTGGCAAAGTGGCGATTGCCCAGATTATCCGTGCTCCCGAGAAGTAGCCGGAAAAGTGCAAGCCGAGCCCCATCACAAGTCCACACAAGGCAAAAATCAGCAGGATTGTTTTTAATCGATCTTCAACCGAGAACCGCATCTTCATAGTCTCCCCGACCTATAGAATGAGCAAATTATAGAGCCCTGCCTCTGACCGACTACAGTAATTCTTCTTTACATATGGATTCCCTATAAACTCAGATCGACGGTCAGACCGCTGTGCCGACTAGGGCCCCAATACCAGCCGTGATTGCCATGGCCAATGCGCCCCAAAAAGTGACGCGAACGGTTGCCTTAAGCATATTAGCTCCTCCCGCCTTGGCGCCGATTGCGCCTAGTAAAGCTAGAAACAGCAAGGAAGAGATAGCAACCGCATAAAGCAAGATCGAGGGAGGCGCGATGAACGCCATCAGCAAGGGTAGGGCGGCCCCAATCGAGAACGTGGCCGCTGAGGTCAGTGCTGCTTGCACAGGCCGTGCTTCCATGTGTTCGACAATTCCCAGTTCGTCACGGGCATGTGCCTCCAGAGCATCGCGTGAGGTCAGCTGTATTGCCACCTCCCGCGCCAATTCCGAAGTTAGGCCGCGATCAATATAGGCTTGCATCAATTCATCGAGCTCTGCTTCGGGCTGAGATTCGAGTTCCCTGCGTTCTCTGGCAAGATCTGCCAACTCCGTATCGGATTGAGAGCTGACGGAAACATACTCACCCGCCGCCATGGACATCGCGCCTGCGACAAGGCCCGCGATGCCAGCGACCATTATCTGTGTTGTTCCCGTTGAAGCAGATGCGACGCCCATAATGAGGCTCGCCGTTGAGACAATGCCATCATTGGCGCCGAGTACCGCTGCGCGAAGCCATCCGATCCGAGATACGAGGTGGTTTTCTGTATGCAATCGGCTCATTGAGCTACCTCCGGACGTTGGATTCATATCATCATACCTCTATCGAGACCCTTTGCCAGTGGACTGAACGTTTGAAGTTTTAGAATTCTTCTCCAGCGATTGGGCTTTTACCTTTTTCGTTAGAGTTTATGCGCAGGTTTTGAGGATCTGCCTGTTCGAGGGAGGCTTGAAAAGTTTAACATTATACATTATAGTATATTATATAATGTTAACGTCGGAGGCAAAGATGCCCATCACCAAAGTATCTGAGAAGCTGTCGGTATCTTCGCAGCCAAACGCGCAAGAACTCAGTGTACTCGATCGAAGCGGCTTCAAAACGCTGATCAACAACCGTCCCGATAATGAAAGCGCAGACCAGCCTGGAAACCAGGCTGAATGCGATGCAGCCCACCAATCCGATCTCTCTTATGCGTATATTCCGGTCACAATGAATACGATCACTGAAGCTGATGTGCGTGCGTTTCAGGCGGCGGTCAGAAACTCCGATGGCCCCGTGCTTGCGCATTGCAAAACAGGTACGCGTTCGCTCAGCCTTCATCTGATCGGTGAGGTGTTGGACGGACGCATGTCTGTTGAAGACGTCGTACCATTCGGACATCAGCTCGGCTTTGATACCAGTGTCGCAGCATCGTGGCTTCAACGGTTCGCTGACCGTCGCCCGCAGGTAAAAGGCTTTTTCGATAGGCGAACCTCCAGTGTTCAGTACGTGGTGTCCGATCCGACGACCGGTATTTGCGCCATTGTAGATCCCGTTCTCGACTTTGATGAAAAGTCGGGGGCCACAGCGACGATCAATGCAGACGCAATTCTCGATTACGTCCGCAATAGTGGCCTGACGGTCGAATGGATTCTCGACACTCATCCACACGCCGACCACTTTTCCGCAGCTCAGTATCTCAAGGAGAAAACGGGCGCAAAGACGGCGATAGGCGAGCATGTAATCGACGTCCAGAAGCTGTGGAAGGAAATCTACAACTGGCCCGAACTAGCTACAGATGGCTCGCAATGGGATCGGCTCTTTGCCGATGGTGAGGCGTTTAAGGTTGGTTCTATCGATGCCAGAGTTATGTTCTCGCCGGGACATACGCTCGCTTCAATCACTTACGTGATCGGCGATGCGGCATTTGTCCACGACACAATTTTTATGCCCGACAGCGGTACGGCACGGGCCGATTTTCCCGGTGGCGATGCGCGAGCCTTGTGGAAGTCAATCCAGGGCATTCTTGAACTTCCTGACGAGACGCGGATATTCACCGGGCATGATTATCAGCCGCGCGGCCGTGCGCCACGCTGGGAAAGCACTGTGGCGGACCAGAAAAAGCTCAACCCGCACCTTGCTGGCGTGACGGAAGAGGCCTTCGTTACCTTACGAACCAGGCGAGACAATACGCTGCCAATGCCAAAGCTCATCCTGCATGCGCTACAGGTAAACATACGCGGCGGGCGACTGCCTGAACCGGAAGCCAACGGCAAACGCTACCTGAAGTTTCCTCTGGATGCATTGGACGGAGCTGTATGGGGATGACAAGGGACATAACGGCAATGATGAAAGCTGGCCAATCTTCGGCAGAACTGTCCTTGCGGGCGGGCGAAGTGGCAGACTTACTAAAAACATTGTCCCATCCAGCCCGTCTGATGATCGTCTGCAGCTTGGTGGAAAGCGAATATTCCGTGGGAGAGCTTGAAGAAAAAGTCGATGTTCATCAACCGCATCTATCGCAGCATTTAACGGTGCTGCGCAGTTCCGCAGTGGTTGAGACGCGTCGGGAAGGAAAGCAGATATATTATCGGCTCACCGAAGACAAAGCGGCGCAACTGGTCGCTGCACTTTACGACATCTTCTGCGTGGAGAACGGAAAACCAGCGCTGACAGCGCGTGAAAATTAGGAACTTATGGTGCTGAGTAATTCCATCCTTGCGGCGGTTGGGTCAGGAGGTGTTGTTGGCTTTATGCTGGGGTTACTTGGCGGCGGCGGCTCCATCCTGGCTACACCGTTGCTCCTGTATGTCGTCGGTGTGAGCCAGCCCCATGTCGCCATCGGTACGGGTGCGCTTGCTGTTTCATTCAACGCGTTCGCGAACTTTACGAGCCATGCTTTGAAGGGGCACGTCTGGTGGCGTTGTGGTGTCGTCTTCTCCGCACTGGGCGTTATAGGGGCACTCATCGGTTCCAGTCTTGGAAAAGCTTTAGACGGTGATCGTCTCATCCATTTGTTCGGCCTTCTGATGATCGTCGTCGGGCTGTTCATGTTGAAGCCTAATAAGAGACTGGACGTCGAACGCCGCCCGATCGATTTAAGAATGTGCCTCGTAACAGCAGCTGTAGCTCTTGTTTCAGGTACGGCATCCGGATTCTTTGGTATCGGCGGCGGTTTCCTGATCGTGCCCGGTCTGATGTTGGCAACAGGTATGCCGATGATCAATGCAATCGGCACGTCCCTTCTCTCGGTGGGCGCATTCGGACTGGCCACGGCTTTGAACTATGCGAGTTCCGGGCTGGTGGATTGGTGGCTTGCTGCAGAATTTATCGGAGGTGGCGTATTAGGAGGGGTAATTGGAATGATGCTCGCCACGCAATTAAGCGCCTACAGGAACGTTCTGAATCGCATTTTCGCCGCGATAATCTTCATGGTTGCGTCATATATCCTGTATCGCAACTCTATTGGCGTCAGATAACTAACCAATTGGCAGCCTCCCACAGCAGTGACCAAGTGAAAACTGAATGGTCGCCCATCCGACAGCCTCCGCAATTCGGGCGTATTAAATGAACCGGCAGTCTCTAAACAGAACTTGATACAATTATCATAAAAGAAAAAAAGTTATAGTTGCCAGTGACATAAGCATTTGCTGCTTCGATTGTATCAATGCCGCTGGAGAAGCTATCCCAAGTGCATCATGCCGTTGATTAGGCTATCTGATTATGCTGCTTCCTGCAAAAGGGAGGCGAACACTTCAGCGGGTGTCTTGAATCCAAGACACTTGCGCGGGGTTGCGTTGAGATCATGGGCGAGGGCAGTCAACTGCGCCTGGTTGACCTGCGTCAGGTCAGTGTTGCTGGGTAAGTAACGTCGGATGCGCTTGTTGATGTTCTCAATAGCACCTTTTTGCCAAGGCGAGTTTGGATCACAAAACCAGCTTCTGGCCCCCATACCATCCTCCAAAGCCCTATACCCCATGAACTCGGAACCACGATCAAAGGTAAAACTGCGGCGTGCGTGATAAGGCAGTGCAGCAAAGGTCTGAATGATTTTGTTCATGATCGGCTTTGAGTGCCGGGTGTTGTTTTTGATGATGACGCAATAACGACTTTTGCGTTCGACAAGCGTCATGACATTGTCTTCTCCAAGGTCTCGTTCAAAGATAATCAAGTCGCCTTCCCAATTCCCGAATTGCAGACGACTGCCAATAAAATCAGGGCGTTGATGAATGCGAAACGCTTCTGGGATGCGGGAACTGCGCGATCGTCTGGTGCCGCGTGGGCAGCGTTTTGTTCGCATCTCGGCCAGATGTTCATACAGTTTCAGCGCGTATTCTTCCTTTGAATAGATGAAGCGATAGATGGTTTCTGCACACAGACGTATCGCGCTCAGGCCATGGCTAATCAGTCGGCCGCAAATCTGTTCCGGCGACCAATGGGCTTCCAATTGTTCAATGACAAACTTGCGCAGTTCTGGGTAACGTCTGAGCTTGCGCAACCGCGTTCTGCGTTCCTTACTGATGTTGTCGGCAACAACGCTATGATAGCCATTATAGTCTGGTATCTCCGTGTCCCGAAAGCTGTTGCGCTTAATCTCGCGATAGATCGTCGAGCGATGACGACCCATCAGCCGCGCTATATCGCCGAGCGGGACTTTGAGCTGTTTAAGTTCGAAAAGACGGCGACGTTCACGCAAAGTGATCTGTGAATAGCAATTCGACATCCAATTTCCTCCATGGCTAACCACATGAATTCATTGGCATGTTGCAGTTTAAAATAGAATGTACCCGGCTACATACTATGTTTTGGCAAGTTAGGGATGCGCCATCTCCAGCAAGATAGGGATGCGACAGGTGCTGACGTTCAGCCCCCATTCCGAGAGGCTGGTCAGAGTTGCAGGCGAGGAATGGGGGCGGGTCGATAGGTGCCCTTCGGCTTTAGCTTTGAGAGTGCTAAATGTCGTCGATCTCGCCATTTCACTCGGTCGCAGCCAACCGAGCCAACGCTTTTTCCCGGCGCGCAATAACGTCAGGATCGTTCATGTAAGCGGTGCGCGATTTGCGCTCACGCTTCTGATACCCGTTCCCGACACTGCCATCAGGCACGCCAAACAGATGGTTCTTCTGACCTGTGCGACGGGGACCGCTCTTGCTGCGTTGCAATTCCCGGCCCGCCTGCATCTCGGCCACAATCGAAAGCATGTCATCCAGTCGCTTGTTCTCGACAACAGGCGACCGGTGAACAGAACGAAGCTTGTCGAACGTTGTATAGGGCAGGGTGTCCGTACCATGCATGATCTCCAGACGACCATCGGGATAGTCGCAGACAATCAACTTTTGTCGAGCCAGCCGCGTTGCAAGCTCCGTCGGCTCCAGGATGAACAGCACCTTGTCGTAACGCAGCGTCAGTGTTTGCGACAGTGTCCGCACTTCCTTCCGGCACATCGCACCATCGATGTTCTCATGTGCGGCCAGCGGTCGGTGCATATCTTTGGGATTGCGCGGATCCTTGCCAAAACGGGCATTGAAGTCTGCAATATATTCCGGCGCATAAGCATTGCCTGCTTCGATCGTATCAATGCCGCGCAGTCGCAATTCCTTGACCAAACGATCCTGCAAAGTTCTGTTTGCCCGCTCGACACGGCCTTTGGCCTGCGGGGTATTGGCACAGATAATGTCGATGTTGAGTTCATAAAGCGCCCGGCCAAACTGGGTCAGACCGCTCGTGCGATCCTGCTGCGAACCATGGGTCGTGCGAAACACACCATGCTTGTCACTGTAAAAGGCCAGCGGCTTGCCCCATTGCTGCAGGTAGGCCTTCGTCGCATGAAAATAATCAAACGTGTTCTCTGATCCAGCGAAGCGCAAATGCAGGAGTTTGCCCGTGGCATCGTCAATATAAACGAGGAGGGCGCATTTGGGACCCCGCTCCTCAAACCACCAATGATGCGAACCATCGATCTGTACCAGTTCACCAAAGCAATCACGCCGACCGCGCGGCTGATGCAGTTGTCGCTTGCGTTCGCGCCGTGACGTCCACAAACCCGCCACCGTCATCCATTGCCGCAGCGTCTCCTTGCTGACCGAAAGCTGGTGGCGTTCGACAAGCTTCTCACAGGCCAGTGTCGGCCCAAAATCCCGATAATAAGCCCGGATCAAATCAAGCACCGCATTCCGGAAATCCTCGCTGTAACGACGATTGCTCGGGCGTCCGCGTCGTCCCGACATCAGACCCGAATGCCCAAGCTTGTCGTAAGCCTGTAAAAGACGATGAATCTGGCTGCGGCTGAGATCGAGCAATGCGGTGGCCTGTATAACGGTCAGGCGGCGATCCCGTATCTTCTGAATGACTTCCAATCGATTGAGTTCTCTCTGCGACATAGTAATCAAACAAGACATGGCAACTCTCTAAACTGATACACATCAATAGAGAGCCAGTCTTCCTTTCCTCGTTCGATCTGAACAGAGCACGCGACCTAAAAATGTCGCATCTCTATCTTGCCCATCTGTCGCATCTGTATATTGCTGTTATATACAAAAATCGCATAATACGCATTATGGAACTAAGTTATTGATATTGTTATATAATAATTGATCGGTTTGCTAAAGTCCATTCGTAAACCGCAAGTCTCATTTCGCATCCATCCACGCCAATCACCATGAACGATACGACTTTTCAGTTTGATAAACTTGATATCCGAGCCATAACGCCCCGCCAGTGGCGATGAGCAGGCCGAGGAAGAAACGCCCTACAATTGCGCCCACGACGAATTGCAACAGGAACATGAGGAAGCCGATAACTAAAGCCGTTTTCAGTGGAGAGCTCATTTTCCGCTCCTCTTCATTTGAACGATAACGGATGCCGTTTTTCCGCTCTGTGGCTTCGCCACAGCCAGGAAATTCGGTCCGGTTTGGGGGTAAGGATGGTACTTATCGTCGCTCATTTTCCAGTCTCCGGATAAGGAATCGACAAGAAGACGTCGTTGATGGAATCCTGGCAATCTGGATGCTGTTTCTTTAGAGCGATCAGGCATTGGCGGTAATAATCCTGATTGGATTTCAGAAGCCGAACCTCCTCTTCCAGATCGCCAATCCGCTCAAACATCGCTCGCGTCGCCGGCGACAGGTCTCGCGCATCACCAGTCCTGTAATCCCAAAGCGTCATCAAACGCCCGTTTTTGACGATAGCGACGACGAGCTGCACTGTCTCCGGATAATAGCGCGGCAAAGCCGCGGCCTTCAGAGCCGCTCCAGAAAGGCCACCTTCACAATATTCGCCACCTAACAGCCGCGGATTGTCGCCGCTATGCTCTGCCATGGCGGACATACACGCCATCCTCTGGATATCCGACCAGGCCTGTCGTCTCTTCATCAGTCAAAATGCGCACGATCCAGCTCCTATTGAATCATGTGCTTGAGGACTGTTCGATCAGGAGCCAGTTGTGCCAATTGCATGTGCTCAAGGCGCTCATTTCCGACAGCCAAAGGTAATCTCACTGTGACGACTTGCGCATCAGGCGCCAATGACCGCCGTCAATGCAGCAATAGCCATGCGCGAACGCTGGCGCATTCCAACTTCACTGCAGGTTCGACTGAGCATCTCGTCCGGCCCGCCGGACCAGAACACTCCCGCACAACATGCTTATGCCGATGGCGATGAACAAGGGACCGCCGAAGCTTGCGGGAAGGAGGCCTGAGGCCATCGAGACCGAAAGCAGCATGAGGCTGAATTCGCCTCCGTGAGCCAGGATGATACCGGTTCGCGCAGCCGCCGGAAGTGGTTCGCCAAACCCGCGAGCGACAGTGAGAAAGATCAGCACCTTGCCGAAGAAGAGGATCGCGAGCCAGGTCAACACAGCGGGCCATGATGACGCCAAGATCCCGAGCGGAAGTTGCGCCCCAATGCCGATGAAGAAGATGCCGACGAAGAGATCGCGAAAAGGCCGGATTTCATTTTCGACGGCATGACGCGCATCGCCTTCCCCTATCACCATCCCGGCGGCGAAGGCAGCGAGCGCCGGAGAGAGCCCGGCGGATGCTGCGGCGATAGCAGAGCCGAGTGCGATCGCGAGCGCGAGAAGCTGTGCAAGCTCTGGGTCGCCAGAGGCTGCAATCCACTTGGCGATCACCTGCAAAGGTCCCCGCGCGATGAAGAGAAGAGCGACCAGCGCCACGGCTCCAAGAATTACGGTAATCGCTCCGAATCCTTCGGCGGCGCCGTTCGATGCATCGTGCAACAACAGGAATGCCACTGCGGCAACATCCTGAAACAGAAGTACGGCGATCGCCATGCGCCCCTGCAGCGATCCAAGGGCGTTCACGCTCGCCAACACCTTGAGGCATAGCGCGGTGGATGACATCGCGACGGCTCCGCCGACGAGGATCGCGGGGATGATGTCAAGCCCGAACAGATAGATTGTCACCGCGGAAACGAGGATCGTCGTGACGGCAACCTGCCCCAGGCCGAGACCGAAAACGTGACGCTTGAGAGACGCGAGTTTCTCGAAGGAGAACTCCAAGCCGAGCGCAAACAACAACAGAATCACCCCAAGTTCCCCGATGGCGGTCAGGGCGGCGCTCTCTGAAATCAGACCGAAACTCGACGATCCGATCAATAGCCCCGTGAGAATGTAGCCCACAAGGCTTGGAATGCCAAAGCGTGCGCAGATCGTCACGAGCACAAATGCTGCGACAACAAGAAGAGCGCCACTTTCAAGAAAGCCGGTCGTGCCGTGCAAATCGATTACTTTCCACTTTTCTGCAAGCGATGGCCAAGGTCGACAATCAGCCTCGTGACTGAGAGCGCACCCAGGCCGCTATTTGCGAAGCCGTCGTTGCGCCGCTGGTTCTGCCAACCTCGCGGCCAGCCTTGAACAGGATCATGGTGGGAATGCTGCGGATTCCGTACCGACCCGCAATCTGTTGTTCCGCCTCCGTATCGAGCTTGCCGAGGCGGACATGCGGCTCCAGTGAACGTGCGGCGGCTTCGAACTGGGGCGCCATCATCTTGCATGGCCCGCACCATTCTGCCCAGAAATCAACGAGCAATGGCAGTTCGGCGCTGGCGTGACGGTCGAAATTGGATGTAGTGAGGATGACCGGCTTTCCCTGGAAGAGCTGAGCCCCACAGCGGCCGCACTTTGGATCGTCGGTCAGGCGCTCTTCGGGCACACGGTTGGTGGTGTTGCACTGCGGGCATGTAAGTGTCGGCATCGCTTTTCTCCAATTGAATTGCCGTCCTGAATGACGCGGCGCTTCTTTCTGCCCCGCAGTCATAGGAGCTATTGTCTGCGTGTTTCCCTCTGTCGTGGCTTTGGAAGGTATTCGACGCCGCCACCCTGGCGCCGCAGGGGCTGCGGATAGAGCGTCATGAGCTCCAGGATCTCGTTGGGCATGTCGGTGCTCACCGGCAGTCCCATGCTCTGCGCCTCTTCGGCGAAGATGGGGTAATCGTGGGTCCAGGTTCCGGTCGCAAGCTTTTCGGCCAGCGACCGGGCGCGGTCCTGGTCCGTGTTTTCCGCGAGCAGCTGCAAAGCCATGGTCTGAACCTGGGTGATCGCCTTGCGGCCGATGTCGGCCATGACCAGCGTCTGGTCATCGACCTCGGCGATCGGCTTCTCCTCGGCAACCTTGATGATTGAAGCCGCCGGCATGCCGCCGAGCTGGGGGTCGATCGGGCCGAGCACAGAATGGCGACACATCACGATCTCGTCGGCCGCAATGGCGATCAGGGTCCCGCCTGACATTGCATAATGCGGCACGAAGACCGTCACCTTGCCCTTGTGCCCCTGGATCGCTTGGGCGATCTGGGTCGCCGCCAGCACGAGGCCGCCAGGCGTATGGAGCACGATGTCGAGAGGAACCTCGTCGCCGGTCATCTGGATGGCGCGCAGGACCTCCTCCGAGTTGTTGACGTCGATGTAGCGCATGAGGGGAAAGCCCAAGAGGTTCATGGTCTCTTGGCGATGGATCAGCAGAATGACGCGGCTGCCGCGCTTCTTCTCGATCTGCGCGATCTTTCGCGTGCGCATCGCTTCGAGATACCGCCGCTGCAGCACGGGCTGTAGCGCCGACACGATGAAGAAAAGCCAGAAGACTTGCATCACGTCCATGGACCTTGTTCTCCTTTCCGGCGTCCATCCGGCAGGAAGCCGTAGACGCCTTCGTCCCGATAGTACTGGCGATAGGCTGCGCTCGGCCTGCGCAACAGTGGCGTGATGAGCCAGCCGGCGACGAAGCCGCCGATATGCGCCCACCAGGCGATCCCGCCCGATGCCTGGACACCCAATGAGAAGAAGCCCGGTACGAGCTGCATGAAGAACCAGATTAGGGCGAACGCGATTGCCCGCACTTCGAAGAACAACGGTATGAACACGATGGGCACCATCACGACCAGCCGGGCCGCCGGGAACATCCGCGCGTAACACCCGATCACGCCAGCGATTGCGCCGGATGCACCGAGCGCGGGCACGGCCGAGTCGGGATTGGCGAGCGCATGGGCCAGCCCGGCCGCCACGCCACAGAACAGGTAGAACAGGATGAACCGCCCGGGGCCGAGACGGTCCTCGACCGCGGGACCGAAAATCCAGAGTGTCCACATGTTGAGGATGAGGTGCAGCCACCCCCCGTGCAGGAACATATTCGTCAGGAAGGGAGTCCAATCAGAGGGGGCGACAAGACTGAGCTGCCCGAAGAAGCGCGATGGCACAAGCGCGAACTCGAACAGGAACCGATCCAGCAGGCGCTGGGGCAGGCTGATCTGGTAGAGGAACGCGAGGACGTTCACCCCTAAGAGTGCCCAGACGATGACGGGAGGATATCTCCGCGCGACGGTGTCGAGATAGGGAAACAAGTGCTCCGTGCCTGCTTCAGTTTAAAGTTCGAGTCACGGTTTCTTCGCCGCCACGGTAACACCTGTCCATGCCGGCGGATCGGATGCGGGGAAGGACTCGAGGCTCGCTTCGAGCACGGGATCGAGCTCTGTGTGCTCGGGTGCGGCGAGGTCCACTGCGCCGTCTCGTTCCACTGCGGGTTTCAGGCTGTGGCCCGACCTTCCCGGCCTCTGCCGAGCGTCGATACGAAACGCCCCCGGTGCGTCAGCGCCTTTATAGAGCTTATGTTTCTCGGCCCCCCGCCAGCGACTATTTTGCGCACGTCCCGGCGCCTCTTCGCGAACAATGTAGGTCCAATCGTTATGCTCTGCAAAGGCGATCGCGCTTTGCCGATCAGGAAATCGAAGCCGTATCGGGCGATAGGGATCGTCGCTGGACGTATAGCCCATCAGCGGTTCAATCCGAAGCGGCCGTGATGGTTCAAACTCGAGGATCCAGTGGTTCGGCCGGGGTGCGGAGGTCATCACAGAGCGCGCCGGCCGGTAGATAATGGCCGTGGGAACGTCCCACGACCACATGTTGGTCCCCGGCACCTTCGGTAGAAACGGAGGCCGATTATGTCCGCGCATTGGTGTTCTCCTTCTGATGTAGTTCCCTTTCGGAACCACCGGGTTCAATCCGGTCGAGATGTTGCATACGGTTCGAGTTTCGAAGAATGGCTTCGCGCGTTGTACGCACGTTCCCGGCAGCAATCTCTTCGAGAATATCTCTGCGCATAGCAGAGGTCATTTCTGCGACAGCTTTCATGATATTTGATCCGTCTTCTGAATTCAGTTTTCCGTCCCGCAGACCCGAAATGAGGGTGTCAAGGACATTCTCGAAAGAGGCGATGACGTCAGCACTACCCAATACTGCCAACTTGTGGCTGAGGACGCGCAATTCATTGATCAGGTCGTCGTTGTGCAGAGCGACTTCCACGATCTGGGCGACCGTCTCGATGCAGGCCATGTAAATATCATTTTTCTGCTGCAGGATGATGACCTGTCCTTCCTTGCGGAGCTCCAGCTCAGTTTGCCTGTTGAGCAAAACAGCTGTCAGATAGATTGTCGCAACTGCTCCGAGAAACACCAGCACTACTTCCCGGGCGAACGGTACAGGTTCGCTCTCGACGAACATCTCGCGAAAAGCGAGATATCCTGCTCCCACAAGGGCGATGGAGAAAAGCATATAAGCCAGGTCGTGAGCTCTATACATTGAACGCCTATGTACAAATTGTTTGCTGATGTTAGAGGGACTGCCATCATTCATCTCTGCAATCTCCCGTAGGTTGATTCGGGAGATTGTGCGCCGCCGTCACTTCTATTGGCATGTGCCGCAAGAAAACAGGCGTCGGCCCGGACCCGAAGGGATTGAAGCCGACGCGCAAACATCGCTCGAAGATCGTTTCATCCCAACGAGTGAGATCATCGTCTTCGTCGCCAACGGATCGGTCGTGTTCGGTCGCCACGCTCACGCTTCACTGGGTTTGTTCATCATGTCACCGGAGATGGGGCCATCGGATCTACGAGCCTTGCGAAGCCGGAGGCCGAGCAACACCATCGTCACGCCGAAGAAGGCAGCGTAGAAACCGAGAAGCCAACCAAGCGCAAGAAAGGTCTCGACCGGGCGGCTGAGCAACAGCCAGATTACCGCTACGCTCAGGGCAACGGAGAGAAGACCGCTGAGAATGAGCCAGATTTCGCCTTTGATTTCCTTGCGCAGTCGGATCGCAGCGACGATTTCGAAGATACCGGAGAACGCTGACCAGAAAGCGATGCTCGCCCAGAGGAAGGTGGCCAGTACCAGTGTGGCGACGAAGGGCGAGACCACCACAACGACACCGGTCGCAATTCCAAGGATGCCGCTGAACATCAGCCAGCCCCAACGTTCGCCCTTGCGGAGGTGCCGTACGGCGGCAATTAGTCCGAACACACCGTCGGCAAAAGAGAATGCGCCGAAGACGAGCGTCAAAGCAAGGAGCGACTCTGCCGGCATGATGAATGCCAGCACTGCAATCAAAAGCGCGAGAACGCCGCGCAGCACGAATGCCCACCAGTTCTCGGAGAGGCTGCAAAGAAAATCCGCGCGGCCATGCACACTTCGTTTCGCGTCAGTGTTCATTTCTTCTGTTCCTCCTTGAAATTTGAGAAGTTTTCTCGAGCCGAGTTGCGACGGCATTTTCTACACTCACTACCGAGCGCGCCGGCCGGTTGATGATAACCGTCGGCACGTCCCAGGACCTCATGTCGATCCCCGGCATCTTCGGTTGCAGGGGAGGACGATTATGTCCGCGCGTCATGACGCTTCTCCCTTCACGTCGCCCAGGAGACCCCTCTCGATCCGATCCCGGTGCTGGAGCGGCTGCGGAATGCGCGACGGCTCTCTGACCGTCCCGGCGATGTCAGCCGGGTATCCGGACGCATGCATCTTCTCACGAATTTGCGCGCGTGCAGATTCGGCAACACGTCGGACGTCTTCTTCCGGAATGCCGAGGATGTGGGAGATGTGTTCCGCCGTGTCTTTCTCCAGTTCGAGCCGCAGCAGCACCCTGCGCCAGAGCGACGGCAGCGCCGCGATGGCCCGGTGTAGCGCCAGTGCCTCTTCGCGCCGCGCCGCTTCGGCCTCAGGATCGGCGGCGGAGCTGTCGGCCACAAGGTCTTCCAGACGTGGGACATCATCGGGCTGATAAAACTCGAACATCTCCTGGTCGGCCTCAGTCGGATCTTGCGCCGGGGCCTCGGGCGCGGCGTCGAGAGAGGCGGCGCTGTCGGGCAGAGCATGGCTGGCCTCCCGTGCTGAAGCGTCGATGGTCTCGAAGGCCAGCCGCGTCAGCCAGTCGCCGGTCGAAAACTTTGCGGGCCGCTGCTCGAACCGCTCGAGGCCTTTCAGAATCGTCGTATCAACCAGATCGCCGACATTGAGAAGGCCTTCGCGAACCGACCCGTTGGCTTCCAAATAGATCAGCTCGCGCCTCACGGTGTCGTAGACCGCATCGAGATTATTTTCGATAAGGCCAAAATAGAGCGTGCGCCGTTCGGCCTCGGCTCTGTCCCGTGCGGGCGGCAGCAGCGCTTTGATCCGGGCGCGACGTGCGGGGCGCTTCCACTGCGGCTCGCCTTTCAGGAGCGCGACCTTGCGATCGACACGGCGGCGTAGATCGGCGAAAGCCTTGCGTAGAACAGGTTCGATCTCGAATCCATCTTCCTGCGCCGCGATCACCCCTGAGGGCAGTTGCAGGCGCAAGCTGACGTGGATGCGCTTCTTCCCGTTCGTCTGCGAGGCAACGATCTCAAGCCTGACCAGCCCGTCGCGGAAACGTACAAGATGCGGTTCAAGTTGTCGCACCTCTTCCTCGATAACTTCAGGCGCGCGCTGTTGCCCGTGCCGGTCAAGATTGCGAAATGCTCTGATGACTTTCATGCCGTGGATCCTTCCTGTAACCCTCCGACGAAATGGCCCGGCGCGACCGTCGTCGCGCCGGCCAGTCCTTCACGACGTCACCCGGTAGACTTATCGTCCTTAGACTGCTCCTTATCCTTGGCGTCGACCGGGACATCGGGCGTCGGAGCGTCCGCCTTGTTTTCGGCAACTTCGCTGGACTCGTCGATCCCGGCCTCGGCCTGATCGTCCGGGCTGTCGTCACCGGTTTGCTTTGCGATCTTTTCGAACACGACCTTCTGTTCGTCCGCTGACCAAGCGACGCGGACCTTGTCCCCATCCTCGATCCGCCCCGAGAGCATTTCGCGAGCCAACTCGGTCTCCAACTCCGACCGGATCAGCCGGCGCAGCTCGCGGGCGCCGAATTCGGGACGGAAGCCGACCGAGCCGAAGTGATCCACGACGCTCACATCGAATTCGAGTTCGACACCCTGAGTAAGGGCGGTCCGCTTCACCCGGTTGAGCTGCAACTCGACGATCTGGCGGATCTCCGACTGGTTCAGCGAATGAAAGACGATGATCTCGTCGATCCGATTGATGAACTCTGGCCGGAAATGACCGCGCAACACCTCCATCAGTTCGGATTTCTGCTTGGCCTCGTCGAACTCCCTGCTGCCGCGTTTCGTGAGGTTGCGCTGGATGATGTCCGAACCGAGGTTCGAGGTTGCGATGATGATGGTGTTGGTGAAGTCCACCACGCGGCCCTTGCCGTCGGTCAGGCGGCCGTCGTCGAATACCTGCAACAGGATGTTGTAGACATCCGGGTGTGCCTTCTCAATCTCGTCGAGCAGCACCACCGAATAGGGCCGGCGGCGGACCTTTTCGGTCAGCTGCCCCCCCTCGTCATAGCCGACGTAGCCCGGAGGCGCGCCGACGAGCCGTGCCACCGCGTGACGCTCTCCATATTCCGACATGTCGATACGGATCATCGCGTCCTGATCGCCGAAGATCACCTCGGCGAGCGTCTTGGCCAGTTCCGTCTTGCCAACCCCGGTCGGTCCGAGGAACAGGAAGGTCGCGGTCGGACCGGAACCTTCGCGCAGACCCGCACGCGCAAGGCGCACCGCATCGGCCACGGCGCGGATCGCTTCTTCCTGGCCGATGACGCGCTCGTGCAGCTTCTCCTCGAGCTTGAGGAGCTTGTCCTTCTCCTCGGCGGTCAGCTCCGTGACCGGAACACCGGTGATCTTGGAGACGATCTGCGCGACATGATCGGCGCGCACCTCGGCGGTCGCCGAAGCCTGGTCGCGCTTCCAGATCTCCAGAAGCTCGTCAAGCTCCTTCTGCTTCTGCTCGAGTTCCTTCTTCAGTTCCGCTGCCCGGTCGAATTGCTTGCGGGCTGCGGCATAGTCCTGCTCGCGCTTGATCTGCGCGGCTTCGGCCTCCAGCTCCTGGACGTCCACAGGGCGCGCCGTGGCGCTGATCTTCACCCGAGCGGCTGCCTGATCGATCAGGTCGATCGCCTTGTCGGGCATGAAGCGGCCAGTGATGTAGCGATCAGAAAGCTCGGCCGCCGCGACGATGGCCTCGTCGGTGATCGTCACCTTGTGGTGCGCCTCCAGCGTGTCGCGCAGGCCGCGCAGGATCATGATGACCTGAGCTACCGTGGGTTCCTCGACATAAACCGGCTGGAACCGTCGCTCGAGCGCCGCGTCCTTCTCGATGTATTTCTGGTACTCGTTGAGCGTCGTCGCACCGATCAGGTTCAGCTCGCCCCGCGCCAGCGCCGGCTTGAAGGTGTTGGCGATGTCGAGACCACCTTCGCCACCGCCCTGGCCGGCGCCGACGATGGTGTGGATCTCGTCGATGAACAGGATCAGGCTGTCCTTCTCCTCGGTGATCTCCTTGAGGATCTTCTGGACTCGCTCCTCGAACTCGCCGCGATACTTCGACCCGGCCACCATCGAGTTGATGTTGAGCTCGACCAGCCGCTTGTCGCGCAGCGCCTCGGGCACTTCGCCCGCGACGATCCGTTGTGCAAGTCCCTCGACGATGGCGGTCTTGCCCACGCCGGGCTCGCCGATCAGCACCGGGTTGTTCTTTTTCCGGCGGGCGAGCACTTCGATCGTCGTCTCGATCTCGCGGGCGCGGCCGATGACGGGGTCGAGCTTGCCCTCGCGGGCGAGCTTCGTCAGGTCACGGCTGAACTGGTCGAGATCGGGCGTGCTGGAAGGCGCCTCCACGCGGCCCTCCTCGGCACCCTTGCCCACGACCTTGGTCACCTGCTGGCGCAGCGCCTGCGGCGTCAATCCGTATTTGCGCAGGATCGACGCGGCCAGGCCTTCACCTTCCTCGGCAAGGCCGATCAGCAGGTGCTCGGGACCGACATAGGAATGGCCGAGTTCGTTCGAGGCGATGAAGGCCCGGTTCAGCGCGTCCTTCAGGCGAGGACTGACGCCGATTTCGCCCTCCGTCCTGGCCTCTCCACGCTTCGCTTCCTTCTCAACCTGGCGCCGCAGGTCGTCCACATCGACCTTGAACTGTTCCAGGATCGTTTTGACGACGTCGGACGAGGTCAGTGCCAGAAGCAGATGTTCGGTATCGACCTCGCTGCGCCCGAATTCTCCAGCCTTCTGTGCGGCATCCTGCAATAGTTTGTTGCCCTGTTCGCTCAGCCGATCGGCGATGGTGCGTCCGCCGCCGCGCCGCGATCCGCGGCGCGGCGCTTCCTCCCCGAAGGTGGCATCCACGACGTCGTCTTCACCCGCGCCCGTGGCGCCCAGTGCGCCACCCCGCAGCGGGCTGTCGCTGAACAGGCTGCCGAACCCGCTATCGCCGAAGAATTCGTCAAAAAGGGAATGTCGTCCGAACAGGGACTCCAGCGGCGATGCGCTGCGGCCCGACCGGCGCACCATTTCGCGGTAGTGCTGATCGCACAGCTCCATGTTCTGAACTTTGCCGTTCACCGAGGCGCGCACGCGCGCCGTCGCCGGGCGACCGCAAATATCGCAAGCTCCGTTTGCCATTTTTCCTCTCCGTTTCTTTATCCAGTCAGGGTTGTCCGCCGATCATCTGCGTCAGTGACGGTGTCACGCAGCGACCGCTTCCGTTCTTTTCACCTTGGCCCCAATTGCCACCAGATCGGGCTCGTCCAGTGTCTCCCGTTGCAGGAGATCCTGCGCCGATTGCTCGAGCAGCGCCCGGTTGGCTTCGAGAAGCGAGAGGGTGCGCTTGAACACGCCATCCACGATGTCGCGCACCTTCGCGTCCATCCGCTCGGCAGTGGCCTCGCCGTAGCGGCGGTTCAGCCACGACGACTGGTCACCGGTGCCGAGAAAGCCGGGCCGATCGGTGTCGTAGCTGACATGCCCGAGGTCTTCGTCCATCCCGTACCGCGCGACCATGGCGCGGGCGATATCGGTGGCCTTGACCAGATCGTCCGCCGCCCCGGTCGAGAGGTGGTCGTAGACGATCTTCTCGGCCGCGCGCCCGCCCAGCAGCACGGCGATCTTGTTCTCCAGCTCGTCGCGGGTCATCAGGAAGCGGTCCTCGGTCGGCCGCTGGATGGTGTAGCCGAGCGCGCCGATGCCGCGCGGTATGATCGAGACCTTGTGCACCGGATCCACCCCCGGCAGAGCCATCGCGACCAGCGCGTGCCCCATCTCGTGGTGCGCCACGATCTCGCGTTCGCGCGGATTGAGCACGCGGTTCTTCTTTTCCAACCCTGCGATGATGCGCTCGACGGCATTGTTGAAGTCGTCCATCGTCACCGCATCAGCCTTGCGGCGCGTGGCGAGCAATGCTGCCTCGTTGACGAGATTGGCGAGGTCCGCCCCGGAAAAGCCGGGAGTAAGCGCTGCGACCTTCTCGGCATCGACGTCCGGGGCGAGCTTCACCTTTTTCATGTGAACGCCGAGAATCTGCACACGTCCCTTCTTATCCGGCCGATCCACCAGCACCTGCCGGTCGAAGCGTCCCGCACGCAGCAGCGCGGGGTCGAGGATCTCTGGTCGGTTGGTGGCGGCCAGGAGCACGATGCCCACCGAAGGGTCGAAGCCGTCGAGCTCGGTCAGAAGCTGGTTCAGCGTCTGCTCACGCTCATCGTGGCCGCCAGCGATCTGGCCGGAGGAGCGCGCCCGCCCGAGAGCGTCGAGTTCGTCGATGAAGATGATCGCCGGCGCGGATTTCCGAGCCTGCTCGAAGAGGTCGCGCACCCGCGCGGCACCGACGCCCACGAACATCTCGACGAACTCGGAGCCCGAGATCGAAAAGAAGGTCACGCCGGCCTCGCCTGCCACTGCGCGCGCTAGAAGCGTCTTGCCGGTGCCCGGCGGCCCGACAAGCAATATGCCTTTGGGGATATGTGCGCCCAGCTTTCCGTATTCGGCGGGGTTCCTGAGGAACTCTACGACCTCCTCGAGCTCGGCCTTGGCCTCGTCCACACCGGCCACGTCGGCGAAGCTGACGCCGGTTTCTTTTTCCATGTAAACCTTGGCCTTGCTGCGGCCGACCTGCATGAACCCGCCGAAACCCTGTTTGGCGGCGAACTTACGGAACAGCAGCATCCAGATTCCGAAGAAGACAAGCGCTGGCGCCACCCAGGAAATCAGCGTGCCGAGAAAGGTGTTCTGAGGAACGCCCGTGATCTCGACGCCGGAGCGGTCGATCCGCTGCAGGATCGCGGGATCCACGACCGTGGTGACGAACTGGCTCTTGCCGTCGACGGGGTCGGTGAAGGTGCCGGTGATGGTGTCCGCGCCGACCGCGACGGACGCGACCCTGCCGTCCTCGAGATAAGTTTCGAATTGGCTGTAGCTGATGGGAGCCACGGATCGCCAGCCGGCGATCAGATCCTGGATGAAGATCACGGCTATGAAAGCCGCCACCCAGTACCAGATGTTGTATTCGGTCTTCTTTTCCATACCGCTTTCCCTAGCGCCCAAGCCGCGACTTGATCCGCTCGAGCAGCGCCAGCAGGATGCGCCTTTCGTCCGCCGACAGATCCTGCAGGATTTCATGTTGGAGCGCCGATTGCCGCGGTGCGAGTTCCTCCAGCATCGCGCTGGCCTTTGGCGTTGCCGTGACGATCTGCAGCCTTCGGTCGTCGGGTGATGCCCACCGCTCTACCCAACCGCCCGGTACCATGCGATCGACGAGCTGGCCCGGAGTGGCCCGGCCCACCTCCAGCCGGCCGGCCAGATCGCCGATGGTCAACCCGGACGATGCCGCCGCCATCCAAGACAACCGGGTCAGGCCGCTGTCGCCCATCTCGTTGTCGATCCGCTGCTGGATGAGCTGCGCGACCCGGTGGATCGTCGTCCCGAACAGGGTAAGATCAGAAGAAGACATGGGTATCTTTTCTCCGTCTCAATGAGAATCAGGATAGGCTCCGGTCCACCCAAAATGCAATACAAACAGCATACATGCTTGCATAATAATTGGAGCCGCCTATCTTGATGTCGGTTCGGGGTGTCGATCAGCAACAGGAGGCCAGCAATGCCCTATGTGACATATCTGCGCCGCAGCGATCCCTTTGCGCTGATGCGTTCCATGATGCGCGATCTCGACCGAGGTTTCTGGCCGTCGCCGTTTCGCGCGGCATTCCCGGCAGTGAATGTCTGGCAGGGTGCGGAAGTCGTCGCCGTTACTACCGAACTCCCTGGCATTGAGCCGGGCGATATCGAGATTGCGGTCAAGGACAACGTCCTGACGCTGTCGGGCGAAAGCAAGGCGCCCCAGGTTCTCGAAGGTGCGCGCTGGCACCGCAACGAACGCGGTTATGGCAAGTTTTCCCGCGCTATCCGCCTGCCATTCGCGGCCTCGGATGACAAGGTCGAGGCGAAGATGACGAACGGTGTATTGCGGATCGTCATCTCCCGGGCCGCGGCAGAAAAGCCAAAGAAAATCGAGATCAAGGCAGCCTGAGAGGAGCTGGAAAGATGAGCGCCGACATCACGCAAGCCACCGAAAAGACGCCGACCGACACGCCGAGACCATCGGTGGCGGGCGCATCTACCGCCGGCTGACCGATATCGTAGAGACCGATGAGGGTGTCTCCATGATGGCCGAAATGCCTGGGGTCGCCGCCGATGCGGTCGAAATCACACTCGAAAACCGCGTGCTGACGATCCGCGGCAAGGTTGAGCCGATGCGGCCAGAAAACCTGGAACTTGCCTATGCCGAATATGGCGAGGGCGATTTCGAGCGTACCTTCACGCTTTCCGAGGACTTCGACCCCGACAGGATCGAAGCCGAGATGCGTGGAGGTGTCCTCACCCTGACGCTCCCCCGAGCCCCTGAAGCGCAGCCGAAAAGGATCGCCGTCAAGGGCGCCTGAAAACCTAAGGAGACCATGTCATGCAGATTAAAGACCTCATTCCCTGGGCGCGCAAGGACGGCGCGCCAGACGCCAAAAGCAGCGAAGACAACCCGATCGCAACGCTTCAGCGCGAAATGAACCACGTGTTCGAGAATTTCTGGAATAGGGTCGGTCATTTCGAATGGCCCTGGGGCAGCGGCGAAGCCAAATCCGACATGGTCGAGACCGACGACGCGATCGAAGTGTCGATCGAGCTGCCGGGCATGGAGATGAAAGACATCGAGGTAACGGTCAACGATGACATGTTGACTGTGAAGGGGGAGAAGAAGATCGAGCGCCAGGAGAAGAAGACGGGATACTATCTCTCCGAGCGCAGCTACGGCGCGATCTACCGGACAATTCCGCTCCCCCCCGGTGTGGATGGCGAAAAGGCGCAAGCATCCTTCAAGAACGGGGTTCTGACGATCAAGCTGCCCCAGACTCCCGAGGCGCAGGCCAAGGTCAAGCGCATCGAGGTCAAGAACGGCTGATATGCCACATGGGGTGTCGCCGGTTTGCGGCGTCCCCTCCGCTCCGTGCGATATCGCACCGTCTGGCAAAGCCCCGGGGAGCTTGTCTCTCCAGGGCGGCTTTCGAGAGGCAATCATGAAAGACTTGCAACGATCTGGGCTGACCCGTGAACAATGGTCGGCGATGACGCTCTACGAGAAGTTCGAGCAAGTTGTCATCCTCGTCCTCAGCGTCATCATTGCGGCGATCGTCGTGGCGTCGGTCTGGGCGCTGATGCGCGAAGTCGTGAACCGCTTGGTTCTGGGGGCATTCGACCCTCTCGATTACGCCACCTTCCAGGTGGTGTTCGGCATGATCTTCACCGTGGTGATCGCGCTCGAGTTCAAGCGCTCCCTTCTTGTTGCGACCGAACGCAGCTTCGGGATCCTCCAGGTCCGCACGATCGTGCTGATCGCGCTCCTCGCCATCGCGCGCAAGTTCATCATCCTGGACCTCGGCGAGACGGAATCATCCAAGATTGCCGCACTCGCGGGCGCGGCGCTTGCGCTCGGCGCTGTCCACTGGCTGGTACGCGATCAGGACCGGCGCGAACTCGGAGGCTAAAAGACGCGATGACCGCGGCCTCCGCCAGCGACCGCCTGCTCAATTTCGTGCAATCGGCGCTGCTGCTCGGGCTCATGGCCGCGATCGCCTGGATCGCGGTGACAGCGATCGTCGGACCGGAGACCAATCTCCTCATGGCGCTCGCGATGGTCGGGGGGCTCCTGTTTGCGCCCGGGCACTGTTACTTTCACGAGAGTGCAGACGTAACGTATTCTTTGGCGCATCTGTCATGCGGATTTCAGGCACGTGATTTCGCGCCACATGTCAGTGGCGGCTTGTCGTAACTCACGATGATCGGCGGCATTGAATTGGTTTCGGGGGAAATAATTTAGGTTGTAGATCGGATTGTTGATTGCCACTGAGAACTGACCCAGCGTGGCCTGATATTTCCATTGAGAATTGACCCATGTTCCAACCTTCCCTTGCATGTTTTCAGCGAGGGCTATGGAGTGATCGACATGGCGTTATTGAGCGTGATCCGACGCTGGCATTTTCGAGACCATTTATCGATCCGGGAGATTTGCCGCAGGACCGGCTTATCCCGGAATACCATTCGCAAATACCTGCGCCTGGACGGTGTGGAGCCGAAGTTCAAGGTCCCGGAGCGGCCGAGCAAGCTCGATCCTTTTGCTGATCGGTTGTCTGCCTGGCTGAAGACGGAATCCAAGAAGAACCGCAAACAGAAGCGGACGATGAAGCAATTGCATGCTGACCTGATGAGCCTTGGCTACGAGGGCTCCTACAATCGGGTTGCGGCATTTGCCCGGGAATGGCGTGATGATCGCCAGAGAGAGTTGCAGACGACGGGCCGCGGGACATATGTACCTCTGGCGTTCGATCCCGGAGAAGCCTTCCAGTTCGACTGGTCGGAGGACTGGGCGATCATCGGCAATGAACGCACTAAGCTGCAGGTGGCGCACACGAAGCTGAGCTACAGCCGAGCCTTCATCGTTCGGGCCTATCTGCTACAGACGCATGAGATGCTGTTTGATGCCCACAATCATGCATTTCGCGTATTCGGCGGCATTCCGGGACGCGGCATTTACGACAACATGCGCACCGCGATCGACAAGGTTGGCCGCGGGAAAGAGCGTGACGTCAACGTGCGCTTCCAGGCGATGGCTAGCCACTACCTGTTCGAGCCTGAGTTTTGCAATCCGGCTTCAGGCTGGGAGAAGGGACAAGTCGAGAAGAATGTTCAGGATGCGCGTCATCGGTTCTTTCAGCCCGTTCCGCGCTTTCCATCGCTGGAAGCCCTGAACGACTGGCTCGAGCAACGCTGCAAGGAGTTCTGGGCACAGACCCCGCACGGTCAGATGCGTGGCACCATTGCTGACATTTGGGCGGAAGAAGCTCCCGCGCTCATGCCCATTACCCGGCCGTTCGATGGGTTTGTCGAATACACCAAGCGTGTCTCTCCGACCTGCCTCGTGCATCTGGAGCGCAATCGCTATAGCGTCCCGGCGTCCTTCGCCAATCGGCCGGTGAGCCTAAGGGTTTACCCAGACCGTGTTGTGGCCGCCGCAGAAGGACAGATCATTTGCGAGCATCGTCGCGTCATTGATCGCTCCCACGACAGGCCAGGACAGACGATCTACGACTGGCGGCACTACTTGGCGGTAGTGCAGCGCAAGCCAGGTGCGCTTCGCAACGGTGCACCATTCGTCGAACTTCCCGATGCATTCCGGGCCTTGCAGCAATACTTGCTCAAGAAGCCGGGCGGCGACCGGGAGATGGTCGATATCCTGGCGCTCGTCCTTCAACACGATGAACAGGCCGTCCTGTCGGCGGTCGACATGGCGTTGAAGTCCGGTGTTCCGACCAAGACGCATGTTCTGAACCTGCTGCATCGCCTTGTCGACGGCAAATCCTTCACGCCGCCGACCATCGATGCGCCACAAGCCCTGACGCTCGTCAACGAGCCCAAGGCCAATGTTGAACGATACGATGCCCTGAGAAAGACGGAGGCCCGCCATGCGTCATAATCCAGCAAGCGGTGCGATCGTCATCATGCTGCGGCAACTGAAGATGCACGGAATGGCACAAGCCGTCGGCGAACTAACCGAGCAAGGATCGCCGGCGTTCCAGGCTGCCATTCCGATCCTGTCGCAGCTTTTGAAAGCAGAGACCGCGGAACGTGAAGTTCGCTCGACTGCCTACCAGCTCAAGACGGCACGCTTCCCTGCCTATCGTGATCTGAATGGCTTCGACTTCGCCAGCAGCGAGATCAACGAGGCGCTCGTGCAGCAGCTTCATCGCTGCGACTTCCTGGACGACGCAAACAACATCGTTCTGGTCGGTGGCCCCGGCACGGGCAAGACACACATTGCTACCGCGATAGGTGTTCAGGCCATCGAGCATCACCACAAACGGGTCCGGTTCTTCTCAACGGTCGAGCTGGTCAACGCGCTGGAACAGGAAAAGGCGCAAGGACGGTCTGGGCAGATCGCCAATCGCCTTGTCCACTCTGATCTCGTGATCCTTGATGAGCTTGGATACCTGCCGTTCAGCGCGTCAGGCGGTGCGATGCTCTTCCACCTGCTCAGCAACGAGCGAACCAGCGTCATCATCACGACGAACCTCAGCTTCAGCGAATGGGCCAGCGTCTTCGGTGATGCCAAGATGACCACGGCATTGCTCGATCGGCTTACCCATCATTGCCACATCCTTGAAACCGGAAACGACAGCTTCCGCTTCAAGAACAGCTCTGCGCACGACACTAAAACGACAAAGGAGAAAACGAGGAACTTGACCACGACCGCAGACCCGAAACATACCTAACAGGCGGGTCAATTCTCGGTGGAAACGCTGGGTCAGTTCTCAGTGGCAATCAACACCATTCTGGCAGCGGCAAGCGCTGCGCGTCTGCCGCCTATGGTAACGCTAGTACTGTCGCTGACCTTTGGCATCATCCCAATGCTGCGCGAGGATTTCGAACGTATCGCGGATGCGCAGCGCGCCCGCGGCATGGAAATCGATGACGTCTCCTTCCCGATGCGCCTGCGTTTTGCGCTGGCGCGCGGTGTTCCGCTTCTGGTGCAGGCAATCCGCATGGCGCATGCCATTTCGCTTTCGCTCGCCATTTATGGCTTCGACACCAAGCGCAAGCGCACCACATGGCGCAACGTGGGCCTGCTGGTTGAATCACGGCTGAATACCAAGGACATAAAACGATGACTGAAGACAGCACGAAACTTTCCGGCAATGGACAGGTCTGGACCGTCGATGTGGCAGGCCGCAAGGTCGATCTGCCGATTGTGCCGATCAATCCGAACTTCGCCATTTCCCTGATGATGGTCATTGATCTCGGTGTTCGCTTCGGAGAACATGTGGGCAAAGCGCTGGCCGAAAAGCTGGCGCCGCTGAGGCCCGATGTGATCGTCGGTGCTGCAACGCTCGGCATTCCGGTAGCGATTGAAGTGTCGCGCGCGCTTGGTCTTGACGATTATGTCGTGTTGCAGAAGTCGCCGAAAATCCATCTCGGCGATGCACTGGTGCAGACGATTTCCTCCATCACCTCCAAGGGCGAGCAGCGTTTGCTTCTCGATCGTCAGGCAATCCCGCTTCTCGAGGGAAAACGCGTGGTCGTGGTGGACGACGTCGTGGCATCGGGTTCAAGTCTCAAGGGATCAGTCGAGTTGGTGCGCAAGGCAGGTGGCGAGGTCGTCGGCATCGGCGTCATCCTCACCGAAGCCAAGGACTGGCAGGCCACACTGGGCGAAGATGTGAAGCTACTTCATAACCTCGCGCATATTCCGCAGTTCGACAATCAGAATGGCGAGTGGACGCCGATTCTTGATAGCTTTCTGTGAAGACCAACGGAGCCCCGTAACCCTTCACTTTAGGACAGTCGCACCCGGCGACTGTCCTTTGCGGCCTTTGAACTTGGGGGTTCTAGAGCACGTCCGTTGTACGCGGAACCGCGATAAGGATTCCCTTGGGTTCTGTCGCGAATTTTTCACTTCTGCTGCGTTATTGTCGCTTCGGTGCGCATAATTGGGCGAGGTGACTGGGTATGGCGATCGATTTCAAAGGGTCTCATTTCCCCAAAAATGTCATCCTTTATGCGGTGTTCTTCTTTGTTCCTTATTCCGTTTCCTATCGTGACCTTCAAGAAATCATGGCCGAACGTGGCGTGAACGTTGACCATGCAACATTGAACCGCTGGGTTGTCCGTTACGCGCCACAGATTGCAGATCAGGCACAGAGACGTAAGCGTCGAACGCTTGGCTCATGGCGTGTTGACGAAACCTATCTAAAGGTCAAAGGCAAATGGACATATTTGTACCGGGCCGTTGATCGTGACGGACAAACGCTTGATTTCATGCTCTCCGAACGCCGAAATCTCGGTTCTGCACGACGTTTCTTCAAGAAAGCCATCGCAGCCAACGGTGTTCCAGACAAGATTGTCATTGATAAAAGCGGCGCCAATCTGGCGGGAGCACAAGCTGTAAATACAATCCTTAAAATCACAGGTTACAGCAAGATGATTGAAATCCGGCAGATCAAATATCTCAACAATATTCTTGAACAGGACCATCGTTTCATCAAGCGGATTACCAATCAGATGTTGGGGTTCAAGGCATTTCATTCAGCCGCAGCGACAATCGCGGGTATCGAAGTTGCGCATATGATCCGCAAGAGGCAATTCGCAAACGACAATTGTTCACCATTCATGGTCTTTGCGGAACTCGCAGCATAATTGCGCCCGGAGATACGCCTGCCTTTAACCCGCTGAAAATTTGCGACACAACCAGCTCGAGGAAGAACTGGCGCTTGCACAACTGCATCGTTTTGCACCGCGTAGCGAAAAGCATATGGATCGCGTCTTCAACGAAGCGGAGAGCGCTGCTCTTGAGGCCAACGCTGATGAGGGCCTGGCCGACTGTAACGAGACCGCCACCGCTGACCTTCCCGATACGGGATTACCGGAGATGGAAAAGCCCCATGGCCGGAAATGCGGACGCAAACCTCTTCCGGCAAATTTGCCACGTCAACGCGTTGAATATGACCTTGCCGACGATCAGAAGACCTGTCCATGCTGCCGGCACCCATTGCATCGCATGGTCGAACTCGTTACCGAGCAGTTGCATATCGAGGTGAAGGCCACGGTGCTGCAGAATGCCCGGGCCAAGTATGCCTGCCGCAATTGTGAACGCACCGATATCAGCACGCCCGTCATCATCGCGCCGATGCCCGCACAGCCCTTGCCGGGCAGTATTGCCACGGCCTCGACGCTGGCCTTTGCTCTTGTTCATAAATATGTCGACGGCACACCGCTCTATCGTCTGGCACAGGTCTTCGAGCGCGCTGGCGTTCCTGTCAGCCGGGGCGCTCTTGGCCATTGGGTGATCGGTTCGAGCGAAAAGCATCTCGTTCGCATCTACGATGCCCTGAAGCAGCGGCTCCTGTCGCAGAGCGTCATCCATGGTGATGAGACCACGGTGCAGGTGCTGAGGAAAAGGGCAGGAAAGCAACCGACGAATCCTACATCTGGGCCTATCGCAGCGGGCAGGACAGCCTTGAGCCAGTTGTACTGCTCGAATATCAGCCCGGTCGTGGGCAGGTGCATCCGCAGACTTTCCTTGGTGACTATCGCGGCATTCTGATGAGCGATGGCTATCAGGCCTGGCGCACCCTGAAGGGCGCAACACATGTCGGGTGTATGGCTCATGCCAGGCGACGCTTCGTCAACGCCTTCAAGGCCGGGAAGAAACAAAGCGGCCCGCCAGCGCAGGCATTGATGTTCTTCGACCAGCTCTACCGGATTGAAAGGCAGGTGCGCGACGAAAAGCCGGATGACGGCGAAACGCGGGCCGATTGCATCCGACGATCGCGCCAGAAACACAGCGTTCCGGTCCTCAATGCCCTGAAGGAGTGGCTCGACAGGACGGCCCCCAAGGTCGTGCCCGACACCAAGCTTGGCGATGCCATCTCCTATACCCGAAACCAGTGGGAGTATCTCTCCCGCTACACCGAGGACGGCAGGATGCCGATCGACAACAATTTATTGGAACGCGATATCAGAGTTTTTGCAACCGGAAGAAAATCCTGGCTCTTCTGTGACACCGTCGATGGGGCCAAGGCGAGCGCCGTCATCTACAGCCTTATGCTGACCTGTCGCGCCTGTGGCGTCGACCCATTCGCCTGGTTGCGGCACGTCTTCACCGAAATGCCGCAGCGTCCAGATCGTGCAGATATCAACGACCTCCTGCCATTCAACTTCGCAAAAGCCACACCTGCCTGATCAAGGCCCATAGGCAAAAGACGAGCACATCTCATAGCGGCGAAGTCAACGCGCAGGGAAATGCGCGCTTACCAATTATGCGCACCGAAGCGACAATAACGCAGCAGAAGTGAAAAACTCGCGACAGAACCATTCACTATTCATCAGAATACATACTCAAAGACCGGAGCGGTATGCACCACTCCGGTAAATGCCTGCAATCAGGCCTTGGATACGCGGCTATGCGGCCATTTCCAATCGTGTACTTCCGGCATGTCTTCGCCATGTTCACGGACATAGTCATGATGCTTTTGCAGCTTCTCATTGAGCGAAGTGATCAGAGGCTCGGCAATATCAGCGGCCAAAGGCAGGCGGTGGAGTGCTTCAATTGCCAGATGATAACGATCCAGTTCATTCATGACAGCCATATCAAACGGCGTTGTGGTTGTGCCTTTTTCGATAAAGCCACGCACATGGAAGTTCGGATGATTGGCGCGCTTATAAACCAGACGGTGAATGAGATATGGATAGCCGTGATAGGCGAAAATCACCGGACGGTCGGTGGTGAAAAGCGCATCAAATTCACTATCGGCAATACCATGCGGGTGATGCTGCGGTGATTGCAGCGCCATCAGGTCGACAATATTGACAACACGAATGCGCAAATGTGGCAATGCTTCACGCAGCATTGCGGTGGCGGCCAATGTTTCCATGGTCGGCACATCACCAGCACAAGCCATCACCAGATCTGGTTCCATGCCATCTTCGCTGCCTGCCCAGTCCCATTTGCCAAGACCGGCTTCACAATGTTTTTCTGCCTCATCCATGGTGAGCCATTGTGGTGATGGCTGCTTGCCAGCCACAATCACGTTCACGCGGTTCCATGTTTTGAGGCAGTGCTCACCCACCCAAAGCAGCGTATTGGCATCCGGCGGGAAATAAACACGGACAATATCAGCGCTCTTATTGGCAACCAGATCGACAAAGCCCGGATCCTGATGGGAGAAGCCGTTGTGATCTTGACGCCAGACATGAGACGTCAGCAGATAGTTAAGCGATGCAACCGGCTTGCGCCATGGCAGTTCGCGTGCCACTTGCAACCATTTAGCATGTTGGTTGAACATGGAATCCACAATATGGATAAAAGCTTCATAGCAGGAGAAGAAGCCATGGCGTCCGGTCAGCAAATAACCTTCCAGCCAACCTTGACACAGATGTTCACTCAGCACTTCCATCACGCGGCCATCAGCCGCCAGATGGTCGTCACTGCCTAAAGTTTCAGCCATCCAGACACGGTCGGTTGCTTCAAAAACACTGCCCAGACGATTGGAGGCGGTTTCATCAGGCCCGAAGACGCGGAAGTTTTTCTCTTCGTCATTGAGGCGGATGACATCGCGCAGATAGTCGCCGAGGATTTTGGTGGTCTGTTCTTCAACCGCGCCCGGTTCGGTGACATTGACCGCATATTTTCGGAAATCCGGTGTGTTCAGTTCCTTACGCAGCAAGCCACCATTGGAATGCGGAATGGCGCTCATGCGCTTTTCACCATCCGGTGCTATTGCGCGTAATTCCGGTTTGAGCTTACCGCTTTCGTCAAACAGGTCTTCCGGCTTATAGCTGCGCATCCAGTCTTCGAGGATTTTGCGGTGTGCATCATCAGCACGGCAATTGGCAACCGGCACCTGATGGGAACGCCAATGGTTCTCCACCATTTTACCATCAACCACTTTGGGTCCTGTCCAGCCTTTCGGGCTGCGCAGAATAATCATCGGCCAGCGCGGACGCTCCGGCGATTTAAGATCGGCCTGCTCTTTAATGGTTTTGATACGGTCAAAAGCCATGTCAAAAGTTGCTGCCATCAGCTGGTGCATTTTTTCCGGTTCATGGCCTTCAACGAAAAATGGCTCATAGCCATAGCCGGTGAAAAGACTGTGCAGGTCTTCATCCGACATACGGGCGAGCAGGGTCGGATTGGCGATTTTATAGCCGTTCAGATGAAGAATCGGCAGCACCGCGCCATCGCGCTTCGCGTTGAGGAATTTGTTGGAATGCCATGCTGCTGCCAACGGGCCGGTTTCGGCCTCACCATCACCTACGACACAGGCAACGACGAGATCGGGATTGTCAAAAGCTGCGCCGTAAGCATGCACAAGCGCATAGCCAAGCTCGCCGCCCTCATGGATGGAACCCGGAGTTTCGGGTGCCACATGGCTTGGAATACCGCCCGGAAACGAGAACTGGCGGAAGAGCTTTTGCATACCTTCAACATCTTCGGTAATGTCAGGATAGGTTTCAGTATAAGTGCCTTCCAGATAGGTGTTCGCTACCATGCCCGGGCCACCATGCCCGGGACCGCAAACATAGAGCACATCCTTGTTGCGTTCTTTAATAATGCGGTTGAGATGCACATAGATGAAGTTCAAGCCGGGTGTTGTCCCCCAATGGCCCAGCAAACGCGGTTTGACGTGGTCAGGCTTTAAAGGCTCGCGCAGCATCGGATTTTGCATCAGATAAATCTGGCCGACGGAGAGATAATTGGCTGCACGCCAATAGCGGTCGGTCAGTTTCAGCTGATCTGGAGTAAGCGGCTGGGCGCCAGTCTGATTATTCATTCCGGAATTCCTTAACCTATTAAGAGGATTAGTTTAAAACAGTGAGAGTTTCAGAAGCAATCACTTGCTCTTCATCAGTTGCGAGCATGAAGGCCGCGATTTTGCTTGATGGCGTGGTGATGCGGAAAGCATTGTTGTTGTTGGCCGTATCGTCCAGCTCAAGGCCGAGCCATTGTAATTTGCGAGCAATGCGGGCACGGATTTCCGGTTGGTGTTCACCAATGCCGGCGGTAAAAATAACGGCATCCACCCCGCCAAGGCTGGTCGCCTGTCGAGTGATTTCACCGGCAATACGGGTGGTGAAAAGATCAATCGCTTGCTTCGCCTCAGGTGCATCACTTGCCAGCAAGTCTCGGCAATCACCACTGATGCCTGAAACACCGAGCAGGCCGGAGCGATGATAAAGCATATCGGTCACCTCATCAGCGCTCATATTCTGCCGGCTCAACAGATGCAGCAGCACACCGGCATCAATATTGCCGCAGCGTGTTGCCATCGGAATACCGTCAAGCGTGGAGAAGCTCATGCTGGTATCAACACTTTTACCCTGATCGAGTGCACAAATGCTGGCACCGCTGCCAAGATGCGCAACAACAAGTTTCTTACGGCCCAAATCGGGCTGAAGCTCGTTAAACTGTTGCGCGATGGATTGGTAAGAAAGGCCATGAAAACCATAACGCTTGATGCCCTGATCGTGCATCGCCCGTGGAATGGCAAGGCGGCGGATCACATCCGGCATAGTGCGATGGAACGCTGTGTCAAAAGAAGCTGTTTGCAGAATATCAGGGAAAAGCTGACGGATTGCTTTAATCAGCGCCAGACTTTTAGGCTGGTGGAGCGGCGCATAGGCCGACAAATCGTCAATGGCCTGAATTGAGCGATCATCAATTAATGCAGGACCTGCAAAAATATCGCCGCCATGCACGACACGATGGCCAATTGCTTTGACACGGGAAAGTTCGATATAGGCTGAAAGCTTGTCAAAAACTTCGCTGAGAACAGCAACAATATCGGCTGACTCTTGCGTCTGCAGTTCAATATCCAGCCGTTCCTTGCCGCGTTCCATATGAAAATTCAACGGAGTCGCGGCAAAATCGATGTCTGCTTTTGCCGATTTTTGCAAAGACGAACCATCATATTCAAAACTGCCGATTTTGACGGTCGATGATCCTGTATTGAACGTCAGCAAGACGCTGTCCATAAAACCTCCATTATGAAATATAACCTCTTTGACTGATCGGCAAATGCGATGCATTGAGCGTAATCAACATTAGTGGCTTTATCCCTGGTTCAAGCTAAGGGCTCACTGTTTCAAAACACCACATTCTAGGGTCAGGACTTCGGTAACGGGGCCGTTCCAGTCAAGCAAAAAGTGACGACCGCAGCCGCGCCGTCATGGTGCCATTGCGGTAAATAATCCCGACAGATCCCCTTTCGCCGCTGCCTGACTTGCTTTGCCCTTCGTTTGAGGTCCGCCCGGGCTCATGCTTCGGTCCGTGGTCAGCGCGATAGCTGCCAACATGATGCTGGTCCAGTGCGGTAATTCCGATGTGCCCATCTCATTGGCGTGCTCGGCAGAGGCCGGCGACAGTCCTGACCACGGCATCATCGGAACCGCGTCCCGGTTGGGACCTCGAAGGTCTGCGGTCAGGCAGACGTCAACGATATGGTTCTGATGTGAAGGCTCAGGCCGACTTGGTGAGCAATCGGTCTGAAGAGAATTCGGTGCCATCCGTCCACATCCGGTGAAGGATGGTACCGATGCGCCTTGCCAAAGCCACCATCGCACGCTTTGCACCTCGGCGTTTGGCGACTTGTGCGGCCCAGCTTCTCAGCCATGTCGAGCGACCCCGATGTATCATAACGGTAGCCGCCTGACACAAGGCTCTTCGCAGATTGGCGTCGCCAGCTCGCGTAATACCGCCGATCACGTCGCGCTCACCGGACTGGTTGCGCGAAGGTGTAAGGCCGACCCATGGACCCACCTTCTTGGACGATGAGAACCGCGCGGGATCATCGACCGCGGATCGGAAAGTTAAGGCGACGACCGCCCCGATGCCAGGCATCGTCATCAATAGCCGGCACACCGCGTCGTCCTTCGCAAGCAGACGGACCTGACGTTCGAGTCCCGCCAGTTCATGGCGAAGGCTGGTGCGCGCGCGTAACATCGGTCCGGACGCTGCTTGCAACATGGAATTGCCTTCCACCAACTGTTTGATCCTGGCGTCGAACTGGCCGCGCGAGATGGCGCCGACCTTCAGGCCGAAGTTTCTCAGCAATCCGCGCAATGACAGTTCCAGCGCGATCATGCCTTGTTGGATCGCCTTGCGGGCAGACAGAAGTGCACGAACTTCCTGTGCCGACACGGATTTACAATGTACGGGCCTGAACCAGCCCAGATGAAGCAGTCGGGCAATCCCTTCCGCGTCGCGCCGATCCGTTTTGATCGGCATTGCCTTCAGAGCACCCTTCACCTGTCGGGTTTCCATCAGAACAACTTCCAGCCGGGCATCGGCCAAACCGCGATGCAGCCACTGGGACAGCGGCCCGGCTTCAAGCCCTATGATAGCGACCGATCCCTCCAGGGTGTTTGCAAAATCCACGATCGATTGGGGATCACTGAGAACCTGCGCTTCTTTTACGATCTTGCCGTGCTCATTGATTACACAGACCGCAGTCTTCGCCAGTGATACATCCAGTCCTATGAACAGCTTCATCCCATATTCCTCCGATTGAGACCGATACGGGAACAACGACAGCTTGCTGCGGGCAATTTCAAGATGCGTCAGCCGGTGGCGTGGCGCAGGCCCCGTTACAGCATCTCATTGATCACAGCCAGAAGATTACGGTAGCGGCGAGTGCGATGGCTGAGAGGAAGACTATAGGGCACCTGTCATAGCGTGTAGCGACGCGCCTCCAGTCCTTGATGCGGCCGAACATGATCTCGATGCGGTTGCGGCGTTTATAGCGGCGTTTGTCGTATTTAATGGTCTTGTTTCGGGATTTCCTGCCCGGGATGCAGGGAGTGATACCCTTTTCCTGTAGGGCGTCGCGAAACCAGTCGGCATCATAGCCACGGTTGGCCGGCAGCCATTGGGCCTCGGGAAGCTCGTCAAGCAAGGCGGCTGCACCGGTATAATCGCTGACCGGACCTGCTGTGATGAAGAAGCTGATCGGGCGACCGTTGGCATCCGTTACAGCATGAAGCTTGGTGTTCATGCCGCCTTTGGTGCGTCCATTCAGGCGTTCCGCGCCCCCTTTTTTACCCGCAGGCTGGAAGCCGTGCGGTGGGCCTTGAGATAGGTCGCATCGATCATGATCGTCTTGCGCTCTGGAGCTTGAGGCACTGCCAGACCTTCCATCATCCGCAGGAAGATGCCCTTGTCGCCCCAACGTTTCCAGCGATTATAAAGTGTCTTGGAGGGGCCATATTCCTTCGGCGCATCGCGCCATCTGAGCCCATTGCGATTGACGAAGATGATGCCGCTCAGAACGCGCCGATCATCAACGCGAGGACGGCCGTGGCTATTAGGGAAATACGGCTGAAGACGTGCCATTTGCTCGTCTGTCAGCCAAAAGAGATCACTCATCATTCAGGCTCCTTCGAGCCCGTCTGAATCACAATCAGCGTGACAAATCAATGGGTCCTGACCCTAGCGTCAGTCTCGCTTCATAATTTTTGGCACATACCAAACAAGCAACGCCGCAATAACTAGCATGAGGAGTGAGACGGCCATCTGATAGACGGGATAATTTGCTTCATCTCTTGACACAAAGAATGCAACAATAACCCCTGCCGCCGAAAGAATGACTTGAGCGATGATCCGAACCATGAAGTTTATTGCCCCTTTTATTTTAATGTAGAACTTCTATCACTATCTCAGGAAATCGCGGAAGCGACGCAGCGCAAAGAAGAAAAGAACGCTTCCGATTACAATCATGGCCAGCAATTGCGGCCACACGACGCTGAGTCCTGCCCCCCGGAACAACACCGATTGCGCGAGCATCACGAAATGTGTGTTGGGTGCTGCCAGCATGATGTTCTGGATAATATCAGGCATACTCTCACGCGGCGTTATACCGCCTGAGAGAACCTGAAGCGGCAGCAAAACCAGCATTAGCAGAAGGCCAAACTGCGGCATCGAACCGGCAATCGTTGCGAGAAAAATGCCAAGGCTGGTGGTTGCAAAGAGCTGCAATGCAGCTCCTGCCAGAAACAGTGTCAGTGAACCGTTGATCGGCACCGCCAGAACGCCCTGCACCACCACGATCAGCGAAAAGGCCGTAGCGACCAGAACCACCATACCCATAGACCAGACCTTGGAAATCATGATCTCAAGCGGCGTTACCGGCATCACCAAAAGGTGCTCGATGGTGCCATGCTCGCGCTCACGGATAAGGGCTGCACCCGTCAGAATAATTGAGAGCATCGTCACCGACGAGATGACATTGGTGATCGCGCCGAACCACCCCTTGTTCAGATCCTGATTGAACCTTGCACGCAAATTGAGGCCAACCGGCGTTTGCGTGTCCCCGCGATAGCGATTGAGAAACTCAGAAACTTCGCTCGAGACAATCGACTGCACATAACCACCACCCGTAAAGGCCTGGCTCATGCGTGTTGCATCAACATTCAGCTGGATTGTTGGCGAACGCCCGGCGAGAAGATCACGCTGGAAATTCGGCGGAATATCGAGTGAGAATGTATCAAGACCTGCATCCATGCGCTTGTCCATCTCATGAGACGAGATGAGTTTGGGCGGCACGAAATATGGCGGATAAAACGCGGTCGTAATCCGACCCGAAACCGGCGACTGATCCTCATCGACAATGGCGATAGCCGCATTGTTGAGGTTTTCAGGCATAGCCTTCGCCGCCGTATAGATCGCGAGCGTGAAGGCATAGACAATGAGCAGCAGAAGCATCGGATCGCGCGCCAGTCCGCGCAGTTCCTTGATACCAAGCTGGAGTATATTGGAAATCCGCATCTCAGCCCGCCTGTTTCTTGAGGAGAACAATGCCGAGAACGGCAAGCACCGGGATTGCAATCAGCAGAGGCAGAAACGACCCCGCCAGATCGGTAAAATCGAGCGCCTTAGAGAAAGTCCCGCGCGAGATCGTCACGAAATAGGTTGTCGGATAAATTTTCCCGATAAAGGCACCCGCTCCCTGCAAGGATGAGACAGGATCAATAATGCCGGAATATTGCACAGCAGGAATGAGCGTCAGCAATGCTGTGCCGAAAATCGCTGCAATCTGGCTGTTGATAAAGGTCGATATCACTAAGCCCATGCCAGTCGTGATGATGACATAGAGAAGCGCTGCTGTGGCATAGGTCAGGAAGCTTCCGGTAAATGGCACGCGGAATATGAAAACCGCAAAGGCTGTCAGCATCAAAAAATTGAGGAAGGCCAGCGCAATATAGGGCAACTGCTTACCAAGCAGAAACTCGAATTTCGTAACCGGCGTCACGTAGAAATTGATGATCGAGCCAAGTTCCTTCTCGCGCACCACGCTCAGCACAGCGAGCATGGCCGGGATCATCAAAAGCAAAAGCGGGATGACTGCTGGAACCATAGCCACAAGGCTCTGCACGTCCGGATTATACCGATAGCGGATTTCGAGATTGAAAATGCCGACGGTAGCAGCATCTCCATAAAGCTCACGCGCCTTCTGCGTCAACCAATTGGCATGCATCCCCTGCACATAACCACGCACGGTTTCCGCTCGCGTCGGCATGGCGCCGTCGATCCAGGCAGCCACCTCAACAGGGCGACCATGCGCGACATTGCTGCCAAAATTCGGTGGAATTTCAATCGCAAGACTTATCTCACCCTCACGCATCCGTCGGTCGAGATCGTCATAGTCGGTAATTGGGGGCTTTTCAGTGAAATAGCGCGAACCGGCAAGCTGCTGTGTATAATCCCGGCTGATCGTAGTGTCATCGCGATCAAGAACCGCAAATGTCAGGTCTTCGACGTCAAGATTAATACCATAGCCGATGACGAACATAAGAATGACAGTACCAAGAATAGCTAGTGTCGCACGGATCGGATCGCGCTTGAGCTCCAGCGCTTCGCGACGTGAAAAAGCCAGCATCCGTCGTGGGTTTGGCAACCAGCTCGATGAAGGCGTTATTCTCTTCTCCGGCTTCTTTTCCGGTATCGGATCGACCTTTTCCTGATTGCTTTTCTGTGGCGTGGTCTCACCTATCGCTTCTTCGAGATAGGCAATAAACGCATCTTCAAGCGTTGCTGCATTGCGGCTTGCAGTAATGGCTTTTGGCGTGTCGCTGATCAGCACCTTACCCGCATGCATAAGGGAAATGCGATCACAAAGCTCGGCCTCATTCATGAAATGGGTCGAGACAAAGATCGTCACATTATCCTTGCGCGAAAGATCGGCAAGTATCTGCCAGAATGCATCGCGCGCAACCGGATCGACGCCCGATGTCGGCTCATCGAGAATGAGAATGTCCGGTGAATGGATCAATGCCACAGCCAGCGACAAACGCTGGCGAATGCCAAGCGGCATCGAGTCCGGCAAATCATCCATAACACCAGCCAAATCAAACCTTTGGGCCAGTTCCTTGATTCTGCGTTTGGTATCGTCCTCTGCCATACCAAACAGCTTGGCATGAAGCTCAAGATTCTGATGAACTGTGAGCTCGGAATAGAGCGAGAAAGCCTGTGACATGTAGCCGACATGACGACGTATATCGATATCCTTTGGATCGACCTCACGTCCGAACAGCCGCGCCGTGCCTTCGCTCGCTGGCAAAAGCCCGGTCAGCACTTTCATGGTCGTGGACTTGCCGCAGCCATTCGATCCGAGAAAGCCGAAAATCTCGCCGCGCGGAATACGGAAACTCACATTATCGACGGCAGTAAAATTGCCAAACCGCACCGTGACATGCTCTGCCTCGATAGCGATGCCGCTATCTGCCTGCGCATTGCGCGGCGGCATGACAACTTCACTATGCCCCCGACGAAGTTCTTCCGGCAAAAGTGCAATGAAGGCCGCGTCAAGATTGGGCGTTTTGGTTTTCTCAAGCAGTTCCTGTGGCGTGCCGGTCGCAAGAATCTGGCCATCATTCATTGCAACCAGCCAGTCGAAGCGCTCCGCTTCTTCCATATAGGCCGTCGCAACAATGACGCTCATCCCCGGACGATCCTTGCGGATATCGTCGATCAGCTCCCAGAACTGACGACGCGACAAGGGATCAACACCCGTTGTCGGCTCATCGAGGATCAACAAATCGGGATCATGGATCAGCGAACAGCAGAGACTCGTCTTCTGCTTCATGCCGCCCGAAAGCTTACCTGCCGGGCGATCCGCAAAGGGCGACATCCCCGTTCGAGCCAGAAGATCGGCGATGCGGCGCTCACGTTCGTGCTTGTCATGACCAAACAGCCGTCCAAAGAACTCAATGTTCTCGAAGACAGAGAGCGTTGGATAGAGATTCTTTCCCAGCCCTTGCGGCATATAGGCAATTCGCGGAAAAGCCGACTGGCGATGGCGCTTATCGGCAATATCGCCGCCCAGCACTTCGATCCTGCCCTTCTGCATAACGCGTGCGCCAGCAATCAGCGACAGAAGGCTCGACTTGCCAACACCGTCAGGACCGATCAGCCCCACCATGCAACCGGCAGGCACGTTGAGCGAAATATCGCGCAACGCTTCCGTCAATCCATAAGACAGCTTCACGCTCTCAGCGCGAACGACAAAGCTGCCGTCGCCCACGCCAGCCTTTATCGAAGCCGCACTCATTTTACGGTGTCCGCGAGGTTCTTCGGCCATTCAGCATTGGGATCGAGTTTCACATAAGCCATTCCCGGAAGTCCGGTTTTGACTTGCTGAATATATTTCTGAAGCAAATCCTGCGGGATCTTTGCCTTGACGCGGAACATGAGCTTCTGGCGCTCTTCTTCCGTTTCAACCGACTTTGGCGTGAACTGCGCCACATCGGCCACGAAGCTGATCGTCGCCGGGATCACATATTGAGGTGCCGCATCGAGCACGATGCGCGCATCTGCCCCAATAGCTACGCGGCCAGCCTGCGCAGTCGGCAGGAAGAAGGTCATATAGACATCGCTGACATCGACCAGATTAAGCACGCGACCACCGGCTGACAGCACCTCGCCCGGTTGCGCAACGCGATATTGCACGCGGCCAGGCTTTGGCGAACGCAAGGTGGCATCGTTGATATCCGTGTCGATGGTGGCAATTGCGGCCTTTGCCGCTTCAACGGCAGCTTCTGCATCGACAACCTGTGCCTTGGCCGCACTGATCGCAGCGGCGGTCGCCGCCAGCTGCGCCTTCGCCGCCCCTACGGCTGCTTCAGCGCCTTGCGCGGTTGCCCGGTCATCATCGAGGACCTGCTGAGAAACCGTGCGTGACTCTGACAGCTGCTGCGAACGAGCCAGACGACGATTGGCGGCATCCAGCTGTGCCTCGCGCTGCGCAACGGTCGCTTCAGCAGCAGTTTGTTCGGCTTCACGCTGTGCGACGAGGCTTTTCGCTGTATCGATGCTTATTTCGGCCCGCCGCAATTGTGCTTCTGCCTGTTTGCGCTGGCTTTCGAGCTGAGCCGTATCCATGCGTGCCAGAACGGCATTCGCTTCAACGAATTGCCCCTCATCGGCCAGAATTTCGCGGATACGTCCGGGGCTCTTGGTAGAAACATCGATCTCGACGGCTTCGATGCGGCCATTTCCGCCAGCAATGCCTTCCGGTAATCCGGGCGCGCTCAGTGCTTTCCAGGCATAGTAGCCTGCCGCAGCAAGCACTACTATGATAAGGGCCGGGAGCCAGCGGCCGAAAGAATTCTTCATGTTTTCGTTCTCCACATTCTTACAGGCTCGATCGTAATGTCGTTCACCAACGAGCTACTATTGTCCAACTGCCGCACCAAGCGTGTTCCCTGCCGCACGACCAAATCTGCTAATCTGCTGATCATAGTTGCGTCGCGTGCTCTGGTCGAACACTGCGACGGGGGTGCTGACAACAATACTTGCCGCGCCTCCCACTGTCTGCGCCGTTCCCATCGCTACAGCACCAATACGATCTCCAATTCCAACCGTTGAATCGGTGATTGTCTGCCCGGCAACAAGCCGCTGTCCAATCAATTGCACGACCTCGGGACTTTCGGCAAACTTTCCATGGTTGAGCGAATCTCCCGCCTTAACGGCGCTGAGATCAATTACGGTAATACCAGCAGTTTCCAATCCGCTTCGATAAGGCTCACTTGCTGGGTCGATCTGTCCAAGCCGGTCAATGTTCCCGGAAATTCGGCGCGACAGTTTGAGTGCGCGATCATCTTTCGATGTAAAGATTGTCGTATTCGGTCGCTCTTTACCCATAGCCATCCATTGCTGGCGGAAGACGTCTACATCGAGATCGGGGGAAGCCAGTATAAGGTTTTTTATTTTAGGCGCGATACGACCGTCGCGAATTGCCATCTGCCGCAAAGCCTCGACAGTCAACCAGGACCCCATCGAATGCGCCATGACTGTAATTTCACTAACATTAGGATCAGATGCGCCCTGCTTTAATATCTGTTCGAGAGCATCACGCGAATAATTAGTACTCTCCTTGTCGTAATTGTAGTCAAAAACACTGGCACGCGACGGCCAGGTGAAAATGATGGGCGCTACATCGGTTTTGGAATCATGAATGATCTGAGCAAAGCGATAAACGGAATCTTCGTAACGATTATTGAAACCATGTACGAAAACCATGACACGTCGGCTGGGCGGTAGATGTCCCTTCAGCCAATCAAGAGCAGCGGCTCTGTTCTCAACTGACTTAACGCTCATAGTCGTGAATTCTTTTTGAGGGTCGGCTGGCAACCGTCGAGGCCATTGGATCTGCCCCGCCTTACGGTTGCTATCTGGTGGAATTGAAACGGTGATTTCTGTCAGAGACAATTGATCTCCTCGTTCACCTGAAAAAAGTTCGCCGGGAGTGGTTGTCGGTTTTCGAGTCGTAGCGACCAGCATAGCGACCTTGCTGGTTCCTTCCACGACACGCGCATCTGGTACCAGAACGCCTTCGGGCCGCCGGCGCAACCCGTTAACAGGAGACAGCAATAAACCAGACCGAGACATCCAGACTTGTTTAAAGGAAGCCTCATTTCTGGTCCATCACACCCTTGACGAAAATATCAACTGTTCGCTCAAGGAATACCTTGTCTACTCCCTTGATCCCCGGGGAGGTCCGTTCAAGAACCGCCCTACGCAACTGTGGCAGAATCGTTATGGAAAGAAAGATATCGGCCAGGAGAACAACCTCTCCTTCGCGCACGCCATTACCGCGCAATACGCGCACGACCAAGTCGATCAGCGTAGGAAGGCTATATTGATCAATATATTCCGCCAGTTGAGGGAATTGATGCAATTCCCCGACGACGGCCCGTTCGAGATGAATGATCATGGGATCGGTCGCGACTGCGAGAATCCGGAGAGACAAGGACAACAGGTCATCCCTAAGCGAGCCGACTGGAGCACTATCAAGCACAATTTCCGATACGCAGGTGTTCACAATATCAATGATGACCGCTTCGAAAAGAGCCGCCTTGCTCGGATGACGGACGTAAAGTGTCCGCTTCGAGATGCCGATCTCTCCCGCAATCGCGTCCATGCTGGTGGTCGCATAACCATTACGCAAAAAAAGCGCTTTAGCGCTGTTCATGATCCGGTGAGAAATCTCCTCCGACTCGGCAACAGTCGGTCGCCCTCCGTGATTCATCGCATTTTGTTGCGCCCACACCTTCGATTACCTTCCCGGTATAATTCTCAGATTCCGACCCACGACCTGCGAAACCCAAGAGCCTGAGCGGCATGTTGCAGCCGTTATATCAACGAACACGCGTCCGTCGTTGTAAAACAATAAACGCCACCGGACCGTTTATTTAAATTCAGGCCTTTGTCAATCCTTGACATAGCGTTGTTGCATGGAACGGATTACACGAGGATCCCAGTCTTTGATGCTAGGTGTCTGGTTGTGAGATCTCATTTGCATATAAGATGACGTTATCGACTTTTTCCATGATGTCATCCTGCTTTGTCGGCCTATAGTTCGGATTGGCCAGTTTCGATGAATGCGTCGATGTCAGCTTCCAGTTCTGCGGTGGAGCGAGCGGTGTACGCCGCGTTGCAATTGCTTACGTGTCAGCTCGCTGCCGCGCCCAGCGCACAGCCAGCCGAGCCGATCGCTGACCGGACCCCAGAGCAACTGACCGAGGCTGAAGCCGATCAGATACCCGGCATAATGTAAGCCGTCTTGGCACCGACAAGCGTAATCCATTCCCTCAAAGCCTTGGCGATAAATTCCGGGCCATAACACTTTCGTAATAACGCCAGTTTTTAGGCTGTGGCCAAGCTGCGACGCCTTTCAAATTGCGTAAGCAGGTTGGTCATAGCCGGTCTCAGGTCTCAAAGTGGTTTTGCGAAGCCACACTGCAAAGAAGACTGGCTATGATCGAGTGCAATATTACAGCGTCTACCCCTGTACTGGTAACGATTGATATATCGAAAGAGCGCCATGAGGTGCTTTTCGAAGTGCCCGATAAGAAACGCCTTTGTCGGGTCAGCATCCTCAACATTCTTGATGAGTTTGAGCGCCTGATCAATCTGCTGCGTAGTTTTCAACGTCCCGTCCGTGTCGCATTTGAAGCAACAGGCAACTATCATCGCGCATTGGTGTTTCAGCTCGGCGCAGTAGGCTTCGACATCAAGCTGACTTCATCAGTCGCACTGGCGCGGACCAGAGAGGCATTGCATAATTCCTGGAATAAGAATGATCCGAAGGATGCTCAGGCTATCTTGCATACGATGAGCTTGGCGCGGAACAATTCTATCACGATCCATTGTTGCATGGCACGAATGACATTCAGGAACTGTCGAAGACACACGACATGATATCAAGGGCGAAGACCGAACTATGGCATCTTATCCTGACACATTATCAGCTCCCTCAAGCCGATCGCTTTCATCGAAGTGGCGTGGGATGTGATTGGCTGGAAAATTGGTAAAGAGCGTTTGTTGTCAGACATTTATGCAACTTCTATACATTCGATTACTCTTCCTGTCACACCTGACCCCGGCGCCATCGCGATGTTTCGAATGGTTCTGGCTGAGGGCAGAAGCCTTATATCCCAACGCAATCTGATCGAAACGCGTGCAGTGGAGATGCTCAAAGACAACGCTGGTACAAGCTGCTGACAACTATCCCCGGTATTGGTCCGATCAATGCTTTGACGATCCTGGCAGAAGCCGGCGACTTGCGGCGTTTCAATCATCATCGTCAGTTCCTGAAGTTCGGTGGTATGGATCTGGCAACCATCCAATCAGGCATGTTTCGCGTTCAGACTGTGAATAAGCACGGAAGCTAAACCTCGCTAAAAATGGGTTCAGTACATTGAAATAACTGGAGATCTCGAATTACCCCTGCATTCGAGATCGGTTGTGCGTCCTGATACGTATCGGCGACTTTTGCCTTCGATTTCATGCTGGATTTCGTGGTGTTCCTGCCGCCTTGGCGGCGGCCTTCTGCCGCGCGAACACATGCTCGACCGCGGACCTGACCTTGGATCGTCGCCCATTGGCCTTGGACATCGCCTCTGGCATAGACCGCTCCTTCGGCTTGCGCTGGTGGATGTCCGACTTCAGGCCGTTCTTGGCCAGCCATTCCTCGTTCGACTTTGACCGATAGGCACTGTCAGCCCAGACGGTAGAGGCGGTGTTGTCCTTGGTGACGACATTGCGGAGCTGGGCGCCATCATGGGCGGCGGCGCTTGTGACCGTCCACCCCCGGATGAAGCCGCGCGCCCGGTCGATGCCGGCATGGTTCTTGTAGCCGAACATCGGAATGGCGATGTCATGCTGCCTGGTCGCGGCTGAAGATAGTGTTTCCGTCGGCTGCTTCGCCTTGGAATACTTCACCGTCCAACGCGCATCACGATCCTTCTGCGCCAGCATGGCGGGCTTGTCCTTCCATTCCGCGGGGATCTCTCCGGCCTTGATCGCGTCCTTCTCATCCTGACTGTTATGCTGACGGGGAGCCTGGATGATCGTCGCGTCGATGATCTGACCGCCCTTGGCAAGATAGCCCGATCGCGAGAGATGCTTGTCGAACCGGGCGAACAGGTTGTCGATGGCGCCGGCCCGCACCAGGCATTCCCGGAACAGCCAGATCGTCTTGGCATCCGGAACCTTGTCGGAGAGGCCAAGCCCCAGAAACCGCATGAATGAAAGGCGATCCTGGATGACGAACTCCGCCTGATCATCGGAGAGATTATACAGCGCCTGCAGAACTCCGAACGCTTCAGGGCCTTCGCAAGCGGCTTCTCGAACACCAGCCACGGAATGATGCTGTTGAGCTTTTCCAGAGGGTCGCCAACGGCGCTCAGCCGCTCGTAACGCTCATCCAAATCCCAAAAACCCGGTTGTCCCCGCATCGTCAAACCCATTGAATCACGATAATCCCAAAAGGGGGAGGTTTTTCGAGGTGTCCAACTGTAAAATCTTAATATAGACTCGGTCCCGTTTCGGCGCTTATTCACAACCACGAACTCTGAGCCGCTCACGTCAATCGTAAAGCTGCTGGCGACTGTCGTCGGCTTCATCTGCCAACCTGCTGACACTCTCGGCCGCTTCCATGCGTCGAACGAAATCCAGCTTTCGTTCTTCATGGATAATTCGTTGCCTTGTCGCCATGCTCAGTTCCCTTTCCTTATGGGAAAACTGTCCGCGACCCTTCTGTCTAAGTCCAGGGTGTACTCCAAGCGCCGGGACGCTAGCCGACCTTATATTTTTATCACTGTGCCAGCCCGACCGAAAAGGAGCGCTGCCGCATCTTCGAGCCGTCCTATCCCCGCGATGCGGCCGGGATGGGAAGCAAAAGCGCAGGCCGCTTCGACTTTGGGGCCCATTGAACCGGAAGCAAACTTATGCGTTGAGAGTTCTGCTGGCGTCGCCCTGCTGATCGGATGCTGGGCCGGCGTTCCCCAGTTACTATAGACAGCGTCCACGTCTGTGAGCATCAGGAAAGCGTCGGCATTGAGTTCTTCTGCGAGAAGCCCTGCTGCCCGGTCCTTATCAATCACCGCTTCTACGCCCTCGATTTCCTCCTGCTCGTTACGTATAATCGGAATACCGCCACCGCCCGCGCAGATGACGACAACGCCAGATTCAACCAGCAGTCGGATGACTTCGATCTGAGTGATCCGTTGCGGACGCGGCGACGGCACGACGCGCCGCCATTTTCCCTCACTCTCTTCGATGAGCGCCCAGTCATGTTCCGCCCGTACATGATCGGCATCTGCTTTGTCGTAGACGGGACCAATGGGTTTTTCCGGATGGGAAAAGGCCGGGTCGTCACTATTCACCTCAATCTGGGTCAAGAGCGTGGCGAGCCGCGTTTGCGTGGGCAAGGCATTGGTCAGTTCTTGCTCTACCAGATAGCCGATCATACCGACGCTTTCTGCCCCCAGAATATCGAGCGGATAAGCGGGGACATCCGCATAAGCGGAAGCCTGGAGTGCCAGAAGCCCGACTTGCGGACCGTTGCCATGCGCAACCACGATGTTGTGGTTACGTGCAAGCTCGGCCAGCGCTTTTGCGGCTTTCCGTACATTGGCGCGCTGGACCTCGGCGGTCATTGGCTCTCCACGTTTTAAAAGCGCATTACCTCCCAGAGCCACAACGATCCGCATGTCAACTTCCCAACGTTGCTACGAGTATTGCCTTGATAGTGTGCATGCGGTTTTCCGCCTGATCGAAAACGATAGAAGCGTTTGATTCAAAGACCGCCTCGCTCACCTCCATGCAGTCGATGCCGAATTTCTCGAATATCTTCTCTCCGATCTCCGTCTCGCGATTATGGAAGGCTGGAAGACAATGCATGAACTTCGCATGCGGATTGCCAGCCGCCGCCATGATCTCCGGCGTCACACGGTAGGGCGTGAGCAGTTCAATACGTTCTGCCCACACCGAATCCGGCTCGCCCATCGATACCCAGACATCCGTATAGATAAAATCACATCCCTTGACGGCCGCTACGGGGTCTTCGGTGAGTGTAATGCGCGCACCGGTCTGAAGCGCGATTTCCCGACAGCGATCGATCAGTTCCTGTTCTGGCCAACAGGCTTTCGGTGCGGCAAGGCGCACATCCATGCCGATCTGTGCCGCCCCTGTCAGGAGTGAATTGCCCATATTGTTGCCGGCATCGCCGAGGAAGGCGAAGGTGACTTGCGACAGGTGTTTGCGGGTATATTCGCGCATGGTAAGAAAGTCGGCGAGAATCTGGGTCGGATGAAATTCATCTGTCAGACCATTATAAACCGGCACACCCGACCATTTCGCCAGAATCTCCGCCTGTTCCTGCCCGAAGCCGCGATATTCGATAGCGTCGTAGACACGACCAAGCACGCGGGCTGTGTCTTTCATGGATTCCTTCTTACCTATCTGGGTACCGGTGGGCCCCAGATAGGTAACATGTGCACCCTGGTCATAGGCGGCGACCTCGAACCCGGTACGCGTGCGAGTGGAGTCTTTTTCAAAGATCAGCGCAATGTTCTTGCCTTTCAGCCTTTGATCTTCATAACCGCCATATTTGGCCTGTTTCAATGAGGCCGAGAGCTTTAGCAGGAACCGGATGTCATCCGGCGTGAAATCGAGCAACTTCAGGACGCTACGGCCCTTGATATTGACTGGCATTTTCGTCTCCTCAAACTGGATCGCGTATTAATGGACAGGTCATGCAGTGGCCGCCGCCTCGCCCGCGCCCGAGTTCTGCACCGGGCACGGTGATGACCTCGACGCCTGCCTTGCGCAATTGTGTATTGGTGTAGGTATTGCGGTCATAGGCAATGACCACACCCGGCTCCAGTGCAACGACATTGTTACCGTCATCCCACTGCTCGCGCTCGGCGACGTAAGCATCACCACCCGTTTCAACAACGCGCAACTTCTTCAGTCCCAGCGCTTCAGCAACGACCTCGGTAAGCTTGCGTCCTTCCGCCCTGACGTCTATTTCATCTTTTGTCTTGCCCGGACGGATCGAATAGGGCTCGATCTTTTCTGCAACATCGGCAAAGAGCGTCACGAGATCACGATCGCAAAAGCTGAACACAGTATCCAGGTGCATGGATGAACGCTCTACAGGCAGCTTGCAGGCGATCACATGCTCAGCCCCCCCCTTCTGAAACAATGCGCGCGCCAGTTGCCCCACCGCCTGCGGTGTGCTCCTCTCGCCCATGCCAACAAGAACAATACCGTTTCCAAGTGGCATGACATCCCCACCCTCCAATGTGGCAAGCCCATAATCCGTATCGGGATCACCCCACCAGACCGGGAAGCCCGCGTCGCGAAAATCCGGATGGAAACGATAGATGGCCGTGATATTGACGGTTTCCAGCTTGCGTGCATTCCAACGCATCGGGTTGAGCGTGACACCACCACCGATCCAGCAGGTTGTATCGCGAGTAAACAAATGATTAGGCAGAGGTGGCAGGACGAAATCCTCCGGTCGCAATGTTGGCGCGAAAAGCCCACGTCCCTTGATTGGCAATTCGGCTTTACTCAAGCCGCCCATCAGGATCAGCGACAAGGCATCGGCGTCAATCTCCATGAGGTGGGCTCGCAAATCGTCAGCCAGACCAACGCCTACGGTATTCTCGTTGACACGACGCTCCAGAAGCCAGCGGCGGGCCTCGGCATCCTGCATCGTCTCTGCCAGCATCTCTCGCAGAAAGACGACATCCACGCCACGATGTCGCATGGCGTCGACAAAGGTGAGATGTTCGACACGGGCCTGCTTGACCCAGATGACATCATCGAAAAGCAACTCATGACAGTTCGACGGCGTTAAGCGGGCAAGTGCCGAGCCCGGACGATGGACGAGGACACGGCGCAGTTTGCCAACTTCGGAATGAACACCATAGGTCAAGCTCATATCGTAATCTCCTTCAAGCAAGCAGAACAGCGGCGCTCAGGCACGCCATGATGATAATGGTCAGGATCAAAAGCAGCGGCCACATGAAGCGCAACCAGCGTTCATAGGGGACGCGACCAATTGCCAGTGCACCCATTACGACCGCAAAAGTCGGATTGATCAGGTTCACGAGCCCGTTTGCAGACTGATAGGCGGTGACCACAAACTGGCGGCCAACGCCGGCGAAATCTGCCACAGGTGCCATGATCGGCATGGAAAGGACCGCCAGACCGGACGAAGACGGCACGAAGAAGGACATAAGTACCTGAAGCCAGTACATCACGTTGATGAAGGCCACCTTACCCAACCCGGAGACGGAAAGCTCCGCCCAGTGCAGGATGGTATCTGTGATCTTGCCAGCGTCCATGACCACGACGATGCCGCGCGCCAGGCCAATGATCAGCGCCACGCCAAGCAGGTCGCGTGCACCGTTGACGAAACTGTCGACAAAACTTGCCTCACCAGGGCGTGTGATAAAGCCGATCAGGATGGCTGAAGCGAGGAACAACCCGCTCATTTCCCCCATCCACCAGCCGCCTTTCAACACGCCCCAGATCATGACGACAAAGGTGACACCAAAAACCGTGAGTACGATCTTGTGCAAAAGTGTAAAGTTAGCCTTTTCACCTTCATGCGCACTCAGAAAGTGCTTTTCGTTAGCCGCCTTCATGTCATAGACAAGCGATTTTGTAGGATCTTGCCGCACCCGTTCGGCATAGCGCATCACGTAGATTACGCAGGCCAGCCAGCAAAGTCCCAATATGATGCAGCGCAACACGAGGCCGTTAGTGAAAGGTACGCCCGCAGCATCCGAGGCAATGACCGTAGCGAATGCATTGACTGTCGAACCAAGAACGCCGACGCCTGCACCAAGCAAAATGACAGCGACCGCAGTTACTGCATCGAAACGCGCCGCTATCATGATTGGAAGCAAAAGCATATAGAAGGCAAGCGTTTCCTCTGCCATGCCATAGGTTGTACCGCCGAAGGCGAACAGTGCCATAAGCACAGGGATTAGCCATTTCTCTCGCCCCTTGAGCGCAACCATGGCGCTGCCAATGCCAGCATCAATCGCGCCAGTGGAGGTGACGACACCAATAAAACCACCAATAATGAGAACGAACACCGCCACATCAATGGCGTTGGCCTGATTGGTCGAAGGATTATAAAGCCCTCCGATCGGTGCCATGAATATATCTGTAATACCTTGCGGATTGGATTCAGCGACCTTGTAAGTCCCAGCAATAGGAACTTCCTTGTTCAAAGCCGCATTCATGGTTCGCTCGTACTGGCCAGCTGGAATGATCCAGGTCAGCGCCGCGACAATGACAATGAGGCCAAAAAGAATGGTGAATGCGGTAGGAAAACGAAATCGTTTTCCATCGCCGTCTTGTGCGATGTCACTCATGCATTAATCCCGCTCTCTTTCAATGCAACCGACCTGAGTTTATGGGTTGCAAGATAAGCCGCATTGATTTCAATCAAGAAGCATCAAGTATAGAAAAATAGTAAGCGGGTAGGCTATCCCACGTATCTTTCGTCGGTGAGATGGGCGATTTTCTGCATGAATCATGCGGAGAATCCTATGAGCGACGGTGTGAATCAGACCCGGACATTCGAGGTTTTGACGGCGGAGCCTGTGCGAAGCCGACGGCGGCCGCGAGACTGGTCGGATGACGAGAAGGCGCGGATTGTGGCTGCGTCGTTGCAGCCCGGGGCCAACGTCTCGGCGGTTGCACGGTCTGAAGGTCTGGATCCCTCGCAGCTTTATGGATGGCGTCGTAAGGCGCTTGCGTCTGGTGTTGTTTCACCAGTAACAGCGGGACCGGCCAGTCCGGCCAGATTTGCACGTGTTGAAACGACGTGTAGCGCTTCGATCGATATTGTTGTCGCCGACATGGTAGTTCGCGTCGGTTCAGCCTTCGATCCGGATCACCTGGTGAAGGTTCTGAGGGCGGCTCGCAAGGCATGATTTCCAGCGGTGTGGTGGTTTATGTGTCCTGTCAGCCCGTCGACTTCCGCAAGGGAGCCGCTTCCCTGATGGCAGTTGTCCGTGATGGCGGTCTCGACCCGTTCAATGGTGCGCTTTATGTCTTCCGGTCAAAACGTGCCGACCGGGTCCGGATTGTGTGGTGGGATGGCAGTGGCGTTTGCCTTTATTCGAAAACGCTTGAGGACCGTGGCTTTTGCTGGCCGGGCCTGTCAGTTGCGAGGATACGTCTGGATCATTCCCAGCTCATGGCTTTGTTGGCTGGAATGGACTGGAAAAAGATCCGCCCGAACAGGACAAGACGCCCTTTGCTGACAGGATGACAACGCCTGCGGCAAGATGATTCATGATGCTGTAATGGTTGGGAAAACGGCCGCTTTTATGCTCTACTCAGCCTCATGGATTTACCGCTTCACGATCTGCCGGATGACGTTGACGCACTGAAAGCTATGGTGCTCGCAATGGCACGTGAGCAGGCTGAAAAGGAAGCCCGGTTGAAGGCTGCTGAAGCTGAGATTGCCCGGCTGGAGGCAGTGGAGAAGAGCGCCAACGAACGGATTGCCAACCTGACATCCATCATGAAGGTTTTGCAGCGCGCCCAGCACGGCCGGCGCTCCGAACGATTACACCTTGGTGTTAGCGATGAACAGGTATCGTTTGCTTTCGAGGAAGTGGAAACCGGTCTCTCGGCGATCCAGAGCGAACTTGACGATGCGGCCAGGGGCAAGCCGAAACGGGCATCACGTCCGCGCAAGGGCTTTGCCGCTCATCTCGAACGCATTGAGGAAGTCATCGAACCGGAGATTCCGGCTCGTTGCGAGGGTCTGGAAAAGGTCCTGATCGGCGAGGATCGCTCGGAACGCCTGGACGTCGTGCCCCCGAAGTTCCGGGTTGTCGTGACACGCCGCCCCAAATATGCATTCCGGAACCATGATGGTGTGGTTCAGGCGCTCGCGCCTGCACATATTATCGAGAGCGGTTTGCCGACAGAGCGCCTGCTCGCCTATATAGCCGTTTCCAAGTATGCCGATGGCCTTCCACTTTACCGTCAGGAGGCAATCTATTTGCGCGATGGCGTCGAGATCAGCCGGAGTTTGATGGCGCAATGGATGGGGCATCTGGGCTTCGAGCTTCAGATATGCGCCGATTATATCCTGGAGCGGGTCAAGGAAGGTGAAAGGGTCTTCGCCGATGAGACGACCTTGCCCACTCTGGCTCCCGGTTCGGGAAAAGCCACCAAGGCATGGCTTTGGGCCTATGCACGCGATGATCGTCCCTATGGTGGGAGCAGTCCACCAATGGTGGCCTATCGTTTTGAAGACAGTCGGGGCGCAGAATGCGTGGCGCGGCATCTTGCCGGGTTCAACGGAATCCTGCAGGTGGACGGATATGGCGCCTATACGAGCATGATCAAGGCGCAAGCCAAGGCTGGGCGCAATGAACAGATACAGCTCGCAGGCTGCTGGGCACATCTGCGCCGCAAATTTTACGATCTGCACGTCAGCGGGATCTCGCAGGCTGCAACAGATACGGTCACCGCCATGACCAAATTGTGGAAGATCGAGGATGAGGTTCGCGGCAAGAATGCCGACATCCGCGCCGCGTTCCGTCAGGAACAGTCTGAAACCATTGTCGCCCGCCTCTTCGACCGGTGGGAAAAGGAACTGGGTAAAGTCTCGGGCAAGTCCAAAACCGCCGAGGCGATCCGCTACGCGTTCACCCGGCGCGAGGCCCTGGAGCGCTTCCTCACCGATGGCCGGGTCGAAATCGATAGCAACATTGTCGAGCGTGCGATCAGACCACAGACAATCACGAGGAAAAACAGCCTGTTTGCCGGAAGCGAAGGCGGCGGACGGACCTGGGCTACACTGGCCACGCTTCTCCAGACATGCAAAATGAACAGCGTCGATCCGCTTGACTGGCTATCCCAAACACTAAGCCGCATTGCTCAAGGCTGGCCTGTAACTGAAATCGAAGCCCTTATGCCTTGGAACGTCAAGTCTAACGCCATCGGCTGACCGCTTACGAAAAATATCACTCGGTGGAGTGCTCCCCGTTTCGCCGGACAAGTCGGCTAGTTTGATTTAGCCCTGATGAACTGCCGAGGGGAAGCCATCTTGAGCGCGGAATGTGGATGGATTTCATTATAGTCCTCGATCCATCCGTCGATGAACTGGAGCGCTGTTTCTGCGTCCGGTAGTGCTGCGATGCGAATATAATCCCGCTTCAGGGTTTTGACGAAGGCCTCCGACATGCCGTTCGACTGCGGGCTGGCGACCGGCGTGAAGCAGGGTGTCAGATTGAGTGCTTGCGCAAACAGCCTCGTGTCCCTCGCGGTGTAAGCAGAGCCGTTGTCCGAGAGATGCTCGATTGCATGTGGGGCTCGGGTTGCTGCGAACCGCTTCTCGACTGCCTCCAGCATCATGTCGCGCACGTCCGAGCCGGAGATGCCCGCGTTGACGACTGCCGTCCAGGCGATGATCTCCCGGTCGAAAGCGTCGATGATGAAGGCGAGACGGATGACCTCGCCGTTCCAGCAAGTGAACTCCAGCCCATCCGAGCACCAGCGCAAGTTCGAGCGCATGACCATGACCTTGCCGTCATGGATGCGGCCCTTGCGAACGGCCGTATGCTTCTCCAGCAACATGGCGTGGTTGCCCATGATGCGGTGAACCCGTTTTGCGTTGACGACAGGCTTATCGGCGGCTCGCCTTTCGCGATTGAGGAGCGCGGCGATCCGCCGATAGCCATAGGTTGGCCTTTGATCTACCAGCCTGCGAATGATGGGCAAAAGCTCTGCATCCTCGGCCTTGTGATAGGAGCCGCGCGGCTTCGATCTGCCTTTCAGCCGCTCGATGAGGTTGGAACGGGATACGCCCAGCGTATCTGCGACGGCCTTCATCGCGAACCGTCCTTCGGCAACAAGATCGGCCGCGATATCCGTTTATGGAATGGCCCCCCCCCTATCCCCAGCGTCTGTTATGATGCTGTGGTGCGAAAAAAGAAAGGAACGGGCCTATGAGCATCATGATCCTTGGAATTGATCTGGGCAAGAACTCTTGCAGCGTCGTTGGTGTCGACGCTACCGGTGCAATAGTTACACGTCGAACGATGCGTCGCCAGACACTGATTGATTACGTAACGAAACTCCCCGCCTGCATAGTTGCTATGGAAGCTTGCTGCGGAGCTCATCATCTGGGCCGCTTGTTTAAGGGACGAGGTCACGAGGTCCGGCTGATGTCGCCGGAATATGTTCGCCCGTATATCAAAGTCCAGAAGAATGATGATCGGGATGCTGAGGGTATTGCCGAAGCTGCATCTCGACCGACGATGCGTTTCGTCGATCTGAAGAGCCAGGAGCAACTGGACATCCAGACACTGCATCGGGTGCGTTCTCGCCTTGTGGCAGAGCGAACAAACCTCATCAATCAGCTTCGCGCAATTCTGCTGGAACGCGGGGTGATCTTTCCTGCCGGACGGCGGAAACTGGAACTCGGCGTGGACAGCATGCTAGCCGAAGATGTGAAGTTATTATCGTTGCGAGTACAACAACTGGTTCGTGAATTACGCGCCGAGTGGCAAGAGCTCGACACAAAGATCGGAGCATTGAATACTGAGCTTATCCAGTTGGCACGCAATGATGCGGCCACGCGTAGACTGACGACTATCCCCGGTATAGGCGTACTCAATGCCACGGCTTTGGTCGCCGCTGTAGGTAATGCAAGCAGCTTTGCCAAAGCGCGCGATCTGGGTGCCTGGCTCGGACTGGTACCTCGACAGTACAGCACCGGCGGTAAACCCCGACTGCTTGGGATATCGAAACGTGGCAATACCTATTTACGCACTTTGCTCATCCATGGCGCTCGAGCGTCACTGCCATCGCTCTCAAAGAGTGATACGCCAACGGGCCGTTGGCTCAAGGCAATGATGGAGCGTGGTGTTCACCGCAACGTCATGGTTGTAGCGCTAGCAAACAAATTGGCGCGGATAGCATGGGCCGTTTTGCGTAAGGAAACAGGCTTTGATCGCAGTTGCCCTGCGGTAGCGTAATCAGACCGGCTAGGCAATGAGAACGCGTAGCCTATGAGGTTTGCAGGAAGGATCGTGAAGATGGCCTGACAGTCGAACGGCGTTTGGAAAGCCCGGTCAAAAAAATGGCATTAACTGCCGATCCGTTTATGGGGCTCTGAACGTGCGGATGTCCATCTTGGCCATGGGGGTGCTCATGAGACCGTATACGTTGACGCAGACTGATCAGAACATCGTAAAAATCCTATTGCAAACGGGGCGGGCCATACGTTTTTTGAGTCTGCTTTGGACAAGGCTTCCCGAAGGATTTCGACCTCCATCGTCTTGCGGCCGAGCATGCGCTCCAGCTCGCGGACGCGATCTTCCAGCTTCTTCACTTCCGAAGTGCCGACCACCGGCTCGTCAGAATCCACAGCTGCAGCACCTCCCTCGCTCAAGAGCCTGCGCCACCGATAAAGTAAATTGGGCGCGACGCCATGGCGGCGAGCGGTGGACGATACCGTCTCGCCTGGTTCGAAGCTCTGCTCAATGATCGTCAGCTTTTGCTCGGTTGTCCACCGCCTGCGGCGAACATCACCCGTCAGCAATTCAACGTGTCGATACTCGTTAGACATAAGCCTATACCCAAGCCTGTGCTTGAGCCTTTCTGCTTATGCCGACTGTCCGGTCGAAATGGGGGGCAGTTCACTCGGATAGTTCTGGTTCCAGATGCTGTCGAAGTCTTGTGTGAGGTGTTCGCCGAAGCGAAAAACCGGAGCCTGCCTCGAAAGTTATACCCCATCACATCAAAACCCGATATACTTCACCAGTCTGATCTTCTCATCTCTACCCCAAATGGATAGTGGGGTTTCGCACGATGTTAGTGATTAGATTTATGGAGCCATCCACTTTGAGAATAAGACACAATATTAACTCTTCAGGTCATCGAAATGAGTTCTGAAAAAACGAATGTTATAAGCCTTGACGCGTCGACTGTGGTCAGGAAAACACTATTCAATGAACTCTTTGGAGCGATCGCATTCTCGCAATGCAATCGTGTTGATAAAACCATTCCCCAGAACGTTACCATAGCTCGAGAGGGTGACAAAATCGGTCGGATTTACATGGTGAATGAGGGCTTATTAAGAGCTTTCAGAGTCTTGCCCGACGGTCGACGGCAGATAACACACTTCATATTCCCAAGAGAACTAATAGGGATTATCGACGATGAACACTATTCATCGACAATTGAAACCATCGTAACAAGCAATATTACCTCCCTATCTAAAATTAAATTCCAGGAGTGTATCGTTAGAGATGAAAGAATTAAGCAATATTCTCACGCCGAGACAAAGGATTCGTTAAGGAAGGCGAACTTTATTCAACTCATACTGGGTCGGCTGGCACCAGTCGAAAAATTATCATGCTTTATCATTCTTCTCGCTCAACGGTCCCCCAACAGAGGCTTCGTTCATATTCCTATGCCAAGACAGGATATCGCCGACTTCTTAGGTTTGACTGTTGAAACCGTGAGTAGAAGTTTCACGAGACTGCGCAATCTTGGCCTCATCACCTCGCGGGATCATAGCTGCATAGAGATACCCTCGCTATCTGCGCTACATCAGGTGGCAGGTGTGAATTTGTCTTGATCAGATAGTTTGGTTTGAAAACTTGGAAAAAGCTATTGCCTTTCAGGATTCCCAATGGGTTTGAAGTATAAACAGAATGTATCTTTTAATGAGATGTCAAGGCAGATAAATTGTTGGCCTGACCCCATAGGGTGGTCCGGTTTCAATCTTAGTTCATGTTCGGCCTTGGGGCTATTGCCTGGGCAGATGACGGTGCTGCTCCGCTTGCTGGCGCAGGCCAGATGATGGCCTCGGGTGCCGGTGGCTTGTATCCAAGCG
>NZ_VCIG01000007.1 GCF_006345815.1 Ochrobactrum sp. CGA5 | reverse complement strand
CCATCCGGCCCTCAAGTCTCAATCTCGTCTGCGCTCCGTCTCAGCGGTGCCGGGTATCTAGTCCACACCGTTCAGCGTGTCAACCCGTTTTTTTGAAGAAAATCACAAACTTAATCGCCGTTCTTTTCTCCACACATCAACAGAACAAAAGCCCCGTCAATGCGAAAAATCTACTCAAGCCAAGTATAAACCCAACCCTTTCAACCAACAACATGGACGCATCAACCTGCCGCTAGCAGCGTCGCCGCCATCGTTGTGGAGGCGTATATAGGGGCGAGCCCTCATATCTGTCAACAGCGCCGATGAAGTTTTTTGATGTTTTTTTGACAACTTTCCACAAACCGTCGGTTTTCCCCGTATTTGCCTTATATTATGGGGCACTCATCGCCCCCACCGTAGTTGGGAGGGCCTTAAACCGGCCTTATTACCCGAATAGTTTTCGCGAGACTTTTGAAACCCGCCACGCCCCATGGCTTAGCAACCGCTCGTATACGATTGTGGAAATCGTGAGCTTACAGGCTTGTCGTTGACTTACGTTTCTTGGGCAGGCAAAACTCACATGCTCGTTTGGGAGCCCTTCCGACAGATTGGAAGACACCATACCACCGGATTGGCGGTTCGCCCGCTTCTCTAACACACGATTTCAAGCACGTTTTGTGCGATCCGTCGTAAAGAAGGACCGGCTGCAGCAGTATGAAAGAAATGGGGCCGAACAATCTCGATCCGGGTGATGAGCCTCCGCTGAGTGTGGGCGGACGGCGACGGCCACCGGATCGTCGTGAAGTTTCTGCCCGATGGCTTGCTGGAACCTTCCTGACCGGTGTTACATCTTGTATGTTGATCGGTGTCGCGTTGTTTGCTGCTCTGGATGGGCGTGAACAACTAGCGACCCCACCAGAAATTCTTGCCCAAGACGATATGCCCGGCGCGAACGACGAAGCCGCCGTTACCAAGGGCGGACGTGTCGTCAGCACGGTCTCGCAACAGAAGGCGCGCGATCGGCGCCGTTTCGATCTTTCGACAATGCAGAAAGTGGGCGATCGCGAAGTCATCCGCACGCGGCCGTTTGAATTTGTCAGCATGGCTCTCGCGGTCGATCATCCGACCAGCCGCAAATATCCGGCCTTTGACGCTTTGACCGTGTTTTCCGAAGGCCCTGCTGCACCGCAACCTGCTGATGCCGGTCAGATTTATGGCGCCAAGGTCGAAAGCGAAGTCAGCTTGCATGTCGTCGATTTTCCGTTGAACAGTGCTACATTCGACGCATCCAGCGACCTTACCGTCGACGAGGTGGAGAAGGTTGTGCGCAATACTGGCGGCCTTCTGACTGACGGCGACGTCCAAGTTGCTTCGCTTCATTATATTGACCCCGCCCGCTTCGGTGGCGCCGACTCTCCGTTTGCCCTCGGGCCTGCGCTTGGTGTGAAGATTACGCAGGAAAATGTGAGCGTCGCCCAGCGCGGCGATGACGACGCAGTTGGTGAAGGTTTTTCTGAAGAATTGATTCCCTTCCGCCAGACGACCGAAATCGCGCAGGCACTCAAGGACGCTGGCTATACTGGCAACGACGCCGAGAACATGGCCGGCTCTCTTGCCAAGCTAATGAACTCACCGCGCCTCAAGGAAGGCACGGTGCTGCGCGTCGGCACCGAGACGCAAGAGGGTGTTGATCGCATCGTGCGCGCAAGTATCTACAATCGTACCACCCATCTGGTGACGGTTGCTCTCAATGACCGGGGGCAATATGTCCCCTCCGACGAGCCGGAACAGACACCGCTTCTTCAGACGGCTTTTGATGGCAATGCCCTACCGACAGCCATTCGAGGCAACTTGCCGAGTGTCTATGACGGGATCAGTCGCGCAGCGCTCGCCTACGGCATGTCGGAGACGATGCGCGAACAACTCGTCAAGATGCTGGCAAGTGATGTCGATCTGCAGTCGCGGCTTTCGCCGAGCGACCAGATCGACGCATTCTTCTCACTGCCGGACGACCCCGACAAACCAGAGGTTGATTCGCAGCTTCTTTATGTTTCGGCCAATTTGGGAGGAACAACCCGTAAATTCTATCGCTATCAGGCACCGGACGGCAGCGTCGATTATTTCAATCGAGACGGTAAAAGCGCTAAGCAGTTCCTGCTTCGCAATCCGGTTCCCAACGGTGTCTTCCGCTCGCCATTCGGTATGCGCCGCCATCCGATCCTTGGCTATAGCCGCATGCACACCGGCGTTGACTGGGCCGCACCGCGCGGCACGCCGATCATCGCATCCGGTAATGGCGTGGTGGAAAAGGCAGGCTGGACCAATGGCTATGGCAACCAGACCTTGATTCGCCATGCCAATGGATATGTGAGCAGCTACAGCCACCAGAACGCTATCGCCCGAGGTGTTACCGCAGGTGCGCGGGTACGACAGGGACAGGTAATCGGCTATGTGGGATCGACGGGGCTTTCGACAGGCCCTCATCTTCACTACGAGCTGATCGTGAACGGCACCAAAGTCGATCCGCTGCGCATCCGTCTGCCGGACAACAAGGCGCTTTCAGGCAAAGAACTCGAAGCCTTCAAGCAGGAACGGGATCGCATCGACACACTCTTGAACAGCGATGCAAACGGCACGAAGCTCGCGTCGAACGGATCGGTCAAGAGCTGAAAAGGCCAGAAGTAATCCGGCCTTTCCGCAGAACCATAGGGCTTTATTCGGTGAACTCCACCGTGACGCCGGGCTTCACCAGCTTTGCCAGCTCTTCTGCATCCCAATTGGTCAATCGCACACAGCCGTGGCTCGACGTCTTGCCGATTCGTGACGGTTCGGGCGTGCCATGAATGCCGTAGGTCGGCTTGGAAAGCGCGATCCAGACCGTACCGACAGGGCCATTCGGTCCAGGCGGAATGGTCAGGACCTTGTCGTTGTTGCCCTGCTTGAAGTTAATCTTCGGATTGTAGGTATAGTTCGGATTGATCGCGATGCGCTCGACCTGAACAAGGCCGGAAGGTGACGGATTGTCCGACGAACCGATCGTCGAAGGATAGGCAACGACAAGTCTCCCCGATTCGTCGTAGCCACGAACCTGCTTGCGTCGCTTGTCGGCAATAATGCGAGCCACCTTTGTGCGGACAGGCTTGCCAAGATTGGGGATCTTAACAATCGAGCCCGGCTGGTTGAAGTTCACGCCGGGATTGATTTCTTTCAGATAGGCCTCGTCTATATGAAACTTTTCGCCGAGCATTTCGGTAACCGAGGTATAGGCCATTGCTGGCAACTGCGCCTTGTGGGCGTAATCTTCCGGGATAGAGGCAACATATTGCCGCCCCACATCCTCGTTGGTGATGGTGTATTCGGTAAAGGCTGGACCGCCTGTAGCTTCCAGCTCCGCATTGACAGCCGCTTCGTCTGTCGGATTGATCGACTTCCCGGTCAGTTCGCCGTAAGCGGCAGCGGCCTTATCGACATTGCTGCCTGAACGACCATCAATAACGCCGGGCGATGCACCGGCACGGTCGAGAAGTATCTGATAGGCTGCGATCTTTGCCTTTGCGCCTTGCCCCTTCGGCATTTCGATTGCCGGGGTCATGTCGCCCGGATTGGGAACGCTCCTTGGCTGTTCATAACCCGGCTGGCCATAATCCTGCCGACGCTCATAGCCCGGATTCGCACTGGCTGAATTGGTGTTGGTATTGTCGGGATACTGATCGGCTGCCGGAGGCAATTCCGACCGCTGCACCTGTCCATCCCGGTTGCCACCATATTGGGGTGCCGCCGGAGCCTCGGGGTAATAGTTCGGGTCTTCGGGCACATTACCGAAACCGTCATAGGGCGCTCCACCATCGACCGGACCATCTAGCGTCCAGTTGTCATCTGGCTGCGGCGCACGGCGCACCCGACGGTCATAGGCGTACGGATCATAAGTATTGGCATCCTCGACGCTGAGAATACGCCCGCGACGATCCATAGTAACGCGGCGGCCATACTGATCGATGAAGACCCGCACCCGGCGATCATGATAAATCTCTTCACCAGGATCATAAAGCTGCGCAAGCTGTACCGGGCGTTCGGCAGCCAGTGCAGAATTGCCTTCCTCTGCGCGCGCTACGCCGTCGACAGCGGTTGCCGCAACGGAAGCAAACAAAGCGAAACGAAGCATGCGTATATAATGCGCCATGAAGAGTGCCCTGGGTGATCGAGAGATCATGGATGCCGCGAATATGATTAACAACTGATTAGCTGAGAGAGCAGATGCCAGATGAACTGGACATGAAAATGGCCGACATAGAAGGAAAGCTGAAAAACTTGTCAGGCCAAACATGGAAAAGGCGCCGCAACCTATCCGGTCGCGACGCCAATGGTATTCAACTCATGAGAGTTCAGGCGCTCTCGTCAACCTTCTGACCTTCGTCCTCACGCGCACCACCAACCGGACGGAAGGTGAGCCTGTCCGACCCGGCGCTAATCTTGACGATGGAACCATCCAGAATATCGCCCAGAAGAATGCGCTCGGCGAGCGGGTCCTGAACTTCCTTCTGAATGACACGCTTCAGCGGGCGTGCGCCATAGGCCGGGTCGTAACCCTTGTTGGCGAGCCATTCGCGTGCATCTTCTTCAAGTTGCAGCACGATCTTACGATCGCTCAGAAGCATCTGGAGACGCTGCATCTGGATATCGACAATCGCCCCCATGTCTTCGCGGCGCAGCCGGTGGAACAGGATGATTTCGTCGACACGGTTCAAGAACTCTGGACGGAAGGCAGCCCGCACCACGCCCATCACTTCGTCACGAACCGACTCGACATCGTCTTTTTCGCCAAGATTGACGAGATATTCGGCGCCAAGATTCGAGGTCATGATGATGACCGTATTGCGGAAATCGACCGTTCGGCCCTGTCCGTCAGTCAAGCGTCCGTCATCCAGCACCTGCAACAGCACGTTAAACACATCCGGATGTGCCTTTTCGATCTCGTCGAACAGGATCACCTGATAAGGCCTGCGGCGAACGGCTTCCGTCAGAACGCCGCCTTCTTCGTAGCCCACATAGCCGGGAGGCGCCCCGATCAGTCGGCTCACGGAATGCTTTTCCATGAATTCCGACATGTCGATGCGAACCATGGCGGTGTCATCCTGGAAGAGGAATCCGGCGAGCGCCTTGGTCAGCTCCGTCTTGCCAACGCCCGTAGGACCTAGGAAGATGAATGAACCGATAGGCCGATTGGGATCCTGAAGTCCGGCGCGCGCACGGCGAACAGCTTTCGAGATGGCCTGCACCGCCTCACCCTGTCCGACGACCCGCTTTGCGAGTTCGTCTTCCATACGCAGCAGCTTCTCACGTTCACCTTCCAGCATCCGGTCGACCGGAATACCGGTCCAACGCGAAATGATCTGTGCCACGTGGTCTGGCGTAACGGTTTCTTCAAGCAGAGAACCCTTGTTTTCCTGACTTTCCGCTTCGACAAGCTGCTTTTCAAGCTGCGGAATCTTTCCATAGGCCAGTTCACCCGCCTTCTGGAACTCACCGCTGCGCTGTGCGATGGCCAGAGCATTACGTGCCTCTTCGAGCTGGCGCTTGAGGTCGGCGGCAAGCCCGAGCTTCTGCTTTTCAGACTGCCACTTCGACGTCAGCTCCGCCGATTCTTCCTCCAGATCGGTCAGCTCCTTTTCCAGGCGCTGGAAACGATCTTTGGAAGCCGCATCGGTTTCAACCTTCAGCGCTTCGCGCTCGATTTTCAACTGCATAATGCGACGATCAATTTCATCCAGCTCTTCCGGCTTGGAATCAACCTGCATGCGCAGCCGCGATGCCGCCTCATCGACAAGGTCAATGGCCTTGTCCGGCAAGAAACGATCGGTGATATAACGGTTCGACAGGGTTGCCGCAGCAACCAGAGCCGAATCCGAAACGCGCACCTTGTGGTGCTGCTCGTATTTTTCCTTCAGACCACGCAGGATTGAAATCGTATCCTCAACGGTGGGCTCATCGACAAATACTGGCTGAAAGCGACGGGCAAGCGCTGCGTCCTTCTCGACATATTTGCGGTATTCTTCCAGCGTGGTTGCGCCGACGCAGTGCAGCTCACCACGTGCGAGAGCAGGCTTCAAAAGGTTCGATGCATCCATTGCACCATCGGATTTACCGGCGCCGACAAGCGTGTGCATTTCATCGATGAAGAGGATGATCTGGCCGGCAGCCGTCTGCACTTCCGAAAGCACAGCTTTCAGACGCTCTTCAAACTCACCGCGATATTTGGCGCCGGCAATCAGCGCGCCCATATCGAGTGCCATCAACTGCTTGTCCTTCAACGATTCGGGCACGTCGCCATTGACAATGCGAAGCGCGAGACCTTCCGCGATTGCGGTCTTGCCGACGCCCGGCTCACCGATCAGAACCGGATTGTTCTTGGTACGGCGTGAAAGAACCTGAATTGTGCGCCGGATTTCCTCGTCGCGACCGATTACAGGGTCGAGCTTGCCGGAACGCGCATCTTCGGTCAGATCGCGGGCGTATTTTTTCAACGCATCATAATTGCTTTCAGCGGACGCCGAATCGGCGGTACGGCCTTTGCGCATGTCGTTTATGGCCTTGTTGAGCGCCGTCGGGGTCACACCGGCAGCAGAAAGAATTTCAGACGTCTTTGCGGATTTCTCCATCGCCAGCGCGGTCAGAAGACGCTCGACGGTGACGAAACTGTCACCGGCCTTGCTGGCAAGTTCCTCGGCAAGCGAGAAGACCTTGGCAAGCGGCTGCGATAAATAAAGCTGATCGTTGCCGCCCGTCACTTTTGGCAGCTTTTCGAGCGCGTTCTGCAGTCCGATGCGTACATCGGCTATGCGTCCGCCCGCGCGTTCGATTAGAGACGAGGCAAGTCCTTCGTCGTCATCGACAAGAACCTTCAAAACGTGCTCTGGTGTGAACTGCTGGTTACCGGACGACAGCGCGAAAGTCTGTGCAGACTGGATAAAGCCCCGTACGCGTTCCGTATATTTCTCGATATTCATGATGTCTCCTTTGCCTTCCAGCCCGTCAAGCGGCACCGGAAGATGTATGGTGACGAAGCCCCCACAGTGGGCGGACTTCTTTCCAAGACAGCATATGGGACGATGGCCGGGTTTCGGCAAGGGTTACAGGTACTTGCGGAACCAAATAAAAATGGCGCGGAAACCGCGCCATTTTAAACTCGAATGTGAAGTGACAACTAGGCGTCGGAGTTTGCAGGTTCCGTTACCGGCGTCTCGTCACCGCTGTCCTTGGCGGCACGACGTGGGCGGCCCGGACGACGCGTGGCGCGACGTGGCGCGGCTTCCTCGGCGGGAGCCGCATTGCCAGTGGGAGCGGCTTCGACGACCGCGGGCGCTGCCTGCTCGGCCACGACTTCAACCGGAGCAGAAGCCCCTACGGCCACCGGCTGATCCTGCTTTTCCTGCGGCTGTTCATCCGCACGCTCGTCGGCGTTAAAACGCTCACGCTGCGGCCGGCGGCCACGGCCGAGACGACGATCGCGATTGTCGCGTTCCCGCGGCTGCTGGCGCCCCTCACCGGACTTTACCGGCTCGCCACCATCTTCGCCGTAAACGACCTCGGCAGGCGTACCTTCTATAACCGGCTGCGGGCCGGAGCCATTGACTGGCTGCTGCTGTGCTGCAACAGGCGTGAAACCTGTTTCCTCATCATCCGAGCCGTCATCGTCGAAGGTTTCTTCGCGCTGGAGCGGCACCGGATTCTGCGCCATGGCCGCCATGATGATGCGATTGTAATGTTCAGCGTGCTGAAGATAGTTTTCTGCCATCACGCGATCGCCAGACGCCTGTGCGTCCCGCGCAAGTGCTGAGTATTTTTCTGCAATATGTTGCGCATTGCCACGGATTTTCACATCCGGACCATTGCTTTCGTAATTGCGCGACAGAGGATTGGGGCCCTTGCGGTTGTTGTTGTTATTGTTATTCCCCCGTCCGCGCATGCGCCTGTTCTGCTGTGCTGGCCTCATATTCATCTCTTTTCAGATTAAAGGGCGTAGAAACTCCGCAGCCAATAAGCTACCGGTTTCACGCTATCGAGCCATGGAGGAAGTACGCCCTAAAAACTTCCCACAAATCGAGTGCTCCTGAGTTAGGTACACCTCTATGGGTCACCGAAACTCCGCGGTTGCATTAATACATAACCATTCCCAAGAGCTTTGCTCTTCGAGATTATGCTTGAAAGTCGTGTACTTCCGCACAAGCCATCCCCAAAGAACCCTCCAGGGAGCATGACCAAAAATCGTCATGGAGCATTTCCGCCACCGCCCATCAGCGGGCAAAACCATTCTGGCTGTATACGGTGGCCGGAAACTAAACGGCTTCGCCGCAAATTCCAAGTGTTTTTTTAGCGGTTGACCGCATCAAAATTACGTATTTGATCTGTGCGCGAAAAGCATGGCCCTTCTGTGGCCGCCTAGATCGCTCGCATCGCCTGCGAGAGAAAAACCTGCGCTTTCAAACAGCGCTTGGACATCCTGGAATTGTCCGGCGCCGATCTCTACGGCAACCATTCCATCTTTATATAGGTGATCTGCCGCCTTCTGCGCAAGGGCTCTGTAGAAATTCAGTCCGTCGGCGCCGCCGTCAAGGGCGGCGAGAGGATCATGTTCGCGCACTTCACGCGACAGTCCTGCAATGTCTTCATGCGGAATATAGGGCGGATTTGAGACGATCAGATGAAAACGCCCGCTTACATTCTGGAACCAGTCGCTTTTCAGCGCTGCAAAACGGTCGCCCACGCCATTGGCGACAGCATTGATTCGCGCCATTGCAAGCGCACCTTCCGCCATATCGAGACCGATGCCGTGCGCGCGCTCGAAGCGATGCAAAAGCGAAATGATAATGGCGCCCGTTCCGGTACCCATATCAAGCAGCTCAAGCGTGCCGTTCTGTACCGCAATCTCCTCCAGTGCCGGAATGACCAGTTCCACCAGAACTTCTGTGTCAGGGCGCGGTTCAAGCGTCGCAGGGGAGAGCCGGAAAGGCAGGCCGAAAAACTCGCGAATGCCCATGATTCGGTGAACCGGTTCACCCTTCTCGCGGCGGTCCAGAGCATCGGAAAGCGCCTCAACGGCAGCGGAATCCACGAATTGCTCCGGTGCGGATATCAGATCAAGCCGCGTCTTGCCCGTTGCCCATTCGACCAGAATCCGCGCGTCGAGGTCCGGCGTATCCAGTTCCGCCGCACGAAGCCTCGCCCGTGCATCGGTCATCAGAAGGTCGAGACGAATCCCACTCACTTTTACTGGCCCAGTTCCGTGAGGAGCGCGGTCTGATGATCGGAAATCAGCGCATCGACCAGTTCGTCCAGATCGCCTTCCATAACCCGGTCGAGCTTGTAGAGCGTCAGATTGATGCGATGATCGGTGACCCGTCCCTGCGGGAAATTATAAGTGCGGATACGCTCCGAACGATCACCCGAGCCGACTTGGCTGCGGCGCGATTCAGAACGTTCGGTTTCGGCCTTCTGGCGCTCCATATCGTAAAGGCGTGCACGGAGAATCTGCATGGCGCGGGCGCGGTTCTGGTGCTGGGATTTTTCAGCCTGAACGACCATGATGCCGGTCGGGATGTGCGTAATGCGAACCGCCGAGTCAGTCGTGTTCACGTGCTGGCCACCGGCGCCTGATGCCCGCATCGTATCGATACGAATATCCTCGTTACGAATCTCGATATCAATGTCCTCAGCCTCGGGCAAAACCGCGACAGTTGCCGCCGACGTATGGATGCGTCCGCCAGCTTCCGTTTCCGGCACGCGCTGCACGCGGTGCACCCCCGATTCAAACTTGAGCTTGGAGAACACGCCCTTGCCCGAAACGGTAGCGATGATTTCCTTGTAACCACCGGCATCGCCTTCGCTGGCCGAAACCAGTTCGACCCGCCAGCCTTTTTCGGCAGCATATCGCTCATACATGCGGAACAGGTCGCCAGCGAAGAGCGCGGCTTCCAGACCGCCGGTACCGGCGCGAATTTCGAGGATCGCATTCTTCTCGTCGGCGGCGTCCTTCGGCAACAGCAGAATCTGCACTTCCTCCGCCAGGGTTTCGACGCGCCGTTCGACTTCCGGCAGCTCTTCCACCGCAAGTGCACGCATCTCCGCATCCGTTGAGGCATCGTCACGCATAGCCGCCAGGTCAACAGCTTCTTTGCGGGCGTCGGTCAGTTCGCGAATCTTGCCGACCACCTCCTGCAGCTCGGAATATTCCGAGGCGAGCTTCACATAGGTTTCCGAATCCGGATTGTTGGCCATCTGGCTTTCGATCATCGAGAACCGCTTCAAGAGCTGGTCCATCCGGTCCTGCGGCAATGCGATCATGTCATGTCCTAAAAATTGTCAGCGGCGTGCAAGAATGCAAAACGAAACGCCGCGCGCTCCTGCACCGCGACCGTTCAGTCAGATCAATCTGTTTCGCTATAACGGAATATCGTTGTCTTCGGCAAATCGCATCAACAGTTCGCGCAACGAATGCGCACTGTTGGGCTTGTCCAGCTCCTCCGCCAGCAAGGTTGCGAGCTTGCCAGCATCCAGCGCATCGAGCATCGCCTTGACCGGACCGATTGCTGCCGCCGACATAGAGATCGACCGAAACCCGATACCGACCAGCGCCATAGCTGGTAGCGGCTTGCTGGCCATCTCGCCGCATAGAGTGACTGGCTTGCCGTGGCGATTGCCGGTTTCCACGATATGGCGCAGTGCCCGCAAGAACGCAGGCGAAAGCTGGTCAAAGCGACCAGACATCAGCGAGTTGCCGCGATCTGTCGCCATCAGGAACTGAAATAGATCGTTCGAGCCAACCGAAACGAAATCGACAAGCGACATCAATTCCTCAAGCTGCCACAGCAGTGACGGAACCTCGACCATCGCGCCAAGCTTCAGGCACATCGGCAATTGGTGAGCAAAGCGCGACAAATGACGGACTTCGCGATCAATGATTTCGCGCGCGGCCTTTACTTCGCTGACCTCGGTGATCATCGGCAGCAGGATTTTCAACTCGCGTCCACCCGCCGCCTTCAAAAGCGCCCTTAACTGGGTACGCAACAGCCCCGGACGATCAAGCGTCAAACGGATGGCGCGCCAGCCGAGTGCCGGATTCTCTTCCTGCACTGTCGAACTGAAATAAGGGAGAACCTTGTCTCCGCCGATATCCAGCGTCCGAAAAGTCACAGGCTTGTCGCCTGCCGCCTCAATGACCGAACGATAAAGACGTTCCTGCTGCTCGGCCCGTGGGAAGGTGGAAGCCACCATGAACTGAAGCTCGGTGCGAAACAGCCCAATTCCTGCCGCACCCGAAGCCGACAATTGCGGCAGATCGACGAGAAGCCCTGCGTTCATCAGAAGCGAGATGTCGACACCATCCTTCGTGACCGATGGCTTATCCCGCAACTCACGGTAATGGGCCTGACGCCGCGCCCTGAACCGAACCTTTTCGGCATAAGCCGTTTCCAGATCGGACTGCGGGCGCAGATGCATGATGCCTTCATCGCCATCGACAATTGCCGCGTCGTTGTTCTCGGCCATGGATACAATGCCCTTGGCCTGGCCGACCACCGGAATGCCCATTGCACGGGCCACGATCACAACATGGCTCGTGGCTGCACCGTCTTCAAGAACGACGCCGCGCAAGCGCTCACGCGGGTAATCCAGAAGTTCGGCAGCCCCCATGGAACGGGCGACGATGATCGCGTCCTTGACGAGCGATTCGGCGATGGTCTTGATGTCATGCCCCATGAGCTGGCGCAGCAGACGGTTCGCAAGATCATCGAAATCCGAAAGCCGCTCACGCATATAGGGATCGGTCAGATGAACCATGCGCGCACGCGTATCGCTCTGTACCTTTTCGACCGCCGCTTCGGCAGTCAGACCGTTGTGAATGGCTTCTTCCAGACGCCGCACCCAGCCACGGTCATGGGCAAACATGCGATAGGCTTCAAGCACTTCGCGATGCTCGCCTTCCACCGCCACATCGCGGCGCGACAGCATATCATCGATCGATATACGCAGGCTGCCGAGCGCCTCGTCCAGCCGGTTCAGCTCCGCTTCGCTGTCCTCGTTGAAAAGATTGGTGACGACGATACGCGGCTCATGCAGCACGACATGGCCAAGGCCAATACCGTCGTTGAAAGCCTGTCCTGTCACGCTCATCGGACGACCGAGATCAAGCTCTATACCCGGACGGGCAAGGCGCAGGCCATCGCCGGTCGCGATGATTTCGGCAAGAACCATAGCTGTGGTTTCAAGTGCTTCAACCTCGTCTTCCCGATACGCCCGCTTGGTCTTGTTCTGGACGACAAGAACGCCCAAAGTGCGGCCAGCGCGCAGAACGGGAACGCCGAGGAAAGAATTATAGGCTTCTTCACCCGTTTCCGGCAGATAGGCGAAGGCAGGATGGCTTTGCGCGTCTGTCAGATTAAGGGGACGGGCGCTTGCGGCAATCGTGCCGACCAACCCTTGACCAAGGCGAAGCTGGGCAAGGTGCACTGCCTGCGGATTAAGACCTTCGGTCGCGTAGAGTTCGAGGACGCCGTCAGCGCGCAATACGTAGAAGGAGCAAACTTCCGCGACCATGTTCTGTGCAATTTCACGAACGATCCGGTCGAGGCGCGCCTGCGGTTCCAGCGGCTCTGCCATCAATTCGCGCAACCGCTTGAGCAGTACGCGGGGACCGGTTGTCAGCTCACGCATGATCGTCGGGGACTCCTTTCGGGTTGCTGACGTGCTTTCGCCAGCCGAATCCCAATACCCGCCCGCGAAGCGTTACGCCAATACCTTTGTGAGCATTTTTGACAGCCGCGTCCAGAACAAATAGTCGCTGCTCGCAAAATGTTGCAGTGCCGCGCACCCTTTCGGCTACGCGGCACCGTTATAAAATGGAGCTAAACTGGCTGGTTACTTGTCGAGACCATAGACCGCATGCAGCGTACGTACGGCCAGTTCCGCATAGGGGCCGTCGATCAGGATCGAAATCTTGATCTCAGACGTTGTGATCGCGCGGATATTGATGCCTTTTTCGGCCAATGCTTTGAAAGCGGTGGCGGCAACGCCAGCGTGGCTGCGCATACCGATGCCGATAACCGAAATCTTGGCGAGGCCGGTTTCGGACTGGATATTGTCAAAGCCGATCTCGCCCTTAACCTTGTCCAGCACCTTCAGCGCCTTGTCGATATCACCGGTCGGGATAGTGAAAGTCATGTCGGTCTTGGAGCCGTCTTCCGACACATTCTGCACGATCATATCGACATTGATGTGCTCTTCGGCGAGCGGCCCGAAAATAGCTGCCGAAACGCCCGGCCGGTCGGCCACACGCCGCAGCGAAATCTGAGCTTCATCCTTCGCAAAGGCGATACCTGTGACGACCTGCTGTTCCACGATTTCATCCTCGTCGCAAATAAGGGTTCCGGGCGGGTTGATCGGATCACCCATGCCCGGCGCATCTGGGTCCGTAAAGCTCGAGCGCACAAAAGTGCGTACCTTGTGCACCATGGCGAGTTCGACCGAACGCACCTGCAGAACCTTGGCACCAAGCGATGCCATTTCCAGCATTTCCTCAAAGGAAATCTTGGAAAGGCGCTTCGCCTTCGGCTCCACGCGCGGGTCGGTGGTGTAGACGCCATCCACATCCGTATAAATGTCGCAACGATCGGCCTTCACGCCGGCAGCGATGGCGACAGCGGACGTGTCGGAACCGCCGCGCCCGAGCGTTGCAACGCGATTGTCGGGACCGAGCCCCTGAAAACCGGCAACGACGGCAACCTGCCCCATTTCCATGCGGCGAATGATTTCCGAGCCGTCGATTTCCTGAATGCGGGCGGCGCCATGGGCGTTGTCGGTCTTGATCGGAATCTGCCAGCCCTGCCACGAACGCGCGTCGACGCCAATAGACTGAAGCGCAATCGCCAGAAGACCACTCGTCACCTGCTCGCCGGAAGCGACGATCGTGTCGTACTCACGGGCATCATAGAAAGGTGAGCTCGCGCCGCAGACTTTCGGCATGTTCTGCACCCAGCCGACCAGCTCGTTGGTCTTGCCGGACATGGCCGAAACGACGACGGCAACCTGATTGCCCGCTTCGACCTCGCGTTTGACGTGGCGCGCCACATTATAGATGCGTTCCAGATCAGCCACCGAAGTGCCGCCGAATTTCATCACGATGCGCGCCATTTAAGGTTACGTCCCGCTGTTTAGAAAAATTACACTCTCACCCGTCCAAACCTTATATTGTTGCGACAGGCAAACCCGGGGTGACATAGCTAAAATGCCACGCTTCCGCAAGGCCGCGATTCGTATCGAGCCTCTTGAGAGCAAAATTGATTTGTTCCTTGACTTTGGAGTACTACCTTGAGAGCAGAACCGTAAGCTTCCGCCGCTGGAGAATGAAATGACCGAGACCGCCCGCACCACTATCGACGCTTCGGAAATCGAGCATTTTTCGCGCATTGCTGCAGAATGGTGGAATCCGCAGGGCAAGTTTCGCCCCTTGCATAAGTTCAACCCGACGCGGCTTGCCTATATCAAGGAAAAGATCTGCGCCAAATTCAATCGCGATCCCAATGCGCCGCGCCCCTTCGAAGGCCTGCGCCTGCTCGATATCGGCTGCGGCGGCGGGCTTCTCTGCGAGCCGATGGCGCGCCTGGGTGCGACCGTCATCGGAGCGGATGCTTCCACGACCAATATCGAAGTGGCTAAAATCCATGCCGCACAAAGTGGTCTCGACATCGATTATCGCGCAACCACAGCAGAAGCACTGGCTGAAGCCGGTGAAAAATTCGACATCGTACTCAACATGGAGGTGGTCGAGCACGTCTCCGATGTCGACCTGTTCATGTCTGCGACCAGCGAAATGGTGAAACCCGGCGGACTGATGTTCGTCGCCACCATCAACCGTACACTCAAAGCGTACGGTCTGGCCATCATCGGCGCGGAATATGTGCTGCGTTGGCTGCCGCGCGGCACGCATCAATATGAAAAGCTGGTTCGCCCGGAAGAGCTGGAAACCGCACTTGCGAAAGGCGGCCTGCGCCTCATCGACAAGCTTGGCGTGACCTACAATCCGCTGGCCGACAGCTGGAGCCGCTCCCGCGACACGGATGTGAACTATATGGTGCTTGCCGAACGGCCCGCCTGATCCGTTCTTATCCTCAACCTTTTTGCGCGCGCGTTGTCATGGCAACGCCCACGCAAATGACCAGTGCCCCGACCCAGGTCAGAGGCGGATAATGTTCGCCAAGAAATAGTGTTCCGGAAATGAGCCCCAGAGCCGCTGCTACATAGCCGATCTGGCTGAGATAAACCGGCCCGCCAACTGCCTGTAGCCGGAAGAACAGGGCGAACATGCCAGCCGATGCCATCGACTGGATCAACGCAGCCCATGGCGCGAAGGCAAGCATCTCGATCGGAAACTGACCGGTGAATATGAATATACCGGCAAAAAGCATCAGCGCCGATGCAAGATGGCTTCCCGCAGCAAGTTCAGTCGGATCAGAGTTCTTCGGCCAGTCGAGCGTGCGATAGACATTGCCGATGGCCAGAAACACCGGAATGAGCAATGCTGCTGCAATCCACAATGGATCGGCTGGCTTACCCACTTCTCCACGCGTCATCGCCACCATCACTGCACCGATAAATCCAGCGGCTATCCCGCCGATCCCGAGCGCGTTGGGACGTCGCAGTCCGAACCCCATCGAAAGAACAAGCGTGATGACCGGCGAGAGCGTGTACATGATGCCGGTGAAACCCGCGCCAAGGCGCGGAATGGCAGAAAGAATGAGAAGATTGGGCACGGCATAGGAGATGAACGCGGTGCAGATATAATAACGCAGCCGCCCCCCTGAAAAGCCGATCTTCTTTCCCTGCAGTCGAAGAACAGCGAACAGAATGATTCCCGCACTCGCCGAGAACAGAAAAGTCCAGATCGCAGGCGGAATACCGGCCTGCGCCGCGATCTTGCCAAGCGGCAGAATAAGACCCAGCAAGGTGCCGGTTGCAATGAGCAGAAAAGGCGCAGAATCCATCAGTCTCATGCGCCGTGTCTCCTGTAGGGCAATCAGTTCTTGTCTTCTGGAAATACCGGCAACGGCAGAACGTCGACACCGTCTTCAAGCAGCGAATGCACATCCTCGCGCGACGCTTCGCCATAGATACCACGTGTTTCGGTCTCGCCGAAATGGATCTTCCGGGCTTCTTCGGCAAACTTGTCGCCGACATAATCCGCATTCTCGCGAACCTTGCGGCTCAATTCCCGCATTTCGTCCAGTATCTGCTTCTGCGTGTCACCCAGCGCCATGGCAATCTTTTCCTTGCCGCGGCTTGTCGAAACAGCCGGCGCCATCAGCGACTTCTGAACGGCTTGTGAATTGCACACCGGGCAGGCGACGAGCTTCATTTCCGACTGACGGTCAAAATCGGCATTGTCGCGAAACCAGCCCTCGAATTCATGGCCCTGATCGCAATGAAGCGAAAAGCGGATCATGGAACTTACGCGTCCTCTTTCTGTTTCGCGGAACAAGTTCGCACGTCGAACTCCCGCGCATTCTTCAAGTTCGGTATCTTGCTGCGTGCGGCCGCACTCTCGGTGACGTCAATGTCGGCGAGAATGACACCCGGTTCATCGTGATCGGCTTCGGCGAGAATTTTGCCCCATGGCGAGACAATGAGGGAGTGACCATAGGTTTCCCGCCCGTCCTCATGCAGGCCGCCCTGCGCAGCAGAAATCAGGAATGCACCATTCTCGATGGCACGCGCACGCTGCAGGATATGCCAGTGGGCTTCTCCGGTCTGTTTCGTAAAAGCAGCCGGACCGGTGATCACATTGGCGCCGGCAAGCGCCTGGGCACGAAACAATTGCGGAAAGCGTATATCGTAGCAAATCGCCATGCCAAGGTTTGCGAAGGGCAGTTCAGCAACAATGGTTTCCTGACCCGGCTCATAGGTCGCTGATTCGCGCCAGCTTTCACCATTGTCCAGATCGACATCGAACATATGAATCTTGTCATAAGTGACAAGATTCTCACCCGAAGGCGTGAAAATTCCAGCGCGATTAGCAATCTTACCGTCACCGGCATCGATAGCGGTTGAACCAATATGCAGGAAGATACCGTGTTTTGCTGCCAATGCCGAAGCTGCCTTGAAAACCAGATCATTGGCTTCGTCCCGCAGGCTCGCCTGAAAAGCTGCCCGATCACGCATCATCGCCCCGGTCATTTCCGGCGATTGCACATAATCCGCGCCTTTTGCCGCCGCCTCGGCGACGAATTTTTCAAGGGTCTCCACGTTGCGGACAACATCGGTACCCGAACGCATCTGTATTGCGGCGGCGCGGAACATGCTCATTGGTTTCCCCTTAAGTTCTAAGCCAATTCGCCTGACTTGAGCAGGCCGTCCAGCTTACCCTGATCTTCCAGCGCGAAAAGATCGTCGCAACCGCCGACATGAACAGGCCCGACGAAGATCTGCGGGAAGGTGTTGCGGCCCGAACGCTGCTGCATTTCGGTGCGCAGTTCCGGCGATGCGCCTGCATCGATTTCATTATACGCAACACCCTTGCGGGTCAGAAGACCCTTCGCCCGGGTGCAATAAGGGCAACCGATGCGCGTGTAGATCGTTACATCAACCATCGTAAACTCCAATTGTTTTGGCCACTATATAAGCGGCAAAGGCGCTATCTGGAAGCCCCGACCCTTTTCACGAGCCTGTATAGCCAAATCTCTGGTTCAATCCGGCAGAACACGGCTGAACGTCAGCACATCCACGCTTTTTGCTCCGCCGCGCAACAATGCCCGGGTCACCGCCTTGACCGTAGCGCCGGTGGTATAGACGTCGTCAATCAGCAGAACCCGCCGCTCACGGACATGAATCTCGTGTTCCTGCGGCACTCGAAATGCACCGTCCACATTGCGCTTTCGCTCCTTGATACCCAAGCCAACCTGCTGCTCGGTCCGGCGCACACGATTAACGCCTTGCGGTGCAAAGGGTTTCGCTTCGAGTTTCGCCAGAGCGCGGGCAAGTTCCGCTGATTGGTTGAAGCGCCGCTGCCAGAATCGCCAGCGATGCAGAGGCACCGGCACTATCACATCACATTCATCGAGCAATTCGCGCCCGGCGCGCTGCATCCAGCGCGCCATCCATGGGGCCAGATCGGTCCGATCATGAAACTTGAGCGAGACTGCCATCCGTTGCGCCGCGCCCCGATGCAGGACGGCGGACCGAAGACGCCGGAACGGCGGGGGATCAGCAATCGCTTCAGCACTCATGAAGTTCTCACCGAAATCATGACTGAAAGGTATGCCCAGGACGGGACAATAGGGCTTTTCTATAAACCGCAGTTCCGGCCAGCATTTCGGGCACAGCGTCCCTGGTTCAGATACATGCATCCGGCAGCCGATACATGTCGGCGGAAACAGCATATCCGCCGACGAGCGAACGGCCGTTCTGGCAAACCGCCGAAGCCGTTCGCCCGCGCCACGCAATAAGGTTTGATGCGTTCTATGATCATCCGCCATTGCATTCGCCCCCATTCGAATGCATCTATCCCCACAACGATTGTACTGAACCTCGCGCGAAAGAGAAGACGGATTCCATGCCTGCCGCGACTGATGATAGCGCGATCTTTGATCGCGATCTCCTGCTCTCGTTTCGCCGTCGCGCCTTGGCGCGCGCCGAGCCTGGTGCAGATTTCCTGTTGCAGCGCATTGCCGACGATCTCGCAGACCGCCTTGACGCTGTGGAGCGCCGTTTTCCCCTCGCTATCGATCTCGCTGGCCATACTGGCCCGGCGGCTGCGGCCATCGCCCAGACGGGCAAAGCCGACCTGATTGTTCGCATCGAACGCGATAGGGATTTCTTGCGCGGTCCGTTTCCGGCTATTGTGGGCGATGAGGAAATGCTGCCGCTGAAAGGTGGCAGTGCCGATCTTATAGTGTCGCTGATGGCGCTTCACGCGACCAACGATACACCGGGCGCAATGGTGCAGATCGCCCGCGCCCTGAAACCGGACGGGCTTTTTCTGGCAGCCCTGAGCGGTAGTGGGACGCTGGGTGAATTGCGCGAAAGTCTTCTTCAGGCTGAAATCGAACTGACCGGCGGCGCCTCACCGCGCATTTTCCCGTTTCCAGATGTGCGCGATGTGGGCGGCCTTCTGCAACGTGCAGGCTTCGCCCTGCCTGTGACCGACGTCGATAATGTCACAGTGCGCTACGATTCGCTGTTCAATCTGATGGCCGATCTCCGCGCCATGGGCATGCAGAACATATTGCGCGACCGCTCCCGAAAGCCGGTTTCAAAACGCCTTTTCCTACGTGCCGCTGAAATCTATGCCGAACGTTTTTCCGATCCAGACGGACGTGTCCGCGCCACTTTCTCCATCATCTGGCTATCGGGCTGGGCGCCGCATGAATCGCAGCAAAAGCCTTTGAAGCCAGGCTCTGCAAAAACATCGCTGGCGGAAGCGCTAAAAAGGGCTGAGGAAGAATAGAGTATGTATCCCAAAAAGCGAGAGTCGGTTTTGGGGACAAAGACATGCGAAAGAAGGCTAACAGTCACCGTGGTGGCTACCGTCTGTCTCGATGATGCAGACTGAATCAGGGCTTGGCTGAAGCACACTCTTGCGCACTGTATAGGTCTGGCCTGACGGGTGCGACTGGGCGTTGTCATCACGCTTGATCGAACCAGTCATGGTGCGGTCGATTCCGACCGGGAACACGGACTGCGCTGCGATCTTGTTTGCCTGATCATTAAGCACTGGCACAATGATAAGAGCCAGAGCGACAACCGCAGAGCCGAACAACAACACAACACGCAGGATTCCGCGACCGGCCTTGGTTAGCGGCTTGGCCGTATATTCATTGTGATCAGCACTAAAATAATTGTTGTCGAAACTCATGTTTCAAGACTCCGAGGTAGCTCCAAAGGAGAATACCTCAACGGAGTGAATCATAGATTAACCGACTAGCGGAATCACAAGAAATTGCCGGCTTTTTCCACAGTGGTGGCCACAGGCCCGTCTACAGAAGATCAAGCAGGAACGGAATCAGCGGTTCGTCGGCTGGCGGCATCGGATAGTCGCGCATATCTTTGGGGCGAACCCATTTCAGCGCCTGCCCTTCGAGCCCTCGCGCAATGCCTTCATACCGGCGACAGATATAGAGCGGCATGAGCAGGTGGAAGTCATCATAGGTGTGGCTAGCGAATGTCAGCGGCGCAAGGCAGGCGACCTTCGTGGTGATGCCGATTTCTTCCTGCAACTCGCGGATCAGCGTTTCTTCCGGTGTTTCGCCCGGCTCCACCTTACCGCCCGGAAACTCCCAGAGCCCGGCAAGCTGCTTGCCTTCCGGGCGCTGCGTCAACAGAACACGGCCATCCGAATCCACCAATGCGCATGCCGCGACCAGAAGAATCCGGCGTTCCTTCACCTCGGTCATTTCTCGTTGCTCTCCCGATAGGCATAGCGATAGGCTTCCTGAAAGCTGAAGCTCTCGTAAAGCGCAAGTCCAGCGACATTATCCGCCTCGATCTGCAGCCATGCTGTCTTCGCACCGAGCTTTGCGGCCCATTTGAGCGCAGAACCGACGATCGCGTGCCCATGTCCCTTGCGCCTTGCATCGCGCAGAGTTCCGACATCAAACAGACCCGCCATCACACCGTCCTGTACGCAAAGCAGGTTGGACACGGCGCGTCCGCCTTCCTCCAGCACGAACATGCCCTTGTTCGGGCGAACGCTGTTGAGAAGTTCGGAAAATCCGGGACGCATATCCTCCGGTCTTTCATGGATCGAAAGCGAGGCATCCACGAAACGTCCGATATCCTTCAAGGGAATCTGGTCGATAGCGCCTGAAAGGTCGATTTCCTCGAGATTGGCCGTCATCACGATGGTTTCGTCACGGCGCTTCCAGCCAAGCCCTTCGAGATAATCCTCAAGCTCGCGCGGTGCGAGCGGCGAAAGCCTGAAGCAGGGAACACGACCATAGGCGCGAAACCGCTGTGCTGCCAGTTCCACACGCGTGGGAATATCGCGCGTGTCACCCGGATCAAGCGGATTGATCGAGTTGAGACGCCGGGATGGATGCGCTGCAGTCATACGTATCGCCCATGTGCCGTCATAGTGAACCGACGTAGCGGGCCAGGCCCGAAAGCCGACGGCTTCAAGCTGACGAACGATAGCAAGACTCGGGATGCTGGGCTTTTCCATTGTTTCGATCAACTTCTATAATCGCCATTGATGGCGACGTATTCCTTTGTGAGGTCGCAGGTCCAGACTGTGGCCTTGCCCTTGCCCAACCCTAAATCCACGCGAATGCGAATATCCTCACCCTGCATGTAGGCGGACGTCGCTGCTTCCGAATAGGCCGGGTCACGCTCGCCCTGATACGCAACGCGAATATCGCCGAACCAGATCGCGAGCAAGTCACGGTCGGCGGGCTCGCCAGCCTTGCCAACCGCCATGACGACGCGCCCCCAATTGGCATCTTCGCCGGCAACAGCCGTCTTGACCAGCGGTGAATTGGCAATAGAAAGCGCGATCTTCTTAGCTGAAGCCGTAGACTTTGCGCCAATCACCTCGACTTCCACCATCTTGCGTGCGCCCTCGCCATCGCGCACGACCTGCAGCGCCAGCGATTTCAGGAGGCGGCCTAGCGCTTTCTTGAAATCGCCAAGACGCTTGTCAGCAGGATCAGTGATTTCAGGTGCGCCGCGTTCTGCGGCCGTACCGGTCGCGAACAGCATCAGCGTATCCGACGTGGACGTGTCACTATCCACCGTGACGGCGTTGAAGGTCGAGCCAACGCCTTTGGAAAGCAGGTGCTGCAAGACGTCAGCCCTGATCGGTGCATCGGTGACCACGAAGGAAAGCATCGTTGCCATATCCGGTGCAATCATGCCTGCGCCCTTGGCGATACCGTTGATCGTGACCGGCACCTGACCGAGCAACACCGTTTCGGTCGCGACCTTAGGATAGGTATCCGTGGTCATGATTGCCTTGGCGGCTTCCGTCCAGAAATCCTCGACTGCGTCCTTGTTCATGTCGCCGAGCAGATGCGCGAACTTGGCAGCATCGAGCGGCTCGCCGATCACGCCGGTTGAAGCCAGAAAGACATCCGTTGTGGCGCAGCCAACCGCTTTGGCGGCGGCTTCCGCCGTTGCTTCCGTCGCTTCCCGTCCCTTCGCGCCGGTGAAGGCATTGGCGTTGCCGGAATTGACGACGACCGCGCGGGCTTTTCCGTGCACGAGATTGCGACGGCAGAAATCAACTGGCGCCGATGGGCAGAGCGAACGCGTGAAGACACCTGCGGCTTCGGCCGGTCGGTCGAACACCATCAACATCACATCCGTTCGCCCCTGATACTTGATCCCGGCAGCGGCGGTGGCGATGCGCACGCCATGGACGACCGGCATTGTGGGGTAGTGTTTTGGAGCAAGCGGAGAAACAGACGCGGACATATGTGCCTCAATGGGATGCGGTTTCGTAGAGAACCCGAAAACCGTAATGGCCTGAGAACGGCGCTACAGCTTTCGGATTCAAAGTATGACGCGCGCATTGGAAAGGTTTGCAGTCCAAAATCAAGCGGGAAACGCACGATGGAAATAAAAAACGCCCCGGCAAGCCGGGGCATTGATGCTTGAAGCGAGATTTACTGCTGTGGAGCAGCTTCTTCCGGCGCCTCATCCTTGTCCGCGCCTTCCTGGGCTGCTGCAGCGTCCTTCATGGCTTTCTCGACAGCCGGGTCCTTGTAGTCAATCTTCATGCCGTCACGCAGCTTCTTGACTGTCTCGACATAACGCTCGCGCATGATGATCGAACGGATCTGGTCCTTGACCTGATCGAATGCTGGCGGCTGCTTGGTGCGACGGTCTTCCAGCTGGATCACGTGGAAGCCGAACTGGGTCTGGACCGGCTCCTTGGTGTATTCACCGGGCTTAAGTGCAAAGGCGGCTTTTTCGAACTCCGGCACCATCTGGCCCTCGCTGAAATAACCAAGATCGCCACCGTTGGCTGCCGTCCCGTCGGTCGAATTTTCCTTGGCGAGATCCTCGAACTTGGCGCCGCCTTCAAGCTTCTTGATGATTGCTTCGGCTTCTTCCTTGGTCTTCACGAGAATGTGACGCGCGCGCACTTCGGTCTGCGGCGGAATGGCTGCGATTTCCTTGTCGTAGCGCGCACGCACATCAGCATCGCTGATCTTGTCGACAACGGCGTCCTTGAAATATTCGTTATGGAGAGCGCGTTCACGCAAAAACTCCATCCGATCCTTGAATTCCTGAGACTGATCGAGCTTTTCCTTTTCCGCTTCACCAGCCATCGCCTTGATATCGATCAGGGCAGCAAGTGCCGCCAGACGGCGCTGATCGGCAGGAAGACGCGAAAACTGCGGATCGAGATCACCTGCAGCCTGATCAACTTCACCAACCGTGACGTCCTTGCCGTTGACGGTCGCCAGAACCTTGGACGGATCTTCCTTTTCTGCAGGGGTTGCCGCCGGTGCGGCAGCAGGCTTTTCGGCACCCTGTGCGAATGCGGCGCCTGAATAGCTTGCCATCGCCACCGAGGCAGCCAGAGACATGCCGACGACAGCGAGAACCTTGCGATAAGGGGCTTTCAGAATGGCTTTCATATGGAATTCTCTCCTTCGTGACCGCCTACCGGCCCGATGAATGCGGCGGAATTTGGCCCGGATCTCCCCAATATTGCAACAAAGGAAAGGTTTTCCAGCCTTTAGAGCAACGTTGACATCGCCCGAAGCCCCTCTTATCTGTCCTTCGGCTTTACGTCCAGTAAGGGGCGGGGTAATTGCGCCGGAAACGCGCCGTATCTGGCAGCTTTCGAAGCGCAGTTTTCTTGCAATTGTTTCAATACGCGTGAATAAAGCATTCGACATTGCCGGAAGCGCTTCCGGCTGAACGGACAGGAAAGGACCAGTGATGGTCAGCTTTGGCGGCTTCGCCCGCAAGATATTCGGTTCATCTAATGACCGCCGCGTTAAAACCCTGCGCCAGCGGGCTAATCAAATTACTGCTATCGAGAAGAATTACGAAAATCTTACCGATGAGCAATTGCAGGCCAAGACCGCCGAATTCCGTGCGGCGCTGGCTAACGGCAAAACGCTCGACTCTCTTCTGCCTGACGCTTTCGCAACAGCGCGTGAAGCTGCGAAGCGCGTGCTCGGTATGCGCCCGTTCGACGTGCAGCTTATCGGCGGCATGGTCCTGCATGAACGCGGCATCGCTGAAATGCGCACCGGCGAAGGCAAGACCTTGATGGCGACCCTGCCGGTCTACCTCAATGCGCTTGAGGGCAAAGGCGTGCACGTGGTGACGGTGAACGACTACCTCGCCACTCGCGACGCCGAAACCATGGGCAAGCTCTACAACTTCCTCGGTCTGACCGTTGGCGTCATCAAGCATGGCCTTGATGACGATGAGCGGCGCGCGGCCTATGCCTGCGATATTACCTACGGCACCAACAACGAGCTTGGCTTCGACTATCTGCGCGATAACATGAAGTATGAGCGCGCCCAGATGGTGCAGCGCCCGCACAATTACGCCATTGTCGACGAAGTGGACTCGATCCTCATCGACGAAGCGCGCACACCGCTTATCATTTCCGGTCCGCTGGAAGACCGCTCAGACTTCTACAATCTCATTGATACCTTTATTCCTGCCCTCGAGCCGGACGATTTTGAAATTGACGAGAAGCAGAAGACTGCAATTTTCACCGAAGTCGGTACAGAGAAGGTCGAGCAGCTTTTGGAAGCCGCAGGCCACCTCAAGGGTGAAAGCCTCTATGACATCGAGAATGTCGCGGTCGTCCACCACCTGAACAATGCGCTTCGTGCGCACAAATTGTTCCAGCGTGACAAAGACTATATCGTCCGCAATGATGAAATCGTCATTATCGATGAGTTTACCGGCCGCATGATGCCAGGCCGCCGTTATTCGGAAGGACTGCACCAGGCGCTGGAAGCCAAGGAACACGTGACCATCCAGCCAGAAAACCAGACGCTGGCCTCGATCACCTTCCAGAACTACTTCCGCATGTACAACAAGCTGTCGGGCATGACCGGCACGGCTGCGACGGAAGCGGAAGAATTCGGCAATATTTACGGCCTCGAAGTCCTTGAGATCCCGACCAATCTGCCGGTGCAGCGCATCGACGAAGACGACGAAGTCTATCGTACCGTCGAAGAAAAATACCGCGCTATTGTGCGCGATATCCGCGCCTCCTACGAAAAGGGCCAGCCGATCCTCGTCGGCACCACCTCAATCGAAAAATCGGAACAACTGGCCGAACGTCTTCGCAAGGAAGGCATCAAGGACTTTCAGGTCCTGAACGCCCGCTACCACGAACAGGAAGCCTATATCATCGCACAGGCTGGTGTGCCGGGAACAGTCACGATCGCCACCAATATGGCCGGTCGCGGCACCGACATTCAGCTTGGCGGCAACCTGGAAATGCGCGTTCGTCAGGAACTCACCGATCTACCGGAAGGGCCAGAACGCGATGCCAAGATTGCGGAAATCAAGGCTGATATTGCGCAACTGAAGGAAAAGGCTCTGGCAGCAGGCGGACTTTACGTTCTCGCCACCGAGCGCCATGAAAGCCGCCGCATCGACAACCAGTTGCGTGGCCGTTCCGGTCGTCAGGGTGACCCCGGTCGCTCGAAGTTCTTCCTGTCGCTGCAAGACGATCTGATGCGCATCTTCGGTTCCGACCGCATGGACAGCATGTTGCAGAAGCTTGGCCTCAAGGAAGACGAAGCGATTGTCCATCCGTGGATCAACAAGGCACTTGAGAAGGCGCAGAAAAAGGTCGAAGCGCGCAATTTCGAGATCCGCAAGAACCTTCTGAAATACGACGATGTCATGAACGATCAGCGCAAGGTGATCTTTGAACAGCGTCTCGAAATGATGGACGAAGAGGATCTGACCGAGACCGTCGCCGAAATGCGCCATGAGGTCATCGAGGACATGGTTGCACTGCATATTCCCAAGGATGCTTATGCGGAAAAATGGGATATTGCCGGCCTGAAGGAAGATATCGTCTCCAAGCTTAATCTCGACCTGCCGGTCGAGAACTGGGCCAAGGAGGAAGGCATCGCAGAAGAAGAGTTCGAAAGCCGCATCAAGGAAGCCGCCGACAAAGCTGCTGCCGAGAAAGCCGAACGGTTCGGACCGCAGATCATGACCTATGTCGAGAAATCGGTCATCATGCAGTCACTGGACAATCTATGGCGTGAGCATCTGGTCAATCTCGACCATCTACGCTCGGTTGTCGGTTTCCGCGGTTATGCCCAGCGTGACCCGCTGAACGAATACAAGACCGAAGCGTTTGAACTGTTCCAGTCGATGCTTGCCAACCTGCGCGAAGTGGTTATCTCGCAGTTGATGCGCGTGGAGATCATGCGTGAAGCACCGCCCGAACCGGAATTGCCGCCAATGACGGGCCGTCACATCGACGGCACGACCGGCGAAAATGATTTTGATGAAGCGGCTTGGTCCGAACATCAGCACGACGAACGAAATGTGCCTGCTGCCGAACGTGATCCAGCCGATCCGCGCACCTGGGGCAAAGTCAGCCGCAATGAGGCCTGCCCATGCGGCTCCGGCAAGAAGTACAAACACTGCCATGGTGCTTTCGAGTAATGTAAGCCGAGCTCATCATCGCAGCTATCGAACAAACCCCGGCAAACAGTTTGCCGGGGTTTGCATTTTCTGCCACACGATGGGAGCCGATACACACCGCAAGCAATGATACTGCCTTGCAGTATTTTAGACATTTCAAATATAGATGACATTTAGAAAATACTCACCATTCCTTGAATGTCCCACAACCTTCGGCAGATTAGACTTTTTCTTTTTCTCTTTATAAAGAACTCCTGTCTAAGGTTTACAAGCGCGTCGTAGGCTGCAGAGCGGAGGCGCGAAAAGCCGGGTTATCCGGTGTAAAACAAGCAGGCCCTCAGAGGCATGCAAAGACAGGGTTGGCAAATAGTGCGGTTTTCGGCAGCTGAGACGGCGAGCCGGTTTTTACCCGGCAGGATCGCGGCCAGGCTTCGTCCCGTGACGAGGCGGCTGGATGCTGTGCTTACGGATAGCGGACCGCAGGCAAGCGCGCAGCGCTCCTCACTTGTTGCCTTTTCCGTGCGCGTGGCGAGTGCTGCAATAGCTCTTCTGTCCCAGGTCATTCTGGCGCGCTGGATGGGTGAATTCGAGTACGGTATCTTCGTCCTCGTCTGGCTGACCATGATTATAATCGGCGATCTGGCCTGCTTCGGATTGCACACGACCATCATCCGCTTCGTACCGGAATATGTGCAACGCCAGATGTTCGGCCTCGTGCTCGGCATCATCCGAACAGGACGCATCTTCGCTTTCACAGCCGCTACACTCATCGCGCTCCTGGGTACGGGCCTGCTGCTTCTTCTCAAGGATCACGTTGCGAGCTATTATCTCATTCCCTTCATCCTCGGCTTTATCTGTCTGCCGATGATCACGCTCGGCAATATGCTGGACGGCGTTGCCCGCTCACGCACATGGGTAATGATGGCGCTGACGCCAAGCTATATCGCCCGCCCCCTTCTGGTTCTCCTTTTCATGATCGTCGCGCATGAAGCGGGGTTACCCTCCACTGCGACTATCGCGCTGGCAGTATCAATTGCCGCCACCTGGCTCACCACAGTCGGGCAATTTATGATGGTCGACCGCTCAGTGAAAAAGGATATTCCCGCCGCAGCGCACGACCAGCGTCTCGGCGAATGGATGAAAGTCGCCCTGCCTATTTTCCTGGTGGAAGGCTTTTTCTTCCTGCTCATCAATGTCGACGTTCTGATGGTCGGCCATGCGCTCGCCCCTGAGCATGTCGCCGTTTACTTTGCGGCAACAAAGATCATGGCGCTAGCGCATTTCGTCTATTTCGCGGTGAAGGCGAGCGTCGCGCAACGTTATTCGGACCTGCTGCACAGCAGCGACCGTGCCGAATTCGCAAGCTTTGCCGAAGCGTCCGTCCGCTGGACATTCTGGCCAACGCTGTTCCTCGGCGCTGTCATCCTGCTGACCGGTTATCCGCTCCTGCGGCTTTTCGGCCCGGCCTTCACAGCGGGCTATCCGCTTCTATTCATCCTCATTATCGGAGTGATTGCGCGCGCCAGCGTCGGCCCGGCGGAAAGCCTTCTCAACATGTCGGGAAAGCAGAACATCTGTGCCCTGCTCTATGCCGCAACACTCACGGTCAACGTCATTCTCAATCTGGTCCTGATACCGCGCTTCGGCCTGACAGGCGCTGCCATTTCGACAGCTATTGCCATGCTGATGGAAGCAGCACTTCTTTCGGCAGCCGTATCACGCACCTTGCATATAACCATGTTCATTCTCATTCCACGAGACCGTACCAAGACCTCGGAGGGGACTTTGTAATGGCCGCGAAACCTTTGCTTGAAGAATCGGCGGGCGGAAATGCAGCTCACATCGTGTCAGAACTCTCTGAAAGCGGTATGGCACATGAGGCCGTCAAAAAGCTGGAGGAAAGCCTTCACAGCCGCGATATACCGCGCAAACTCGCGATCTATGGCGCCGCAGCAGGCTTCGAATTGCGCGACGAACTCGATCATTTGAGCAATCGGACCATAGAGCCGAATGTGTTCTTCAATGCGCGTTTTCTGGCACCAGCCATGCCGCGCCTTGAGGATCGGGAAGTTCGTTTTATGGTTATGCGTGACGAAAACGAAATCCGCAGCCGCCTGCGCTTCGTCATGCCCTACACGATAGAGCGTCCCGGCCTCCCCCTCTCAACACCAGTGGTTCGCGCCTGGTCGACACCGTTCGGGCCGCAGGGGACACCGCTCATTGATCATGATGACCCTGTCGGCGTGCTGGAAGACCTGTTCGACATTCTGGCACGCAGGCACCTCAAACTTCCAGATGTACTCGTACTACCGGAAATGCGAGCCAACGGATCGGCGGCGAAGCTGATCCGCTCGGTGGCGGTGGGCCGACAATTGCCGCTGGTTTCCATAGAGCAGAAAGAGCGTCCTTTTCTGGAAAGCGATCTGGACAGCGACGCCTATATTAGACAGGCCATCGGCGCGCACCATCGGCGGGACTATAATCGCCTTTGGCGCAGGCTTGCGGAAAAGGGTGAACTTGCCTATCGCGTTGCCCGCACGCCCGACGAAGTGCGTCATGCGTTCGAACATTTCCTGACGCTGGAAGCGAGTGGCTGGAAAGGCAAACGCGGCACTGCCATGGCCGTCGACCGGTTTCGCGCCGCCTTTGCCCGCGAGGCGGTCAACAACCTGGCTGAACGCGATTGCGTGCGCGTACACACGCTTGAGCTCGACGGGCGGGTCATTGCCATTTTGATCGTCTTTACGGTTTCAGGAGAAGCCTGGACCTGGAAAACCGCATATGACGAAAGCCTGAACGCTTGGTCGCCCGGCGTACTTTTGATGATCGAAGTCGTGAAAAATCATCTGAACGATCCGAACATCAACCGCACTGATTCCTGTGCGTTCCCCGACCATCCAGTCATGACGCGGCTCTTCGACAAGCGCGAGACAATAGAAACGCTGGTGATCGGCCTCAACCCGGCCACGGACAAGCTTGTCCGTCAGGCCGCCTCGCAGATCCATCTCTATCAGCGGACACGCAATCTTGCCCGCATTGTGCGTAATCGCATCCGCAGCTTTACCGAGAGGAAATAGCGGTTATTTTAAGAAATCTTAAAAAAGCCATAAAATCGCTATCCTGAATCTCCGACCCTGGATTTATCCGGCAAGAAAGTTGCGATTGCAGTTTTGCGGAAGTCTTGCGAAGCTCCATCCTCAACAGTTACTTTAATATTTTGAAGGTTCAGGAATGCGGTTTCCACGCCCAACTATCGCCAGCGGCACGCTCTGTGTCCTGACCGCGATTTATCTCCTCGCTTTCACCAACACCTCGTTCTGGCACCGGATGATCGCCTATTTTTCCGATCATCCGCAAAAGCTGGCTGTTGGAGCAGTGGCTATCCTTCTCATCCATATTGCCGTTCTGATGGCTTTCTCGGCGAAGTATGTCATCAAGCCGGTTCTGATTTTCGCGATATTGGTCGCCGCAGGCGGTTCCTATTTCACGGACAGTTTCGGAACGATCATCGACCGGAACGTGGTCGAGGCGACGCTAACGACGACAAAGGCCGAATCTGGCCATCTGATAACGACGGGCTTTCTGCTGCACATGCTGTTCTATGCCGTCATCCCGTCGCTGCTCGTCATCTGGATTCGCGTCAGGCATCGGCCTTTGCTGCAGAAGCTTCTGGTCAACACCGTTTCGATTGTCATCTGTCTAGTGGGTGCAATCGCCCTTATTGGCTCCGATTACGGCAGCTTCTCCTCCATGTACCGCGAACACCGCTCCGACATCATGGAACGGCTGATGCCAGGCACGCCACTTAAAAGTACGGTGCAATACATCGCGCGCGAGCTAAACGACGGGCAAATCGTGATGCAGCCGCTCGGTCTCGATGCCAGACAGACACTGCCGTCGATTGCGTCGGGTAAAAAGCTGCTGACTGTTATCGTGGTGGGTGAAACGGCGCGCGCCCAGAATTTCAGCCTCTACGGCTACCCGCGTGAGACCAATCCCGAACTCAAGCAGCAGGATATCGTTACCTTCACAAACACGACGAGCTGCGGCACGGATACCTCCGTTTCGGTGCCGTGCATGTTCTCGCCTTTTCCACGCGTGGACTATTCGAGCTCCAAGTTCCATAGTTCGGAAAATCTGATGGACCTCCTCAACCATGCGGGGGTGCAGGTTGCATGGTACGAAAACAACACCGGCAGCAAGGGCGTCTCAGACCGCATCCCGACAGTCGACTTGCAGAATTCGAACAATGCGCAATATTGCGAAGGCGGTGAATGCCTTGATCAGATTCTGGTAGACCAGCTCCGTGATCACCTTAAAGATGTGAACGGCAACGCAACGATTGTTCTGCACATGACCGGCAGTCACGGACCATCATATTATCGTCGCTATCCGCCGGAATTCGCCAAGTTCAAGCCAGAATGCAGGACAAGCGAATTTTCCGATTGCACCAACGAGCAGATCGTCAATGCCTATGACAATTCGATTCTCTACACCGACCACATATTATCGGAGATCATCACCGTCCTGAAAGCAAATGAAGATCGTTTTGCCCCGGCGATGGTCTATATGTCCGACCACGGCGAATCGCTGGGCGAAGATGGCCTCTATCTTCACGCCGCGCCCTATTTCATAGCGCCCGATGTCCAAACACATATTCCATTCGTCGCATGGTTCTCGCCGGACTATGCGAAAGCCACCGGACTCGACACAGCCTGCGTCAAACAGGATGCCGCCGCGCCGTCCTCGCACGACAATCTGTTCCACACGGTCATCGGCATGATGGGCGTTAAAACCTCGGCCTATGATCAGGCGCTCGACCGCTTTGCCACTTGCCGAAAAGCCAGTGCGGCGACATCCAGCTAGAACGCCCGGCGTCACGCGCCTATTGCTGATTATGTCAGCGGAACCAATGATTTGAGCTGCCCGACAAAGCGTGATATACTTTGTTTTGGGAGAGCGCATGGACAGGCGGAAGGGGAGGTCCGCACCGGTGCAATCCGGCATTTTGAACAAATGTCCGAAGCCCGGATAATTATAAGCTTCCGTCTGGCTGCAACGCTATCGCGCCCTCTCGGGGAAGGAGATGCGCCATGGAATACTTTCACTATGTCAGCACGCTGGATTACATCCTGTTGGGCTTCATTGCCTTGTTGGTCTTCTGGAATCTGGTTGAAGCGAATTTGCGCAGATAAAGCCTTTTGAACCTGGCGCGGTCAGGTTCAGGTTTGTTGACTTGAACATAGCCGTTGTGACGGGCGGCTCGGTTAATCAAACGTCATTACATCCTGCGCTTTCACTCTTCTTTCCGAAGAGCGGTGCAAGCTGCACTTTTGAGCAATTGACCTCGTTTCGTTTAGCCGTTATATCCCAACCCGCTGTCCCTTTGGACCATATCGAACTGCTTCGGCAGAAATGTGCGGGTGTGGTGGAACTGGTAGACGCGCCGGACTCAAAATCCGGTTCCGAAAGGAGTGTCGGTTCGATTCCGACCACCCGCACCATTTTTCCATGTCTGATTAGTTTTCAAGACGACAAAGAAAATTAAGCATGTGACGAAGGTTCTTTTGATTGAACCCTCGCACCAAAAGGAGAATGCTACTTCGTCAAAAATCGCTTAATAACGGAGCCGTTTGTTCCATATTTGCTTTCAGCAATCGAACAAACCTTATTGTCCGCAACATGCTGGTACTGAATTTTTGCCTGCGTGAAACCATCAAGCGATCCCTCGATAAAGCTTCTTGCAGTCTTCTGAGGATTACACCCGTTATTATAGAGTTTGTTTGCCAAGCAATACATAATAAATGCTCGCTCTATATCGACCTTTTTATATTGCGGGCAGCGTGACTGAAAATAGTTCGCTTCCCCTATATGGAGATCGGTTCTCAATTCTTCAGGGGTGCGATTGGTTGTACAAGCCGCAAGTACCAGTAATATTCCCGTGCCAATTAAAAATTTGCCTATCATTATACCTCCAATATGCCTTGAAATGGCGCACTGGATTTAGCATCGGGATATTGCCGGAGAAAGCAGCAATAAACCGGTCGCCGCTTTCCGTCGCATAATGAATCAAGCCGCTTCGAGCGCTTGCGCCAGATCGGCGATCAGATCGTCCGGGTGCTCGATGCCGATGGAAAGCCGGATCGTCGATTCCAGCACACCAATACGTTCTCTTACATCGATGGGAACGCCTGAATGGGTCATTGAGGCAGGATGACTTGCAAGTGATTCCGTGCCACCAAGGCTAACTGCGAGTTTCAATATCTGCAGCGCATTCAGGAAACGGAAGGCCGCCGCCTGTCCGCCCTTGATATCGAACGAGAACGTCGATCCTGCCCCCGTGCATTGGCGATTGAACAGCGCACCAACATCCGAATTTTCATCCTCGAATGGAAGATAGTGCAGCTTCTCCACCTTCGGATGGTCGCGCAGAAATTCCGCGATTGCCAGGGCATTGCTGTTGGCGCGCTCCATGCGCAGCCCGAGCGTTTCAAGCGAACGACCGAGCATCCAGCAGGAATGCGGATCGAGCTGCGTGCCGATGGCACCGCGCAATGCCTTCACCTGCTTTACAACAGCCTTGGCGCCCAGCACGGCTCCGGCGATCAGATCCGAATGTCCGCCGACATATTTGGTCAGAGAATAGACCGACAGATCGGCACCGTGATCGAGCGGCTTCTGATAGACGGGGCCAAGCAAGGTATTGTCGCAGGCAATGATCGGTCGATGCCCCTGCTTTTGTTCGATTTTTTCCGCGACCCGCCGGATGGCGGCAATATCGACAATGCTGTTGGTGGGGTTGGCAGGCGTCTCGATCAGGATCACCGAAACGCGCCCTTTGGCAATGGCTTTTTCAGCCGCCTGCTCTATCGAGGCTTCATGCACGCCGTCAGCGAAGGCGACAGCCTCGACGCCGAAATTGAGAAACGTCTTGGCAAGTAGTGTCTCTGTGCCGCCATAGAGCGGTTGCGAATGCAAAATAACATCACCGGGGCGCGCAAAGGCAAACAGCGTCGTGGCGATAGCCGACATGCCGGATGAAAACAGCGCGCAGCTCTCGGTGCCCTCATAGACGGCCAGACGGTCTTCAACGATCTCGCTGTTGGGATGGTTGAAACGGGAATAGACCAGACCGGCACCCACACCAGCGGGCGGTTCCTTGCGGCCGGAAACGAAATCGAAGAAATCGCGCCCGTCTTCAGCCGTCTTGAACACAAAAGTCGACGTCAGAAATACCGGCGGCTTGACCGCTCCTTCAGAAAGTTCCGGGTCGTAACCATAGTTGAGCATCTGTGTTTCAGGATGAAGCGGATGATTGCCCAACATGGTCTTTGAAGGCCGTGGCGCAGTCATGAATACCTCCTTGAGAAAACTCTCCCGTCCATATTCGGACAGGAGGAGCTTAACAGAGGCAATCAGGAATCTTCTTGCGTTGTTGTGCGTTTTAAAGAAATCGCTGCAATACCGGAAGATGCCCGATAGAAATGCCTTCGATTACTTGATGACCAAGACCGGCACCGTGCTGAGCGACAGGACCTCCGCCGCCTGACTTCCCAACAGCAACTTGTTCACACCGCGACGGCCATGCGAAGCAATGACGATTAGGTCGGCGTTCCTGGCCTTCGCAGCCCCAACGATGCCTTGCGCTGGGGATTGGTTCTCGACATGCACAGATTCAGCACTGACGCCGATCTCCACCGCCTTTGCTTTGGCCTTTGACAGGATTTCCGTAGCCGCCTTGGTGATAGCTTCACGATATTCCTGAAATGCCGCCGGACTCGATGCCCATTCAGCAGCGACCACAATGCCGTAGGATGGCAGGAGCTCAGTCACGGAAACAAAGGTAACTTTGGCGCCTGTTTCCTTAGCCAGCGCGACGCCCTGGTCGACGCCTTTTTCGGCTAGTTCCGATCCATCCGTTGCGATCAGTATGTTCTTGTACATTTGTGCTCTCCTAGCTGCCTGATACCGATGATGCGCACCTCTCCGTCAGAACGCATTGACGCTGATCAATCGAGGTTTACCTCAAACTAATATGCAGTCCGCAATTATGGCGGAATTCACTTCTAACATTTGCGATTATAAAGAATAAATTTCTAAATTTGGTACGACAAGCGCACGTACCCAACTATGCGTTTGCACAATTTCCTCTTAAACTTTGCGCAACAAAGGGAGATAACACCATGAACAAGCCCCTAAATGAACCGCAAGCAAGTAAAATCGCAGGCCGTGGCCGCGTTTATGATTCCATTCTCGATACGATCGGTAATACGCCGCTTGTGCGCATTGACAAGTTCGCCAAGGAAAAGGGTGTGACAGCCAATCTTCTGGCCAAGCTCGAGTTTTTCAACCCCCTGGCAAGTGTGAAGGATCGCATCGGTCTGGCGCTGATCGAAGCACTGGAACGCGACGGCCGTGCCGTACCGGGCAAGACGGTCTTCGTTGAGCCAACCTCCGGCAATACCGGCATTGCGCTGGCCTTTGCCGCAGCAGCCAAGGGCTATCGCCTCATCCTCACGATGCCGGAAACTATGTCGGTGGAACGCCGCAAGCTTCTCAAGCTCCTTGGCGCCGAACTGGTTCTGACCGAAGGCGCAAAAGGCATGAAGGGCGCTATTGCGGAAGCGGAAGCTATTGCAGAGGGTAATCCAAACGCAATCATCCCACAGCAGTTCGAAAACCCCGCCAACCCAGAAATCCATCGTCTGACGACTGCAGAAGAAATCTGGAACGACACCAATGGCGAAGCGGACATCCTAATCTCCGGTATCGGCACGGGCGGAACGATTACCGGCGTCGGTCAGGTCATCAAGGGACGCAAACCGTCCTTCAAAGTGATCGCGGTCGAGCCGAAGGATTCACCGGTACTTTCCGGCGGCACGCCGGGGCCGCACAAAATTCAGGGCATCGGTGCAGGTTTCGCACCGAAGACGCTCGATACCAGCGTGTATGATGAGGTCGTTCAGGTTTCAAATGATGATGCTTTTGCCAACGCGCGCCTGCTTGCCCGTATTGAGGGCATTCCAGTCGGTATTTCCTCCGGCGCGGCCTTGACCGCCGCTGTCGAAATCGGAAAGCGCCCAGAAAACGCGGGCAAGAACATCGTCATCATCATCCCCTCGTTTGCAGAGCGCTATCTCTCGACTGCTTTGTTTGAAGGTCTGGAATAATCCCCGCTCGAACACGGTAGCCAAAAACAAAAGCCCGAGCGGATAACCGTTCTGGCTTTGCTTTATCGAAACGCCGGTCCGTTCGCCTGGCAAACGGAGGCTTTAAAAGCTCATATCAATGATGCGTACGCGCGGCGCAGGCCGGGCCTGGTCCGCGCATATAATGACGCTCGGGCCTGTAGCTCGGTGCAACGAACTCGCGGATGACATTAACGCTGTCACGCAGCTGAACAAGAATGCTCATCGTCTTAACCTTCGTCAAAAACACGTTGTTCGGATTGGATGCCCGTCCTGTCCCGACTAACCGGTCGCTGAAACGTTGTTCATTTCCGAACATCTTAATGAAAACTTTAACAATCAAAGATGAATAAGCCCTGAACTCTTATGGTTGAGAGTAAGTTAATGGTAAGGATGTTGAAGCTTTTCCACAGGCCGCAATTTGTTGCCACAATTGAAAAAGGCCGGTTTGAACCGGCCTTTCATGGGCGAAGGATCGTGAGGCTTATCGCGTCGGAACCGGATGCTCGCCACGATAATCGTAAAAGCCCCGGCCCGCCTTGCGCCCCAACCAGCCTGCTTCGACATATTTGACCAGAAGCGGGCATGGACGATATTTGGAATCTGCCAGACCGTCGTGCAGAACCTGCATGATGGAGAGACAGGTATCCAGACCGATGAAATCGGCAAGTTGGAGAGGTCCCATCGGATGATTGGCGCCAAGCTTCATGGCCGTATCGATGGCTTCAACACTACCGACGCCTTCATAGAGCGTGTAGATGGCCTCATTAATCATCGGCAACAGGATACGGTTGACGATGAAGGCCGGAAAATCCTCTGCGACGGTTATCGTCTTGCCAAGTGCGGTCACGAAATCGTTCGACTTGCGGAAGGTTTCCTCATCCGTGGCAATGCCGCGTACCAGTTCGACGAGCTTCATGACCGGCACGGGATTCATGAAATGGATGCCGATGAAGCGCTCTGGGCGATCGGTCGTGGATGCAAGACGCGTGATCGAGATCGATGACGTGTTGGTCGCCAGAATCGCTTCAGGATTTAGAACCGAACAAAGCTGAGCGAAGATTTTACGCTTGATGGTTTCGTCTTCCGTTGCCGCTTCGATGGCCAGATCGACCCCCGCCAAATCCTCCATGGAATTTGCCGGACGGATGAGCTTCATCGCAGACGCGCGCTGGTCTTCCAGCAATTTTCCCGACGCGACCTGACGCGCCATATTGCCGTTGATGGTGGCGATGCCCTTTTCCAGCCGGTCCGCTGCCGCATCGTGAAGAAGCACATCGAACCCGGCCAGTGCGCATACATGAGCAATACCGCTACCCATCTGTCCTGCGCCGACCACCCCTACCGTCTTGATTGCCACGATCATAACTCCTTCATTCAGCCGCTCCGTCGCGGAGCCAAGGCCGAGTATACCAATTCTGCTCGAGACAGATACAGCCTTCATTCAGCGAAAGCAAAGTCAGCGCTTCCGTGCTTGAAGCCGACCACAAGTAAAAAGCGGCGGGACCGGCCCGCCGCTTTCTGATCGATTAAAGCGCTTTTTGCAGTTCCGGCAGCACGGTAAAGAGATCACCGACGAGACCGTAATCGGCGACCTGGAAGATCGGCGCTTCTTCGTCCTTGTTGATGGCAACGATAACGCGGGAGTCTTTCATGCCTGCCAGATGCTGGATCGCGCCGGAAATACCCACAGCGATATAAAGCTCCGGTGCAACCACCTTACCCGTCTGGCCAACCTGCCAGTCGTTCGGTGCATAGCCTGCATCGACTGCCGCACGGCTTGCGCCAACAGCCGCGCCGAGCTTGTCAGCAACCGGCAGGATCACTTCCTGGAATTTTTCGGCGGAACCGAGGGCGCGACCGCCGGAAATGATGATCTTGGCAGAGGTCAGTTCCGGGCGATCCGAATCCGACAGCGCATTGCCCACGAAGCTCGACAGCGCCGGATCGGCAGCCGCGTTGATGCTTTCAACCGAAGCCGAACCGCCATCGCCCGTTGCCTGGAAAGAGGCTGTGCGCACTGTGATCACCTTCTTGGCGTCGGTGGACTGTACGGTCTGGACTGCATTGCCTGCGTAGATCGGGCGTTTGAACGTGTCAGCCGATACGACTTCCATGATTTCCGAAAGCTGCATCACGTCGAGCAGCGCTGCAACGCGCGGCAGGATGTTCTTGGCCGACGTCGTCGCCGGTGCAATAATCGTGTCGTAGTTGCCTGCCTGTTCCACGATGAGAGCTGCCGTCGGTTCGGCCAGACGATTTTCCAGCGCATCGCTTTCGGCCAGCAGAACCTTGCGTACACCCTTGAGCTTGGCAGCCGTATCAGCAGCAGCCTTCGCGCCCTTGCCTGCAACCAGAACGTCCACGTCGCCGCCGATCTGCGCAGCGGCCGTCAGTGCCTTTGCAGTCTGATCGGAAAGGGTTGCATTGTCGTGTTCGGCAATAAGAAGAATAGCCATTTATCTTGTCCCTTCCGATTTCTTTACAGTACGCCGTCGGCCTTGAGCTTCTCGACCAGTTCAGAAACTGAACCGACCTTCACACCAGCCTTGCGGCCACCCGGTTCTTCGGTCTTCAAAACCTTGAGACGCGGCGCAATGTCGGCGCCGAAATCGGCAGGCGACTTTTCGTCGAGCGGCTTCTTCTTGGCTTTCATGATGTTGGGCAGCGACGCATAGCGCGGCTGGTTCAAACGAAGATCCACCGTGACAATCGCAGGTAGTTTCACATCAATGGTCTGAAGACCGCCGTCAACTTCACGTGTTACCTTGGCCGAACCGTCGCCCAGCTCAACCTTCGAGGCGAAGGTCGCCTGGCTCCAGCCCAGAAGCGCCGACAGCATCTGGCCGGTCTGGTTTGAATCGTCGTCGATTGCCTGTTTGCCGAGGAAGACGAGGTCTGGCTTCTCGGCTTCGACAACACCCTTCAGAACCTTGGCAACGCCAAGCGGCTCAACCGTTTCGTCCGACTTGACCAGGATCGCACGATCCGCGCCCATCGCCAGCGCCGTGCGCAACGTTTCCTGTGCCTGAGCCGGGCCAACCGAAACCGCGACGATTTCCGTCACCTTGCCCGCTTCCTTCAGACGGATCGCTTCTTCAACCGCGATCTCGTCAAAAGGGTTCATCGACATCTTGACGTTCGCAAGCTCAACGCCCGAACCGTCTCCCTTTACACGGATCTTTACGTTGTAATCGACAACCCGTTTCACTGCGACAAGGACTTTCATCCGCGATTACCTCTTCAATGACTCTTGCAGCACGACTATGCCGCCGTGAACTCCCACCCGCATGTCAAAATCCGACATGAAAGCGGCACCGGCGCAAACTGGTCAGTGACGCAAATGCGCCGCCTATCCGCCGGGAACCGGCACGAAACCTAAAGACGGTTGACGTGCACGTCAATCAGGGTTGGGCCGCTATATCGATTAAAATCACTTTATCTTGACAAGAGGTCATTCCGAATCCGAGCAACCCGACGCCTCTTCTTTTCATGTCATTTACAAGCGACGCGCCATGCTTTAGGTAACGCCCCGCTATCCGGTCGCAGCCTACCCGGTCAAAACAAGGAACCCTGACTTATGAAAACGCTCGTCGTCTGCTCCGGCGGACTCGATTCTGTTTCGCTTGCTTACAGAGTAGCAGCCGAACACCAACTCACCGCTCTCCTCTCCTTCGACTATGGCCAGCGCCACAAAAAGGAACTGGATTCGGCCAGCGCCTGTGCCAAAAGACTCGGCGTTCCCCATCAGGTCATCGATATCACCAGTATCGGCGCTCGTCTGACCGGCTCTGCGCTCACCGACAATGTCGATGTGCCGGACGGACATTATGCGGAGGAAACGATGAAGATCACCGTCGTTCCGAACCGCAATGCAATCATGCTGACAATCGCCTTCGGTGTGGCGGCGGCGCAAGGCGCAGACGCCGTAGCCCTCGCTGTCCATGGCGGCGATCATTTTATCTATCCAGACTGCCGCCCCGGCTTTATCGATGCTTTTCAAACGATGCAGAACCATGCATTGGACGGTTATGCGAACATAAAACTGCTCGCGCCTTATGTGCACGTTTCGAAAGCCGATATCGTTGTCGACGGCGTAAAACACGGTACGCCTTTTGCCGCGACGTGGTCCTGCTACAAGGGCGGCGAACATCATTGCGGGCGCTGCGGCACCTGTGTTGAGCGCCGCGAGGCCTTTCATATCGCGGGCATCGAAGACCCGACGCCCTATGAAGATACGGATTTCTGGCAAGACGCCGTTGCGCGGAGGAACGCCTGATGTTTCGCATCACGAAGGAATTTCATTTCTCCGCATCACACCAACTGGCCGGGCTACCCGCAGACCATCAATGCGCCCGTCTGCACGGCCACAACTATATTGTTGAGGTCGAGCTTTCAGCCCCCGATCTCAACCAGCATGGTTTTGTCCGCGACTATCATGAGCTGGCACCATTCAAGCGCTACATTGATGATCGTTTTGACCATCGTCATCTCAACGATGTTCTGGGGCACGATCAGAGCACGGCTGAGACCCTCGCCCGGCATTTTTTCGAATGGTGTCACGTGCGCTGGCCGGAAGTTTCCGCCGTACGGGTCAGTGAAACGCCCAAGACGTGGGCCGAGTACAGACCGTGACGCAAATACGCATCGCAGAGATCTTCGGCCCCACAATACAGGGCGAAGGCGTGCTGATCGGCGAGCCAACGGTTTTCGTGCGAACCGGTGGCTGCGACTATCGCTGTGTCTGGTGCGACAGCCTCCATGCCGTTGAAAGCCGTTTTCGTCACGAGTGGAAAGCGATGAGCGTGGAGTCGATTTGGGATAAAGTGACGACACTTTCTCGAAATAGACCGCTAACAGTGTCACTTTCTGGCGGCAACCCCGCCATTCAGCCCTTGGGACCGCTCATTGAGCATGGCAAAGCCGAGGGCTATCGCTTTGCGCTGGAAACTCAAGGCTCGGTTGCCCAAGGCTGGTTTTCTGCAGTGGACACATTGGTACTGAGCCCAAAGCCACCCTCGAGCAGCATGAGCTTCGATTTCGATGCTCTGGCGGCCTGTATTGAGGCTGCGGGTGGAGCGCCGCGAACAGTGCTGAAAATGGTCATCTTCGACGATGAGGATTACGCCTTCGCCAAAGAGTTAGGCAGCAGCTATCCCGCTCTGCCGGTTTATCTTCAGCCGGGCAATCACACACCGCCGCCGCCCGAAGCACATGACGGGGCAATTGATATTGACGGCATTATGCGGCGGATGGAGTGGCTGGTTGAAAAGGTGATTGCGGATGGCTGGTATGAAGCGCATGTCCTGCCCCAGCTTCACGTACTGATATGGGGCAACAGACGTGGTGTCTGACTATCTGTTTTGACCGGGAACCCAGAGAACATCCTGCGCGCCATTATCGTTGACAGTTCGCGACGCCACAAACAGGAAATCGGAAAGGCGGTTGATATATTGCAGAGCCTCCGCCGAAACGACCTCTCCTTCCACACGGGCAAGCGCCACCATCAAGCGCTCGGCCCGGCGTGAAACCGTGCGAGCGAGATGCAAAGCGGCAGACGCTGCCGATCCGCCTGGAAGAATGAACGAGCGCAGCGGCTGCAAATCGGCATTGAGGAGATCAATATCAGCTTCTACACGCGCGACCTGTGACGCGACGATGCGCAACGGTTCGTAAGCGAGCGGCTTGCCGTCGTCTGGCGTCGAAAGGTCCGCGCCCAGATCGAAAAGATCGTTCTGGATGCGGCTCAGCATTGCGTCGATCTTCGCAAAGGGGTTGTCTTCACCGCTCGTATGGATGCGCGCCATACCGATGCAGGCGTTGGTTTCGTCCACCGTACCATATGCTTCGACACGCAGGTCGGACTTCAGCCGCCGCGGCCCGCTGGCAAGCCCGGTCATACCCTTGTCACCGGTACGGGTGTAAATCTTGTTGAGCTTGACCATATTTACTGGCCGGTTTTCTGGCGCGCAAAATAGATGGCGCCGACGATCAGGACCACTGCGACAAACTGCAGGAAAATACGCAATCGCATCATCTTGTTTGAGAAATTTCCATCACCGCCACGCATCATGTTGCGCAGACCGATGATCAGAACGACGGCCACAGCGAGCATGGCCACCATTGCTGCGCCCTTGAACAGAACGTCCATTTTATTTCCTTCCCATGCGCACTGTTCCTGACCTCAAGACTGGTCGGACAGCATCCGGTAGAGCCAGCGTGCAGGCATCAGGCGCCTTGCCAGTGACCCAAGTTTCGCCGGTCTTGTCACCAAATAATGCGGACGGGGACGCGGCGCCTCCAATGCATGAAGCAGTACAGCATAGACGGCTTCCGGTCCAAGCTTGTTCTTGGATTTTGTGCCCCCGCTTTCCAATTTCGCCATCTGGCGTTGGTAAAGCTCGCGATGTACCGAAGTTTCCATGTCGATATTGGCTCGAGCATGAAGGGCAGCGTTATAGGTGAAGCGCGACGCAATAGGGCCAGGCTCAATCAGCGACATTTCAATCCCTGAACCTTCCAGTTCCATGCGCTGTGCAAGCATCAGCCCCTCAAGTGCAAATTTCGATGCCACATAGGCACCACGCCATTTCATAGGCACCAGTCCCAGGATGGACGAGCAATGCACGATGCGCCCGCGTCCCTGTCGGCGCATAACCGGAATCATGCGTCGGGTGAGATCATGCCAGCCGAAAAAATTGGCTTCAAACTGCTGGCGCAAGGCTTCAACCGGCAAGTCCTCTATCGCGCCGGGCTGGGCATATGCACCATTGTTGAACAGGGCATCGAGCTTACCGTCAGTCTGGCGCAACACCTCATCGGCAAGCGCGGCGATCGACTGCGACTCCGTATAATCGAGATAATGGGCTTTAATTCCCTTTGCCTTGAGTGCCGCAATATCCGAATCCTTGCGGGCGGTCGCAAAAACACGCCATCCTCGGCTGTGAAGCGCCTCGGCACAATAGGCACCAATACCGGAGGAACAGCCGGTGATAATAATACTGCGCTGTCGATTTCGACCGGATTGTGCCGGAGTCATGGGTTTGCTTCCTGCTGCGATTTTATCCAGCTTGCTTGATTCGGGTCCGGTTTAAAACGGGTCCGGCCCTTGCAATCCGCAGACCGATACTAGATTTAAGGCCTTGGAACACGGGCTGAACACCTATCGAACACCGAGCAAGGTTTTACGGGACAAATCTGCGGATGCGAAAAATAAAACGTTTTCTCCGTCAGATTACCTACGACGTGATTGGGCATTTCAGTTCGGACGACGGCTGGGCTTTCGCCAGCCATATCGCGCTTTCCGGCCTGATGGCGCTGTTTCCGTTCCTGATCTTCGCCACGACGCTTGCGAGCTTTCTCGGCACCAAGGAATTTGCCGATACGGCGGTGCATGTCATCTTCGACATGTGGCCATCGAACATAGCCGCTCCCATCGCCAATGAGGTGATGAACGTGCTGACCGTGCAGCGCAGCGGACTTCTGACGCTCAGTGTCATTGCAGCCGCTTACTTTGCCTCCAATGGTGTGGAGGCGCTGCGCATTGCGCTCAACCGCGCCTATCGCGTCAATGACCAGCGCTCGATCATTTTCTGCCGCCTGCAAAGCTTAGGCTTCGTTCTGGTCGGCACGCTGAGCCTCATGGCCATCAGCTTCCTGCTGGTTCTCGCCCCGCTTGCCGTGCGCATTGCCGAACAATGGTTTCCCGACATTGCGCCATTCACCGGCACGATCGCCTTCTGGCGCTATACGGTGGCGGTGGCGGTTCTGGTTTTGGCGCTGTTCATGGTGCATATCTGGCTACCCGCCGGGCGGCGCAGCCTCGGCGACATCCTGCCCGGCATATTGATCACACTCATAGCCTGGCTTGCCGCCGCGATGGCCTTTGCAAAGTATCTCGAAACCTTCGCCAATTATGTTTCGACCTATGCTGGACTGGCCTCCATCATGGTGGCGATCGTCTTTCTCTACATGCTGTCAGCAATTTTCATCATTGGTGCGGAAATAAACGCCGCGATCATGATTTTTCGCAAGCGCGAACAACAGCCGGAACTTATCGGCGCAAAGTAGTCAGAGCAACGCCGAGGGTTGTTACCACCATGCCCGCTATCTGGATTGCCGACAGTGTCTCACCGAAAATCAGGTAAGCCATGATCGCGGCGGTGCCGGGCACCAGATAAAACAGCGATGCGACTTTCGACATGGCGCCTTCGCGGATCATGACCAGAAGTGCCAGTATGGCGCCAATGGAAATGGCAAGCGTCAGCCAGACCAGTGCGAATATCAGCGAAGGTGACCAGATCATCACCCGCGTTTCAAAGGCAAAGGCGCAGATGGCAGTCAAAATGGCTGCGGCGATATATTGCACCGCAGTCCCTGTCTTCAAATCCGCAGCCGTGCCAAAACGCTTCTGCCATACGGTGCCGGTGCTGATCGCCAGAACTGCTACAAAAGCAGCTGCCAAGCTTTGCGGATCGACACCGCTGTGGCCTGAGAATTTCGGCCAAACCACCATGGCAACACCGAGAAAGCCAATCAGAAGCCCCAGCCATTGCCGCCCACTTGCGCGCTCCCCCAAAAGGAGAGCCGCAATCAGCGTGGTCAGCATGGGCTGAAGACCCGCGACAAGCCCCGACATACCGGCCGGCAATCCGTGATGTACCGCCCAGAACAAGGCGGAAAGATAGGCGCCATGGATGAGACATCCGGCAATCGCCGCATGAAGAAGCATATCGCCCTTGGGCCAGATGCTCCGGCTTGCCAGCGCCCAAAGCGTCATTATGACCGCCGCGATTGAGAACCGTACCGCCATGAAGGTAAACGGTTCGGCATAAGGCATGGAAAGCCCCGCACCGATGAAACCGGTGGCCCAAAGCAAGACAAACATTATGGGAAAGAAACGGGCGGCCATGACAGAATTCTCACTTTCGCGGCTCGCCTTATACCTTTTCGCGTCAATCACCTATCGCATAAAACTGATCGCAGCGTTGAATTTGCCAAACAGTCGTCCGCATTTTATGAAGCGGCATGAACAACGAACCTGAAATCATCCGCATTCTCGTCGACGCGGACGCCTGCCCGGTGAAAGCCGAAATCTATCGCGTGGCGGAACGACATAATCTGCCAGTCACACTGGTGGCCAACAGTTTCATCGCCATCCCACGCGATGCAGAGCGTGTTGAACGGGTCGTCGTATCAGACAAGCTCGATGCTGCCGACGACTGGATCGCCGAGAATTCACAGCCGGGCGCAATCGTGATTACCGCTGACATTCCTTTAGCCAGTCGCTCGCTCGAGAAAGGTGCATCAGTCATTGCGCCGAACGGGCGCGTCCACACCCGCAATACCATCGGCAATACGCTGGCGACGCGCAACCTGATGGATAGTTTGCGTTCCGCTGGTGAAGTCACAGGCGGACCCGCCCCCTTTTCACCCAAGGATCGCTCGGCATTTCTCTCAGCGCTTGATCTGGCCATCGTCAGGCTAAAGCGCGCCGGTTTCGTCTCAGGCTGACCGCATGGAAGCTGTAGCGACACCCGCGCCAACGAGCAACGTACCGCCCGCCCTATTGAACATGCGCAGCGCACGTTCGCTCGAAAAGAAGCGTCGTGCCCGGACCGCCAGAAGCGCATAGGTGAATGCGTTGAGGAAAGCCAACACTAGGAATGTGCTCTCGAAAGCCAGCATCTGAACCGGAAAGTCGCGGGTTGGACTGAGAAACTGCGGAAGAAAAGCCACAAAAAACGTGATGCTCTTCGGATTGAGAGCAGTCACCAGCCAGGCATGGACCAGCATCCGTCCCGGATGCACCTTGTCGTGCCGAGCCTTTGCATTGAGTGTTCCTCCCGCCCGGAAAAGCTTGATGCCGAGCCAGACAAGATAGGCGGCACCAGCCCATTTGACGACGGTGAACACGGTTGCTGAAGTAGCCAGCAGCGCGCCCACGCCAAGCATGGAAAGCGTCATCGCTGTGAAATCGCCCAACGCGACACCGACCGCCATTGGCAAAGCCGCCTTCCAACCCTGACCGAGTGCATATGAGACAACGAGCAGAATTGTTGGCCCCGGAATGACCAGAAGCACGATGGATGCGGCAGAAAATGCAAGCCAGACTTCAAGGCTCATGACCAACTCCCTCTTTTAAAGAGTAAGCAAGCCACTGATTCTCGACTTTGTCGAGTATTAAAGTCTCTGAGCCGCTTCTATGAGTTTTTTCGCTTCCGGGCTGTCCCATGGTGCCGGGCCGTTCATGGATGCAATCTGGCAGCCATCCTTGTCAACCAACAGCGTCACCGGAAGGCCGAAGGCCAGATTCTTGCGCTTCAGTTCGTTGAAGCTCGACATCGACGCGTCCCGGTGTAGCGTCAGGTTCTTGATGCCGACCTCATTCAGAAAGCCCTTGGGCTTGTCGTCCGAGCCGGTGTCGATGTTGATGGCGACGACCTCGAAATCGGCCCCACCCGCTTCGGCCTCCAGCTTGTCGAGAGCCGGCATTTCCTCACGACATGGCGCGCACCATGTCGCCCACAGATTGACGAGCAGTGTCTTACCCTTGAAATCGCCGAGCGTCATCTGCTTGCCGTCAGGCCCTGTAAAGGCGATATACGAGACTGAAATCGGTTTTTCGGCGGCACGCATTGCAGCCACGCCCCCGGTTGCAGCCGCATCAAGTGCCTTCAGCTTATCGACTTTCGATACGCATTGGGCCGAAGCTTCATCGCTTTCTACTGCAACATTCGTCGAAACATTCTGGGTAACCACATTGCCAGAAGGGCGCTCCATCACGTATACCGCCCCGATACCGGCAATGACACCGGCAAGGGCGGCAAGAAGGACGATCTTGCGATTTCCCGATTTCGCCTGCTGTTCGGAATTCGCCTTTTCGTTGTCTTCTGCCATGTCGCGTTACTTCTTTCCAATATTCCGCCAAACCGTCACTCGGGGCATATGAGCATGAGCGAACAAAAATCAAGCAACCAGATGTGGGGCGGCCGTTTTGCCTCAGGGCCCGATGCGATCATGGAAGAGATCAATGCATCGATCGGTTTCGACCGCAAGCTCTATGCGCAGGATATTCAGGGCTCGCTCGCCCACGCAGCCATGCTGGCAAAGACGGGCATTATTGGGGCGGAAGACCATCAACAAATCGAAAATGGTCTCAAAACCATCCTTAAGGAAATCGAGGACGGCAAATTCACCTTTTCGCGCAAGCTCGAAGACATCCACATGAACATTGAGGCGCGGCTTGCCGATCTGATCGGCCCGTCTGCCGGACGGCTCCATACCGCCCGTTCACGCAATGACCAGGTGGCCGTCGACTTCCGTCTTTGGGTGAAGCAGGAACTGGAAAAGACCGCAGCCGCCCTCAAGAACCTGATCGAAGCCTTCCTTGAGCGTGCAGAAGAACACGTCGCAACCGTCATGCCTGGGTTCACGCATCTCCAGACCGCTCAGCCCGTCACCTTTGGTCATCATTGTATGGCCTATGTGGAAATGTTCGGTCGCGATTTGTCGCGTGTGCGCGATGCAATCGAGCGCATGGACGAATCGCCTTTGGGTGCAGCGGCCCTTGCAGGCACCGGCTTCCCGATCGACCGTCACATGACGGCGAAAGCGCTCGGTTTCCGTGAGCCGACCCGTAATTCGCTCGATAGTGTTTCCGACCGCGACTATGCGCTGGAATTCCTGTCGCTCGCCGCGATTTGCGCCGGTCACCTGTCACGTCTGGCCGAAGAAATCGTCATCTGGTCGACACCGCAATTCAACTTCGTGCGCCTGTCCGACGCTTTCTCCACCGGCTCGTCGATCATGCCGCAGAAGAAAAATCCGGATGCCGCCGAGCTCGTTCGCGCCAAGACGGGCCGCATCAATGGTTCGCTGATCGCACTTCTCACCATCATGAAGGGTCTCCCGCTTGCCTACTCCAAGGACATGCAGGAAGACAAGGAGCAGGTCTTCGACGCCGCTGAAAATCTGGAACTCGCCATAGCAGCCATGGCCGGCATGGTGAGGGACCTGACAATCAATGTCGCATCAATGAAGAAAGCCGCAGGCTCCGGCTATTCCACAGCAACCGACCTCGCCGACTGGCTGGTGCGTGAACTGGGCCTCCCCTTCCGCGAAGCACATCACGTCACAGGCCGAGCCGTAGCTCTGGCAGAAAGCCGCAAGGTCGATCTGGCGAAGCTTTCACTTGAAGAACTCCAGTCGATCCATCCAGGTATCACCGATGCCGTCTTCGGTTATCTGACAGTCGAAAAGTCGGTGAAGAGCCGCCAGTCCTTCGGCGGCACGGCCCCTCAGGAAGTGCGCCGCCAGATCCGCTACTGGAAAAAGCGGATTGCCAAGGCCTGATAATCGATCAACATGACGTCATGTGGAATCATCTGTCAAACAGACGATTCCACTTTCGGGCATAATGGGTTAGACCTATCACAAAAGTATATATTTCGGGAACCAAAGCTGATGACAGGCCGCTCCGTTATTTCTTCCGTGCTTCTGATCGCCGCGCTCAGCGCCACACTCGCCGCTTGCGGTCGCAAGGGTCCGCTGGAGCCGCCGCCATCCGCCGTCGTGACGGACGAACAGGGCCATACCAAGCCGAAACCGAAGGAAGACAAGCCGATCATCCTCGACAAGCTGTTGTAAGTTTCTGCTGCAGGGCCTTTTTCCGTGAACCATTTCGAGTATCGCAACGGCGTTCTTCATGCCGAAAATGTCAGCCTGCCTGAAATCGCTCAGGCCGTTGGCACACCTTTCTATGTCTATTCTCGCGCAACCGTCGAGCGCCATTTCCGCGTGTTCAGTGAAGCGTTTGCGGACATGGAAACATTAGTGACATACGCACTGAAGGCCAATTCCAACCAAGCTGTTCTGAAAACACTGGCACAGCTTGGCGCCGGTGCCGACACGGTTTCGGAAGGCGAAATTCGCAGGGCGCTTGCTGCTGGTATCCCCGCCAACAAGATTGTCTTTTCCGGCGTCGGCAAGACGCCCCATGAAATGGACTTCGCGCTTGAGGCAGGCATCTATTGCTTCAATGTTGAATCCGAACCGGAACTGGAAATTCTTTCCACACGCGCCGTAAAGGCAGGCAAGGTCGCATCCGTGTCGCTGCGCATCAACCCTGATGTAGACGCGAAGACCCATGCAAAGATTTCGACCGGAAAATCCGAAAACAAGTTTGGCATTCCGCGCGTGAAGGCGCGCGAGGTCTATGCCCGTGCGGCAAGTCTGCCCGGTCTCGATGTGGTCGGCATCGATATGCATATCGGCAGTCAGATCATCGACCTTGAACCGTTTGACAATGCGTTCGCCCTGATGGCGCACCTGGTCAAGGAACTGCAGGCTGACGGTCACAACATCCGCCACGTCGATGTTGGCGGGGGACTCGGCATTCCTTATCGCACGGACAATACCCCGCCTCCCCTGCCCGTCGCATACGCAGAAATTGTTGCAAAACATATCAAGCCACTTGGCCTGAAGACCGTATTCGAGCCGGGGCGGCTAATCGTCGGAAATGCCGGACTTCTGGTCACGGAAGTGATCTTCGTCAAGGAAGGCGATGCCAAGAACTTCGTCATTGTGGATGCGGCGATGAACGATTTGATTCGTCCGACGCTTTATGATGCGTTCCACGACATCAAGCCCGTTGCTCTACCAAAAGACGACGCCCCGCGTATTCGCGCCGATTTCGTCGGCCCGGTCTGCGAGACGGGTGATTATCTGGGGCTCGACCGGGAAGTGGCGAAACCCGTTCCGGGCGACCTGATCGCCGTCTGCACGACAGGCGCTTATGGTGCAGTGCTTTCCAGCACCTATAACAGCCGCCTGCTCATTCCCGAAGTCCTGGTCGATGGCGACCGCTACCATGTCGTGCGTCCACGTCGTACCTATGAAGAACTCCTGGCGCTCGATTCCGTGCCGGAGTGGTTATAAAACCGAAGAGTACAATTATCATGGCAAAGCCTCGCCTTTGCCATGATGCGTGTTATCCTGTTGCAAGATGAAAACGCGATACACGCCAGAAAGCCGATATGACGGATCGTAGCAACGACAGGAAAGATAGGCCGCGCGCCGCGCGGGAAGCATTCCTGCGGCTCTTTTCCGGGGAAAGCGCTGCTCTGCGTCGGCTCCGTCTGCGTACATTTCTCTCCATCGGCTTCGAACGGTTCTGGCCGCTGATCCTTCCGCTGATCCTTCTCGTCGGCCTGTTTGCCAGTCTGAGCTGGCTCGGACTGTTCGGCATGATGCCGCGATGGCTGCATATCGGCGTGTTGGCCCTGTTCGGGTTGGCCGGTCTCATTGCGCTGTACCTGCCGTTTCGGTTTCGTCCTCCGACGGAAAGGGACGTCACACGCCGCATTGAGGCGATCAACGGTCTCATTCACGAACCGCTCTCCGTCCAGACAGGCCATATGGCAACCGGAGAACACGATCCATTCGCCGTCGCCTTGTGGCACGAACACCAGCGCCGCATGGCGGACCGACTTCAGAACCTGCAATCTGGCCTGCCCTACACGCGTATTCCCGAACGTGACCCGTTTGGCATTCGCGCGGTGATTGCCCTGATCTTCGTGACTTCCGTGGCCTACAGCTTCAGCCCTAACAGCGGTCGCATTGCCGATGCCTTTCATATCCGTCCGGGTGGCAGCACAGCCGTTGCGCGAATCGATGCTTGGGTGACGCCGCCGCGCTATACCGGACGCGCTCCCATTTTCCTGAACACTACGGATGACGGCAAGGTTGCCGCGATCAACGTCCCCCAAGGCAGCATTCTGTCCGTCCGGATCATCGGCGGCGGCTCTGAACGCCTTACTGCGACAGATGCGAAGGGGGAGCGGCGCGATGTACCGCCGACAAACACTCAGGAAGACCAGAAAGAGCCTGCAGAACAGGCCGTCGTCGATGGAAGCCGGAATTTCCGTTATGATTTGCAGCAGGACGAGACCTTGGGGCTTTCCGGCACCGATGCCCGCTGGAAATTTTCCGTTACCCCGGATAATCCACCAACGATTCGTTTTACCAAAGAACCGGGACACGCGCTGAACGGGACATTGCAGCTTTCCTATCAGATTGAGGACGACTATGCGCCCGTAAAAGCCGAAGGTGAGATTGTCCCACTCAACAATGATGACGATGAGGAAGCAACGCCGCTTTACGACGCACCGCAACTGCCGCTCACATTGCCACGCCGCGGCGTTAATGACGCCACGACGTCGAAAGACCTGACCGAGCACCCCTGGGCGGGCGAAAAAGTTGCGCTTACGCTGGTTGTCACCGATGCAGCCGGACAAACCGGGCGCAGCGAAACCAAGATTATTACCTTGCCCGAGCGCCCTTTCAGCAATCCGCTAGCGCGCGCTGTTGCGGAGCAACGCCATATCTTGGCGATCGACGCTACACAGCGCGATCATGTGCTCGATATGCTGTCGGCACTTACGCTTCGCCCGGAAGAAACCATCAAGAATGCAGCGCATTATCTGGGGCTGGTCACAATTGGAACACGTCTTCGTCTCGCCAGGAGCGATGACGCCCTGCGCGATACTGTGGACTATATGTGGCAGGTGGCCCTTGGCATCGAAGATGGCAATCTTTCCGCCGCCGAAAAGCGTCTGCGGCAAGCACAGGAAGCCTTGAAAAACGCTCTCCAGAATGGTGCGTCGCAAGAAGAAATCGAAAAGCTCTCGGCAGACCTGCGCAAGGCGATGCAGGATTTCCTGCGGGAATTTGCCCAGCGCCAGCAGCAGAACCAGAACACACGCCGCGCTACACCCGACCCCAATGCGCGAATGCTGACAGAAAAAGACTTGCAGCGCATGATGGATCAGATCGAAAATCTGGCGCGTCAGGGTTCGCGAGATCAGGCGCAAGAGTTGCTGTCGCAATTACAGAGCCTGATGAACAACCTACAGATGGGTCAGGCGCGTCAGGGCCAGGAAGGTCAAGGGCAAGGCCAACAAGGCCAGATGCAGCAGCAGATGAATAAGCTTGGCGAACTCATGCAACGCCAGCAAAAGACGATGAACGAAACCTTCGATCTCGATCAGAAGATGCAGCGCCAGTTTGGCGGCAGCGATGGTGAAGGCGAATTCGGCGACGACATGTTCCCCGGCGATGACGGCTCCATGGGCGGTGGACAGCCAGACCGTGAAGCGGAAAACGGTCAGGCCGGAAAAAGCGATATTCCACCGGATATGGCTGAAGCCATGCGTAAGCTGCAACAACAGCAGAAGAATCTCCAGTCCGATCTGCAGAAACTGTTGGACGATCTGAAGGGTATGGGCATTGAACCCGGCAAGGACTTTTCAGACGCCGGAAAATCAATGGGGAACGCCACGGACGCGCTCGGCCGCAGCGAAGGTGCCGAAGCAAGCGACCAGCAGGGCAACGCGCTGGATGCGCTGCGTCGCGGCGGACGCGACATGATGCAGAAAATGCAGCAGGCCATGGGTCAGCAAGGTCAGGGGCAGAATGGCGCCAATGGCAATCGCGGAAGAGACCCCCTTGGTCGCCAGCAGGGCAACGGCGACAGCGGCCTGGGCGAAGATGTCAAGATTCCCGGTGAAATCGACATCCAGCGCGCGCGCGAAATTCTTGATGAAATCCGCCGCAAGCTTGGCAATGCACTGACGCCGCAGATGGAAAAGGAATATCTGCAGCGCCTGTTGAAATTCGATTGAGAAACAGGTCGGAGCCTTATTCCATCACACGCCCGACAAAGGGCAACTGACGGAAGGCGTGCCCGACATCCATGCCATAGCCAACGACAAAATAATCCGGGCATTCGAAAGCCACGAAATCGGCATCAAGATCGACCTTGCGGCGCACACTCTTGTCAAGAAGAACAGCAATGCTGACGCTCCTCGCGCCCCGTTCCAGCATCAATTCGCGAACGAACTTCAATGTCTTGCCGGATTCCAGAATATCGTCGATCAGAAGCACATCGCGATCGCGAACGTCGCTGTCGATATCGCGTAGCAGGCGAACTTCCGTGCTCGTCGTCCCCTTGCCGTAGCTCGAAACGGTGATGAACTCGACATCGGGTTCTACGCCTGCATCGTGCATCGCTCGGATGAGGTCGGCTGCAAAGATGAAGGAACCCTTCAGGATCGAAATCGTCAGCAGATTATGAAACTTGCGTTCAGCAATAGCCTTGGCGAGCTCGAGATTACGACCGGCGATCTCGTCCGGGCTAAAGAGAACTTCGATTGTCTTGCCACCGACTTCGGGCATCTGCTGCTTCTCCTGATCGTTCGCTTTCGCGCAGACTTCGGCACCCGTCAAAGGTACCGGAAAGGCACGCTCTATAGCATGGTTTGAGCAAATTGCACCCCATCAGATGAAGCTGCTCCAGCTTCTCCATTTCCCAGCGACGAGATTTCATATAGCGTGACCCGCATGCATCCGGACATCATTGAACTGCGATCATTTTACGATACGACACTGGGCCATCTCGCAGAGCGCGCGATCCGAATGGCATTGGCTGGGTTGTGGAGCCACGTACCGGGAGAGCGACTTGTCGGCATGGGCTACAGCCTTCCCTATCTTGACCGTTTCAGTGCCGATACGGAGCGGTCATTCGCCTTCATGCCAGCCGGTCAGGGAGCTGTCGCCTGGCCTTCAGCAGAAAAAACCGCAACAGCGCTCGTTTTCGACGAGGAATTGCCCCTTCCCGATTCCTCAATTGATCGCGTGCTTATGATACACGCACTAGAATATGCTGAGAACCCGACGGAAACGCTTAAGGAGATGTGGCGCGTCCTCGCCCCAAACGGGCGGCTCGTTATCGTGGTACCGAACCGGCGCGGTCTCTGGGCCCGCTTTGAACATACTCCCTTTGGCAGCGGACGGCCTTATAGCCGTACGCAGCTCACCAGCTTGTTGCGCGAGGCGAATTTCACCGTCAGCACGGTGAGCGACGCTCTGCATTTTCCACCTGCCACACGTCGATGGTTGATGCGGCCTTGTCTTGCGCTGGAAGGCATGGGGCGAAGGTTATGGCCAGTCTTTTCAGGCGTCCTGGTGGTGGAGGCACAAAAGCGGCTCTATCAAGGGCTGCCGGTCGCCCAGCGCTCGTCACGCCGCGTTTTTGTTCCGGTTCTCGCACCACAGGGCACCCCCGTCGGCGGGTTGAGAAAAATACCGGTGCAGACCATCACGACAGATCATAAAAACTAGGACATTTGCGCATCAGCCCTGCGAAAACGACCAGTCGCTGGGGTTGGCAAGTATTACTTAACAAGGTTTTTCTCGACTTGCACGCAATGGCGGGATATGCCGCCATTGTAACTATAATCCATCGCAACTTTAACATTGACCTTTTGGCGGAGCCAAAATCATGACCGATACGCAGAACCTTACCCGTCCCCAGCCTAAGGCCGGCCTGCTCGACATCGCAGCCTACGTACCTGGCAAGGAACATGTGGAAGGTGTTGCAAAGGTCTATAAGCTCTCCTCCAACGAAACACCTGTCGGTCCGAGCCCTCTTGCAGTCGAAGCCTATCGACACGCAGGCGAAAAGCTGGAGCTTTATCCCGATGGACAGGCGCTGGCGCTCCGTGAGGCAATTGCCGAAACGCAGGGGCTCAACATGGCCAACATCCTGTGCGGCAACGGCTCCGACGAGTTGCTCGGCCTGATCTGTCAAACCTATCTTGCCCCAGGCGACGAAGCCATCATTACGGAGCATGGTTTTGCGGTCTACAAGATCCAGACGCTGGGCGCGGGTGCGACACCGATCACGGTGAAGGAAAAGAACGAGCGTATCGACGTGGACGCCATTCTGGCCGGTCTGTCGTCGCGCACGAAGATTGTCTTCATAGCCAATCCGGCCAATCCAACCGGCACCTATTTGCCTTTCGAGGAAGTACGTCGTCTTCATGCCGGACTGCCGAAGCACGTGCTTCTTGTTCTGGATGCAGCCTACGCCGAATATGTCCGTCGAAATGATTATGAAGCCGGTCTCGAACTCGTTTCGTCCAACGAAAACGTAGTCATGACGCGCACCTTCTCGAAAATCCACGGGCTGCCGGGCCTGCGTATTGGCTGGATGTATGCGCCGCTGCACGTGATCGATGCCGTCAATCGCATCCGCGGGCCGTTCAACATGAACTCGGCCGCCATTGCTGCCGGTGCCGCCGCTATCCGTGATCGCGCCCATGTCGAAAAGTCTGTCACCTACAATGAAAAATGGCTTGTCTGGCTGGCTGACGAGTTCACCAAGCTCGGCCTCCGGGTGACACCATCGGTCACGAACTTCCTGCTGATCCATTTTCCAGACGATGCTGCGCATTCGGCGGATAAGGCCGACGAATGGCTTTCCAGGCGCGGTTATATCCTGCGTCGCGTCGGCGGATACGGCTTTCCCAATGCGTTACGCATGACAGTCGGACCGGAAGAAGCCAATCGCGGCGTCGTTGCCGCCCTGACTGAATTTTTGAAGTAATCCCATGTCCACGGTTCATTTCGACAAGATCGCCCTGATCGGCATCGGCCTCATCGGTTCCTCGCTGGCCCGCGTCATTCGGCGCGAAAAACTCGCAGACCACATCGCCATCGCCACACGCAGCAGTGAAACGCTTAAACGTGCCGAAGAACTTGGACTCGGTGACAGTTACACCACCGATAGCACTGAAGCCGTCAAGGATGCCGATCTGGTCATCGTTTCGGTTCCTGTCGGCTCGTCAGGCACCGTGGCGCGCCAGATCGCGTCAAACCTGAAGCCGGGCGCCATCATCACCGATGTGGGCTCCACCAAAGCTTCCGTGATTGCACAGATGCAGCCGGAACTGCCTAACTATGTGCACTTCATTCCCGGACACCCGCTCGCAGGCACGGAATATTCCGGGCCGGATGCTGGCTTTGCAGAACTCTTCACCAATCGCTGGTGCATTCTTACTCCCCTGGCGGATACGGATAAAGCAGCACTGGAGAAACTGAGTGAATTTTGGCTCGCCTGCGGCTCGCGACTTGATCGCATGGATCCGCAGCACCACGATCTGGTGCTGGCCATCGTTTCGCATCTGCCGCACATCATCGCCTACAACATTGTCGGCACGGCCAGTGATCTGGAACAGGTGACGAAGTCAGAAGTCATCAAATATTCGGCTTCCGGTTTCCGCGATTTCACACGTCTGGCCGCGTCCGATCCGACGATGTGGCGTGATGTATGCCTGCACAACAAGGATGCCATCCTCGAAATGCTCGGTCGCTTTTCGGAAGACCTCGCCTCCCTTCAGCGTTCGATACGCTGGGGGGACGGAGAAGCGCTGTTCGATCTTTTCACGCGCACACGGGCTGTCCGACGCGGTATCATTGATGCTGGACAGGAAGTGGACGCACCGGATTTCGGTCGTCAGGCTGCGACACGTACCGGTGAACAAAAATAGGGTGAGACATACTACCCTATTCTCTTAAAGAGCAGGCAACCGCCCTAGCGGGATGAATCCGGCGCTGACTTTACCTTTGCGAACGGCGATCTCCATCACGGGATTGCCGTTTTCGTCTTTCGGCATGGCTGAGAGAGCGAACAAAACGGTGGCAATATTACCGCCCTGCTCAGGAAAAACTGTCTGTCCAGCCTGTGCCAACGATTGCGGATTGACCATAGTCAGCTTCACGTCGGCATTGATCAGCCCGTCTGCATCGACCGAAAACGGCCCGGTGACAGAGACCATGGCTCCATTTGGCATTGAGAGAAAAGCCTGATTGACCGTACCGGAATGTCCGCGCAGCCGTTCATGAAAAGGCATATCGCTTCGCGCAAGCAGCGCTGCAGCATCGACCACATCAATATCCGCCACCCCGTCGATTTCAGGACTGCTGGCATTGCCAATCACTGCCTTTGCTAGTTTCAATCCGGCAAAGCGACCATTGATCTTCAGGGTGCCGTCCTCTTGGCTTAAGCGGAAATCCATCTGTTCGAGCGTGCTCAGTGGCTCCGTCTTCGTGGTTTCCGTACGAAGGCCAACCGCGACCTCGTGTGCAGCCAGTTCGATTTCTGTCGGAAACGGACGCGCCAACCGGGTATTGGAGGTAAACTTGTTCCAGTTGACTTCCAACGGCTCCAGCCCCGGAAACTCGATGAAGGCAGGACCTGTAAGATCATTCGACAGAGAGCGCGGGGCGTAAACCGGAGACCCCGAGGTGAAACGTCCGGCGCGGAACGACATACCCTCGGAAGGACGCTGCCAGGAAATACTGTCGCAGACCACATTGACGCGCAGCGGATAACCGCCCATACGCAGGTCTTCGCACTTCACTCCAACACCCTGGGCAGCAAGCTTGGCCATGTCAGCCTCGGCTCGCGCTTCCAGTCTGTTTGCGATATAGAACCAGCCCACCGTGTAGCCTGCGATCAAGACAACAAGAATGACGACGAGCGCTATGGGACGCTTTCTGGCTTTCGGTGCGTTCATTCCAGTGTGCGCCATTTTAAAGCCTTACATTGTTCAGACGGTTATTTCGAAGAGCCTCATCCCAGGTTCAGATCGCGTATCTAATCCCGATCTCTTGTGCTCCTCCCGACTGTTGGCCATTTTATGGCAGGAATGTGCCTTGTGAAGCGTTGGAGGGGAAAAATCGAGAGATATCCGTTGATTACCGGTGGAAATCGGCGTTCACTAAATCAATATAGATACTCTGATGACCACACTCCTGGATGACAGGCGAATGAACGATTTCTGGGTTTTCGGCTACGGCTCGCTGATGTGGCGGCCGGGTTTCGCGCATGTGGAGACCGTGCGCGCGCGCCTTTACGGCTATAGGCGCAGTCTATGCATCTACTCCCATGTTCACCGTGGAACTCCCGATCAGCCCGGTCTGGTTCTGGGTCTCGATGCCGGTGGCTCATGCCTCGGTATTGCCTTTCGCGTACCCGGAGGCATGGCTGGTGAGGTGATGGCCTATCTGCGCGAACGGGAAATGTCGAACCAGGTCTATCATGAAAGAAATCTTCGGCTTCGCCTTGCAGATGGACGGAATGTCAGCGCTGTCACCTACGTAGCCGACCGCCATCACCTGCAATACGCAGGTTCGCTGAAAGCCGAGGAAGCCGCAGCAATTGTCGCATCGGCTCGTGGCGATTCCGGCGCCAATGTCGATTATGTCGCCAATACGCTTCAGCATCTGCGCAATATGCGTGTCCGTGACCACTGGCTGGAGCGCGTCAACGATCTCATTGACCACGATACTCAACGATAATCAGACGGTTCTGGGAGCCGAACGCAGTTGCTGCGCTTCGCAAAAATTCCGGCGCTCAAGCGCTCAGCCCTTGTTCTTGCCCAATGCAACCGCTACATCTCGGCCAATTGCCAAGGAGGCCTCCATGATCGCATTGTTCCGTACCATTGATTTGGCGCTCGATATTTACACCTATATTATTATTGCGAGTGCCATTTTCTCATGGCTCTATGCTTTCAATGTCGTCAATTCCGGCAACCGCTTCGTGGCCTCAATCGGTGAGTTTCTCTACAAGGTCACCGAGCCTGTTCTGCGCCCGATCCGCAATATCTTGCCCAATCTAGGCGGGATCGATATTTCGCCCATTATCCTGCTGCTGATCATCTTCTTCATCCGCCAGTTCATGTGGACAACGTTGCTGCCGCTTTTCCTATAAGCGCGCCAACCGGAATCTGAAGCCTGAAACAAAAGCGCCCGGACATTGCCGGGCGCTTTTGTTTTGGATGGATCGGATAGCTATCTCTTACTTGCCCTTGGCCCGTTCGATAGCTTCCACGATGAACTTACGAGCGTAATCTTCGTCGCCCCAGTCCCCGATTTTGACCCACTTGCCCGGTTCCAGATCTTTGTAGTGCTCAAAGAAATGCGCGATCTGCTTCAGAGTGATCTCCGGCATATCGGTGTAGTCGTGAATCTTCTCGTAGCGGCGCGTCAGGTGCGGCGACGGAACGGCGATGATCTTTTCGTCCTTGCCGGAATTATCTTCCATGACGAGAACGCCAATCGGGCGAACGTTGATCACGCATCCGGGAACCAGCGGACGGGTGTTGCAGACGAGAACGTCAATCGGATCGCCATCTTCCGAAAGCGTATGTGGCACAAAGCCGTAATTGCCCGGATAGGTCATTGGCGTGTAGAGGAAACGGTCGACGATGAGGGCGCCGGCCTTCTTGTCCATCTCGTACTTGATCGGCTGGCCGCCGACAGGCACTTCAATGATGACGTTGACGTCTTCAGGAGGATTGGAGCCGATGGAGATGGCATCAATATTCATGATGTGTCCTTTCGTGTCGGGCTCTGATAACGGGTTTCATGGTTGCGCGCAAGAAAAACGAAAGTTCAAGAAAACGCGGCGAATTGTCGTTCCCGCAACGCAATTGAACGTGATCAGGCCATAGATTGTTGTGAAGGCTAGGCACCGAGCTCGTTCAGTCTTTGAACAGCAGCCGGTGGCATAGGTGGTGGATTGGGATCGCGGCTGGCAGCGACGAGAAGTTCGTCGCAGGCCGTTTCCGTCGTTTCGATGAGCCGCTTCAGGAATTCATCCTTCGGGAGCCCCGCCGGAATTGGTGGTAGAATACGGGCGCGAATGGTTCCGGGATAACGCAGGAACTTGCGGCGCGGCCAGTAGAGGCCTGCATTGTGCGCAATCGGCAAAACCGGAAGATTGAGCGCTTCATAGAGATGAACGATACCGTATTTGTATTGTGGCGGAGCACCGGGGGATCTGCGTGTTCCCTCGGGATAGATCAAAATCTGTCGGCCCTCCGCAATCGCTTTTTCCGCTCCCTTGGTGATCGAATGCAGCGCCTTTACACGAGAGCCGCGATCAACCGGGATCATCTGCATCTTGGCGATATACCAACCGAAAAGCGGAATGCGCATCAGTTCTCGCTTCAGGATAAGAACCGGATCATCGAGATAGGGCAGGAAAGCATAGGTATCCCAGGCAGACTGGTGCTTTGGTGCGCAAATATAGGCGCCTTTGGGAATGTTCTCTAATCCTTCGACGACATAGTCGGTGCCCGCGATATACTTCTGGAGCCAGAGGTTGACCCTTGCCCACAACTTCGGCACGATCCAGGCCTTCTTGCGAGGCAACAGAAAATAAAAGGGCGTGTAAACGATCATCTGAACAAGTGTGCAGATATAGAACGCCGCATTAAACAAGATTGAGCGCAGATAGAGAAGCATCAGTCGGTGCAGACCCTGGCTAAAGCATTTTCGCTCCCGACTGGCGGTAAACGATCACGCGCGAATTCTGGACTTTTTGCAGAAAGTGACGGCATCGATATATCAGGAAGAGCGGCCATTTCCATCAGGAAATCGTAAACCCGCAGCGAGATCAGTTCTCAGTCACTGTATTTTGCCCGGGCCGTGTTCCAAACAGTTCGGTCGCCCCGACACGCACGACAGCGCCCAGATATTTCACATACTCGATAAAGAGCACGCGCAAAGTGTCGCTTTCGGCAACCCAGCTATGTTCACGGCGTTCCCCATTAACGACCGGATAGGGAATGAATTCCACATCTTTCATGCGATAGGACATTTCCAGCGTGCTGCGCGGAATATGATAGTTATTCGTAACCAGGATCACACGACGGTAATTGTTGGTGCGAATCCAGCGTTCGCTTTCCGTCGCGTTGCCGACGGTGTTGAGAGCCGACCGGTCGAGATCGACACAGCAATCGAACAGGCTCTGGTCCGCATGGGTTGCACGCTGCAACGTCTTTTCATTAGTGGCCGGATGAACACCGCTGATCAGAAGACGCTTCCCTCGCTTGTCCTTCAGAAGATTGACAGCAGCCTGTATTCTGGATTGTCCGCCAGTCAGAACGATGATCGCATCGGCAGGCTGGTCAAGCGCCGGAGGCTGCATGCTGGTGACCTTTTCACCAAACGCGACGAAGCCGACGAGAAACGCCAGAAGAACAATAAACAGAATGATGGAAACGGGCTGGAGACGTCTGAACATGCGCATCATCACAGACCATAAGAAATTGCCGGATGCAATCGTAAAGGAGTGCAGGGAAATGCTCCTCCGATTACGGCGCCAGACCACAACTCCCGTAGAGAGTCCGTTTGCTGTCTGCCTCTGTGCCACTGCATCGTCACTCGACCGGTGTCCCTCCGATGGCGCTTGCGGAATTCGCGTAACATCTCTTCGCCCATCATAGCCAGCATTGCGGCGAGAAGTCGGAGAAACGGGCGAAAAACTTGTCTTGAAAGCGGCCAGATCGGAAAAGGTCTTCATTCGGAGCGTACTCCCGGACCGTCCATGGTTGCAAGCTGTCGGATCACAGTCAGGCGACTTGTCAGCATGGTCAGGAAGCTGACCAGAATAATGATGACGGCAGCGCCGATGTAACCGCTGCGCCCAACGGCGAAATTGCCGAACATGGCAGCAGCCTGATCGCCTTCGGGGGTTGCCACATGGCTTGATGCCCACCACGAGAAGACCAGAAATACGAACATTGCCGCCGCACCGCCACAAAGCGCACCCTTCAATGCGGTGCGGAAGAAGTGCCATTCGAACTCGCGCGCCACAAATTTCGATTCAGCGCCAATAAAATGAAGCACCTCGATAATATGGCTGTTACCGGACATTGCGCCACGTGTGGCAAAGATCACGGTCAAAATGGTCGCAGCAATCACGAGCGAAAGAACGGCTGTCCCAACGAGCACCGTCGTATGCGCCATGGAGACAAGTCGATCAACCCAGGTACGGTGATCGTCAAACGTTGCCGCCGGAATGGCGCGTGTGATTTCAGCCCGCATGGTTTCAAAGTCAGGCGGCGCATTTTCATCGATCGTCACCACAACGAGCCTCGGCACGGGCAGTTCATCGATATTGAGGCCACTACCGAGCCATGGTTCGAGAAGCCGCGCGGTCGCATCCTTGTCGATAATACTCGCGCCTTTTACACCAGCAAAGCCACGCGCGATCTCACTCGCTTGAACCAGAGCCTTTTCCATGTCCTGTCCGTCGACAGGACGAATCTGGATTGTGGCTTCGCGGGCGATCTGGCTCTGCCAGGCGGCAGCCGAGGCGCGGACAAGTGTCACTCCTCCCATCGTCAGACATGCCAGAAACGTCATGATAGCAATCACGATGACAAGTGCGTTGCCTGTCACGCTGCCATCAGGCACGATGGGGCTTGGTCCCTGTCGTTTCCGGCGTTTGCCAATGCGGACAAGCAACATGTCCCTGAGGTCCTCGAAACGGACCTGGATATCAGTCAATGTACGTCGCCAGGCGTTCTTCACATCAATCATAAATGTCGAGCCGCCCATGTTCGAGGATCATGCGTCGCGCATCAACCTGCTCCATCAGGGAAAGATCGTGGGTCGCGATAATCACAGCCGTTCCAGAACGATTCAACTCGGTGAAAAGGCGCAGTAGACGCTTTGCAAGAGGCGGATCGACATTGCCCGTCGGTTCGTCGGCCAGAAGAAGTTCCGGCTGATCGATAAGCGCGCGGGCAATCGCTGCGCGCTGCTTCTCTCCGCCCGAAAGAACCGGCGGCAACACGTTCATTCTGTCGCCGAGCCCGACCCAATGCAGCAGCTCCTCCACCTCGTGACGATAGGTCGCCTCTTCCTTTCCGCGGACACGTAGCGGCAGCGCCACATTCTCATAAGTGGTCATATGATCGAGCAGGCGAAAATCCTGAAAAACGATACCAATGCGGCGGCGCAGAAGCGGAATTTCCGCATGATTGAGCCGCGCAACATCCCTGCCGAAAATATTGATGAGGCCGCGCGTAGGCTTCAGCGCCATGAAGAGAAGGCGCATGAGCGAGGTTTTCCCGGCCCCTGACGGGCCGGTCAGAAACTGAAATGAACGCGGCGGAATATGGAAACTGACATCGCGCAAGATCTCAGGACCCATTCCATATCGAAGGCCGACATTCTCGAAACGTATCACCGGGCTGTTTCTCTTCAATTGTCCGCGCGCTAAAGGACGCACGGATGACATGGATATCAGATCGACCTTTATCCTCTATGGTTAATGTTGCGTTAATTCTGCTCGAGCGAGCCTTAAAAAATGCGTGACCGTGGCGCTGGCCATGAAGCATTAACCATTCTGAGCCAGTGTGTGGAATTGGTCGAAGGGGCGAAAAACGCAAAGGAAGATGACGGCATGATGGCGAGAAAACCATCGACAGCGCGGAAGTCGCGCGGGCCTTTGCGCGAAACTCATAGCGCGACATGGTTTGCTTTCGATGCCGAACCGGTCGAGGACGCTGAATTTGAAACCATTCTCCCGGCCTCGCCGCGCCCGAAATCCCTATCATACGGCATTTCGCAGAAGTCGTTCACACCGGGCAAGTTGCTGCCCGAAGCGGGCATTCAAAGCGAATGGCCGGGCTTCGGTTATTGGGTTTTCGTCGCTCTTTGCGCAACGACCGCCTTCTGGATAGCGGGCGGGTATACCCTTCTTTCCTATAAGCCGTTTGCCGGCGGACAGCCGGCCCTGCCGCTGATTTCGGCGCTTCAGCTAAGCAATCTCCGAACCAGCATTGCAGTGCATGATAAAGGCGACGTGCTGAGTGTCGGCGGGCGCATACGGAACATCGCAGATGAGGAACGCGCCGCGCCACCGCTGATCGTCATGATCACTTATAGCAATGGCAGCAAACGCGAACGTCGTCTGCCCCTCGGTAAAACCATGTTGAAACCCGGTGCGTATATCAACTTTGAAACAGTGCTTCCGGCGCTGCGCGGCACTATCGAGAACGTCGATGTGCGATTGGCCGCACCAACTTAAAACGGTACGGCTACTGCCAGCAACCGAGGTTGCGGCCTTTGAGATTGTGCGAATCGATTGCGACGACGAGACGTGGGTCTTCGCGCAAAAGAACCAATGTCGTGCGCTGCTTGAGATCAATTTTCTCCCAGCCCGCGCATTCCGTAGGCATGGGCGTACTGTCGATCTTGACTTTTTCGGTCCATGCAGTCGCTGTACAGCCCGACAGGGCCGCAACAATCGGAACGACTTTAGCCACCTCAAAAACGAGCCTTTGTGTTTTCGTTCCACGATGAGTGTTCAAGGCTGACAACTCCAATCTGCCCCGCGAAAGCCCAGCCAAACAATTTTGTATCGGCAAGCGTCGCCCATTCGACATCTGCGCTTATAACGTGTCGGCACCCTCCTCCGCAATACAGCTGAACGGGGTCGAGAGCTTTTAGACAAGCCCAGTCGAGCAGCTCTTCCTGTCTGTCGGAACCCAAATTAGTAGATGCATAAAAGCAAACCCGAATACAGGAAGAATAGCTTTTCTATTTACTAAAATGAAAGGGAGATTCGCAGACAACAAAACCCCGCAATAAAGTTAAACGCGATTGTCGAAAGAAAAAGACGACTATATGCTTCTTTCTATATGATTCGCATATGACATTTTCAATACACCAACCTTGGGGACTTCCATGCTTAACAAATTGTCGGCTGAGTTTTTCGGAACATTCTGGCTTGTTTTCGGCGGCTGTGGCAGCGCAATCCTCGCCGCAGCCTTCCCTGAACTGGGCATCGGCTTTCTCGGTGTCGCCCTCGCCTTTGGCTTGACTGTCCTTACCATGGCCTATGCTGTAGGCGGCATTTCCGGCGGGCATTTCAATCCCGCCGTTTCCTTGGGCCTCATGGTGGCTGGACGTTTTCCAGCCAAGGACCTGATCCCATACTGGGTTGCACAGGTTCTGGGTGCTATTGCGGCTGCGGCCGTGCTCTTCCTCATTGCGTCCGGCAAAGAAGGCTTCTCGGCCGGTGGCCTTGCTTCAAACGGCTTTGGCGAACTTTCGCCAGGCGGCTACAGTATGATGGCAGGACTGCTCATTGAGGTTGTCCTGACGGCCTTTTTCCTCATCATCATTTTGGGCTCCACGTCGTCGTTGGCTCCAGCTGGCTTTGCTCCAATTGCCATCGGTCTCGGTCTGACGCTGATCCATCTGGTTTCGATCCCGGTCACCAATACATCGGTCAACCCGGCCCGCTCGACCGGCGTCGCTCTCTTCGCCGACACGGCTGCACTCAGCCAGCTCTGGCTGTTCTGGGTAGCGCCGCTTGTTGGCGCGGCTATCGGCGCGGTCATATGGAAAGGCCTACTCGGCAAGGATTGATCCCGAACCACAACAAAGAAAGGCCGGCTCAAACCGGCCTTTCTTGCTTTTGAAGACTACATTGAAACTGACTGATGCTGAACTTCACAAAAGTGGTTCCGATCATGGGAAGGATGCTGTAAGTAACACCCATCTTCCTGTTGTTGCGCATTATGCCAAGCAAAGCCGCTTCGTACTTTTGCTGGAAATGCTTTAGATGTTATGAGCAATGTCCCCCACCCCTGATGCTCCTTCTTCGGATCGTTACGCAGCATTCCGGCACTCTGCCTTCAAAAAATACTGGGGCGCACGCTTCCTGAGCGCTTTTGCCGTGCAAATCGTAAGTGTGTCGGTGGGTTGGCAGATCTATGATCTCACCCGTGATGCCTTCAATCTGGGCATGGTCGGACTTGTGCAATTCCTACCGGCCCTACTGCTGGTTCTGATAACCGGCGCTGCTGCCGATCGTTTCGGCAGACGCTTCATCATGGGCTTGTCGCTCATTCTCGAGAGCATGGTAACGGCGCTGCTGCTCTATCTGACGCTTGCAGGGCTGTTCGAGCCCCTGACCGTCTTTGCAGCACTGACCCTCTTTGGTGTCGCACGCGCGTTTCTGGGCCCTTCTTCTGCGTCATTGGTTGTCAACCTCGTGCCGACAGAGGATTTCGCCAACGCCGTTTCATGGAATTCATCGGCATGGCAGGTGGCGACAATCGTGGGACCGGTTGCGGGGGGCCTGCTCTATGGAATTTCTCCGGTCGCGGCCTATTCCATCGCAACGCTGTTCCTGCTGATCGGCTCCTTGCTGATCTTCTCCATTCCAAAGCCCACACAGCACACGCTTACCGAGCAGCGCTCGCTGACGAGCATGCTGGCTGGCTTCCGCTATATCTGGAAGGAGAAGATCGTTCTTGGCGCGATTTCGCTCGACCTTTTCGCCGTGCTGCTTGGCGGAACGGTGGCTCTGCTGCCCGTTTATGCGCGCGACATCCTTGACCTCGGCCCGTGGGGGCTGGGCTTGCTGCGATCCGCTCCAGGGATCGGTGCCGTACTGACTGCCGTCTGGCTGGCTGGGCATCCGATTCGCGACCATGCTGGCCGTGTGATGTTCGTCTTCGTCGGCCTCTTCGGCTTCTTCAATATTGTCTTCGGCGTATCGACCCTGACATGGCTGTCTGTCGTCGCCCTGGCGCTTGCAGGCGCTGCGGATATGATCAGCGTCTATATCCGCGAAACGCTGATGCAACTCTGGACTCCCGATCACGTGCGCGGTCGCGTCAACGCCGTCAACATGGTATTCGTGGGTGCATCGAACGAGCTTGGCGAGTTCCGCGCCGGCCTGATGGCAGCAGCCCTCGGCGCTGTTCCTGCCGTCGTCATCGGTGGATTGGGATCAATCGCTGTTGCGGTCGCCTGGGCTGCAATGTTCCCACAGTTGCGCAAAGCCCGCCATTTGCAGGGGCGTACTTGATCGCTCGAAATATTTGAGACTGTCAGGAGGCGGATGTACTGCGGCTTGCCGTGTCCATGCGCTCCTGAATGGCATTCAGGTCTTCCTGCTGGATGCCTACAAGTTCAGCGACACGCCACATCACATTGGCTTCAACTTCGCTCACCTTGCCATCGGCATAGACCATTTCCCACATCAGGCCGATCAGGTCGAGCCTTGCGCGATAGTCGAGCTGTCGCTTCAGAACCGACGTGAAGTCCGACAGATCAATTGCTTCTTGATCGGCTTGTTCCGCCGCAAGAATCAACTGTTTCAGGCGATCACCCTTCAACCCGTATTTCTGCGACAGCGTTGAAGAGAGCTTCTTGCGCTCACTTTCGCGCGTTTCACCGTCGGCATCCATGATGTGATAAAGCAAGGCTGCGGCGGCCAGTCGTGGATCATCATTGGAGAATTTTTCGTTCCGGTCACGAAAACCGCTGGCCGGCAGTTCTTTTAAAAAGTCCAGAAGACGATCGAACATTCACCCTCGCTGCCACATTCACTGCTTGCCGACCGTAAACGTGGTTCCGGCTTTTGGTTAGCAACATCAAAGGTAACGGGCTGGATAGGTCACGCAAGGCAGTAAACTGTCTTACACTGCCATTTACAGCGCATGAGGTGCGCTGCGTTGTTTTTCGGCAACGATTCGCGGAAAGTCGGATCAGAAAAGCCTCAATCCGTTCTGCGCCTTTTGTGAAGATTTGCTTTCGTCGACACCCGGATCGTCCACCACAAGGTGCTCTCGGCGCGGCTCATCCTCTGCATAGTTATCAGTCACGACGACATCGGCCACCGGCGGCTTCACGTCTTCGACCTTCTTTACAGCAACGGCTGACGAGACCTTAACTGGCTCCGCGGCGGGGACAATGACCTCAGCTTCCTCGACATCGCGAACAGCCGGCTTGTTCTCGGTTCCTGCGGAAATATCCTTCGCGTCAGCCTTTTCCCCAGGCTCGGGCAGAACGATTTGATTGACCGGCTTTGCCTCCACCGGACCTTTGATTTCAGGCCTCTCCGCTTCAATCGCCGGAGCGAGTTCCACCAAGGGAACTTTCCACTCGAAACTGTTGAGCCGACCGGTGACCGGGGACACAGGCGACCATTGTTCGGAAACATAACCATCTGCGGTCCACGCCGGATCGCGCGGTGCCTTGACCGCACGCGCCAGCCATTCACGAACCTTGCCCTGATCGCCAGTTTCAGCTTCTTCAATATCGGCCAGCAGCAGATATGCGCTTTCACGCGGCGAGGCGCGAAGTACCTGCTCGGCATTGTCGCGCGCAAGGCGATAGTCGCCCGCCTCATAGGCGGCACGCGCCAGAGCGAGGCTGCCCTCGGGATTGTTCGATCGCAGCGATACCAGATGCTTTGCGCGCTTCAGTCGATCCTGTGCGGTATCCCCGGAGCGGGCATAGACATAGGTCGAGGCAATGTCGGGATGCGGAAACCGTTTCCAGGCGGCTTCCAGAGTTTTCGAGCCTTTCCGCACATCACCATCGGCAAAAAGCGCACGTGCGGCAACCACGGCGGCGGGCACCAGATCGGGCGCGAGTTTGTTTGCATCCAGCGCCAGCGCCTTCGCCTGCGCATGATCGACATCAACGACTGCCATCGCCTTGGCAGTTAGTAATGCGGCGCGTTCCTTCTTCACCACATCCTTGCTATGGGCGAGCGCCTGCTTGCGTGCATCCACGAGCTTCAGCGCAGCGTCCCAATCGCCCTCGGCACAAAGCTGGCCCATCATGGCCGAAGAGGCCCATTCAAGCTGCGGTGCCTGCTGGGCGGCTTCGGCAGCGTAATGGCGGGCAGCATCAAGGGCACCAACGCGCTGGGCTTCGATGTAAAGCCCACGCAAGCCGAGCAGCCTTGTCTCGGGATCCTCCACCATCGCCTCGAAGCCCTTGCGGGCATCTTCCGTGCGACCTTCCAGCATCGCGGTCTGCGCTTCGAGAAGGTTTATCAGCGGCTCCTGATCGGAACTCAGCAATTTTCCTGCCTGCTTCGTCATGCGGCGCGCCGCTTCCGCGTCGCCTGCACCGGCTGCAATCAATCCGGTCGAAAGCGACTGATAGCCACGATCGCGCTTGCGTGCGCGAAAATGCCTGCGCAGCGTGTAAGGTGACTGAATAATGCTCTTGATGAGCCACCACAGGATGAGAATGGCCGCGACAATGGCAACGATTCCCGCGACAGCGGTTATCAAAGGCACATTGTAGTGGTTGCCTGCGAAGGTGACATCGAGTTCGCCCGGACGGTCCGCAAGCCAGGCAAAGCCGAAACCGAGTGCAGCAACAATAGCCAGATAGAACAGGACACGCAGCATCGGCCGCCTCCTATTGACCGGAAGAGGCCGGAGCCCCTCCGGTTTCACCCGCCGAAACCTTCGGCTTCAGACTGTCTGCAACGAGGCGCTGCACAAGCGCGTCTGCATCCCGTCGCGCTCGCAATTGATCGGCAAATTCCTGAGAGGTTGCCTTCGCATCGGCAGGAAGTTGCTCCCATTCACTAAGTGCACGCTCCAGGTCACCAGATTGAAGGGCAGCCTCCATACGGGCGGTGATCGGTCCGACTCCGGTACCGCTGATATTTCCCGCAACCGGGCGCACACTAACCAGACCTTTGGCGCTGGCAACGAGCTGGTCCCAGATTCCGGCATCGGCTGGCAATTTATTCTCCGTCGCTACTATCTTGTTCGCAACGGCACCGAACCATGAATTCAGGTCTGCAACGGTCGGGACGCCCCTATCGGCGAACGCACGCAGCTGTTCGACAGGCGCACCATCCGATGCGACAGACGCATATGTGTCGAGCTCTGCCTTGAACGAGCCACCGCGATCAATCGCCGTTTTCAATGCGTTCGCCGCTATCAAAGCCGTCGCATCAGGTTGGCGTGAAGCCTGGGTAATCTTTTCCTGCAACGAGGACAGCTTCGATTCGAGCGATGAAATCGTACCGCTGTTTCCAGAAACTCCGGCTGTCGCCTCATCGGCCCGATTCTGTGCCGCTGAAAGTTTGCTTTCCAGCGCATCCAACCGCTCTGTCAGAGCAGTGGTATCCCTTTCCGCGTCCTGCCCGGCCTCTTTCGGCAAGGCAGCAAATTGCTGCTGAAGATCAGCGAAAGAACCCGCTACCGCTTCTGCCTTGATTTCTGCTGCCTGAACATTCTTCTCCAGAGCCGCAAGCTGCGTGCGGCTCGCATCGTCAAGCGGCGCCGGCGTCGGATTGCTTCGTAGATCGGCAATCTGCTGTTCCATATGCGCGAGCTGTTCCGCTGTAACTCTTGCGCCCGGAGAGGCTATAACATTCCCCCATTGCAGCGCCAGCAATCCGCCAAGGCCGATAACGCCGCCAGCAATTCCAGCCAGAAGATGCGACACAACCGCACCGCTCTTTTGCGCGGGCCGCTGGGTTTCTGGTTTCACGCCGGACGTAAAGGGTGGTTTGGTATAAGTAGAATTTTGTGGCTTTTCTGCATTTACTGCCTTTTCGGCAGCCATGGCTTCCGGCTTCGGTTCTGCAGGCTTCGGGGTTTCCGGCTTTGGGTTTTCAGATTCTGAAAAACTTCCAACCGGCTCCGCCTCTGGCGAAGCCTTCGCCGGTTCGTCAACCCGCTTCACATCTGAAGGATCGAGATTGATCGTCACAGGATTACGGGCCGATTTGGAGTGTCGCGGAGTGCCGGGTTTCGCCATGGATCCTCTCGTAAACGCCAAGTGGTTGCATCAGACTCTAACAGATAAAATCGCCAGATGAAGGAAGGTTGCGCCAAAATGAGTCAAAGTTTGGCAAACAACCGGAAAAGTCCATCTTCATCCGGCTGGTTCGGAACAAGTGCATTGGCCCGCCAGCGCGCTGGCAACCGGTCGGCCACTCGGTCAGAAATGCATAGAAACCGCGTTCTCTCGCTAAAAGGCGGCTCGATTTCACGCATTGCTTCGACGAAGCTCGTCGCAGCAATGCCGGAATAAAGCATGACCGCGACAAAAGGCGCACCATCAAGCACCTTCAGAAGTGCTGACGCAGAATAGGAAACAGTCTCCGTGTCATAGACATCAGCCACATGCATATCCAATTGAGCGGCGCGCACCTCATCTTCGAACACCGGCTGGCGCACCCGTCCAGCGAGATAAAGGATACGGGATCGTTCGGGAAGAAAGCGCCGCATCGTCGCCGCAAGACGAACCGCATCGCCGCCACCGTCGATCACCTGACCGAATCCAGCCTTCCGTGCGGCCCGTGCTGTCCCCTGCCCTACTGCAAAAAGCGGTAAGCCAAGAAACGGTCTCAACCGTTCAAGCTTCATGTGGTGAAGCGCATTGGCGCTCGTCACCGTCAAAGCCGCAAACGGGCCATCAGGCAAAGCGAATGAAAGCGCAACGGTCCGGCTCAGCGGAAGCAAAACCGGTTCGTACCCCCTCGACGCCAGTTCTGCGGCGGTCTGCGAGCAAGCCGGCTGAGGCCGCGTTACCAGAACGCGGCCTTGAGATACGGTTTGTGTCCGCTCCGCCAAGTCTACTCCCAGCCCTCAAAAAATTGGGGACCGGCTTTCGCACACAGATGTTCTGCGGCTTCTGTACCAAGTGCGGCAGCATTCGATGTCGGACCTTCCGCCCTGATCTCATGCGCCTCTGTCCCATCCGGTTTCAAAATCATGCCGTGAAACGAAACCGTATCGCCGTTGACATTTGCAAGGCCAGCAATAGGCGTGCGGCATGACCCGTCAAGTGCGGCCAGAAATGCTCGTTCACAGGCAAGTGCTATTCCCGTTTCACGGTGCGCGAGAGGCGCCAGCAGCGCATCGATGCGGGTGTCACCGATGCGTGTCTCGATCCCGATGGCCCCCTGTCCCGGCGCAGGCGGAAAACTTTCCGGGTCAGCCAAATCTGTAATGACATCGCCAAGCCCCAGTCGCCGCAAGCCTGCACAGGCGAGAAACGTCCCGTCTACCTCACCAGCTTCCAGCTTGCGCAACCGGGTATCGACATTGCCGCGGAAAATCACCACTTGGATGTCGGGGCGAAGGCGCCGGATCAAAGCCTGACGGCGTAATGACGATGATCCGACGGTGGCGCCATGCGGCAGATCAACAAGGCGGGAAGCCGTGCGACCAACAAAGGCATCGCGCGGGTCTTCGCGTTCAAGGAAAACAGAAAGATGAAGACCATCAGGCAGCACCGTCGGCATGTCCTTAGTCGAATGGACCGCAAGATCGATTCGCCCGTCCGTCAGCGCCTGCTCAATCTCTTCGGTAAAGAGCCCTTTGCCACCGATTTCGGAGAGCGCGCGATCCTGAATGCGGTCGCCAGCCGTCGACATGGGAACGATTTCGACGGCTTCTTCCGGCAGACCATGTGCCTCCATAAGGCGGCGACGCGTCTCGTAAGCCTGGGCGAGGGCAAGCTTGCTGCCCCGCGTGCCTATCTTCAACGTGCCATTCTTCAAGGATGCTGTTTGCATATTGCGCTGTCCATGGTACCGGATTTTTCAATGAATTATGAGACAGGCAGGGTCTAACCGCAAATGCGCATTCTTGGAATAGAAACAAGTTGCGACGAAACAGCCGCCGCAATCGTCGAACGGGACGATCAAAGCGAGGGACGGATTCTGTCCAATGTGGTTCTGAGCCAGATCGCCGAACATGAACCCTATGGCGGCGTAGTACCGGAGATTGCCGCCCGCGCTCATGTCGAGGCCCTGGACAGGCTGGTTGCACGGGCACTGGAGGATGCCGGCATGAAGCTTTCCGAGGTCGATGCCGTGGCAGCCACTGCGGGACCTGGATTGATCGGCGGATTGATCGTCGGGCTCATGACCGCCAAAGCGTTGGCCATGGCTGCTCAGAAACCATTTTATGCCATCAACCATTTGGAGGGGCATGCCTTGACGGCGCGTCTTACCGACGGCCTACCTTTTCCCTATCTGCTGCTGCTCGTTTCTGGCGGGCATACGCAGATGGTACTTGTACGCGGTGTTGGCGATTACGAACGTCTTGGCACGACCATCGACGATGCGCTCGGCGAAGCTTTCGACAAGACGGCCAAGCTTCTTGGGCTGCCTTATCCGGGCGGCCCGGCGGTCGAGCGCATGGCGCTCCAGGGTGATCCAAAGCGATTCGCTCTGCCACGACCGCTCAAAGGCGAGGCAAGGCTCGATTTCTCTTTCTCCGGGCTCAAGACGGCAGTGCGCCAGACGGCAACAGAACTGGTTCCATTGTCTGACCAAGATGTGGCCGATATTTGCGCCTCTTTCCAAGCCGCGGTCGCCGACACCCTGACCGACCGGGTGGGCCGTTCGCTCGAACGTTTCAGAAGCGAGTTTTCCGATTGCGAAACACCGGCACTCGTCGTCGCCGGCGGAGTCGCGGCCAACAAGACCTTGCGTAACGCGCTCGAAACTCTTTGCGCCCTGCACGGTTTCAGCTTTATCGCTCCGCCGCTCGATCTGTGCACCGACAATGCCGCTATGATTGCCTGGGCTGGAGCTGAACGTGCGGCAACCGAGGCTCCTGATCAGCTTGACCTTGCGCCGCGTTCCCGCTGGCCGCTTGATGAAAAGTCGGCTCCGCTGATTGGCACCGGGCGACGTGGAGCCAAGGCATGAACAAAAGAACGAGCAAAATTGCCATTCTGGGTGGCGGCGCCTGGGGAACGGCCCTAGCGGCCATGGCGAGCAAGAGCGGCCACGAAACTTGGCTATATGCCCGCGACGAGGCGACGGTCGAAGCTATTAATCGAACGCATCGCAATCCGCGCTATCTGGACGCCATCGAGCTTCCCGCCGCTATCAATGCGAGTGCGGACGTAGCTGCCGTGGTCGATCGTGCGGATGCCGTTCTGGCCGTCATTCCCGCACAGACCATGCGCGCCGGGCTTTCGGAGTTAAGCAGTATTATTCCGCAAACCGCACCCGTCGTACTCTGCGCAAAAGGGATCGAACGCAGCACAGGACGATTGATGTCGGAAGTCGTGGCCGAAGTACTGCCGAACCACCGGATTGCCGCACTATCGGGTCCGAGCTTCGCAACCGATGTCGCACACGGCCTTCCAACCGCCGTGACGGTTGCCTGCGAGGATGCAGCAACTTCCGATCAGCTCGCAGCACTTCTGTCCGGTCCGGCTTTCCGCTGCTATTCGACAACCGACCTTAAAGGCGTCGAGATTGGCGGCGCCTTGAAGAATGTTCTCGCCATTGCCGCCGGTGCCACCATCGGGCGCAGCTTTGGTGCAAGTGCACAGGCAGCACTGGTCACGCGCGGGTTCGCCGAACTTCGCCGCATCGGACAAGCCATGGGTGCTAGACCCGAAACCATCATGGGCCTGTCCGGTCTCGGCGATCTGATGCTGACCTGTTCGTCGTCGCAGTCGCGCAATTATTCCTATGGACTGGCGCTTGGACGTGGCGAAGACTTGACCAATCGTCCGCTTGCGGAAGGCGTGGCGACCGCACCGATTGCCGCCGAATTATGCCGCAAACACGCTATCTCCGCCCCAATCATTGATGCGACGGGTGCGCTGCTTGACGGCGCCATCACCATTGACGAAGCCGTTACGGCTTTACTCAACCGACCACTCAAGGCCGAGGACTAGAGCATGATCGCAAAAAGTGGGAACCGGTTTTCAGACAAGATCGTGCTCGAACGAAAAGGATAATTGACAATGCTTTTTGCCCTTCTATGCAACGACAAGCGGGACCATCTGCAACTGCGCCTCGATACACGCCCTGCACATCTCGACTATCTCAAGGGGCTTGGTGACGGCCTGAAATTCGCGGGTCCCTTCGTTGGTGAAGACGGCAAGCCGAACGGTAGTCTGGTTGTTATCGAAGCTGCGGACAAGGCCGCAGCGGAAAAGATAGCCGCTAACGATCCATATGCGCTGGCAGGCCTGTTCGAGAGCGTAACCGTACGTCCATGGAACTGGGCGATCAACAACCCGGCCAACGCTTGAGGCTCGTGAACGATGGCTTACTGGCTGTTCAAATCCGAACCGTTCAAATGGTCATGGGAAATGCAGAAAGCCCGTGGCGAGAAAGGCGAGCAGTGGGATGGGGTGCGCAATTATCAGGCGCGCAACAACATGCGCGCCATGAGACTGGGTGACAAAGGCTTCTTCTATCATTCCAATGAAGGGTTGGAAGTCGTCGGTATCGTCGAGGTCTGCGCGCTGGCCCACCCTGATAGCACCACCGATGACCCACGCTGGGAATGTGTGGACATCAAGGCCGTTCGCGACATGCCAAAGCCGGTAACGCTGAAAGATGTGAAGGCCAATCCGAAATTGGAGAAGATGGCGCTTGTCACCTCGATGCGGCTTTCGGTGCAGCCGGTAACGGAAGACGAATGGATCGAAGTTTGCCGTATGGGCGGGCTGGACACAAAGAACGCCTTGTCATGAGCGTGTCTTTATTCCCAAACCGGTTCCCGCTTTGGAGAGACATGCTCTGATGTCAGACCCGGCAAATAAGGGTGCGCGTGATTTCATTCTGGCCAATACCAGTCTGCAAACGCCGCCGCATGTGCCGGAAATTCGCTTGCATCTGGCCGATGAAGCGCACGACCTCTGGCACAAAACAGAGGAAGAACTCGCCACAATCGGCCTGCCGCCGCCTTTCTGGGCCTTCGCATGGGCGGGCGGACAGGGCGTGGCGCGTTATGTTCTGGATTACCCCGAAACAGTCAAAGACAAGACGGTACTGGATTTCGCATCGGGTTCCGGCCTTGTCGCCATTGCTGCCATGCAAGCGGGTGCATCAAGTGCGCTTGCGTCGGACATCGACCCCTTTGCGCTTCCCGCCATCGAGATCAACGCATCGGCCAATGGCGTGTCGGTTATTCCTTCGCTGGATGACCTTATTGGGAGGGACGATGGCTGGGATGTCGTGCTGGCGGGCGACGTCTTTTATGAAAAGCCGCTCGCCGAGCGGCTTATTCCCTGGTTTTCAAAGCTCGCCGCACGCGGCGCGCGTATCGTAGTAGGCGACCCAGGACGCGCCTATCTGCCCAAGGAGCGGCTGCAGTTCCTTGCCGTCTATACCGTGCCGGTCACCCGCGCCCTCGAAGACGCGGAAGTGAAGCGCACGACCGTTTGGGCCTTTGAGGCCGTTCCGGTTAAAACGGAGTCGTCGGAACCGCTCTAACTATTTGTTTTCGAGCATGTCTTCCAAAACCGGTTTCCACTTATGGGAGACAAAGTCAGGCAAACCGCTTTGCACCGGCCACGCAAACGACGACCACCGCTGCCGTGCCGACCATCCCCATACTAACGGGTTCTCCCGCAATACCGGCCGCGAGCATAAGGCCAAAGAACGGCTGAAGAAGCTGCAACTGGCCGACAGTAGCGGCGCCGCCCTGCGCAAGGCCGCGATACCAGAAGAAAAAACCGATCAGCATCGAAAACAAGGAGACATAGCCGAGGCTCATCCAGGCTTGCGTGCCGATGCCTGTCCATGTCTCAGGGCGCGTCATCACACTCAGCGGCAGCATGACCGGCAACGAGAACACCAGCGCCCAGCAGATAACCTGCCAGCCTCCGAGCCTGCGCGAAAGCTGTGCACCTTCTGCATAGCCCAGACCGCAAACAATAACAGCAGCGATCATCAGCACATCCCCCAGAAGTGTGGACTGGCTTCCCTGTCCATAGGCATAGGACGCGACAATGAGGCTTCCCAAGACAGAAAATAGCCAGAACATCGGGCGCGGATGCTCTCCGCCGCGCAGGACAGCGAAGATTGCCGTGGCGAGCGGCAACAGTCCGATAAAGACAATCGCATGGGCCGATGTCATGTGCTGAAGGGCAAGCCCCGTCAGAAGCGGAAAGCCGACGACCACGCCAAGCGCAACAACAATCAACGAGATCGCATCGCTACGGCGTGGAAAAGGCTCCCGGAACGCCAGCAGCATCGCCAGTCCCAGCACACCTGCAATAGATGCGCGCGCCATCGTCAGGAAAGTCGGATCGATATCGATCACCGCCAACCGAGTTGCCGGCAGCGACCCGGAAAAAATCAATACACCCAAAAACCCGTTAACCCATCCAGCGCTCTTATTCCCAACATTCTCACGCATTGTGTCTTTTCGACTTTCTCTAAAATCGTATAAGGATTCGTAAGACAATGTCGCGAAACTGACGGAATGATCAGAGACAGTATCCAGACAATTCAGGTAAACTGTACTGGTACAAGGGATAGTACAGATGATTTCGACGGGCCTGCTGCGCAGCCTTGAAGCTGTAGAAGCCGCTTACGCGAGTGAAGAAACCGAGCGCGGCGACGAAAACGCCACCGCCAACAGGACCCCGCTGGTTGAAAAGGTGATGGGCATTATTCGCGGGCGCATTACGGCGATGAGCCTTGCGCCGGGCGCGCGACTGCCCTCTATCCGGCGCCTCGCGGAAACGATGAATGTCTCGAAATCCACGGTCGTGGAAGCTTATGACAGGCTGGTGGCAGAAGGCATCATCCAGTCGCGACGCGGTGCAGGATTTTATGTTTCCGAACGCGCACGCCAGCCATTTTCACTCGCCACCAAGACGCCGCACAAGGAACGGCAGATCGATCCTTTCTGGGTCATGCGGCAATCGCTTGAGGCTGACGACGCCACTCTTAAGCCGGGATGCGGCTGGCTACCCGACGAATGGCTTCCGCAGGACGCGATCCGACGCGCGATGCGCATGGTTGCCCGCGACGAGACAAGCAACCTTGCCACCTATGGCGAACCTCTCGGTTTTCGTCCGTTGCGCCAGCATCTGGCTCACCGGCTCGGCGAACAGGGCATTGATGTTTCGAGCGGAGAAATATTGCTGGCCGATTCCGGCACGCAGGCCATCGACCTGATCTGCCGCTATTTGTTGCAGCCGGGCGATACGGTTCTGGTCGACGATCCCTGCTACTTCAACTTTCAGGCCGTACTTCTGACACACCGCGTCAAACTGATCGGAGTGCCTTATACCCATACCGGCCCGGATCTCGAAGCCTTTGCGAGAGCGGCCAGCAATCACGCGCCAAAACTCTATATTTCCAACGCGGGGCTACACAATCCGTCCGGCGGCTCTATGACGCCAGCCACAGCCCACCGTCTGCTGAAGCTCGCCGAAGCACATGGCATCACACTCGTCGAGGACAATATCTTCGGCGATTTCCACCCCTCGCCCGCGCCGCTGCTTGCCGAACTGGACGGATTTGATCGCGTTCTGCATATCGGCAGTTTCTCCAAGACGCTGTCGGCAGCGGCCCGCGTCGGCTATATTGCCGGGCGTAACGACTGGATCGATGGGCTGACCGACCTGAAGCTCGCCACCAGCTTCGGCGGCAATGCATTGTCACCGCAGATCGTGCATGCACTTCTGACCGACGGCACCTATCGCCGCCATATCGACAGCCTGCGCGCCAAACTGGCGGATGCCATGACGTTGACGGCCAACCGCCTGAAGGCTGAAGGACTCACTTTGTGGACAGAGCCGCAAGGCGGTATGTTTCTTTGGGCGGAATTGCCGGATGGGCTGGACTCCGGCCAGATTGCCCGGCATGCTCTGGAAAAAGGCATTCTTCTGGCACCGGGCGATGTCTTCAGCCCATCACGCACGGCAAGCAGTTTTCTCCGCTTCAACGTTGCGCAATCGCTGGAACCGCGCATTTTTGCAGTGTTGCGCGATGCAATGATAGAAGCCCGCCCCAAATAAGAGCTGAAAAACTCCCTCAACATTCACGTTCCCGCATCGAAAACAATTTCAAGCAAAACAGGCACAGTCATCCGGACGGCTGCGAGTATACTTCTGCCACATGTCTTTGGAGGAGACATTGCGCATTTCATCGTCGGTTCCCCATCGAAAGACAGGGCATCATGACGATCCAGCGCAGGGAGAACGGAGAGAGCAGGTTGTCGATACGTTCGCGCCTGCTGGGAGGAAGTATCATTGAATACGCACCAGTCCGGGGCGGATACGCTTTCGCGTCCCGAAGATGAAAAACTATCTGTGACCGCCAATCTGGCATATGGCTTCCAGCATGTGCTGACAATGTATGGTGGCATCGTGGCGGTTCCTCTGATCATCGGTCAGGCAGCGGGCCTCAGCCCGACTGAAATCGGCCTGCTCATCACCGCATCGCTTTTTGCCGGCGGTGTCGCGACTGTCCTGCAAACCATCGGCGTTCCCTTTTTCGGCTGCCAGCTACCTTTGGTTCAGGGTGTCTCGTTTGCAGGTGTCGCCACCATGGTGACCATCGTCACATCAAGCCAGACAGGTGAAGCGGGCTTGCAGGTGGTACTTGGCGCCGTGATCGCCGCGGCAGCGATCGGCCTTATCATCACGCCGATATTCTCGCGCATCACGCGCTTCTTTCCACCACTCGTTACAGGCATCGTCATCACCACCATTGGCCTGACGCTGATGCCTGTTGCAGCGCGTTGGGCGATGGGCGGAGACAGTAATAGCCCCGAGTTCGGCAGCATGGCCAATATCGGTCTTGCAGGCCTCACACTGGTTATCGTTCTCATTCTCAGCAAGATGGGCAATGCCACGATTTCCCGGCTTTCAATCCTGTTCGCCATGGTCATCGGAACCTTTATTGCCTGGGCACTCGGCATGACCGATTTTTCGCGGGTGGGTGAAGGTTCGATGATGGCGCTGCCAGAGGTCTTCCATTTCGGCATGCCAGTGTTCAGCCTTGCGGCAACGCTTTCAATGTTCATCGTAATCATGGTTACACTCGTCGAGACTTCCGCCGATATTCTGGCAGTCGGTGAAATCCTTGGCACGAAAGTGGACTCCCGACGTCTCGCCAATGGCTTACGAGCGGATATGCTTTCCAGCATCCTTTCGCCGGTTGTAGGTTCTTTCACACAAAGCGCCTTCGCGCAGAACGTCGGACTTGTCGCGGTGACAGGTGTGAAAAGCCGTTATGTCGTGGCAACAGGCGGACTGATCCTCATCACGCTCGGCCTCCTGCCCGTGATGGGCCGAGTGATTGCCTGCGTTCCTCCCTCGGTTCTGGGGGGAGCAGGTATCGTCTTGTTCGGCACGGTAGCTGCAAGCGGCATCCGTACCCTCGCCAAAGTGGACTATGAGAACAATGTCAATCTCATCATCGTCGCGACCTCGATAGGCTTCGGCATGATCCCGATCGCGGCACCCCAGTTCTACCACCACTTTCCGAGCTGGTTCGAAACCATTTTTCATTCCGGTATCAGCTCGGCAGCGTTGATGGCTATGGCGCTCAACCTGATGTTCAATGAGATCAAGCTCGGCAATAGCAATCAGATGTCAGTCTTCGCGGAAGGTACGGAACGCATCATCCGCCACCACAACATCTCTGAGCTGCATGACGGCGATTATTTCCTGAACGGCAAGCTCTATGACGCTGATGGCAATGAGGTCAGGGTCGTTGCTGCTGCACATTGAGTAGACTATCGCAGAACACGGATCACAGTCCGATCCGTCAAATGAGGCAGGAGGCGCGCCATGTCGGCGCGCTTCAGCGCTATGCAGCCTTCGGTCGGCGTATAGCCCGGTCGTGCAAGATGAAAGAATATCGCACTGCCGCATCCGCGGCGGCGCGGTACAATGTTCCAATCCATGACAATGCAGACATCGTAATTATGGTCGTTCCGCCACATGACCTCATGGCTTGCCTTGTAGGGCAGGCGCACCGGGCGATTGTAATTGGCGTCCGAAGGCGCATCGCACCAGCCGTCCAGACGGCGGATACGCCCGAGCGGCAGGCGCGATGACGGCAGCGCGCCTTTGTCTCCGCGCCTATAGCCATAGAGCAATCGCATGGATGCCAGAGGTGTCGCCCCGTCGCCTTCGCGCTTGAACGCACTGATTCCCCCCTTGCCAAGAGCGCATTCCAGCACCAGATTGCCTGCAACAAGCAAACCGCGAGTCTTGTGGCCCGGTTTGGCCCGAACATCGATAACGCCGATTCCCAGGCTAATTTTGTATCTAGCCAAGCCTCCGCCTCCGTGTCATGCATGTTCCAAGTTGTAGTTGGCGAAAGCAAAAAACGGTTTCGCGTTTCGCCGCTTCAACTTGTCACCATTAAATGTCATAAAAGCACCAAGAGCCATTTAAATCAAAGAGTAACGAGGACAGGCATGACAGGCCGTACGATACTGATTGTGGACGATGACGAGGACCTCCGCTCCATTCTCGTCGAGCAGCTTGAGCTGTGCGAAGAATTCCAGATTTTGCAGGAAGACAATGCCACAAAAGGTATCCAGACTGCGCGCAACGGCATTGTAGATCTCCTCATCATGGATGTCGGCCTGCCGGATATGGATGGGCGTGAAGCCGTAAAACTGCTGCGCAAAGGTGGTTTCAAGGCGCCTATCATTATGCTCACAGGTCACGATACGGAATCGGATACGATTCTCGGCCTCGAATCGGGCGCCAATGATTACGTCACCAAGCCGTTCAAATTCGCGGTGCTTCTGGCGCGCGTGCGCGCGCAGCTACGCCAGCACGAACAAAGCGAGGACGCGACGTTCATTGTTGGTCCCTATACATTCAAACCGGGCCAGAAACTTCTTATCGACGAAAAGGGCAGCAAGATACGCCTCACCGAAAAGGAAGCGGCGATCATCAAATATCTCTATCGCGCCGGCGATAAAGTTATCAGTCGCGATGTGCTCCTTGAAGAAGTATGGGGCTACAATTCGGGCGTGACCACGCATACGCTGGAAACCCACGTCTATCGGCTGCGCCAGAAAATCGAAAAAGATCCGTCCAATGCGGCACTTCTGGTCACAGAAAGCGGGGGATACAAGCTTGTCCCATGATGGACAGCGCCCGATGCAGGTGTATTGACGATCCATGGCGCTCGATGACGATATTCGTATTCTCGGCACGGTAGGCCTGTTCGAGTCTTTCGCGCCCGAACAGTTGCGGTTGCTTGCCTTCGGTGCGGAACGCCTCGTTCTGAGAGCTGGCCGTGAGCTTTTCCGCGAAGGACAAAGCGCCGACTGCGCCTATATCGTCGTATCGGGCAGTATCACCCTTTTTCACGAACGAGACGAAGGGCGGATTGCGATCCGCCCTGTCGGTCCCGGTGCCATGATCGGAGAAATGGCGTTGATCGCACAGACCTCGCGTCTCACGGGTGCGATCGCCGAAACGGAAACCGAAGTTATTCGCATCAGCCGTGCAATCTTCCGACGCATTCTGGAAGAATATCCCGAAGTGGCGGCATCGCTCCACACGCATATCAGTCGCAACCTGCTGGAATTGATCGGCGAAATCGAAAAGGTTGCACCGCGCCTTTAAGCGCATCCCGAAAAGGGTCAAGCGGTTTTCAGGATGCGCGTAAAATAAATGATCAAAGCGCGATTACCCTTTTCAGAGTTCAATCACTCTTTCCAACCCGATAGCATCAAGAAAAGAATGATCATGGCTCACGACGATCAATGCCCCTTCATAGGCATTGAGAGCGGCTTCCAGCGCTTCAATGGAATCGAGATCGAGATGATTGGTCGGTTCATCCAGGATCAGGAGTTCAGGACGCTCCGTGCCGCCCAAGACGCAGGCAAGTGCCGCGCGCAACAATTCTCCTCCGCTCAGACTACCGGCAAGCCGTGAGGCACCCTCGCCACGAAATGAAAAGCGCGCCAGCGCTGCACGCGCATCATTGTCGTTCGATACCGGGTTGAGACGCCGATAATTCTCATAAAGGGTCTGGTCACGATTCATCAGGTGCATCTGTTGATCGAACATTGCTATGCGCGCGGGGCGCATGACGGTTCCGGCCACAGGTTGAAGCTCCCCTGTCATCAGCCGCAGAAGGCTGGTCTTGCCCGCCCCATTCGGCCCCCCGACAGCCACACGCTCGCCCCCCATGATCTTCAATGACAGGTCGCGGATCACCGGATAATCGGCTTGCGGCCCGCCCGAAACATTCTGCATATCGAGCATGACGCGACCGGGAGGCAGAACTGCGCCCGCCACATCGAAATGCATCGGCTTTACCCGCTCGACCTTTGCCTCGGCCTCCCGCAATCGCGCGCTGGCCCAGCAAGACTGGCGCTCCGCGAGCACATCGCCCCGGCCTTTCGACCGTTGCGCACGATCCTTACGCGCATCGAGCAGCATCTTGCTCATCCCAGCATCAGTACGCGACCTGCGACCCCGCGCGTCACTGCGCGCCTGTCGTTCAGCGGCCGCCTGCGCCTTGCGTTCGACCTGCTCGACCTCGCGCCGCGCTGTTGCAAGATCGCGTGCAGCCATCTCGCGCTCCTCGGTCTTTCTCTCGTGATAAAAATCCCAGTTACCACCATAGAACCGCAGCCCATCGGAAGATAATTCAGCTATCGCATCCATGAATTTCAACAGCTCGCGGTCATGACTGACCACCACGGCAGCACCGCACCAAGCGGTCAGTAATTCGACAACCGCCTTGCGACCGGCACAATCGAGATTATTGGTCGGCTCGTCCAAAAGAATGAGATCGGGCTTGTGGAAGATTAGGGCTGCAAGCGCTGCACGTGTCTGCTGACCTCCGCTCAAGGCTGAAACAGAGATGTCGGGAACCATATCAGGCAAACCAAGCTGCTGTAGTGCATCGGCAAAGCGCTGCGGTAGAAGCCAGTCGGCCTCATCCAGATCAGTGTCACTGGCCAAGCCCTGTGCTACACGCGTCAGTATATCGAAATCTGTGCGCACATCGAAAAGGTCAGCTAGCGTCTCGGTAGCATCGCTGCCGATATTCTGCCGCAACACACCGATAGTTCCGTTCACCGTCACATTTCCGCTTGTCGGGAGCAGCGCGCCACTCATCACGCGCAACAGCGTGGATTTACCCACACCATTGCGCCCGACCAGACCAATACGGCCTTCGGGTATGCTGAAATTTATAGATTCGAAGAGACTACGACCATCAGCCGTGACGCAGGAAATATCCCGAAGAGTAAGAAGAGCAGACATCGCGAACCATGGAAACGTTGATAACACTGGTCATATGAAACAGCGCAATCCGATCCATCGTTCTTCTCTCCTTGTTAGACTCCTCTCTATATAGGCCCTACGACGCGATCAATCCAGATCGAATGTCGCAATAACGGGCACGTGGTCGGATGGGCGATCCCAACCGCGTGCATCGCGAAGGATTTGCAGACCTTGCATGTGCCCTTCGAGATCAGCAGAACCCCAGACGTGATCCAGCCTGCGACCGCGATCCGATTCTGCCCAGTCCTTGGCACGATAGCTCCACCAGGTGAAGATTTTCTGATCTGCAGGAACAAGCTGTCGCATCAGATCGCTCCAACCACCCTTCACACGCAGGTCTTCCAGCGTTTCAGTTTCGATCGGCGTATGGCTGACAATCTTGAGTAGTTGCTTATGGGACCAGACATCATTTTCAAGCGGAGCGATATTGAGATCGCCAACGAGAACGGAAGAGTGCCCGTCTTGCCGGTCGGCGACGATGGCGCGCATTTCTTCGAGAAAAGCAAGCTTATGAGCAAACTTCGGATTGATCTCCGGGTCCGGCTCATCACCGCCCGCGGGAACGTAGAAATTATGAATACGAAGCTTTTTACTACCGGCTTCCACCACCGCGCTCAAATGGCGGCAATCGCCCATTTCACAGAAGCCAATCTTTTCCACGTCCGTCAGCGGACGCCGCGAAATTGTTGCAACGCCGTGATAACCTTTCTGACCGCTGATCGCGATGTGTTCATAGCCGAGCGCGCGAAAACCCTTGGCCGGAAACAGGTTATCAGGGCACTTTGTTTCCTGAAGACACAGAACATCAGGCTGATAATCCCGCAGAAACTGTTCGACAAGCGGCATACGCAGACGAACGGAATTGATGTTCCAGGTAGCAACGGAAAAAGCCATGGAGATCGGACTCGCAGCAACGAAAAAGATGCCGCGAACCTAATCATTTATCCGACAAATGCAAACAGCTTGCCATAGCAAGGTGACAGTTACTGACCTTTGCGCTTCATGGCGATGCGCTGATAGTCGATCTTGAACATATCGTCCGTAAAGCGCACACCGCTGCGCACGTTGAAGATCATCACAGTGGTATCAAGCTTTTGCGCGTCGGTGATGGTCCACTGCTTCAACTCGTAGGACTTCGGATCGAACATCATGGTGATCTTTGAATCGCCGAAGATTGACTTGTCGCCCAGCACCAGCGTTGTCATATCCGGTTCCTGCTTCACGTTCTGAAGACGTCCGCCACCCAGATCGATGCGATCCGCCAGCAGCAACTTCAAGGGCGTCTTTGAAAGCGGATAGAGGTCCCAGGTGTCGAGCTTGCGATTGTTGATGACGACCGATTCGCCGTCCGAAATCACCCGGATCGGAGAATTGTTGTAGTTGAAGCGGATCTTGCCCGGACGCTCGATATAGAAAGTGCCGCCCGTCTGTTCGCCCTTCGGGCCGAACTGTACGAACTCGCCGGTCATGGTGCGCACCGATGAGAAATGATCTGCAATCTGTTGCGCCGCCGCGCCGCCGCCCGCCCCTTGCGCCATCGCCGTGACCGGCGCCAGCAACAGTGACGTCATACCAAGGCCAAGCGCTCCCATTCCCAGCACGGCTGCAAGACGACCAGCTTTCGCGAAGGCGGAGAAACGGGAGAACATCATCGACAAACTTTCTCTTTTCATCATTCTGTTTAACTACGCCGCCAGTTGGGCGCGAGTATGGCCATCAGAAATCATCGTCGCCAGTCGGAACCAAAATTTCACGCTTGCCCGCATGGTTGGCCGGACCGACAATCCCCTCCTCTTCCATGCGTTCGATGATTGAGGCAGCCCGGTTATAACCGATGCCGAGACGACGCTGGATGTAGGAAGTCGAAGCCTTCTTGTCACGCAGCACCACGGCAACGGCCTGATCGTAAGGATCGTCAGAATCTTCCAGATTGCCAGTACCAGCCGGACCGCTGCCGCCTTCGTCGTCTTCTTCATCCTCGGTGATGGCGTCGAGATATTCCGGCACGCCCTGAAGCTTCAGATGCTGCACGATGCGTTCCACCTCGTCGTCGCCGACGAATGGTCCGTGCACGCGCTGGATACGACCGCCGCCAGCCATGAAGAGCATATCGCCCTGACCGAGAAGCTGTTCGGCACCCTGCTCGCCCAAAATGGTGCGACTGTCGATTTTCGACGTCACCTGGAAGGAAATACGGGTCGGGAAATTGGCCTTGATCGTGCCGGTGATGACATCGACCGAAGGACGCTGCGTCGCCATGATGACGTGGATTCCCGCCGCACGGGCCATCTGCGCCAGACGCTGCACGGCACCTTCGATATCCTTGCCAGCGACCATCATCAGGTCAGCCATTTCGTCGATAATCACGACGATATACGGCATCGGCTCGAGATCGAGTTCTTCTGTCTCGTAAATCGCCTCGCCGGTATTGCGGTCAAAGCCCGTCTGCACGGTGCGGGCGATCGGCTCGCCCTTCTTCTGCGCAAGGCCGACACGCTGATTGAAACCGTCAATATTGCGAACGCCGACCTTCGACATCTTGCGATAGCGGTCTTCCATTTCGCGAACGGTCCATTTGAGCGCAACGACAGCTTTCTTCGGATCGGTCACAACGGGCGTCAGCAGATGCGGAATACCGTCATAGACGGAGAGTTCCAGCATCTTCGGATCGATCATGATCAGGCGGCATTCCTGCGGCGTCATGCGATAGAGCAGCGACAGGATCATCGTGTTGATCGCCACCGACTTGCCCGAACCGGTTGTACCCGCAACGAGAACATGCGGCATCTTCGCAATATCGGCGATGACCGGCTCACCATTGATGGTCTTGCCGAGCGCAAGCGCCAGTTTCGCCTTGGACTGTTCGAAGTCGCGGCTTGCCAGCATTTCGCGCAGATAAACCATTTCACGCTTCGGGTTCGGCAGTTCGATGCCGATGGCATTGCGTCCCGGAATGACGGCCACGCGTGCCGCAATCGCGCTCATCGAGCGGGCGATATCGTCGGCAAGGCCGATGACGCGTGAAGACTTGATACCCGGCGCAGGTTCCAGTTCGTAAAGCGTGACGACCGGGCCAGGTTTCACATTGATGATTTCACCACGCACACCGAAATCTTCCAGAACACCTTCCAGCAAACGGGCGTTCTGTTCCAGCGCATCCTTGGAAAGCGCAGGATCGCGCTGGACAAGCTTCGGCTCGGCAAGGAAATGCAGTGATGGCATTTCGAAGACGCCGTTGTCCTTGAGGAAGGATGGCTGTGCCTCGCGCTGGGCGCGTGGACCGGGCTTAGGCGATGGGGCGGCCTGTTCCACGCGGGCCTTGCGGCTCCGCGGCGGCGGCGCATCGTGCCATTCCTGACCGGCGAGCGGCGCGCCGTCATCCATATCGTCCATATCGAAAGGCGGTTCGTCATCGGCAGCGGCAGGCGCACCGAAACCGGGTTCACGGCGCGGCGCGTTGCGTGTTTCGGCATTGCGGCGCACGACGCGCATATCGTCGAAATCTTCCGCACGCGGGCGACGTCGGCCAAGCCCGGTCAGGCGCTTGAAGTTCGCGGTCGTGGTCAGTGCCAGATGGGTGAGTGCGCCCATAAGCTGGAAACCGCCACCGGCTGATGCTTCATCGTCCTCGTCATTCGCCGCGAAATCATCTTCCTCCGCACCACGCCGGGCAGAAGGCTGCGCAGGATTGACGATCCCCGCACCGCGCCCAATGATACCGCTGGCGAAAAGACAGAGCCAGAAAGCCGGGACTGCAAGGATAAGCGCAATGCCCGATGCGATGGCGCCCTGCGGGAAGCTACCCAGGAAGAGCCCCGGAAACTTCAGGATCATGTCACCGAAAACGCCACCGAGACCGATCGGCATCGGCCAGCTTGCAGGTACGGCGAAGCAGCTAGCGATGGCTGCGAATAGCAAAGCAGCGCCAAGCCATGCGAAGCTACGCTTGGCGACCCGTCCAATGCCACCGCGCGTCATCAACAGCAGCGACCAGACAGCGAGCGGAAGCAGAGCGGGAACACTCGCCAGACCGAAAAACTGCATAGCAATGTCGGAGAACACAGCGCCGGGATAGCCAAGCGCATTCGTGACCGGATTGTCAGTTGCGTGACTGAAACTCGGATCGGCGACATTCCATGTCGCCAATGCGCCCACAGCCATGCCAGTGAGCGCCAGAAGCCCTAAGCCGAACAGAATATAGAACTGCCTGCGGAAGAGATTGGCCAGTTTCAGCCTGTCTTCCGTAATCCGCTCGTCACGCAGCGGGTATGATGGCGAATATCCTTGGCGCATATAGCCTGTCCCGAACCGATAGTATCTGCTGGACCCTGGGCAGCAACGCTCGGGGTACATTGAATCGGTCCGATCCTAGTCGCCGGATGGTTAATTCCTCATTAACCATGCAAGAAGCCGCAAACAAAACCGTTGATGAATTGAAAAAGGCGCGGTTTCCCGCGCCTTTTTCCTTTTGAGACAACCCCGTCCTACTGGACGGACTCGCCGTGCAAAGCGATGTCGAGGCCTTCAATCTCGGCCTGCTTGCTTGGCCGCAGACCCATGACGGCCTTGATCACGTAAAGAATAATCGCGGTAGCGATCGCCGTATAGACAATCGTGATGGCGGCACCGAAGAACTGCTTACCGATGGTTGCACCTTCGCTGGCCGGGTTGATTGCCGCGTCGGCAAACAGGCCAGTCAGTACGGCACCGACAAAGCCGCCGACACCATGGACGCCAAACGCATCAAGCGAATCGTCATAGCCGAGCGCGTGCTTGATCTTCACGGCAGCCACATAGCAAACCACACCGGCGACGATGCCGATGATGAGCGCGCCCATCGGGTTGACGAAGCCGGCGGCGGGCGTGACGGCGACAAGGCCTGCCACCGCGCCGGAAATGATGCCGAGTACGCTTGGCTTGCCCGCAATCGCCCATTCCACGAACATCCAGGCCAGAGCCGCACCTGCAGTTGCAACCTGGGTGTTAAGCATAGCTATGCCAGCGAGCGCATTGGCGCCAACAGCGGAACCAGCATTGAAGCCGAACCAGCCGACCCACAGAAGAGCTGCACCGATGACCGAGAGAACAAGGTTATGCGGCGCCATGTTGGTATGGCCGTAGCCGTCGCGCTTGCCGATAATAAGGGCGGCAACCAAACCAGCGACGCCGGCATTGATATGAACCACCGTACCGCCGGCAAAATCAAGCACGCCATCCGACGCCATGAAACCACCGCCCCAAACCCAATGCGCAACCGGGATGTAGACGATGAAGAGCCAGAGGGTCAGGAAGACCAGCATGGAGGAAAACTTCATTCGCTCGGCAAACGAACCGGCTATGAGCGCGGGCGTAATAATGGCAAAGGTCATCTGGAAGGTGATGAACACATATTCGGGGATCGTTCCCGTCAGTGATTCCATCGTGACGCCCGAGAAGAAGGCCTTGGAAAGACCTCCTATATAAGAGTTGAGCGATCCACCGTCGGTAAAAGCCAGCGAGTAACCTGCGACCATCCACAGAATGGACATGAGACAGGTAATGGCAAAGCTCTGCATTACAGTGGACAGCACGTTCTTCTTGCGCACCATGCCGCCATAGAAAAGTGCGAGGCCGGGTATGGTCATCATCAACACAAGCGCGGTTGAAGTCAGCATCCACGCCGTATCGCCCGTATCGAGGGTTGGTGTCGGTGCGGCGTCTTGTGCCATTGCCGTCCCGGCCATGGCGACGAGCGCAGGCAAGGTAGCCAGAAGGGCCGTTTGCTTGTTTCTTCCTGTTATGAGCATCGAATATCTCCGTCGAAGGGCGGCTTCAAACGCGGCTGCGCTGGAAAAACCGGTTCAAACAGAGAGAAACAAAAATCGTGCCAGTTGGCCCCGATCAGCAAATTAACTGCAAATTTTCTGATATTCGACGTGCCGAATGCGTAAATTCCGGGCCGTTGAAGAGATGCCTCCGCTGCAATTTCGAACCCAATGATACCTTAAGTGATTCATTCGATTCGGTTTTTGCACCACGGGCATTCCGCTAACCGGCAGATAGATGCCCTATTTTTAATCGATAGGCCGACGGTCGATTAAAATTTAATCAACTCTTTTCGTCATGGACACGGATCAGTCCTTCCTGTGCGACCGATGCGATCAGCACGCCGTCGCGCGAATAAAGCGCGCCGCGGTTAAAGCCGCGCGCACCGGACGCACTCGGCGTATCCTGCGTATAGAGCAGCCAGTCATCAAGCCTGCACGGCCGATGAAACCACATGGCGTGATCAAGGCTTGCAACTTGCAAATCACGGTCGAAAATCGTGCGGCCATGTGGATGCAAGGACGTATCAAGCAGCGTCATGTCAGAGAGATAGGCGAGAATGGCGGCCTGCAGCGCCCGGTCATCCGGTACGATGCCCCGCGCCCTAACCCAAACATGCTGTGCAGGCTCGAGCTTCTCACGCGAAAAATAATGGGTCAGCGACACAGGCTTGATCTCGATTGGCCGTTCCCGCTCCCAATACTTGCGGACATTGGGCGGGGCCATATGGAGATATTGTTCCTTGATATCGCGATCACCGACAAGCTGTTCGGGCATTGGCAGCCCTTCCGGCATAGGAAGCTGGTGATCAAGTCCGCCTTCATCCACCTGAAACGAGGCCGACAAGGTGAAAATGGCCTTGCCATGCTGCTTTGCCAGAACACGCCGTGTGCTGAAGCTCGATCCGTCGCGAATACGATCCACCTCATAGACGATCGGGAGCGCCGGATCACCCGGACGAACGAAATAGGCATGCAGGGAATGGACATGTCGCTCGTCTTCGACGGTGCGTTGTGCAGCGATCAGCGCTTGCCCAATCACCTGCCCGCCAAAAACTCGCTGCCAGCCGACCTGAGGACTGTTGCCGCGAAACAGGTCCACCTCAAGCGTTTCGAGGTCGAGGGTGGAAAGAAGCTCACGCATTGCGTCGGTTTGAGCATCTGCGGACTTTTCTTGATCGGTCATGGACAGCCTGTCTCCTGCAACCATATATATGCTTTGGGTTCATGTTTGAGCCGGAGCGTTGGAACCTGTCAAGAACCGTGCGGTAAAAGCTGTATTGGCGGAGGCCCGGATACCTCCCTTTGGCGACTCGCGTTCCGATAGGCACCGCGGCAAAATATCGGGTTTATTGGACCACGATATATGCCAAAACAGCGCTTGTGAGATGGATTCTCGAAAGGAAATGATAATGGCCGCCCGAAAGAAGCAGGAAGCAGCACGCGATAACGATGTGGTGATTGCAGGCGGCGGCTATGTCGGCCTCGTCACGGCAGTTGCTATCAAGTCGGGGGCCCCGCATCTTTCCGTTACTGTCATCGACGGTGCACCCGCCGGTGCCTGGAGGAACGATCCGCGAGCTTCCTCCATTGCTGCAGCCGCATCGCGCATGCTCGACAAACTCGGCTGCTGGCAAGAGATCGTTGCCGACGCGCAGCCGATTACAGAAATGGTCGTCACCGATTCCCGTACCTCTGATCCAGTTCGCCCGGTCTTTCTGACCTTTTCAGGCGATGTGAACCCCGGCGAACCTTTCGCACACATGGTCGAAAATCGTGTACTGAACACCGCCCTTCACAAACAGGCCGATGAGCTTGGCATCACCTTCATCGAAGGCGTGAGCGTCGAGAACTTCGAAACCAATCCCGAATCCGTCATCGTCAAACTGGCAAATGGCGAAACGCTCATCACACGCCTGCTGATTGCTGCTGACGGTGCAAAATCACGCCTGCGTGACATTGCCGGCATTAAAACGGTTAACTGGGACTATGATCAGTCCGGCATCGTCTGCAATGTTGCACATGAGCGTCCGCATGGTGGCCGCGCGGATGAACATTTCCTGCCTGCTGGTCCCTTTGCCATCCTCCCGCTCAAAGGCAATCGCAGTTCGCTCGTCTGGACAGAACGCAGAGCCGATGCTGAACGCCTGATCCGCGAAGATGATTTCATCTTCGACGCCGAACTTGAACAGCGTTTTGGCCATCGCCTTGGCGCGCTACACGTTGAAGGCCCCCGCCGCGCGTTCCCGCTTGGCCTGACACTGGCGCGAGAATTCGTAAAGCCACGCTTTGCTCTCGTGGGAGACGCAGCCCACCGCATTCACCCGATTGCCGGTCAGGGACTGAACCTCGGTTTCCGGGATGCAGCAGCCATTGCTGAAGTCATTGTCGAAACGGAACGTCTCGGCCTCGACATTGGTTCATTTGCAGCGCTTGAACGCTATCAGGCCTGGCGCCGTTTTGACACCGTGCAAATGGGAGTAACGACTGACGTGCTGACCAAGTTGTTCTCCAACGACAATCCCGCAGTGCGCACCATTCGCGACATAGGCCTCGGCCTTGTGGATCGTGTGCCAAGCCTCAAATCCTTCTTCATCAAGCAGGCTGCCGGTCTTTCGGGCGATACGCCGCGTCTTTTGCAGGGCGAGGCGATTTAAATCTGGAAGCTTGGGGAAGCTGCCCTATCTGGTTGGTAGGAACCAATCAGGAGGAGCTTCCCAATGGACAGAAAAGCAACCGCAGTCTGGAAAGGCACACTCAAGGAAGGCAAAGGCACGCTCAATACGCAGAGCGGAGCGCTCAAAGATCTTCCCTATGATTTCAAGGCGCGCTTTGAAGACGAACGCGGCCGCGCAGGCACCAATCCTGAAGAACTTTTAGGGGCAGCGCATGCCGGTTGTTTCGCCATGCAGCTTTCAGCGCTTTTGACAGAACACGGCACACCGCCGGAGAAGCTTGAAGCAACAGCGGCTATCAGCATCGGCCCGGCTTCGGGTGGTGGTTTTGCAATCAGCAAAAGCGCAATAACGCTCACAGCCACAATCCCCGGCATTGAAGAAGCTGATTTTGCGGAGCTGGCAAAAAAAGCGAAGGAATCCTGCCCGCTGTCCAAGGCACTGGGTGCCATTGAAGTAACATTGGACGCCAAGCTGGTTTAATCAGAGCGCATTCCGAAAAGTGTGAAACGGTTTTCGGAAAAAATTCGTGTTAAAATAGATAGTTAGATCGCATATCTTATCAGATATGATCTATACTTTAAACCTATTTACTTAAAACATAATCTTATTAATATTCATTGCACTCCACACGAATTAAAATATAAGCAAAATCATTTTTAATAGGAAAATATAATGCGAAAAAAGTCAGTTATTTTTGCCGCCATTACTGTTAGTTTATTAGCACATTCTTTCGCTATAGCTGAGACAGCCCATACTCAAACAGTAAGGCAGATGCTGGATAAGACACAGCAAAAAGTCGGAACAGGCGCATTCACGGCATCTGATTATAAGCCAGGCACAATCCAGCACATTGTTTTGTTCAAATTCAAAAAATCAGTTACCGCGGCGCAAATCAGGGATGTCCGCCAACGTTTTCTGGCCTTGAAGACTGAGGCCAAAAGAAATGGAAAGCCCTATATCAAGCAGCTTGAAGCAGGGGCCCAAAGCAGCGGTGAAGGAGCAGATCACGGCTTACAGGAAGGCTTCATCGTAACCTTCCGTTCTGAGGGTGACCGTAATTATTATGTGGGATCGCCTATTGTGACCAATTCCAAGTTCTACGATCCCGCCCATCAGAAATTCAAAGACTTTGTCGGTCCGCTTCTCGCGGAAAAGGACGGGGTAGTTGTCTTCGATTTCAAAGCTCAGACAAAATAGACCCAATCACTCTGGAAGGTGGCAGACGGCCTCAATATTGTGCCCGTCAGGATCAATGACAAAAGCCGCATAATAATCGGGATGATAGTGCTCGCGGATTCCCGGTTTGCCATTATCACGCCCGCCTGCCGCAAGTGCAGCCTCATAAAAACGGTCAACCTCGGATCGCGTGCCCGCTGAAAAGGCCACATGCAGCACGCCTTCGAGTTTGGCTCCCTTCTGCTTGCCGATCCAGAATTCCGGCTTGCCATTGCGGCCGTACCCCACCCAGTCGCCAAACTCCATGGCGCGGGAAATGCCCAATGGGGCAAGCGCTTCATCATAAAACTTGCGCGACTTGGCCATGCTGGAAATGTTGAAACCGATATGATCGAGCATAGTTGCCCTGTCTCCGATGAATCTGTTCTTCAATGAGATATCGGCGCTTTCCCAAAGATCAAGCCTGCGACGAAGCAACCGCGTCCAAATAAAAAAGGGGAAGGTATGAACCTTCCCCTTTTGATCTTTGGTTCGGTATCGCGATTAAACGCGGCGCTCGACCATCATCTTCTTGATTTCGGCAATCGCCTTGGCTGGATTCAGACCCTTCGGGCAGGTCTGAGCACAATTCATGATCGTGTGGCAACGATAGAGCCGGAACGGATCCTCGAGATTGTCGAGGCGTTCACCCTTGGCTTCGTCGCGGCTGTCGATCAGCCAGCGATAGGCCTGAAGCAGCACGGCAGGGCCCAGATAACGGTCGCCGTTCCACCAATAGCTCGGGCACGAGGTCGAGCAGCAGGCGCACAGAATGCACTCATAAAGACCATCAAGCTTCTGACGGTCCTCATGGCTCTGCAGCCATTCCTTCTGCGGCTCCGGTGAAACCGTCTTGAGCCAAGGCTCAATGGAACGGTGTTGGGCGTAGAAGTTGTTGAGGTCCGGCACAAGGTCCTTCACCACCGGCATGTGCGGCAGCGGGTAGACCTTGATGGCGCCCTTGATGTCGTCCATACCCTTGGTGCATGCCAGCGTATTCGCGCCGTCGATATTCATAGCGCAGGAACCGCAAATGCCTTCACGGCATGAACGGCGCAGCGTCAGCGTCGGATCGATCTTGTTCTTGATATAGAGCAAGCCGTCCAGAACCATCGGGCCGCAATCATCGCGGTCGACATAATAGGTGTCGATGCTCGGATTGGCGTCGTCGTCAGGAGACCAGCGATAGATACGGAATTCGGTGACCCGCTTCGCACCATCGGGACGCGGCCAGGTCTTGCCCTCTTGCGGGCGCGAATTCTTGGGAAGTGCGAGTTCAACCATTGCTCTTTCCCTTGATTAGTAAACGCGCTTCTTCGGCGCAATCTTGGCGAGGCTGATGCCGCCTTCCTCTTCCGTCGTCAACGGATCAAGGTGGACGGGGCGATAGTCAAGCTTGACCTTCCCATCCGGCGACAGCCAGGACAGGGTATGCTTGCGCCACTCGGCATCGTTGCGATCCGGGAAGTCCTCATGCGCGTGGGCGCCACGGCTTTCCTGACGCGCTTCGGCGGAAACAACCGTCGTCAGCGCGTTGGCCATGAGGTTTTCCAGCTCGAGTGTTTCGACAAGATCAGAGTTCCAAACCATCGAACGGTCGGTAACCTTGATGTCCGGCAGCTCTTTCCAGAGCTTTTCCATGCGCTCGACGCCCTGCTTGAGCGATTCCGACGTACGGAACACAGCGGCATCTTCCTGCATCGTGCGCTGCATCTTTTCGCGCAGTTCTGCGGTCGGCTGTGAGCCATTGGCAAAACGCAGACGATCGAAGCGTTCCATGATCTTGTCGCAAGCATCGAGATTGAGGTCAGGGATCTTCGACTTGCGGTCAATGACCTGACCGGCGCGGATTGCAGCCGCGCGACCGAACACCACGAGATCGATCAGCGAGTTGGAACCAAGACGGTTTGCACCGTGCACAGAAGCACAGCCTGCTTCGCCAACGGCCATCAGGCCCGGCTGTACGCGGTCGGGATCGGCTTCGGTAGGGTTCAGCACTTCGCCCCAGTAATTGGTCGGAATACCGCCCATATTGTAGTGAACGGTCGGCAGAACCGGAATCGGTTCCTTGGTCACGTCGACGCCTGCGAAAATCTTGGCCGACTCGGAAATACCCGGCAGGCGTTCATGCAGAACAGCCGGATCGAGATGGTCGAGATGCAGGAAGATGTGGTCCTTGTTCTTGCCGACGCCACGGCCCGCACGGATTTCCATCGTCATGCAGCGCGAAACAACGTCACGCGAGGCAAGGTCCTTGGCCGAAGGGGCATAACGCTCCATGAAACGCTCACCTTCGGAATTGACCAGATAACCACCTTCGCCGCGAGCACCCTCGGTGATCAGGCAGCCCGCACCATAGATGCCGGTCGGATGGAACTGTACGAATTCCATGTCCTGTAGCGGCAGACCGGCACGAGCAACCATGCCGCCGCCGTCGCCGGTGCAGGTATGGGCAGAAGTTGCCGAGAAATAGGCGCGGCCATAGCCGCCCGTCGCCAGAACCACCATCTTGGCGGAGAAACGATGGATCGTGCCATCATCGAGGTTCCACGCCACGACGCCGGTGCACACGCCATCCGTCATGATGAGATCAAGCGCGAAATATTCGATAAAGAACTGCGCGTTGTTTTTCAGCGACTGGCCATAGAGCGTATGCAGGATCGCGTGACCGGTACGGTCAGCGGCAGCGCATGTGCGCTGAACCGGAGGACCGTCGCCGAAATTCTGCATGTGGCCCCCGAACGGGCGCTGATAAATCTTGCCTTCTTCCGTACGCGAGAAAGGCACACCATAGTGTTCCAGTTCGTAGACGGCGGCAGGCGCTTCACGCGCCAGATATTCCATCGCATCGGTGTCGCCAAGCCAGTCCGATCCCTTGACGGTATCGTACATATGCCACTGCCAGCTATCCGGGCCCATGTTCTTGAGCGAGGCGGCGATACCGCCCTGTGCGGCAACCGTGTGCGAACGGGTTGGGAAAACCTTGGTGATGCAGGCCGTCTTCAGACCCTGCTCAGCCATGCCGAGTGTTGCACGTAAGCCCGCGCCACCGGCGCCGACCACCACCACATCGAACTTATGATCAACATAAGTGTATTTGCTTGCCACAGCGGCATTGGCCGCATTGTTTACTGCACTAGCCATCGGGCTATCAACCTCCGAAGCTCAGCTTGAGGATCGCAAAGATGCAGGCAAAGCCGACCACCGCCGTAAAGAAGGTGTTCAGCATCACCAGCACGACCTTCATGCCTTCGCTATGCGCATAATCTTCAATAATGACCTGCATACCAAGACGCATGTGATAAACGCCGGTCAGAATGAACAGCGCCATCACGATTGCTGTAAAGGGATGCGACAGGGCAGCCCGGACTTCCGCATAGCTTGCGCCATTGAGCGAAATGACAAGGCCGATGAAAAACATAACCAGCGGCACAAGAGCGACGGCGCTCAGGCGCTGATACCAGAAATGACCGGTACCTTCCTTGGCCGATCCCAGACCGCGAACCTTGCCGAGTGGGGTACGCATATCATTGTTCATACTGTTCATGAAACCAGCTCCCTTAGCGCACCGAATAGGCAACAACCCAGACGAGGATCGTGGCGATAACGGAGAAAACGACAGTCGCCCAGGCAATCTTGGAAGCCGTGTGCTTCTCAAGTCCAGCGCCCGTATCCCAGATCAGGTGGCGAACACCACCGGCCAGATGGTGCAGGAGTGCCCAAGTATAGCCGAACAGGATCAGGCGACCGATCCAGGACGAGAAAAATGTGTTGACGAAATTGAAGCACTCTTCGCTGACCGCAGCCGAGATCAGCCAGGCCGCCAGCAAAAGGGTACCGAAATAAAGGGCGCCGCCCGTAATTCGATGGACGATGGACATCGTCATCGTAATGACCGGCTTGTAGATGGACAGGTGCGGCGACAAAGGACGCTGGCGCGTTACAGTCGGTTGTGTCATGGCTCTGTAGGCTTCCCTGACGTTTCTCTCCGGCCACACCCCGCAGACGAAGATCAGCGAAGCAGCCAGATGACGGATTCTCTCGAACCCCAGTTCGACGTCGACCAAAGCACAGAGAACCGGACTTTACGATTCCGCGCCGGTGCGACCCAACAAATATGGCTGGGCCGTGGCGTACGGCCCTATGTGGCGCTTTCTACTGCGCTTTTACCATCACGTCAAAGAAGCTTTTTCACGAAAAGACTAACAATTGGTCGCACCTGCACGACACATTCGCGTGATTGCGGCATTCAAACGATTGAAGACCGCAATCGGCAAAAACATGTGTAATTTCATCTACTTTTGAGAAATCGATTAATTGCCGAATCGAATCACATAGCTCGACCAGTCGGCAGCCGTGGCAATCTGTTCGTAGAGCTTGCGCCCGTCTTCCGGCACGCGCGGTGCGTTGAGCACCAGCTTGGACCAGCTGCGCTCTTCAGCCTTATCGGCCAGCACGTCGATCAGCGCCTTGGCTATGCCCTTTCCGCGATGATCGTGATGTACATAGATATGGTCCACTTGTCCTGCACGCAGGCCCGTCACAGGTTCGGGCAGATCGTAGAAGATCACGAAGCCGACCAGATTTCCATCGACCCTGGCCCCCAAAGTTTCCGCGGCACGATCCTGAAGCAGGTGCTCGGCATAAAAATCATCAGGGCGGCGTGGAGCACCACGCTTCAGCGCCTGCGCATAGCTTGCCAGCAGCGGCGCGAATTCGTGGGCATCGCGCAGATGGAGGAGCGCAATATCGACGGCATGATCTTTGGTCATTGGACGTTCCTTGGCGTTTCCAGCTCCTCCGCACGCGCCCTGCGAAGCAGTAGTGCACGGGAAGACCGGTTCGATTTTAGCCAGCACCGGTGACAAAGGTAAAGAAAGAGTTAAACTCATCCTCATTCTCTTTGGAATCATGCACGACGGAGTTCGATCAACGATGGCAAAACGCGAACGAAAGATGCTTGGCCTGATTGTCGTCAGTGCTCTTGCGCTGACCGGTCCCGCGCTTGCCGAAGGAGCGATGCGCTCTATCGATGCATCAGGAAATCTCGTTATCCAGATGCCGGATAACGGCGCCAAGATCATCCTTGTCGGCCAGGCGCAGAAGACCGTTTCGTCCCTGCCGCAGCGCATCAGGGTCATTTCTGCTCCACGCGCTAATGCCGTCGCCTATATCGTCGCCAAGCCCAACAGCACCTGCGAAAGCGCAGTCGTGCTGCGAGGACGCTCTTTCGTGTATGGGATCGACCGAGGACAAACGCCGGTTCTCGACCACGCAGGATGCAGCTATCGATAAGATCGGTTCAACGCCCGGCCTTTGAACGGAATTCAACCACGTTTTCGTCCATCAGTATCGGCAGAGCGCTGCGGACACAGTTGCGTCCACCTTTCTTCGCTTCATAAAGCGCCCCGTCGGCCCGCTTGTATAGATCGGAAAACACATCGTCGAATTCCATTTCCGCGATACCGAAGCTCGCAGTGAATTCAATCGCGCCATTCATGCCGGGAATATGGATGTCGCGGCAGACAAGGCGGGTCTTGTCCGCAAATCGCCATGCGGACTGGATCGTGTTGCCCGGCAGGATGATCGCGAATTCCTCGCCGCCTATACGCGCGGCAATGCCCCCCTTTGCAGTCGCCGCCTTGTGCAACTCAGCAGAGAAAGCAGCGATGACACGATCTCCCAGCGCATGTCCATGCGTGTCATTAATTGCCTTGAAGTGATCAATGTCGCACAGAACAAGCGACAGCGCTTGCCGCATGCGTTTCGATTTTTCGATAGCAGCTTCGGCGCGAAACTCGAACCCGCGACGGTTGAGCAGCGCCGATAGCTGGTCAGTTTCGGAGCGGATCAACATATTGGCGATCAGTTCGCGCATGAGGCTCAAGAGCAAAAGCAGCCCACCCGCAACGGAAAGAGCGGCACCAATAGACTGCGAGAACATTGCATAGGTCGTATCGATATAGTCTCCGGGTTCAGCCCCTGTCCCTCCCGACAGAACGGCGATGGCGGGTTTGAACAGAAAATGGACCGCACTAAAGCCGAAAAGCACCGCCATTAGCGTGTCGATGCCGTTGCGATCCACCCGCAGGATCAGCCGCACCGCGAGCAGCAGCACAAGAAAATAGGGTGCCTGATAAAGCACCATGCCGATCATCCGGCTGCGGGCAATGTCATATATGCCGTAGACGACTGGAAGCGACATAATCGTCAGTAGACCGAGCGCGATCCATGGTACCGGCTGAACATACATTCGCGCGAGACCGACGACCAGACAGGACAATGTCAGGTAATACGCCGAAAAGGCGAGCATGTAGCCGAGACGGGGGTGGGGAATGGTGGGCATGGCAAGCTCTGTCAGGAAATAGAGCATTGCGAAAATGAAGCCGATGGCGAAGACAGGCGCTGCCGCATTATCCCGCGCATAAACGGCAATACCGAGAAATGCGAAAGCAAACAGACCGGAAACGGTCATGTTGATCAGGAGTATAAAATCCGCTCCATTCATCGACGCTCTTCCCCACGCTGGCTGTCAAAGGCTTCCGGACACTAGAGCCCCGCGCGCCCTAAGGACGCACAAAGGACGTTCTAAACCCTTGAATCTACGCATCGTGCTTTCTGAAAATCCGTTCCGATTGTCAGGCCGATGCTGTGGCCACCCATTCCTCCTTACAATCAAAGCGTGAAGAAGCCGCTAATGTACATCCAAAGAAAAACCGCCGGGATGAACCGGCGGTTTAATCTTTTGAAAGCACTTCAATAGCGCTTTATCTGGCATGAAGCCTTAGTTCCATTCGCGAATGTCGACGAAATGTCCGGCAATAGCAGCGGCGGCAGCCATGGCTGGCGACACAAGATGCGTGCGGCCCTTGAAACCCTGACGACCCTCGAAATTGCGGTTCGAGGTGGAAGCGCAACGTTCACCCGGCTTCAGGCGGTCATCATTCATGGCGAGGCACATGGAGCAGCCCGGCTCGCGCCAGTCGAAACCGGCTTCGATGAAAATCTTGTCAAGACCTTCGGCTTCCGCCTGCTCCTTCACCAGACCGGATCCCGGCACGATCATGGCGTTTACACCAGCAGAAACTTTCTTGCCTTCCGCCATGCGCGCGGCATCGCGCAGATCTTCGATACGGCCGTTGGTACAGGAGCCGATGAAGACGCGGTCGATCTTGATGTCAGTCATTTTGGTGCCAGGCTTCAGGCCCATATAATCGAGCGCACGCCACTTGGATGCACGTTTGGTCTCGTCTTTGATCTCATCCGGGTTCGGAACAACATCGGTAACGAAAACCACGTCTTCCGGCGATGAGCCCCAGGAAACGACCGGCGAAATCTTGGCAGCGTCGAGCTCAACGATTTTGTCGAAATGCGCGCCTTCATCCGAATGCAAGGTCTTCCAGTAGGAAATCGCCTGTTCCAGCGCTTCGCCCTTCGGTGCCCGCGGCTTTCCCTGCACATAGGCGAAAGTCGTTTCGTCCGGTGCGATCAGGCCTGCGCGAGCGCCGCCTTCAATCGACATGTTGCAGACCGTCATGCGGCCTTCCATCGACAGGGAGCGAATGGCATCGCCCGCATATTCGATCACATAGCCGGTGCCGCCGGCCGTACCGATTTCGCCGATGATAGCGAGCGTGATGTCCTTGGCGGTGACGCCGGGAGCCAGCTTGCCATTCACACGCACCAGCATGTTCTTGGCCTTTTTCTGGATCAGCGTCTGCGTTGCCAGAACATGTTCCACCTCGGAGGTTCCGATACCATGCGCCAGCGAACCGAATGCGCCGTGCGTGGAGGTGTGGCTGTCGCCGCATACGATAGTCATGCCCGGTAGGGTGAAGCCCTGTTCCGGCCCGACGATGTGCACGACGCCCTGACGCTTATCGCGCTCGGAATAATACTCAACGCCGAAATCAGCGGCATTCTTGGCCAGAGCCTCAACCTGAATGCGGCTTTCCTCGTTCTTGATTCCGTTGATGCGATCCGGCGAGGTCGGTACATTATGATCGACAACAGCCAGCGTACGCTCTGGATGGCGCACCTTGCGGCCAGCCATGCGCAGGCCTTCAAAAGCCTGCGGGCTTGTCACTTCGTGCACAAGATGGCGATCAATATAAAGGAGGCAGGTTCCGTCTTCCTGCTGATCCACTACATGGTCGTCCCAGATCTTGTCGTAAAGTGTACGCGGCGCGCTCATTGCGAGAGGTCCTTTGAATAGTTCTTAACTTTGGCTGTCATATGCACCCGCCGTCACATTTCGTCAAGAAACTGAAACCGCAACAGGGTGTCGCAGTAACAATCTTACAAAATATCGGCAGAATTATGCCACATGTTACGCAGCCAGTAGCGTTTGGCAAATAAAAAAGGCGACCCAAGGCCGCCTTTTTCAAACAAAACACTGTGAAACTTATTCCGCAGCAGCCTTGGCAGCTTCAGCCTTGGCAGCGGCAGCCTTGTCGGCTTCGCGCTCGGCCTTGGTACGGTTGTCTTTCTTTTCAGCGATACGTGCAGCCTTACCGGTAAGCCCACGAAGGTAGTAAAGCTTCGCACGACGAACCTTACCGCGACGGACGAGTTCAACGCCTTCAACGATCGGCGAGTAGACCGGGAATACGCGCTCTACGCCTTCGCCGTAAGAAATCTTGCGAACGGTGAAGTTTTCGTTGAGGCCAGCGCCGGAACGGGCAATGCAGACGCCTTCGTATGCCTGCACGCGGGTGCGCGTGCCTTCGGTAACGCGAACCTGAACGCGAACCGTGTCACCCGGCTGGAAATCTGGAAGCTTGCGCTTTTCTTCGATCTTTGCTGCCTGTTCGGCTTCAAGCTGACGAATGATATCGGTCATCGTCTGACTCCTTCTGTATTCTTCTCAAACGGTCAGAGCGCTCTGCACTTGCCGCCAAGCAATCCTTGGCCCTGCGGCTATGCCTTCAATTTCAGGCAGGAGCGGTACACCATTTATTGGTTTACGGACGTCTCGGGCTTTGCCCGAACGAGTTGTTGCACGCCGAGTTTTCTCGAGCTGGCAGGCAAATACAGCATCGAAGAGGATTTGTCACGCCCTGTCAGAAATTTTCGTAGCCAGAGACAAAGGACTGTGCCACAGTAATCATCAACAATAAAATCTAAAATCGTAAACAACTTTTAAAGTTGTCACTAAAATGGGGACGCTATGACAATAAAAAATCCATCACCCTCATTGTATAATGAGGATTTGGCACCCGCTGAAGAGCGCAAATGGGGCGCCTTCAGTATTTTCAATGTATGGACATCGGATGTTCATAGCCTCTGGGGCTATTATCTTGCCGCAAGCCTGTTTCTTCTATGCGGAAGCTTCCTGAACTTTATTATAGCGATCGGTGCGGGATCACTGGTCATCTTTTTTCTGATGAGTTTGGTGGGAAATGCTGGCGTACGAACAGGAGTGCCGTTCCCGGTACTGGCGCGAGCATCGTTCGGCACGTTCGGCGCCAATTTTCCGGCGCTCGTGCGCGGTGTCGTCGCCTGCTTCTGGTATGGCGCGCAGACGGCAGCGGCCTCCGGTGCACTGGTCGCGCTGCTTATCCGCAATGAAGACATACTGTCCTTCCATCAGAACAGCCATCTTCTCGGCCACTCTACCCTGGAAGTCATCTGCTATGTTCTGGTCTGGGCGGCGCAGCTTCTCATCATCCAGCGCGGCATGGAAACCGTGCGCAAGTTTCAGGATTGGGCAGGTCCGGCCGTGTGGATCATGATGCTTATCCTCGCTGTTTATCTGGTCATCAAAGCCGGCACCTTCTCCTTTGGTAGCGAAATCCCGCGCGACGTGCTTCTTGAGAAAACCAAAGATGCCGGCGTCATGGGAGAGCCGGGTTCTTTTGCAGCACTTGCTGCCGTCGCGGCCACCTGGATCACCTATTTCGCAGCGCTTTATCTGAATTTCTGCGACTTCTCGCGCTATGCCAAGGATGAAGCATCCTTGCGGCGTGGTAACCTTTGGGGCCTGCCAGTCAACCTTCTCGCCTTCTGCCTTGTCGCGGGCGTCACAACCACCGCCGCCTTCACCGTCTATGGCGAAGTCCTGCTTCATCCAGACCAGATTTCGGCAAAGTTCGATAGCTGGTTCCTTGCGCTCCTTGCCGCACTGACGTTCACCGTCGCAACGCTCGGCATCAACGTGGTTGCAAATTTCGTTTCCGCGGCCTTCGACTTCTCCAACACATTCCCGCAGAAAGTCTCGTTCAAGCGGGGTGGTTTCATTGCAGCGCTGATCGCATTGATCCTCTATCCGTTCGCGCCATGGGAAACCGGGGCAGCGCATTTCGTCAACTTCCTCGGCTCAACCATGGGGCCAATCTTCGGAATCATGATGGTCGACTATTATCTGCTGCGTCGCGGGCAGTTGAATGTGGCTGATCTTTATCAGGAGAACGGTGAGTTCCGGTTCCAGAACGGTTGGCACATCAAGGCCTTCATCGCTTTTGCTATCGGTGCCTTGTTCTCATCCGTCCTGCCGATGGCCACCAATATTCTGCCCGCATGGTGGGCAACCTATGGCTGGTTCTTCGGCGTAGGTATCGGCGGCAGCGTCTATTATGTACTGCGCAGATCGCAGACAGAGCTTCGCGAACCCGCACATCAGCACTCTGCCTGATATACGAAACGAAAATGCCCGGCATAGACCGGGCATTTTTTCATCTACCGGCCAATCCGGCCAAGATGCGTGTCCTGAAAACCTGATCCATATTTAAGACCAAAGCCCAGAGCGCGATCAACGCCGATATGCACGGCCCAGATCAGCGCCATAGGGATACAGACCTGCCAGTTCATCGCCCAGCCCAGCACTGCCAGAAGTACAACGCCAATCCAGCTATGAGCAATATTATAGACGACTGCACCAGTGCGCGGTCCTTTTAAATAGCCGAAGAACGACAGATCGGGCGCCAGTATAAGTATTGCGAAAAGCCACCAACTGGCGCCACTGATCCAATACGCACCAAGCGCCAGAAGCGCCAGGGAAAGACTTTCGATCCGCTGGATCAGGTTCATTTTCGTTTACCCTTGCTATAAGCTTCCCAAAGATCGGAGCGCCGTTCCTTCGTGATTCTTTCTGCCTGCTCATGCCGCCATTTGTCGATGGCCCCATGATTGCCGGAAGTCAGAATTTCGGGAATAGGTCGATCTTCCCACACCTGTGGACGGGTATAATGCGGATGCTCAAGCAAACCGGTTTCGAAACTTTCGGTCTCGCCGGATTCGCGATTGCCCATCACGCCAGGCAAAAGCCGCACGATTGCATCGAGCAGAACGATTGCAGCCGTTTCACCACCTGACAGGATGTAGTCGCCGATCGAGACTTCTTCGAGATTGCGTGCCTCGATGACGCGCTCGTCCACACCTTCAAAACGGCCGCAGAGAATGATCGCGCCCGGCCCGTCAGCCAGTTCGCGCACGCGCTTCTGCGTCAGCGGCTTTCCCCGCGGGCTCATCAGCAGCATGGGACGGCGATCATCAGCAACCGAATCGAGCGCACGCGCCACCACATCGGGCTTCATCACCATGCCAGCACCACCGCCGGAGGGCGTATCGTCAACCATGCGATGCTTGCCTTCAGCGAAGTCACGAATCTGGATTGTATCAAGCGACCAGATGTTTTCGGCAAGCGCCTTGCCGGCAAGTGAAATGCCAAGGGGGCCAGGAAACATTTCGGGATAAAGCGTCAGCACCGATGCATGAAAGCAACCGGCCTCATCATCAACCTTCGCAACTTCGGTCATGACTTCTTCGGCTTTTTCTTTTCATTCTGTGGACGTTCGTCATCATCGTCGGCGATCAATCCGGCAGCATAGGGCTCGACCAGCAACGTACCCTTGTCCAGATCGATTTCCGGTACGGCTGCTTCCGTGAAAGGAATAAGCATCGGACGCTTGCCCTTTTCACTAAGCTCGATGAGATCACCGCCACCGAAGTCGAACAGGGCGCTCACCACGCCATAGGTATTGCCTTCGGCATCCACCGCCAGCAACCCGATCAGGTCTGCCTGGAAGAACTCGTCTTCATCAAGTTCATCGTCAGGCAGTTGCGAACGATCGATGAAAAGTTCGATGCCATTCAGCGCCTCTGCGGCATTGCGGTCATTGATGCCCTTGAAACGCACGACCACGACAGTCTTTGCAGGACGAGCTTCCAGAACCTCGTAGCTCTTGCCCTGTTCGTCATAGAGCAGGCCGTATTCCGTGATCGCCAGCGGATCGCCGGTAAAAGTCTTCACGCGCACTTCGCCGCGCGTGCCATGGGCGGCACCGATGACGGCGAGCTGGATCGGGTTTTCTGGACGCGGCATTGCCAACCTTGTTTCTTCTGTTGGGATAGAACTATTTTTCGTTCAATAGCCCTTTCGTCAGCTCAATTCACCTCAATTCTTGAGAATAGTACTTTTCACCTCGCGAACAACCAGCCAGTAACCTATCGCTGGCAGACTGTGTTTCCATCCAGAGTGTACAACCGGCTAGATTATGACGACGAACAGTGAATTTCTGATCCCTGCCCGCGCCGACCTTGCAGCCGCACGTGAAGAATGGCTAAAGACGCTGAAAGATGCGCGTCGTCTGTCAGAAAATACGCTTGAAGCCTATGAGCGCGATACGCGCCAGTTCCTCAATTTTCTGACTGGCCACCTGGGAGAGCCACCGTCGCTCAAAGATGTCGGCAATCTGCGGATTGCCGATCTGCGCTCTTTTCTGGCCAGCCGTCGCAATGAAGGCGTTGGTGCTCGCACGCTGGGGCGCGGCCTTGCCGGTGTGCGTTCGTTGTTGCGCCACCTGGAAAAGCGCGGTCTTGCCAATGCTGCGGGCGCAAGCGCCATGCGTGCGCCGCGCCAGCCGAAGTCATTGCCGAAGCCGTTGACAGCAGAAGACGCCCGGCGCGTGGTTGCGGCCGACGGCCAGATGGCAGAGGAACCGTGGATCGCGGCGCGCAATGCAGCCGTACTGACCTTGCTCTATGGTTGCGGCCTGCGCATATCGGAAGCGCTCGGGCTGATGGGTAATGCACTGTCCGACGGGACGGCTCTTTCAATTACCATCACGGGCAAAGGCAACAAGGCGCGTCTTGTGCCGTTGCTGCCCATCGTGCACCGCGCCGTTTCGCAATATAGAGCGCTTTGTCCGTTTGATCTTTCTGCCGACAAGCCACTTTTCCGCGGCGCCAAGGGTGGCGTGCTGCATGCTGCGATCATCCAGCGCGAAATGCAAAAACTGCGTGCCGGTCTCGGCCTGCCCAACAGCGCGACCCCGCATGCGCTGCGCCATTCCTTTGCCACTCACCTTCTGGGGCGAGGTGGCGATCTTCGGACTATCCAAGAGCTGCTTGGCCATGCAAGCCTCTCGACCACGCAAGTCTATACCGGCGTGGACACGGAGCGGCTGCTTGAGGTCTATGATAAAGCTCATCCACGGGCCTGAAGAGGCTGGCCCCGACAAAAACCGACCTTATAATTACCCTTATGAAAAAGCTGCTTCTCGTTCTTCTCTTTGCCTGCTTGGCAGGCACCGGCTCCGTGCGCGCCGATGATGCGCCTGCTACTTGTGCCGTGCATGGCGTCAATCTCATCGACGGGCTGGAAACTAGGGATCCGGCAAGCTGGCAAGAATTGCAGCGCGAAGCTGATGCTGTTCCCAATCGCAGAGGACTTCTCTGGAAAGTCGACAAAGACGGCGTCGCGCCTTCCTATCTCTTCGGCACGATCCATCTTTCCGATCCGCGTGTTTTGACACTATCGAGGGCGGCCATTGATGCCTATCGGTCGGCGAGCACAGTCGTCATCGAAACGACAGATGTTCTAGACCCAAAGACCTTCCTGCGCCTCAAACTCGAACAGCCCGACCTGCTGCTTTTCACTGATGGCAGCACCCTGAAATCCCATATTCCGCCCGAGCGACGTGCGGAGATCGAACAGAAACTTGCCGAGCGCGGTATCGTTCTCGATGCGGTTGCAAAGATGAAGCCGTGGGTACTGACCAGCCTGCTGGCACTTCCAGAATGCGAGAGGGAGCGCAAAAGCGAGGGCGAGAAATCGCTTGACGAACGGCTGGCGCTCGACGCGCAGACGGAGGGCCGTAGCGTTTTGGGGCTGGAAAGTGCGGCGGAACAACTGGAAGCGATGAATCGCATGCCGCTCGACTTCCATCTCCGCAATCTCGTGGCCACCGTCGACTATGGCGACAAGATTGAGGACGCCCTGGAAACCACGACTGCACTCTACCTCAAGGGCGAGATTGGCATGATCATGCCGTCACTCCGAAAAATTGTTCCCGACAGCCTCTCCGAAGAAGACTACGAGCTATTTCTAAAGTATCTCATTTCAGACCGTAATCACGTCATGGCGGATCGTGCCGTTCCGATCATCGACAAAGGCAATGCCTTTATCGCTGTCGGTGCACTGCATCTACCGGGCAAGGAAGGTATAATAGAATTGCTGCGTGCAAAAGGCTATCGGGTGACCCCGCTATAGAAATCTATATGCTTGAATAGTTCTAACCGGCTTTCAGATCGGTAATGCTGTTCTCTATAGCCGTAATATTGAGTTCAAGTTCAGCAATCTGTCTCAATATGGATTTTCCCGGAAGCGCTTCTTCGCTGGCCGCTTCATCCAGAAGCTTGAACTGTTCATCCCGCAACAGTGATGAAAGCTTTTCAAAACGTTCAATGGTTTTCAGGTTCTCTTTCGACGGCATTATGTCGTTCCTTAAATTTCGGCGTCGTATCTGATCGCTTGCAACGATCCGCTCTACCCGTGCTTTACAGTGATAAGGCCCGAATAGCCAGTTGATCGACCATATATTCGATTACAAGACCGCTTACACGATTGAATATACATAGCGATTCCCAGTTTCGACCGGGTTAACGACGTCTTCTCCCGTCACCTTCGCACAGCGATTAGCGCTTATTCCTTCTGATATTATCGATCTGGGAACTACACGCCTTTTTTTGCATTAGTATACACTGGGTTTGTTATCGCAATGCAGGGCAACACACATGGAGGTGGTCTGAGCACAGGTTAGCTCAGGAATGACTGTAGAAGCCCGGCAATTATCGCTACCCAACTATCATCTTGATGATGGAAAGAGACACTGGAGGAACCCGTTATGGTTGATCCCCTTGATCCGCGAAACAATGATCCCCGCACGACGAACGATCCGCGCCAGCCCGACTCATCCGGCCAATCCGGCCAATCTGGGATGCCGCCACCTCCGCCCCCACGTGGGGGAAGCGGCTATCTGCTCGGGGCCGTGCTTCTGGCGGCGATAATCATCCTAGCTTACTTTTTCTACCGAAATGGCAGTGAAACGAATACAGCGGCTCCACCCCCACCGGCAACACAGAGCGAGCCTGCGACGCCGACTCCTACCCAACCGGCGCAAAACTGAACGGCAAAAAGGCCCGAACAAGCGGGCCTTTTTCAATCAAACCGTAAAAACCGATTACATATGGATCGGCTTTGTGAAGGTCGCCAAGGCGGATTCCCGCACGGCTTCCGACATGGTCGGATGGGCGTGGCAGGTGCGGGCCAGATCTTCGGACGAGCCGCCGAACTCCATCAGAACTGCCAATTCGTGGATCATTTCACCGGCATTGTAGCCGAGGATATGAGCGCCAAGAACGCGGTCCGTCGCCTTGTCGGCGAGGATCTTTACGAAACCATCGGTGTGCAGCATGGCGCGTGCACGGCCATTGGCAGTGAACGGGAACTTACCGATCTTGTATTCGATACCGGCGGCCTTCAGCTCTTCTTCGGTCTTGCCTACCGAAGCGACTTCCGGCTGCGTATAGACGACACTCGGAATAACATCGAAATTCACGTGACCGGCCTGACCGGCAATGATTTCGGCAACCGCAATGCCTTCATCTTCGGCCTTGTGCGCCAGCATCGGTCCCTGCACTACGTCGCCGATGGCATAAATGCCTTCGACATTGGTGCGCCAGTGACCATCAATAGCGACGCGGCCGCGGTCATCGAGATTCACACCGGCTTCCTGCAGGCCGAGACCGTCCGTGTATGGACGGCGACCGGTCGCGATCAGAACTGCATCAGCTTCAAGCGTTTCAGCTGCGCCGCCCTTCACCGGTTCAAAGGTCACTTTCGCACCCTTGCCTGCCTTCTCCACGCCGGTCACCTTGGCGCCGAGCTTGAACGCGATGCCCTGCTTTTCGAGCAGGCGCTGGAACTGCTTCGACACTTCGCCATCCATCGGGCCAAGCACCTTGTCAAGATACTCGACAACCGTGACCTTCGCACCGAGACGCGCCCAGACGGAACCAAGTTCCAGACCGATCACGCCGCCGCCGACAACGATCAGGCTGCCGGGGACCTTGTCGAAAGAAAGCGCGCCGGTTGAGGAAACGATGACCTTCTCATCGAGATCAACCTTTACGCCCGGAATGCCTGCAACATCGGAACCAGTGGCAATGATGATGTTCTTTGCTTCGATTTCCTCAACCTTGCCGTCTTCGGCGGTCACGGAAACCTTGCCCTTGCCGACGATCTTGCCGGTGCCGATGAAAGCCGTGATCTTGTTCTTCTTGAACAGGAATTCGACACCCGTGACATTGGCCTTTACTGTCGTGTCCTTGTGCGCCAGCATCTTTCCCAGATTGAGTTTCGGCGTCACTTCCACGCCGAGTGTATCGAAGGAGTGACCGGCTTCGGCGAAAACCTCCGATGCATGCAGAAGTGCTTTGGAGGGAATGCAACCGATATTCAGGCAGGTGCCACCGAAGGTCTTGCGCTTCTCCACAACAGCAACGGAAAGACCAAGCTGTGCAGCCTTGATCGCGGCGACATAACCGCCGGGGCCTGTACCGATGACAACCACATCGTATGACATTGAACTATCCTTCTTCAGTCTGTCCTGAACGTTTTCTGAACGCCCCGGCCATCCGGGCGCGTTCCTTCATTTGAAATTATTCACATGCAACCGGCACTCTTTACGACATCCGGTCATTCCTTGTCGGGCGAGCATCCCTGAAAGCGGAATGCTTCCCACTGAAGCGGCTTTTCAGGCTTTGCCGCCCCAAAATCATAACCATCGAGTGCCGTCACCAGATCGGGCAGCAGGATCGCCTGCGCTGCCGGTTCGTCAGCCTTGGGCAGGACGTCAGCTTCCGCACCTTCCTTCAGCGCGTAGATGACACTCTGCCATATGCTGCAATCGTCGAGATCTTCCGGATTGGAACCATCACCCTTGCAGTTGAAGGTTAGCAACGCATAGGGACGCGCCACGCCTTCTTCCGGCCAGATCACCATTCCATTCAGCTTGAACTCCGGCTTGTCATTAGCCGTGATGGTGAATTCATTCGTTGGCGCCGGGGACATTTTCAGGTCATTCGGCTGCTCCGGGCGAAAGGTCAGGGTATATGCGTCGTCACGATCGCGATAGATCGCCCGGTTCTGTGTGCAAGCTGCCTGAACGGCAGTCGAGAACACGGTGAGGGCGAGAACCGAAACGGCCGCGGTCCTGAAAAGCTTATCTGCAGCATGCATCCGTCGGTACTCCCTGAATTTTCCGGTTGAGTGTTTCCGGCAGCGAATCGAGATCAGTGAAACCGAACCCGTTGCTTCTTACATAGCCTTTTCAGTGGCAAGTTTAAGCCCCAGCGCGATGAAGACAACGCCGCTGGTCCGATCAATCCATTTAGAAGCGCGCGAGAAAGCCGTGCGCATTGTCGGCGTGGTCATGAAGAGGCTGACACCGACGAACCAGGAGATCAGCGCAGTCGCCATCACGACGCCGTAGCCAAGTTTCACGTCGGTCGGCGTATGGGCATCAACGACCGTCGAGAAAATCGACAGAAAGAAGAACACAGCCTTTGGATTGAGCGCATTTGCAGCAAAGCCGAGGCCGAACGCCTTGGCGAAACTTTGCTGCCTGCGCGGTTCCTTCGGCGCCGCTTCAACGTCGATCCTTGTGGTTCCGGCCATCAGCGCCTTGATGCCGATATAGACCAGATAAGCCACGCCGCACCACTTGACGATATTGAACAGATAGATCGACTTGGAAATGATGAGCCCGAGTCCCAACACGGTATAAGTAACATGCATCATCAGCGCAGCGCCGATGCCAAAGCTGGTGATGATCGCCTCGCGGCGGCCATGCAGCAGCGATTGCCGAATGACCATGGCGAGGTCGGCGCCGGGGGAAACGATGGCAAAGACGAAAATGGCCATCAGGGATGCAAGTTCGAACAGATAGGGATGCATCGTTTTTCCTTCGTTGCGCGTGTCTTACGCACGGGCTGTCATGAAAAAATCAGCGCCAGAAGCATAACCCCGAGCCCCACCAGACTAATGAGCCAGACGAAGGAACGGAAATAGGGAATGCCCGCCAGATAAAGCGGGATATAGACGATGCGGCTGAAAAACCAGAGCCAAGCCCCGAGGATGCCCCATCCTGAGGGGTCGCCTTTCAGCACGAGCGCCAGCGCCAGACCGATGAAAGCCGGATAGGTCTCACGGAAATTGGCGGAGGCCCGTTCCGCGCGCCCGGCAAATTTACCGGAGGGTTTCAACCCCTCGTCGCGCGGACCGGCATTCCATTGCGAGCCGAGCTCCTTCGTCGCCGCAAAACCCTGCAGGAGGATATGAACCACCAGCAGGACAACGCTCAGGCCAACCAGCGGCAAAAACGGCGATGCGGAGAAGACGACCGGCTCCATCGTTCGTCCTTAGAGATCGAGAACCAGACGTTCTGGATCTTCCAGGCTTTCCTTGACGCGCACGAGGAATGTCACGGCTTCCTTGCCGTCTACGATGCGGTGATCGTAGGACAGAGCAAGATACATCATCGGACGGATGACGATCTGACCGCCGACGACAACCGGACGTTCCTGGATTTTGTGCATGCCGAGAATACCGGACTGCGGAGCGTTCAGAATCGGCGAGGACATCAGCGAACCGTACACACCGCCATTGGTAATGGTGAATGTACCGCCCTGCATGTCGGCAACCGAAAGCGTCCCGTCGCGCGCTGCCTTGGCAAGACGTCCCAGTTCCTTTTCAACGCCTGCGATCGAAAGCTGGTCGGCATCGCGAATGACAGGAACCACAAGGCCCTTGTCCGTGCCGACGGCCATGCCAACATGGGCGAAGTTCTTGTAGATGATGTCCGTACCATCGATTTCGGCATTAACGGCAGGGATTTCCTTCAGCGCGTGGGTCACGGCCTTGGTAAAGAAGCCCATGAAGCCGAGCTTCACGCCATGCTTCTTCTCGAATACATCCTTGTACTTGGTGCGCAGTTCCATCACCGCAGACATGTCGACTTCGTTATAGGTCGTCAGCATGGCGGCTGTGTTCTGGGCATCCTTCAGACGCTTGGCGATGGTCTGGCGCAGGCGGGTCATCTTCACGCGTTCTTCACGCGATGCGTCGTCAGCCGGGGAAGCCGGACGGGCAGCAGCCGCAGCGACCGGAGCCGGAGCAACCGAAACACCCTTGGCGATGGCGTCGAGAACGTCACCCTTGAGAACCTGACCGCGCTTGCCCGAACCTTCCACCTGATCAGCGGAGAGGTTGTTTTCTGAAAGCAGTTTCGAAGCAGCAGGCGCGGGCTGCATGACCGGGCCTGACGAAGACGAAGCGGCAGCAGACGCAGCCGGCGCAGCGGCAGCAGGTTTGGCTTCTTCCTTCTTAGCAGATGGAGCCGCAGCGGTGGCAGAGCCGTCGGTGGAAATCTGGCCGAGAAGCGCGTTGACCTCGACCGTGTCGCCTTCCTTGGCCGTGATTTCAGCCAGCACGCCAGCAGCAGCCGCCGGAACTTCGACTGTCACCTTGTCGGTTTCCAGTTCCACCAGCGGTTCGTCAATGGCGATGGCGTCGCCAACCTTCTTGAACCATTTTCCGATGGTTGCCTCAGTAACGGACTCCCCAAGCGTGGGAACGCGAATTTCGGTGGCCATGGTTTCTTCTTCCGTTGATCTTCAAACTTTGGATTTTGTGTTCAATTCAGGTTGGAGCAGTTCTTAGGAACTGCTCCAAAACTCTAACCCGGATCAGTTACCGAGCGCATCCTCAAGGAAAGCGGCGAGCTGCGCAAGATGCTTCGACATCAGACCTGTTGCTGGCGATGCTGCAGCCGGACGGCCCGCATAGCGTACGCGCTGATGCTTGGCATCGATATGAGCCAGAACCCACTCGAGATACGGGTCGATGAACGACCATGCACCCATGTTCTTCGGCTCTTCCTGGCACCAGACCATCTCCGCCTGACGGAACCGCGACAGCTCGTTGATGAGCGCCTTGGCCGGGAACGGATAGAGCTGTTCGACGCGCAGCAGGTAGACATCGTCGATACCGCGTTTTTCGCGCTCCTCGTAAAGGTCGTAATAGACCTTGCCCGAGCAGAGAACGACGCGACGGATCTTTGCGTCCTTCTGGAGCTTGATGCCTTCGTCCTTGTTGTACTGCGCATCGTCCCACAGCAGGCGGTGGAACGAGGATTCGCCTGACATTTCGGCAAGCGTCGAAACAGCGCGCTTGTGACGGAGCAGTGACTTCGGCGTCATCATGATGAGCGGCTTGCGGAAGTCACGCTTCATCTGGCGGCGCAGAATATGGAAGTAGTTGGCCGGCGTCGTGACGTTCGCAACCTGCATATTATCTTCGGCGCAGAGCTGGAGATAACGTTCCAGACGGGCCGAGGAGTGTTCCGGTCCCTGACCTTCATAGCCGTGCGGCAGAAGGCAGACGAGACCGGACATACGCAACCACTTGCGTTCGCCCGACGAGATGAACTGGTCGAACACGACCTGTGCACCGTTGGCGAAATCGCCAAACTGGGCTTCCCACAGAACCAGCGCACGCGGATCGGACAGCGAATAGCCGTATTCGTAGCCTAGGACCGCTTCTTCCGAGAGCATCGAATTGATAGCCTCGTAGATCGCCTGCCCCTTCTGGATATTGTTGAGCGGGATGTAGCGGTTCTGGGTTTCCTGATCGTAGAGAACCGTATGACGCTGCGAGAAGGTGCCACGCTCGACATCCTGACCGGACAGACGGATCGGGCTACCTTCGGCAACCAGCGATCCGAACGCAAGCGATTCAGCCGTTGCCCAATCAATCCCCTCACCCGTTTCCATCATCTTGGCACGGTTATCGAGGAAGCGCTGGATTGTGCGATGGACATGGAAGTCCTTCGGCACTTCAACAAGCTTCTTGCCTATTTCCTTGAGCGTCTTCATCGGCACGGCGGTCTTGCCGCGACGCTGTTCGTCGGCATTGTCAGCCGTGCGCAAGCCAGCCCACGCGCCGTCCAGCCAGTCGGCCTTGTTTGGCTTGTAGCTCTGTCCAGCCTCAAATTCAGTTTCCAGATTTTCGCGCCACTGCGCTTTCATCTGGTCGATTTCTTCCTGCTTGATCAGGCCTTCAGCGATCAGCTTGTCGCTGTAGAGCTGAACCGTGGTCTTGTGCGCACGGATCGCCTTATACATCAGCGGCTGGGTGAAGGACGGCTCGTCGCCTTCGTTGTGACCGAAGCGGCGATAGCAGAACATGTCGATGACCACCGGCTTGTGGAAGGTCATGCGGAATTCGGTCGCCACCTTGGCCGCAAAGACAACGGCTTCCGGATCATCGCCGTTGACATGGAAGATCGGCGCTTCGATCATCTTCGCCACATCCGACGGATAAGGCGACGAACGCGAGAAAGCCGGATTGGTGGTGAAGCCGATCTGGTTATTGATGATGAAGTGAACCGTACCGGCAACGCGGTGCCCCTTCAGGCCCGAAAGACCGAGGCATTCGGCCACAACTCCCTGACCGGCAAAGGCTGCATCGCCATGCAGGAGCAGCGGCAGAACCTTGGCGCGCGTTGCGAGCGGAACCATGTCGTCGCGGGTGCGACCGGCCAGCAGATCCTGCTTGGCACGAGCCTTTCCCATCACGACCGGGTTGACGATTTCAAGGTGCGACGGGTTGGCTGTCAGCGACAGGTGGACCTTGTTGCCGTCGAATTCACGGTCAGACGAGGCACCCAAATGGTACTTCACATCGCCCGAGCCTTCCACATCATCCGGCGCATAGGAGCCGCCCTTGAACTCGTGGAAGATGGCGCGATGCGGCTTGCCCATGACTTGGCTGAGCACGTTCAGACGGCCACGGTGGGCCATGCCAAAGATGACTTCCTTAACGCCCATGGCACCGCCGCGCTTGACGATCTGCTCAAGGGCCGGGATCAGCGATTCACCACCGTCGAGGCCGAAACGCTTGGTGCCCTTGTATTTGACGTCAATGAACTGCTCGAAGCCTTCCGCTTCGATCAGCTTCGACAGGATGGCCTTCTTGCCTTCTGGCGTGAAAGCAACCTTTTTGTCCGGACCTTCGATACGTTCCTGAATCCACGCCTTTTCAGCCGGATCGGAGATATGCATGAATTCGACGCCGATCGTGCCGCAATAGGTACGCTTCAAGATGTCGAGCATTTCCGGCACGGTCGCGTATTCGAGGCCGAGCACGTTGTCGATGAAAATCTTGCGGTTGTAGTCGGCAGGCGTGAAACCGTAATTTTCCGGTTCCAGCTCGTTGTAGTCGTTCGGCTTTTCAGAGAGACCGAGCGGATCGAGATTAGCGTGCAGGTGGCCGCGCATGCGATAGGCACGGATCATCATAATGGCGCGAACGCTGTCGCGTGCAGCCTGCGTGATCTCTTCGCTGGTAAGGGCGGCGCCGGTTGCACCCTTCGCTTCGCCCTTTGCAGCCTTGCCTTTCAGCTTGTCGGTGACATGCTTTTCAACTTCGGCCCAGTTTCCGTCGAGTGCAGAAACGAGTTCGCCATTGGCGGCAATCGGCCAGTTCTTTCTAGCCCAGCTTGCGCCTTGCGCATTCTTCTTCACATCATCGGCATTATCGCCCAGCTTCGCGAAGAAATCGCGCCACTGCGGATCGACCGAATTCGGATCGTCCTCATATTTGGCGTACAGCTCCTCGATATAGTCGGCGTTGCCACCATAGAGGAACGAGGTGAGGGCGAAAACGTCGTTGGCTTGTTCCTGCCTTGCCATAGCCTACCCGGAGCCTAGCTCCGTCTCCTTGTCAGCGGTTCATTTTGCGCGGGCCGGAAGCTTTTGACCTTCATCCCTCACGCCGCCGGGGAGGAACCGCTACAGACCCCGGCATAACTAAACTCTACGCGTCGGAACGGTCGTATCCGTTCCCTTGTCGCCGGAATGGCCCGGCTTTCATGCCAAACCCGGCAGCGGCTTTCGCCGCAGCCGGGATATTCAGACCAATACGCGATCTTAGCCCTTGAGAACTTCGACCAGCGTCTTGCCAAGCTGCGCCGGCGAAGGAGACACGCGAATGCCGGCCGATTCCATGGCGGCAATCTTGTCTTCCGCGCCACCCTTGCCGCCCGAAATCACGGCGCCAGCATGGCCCATGGTGCGTCCGGCAGGAGCCGTGCGGCCAGCGATGAAGCCGACCATCGGCTTCTTGCGGCCACGCTTGGCTTCGTCCTTGAGGAACTGAGCCGCATCTTCTTCAGCCGAACCGCCGATTTCACCGATCATGACGATCGACTTGGTTTCGTCGTCCGCCAGGAACATTTCCAGCACATCAATGAACTCGGTGCCTTTGACCGGATCGCCGCCGATACCCACAGCGGTGGTCTGGCCGAGACCTTCGTTCGAGGTCTGGAACACTGCTTCATAGGTAAGTGTGCCGGAGCGGGAAACAACACCCACCGAACCCTTCTTGAAGATATTGCCCGGCATGATGCCGATCTTGCATTCTTCAGGGGTCAGGATGCCGGGGCAGTTTGGTCCGAGCAGGCGCGACTTCGAGCGTTCCAGACGCTCCTTGACGCGAACCATATCCATAACCGGAATGCCTTCGGTGATGCAGACGATGAAGCTGACTTCCGCTTCGATCGCTTCGATGATCGCATCCGCAGCGCCTGCTGGCGGAACGTAGATTACCGATGCGTCTGCACCTGTGCGTTCCTTGGCTTCGGCAACAGTTGCGAAGATCGGAAGCTTTTCGCCCTTGGAACCTTCCCAGGTTTCTCCACCTTTTTTCGGGTGAATACCGCCAACCATCTGCGTGCCATAATAGGCAAGCGCCTGTTCGGTATGGAAAGTGCCGGTCTTGCCGGTCAGGCCCTGTACGAGAACCTTGGTGTCCTTGTTAACGAGAATGGACATGCCTTAATTCCCCTTCACTGCAGCGACGATTTTCTGCGCCGCATCGTCGAGATCGTCAGCCGAAATGACGTTCAGGCCGCTCTCGTTGATGATCTTCTTGCCAAGCTCGACATTGGTGCCTTCAAGACGGACAACCAATGGAACCTTGAGGCCGACTTCCTTGACCGCAGCGATAACGCCTTCAGCGATCACGTCGCACTTCATGATGCCACCGAAGATGTTGACCAGAATGCCCTGGACAGCCGGATCAGCGGTGATGATCTTGAACGCAGCCGTCACCTTCTCCTTGGAAGCGCCGCCACCAACGTCGAGGAAGTTGGCAGGTTCTGCACCGTAGAGCTTGATGATGTCCATCGTTGCCATGGCAAGGCCTGCGCCGTTGACCATGCAGCCAATGTTGCCGTCGAGAGCGACGTAAGCGAGGTCGTACTTGGACGCTTCGATCTCTTTTTCGTCTTCTTCCGACAGATCGCGCAGTTCCTGAATGTCAGGATGACGGAACAGCGCATTGCCGTCGAACGACACCTTGGCATCAAGAACACGCACGCGACCATCGGTCATGACGATCAGCGGATTGATCTCGAGAAGGCTCATGTCCTTTTCGGTGAACGCCTTGTAGAGGATCGGGAACAGCTTGAGGCCGTCTTCACGAGCCTGACCTTCAAGCTTCAGCGCGTCGGCGAGCTTGTTGGCGTCGGCGTCGGTCACGCCCTTGGCCGGATCGATGGCGACAGTCACGATCTTTTCAGGGGTTTCTTCGGCAACGGCTTCGATGTCCATGCCGCCTTCGGTCGAAACGACGAAAGCCGGACGGCCAACAGTGCGGTCGATCAGGATCGAGAGGTAGAGCTCGCGATCAATGTCAGCGCCGTCTTCGATGTAAAGACGATTGACCTGCTTGCCCGCAGGGCCGGTCTGCTTGGTGACGAGCGTGTTGCCCAGCATTTCCTTCGCATTGGCAACCACTTCCTCAACCGACTTGGCGAGGCGCACGCCGCCCTTGGCGTCCGGGCCGAGTTCCTTGAACTTGCCCTTGCCGCGACCGCCAGCATGGATCTGGCTCTTGACGACATAAAGCGGGCCGGGAAGCGTCTTTGCCCATTCTTCCGCCTGTTCGACGGAATAGACAGCCACACCGTTGGCGATCGGCGCGCCATAGGTGTGAAGCAGGCGCTTGGCCTGGTATTCGTGAATATTCATCTGGTTGTCCTCTGCGGATTCCCGGCCCGTTTCGCAACGAAACCGGTACGGCCCAAATCTTCGACCAATAATTGACAGCCGGAAAAGGCCGGAGCCGCCCGCAGGCGACCATCCGGCCTTGTCTGGGATTTTACTTCAGTGACGGAGCGATACCGATGCAGGCTTCGCAAAGACCGGCGACGGATGCCACCGACTTGTCGAACTGCGCCTTCTCGTCCTTGTCGAGATCGATTTCGATGATGCGCTCAACGCCATTGGCGCCGATAACAGTCGGCACGCCGACATACATGTCCTTCACGCCGTACTGACCCGAAAGCTGGGCAGCGACGGGCAGGACGCGCTTCTTGTCCTTGAGATAGGATTCAGCCATCTGGATGGCCGATGCAGCCGGAGCGTAGAAAGCCGAACCGGTCTTGAGCAGACCGACGATTTCCGCGCCGCCGTCACGGGTGCGCTGGATGATCTTGTCGAGCTTGTCCTGGCTGGTCCAGCCCATCTTGACGAGGTCAGGGAGCGGGATGCCGGCAACAGTCGAATAACGGGCCAGCGGAACCATGCTGTCGCCGTGGCCGCCCAGCACGAATGCCGTGACGTCTTCAACCGAAACGTTGAACTCTTCCGAGAGGAAATAGCGGAAGCGGGCACTGTCGAGAACGCCAGCCATGCCGACAACCTTGTGCGCAGGAAGACCGGAGAACTTCTGCAGCGCCCAGACCATGGCGTCCAGCGGGTTGGTGATGCAGATCACGAAAGCTTCAGGCGCGTATTTCGCAATCCCTGCGCCTACCTGTTCCATCACCTTGAGGTTGATGCCCAGAAGGTCGTCGCGGCTCATGCCCGGCTTGCGCGGCACGCCTGCGGTCACGATGACAACGTCTGCGCCTTCGATTGCTGCATAGTCGTTGGCACCGGTGTATTTCGCATCAAAACCGTCAACCGGAGAAGATTCAGCGATATCCAGTCCCTTACCCTGCGGGATGCCTTCCGCAATGTCGAAAAGGACGACGTCGCCGAGTTCCTTCAGACCAGCCAGATGGGCGAGCGTGCCGCCGATCATGCCGGAGCCGATGAGGGCAATCTTGTTGCGTGCCATGATTGTTTCTTTCCTCACTTTTGATCCAGAAACGCATCAAGCCATCCGGAATCCTCGCCGGAAACGCTCAAGCGTTGGAACTGCGAGATAGGACTCTTTGGCGATAAACTCAACTCATTATTTTGCGACTAATGTTTTCAATCGGTTAGAATTAATGGTTCTTACGTAAACGTAAGATAATTTGTCAATATCAAGGCAAAACCACCCTCCCCTACCGTCGCGAACCATCCCGGCGGGGCGGTGACGGAGCGACTGGCAAGCTGCAAATTCCATCAACGTTTTGCACCCGTTCAAAACCGGCCCGATTTAAAACTGATGCCGTATCAGAAGTCCGGCACAAACTGCCGCGCCTTCCGCATGAATTGCGTGAGCAACATAACCCACCAGGCTTATAAGTCCAGTCTGTGGCAGTCTGATGATGGTGCGCCGATGATGACAGGCGTGGAAACGGTGACTTAGCCGGCCTTGCCAGGCGGTTCGGCCAGATAGTCCGCACTCTGCATCTCAAAGAGACGGGAAGCAGTGCGGTCAAATTCAAAGGCTTCCGTGCCCTTGTTGGCAAGATAGAGCTTCTCCGGTTGCGCTTCTGCAGAAATGAACACCCGTGCATGGTGATCATAGAGTACGTCGACCAGCAGAATGAAGCGCTTGGCTTCATTGCGGCGCGAATAGTCCAGCACCGGAACGTCATCGATGAACAAGGTCGGATAGTGTTTCACGATGGCGATATAGTCCGAGGCACCGAGCGGCCTGGAACAGAGTGCGTCGAAAGTGAAGCGCGCCGCACCGCACACTGCACGGGCAACCTCGATGTCGCGTCCCTTGATGCGGATGACATCCGGCTTTTCATGCGCGCCATCCTTTTGCGCCGCCCAGGCCGCATCCATGCGCTTGGTGGTCTCAGACCCCAGCGGCGACAGATAGACCGGCTGGCGGTCGAGCTTTTCGAGGCGATAATCAGTGCGTGAATCGAGGTCGATCACATCGACATGCTGTTTGAGAATGCCGATGAAGGGCAGGAAAAGCTGCCGGTTCAGACCGTCGCGATAAAGATTGTCCGGCGCAACGTTGGATGTCGCAACCAGCACGACCCCACGCGCGAACAAGGCGCTGAACAGGCGCGACAGGATCATCGCATCGGCAATATCTGTCACGGTGAATTCGTCGAAACACAGAACCCAGGCCTGCTGGCTCAAGGCATCGGCGACTGGCGGGATCGGATCGTCCTGCTTGGTCTCGCCGCGCTTATGCGCTTGACGGTGCGCATAGATGCGCTCATGCACGTCGGCCATGAAATCGTTGAAATGGGCGCGGCGCTTGCGTTCCACCGGGAGAAGCGAAAAGAACATGTCCATCAACATGGTCTTGCCACGCCCGACCTCGCCGTGCACATAAAGCCCCTTGATGATGCTCGTTGCCTCCTTGCGCTTGCCGAACAGCCAGCCGAGCGCGCTCGACTTGCGTGACAGGCGTTTGGTGCAGATTTCCTCGATCAGCCGGTCGTAACGTATGGTGAGTTCGAGTTGAGCAGGATCGGATTCTACGTCCCCCGCCACGACCATCGCATCGTAATGCTCGCGAACGGAGGGGAAGGCTTTCAGATTACCGTCGAAAGACATGATTGCTTCCGTTCAACCTTTCAATTGCAAAAACGGCGGACCATCTCACGATGATCCGCCTGTCTTTAAGCGAAAGAATGTCTTAGCGCGAAAGCGACACGGCCTGCCCGCCGGAAGTCTGTCCGTCGAAGCGGCCTTGTCCCGAAGAATAGAGAGAAGCGACGGTGCCGCCATTCGCATCATAAAGGACGAGTTGCTTCCCATTGACGGCCCAAGAGGCAAGATTACCGAGTTCACCCGGGCAACGCAGCGGGCCGGCGCGGTAGCCCTGACCATATTTGGTCTGCGGCGTCGCGATCTTGCAGCTCTGGCCGCCAAGCGATGCGTTCCAGACACCGGCAACAGAGCCTGGCGTCAAATCGGGCGCGGATGCTGGCGGCAGGCTTGCAACCTGTGTGCCGGGCTGCGCATTCGGGTTTGTGGTCGGAGCCGTCGGAAACTGCGAAGCATTAGGAGAAGAAAGATTACCCTTCTGCACAGTGCCTGCCGGAGCCGCTCTGACGGGCGGTGGCGGCGGTGGCGGCGAAACCGTGTCGAGATTGCCGAACCGGGAGCTCTGGCACCCGGCCAGGACAATGCCAGCCGCCGCGAGGCTGAGCAGACTTGCTTTCGAAATTCCCATCTGGTTCTCCATTTCCGCATTTTCATCAGGGGTGGGGATGCCCCGGACTTCCTACCGAAGTCCTGCAATGTGACAATAGTGGACCGATAAAATGGCCATATGGTTAAAAAAGCAACACCGGTACCGGTCATTTTTGGCGTCCAAACTCTTCAAGAACGCTTGAAACCGTTTAATAATCTTGAAACTGGGACCAGAAGGCCACAGTTTCTCTGATATTGGCGCCTGTTCTACAGGTTCCTCGGGCTGCAACTTTTCGCAATCTGATGCGGGTACTGGCAATTTGCGGGCTTTTCCGCCATATAGACGCTAATTGTCCCATAGGCTTTTGTCGATCAAAGCCACAGGAAAAACGGAACCACGATAGTTATGGCCACCAAGGCAGCCTTCGCCAAGATGAACGGGCTCGGCAATCAGATCATCGTTGCCGACATGCGCGGCCGTGCGGACCGAATTACGCCTGAAGCCGCGATCCGTCTTGCAGGCGACAGCGAAACCGCCTTCGATCAGATCATGGCGATCCACGATCCCCGCACGGCGGGGACCGATAACTATATTGCGATCATCAATTGCGACGGCTCGGAAGCGCAGGCTTGCGGCAATGGCACACGTTGTGTCGTGCAGGCACTGGCCGCGGAAACCGGCAGGCACGATTTCACCTTTGAGACCCGCGCCGGAATTCTGACCGCAACCGAACACGACGATGGCCTTATTTCAGTCGATATGGGCAAGCCGCGCTTCGACTGGCAGGACATTCCGCTCGCCGAAGAGTTTCGTGATACGCGCATGATCGAGCTGCAAGTTGGCCCAATCGACGCGCCGGTGCTGCATTCGCCATCGGTCGCATCGATGGGCAATCCGCATGCAATCTTCTGGGTCGACCGCGACGTCTGGTCCTACGAGCTGGAAAAATTTGGACCGCTTCTGGAGCATCATCCGATCTTTCCAGAGCGTGCCAATATATCCATCGCTCATGTCACCTCACCGGAGACAATCGATTTGCGCACATGGGAACGCGGTGCGGGTCTTACTCGCGCCTGTGGTTCCGCCGCCTGCGCCGCTGCTGTATCGGCAGTACGCACGCGACGCACCGGGCGCACGGTCACCGTCAATGTTCCCGGCGGCCCACTCAGGATCGAATGGCGCGACGACGATCATGTCATGATGACGGGCCCCGCCGAGTGGGAATTCTCAGGCACTTTCGATCCCGCAACCGGTGAATGGAACCGCGACGCCCAAAATGACGAGGGCGCAGCCTGATGTCGGTGGAAGTCGTAACATTTGGATGCCGTCTCAACACCTATGAATCAGAGGTGATGAAACGCGAAGCCGATGCCGCTGGGCTTGGCGAACTGAAGGACGGCGCGATTATCTTCAACACATGCGCCGTGACGGCGGAAGCCGTGCGCCAGGCACGCCAGGCGATCCGCAAGGCGCGCCGCGAGAACCCGGAAGCGCGCATTATCGTCACCGGTTGCGCAGCGCAGACCGAGGCGGACAATTTTGCCGCCATGGACGAAGTCGACCTCATCCTCGGCAATGAGGAAAAACTGAAATCAAACTCCTACCGGATGCTGCCGGATTTCGGCGTCAACCAGTTCGAGAAGGTGCGCGTCAACGACATCATGGAAGTGCGCGAAACCGCGAGCCACATGGTCGACGCTATCGAAGGGCGCGCGCGTGCATTCGTGCAGGTGCAGAATGGTTGCGATCATCGCTGCACCTTCTGCATCATTCCCTATGGTCGCGGCAATTCCCGCTCGGTTCCGATGGGTGCTGTGGTGGACCAGGTCAAGCGTCTCGTCGGCAATGGCTATGCCGAAGTGGTGCTGACCGGCGTGGACATGACCTCCTACGGTCCCGATCTTCCCGGCAATCTGCGCCTCGGCAAATTGGTGAAGACTGTTCTCAATCAAGTGCCGGACCTGCAGCGCCTGCGTCTTTCCTCCATCGATTCCATCGAGGCCGATGACGATCTGATGGATGCGATTGCCAATGAAAAGCGCCTGATGCCGCATCTGCATCTGTCATTGCAGGCGGGAGACGACATGATCCTGAAGCGCATGAAGCGCCGCCATCTGCGCGACGATTCGATCCGCTTCTGCGAAACGGTGCGCGGGCTTCGTCCCGATATCGTCTTCGGCGCGGATATCATCGCCGGTTTTCCGACCGAAACCGAAGAAATGTTCCAGAATTCGCTGAAGATCGTCGAGGAATGCGGGCTGTCGCATCTGCATGTCTTCCCATACAGTGCGCGTGAAGGCACGCCCGCCGCCCGCATGCCGCAGGTGCGGCGCGAAGTCGTCAAGGAGCGCGCTGCCCGCCTGCGGGCGGAAGGCGACCGCGCTTATGAAAAACATCTCGGCGCGCTGAATGGCACCATGCAGCGCCTTCTTGTCGAAAAGGAAGGCATTGCGCGCACGGAAGGCTTTACGCTGGCATCGGTTGACGGCGGCGCACCGGGCGAAATCATCGAACGTATCGTGACAGGCCATGACGGTGAAAAACTCCTCACCCGTCAGGCAGAGCCGCAAGCGGCATAAAGCTTAAGGGCATCAGATTTCATGGCAATGGGTTTCATCAAGAAAATGTTCTCCTTCGGCAAGAAGGAGGTCGAAGAAAAGCCGGTCGAACAACCAGCTCCCGATGCTGTGGAAACGGCTTTAGAAACGCAGCGAACCGAAATCGCCGAAGCGCCCAAGGAAACTGAAAACACCCTCGTTGAAGTGGTCATTCCCGAACCGGAAGCCCCCGTGATCGTCAGCGAGCCTGAGGTAATTGAAGAGTCTCCGCCAGAAACGGTTAAGGAAGAAAAGGCAGAACCTGAGCATCCGGTTGCCGAGATTGAAATCCCGATTGAACAGCCTCCGGTGATGGAGCCAATCGCGGTCGAAGCGCCTGCGCCAGAGACTGTTGTCGAGCCCGAGCCGAAACCTGCTGCTGAACCCGAACAGCCCGAGGTCGCCAAAGCTCCTGATGTACCTGTAGTCGAGGAGGCGGTCGAACCCGCGCCACAGCCGGAGCCGGTTAAGCCCAAAAAGGTGAAAGTCGCCAAGGCGGTCGAGGAACAAAAGGAAGACGCGCCGGTTGAGACAGCACCTGAGCCAAAGCTGTCCTGGTTCGAGCGGCTGCGTCGCGGCCTGCTCCGTTCATCGAATTCATTGAGCGAATCCATCGGCGGTATTTTCACCAAGCGCAAGCTCGATGACGACACGTTGCAGGATCTCGAAGACGTACTCATTCAGGCCGATCTCGGACTCGAAACAGCCATGCGCGTGACCGATGCGCTCGCCTCGGGTCGCTACGGCAAGGATGTAACAGGCGAGGAAGTGCGCACCATCATGGGCGCGGAAATCGAAAAGGTCCTCGGCCCGGTGGCAAAGCCGCTGGAACTCGATCTATCGCACAAGCCGCATGTCATCCTCGTCGTCGGTGTCAACGGCACCGGCAAGACAACGACTATCGGCAAGCTTGCCGCAAAGCTTACCGCAGGCGGTCTCAAGGTCATGCTTGCGGCTGGCGATACGTTCCGTGCCGCAGCCATTGAGCAACTTCATATCTGGGGTGAACGCACCGGTTCGCCGGTCGTCTCCTCCAAGCTCGGTGCCGACGCAGCAGGGCTTGCCTATGATGCTTGGGAAAAGGCCAAGGAAGCAGGCAGTGACGTTCTCATCATTGACACGGCAGGTCGTCTCCAGAACAAGGCCGAACTGATGGACGAGCTGGCAAAGATCGTGCGAGTACTCGGTAAGCACGATCCCGAGGCTCCGCATACGGTCCTGCAGACACTCGATGCCACCACCGGCCAGAATGCCCTCAATCAGGTCGAAATCTTCAAGAATATTGCCGGTGTCAACGGTCTGGTCATGACCAAGCTTGACGGCACGGCACGGGGCGGCATTCTGGTGGCGATTTCGGCCAAGCATAAACTGCCGATCTATTTCATTGGCGTCGGCGAAGGTGTCGACGATCTGGAACCTTTTGCGGCCAAGGATTTTGCCCGCGCCATAGCAGGAGTTGCCTGATGGAGCATCCCGTTTTCGAACGCGATCCGGCACAGAAAAGCGAAGCCGAACGCCGGGAAGTGCCGCCGCTGCTCAAGCTGGCGCTGGAACTGGGCCCGCTTCTTGTCTTCTTCTTTGCCAATGCACGCGGCGAAATGCTGATCGAGCGTTTTCCGGTGCTTGCTTCCATCGGCGCACCGATCTTTCTGGCAACGGCCCTGTTCATGGCCGCAACTGTGATCGCGCTCGCCATTTCGTGGTCAATGACACGCACCCTGCCTATCATGCCGCTTGTCTCCGGTATTGTCGTGCTGGTGTTCGGCGCGCTGACACTCTGGTTGCACAACGACACCTTCATCAAGATGAAGCCCACCATCGTCAATACGCTGTTCGGCGCGATCCTGCTCGGCGGCCTCTTCTTCGGCAAGTCGCTGCTCGGTTATGTATTCGATTCGGCCTTCCGTCTCGATGCCGAAGGCTGGCGAAAACTGACGCTGCGCTGGGGCCTGTTCTTCATTTTCCTCGCAGTGGTCAACGAGGTTGTCTGGCGAAACTTCTCAACCGATGCCTGGGTGTCGTTCAAGGTATGGGGCATCATGCCCATCACCATTGTCTTCACGCTTTTACAAATGCCGCTTATTCAGAAGCATTCACTGACGGAAGACAACAGGTCCGCATCGTAATCGAGCATTTCCAGCAAAAGTGTGAAACGGTTTTGCGTCGGATAATGCGACACACTTTAGGAGGAAGGACGCCATGAACGAGATCGCACCACGGCTTGAAATCGAACAATTCATCTGCCGCAGCGATAATTACGGCGTCCTCATCCACGATCCGCAAAGTGCGCTGACCGCATCCATCGATGCGCCCGATGCAGCCGCTGTCGAAGCGGCGCTCAAGCGACGCGGCTGGACACTGGATTTTATCTTCACCACGCACCATCATCTCGACCATGTTGAGGGCAATCAAGCGCTGAAGGCAAAGTATGGGGTCAGCATCATCGGCCCCAAGGCGGAAGAAACAAAGATTCCCGGCATCGACCGAACGGTGAAAGATGGCGACGAATTCACCTTCGGCCTCTTCGGCGTCAAGACAATAGCAACGCCGGGACATACGGCGGGCGAAGTATCCTATTATCTTCCCGATGCGAAAGCCGTCTTCACGGGCGATACGCTGTTCGCGCTCGGCTGCGGTCGGCTTTTCGAGGGAACGCCGCTGACCATGTTCCAGTCGTTGCAGAAACTGGTTGCGCTTCCCGGCGATACGGCGGTTTATTGTGGCCATGAATATACCGAAAGCAACGCTCGCTTTGCGCTCACCATCGATCCGGCCAATTCCGCACTCAAGGAGCGCGCAAGCGAGATCGCTCGGCTTCGCGCCGCTGATCGCATGACATTGCCGTCCAGTATTGCACTTGAAATGGCGACAAATCCCTTCCTGCGCTGGCATGATGCAGGCATTCGCAGCCGCCTCGGCCTGCAGGATGCGCCTGACGAAGCCGTATTTGCCGAAATCCGCAAGCGCAAGGACATGTTCTGACATATGCTATGTTAGCCGACGAATCGTTCGTGCTCTCTACAGTTTCGAGGATAGATGAATGACGGTGTTATCCCGTTTCAAGATTGCAGGCTGCGCCGTTTTCCTTGGCCTTTCACTTGCTGCCATGCCCGTTTCCGCCAATGTCGCCTTCGCCGATGACCTACTGCTGGACGTTGCGCCGAAACAGACGCCCGCCGAAATCAACAATTTCAAGCTGAGCGAAGATTTCCTGTCGCGGATGGAAAAGATTCAGGAAAAGCTGAGCGCTATGGACATCAGCGCAACGGAAGAGGAAGGACAGGATGCCACGCCTTCCTTCGATAAGATGGTGAAAAGCATCGAATCCCGGCCGCAGGTGGTGGAAGTACTCAAAGCCCAGAACATTACGCCCAGCGATTATATTTTCGGCTATTTTGCCCTGATGAGCAGCCTTGCGGCGGCTGATGCGGAAGGCGAAGCGCAATTGGTGGACGAATTGAAGGACATCAATCCCGAGCACCTCGCCTTCGGCAAGCAGTATAGCGAGCGTATCCGCGTTCTGATCGGCGAGTAACGCATCTCGAAGGATGAGAAGAACCGGCGAAATCGCCGGTTCTTTTGCTTTATCGCACTGGCTGCCTCAAAAGGCGCAAAGCGTTGAGCGTCACGAGAACGGTTGCGCCTGTATCGGCCAGAATCGCGGGCCACAAGCCGGTGATACCGAGTATGGTGGTTACCAAAAAGACGGCTTTCAATCCAAGCGCCATGGCAATGTTCTGATGGATATTGCGCATGGTCCGTTTGGAAAGGTCGACCATTTCCGCGACATCGCCAACCCGGCCATGCAGAATTGCAGCATCCGCCGTTTCCAGCGCCACGTCGGTGCCGCCACCCATGGCGATGCCGACATCGGCAGCAGCAAGTGCTGGTGCATCGTTGATGCCGTCGCCAATTTTGGCAACAACCATCCCGCCTTTACGCAACTCGCCAACGATGCGCTGCTTGTCTTCCGGCAGAAGCTCCGCCCGCACTTCGATCCCGAGATCGCGCCCGATGGCTTCCGCCGTGCGACGATTATCCCCGGTCAGCATGACCGTGCGAATATTGGCGATTTTCAGTTCCTGCAAACCGGCGATGGCATCAGCACGCGGTTCGTCACGCATGGCGATTGCACCGGCGATCTTGCCATTGGCGACAAGGACAGAAACAGTCTTGCCTTCATCGTTGCAGGCAGCAATGCGGCTCGCCAGCGCATCCGGGATTGCCGCAATATCATTGGCGGCACGGCGCGACCCCAGAAACAGCTCCATTTCATCGATCGTTCCTGAGACGCCCTTGCCGCCATGGGCCTTGCCCTGCGTGATAGCAGACAGTTTCAGGCTGCGCTGCTCGGCGGCGCCAACAATCGCCAGAGCCAGCGGATGGCTTGAGCCGGCGTCCAGAGAGGCAGCGAGACGCAACACTTCGTCCTCTGAAAGGTCGCCTGCGAGAATATCCGTCACCTTCGGCTTGCCTTCGGTCAGCGTGCCGGTCTTGTCGAAGCAGGCCGCAGTGATCTTGCCGATGGTTTCCAGCACTGCGCCGCCCTTCATCAGAAGGCCGCGTCGTGCGCCCGACGACAGAGCCGCTGCAATTGCAGCAGGCGTGGATATGACCAGCGCACAGGGGCAGCCGATCAGAAGGATCGCAAGACCCTTGTAGACCCATTCATTCCAGTCCCCCCCCGCAACAAGCGGCGGCAGAATGGCGACGAGCGCGGCCACGACCACAACGCCCGGTGTGTAATAGGTCGAGAAGCGATTGATGAAACGTTCCGTCGGTGCCTTGGCTTCCTGCGCTTCCTCTACCAGCCGCACAACGCGGGCAATGGTGTTGTCCTGCGCCGCAGCCGTAACCCGGACCCGCAACACGCCGTCGCCGTTGATCGTACCCGCAAAAACCGTATCGCCTTCAGCCTTCCCGACCGGCGTGCTTTCACCGGTGACCGGCGCTTCATCGACAGCGCTTTCGCCCGTCAGGATTTCGCCGTCCGCAGGCATACGGTCGCCCGGACGCACGGAAATCACATCGCCAACCGCCAGACTATCGGCGGCGACTTCAGTGGTCGCTCCGTTTTTCTCAAGAAAGGCTGTCTTCGGCACCAGCATGGTCAGGGACTGAATGCTGGCGCGCGCTTTTCCGGCGGCAACGCCTTCCAGAAGCTCACCGACCAGAAAGAGAAACACGACGGCTGCCGCTTCCTCCGTCGCACCGATGAAGATCGCCCCCGCGGCGGCAATCGTCATCAACATCTCGATGGAAAACGGCGTACCGTTGATAGCCGCCATATAGGCACGCTTGGCGATCGGCACGAGACCGATCAGCATCGCAGCCGTGAAGGCCCAGAGCGCGATGGACGGATACAAATGTCCGACAATATAGGCCGCGACCAGTCCGCCCCCGCAAGCCAGCATCATCAGGCCCTTTTTCGAACGCCACCAAGGCAGCGGCTTTGTTGGCGCGGTCGCCTTTGGTGCAGAACCGGTACCGGGGGCGGCGGTTTCGGCAAGCGCGGTCTTGTAGCCCAGCGCCGTCACCTTTCCGGCAATTTCGTCGCTCTTTGCCGTTCCGTCATGACTGACGGTCATCGCACCATTGGTCACCGAGACGGACACATCCGTCACGCCCGAAAGGCGCCGCACGGCAGTATCGATCTTGGCCGCGCAGGATGCGCAATCCATACCATCAACCTGAAAGCGGAAACTGTTGGCCGTTACAGCAATAACCTTGTCATGGTTTTCGTGGTCATCATCGTGATGGTCATGATGACCACCGCACGCACTATGGTCGTGGTCGTGGTCGTGGTCGTGGTCGTGGTGAGAATGATCGCGCGAATGCTCATGCATCGCCAGAGTTTCTTGCTCTTTGCGCGTCTCCGGGGCAATTGGCTCAACGCCATAACCGAGGCTGCGCACCTTGCTTGCAACCTTGTCGAGATCGCCGGTGCCATCATGTCTGACGATCATCGTGCCCGCCGTGACCGAGACGGACACATCCTCAATACCGCGCACGCGCCGCACGGCAGTATCGATCTTGGCTGCGCAGGATGCGCAATCCATACCGTCGATGCGAAAGCGAATCTGGTTCAATGTTTCATTCATGATCTGCTCTTTTCAGGATCGCTCTTGAATTGTCTTGAGCAAGGTCTACATCCTCTAGTGACTAGAGGAGCAAGCAGAAAATGACCACGAATATATCGATCGGCGAAGCATCGAAAGCGAGCGGCGTCAAGGTTCCGACGATTCGCTATTACGAGCAGATCGGTCTGCTGCCCTCACCGCCACGCAGCGACGGCAATCGCCGCCTCTATGACGGACAGGATGTTCAGCGGTTGCTTTTCATTCGCCATGCACGCGATCTGGGTTTCGAGGTCGATGCCATCCGCACCCTACTCGACCTTCAGGATAATCCCGACCAATCCTGTGTGGCAGCCGACGCCATTGCACGCGCGCGCTTGACCGATGTCGAACACCGCATCGCAAAACTGCTATCGCTTAAAGCGGAATTGCAGCGCATGCTTGAATGTACCGCCCATGGCCGCATCGACCAGTGCCGCGTGATCGAAATCCTCGGCAACCATGATGAGTGTGTGCATCCCAAGCATTAAGCTGTACGGTCCGGTCAATTCACCTTGGAAAAGCGGGTGGCCTGGATTTTTAGCGTGCCGATCCGTGTGCCGATTCGTGCCACCACGGGCGCATAGATGCCGGAATTGCCGAGCGATGCGAAGGAGATGGTCATTCGACTGCGATTGCTCAGATAATCAATGGCTTTCTTGCCTTTCTGATAACCGGAAATCGGAATGAACTTAGCAGAGCAGATGACTGATTCGCCGGTGAAGCCATCAGTCGTGAAGGATTCAGTGCCATTGAAGGAAAGCTTGATCTCCGCCCGCGTCTGCCCGTCAAACACACTCAGCGAACGGTCGCAGACTGCGCGACCGTTCTTTGCAGGGATCATGAGCGCACTCAGCGGATCGCTGACGTTGAGAAGATCCGGCGGCGTAGTTTCCACCCATGGATCGCGCTTCTTTACCGGAGGCTGGTTTTCCGCCGAGATGACATTGCCATTGGCGAAGCGGATTGTGGTGCTCTTGTTTTTGCGGCCATGCTTATAGACGAGGTCGAAGCTCTTCGGCACAACCTTGCCGCTGATGGCGCTGCCGGTAACGTGTACGGTGCCGTCCGTATCGTCGAACACCCGTGCCAGACCGGAAGTTAGAAAACGGCCATTAAGGTTATAGTTCGCACCATTAACCGTGGTTTCTATGGCAGACCGCGCGATAGAAATCCCGAAAATGGAGATATCATATTCCGTCCGGTAAAGATCGTCGGCCCGCGCCGGTCCGCTCGCAAATGTCACGCCCGCCAAAGCCAGTCCCGCCACTGTCGCCAAGCAATAATGCGCAAGCCGGCGCTGGACGGGCTTCAACATATGCGAAGATTCGATCATACTCGGCATTCCTTTCGCCAGCTTTTCCAATGAAGGTTTTCAACCACATCGAACCGCCAGAAAGTTGCGTGGGATTCTTCGATACCGTATCTGTGTAAGCCAAGCAAAATCGGCGAAGTTATGATCGCAAGCTTTCGTAAAGACTGTGCGAAAGCCAGAAAACCGCGTCTTTGCGCGATGGATACGGAATCTCACTTGACTGCAACGGCTGCTGTCACTATAGAAACGCGACTTTCCCAATAGGCCGCCTGTCCGAGATCGCGCGCCAGCAGCATCAAACTGCGTTGATTGCTTGAATTCGGACATTCGGGTCGGGGCCTGAAGAACGTAATTGAAGGTGAGACCAAAATGTCCCGCGCTTGTGAATTGACCGGCAAGTCGGTCCAGTACGGCAACAATGTCAGCCACGCGAACAACAAGACGCGTCGCCGCTTTCTGCCGAACCTCTGCAATGTTACGCTGATCTCCGAAACGCTCGGCCAGAGCTATCGTCTGCGCATTTCCGCCAACGCCCTGCGTTCGGTTGAACATCGCGGCGGTCTCGATGCGTTCCTCGTCAAGTCTGATGACAAGGAACTCTCGCAGCGCGCTCGCCTGCTGAAGCGTCAGATCGCAAAGAAGCAGGCTGAAGCAGTCGCTGCCTAAGCTTCCGGTCAAAAGTTTTGACAAAAAAGCCGGCTTCTGTCGGCTTTTTTTCTGGTTCCATCACCCAGGATAAAAAAATGTCAATCGAGACACCCTCTTTCTCCAGGCTCATGCCTGCGATACTGGCCATGTGCGTGGCGGTTGCTGCGTCCAACATTCTTGTCCAATATCCATTCCAGCATTTTGGTCTCGGTGAAGTGCTGACCTACGGTGCCTTTACCTACCCCATCGCGTTTCTGGTCAATGATCTGACGAATCGCCGCTTCGGCCCTGCCGCCGCGCGCAAAGTCGTTTATGCCGGTTTCGTTCTTGGCGTCATCATGTCGATCTGGCTCGCCACACCGCGTATCGCTATTGCCTCGGGCTCTGCTTTCCTTCTCGCACAGATGATGGACATTACTGTCTTCGACCGCTTGCGTCGCAAGACGTGGTGGAAGGCTCCATTTGCCGCCGCCATGTTCGGTTCGGTGCTTGATACGATCCTGTTCTTCTCGATTGCCTTCGCAGCCGGTTTCGCCTGGATCGACAAATTGACCGGCATGCCCGATTCCTCACTTGCCGAGCCGTCCTCCTTTCTGGGCCTGGGCGTGCCGCTCTGGGGATCGCTGGCCTTTGGTGACTTTTTCGTGAAGGTCATCATGGGAACACTGATGCTGATCCCCTACGGCGCTATCCTCGCCGTCTTCGCTCCAACGCTTTACGCACCAAACCGCACAAAAGCTGGCTGATGCACTTTCCAGAATCACGATCCGTTGATCCCAATGGAAACGTGTTTTCTCAATAAAAATCTCCTGTATGAACCGAACTTCGATAGACCGCAGGTTTTTCTTGCGGTCTTTCTTTATTGGACCAGATTTCTATATTACGTACGGAAATCAAAAGACGCTTGAATACACTCAAGATCCAGCTTTTTGGTTTCCGCATGATTACGTTTATATTTAGATAAGGATTGATTAGGTGTCTTTTAATAAAGAAAAACTTCCACTCGTCATCGTAACTGGTGCAAGTTCTGGCATTGGTCTTGCTACCGCTAAACTGCTTGCGCAACGTGGTCATCCGCTGCTGCTTCTGGCGCGCCGACTGGACGCGATGGAAAAGCTCAATCTCCCGAACACGCTCTGCAAATCGGTTGACGTTACCGACCGCAAGGCGCTTGTAGCCGCCGTTCAGGAAGCCGAAGCAAAGTTTGGCCCTGCCGACGCTATCGTCAACAATGCAGGTGTCATGTTGCTGGGTGAAGTGACGAAGCAAAGCCCGGATGAGTGGGACAGGATGCTGGAAGTGAATGTCAAGGGCCTCCTGAATGGCATTCATGCCGTATCGGCGGGCATGGTCGCGCGCAAGCACGGAACCATCATCAACATCAGCTCGGTGGCTGGCCGCAAAACCTTCGCCAACCATGTAGCTTATGTCGGCACAAAGTTCGCCGTGCATGGCATGTCGGAGAATCTGCGTGAGGAGCTTTCCCCGCACAATGTCCGTGTCGTGACGATTGCGCCCGGTGCTGTGGAAACGGAACTTCTGAGCCATACCAGCGACGCTGGCATCAAGGCCGGTTACGAAGAATGGAAAAAGGAAATGGGCGCGCCTGTTCTTTCGGCCGACGATGTGGCTCGCGCCATTCTCTATGCCTATGAACAGCCACAGGGCGTGTGCATACGCGAAATCGTTCTGGCTGCGACGAAACAGCAGGCATGAAAAAGGGCGCTTCAAGCGCCCTTTTTATCCCTAAGTTCATCGTCTGCCGGCTCGGCGTTTGCCTTTGCCGGATGCTGCAGCACCTTGCTCCTCGAACAATGAGGCAAGCTGCTCGGTCATGGCGCCAGCCAGCTCTTCCGCATCTACGATGGTGACGGCACGCTGATAATAGCGCGTGACATCATGACCGATACCGATTGCAATCAGCTCCACCGGCGAACGCGTTTCAATTTCCTCGATCACGGCGCGCAGGTGGCGCTCGAGATAGTTTCCTGGATTGACGGAAAGCGTCGAGTCATCGACGGGAGCGCCATCCGAAATCATCATCAGAATCTTGCGCTGTTCAGGACGCGCCAGCAACCGCTGATGCGCCCAGATCAGCGCCTCGCCATCAATGTTCTCCTTGAGAAGACCTTCGCGCATCATCAGACCGAGATTGCGCCGCGCACGCCGCCACGGCGCATCCGCGCTTTTGTAGACGATATGGCGCAGATCATTGAGTCGGCCCGGATTGGCAGGCTTGCCGCGTCCGAGCCACGCTTCGCGCGACTGGCCACCCTTCCACGCCTTGGTGGTGAAGCCCAGAATCTCGACCTTCACGCCACAGCGCTCCAGTGTGCGTGCCAGAATATCCGCGCAGGTCGCGGCGACCGTGATCGGCCGTCCGCGCATGGAGCCCGAATTGTCCAGCACCAGCGTCACGACCGTATCGCGGAAATCCGTATCGCGCTCCTGCTTGTAGGAAAGCGGCTGCGTCGGATCAATGACAATGCGCACCAGACGAGCCGAATCGAGATACCCCTCTTCCAGATCGAAGTCCCAGGAGCGGTTCTGCTGCGCCATCAGGCGGCGCTGCAAACGGTTGGCGAGACGCCCGACCACTCCCTGCAGATTGGCAAGCTGCTTGTCGAGGAAGCCGCGCAGACGGTCCAGTTCCGCCTCTTCGCAAAGATCAGTCGCCTCGACCTCTTCGTCAAACTCACGCGTAAAAACCTTGTAGTCGACATGCTCGGCAAAATTGGCGAAAGGCTGGTTCGGACGGCGCGTATCGCCCGGCGTTTCCGCGTCAATATCGTCGCTGTCGTCCATGTCGTCAGCGGAAGCATCGGCGGCATCCATTTCGCCCTGCTCGCCTTCATCGCTCGAACTGTCGGATTCCTCGCTTTCAGCGGAATCGGAACCTTCCTGGCTCTCGTCGCCACCTTCCTCGTTCTCGTCGGAATCGGGCGTCTGTTCGTCGTTCTGCTCTTCCTCGTCACTTGGTTCTTCCTGCGACAACTCTTCCGCCATATCCATGGAGGCGAGCATGTCACGCACCGTACGCGCAAAAGCCTGCTGGTCTTCGAGATTGTCGCCGAGACGCGCAATGTCGGCTGCGGCCTTCTGCTCAATCCAGTCGCGCCATAGTTCGAGCACCTGTCCGGCTTCGGCAGGCGCAGGCTGTCCGGTCAGTTTTTCACGCAGCAGAAGCGACACGGCTTCCTCCAGCGGTGCGTCTTCCTTGGTCGTGACGGCTGAGAAATTGGCTTTCGAATATTTATCCGCAAGCATGGTGGACAGGTTATCCGCCATGCCAGCCATGGCGCGGGCGCCGATGGCTTCCACACGCGCCTGCTCTACAGCGTCATAAATCGCACGCGCCTGCTTGCCTTCCGGCGCTAGGCTCGCATGAATGCGCGGATTGTGACGCGCCTGACGGAGCGCCATAGAATCGCCGAGGCCGCGTGTGACGGCGATATCGTGCGCCGTGGGGCGCTTCGACAGATCGGGAAGACGGGCGCGATTGGCGCTCAAGGCCGGACGATCGTTGGTAAACGCGACTTCCAGCTCATGCTCGCCGGAAACGGCGCGGATGCAAGCCGTTAGGGCGCGCTTGAACGGTTCGGAATCCGCCGGTCCCGATTTACGCTCGCGCGAATTATCGCCTATTCCTGACTTCTGGGCCGACATATGCCTATCCTGACTTCGCTTTCAAGCAAGGGCGAAGCTTACTACCCCCGCATCAGACAGTGCGCTGCCGCCGGATATGATCAGGCGGCAGGCTTCTTCCACATCAAGCGAGAACGATATTGGCTGCCGATTCCGGCAGTTCAACGCCGAAAGCACGCTGATAGAACTCGGCCACGATCGGGCGTTCCAGTTCGTCGCACTTGTTGAGGAAGGTCAGGCGGAAGGCAAAGCCGACATCGTTGAAGATCGCGGCATTTTCGGACCATGTGATAACCGTACGCGGGCTCATGACGGTCGAAAGATCGCCATTGATAAATGCCTGACGGGTCATGTCGGCCACGCGCACCATCTTGTTCACGATCTCGCGGCCTTCGGCGTTCTGATAGTGCTTTGCCTTGGCGAGAACGATGTTCACTTCATTGTCGTGCGGCAGATAGTTCAACGTCGTCACGATGGACCAGCGGTCCATTTGCGCTTGGTTAATCTGCTGGGTGCCGTGATAGAGGCCGGTTGTATCGCCGAGGCCAACAGTGTTGGCGGTTGCGAACAGGCGGAAAGCCGGATGCGGACGGATGACGCGGCTCTGATCAAGAAGCGTCAGGCGACCGGACGATTCCAGAACGCGCTGAATGACGAACATCACGTCCGGGCGACCGGCATCATATTCGTCGAATACCAGCGCCACATTGTGCTGATAGGCCCAAGGAAGGATGCCGTCCTTGAATTCGGTAACCTGAACGCCATCCTTGACCACAATGGCATCCTTGCCGACGAGATCGATACGGCTGACGTGGCTATCGAGATTGACGCGGACGCAGGGCCAGTTGAGGCGGGCGGCGACCTGCTCGATATGGGTCGACTTACCGGTACCGTGATAGCCGGAAACCATCACGCGACGATTATACGCAAAGCCCGCAAGGATCGCGAGCGTCGTCTGACGGTCGAAAAGATAATCCGGATCAAGCTCCGGCACATAGGAATCGCCTGCCGCGTAGGCTGGCACCGTCATGTCGGAATCGATTCCGAACACTTCGCGCACCGAAACCGTCGTATCCGGCAAATTGGCTATATCCCGCTCAACCTTGTTCATCATGCCTCCAGAGCGGCAGACACCCGCCCGCCGCGACATTCAACTTTCATCCGTGGGCGTGTTTTTCCGGCAAGCCGGACGGTATGCCCCTTCCGTAATTCGTTGCGGGCATCCGTGCTTGCGTCCACATAATCGCGTGGCAGAAGAATGTCCGTCGGAACCATCGGCGACAGCTCCTATAACCGGCCTGTCAGACCCAAACAGGGTTTAGCAAAAACCTGCCTGCTTGAGCAATTGATAAGCCTGAATTACATCGCGAAATCTTTCCTCCGATCCGCGATCACCACCATTTGCATCCGGGTGGTGCTGTTTTACCAGTTCTTTATAGCGCGCCTTGATCTTATCGCCAGTCGAATTTGGTTCAAGACCGAGTGTCGCCAGCGCCTTTATCTCAAGCGTACGCGGCTTGCGCTGCCCCTTCTGGCCCGGCGCATGTCCCTTGGCTTCCTTGAAAAGGTTGAAGGGATCGCGGATACGATTGTGATAGGAAGCCGAGCCGGAACGCATCTTCGCCATATCCGGCGACGTGCGCGGCTTGGCGGTAGAGTTCGCCGTCGTCGACCAGGTCGGGCGATGACCCGTGATTGCATCCTTCTGGAACTTCGCGATGTCACCGTCCGAAAGCCCAGAGAAGTAATTGAAATTCTTGTTATATTCCCGCACGTGATCAACACAGAAGCGGAAATACTCGCCTTCGCGCATGCGTCCGACAGGCGCGCGATGCGTGCCTGGCTTGTCACACCCGTCCCACTGGCAGCAAGGCCCCGAAGCCTTCGCTTCCGCGGTCTTCTTGGGCTTGATGCGGATACTGTCGAAAAATTTTGAGTTCGTTGTCATCGAATCGGATTATGCGGATTATGAGTTGCTGAACAAGAATTGACATTTCGTCCGATCTGGCTTTTGGCCATTTCAACGGGGCGAAATTTTGAAGCAGGTTGCTTTCCTGTGCGGATTTGCCCCACCTTTTGCTGCCGAAGCAACGTTATATGAGGCACAGCGTCTATATGGGGAGAAGTGGTCCAAATGTCCATTCACAATAGCAAACAAAGCGCGATGGAAGCGAAACTGACCACGGCTTTCGCTCCCGAACGGCTCGAGGTCATCAATGAAAGCCACCTCCACGCCGGGCATCACCACGAGGAGCGCGGTCATCATGAAGTCTATGACGGCACCGGCGAAACGCATTTCCGTATCCGCATCGTTGCCGACGCTTTCGCCAAAATGAGTCGCATCGAGCGCCATCGCGCCATCAATGCACTTTTGAAGGAAGAACTGGACAGCGGCGTCCATGCGCTGGCGCTTGAGCCTTCCGCTCCGGGTGAGGCCACGCGGCGCTGAGAAGTTTCAGATCATGCTTCTACGATAACCGGATGCCTGACACAGGAAAGCGTAAAGCAGTATTGACACGCTGGCAGGCGGGAATGACCTGAATGCGTGCAAGACGCCCTCGCGGACGCCTTGCACGGTGAGTCGAACTTTGCGGAGAAAAGAAATGTGTAGGCAGAAGTCAGTGTAAGTATCGATGAATAAAGTCTGTATTTATTTTCAGTAAAACAAGTTTTATGCGGATCATCTCCGTAGTTTTCGTACCAGAATATAAGCTTACAGAATGGTGACGCCCATATGCTTTATACATCCCCTCGATTGCAAAAACACTGATATAAGAACCAATATTATTCAGAATATCAAGGAAAAATTTGATTTAACACTGCTGGTTGAACGGAGATTCATTAGAATTTATTAATGCGCAACTTTATAATACTCTTAATTACTTAAATAATTGGTATTTGAATAGATTTGGAAAATTTGAAATCACAAAGCCAAAAAGTCCGAAGCTACGGGCTAAAGCGCCACCTACCAGAAACAAAAATATTTAAAAACAAAATGTTAGGTAAACCTTGCTTTTGAAATTCCGTCAGCGGGGCAGTGCCGCAACGATGGGCGTCGGCTTGCCATCAGCATCAAGCGGTACGATTCGCAACCGCGTCAGGCGGTTCTTTTCCTTCTTCAAGACAGAAAAACGTTTCCCGTAAAAGGTGAAAGCCTGCTTCACTTCCGGAATCGTCTGGGTCTCGTGAATGACGAGACCTGCAATCGTGGTCGCCTCCTCATCGGGCAAGGACCAGTCAAGCGCACGGTTGATGTCGCGAATCGGCAGCGAGCCGTCAACGATAACTGAACCGTCCGGCTGCAGCCGGACGCCCTGCATGTCCACGTCGTGCTCGTCGGCAATATCACCGACAATTTCTTCCAGAATATCCTCCAGCGTCACCAGTCCCTGCACGTCGCCATATTCATCAACGACGATGGCGATATGCGCCTTGCGACGGAGAAAAGCGTCGAGTTGATCCTGCAGCGTGGTCGTGTCGGGCACAAACCACGGCTTGCGCGCAACCTTCATGATGTCGATGCGCTTGAAATCATTGTCGACGTCATAAAGCGCGCGCAGCAGGTCCTTGGTGTGAATGATGCCGACAATATTGTCGATATCATCGCGCCAAAGCGGCATGCGCGTATGCGGGCTGGCCAGAATATCGCGCACGATCTGATCCGCCGGAGCATCGGCATTGACGGTGCCCATCGAAGTCCGGTGCACCATCACGTCGCTTACTTCCAGTTCCTTGAGGTCGAGCAGCCCGCCCAGCTGGTCGCGATCTTCCTTGATAAGCGACTTGTCGCGATGCAGCACCTCGACCGCACCGCGCAGCTCATCCTGCGGGCTAAGCATGGAGTGCCCTGCGGCGAGATTGATGCCGCACATCTTCAGGATCACCCGCACGATCCAGTTCACAGCGCTCGAAACCGGACCGAGGATCAGCACCACAATCGACACGCCGCGCACGACGGCCAGCGAAAACCGGTCTGGACCAGAAATCGCCCAGGACTTTGGCAGAACCTCCGCGAAAATGACCAGAATGATCGTCATGGCCAGCGTTGCGTAGGCCACACCCGCATCACCGAACAAATTCAGGAAAATACTGGTGGCGATCGAAGACGCGAGAATATTGGCGAGGTTGTTGCCGATCAGAAGCGCACCGATCAAGCGGTCCCGGCGACCGATAAGACGCTGGACCAGCCCGGCGCGCTCGTCACCATTCTGTTCGAGCGTAAGCATGCGCGCACGCGACGCCGCCGTCAGCGCCGTTTCGGAACCGGAAAAGAATGCCGAGAGAACGACACAGAGCAGGATGATGCCGCACATAACCCAGAACTCGAAAGCCATTCGCCTTGTCCTTTTATTTCGTTTCCAGACGTTCTTTCAGAAACTCCAGCACAGCCGTCGGCGGCACATCCTTGGCAATAAAAGACTGCCCGATGCCGCGCGTCAGGATGAATGTAAGCGCGCCACGCGCCACTTTCTTGTCCTGGGCAATATAATCCATCAACTTTTCCGCCGATGGCAAGCCGCCAGGCACATCCGACAGCCGATATGGCAGTCCGACCGCCTTCAGGTGCGCCTCGACACGCTCTGCATCCTCGACGCTACACAAGTTCATCTTGACTGAAAAACGATGGGCCAGTGCCATGCCGATAGCCACCCCTTCGCCGTGCACGAGACGGCTTGAATCGTAGCCGGTCGCCGTTTCCAGCGCATGCCCGAAGGTATGGCCGAGATTGAGGAGTGCGCGGTCACCGGTTTCGCGCTCGTCACGCGCAACGACTGCCGCCTTGCAACGGCAGGCTTCAGCGATAGCTTCCGTCCGTGCCGCTCCGCCGGAGAAGACCTCCTGCCAGTTCTGCTCCAGCCACGCAAAAAAGTCTGGGCGGTCGATCAAGCCATATTTCGCAACTTCAGCATAACCAGCCCGGAACTCCCGCGTGCTCAACGTATCGAGAACTTCCGTGTCGGCCAGAACCAGCTGCGGCTGATAGAAGACCCCGACGAGATTCTTGCCATGGGCGGTATTGATACCGGTCTTGCCGCCGACAGACGAATCGACCTGCGACAGGAGAGAAGTCGGCATCTGTACAAAATTCATGCCGCGCCGCACGATACCGGCAACAAAGCCGGAAAGATCGCCAACCACACCGCCTCCGAACGCCACGACCGCGTCGCCGCGCTCCAGCCGGGCCGCCAGAACTGCATTGGTGACGGTTTCAAGCGTGCCAAAGGATTTGGACTTTTCGCCGGGCGCAACAATTACCGGCGTCACATCGATACCAACCCCGGCAAAGCTTGCTGTCAGGCGCTCCAGATGAGCCTTGGCGACATTTTCGTCCGTCACCACCGCCACGCGCACGCCTTTCAGACGTTTTGCCAGTTCCTCGCCCGCACGATCGACGAGCCCCTTGCCGATCAGAATATCGTAGGATCGGTCGCCAAGCGACACGGGAACGGTGATAACACCTGGAGCGATGGAAGGGGCATTCATGGTAGTCTCCAATAGATGCGGCGAGAAATTAAGCCGTTCGTCTTACCGAGCGGATTGAGCCGCTGAACTCTCGAGATGATCGGCCAGAACATCGAGCAGTTCGGCGGCAATCACTTCCTTCTTGTCATCACGGGTCATCAGTTGGAGATCGGCCAGCGCATAGACCGGATAACGTTCGTTCATCAGGCGCAGCATGACGCCACGCGGATCGCTGTTTTTCAGCAACGGGCGGTTCTGGCGGCGTGATACGCGCTCCATCAGAATATCAATTTCCGCATTGAGCCAGATGGAAACGCCTGCCCGACCAATTGCCGCGCGTGTTTCGGCATTCATATACGCTCCGCCCCCGGTTGCCAGAACCATCGGCCCGTCTTCGAGCAGTCGCATGATGACACGACGTTCAAGGTCACGGAACTCGACCTCGCCATAGGCTTCGAACAAGTCGGGAATAGTCATGCGCGAAACCGTTTCGATTTCCGTATCGGCATCGCGAAACGGCAGGCCAAGCATGGCTGCCACCTTGCGTCCGACAGTCGATTTTCCCGCTCCCATCAGCCCCACAAGCACCACGACTTTCGAACCGAGCAGATCGCGGATCAGTTCCGCTTTCTCATGTAGATTGTTTTGTTTTGTCGTACTGCTCATTGACCTCGTCCATTTGCTCCGGTTCCACATGAAAAACGGGGCGACGTCAATTGCTTTGATTGGTTTTCAGGGCGCGCCAGACCGGAAGTGGGGCATTTTTATATAATTGCGCACGCACTCTTTGATTTGGCCTCCCTGCTTTTGTCTCCCGTCCTTGCTTTCGTCTCAATGCCACAGCATAAAAGATGGATGCCTACGCTGACGCGCCTCGTTCTCTTTGTCGCTCTTATTGCTGCCGTCGTTTATGGCGCGATGTATGCACTTGCCAACTTCGTTGAACCAGACAAGCGCGAGATAACTGTCCATATTCCGGCTTCGAAGCTAAAGCCGGTCACGATTGCTCCTCCGCCAGCCCCAGCAGCCGAGCCTGAGGCCGCCGATACGGCGCGCCAGTTGCCGCAGTCCCCGCAGGAGTGACAATGCGCGCATCGCTGGCGATCGAGAACTTTCTGGAAATGATGAGCGCCGAACGGGGTGCTGCTCACAACACGCTTGAATCCTACCGACGCGATCTTGAGGCTGTGGCAGAGGCACTGTCAGCCCGAGGCGTCAATCTTGCAGAAGCCGGACCCGACGATATTCGCAGTGCCATCGATGCCATGGCAACGGAAGGTTTTGCCGCAACATCACAGGCCCGGCGCCTGTCGGCGCTACGCCAGTTCTTCCGTTTTCTCTATTCAGAGGGGTATCGGCAAGACGACCCGACCGGCACTGTCGATGCGCCCAAAAAGCAAAAGCCGCTACCGAAGATCATGAGTGTCGAAAACGTCACGCGGCTTCTCGACCGCGCGGTGCTCGAAACCAATGAAGCAGCCGAACCCGCTGATCATATCAAAGCCCTGCGTCTTCATGCGCTTCTTGAAACACTTTATGCGACCGGGTTGCGCGTCTCGGAACTTGTTGGCCTGCCCGTCACTGTCGCGCGCACCGATCACCGTTTTCTTCTGGTCCGTGGCAAGGGCTCCAAAGAACGCATGGTTCCACTTTCACCCAAGGCACGCGAAGCTCTGCAGCGCTTTCTTGTTTCACGGGATTCCCAGCCCGACAGCGATGACAATCCATGGCTGTTTCCCGCCTTTTCGGAGCGAGGTCATCTGGCGCGCCAGGTTTTTGCACGCGAATTGAAAGCGCTTGCCGCACGGGCAGGATTGTCGGCTACCGCCATTTCACCGCACGTGCTGCGCCATGCCTTTGCCAGCCATCTGCTACAGAACGGCGCGGATCTGCGCACCGTGCAGCAATTGCTCGGCCATGCCGATATTTCCACGACCCAAATCTACACGCATGTGCTGGAGGAAAGACTGCATAAGCTTGTCAGCGAGCATCATCCGCTTGCCGATCAGCCTCTGTCCGGTTATGAGAAAACCTAAAATTTGCAAGATGAGCCCGCAGTGAATATGTAAGGCGCCGTAAAACAGCCTTTTTCAGGCTCGCAATAGCGCTAATCCCCTTGGAAAACGCACGAACAGTCAGGCCCTATGTACAACTATCTCGATTTTGAAAAACCCGTCGCCGATCTTGAAGGCCAGATTCTTGAGCTGAAAAAGCTCGCGCAGGAACAGGGCAGCGTCGAGATGAGCGACGAGATTCGTCGCCTCGAGAAGCGTTCGGCCGATGCGCTGAAAGACATCTATCGCAAGCTGACACCATGGCAGAAGGCGCAGATCGCCCGCCACCCAGACCGTCCGCATTGTCTGGAATATATCGACCGGCTGTTCACCGAATTCACCCCGCTTGCCGGTGACCGCAAATTCGCCAATGACGAAGCCATACAAGCCGGTTTCGGTCGCTTCAATGGTCAGGCCGTCGCTATCATCGGACAGGAAAAAGGCTCAGACACCAAGACGCGCCTCAGGCACAATTTTGGTTCGGCCCGACCTGAAGGCTACCGCAAAGCCGTCCGCATCATGGAGATGGCCGACCGCTTCCAATTGCCGCTCATCACCTTTGTCGATACAGCAGGCGCCTATCCGGGCGTCAGCGCCGAGGAACGCGGCCAGGCCGAAGCGATTGCCCGCTCGACAGCGGAATGCCTCAAACTGCGCGTTCCGGTCATATCGATCATCATCGGTGAAGGCGGCTCCGGTGGCGCCATCGCCATCGCCGTTGCAAATCGTGTCTACATGCTTGAGCACTCGATCTATTCGGTAATCTCGCCCGAGGGCGCAGCCTCCATCCTTTGGCACGATTCGACCCGCGCCAAGGACGCCGCCTCCAACATGCGCATCACCGCACAGGACCTGTTCGACCTCAAGGTCATCGACGGTATCATTCCCGAACCCATGGGTGGCGCGCATCGCGGCAAGGAAGCTGTGATCGACGCTACCGGCGACATTATCACCGCGTCGCTACGTTCGATGAAGGATATTGACGGCGAAACGCTGAAGCAGGAACGCCGCCAGAAGTTCCTCGAAATCGGCCGCAACATCTGATTATCGTCCAAAATTGAATGCTAGGGTCAGTACCTAGATCGTCCGGGAGGCCTCGCGCCTCCCGGATTTGCATCATGCTGCAAATTCGGCCATATTGCCGACGCGCTGGATTTTAGCTATTTGAGCAAGGATTTATAAACGATACCGTAAGGTTTCTTTTATAGGATCTAACCTTCAGGAAATCGACTTTTGCTCATAAAGTCTCTGGCGTAGCTCTAACAGACTTGATGCGACATGAAGATCAGAACCGCAATTCTAGGCTCCTTACTGGCAACCACGCTTCTCGCGGGCTGCCAGGGTTCATCTGTATCCGATCTCAGTCTGCGGGCCGAAAAGCCGCTTCCCGCAAAGGTCGTTGCCAAGATGAAGGCGAAGGGCATGACCCGCACCTCGCCGATCATGGTACGCATTTTCAAGGAAGAAGGCGTTCTCGAGGTCTGGAAGCAGAAGAACAACGGTAAATACGACCAGATCGCTTCCTACGAAATATGCAAATGGTCGGGCAAGCTCGGCCCGAAATATATCGAGGGTGACCGTCAGGCGCCGGAAGGTTTCTATACCGTCCGTCCGTCGCAGATGAACCCCAATTCCAGCTATTATCTCTCGTTCAATATCGGCTTCCCCAACGCCTATGACCGCGCCAACGGCCGTACCGGCCAGCATCTCATGGTGCACGGCGCATGTTCTTCGTCGGGTTGCTACTCGATGACCGACGAACAGGTTGCGGAGATTTATGCCTTCGGTCGCGATGCATTCAAAGGCGGCCAGCGTGATTTTCAGATTCAGGCATTTCCGTTCCGCATGACCGCCGCCAACATGGCGCGCTACAAGAGCGATCCGAATTATCCTTTCTGGAAGATGCTGAAGCAAGGTTACGACGCTTTCGAGGTTACCAAAGTCCCGCCGAAGGTCGACGTCTGCGAAAAGCGCTATGTGTTCAACGTTGCGGCGTCCGACGGGCAGCCGCTGTCTCCAACGGGTGCCTGCCCGCCTTCGGTTGGGGGCGAAGCCATGTCCTATGCGTCTTATGAAAAGACCTACCAGTCAGCATTCAGCGCCAGCCAGAAGGCACCGGCGCCCTCCATTCAGGGCATTACTGAAGCCAAGCTGGTCTCCGCCTGGAGCGCTGCACGCGCACGCGGTGAAAAGGTAACACGGGAACCGCCATCACTTACGCCTTCTTCCGCTGAAAAGGCGGGGGCACCAGACATCCGCCCAGAATCGCCGACCGCGATTGCCGCAACGGCGCAATCCGCTCCTATTCCAGCCCAGCCGGCGACACAGACCGCAGTCATACCTGCACCGCGACCAAACCCGGTTGCAGCGCAGGCTGTATCGCCCCAGGAAGTCTCTCCAGTGACGACCGCCAGCACGGTGGCGCAGAATTTCGAGCAACCGGCACCTGCTACAGCCCCCGAACCGAAAAAGCCATGGTGGAAGATCATCGGGAACTGATGGCTTTGCAGGATGACATTCCTGTCTACGACCTGAGGGGGCTTAAATGCCCCCTTCCGGTTTTGAAAACCAGCAATCGTCTGGAAAAAATGCCGAGCAAAGCGCTTCTCTGGGTGGAAGCGACCGATCCGCTGTCAGACATCGACGTCCCGCATTTCTGTACGCAGGAAGGTCACGTCCTCGTCGCACAGGAGCGTCAGGGAACATTGTATCGCTTCCTCATTCGCAGGAAGTGAAGTCAGTTCCGGGGCGAAAAACCCGGAATGGCCAGCGGGTTTTCCGTCAGCGCAGCGCGATCGGGCCGGTCGAGGCCCGGACGTCCGAGAAACGCATCGAAAAGCTCACGCACATAGGTTTCCGGCAGATCCTTCACGATCATCACCAGAAGCGTCTCTTGCTTGCCCTGCGGCCACTGTGGCAGGCGTGCAGGCGGATGGAAAATCTTCTGTACCCCATGGATGACGACCGGGCGATCCGGGTCTTCGGCAATCTGCACAATGCCCTTCACGCGCAGAAGCTTCTCGCCATGCGTCGAGCGCAGGAGATCGAGGAACATGTCGAAGGTCGATAGCGGGATCGGCTCATCGTGACGAAGCGAAAAGGACCGGATCGCATCGTCATGGTGATGATGATGCGCGTGGCCGTGATGGTGGTGGTCATGGTCGCAATCCGGTCCGCATAGATGGTCATGCCCATGATGCGAGTGGTCATGATGGGAGTCGTCATGATGACCGGCCTCATAGGCTTCGGCCTTGAGCCATCGCTGCACGTCTGCCGATTTCGTTTCTGGATTATAGAGACCGCATTCGAAGAGCGCCGCATAACCCGTGCGCTCTTCTGCGGCCTCCAGAATGTCCGCACCGGGATTGAGCGCATGAAGACGCGCCTTGAGTGCCGCCAGTCCTGCCTGCGCTTCTGGCAGGTCGATTTTGGTGAGTACGATACGATCAGCCATCGCAGCCTGCTTGACGGCTTCCTCGTGGTTGTCGAGCGTCACCATGCCATTGACGGCATCAACGGTCGCCAGAACCCCATCGAGACGGAAAGCCTGCATCAGTACCGGATGCCCCATGATCGAATGCAGCACTGGCGCTGGATCGGCAAGTCCGGTGGTTTCGATGATGACGCGCTTCAGAGCCTTGATGCGCCCGGTCTGGTGCCGGTCAATCAGATCGGCCAGCGTATCCACCAGTTCGCCCCGCACCGTACAGCACAGGCAGCCGTCGGAAAGCTCGATTACACCCTCGCTCGCCTGCTCGACCAGCAAATGATCGATGCCAACCTCGCCGAACTCGTTGATGATAACCGCCGTATCACTCAGCGCCGGATCTTTCAGGAGCCGGTTGAGAAGCGTGGTCTTGCCTGAACCGAGAAAGCCGGTCAGCACAGAAACGGGAATGGGATTCGGCATGTCAGTTGATCGCGGTGGTTTTGGCACCGGCGGAACGCTGCGGACGCGGCATCGGCACCGGAATCTGCGAAATGTCAAGCTGGCTCGGTCGGGTCGTCGGACCCGGTTCGGAAACCAGACCAACCTTCACCGCCACCGGATCATGATCCATGGCATGGATATAGGGTGAATTGATTTTCAGCTTACCCTCGACATCGCGCCCGTCCCAGCGGTCGGCCATGGCCTGCTGGTTGCAGATCGCCTTGCGCATGTCGACGGCCTGGTTCAGATTGCCGCCCGCCGTCGGACGCAAGGTCGCCAGCGTCGCTCCACCGCTCGAACTTGCGCGGAAAGCATCCGTCATAAGCTGCGCAGCTTTGACCGCGCGTGTTTCCTGACGATCCGCACCGAGAACAATCGCGAGCACGGTCCGGCCGTTGCGTGTAGCTGAGCTTGCAAGATTGAAACCGGATGCGCAGACGAAACCGGTTTTCATCCCGTCTGCACCATCATAGCGGCCAAGCAGGATGTTGTAGTTGGCTTGCACTTTCTTGCCCGCGCCCGGATCGATGGCTTCGGTCGCGAAATAATGCGCATATTGCGGAAATTCGCGGCGCAACTGCACAGCCAGAACCGCAAGATCGCGTGCCGTGGTGTAATTATTGGGATTATGCAGGCCGTTCGGATTGGCGAAATGCGACCCGACCATGCCGAGACGCTGCGCTTCGGCATTCATGCGCTGCACGAAGGCGGATTCCGTTCCGCCCACGGCTTCGGCAACAGCAACCGCGATATCATTGGCCGACTTCACCAGCATAATCTTCAACGCCGTATCAAGCGTCATGACCGATCCCGGCTTGTAGCCCATCTTGCTTGGCGGCTCCTTGGCGGCGTTGACCGTCATGCGCACCGGAGAATCCAGCGTCATCTGGCCTGACTGAAGTGCGCGGAATGTCACATAGGCCGTCATCATCTTGGTCAGGGAAGCAGGATACCAGCGTTGAAAAGCTTCCTGCTGCTGGTAGACCTTACCGGTTGCGACATCCACTGCAATGGAGGGATTAGCTGCAGCGGACGCCAGCGCAGTAACGGACAGGCCAGCAGCAGCAAACCAGATTTTCAATGACTTCGACATCATTCCGTAGTTCCAATCGAAATAGCCTGCAACTTCTGCGGGTTCGAATTGCGCTCTAGAGCATTTCCAGCAAGCTGCGAAGCGGTCTTGCTTTGGATAAAGCTTTAAAGACAAAGAGATAGAGCCGTCCCGATGACTCCGTGTCAACTGGAGCCGCTCTAATGGAAGGTTAACGCTTTCTTTATCTATGCCATGTGGCGATGAAAAGGCAAACGGGGATTGCCCGCTTTCACCGAAACGTCATATTCTGATTCCTTCAAATCATGCCCAATCCGGGGAGCCCTCAGAAAATGCCAGTGTTGAATCGTGCCGCTGAAACGCAAGCGGAAATTGCCGCATGGCGGCGAAAGCTGCACCAGAATCCTGAACTGCTTTATGACGTGCACGAAACTGCAAAATTTGTCGAAGACAAGCTGAAATCCTTCGGTTGCGATCTTGTGGAAACCGGCGTCGGACGCACCGGCGTGGTCGGCATCATCAAGGGGCGTCATGGCGATGGCCCGGCCATCGGCTTGCGCGCCGACATGGACGCCCTTCCCATCACCGAAACAAGCGGCGTTGAGTGGGCCTCGCAGAATCCCGGCAAGGCGCATTCCTGTGGCCATGACGGTCACACATCCATGCTGCTTGGCGCAGCGCAATATCTCGCAGAAACGCGCAATTTCCGCGGCTCAGTCGCGCTTCTGTTCCAGCCAGCCGAAGAAGGCGGCGCCGGTGGCCTCGCCATGGTCGAGGACGGCGTTATGGATCGCTTCAACATTTCGGAAGTCTACGGCGTCCACAACATGCCTGGCCTGCCGGTCGGGCAGTTCGCGATGCGAAAAGGCCCGATCATGGCCGCAACCGACGAATTCGACCTCTTCATTACCGGACGTGGCGGTCATGCAGCGCAGCCACATCGCACCATCGATCCAATCCTTGCCGGTTCCCAGTTGATGATTGCCCTTCAGGGCATTGTTTCGCGCAATAGCGATCCACTCGATTCGCTTGTGATTTCAGTAACGAAGTTCATTGCGGGAGAGGCTTATAATGTGATCCCGGAAAAGGCGACGCTGTCGGGCACCGTCCGCACGCTCAAGAAAGAAACCCGCGCCTTTGCCGAACGCCGTATCCGTGAAGCTGCAGCCGGTATCGCAGCCGCGACCGGCGCGGAAATCACCGTGCGCTACAAGAACAATTATCCGGTCACCTTCAACCACGATGCGCAGACGGAGTTTGCCGCCCGCATCGCCAGCGCCGTAGCGGGTGAAAGCAAAGTGGATCGGAATGTTGAACCGATGATGGCGGCGGAAGATTTTTCCTACATGCTGGAAGCACGCCCCGGCGCCTATATTTTCCTCGGAAATGGCGACACACCCGGCCTGCACCACCCGGCCTATGACTTCAATGACGATGCCATCCCCTATGGCGTCAGCTATTTTGCATCGCTAGTGGAAACGGCGCTTGCGGCCTGAAACGGAATAAATCCGCCTGCCCCGCTTTTTGCGGGGTTGGCGACCGGCATGAAAAACAGTATGTGTCTGAAAGCATTCGCAATGCTGGAATCACCAGCGAATGCGCATCGGTTGGTCCCGTAGCTCAGTAGGATAGAGCGCAAGATTCCTAATCTTGAGGCCACTGGTTCGAATCCAGTCGGGATCACCACTGAACCATCACTCCTCATACGGCCAGTTGGCCTGCGAAAAGACACCGCCATCGACCCAGATCGTCTGGCCGGTCACAAAACGTGCCGCGTCGGAAGCCAGAAACAGAACTGGCCCGGAAATATCTTCCGCTGTTCCCACCCTCCGTAGCGGCGTGATGCGCGCCCAAGTGCCTGCATAATCGGGTTGCTCCTCCGCCGTGCGCTCATTAAGGATCGCGCCGGGAGCAACACAATTCACCCGGATGCCATGCGGCCCAAGCTCCACTGCCGAGGCCTTGGTGAATTGCTCTATGCCGCCTTTCGATGCCGTGTAGGACACCAGTTTCGGAAAGGCGAGCTTGTTGCAGCCGGAGCCGATGTTGACAATGGCTCCGCCCTTATCTGCCTCCACCATGCGCTTGGCGGCAGCCTGCGTGTTGAGAAAACAGCCTTTCAGGTTGGTGCGGATGACATCATCCCACCCGTCTTCGGAAAGTTCCAGCAGGGGTGCCCAGGTCTGGATGCCAGCATTGTTGACCAGCACGTCAGGCGCGTCGCCGAACCAGTCGCAAACCTCATCAAAGAAGGTTTCCACCTCGACACGCCTACCGACATCGCAGCCGAGCCCCAACGCCTGACCGCCAGCTTCCTCTACTGCCTCCACCAGCGATTGTGCGGCTTCATCATCATGGCGATAGCTGAAAGCCACTGTGTAGCCCGCTTCGGAAAAAGCGGAAACCAGATGTCGTCCAATGCCGGTGCTGCCGCCCGTCACGACTGCGAATTCACCCATGAGCCCTCACTCCAAGACCTGTTTCAGGCAATAAACTTAACCGGTTTTCAGCGGTGGTAAATCGTCCAAAAAGAAAATATCCTTCGGCTGAATGCGAGGAGACAGAATGAACCCCGATATTAAGGAAGCCAACGGAGCATGCCACTGCGGAACCGTGCGTTTTCGCGTCAAATTATCCGATGGCCTGCATACAGCTCGCCGCTGCACCTGCTCCTATTGCCGGATGCGCGGAGCCGTCGCTGTTTCCGCAGGACTGGACGGACTGGAAGTTCTTGAAGGCGAAGATGCGCTGACGCTCTACCAGTTCAATACCGGCGTGGCGAAACATTATTTCTGCTCGAAATGCGGGATCTACACCTTCCACCAGCGTCGCTCCAATCCGCAGCAGTATGGCGTGAATGCAGCGTGTCTGGAAGGTGTATCACCGTTCGATTTTGCGGTCGTCGAAGTGAATGACGGTGTGAACCACCCATCCGACAATCCGAACCGGAAAAGCTCGGGCGTGGCAGGCTATCTCCGCTTCGAGCCGATTGAAAACGATTAGCGCCGGATCACCTTCCGCGCGTTCTTCTCCCATGAAAACACGACTGGCGGCAGCGGATCGAGGCCGCGAATAATATCCGCGCCCTTTTCTCCGACCATGATAGTCGGCGCATTGGTGTTGCACGATGGAACGCGCGGCATGATCGAACTGTCGCAAACCCGCAGACCTTCAAGACCGCGCACTTTCAGATCAAGATCGACGACTGCCATAGCATCAATCCCCATCTTGCAGGTGCCGACCGGATGGTGATCTGTCTTGGCGTTGGCACAGGCATAGTCGAACAGATCATCATCGCTCATCACCTTTGGCCCCGGCAGGCGTTCGGCCATGACATAAGGCTTCAAGGCATCCTGTTGCATGATTTCACGCGCGATCTTCAATCCTTCGAGCGACATTTCACGATCATGCGGATCGCTCCAGTAATTGGGATCAATCAGCGGCGCTGATGCCGGATCATTAGAAGCCAGTCGCACGGTTCCACGTGAGCGTGGATGCAGATAGGCGGAATTCAACGTCACGCCTGCATTCTTGAGCTTCTCGACGCCCGCTTCAATGCCCGATCCAAGCCCCAGATGGAACTGGATGTCCGGTGAACGGGCATCGGGATCAGCATACCAGAAACCGCCGGTTTCAAACAGGCTTGATGCAACCGGACCGGAACGCAGCAGGATATATTGCAGACCCGCGCCAAGCGTGCGGTGCAGTTTCGCAACGCCGTCATAGGTGTGATCGCCGGTGCATTCGGCAATCACAAACAGATCGAGATGATCCTGCAGGTTCTCGCCTACGCCGGGCAGGTCATGTTTCACCACGACTCCCATCTGCTCCAGATGATCAGCAGGGCCGATGCCTGATTGCAACAGGAGTTTAGGCGAACCGACCGCACCGGATGAAACGATCACCTCACGTGAAGCGCGCACGGTTTCGCCGCTCATCAGCGTAACACCGCCTACGCGGGTCTTTTCCAGCTCGAGATTGCGCACCGGCGCATTCATCCGCACTGTCAGGTTTTTGCGGTCCCTGGTCGTCGCAAGATAAGCAAGGGATGCCGAAGATCGGCGGCGATTGCGCTGCGTGAGCTGATAAAAGCCTACACCTGCCTGTTCGCGACCATTGAAATCCGGATTATAAGGAATCCCAAGTTCCTGCCCCGCGCGGATATAGGCATCACAGATCGGCAATGGCGCGGACGGCATTGAGACACCAAGCGGCCCGCCATAGGCATGAAAGTCATCATTGAAACGCTGATTGTCTTCGGCGCGTTTGAAATAGGGCAGCACATGGCGATAATCCCAGCCGGTGCAGCCTTCTTCCCCGGCCCATAGATCATAATCGGCTGCATTGCCGCGCGTATAAATCTGCGCATTGATGCTGGAGCCTCCACCGATCACTTTCGCCTGCGTATAGCGCAGAACGCGGTTTTTCAGGTGCTTCTGCGGCACGGTTTCCCAGCCCCAGCTCGCCACGCCCTTGGTCATTTTTGCAAAGCCGGCTGGCATATGAAACAAGGGATTCCAGTCGCTGCCACCTGCTTCCAGCAGCAGAACGTTGACAGATCCATCCTCGCTCAGACGATTGGCGAGAACGCAACCGGCAGGCCCGCCCCCGACGATGATATAGTCGTAATCCATCTCGCTGTTCCTAAAGCTTGGCAATCGACAGGCCGCCATCGGCATTGATTATCGACCCTGTGGCAAAAATGAAGTCGCCGCCTGCAAGGCTTGCAACAATAGCGCCCACATCGCCCGCCTCGCCCCAACGTTTCATCGGCACCAGACCGCCTTCGATCAGCGCGTCATAACGTTCGGCGACACGGGCCGTCATGTCAGTTCGGATGATACCGGGGCGCACCTCAAACACGCCGATCCGCGCCTCTGCCAGGCGCAGCGCCAATCCCTGCACAAAGGCCGAAAGCCCCGCTTTGCTGATGCAGTAATCAAGCCGTTCGGGCGAAGTCATCACCGATGAAACCGAACTGATCGTCACAATGCTGCGTGAAAAACGCACTTCGGTCGCAGCCAGCATGGCCGCCACCACAGCCTGCGTGAAAAACACCGTGCCGCGCAGGTTCACGCCCATGATCGTGTCGAAATTCTCTGGCTTCAGCCCGAGAAAATCGCCGCGCTCAACGGAGCCCATGCCGGCATTGTTCACCAGGCAGTCAATACCGCCAAACTCGTCCAGCACGGCAGAAACGGTTTTCTCATGCGTCTCGACCGCGGCAAGATCATTTTCAAAGAAAGCCACTTTTCGGCCCACCGCCCGCAATTCATGGATGACGGCCTCGTCACTTTCACGGTCAGTGATCGCCAGATCAAAGCCCTTGGCGGCCAAAGCGCGGGCAATACCCAGCCCGATACCGCGCCGCCCACCAGTCACCAATGCAACAGGTCTTTCACGGTTCATGCCAGTATCTCCCGGTTCAGATGATCTGCCACACGCAAAGCCTGCGCCGCGATGGTCAGCGCCGGATTGACCGCCGCCGATGTCGGCAGGAACGACGCATCGACCACATAAAGGTTGGGGTGGCCGTAAGCGCGGCAATAAGGATCCAGCGGTGCCGTCGCGGGATCGTTGCCGATACGGACCGTACCGCATTGGTGCGACGGCGTGCGCCGGTCAAAGGCTCGCGAGAACACGATCGGAAAGCCTGCCCGTCTGAGCGCGGATTTGAGCTTGTCGACCAGCATCAGATGCGCTTTCCAGTTGCTGCGCACCCAATGCAGAACAATGCGATCGCCATCCACGCTCACGCGGCTTTCCGGCGATGGCAGGTCTTCGCTCATCGCGTAGAAATCGATCGTATGTCCGGCAATCCGGTTCAAAAGCCATTCCGGCACTTGGCGCATATTGGACTTCAGGATTGCGCCCGAAACACGGCCCAGCAACTGCACATTGCCAAGCGGCGGCCCACCTGCCCCATCAGACAAATAGTAATCGTTGAAGCCGAAGGTCTTCTGGTAGACACTGTCATTGCGATAACGCGGATCAAATCCGATTACCGCACTGGCATTGTGATTCATGAAATTGCGGCCGACCTGATCAGAACCATTGGCCAATCCGCAACGCAGCAGAAGTGCTGCCGACTGCACCGCACCCGCTGAGAGAATGACCAGCTTCGGACGCAGAACCAGCGTCTGGCCGTTCTTCATATAATGCACCGCTGCAATAGTCTTTCCATCCGGCCCAGCTTCCAGTCGCGTCACCCGCGCCGATGTTTCAAGCCGCACATTCGGATGTCTGAGTGCCGCCGCAAGTGGACAGGTTTCCGCATCCATCTTGCCATCATCGCAATTGGGATGCGCATCCCACGGCGTTTTGGCCTTTGCCAACCAGCGCTCAATATCAACACCCAATGGCAAGGAAGCCGGATGTAGCCCGGCTTTCTTCAGCCGCACCCGTACATCAGCAATAGCCGGTTCATCGCTGATCGCCGAATGGGAATAGGGCTTTGAGTGATTGGGCTCGGTCGGGTCATCGCCCAACGCACCGCGCACCTGAAAAAGCTCTTCCGCCTTGCAGTACCAAGGCTCAAGTTCATCATATGTAAAGGGCCACGCGGGCGACACACCTTCCAGATGCGCAAGCTCTTCAAAATCCTCGCGGCGATAGCGGATCAGCACCGCACCATAGAACTTGGAATTACCGCCGACATTGTAATAATTACCGGGATTGAAAGGCGTGCCATCGGCCTCATACCAGAACTCTTTCGGACGAAAAAAGCCGCGCTGGAAAATGGCACGTGGATCGCGGTTTTCCGGCCTTTCAGCGAGCCGCTCCCCCGCCTCCAGAATAAGAATGTCAGCACCCGATGCGGCCAGACCGGCGGCAACCGTCGCGCCGCCGATACCCGATCCGATGATGACGATATCCGGCTGTCCTCCCAAAGCCATCACTCCTACTTTTCTTGCGGCATCCACCAGCCCGTGCGTGCACCGATATGCATGTTGAGTGTCTTGGTTTCGGTGTAATCCTCCACCGCGTGACGGCCCAGCTCGCGCCCCAGACCCGACTGGCGATAACCACCGAAAGGCAGTTCCGGCGTGCCATCCATGAAGGTGTTCATCCAGACTGTGCCAGCACGCACCTTGCGACCGATGCTCATGCAGGTGTCGAAATCGCGGCTCCACACACCGGCGGAAAGCCCGTAATCGACCGCATTGGCAATAGAGATCGCCTCATCCACCGTATCAAAGGAAAGCACCGAGAGAACCGGCCCGAACACCTCCTCGCGCGCCACGGCCATATCCGCCTTCACCCCGGCAAGAATGGTCGGCCCCATATATTGACCAAGGCCGAGATCGAGCACATCGCCGCCATGCGCAATTGCGGCACCGGCCTTCTTGGCCTGATCGACATAGGCACCGACCTTTGTCAAATGCTCACGCGTGATGATCGCGCCGACCTGCGTGCTGACATCCAGCGGATCGCCAACAATCACCTTTTTTGACAGATCGGCCACGCGCCCGACAATCTCATCGACAATAGAGCGATGCACGATCAGTCGCGAACCGGCATTGCAGCACTCACCGGCATTGAACCAGGCGCCGAACACTGCCGCATCGATGAAGGCATCCATATCCGCGTCCGGGAATAGGATTTGCGGGTTCTTGCCGCCAAGCTCCAGCGATACTTTCTTGAGCGTTTGCGCCGCATTGGCCATGGTCAGCTTACCCACACCCGTGGAGCCGGTGAACGACACCATATCGACGTCTGGATGCGTGCTCATATGCTGGCCAACCTCGGAACCCGTCCCGGTGACGATGTTCACAACACCGTCCGGCAGACCTGCCTCGGCCAGAATTTCACCCAATAACAATGTCGAACCGGAAGTCAGTTCCGAAGGCTTCACCACCGCCGTACAGCCTGCAGCCAGCGCAAATGGCAGCTTCTGCCCAACGATCAGGAACGGGAAATTCCAAGGCGTGATGATCGACACCACACCAATCGCCTCGCGCAGCACGACACCCAACGACCCATCGCCCAGATTATTGTAGCTTTCGCCGTGCAAATCGCGCGCGAGTGCGGCTGCGTAGCGCCATATATCGACCGAACCGGCAATCTCGCCGCGCACCTGGGAAATGGGTTTGCCGGCTTCAATTGCATCGAGATAGGCAAGCTCTTCTGCCCGCGCTTCGATCAGATCAGCGGCCTTCAACAGAACCAGCGAACGCTGCGAAGCGGTTCTGGAAGACCAGCGTCCATCGTCAAAAGCCTTGCGCGCAGCCGCAACAGCGCGTTCCACATCAACCTTGTTGCCGGCCGGATAGCGGCTGACCGTAACGCCATGACCAGGCGCCACACGTTCAATGGTTTTCCCGCTTTGGCTCTGCACCCATTCGCCATCAATCAGCATGGAGAATTCGCGGACTTCCAGCCCATTCAGCGGCTGTGGCTTTACGACGACGCTCATTACCATTTTCCTTCAAAATTTGCTTCGCGCTTTTCACTGAAAGCAAGCGTACCTTCTTTGAGATCGCCGGTCTTGGCGACGAGGATAGAACCCAGCGCCTCGACTGCCGTGCCATTGTCCTCACCATTGGCGACAGACAGCATCAGTTTGGAAATCTCCAACGCCGCCGGTCCGCGCTTGGCCACCCGCGCCGCATAATCCTGCGCCGCCTGCAACGCCTCGCCTGTCTCGACAACATGATCGACCAGCCCATGCGACAGTGCTTCATCCGCCGTGAACATTTCACCGCCCAACACCATGCGGCGCACGATCTGCGCGCCAAAGCGGCGCACAAGGCGCTGTGTGCCCGACCAGCCCGGGATCATGCCAAGCGAGGTTTCCGGAAGACCGATCTTCGCCTGACGTTCTGCAATGCGAATATCGGCAGCACCCGCCAGCTCCAGACCGCCGCCCAAAGCATGGCCATTCATGGCAGCGATCAGCGGCACCCGCAGAGTTGCAAGCCGCTCGAACACGCGATGACCGTAGCGCACCCATGCATGGCCGAACTCTGCCGGTTCCATGCCGCCCCATGCCTTGATATCACCACCTGCCGAAAAAGCCTTGCCCTCCCCGGTCAGGATCGCAACCCGGACGCTGCTATCCGCTTCCACCCGGTCACACGCAGCAGACAGCTCCTGCAACAGCTCAATATCAAAGGCATTGAGCTTTTCAGGCCGCCTGATCGTCATGACCGCGATATGGTTCTCAATCGAGATTCCTATCCGATCAATATTTACGTTTTCTGGCATTTAAGCCTCCAGCTTTCGCGCAGGCTTTTGCGGCAGTTCAAGCCCGATTGGCGCGTCACGGAACAGCGCTTCATCCATGAGTTTAAGCTTGTCCGAAACAATCAGCGGGAACTCGGCTTGATCGAGAATATGCGTCTGCAAATCCACGCCAGGCGCAATTTCTGTAAGCACAATGCCTTCCGGCGTCAGTTTCATCACGGCGCGTTCAGTGACATAGGTAATATCCTGCCCCTGTGCGACGCCGCGCGGACCGGAGAAGGTGACATGTTCAACCTCATTAACCAGCTTTTTGAGCTTACCGTCCTTTTCGATCACCAGCTTGCCATCAGCAACCGACAATTTCGCACCCGCATTGAACATGCCCGAAAAGACGATCTTTTTTGCCCTTGCGGTAATATCGACAAAGCCGCCAGCGCCCGCAGTGACATGCGGACGGAATGAAAGCTTCGACACATTGACCGAACCGTCGCGCCCGATCTCAAGAAATGAGAGCAGCGAAGCATCGAAGCCCGCACCCTGAAAATAGGTGAACTGATAGGGCGACGGCATATAGGCATCGGCATTGGATGCGCAGCCAAAGGCAAAATCGAGAAGCGGCACACCGCCGACAGCGCCCTGCTCGATCACCCATGTCACCGCACCATGCAAGCCTTCTTCCAGCAGAATACGCGGCACATTGGCGGAAATACCGAAGCCGAGATTGACCGCACTTCCTGCCTGCAACTCCTGCGCCACACGCCGTGCAATCGCCTTTTGAATATTGAACTCAGGCAAACGGAATGTGTCGAGCGGGCGAAAAATCTCGCCTGAGATCGCTGGATCGTAAAGCGTCTGCGTGGTCTGTTTCTGATCAGGATCAACCACAATATAATCAACCAGAACCCCCGGTACCCGCACATCATGCGGCTTCAGCGTGCCTTCCTTGGCAATGCGCTTGACCTGCGCAATGACAATGCCGCCATTGTTGCGCGCGGCCAGCGCCTGATCCAGCCCACCGAGATAAGCGCCTTCATGCTCATAGGTAAGATTGCCGCGTTCGTCTGCTGTGGTGGCGCGAATGATCGTGACCTGCGGCACGATATTGGGAAAATACAGCCAGTCTTCACCTTCAAAACTGACATGTTTGACAACCGGCTCCTCACGCGCCTTGTCGTTCATCGCCGTGCCCTGCCGCTTGGGATCAACGAAAGTATCAAGCCCCACCTTGGTCAACACGCCGGGACGCTTGGCAGCGGCTTCGCGGTGCATATCGAACAGGATGCCTGACGGAATATTATAGGCCGGTATCTCGTTATTGGTGATCATCTGCCAGATCAGCGGCGGCTCTGCACCCGACGGACCAGACGGATAGGAACCGCCGATGATCTTTTTCAAAAGCCCCTTTTTAGCGATGTAATCGACGCCCTTGATGCCGCTCATGTCGCCAGCCGCAATCGGATGCAGCGTGGTGATGTTTTTGGGATGGCCGGTTTCATCGAACCGTTCGCCAATCGCTTTCAGCATCATATCCGGACAGCCGAGGCCACTGGATGAAGACACCGAAACCACAGCACTGTCTGGGATAAGTGCAGCCGCTTGCGCAAATGAAATATGCTTGCTCATAATGCTCAAAGTCCTGAATGAATAGCGGTGGCCTTGCCGGTCTTGGCGGCCTCAGCAACGGCAAGTCCTGTCGCCAGCGACCAGATGCCGTCCTCCAGTGTTGCCGATGGCTGCCCCTTGAACGAAATTGCTTCGTGAAAAGCCTGCAAGGCGGTTTCGTAGAGATTTTTCTGATCAAGCGGCAATTCGTTCTCGCCGTCCCTGTCACGCAGGATGACGGTTCCAACTGGCTTTTGCGTCATCACATTGCGCGCCACCAGCGAGCCTTCGCTGCCATGCACTTCAAAGCCGGTTTCGGCATATTTGGTGGTAAATGCATCGTGGAACTGGGCAATTGCGCCGGATGGGAAGCGCAGAACACCCATCACGCCGTCCTCCAGCCCCTCGCCGCCAAGTCCCCCTTGCTGGCTGAAAGCCAGCGCCTCGAGCGGGTTTTCGCCCAGCACAAAACGCAATGTGTCGACATCATGCACGGTGATATCGAGGATCACTCCGCCACCCGCATCAGGCCGCTCAATGCGCCAGCCCTGCAAATGCGGCGGCAGATAAACCGCATGAAAAACCCGCGCGCCCAGCACCTTGCCGATCCTGCCAGATGCAATCGCATCACGCATGGCACGGTGGCTTGCGGCATTGCGCAAGTGATGATTTGTGCCCGCCACGACACCTGCCTTGCGCGCTGCTTTCAGCATTTCATGCGCGTCGCTCAGCGTCAGCGCCAGCGGTTTTTCACAGAGAATATGTTTGCCGGCCTTGGCTGCGGCAATCGCCTGATCGCGATGCAGCTCATTGGTGGTGGAGATATAGACGGCGTCGATTTCCGGGTCGGACAAAAGCGCTTCAAGGCTTGTCACAGAGCGGGCAATACCGTTCTCGCAGGCATAGGTTTCGCCACGCTCAGCATTGGTGCTATAGACGGAAACGACCTCACCGCCGGTGGCACGAATAGCTCCGATCACCCATTCTTTTGCAATGGTGCTTGCGCCTATCAGACCCCACTTTGCCATTCGAATTTATCCTCCTGTTTTCTGAACGGCGCGCCGCAACTTGCACGCACCGCAAGACGCACCGACAAGCGCTGCGCCTCCGCCTCCACCCGTTCCGAATTGATCTGTTTCAACAAAAGCTGCGCCGCACGTTCTCCCAAACCCTGCGGATCGACTGCCACAGTCGTCAATGCCGGAACAGCCGTCTTGGCTTCGATCACATCGTCAAAACCGACAACGCCAAAATCCCGGCCCGGCTCCAGATTTGCAGCGCGCAAACCATCGCAAACGCCGAAAGCCACAGCGTCATTGAAGCACACTGCCGCCGTCGGCCTCTCGCCATGGCGCAGCATCTGTTCCACCGCTTCCGCACCGCCAGCGCGCGAAGGTGCGGCGGTATAAACCAGTGCAGCGTCATAAACGATCCCAGCCTGTTCAAGCCCCGCGCGATAACCAGCAACACGCTCGGAAAACACCGCCGTATCAGCATAGCCGCCCATGAAAGCGATAGACCTGTGCCCCAATGAGACCAGATGCTCGACCGCCTTTGCCACGCCGCCGCGATTATCCGAAACAATCGAAGAAACGCCCGATCCCGGCACATCGCGCACCATCTGCACGACCGGCAAGCCGCTTGTCGCCAAAGGCTTCAGGTCAATAGCCTCAGTACCCCGCGCAGGAGAAACGATCAGCCCGGCAATGCCGTGTTCGCGCATCGAGGCAATCACCTCGCGTTGCCGGTCGATACTTTCCGCCGTATTGGCCAGAAACTGCACATAGCCAGCGGACTGCATGACGCGATCAACACCAACGGCCAGCTCGGCAAAGAAACTGTTAGTCAGATCATTGACCACAAGGCCGATGATTTTCGACTTCGACTGGCGCAAATTCGCAGCCGAACGATTATAGACATAACCGAGTTTCTCGATTGCCGCCTGCACCTTGGTGCGGGTTTCTGCATGAACCAGCGGACTGTCACGCAGCACCAGCGAGACGGTCGATTTAGACACACCAGCCTCGCGCGCAATGTCGATAACGGTGACGCTGTTCTTGCTCATAACCTGCTCCGGTTTCGATTGCTGATTTAATTGGAACGTTCCAATATTGTCAAGAGCAGGAACGGAAACGGGCATTTCTCTTCACTTTGCCATAACTGAAAGCCGATTTTGAGCGCAAACTCTTTGCGAAAGTACCAGTTTAATACAAAGAATTGCTCAAATCATAATTCTGCCTTAATTTACAACCGGATTGCTATTTGGAACGTTCTAAAATAACAATCAGCCATTCAAGCGGAGGAACGATAAGGGTATGAGCGAGCATCAAGTAACATTGCCGGATGGCAAGGGAAGCCTGAGTTCATACAAGTTGAGCGGTACACCAACCCCGCGCCCGGCAAGCCCGCCGCAGTTCAATCGCATCGCTTATGCGGCGGCCCACGTCGTTTCCAATCCGCTCAAGGACCGCCTGCCATGGAATGATCCGGCAATAGACTGGGACGCGACCATGGCTTTCCGCCATCATCTTTGGAGCCTCGGCTTTCAGATCGCAGAAGCGATGGACACGTCACAGCGTGGCATGGGTTTGAACTGGACGGGCGCGCAGGAATTGATCCGCCGCTCGCTGGCAGAAAGCAAGACCGTAACAGGTGCCGACCTTGCCAGCGGTGCAGGCACCGATCATCTCGATCCGGCAGAAGCCAAAAGCCTTGATGACGTTATCAAGGCTTACGAGACACAGGCCAGTTTCATCGAAAAACACGGCGGGCGCTTCATCCTGATGGCCAGCCGTGCGCTGGCGCGCATCGCCAGATCGCCAGACGATTACATCAAGGTTTATAGCCATATTCTCGCCAATGCGCAGGACAAGGTCATATTGCACTGGCTGGGCGATATGTTCGATCCGCAGCTCAAGGGCTATTGGGGTTCGCAGGCATTTGACGACACGCTTGATACGGTGATCGGTATCATAGAAGCCAATCGCGACAAGGTGGAAGGCATCAAGATTTCGCTTCTGGAGGAGCGCTACGAAATCGCGTTGCGTAGCCGCCTGCCGGAAGGCGTGCTGTGTTTCACGGGTGATGATTTTAACTATGCGCCACTGATCGAGGGCGACGGAAACAAGCACAGCCATGCCCTGCTCGGCATTTTCGATGCCGTCGCACCACAGGCGTCCAGCGCTCTAGCCGCACTCGCTGCGGGCGACAATGCCCGCTTCCGCGCGATCATCGAACCGACCGTACCCCTATCGCGCAAAATCTTTGAAGCACCGACGCAATACTACAAGGCAGGCATTGTGTTCCTCGCCTGGCTGAACGGCCATCAAAGCCATTTCACCATGCCTGCCGGAATGCAGTCGGCGCGCGGCATCCTGCATTACGCCGAGATCTTCCGCCTTGCCGATCAGGCCAATGTGCTTGATCAGCCGAACCTCGCTATCCAACGCATGAAGCAGCTTCTGGCGATTTACGGCATAGAATGAAAACAGGCGGTGGGTCTGTTTGTACGCCTGTTCCCATCACGCCTCAACGCCAGCCAAGACCCGGCGCGACATGCTTGAGGATCGACTCGATCACATGCGCATTGTACTCCACCCCAAGCTGGTTTGGCACGGTGAGAAGCAGCGTGTCGGCTTCGGCAATCGCCTCGTCCCTGGCCAGCTCCTCGATGAGCCTGTCAGGTTCGGCAGCATAAGACCGCCCGAAGACGGCCCGTAGGTCTTCCTCGATATAGCCGATCGAATCCTGCTCCTTGCCGCCATTGCCGAAATAGGCCCGGTCGCGATCATCGACCAGTGCGAAGATGCTGCGGCTCACCGAAACACGCGGTGCGCGCGTATGTCCGGCTTCCTTCCAGGCTTCACGGTAGGCGCGAATCTGCTTGGCCTGCTGGATGTGCAGCGGCTCGCCGGACTCATCCTTCTTCAGCGTCGAGCTTTGCAGGTTCATGCCAAGCTTTGCCGCCCAGACGGCGGTGGCATCCGAGGCAGCGCCCCACCAGATACGATCCCGAAGGCCTTCCGAATGCGGCTCGATGCGCAACAGACCGGGAGGGTTCGGAAACATAGGACGTGGGTTTGGCTGGGCAAAGCCCTGCCCCTTCAGCGCTTCAAAGAACACCTCGCCATGCTGGCGCCCCATATCGGCATCGGTCTTGCCCTCCTCCGGCGCATAGCCGAAATAACGCCAGCCATCGATCACCTGTTCAGGCGAGCCACGGCTGATGCCAAGCTGCAGGCGTCCCTTGGAGATCAAGTCCGCGGCGCTAGCATCTTCGACCATATAGAACGGATTTTCATAACGCATATCGATGACAGCGGTGCCAATCTCGATCTTGCTTGTCTTTGCACCGATGGCCGCAAGCAGCGGAAATGGCGATGCAAGCTGGCGCGCAAAATGGTGCACGCGGAAATAGGCGCCATCCGCGCCCAGTTCTTCGGCGGCAACCGCGAGGTCTATCGATTGCAGAAGCGCGTCGCTGGCGGAGCGGGTTCCCGATTGCGGCGACGGCGACCAGTGGCCGAAGGAAAGAAAGCCGATTTTTTTCATGATGATGTTCCCTGCTGCGGGCGAAAGATTTGCTCCTGCCCAATATGGCAGCGCGCAACCGAATTGAAAGGCTGCCGAACACTGACACAGTGTTCAGCATTCTGCACCCGCTGCTTTCGCCTATTCCATACGGGCGCTTCCTTCGGATACGTTGACAGTCCCAGCGGACCCGATTAAGCCTCAAATCTGGCGGATAAACCTTCAATCTGAGGTTATTGGAGAAAAGGTGTTTGCCGATAAGCAACGCACCAAAACAGGGGAGATTTTAATGCGTTCTATGCTTCTGGCCTTGTTGGCCGCAACGGCCATTGCCACCTCAGCACAGGCAAAAGACGTAACTGTCGCAGTGACCGCCATCGTTGAACATCCAGCCCTCGACGCTGCACGCGACGGCGTGAAGGATGCGCTGGCCGAAGCCGGCTACAAGGAAGGCGAAAATCTCAAATTCGTTTATCAGTCCGCACAGGGCAACCCGGCAACAGCCGCGCAGATCGCCCGCCAGTTCGTCGGCGAAGCTCCAGACGTGATCGTTCCGATCTCCACGCCTTCGGCACAGGCTGTCGTTTCGGCCACACGCGATATTCCGATCGTCTTCACCGCCGTTTCCGATCCGGTCGGCGCGCAGCTCGTCAAGGACATGACGAAGCCAGGCGGTAACGTGACGGGTCTCTCCGACATGTCGCCTGTGGCAGAGCATATCAAGCTCATCAAGGAAGTGATGCCGAACATCAAGAAGCTTGGCTATCTCTATAATTCCGGCGAAACCAATTCCGTGTCGCTGCTGGCCGCGCTGAAGGAAGCCGCTGCTGCCGAAGGCATCGAAATCGTTGAATCGGCAGCCACCAAATCGGCTGAAGTTCAGGGGGCCGCCCGCGCCCTCGTCGGCCGTGCGGATGCCATGTATGTGCCCACCGACAACACCATCGTTTCGGCTCTTGAAAGCGCTGTCGGTGTCGCCGAAGAAAGCAAGCTGCCGCTCTTCACCGCGGATACGGACTCGGTCAAGCGGGGCGCGCTGGCTGCGCTCGGCTTCAACTATTACGACGTCGGCAAGCAGACCGGCGCTGTCGTGGTTAAAATTCTCAAGGGTGAAAAGCCGGGCGATATTCCGGTCAACATCGCCAAGGGAACCGATCTCGTCATCAATCTCAGCGCTGCCAAGAAGATGGGCGTAGAATTCCCGCAGGCCGTTATCGACCGCGCTACCAGCAAGATCGACTGATCGTCCGTCATATTTTCATTGCATGTCGCCCAACAAGGGAACCGCCTCCGCAGGGAAATCAGTTCACTGGACTGATTTCCGCCCCTGCAAAGATGGAATAAAGACATACATGAACACAAACGCTTAAAGCCTGTCGTACAATTACGGTGTAGTGCGGCACGATTTAACCGGAAAGGGCGGGATGAAACTCCCGCCCTTTTCTTTGGAGCCTCTTTCCAACATTTGAGCTTGTAAAAATGCCTGCTATTCGAATCCTTCCCGCTGACGACAACACCAACGGCTGGAGCAAGATATTGCCAGTTCGCGTGCCAAATTCGGCGCTTGAAGGTGATATCAAGGCCGACTGGATCGTGCTTGGTGCAGGATATGCGGGCGTCGCAGCCGCACGGCGGCTGGCCGAGAACCGTCCCAGCGACCGAATTGCATTGATTGATGCGCAGGAAGTTGGAAAAGGAACGTCAGGCCGGGCTGCCGGCTTTGCCATCGATCTGCCGCATAATGTCAGCTCTTCGATGGAGGAACTGGCCAAGTCCCACAGCTACCGCGCTCTGGCGCGCGCGGCCATTGACCATCTGAAGCAGCAGATCGACCGCTATGGCATCGACTGCGACTGGCGGCAGGACGGCAAGTTTCACGCAGCGGTTTCCGATCAGGGTGTGCGCGAGGTTCTTGAGCCGACCGTCAAGGAGCTGGAACGCCTCAGGGAACCATTCGAGTGGCTTGAAGGCGATGCGCTGGTCAAACGGCTCGGAACGCACCATTTCAAGGCCGCGATCTTCACCTATGGCACTTCACTGTTGAATCCGGCTGCCCTCGTACGCGGCCTCGCCGACAGCCTGCCGAATAACGTCACGCTTTACGAGAACTCCGCTGTCACCAAGGTCGATTACGGCGAGCGCATCCACATCACGACGGCAAAGGGCGGTATCGAGGCTCCAGCCATGATCCTGACAGTCAATGGCTTTGGCGAGCAGTTTGGCTTTTTTAGGCGAAAGCTCCTGAACTTTGCCGCCCATGCCAGCCTGAGCCGCAAGCTTACGGACGAAGAATACCAAGCCATCGGCGAAATCGCTCCATGGGGATTGACGCCTGCAAACTCTTTTTCCGGCATCACCATGCGCCTGACCTCTGACCGGCGCATTCTGGTGCGGCAGAACGTGCATTTCTGCCCTTCGCTCCGCCAGTCCGATGCGCGTCGGCAAACAATCAAACGTGAACACAAGCGGCTGTTCAACGAGCGTTTTCCGATGCTGCCGAATGTGGACATGGAGCACACATGGACGGGTTTCATCTGCCTGTCGCGTAACGGTGCGCCGGGCTTCGGCCAGATTGCAAAGAATGTGTACACATCCCTCTGCCAGAACGGCGTCGGTATTACCAAAGGCACCATTGGCGGCATACTTGCCGCCGACATGGCCTGCGATATAGACAATCCGTTGATCGACGACATGCTGAAGCTTGGTAGCCCGACAGGATTGCCGCCGCGGCCTTTCCTCGACGTCGGGGTTCGGGCACGATTTGCATGGGAACTGTGGCGTGCCCGCGGCGAAGTATGACCGAAAGCAGTCTAATCCGAATGTTGTAACAGTCCCACAGAATGGTGCTTTTTGGCGCATTACCAGCGATAGTGCTTGCGTGCTGCCGCGTTTTGCGTTGTATCCCCAAAACGATACAGCAAGAAAACCGCAAGCAAAGCGGCAAATGAAATTTGAAGTGCCCTGCACTCGGTTGGATGCAGGTTCGCTACAAGCATAAACCGGGGAGATGTTTCAGGTGACAGGTTCACCGGAAGCGGACTCAGAACAAAACCGGTCGTGACTGAGGCTGGCAGCGTGGAACATCCGGGATTTCCCGGTTTTCGCAACGCCGACGATGAAAGCCGCCCTGTAGCGGAAATCGTTCGTTTTGGTCGCGGCGAGAAACAAGGAATGACATTGTGAGTCAGATCGCCTTCTGGGGTGCGGTCGAATTGGGCCTCGTCTTCGCATTTGTAGCCATCGGCGTCTATCTGGCGTTCCGTGTCCTCGATTTCCCCGATCTGACGGTTGACGGTTCGTTTCCGCTCGGCGCTGCCGTGACGGGTGTGCTGATCCTTGCAGGCATGAATGCCTGGCTGGCTGCTGCCATCGCCATGGTTGCAGGCGCTGCCGCGGGGCTCGTAACCGCAACACTGAATGTGCGTTTCAAGATTCTCAATCTTCTCGCATCCATCCTGACCATGATCGCGCTGTTCTCCGTCAATCTGCGCGTCATGGGGCGTCCCAACATCGCCCTCATCAATCAGGATACCATGCTAACGCCGTTCTTCGGTCACGGCATTCCCGAATATTATGTACGTCCGATGTTCCTCCTGGTTCTGGTTGCCATTGCAGTGTTCATCGTCTGGCGCTTTCTGGAAAGCGACATGGGTCTTGCCATGCGTGCGACCGGGGCCAATCCGAGAATGGCGCGCGCACAGGGCGTTCGCACCGAACGGCAGATCTATCTCGGTATGGCGCTTTCCAACGCACTGGTGGCTCTCGGTGGCTCACTGTTCGCGCAGACAAACGGCTTTGCCGATGTCACCTCGGGCGTAGGTACAATCGTGGTTGGCCTTGCAGCGGTTATCATCGGCGAAACTTTGTTGCGCAGCCGCTTCATCCTGGTGATCCTGATTGGCTGCGTGCTTGGCTCGATCATCTATCGTATCGCCATCCAGTTTGCACTTTCCAACGGTGATGTTCTCGGCCTGCAGGCGTCCGATCTCAACATCGCAACTGCCCTTCTCGTCACCTTCGCCCTGATATTGCCGCGCCTGCGTCGCGGAGGAGCATCCGCATGATCGAACTTTCCAATCTCGATGTCGTGTTCGGCCGCGGCACTCCGCTTGAAAAGCAGGTTCTGAACAAGATCGACCTGACCATGGAGAAGGGTTCCTTTGTCACTGTCATCGGATCGAACGGTGCTGGCAAGTCGACGATGCTGGGCGTTCTTGCAGGCGACGTAATCCCGACCGCCGGCAAGGTCGTCATCAGCGGTAAGGACGTAACCCGCAAACCCACCGCCGAACGGGCCGGTCTCGTGGCTCGCGTGTTTCAGGACCCACTGGCAGGCAGTTGTGGTACGCTGTCGATTGAGGAAAACCTTGCGCTAGCCGCTTCACGCGGCAAGACACGCGGGCTCACCCACGCGCTCAACGCCAACCGCCGTGCGTGGTTTCGCGAGCGCGTTGCAAGCCTCAATCTGGGGCTGGAAAACCGCATGCAGGACCGCATGGAGCTTCTTTCCGGCGGCCAGCGTCAGGCCCTGTCGCTTATCATGGCGACACTTGCCGGTTCGGAAGTTCTGCTACTCGACGAACATACCGCAGCGCTTGACCCCGGCATGGCCGAGTTCGTGATGGAACTGACACGGACGCTGATTGCCGAGAACAAGCTGACCGCCTTGATGGTTACCCATTCCATGCGGCAGGCGCTCGATTATGGCGACCGCACGATCATGTTGCATGGCGGTAGGATCCTGCTTGACGTCACCGGCGACAAGCGCAAGACGCTTGGCGTTGAAGACCTTATCGAAATGTTCCGCAAGGTACGCGGCCAGACGCTCGATGATGATGCCCTGCTGATCGAATAGGTTTGCAAACAGCTTTGTTTCGCAGCCGTCGTTCAGCTTGAGCGGCGGCTGTTTTGTTTGAAGGCGAATTGCGCTAATGAATGGTCATGGCGCAAAAGAAAGCAAATGAAGTCGACGGTTTTCTGGCAAGACCGACCAGTTCGTTCCCGATCGTGCTGCTTTACGGCCCCGATAAGGGGTTGGTGAGCGAACGTGCGCGCCGCTTTGCCGAAGCGAGCAAATTACCGCTGGATGACCCCTTTGCCGTCATTCGCATGGAAGCCGACGAGATTGAGGCCGATCCTTCAAAACTCGCCGATGAAGCCCGCACCATTTCCATGTTTGGCGGCCAGCGGCTGATCTGGATCAAGAATGCCGCAGGCCATAAGAAGCTGGCCGAAGCGGTTAAGTTGCTTGCAACCGAACCGCCGCATGAAACATTCGTTTTGGTCGAAGCTGGTGATCTCAAGAAGGGTGCGGCCTTGCGCAGCGCCATAGAAAGCGCTTCGGCAGGCATGGCCCTGCCCTGCTATTCGGATGATAGTCGCGGTATTGACGGCGTCATTGATGACGTTCTTGCTGAATGGAAGATGCAGATCACGCTCGACGGTCGCCAACTTCTGCGCGCAAGTCTCGGCGGTGATCGTCTCGCCACACGTGGTGAGCTGGAGAAGCTCTGTCTCTATGCACGCGGCAAGGAGCGGATCGATATAGATGACGTGCGCGAAGCTGTCGGCGATGTCGCAGGTCTTTCGACCGACGAGGTGATCGATGCGGTCCTGGCTGGCGATCTTCCGCGTTTCGAAGTCTCCTTCGATCGCGTCGTGAAATCCGGCACAGCGCCTTTTCTGCTGCTTAATACGGCAATGCGCCAGTTCCAGCAGGTGCAAACTTTACGTCATATCGCCGATACGGAGCGTAAAAGTGCATCCGTTGTTGTGGCGGCTGCACGTCCGCCAATCTTCTTCAATCGAAAGAAGCTCATCGAAAACGCCGTAAGCCGATGGACAGGCGAAAGCCTTGCGCGCGTTATGGAGCGCCTACAGCGCGCTGTTCTTGAAAGCCGGCAGAATGCAGACCTTGGCGTCCCCATCATTCGCCAATGTTTGCTGGCAATCAGTGTCGAATCGCTGCGGAATTCCCGTCGATAATAGAAATTGGTTCAAGTATTAAAAAGTAAACTCGCCGCGCTTCACAGCGGCGAGTTACTATTGTCTCTATATTATTCCAATTATCAACTCTGAAGACGACGGCAAATTTCGTCAAGTTGCTCAAGAGAGCTATACCGTATCTTGACCTCGCCGCCTCGCTCACGGTGATTGATTTCAACTTTCATACCAGTAACATCAGAAAGCAACTTCTCGAGCGCTTTGGTGTCAGCATCTTTCTCAACTGGCCCTGCTTTACCGGGCTTGGCTTCGACACCACCACGCGCCTCCGCCTGCGCAAGCGCCTCCACCTGGCGTACCGACAAACCGTCTTTGACGATCCGTTCCGCGAGCGCAGTTGGGTTTTCCATTGTGATAAGGCTACGTGCGTGACCTGCCGAAAGCGCACCATCGACAATGAAGTCCTGCACTGGTTGCGGCAGTTTCAACAGGCGTAGCGTATTGGCGACATGGCTTCGGCTTTTGCCGATTACCTGTGCAAGATCATTCTGCGTATAGTCATGATTATCGATAAGCTGTTGATATCCCAGCGCTTCTTCAACCGCATTCAGGTCAGCACGCTGTACGTTTTCGATGATCGCGATTTCCAGTGCCACTCGATCATCCACATCGCGAACAATGACTGGGATCGTATCGACACCGGCTCGCTGCGAGGCGCGCCAGCGGCGCTCACCGGCAATCAGCTCGAAGCGGTCGGGCTGGCCCGGCGCGGGACGCACAACGATAGGCTGAACAACGCCATGTTCCTTGATCGACTGCGCCAGGTCTTCCAGCTCACCTTCCGAAAACATGCGGCGTGGATTGCGTGGATTGCGCGTCACAAACTCAATCGGAACATTCCGTTCAATTGGAACGGGTGCCTTACGCTCTTCGACAGGGCGGTCAATTTCACCGATCAGGGCCGCTAATCCGCGTCCAAGGCGCTTTTTTGAAGGATCGTCATTCATCGTTCGGCTTATTCCTGAATTGTTTCGTCGTCGAATCGATTGGTTTAAGCAGCCTGTAATTGTCGCTCGCGCTGGATAACTTCAGAGGCGAGCTGCAAATAGGCCTGGCTACCGGCACATTTCAGATCGTAGAGAATTGCCGGCTTTCCATGAGATGGTGCTTCGGATACGCGCACATTACGCGGAATCACGGTACGATAGACTTTCTCACCCATGAAAGCGCGAACATCGTCCACAACTTGCGCGGCCAGATTATTGCGGCTGTCAAACATGGTCAGCACGATGCCCTGGATCGATAGCTCGGGATTGATTGATGATCGCACCTGATCGACCGTCTGCAAAAGCTGGCTCAAGCCTTCCAGAGCGAAGAATTCACATTGCAGTGGCACCAGAACCGAATCGGCAGCGGCCATCGCGTTCAGGGTCAGGAGATTGAGCGACGGCGGACAATCGACAAGCACATAGGAAAAACGTTCAGAAACGCCTGAATCAAAACGTAGCGCGTCACGCAGGCGGCGCGTACGATCGGCTGACTGCGCTATTTCCATTTCAATACCAAGAAGATCCAATGTCGATGGCACGAGATGAAGATTTGGCACGTCCGTCAGCATCGCGGCGTCAGGAACCGACGACTCCTGCGTTAGCACGTCATAAGACGATAAAGGCCGATTGCGACGATCAATACCCAAACCGGTACTGGCATTTCCCTGTGGGTCAAGATCGACAATCAAAACGGTCTCACCGATTGCCGCCAAGGCTGTAGCCAGATTGATAGCAGTGGTCGTTTTACCGACACCACCCTTCTGGTTTGCAATGGTTATGATTCTGGACATTCTGTTCATCACCGTCGCCTTGCTGCTGCCCGTCCCTCTGAAATTCCAACCATTAGACAGCTTTACGCCGAAGATTGGATATTTCGAGTATGACTGAAGCCTGATCGATAGCACTGTGATGTTCTACCAGATCGAAACTCCAACCGACACGGCTTTCATCGATCTCGCGCTGATAATCCCGGCCTTTTTGGAAGAGGGCCTTGGCGCCATTGGTCAGCCAAGGCTCAGCCAGCGCAAAAAGATCATTCAGCGACGCCAAAGCACGCGCCGTAACCACTTGAGGTACTTCTATTTTCTGCCACGTCGCTTCAATGCGAACGGAATGGACGCGCGCCGGTACATGTAAATGTCCGGCTGCGGTGCGCAAGAACGCTGCCTTTTTCCCTGCACTTTCTACAAGATCGATAGCACCACCGGACCGATCAGCCAGGAAACAGGCCGTCACAATACCTGGAAAACCACCGCCCGAACCGATATCCAGCCAATGTTTGGCGTCACTTGCCAAGGGAAAGAGCTGCGCGCTGTCCAGAATATGACGGGTCCATAGTTCGTTCAAGGTCGAGGGCGATGCGAGATTGATCGCTTTAGACCATTTGCGAAACAGGTCTTCAAAGGCAATCAGACGGTCCGCTGTTTCACGTGAAACAGTGGGAACGATTGCTTTCAGACTCCCAATGCGAGTATCGGCGCTCATGCTGCGCCTTGCCCCTCAGACAACAACGACGCGCTCCGATGGCGATATCCAAACTTCCTGATCTGTGCAATAAGGAGAGCCAATGCAGCAGGCGTCATTCCGTCCACACGCTGCGCTTCGGCAATCGTTTCCGGCTTACGCTGTTTGAGCTTGTGCTTCAACTCATTGGAAAGACCGGATATTCCATCAATGTCCAAGCCTGCTGGAATGAGCAGTTGCTCCTCACGCTCCATCACCGCGATGTCGCTCTTCTGCCGGTCCATATAGACCGCATACTGAGCCTCAATCTCTAGAGCTTCCCGCGTCGCGGGATCGATAGCTACCAGCTCGGGCCAGATCGGCATTAGACGATCCAGATCGATTTCTGGATAGGACAAAAGATCATAGGCCGAACGACGCACACCGTCCTGATTGAGACGTAGATCATAATGGCCGGCCTGATTGGGCGTAATCGTCAGTGATTGCGTCAGCGATCGCGCCTCATCCAACGCCGCCTCACGCGATTCAAACCGTTCCTTGCGTGCTTGCCCCAGTATGCCAAGCTTGTCCGCCAATGGCGTCAGGCGTTGATCGGCATTATCTGCGCGAAGCGACAGCCGGAACTCTGCGCGGGATGTAAACATACGATAAGGCTCACTGACCCCCCGTGATGTCAGATCATCGACCATGACGCCGATATAGGCTTCCGTGCGCTGTATGATGACAGGTTCGCCACCAGATGCGCGCCGTGCCGCATTGATACCCGCAAGCAAGCCTTGCGCACCGGCCTCTTCATAACCGGTCGTGCCGTTGATTTGCCCCGCCAGAAACAGACCCGTAACTTTCCTGGTTTCCAAGCTGCGCTTTAACTCGCGAGGATCAATGAAATCATATTCAATTGCATAACCGGGCTGCAGCATAACAGCCTTTTCAAGACCTGGTATGGTTTTGAATATGTCGCGCTGCACATCTTCAGGGAGCGATGTTGAAATACCGTTCGGATAAACAGTATCGTCATCCAGTCCCTCCGGCTCCAGGAATATCTGGTGACCATCGCGATCCCCAAATTTGACGATCTTGTCTTCAACAGACGGACAGTATCGCGGACCAATCCCCTCGATAGAGCCAGAATACATGGCGGACCGATGCAGGTTGGCTCGAATGATTGCGTGAGTTTCCGGCGTCGTGCGCGTGATACCGCAATCAATCTGGGGTGTGGTTATCCCATCCGTCATGAGAGAGAAAGGTACAGGCTCCTCATCGGCAGACTGCATATCGAGGCTCTGCCAATCAATAGTACGCCCATCCAGCCGCGGCGGCGTGCCTGTCTTGAGACGACCAAGCGCAAAACCAAACGAGGTCAGGCGTTCAGACAGACCAAGCGCCGGCCGTTCACCCATACGGCCAGCCGGGATCTTCTTCTCTCCAATGTGGATCAAGCCATTCAGAAATGTACCGGTCGTCAGAACAACGGCACCGCACGCCAAAATCCGACCGTCAGACAGAACAACTCCCGTGATACGTCCCTCTTCCTCCCGAAGGTCGTATGCGCCACCTTCGATCACAAACAGATCGTTCTGGGCCGCAATCAGCTTCTGCATGGCAAGCCGATAGAGCTTGCGGTCCGCCTGGGTTCGAGGACCACGAACGGCGGGTCCCTTGCGGCGGTTCAACAGGCGAAACTGAATACCGGCTTCGTCGGCGACACGCCCCATCAGGCCGTCAAGTGCATCGATCTCGCGTACAAGATGCCCTTTTCCCAACCCACCAATGGCAGGATTGCAAGACATAACACCAATAGTATCAAAGTGATGCGTTACAAGAGCGGTTCTGGCGCCAGCACGTGCCGCTGCCGAAGCGGCCTCGCATCCCGCGTGGCCGCCGCCGATCACAATGACATCAAAGACTGTAGCTTCGGTCGAACTCATTTGGTTCATCCTGACGCAATTCGAATCCGCTTCTGAAAGATGTGTCTTTGCCACGAATGGGCAGAAAACGGAAGATCAAATCGGCCGGTTGGGTGATCAAATCTGGCGATGGGATGACTCATGAATGACAGAGGGAGTCAATCGCTCCTGCGAGATTCCACAGATGTTTCACGTGAAACAATCCTTAAACTGGATTCCTCCGTGTTTCACGTGAATCATTTCCCAATGCAGAACTGTGAAAAAATAACGTCCAGAATTTCTTCAACATCGACATCCCCGGTAATGCGTCCGAGATACTGGGATGCCAGACGCATGTTCTCCGCACGCAGCTCCAATGGTAGATGTGTACCGTTCACTGCCTTCTCTATCTCGGTGACGGTCGATTGCAGAAGACTGATATGTCTTTGCCGCGTGGGGACAGCATCTTCTATCCGGCCGATCTGAGATTCGGCGAAGCTTTGGAGATCGCTCAGCAGCTCATTCAACCCCTCACCGGTTTTCGTTGAAATGCGCCGCGTCCAGCTATCCGTGGACGCATCCTCAAGATCAGCCTTGGTCCCAATCTTCCACAGCACCGCTGACGTCTCCTCAGGCGCGACAGCAATCGGATCATTCATATCTTCGAGCAGGAGAACCAGATCAGCGTCAGCCATACGTGCACGGGCACGTTCAATCCCGATCCTTTCGACGGAACTATCGGTGTCCCGTAGGCCCGCCGTGTCTATGATGTAAACCGGGATGCCGCCCAGATCGAGTTTGACTTCCAGAAGATCGCGGGTTGTCCCGGCTTCTTCAGAAATGATCGCCACTTCGCGCCCTGCCAGAAAGTTGAGCAGGCTGGATTTACCTGCATTCGGCGCACCGACAATCACGACATGCAACCCGTCGCGTAGCATGGAGGCACGCTTACCGCTCGCTATATGGTCCTTGATCTTACTCTTCAACAGTGTCAGCGATTGCCAGACCTGTTCCGATATTGATCCCGGCACGTCACTTTCATCTGCAAAGTCCAGTTCGGCTTCGATGAATGCGCGCGCACGGAGCAAATGCTGACGCCATTCCGTGTAGAGCTGGCGCTGCGCGCCGGATGCGACTTGTAAAGCAAGTCGCCGCTGTCCTTCTGTCTCGGCTGCGATCAGATCCGCGAGACCCTCCGCTATGGTCAGATCCATCTTACCGTTGGAAAAAGCGCGCCGCGTAAACTCTCCTGCTTCCGCTATCCGACAGCCGGCCAGCTCACCCATTACCGATAAGAGCTTTTCGACAACGGCTTTACCGCCATGCAAATGAAATTCGGCGCAATCCTCGCCTGTAAAGCTGTTGGGTCCGGGGAAGAATAACACCAGTCCCCGGTCGATAGCGTCTCCATTTCGGCTACGGAATAGCTTGTAGGCCGCATATCGCGGCGTCGGTATATGTCCGATTATCGTTTCGAGTACGAACCGAACTTTAGGGCCAGAAATACGCACGACGGCAACACCGGACGGCAGACGCCCGCTGGACAGAGCAAAAATCGTATCTTGAAAGGAAGAGATCTCGCTCATTTCTTTTCCTGACCTATAATCAATAAGGACAAAAACAACCAAACGGATGCTGAAGGAATGGCATATTCATTCATGCCGTGAAAGAAAAGCCCTATGACAGAGTTAGACCGCAATCGCCTTGCCGAAGCACCCAGCGCCTATCTGCGCCAGCATGCCGATAATCCAGTCCACTGGCAGCCCTGGGGCAAAGAAGCATTGGGCGTTGCAAAAAAGCTCGACCGGCCAATTCTGCTATCGGTCGGTTATGCCGCCTGCCACTGGTGCCATGTTATGGCGCATGAGTCGTTCGAGAATCCTGACGTGGCCGCGGTTATGAATGCCTTGTTCGTCAATGTGAAGGTGGATCGCGAAGAACGCCCCGACATAGACCAGATTTATATGGCCGCGCTTGGGGCGATGGGACAACAGGGCGGCTGGCCGCTAACCATGTTTCTGAGACCGGACGGCAAGCCCTTCTGGGGAGGTACCTACTTTCCACCGCACAGGCGCCACAACATGCCGGGCTTTGTCGATGTGCTGCATGCGGTCAACAATCTGTGGCAGAAAGACAAAGAGAAAATTAACCATAACGCACAGGCCGTCTTCGATCATCTGGAAGGTCGTCTGGCAGCGCAGATCGCCCCGGTAACAAATGAAGTTGAGCGATTTGACGAGATCGCCACACGCATCAGCAGCCTGATTGATCGGGTTTGGGGTGGAATAGAAGGAGCGCCAAAATTCCCCAACGCGCCTTTCATGGACAATCTATGGCTCTCCTGGCTCTATGGGCGCAACGAAACCCATCGGGACAATTTCCTCCTGTCGCTCAAGGTTATGCTGCAGGGCGGGATTTATGACCATCTGGGTGGCGGGCTTTGCCGGTACTCTACCGATGCCAACTGGCTGGTGCCGCATTTCGAAAAAATGCTCTATGACAACGCCCAGTTCATTCGCCATGCGACTTACGCTTTCGCCGAGACCGGAAATGATTTGTTTCGTTTGCGAATCGAAGAGACCGTCGATTGGCTGATGCGGGAAATGCGTCTTTCCGATGGAAGTTTTGCTTCCAGTCTCGATGCCGATAGCGAAGGCGAAGAAGGACGGTTTTACGTCTGGAGCGAACAGGAGATTGATAAGGTGCTTGGCGACGATAGCCAAGCCTTCAAGGATTATTACGGCGTCACAACGGGTGGAAACTGGGAAGGGCACAACATCCTGAACCGCCTTCACGCAGTCGATAACGGCACATCCCTGCCCCCAATGATAAAAGCGTCACGACAAAAGCTGCTTGCGCGTCGCGAGTTGCGGACACGCCCCGGACGGGATGAGAAAGCGCTGACTGATTGGAATGGGCTAGCTATCAGGGCATTAGCCGAAGCAGGTCGGAGTTTTGGACGACAGGACTGGATCAATCTTGCGGTCGATGCCTATCGCTCCAAAGTGAGCAGCTTTCGCGACGGCCGGATCGCACATTGCCGCATGGAAAATTCGCTTCTCTACCCTGCCCTTTCAACTGATTATGCATCGATGATCAATGCAGCCATTGCTCTTTATGAAGCAACAAATGGGCAGGCTTTCATTGATGATGCATTAAACTTCAAGAAGGCGCTCGATGACAGTCACCGCGACGGTGCCGGTAATTATCGCCTGTCCGCACTGGATACCGATGATGTCATCCTACACGCCTATGGCGACTATGATGAAGCGATACCGAGTGCGACCAGCCAGATCATTGAAGCACTGACAAGACTGTTTCTCGCAACGGGTAATATCGATCTCTATCAGAGCAATGAGAAGCTGATCGAACAGGCGCTCGGGCGAGCCTTCGCGCAGCAATATGGACAGATTGGAATATTGAATGCGGCTCGCTTTGCAGCCGAACCGCTTTCCCTTGTTGTAGCGACCGAGGACGACGCCGGAGAACTTGTTTCGACAGCGAATCGAAATCCCGATCCGCGACGTGTGGACAAGTTTGTGCGATTTGAGACGGGCAGGACAATAGAACTACCGACCGGAGGAACTGCGGAGCCTGCGCATCCGTCGGCCTGGTTCTGCAAGGGCCATGTGTGCCTGCCACCCGTTGAAAGCGCCGACGCATTACGACTGCTTCTCGGCAAAACTTCCTGAAACAAGAAGCGCCGCAATGGTTTCCCGTGCGGCGCTTCTCAAACGGTTTGAACCGGACAATGTTTAGGTATTCATCGAGTCGAAGAATTCCGAATTGCTCTTGGTCTGCTTGAGCTTGTCGATAAGGAATTCGATCGCATCGGTCGTACCCATCGGTGCGAGGATACGGCGCAGAACGAAGATCTTCTGCAGATCGGCGCGCGGAACCAGCAGGTCTTCCTTGCGGGTGCCGGATTTGAGAATGTCCATGGCCGGGAAGATACGCTTGTCTGCAACCTTGCGGTCGAGCACGATTTCCGAGTTGCCGGTGCCCTTGAATTCTTCAAAGATCACTTCGTCCATACGGCTACCCGTATCGATCAGCGCGGTTGCGATGATGGTAAGCGAACCGCCTTCTTCGATGTTACGCGCAGCACCGAAGAAGCGCTTCGGGCGCTGCAATGCATTGGCGTCCACACCGCCGGTCAGGACCTTGCCGGAAGACGGCACAACCGTGTTGTAGGCGCGGCCGAGACGTGTGATCGAGTCCAGCAGGATCACAACATCGCGACCATGTTCGACAAGGCGCTTAGCCTTTTCGATGACCATTTCGGCCACCTGAACGTGACGTGCAGCCGGTTCATCGAAGGTCGAGGAAATCACTTCCCCCTTCACGGAGCGCTGCATGTCGGTCACTTCTTCCGGACGCTCGTCGATCAGGAGAACGATCAGATAGCATTCTGGATGATTTGCAGTGATCGAATGGGCAATGTTCTGGAGAAGAACAGTCTTACCGGTACGTGGCGGAGCGACGATGAGACCGCGCTGGCCCTTTCCGAGCGGGGCCACCAGATCGATGACGCGCGGCGAAAGATCCTTGGAGGTTGGAACTTCCAGTTCCATCTTGAAGCGCTCGTTCGGGTAGAGCGGCGTCAGATTGTCGAAGTGAACCTTGTGTCGGATTTTTTCCGGGTCTTCAAAATTGATCGTATTAACCTTGAGCAGCGCGAAATAACGCTCGCCTTCCTTGGGGCCGCGGATCGGGCCTTCGACCGTGTCACCGGTCTTGAGAGAAAAACGACGCAGCTGCGAGGGTGAAATATAAATATCGTCAGGGCCGGGCAGATAGTTGGCATCGGCAGAACGCAGGAAGCCAAATCCGTCCTGCAGCACTTCAACGACGCCCTCGCCGATAATTTCGACGTCCTGAGCCGCCAGCTTCTTGAGGATCGCGAACATCAGTTCCTGCTTGCGCATGGCGCTCGCGTTTTCGACCTCAAGCGTTTCGGCGAAAGCCAGCAGCTCCACCGGTGTCTTGTTCTTTAGTTCTTGTAGTTTCATTTCCTGCATGGATGAGGAACTCTTTTTAAAATGTAAGGAGAAAATGCAGTTGTTCGGAAAGGTGGCCACCTGAAGATCGTGACCGGCATCGAAGGCCTGCTGTCTTGAAGGGAAGAGGCTTACTACATACCGATTTGAAGCATGCAGAGCAAGTCTCATGTAGGGATAGCGGAAAATTTCTGCAACAGAAAAATGGCAGAAAACCGGCAATCGGTTTTGATTGTGAACGACGCCGGAGAAACGCCGACCAGAGCCAGATCGATCTAACTACCTGTTTCTAAACAGTTCCAGCAAAGCCACTTCCTACTCTGCTGGAACTGTTTAGTGGAATCAGAACGGTTTAACGATTACCAGTATGACGATCAGAATCATCAGAACCGTCGGCACTTCATTCATGATTCGCCAATGTTTGGCCGAGCGCATGTTGCGGTCTTCAGCGAATAGCCGCGTGGATTTTGCCAGATAGCCGTGCAGACCGGACATCAGCACAACCAGCAGCAGTTTCGCATGCAGCCAGCCGCCCTGGAAACCGAAGACTTCCCAGGCCATCCAAAGACCGGCAATCCAGCTCACGATCATGGCCGGATTGATGATGAAGCGCAGAAGGCGCTTTTCCATAACCTTGAAGGTCTCCGATGTTTCGGAACCGGGCTTTGCGGCACAATGATAGACGAACAGGCGCGGCAGATAGAGCATTCCCGCCATCCAGGCTATGACGGCGATCACGTGCAGCGATTTGATCCAGAGATAGGCATCGGCTGGATTCACGTGAAACAATGCCCAAACGCCGAGCGCCACGACGACCAGCGAAACGACAGTGCGTATGGCAACTGCCGAGCCGCGATTTTCTGGAGCTGTCTGGCTCATGATTTCCCTCCACGAATCCGATCAATCATACGATGTACATTTTCGATCGGTGCCTGTGGTGTAATCCCGTGCCCAAGATTGAAAATCAACGGGCCTTGGCCGAGACGTTCGAGGATAGTGTCCACGCCTTCATCCAGCGCATTGCCGCCTGCTACCACACGCAGCGGATCGAGATTGCCCTGTATCGCGCCTTCTTCTTGGAGCGCAGCGGCAAATGAAAAGGGAACGGACCAATCGAGACCAAGAGCGTCCACTCCAGTCTTTTCGCGATAGCCTGCATAAAGTATCCCTGCCCCTTTCGGGAAGCCGATGATGCGGGCCTCCGGATAAACCGCCCTTACCTTCTGGACGATCCGTGCAACGGGCCGGATACAGAAACGCTCAAAGCAATCCTCATCCAGAACGCCCGACCATGAATCGAAAATCTGGACCGCATCAGCACCGGCATCGAGCTGTTCGATGAGATACTCGGCGGAAACATCGGCAAGATCGTTCAGGAGCTTTTCAAAAGCTTCCGGGAAGCGGTAGGCGAAAAGACGGGCTGGTGCCTGGTCCGGTGTGCCATGACCGGCGATCATATAGGTCGCAACAGTCCAAGGAGCGCCACAGAAGCCGAGCAGCGTGGTTTCGTCGGGCAGCTGCTCCCGCAGCAACCGAACCGTCTCATAGACCGGCTCCAGCCTTTTGGCGACCCCTTCCGTCTCGAGCCAGAAAATCTCGTCTGCATCAATCGGTGTCATCAAGGGCCCCTTGCCTTCTTCAAACCGAAGGTCGCGTCCAAGGGCGTGGGGAATGACAAGAATATCCGAAAAGAGAATGGCTGCATCAAAGCCAAACCGGCGGATTGGTTGAAGCGTCACCTCGACAGCAAGATCGGGCGAATAGCAAAGATCGAGAAAGCTCCCTGCCTTTTTACGCGTCTCGCGATATTCGGGAAGATAGCGTCCGGCTTGGCGCATCATCCAGATGGGAGGTGGAAAGACCGTTTCACCGTCGATCACTCTCAAGACTTTGCGCTTCATCTGATTTCTATCCGCCCTGTTGGTTAGCTGATCCGGCTTTGGTCTGAAGTTATCCAGTCCGGCTCTCATAAAGAAAGGATGATTCAGGAATCTTTTGATTCTTAGAGTCTGTTGGAATCGGGGATTAAGGTCTGCCCCTGTTTTCCCCACAGTTCCGCGTTTGACACTTCATCCTGTGCAATCATTCACCGATAGTCTGATCAAATACAATGAAAACTCAGTTCTTTCTTTTAATATAAAGGGTTACCAATTGACGCAGTTCATGCGCATATGTGGAAAAGCTGGGAATTAAGACGGGATTTCGCGTTTTCATGAGTCTTGTCCACACATGTTGAAGACCGCTCGCCACATGTTCGCCCATTGTGGATGACTTGCCAAGTTTCCCACGGCCTGCCATGGCTTGTGGAAGACGTTCGGCCTTTACGCACAGCCGTCAACAGGAGGGCAACAAAACTGTGACCAGACCGCTTTCCTACTTTCATCTTCATTTGATTTCTGATGCGACGGGAGAGACTCTCTTGGCGGCTGGCCGAGCGGCAGCGGCGCAATATGCCAATGCGCGTGCCATCGAGCATATCTATCCGCTGATCCGCACCGAAAAACAGTTGCGCAAGGTTCTTGAGGGCATCGATGCGGAACCTGGCATCGTGCTCTATACAATAGTCGACCAGAAACTGGCGGCGATCATTGACGAATCCTGCGCCGAAATGGGCGTGCCGAGCGTGTCTGTGTTGGAACCGGTGCTGAATACGTTTCAATCCTATCTAGGCGCACCGGCCCATCGCCGCGCCAGCGCGCAGCATGTCCTCAATGCCGATTATTTCCGGCGGATCGACGCGCTTAATTTCACGATGGAACATGATGACGGGCAACTGCCTTATGATATCGAGGAAGCCGACGTCATTCTTGTCGGTATTTCACGCACTTCCAAGACCCCGACAAGCATCTATCTCGCCAATCGCGGCATCAAGGCCACCAATGTTCCGATTGTGCTGGGGATTCCCCTGCCCGAGGTGCTTTTCACGGCGAAACGGCCGTTGATCGTGGGGCTGGTCGCGACAGCCGAACGGATTTCGCAAATCCGTCAAAACCGGCCACTCGGCAATGTGCCGTCGCTGGATACAGGGCTTTATACGGATCGCGTTTCCATATCGGAAGAACTGGCTTATGCGCGTAATATATGCAACCGGCACGGCTGGCCGATCATTGATGTATCGCGCCGGTCGATTGAGGAAACCGCAGCCGCCATTCTGGCGCTGCTCCGCGCGCATAGCGAAAAGGCATAAACAAGGATTGCAGCCATGACGGACAAACTCGTTCTCGCCTCCAAAAGCCCTTTCCGTTCAGCTTTGTTGAAAAATGCCGGCATAGAGTTTTCAACAGCAAGCGCGGATATCGACGAGCGCGCGGTAGAAGCCCCGCTTTATGAAACGGGCGCCACGCCGGAAGAAGTCGCACAGGTTCTGGCCGAGGCGAAGGCGATCGATGTGAGCGAGAAGAACCCCGGCGCGGTGGTGATCGGCTGCGACCAGACATTGTCGCTCGGCGACGAGATTTTCCACAAGCCCGCAGATATGGAAGCGGCGCGCCGCCAGCTTCTGAAATTTTCTGGCAAGACCCACCAGTTGAACAGTGCTGTCGCGCTGGTGAAGGATGGCAAATCCCTGTGGCGTCACGTTTCGATTGCCCGCATGACCATGCGCGATCTCGATCCGGGCTTTGTCGGGCGTTATCTCGGTCGTGTCGGGGACGTCGCGCTTTCGAGCGTCGGTGCCTATCAGGTTGAAGGAGCGGGCATTCAGCTTTTCGAGAAGATCGAAGGCGATTATTTCACGATTGTCGGTCTGCCGTTGTTACCGCTGCTGGCTGAACTGCGGAAGGAAAAACTGATCGATGGCTAAGAAGGCGTTTGTCACCGGCTTTCCTATCAAGCATTCGCGGTCGCCGCTGATCCATGGTTTCTGGCTCAGGGAACTTGGGATCGATGGTTCTTATGAGGCGATAGAAGTGAAGCCGGAGGATTTCGGCGCTTTTGCTTCGTCGCTTGCCGAAAACGGTTTTGCCGGTGGCAACGTCACCATTCCGCACAAGGAAGCGGCCTATGCTGCCGCGGAAAGTCTGGATGAAGCCGCCAAAGCTATTGGTGCGGTCAATACCCTCTGGCTGGAAAATGGCAGGCTTTGTGGTGGCAATACCGATGCCTACGGCTTTGCGGCCAATCTCGATGCGTCGGCCCCCGACTGGGACGATGCCGACAGTGCGCTTGTCCTGGGTGCGGGTGGTGCAAGCCGGGCAATCGTTCACGCGCTTTTGTCGCGCGGCTTTAAGAAAGTCGCCATCGTCAATCGGACGGTGAGCCGGGCGCAAGATCTCGCGACCCATTTCGGACCGCGTGTCTCGGCACATGGCTGGGATCAGGTGCAAAATCTGGTCTCCGATGCCGGATTGATCGTCAACACAACATCGCTTGGCATGAGCGGGCATGACGAGCACGAAACATTTCCGCTCGATTTCGGCAAGGCGTCGCGAAAGACAGTTGCGACCGATATTGTTTATGTGCCGCTCAAGACGCCATTCCTGAAAAAAGCCGAGGAAGCCGGTCTGGTGACTGTGGATGGGCTTGGCATGTTGCTGCATCAGGCCGTTCCGGGTTTCGAGCGCTGGTTCGGCGAAAGGCCGCAAGTGACGAAAGCGCTGCGTGAGCATATTCTGGCGGATATGGCAAAGGCTGGTGCTCTATGATCGTACTCGGGCTAACCGGTTCCATCGGGATGGGAAAGACAACGGCGGCGAACATGTTCGCCGAAGCCGGTGTTCCGATCTATAGCGCCGACGATGCGGTACATCGGCTTTATTCGGGTCGTGCGGCACCACTGATCGAGGCTGTGTTTCCGGGTACGGTGGAAGACGGCACGGTCAATCGGGAAAAGCTTTCCGCAGCCGTTATCGGAAACCCCGAAGCCTTGAAAAAGCTCGAAGCCATCGTTCATCCGCTTGTGCGTGAGGAAGAAGAGGTTTTTCGCCAGAGTGCGGAAGAAGCTGGCGCGCCTCTGGCGCTGATCGATATTCCACTGCTTTTTGAAACAGGCGGAGACAAGCGCGTGGACAAGATCGTCGTTGTCTCTGCCCCGGCCGAGGTGCAACGCATTCGTGTGCTTGCGCGACCGGGCATGACGGAACAGAAGCTCGATGCCATTCTCGCGCGCCAGACGCCGGATGCGGAAAAGCGCGCAAGAGCCGACTTCATTCTCGATACAAGCGGGAGTTTCGATAATCTACGCCGCCAGATTGCCGACATCATTGCGGAATTGAGTGGAAAGCCGGCGGTCGCCACCGAATAGTGGCCGGCAGCGTGTTATAGTGTGCTCAAAGTATGTCCTGAGAGGTTCTTCAATGCGTGAAATCGTTTTCGATACGGAAACCACCGGTCTGGAAAGGCTTGAGGACCGTGTGATCGAAATCGGCGGCGTGGAACTGATCAACAAGTTCCCCACAGGCCGTACTTTCCATAAATACATCAACCCGCAGGGACGTCAGGTTCACCCAGAGGCGCTCGCGGTGCACGGCATCAGCAATGAACAATTGCTGGACAAGCCGACATTCGCGGAAATTCTGGACGAGTTTCTCGAGTTTTTCGATGGTGCTAAGCTGGTGGCACACAATGCCATGTTCGACCTCGGCTTCATCAACGCTGAACTGGCAAGGCTTGGACAGGCTGAAATCCAGTCGGAACGCATTATCGACACATTGGCGCTTGCTCGCCGCAAGCATCCGATGGGGCCAAATTCGCTCGATGCGCTGTGCAAACGCTATGGCATCGAAAATGGACACCGTACCCTGCACGGCGCATTGCTCGATTCCGAGATTTTGGCTGAAGTCTATATCGAACTGATCGGCGGCAAGCAGACGGCGCTTGGACTTAGCATGGGCGATGTCACAAGCGGCAACAATACCGGGCAGAGCGCTGTGTCAATTGTTCTTGCCTCCCGCCCGAGGCCTATTGCGCCACGGGTTTCCGATGCAGAGCGCGCTGCACACGCGGCGCTTGTCGGTAAGTTGGGGGACAAGGCCATCTGGAAAAAATATCTACCCTGAACGAAAAAAGCCCGGCTCAGCCGGGCTTTTTGCATCATGAAGCAGTCGATCAGCTCTTTACAGCGGACTTGGCCTGTTCTTCGGCCATACGCTGCTGGAACATCTGCGCGAAATCGATCGGGTCGATCATCAGCGGCGGGTAGCCACCGTTGCGCGTCGCGTCAGCAATGATCTGGCGAGCGAACGGGAACAGAAGACGCGGGCATTCGATGAACAGAAGCGGAAGCATGTGCTCCTGCGGGATGCCCTGAATGCGAAACACGCCGCCATAGACGAGTTCGGTGTTGAAGAGGACATCCTTGCCGTCAACGGCCTTGGCTTCCAGCGTCAGCACAACGTCGAAATCCGTTTCGGAAAGCGGATTGGCGTTTACGTTCACGTTGATGTTGATGGACGGTGCCTTTTCGCGCGGACGCAGCGACAGCGGCGCGCCGGGGCTCTCAAAGGAAAGGTCCTTCACATATTGCGCCAGAATGTTGAGGGACGGCTCAGCCGTCGCGCCATTCCCGTTCTTTACTTCGCCCGCGGCCTTATCGCTCATTATGGGTATGCCTTCTATCGATGATTAAAATTTTTGTCCTCTCCGGCGCGAGCTGCATTCAGCTTGCACCGAAAGGTCGGAATGTTTGGCTAGCATGTGCGCGGACATGAGGCAAGAAAGGCTTTTTAGGTTAGTATTTGCGCATTCAATGATCTTTGCGGTCGTCTTTCCATGGCGAGTTTTCATTCGGCCTTGTGGTGTAATCCTCGGGATCGAGATCGATGATATGGTCCTGACGCGGATTTGAACCTGGGCGCTGGTGTCCATAACTGTCCGAATAGCGCGTGGTCGTAGCGACGACCATGCGACCGCGCATGAATTTCTCCCACATGAAATCGCGAATGAACGGAATGAACAGCAAAATGCCGATAGCGCTGCTCACAAAGCCGGGCACAATCAGCAGGATCGCCGCCAAAACCAGCATGGCGCCATGCACCATTTCGCGATCCGGTACGCGACCAGCCGCGGCTTCGGTGCGAATGCGCTGCAAAAGCCCGATGCCCTGAACACGCAGCAGAAAGAAACCCAGCATTGCGCTCAGAATAATAAGACCCAAAGTCGCGAAAACGCCGATCTTGCTGCCGATGATGACGAAACCGGCAATTTCGATGAAGGGCATCGCCAGCATGATGAGTGGGGCGAGAGAGGAGGACACGTAAATTACGACCTTTGTTGTTTGGCTTCACTTTTTCAGTTTAGCCGGAATTGTAACTTTTTCAGGTTCGGAACGAAATTGAAACTGTCTGTCATGCAATATCAAATAGGTACGCATGATCGGGATTTGAATGATGACGTAAGCCGATCTATATGTATGAAATACAAACTAGGGATAGGGAAAGGCGAAATGCCTGTTCCTTCAATTAGCGGCAGGCGGCATGGAATTTTTTGATTTTGGCACGATATTCTTCTTCATCGCAGCGGTGATTATCTTTCTCCAGCTGAGGAATGTTCTTGGCCGTCGTACCGGAAGTGAAAAACCTCCCTTCGATCCTTACACATCAGCTCGCAGTGCCGATACTTCACCGGCCAGCGGTGAAATGGACAACGTCGTTTCCCTGCCACGCCGTGCGGGCGAAAAAGATTTCACCGCTATCGACAAAGCCGCTCCGGCTGGTACGCCGGTCAATGATGGTCTGCGCGCGATTTATGCTGCCGATCCATCGTTCGATCCGCCCAGCTTCGTGGATGGCGTGAAGATCGCTTATGAAATGATCGTAATGTCCTTCGCCGACGGTGATCGAAATGTTCTGAAGAACCTGCTCTCCAAAGATGTTTTTGAGGGGTTCGTTTCGGCAATTGATGAGCGTGAAGCCCGCGGTGAAAGCGTGCGTTCGTCCTTTGTTGGCATTGATAAGGCAGAAGTTGCCGGTGCCGAGATGAAAGGATCGGAAGCGCACGTGACGGTCAACATCGTCAGCCAGATGATTTCCTCCACCTATGACAAGGACGGAAAACTGATCGATGGTGATCCGGAAAATGTGCTTGAGATTAAGGATCTCTGGACGTTTGCCCGCGATACACGATCGCGTGATCCAAATTGGAAGCTTGTCGCGACCGAGGCGGAAGACTAAGAGAAAGCGTGTGAATCGGGCCGCTGACCCACCTCAGCGGCCTTTTTGTTTGTGCATAGTTAGACGGATGCGGCGATGAACGGCTTGGCGAGGATTTTGCGCCCGGTGGCTTTTTCCGATTGTCCGGGCTGGAACCGGGACGATCAGTCTGCAGCATTCGCTGCGTTTCGCCGTTCTGCCGATTATGCGTCACACCAAACTTACAAGAGCGGCGGTCTCGGCATCCGTTTCGAGGCCCTGGAGCCGATCTTTGCGGCCGCGCGCAACCTCGACAATCCGGGTGTGGAAGATGCACGCGTTTTTTTTGAACGGAATTTCACCCCCTGCCAGATCGCTGCCAATCAGGGAAAAGGCTTTGTCACCGCTTTCTATGAACCGGAGATCGAAGCTTCTCTCCAGGCCGACGGCCGGTTCAAAGTGCCCTTCCTGCGCCAGCCCGACGACCTTGTGAAGGTAACAGACGAAAACCGCCCGGCGGGCCTCGATCCGTCCTTTGCCTTTGCGCGTCGAACCAAGACCGGTCTTGCGGAATATGACGACCGTCGGACAATCGAACAGGGATGCCTTTCCGGGCGCGGGCTGGAAATTGCTTTTATCGCCGACCGGGTCGATGCCTTTTTCGCGCATGTGCAGGGTGCTGCGCGCCTCAAACTGCGCGATGGTGGGTTGATGCGCATTACATATGCAGCCAAATCCGGCCACCCGTTTACAGGCATTGGCCGTATTTTGGTTGCGAATGGTGAAATTCCGGCTTCAGAGATTTCCATGCAGTCGATCCGCCGCTGGCTGACCGAGCATCCAGACAAGGCCGATGAACTCATCTGGCAGAACCGATCCTACATTTTTTTCCGGGAAGCTCCGGTGGACGACCCTAACGCCGGTCCGATTGCGGCAGCAAAAGTCCCGCTGACTGCCGGGCGTTCGCTTGCTGTCGACAAATTACTCCACACATTCGGAACGCCGATCTATATTAGCGCACCCAATGTCACTGTCTTTGACGGCGAACCCTTTGCACGCCTGATGATCGCGCAGGATACGGGAACGGCGATCGTTGGCCCCGCCCGCGGCGATCTGTTCGCAGGCTCCGGCGATACTGCAGGCGAGATCGCCGGCGGCGTGAAGGATGATGCCGACTTTTATGCGCTTGTGCCGCGCGGGCTTCTGGAGGCCTGAGCGGGATGGCGCGCGAGACCGGAAAGCCGGAAAAGGATTATTTGCGGCCCGAAGACCGTATCCTGTGGGAAGCGGTTGCGAAAACCGCAAAGCCCCTGATCAAGCCAAACGCGAAACAGGATGAGCTTCCCGACTTCGAATCGTTGATGGCGGAAGAAGACAAGCGCCCTCCCAAGGCGAAGCTTCAGCCTGTGGTCGAAACGAGCAAACCGAAGAAGGGCTTGTCGGCGCTCGGCGAAATGCAGATTCGGTCACTCGACAAGCCGACGCATAGAAAGCTTGCAAAAGGCCGTGTTGATATTGAGGCCCGCATCGATCTGCATGGTCTCACGCAGGGAGAGGCGCACGGCCTGCTCTATGGATTTCTGGTCAGCGCTCATGCACGTGGCTTGCGTCATGTCATGGTCATTACCGGCAAAGGCCGTTCATTTGGTAGCGAAGGAATTTTGCGACAGGCGGTGCCCCATTGGTTCTCTACACCGCTGTTCCGGCTTCTGGTGAGTGCCTATGAGGATGCGGCTCGGCATCATGGCGGGCATGGCGCCCTTTATGTACGGCTTCGCCGCCAGACCCAAAACAAAGCACAGCAGATACTGCCGGGAGGAAGCAGGCCGCGATGACGCCATTTGGAATACGCCTGCGTGAATTGCGGGAAGAACGCGGTGTGACGCAGAAGGATATGGCGGCAGCGCTTCGCGTTTCACCCGCCTATCTGTCTGCACTGGAACATGGCCGGCGCGGCCAGCCGACCTGGGACCTGCTTCAGCGTATCATCACCTACTTCAATATCATCTGGGACGAGGCGGAAGAGTTGCAGAATCTTGCCGCCGTATCGCATCCCCGCGTGGTGATCGACACGTCTGGCCTGTCACCGCAGGCCACGGAACTCGCCAATCTTCTGGCGCGCAATATCCGCATCATAGACCGCGAGACAATAAGGCATCTCAGCGAAGAAATAGAGGCAGCGCGCAAGCGCCGCCGTGGTATCAAACCCGTTCAGATAAATTAGAAAAGCGCCTTAAGCTCGTCGAGCTTGGAATTCACCAGCCAGCCATAGTAGTTTTCCTGCGGTAGCGTCGGTTCCTGGCCAGCAGCTTTTCGTTTGGCATTTTCGCTGGCCAGCGCCCGGGCTCGTGCTTCTGCGCCACCGGTGTTGTAGAGCGTTGCCGTCAGCCCAGGATTTTTCGAAATATCGAAATCGGCAATCTGTCGGTAGGCGTTGATCGACTGTTTCAACGTTGCTGCAATGTAAGGCAAGGTCAGATCTGGATCCATGATCGTCTTGTAGACGGCATTTCCGTCTTCGGCATCGAGTTTAGGCAGGCCAGAAACGCGGTGCACCATGTCGGACATTTGCAAGGCTGTCAGCGGATTGATCTGACCGAGACCGAACGTCTGCCCGGCATAGAACGGCTGGAAGAAAACCGCGCTGAAACGATTGTTGGGATATGCGTTGCCGTCGACCGATCTGCCGCGGAAACTTTTGTTCCAGACATTTTCGCGACAGGACCATAGCGAATAGCTGTCCTTGAATTTCAGGCAGTCGGCAAATTCCGGTCGTTTGATGAACTGACCGATGCTTTCACCATTGTAGCCGAAGCTTACGCCTTGGTTCACATAGGACATGGCTTTGACGTAGTAGGTCTGGAGCCGGTCGTAGACGTCGACATTATAGGTGTGCTCGCCCACAATCGCGCCGACGATGTGGACAGGATCAATGCCATAGGCTGCTGCTGTCGACCGGATCTTGGAGCGCAGCGAGGCATCCTTTTTCAGGAGATTGTAGATCTTCTGATATTTCTTCTCGTATGTCGTGCTGAGCTCACGCGTGCGCTTGGCCGATGCGCCGGGAATCGGCGGCTGTTCCAAATTGCGATTGCCCGGGGGCACGACCGTTGCCGCATAGGCGCTCTGGCAGGCAAGGCTGATAGCCAGGACAAATCCGGCAAAGGTACGTCGCGGCTTTGCGCCCATTATTCTGATCATTGTAAGGGAACTGTCCTGCTATCGTGAATATACGGGAAAATTTGCGGCGAAAATAAAAAACCCCCCGATGCAAGTCGAGGGGTTTTTGCAGTATTTACGAAAGTGAACTCGCTCCGTGGCTTTATGGCCACTTTTACAGGATGAAGCGCGACAGATCTGTATTCTTGGCAAGGCTGCCGATCTTGTCTTTTACATAGGCCGCATCGATGACGAATGTCGCACCGGTTTTGTCGGGCGCGGTGAATGAAATCTCGTCCAGAACGCGTTCCATCACCGTCTGCAGCCGACGCGCACCGATATTTTCTACTGTTGCATTCAGATCGACAGCAATATCGGCCAAGGCGTCGATGGCGTCATCGGTGATGTCGAGCTTCACCTCTTCCGTCTCCATCAGAGCGATATACTGCTTGATCAGGCTCGCTTCGGTTTCTGTCAGGATGCGGCGGAAGTCTTCGCGCGTCAGCGCGTTGAGTTCCACTCGGATCGGCAGACGGCCCTGCAATTCCGGCAGCAGGTCGGACGGTTTGGACACGTGGAACGCACCGGATGCGATGAACAATACGTGGTCGGTCTTGACCGGTCCGTATTTGGTTGCAACCGTCGTGCCCTCTACCAGCGGCAGCAGATCGCGCTGCACGCCTTCGCGTGACACACCGGCACCCATACCGCCTTCGCGCGATGCGATCTTGTCTATTTCGTCGATGAACACGATGCCTTCGTCTTCGGTGACGCGGAGCGCTTCCTGCACGATCTGGTCCTGATCCAGAAGCTTGTCGGATTCATCGTTGATCAGGATCGGATAGGAATCCTTGACTGTGGTCTTGCGTGTCTTGGTACGTCCGCCCATGGCCTTGCCCAGCATGTCGGACAGGTTCATGACGCCGATATTGGCGCCCGGCATACCCGGAATTTCAAAGCTTGGACCCGAGCCGGTATCGGCGACTTCGATTTCGATTTCCTTGTCGTCCATTTCGCCATTGCGCAATTTCTTGCGGAAGCTGTCGCGAGTGGCGGGGCTGGCGGTCTTGCCAACCAGCGCATCCAGCACCCGTTCTTCTGCATTGAGATGCGCCTTGGCCTTCACGTCCTCGCGGCGTTTTTCACGGACGAGCGTGATGGCAACCTCGACGAGATCGCGAACGATCTGCTCGACGTCGCGGCCGACATAGCCGACTTCGGTGAACTTGGTTGCTTCCACCTTGACGAATGGCGCACCGGCCAGTTTTGCGAGGCGCCGGGAAATTTCCGTCTTGCCGACGCCGGTCGGTCCGATCATCAGGATATTCTTTGGCATTACCTCTTCGCGCATCTGGCCTTCGAGCTGCTGGCGACGCCAGCGATTGCGCAGCGCGATAGCGACCGCGCGCTTGGCGTCGTTCTGGCCGATGATGAAGCGGTCGAGTTCGGAGACGATCTCACGGGGAGAGAAATTACTCATAATTATAACCCACTTTGCCACTGCTTGATGAACTCGAACGGATGCAGCAGCATGATCACGTTGAGCGTAAGATTGTCGCGAATGACGATCAGCGCCAGAACTTCAAAGAACAGCGCGATGGCGACGGTTATTTTCGTTGGTAGTTTGGATGCAATCAGAAAGCCGAACAGGGCGGCAACCGTGTCTGAGACCGAATTCACGATGCTGTCGCCGAAATAGTCCACCGAGGACGTATTTGCCCGATAGCGCTCGATGATGAAGTTCGAGTTCTCGACCAGTTCCCATACGGCTTCGATGCCGACCGCAGCTGCAAGTCTCAAGCCGAGCGGGGCTTTGGGTGCAATGACCGTGAACAGCCAGTAGAACAGAAAGCCATGGATGACGTGTGACAGCGTATACCAGTCGGATATATGCTGCGAGTTTTCGGTCATCAGCGAACCAGACCATAACTTTATGGTCCCGCATTCGCACATAGCGATCCGCCCGTCGAGGTAAAGCCATAAGGCTTGGACCGCGAGTATGGCGAAAACGATAAGGGCACCCAGACCCCAGCGTTGCGCACTCAGTTTTGAAGCCTGTGCGAGCGAGCTCATTCTGCGTCCAGGCTTTCCACGATGATGTTGTGGTTGGTGTAGATGCAAATATCGGCAGCGATATCCATCGCCTTGCGGGCGATTTCCTCGGCGGACTTGTCCGTATCGACCAGCGCGCGGGCAGCAGCCAGCGCATAGTTGCCGCCGGAACCGATGGCCATCACGCCATGTTCGGGTTCAAGCACATCGCCGGTGCCGGTCAGCGCCAGCGTCACCTTGCTGTCGGCGACCAGCATCATGGCTTCCAGCTTGCGCAAGTAGCGATCAGTGCGCCAGTCCTTGGCAAGTTCGACAGAAGCCCGCATAAGCTGGTCTGGATATTGTTCGAGTTTCGCTTCGAGGCGTTCCAGAAGGGTGAAGGCATCGGCGGTTGCACCTGCGAAACCGGCAATCACATTGCCCTTGCCGATGCGGCGAACCTTTCGCGCATTGCCCTTCATGACGGTATTGCCGAGCGAAACCTGTCCGTCGCCCGCGATGACGACCTTGCCGCCCTTGCGAACGGTAACGATAGTCGTGCCGTAGATCGTCGTGGGATTATGTTCGATCATGGATGCTCCTTTGGCGGCATATGCAATCCCGGAAGGCAATTGCAGACGCCCCTTGATCTAAAGCATTTCCTGTTTTGCTTGAATCATTGGAAATACTCTAACTGCTTTTGTCGCACATCTGGTTCCGAAAACCGCTTTGCACTTTTCGGGATGCGCTCTGTTGAGGAAACAGGTTCGGCCAGCCAGCGGTGGATGAATCGTGCTTCGCTGAGAATATTTAAGAACGTACGGACGAATTGCAAATGCCGATTTGCAGCTTGCCAACCCGGCAAAAGGAATTGGCAAAGTGGGCAAGCTGTTCTAGAACGCCTCCAAGCTATTGAATGAGGAAAGCTTATGACTGCAGAAAGCGCCCGCAAAGCAAGCATCGAACGTTCGACCAAGGAAACGAGCATTGCCGTTTCCGTCGATCTGGACGGTAACGGCAAGTTTGACATCACCACCGGTGTCGGCTTCTTCGATCATATGCTGGAGCAGCTTTCCCGACATTCGCTCATTGACATGCGCGTGATGGCCAAGGGTGATCTGCATATTGATGATCATCACACGGTGGAAGATACCGGCATTGCATTGGGTCAGGCTGTGGCGAAAGCCTTGGGCGAGCGTCGCGGCATCGTGCGTTATGCGTCGATGGATCTTGCCATGGACGATACGCTGACTGGTGCTGCCGTCGATGTTTCGGGACGGGCCTTTCTGGTCTGGAACGTGAATTTTACAACTGCCAAGATCGGCACATTCGATACCGAGCTGGTGCGCGAATTCTTCCAGGCTTTTGCCATGAACGCTGGCATCACGCTTCATATCAACAACCATTATGGTGCTAACAATCACCATATTGCAGAGTCGATTTTCAAGGCCGTGGCAAGGGTTCTGCGTACAGCGCTTGAAACCGATCCGCGCCAGAAGGATGCAATCCCCTCCACCAAGGGTTCGTTAAAGGGATAGACCCCGAACGAAAGGACAAGTCATGGCGCAATATGTCGTGCTGGAACCGAGCGATAGTAAAGATGCTGAAAAGGCAATTTTCGTGCGCGACGGATTCCATGTTCTGGCGCTGGTCCTTCCCTTCGTTTGGCTTCTGACTCAACGTTTGTGGTTTGAAGCGTTTGCCGTTCTGGGCATTTCGATCCTGCTTGGACTTGTCGGTACTTATTTCGGCATAGCTGATGTGATTCCGTTTCTGACCTTGCTGGTTTCTCTGTTTGTGGCGCTGGAGGGCGTCAATTGGAGGATATCCAAGCTCAAACGTCAGGGGTTTGTGGAAAAAGCCGTCATCGATGCTTCTGATCTGGATGAAGCGGAAGTCCGCTATTTCTACGGTCTCGAAGAAGCTGATCAGCCTGCAATGGTCCTGACGACAGTTTCAGCGCAAACGCCTGCACCGGAATGGGCGCAAAAGGCCCCTCGCCCCACCTATTCCTCATTGGGCTCGACGATCGGGTTTGTCGGTCATCGCGGAGAAAACTGAAAATGCGTGTTGCAATTATCGACTATGGTTCCGGCAATCTTCGCTCGGCCACCAAGGCCTTTGAGCGTGCCGCCCATGAGAGCGGTGTGAATGCCGAGGTAGAACTCACAGCAGATGCTGATCGGGTGGCGAGCGCTGATCGCATCGTGCTTCCGGGCGTCGGCGCCTATGCCGATTGCCGTCGCGGCCTGCATGCCGTTTCAGGCATGGTGGAAGCGCTTGAAGATGTGGTTCTGAAAAAAGCCCATCCATTCCTTGGCATCTGTGTCGGCATGCAACTCATGTCCGAGCGCGGGCTGGAAAAGGAAGTGACCGAGGGTCTTGGCTGGATCGCCGGCGATGTGCGCGCAATGGCACCGTCTGATCCTGCGCTCAAGATTCCGCAGATCGGCTGGAACAGGATTCACGTGAAACATTCGCATCCGGTCTTTGACGGTATCGACACCGGCGAGAACGGTTTGCATGCCTATTTCGTGCATTCCTATATGTTCGACGCGAAGAACAAAGCGGACGTGCTTGCTGTCACGGATTATGGTGGCGATGTCACGGCGATGGTTGGCCGCGACAACATGATCGGCACGCAGTTCCATCCTGAAAAGAGCCAGTTGCTCGGCCTTTCGCTCATTGCCAATTTCCTGAAATGGAAGCCTTGAAGATATGATCCTTTTTCCCGCTATCGATTTGAAAGACGGTCAATGCGTGCGCCTCAAGCTCGGAGACATGGATCAGGCAACCGTCTATAATGAAGACCCCGCAGCGCAGGCCAAAGCTTTTGAGGATCAGGGCTTTGAATGGCTGCATGTGGTTGATCTCAACGGTGCCTTTGCTGGCGAAAGCGTCAATGGCAAGGCTGTGGAAGCGATCCTGAAAGCCACGAAAAATCCGGTTCAGCTTGGCGGCGGTATTCGCACGCTACAACATATTGAAAGCTGGCTTTCCAAAGGGCTGCGCCGTGTCATTCTCGGTACTGTTGCCGTGCGTGATCCAGCACTGGTGATCGAAGCCTGCAAGGAATTTCCGGGTCAGGTTGCTGTCGGCATCGATGCCAAGGGCGGCTATGTTGCCGTTGAAGGCTGGGCCGAAGCGTCCGAGCTGGGCGTGGTCGAACTGGCGAAGAAATTTGAAGGTGCTGGCGTTGCAGCCATCATCTATACCGACATCGACCGCGACGGCGTTCTGGCTGGTATCAACTGGGATTCAACGCTCGGCCTGGCAGACGCGGTTTCGATCCCGGTGATTGCATCAGGTGGCCTCGCCTCGATGGATGACATCAAACGTCTGGCTGCACCTGATGCGCGTAAGCTGGAAGGCGCGATTTCCGGTCGCGCGCTTTATGATGGCCGCATCGATCCGGCGGAAGCATTGTCTGTATTGAGGGCCGTGTCGCCCGCAGCCGCACGGCGGCGAGGATGCGCAGATGAGGGAACAATGGCATGACTTTGAAAGCACGCGTAATCCCTTGTCTTGATGTCAAAGATGGACGTGTCGTCAAGGGGGTTAACTTTGTCGATCTGATCGATGCCGGTGATCCGGTGGAAGCCGCGCGCGCCTATGATGCGGCGGGCGCAGACGAACTGTGCTTCCTTGATATCACGGCGTCTTCGGACAATCGCGAGACAATTTTCGATGTGGTGGCCCGGACGGCAGAACAGTGCTTCATGCCGCTGACCGTTGGCGGCGGCGTGCGACAGGTCGCTGACATCCGCAAACTGCTTCTGGCTGGTGCCGACAAGGTTTCGATCAACACGGCTGCGGTGAAGAACCCGGAATTTGTTGCCGAGGCTGCTGACAAGTTCGGCGACCAGTGCATTGTCGTGGCGATTGATGCCAAGAAGGTTTCGGGTGAAGGCGAAGCGGATCGCTGGGAAATCTTCACCCATGGCGGTCGTCAGACGACCGGCATTGATGCGGTGGAATTTGCGCAGAAGGTTGTTGGGCTGGGCGCTGGTGAAATTCTGCTGACCTCGATGGATCGCGACGGCACCAAGGCTGGCTATGACGTGGCATTGACCCGTGCTGTTGCCGACAGCGTGCGCGTTCCCGTTATTGCTTCGGGTGGCGTTGGTAATCTGGACCACATGGTTGCAGGCATCCGTGATGGTCACGCAACGGCAGTTTTGGCCGCGTCGATCTTCCACTTTGGCACCTATACGATCGGCGAAGCCAAGCGCTATATGGCCGAAGCTGGTATTCCCATGCGGCTTGATCCGGTCCGTTGAAAACAAGATTTAAGGAAACCCGATGAGCGAGTTCACACTTTCCGATCTTGAACGGATAGTCGCGGAGCGTGCCAGCGTAACGGACGGCTCGTCCTATACGGCAAGTCTTGTGGCCAAGGGACAAACGCGGGCGGCGAAAAAGCTTGGCGAGGAAGCCGTTGAAACGGTGATTGCCGCAGTTGAAGGCAACCGTGCGGAAGTGATCACGGAAAGCGCTGACCTGCTTTATCATCTTCTGGTGGTTCTCAAGGTTGCAGATGTGCCGCTTGATGAGGTTCTTGCAGAGTTGCAACGTCGCACGGCGCAGACTGGCCTTGAGGAAAAGGCCGGTCGTTAGAAAGTATAACTGCATGTCTTCCAAAATTGGCTACCGGTTTTGGGAGACATGCATGGAACAAATGATGAGAGCATTTTCTCTGCTTGAAAAATTGGAAATGCTCTGAATGCAAAGCGAATTGAAAGCTGCTAGTGCAGAATTGGCGTTGAGGGAGAGCAGCGACAATATGTGGGAAAAAGTGGACCAGCTAACGCCGTCGCGTTACTCGCCTTACCGTTTCTTTACGGCGACCGAATGGGCAGGCTTTCGCGCCGACACGCCCCTCACCCTCACCTATGAAGAGGTCAAACGGCTGCGCTCGCTGGGCGATCCGATTGATCTTGATGAGGTGCGGCGCATCTATCTTTCACTGTCTCGCCTGCTCTACGCACATGTGGAAGCCAGCCAGCTCTTGTTTGAGCAGCGTAAGCAGTTCCTCAATATGGAAGACAGTTTCAAGACGCCTTTCATTATCGGCATCGCGGGTTCGGTTGCCGTGGGCAAATCCACGACGGCGCGTATCCTGAAAGAGCTTCTCGCACGCTGGCCCTCGAGCCCGAAGGTCGATCTGGTGACGACGGACGGATTTCTCTACCCTAACGCAGTCCTGCGCGAGCAGAACATGATGGAGCGTAAGGGCTTTCCAGAAAGCTACGATGTCGGTGCGGTCCTGCGTTTTCTCTCAGCGATCAAGGCAGGCATGAGCCAGGTTCGTGCACCGCTTTATTCGCATCTGAGCTACGACATATTGCCGGGCGAGTATCAGATCGTGGACAAGCCGGATATTCTGATTTTTGAAGGCATCAATGTGCTTCAGGTGCGCGATCTGCCCGAAGACGGCAAGATGGTGCCATTCGTTTCCGACTTCTTCGACTTTTCGATCTATATTGATGCGGAAACGCAACTGATCCACAAATGGTATATTGACCGCTTCATGCGGCTGCGGGAGACGGCTTTCGTCAATCCGGAATCCTTCTTCCATCGCTATTCGCAGCTTTCGGAAGATGCGGCGCGTTCGATTGGCGAAGGTCTATGGAACAATATCAACCTGAAGAACCTCAAGGATAATATCCTGCCGACGCGTCCGCGCGCCGATCTGATCCTGCGCAAAGGCAGCGATCATCTGACCGAAGAAGTGGCTCTCAGGAAGTTATAAGAAGGGCCGGATATCCGGCCCTTTCGTCTTTTTGTTGATTGCAGCAGGTCAGGCAGTGCAGTCGCGCATAAAACGCCGCAGATACTCGTCGAAGACAGCTGGCTTCTCACGGAAGGGGGCATGCCCTGCCCCATTGATGATATGGGTTTTATCTTCCCAAAGATTGCCGAAACGGACTTTCGAGACGAAATCCAGTTCAACAAACGGCTCATCGCGACCGTTGACGACCGCAATCGGCAGTTTGGCATCGGCAACAATATCGCGCTGGTTGCCGCCGGTTCCCGCTGCAAATTTTTCGAACATGATGCGCCGCGCGCGTCCGTCCGTGCGGGCGACGATCTCGATCAGCTGATCCTCAAACGGTTCGCCGCAGGTACTGCGCGCATAGGATTCGACATCGCGGGCGGAAAAAACTTCCTGTCCGGCAAGTGCCATATCCGGACCGCTCTTGAATCCCTGTCCCACTTCCTCACGCGCCACGGGCGGCGTGCCGGTAATCATCAGCCCCCGCATGCCGGGATATCGTGAAATCATCTCGATGCCGATATGGCCACCGAGTGACCAGCCGAAGACGACCGCATCCAAAATGCCCAGCTTTGCGAGAACTTCCGTCATCGCGTCGGCATAGCCTTCCATGGAATAGCTGCGGTCCGGGTCGAGGGCGTCGCCGGATTGACCATGGCCCGGCAGATCCGGCGCGATCACCCGCCATTTTCTGCCGATTTCTCCTTCGAGCTGGGGGGCGAATATGGCGCCCGCGCTGGAATTGCCGTGGATCATCAGCAAGGGCGCCCCCTCACCTGTGCTTTCACGGATGGCGATGCGACCGTGGCTGGTTTCAAGCTCGCGATAATTGATTGTCATGTCATTTGTTCCCGCAGTCTGGATGTTTTAGAGCGGTTCCGATTAGAACGGAGCCGTTGAAACCGCGCTATCCATTTGTTTTTTCCCGCATCTTTTCCGAAAGCAGCCTCGCCCTTTTCGGGATGCGCTCTAATCGTAAGAAACCTTGCCACGCCCCTTCTTGATGTCGGATCGCCCAGATTTGGCCTTGAGACGGCGTTCGACCGAACCCTTTGTGGGCTTTGTCTTTTTGCGTGGCGGCGGCGGTGGTTCGGCAGCCTTGGCAATAAGCGCGATAAGCCGCTCGCGCGCGTCTTGTCGGTTGCGCTCCTGTGTTCGGAAACGATTGGCCTCGATCAGAATATCTCCGTCCTTGGTGCCTTTCTGTCCGGCCAGCTTGACGAGTCGCGACAGAATATCTTCCGGCAGGCCGGACCGCGCTGCATGAAAACGCAACTGCACCGCAGTGGAAACCTTGTTGACGTTCTGACCGCCGGGGCCGGAGGCACGGATGAAGCTCTCCTCAAGGTCGTCCTCGCGGACCGACAGGCGATTGGTAATGCGGATGATGTTCCGGTTCTCTTCCATGCCGGAAGACATACACTGATTTGGCGGAAGACGAAAATCCCGTGGCGATGCATGTTCAAACCAAAGAATGCTGGCTCAAAGAGAAAACCCGGCACAATGGCCGGGTTCTCTCCTTCTCAGTATTGCGTAAAAGCAATTATTCTGCAGCAACACGGATCGCCGGGGCTGCGTCCTTCACCTCGTGATCGACGTGGCTTTCGAACTTCTCGAAATTCGTGACGAACATGTCGACCAGCTTCTTGGCCTGTGCGTCATAGGCAGCCTTGTCGGCCCAGGTCGAGCGCGGATCAAGGATGGACGGGTCCACGCCCGGTACGTCGACCGGAACCGCGAAGCCGAAATTCGGATCAATGCGGAATTCGGCATTGTTCAGCGAGCCGTCGAGAGCTGCCGCCAAAAGCGCTCGGGTTGCCTTGATGGGCATACGCTTGCCGATGCCATAGGCACCGCCGGTCCAGCCGGTATTGACCAGCCAGCAATCGACCTTGTGCTCAGCGATCAGCTTGCGCAGAAGATTGCCGTATTCGGACGGATGGCGCGGCATGAACGGTGCGCCGAAGCAGGTCGAGAAGGTTGCTTCCGGTTCAGTCACACCCTTTTCGGTACCAGCGACCTTGGCCGTGTAGCCGGACAGGAAGTGGTACATAGCCTGTGCCGGCGTCAGCTTGGCGATCGGAGGCATCACGCCGAAGGCGTCGGCGGTGAGCATTATGATGTTCTTCGGCTGTCCGCCCTTGCCCGTCTTAGATGCATTCGGGATGAAATCGAGCGGATAAGCGCAACGGGTATTCTCCGTCAGCGAACCGTCGTCGAAATCCGGCTGCCGGTTCTCGTCGAGAACGACATTTTCCAGCACCGTGCCGAAACGCTGTGTGGTCGCATAGATTTCCGGTTCCGCTTCAGCGGACAGGCGGATGGTCTTCGCATAGCAGCCGCCTTCGAAGTTGAAGATACCATGTTCGCCCCAGCCATGCTCGTCATCGCCGATCAGCGTGCGGGTCGGGTCGGCGGAAAGTGTGGTCTTGCCGGTACCGGACAGGCCGAAGAAAACAGCCGTATCGCCATTCGGGCCTTCGTTGGCCGAACAGTGCATCGGCATGACGCCCTTGGCGGGAAGTATGTAGTTGAGAGCCGTGAAGACCGACTTCTTCATTTCACCGGCATAAGAGGTGCCACCGATCAGCACGATCTTGCGGGTCAGGTCGACCGCGATCACCGTTTCGGTGCGTACGCCATAACGCTCTGGATCGGCCTTGAAGGATGGCAGGTCGATGATCGTCATTTCCGGGATATAGGAAGCGAGCGCTTCCTGTTCCGGGCGGATCAGAAGATTGCGGATGAACAGCGAATGCCAGGCATATTCGGTGATGACGCGGGCATTGATCTTGTTGTCGGCATCGGCACCGCCGATCAGATCCTGCACGAAAAGCTCCTTGCCTTTCGCGTGGTCGATGAAATCGGCATAGAGCAGCTCGAAGGCCTCACGGCTCATCGGCTTGTTGTTGTCCCACCAGACGTGATCTTCCGTGTCTGCATCGCGCACGACGAACTTGTCCTTTGGCGAACGGCCCGTGTGCTGGCCTGTGCGCGCCACAAGCGCACCTTGCGCCGACAGTTCGGCTTCGCCCCGGCGGACGGTTTCCTCATAGAGCCGGGCGGCCCCGAGATTGTAAAAGACTGCGGAGAGATCCTTCAGTCCTGAAGTGGCAATGGAAGCGGCCGTGTTGTGAATGCCGGTCTCTCTCATGATGTCTCCGCCATATGGTTTGACAATTGATCGGTCTCTTTTCGCGACTGCCAGATTGATCGCGAAATAGATGACGGCAGTCAGAAACAGATTAATTGTGACAATTCAAATATTTAATCGATTTAAAATTTTTGAATTTTTTTTAAATCGTTTAATCTGTGTGTTATGAGCTGTGAGTTTCCAGGATCGGCCGTCGCGCTGGCTTCAGCCTCGATATTAACCAAAGCGCGATTCGGCGAGGGATGTTTGCTCCCTTCTGCTGGCGCCGCCACATTTTGTACCTAATTTGTACTGCACAAGCAGGCACATTGTAATAGTATCGATGTGTAATAAGGCGCTCGATCTGTAACTCGCCGGTTTTTCTGGCGGCTGAAAGACGTAACCAGCCGGACCTCCGGTTGGCCAGTTGAAGGAGAAAGGTTCGCATGAAGGAAGCCTCGGCAACGCAGACGATTGCGCTGGTCGACGACGACCGCAACATCCTGACCTCCGTGTCCATTGCGCTGGAATCGGAAGGCTATCGGGTCGAAACCTATACTGATGGCGCGTCCGCGCTGGATGGCCTGACGGCGCGTCCGCCCAATCTTGCGATCTTCGATATCAAGATGCCGCGTATGGACGGTATGGAACTTCTGCGCCGTCTGCGCCAGAAATCCGACCTCCCCGTCATCTTCCTTACCTCTAAGGACGATGAGATTGACGAGCTTTTCGGCCTCAAGATGGGCGCGGACGATTTCATCACCAAGCCGTTCTCGCAGCGTCTGCTGGTCGAGCGCGTCAAGGCAGTGCTTCGCCGGGTCGCCGCACGCGACGGCACAGCCAAACCGACCGGACAGCAGGCCAAATCGCTGGAACGTGGCCAGCTTGTGATGGATCAGGAGCGCCACACCTGCACCTGGAAGGGTGAGCCTGTCACACTGACGGTCACCGAATTCCTCATCCTCCATTCGCTGGCACAGCGTCCGGGCGTGGTGAAAAGCCGTGACGCCCTCATGGATGCGGCCTATGATGAGCAGGTCTATGTGGATGACCGTACCATCGACAGCCATATCAAGCGCCTGCGCAAGAAGTTCAAGGCGGTTGACGACGATTTCGAAATGATCGAAACGCTCTATGGCGTGGGCTATCGCTTCCGCGAGGCTTGATAGATAATTACATATCGCCAGTCCGTGAGGTCTGGCGGTAGTTTAATGAGAGCAGACAGAGCGACATGGTCGCAGAAACCCGGAACGACGGCCATGTCGGCCAGAAATCGGATTTGCGCGAACGCAGAGCCCGGCGGCAGCGATCGGTGTTCTGGCGTCGCTTTTTCGCGCCTCTGAGCAAGTTTCTCAGTCAATATCTGTTCTCGAGTCTGACGCGCCGTATCCTGTTTCTCAATCTGGCGGCGCTGGCCGTTCTTGTTTCCGGCATCCTCTACATGAATCAGTTCCGCGAGGGGCTGATCGACGCGAAGATCGAAAGCCTGCTCACCCAGGGCAAGATCATCGCCGGTGCCATCTCGGCTTCAGCGACCATCGACACCAATTCGCTGATGATCGATCCGGAAAAGCTTCTGGAGCTTCAGGCCGGACAAAGTCTGACGCCCTCACCGGATTCACCCGACAACTGGGAGTTTCCGATCAATCCGGAAAAGGTTTCCCCCCTGTTGCGCCGGTTGATTTCGCCGACAAGCACACGGGCACGCATCTATGATCGCTATGCCAACATGCTGCTCGATTCGCGCGCGCTCTATTCGCCAAGCTTTCCTTCGGCGGGGCCGGTATTGCGCTATGACCTGCCACCGATAGAAGAAGAGACCCCGTCCATCTGGGAACGCGCCGGAACGTGGATTTCACATCTGTTCTACGGCGGAGGTCTGCCGGTCTATCAGGAACAGCCGGGTGGCAATGGTCTCGCATATCCAGAAATCGTCAAGGCGCTGGCCGGTTCGCCGCAAACAGCACAGCGGCGCAACGAGAAGGGCGAGCTGGTCGTTTCTGTTGCGGTGCCGATCCAGCGCTCGCGGGCAATATTGGGTGTGCTCCTTCTTTCCACGGAAGGCGATGACATCGACAAGATCGTGCAGGCTGAACGCATGGCGGTTTTCCGCGTGTTCGGCGTCGTATCACTCGTCATGGTTATTCTGTCGCTTTTCCTCGCATCGACGATTGCAAGCCCGCTGCGTAAGCTTTCCGCGGCTGCTGACCGTGTTCGTCATGGCGTGAAAAGCCGTGTGGAGATTCCCGATTTCTCCCAGCGTCAGGATGAAGTCGGCCATCTTTCCACGTCTATCCGCGAGATGACCGATTCGCTCTATACCCGTATCGAGGCCATTGAGAGTTTTGCCGCCGACGTCAGCCACGAGTTGAAGAACCCCCTCACCTCGTTGCGCAGCGCTGTCGAAACGCTGCCACTCGCCAAAACCGAAGAATCGCGCAAACGGCTTCTCGATATCATCCAGCACGACGTTCGCCGCCTGGATCGCCTGATTACCGATATTTCCGATGCGTCGCGTCTGGATGCGGAACTGGCGCGCGAACATATCGACCGTGTCGACATGAAGACGCTTCTCACCAATCTGGTCACTGCGGCGCGTGAAGTGCGCCGCAACAAGGTCGGCACCGAAATCGTCTTCGATACCGGCAAACTTCCCGCCGGAAAGAAGGGTTTTTATGTCGCCGGTCACGATCTGCGTCTCGGTCAGGTGGTGAGCAATCTGATTGAAAATGCGCGTTCTTTCGTGCCCGATGATACCGGACGGATTGTGGTTACGCTTTCTGGTGAGGGCAGCCGCCTGCGCGTGCTTGTCGAGGACAATGGTCCGGGCATTCCGATCGAGAACATCGAACGAATCTTTGAACGCTTTTACACGGATCGCCCGGCATCGGAGGCTTTTGGCCAGAATTCCGGTCTTGGGCTTTCGATCAGCCGCCAGATCATCGAGGCGCATGGCGGCACGCTGACAGCGGAGAATATTGTCGATCCGGCCAAGCCCGACCAGTTCAAGGGTGCTCGATTTATCGTTGACCTGCCTGCAAGCGCATGACACCTGAAGAGGAAAAAAGCGGACTTCACGCAACCACGCTTCAAGTCCAGGGGCGCGGTGTTATGATCATGGGGCGTTCCGGCGCAGGTAAGACGGAGCTGGCGCTGACACTTGTGGAAAGGGCGCTCCTTCGCGGAGAGGCTGCTTCGCTGGTTGCCGATGACCGCACATTGCTTCATGTGGAAAGCGGCAGGTTGATAGCCAGTGTTCCTGCGGCTCTTGCTGGCGGTGTTGAGATTCGCGGCGCAGGGCTTTTCAAGGTCCCTTTCGTGGAGTCCGCACTGCTCTATCTCGTCGTCCGGCTTGTGGATCGTGATGAAGCTGAACGCTACCCGAGCGGTGAAACGTGGGGATTTGAGGGCGTTTCACTGCCTCGACTTCTTTTGCCGGCTCTGTCGTCGAATGGCGATTCCAATGCGCTTTCGCGGGCTATCGAGGCCACCTTGTTTTACGAAAAATGGCCCCCAGGCGCAGGTTGAAACCAGCTTTGTTACGAATCGATTAATTTTTCACGACGCTGCGGCATTTTGCTTTTTTCATGGCAGCGCGGGAATTTTTCACTTGCTATCAAGATTTGCGCTGCCAAGATGCACAACTCGCCGGCACTTGCCCGGCGTGGTTTCAGTGCCATCTGACACTCCGGCGGGGTGATGCGGCGGGCACGCGACGGGAGCTTTTATAGTATGATCGGACTCGTGCTTGTCACGCACGGAAGGTTGGCCGAAGAGTTTTTACATGCTGTCGAGCATGTAGTCGGGCCGCAAGACAATTTCGAGACCATTTGCATCGGTGCCGAAGACGATATGGAACAGCGTCGGCGGGATATCGTTGACGCGGTGGAGCGTGCCGATAATGGCAGAGGGGTCATCATTTTGACCGATATGTTCGGCGGTACGCCGTCCAATCTCGCCATTTCAGTCATGAAGGAAGGCAAGGTTGAGGTCATCGCAGGTGTCAATCTGCCGATGCTCATCAAGCTGTCCAGCGTCCGCATCGGGGGCGACATCAAGACAGCTCTGCGCGAGGCGCAGGACGCGGGCCGCAAATATATCAATGTTGCGAGCCAGGTCCTGACAGGAAAGTAGTTCATGCACTCCAGCGTGCCCGTTACCGGTGAATACGAACCCGAAACCGCAGTTTCCCGATCTTTCGAGATCGTCAACAAGCGTGGCCTGCACGCCCGCGCTTCGGCCAAGTTCGTGCAACTGGTTGATGGTTACAATGCGCACGTCCGCGTCAGCAAGGATGGCATGACCGTTGGCGGCACCTCGATCATGGGCCTTATGATGCTTGCCGCTTCACCGGGCTGCTGCATTGATGTCAGCGCCTCAGGCGAACAGGCTGCTGCCGTTCTTGATGCGCTTCAAGCGCTTATCGCCGATAAATTCGGCGAAGAATGCTGAACCGCAGGCGCGTGTCTCCACGAACGTTTGATTGCAGGCCAATTCGCGCTGAGTATAGTCTTTTTAGAAATGTTCATATGCAGGTATAAAGATTTCTTTATATCGCGTTGTGCTTCTGGCTGCGATCTGCTAGTCAAGGCGGCAGCCGGAGCGCTTTCTCGCATGGAAAGCCGCCCCACATTGGAATGCAATTCCGGCCGCTGATTACACCTTTGTCCAGCCGGAACTGCCTCTTATTGGAGCACGCGATGACCGCAAGCCAAGATTTTATCGTCAAGGATCTTAGCCTGGCCGATTGGGGCCGCAAAGAACTCGACATCGCAGAAACCGAAATGCCGGGCCTGATGGCTGCCCGTGAGGAATTCGGCAACTCGCAGCCGCTTAAGGGCGCGCGTATTTCCGGGTCGCTGCATATGACGATCCAGACTGCGGTTCTGATCGAAACGCTGCAGGCGCTTGGCGCACAGGTCCGCTGGGCTTCCTGCAACATTTTCTCGACACAGGATCATGCCGCCGCTGCGATTGCCGCAACCGGCACGCCGGTTTTCGCCATCAAGGGCGAAACGCTTGAAGAATACTGGACTTATACCGACAAGATCTTCCAATGGCCGGACGGCGAGCCGTCCAACATGATTCTCGACGATGGCGGCGACGCTACGATGTACATTCTCATCGGTGCACGCGCCGAAGCGGGCGAGGATGTCTTGTCGAACCCGGGTTCGGAAGAAGAGGAAGTGCTTTTTGCCCAGATCAAGAAGCGCATGGCTGCAACGCCGGGCTTCTTCACCCGCCAGCGGGATGCCATCAAGGGTGTGACGGAAGAAACCACTACTGGCGTCAACCGTCTCTACCAGTTGCAGAAGAAGGGCCTCCTGCCCTTCCCCGCGATTAACGTCAATGACAGCGTCACCAAGTCGAAATTCGACAACAAGTATGGCTGCAAGGAATCGCTCGTCGACGGTATTCGCCGTGGCACGGATGTCATGATGGCTGGCAAGGTTGCTGTCGTGTGCGGTTATGGCGATGTCGGCAAAGGCTCCGCCCAATCGCTCGCCGGTGCAGGCGCGCGCGTGAAGGTGACGGAAGTCGATCCGATCTGCGCGCTACAGGCTGCAATGGACGGTTTCGAGGTCGTGACGCTCGACGATGCCGCTTCCACCGCTGATATTATCGTGACCACGACCGGCAACAAGGACGTGATTACCATCGACCATATGCGCAAGTTCAAGGACATGGCGATCGTCGGCAATATCGGTCACTTCGACAATGAAATTCAGGTGGCAGCACTTCGCAACCTGAAATGGACCAATGTGAAGCCGCAGGTCGATCTGATCGAATTCCCGGACGGCAAGCGTATCATCTTGCTTTCCGAAGGCCGCCTGCTCAATCTGGGCAATGCAACGGGCCATCCGAGCTTCGTCATGTCGGCTTCGTTCACCAATCAGGTTCTGGGCCAGATTGAGCTCTTTACCCGTACCGACGCTTACAAGAACGAAGTCTATGTGTTGCCAAAGCATCTCGACGAGAAGGTCGCGCGCCTGCATCTCGACAAGCTCGGCGCCAAGCTGACTGTGCTTTCCGACGAACAGGCTGCTTATATCGGCGTCACTCCACAGGGCCCGTTCAAGTCGGAACACTACAGGTATTAACCGCGCGTTAAGTATTGCACTACATGTTGAGATCGGGCGGTTGACAAGCTGCCCGGTCTTTCTTTTTGCGTGCAAGATGCTTCACGTGGATTCGCCGGAAGGGTATTGTGTAGGCGAATCAAGGTGTTTGAGCGGGTGTTTGCGTTGCGCGTTTTTTGCCGGTTGTGGCGGGAAGCGAGAGGACGATTTATCCCCTAAACACCTGAAACGGTTTGGCTATCGCGCACTGTGGCGGCGTGCGTATGTCAGATTCTGATGTGTATTGAAGTGTTTTAATACGGCCAGTCTGCCTTTTTGGCGGTTTTCATGGCCCGGTGGCGGAGAAAAGGACAACATGCCAGAGTTCGGCGCAACGGGGATTTTGCGGAATGTTTCCGCAATCGTTACTGGCAGGCAATGGCGTCCTGCCGCCCATGTTGCAAAGCCGTTCGCATGGCTTGCCCCGAAAAAAGCCCTGATGAAGGCTTCCGTTTCTCTTGCAACGCTTTTCACTGCCGTGCCCGCTTTTGCGCAAGGTACGGAATCGGCGCGAATCGCGTTGCCCTTCGGGGGCGGCAGCATCGGCGCTTTCGAGGTTATCCAGTTCTCCATGTTTCTTGGCGTTATGGGCGCGGCGCTTCTTTCTGCCGGCTGGCTGATTCGCGAACGGTCGCGTGTTGCCGCGGAAAACAAGGAACTGCGTTCCAAATTCGCCGATCTCAATCTTGTCGCCCAGCGCAATGAAGCCCTGCTTAACCTCAAGGATCAGCGCATTGTGGTCTGGGACGGCCACAATACGCGCGCTGAAGTCGTCGGACTGCTGCCAGACGAAAGCGCTGCCCCGCAGGATCGTTCGGTTTTTCTGGCTTTTGGCCGCTGGTTGCGCCCGCAATCGGTGGTGGCACTTGAGCGCGCTATTGGATTGCTGCGCGAACAGGCGCGGTCTTTCGACCTCACCGTTGAAACGATCAACGGAACCCTGCTCGACGTGCGCGGGCGCACATCGGGCGGCTTCGCCGTCGCGCGTTTCCTTAGCCTGCAAGGTGTGCAGGCCGAACGCGCGGCATTGCAGGCGCAGAATCGTGAATTTTCGGAGCGTATAGAGCTTTTCCGCCGTCTTCTTGATCGGATCGACCAGCCGGTCTGGGCACGAGATGCTGCTGGCCGCGTCGAATGGGTCAACGCCGCCTACGCGCAGGCGGTTGATATGGCCGATGCAAGCCAGGTCATTTCCGAGGGGCGTGAGCTTTTCGGCGCGCACGCGCGTCAGCGCCTAGAGCGCGACCGTTTTGCCGAGCCTGTCCTGCAGGAACAATTGACGGCAGTCGTGCATGGGGACCGCCGCATTTTCAACGTGACAGATGTGAGTGCCGAATCGGGTTCCGTCGGCCTTGGCTTCGATCTGACCGAAGTGCAGACGGTGCGGGACGAACTGAACCGCACAATGAAGAGCCATGCCGAAACGCTTGATCAGCTTTCGACCGCTGTGGCGATCTTCGATCCCGAGATGAAGCTTCAGTTCTTTAATCAGGCTTTTGCCAAGCTTTGGTCGCTTGACACGGCTTGGCTGGAGTCGCAGCCGAGCAACACGCTGATCCTTGACCGACTTCGTTCGGAAGGCAAGCTGCCTGAACAGCCGGAATGGCGCAAATGGAAGGATTCGGTACTTTCTGCCTATCGCGCTGTCGAGCCGCAGGAACATATGTGGCATTTGCCGGATACGCGGACGATGCGCGTTGTCGCAAACCCCCATCCGCAAGGTGGCGTGACTTGGTTCTTCGAGAACATGACAGAAAAGTTCGAACTCGAAGGCCGATACAACACGCTCATCAAGGTGCAGGGCGAAACACTTGATCATCTGGCGGAAGCAGTAGCTGTGTTCGGCTCCGATGGTCGCATCCGGCTTTCCAACCCCTCATTCGCTGATCTCTGGGCGCTGCCGATGCCGCTCATTGTTGAAGGCACACATATTTCGTCAATTGCCAGAATCTGCGGTGAGCGTGGCGGCAACGGGTTGTGGGATGATTTTGTCTCCACTGTCACCGGCTTCCTGGACAAACGCGACGGACGCATGGGGCAGGTGGAACTGGATGATGGAACAATTCTTTCCTTCGCCGTGGTGCCGCTGCCGAAGGGCCAGACCATGCTGACGTTCATTGACGTCACCGACACGGTGCGCGTCGAACGGGCGCTCAAGGAGAAGAACGAGGCGCTGGAGCTGGCAGACCAGATCAAGAACGATTTCGTCCAGCACGTTTCCTACGAGTTGCGTTCGCCGCTGACCAATATCATCGGCTTCACCGAGTTGTTGCAGACACCCGCTTTCGGATCACTGAATGAGCGTCAGATCGAATATCTTGATCATATCAGCACCTCGTCATCGGTATTGCTGACCATCGTCAATGATATTCTCGATCTCGCAACGGTCGATGCCGGCATCATGGAACTCGAGGTCGGTGAAGTTTCTGTCGTAGAAGCGATTTCCGCTGCGGCCTCCCGTGTCGGCGAGCGCATGCGCGACCACGATATCGGACTCGACATCGACATTGCCGACGACGTGGATGTGTTCAAGGCCGATGCGAACCGCGTCCGCCAGGTGCTTTTCAACCTTCTGTCCAATGCTACCAACTATGCGCCGGAAGGTTCCAGCATACGGCTGCAGGTGATGCGCGAGGGGGCGGAAGTCGTCTTTGCCGTTCACGATGACGGCCCCGGCATGCCCGGAGAAGTGCTCGACACGGTTTTCAAGCGCTTCCAGTCCTACCCAAATGGCGGTCGCCGCCGTGGCGCAGGACTGGGACTCGCCATCGTCAAGAGCTTTGTCGAACTGCATGGCGGGTCGGTCGATATCGATACGGGGTCCGGTCGTGGAACAACGGTGATTTGCCGTTTTCCCTCGGAAACACGCAGCTTCCGCGTCGCCGCCGAATAAGGTAAAGGGTGCCCATGAGCGCCTCACAATCCAGCATCAGCTATTTCTTGCCCGACGAAGCTGCAACGCAGCGTTTCGGCGAGGATTTCGCCCTCGCCTTGCAGAAGGGCGATCTTGTCACGCTTTCCGGTGATCTGGGAGCAGGAAAATCCTCGCTTGCCCGCGCAATCATTCGCGCAATCGCTGACGATGAGAGGCTAGACGTTCCGAGTCCCACCTTCACGCTGGTGCAAAGCTATGAGGCCTTGCGCATTCCCGTTGCGCATGCCGATCTTTATCGTATTTCGCACGGCGAAGAATTGGATGAGCTGGGGCTGTTGGAGTTTCTGGAGGACGGTGTGGTTTTGGCCGAATGGCCGGAGCAGGGCGAAGAATTTCTGCCTGAACCGTCTTTCGCCGTCACGTTGAGCCATGAAGGGGCAGGACGGCGTATCGTGGTGTCCGGGCCGTTGGCTGCAGTCCAACGGCTTGAACGAAGCCATGCGATCCGAGCGTTTCTGGACCTCCATGGCCGTTCCGGCGCAACGCGCCGCTATTTGCAAGGCGATGCATCACCCCGCAAATATGAGACGGTACGTACGGCTGTTCATGGCGTCGAGATTGTGATGAATGCGCCGCAGATGCCCTATGACCCTCCATTACGCGACGGAAAATCCTATCGGCAGATTGCGCATCTTGCGGAAAACATCCTTGCCTTTGTCGCGATCAATGCGCTTCTGGACCACCATGGTTTTCGCGTGCCGCAGATGCGTGCCGTCGATCTTGATGCCGGTTTTCTCATCCTCGAGAATCTCGGAACCGAGAGCGTACGTGCAGCTTCCGGTGAACCTGTTGCGGAACGCTACGAAGCTGCCGCGCGCTTTCTGGCGCATCTGCATGGCGTTGGCTGGCCCGATCATGCGCCGGTGACTGGACATCCAGACCATATCATCGCCGGTTTTGACCGTGATGCAATGATGATCGAGGTCAGCCTGATCGGCCAGTGGTATGCGCCGCTGATGATGGGCAGGCAACTTACAGACGCAGAAAAGCAAGCTTACGAAGCCGCATGGGACCACGTGATCGCCGACATTACCGATGTTGAGAAGAGCCTGCTCTTGCGCGACTATCATTCGCCTAATCTGTTCTGGTTCCCGAAGGCGGAAGGCAAGGACAAGATCGGTGTCATCGATTTTCAGGATGCGATGATTGGACCGGCAGCCTATGACGTGGCTTCGCTGGCGCTCGACGCGCGTGTGACGATTTCGCCGGAACTGGAAAAAGCTGTGGTAACGGCCTATTGCGATGAACGTCGTGCACTCGGACATGCGTTCGACGAAGCCTTGTTCCGCAAGGCCTATGCAGCGATGGGCGCACAGCGCAACGCCAAGCTGCTCGGCCTTTTCGTGCGGCTGGATGAGCGTGATGGTAAGCCGGATTACCTAAAACACCTGCCACGCATTCATGACTATCTCGGGCGTGTGCTGAAGCATCCGGTCATGGGGCCTGTGGCGACATGGTTTGAGGAACTGGGATTGATGCAGCAGGAAGAGGCCGCGCAATGAAAATGCCTGAAATGGCCCCAAAGATGGCTATGGTTCTTGCCGCCGGACTCGGCAAGCGCATGCGTCCCATAACCGAAACCATTCCAAAGCCGCTAGTCAAGGTGGCGGGCAAGCCTTTGATCGATTGGGGGCTCGATGCAGCGGCGCAGGCAGGGATCGGCACGGCAATCGTCAATGTACACTATTTAGCCGACCAACTGGAAGAGCATCTGTGTCATCGCAACGATCTCAATGTTGTGATTTCGGACGAACGCGAAATGCTGCTCGATTCCGCTGGCGGTATTGTGAAGGCGCTGCCGCTGCTCGGAGCAGAGCCGTTTTTTGTTCTGAATGCCGACACATTTTGGGTCGGAGACGAGAAGGCCCCCAATCTGTCGGCGCTTGCCGAGGCCTGGGACGCGGAGCGGATGGATATTCTCCTGATGACAGCGCGTCGCGATCAGGAAACGGGTTACGAGGGCAAGGGCGATTTCGTTGTCGATGAGAAGGGGCACCTGCGCCGCGCTCGGGATATCTCCGGCGAGCCGGTAATCTATGCGGGCGCAGGGATCATCCATCCCCGTATCTTCGATCGTGCGGAGCCAGGTGCGTCCTCGCTCAACCGCTATTTCGATGAAGCGATTGCAGCGGGTCGCCTTTATGGTATGCCAATGATCGGACACTGGCTGACCGTCGGCACGCCGGATGCAATAGGCGAGGCGGAGGCAGTGCTGACAACATTGGCATGAGGGAGGCGAACGGCATGAGCGCACGACAACCCAGAGATGGGAAACAGCGCTTGTTTTCAATTCCTCCCGGCACGCCGTTTTTGCCTGCTTTTGCCAAGGCGCTTCTGGAAGGTCGGCTGGTCGAGGGCTTTCCCGGCAATCCGTCCGATCCGCTGGCATTGGCGAATGCAACCATCTATGTCCCGACGCGCCGTGCTGCGCGCGCTTTACGGTCCATTTTGGTTGATATGAATCCGGCTAAAGCATTCCCAGTAAAAGTGGGAACCGGCTTTGCGTACGGAAATACGTCGGAAAAAAAGAGTGCAATCCTGCCGACCATTCGCCCTCTCGGCGATGTCGATGAAGATGCCGCTTTCTTCAATGCAGGTTCGTCGGGGGTCTTTGAAGTCAATCCACCTATCGGTACGGTGGAGCGGCTTTTGCTTCTGGCGCGGTTGATCCGTCCCTGGCGGGAATCACTGCCTTCCCATGTGCGCGCGCTGTTCGGCGTCGATGATGTTTCTGTTCCGGCAACGACTGCTGATGCGATCTGGCTCGCCCGCGATCTGGCTGGGTTGATGGATCAGGTCGAAACCGACGGGGCGAAGTGGAGCGAGCTTGGGGGTATTGCTCCGGAAGACCTTGCCGACTGGTGGCAGGTCACGCTCGGCTTTCTCAACATCGTCACCAATCTTTGGCCGGATATCCTGGCGGAACGCAGGCTTTCAAATCCCGCTGCGTATCGTAACGATCTCATCTGGAGCGAAGTAAAGCGCCTGCGCGCCCATCCGCCCGCCGGGCCGGTTATCGTGGCGGGGTCCACCGGCTCCATACCGGCGACTGCCGAGCTTATTTCCGCTATTGCGGATTTGCCGAACGGCGCGGTGGTGCTGCCGGGGCTGGACCGCGATCTGGATGATGCAGCCTGGCAGATGCTGGCATCGGCAACCGACAATCCGTCGACCTTCGGTCATCCGCAATTCGGATTGCGCAAGCTCCTTGATGCGATGCAGACATTGCGTGCGGACGTGGAGCATCTGGACGATATGCCGGCTTCCAAACGCCTGCGCGAGCGGGTAGTCAGCGAAGCCCTTCGCCCGGCGGAAACGACCGACGCATGGGGGAATCTTGCACGTGATCCCGATATGCAGCCGTCTGCATTGCGACATGCGGCGCAGACAATCGACCTGATTGAGACCGCCAATGAACGGGAAGAGGCGCTTACTGTGGCTCTCGTCTTGCGCGATGCGATCAATGATGAAGGCAAAACAGCGGCGCTTGTTACCGCTGATCGCAATCTGGCGCGGCGTGTGGTCGGCGAACTTGCCCGATTCGGCATAGACGCCGACGATTCCGGCGGGCGGCATCTGCGCGATGTCGAGACCACGACATTGCTGCGACTGCTGGTCGAGACGGTCTTTAACCCGGGCGATCCGGTTGCATTGCTGGCGCTGGTCAAGCATCCGTTGCTGCGGCTGGAGGCCCCACGCATTGAACGACGCCTTGCCGCTGAAACCCTGGAACTCATCGCCTTTCGCGGTGGCACGGGCCGTGCCTCTGTGCTTGACCTCCCAGCATTTTTCGAGCGGCGGCTGGAGGAAAGCGCCAACCAGCCATGGCAACCGGCATGGCATGACACGGTTACGCCGGACATGATCGCCGCTGCCCGAAATCTTTGCGAAAGCCTGTCTAACGCAGTGACACCATTGGTGCCTTTCGTCATCGCCGGACGCAGGACCGAGATCGGTGAAATCGCGCGCGCTACGGTCGAAGCATTGGAAAATCTGGCCCGGAATGAAAAAGCCAGCATCGCGCCTTTCTATTCCGGCGAACGCGGTGAGCAGCTCGCCGCCTTTCTGCGCGGTCTCGTTTCAAGCGAAGCCGGGCTCGACTTTGAAGCTTCGGAATGGCCGGCCGTGCTCGATGCGCTGATGGCGGGCGAGACGGTCAAACCCCATCCGGGCGGTCATCCGCGCCTCTTCATCTGGGGTGCGCTGGAAGCGCGCCTGCAAACCATGGATACGGTGGTGATCGGGGGACTCAACGAAGGGAGCTGGCCTGCACGCACCCGCAACGACCCGTTCATGTCACGCCCGATGAAGTCGATGATTGCGCTCGATCCGCCCGAACGCCGCACCGGTCTTGCTGCACACGACTTTCAGATGGCGCTCGGTATGGATCATGTTGTGCTGACGCGCTCGCAGCGTTCCGATAATGCCCCGACCGTTCCTTCCCGCTGGCTACAGCGGCTTGAAACGGTGCTGGGCGCTGATGTGACCGCCGAAATGCGCAGGCGCGGGGCGCGTTTTGTCCAGTGGTCACGTGAAATCGATCAAGCGCCCGATGTGCCTTTCGTCAAGCGCCCGGAGCCAGCGCCGCCGGTTCTCGCGCGCCCGAAGCATTTTTCGGTGACGGAAATTGAAACGCTGCGTCGTGATCCCTATGCGATCTTCGCCAAGAAGATACTGAAGTTGCGGCCGCTGGAGCCATTGATCCGTGATCCGGCTGCTGCCGAGCGCGGCACTTTGTTCCACGACATTCTGGGGCATTTCACGCAAGAGGCCATCGATCCGCTGGCACCCGACGCCGCAGAGCGATTGATGGAACTGGGGCGTATCCTTTTCGCCGACATGGATTTGCCGACGGAAATCGAGGCCGTATGGTGGCCGCGCTTCACGGCGCTCATCCCGCAATTCCTGGCTTGGGAAGGGGAACGTGCTTATAATGTCCAAACCCGCTTTGCGGAGATTTCCTCCGACAAACGCGAGGTCGATGGGCTTGGCATCACGCTTTCCGGCCGTGCTGACCGCATTGACCTTATGCGAGATGGAACAGCGGAGATCATTGATTACAAGACAGGATCGACACCATCCCCCAAACAGGCACATGTGCTGTTGTCACCGCAACTGGCGCTGGAGGCTGCACTTCTCGTGCGCGGTGCATTCCGAGAGCTTGGTTCGGTTCGTGCGTCTGATCTGACCTATGTGCGCCTCAAGGCGGGCGGCGAGGTAAAGCCAGAGTCGATCCTCAAGATCGGTCGACCGCCATCAGAGAAAACAGCACCCGCACTTGGCGAGGAATCCTGGCAGCGGCTGGCGCAATTGCTGGCCGAATATCAGAAGCCGGAAAAAGGGTATCTTTCTCGTGCGCTGCCGTTTCGCGAGACAGACTTAACCGGAGATTACGATCATCTGGCCCGGGTGCTGGAATGGTCAGCCGGAGGCGATGCCGGCGGGGAGAGCAGCGAATGAAGAAAGTTCCATTCATCCCCGGCGAAACGCTGCGCGCACAGGCGACGGCAGCCGATCCCGCTGCTTCCGTGTGGGTTTCCGCCAACGCCGGCTCTGGCAAGACGCATGTTTTGACTGAACGTGTTATCCGCCTGTTGCTTGAAGGCACGGACCCGTCGAAGATTCTCTGCCTTACCTATACGAAGGCGGCGGCGGCGGTGATGCAGAACCGCGTGTTTATCCGGCTTTCCGAATGGGCGGTCTTGCCTGACGAGGAACTGGCCGAACGTCTGAAATCGCTGGAAGGTCGCAGACCGGGCGATGCGCGCCTTGCAGCGGCGAGGCGGCTGTTCGCGCGTGCGCTGGAGACACCGGGCGGGCTTAAAATCCAGACCATCCATGCTTTCTGCGAGGCGATCCTGCACCAGTTCCCGCTTGAGGCGAACATTGCTGGTCATTTCGAGATGATGGATGACCTGATGCAGGCAGCCCTTGTCGGCGAAGCGCGGCGACAGTTGCTCGAAGCCGCGCATGGCGGCGGCGATATTGAGCTGGTGGCTGCCTTTGCCGATGTTCTGCAGGCATCGGGGGAGATGGGGCTGCAATCGCTTCTCGATGAGGCCGTAAGCAGGCGCAACGGCTTGCAGACCTACATCGCCGAACTGGGCGTGGCGGCGCATCGCAGCGAAGCTCTGCACCGGGCTTTTCATTTCGATCCGCAAACCAGCGAAGACGATCTTCTAGCGGACCTCTGGCCGCTACCGGAATTTTCAGACGATGCGCTCGATCTCATCATGTCGATTCAGAAGGGGGCGTCACGCGCACAGGATTTCGCGTTGCAGCTCCGACGCTTTGAAAAAGTGGCCAACCAGAGAGACCGCGAAGCCGTCTTGCGCGCAGCGTTCCTTAAAAGCACGGGCGACCCGAAATCCGGTTCCTATGTTGGCTCGGCGGCGGTCAAGAAGCTTCTGCCGGATTTCGAAGAGGATTTTGACGCGGCGGCGGCGCGTGTTGAACAAGGCCTTGACCGGCTGAAGGAACTGCGCCTCGTGCGGCTCAATCTGGCCGCGTTGACTTTGATCGATTATCTGCTGCAACGCTATCACGACCTGAAACGCCAGCGCGGCCTTCTCGATTTCGAGGATCTCATCACCCGCACGGTGGCGTTGCTTGCCCGCAACGGGGCGGGACAATGGGTCCAGTACAAGCTCGATCGCGGCATCGACCACATTCTGGTCGACGAAGCGCAGGATACCAGCCCCGACCAGTGGCAGGTGATCCGCATGCTGTCGGAAGAGTTTTTCTCCGGCCTCGGACAGCGCAATATCAGCCGCACACTTTTTGCCGTCGGCGACGAAAAACAGTCGATCTATTCGTTTCAGGGCGCAGTGCCCGAGGATTTTGCGGCGCAAGGGCGCTCGGTCAGTCTTCGTGCAGAAAATGCGGAGCTGAAGTTCGAGCGGGTAAGCCTCAATTTTTCGTTCAGGTCTGCGCCCGATGTCTTGCAGGCGGTGGACGAAGTGTTTGCAAGGCCGGAAGCCAATCGCGGCCTTGCGGGTGCGACAGTTCATGAAGCCATTCGTTCCGATGCGCCGGGCGAGGTGGAAATTTGGGACATGTTGACGCCGGAGGAGGTGGAGGAGCCTGACGACTGGCGTGAGCCGGTCGATCATCTGGCTGCACCAGCTGTCCGGCTGGCGGAACAGATCGCAGCCACCATTCGCCGTTGGCTGGATAGTGGCGAACCCATTCCGGGCCAGAACCGGCGGATTAAGCCGCGTGACATCATGGTTCTGGTGCGAAAGCGCGACCAGTTCATGCCTGCGCTGTCGCGGGCGCTCAAAAACCTGTCCGTTCCGGTGGCCGGTGCAGACCGTCTGCGGCTCACCAGCCATATCGCCATTCAGGACCTGATGGCACTCGGTCGTTTCGTGCTTCAGCCTTCGGATGATCTTTCGCTGGCATCGGTACTGAAAAGCCCACTATTCGGCTGGGATGACGACCAGCTCTTCGAGCTTGCATATCCGCGAGGCGCAAGCCTCACGCTGTTCGAGCGGCTTTATCAGATCTCGCGTGACGATGCTGCGCTGGCGGAGGTGCACAAGACCTTGAGCCGCTGGCGCAACATGGCCGACACGATGCCGGTGTTCGAATTTTATGCGCGGATATTGAGTGCGGATGGTGCACGGCGAAAACTTCTGGCGAGGTTGGGGCCGGAGGCGGGGGATATTATCGACGAATTCCAGAACTATGCGCTTTCCGCCGAGCGAGCCGGTCTGCCCGGCCTGCAAGCCTTTCTTGAAACGCTGGAAGCGGCATCGCCGGAAATCAAGCGCGAACTGGATCAGGGCCGCAACGAAGTTCGTATCATGACCGTCCACGCTGCCAAGGGGTTGGAAGGAGCGGTGGTGTTTCTCGTTGATCCGGGAAGCGCTGTGTGGACCGGCAGTCGTGCGCCAAAGCTCATTCCTTTTGATCTTTCGAACGATAACCCGGTGAAGGGCTATCTTTGGCAACCGAACGCCAGTTACCAGACCGGGTTCACGACAGCGCAGATCGAGAAGCTGAAGACGCGGGCGGAGGAAGAATACCGCCGGTTGCTTTATGTCGGCATGACGCGGGCGGAAGATCGCCTGATCATCTGTGGCTATCGCGGCGCGCGCGAAAGCGGCGAGACATGGCACCGCCTTGTAGAGGATGCACTGGCCAGTAGGGCCGAGACGTTTGTGCATCCTGTTCTGAATGTTGCCGCAAGGCGTTATCGCAATACACCGCGAGGAATGCTTCAGATTGCCGAGCAGGATAGAGCCGAAGACCATACGCTGCCAGAACTTCCAGACGAGTATAGAAAGCCGATAAAGCCGGAAATCGGGTTACCGCGGCCGCTCGCGCCGTCCGGCGCTTCCGCGCTGATTGAGGCGGACGAAGAGCCGCCGCTCGATACGTCTTCACCGGTTCTGCGGCCGGACAATGGGACGCCAGCCTTTGCGCTGCGACGCGGCACGGCGATCCATATGCTGCTGCAATATCTGCCGGATATACCGCAAGATGGGCGTGAAACGCTGGCGCGCAACTATCTTGATCGGATCGCTTCCGACTGGCCGGAAACGGAGCGCTTGATAGCCTGGCAAAGTGTGCGGACCATTCTGGACGATCCGACCTATGCACCCGTCTTTGCCGAGGGCTCGCGTGGGGAAGTGGCCATCATGGGTACGATTGAGCTTGGAGGCCGCGATCATGCCGTGTCCGGTCAGATAGATCGTATCAGCGTGAGCGAGGACCGTGTCCTGATCGTAGACTACAAGACCAATCGACCGCCGCCGAAAGCCATCGAGGCAGTTCCTTTCGCCTATCGGGCGCAGCTTGCGCTTTATCGCGAATTGCTGGCCCCACTCTATCCGGGACGAATTGTCGAAACGGCGCTTCTGTTCACCGAGGGCCCGTTTTTGATGCCCATGCCCGATAGCGTTCTGGATGAAGCGCTGCAGTCTCTGAAAGACTCTCAAGGAAAGGTGACGAACCAGAACTTGACGGATGGCAGCAGACACGCCACATGATATAGCGAGTAAAGAGCGGACCGTGTTGTGAGTCTGAAAAGATGTCTGCCGTTCTTGGTGATAAAAGAGGATAGCCCTATGGCAACCGTTAAGGTCGATAACAGCAATTTTCAGTCGGACGTTCTTCAGTCGAGCGAGCCTGTTGTGGTGGATTTCTGGGCGGAATGGTGCGGTCCGTGCAAGATGATCGCTCCGGCTCTGGATGAGATCGCAACCGAAATGGCCGGTCAGATCAAGATCGCCAAGGTGAATATCGATGAGAACCCGGAACTGGCAGCCCAGTTCGGTGTCCGCTCGATTCCGACGTTGTTGATGTTCAAGGACGGTGAGCTTGCAGCCAATATGGTTGGTGCTGCTCCGAAGAGCCGTCTCGCTGACTGGATCAAAGCTTCCGCTGCCTGATCGTTTCAAGCGCGAGAAATGAAAAACCCGGCCTTGGAGCCGGGTTTTTGTTTATTGGGGTGATGTACCATTGTCGCGCAAGACCTCGCCTGCGAGATAGAGCGAGCCGCCGATCAATATACGGGGGGGAGCTTCGTCGGAAGGCCATGTGTCACGCAGCAGCTTTAAGGCATTGGCAACCGAATGTACGGGCTCTGCCGACAGATTGGCTTTCTGGGCTGCGACAGCCAGCTCATCATTGGGAATACTGGCATCGCTGGAGAGAACGGGCACTGTGAAAACGTGCCGCGCCATACCGGCGAAGGCTTCGAAATAGCCAACCGGGTCTTTGGTGTTGATCATGCCGGTGATGAGAAACAGCGGGCGCTCATTGCGTTCTTCAAGATCGCCCAGCGTCTCGGCGATGACTACGCCGGCGCCCGGATTATGGCCGCCATCAAGCCAGATTTCGGAGGCCGCCGGGGCAAGATCCACGAGTGCACCATGGGTCAGCCGTTGCATACGTGCTGGCCAGTCAACCACCATCAATGCTTTCTCGACCGCTTTGTCAGTCAGGCTGAAGCCAGCCATCTGGACCGCCTCGATTGCTGCTGCGGCATTGGAAATCTGGTGGCGTCCGGGCAGGCGCGGCAATGGAAGATCGATCAGGCCGTCCTCGTTCTGGAAAACCATACGGCCATGTTCCTCGAAGGCGAGGAAATCCTGTCCGTAAACCGAAACCGGACAGCCGAGCCGGTCGGCGGTCGAGACAAGAACTTCCCGTGCTGCGTCGAAAGGCTGGAAACCGACGACGACGGCACAATCCTTCTTGATGATACCGGCCTTTTCAGCGGCAATAAGTTCCACGCGGTCGCCAAGATAGGCTTGATGGTCGATGGAAACCGGCATGATGAGCGAGACGGCAGGATCAATAATGACATTGGTGGCGTCGAAGCGCCCGCCAAGACCGACTTCCATGACAACGACATCCGCCGGATGCTCGGAAAAGAGTACGAAAGCGACTGCGGTCAGAATTTCGAAAACAGTAATGTGTTTGCCGTTATTGGCTACTGCAACGCGCTCTATGGCGTCGGCCAGAACATCATCGCCGACTAGCCTGCCGCCGCCTGGAGCGGCTAGGCGATAGCGTTCATGCCAGTTGACGAGGTGCGGCGAGGTATGGACGTGAACATCAAAACCGCCCGCCTCCAGAAGCGCGCGGCAGAAAGCCGTCGCCGATCCCTTGCCGTTTGTGCCTGCAATATGGATGACAGGCGGCAACTTCAGATGCGGATTACCGAGTTTTTCCAGAAGGCCGCGGATACGGTCCAAGGAAAGATCGAAGCCCTTCGGATGCAACTGCATAAGCCGCTCGATTGCGGCGGCGGCTTTTTCTGTCACGATCAGGCTGCCTTGTCGGTTGCTTCCGTCTTTTCGCTTCCCGGCGCGTCGCTATTGCCGGGCTGCCTGGTCATGATCTTGAGAAGGCGCGCAATCGTACCTTTCAGCTCGAGACGCGAGACGACCATGTCCACCATGCCGTGTTCCATGAGATAGTCAGCGCTCTGGAAGCCTTCCGGCAGCTTTTCGCGGATCGTCTGCTCAATGACGCGCGGCCCTGCAAAGCCGATCAGTGCACCGGGTTCGGCAATATGGATATCGCCGAGCATGGCGTAGGAAGCCGTCACGCCGCCCGTGGTCGGATTGGTCAGGACGACGATATAGGGCAGACCAGCCTCTTTCAGCATTTCAACTGCGACCGTGGTACGCGGAAGCTGCATGAGCGACAGGATACCTTCCTGCATGCGTGCGCCACCGGAGGCTGCGAACAGAACCAGCGGGCGCTTCAGCTCGATGGCCTTTTCAAAACCCTGGATGATTGCTTCGCCAGCACCCATGCCGAGCGAACCGCCCATGAACCCGAAATCCTGAACGGTAGCGACAATCGGCAAGCCTTCAATCGTACCGAGGCCGTTGACGACAGCATCATCCATGCCGGTACGCGTACGGTAATCCTTGAGACGGTCGATATATTTCTTTTCGTCGCGGAATTTCAGCGGATCGACCGGTACTTTCGGCGCTTCAAGCGTGGTGTATTCGCCATTGTCGAAGAAGAAGCGCAGACGATCCTTCGCCTTGATGCGCATGTGATGCCCCGAGGAGGGGATCACAAACTGGTTGCTCTCAAGATCCTTGTGAAACACCATTTCACCAGTCGATGGATCCTTGATCCAGAGGTTTTCTGGCATTTCACGACGGCCGAGCATCGAATTGATCTTCGGACGGACGTAGTTGGTGATCCAGTTCATGACGTTTACTTCCGTTTCTTGTTCTTCGGCAAAGAGCGTCAGCCGCTTAGCACTTTTAAGATGTGCCCTAAATGGACGATTTATTGGGCGGCTTCAAGGCGTGCGGCGCGCACACTCTCAGCAAGGGCGTGGACAAGCCGGGTTGCAGCAGCGACAGGATCGCCTTTCGCCTTGCCATTTTCATCAAGTTCGCCTGCAATCGCGTTGACGATCGCCGTGCCGACGACAACGCCATCGGCATGGGCGGCGATGGCTGACGCCTGTTCCGGCGTCTTCACGCCAAAACCGACACAGATCGGCAGATCGGTGCTCTTCTTGATGTGACGCACGGCTTCGCCGACCTTTGTCGTATCGGCAATGGCCGAACCGGTGATGCCGTTCATCGAAACGTAATAGACGAAGCCAGATGAATTATGCAGCACCTTTGGCAAGCGCTTGTCGTCTGTGGTCGGCGTGGTGAGGCGAATGAAATTGACGCCCGCCTTCATCGCCGGAATGCAGAGCTCTGCATCCATTTCAGAGGGAAGATCGACGACGATCAGCCCGTCCACGCCGGATGCCTTTGCATCGGCCAGGAAACGTTCCACGCCATAGATATAGATCGGGTTGTAATAGCCCATCATGACAATAGGGGTCGTGTCATCTTCCTTGCGGAATTCTGCTGCCATTTGCAGCGTCTTGGGAAGCGTCTGACCGGCGTTCAGGGCGCGCAGACCTGCGGCCTGAATAGCGGGGCCGTCTGCCATCGGATCGGAGAAGGGCATGCCGAGTTCGATCACATCGGCACCGGCCTTTGGGAGAGCCTTCATTACCTTGATCGAAGTTTCAAGATCTGGATCGCCACCCATGAAATAGGTAACGAGCGCCGGACGGCCCTCGGCCTTCAGTTCAGCGAATTTGGTGTCGATTCGAGTAGTCATACCGTGCCCCGTGGCAAAGTGCGCGCCAGATAGTCGGCAACGGGATTGCCCGCCATCGCCGTTTCCATCCATGCACGCCGTTCAAAGTCTATAATTCCGAGTTCCCATACGCACGCCATCAGCAGCGGCTGTGCGGGCATGAATTCCACCTCGTCGCCGAGTTCCGACTGCCAGAGGATTTCAGTGGCTATGCCGCCTTCCAGCCACCAGTGCAGAAGCAGCCAGAGGCTCTCCTCGCCCTGATGAAGAATAGCGAAACCAGCGCCCGAATGCGGCAGAGCGGTGAGCTTTTCTGCGGCGGTTTCGATCTGTCTGCGGGCGAGGCCGACAGCAGCTTCCGCGACAGGGTTGGTTGGATCGGCTTCTATGATGTTGAGCTTGATCGTCGCCGGACCGCACGTCGTCAGGCCGTCGAACCATGCGGCACGCGGCTTGTAGACGGAGACTTCGGCGACATCGCTACCCATATCAGATGTCCATGCCGAGAAGCTTGCCGACCGTGTGGACATCCTTGTCGCCACGGCCCGACAGATTGACGATCATAACCTGATCCTTGCCCATGGTCGGGGCCATTTTCACAGCCTGTGCGATGGCATGGGCGGATTCGAGCGCGGGAATGATGCCTTCGGTGCGGGTGCAAAGCTGGAACGCATCAAGCGCCTCATCATCAAGGATGGGCACATAGTCGACACGCCCGCTGTCCTTGAGCCACGAATGTTCAGGCCCGACACCCGGATAGTCGAGACCAGCGGAAACGGAATGGCCTTCGAGAATTTGACCGTCGTCGTTCTGGAGGAGATAGGTGCGGTTGCCATGCAGAACGCCGGGGCGACCCGCGCTCATAGAGGCGCAATGTTCTTCACCGTCAAGACCGCGCCCGCCGGCTTCGACGCCAACGATCTTCACAGAGGTATCATCAAGGAATGGATGGAACAGGCCGATGGCATTTGAGCCGCCGCCGACCGCTGCCACGATCACGTCTGGCAGGCGTCCTTCCTGTTCCAGAATCTGCTGGCGGGCCTCATTGCCGATCACCGACTGGAAGTCGCGGACCAGCTCAGGATAGGGGTGCGGACCGGCAGCGGTGCCGATCAGGTAATAGGTGTCTTCGACATTCGTAACCCAGTCGCGCAGGGCTTCGTTCATCGCGTCCTTCAGTGTACCGTTGCCTGCGGTGACTGGCTTCACTTCGGCGCCGAGCAGTTTCATACGGAACACATTCGGCTTCTGACGCTCGACATCGGTCGCGCCCATATAGACTACGCAAGGCAGACCGAAACGCGCGGCAACCGTAGCCGAAGCCACGCCATGCTGTCCGGCACCGGTTTCGGCGATGATGCGGGTCTTGCCCATGCGCTTGGCGAGCAGAATCTGACCAAGGCAGTTGTTGATCTTGTGGCTGCCCGTGTGATTAAGGTCTTCGCGTTTGAAGTAGATTTTTGCACCGCCCCCGAGGCCCTTGGCCGAGGAAACGTCACGAAGATGTTTCGTCAGGCCTTCTGCATAATAGAGCTTGGAAGGACGACCGGCATAATAGGTGGAAAGCGCGTTCAGCTCTGCCTTGAACTCAGGATCATTCTTCGCCGTTTCATAGGCTTCCTGCAATTCGAGAATAAGCGGCATGAGCGTTTCAGCGACGAAGCGTCCGCCGAAAATACCGAACATGCCCTCTTCGTCGGGGCCTGTTTTATAGGAATTTGGTGCAACCGGCTTGTTCAACGCTTCCACTCCGTCATTTCAGGCTGTCTACAGGGCATCGGCGCGCATCGGCGACAGCCCGGAAAAAATTCTCAATGAGGCGCACATCCTTCTCACCGGGCGTGCGCTCGACGCCGGACGATATATCGATGCCCGGCGCATGGGTCTTTTCCAACGCCTCTGCGATATTGTCCGCATTCAGTCCACCGGAAAGCATGTAATCGATATCCGCGTCAAGCGCAGCCAGAAGTTCCCAGTCGAATGACACGCCATTGCCGCCCGGAAGGTCTGATCCCTTCGGCGGCTTGGCATCGAACAGGAAACGGTCTGCTATACCCTTGTAGGCCGCAACCGTCGCAAGATCGCCGGCTTCACGCACCGAAAAAGCCTTCATGACCGGCAGTCCATAACGTGCCTTGATAAAGGCCACGCGTTCCGGCGTTTCATGGCCGTGAAACTGCAATATATCAGGTTTCACCGTTTTTACGATGTTATCCAGCGTTTCATCATCTGCATCGACTGTAACAGCTACGACAAGCGCACGTCCCTTGGCCGCATCGCGCAAGGTTGCCGCTATCTGCGGGGTTACATGGCGCGGGCTTTTGGGAAAAAAGATGAGGCCGATATGCGTCGCACCGCCGTCGAGGGCGGCGGCAACAGCGTCGGGGGTTTTAAGCCCGCATATCTTGATATCGAGAACCATGGTTTTCCGTCGCATAAATCCGGGGGCTACTCAAGTTATTCCGTCTGTTCGGAGATCGGATGGCCATCAAAGCCTTTTGCCATCAGAAAATCATACGCCTCCATGACTTCAAGGGGAACAGCCTGCGCAATCTGATAGCCCTTGGCAGGATATTCCAGAATGCGTTGAAGATCGCCGGTCATCTCGTTGATAAGCATTTCGACGGGGTGGTCTGCGGTTGGCTGGGCCTCGAAGGAGATGAGCGGTGCGGTTATGCTTGCGCGCGCTTCCGGCCATTGACGGGCCATGGTCGCCAGAACGCGGCGCTGCGTCTGCGGCTTGGTGACAAGGATGGCGCTGATTGCGCCGGGCGCAAGCCGTTCACGACTGAACCTTATGTTTTCGCCGATATTAGTGGCATTGGGTTCGATGATAATTGCTTCTTCAGGCACGCCGCGCCTGATTGCGATTTCCGCAAAAGCTTCCGCTTCGCTTGCTTTGTAGAGCTTGTCTGTCCAGTGACCACTTTTGCCGGTGAACACCAGCCACGTCCCCATGCCGGCCAGAAACAGATCGGCTGCTCTCTCGGCAACACGAGGATCATAGCTGCCAAGCCCGATGATGACATCGGCGGTTTCCAGCGGATCATAGATGCAGTGATAATCCCAAAGCACCTTGGCGGCGGTCAGTATGGATGCGGTCATGTAAAGTCGATAGCCTGTAATGCGCTGCCATTGCGCTTCAGCCAAGCCTTGCAGCGCTCCGTGTCGGGGCAAAGCTCGTGGCAGAGTTTCCAGAATTTCGGCCCGTGGTTCATCTCGACGAGATGAGCCACCTCATGGGCGACAAGATAGTTAATCACCGGAGCAGGTGCCATGCCGATGCGCCAGGAGAAGGAAAGGGTGCCATCAGAAGTGCAGGAACCCCAACGGCTCTTCGTATCCTTGAAACGCACGGCACTGGCCTTGCGACCAACAGCGGCAGTGTGGCGGGCGACAAGCGCCTCAATCTCCCGCTTCACTTCGCGCTTGATGTAATCGGCGACGCGGCGCGGCAGATGCGCCGGATCACCATGGACAAGCAGAATATTGCCTTCAAGGAGCTGCGTCGTGCCGCGTCCGGGCTGATGCACGATCTTGTGTGGCACCCCGCGCAGGGGAATCCTGATACCGGCGCGCACGCCCGGCTGGTCGGGCAGTTTTGCGATACGGCTTTCGATCCAGCCCTCGTGGCGGTTGAGGAAGCTCAGCACTTCGCGCTCGGGAAGGCCGGGCGGAACCGTAATGCGCAGTCCTCTGCCACCTGCTTCGATCCGCAGGGTCAGCCGTTTGGCACGCGGGTTTTCGAAAACACGCAAGGGAAGTTCCCGTCCGGCAACCGCATGGATGCGCTCGCTGCGAACGGTTGTCGTCCCAGCGGATGCCCCTTTACCGCTGATTTGCCGAAGAAAGGAAAGACCCATCATTTAAGAATAAGCGATTCGCCCCTAAGCGCATCCCGAAAAGTGCAAAGCGGTTTTCGGAACAAGATGCACTTAAAATTGGGCGTTGGAGCGCATCCCGAAAAGTGCAAAGCGGTTTTCACGCAAAATAATAGTCTAAACCATTGATATTGGGCGGATTCTTTTGTGACGATAAACAAAACGGCGCAGACGTGCCGCGCCGTTCGATTGTTTTGCAGGCGATTTCATCGATCAAAGATCGGTGATGTCATCCTTGCCGCCTTTCGCGCGTGAGGCAGGAGTTTTCCGCGCACTCGCACGGCGCTCAGCCATGAAGCGGTCGAATTCTTCCTTGTCGCGGGCGCGGCGAAGTTCTGCAGCATAGGCCTCGAATTCGGCGCGTGCCTCTTCGAGCTTGCGGCGTTCCTCGGCCAAGCGCTCCAGCTCGGCGCGACGCCAGTCGTCAAAAGCCTCGTTGCCGGTTGTACCACCGAAGTTGAAGCTTTCGCCCTTACGGCAGTTGCGGAACGAGCCGAACATGGAATCGGTCTTCTCGTTCACGCCGCGCTTGAATCCCTCGAGGCGATCACCCCAGAGGATATAGGCGAGCATGGCAAGGCCAAGCGGCCAGAACAGGAAAAAGCCGAGCACCATCAGCGCAATCGTGGCTGGCGTCCATGCCGGGCGGATCAATGCAGTATTGGTCATGGTCTGCTCCGTCGAAATGCGCATGCCATTCAGCCGTCGGACAATCGTTCAGCCACATGCGCGAAACCAAGGCCAACCAGCCTACCCAAGCGGGCATTTTCTTCTGGCGGCTTGATATCGACGTGGTGAAAAGATTGCGGTTTTTCAAGAATACACCCAGAGGATTCGGATGCCTCTTGGCCTAACCAATGCGATTAATTCGAGATTTTTTTGCGGAGATGCTCAAGAAAAGTGACGCAAAGCCCGGCTATCAGCGCCCAGAAAGCAGAGCCGATGCCGAAGAATGCAATGCCGGATGCTGTCACGGCAAAGGTTATGGTCGCTGCAAGACGCTCATGTTCATCCTTCAGCGCCAGTGACATCGCGTTGATGAATGGGCCTGTCAGCGCCAGACCGGCAACAAGGGCGATGAGCGTTACCGGCAGTACAGCGAAGATCGCGACCAGTGAGGCTCCGAAGAGCGCAAACACGACATAGATCACGGCATAAACCGGCCCGGTCAGCCAGCGTTTGGCCGCATCGGGGTGAGCGTCAGGGTTGGTGCAAAGTGCCGCCGATATCGCCGCGAGATTGGTGGTCGATGCACCAAAGGGAGCTGTCAGCAGCGAAAACAGACCAGTTATACGCAGGCAGGCGCTGGTCGGCGGCTCATAGCCCGAAGCGCGGAGCACGGCGAAGCCCGGCAGGTTTTGTGAGGCCATGGTCACCAGATAGAGCGGGATCGCAATGCCGACCATCGCGCCCATGTGAAATTCCGGCCAGATAAGGGTGAGTGTGGAAATTTCGGGTGCAGGCAATGCGGGCGAACGTCCCGTGACCAGAGCAAAGGCCATGCCGACGACAAGAACAGCAATCACGGCGAGCGACGGATTGAACAAACGTATGATGAAGAACAGCGCCACCAGCGGCAGGACAAAAAGCGGATCGCCGGACACTGTTTTGGCCGCGGCAATGACGAAACTCAGTAGCACACCTGCGAGCATGCCCGAAGCCACAGAGGCTGGAATGCGTGAAACGAGTACCGACAATTGCCGGATCAGCCCAGTGGCGACCAGCGCGAGTGCGGTCACGATGAATGCACCAACCGCTTCTGGCATGGTGAAGCCGATACTGGCGCCGATCAATGCCAGCCCTGGTGTGGACCATGCTGCGATGATCGGCATCTTGTAGCGGGCGCTGAGCCAAGCGGAGGAGGCGGCGATTGCAAGGCATATCGCCGTCACCCAGCTTGCGGTTTCGGCCTGTGTAGCGCCCAGCACCTGCGCCGCGGCGATGATGAGTGCCAGCGTGCCGCCGAAACCGACGATGGCAGCAACCGCCGAGGAAGCGAGAACCGAGAACCGCATGACTGTGCTCCGTTACGATTCTTCGCCCACGTGTTTTGCCAGACCGGATACGGTACGGATCAGAAGCTTGAGATCCTGCGGTCGCGACAGGCGATGATCGCCGTCGCGCACGAGTGTCAGGGTTACGTCATCGACGGGCAAGTGTTCGACAAGTGTTAACGCATGCTTGTAAGGAACATCTAGGTCCTGCATGCCTTGCAGAATGTGAACCGGACATCCGGTTTCGATGATACCCTTGAGAACCAGATTTTTTCGTCCGTCCTCGATCAATGCGCGGGTATAGACATAAGGATTGGGTGAATATTCGGAGGGTTCCTCAAAATAGCCCTTTTCCTGCAGATCGTTCTTCTGTGCATCGGAAAGCGAGGGTTCCACGAGCACAGCTGTAAAATCCGGGGCGGGCGCGATCAGGACGATTCCGGCAGGTGGGTTGCCTTCATTCTTGAGTTCCTGCGCCATGCGCAGCGCAATCCAGCCGCCCATAGAGGAGCCAACCAGGATCTGCGGACCTTTTGCATACTTGCGGTAGACGGCAAGGCTTTCGTTCAGCCAACGTGAGATGGTGCCTTGATTGAAATCGCCACCGGATTCACCGTGGCCTGAATAATCAAACCTGAGTGCGCTGTGCCCGGTTTCAGCCGCCCATTCGTCAAGAATCACGGCTTTGGTGCCCAGCATGTCGGAACGATAGCCGCCGAGCCAGACCAGGCCTGGGGATTTGTTTCCGGCTCTGTAACGCAGGGCGATTTTCGCTCCATTCACGTCGATGAATTTCGGCCCCGCAACGCTCATGTCAAATCTCCTCAATTCTCGGGATCGTTTTGACATGTTTGAAAAAGAGAGGAAAGCCGCCATCTGGGCCGAGGCTCTTGAAATGACGGCAAATGTGGCCGATATGCCGCTTTGCCGCCGCGAAATGACGACAAAAAGAACGTTTATCACGTGGGGGTGATTTTTCCTGCCAAAGATGCTATTGACTTCGCCGCCTGCTTGACGACATTTCCGCAATCAACTGCGGTTTGATCGGGGACATGTCGTCTGGCAGCAGGTATCCGACCGCATGAGACGTAACAATTCAGGAGATAACGACCATTCGCCGACCCTTCAGAGCGACGCCGGTTCAGAAAGACGGACCGCGCTCCAACCGTGATATCCGGGTTCCCCGGGTTCAGCTTATCGATGCCGAAGGCCAGAACCACGGTGATGTTTCCATTCAGGAAGCTATCGCCATGGCTGAAGAAGCAGGTCTCGATCTTGTAGAGATCGTGCCGAACGCCGAGCCTCCGGTTTGCAAGATCGTCGATCTCGGCAAGCTGAAGTATCAGAATCAGAAAAAGGCCGCCGAAGCGCGCAAGAAGCAGAAAACGGTTGAAATCAAGGAAATCAAGATGCGACCGAACATCGACACCCATGATTATGAGGTGAAGATGAAGGCTGCTCAGCGTTTCTTTGAGGAAGGCGACAAGGTCAAGGTTACCTTGCGTTTTCGTGGGCGCGAAATGGCGCACCAGGAACTTGGCATGAAGCTTTTGCAGCGCGTCAAGGAAGACACTGTTGAAATTGCCAAGGTCGAGTCCGAGCCGAAGCTCGAAGGCCGTCAGATGATGATGGTTCTCGCTCCGCGCTGAACATTGGGAAATGCCTTGGAAAAGCCGCCTTCGGGCGGCTTTTCTTTTAACCGGGTAAATATGGGATCATGGAACCGCAATGAAGACTTTGGGCGAACTGGGTAAATATCAGCAACGACGGCGCCTTGCGATCGGCGCCGTCGTGGTACTTCTGGTCGTGGCGTTGTTTTTCGTCAGCGCGCGATCTACCGGTCGCTTCCATGAGTATATCGAAGCCTTCGGTCTGAGCCTGATCGTTGCGGCCATCATCGGACGTATGTGGTGCACGCTGTATATCGGCGGGCGCAAGAGCGCGGAAATTGTTCAGAGCGGACCATATTCGGTTACGCGCAATCCACTTTACGTCTTCAGTAGCATCGGTGCGATGGGCATTGGCGCGCAGACTGGCAGCCTCATCATTGCGATCGCCTTTGGCGTGCTTTGCTATCTCGCTTTCGCTGTTGTTATCCGGACGGAAGAGAAATTTCTCAAGCAGAATTTCGGGAAGCCTTATGAAGCTTATTGTGCGAGCGTTCCGCGGTTCTTCCCGAAATTTTCGTTGTTTCGTGACGACAAGGAGTTGATCGTTCGTCCTGACCGTCTTTATCGGACCTTCATGGATGGTCTGGTGTTTTTCGTCGCCTATCCGTTTTTCGAGTTCATCGAGTATTTGCAGGACATTCATATCCTGCCGGTGCTTCTGCGGCTTTATTGACGTTTGCGCTGCGATTTGGCCCGATTCGGGCATTGCATTTTGCGGCCTTTGAGCCTATAAGGCCGCGTTCGAACCGCCCGGCAGGGCATGCCGTGGCGGTTTCGTATGCTTTTCGGGCTTGGTCAGTCCGGAAGTAAAACTAGATTCCCGTCCGCATCAGGCATGACCAGACGCCATGACAAGAGGCGTCGAGTGCCGGAGGCACGAGGGGGATCGCAAAGAAGGAGTAGCAAAATGCCCAAGATGAAGACCAAATCGGCCGCCAAGAAGCGGTTCAAGATCACCGGCACCGGCAAAATCAAGGCCGCAGCTGCTGGTAAGCGTCATGGCATGATCAAGCGTTCGAACAAGTTCATTCGCGATGCACGCGGCACCATGGTTCTCGCCGATGCCGATGCAAAGATCGTGAAGCAGTTCCTGCCGAACGGCCTCTAAGATTAGTCTGAGAAGGAGATCATAACATGGCACGCGTAAAACGCGGCGTTACCGCCCACGCAAAGCACAAGAAGGTTCTGGATCAGGCTGCTGGTTTCCGTGGCCGTCGCAAGAACACCATCCGCACCGCCAAGGCTGCAGTTGACCGCTCGAAGCAGTATGCTTACCGCGACCGCAAGAATCGCAAGCGTTCGTTCCGCGCTCTCTGGATTCAGCGCATCAACGCTGCTGTCCGCGAGCAGGGCCTGACCTATGGCCGTTTCATCGACGGTCTTGCCAAGGCTGGCATCGAAATCGACCGCAAGGTTCTGTCCGACATCGCAATCCACGAACCGGATGCATTCGGTGCGCTGGTTGCGTCGGCAAAGAAGGCTCTCGAGTACCTCAAGAATACCGAGACGCCGAACGCTTTTGAAGGCGCTGTCCGCTAAGCCAGCCGCCTTTCCCAAGCAGTATCGATAATTTGGGGACCCGCGCTGGCTCGGCTGGCGCGGGTTTTCCTTTTTCGCCTCGATGCGCAGGATAATGCGTGAAAGCAAAGGTAAGAGCCGGGCATGAAGGATGAACCGGGCAAGCTGAGACTGGACCTGGAGGCGGACGATCTTCGCAGCCTGCTGGCTCTGCTTGTTCAAAGCCAGGGTAAGCGCATTTCCAGCGCTGTTATTGGTGATCATCGGGTCTGGATCAAGCGATACGATGCCGAAAGACGGCCACTTCCGAAGCGCCTGCATAGCCTGATTTCGCCGTCTCTTCCCTATCCGTTCCTGCGCAGCCCGAAGGATGTCGGAGAAGCAGGCATGGCCGACCGCGAAGAGCACAAGATGAACGCTTTTCGGCAGGCTGGCTTTCAGGTGCCCATGATTGTCTACCGCCAGGGACCTGTAATGGTTCTTAGCGACGTCGCGCCGATCATTCAGGACCGGCTCGACCAATTGCACCGCACTGATCCGCAGCGCCATGACGCGCTTCTCATCCATTGTGCCCGTGCCTTGGGAGAGGCTCATGCCGCCGGGCTCTGCCACGGGCGACCACATCCGCGCGATTTTTTCGAGAAAAACGGTGTTGCCGGCTTTCTCGATTTCGAGGAAGAGCCGGAAACGGTCATGCCGCTTGCTGTCGCCCAAGCACGCGATGTTTGGCTCCTGTTTTTCCAGGTCACGGCACAGGCATGTCTTGCCGAAACGCCGCAACAGGCCTTCGTTACCTATCGTGCGATCGCGCCCTCTGCGGTGATTCCGGAACTGAATAGAATCATCGGATTCTTCCGATTCACTATCGCGCCGCTACGCCTTTTCCGTCGCATATTTCTAGGAGGCGATGGGGAGCGGCTTTTGCGGGCGATGGAATTTTTTGACGCCAATCTTGATGCGTCTCACCAATCAGGCCAAAGAGAGTGACAACAACGCTTCTTTGGCTGAAAAGCGAAGTATGCGGAACGCGACAGGCGTAACGGGGAATTCAAACCAAGAGGCGTGGAGCGCGGCCAGCGCGACAGGGATTTAAACAATGAGTGATTTAGAACAACTGGAACGGCAGATTCTCGAAGACATTGCGGCGGCGGTTGACGAGCCTGCGATTGAAGCGGTGCGCGTGGCAGCACTCGGCAAAAAAGGCACTATTTCAGAAAAGTTGAAGACGCTGGGCTCGATGTCGCCGGAAGAGCGTCAGGCGCAGGGGCCAGCGATTAACGGTCTGAAGAACCGCGTTACAGAAGCATTGACCGAACGCAAGACAGAGCTGCGCAAACAAGCCATTGCAGCGCGCCTTGAGCGCGAAAAGGTCGACGTGACACTTCCGGTTCGTGAAAGCGCGGCATCGCGTGGACGTATTCATCCAATTTCTCAGGTTGTCGATGAAATCACCGCGATCTTCGCTGATATGGGGTTCTCGATTGCCGAAGGGCCGGATATCGAAACTGACTATTACAATTTCACGGCGCTGAACTTTCCCGAAGGCCATCCGGCGCGTGAAATGCACGACACGTTCTTCTTCAATGCGGATGAGAAGGGTGAGCGCAAGCTTCTGCGTACGCATACCTCTCCGGTGCAGGTGCATACGATGGAGAAGTTTGCGGCAATCCGCGACAAGGAAGGTCGCGACGAGCCGATTCGTATCGTCATTCCGGGCAAAACTTATCGTATGGATTCCGACGCCACCCATTCGCCGATGTTCCATCAGGTTGAAGGACTGGTCGTCGACAAATCGGCCAATGTCGCCAATATGAAATGGGTGCTGGAAGAGTTCTGCAAGGCTTTCTTCGAAGTGCCAACAGTAACGATGCGCATGCGTCCAAGCTTTTTCCCATTCACTGAGCCATCGGTTGAGGTTGATATTCAGTGCGACCGTTCCGGCCCGCATGTGAAGTTCGGTGAAGGCAATGACTGGCTCGAAATTCTGGGTTGCGGCATGGTGCACCCGAATGTGTTGCGCGCTTCTGGCTATGACCCGGACGTTTATCAGGGCTTCGCTTGGGGCATGGGCATCGATCGCATCGCCATGCTGAAATATGGCATGCCTGATTTGCGTGCCTTTTTCGATGCCGATGTGCGCTGGATCAACCATTATGGTTTCCGTCCACTCGACCTGCCGACACTTTTCGGCGGACTGAGCGCGTAAGGACAGGAAGGGACAAGACAAATGAAATTCACGCTTTCCTGGCTCAAGGATCACCTTGAAACCGATGCGACGCTTGAACAGATCGTCGAAAAGCTGACCGATATTGGTCTGGAAGTGGACGGGGTTGATGACCGCGCCGCTTTCAAGGCTTTCAAGATTGCCAAGGTTGTGAGCGCCGTTCAGCATCCTGATGCCGACAAGCTGCGCGTTCTTTCCGTTGATACGGGCGAGGGCCAGCCGGTTCAGGTTGTCTGCGGTGCACCAAATGCGCGCGCTGGTCTGGTCGGTGTTCTGGGCCGTCCGGGGGATTATGTTCCCGGGCTCGATGTTACGCTGTCGGTTGGAAAAATCCGTGGCGTCGAAAGCTTCGGCATGATGTGCTCCGAGCGCGAGCTGGAGCTTTCTGACGAACATAACGGCATTATCGATCTGCCGGAAGATGCACCGGTCGGCACAAGCTTTGCCGCCTATATGGGCCTTGATGATCCGATCATCGAAATTGGCCTGACGCCAAATCGCGCCGACTGCACCGGCATTCGCGGGATTGCGCGCGATCTGGCCGCAGCCGGTCTTGGTACGCTCAAGAACACGCTGCCGGAAGCGGTGAAGGGCGAAGGCGAAACGCCGGTCAAGATCATTCTGGATCAGGACGCCGCAAACCCGTTCTGTCTCGGCTTCGCGTTGCGTCTGGTCAAGGGCGTGAAGAATGGCCCGAGCCCGAAATGGATGCAGCAGCGTCTCAAGGATATTGGCCTTCGTCCGATCAATGCACTGGTGGATATCACCAATTACGTAACGTTCGATCAGGGCCGTCCGCTGCACGTTTTTGATGCGGCCAAGGTCAAGGGCGATCTGACAGTGCGCGCAGCCAAGGATGGGGAAACCATTCTCGGCCTCGACCAGCGTGAATATAAGTTCAAGCCGGGCATGTATGTGATCGCCGATGAAAACGGCCCCGAATCGATTGCCGGCATTATGGGCGGAGAACATTCGGGCTGCGATGAGAACACGGTCGATGTTCTGATCGAATCGGCTCTCTGGGACCCGCGCATGATTGCTAGCACGGGCCGCGAGCTGGGCATCGTTACCGATGCGCGCTATCGTTTTGAGCGTGGTGCCGATCCGGAAATGATGGTTCCGGGCGTGGAAATTGCGACCAAGCTGGTTTTGGAGCTTTGCGGTGGTCAGCCGACGATTCTCGATGTGGTCGGCTATAGCAAGCCTGAGCCGCGTGTGATCGATTTCCCGGTTTCGGAGGTCAAGCGCCTCACGGGCATCGAAGTGTCCTATGAAACATCGCTTGATATTCTGAAGCGCCTCGGCTTCGGCGTCGAAGGTGACGGCAAGGTCATCAGGGCAATTGTTCCATCATGGCGCGGAGATGTGGAAGGCAAGGCCGATCTCGTTGAAGAAGTCATGCGTATTCATGGCATCAACCAGATCGCACCGCAGCCGTTGCCAAATCATGGTGCCGTCAATGGCCGTATTCTGACGACGCTGCAAATCCGTACGCGTCTTGCACGTCGCACGCTTGCTTCGCGTGGCATGATGGAAGCTGTGACCTATTCCTTTATTTCTGAAGCGCAGGCCAAAGCCTTTGGCGGTGGCAAGCCGGAATTGAAGCTAGCGAACCCAATTGCAGCGGACATGTCGGATATGCGTCCATCGCTGCTGCCGGGGCTGCTTGCAGCCGCACAGCGCAACGCGGATCGCGGCTTTGGCGATACGGCATTGTTCGAAGTGTCGGGCATCTATGAAGGCGACAAGCCGGAACAGCAGCGTCGCGTGGCAGGCGGCATCCGTCGCGGCACTGCCGGTGTTGAAGGTTCGGGCCGTTTTTGGTCAGGCAATGCGGCCCCGGTCGGCGTGTTTGACGCCAAGGCCGATGCACTCGCAGCCCTTGAAGCAGCCGGTGCGCCGGTTGACCGTATCCAGATCGAAGCCGGTGGCCCACAATGGTTCCATCCGGGGCGTTCCGGTACGCTGAAACTCGGACCGAAGGTTGTTTTGGGCTATTTTGGCGAGTTCCATCCGGATACGCTGGAAGTGCTTGATGTGTCGGGCAATCTTTGCGGCTTTGAAATCTATATTGATGCGATCCCTGAGCCGAAGGCAAAGGCAACCCGCACCAAGCCTGCTCTCAGCCTCTCGCAGTTCCAGAGCCTCAAGCGCGACTTTGCTTTTGTTGTGGATGCAGATGTTGAAGCCGGAAATGTTGTGAAGGCAGTCTCAAGTGCCGACAAGAAGCTGATCGTTGGTGTTCAGATCTTCGATATTTTCACTGGCGCTTCGCTCGGTGAAGGAAAGAAGTCGATTGCGGTTGAGGTGCTGTTGCAGCCGCAGGACCGCACATTGACGGATGAAGATCTGGAAGCGCTATCGAAGCAGGTCGTGGCCAGCGTGGCCAAGCAGACCGGTGGCGTCCTTCGCGGATAAGGATAAACGAAAAAGCCCGCCGTTTGGCGGGCTTTTTCATGCAGCTATTCAGCGGCCTGTTTCGTTCTTGCGGGCAGAGCCATCATCGCCATGTCGATGATCTTCTGCACAGCCGCGCGCGAATTGCCGTCGCGTGCTTCAAAAGAAATGCTCTGCTGGATCATGTGATAGAATTCGGTCATCTGCTCAATGTCGGCATCGGCGGGTAGATCTCCTGCCACGACCGCTTGCTGCAAGCGTTTGAAAAGCCGGTCATGATTCGTGTGGCGCACAGCTTTCAGAAATTCTTTTAACGGCATGTTTTCCGGCTTACACTGGATGGAACTGATGCTGATCATGCAGCCGCCAGCCGGACATGCAAAAGCACTGTCGGCGGAAAGTTCCAGCCATTGCCGCATACCATCGTGAATGGTCGGCGCATTTTCAAGCGCGTCGAAAGGACCAGCGCCAATCGTGCGCTGATAATAGTCCACGGCCTCGCGAAACGCCTGCTCCTTGTTGCCAAAAGCGGCATAGAAGCTCGGCGGCGTGATGCCGATCGCAGCTGTGAAGTCGTTGATCTGGGCGCATTCATAGCCTTTGCTCCAGAAAACCTTCATGACTTTCTCCAATGCAGCATCGCGGTCGAAGCTGCGTGGACGCCCACGCGGAACCATTTTTCTCCCTTTCTATAGTCATCCCTATATAATTTGCTTGACGTTCAGGCGCAAGGCGATATGAGTTATGTAGTCTTGACTACATAAATAGGATTCGTCCCATGAACGAAGTGTGTGATTCTGCCCTTGCGGCGGAAGGGGTTGCTGCGTCCTCAAATCAGACGCATTCCATTCCTCTGGTGGTTTACTGCCTGACGTTGGGCATTTTTGCGCTGACGACGTCCGAATTGATGATTTCGGGTATGATGCCCGCCCTTCAGGAAGCATTCGGACGCTCGATCTCCGATATTGGCAATTTGATTTCCGTCTATGCTCTGGGCATGACGGTCGGTGGACCGCTGGTGACGGTGCTGTTTCTGGCGCTGAAAATCGAGAACAAGCGCGGTCTGCTGTTTCTCCTGATTTTTTATGCGCTGGCGCAAAGTGTTGCTGCCTCCACCAGCAATTTCCATGTGATGCTGGTGGCGCGTGTTCTCACTGGTATGGCGGCGGCGACCAGTTTCGGTTTGATGTTGGCAATCACCGCGAAGCTTGTCGTGCCTGAACTGCGCGGCCGCGCATCCTCGCTGGTCTTTGCGGGGCTGATGCTTTGCACGGTTTTAGGTGTACCGCTCGCAACCGCCATTTCCAATAGCTTCGGCTGGCGGGCAAGCTTCTGGGCGATTGTGGTGCTGGTCCTGTTCTGTGCGCTGGTGATTGCGCTCAAGATTGAAGCAAAGCCCAACCATGCCGAGGTTAACCTACGCTCCGAGCTTAACGAAATGCGCAAGCCAAAGCTCTGGGCAGCCTATGCAACCAGTGCGCTGGTGATCGGCGCGTCATTCTCAGTCTATAGCTATCTCTCGCCGATCACGGCACAACTCGCAGGCTTCCCGGAAGCGCAATTGCCATTTCTGCTCGCTGTTTATGGAGCGGCCAACATTATCGGCAATTACATTATCGGGCGCTTTGCTGACCGCCATACGATTGCAACTATTTTTATTGGTATTCTGATCATGCTGACTGCAATGGTGATCTTTGCACTCTTTGCCGAGCTCAAATTTGCAGCGGTGCTGGCAATCGTCATGATCGGCCTGACGGGTATTGCGCTCAATCCGGCTTTCATTGCGCGTGTGATGCGGATTGCGCATCCGGGTGCACTGGTCAATGCCATGCATGCGTCGGTCATCAATATCGGACTGGGGCTTGGTCCATGGGCGGGTGGCTTTGCACTTTCGTCAGGTTACAGCCTGCATGCGCCGCTTTGGGTGGGGGTAATCATGACGCTTGGCGGCCTTCTGACGCTCGCGCCCCCAGTCCTGCGCCGGATGTAATAAAAGGGAGCCTGACAGGCTCCCTTTTTCTCTGGAGAGTTCAATCAAAGACCAGTCAGTGCAAGTTGCTGTTCGTTGTAACGCTTGCCCGCGATCAGGTCGGGTGTGGAGACCTCATCCAGAAGCTGGAGGTCCTGCTCGGTTAGCGCGATGTCGACAGCTTTCACATTATCTTCCAGATGGTTGATCTTGCGAACGCCGGGGATCGGCACGATGAAATCGCCTCGGCTCAGCACCCATGCCAGGGCCAGTTGCGCGGGCGTAATCTGCCTTTCCTCTGCGATTTCGACAATGCGATCCACCTGCCTGTTATTAGCTTCCAGATTGCCTGGCTGAAAACGCGGCAGCGTCCTGCGGAAATCGCCTTCGGCAAGGTCTGACTGTGAGCGCAGTGTTCCTGTCAGCATTCCCCGCCCAAGCGGGCTGTAGGGCACGAAACCGATACCGAGTTCACGGCAGGTAGGCAGCACATCGCTTTCTGGATCGCGCGCCCATAGCGAGTATTCGCTTTGCAGCGCAGCGACGGGATGGACCGCATGCGCGCGACGCAGTGTGGAGGCGCTGGCTTCCGAAAGGCCGATGGTCCGTATCTTTCCTTCATCTATAAGGTCTTTCAAGGTGCCGACAACATCTTCGATTGGCACGGTCGGATCGACGCGGTGCTGGTAGAACAGATCGATCACGTCGATGCCGAGCCGTTTGAGGGAGGCTTCGGCTACGTCGCGAATATGTTCGGGGCGGCTATCGACACCCCTCATTTGGCCGTCTTCGATCTTGAAGCCGAACTTCGTTGCAATCGTCACCTGGTCACGGAAGGGCTTGAGTCCCTTGCCCACGAGTTTCTCATTCTCGAATGGGCCATAAACCTCTGCGGTATCGAAAAATGTCACGCCAAGATCGATGGCACGATGCAACGTGCGGATCGCATCCTGCGCATCCTGTCCGCCATAGGCATGGGTCATTCCCATGCAGCCGAAACCGAGTGCGGAAACGCTCAATTCTTGGCCAAGTTTGCGCTGTTGCATTGTCGTTCCTTTCTAAGGACTGATTGAAAGTACTGAAAATTGTATGGGAAAATCGGCAGGAGACTCTCGCTGAGGCGCGCTTCTTCAGCGACCCGCAGCCAAAGATCACAAGGCAACAGTACAGGGGGATAATTCATTCGATAGTACCGATTTATTTTCACGGCTTGTTCTGTAATTTATAACAATGAATCGAAGTCAATTGTCGCAACTTGCCGTTCTCGCTGCCGTTGCCGCGCATGGCAGTTTCCGTGGTGCGGCACGGGAACTGGCGATTGCACCCTCCGCCGTCAGCCACGCGGTCGCAACACTGGAGGACAGTCTGGGCGTGCGTCTTCTTGCACGCACAACGCGCAGTGTCGCGCCGACGGAGGCTGGCCGGCAACTGCTGGAAAGGCTGGCGCCAGCGCTTGAGGAGATCAATGCGGCTTTGGATGCCGCCGTCGATTCGCGTGATCGTCCGTCGGGCGTGCTGCGTATCACGGCGCCCTATGCGGCGGCGCAGCTTGTCATCGCTCCGCGTCTGGGCGATTTCGCCCGAGCTTATCCCGACATCACACTCGATCTGCGGGTGGAAAATGGCTTCACCGATATTGTAGCGGCAGGTTTCGACGCAGGCGTGCGTCTTGGTGAAAGTCTTGAAGCGGACATGATTGCGACGCGGCTTACAGGAAATGTGCGTGCCGCAATCGTCGCCGCACCGGCTTACTTTGAGAATCGTCTCATTCCGGTCGAGCCGCATGAGCTCCTGCACCACGCTTGTATTCGCCATCGTTTTCCGAGTGGACGAACCTATCGTTGGGAGTTTGAAAAGGAAGGTGAACTGCAGGAAATTGCAATCGAAGGGCCTTTGATCGTCAACGATGACAGGGTTATTCTGGAAGCCGCTCTTGACGGTACCGGGCTTGCCTATTTGTTCGAGGCCTATGTTCATGACGCTTTGGAGGAGGGACGTCTCGTGCGGGTTCTGGAAGACTGGTGCCAGCCGTTTGCGGGGCTTTATCTCTATTATCCAAGCCGACGCCAGATGCGCCCTGCGCTACGGGCGTTCATCAACTTTTATCGCCACGGAAGTAGTGACCGAGATTGATGTCGAGCCATTTGCGTCATGCCGGTTTGCCGCTCGCAGAGCAGCGGAGTATCTTTTCACAGATGATTCTGGAAAGCCCGCTGCTGACCGATGCGCTGCAACGGCTGCATGAATTCGCCGGGGAAGCGTCCGAATTCTGGCTCGTCTCAGGCGCGCTCTATAACACCGTCTGGAACCGGTTGACCGGAAGGCCGGCCCTGCACGGGATCAAGGATCTTGATATCGTCTATTTCGACGGCAGCGATCTTTCCTTGGAAGCAGAGGACGCGGTTATCAGGCGCGGGGCTGATGTCTTTCGCGGCTTTCCGCTTCCAGTGGAGATACGCAATCAGGCGCGGGTGCATCTGTGGTTTGAAGAGCGCTTCGGACAGCCCTATACGCCGCTTCATTCCGCGACCGAATCGATAAAGCGCTATTCGACGATTGCCCACTGCGTGGGTGCAAGGCTGGTAAAAGACGGCGAGGCCACGAAGGATGAGCTTCTCCTCCACGCTCCTTTCGGCCTTGATGATATTTTTTCGTTTAGCATTCGTCCCAATCGTGCCATCGATAACCGCAAGACGCATGAGATCAAGGCCGCCCGCGCGCTGAAATTCTGGCCAGAGCTGAAAGTTCAGTATTGGGATACGCCGGATTGAGCTCTTTATAAACGAGGGAATGACATGTTTCGTTGGGGGATACTTTCAACCGCCAAAATTGGCGTCACGCAGGTCGTTCCAGCGCTTTGCGCGTCGGAGAACGGCGTTGTTCACGCCATTGCAAGCCGCGATCTGTCGCGGGCGCGCGCCGTCGCCGACCGTTTCGGCGCGCCGCTGGCATTTGGTTCTTACGACGAGCTTCTGGCAAGCGATGCCATTGACGGCGTGTATATACCGTTGCCAACGTCACAACACATTGAATGGAGTCTAAAGGCGGCTGAAGCGGGCAAACATGTCCTGTGCGAAAAGCCGATTGCCCTGAAGGCAGGCGATATCGACCAGCTCATCGCCGCGCGTGACAAATACAAAGTGACGATAGCTGAAGCCTTCATGGTCTATTATCATCCGCAGTGGATCAAGCTGCAGGAACTCCTTGCCGAAGGAGCTATTGGACGGTTGCGCCATGTGCAGGGCGCTTTTTCCTACTTCAATGTTGATCCGGGTAATATGCGCAACCAGCCGGAACTTGGCGGCGGTGCCCTACCGGATATTGGCGTCTATCCGACGGTGGTAACCCGTATGGTCACCGGCCAGGAACCAGTGTCTGTTCAGGCGTCGGTCGAATATGATCCGGCTTTTGGTACCGATCGTTACGCCAATGTTTCGGCACGTTTCGACGGATTTGACCTGACCTTCTATGTTGCGACGCAGCTCGCTGGACGCCAGACGATGATTTTCCATGGCGACAAGGGCTTCATCGAAGTCTACGCCCCGTTCAATACCGGCAAGTATGGTCATGGCAGCATCGCGCTTTTCGATGCCAGTCACACCAAGGCAACCGAATGGTCATTCAGTGACGCCAATCACTATCAGCTTCAGGCCGAAAGTTTTGTGCGCGCTGCACTTGGCAACGAGGATGCGCGGCTTTTCGCGCTTGAGAACTCAAAGGCGAACCAGAAATTCATTGATGCGATCTATCGTGCGGCAAAAGATGGCGGATCGGCTATGGTGTGATGATCGGCTCGCCATGTTGTGCCGCAATCCCTGTACGGTTAACCGTTCCTGTCAGGTTTTGCGGGTATAGAATCTGCATTAGCTTGGTTCTTGTGACTTGCAGTGAAAAACTGCGTTTCTTATATACGCCACGCACAGGGCAGTGATGTCAGGCCAGAAACCGGTTTGGTGTCTGGACGAGCATCTGGAAGCAAGCATTGTGAAATCTGTAGGAACCGCCCATGGAACGCTCGGTAGAGGTCTTGGCGGTTTGCTGAATGGAGAGAAATATGGCTAAAGTTATTGGTATCGATCTGGGAACGACCAACTCCTGCGTATCCGTCATGGACGGCAAGAACGCGAAGGTCATCGAAAATGCCGAAGGTGCGCGTACAACCCCTTCGATCGTTGCATTCAGCGACAGTGACGAACGTCTCATCGGCCAGCCTGCAAAGCGTCAGGCCGTCACCAATCCGGAAGGTACCATTTTTGCGGTCAAGCGCCTGATCGGCCGCCGTTTTGACGATCCGATGGTTACCAAGGACAAGGGTCTGGTTCCTTACCAGATCGTCAAGGGCGACAATGGCGATGCCTGGGTCGAAGTCCACGGCAAGAAATATTCCCCGTCGCAGGTCTCTGCGATGATCCTTCAGAAGATGAAGGAAACTGCTGAGTCTTACCTCGGTGAAACGGTTACGCAGGCGGTTATCACGGTTCCAGCTTACTTCAACGACGCCCAGCGTCAGGCCACCAAGGATGCCGGCAAGATCGCCGGTCTCGAAGTGCTGCGCATCATCAACGAGCCGACTGCTGCTGCGCTCGCTTACGGTCTGGACAAGAACGACGGCAAGACCATCGCCGTTTATGACCTTGGCGGCGGCACTTTCGACGTTTCGGTTCTCGAAATTGGCGACGGCGTCTTTGAAGTGAAGTCGACGAACGGCGACACCTTCCTCGGCGGTGAAGACTTTGACATGCGTCTGGTCGAATACCTCGTTTCCGAGTTCAAGAAGGAAAGCGGCATCGACCTCAAGAACGACAAGCTCGCTTTGCAGCGCCTCAAGGAAGCTGCCGAAAAGGCCAAGATCGAACTGTCGTCGTCGCAGCAGACTGAAGTCAACCTGCCGTTCATTACCGCTGATGCTACTGGACCGAAGCACCTCGCCATCAAGTTGTCGCGGGCTAAGTTCGAAAGCCTGGTGGACGATCTGGTCCAGCGCACCATTGAGCCTTGCAAGGCAGCGCTGAAGGATGCTGGTCTCAAGGCTGGCGAAATCGACGAAGTGATTCTGGTCGGTGGTATGACCCGCATGCCGAAGATTCAGGAAGTTGTGAAGGCCTTCTTCGGCAAGGAGCCACACAAGGGCGTCAATCCTGATGAAGTTGTCGCCATGGGCGCGGCAATTCAGGCCGGTGTTCTGCAGGGCGACGTCAAGGACGTTCTGCTGCTCGACGTGACCCCGCTTTCGCTGGGTATCGAAACGCTGGGCGGCGTGTTCACCCGTCTGATCGAACGCAACACCACGATCCCGACCAAGAAGTCGCAAACCTTCTCGACCGCTGAAGACAATCAGTCGGCCGTGACGATCCGCGTCTTCCAGGGCGAGCGTGAAATGGCTGCCGACAACAAGATGCTCGGCCAGTTCGACCTTGTTGGTATTCCGCCCGCACCGCGTGGCGTGCCACAGATCGAAGTGACTTTCGACATCGACGCCAACGGTATCGTCAACGTGACTGCCAAGGACAAGGGGACAGGCAAGGAGCACCAGATCCGCATTCAGGCATCCGGTGGTCTGAGCGATGCCGACATCGAAAAGATGGTCAAGGATGCAGAGGCGAATGCCGAAGCCGACAAGAAGCGTCGTGATGCGGTTGAAGCCAAGAACCAAGGCGAAAGCCTCGTTCACTCGACCGAAAAGTCGTTGAGCGAATATGGTGACAAGGTTTCGGCTGACGACAAGAAGGCCATTGAGGACGCTCTTGCAGGCCTCAAGACCTCTCTTGAAGGCGACGACGCCGAGGATATCAAGGCCAAGACGCAGACGCTCGCCGAAGCTTCGATGAAGCTCGGTCAGGCTATGTACGAAGCCGCTCAGGCCGCTGAAACCAGTTCTGCTGGTGGTGGCGAAGAAGCTGCTTCAAACGACGATGTCGTCGACGCCGATTATGAAGAAATCGACGACGACAAGAAGAAGTCGTAATTTTAGGCTCAATACACTCAAGCCCGGGGCGATGCTCCGGGCTTTTGCCAGTTTTTGAGATGTTTGCATTCGCGGGTTTTGTATAAGCCTGCATATTGGCTGGTGTCGAGGAAACGCCGATGGGCGTTTCGGGTATATCCGCCTCCATTTGAAAAATCGCTCTGGCCTGCATACATCTTGAAAAGCACGAGACGGTTTCGGGCAAGTGGGTATCGATGCTGAAGCCCGGAGTGCTGATCTGACGCATGGGTCGGAAGGCGCTTCGACAGATGAAAAATAGGAAACGCTGGCCCCTGACAAGTGTTGAACGCTTTGGGGCGTGTCGCACGAATCTGGGGACCGGTTTCGGGATACGATGTCCGTGAAAGCAAAAGGCGCGTTCCTGTCGCCGGGATAACGAACTGATGAAGATCGACTACTACGAAGCTCTGGGTGTTGAAAGAACAGCAGACGACAAGACGCTGAAGACAGCCTTTCGCAAACTCGCGATGGAATATCACCCTGATCGCAATCCGGATAATCCGGAAGCTGAACGCAAGTTCAAGGAAATCGGCGAGGCTTACGAAACGCTGAAGGACCCGCAGAAGCGTGCTGCCTATGATCGGTTTGGCCATGCAGCTTTTGAAAATGGCGGCATGGGCGGTGGTTTCGGTAACGGCTTTGGTGGTGCAGGCGGTTTTGCGGATATCTTTGAAGACATTTTTGGCGAGATGATGGGTGGCGGTCGCCGCCGTTCCAATGGCGGACGCGAACGCGGTGCTGATCTTCGCTACAATATGGAAGTGACGCTTGAAGAAGCGTATTCGGGCAAGACCGCACAAATTCGCGTTCCGACCTCCATCACCTGCGATGAATGCTCGGGTTCCGGCGCAAAAGCGGGTTCCCAGCCGACCACCTGCACCATGTGTTCTGGCTCGGGCCGGGTTCGCGCAGCCCAGGGCTTCTTTTCGGTGGAGCGCACCTGCCCGACCTGTAACGGTCGCGGACAGATAATCAAGGACCCTTGCGGCAAGTGCCATGGTCAGGGCCGCGTCACGCAGGAACGTTCGCTGTCGGTCAACATTCCGGCAGGCATTGAGGACGGCACCCGCATCCGTCTTGCCGGTGAAGGCGAAGCCGGTATGCGGGGTGGCCCAGCGGGCGACCTCTACATTTTCCTTTCCGTCAAACCGCACGAATTCTTCCAGCGCGACGGCTCCGACCTTTATTGCAAGGTGCCGATCTCGATGACGACGGCGGCTCTTGGCGGCCAGTTCGAGGTCTCGACGCTTGATGGCACACAGACGCGGGTCAAGGTTCCAGACGGTACACAGAATGGTAAGCAGTTCCGCCTCAAGGGCAAGGGCATGCCGGTTCTGCGTCAGGCTGCGGTTGGTGATCTTTATATACAGATCGACATTGAGACGCCGCAGAACCTTTCCAAACGCCAACGTGAACTGCTGGAAGAGTTCGAAAAACTTTCCTCACAGGAGAATAGCCCGAAATCAGCCGGGTTCTTCTCAAGGATGAAAGAATTCTTTGAAGGTATTGGAGAATAATAAAGGGAGCCCAAAGGCTCCCTTTTTTTGTTCTTTTCCTTATTCCCGCCTTGCTTAGGGAATTCAAAGCGGCATAAACTTGCCCAATAACGACAATGGGAGCAGCGAGAATGGCAGGACAGCTCGGCAGGAAACTGGCCGCTAAGTTCGATGAGGAGATCCGTTTCTTTAAGGGATGGATAGACGGGCCGAAAGCGGTCGGCGCTATTTTGCCAACGAGTTCCATTACAGCGCGCCGTATGGCCAGCGTCATCGATACCAACTCCGGTCTTCCTGTTCTGGAACTTGGACCGGGCACGGGCGTCATCACCAAAGCGATCCTGAAACAGGGCGTGAAACCTGCCGATCTCTATTCCATCGAGTATTCGCAGGATTTTGTGGATCACCTGACCACGATCTTCCCAGAGGTCAATATCATTCAAGGTGATGCCTTCGACCTCGACAGCGCGCTGGGTGAGAAAAAGAACCAGAAATTCGACTGCATCATCTCTGCCGTGCCAATGCTCAATTTCCCAATGGACAAGCGTATCCAGCTCGTGGAAAGCCTGCTTTCACGCATTCCAAGCGGACGGCCCTTGATGCAGATTACCTACGGCCCTTTACCGCCGGTTCCAGCCGGTCGCGGCAATTATACCGTCCAGCACTATGATTTCGTGGTGCGCAATGTGCCACCGGCACAGCTTTGGGTTTATCGAAGCCCTCTGGTCTAGTTTTCTTGTCGCGGAGTTCCGGCATGACTGCACGTATTCTCGTATTCGCGGGCTCGGTTCGGATCGGAGCTTTTTCCGGCCACATGGCTGATGCCGCTGAAAAGGAACTGCGGGCGCAGGGTGCCGAGGTCACGCGAATAACGCTCGCAGACTATCCATTGCCGATCATGGACCAGAATCTGGAAAACGAGCATGGTGTTCCAGAGAATGCCATGAAACTTGCTCGCCTGTTCGCCGAACACGGTGGCCTGATGATCTGTTCGCCGGAATATAATGCGTCGATCCCGCCGCTTCTTAAAAACGCCATCGATTGGGTCAGTCGTATTTCAAAGGACGGGGACAAACCGTTCAGGCCTTATGCCGGCCTGACAGTCGGTCTCTGTTCCAGCTCCGACGGAATGTTCGCTGGAATGCGTGGGCTTTATCATTTGCGTGCTGTTCTGATGAGTGTTGGCGTGCAAATCGTCACTGAGCAATGTTCGGTCGGTCGCGCTTCGGCGGCGTTTAATGATGACGGTACGCTGAAAGAAGAACGCAGCGCTAAGATGCTCTCCGCTGTCTGCCGCAGCCTCATAGCACGGGTGGAAGAGGCAAAAAGCTGATTCCGTCTCTTTCGTAACGGGTCTTGTTGTGCGAAGAGAGTAAAAATCACCACGGAGACTCTCATGACGACGACAGATTTGCGCGATCAAGCATCCGGGCGCTTGATCGTGGGCCTCGACGTGCCAACCATTGCCGAAGCGGAAAAGGTGGTTGAAGAGTTGGGTGATACCGTTTCCTTCTATAAGATCGGCTATCAGTTGGTTTTTGCTGGTGGTCTCGACTTCGCAAAAAGCCTCGTGGCGGCCAAGAAGAAGGTCTTCCTCGACATGAAGCTGCTCGACATCGACAATACCATTGCCAAGGGGGTCGAGAATGTCGCGAAGATGGGTGTTTCCATGCTTACGCTTCATGCTTATCCGAAAGCGATGCGCGCGGCGGTGGAAGCCAGCAGAGGATCGGAGCTTTGCCTTTTGGGCGTGACGGTTCTGACGTCGATGGATGATGCCGATCTGCGGGAAGCCGGCTATTCTGACAATGCGGAAGCGCTGGTGTTGAAACGCGCCCGTCAGGCGGGTGAGGCGGGTATGGGTGGCGTTGTAGCGTCCGCGGTCGAAGCGGCAACCATCCGGCAGACGGTTGGCCCGAACATGGCGATCGTCACGCCTGGCATTCGTCCTGCAGGTTCAGAAAAGGGCGATCAGAAGCGGGTCATGACCCCTGCGGATGCGTTGAAGGCCGGAGCCAGCCATCTGGTTGTGGCCCGTCCGATCATCGGTGCGGTCGATCGCAAAGCGGCAGCCCTTGCCATTCTGGAAGAAATGCGCTCGGTTGCTTAAGAGAACACTGGAGGAGAGAGCATGACGAAAGCCTATTGGATTGCCCGTGTGGATGTCCGTGATCCCGAGCGATACAAGGATTATGTTTCGACCGCAAAACCGGCATTCGAGCGTTATGGTGCAAACTTCATTGCACGTGGCGGCAAGGCTGAGGCTGTCGAAGGGCAGGGCCGTGCTCGGAATGTCATCATAGAATTTGAGACCATGCAGCACGCACTCGATTGCTACAATTCACCGGAATATCAGGCAGCGAAGGCGATCCGCCAGACGGTTGCTGATGGCGAGATTATCATCGTCGAAGGTATCTGAATTCAAAGGGCCCGTAAGGGCCCTTTTCATTTTAGAGTCGGACTGGCGGATCATGCCGTCCGGTAAGGGTCAAATCGAGCAGCAGCACCTTTCCGGCGTGGGGATCCGAACGGAGGGCTTCTTTGTCGAGGCCTTCATTGGCACTGGTTACGATCATCGCCGTTGCCTCAGGTCCGACGAACGCAGGGCAGGATGGCTGGCGGACTGGCAGGGAAATCGAGCGGATCAGACGGCCCTGCGGAGAATAGGCGTTGAGCGAACCGCCACCCCAGCAGGCGTTCCACAGCGTGCCTTCTGTATCAACAACCGAACCGTCGACGCCGCCTTCTTCTGCCCGGTGATGGAAGACGCTTTTGTCGGATACCGGCAATCCGGTTTCGGGGTCCGTATCGACACGCCAGATAATATTGCGATCCGTATCGGCGAAATAGGCGATTTTTCCATCGGGAGAAAAGCAGATCGAATTGGTGATCGTGATACCGGAGAACAGCTTTTTCACCTGGCCTTCGCGATACCACCAGATAGAACCTGCATCGGCTTCGGCCTTTTTGCCCATCGTGCCGATCCAGAACGATCCTGACGGATGCACGCGTGCATCATTAGAGCGGGTAGTTTCATTCTCGGCTTCAAGTGGGTGATGCAGGGTCAAGCGCCCATTTGCCCGCTCGCGAATGAAAAGTCCGTGCTCACTGACGATCAACTGCCGGTCGCGATCAATGACGGCGAGGGCGCTGGCCTTCATGCCCAGCGCATGGACGTGTACTTCACCGTTTTCCCAGTTTTTCTCGATCAGCTTCTGGCCGAGAATATCGAACCACCAGACATTGCCGCTCAGCGGGTCATAGCCGGGGCCTTCGCCCAGTTCCGCTACATGGTCGGCAAACAGGGTAGTTTTAACCACGGTCACCTTTTCCTCCTGAAATGCCCGAAGCGATTAGATGCAGCATAAACAACGGATGAAAGCCAATCCAGCTCAACTTCACAGATTGCAATAGCAGGCTAATACCGGGAACAGATCAAGAGAAAGGACTATGTTGCCTGACCATTCCGTTTTAAATTTCCCGCAACTTCGAATCGCGAGGAAATCATGGCTCTCAAAGTCGCGGTCCAGATGGACCATATCAGCACGGTGAATATTGCGGGCGATACCACATTCGCCCTCTCGCTAGAGGCGCAGAAGCGCGGACACGAGCTTTACCATTATACGCCGGATCGACTTTCGATGCGCGACGGTGTCGTTTCAGCCCGCTTGGAAAAGATGGAAGTGCGCGACGTTAAGGGCGATCACTATACGCTGGGTAAGCCGGTCCGCCGGGACCTGTCGGAAATGGATGTGGTTTTGTTGCGTCAGGACCCGCCCTTCGACATGAACTACATCACCACCACCCACCTTCTGGAGCGAATTCATCCGAAAACGCTGGTGGTCAACGATCCTGCCTGGGTGCGTAACAGTCCCGAGAAAATCTTCGTGACAGAGTTTCCTGATCTGATGCCGGAAACGCTCATCACCAAGGACCCGCAGGAAGTCATGGATTTTCGTCGCGAGTTCGGTGATATCATTCTGAAACCGCTTTACGGTAATGGCGGTGCCGGAGTCTTCCACCTGGCCGATGGTGACCGCAACCTGACCTCGCTTCTGGAAATGTTCGGTCAGCTTTTCAAGGAGCCGTTCATTGCGCAGCGCTATCTCAAGGACGTACGCGCCGGCGACAAGCGCATTATCCTGATCGATGGCGAACCCGTCGGTGCAATCAATCGCGTACCGTCAGAGACCGATGCCCGTTCCAACATGCACGTCGGTGGGCGTGCCGAACAGAGCAAGCTTACGCCCCGTGAACTTGAGATTTGCCAGCGTATTGGCCCATCGTTGAAAGAACGCGGTTTCATTCTGGTCGGCATCGATGTGATCGGCGACTATATGACCGAAATCAACGTCACCTCTCCAACCGGAATCCGCGAAATCCAGAAGTTCGACGGGACCAACATAGCAGCCCTGTTCTGGGAAGCGGTCGAAGCCAAGCGGTAGGGGCGGCTCCAAATTTGTTCCCTTAACGTTCTTGAACTTACCGCTCGCTCGTGCTTAACTCTCTAAGTTGTATTTAAGTTTAATCTCACTTAAGAGATGTGGGGCGTGGCGAGCGGGGGCACATGGTCGCGCGGGTTGGAACAGTTGCTTTTCAAGGCATAGAAGCTGTGCCTGTCGATGTGCAGGTGATGGTTGCGCCAGGCAAGATGGGTATGTCCATCGTTGGCCTGCCGGACAAGGCTGTAGCCGAGAGCCGCGAGCGTGTGCAGGCGGCGCTGCACGCTTCTGGACTATCGATGCCGACCAAGCGGGTGACCGTCAATCTGGCGCCCGCCGACCTGCCGAAAGAAGGATCACATTACGATCTGCCTATCGCTGTCGGGCTGATGGCGGCGATCGGTGCCATTCCGGCGGATGCGATCCAGTCCTATCTCGTTCTGGGTGAGCTGTCGCTCGACGGTTCGATAACATCGGTGGCGGGCGTCCTGCCTGCTGCGATCGGCGCGAACCGCGACGAAAAAGGGCTTATCTGCCCTTATGCTTGTGGGCCAGAAGCGGCTTGGGCGGGGGCCGACATCGATATTCTGGCTCCGCGTAGCCTAATCGCCCTTGCCAATCATTTTCGCGGCACGCAGGTTCTGACCCGACCGGAACCATCCATGCGAATTTCGGGCGAAGCGGAGCTGGATCTTGTCGATATAAAAGGGCAAGAGACTGCCAAGCGAGCGCTTGAAATCGCCGCAGCGGGCAATCACAATCTGCTCATATTGTGCTACATTAATCCGGCACTCGTCCACAGCTTGCGCAGATACGAAGGGTATAAGGGCCAGCCCTCACCGCACCTTCGTGCGGCTCACCCGGGATATTTATAGAGCAACTGCATGTGCAGGGCTTGCGCCAAGTTGGCCGACGAGTGATGATATGAGGGCAATACAGCCGGGGACGGCGATTGTTGTGAGCATAATGCATTATTTTCTTAGACTCCCGCCACAATTTTGATGGCGGGTTTCTTCGTTTAGGCTTCCCGCACTTTTCCACGCGATTGCGACGGTTTTGCAGGCGCTTTCAAAGGTTTTTTGCCATTGGGCTTGCGCAAATAGATGGGTTTAAGCCTCGTTTTAGCGACTTCTGAATCTGCCATTGACGTCATGCGTTGCATAGCTGCGCGTGAAATCGCTTCCGCGCCAAGAGTTTTCCACTTCCTCAACGCATTAAGCCGATTGGATTGGCATTCCTTCAGGAGACGCTGCCAGCGATAGCTTGCCTCAGGGTCGCCGGGGTCGGGTGCGCATAGTGCGAAAAAGACTTGAAGAAAGATATCATCGCGCACCGATGTATCTGGGCCTAAATAAATATCCCATGGCTGGCCGTCTTGTCGGATTCTACGGAAAGGCAATGCGTTAGCGAGTGCAAATGCCTTTTCGACTTCCTGCCCGCCTGATGAGTATTCGGCCATTTTCAGGCCTTTTGAGCGCCGAAACAGGTAGCGGCGCAAGCTGTGTGCTTGCGCCATTTCTTCGGCATTAGGAGCGAGGTCGGTGGCGATGGTCATGGCGTGAACCTTGGCGCTGGCTCGTTGTCCTCTGGCACGGGCTCGAAATCGTACGCGTCTTCATCGTCAAAGTCGTCTTCGTCATTATCCAGCGACAAGGCGTTTTCTATGTACGCCCTGACGGAATCGGCATTTTCAGCTTTAGCGTTGTTAGCCCTCAAGGTTTCGGCGTATTTTGCAAAGAATTCGGTAAATGGATTTGTCATTTTCGTTCCCCTTTTTTGATTAAGCTGGCTGTGGAGCCTTGGTTTTGCGAGGTTCCGGCTCGTCATCTGGTGTTGGAGCTTGTGAAGCGGATTCCGGTGTGCCTGCGTCTTGCTCGATGTCGCGCCCCACTGCGCGGAATCCGTCAAGATTGGCTTCGATGGATTCGATTGTCTCTGCTCGGAATGCCGCGATTTGGTCTTCATCGAAATTGGTGAGCAACAGCCACAGGTGATAATCACGCTCTTTAAGGTCTGAGAGCGCTTCCTTGTTATTTCCGCTTGCGGCTTCCAGCATGAGGTCGCTGACCTTTTTGCGTTGGCGGATGCCTTCAAGATCGAGTACCTGGGCGTCGAGTTTGGCGCGGTCGGCTTCGAACTGAGCGCGGATTTCCGGCGACGGTTCGTAGACTTTGCCGGACTGGTCGTAGACCTTCACACCCTTACGCTGTGCTTCCAGCCAAAGAGCATCCTTGAATTGAGTGCTTCCGTAAGCCTCCAATTCTCCGCCCCATTCCTCCAGACTTTTCGCGAGCAATGCGTTGATTGCAGGGTCTGAGGCTTTGCCGTGGATTCGGACTTCGGTGCCAAGGTCTTGAAGGCGGGCTTGGCCGATGGTCACATAAACACCGTCTGGCGCTTCGATGACGTTGGTGTAACCGCGAGAACGCCATTTGTCGGCAATGCTTTCGATGGCGGTTTCTGGCAGTCGGTAGCTTGCTGGAATATCACCGGATGGCGTTGCTTGCTGGCGCGGGCGAGGTTTCTGGCCGCGTCGTGTAATGGCTGCGGTTTCGGTGAGGCGGTCGATGTAGTCTGCACGATCCGCTGTTACGATAGCAGCACCCATCTTATCCGCCATGCCCGCAGGCCCGTAGATCGTGACTTTTCGGTTTTCGACCTCAACCCAACCGCCATCGCGCATGTTGACGCGTAGTTTTTTTGGGTCTTTAGCGTCGATCATATGAATGTCGTCGCTACTTCCTGCGACCCCAGGCAAGTGCTGGGTCATGAGTTTTCGCTTAAAGTCTTGTTGGTGGCGTGGGCGGATGCCGTTTTCTTTGTCGGATTGCATTCTTGGAAAATCAGACATTATTTCTTCCTCCAGTTGATTAAGTGCTTGTTTTGTTGCGCGAATTGCGCGGTGATTTGCGACCTCGTTGATGACGTGGTCGGGTTTTTTCAGACTCTTTGCTGTCTGAATTCTCTGCTCGCCCATGGTCGGCTCTGGGGCCTGATCGAGCTCGCGGGCGACGTTTGAAAGGTGGGAAACTCGGCGCGGACTGTTTGCGCGCTCAAGGTGTTCGTTCATCACAGTTGCAATGCGTTCACGCTGGATTTTAAGCTTATCTCCGCGCTCGCCGCCGTATCGGCCTCCACTGGCGTGTAAGGCTTCTAAATCGGCGTTTTTCTTGCTTGCAAAGCCTGTTTCCGTGCCGGAATCGAGCTTACGCATTGTCAACATTATGTGGGCATGCGGTTGCGGCTGGCCGTATTGATCCAAAGGACAATGAATCGCGATATCTGCGATTGCGCCTGCGTCGATCCACGGCGCGACGATTTCGCGAGTGAACGGCTCCCACTGATTGACGGGAATATCGCGGGGGATCGTTATCAACCATTCTCTGGCGACTTGAGCATCCTGACGACGCTCTGCAAGCTCGGCACGGCCCCATACTTGTTCGCGATCCTGTATCCAATCCGGCGCGGAATCTGGCGCGACAATGAATGAGGAAATGACATGGCCTTTGTCGCGATAGTCGAATGTTTCACCTGTGCGGGGGTCTGTTATCTTGCTCGCAGACCTGTATGCACTTGCCGCGCATGATGATCTGCCCTTCGATCTGGAGAAGATTTGATGCTCGGCGCGAAAAAGAGCCTGATCTGCGGCGAGGGAGGTTTTCAATTCAAACCTCCACGTTTTGCGATAGCGACGGATTCAACCGTCGCTAGCTTGGAGACAATAAAGGCCTCCATGTCGCGCAGCAGTGCATGATGTGCGGGGCTTTCAGGAAACTCGCGAGCAACGAATTTGCGCTGGAGCTTGATGACAGACTGGGCGTGGCGGTCAGCATTACGAAAATCGCCAGCGTTCATGCACTCAAGCATGCGATTCCAAGCGACAGTCATGTCGCGAAGGAGAGCTTTATTGCGCTTCGCGATGGCCGGATGAACACGGTCAAAGGCTCTGGTCTTGGCCTCGGTTACCGAGATTAGCTGGATGCGAGATAGAGAGGTCATATACTCGTCCCCTCGCGATCAACGTGATTGTGGCCTTCGCCACGTAAAATCTCAATTTGGTCTTCTATGAGCTTTGCGGCGATAAGGAGAGATGCCCCAGAAGAGAAAGGGCGCAGGCCGAATTCGTCGGGCCAAAATAGCTCAAGTGCCCAAACACTAGCGTCAGAACTACGCCCAGCCTGACAAATGTAATAACGACCGTCTATTTGATAGACTTTCTCGCACTTTTCATTTGCCAGAAGACGCCAGCCGCATAGATGCGGCAGGGTGTCGAATACGTTGTTTATGGCTCGGCACAGGTGGAATTCCTCAACAATTCGTTGAGGCGACTTTCGACGACCTGGCAAGTTGCGGATTTCTGCGAGCAGCAAATTGATGTGGTCGTAAGCGGATTCATTCCCGGCAGTGCGAGGGCCTAAAAAGCAGTCTGCCGTAAGAGGGAAGAGGTTGGTCATGATGCCACCTCGTCCATTGCTTCATTCCAAATATCACGCTGAAAGAACGCGACAGTCTTTTCAACCTGTGCGATTGCGTGGTCGGCGGTCCATGCTGGTTCGCCAACATGATTTCGGCCCCAGCATATTTCCCAATCCCACATTCCCGCACTTGATGAGTGCAGCGGCACATAGCGAACACTGGCAATGACCTCATCAAGTGCAATCTCGTAGGCCTTTTCAAGCATGGTCGGATAGCGAACTTTCCAGCCATCAAAGCGGGGAATATTCGAAAAAAGACGTTCAAGTTCTGCCCGTTGAACTGTGAGATTTTGGATTTTAAGAGCGGCGTCCAGCTCCCTGAATGTGTCGTTAATCTCGGCCTTCCATGATCCGATATAATCCAGCGGTGACAAGGAAGACATTTGTGCGTTTGACTTGAGCGCACAGTTAAGCATGGTCATTCTCCTTTTTCAGGGCGAGCGCAATATCGGCCCAGTCGTCGTCTATGGACGTGGCGGCGTCGGTGGCGGTTTCGGTGGATGGGGAGTCGGAAGGACAAATGCGGTCGAGCAGCCGAAGAGCGTCCGACGCACCCCGTTCAGTGCCTAAAATCCAAAAACCCAGGCCGCTAAAGGCAACAAGGAAAACGAGATGCGCGATTTGAAGATAGTTCAAGCTGCACCTCCCATTATATCGTCGTCCCAATAGTCGGCAGGAATAAGCGGCATGGGTGGAAAAATATCGTGGCCCGCCAAAGACGTTGAAACGTCATACCCAGCGTTTTCCAGAGTGAGAAAGAGCTTAACTCGCGGATGTAATCGACGAGAAACAAATCTCTGAGTTTCTCCCGGTGCGGTGATGAATAAAAATCCAGAGTTTTGAGCGTAATGCTTAAGCTGCTCTGGCGTTAACCCGATGCAAGAAACAGCGGCGTATCCGCTTTGATATTTTGTGTAATGAAGATGGACTTGGTTCATCTTATTTTCTCCCTTTTGAAATCTAAAAGCCGTCTGCAAGACCGAGGCGCATCAGAATGATGCATAACCGCGCACTTAACAGCAGTGGGCTGTTGTTGGTGTCGTAGGGAGATATTGAGTTCACTACTTGACTAATACAAGGTGCCAGCAAATCATAATTACAGATGACAAAAGTAGATATTGCAATATCACTAGATACAACTTGCGTAGTCTACATTTTTGGAAGTCTATAAATTAAAACGGTCGGCGGTTATTTAAATCTGTCGGCGCTTATCGGGGAGAAAATTGATGTCGATTGTTTTGAAAAGTCCACACCGCGAAAAGTTGGATTCGAAGTTGCAGAAATTGGCGAAGCTTCAATCTGAGATTAAGCGGCTGGAGAATGCCGATAAGACGGCTGCGCGAAAACTGGAAAGTCGTCGCAAGATCGTGCTGGGCGGGTGTCTATTAAAGGCTGAACGCGAGGGCCGAATTACTGAAAACTGGATTCAGAATCTGGTGAACACGTATGCGAGCGAGCGCGATAAACCGATTTTCGATTTTGCGAAAACGGAATCGGAAAATGACGGCGTAGATGGCGTGGTAATCGCAAATCGGGAGTAAGTGAAATGGCGATTTTCACCGATCTCCTGAGAGAACCATCACAACACAATATTGCGTGGTCGTGGGTCACGACCCTAATCCCGCAAGACGTGAATACGCCGTTTGGTTATGCAATCGGCGCTTTTAATTCTATGCTTGTTTACCTCGGTGCGCTCGCAGTCATCTGGGCGGTGATTATGGGCATCGTCCATTCCGCGTACACTGGCAAAGTTCTTGGCGATAAGTTTCACCAAATCTGGGCACCGCTACGCGTTTTTGTTGGCTTCGGATTGCTTATTCCGCTCGGTGCGAGTTTTGCGAGCGGGCATTATCTTTTACGCGATGTCGTTGCACGGGCTGGCATAAACTTTGCGGATAATATCGCAAATGTTTGGTTCGACGGCGCTCAAAAAATGCCAATGGTTCCGCCTACGAAAAACGGCATAAATCTGGTTTTAGATATCTATGAGTCTGAGATTTGCGCTGCTTATAAAAATTTCTGGCAGTCATACGATAATTCGCTAGAACTCATCGGGCCGACTGCCGCGATGGGGTACCACGACGACAAGTCGACAGAATGGCGATGGGGGTCTTGCGGAACGATTTCAATGCCGATGCTCGAAGGCCATCAAACTTTAAACGTGCAACGCCAGATTTCTATCGGCAAAATCGTACTCGCTGCGCGAAAAGACGTGAAGCCCTTTGCGTCGCACCTTTTTGACACGGCTCGCGGGATCAAATCGCAACAGGATGCTGTTGCATTTATGAAAAGCGGACTGCTTCCGAAATTACTGGATCGCGTGAAATCGCTAGCAAATCAATACGATACTGAAAATATGAAAGCGGTGGCGAAAGACCTGAGCACAGAGAGCGAAGGCCAAGCTATACGCGACAAGCTGAAAGCGAGCCTGAAACAGCAGGGTTTTATCGCGATTGGCATGTATTTCGTGAACTTGTCTACACAGAGTCAGCAGGTGCTTGCGCTGACAGACGTAAAGCATACTCGAAACGTGTTGCAACGAGACGCGGACGGTCAAGGAAAGTATGAGACGGCGAAGGAAGCCATCAAGGCGTTCCGCCTGTCCCTCGTAGCAGAAGAAGCTGAGATCGAAGTTAGCTCGCAGGAAATGACGTTCAACGCCGACGAAGACAGCAATATTCTAACGAAAATTATCAATAAGTTTTCGCGACCGTTGCAAGAATGGGCGATGTCGAAAGGCAAAAAAGATGCCAGCGACACAACAGTTGATCAAATCCGAAAGTCCGACCCAATTCTTGATCAGATCGAGTCCGGACATTGGTTTATAACGATTGCCGGATTGATGATTGCCGCTGCTTATTTACCAATTATCGGGGCATTTTCGATGGTGGGCGATGCTGGCGGAATGGACGGTGCCGCTCTCTGGTCGATGATCTGGTTGTCTCTGCCAATTGGCTCGCTCGGAACTGTTGGAATTTTACGCGCTTACGTGCTTCCGATCATCCCCTTTGTCTCAATAATGATCTTCGCGAGTACGTGGCTAATCGCGCTTATAGAAGTTGTAATCCAGTTGGGTGTTTGGGCGTTGTCATGGCTGAAGATGGACGGCGATGAATTTATGCATCGCGGCTCTGAACTCGGTTCGAAGATCATTTATCAGGTCTTTCTAATGCCTGCTCTGGGTGTCCTATCTTATGCCGCTTCATTCGTGCTGCTGCCAATGGTCGTGGGCACTGTTGAAGTCCTGTGGGCTAAGGCATTTTACAGCCAAACGGGAGGTTATCCGGTCGGAATTACAGCGCTCATCACATCCTTTGCGATGATTACATTCTTGACCCTTTACCTCACAATGCACGTTTTCAGCCAGATTTTGACGATCCCGCAACGCGTGATCATGTGGGCTGGCGGTGGTCAGGGTAGCGATTTTGGCGACAAGGGAATGGCACTAGGAGCAGCTACCGCAGTAGCCGCGACTATGGGACGTGGAATGCCTGGCCTGCCGAAAATTCCAACGCCAAAAGGATCGAGCGACAGCTCCGGCGAAGGCGAAAACGGCGGCGGCAAGCGCACGGTAAAAAGCGCGCCAATTGGCGACAAAACAAGAACAAATTAACAGAAGTCCCCACCGTCATGGCGGCGGCGGTGGGGAAATTTAGCGATGCCGCTGGGGAAATCAGATGTTTAGAGTTTTACTTATAACCGCTGCTGTTGCGGCATTCGTCGCAACACAAGGACATACAGAAGAAATTCAGTTTGATGACAGTCAGCATGCAAACGTTGAAGGCGTTCTGACCAGCCACGCAGACCGCAAAATTCGGAAAGCGGGCGAAGTCATCGAGTTTGCTTTCAACGTGTCAGGCCTGACACGTTCGATTCCGGCTGGGGATTATGTTCGCGTTGATTATGGTGCAACTGACATAGTGCGGAATGACGGCTCGTTCGATAGCAATGTCGATTTCGGCCTCGCTTGCCCTAGCGTCGGCTCTGGGTTGCCAATTAGTGGCTCATTCGCATGCACGGGATCTTACACCGTACGGCAAGCGGACATTGACGCTGGCGGCTTTCTGTTGGCTTTAGGTGTAGCTCTTTCTACGCGAGATTTTGCATTATACGGCGGTTCCGTGTTGGAAAATTTTGAAGTCGATGAAATGGCAGAGCCGGAGAAGCCAAAACCCGAAGATGAAGAAAAGACGGCATGCAAGCCAGCACCCATGCCTGCTAATGGGGCAAAATTTGTATTCCGATACAGAACTGGATCAATATGCTCGTAGAATTGAAATCCAGACACCAAAAAGCCCCCGTAATTGAAGGCCTTTTATTAGAAACTAACTGGCTCTCGACTTAGTAACCGAGAGCCGTCATTACGAGGCCGCCGACGATAGCGACTGGGTAGAATGCGATGCTTGCGGCAACGATGAGAGCGAAAGGGTGAATAGCCATGTTAGTTCTCCTTAGTTGTGTTTGATGCTGTCTGAAAATCTGACCAAAAACAAGCTGCTAACGTCGATTTGCAAGTAGTTTGGCGCGGGCCGCTGCTTGTCAGCAACACGGACTACTTGCAAAGAAAAGACGAGAGTAGCTAAATGAAGGTCGAATTTTCAAAGAGCATTTGGCACACCGGAAACCGATATGCCGGATTTGCAATGTGTCGCTGTCAGGATTTTGCCAGCATTGCTCGCCGCACCTCGGCTTCGGCGGTTGCGACTTCCGCTATGGCGTCGTCAAGTTTCAGGCGGGTTGCCAGTTCCCAAAGTCTGTCATCTTCCGATGCGGCTCCGATTTTCCAGATGCGGGCCTCGTCATGGATTTTGGATGCTATTTCGCGGGCGATAAGTGCCGATTTCAGGCGTTTGTTTGCGGCACGTGTGGCTGAGATTGCGTTTGCCATGATGGCCCCTTTCTGGCGGTTTTCGTGACGTCACGAAATTAGGCGCTGGGGGTGGATCTCGTTTCGTATCGCGCTGCATATCTCTTACGCGCTTCAAGCGCCCGTTCGTTGCTTGATTTGGATTCTTCCCAGCCATTTTTTTGATAAAACGGCTTGCGTTCGATCTCTGCGCGCATGAGTTCTAGCACGTAAAGCGACGGAATTCTGTTTTGCTCAAGACTCGGTAACTGACGGACAGTATTGTAAGAGAGGCCCGTCAATTCAGCGACTCCCCGTTGCGTAAGACTGAGATGTCGACGCAACTTCCGATATTCGAAAGCGCGCCATTCTTTCTCGTCAAACGTTTTGGCGACTTTCGGTCTATGTGAATAATACATTGTATTTCCTTCCATTTTGAGGGTTCTGGTTGTTATGCCCCTCTGAAAGCCTTCCGTTTCTGGAAGACTTTGGGCGAGGCATTAGACGGCTGCGGGTGTGTCGTCGTCGTCGTCCGGCTTGGATTTGAATTTGTTGATTGCCCAGGCGGCGGCAAGAATTGGCAGGCGAATTGAGCAGTAAACAACGAACGGGACTGCAATAATCATTGCAATGACGATGATGCCAACGACGCCATATCCAATTTTGGCTTCTAATGGTAGTTGAGAATATAGTTCAATAAATTGTTCCATTTGATTATTCCTTTTGTTTTAATGATCTTTATTAATCATCCTATATATATTATTGTTACATATTTCTGTCGGCGCAATGGTACATATAGGAAATATGATAAAATAAATCGCGATTATGATGCTTATTTTTATTCTAGTTTGTAATATTATTTCGTATTTATGCTTTTCGATACTTTGTTGACAGACTGACGTTGCTCTAACGCGTGACGCATGCGTTCAAGAGTCATAAGATTTGGGGGTTGAGAAACGAATGAATTATTCACAAGTGTGAGCGTTGACACTCCCGCAACTTTTGAAAGCTCGGAATATGAAAGACCCAAGCACTCGCGAAGGAAATTGAACTCGTTGCATCGCCATTTCGCTTCGCTGGAGTGAGGCGGTGCTTTCAAATGAGATCGGGCGGTGTAATACATTTTTGAAATCCTTTTTGTGACGACACGAAATTATGTAGCATGACGCTGACGACGCTCTTCTAACGCCTCCCGCATCCGCTCAAGCACAGCAAGCGATACGGCCTTGTCGCGATATGGAATTTGATTCAAGGTTGTAATGGACAGACCGGTCACAGCAGAAAGTGATGGGCGCGATAGTGACAGGGCTCGTCTGAGGCGACGGTACTCGGCATTTCGCCAAACTTTTTCCTCTGGTGTCGTAGCGAATATGGGGCGGTCTGCGTAATACATATTGGGAATCCTTTCGTGCTGAAAATGGTTGCCCCTGCCTGATTGAAGGGGCTGGGCGAGGCATTTAGGCAGCCTGTTTTTCAGGCTGGCAAGCAAAACGACTAATGGTGATTTCTTTAATCTTTTCAGCCTGTTGCGGGGTAATGGCAATTTTGACTTTTCGCGCACGAGAGTCGGCTGGGTACAGCTTCACACGAGACACGTTCATCACCCGCCAGCCATCCGCAAATCGACGAAACTGGACTTCAGTGCTATCGACACCGTATTTGTAGCTGCGACCAGGAGCATAGCCGTATGTCGTAGCTATCGCACCGACGCGATAAGTTTTCGGGAGAAGCACAGCATCAAACTGCTGCTCTGCTTCATTGGCAGATTTTAAAACTGTCGCATGAGAGCCAATTACCCAGGTCGAAGCTCGCCCATTTACCTCAGCTAAAGCCTCTTCAATTTTCTCTACTTGATCAAGCTTCAGTCCATTTTTACCAATAGTATTTTTCGACATTATATTTTCCTTCCTAATGCTTAGGTGACCGTTATTGAATCTCCTGTTTTCCGACTTCCAAGTGTCTATCCATACAGGCGAACGATTGAGTGGCTTGATGCCCCTCTAAAACCCCTTCTGGCTTCAAAAGAAGGGGTTTGGGCGAGGCATTTAAGGCGTTGGGGTCAACACTGCTTCTTCGGTCAAATCAGACTGGGGATTGGCTTCAAGCCAGTCGATAAGCTGCTGGCGGATATTTTTCGCATCACCAGCATCTAAGCTGTCATCTGCATACAACTGGGAATCTTCCCTGAGACAGAGATCGCCATCTACATCAAGAAATTCGTGACGATCCTCACCAAGTGCGTGAAAATTAATAACGCGATAGTAGTGGTCACCACCGCCCTCGTTGATGACTTCGATATTGCTTAATTCAATATTTGACATATAAATTCTCCTATACTTACGTAACCTTAATTGGTCATCCTATGTATAGTATTTGAGAGGAATTTGTCTGCGTCAATAGTAAATATAGGAAAAATTAAGAATTATTTTTGGAATAATGCGTTGACTTTGCTCGATATTGAGCGGCGATTTCCACTAATTTGGCCATTATGTTACAAACTATCCATGCTGATGCAGTTAGTATAGACAGTTTGTAACATCGTCGCGCAGCTATACTATACGACAGTGCGCTGTCGTATAGTAAGACTTATGTGGAGTTGCCCCATAAAAACCGGACATTTTCAGGATTGAGCATTTCGGCTCAGGAACTCTCGTGGAGATTGATATCCTAAAGCCTTGTGCGGGTGAAGATTGTTGTAGTGCTCGAACCATGATGGCAGTTGAGCCATGACAGTTTC
>NZ_VCIG01000006.1 GCF_006345815.1 Ochrobactrum sp. CGA5 | reverse complement strand
TCGAACGCGAAAGGATCAAACGAGACACGATCAAAAAACGCCGCTTGAACCACCAGGCCAAAGCGGCTTAAATCAACCCCTAAACCGAGCCGGAAACTCCAATCTTCAAAAGCACAAATAGTCTCAAATCATTCGACGACGGACAGGCGAGGACATGCCGGAAATTAGGGATTGGAAATGGCCTTACACCAGATGAACCAGGAAACCTCAAAACGGCCCACGAAAACAGTATCGAATGATTGAATCCTCTGGCCCCTTAAGAAGGGAGACAAACTGCGCTGGAGCTGTTTCGGCATCGGCGAGTATGTTGGAATAAACGTACGCGGCAAAAATAAAACCTATCAGGTTGATAGAGTTGAGAAGCGTTGAATGCATCTATTATATTGGCTTCAAGCAATTCTTCACTGAACGGACGCTGGCCAAGCATACGCTCTTAAAGGAGATCAGAATGTTCAAGCATATTCTTATTGCGACGGATGGCTCCGAACTTGCAGAACGATGTGTTGGCCAAGGGCTCTCATTGGCCCAATTCCTGCGATGCAGGGTAACTGTTGTAACTGTAACAGCACCATATAGCAATTCAGGCATATTTGGAGGTATGCTTGATGATGACGATATTGTCGTTAGATATAATCAAAGCTGGGAAAAATTTGCCTCCAAGGTTCTGGGTCACGCAAAGGACTTGGCAAACGACCTACAGGTTGAAACCGATGTTGTGCACCTTATAAATCCCATTCCATCGGATGCAATAAGCACGGCAGCTGACTCGCTCCGCTGTGACCTAATTGTGGTTGCAACTCACGGTTATTCGGGAGTGCAACGCCTTGTTCTGGGCAGCCAAACCAATGAAATCATTACGCAAGCGAAAACATCAGTGCTCGTTGTTAGGTAGTCGCGAAAAGGCTTTCAACGACTAGCACGGCGGCTCCGGGATTAGAGTTATTTGTTCATTTTCATTTAAAAGTGATGGCGCTGGCCGCAAAAGAGTCCCTATTTTTTAGCCGACCTTCGAGAATTGCCATACGGTTCGTCGAAACTGGCTCCGTTGCGATACAGGATATATGCCGCCACGATGAAGATGATCCCTGCGAATATGCTATTGAAGGCGTTCATGTATGCACTCAATCGCCTGGCGAGCATCATTCCGAATACCCCTCCTATGATGCCACCTCCGATAAACTCAGCTGCAAGCCACCAGTCGATTAGACCGGAACTGGCATAGTTCAAAGCCGTGGCCAGTCCGAAGGCCCCCATGGAGAGAAGGGACGTGCCGATTGCGTTGATCATCGGCATACCTGTTGCCAACATCAAACCGAGCACAATCAGGAAACCCCCGCCGATACCGAAGAATCCGGATGCTGCGCCAGAGGCAAGAGCTATAGCTGCTGTAACGAGACACATTCTTAAATCGATCGGGCGGCACTCGACGTCCAATCTCTTTTTGGGCTTCAACATGAACTGCCCAATGACGATCATGAGGATGCCGAACAGAAAGATGAGACGATCACCGTCTCAAGCTTTTCCAAGACTGGAACCGATAAGTGCCCCGATAGCGCCTAGTGCTGAGAAGACAGCGCCACAGCGCCACCAGACGTGCCCCTTCAAGGCATGGCTCGTAAAATTCGCGAACGCGTTGAACGAAACCGCAAGTGCACCCGTAGCGATGGCGACATGGGGCCGGCTCACACCGACAACATACAGGAGCAACGGTGTCGCAAGAATGGAGCCGCCGCCGCCGAGCAATCCCAGCATAAAGCCGACAATACCGCCAGAACCTATTGCCGAAAAGATAGAATTGCTCAACTCTGTCTGCTCCAGATTCTGTCGTGCACGATCATCCCGACCAGCATGGCAATGACGAAGAGAACAGTTTGAGGCAGCCCCATTGACAATGACGCGATAGCGGGACCGGGACAGAAGCCGCCAATACCCCATCCCAGACCGAACAGTGCCGAGCCAATGATAAGAGGGGCATCGATCCGTCGACGCGTTGGCACATGAAAACTGTCGTCGAATGTTGGATGCTGCATCCGCTTCGTTATTTGAACACCAATGGAGGCGACGATAACCGCGCCACCAAGAACAAAGGCAAGACTTGGATCCCATACGCCGAAAATGTCGAGAAAACCTCTTACACGAACGGGATTGAGCATTCCAGACATAGACAGTCCAAAACCGAAAATGGCACCGGAGGCAAGAGCGCTGCAGAATTGATAAAACTTTAGGTTCATAGCCCCAGACCTCGCAGCACAATAACACCAATCATTCCTGTTCCCAGAAAGGTAGCAACCGCTGCAATTGATCGCGGTGACAGACGAGCCAGCCCCAACACACCGTGCCCACTCGTGCAGCCAGATCCCATGCGCGAACCGAAGCCGACAAGAAGTCCGGCGACGATGATCAGTGGCCACCCAGTAGTAATTTGCACAGTGGGCCAGGTGCCGAAAGCGGTCAGATAAATAATTGGCCCGATTACCAGTCCCACGACGAACGCAAGGTTTGTTAACGACGCGCTTCTCTGTAAAAGTCGCCCGACGATTCCGCTTACTCCAGCAATCCTGCCGTTAAGGATCAGGAGCATCGCTGCTGAAATACCGATTAACATCCCGCCGATAAGTGACGATAGATAAGTGATCATTCTACGCCCTCCACGCAAAAGATGTCATAAAGGGCAGCGACCAGTTGCGCTGCCTTGTCTTCTGTGAGCCGATAGAAAATCTTTTTTCCATCCCGTCGCGTCTCGACTATCCCGGAGTTGCGCAACACAGTTAGGTGCTGCGACAGGTGCGGTTGATGAACCTCGATTTTTTCTTCCAGCTCCCCAACGGAATACTCGCTTTTCACCAGGCTGCAGACGATCATCAGACGCGCTGGATGGGACAGTGTCTTGAGCAGGTCTGCCACTTCGCCCGCGCGCAGAGATAGTTCAATGGAAGATCGCCCCGCTTTCATTATTGCCATCCTGTCCACGATCATTCCCATGCGGCCCCTTCCAACGCGTCCAGTGGAAACTTCAGATAGCGCTTACCGTTGGCTTCTGGCTCAGGCAGTCGCCCACCACGTATGTTCACCTGCAGCGCATGCAGGATGAGCTTTGGCATTGGCAGCGTCTTGTCGCGCTTGGTCCGTAAGGCAACGAACGCTTCTTCCGATACGCCCGCCAGGTGCGGATTGTGCTTCCTTTGAACAGCCCCTGTGCTTTCCCACCGAGGCTCACGACCGCACGGCTGGTAATCATGTCCGGTGAATAGCCGCGTCTCATCGGGAAGTGCTATGATATTCTGGATTGACTCCCACAATGCTCGCGCATCGCCGCCGGGAAAATCGGCCCGCGCCGTACCGCTGTCTGGCATAAAAACTGTGTCATGCACAAAGGCGGCATCGCCCACCACGTAAGTGATGGAGGCGAGCGTATGCCCCGGCGAGAACAGAACCCTGGCATCAATGGAACCGATCTTGAACGTCTCGCCATCGGCAAACAGCCGATCCCATTGTGAGCCATCGGTGGCAAGCTCGGGCCAATTATATATCCCCTTCCACAGCTTCTGGACGTCGGTTACATGCTCACCTATCGCTGTCTTGGCGCCGGTTTTCTGCTTGAGGTACTGAGCTGCGGAAAAGTGGTCGGCGTGTGGATGGGTGTCGAGAATCCATTCGACTGTCAGTCCACTATCACGAACGTATTCGAGAATTGTGTCTGCATTGATCGTAGCCGTTGACCCCGACTTTTCATCAAAGTCGAGAACGGGATCTACAATTGCGCACATACCGGTCATCGGATCGGACACCACGTACTGAACACTGGAGGTTCGCTTATCGAAAAAGCCTTTTACCCGCGGGCGACGGTCAGCGAAGCGTTTAAGCCATACTGCAGCGACACTGGTATCAAAGCCGAGCTGATGTCCGAAGTGTACAATATCGTCAACAGACATGCGTCCGTCCAATACTTCACCGATGAGATGAAGGGTGAGCGAACACGTACCTGTTTTGCAATGCGCAAGCACGGGACCCTCCGATTTTCTGACCACCGTCTGAAACGCATGCACATCGGCTTCCGTGATCGTATTCATCGTGACCGGAATATATGCATAAGAAAGATCACGTTTGTGAGCCACATCTCGTTCAGCCTGGTTTCCGGGCTGGTCTGCGCTTTCATTATCGGGACGGTTGTTGATTAGCGTTTTGAAGCCGCTTCGATCGAGTAAACTGAGTTCTTGCGCGTTTGGCTGCGTTGATATCGACAGTTTCTCAGTTATTTTCGTGACGGGCATCTTTGCCTCCGACGTTAACATTATATAATATATTATAATGTATAATGTATAATGTGAAGGTTTTCAAGCCTGCCTCGAAAATGCAGATTTTCAAAATCCGCGCAGGAGCTCTAACAAAAACGGCAAAAAGCCCGATCGCCGGAGAATAATTCTATAACTTCAAACTTTCAGGCCACTGGCAAAGGGTCTCGATGAAGGTATGATGATATGCATCAAATGCCCGGAGGCACCTCAATGAGCCGATTGCATACAGAAAACCACCTCGTATCGCGGATCGGTTGGCTTCGCGCAGCGGTACTCGGCGCCAATGATGGTATTGTCTCAACGGCGAGCCTCATTATGGGCGTCGCATCTGCTTCAACGGGAACGACGCAGATATTGATCGCTGGCATCGCAGGCCTTGTCGCAGGCGCGATGTCCATGGCGGCGGGTGAGTATGTTTCTGTCAGCTCTCAATCCGATACGGAGTTGGCAGATCTTGCCAGAGAACGCAAGGAACTCGAAACTCAGCCCCAAGCAGAGCTCGATGAATTGATGCAAGCCTATATTGATCGCGGCCTGACCCCGGAACTGGCGCGGCAGGTGGCAATACAGCTGACTTCGCACAATGCTCTGGAAGCACACGCTCGCGACGAACTGGGAATAGTTGAGCACATGGAAGCACGACCTGTACAAGCAGCGCTGACCTCAGCGGCCACCTTCTCGATCGGGGCCGCCCTACCCTTATTGATGACGGTCATCGCGCCTCCCTCCATCTTGCTTTACGCGGTTGCTATCTCTTCCTTGCTGTTTCTAGCGTTACTAGGCGCAATCGGCGCCAAGGCGGGAGGAGCTAATATGCTTAAGGCAACCGTTCGCGTCACTTTTTGGGGGGCGTTGGCGATGGCAATCACGGCTAGTATTGGGGCCCTAGTCGGCACAGCGGTCTGACCGTCGATCTGAGTATTTAGGGAATACATATGTAAAGAAGAATTACTGTAGTCGGTCAGAGGCAGGGCTCTATAATTTGCTCATTCTATAGGTCGGGGAGACTATGAAGATGCGGTTCTCGGTTGAAGATCGATCAAAAACAATCCTGCTGATTTTTGCCTTGTGCGGACTTGTGATGGGGCTCGGCTTGCACTTTTCCGGCTACTCCTCGGGAGCACGGATAATCTGGGCAATTGCCACTTTGCCTGTGCTGGCATCTTTGCTCGTCGAGATTCTCCGGAGTTTATGCCGAAAGGAGTTTGGGCTGGATATCGTCGCCGCGATGTCTATGTCGGCCGCACTGGCATTTGGGGAAATGCTGGCGGCTTCGATTGTCGCCCTCATGTATACTGGCGGAGCCTTTCTTGAGAGCTTTGCCGAGGGACGAGCACGCCGTGAGATGCATGCTTTGCTGTCCCGCGCACCGCGAACAACAATGCGATATGTCGATGATCATCTCGAAGAGATTGCCGTTGAAACTATTCGTCCCGGTGACCGCCTTCTGATCCGTCAGGGAGATGTCATCCCCGTCGACGGAAGTATCACTTCCGTAAAAGCTTTCGTAAACATGTCTGCTTTGACGGGAGAGTCACTTCCGATTTCGCTTGCGTCGGGAGCAGATGTGCTAAGCGGTTCAATGAATGCCGGCGATGCTTTCGATATCGTTGCCAAGCACGAAGCGAAGGATAGCACCTACGCTGGCATCGTTCGCCTCGTGGAAGAGGCACAGCATTCCAAGGCTCCAATGTCCAGACTGGCAGACCAGTGGTCTGTCGGCTTTCTGATCGTGACCGTCATAATCGCCTTCGGAGCATGGTGGTTCACGGGAGACCCGATAAGGTCGGTCGCCGTTCTCGTCGTGGCGACACCATGTCCTCTCATTCTGGCCGTGCCCGTCGCCCTTGTTGCGGGACTGTCGCGTTCCGCTCATTTCGGCGTGCTGGTAAAGGGTGCTCGTCCATTGGAAAATATGGCTCGTATCAATACGTTGGTGCTGGATAAGACCGGAACACTGACAGATGGCCGCCCACAAATTACTTCAATCAACGCGCAGCCGGGATTGAGCGAAAATGATCTATTGCGTTTCGCTGCCTCCCTTGACCAAGTGTCCAAACATCCGATGGCGCAGGCTCTTGTACTGGCCGCTCAGCGGCGCGGGATAGATCTTGTATTGCCGACCGATGTAAGCGAACTGGCAGGAGATGGCGTCGCGGGCTGGGTCGATCGCAAAAGCGTCGTTGTCGGCGGACGTAGCTTCGTTGAGAGACAGGTCAATGCAAAACTGAGTGAAATCCCCGATATAGAAGCTGGAGCGGCCCTGGTTGCAGTCGCGATAGACGGTAGCATCGCGGGTTATATCATTATGGCCGATCCCTTGCGCGGCGAAGTGGTCGATACGTTACGGGGCTTACGCAAAGATGGCGTAAAGCGAATAGTGCTGGCGACAGGTGATCGTGCTGCAGTGGCCAAACGCATCGCCAAGGGTTTGGGGCTTGATGCCATCTACTCCGAACTTTCACCCGATCAAAAGGTGCTGACCGTGCTCAGCGAGCGTAAGAACGGCCCCGTGATGATGGTTGGAGATGGGGTCAACGACGCGCCCGCACTTGCAGCGGCTGATGTTGGCGTTGCCATGGGTGCGAGGGGAGCGGCAGCCTCGGCAGAAGCGGCCGATGTCGTTCTCCTCGTAGATAGAATAGATAGACTTCGCGCTGGGATTGAAATTGCCAAGCGATCAAGGCGCATTGCTGTCGAAAGTGTAGTGGTTGGGATTGGTCTTTCTGTAGTCGCCATGATCGCAGCAGCGTTCGGTTATCTAAAACCTGTTCAGGGTGCATTGCTCCAGGAGCTGATTGACGTCGCTGTCATCCTCAATGCGCTTCGGGCGTTGAGAATCTCACCCAACATCGGCTAAAGGGCGTCATGGTACGCCAGAATGTGAACTGGTGAATAAGTCACCTACAGCCTCGCACCGAATTGTTGTTCCCCCAGCACGCAATAAGAACAGAGCATTGAAGCGTAACCGCCTTGCCAGTATCGCGCCGGTCTTCGGACCAAGTACCATTAGCGCTGTGGCCCATGCATCCGCTTCGGCACAGGTACGTGTCACGACGGTGACTGACGCCGGAGGCTCCATCAAGGGAGCACCGCGACGTGGGTCCATGGTGTGCGACAGGCGGTAATCGTTGACATTAATCCAATGCCGATAATCGCCCGACGTGGCGACCGCCGCATCCTGAAGAGCCAAAACCGAGTGGGTTGCGCGACGACCATAGTCAGGAGCTTCAACTGCAATCGACCAAGGACTCCCATCTGGCCGCAACCCGAGCGCCCGCATCTCCCCATCAACTCCGACGAGGCCGGACGAAATCCCGAAAGACCGCAATATCTCCGTCAGACGATCCACACCATATCCCTTGGCAATTCCATTGAGATCAAGCGTGATGGGAGCTAACTTTCGCACCATTCCCCCCTCGACGTCCAGTTCCAGAACGTCATGGGCTGGTCGGCGCTCGCGCTCAAGCGCTGCTCGTATCTGCTCAGGGGCCGCCTCTGACGCCCCGAAACCCCAGGCGCTTACGGCATCGCCCATGCCGAAATCAAACGCGCCGCCCGATGCACGGCCAATGTCGAGCGCAAGGCGCAAAACGTCCAGCAGTTGCTGCGGCACCTTTATCCAGTGTCCCACCGGCGCGGCGTTCACCTGCGTTAGATTACTATCCGGCTTCCATGTTGACATCTGCATGTCCACCGCGTCCACTGCCGCCTGAAGTGCGGCCCGAACGGATTGTGGATCGAACCCCGCTGCTTGGTAAAACAACGCTGACCAACGTGTACCCATGGTAGGCCCGCTCAAAGCGTGACGTTGCATCTCAGTAGACGTCTTCGACATAACGTCCCTCCGCCCTGAGTTTGGCTAATGTCAGCCCAGTGGGGCCCAGAATATCGGCAAGAACCAACGAGACTCCGTTGGCCATATCGCGTCCGCCACATACCATGATCCGCGCCCCCTCCTGAATCAGCCGAGTGACTTCATCGGCATCCTCCCGAAGAACATGCTGCACATAGCGCGGCATTTTCCCGCGTGAACAACAGGAGCTAATCTGCGCAACTTGCCCCTTCTGCTTCCATTCACGGAGTTCGTCGCCATAGAAAAAATCGCTATTCGTCTGGCGCATTCCAAAGAACAGATGGATCAGGCGATGCCGCGTATTGGCACGGATGAAACCCGTCAAAGGTGCGATTCCTGTTCCGGCGCCGATCAAAATCAGGGGCGTATGTGTCCGATCCTCCGCATGGAAACCTGGATTGCGACGCAGGCAAGCGCTGATCGTGTCCCCGGGCTCCAGTTCCAGGAGCTGGCAAGAGCATAGCCCACCCGGATGTTTTCTCACGACGATCTCTATAAAGCCGTCGTTGCGTCCAGAAGCCAGCGAGTAGAACCGGGGAACGGTCGATCCCGAAGGTACGATGGCGAGGAGATCGCCGGCCACAAAGCGCCCCAGTCTGCAGCCAAGGACTTGCTGCCAGAAGGAAAGCCTTGGCAAGGCAAAGCGCAGGATTGCTGCGGGTGCCTGTACTGCGGCGCCATAATCACGGCGCGACACAAGCGTGAGCGGGACGGCGGTGGGTTGAACGACCTGATGCGTGAGTTCAAGATTTATTGTCATCGCAGTACCGAGTGTCCGTCCCCATCGGGCAAAAGCCTGCGGCGACTGACGGTCCACCGTGTCAAAGGGTATGAGCATTTTCCATCCGGCGGCATGCGCCGTCTCCGTCACCGCCCGCGCGAAAGCGCAGTAGGCAGGAAAGCTACTGTCGCCGAACCCAAGCACAGCCAGCGGAATTGCCGGATCCGCTGCCTGAGGTGAGAGCCGTTCAAGGAACCCCTTGGCCGAAGCGGGCGCATCGCCGTCGCCATAGGTAGCGGCCAGGATGAGGATGCGCTGCGCCTGCCCGTAACGGGCCGGGTCGAAAGCCGACATCGGCGCGGCATGGACGGCCTGACCGGCGTCGGACAGCGCCGCATGCAGCGTAGCGGCAAAGCCCCATGTGCTACCGCCTTCACTGCCGACGAGAATGATCGTCTCCGCCTTTCCTGCGGAAACATTGCAGCGAATACGTGGCCGTCCGCGACGCCCGGCGAACCAGAGAACAACGCCCGTGCCCGCCATGACTGGCACACCAAGAGCCGCCAGGCCAAGGATCAGCGCCAGAACAGAAGCCCCCCGTCCCGTATGGAGCATATAAATGGTTTCCGACAGACGTTGCCATCCGGTCAGGCCGCTCCAGCCGAGAAGCGCGCCCGTGCCCTGATCGATATAGCCGGTGCCCCGGTCGGTCTTAAGGGTGAGAATGTCCATCGGGTTGGATGGATCGGCGAATGACAGGCTGCGCATTTCCGCAACCGGTATCTGCCGCAGCGGTTCCATCGTCGCCGGAACCGCTCCAGTCTGGCCGCTTGCCTCAGTCTGCATGACCGGCGAAACCGCACTATCAGGCAACAGATCGAAGGTGGAGGCCGTCATCCACAAAGCCGTGGCCGAGGAAAGCAGCAGGCCTGCGACGGCCAGTCGGGCGACCTCGACATGCAGGCGCCCGGAGAGCGGGCCACGCAGGCGCGAAAACCAGTGCTGCCAACCCCCGGCCCGACGTGCGACAAGCGCCACCCCGGACAGGCTCAGTACCAACATGGCGGCAGCGCCCGCAGCCATGACCATGCGACCGCTATCATCAAGAAAGAGCGAACGATGCAGGTTTGTCAGCCAGCGTTCGACTGGATTCGGATCGGCAGAAGCGATACCCTGACCGGTAATGGGATCGATGACCGCCGCCTGAGGCGCACCATTATCGAACCAATAGGCCGTCATCCGGCCAGACGGCGCCCGCCGGATTTGCTCCACCTGCGGATAGACCGCTTGAACACGCGCCGCCAGATCGGCGATCGTACGTGTCACATCTGCCTGCGGAGATGAGATACTTTCGACAGCGGGAAAAATTGACAGGGCTGCACCGCTGATACTGAGCACAATCAGTAGCAACGCGGCGAGAAGTCCCGGCCAACGATGGATAATGCGGAACATAGCAATCACCGTTTATAGAGAATAATCGGCTGTTGCGATGTAACGGTGTCCTTTGACTGGAACTTTCGCACCGCCGGACGTCAACGGGATAACCACCTCATTGGGACTGTCGCGCATGTCTTCCACGGCAGCATCGACATGCAATGTGTAGCCCGCATCAAAAAATGCGTCGGCCAGATCAACTGTGATTTCAAGCGTCCGACCCGCACCGACGCTCGCGCCGGTGATACCGTTGATCTCGCTCGTATTGCCACCCGTTGCACGATACCATCCGGACAGATGTTCGTAATATTTGGATTTGCCGCCAGCCATCCAAAGGCTACCGGCATATTTACCCTCAGCATCCATGACGTAATAAGCGAGATACGCGCCGTCACCGCCATAACTGTTCAGCGTCGTTGTCAGCGTTACGGGCCGCGCCATCGCGATATCCGGAAGCGTAAGCGCCGTGGTCATTGCCAATGCTGCAAAAAGTACTTTCATGCCAGTCTGCCTCTTTCAAAGAAACGGCACGCGGACCTCGATCGATCCGCGCTTATGCCCGCTACTCTCGCAAGAAGAGCTGAACACCACCTGACACCGATACGGTTTCTGCTTCAGCGCTCTGTAAGAAATGAACCGCTCCGATCTGCGATAAACGAAAGCGGCAGACCTGCCGGCAGATCCGCCACGTCGAGCATCAACGATGATCTAGTCGCTATCAGTGCAGCGACATGCGTTTAAGTGTTCCGTCCCGTAGAATGAATTGGTGCCATAATGCTATCAGCGCATGAAGACCGGCCAGATAAAGAATGATGGTGCCGGCATTCTCATGGAAGTCGGCGATCAGTCCTGGAGCGCCCTGCACGGGAGCAGCAATGGCGGGTATGGAAATGCCGAAGAAGGATATGGGAACACCTATCCGCGAGGCGGCATACCAGCCGCTGAGCGGCAAGGCGAGCAGAAACAGATAGAGTACTGCATGACCCACCTTGGCTGCGAGGGCTAGCATCCCTTGCGTCTGAGATGCTGACGGCGCAGCGCCAGAAAGACGCAAGAGAATGCGTGGGAAAACAAGCACGAGCACGGCAAGCCCTAGAGAAAAATGCAACAAAGGCGGATTTTCCGCCATGCGGCGTCCACCCACCGACGTCAACCATGCTCCGAGGATCAACGCTGCAGTGATCCAGTGTATCACAACCATGCTTTTTGAATAACGATCAGGACTGCGAGACATGACAAGTCTTTCCTTGAATGAAGGCGCTCTATAAGCGGAGCGCCGGTTGCTTATTTGGCAGAGAGTTTTCTCGATGCGGCGGCTGCAAGGCATGCCCGGCGCCGCACCTGACGGCTATCCCTCGTTATCCCTTGATTTGCGACGGCGGTCATCGTCATGGTCGGATTCGCCAACCTTGTGTTTTATCTTGACTATAACAAGCGTAGCCGGATCAACTTTAGCCCTGAAAGCCGTTCCGGCTTTGTCGGAGCCGCGGACCTCATAACAGCCGTCGTCGATTTTGATCCGCGCCACGGTCCAACCGCGAGAAGTAGCCATGGCCTGAACCGCGTCCCTGGATTGCCACTTGTCCATCGACACATGGCAGTCATCATCGGCTCGCGCCACGCCGCTTCCTGCTGAAATCAATAAAAGGGAGATTGCAGCAAGGTAATTTACCATCATATCATTGTTCCTGATCAATGCGCTTTGAAGAGAATATTGCCAGCCATTTCTGACGAACAGCTGAAGCTGGCAAGGATATGACGTCAGAGGAATGACAGGTTACAGCTTCAGTTAGAATATGTTCACATCTGACTGAATCGGGTCGACACGGGGCCGCTTCTTATTGAATAAAGGGTGCTGTTGTATGCGGGTTCTGTTGATCGAAGACGATACAATCCTGGGCAAGGCCGTTCGCGACCATATCGCCGTCAACCATTCCGTGGATTGGGTGACCCGGCTCGACGACGCAACAGAGCATGTCAACTCTGCAGTCTACGACCTAATGCTGTTGGACCTGATGCTTCCCGACGGGCTGGGTGTCAATTTTTTACGCAATCTTCGCGCCAAAGGCAGTGTCACGCCTGTCATTATCCTCACGGCACTGGACCAGATTTCCGACCGGATAGAAGGACTCGATGCCGGGGCAGACGATTACATGATCAAACCGTTCGATCTGGCGGAACTGTCGTCACGACTGAATGCCGTTGCGCGACGTTACAGCGGCAATCCCAACCCATTGATCAAAATAGGCAACCTCCAGATCGATCTGGCCGCCAAGACCGTGAGGCAGGACGGGCGTCCCGTTGAACTGACCGGTCGCGAATGGGCATTGCTAGAAAACTTCCTGCAGCGACCTGGTATTGCATTGACCAAGTCGCAACTCGAGGACCGGCTCTATGCCTTTGGCTCAGAGGTCGAGAGCAATACAATTGAGGTCCATGTCAGCCGTCTCCGCAAAAAGCTTGGACATGCGATCATCGAGACGGTTCGCGGCATCGGATACCGGCTTGGAAACGCAAAATGATGCAACCGAAGAGCCTGCAATGGAGACTTTCGCTCTGGCTCGGGCTCGGCGCGGCCCTGTTGTGGGTTGTTACAACGATTGTGACAGCACACCTTCTGCGCCAGGAACTGAATAAGGCCTTTGACAGCGCCCTCGAAGAAACGGCGCAACGCATTCTGCCGGTCGCGGCGCTCGAGATTCTGGGGCGCGATGCCGACGACACCGAGCAGAGGGTGGCGACCCTGCGCCAACACGACGAATATTTCACCTATGTGGTGCGTGACGCAGCCGGAACCGTGCAGATGCGTTCCCATAGTGCGGATGTGACCATTTTTCCGCCCTATTCAAAAATGGGTTTCAGCAGCACACCAACCCACAGGCTCTACTCTGACGCCGCAATGCAGGGTAGTCTCACAATTACTGTCGCTGAACCCCTCTCCCACCGGCGCGATACGGCTAAGCACATATTATACACGCTTGCTGTACCTCTCTCCCTGGCCGTCCTCCTCGGCTTGATCGGTGTCTGGTTCATCGTACGTCTTTCCATGGCGCCGGTTCGCAGTTTTCGCGATCAGATTGAGGCGCGTGGCAGCGGAGATCTTAATCCAGTCGCCGTAAATGGGCTTCCCTCCGAAATTGACACTGTTGCCATAGCGGTAAATCGGCTGTTGGACCGTTTGAAACTGACCCTGGAAGCCGAACGCAGTCTTGCAGCCAAATCAGCCCACGAATTGCGCACCCCGGTGGCAGCGGCGCTCGCACAGTCGCAAAGACTGATCGTCGAGGCGCCCGATGCTACCACGCGCGAACGTGCGCAGGACATGGAAACGGCGCTGCGCCGCCTCGCCCGCTTGACAGAAAAACTGATGCAGTTGGCAAGAGCCGAGGGCGGACGGCTCCTTGCCGAAAAGCCAGTAAATATTGCTGCAATCCTTCGATTAGTTGTAGGCGAGTTCAACGGATCTACCGATGCTGTCGGTCGCATTGAGTTGACTCTCCCTGATTGCCCCGTGCTTAAGAGCATTGATGCGGATGCGTTTGCCATACTAGCGCGCAACTTGATCGAAAACGCACTCAAACACGGTGCACAGGACATGCCTGTTCTCGTAAGTCTTAAATGCGACGGGGAACTGCGTGTTGTTAATGGCGGCCCAGTCGTGCCGCCCGAAACGCTTGCTCGGCTGAGTGAGCCGTTCGAGCGCGGTCAGGCTCTTGTGCGCGGTGCAGGACTTGGTCTTGCCATTGCCAAAACAATTGCTACTGGAGCAGGCGGTCGGTTAGAGTTTTTCTCTCCGGCATCAACCAAGAAAGACGGCTTCGAAGCGAGGTTTTCTTCCATTGCATGCACGCCGAACCGGTGCACCACTGACCATTGAGAAGCGCCTCACTGCTTTGATTGCCAGTCAGAAATTCTTGGCCAATGCCGGTTGGTTCGCCGATTGGCCTTAAATATTCTGCTCCAGTATCAGCTGTCGCCAGGTTACCGTTGGTGTTAGTTTTTAGCGGGTTGTCCCAATTATTCCAGAACAGGTCGTTGCAGCACACCATTCATAGTATTTAGATACGACATCAAGGCTTTCGTCCGATCATCGTTGTAACAGTCTCAACCTTGTCGAGCCAATCGGCGGCGGTCTCATCGGTCCAGGCCACAACGGCTCGAATCCTGTCGTACTCCTCTTGAACATTGCGCCTGAAAATTGGCTCGTGATGAGCGATGCGATTGCGCAAATCGCGGATTCTCGCGAGTCGATCAAAGCCCTCGGCTCGCAGTTGCTGGATAGTTTTCAGCGGATCCGTATTCGGAAAGACTGTCTTGAACTGCTTGTTCCAGATTACGGCATCATGGCTTTTCGTGAACATGCGCTCCCAGAAGACAAACTTTAGTTCGGCTACAATCTTCCCCGACGTCGGTAGCCTGCTCAGGCCAAGTAGATCCCGGCGTGGACTATAGCCGATCACCGGGTTACGAAGACTAATTTCGAAGCCCTTTTCCCAAGGCCAATTCGGACCGTAGGTTCTCTCGATCGCCGTGACTATTGAATTGCGAACGCTGACTTCACATATCTGAAGCGGAACAAAGAACGCCGCCGACAACTCCATATTCCAGCGATAGAGTTCAAGCGCGGCCTCTTTATTACTTGCCTTCTCCGCCAGATAAGTCGCAAACCGTGGCGCTGATAGCACCGTGGGGAGACTATGGATTTCTTCGGGTGTGAAAGGCATTGCGTCATTCCTTATCGAACTGCCGACGTTGACAGCGACGGCAGTTCGGACTAAGTTGGTTGTCGAAAGGCGCGTGAGGTCGCGGGGTAACACCACCCTCATCGTCATACGATATAAAGGAAAGGCCCGCCTCTGGCGGGTTTTTCTCGTTTCTGACCCAGATCATTTTGCAGGTTCCGCCGAAGGGCCGACCCGCTCTTCCAATCTTTCAGAACCGTTTTCCGAATTTGCTGCCTGCGCCTTGTTCTGAGCGTCCAAAGCTGCCAAATATTCCCTATACGCTTCGATCTCGCCGAAAGCTCCAATTTCTATCACACGATCAATAAAGCGCGCATAAAGCCCCTCCTGGATCTTTCCCTTTTGGTACAGTGATTCGACGGTCACATTGGGGTTGATGAGCATAACGTAATGGAAATCGCCCGAAGGCCCTTTCTTACAGGCGATGAACCCTAGATCACGAAGTGCCTTCATACGCTTTCGCCAAGTATCCACCGCGCGCTCACCCGTAAACCCCGCCTCGGCGGCAAAGGTTGTCGGGTTCTCAATCGACACAAACGGAAAATCCGGAGCGCGCGCCCAAAGCCCAAAAAGTGTGTGGCCCGCCGGGCTACCTTTTGTCTGCGCGTCAATAGCCTGCATGGCGATTGGCATCGTCCTGGGAACCGTCGTAAAGCCGTCATTGGTTTTGCGATGCCAGAGAATTGTCGGTGAGGTGCCGGGGAAATGCAGCTCCAACTGCTGTTGCGCCCTCTCTGCCATCTTCAGCCGTTTGACCGAGGCCTGTCGTCCATTTGCCATTTTCGTAATCCCTGTTTGTTTCCTTGACCGGACAATGACGGAACGCCTCGTGCTCCGCAATGAGGGAATACGCGCTTCAGATGTCACCTTCCACTCAGCTCAATCGCTCCTTTACTTCATCGAAGTTGAACAATATCGAAGCATTTGTATGGCTCTATTGCGCCAAATGGCGCAGAAACATAGAGAAAAATTTGTGTTTTCAGAAGGTTACGAGATGCTTGCGGTGCTCACCGTGTTCCGGTGCTGAGGTACTCCCCTGTTCTCCCGCTGCTCCTGGGATTATCAAGGGGTGTAATAGGAGAGCTTTCACGCGAGAAATTAAACTTTACGAGCCAACAATTCTGTTGCCGATCGGGAGTGTCCGGTCTTTTGTGTATTTGTGAAATGGTCCATGCTTCATTGAAAGCATCGAAGAGGCTCAGGAATTCGCTACACAATGGCTCTGGACGTATAACAACGAACGGCCCAATATGGGTATCGGCGGCATAACCCCTACACAGAAACTGAAAATGGCTGCGTAAATTCTACTGTCGCACCCCGCTAAAAATGGGGGGATTACCCTCCCATGGAACTTTAATACGTCAAGCTAAGAAACATGTGCAACGCAGCGAACGCTTACGGATCTCCTCCGCCCGTTCCCAACTCACATAACCTTCATGTGCATCCGGGATCAGTGCCAGCCATTCATCACGTGTTTTGCGACGAATTCCAGACTGACCATCGTATCGGGGCACCGATCGACTCTTACCATACGCGTACGCGCCACCGTAGATCGGATTCGCAATCATTCTATGGATCGTTGCATAATTTGGCCTGCGCCAAATGACATCGCCATCAGTGCGCCTGACCGGCAGTTCCAAGCTCTGCTCAAGAAACCATAGCAGGGCTTGTCGTGCACTGCCAAGTTCGGCAACTTTATTAAACACAAGCGTGATGGCGTCCTGAGTACGCCGGTCGGGATCCTTCTCAATCCTGTCCCCGGCCTTTATGAAACCGACCGGAACGTTGACGACGAGTTCACCGCGGCGAGCCTTCTCATAGCGGGCTGAAAGGGAACGCTGACGCAATAGGTCGAGCTCATACTCGTTGAGACGTAAGCGTACGCTGATCCCCACCTTCCAATTACGGTTCTGATTGTCGCATTAGACTTTTGAGATGATCAGGACGGAGTTTCTCCATGGACACTTGTGTGGTTGCCGTCCGTGATGCAAGAAGTTTCTTCTGGTGGGAGGTGTGATCGAGTGCGGTCTTGTGTCAGGCCTCAGTGTGCGGCATTCTTCAAGCCGCGCGGCCGGTATGGTGATCAGCGGATCAGCTCCCAATCTACATTCCGAGCTCGATGGCTCTACGTATCCAACTGGTTTCGCCGTTCCGGATCAATCGATCATGCGCCCATTCAGGTCGTCGTCTTCTCGCACCTCCTAACCGAACTTGACTTTGAAGGTCAGCGAATCTTACACTGCCTCGGCCAAGGCCGGATCTCTATAGTCTTCCATTTTTGTGAGCATGGCCCAAATCCCTCGCGCCATCTTGTTTGCCAGAGCGATAGCAACAAGCATTCGTGGCTTTCTCGTCAGCATCCTCGAAAGCCAGCTACCCGCCTTGGGCGGTTTGCGGCTTGCCCAATTCACCCGTGCCATTGCGCCTATGATTAACAGCCGGCGGATGTCAGCTTGACCTGCCTTGGAGATCCGCCCAAGCCGCTCTTTGCCACCAGATGAGAACTGTCTCGGGACTAGACCTAACCACGAAGCGAAGTCGCGGCCGCGCCGGAAGCTCTTGTTTGGTCGGCGCAAAGGCTTCGATGGCCACCGCAATCATCGGCCCGACGCCGGGCATCGTTTGAAGCCGTCGTGCTGACCTGCTGTGTTTAGCAAGCTCCGTGAGCTTGTTTGTTTTCTCGGCAATACGGACCGTCTTCTCACTGATCTGAGCAATCAAGTCACGGCACTCCTCCCGCACAATCAGGGCAAGTCAATCTCTGGATTATCGAGGATGATATCAATGCGCTTAATGTTTTCGATGCCAGGCGGAACGACTTGGCCGAATTCGTAGAGAGTAGCCCGCAATGCGTTGATTAACTCAGTGCGTTGACGAACGACACGGTTCCGTGCCCTGAACAGTACTGCGTGCGCCTGTTGCTCGGGTGCCTTTGGTTCCACAAAGCGCATCTCGGGTTGGCGCGCCGCAATGACGATGGCTTCCGCATCAGTTGCGTCGTTTTTCTGTCGCTTCACGAACGGGCGGACATACTGTGGTGCAATCAACTTTACGTCGTGACCGATTTTTGCCAGTTCGCGTGCCCAGTAATTGGCACTTCCGCAAGCTTCTAATACCACCAAGGCGGGTGGTTGAGTCGACATGAAGCGGAGAAACTGTCCCCGCGACAATTTCCTTCTAAATGCGACCTCGCCAATTACCGACGCGCCGTGAACCTGGAAAACATTCTTTGCTAAATCAACCCCGATAATCGTATTCATTTTTCCTTCCTCTTCACTCGGTTGTAGGCATAGAACTCGTACATGTTACTATGCCGCAGGAGGAGGACGGCAACCACCCCATCTACATTGGAGGTTCTACGAGTTGGTGGCGGAAGCTGCGGGAACCGAAAGTGGCCGGATGAGGTGAAGGCGCGGATTGTGGCAGAAACGCTGCTGCCTGGCGCTACGGTGAGTTCTGTTGCGCGTCGGCACGGTTTGCTTGCAAATCATGTATCGACGTGGCGGACTCTTGCGAAAAAGGGGCAGCTTGTGTTGCCTGCGCCAGAGGATCCGGTGGAGTTTGCAACCTTAATGGTTGGGTCGACCACTAGAGCGAATCCGTTTTATGTTGGGTCATAACCGCAAGCTGCAAAGTAGTTAGCGCACTCGGTTGGTTCGAACAATGTTATGACTTGGCCGACGGCATCCCACAGCGCTTCGACAGTGCGTTCGGCTTTTCACGCAGATGTGCTTTGAGTTTCGAGAACGCCATCTCTATTGGGTTGAAATCGGGACTATAGGGCGGCAGATACCGTAGTTGCGCACCTGCCTCCTCAATCGCTTCTCGTATTCCGACAACCTTATGAGCAGGCAAATTGTCCATG
>NZ_VCIG01000051.1 GCF_006345815.1 Ochrobactrum sp. CGA5 | reverse complement strand
TCGTCCTTGGTCAGAATGTAAGCTTCTGCCTTGAACTTCGTGTGCGGCTTCACTGAACCCGGCTTGCAGAGAACCTGGCCGCGTTCAACGTCTTCACGGCCAACGCCGCGGATCAGAGCGCCGATGTTGTCGCCAGCCTGGCCCTGATCGAGCAGCTTACGGAACATTTCAACGCCGGTAACCGTCGTCTTCGTCGTCGCCTTGATGCCGACGATTTCAACTTCTTCACCAACCTTCACGATACCGCGCTCAACGCGACCGGTAACAACCGTACCACGGCCCGAGATCGAGAA
>NZ_VCIG01000050.1 GCF_006345815.1 Ochrobactrum sp. CGA5 | reverse complement strand
GTCGTTTCGAGCAAGGCTCTGGCAGAGCATCATGAATTCCCGGGCCTGAAGGCTTTTGGACGGGTCGAGGCCACCCGAAAAACAGCCGAGGGCACAACCTCGGAAACGAGGTACTTCGCGCTGTCCTGGGTGCCGACACCGGAGGTCCTGCTGGCGACCGTACGCGCCCACTGGGCTATCGAGAACAGTCTGCACTGGCAGCTGGACGTGTCGTTCCGCGAAGACGCGGCACGCAACCGCAAGGATAACAGCCCGGGCAACATCGCCATCCTGCGTCGCCGTGCTCTCGACGT
>NZ_VCIG01000049.1 GCF_006345815.1 Ochrobactrum sp. CGA5 | reverse complement strand
AGAAGCAGGATTTTAACACCGGTGCGCAAAATGCGCGCAATCGCCAGCATCTGCTGTTCACCGCCCGAAAGCTTGGTGCCGGGGCTGTTGCGGCGCTCATAGAGATTGGGAAAGAGCTCGTAAATCTCTTCCAAGGACATTACCCCCTGGGCCCCCTGCGCCCCTTTGCCGACGACCGGTGGAAGGAGCAGGTTCTCATGCACGTTGAGCGTTGCAAAAATCCCGCGTTCTTCCGGCACAAAGCCAAGACCCGCGCGGGCAATGCGATGCAGCGGCACGCGCAGAATATCTTTGCCGTCAAGCGTGATGGTGCCGGTGCGCTTGCGGATGATGCCCATAATGGCGCGCAGCGTTGTCGTCTT
>NZ_VCIG01000048.1 GCF_006345815.1 Ochrobactrum sp. CGA5 | reverse complement strand
AAGTACCTCGTTTCCGAGGTTGTGCCCTCGGCTGTTTTTCGGGTGGCCTCGACCCGTCCAAAAGCCTTCAGGCCCGGGAATTCATGATGCTCTGCCAGAGCCTTGCTCGAAACGACGGTCGCCTTTCGGGTTTCCGTCCGGCCGTGGCCGATATCCTCGGAAAGCGCGCTTGGGTGCGCGTCTGGCTCGGCCCCGAAGCTGGCCCGGGCATCGGACAGGAGCGAGTCCTGGTTGGCCTTGAGCGCCAGGCACCAGTCGCCACCACCCGCGTTAATCGCAGCAACCGTACGGCG
>NZ_VCIG01000047.1 GCF_006345815.1 Ochrobactrum sp. CGA5 | reverse complement strand
GTCGTTTCGAGCAAGGCTCTGGCAGAGCATCATGAATTCCCGGGCCTGAAGGCTTTTGGACGGGTCGAGGCCACCCGAAAAACAGCCGAGGGCACAACCTCGGAAACGAGGTACTTCGCGCTGTCCTGGGTGCCGACACCGGAGGTACTGCTGGCGACCGTACGCGCCCACTGGGCTATCGAGAACAGTCTGCACTGGCAGCTGGACGTGTCGTTCCGCGAAGACGCGGCACGCAACCGCAAGGATAACAGCCCGGGCAACATCGCCATCCTGCGTCGCCGTGCTCTCGACGT
>NZ_VCIG01000005.1 GCF_006345815.1 Ochrobactrum sp. CGA5 | reverse complement strand
GATATCTTTGATCGTCCTCTCCGCAGAAGACGTTTGGGGAACGGGTTTCTGTCTCATCTTTGCGTCCTTTGATAAAGCTATGATGAGCCGAAAATCCTCTCTTCTTAATTAAACCAGTTTTGTCTCAAAGGCCCTGATGTCGGACAACCGTCGGAAATAGCGATGGTTACGAAGCTACAACGAGCGGAACCTATACGCTGACGAACAATCGCATCACTTTAACAAACGCAACAACAAAAAGCGGCATATATGTGAATGGTAGCGGTACCGTCGTCAACGCGACCGGCACGACCATATCCGTCACAGGTACGGATGCGTTTGGTGTAACGATTGCGGGTGGTGGCACGTTGAACTTGACGAACGCAACCATCACGACGTCTGCGGCTTCGGGCATCCAGATGCGCGATGCAACTTCCACGCTTAATCTGACGGGGAATACTACAGTTATAAATGCATCAGGTGCTGACGCAATTCTTATTAATGGCAGCAGAAATGTAACCATCGGTGACGGCGTATCGATCAATGCAATGAGCAGCGCTAGGAATGTGGTCTATGTTACGGGAGGTGGTCGGGCCACAGTCGGTGCGGCGAACATAACAGCGCGAGAAGGCAGTTCCGCTGGCTTGACCGCGTCTGGTACAAATAGCCAAATTAATGCAACGGGCACCATTATAACCATGAGTAAGGGGAATAGTGTTGGTGTCGACGCAACAAGTTCCGGCAGCGTGTCATTGACGGATGTTAAGATTTCGGGGAGTGATGCATCAAGTAGCGGTATCAGGCTTCGGGGGGCTGCTACCTTGACTATGAACACCGCTACCAGCATCAAGCTCTCTGGTGATTCCAGTTACGGGCTGGCTGCCTTGAGTGGGAACACTTCGACGTTCACCGGTACTAATGCCGTGGCTGGTACCATATGGGTGACCGGTCAGAATTCGGCTGCTTTGGAGGCTGACGGGACTAATAGTAAGCTGACGTTTGTGAATGTCGACTTCACGGCAAAAGATATACGACTGGGCGAAAATTCCTCGACGTTTCTTGCTAAAAATGGCGGCGCTATCAGCTTGGAAGGGACTACGAATGCCAATAATACAACGATAAATGTTGGGCAATCCAATTCAACTATCTACTTGAAGGGTGGGACGACCGCTACCGGTGCCACTGTCATTACCACGGGCACTTTTGATATCCAGAATATTACAGATAAGGACAATTTCTCGATAGGTTCTCTTTCGGGCGACGGTTCGGTTACGATGGGGGGGACCCGCCTCACGGTTAATGGTTCTGCTTCGACCACTTTCTCCGGTGTCATTTCCGGCACGAACGGCTTCCGCTATGCGGGCACGGGTACGCTGACACTGAGCGGCGCCAATACGTTCACCGGTAATATAGGGCTTATCAGCGGTACGGTCGCGACGAGTTCGGATAGCGCTCTTGGCGCATCTACTGGCGGGATTAATTTTAACGGCGGCACGTTAAAGGTCATGGGGACCACTTATACGAGTACCAGCCGGTCTATGACATGGAACGCTGGTGGCGGTGGTTTCAATATCGACAGTGCCAGCAATACATTCACGGTTTCGCAGAACCTCGGCACGAGCACGACTCCGGGCGGTGCGCTGACGAAGAGCGGGGCGGGAACGCTGGTTCTTTCCGGCACCAATCTCTATACGGGCGGGACGAATATCAATGGCGGGACGCTGAGTGTCAGTTCGGATTCCAATCTTGGCGCGACAAGCGGCGCTTTGAATTTCAATGGCGGGACATTACACCTGTCAGGCAGTTTTACCAGCGCGCGGGCCGTGACGCTTGGCGCGAGTGGCGGAACGCTCTATATTTCAAGTGGGAGCAGCGTGTTCTCGGGGGCGATCACGGATGCCGTGACTGGCACAGCCGGCGCTCTCACCAAGACTGGCGCGGGTAATTTGGTTCTGACCGGTGACGACACCGCGACCGGGACGATGACGGTTGCCGCCGGTACACTGCAGATCGGTAATGGAGGTTCCTCGGGTTCTATAGCGAGCAATATTGCCAACAGTGGCCGCGTTTCATTTTATCGTGCCGGTACCTTAACCTATGGTGGCGTGATCAGCGGCAGCGGAACTGTGAACAAGGGGTCGACGGGAACGGTCATATGGACCGGCAACAACACCTATACGGGCGCTACGACGATTGCGAGCGGCACTTTGCAGATCGGCAATGGTGGGACGACGGGCTGGCTTGCCAGTACCTCTATTACCGATGACGGCACTCTGAGCTTCAATCGCAGTGACGCCAAGACCTATTCAGGCAATATCGGGGGCGATGGCTCGGTCGTCAAGGCGGGAAGCGGCACCCTGATATTGAGCGGCACCAATACCTACAAGGGCGGCACAACGATCAGCGCCGGCACGCTGCAGGTTGCGTCCGATGCCAAACTGGGCGATGCGACCGGGACGGTCACCCTGGACGGGGGTACGCTTAGTCTTGCAGGGACAATCACGTCCGCACGCAGCTACGGCATCACCAATCGGAACGGGACGATTGATACCGGGACAAATACCGATACGATCAGCGGTGTTATCAGCGATAAGGTCGCAAACGAGGCCGGCGCGCTCACGAAGACGGGCACTGGAACACTGGTTTTGACAGGAGCCAACACCTATTCCGGCGGTACGACGATTTCGGGCGGTGTGCTGCAGATCGGCAATGGAGGAGAGGCCGGTTCGATTACCGGGAACGTCGCGAACAGTGGTACTCTGACATTCAACCGCAGCAACACGCTCACTTATGGTGGGGTGATTAGCGGCACTGGCGTCCTGAAGCAGAGCGGCACAGGCCGGACGATCCTGACCGGCGCGAATACCTACACCGGCAATACTGTCATCGAGGGGGGCGTGCTTCAGGTTGGCAATGACGGCACAAGCGGCGCCATCTCCGGTACGGTCACAAATAGCGGTACTCTGGAGTTCAAACGCTCGGATTCCTATACCTATGCGGGTACGGTCAGCGGAACTGGCGCGCTGCAACAAACCGGCTCCGGCACCCTCATCCTGACCGGCGACAACACGTATACGGGCCTTACGACGATCACAAGCGGTACGCTGCAAGTGGGTGCTGGCGGGACAGTCGGCAGCTTGAGCGGTGATATTGAGAACGATTCAGCGCTTGTCATGAACCGTTCCGATGATCTTACTTACAGCAAATCCATCAGCGGTTCCGGTACATTCGAAAAGCGCGGTGCGGGGAAGCTGACACTTACTGGCGATAGTGATTACACAGGCACAACGACGATTACCGCCGGTACGCTTGAGATTGGCGCTGGCGGCGCAACCGGTTCAATTGACAGCGATATAGCCAACAGCGGCGCATTGGTTTTCAATCGCAGCAACGACATTGATTTCACAAAGGTCCTCAGCGGCAGCGGTTCACTGGAAAAGAAGGGGGCCGGCAATCTTGTTCTGAGTGGAGACAGTTCGACTTTTGCAGGTACGACGACGGTGAGCGCCGGCGGACTTGTTGTTGACGGTACGCTCGGTTTTGCCGCCGTTGACGATGTGCCCGGTTCTGGAAATGTCACTGTGGCAAGCGGTGCATGGCTTGGTGGCGATGGTTACATTGGCGGCAATACGACGATCAGCAACGGCGGTGCGCTTGAAGGAACGCAAGGCGATACGCTCACGTTCGGAGGCAACCTGACGCTGGCTACCGGTGCCGTGGTGAACGTGTCCTACGGTGCACCGGATGCTGATGTGGGCTCGCTGTTCTCTGTTCATGGTGATCTCACTTTGAACAGCAATACCGTGAACATAGCTTCGCTTGGGGGGTTCGGTCCCGGTCAGTATAAATTGTTCAATTCCAGCGGCACGATTTCTGGTGCCAGCGGCTTGACTGCGGGCACCTTGCCTGACGGTGTTCAAGCCATCGACATCAGCTTCAACACGAGCGGCAACGATGTCTACATTACGAACGCTCAGGGGATGAGCCTTACATACTGGGATGGTTCTGTTGTCAGCGAGAGCACTGATCTGACCGGCGGTAGCGGCACCTGGAGCGCAACGACCACGAACTGGACAGGTAACAACGGTGGCCTCCATGGCGGATGGAACAGCGCTCGCTTCGCGATTTTTGCCGGTGATACAGGTGGCACGGTTACCGTTGATGCAACAGATGGCGCAATCAGCACGCTCGGTATGCAGTTTGAAACCACCGGCTATACAGTCACGGGGGATGGACTGACCCTTGTTAGCAGCTCGGAGGCCGCGCCCATCATACGCGTGGGCAGCGCTACGACACCCAACACCACCGCTACCATCAGCTCGGTTCTTTCAGGCACGAAGGGCATGGAAAAGACCGATCTGGGTACATTGATACTTGCGGGAACGAATACTTATACAGGCACGACAACTGTTCAGGCCGGAACGCTTCAACTTGGAAATGGGGGGGCGACCGGCAGTGTTGACGGCAACATTGTGCTCGGAAAGACGGGTGAGAAGTATGCTGTCACTCTGGCAGTCGATCACACCGACGCCTTCACATTGAGCAATTCGATCAGCGGGCGCGGAAAGCTTGTGCAGCGCGGCAGCGGGTCTACGACCCTCAGTGGCACTAACACCTATAGCGGCGGTACGGATATCCTGGGCGGTAGCCTGATCGTGTCTGCTGACAGTAAATTGGGTGATGCTGCAGGCAGTGTGACTATCAATGGCGGAACGCTTCAGTTTTCTGCCGATTTGTCATCGACACGCGGCTACACGATTGGAGCGAACGGCGGCACCATTAATACGGGCACATACACCGATACGATTACTGGCGTCATTGGCGGCACTGGGCAATTCAACAAAACGGGTACCGGAACGCTCATTCTGGGTGGAGACAACACATTCACCGGTAATTTGCATGTAAATGCAGGTACCTTGCAAATCAGTGACAACAGCAATCTGGGCAATCCTGATAGTCACCTCTACGTCAATGCTGCAACGTTGAAGTTTGGTGATGATTTCACCATGACGCATGATCTGACGCTTGGCGGCACTGGTGCCACAATTGATGTGGGCGCAGACGGAAGCAATACGATTTCAGGCGTGATCGATGGAAGCAAACTGACCAAGACAGGCGGTGGTACGCTTCTCCTTACGGGAACCAATACCTATACTGGCGACACCGAAATTGATGGCGGTGTACTGGCGGTTAAGGCGGATGCGAATTTCGGCGCAACTGTAAATCCAGGCAGCATCATCATTGGTAATGCTACCTTGCTTTTGGACGGAGACTTTACGACAGCGCGAAATATCCATCTCACCGATAACAACAGCACGATTGATGTTGTCGATGACGGCGTCAATACGCTCGACGGAGTGCTGAGTGGAACTGGCGCTCTGAACAAGAGCGGAACGGGTACTCTGGTCCTGGGTGGAACCAACACTTATGAGGGTGGAACGGACATTAAGTCGGGCATTCTCCAGATTTCCAAGGATGGAAATCTCGGCAAAAGTGGCGTGGCTGTTGTGATAGGAGCAGGTGCCGAACTTCAGTTCAGCGATGCGGTTACGAGCGACAGAAACATCACGCTTGGAACGACCGGTTCCATCATCGACACAGTGAAAGATACCAGCACACTGAGTGGTGTCATCAGCGGTGGCGAGTTGCACAAGACGGGTGCTGGTACGCTCGTTCTCTCCGGAACCAACACCTATGACGGCGGTACCTTCCTCGAAGGTGGCGTTATTCAGGTCAATGCCGATGACAATCTGGGCAAGAGCACCGGTGCTCTTACCTTCGACGGCGGAACGCTGCAACTGGGGGCCACTCTCGCAACCGCGCGAACGATGACAATCAACGAGGCGGGTGGGACCATCGATACTCAGAGCTACACCGCTACGCTAAGTGGTAGTCTTTCTGGAGACGGTGGGCTGACAAAGCTGGGGACTGGAACGCTTGTCCTGACCAACAGCGCAAATGCCTACAAAGGCGGAACGTCTATCGAAGGAGGCACTCTCCGTCTGGGTGGAGCCGGCTGGATCACGGGCAATGTGGCCAATAAAGGCACGCTGGAATTTGCCAGCAATACCAACCATGACTTCAGTGGAGTCATTTCTGGAACCGGATCGGTTGTTCAGTCCGGCACGAACAGCACAATCACCCTATCGGGTACGAATACCTATAGTGGCGGCACTTCGATCACCGCAGGTACGCTTGCAATCAGTAAGGACGAAAATCTCGGCAGTGGTGATCTGACTATTGCCAATAACTCAATCCTGCAACTGACCGACTCTTTTGCTTTCAGCCATGCTATTGCTTTGGATACGGGAGGTACTGTCGATACCGGAGCGAATACGGATACGATTGCAGGTGTTATTTCGGGTGATGGCGGCCTCACCAAGACCGGTAGCGGCAAGCTGATCCTGTCCGGGACGAACACGTATAGCGACGGTACGACGATCGCTGCCGGTAGTTTGCAAATCGAAAAGGACTCAAATCTCGGTGCGGCGACTGGCTCCGTCACCATGGCTGACGGTACGACACTGGAGCTCACAAGCGATGTCACGATGGATCGCGCCTTCACGCTGAGTGGCAGCGCGACGTTCCAGGCCGATGATAGAACTTCCCATATCACTGGTGTGATCAGTGGTGATGGCGGACTGACAAAGTCCGGTGAGGGTGTCCTCGTGCTTGAGGGCGCAAACACCTATAAGGGCGGCACCACTTTCAATGGCGGTGTGCTTTCCGTCGGCAGTGACGGCAATTTGGGGGATTCCTCGGGCTCACTTACCTTCAACGGCGGCGAACTTCAGACTACGGGAAGTTTCACTTCGGACCGCAACGTTACGCTTCAAGGCACTGGCGGGATCATCGACACCTTGCTCAATAGCCCGGAATTGAGCGGTGACATTACCGGTGCTGGCAAGTTGACCAAAATTGGTGAAGGAAAGCTCACCCTTTCCGGCGACGGCAATACATATAGCGGGGAGACAGTCGTTAGTCAGGGCACACTGCAGATTGGCGGTGCAGATGGTAAGCACGGCAGCATTGCCGGCGATATCAAGAATGATGGCACAGTGGTCTTTCACCGAGACACGCTTGTATATGCAGGCAGTCTCGAAGGCAGCGGTAAATTGGAGCAGGCTGGTGTAGGCAAGACAACGCTGACCGGATCAGTGGACCTCGCAGGGGGAGCAACTATCGATAGCGGCGGAACGCTACAGGTTGGCGATGGCACGACAAATGGCAGCATCAAAGGTGCCGTGACCAATAACGGTACGTTCACCTTCGACGCAGTTAAAGGCACCAACATCAGTTTCGACGATGTTCTCAGCGGTAATGGCGTGCTCAACATTCTCGGGCCTAGCGATGACCCCGACATATCCAAGGGGTCAGTGACCATGACTGGTGACAGCAGCGGCTTTGCTGGAACCACGAATGTCAATACGGGAACTCTCTATGTCAATGGTACGCTGGGGAGCGATCAGTCTACAGTCAATGTTGCAGCGGAAGGTGAACTTTCCGGTGACGGCACAATCGGCGGTGCAACCACGATTTCGGGAGCGCTGATCGGCCAGGACGGCAAGACATTGACCTTTAGTAGCGGCCTGACGATGCAGTCCGGTAGCACAATAAATGTTTCCTACGGTAAGCCTAACGAAAATGGACTCTTTGATGTCAAGGGTGCTCTCAGCTTGAAAGGGAGCACGGTCAATATAGCGGATTTCGGCGGTTTTGGTCCGGGCGTCTATCATCTCTTCGACTACCACGACACACTCACCAAGACCGGTCCGGCACTGACAATAGGTACCGTTCCGGGCGGATCGTCATCGGATGCCTATGTGATTTATGACGATGCAAACAAGCAGATCAACATCATGAACGCAGCTGGCGCCAAGTTGAATACTTGGAACGGCGGCAACGGTGAATGGAATCTGACTAATCAAACGAGCTGGAAGGATCCGGAGACGGGCGTTACAGGCAGCTGGAAGAATTCTGAGTTCGCTATTTTTGACGGGCCGTCGGCGACAGTAACGATGGGCACGGGCGTTATTGCGTTGGGTATGCAGTTCAATGCTGATGGATATGTCCTGTCCGGTACCAATCCCTTGACGCTTTTCCAGGATCAAGCGGGCTCGTCTACGGACAAGCCGATCATCCGGGTGGGAACGGCAACTGATGAAGATGGTAAGGTAACCCCTTACACCGCTACGATAAGCGCACCGCTCGCCGGTACACAAGGTTTGCAGAAGACAGATTATGGTACTTTGGTTCTGAAAGGAACGAATACTTACACCGGCGGGACAGATGTTCTACAGGGAACACTTGCACTTGGTGACGGAGGGACGATCACCACGGCTGACGGAGTGTCCGTTGATGCTGCAGGGGCAGACAAGGCAACATTTGCTATCGACAAAACCAGCACATTCAGCTTCGACGGTGTGATCTCCGGCGCAGGCCAGTTTGCGCAAACCGGGACCGGCAAAACGACTCTGACTGCAACTAACACCTATAGCGGCGGCACTCTTATCTCGGCAGGTACGCTTTCTGTCGGCGCAGAAGGCAATCTGGGTAATGTTGTTGGACAGGTGACGATCAATGGTGGGACGCTCGAATACAGTCAGGGCTTCACCACCAGTCGCGCGATTGCGCTCGGTGCAGGCAATGGCACAATCCAGACGGATGACACGACCAATGCCATGGTTATTGACAGTGCCATCTCTGGTGCCGGCGGTCTGACCAAGAGCGGCGCAGGAACCCTCGTTCTTACAAAAAACAACACTTACAGCGGCGGAACGACGATCACAGGTGGCACGCTTCAGCTTGGCAACGGCGAAGCCACCGGTAAAATTGGTGGCGATGTCAATACTGGCGCTGATGCCGACCATAAAGGTACGCTTGTTTTCGACATGTCGGGCGATCCGGTCTTCGCAAAGACCATCAGTGGCGCTGGCAACGTCGTACAGTCCGGCAGTGACAAGCTGACCCTGTCGGGCACGAACACTTATACCGGCGGTACCACCATTGACAGTGGCACGCTGGCAGTGTCGGCTGATGCCAATATGGGCGACGACAGCGGTTCCTTGACGATCGGCAACGGCACGTTGCAAAATACCGCAAAGTTCACCATGAACCGCGCAGTTGTTTTGGATAATGATCATGCAGCGTTCCAGAACGATGCTGATTTGACACTGGCTGGCAGCATGAGCGGAAGCACGGCTTGGTCCAAGACTGGCAGTGGCAAGCTGATCATTGCAGGTGATGCTAGCGCCGCTACGGGAACCGCATCGATCAATAACGGCTATCTACAGGTCAATGGCGAGCTGGGTGGCAACGTGAATCTTGCCAGCGGCACTGCGGCAATCGGCGGTGCAGGCACTATCGACGGTAATGTCAGCGTGGGAAGCGGTACGCTCTACGGTCAAGGCGGTCAGACGCTGACAATCGGAGGTGACTTGACCCTTGCTTCCAATAGCACGACCAGTGTCCAATGGGGCAGCGCCACGAAAACACCTGCTTTCCAGGTGAACGGCAACCTGACTCTGGCTGGTACGCTTAACATTACTGATGCAGGTGGGTTCGGTCCGGGTGTTTACAGATTGGCCAACTACAATGGCCTTTTGACAGACAATGGTTTGCAGTTCGGCACGGTTCCAGGTGGAGACCAGGCCAAAGACCGCATGTCCATCCAGACCAGCTATGATAATCAGGTCAATGTTGTGAACACCTATGGCGCCGTAGTCAAATTTTGGGACGGCGGATACACGCAGGATGATCTGGACAACAACAAAATCACCGGTGGCAGTGGGGTCTGGAAAGCGGACAACCAGAATTGGACCGACGATCAGGCGCGCGTCCTTGCTGCTTTCGATCAGGGTGAGTTTGCAGTGTTTGGTGGTGAAAAAGGCAATGTGACTGTCGATGACAGTGCCGGACAGATAAACGCAGCCGGCATGCAGTTCGCTACTGATGGTTATGTTCTCAATGGCGGGAGTGTCAATCTCTCCAGCACAACGGGCGTTCCAATCATTCGCGTCGGTGACGGAACAGCCGATGGCGCGACAATGACCGCAACCATTGGGTCTACACTGACAGGCTCACAAGGTCTCAATAAGACCGATTCTGGCACGCTTATTCTTACCGGACAGAACGCTTATACTGGCGGCACGACGGTTAGTGACGGCACTCTCCAGCTTGGTGATGGCACGACGTCGGGCAGCATTAAGGGGGATGTCACAGTTGTCCGCGATGCCAACGGAGAGGGGACGCTTGCGTTCAACCAAGCTGCCGGCAGCGACACCGCATTTTCGGGCAATATTTCCGGTGGTGGTCAAGTCGTCCAGAACGGCGCAAATACCTTGACTTTGAGCGGCAACAACACGTTTAGCGGTGGTACGACCGTTAATAATGGTACGTTGAAGGCGGGTAGCGACAATGCATTTGGCACTGGATCTCTCACCGTGGGGGCCAATGGCAATGTCGACTTTGGGGCGACAAACAACACTGTTGGAGTGCTTTCCGGCACAGGTGCAATCAATATTGGAGCGGGAACCTTCACGGTTAACGAAGTCGCGGATTCAACTTATGGCGGGACAATGTCCGGCACGGGAAGCTTCGTCAAATCCGGCGCAGCTGACCTGACCCTTACCGGCAGTAATCAGTATACTGGCGCAACGACTGTCAATCAGGGAACTCTGACGCAGGGAAGCCAAGGTGCGCTCAGCTCCGCATCTGCTTATACTGTCGCTCGCAATGGTACCCTCGATATAGGCGGCTACGACACCACCGTGGCTTCCCTTGATAATGCTGGTACTGTCAATCTCAGTGACATGACGGCAGGTACAACTTTGAATGTCGCCGGCAACTTCACCGGTTCCAACGGCACCGTGGTTATCAATACAGTGCTGGGGGATGATACGTCCAAAACCGATCGCCTCAATGTCAAGGGTGACACATCCGGTACGACCACTCTTCAAGTTGTCAACCGCGGCGGACTTGGAGCTCAGACAACCAATGGCATCCAGGTCGTCAATGTCAGCGGCCAGTCAAACGGCACCTTCAACCTGCAAGGCGATTTCGTCACGAAAGACGGCCAGCAGGCTGTGATTGGCGGCGCTTATGCATACACCTTGCAGAAGAATGGCGTCACTACGCCAAACGATGGCGATTGGTATCTGCGCAGCGCCCTGAAGGATGGGTCAGGCCCTAATCCTGATCCTACTCCGCTCTACAATCCGGGCGTTCCCGTATATGAAGCCTATGTCCAGACGTTGCAGGCGCTCAACCGTTTGCCAACCTTGCAGCAACGTGTCGGCGACCGCTACTGGAGCGAAGTCGATAACAACAAAAGAGGTGATCGGGTTGTAGCCAATCCTACCCAGATGACCCCGCAGGCAATATGGGGCCGTATCGAGGGCGCGCATAACAGCTTCCAGCCTTCGACCACAACAGGAAGAACCCAACAGGACGTCAATACTTATCTCCTTCAGGCAGGTGTCGACGGGAAATTCTACGAAGACGACAATGGCATGCTGATCGGCAGCTTCACCGGGCAGTATGGAACCGCACGGGGCGATGTTTCCTCCGTTCAAGGTGATGGCTACATTAACACAAATGGTTACGCACTCGGCGGAACGTTGACCTGGTATGGTGATAACGGTTTCTATGTCGATGCCCAAACTCAGGCCACATGGTTCTCCAGTGATTTGAATTCCCGTACCGCCAATACAGGCCTTGCAACAGGTCGAAACGCATTCGGCTTCGCAATGAGCGTCGAAGGTGGACAGCGTATAGCGGTCGACGAGAACTGGACCTTAACTCCGCAGGCGCAACTGTCCTGGTCTTCCATCGACTTCAACAGCTATCATGATGCATTCGATGCGAAAGTTGGTCTTGAAGATGGAAGCAGTCTTATCGGACGGATCGGCTTGGCCGCAAACTACAACCGCTCATGGATGGGAGACGATGGGCGTATGGTCAATACTTCGGTCTACGGTATTGCTAATCTCTATCAAGAGTTCCTCGGCGGTACCCGCATCAATGTCTCAGGTGTAGATTTCAGTACCGACAATGACAGGACCTGGGGCGGGATTGGGGCCGGTGGCACCTATATGTGGGCAGGCCAGAAATATTCTATCTACGGCGAAGGTTCCATTAATACCTCTCTCAACCACTTCGCTGACAGCTATGTCCTTAAAGGATCTGCCGGCTTCAGGATGAAATGGTAATACTAAAGCGCCGATCTGATTGAAACAGATCGGCGCTTTAACAGTCTATTGTAACACGCATCTTGAAAATCGTTTCATACGTTTCGACATCTGCTCTAGGTCACATACCCATAAAATAGTTTTGGGATTGAATGGTTTGTGATCCACTGTCTCCATCGACATGGGGGCAGTGATGGCGCGTTTTGATTGAACAGATTTCGAATGGTCGGTGATTGAACCGCTTCTTCCGACCAAAGTGCGTGGTAAGGCTCGGGTTGACGATCGACGTGTTCTGAACAGTATATTCTGGCGGCTGATAACAGGTGCGCCATGGGCAGACATTCCAGCTCGATATGGTCCTTATACGACCTGTGTAAATTGCTTCAACAGATGGTGTCATGCGGGGCACTGGGCGCGCATTCTCAACGCGATATCCAGATGATCGACTCCTCGTCAATCCGCGTCCATCAACATGCGGCCAACGGTCAAAGAAGACGAACGATCCGGTTGCATGGGTCGCTCGCGCGGTGGGATGACGACCAAAATCCATGCGCTTGTCGATGCTGATGGTCGCCCAATTCGACTGAAACTGACTGCCGGACAAGCACATGATGGACGTTCGGCAGCCGATATGTTTGAGACGCTCGGGTCTGGGCAGATACTATTGACAGATCGCGTTTACGACAGCGACAGCTTGCGCCAAAGCCTCAAAGAACGAGGAGCATGGGGGCCGCATCCGCCCTGACGTGCTCCCGTTAAATTAGGCCATTCAGAACTGGAATTTTTCCGCTTATGATCCCTTATTGGGGAGAAGGAGATTTCCGTGAAAGCATCGAAGTTTTCGGAAGCGCAGATCGCATTCGTTTTGAAGCAGGCAGAGGATGGCACGCCAATTGGTGAGGTTTGTCGCAAAGCAGGTATTTCAGACGCCACGTTTTATAACTGGCGCAAGAAATATGCGGGTCTGATGCCATCCGAGATGAAGCGGTTACGGCAACTCGAGGAGAAGAATCCCAAGCTGAAGCGGATCGTTGCCGATCTGTCTCTGGACAAGGCCATGCTTCAGGATGTTTTGGCAAAAAAGCTCTGAAGCCTGCACGCAGGCGAGCACTTGTCGACACTATTAAGTCGGATTGGAAAGTCTCGGTACGACGCGCCTGTTCGGTGCTCAAGATTGACCGGTCACTTTATGTCTACAAGTCAAAGCGCGGCGAGCAGGCTGAACTGAAGCTCAGGATCAAGGACATCTGTCAGACACGGGTTCGTTATGGGTATCGGCGCGTGCATGTGCTTCTCAAGCGTCACGGCTGGCCCGTTAATCCGAAGCGAATCTATCGTCTTTACAAGGAGATGGGACTTCAGCTGCGGAACAAGGTTCCCAAACGACGTGTGAAGGCGAAGCTTCGCGCTGATCGCACAGATGCGACCCATTCCAACCATGTCTGGGCAATGGATTTTGTCCATGATCAATTGGCGACTGGACGGAAGATCCGCATTCTGACGGTGGTTGATACATTCTCACGCTTCTCGCCAGCAGTTGATGCCCGCTTCGGTTATCGTGGTGAGGATGTAGTACAGACTCTGGAACGGATATGTCATCAGATCGGTTATCCTGCAGTTATTCGTGTGGATAATGGCAGCGAATTTATCTCTTGTGACTTGGGTCTGTAGGCTTACCATAAGGGGGTAGTTCTCGACTTCTCCCGACCCGGCAAGCCGACAGATAACAGCTATATCGAGAACTTCAATGGCAAGTTCAGAGCCTAGTGTCTAAACGCCCATTGGTTCATGAGTCTTGACGACGCCCGCATTAAGATGGAGGATTGGCATAGAGACTATAACGAATTCCGGCCATATAGCGCAATTGGCAATAAGGTGCCGATTGCGCTTATGAATGGTTCAACGGCATCCCCGCGCTTTGAGCCTTAAACCCGGAAAATTCCAGCTCTCCGTGGTCCAAATTCGGGGTGCACCTCAATAAGCGGTAAATACCAAGTTGGAGTGGACCAATTTAACGGTAGCATGTAACGAAGTCCGGGCTGCAGGGCTCCAATTCATGATCTATCCAAGAAAATGCACGTGATTTCGTGCCCTATCAGCGTTTTGTGATTGGTAATGTTTCATGAGTGCCCTAGCTTGGCTTCGTCATCGGAGTGCTGGTTTAGTCCATTTTCAGGTGAGGGGTGGTGCCTTTAAAGACAAATTTGATTGTTGCATTTTTGCGTTTCTATAAGTATTTAAGTTTGTATACTTTCCTGCTTTTGATTTTATGTCGTTAAAGGGAATGATTTATTAGTAATGTGTTAGATGTTATTTAAAGGAAGTGCGTATATACTTTCTTTGATGAGTGCGCCCATCTATTCTTATGGTTGAGTTACGTGCAGGTGATTTAAATGAATTTCGAAGAAGTCGTTCGTGATGGCTATGCAATGCCACTGACGAGCCCATCCTTTCACCGTGGCCCTTTCAGGTTCAAGCAGCGCGAATATTTGGTTGTGACGTATAGAACGGATGCTGACAGCCTCCGCCGTGTGGTCCCAGAGCCACTTGAAGTCGATAGCGCTGATCCTCTTGTTCATTTCGAATTTATCAAGATGCCCGATTCTACAGGCTTCGGTGATTACACTGAAGCGGGCCAGGTCATTCCGGTTACACTTGGTGGGCGGAAGGGGAATTTCGTTCACTCAATGTATCTTGATGGACATGCTGCAATCGCTGCTGGTCGTGAAATCTGGGGGTTCCCAAAAAAATACGGTTGTCCAGAACTCAAGATTGACGGCGATGCTCTCGTAGGGACGCTTCACTATGGAGCAGTCGCGGTGGCGACCGGAAGTATGGGGTTCAAGTATGAGGAAATGGATACGGAAGCTGCAAGAAGCATTCTCGAGGCTCCGAACTTTCTTCTTAAGATTATTCCCCATGTCGACGCTACGCCACGGATCATCGAGCTTGTTGAATATCGGTGCGAGGATGTAGCAGTTCGTGAGGCGTGGACTGGTCCTGCGGGGCTGCAGTTGTTTGGCCATGCCCTTGCACGCGTTAGCGATCTACCTGTCCTTGAGGTGATATCAGCCCGCCATATCATTGCTGATCTTACACTCGGGATGGGAAAGGTTGTTCATGATTATCTTGTATCCAAAGACATGGAAGTAGAGAAATGTCCACGCTAGAATCAAGAACTGCCCTTGTGACGGGCGCCGGCAGCGGCTTGGGTCGTGAGATTGCGCTTACACTGGCGCGACAGGGCGCAAATGTCGGTGTGGCGGACATTCATATGGCTACAGCACAGACGGTGGTGGCCGAAATTGTCGAGGCAGGGGGCAAAGCCATTGCCATTGAGATGGATGTGACAAGCGAGGCCGACGTCGAAACCGGTACCAAACGGTTGGTGGAGCACTTCGGCACGTATAATACGCTTGTTTCCAATGCAGGTATACAGATTGTCGATCCTGTCGACCAATATAGTTTTGACAATTGGCAGCGAATGATGGCCATTCACCTCAATGGCGCATTCCTTACGACGCGTTCCGCATTGCGTCATATGTATAATAAGGAAAAAGGTGGCTCCATTATCTACATAGGCTCCGTCCACTCACATGAGGCTTCAAAACTCAAGGCGCCTTATGTGGCAGCCAAACATGGACTTATAGGACTTGCGAAAGTGGTTGCGAAGGAAGCGGCGGCCCATAATGTGAGAGCGAATGTCGTTTGTCCTGGCTTTGTGGAAACTCCTCTCGTCAGAAAACAGATTCCCGAACAGGCTCGCGAACTCGGCATAAGCGAAGAAGATGTCGTCAAAAACATTATGCTCGCTGAGACCGTGGACGGAGAATTCACTTCCGCTTCGGATATTGCCGATATGGTATCGTACCTAGCATCTTTTCCATCGCTGGCTCTTACGGGACAGTCGATCACAGTAAGTCATGGTTGGGGAATGCGGTGATGGAAGGTTTCATTATGCGTAAGTTGCCAGGATTGGCTACCGCGATGCTGGCCGTCTTTCTCGGGCCGCTATCATCAGCGCCCGGGATGGCGCAGTCGCAGCAGAGCAGTGACAAGCTGCGGCTACTGGAGCAAAAATATCAGGACGAATGGCGTGATGCACACGGTGCACTGTCTGTTTCGCCACCTCCAGCATTAGCCGGCTTCCTCTCATCCTTGCCACACCCGGACAGCGCGCCGGTCTATGATGCATTGTCGAGCCGCAATGGGCTGGCAAACTTGACGAAACAGTATGTCACTAATCCGGTGACTATGGAGAAGATTATCAACACGGATGTGCAGTTGAGCGATCGGCGGATACCGGTTCGTATCTACAGTCCTGGATCTCAATCGGCGCGCGACGTCCTCTTTTTCGTCCATGGTGGTGGCCATCTGAGTGGGTCGGTGGAAGTTTACGATCCGATAGCCCGTCGGTTGGCCCAAGCGACTGGAAACACGGTCGTTGCCGTTGATTATAGGCGCGCACCCGAGTCTCCCTATCCTGCTGGACTGAACGACACGCGGGAAGTGCTGCTTAAAGTTTATGATATTCTCGACCAGCAACATATTCCATGGAACAAGCAGCTGACACTCGTGGGCGATAGCGGAGGAGGGGCCTTCAGCGCAACCATTGCGGGTGATCTACAAACCGAGAAGCCGGGCTTTATTTCCAAGCTCGTACTGATCTATCCAAGCTTGGATTATACTCTATCGTGGCCGTCAGTCGAAGAGAATGGGAAAGGGAAACTACTCGATCATTCAAAAATATCTTGGTATTTTGATCAGTATTTTCAGCGCAATGAAGATCGTCAGGCGCTGTCCCCCCTCTATCGTCCGGTAACAGCTACGTTTCCTCCTACCTTGATGTTCAGCGGCGGCTTAGATCCATTACGGGATGAAGAATTCGCTTTTGCTGCAAGACTCAAGGCCGCGGACGTTGCGGTCAAGCATGTTCATTTGCCCGAGGTTGTCCATGCATTTTTGATGATTGAAAACCTCGTGCCGGATCAGGCTCGGACTGTCTACAGTGATATAGGAGCTTTTGTCGGCTCCAGCAAACATTGAGAGTTGGGATGCGAAGACAGTGCACCCTGATCTTTCCGCCGCGGGCGCGCTCTTTGTCGGGATGACGGCCTCGATATCGGCGCTGGCGATCTTTTCGCGAATGGTGTCAGCGTCGTCCCCCTTGTCGGCGAGGAACGCCTTGATCTGGTTGGAGATCATCCAGAACAACGGTGCGAAGCCTTGGGTATCATGCGCTTGTTCGGGCGTCAGAAGGAAGCCGAGCGGTCGGCCTTCCGCATAGCGCCGGGCTTGAGCTTGGTGGTGAAACCGCCGCGCGATCGGCGAAGCGCCTCGGTCTCTTGAGTTCCCTTTTTATGCCGACTGCACAATGGTGTGCCCGGACGACGGTGCTGTCGATCAGGTCGGCACTTCGATCCCGCGTCACCAGTTCGGCCAGAGTTTCAAGCATTGCCTCGAACAGGCGGTCTCGACCCTGCGTCGATATCGACGGAAGACGCTGTTCCACTTGGCGTATTCATCAAGCGACCGGACTTGCCCTTATTTAGTGGAGAGGTTCTGTCTCAAAATTCCGGTTCATGATCTCGAACTGGATCGGCGATTTATACCCGAGGGCAGAATGTCTGCGCACGGGATTATAGAACCCGTCAATATATTCGCCAATGGCTTTGGTTGCGTCATTTCTGTTCTGGAATACAGTGCGCCAGATCAGTTCCGACTTGATCGCTTTGAAGACGGTTTCCACCATTGCATTGTCATAGCAATTTCCTTTTCCACTCATGGATGGAAGCATTTTGTGAGCTTTGAGGATTTTGCGATACTCATAACTGGCATATTGGCTTCCCCTGTCCGAGTGCTGGATCAGCCCCGGCTTTGGTTGCCGGATTGCAATAGCTTTCTTTAAAGCACTTATCGCCAGATCCTTTTTCATCCGATCCCGCGCTTCTCAGCCGATAATGCGACGAGAATACAGATCGACAACGATTGCCAGATATAACCAGCCTTCGGCGGTCCATATGTAACTGATATCGACACCCCATTTCTGATCCGGTCCATTACAGGTAAAGTCCTGATCCAGAAGATTGGGAGCGACGGTCACCATGATTGCTGTCGGTTGTGCGTTTGAAGCGCGTTTTCGGTCGGGCTTCAAGACCGTTTTCGCGCATCAGTCGCGCCGTGCGGTGACGTCCTGCTCGAATACCTTCTTCATTCAGTTCAACATGTATTCGAGGGCTGCCATAAGTTTCACGTGACAACTCAAACTGATTACGAATGTGAGCCAGAATGATCATATCGTCGAGTTGGCGACGACTGCGCAAACGATGCTTCCATGCATAATAACCGCTGATACTGACGCCTGCGAAAGCGCAAAGCCGTGACAGAGACATGTGGGCCTTCTCCATGTCGATGAATGCAAACTTCATCGACTTGTCTCCCGAGCGAAGAAGGCCGTCGCTTTTTTTAATAAATCTCGTTCCTGGCGCAGAAGTTCGTTTTCCTTGCGAAGCCGAGCAAGCTCCTGGCTCATGTCTTCATGCGGACCGGAGAGCAAATCTTTCTCAGCAAAATTACGACGCCAGCGGTCAATTGTTGATTTGCCAATGCCAAGGTCCTCGGCAACCGATGAAATGCTTCGACCACTCGTCGTTAAAATCCGAACAGCTTCGCGTTTGAACTCTTCTGTAAATTCTCGCTGCTTCAACTCTATGTCTCCTGTCAGTCTTATCTAACAGAAGCCCTCCACTTTTGAAGGGGAAGTCCAGCAAGCGGTCGTTTGTGCGGCAGCGACCCCGGCGCTGAAGCCTGGAACGCATCTGGTGCGTGAATGGAATGGCAGAACCTACCAGGTCGAGGTGACAGAGGTTGGTTTCCGCCTTGATGGCAAAGACTATCGTTCGCTCAGTTCCATTGCGCGCAAGATCACCGGCACAGCATGGTCCGGTCCGCGTTTCTTCGGACTTAAAACACGATGAAGAAAATCCGCTGTGCCGTCTATACCCGTAAATCCTCGGAGGAGGGGCTGGATCAGGCCTTCAATTCGCTGCATGCGCAGCGTGAGGCCTGTGTCTCGTACATCGCCAGCCAGAAGCATGAGGGCTGGGTGCTTGTGCCCGATCATTACGATGACGGCGGTGTGTCGGGCGGAACACTCGAACGTCCGGGCCTGCAAAGACTGCTGTGCGATGTGGATGAAGGACGCGTTGACCAGATTGTGGTCTACAAGATCGACCGTCTGACGCGGTCGCTTGCCGACTTCGCCAAGCTGGTCGACCGGCTGGATGCGGTCAAGGCCTCCTTTGTGTCGGTGACGCAGTCGTTCAACACCGCGACCAGCATGGGGCGGTTGACGCTGAATGTGCTTTTGTCCTTTGCCCAGTTCGAGCGCGAGGTGACGGCGGAGCGCATTCGCGACAAGATCACGGCCTCGAAGAAGAAGGGGCTGTGGATGGGCGGGCCGGTTCCGCTTGGTTATGCACCGGATGGACGCACACTCAGCATTGTTGAGGACGATGCACGGATTGTACGTGCTCTTTATGAGCTTTATCTGCGCCACGGATCCCTTGTTACAGTGACGGAACAGGCGGCGCGAATGGGGCTCTGGTCGCGGGGTGGAGGCAAACGGTCGGTGACTGCGCCGGCACAGCAAGCCGTCTTCTCGCGCAGCCAGGTCCATTACATTCTGTCCAATCCGGTTTATGCCGGTCGCATTCGTCATCATGACCGGATCTATGACGGACAACATCCCGCCCTTATTGACCCAACGATCTGGGATGATGTGCAAAAGCGGCTTGTCGCGGCTGCCGTAAAGGGGCGGGGTGCAGCCAACAGCGCCAGAATATCACCGCTTGCCGGCAAGCTTACGGACGAAACCGGCGATCGTCTGACGCCCAGCCATGCCAACAAGCGGGGCGTTCGCTATCGCTATTATGTCTCGAACAGACTGATGGTCGGACAAACAGGAAAGAGGGATGCGGTGATCTGAGGCTGGCGTCTGCCAGCGCACCCGCTGGAATGTCAACTTGCCATCCGTGTCAGCGAGCATCTGATGCAGCATGCAGCCAATCTGATTCAAGAAGCCACTGCCGATGAAACGCAGGCGCTTGTCCGTCGTCTGGATCAGATCATTGCTGCAGTATCCGATGCGACAATGCCCGAATTCCTCGCCTGCATCGAAAAGGCTGCACTCGGTCAGGGTGTGATTGATATTGTGCTTGATGCCGGACGGCTTGCCGAAATGCTTGGTCTTCCCGATAATCGCATCAGCGAGAAGGTGCTGCGCCTCGCAACCCCCTTCCAACTGCGTCGGCGTGGCGTGGAGACAAAGCTCATCATCGGACAGGCCTCGCGAAACGTTGATGCAGCGCTTCTCGCCAATCTTGCGCGGGCACATCATTGCTATGAAGCAATCCGGCAGGGGCAGAGTTTCGATGAGCTCGCTATTACCCAGAAACTATCCAAACGCCGCATCCTTCAGATCATCGGCCTTGCATTCCTTGCACCCGATATTGTGAAAGCGATCGTCCAGGGCGAGCAACCGGTCGGGCTGACATCGGAGTGGCTGCAGCGCAACCCGATCCCTCTCGATTGGCGGGAGCAGCGCCGCATCATAGCAAGTCTCTAATAGAGCCAGCCTTATTGCAACCTATCGAACAAAAAGTACGGAGCAATACGCTGTGCCATGACAAACCCGGCAGCCGAAACGGCGAGCCGGGTTGCTTTGTTCCAAAGAAAGAATCGGACACGTCCGGCGGTCAACATCAATCCGGCTGCCGTCGCTTCCGGCAAACTATCAGGGCCAAACTGGCAAACTGAGACTTCCTGGCAAAAGCCTGTTTAACCCAGCAGCAGCTGCGGTCTCAGTGAAACTACGAGCCTTGCAAGCCATTGAAAAATAAACAATATTACTTGGAAACTCGCTTCCGTCTCGCACAGGCAAAATGAATGGCTGGGGGACCTGGATTCGAACCAAGACTAACGGAGTCAGAGTCCGCTGTTCTACCCTTAAACTATCCCCCAGCAGGGATTTGCAAGTGCCATCAGACTGGAAGCCTGCAATCACGATAAAAGCGTTGGCTCATTCGCGACGGCCTCCATCTAGCGAACTCAAACATCGAACGCAACACTTTTCTTCGAAAAAAATATAGCGATTTAAGTTATCCAGCTATGGCTGATTTCAAGCAGCGGTAGTCGCATCAAATTGATGTGCACCGGAACAGTTTTAGGAAATCGAACTAAAAAAGCCCGGCCAGCGGAAGAGCGGCCGGGCAAGGGGCAGGCTAACCGGGAGGGGGCCCGGTATGTGAAGGTGGCGCCTGCCAGATGAATTGTCTGCAAGTGCAAAAAGATTATGCCTTGCCGAACCCACATGAGATGTTCGTTTAGCAGATCAGCCGTGTAGTTGTGATCCGTAACCGGGCATCTGCCAGTTCACTCAGAACCTGTGTGGGGTCCGCCGCGCCTCGATAATGGGTCGCCGCGTAAATATCTTCACGGCGAAGTCCAATATCGTGCAGCATATGGTCGTCAAAGCTGCTCAGGTTCAGTACTTGCCGTCGACCGTTGGACAACGTCCAGCGACGCTTGAACGACGTAAGTACGGTCTTTACCATCTGTACGAGTCTGGATGTCTCTCCGCTCATTTTCGGTAAATGCGTTGTCGTTATCTTGCTTGTCGCTGTCATGTCCGCTCTCCTTTGATTCGGCGGGCCTAAGTGATCCTTATCGTTAGGGTCATTCGCTTTCGCGGCTCCTTTTCCTTTACGATGGCGGTGTTATCCAACAATCGAATTGATTGTTCCAACGAATGTTTTTAATGTTATTCTTCAATAATAGTGATGGATGACGCCGATGAGCACGCCCCTCGATCTCGATCAGTTGCAGACCTTCATAGCCATTGCGGATATGGGCAGTTTTACGCGTGCTGCGGATGCCGTTTTCAAAACTCAATCCGCTGTCTCCATGCAGATGCGCCGACTGGAAGAACGCATCGGCAAGCCTCTATTTGAACGTGATGGACGGACCAACCGTCTTACCGAAGAGGGAGAGCGGCTCTTGCTTTATGCGCGTCGCATGATGCAGCTTAACGGTGAGACCATCGCTGCGTTCGATGACACACAACTGGAAGGTCATGTGCGTATAGGCACGCCTGACGATTATGCAGACCGATTTTTGCCGGAAATCATGGCGCGGTTTGCACGATCAAACCCGCGCGTTGAATTATCGGTCGTATGTGAACCGACAGTCAATCTGGACGAGATGATCCGCCGCGGAACACTGGATATCGCCCTCGTCACTCAATGCGATGACAAACGTCGCTCGGAAGTTGTTCGAACGGAGCCGTTGCTTTGGGTGACGTCTTCCAATCATGCGGTGCACGAAGAGGCTGTCCTGCCGCTTGCTGTTGGACGCCCAACCTGTATCTGGCGTCATGCAGCCATTGATGTGCTGGAAGCTGCAACACGCGATTATCGTATCATCATCACTAGCTGGTCAGCGACTGTTCTTGCTGCGGCAGTTCTCTCGGGTCTTGCGGTCTCTGTTCTTCCGGAATGTGCGCTGCGCCCCGGTATGCGGGTCCTTGGCGAAGCAGAAGGGTTTGGAAGGCTGCCGGAGTTTGGCATCGGTATCATGCGCGGCCATACAAAACAGAATGCTGTCGTCGATGCACTTGCGCAGCATATTATCGAAAGTCTAGATAATATATCGTCACCGCAGCCCGGCGCGATGGTTTCGGCGGAGATGTCGCCATTCCCTGCTGTTCGTACAAGGAGGGTGCGAGCCAACGAATTGCTGCCAGGCTGGTGATGAGACAGTAAATCGCCGCATGGCTTCTTGACCCGCCGTGCTACCTGATTGCCTATGATGGGATGAGCATGGGTTCCGATTCGAGTTTTACCGGCGCATCGTCCAATGTTGCCGAGTACAGCGTTTCCGAGATTTCCGGCGCATTGAAGCGTACGGTCGAGGATACGTTCGGGCACGTGCGCGTGCGCGGCGAAATTTCCGGCTATAGAGGTCCGCATTCGTCGGGGCACGCCTATTTCGCACTGAAGGATGACCGCGCACGCCTTGAAGCCGTAATCTGGCGGGGCTCGATGAGCCGCCTTCGCTTTCGTCCTGAAGAAGGAATGGAAGTGATTGCTACCGGCAAACTCACAACCTATCCGGGCTCATCGAAATATCAGATCGTCATCGAGCAGATGGAACCTGCCGGTGCGGGCGCACTCATGGCGCTTCTGGAGGAGCGTAAGCGGCGGCTGGCTGCGGAAGGCCTGTTCGATCCTGCCGTAAAGCAACTTCTCCCTTTTATGCCTCGTGTAATTGGGGTGGTGACCTCTCCGACCGGCGCGGTTATTCGTGATATCATTCACCGGATCGCAGACCGCTACCCGATGCATGTCATTGTCTGGCCCGTGCGTGTACAGGGCGAGACAAGCGGGCCGGAGGTGGCTGCCGCAGTTGACGGCTTCAATGCTTTGCCCGAAGGCGGTCCTATTCCGAGGCCGGATGTGGTGATCGTGGCCCGTGGCGGTGGCAGTCTGGAAGACCTGTGGGGCTTCAATGATGAGATCCTCGTTCGTGCTGTTGCTGCATCGCATATACCAGTAATTTCAGCGGTCGGCCACGAAACCGACTGGACTCTGATCGATCTTGCGGCCGATATTCGTGCTCCCACTCCAACAGGGGCGGCCGAAATGGCGGTGCCTGTAAAGGCAGACCTGCTGGCAGCGCTGGCGGGGCAATCCGCACGGCTGTCATCGGCCATGTCTCGCTTTATCGATCTGAAACGGCAGGAGTACCGTTCAGCCGGACGTGCTCTTCCGTCGGCTGACCAGTTACTGGCTTTGCCGCGCCGGCGTTTCGATGAGGCGGCCTTGCGCCTCACACGGGCGCTGGTCGTCAATACGCAGAAAAAGCGGGTCCACTTTGATGGCCATGTGCGACAGTTATCGCCGCGCCTCCTTCAGCGCCGTTTTGCGGAACTGGAGCGTGGTGTTTCCGTTCTTGGGCAACGATTGCCTCGCGCCCTTGAGGCATTCCTGCGCGAACGAAGAACGGCGTTCATTCATAGGGCAAATCGTCTTTCGGGAGCGCCGATATTGCGGCGAACACGGCTTGCGACCGTTGCAATGGAACAGCTGGATCGTCGTCGTGACCAAGCCGTGCGGCTTCTAATAGAGAAAGCCAAAGGCCGCGGGCAGGAATTGGATCGCCTCATGCGCACGCTTTCCTATGAAAGCGTTCTCGATCGCGGCTTTGCGATTGTCTTTGATGCAGCAGGGCAGCCGGTGAAGCAGGCCGATTCCATATCGGCTGGCGATCCTTTAGCCATTCGGTTTCGCGATGGTGACGTTGCTGTTGTTGCACGTGAGGAGAACGCGGGCGAGCGCACGAAGTCTGTACAAACAAAGAAGGCTCACGCCCCCGGCTCCGGCAATCAGGGATCGTTATTTTAGCAACAGTCAGCCGCTGAGTTCTTCGGCGTTCTGCCGAGGCTGTCTGGCCTTAAGGCTGGCTTAAGCTTGCACGTCTCTTTCTCGCGCATCTGTCATTGTTAGAGATTCAGGATGTTGCGTAAAAAAAACCAGGACGACCTCACAAATGGCTTTACGAAGGCTGCTTTCAGCCGTCGTGGCTTTCTTATAGGTGTCAGCGCGGTTGCTTTGTCGGGCTGTGTTTCTACGGCGCAGCAGCCACCCCAACCAGTTAAAAAAATGGCCGAGCTTGCGCCGTCGCGACCTGTGCCTCTGATGTATCAAGCCGTACCGGACGAACAGTTCCCGATCCCGGCGGTGGATACGAGTAAGGTCGACCCAAAGTTCTGGCGACAGGAAGTTGATTATCCTACCAACGAAGTCAAGGGCACTGTTATCGTCGATACGCCGAACAAGTATCTTTATCATGTTCTCGGCAACGGGCGGGCCATGCGCTACGGCATTGGTGTTGGGCGTGATGGATTTGCTTGGGCCGGGCGCGCGAAAATCGCCTATAAGCGCCAATGGCCTCGCTGGACGCCGCCAGATGAGATGGTCGCACGTCAACCCGCGCTGGAGCCTTACAGCATCGCCAATGGTGGGATGCCTCCCGGTTTGAAGAACCCGCTTGGTGCACGAGCGATGTACATTCACAAGGATGGGCGCGATACGCTCTATCGCATTCACGGATCGCCGGAAGCTTGGAGCATCGGCAAAGCCGTTTCGTCGGGATGTATCCGCATGCTCAATCAGGATGTGATCGATCTTTACAACAATGTGCGCGACGGGAGCACGATTGTCGTGATACCGGATCCAAGCAAAGGTCAGCAGACGACGAGCTAAGCAAAAAGGGCGCGAAACGCGCCCTTTTTAATTGGATGTGTCGCGGCTCAATGCTCAGTAAGCATATTCGAGAAAGATCGGATCGACCGACCCTGCCCACACGCTGTTATAGGCCTTCAGCATGCGCTCTGCGTCCGTAACACCCGCCGCGACGATTTCCTCAAGCGGTGCGAGAAAATGCGTTTCGTCGTGGCCTTCGCTGTTCAACTTGTTGCGGTTCAAAAGGCCTAGGCGGGAGATTTTCAAAGTCTCGCGAGCGACCTGTTCCAGCGGCTTGCCGCGGAACATGGTGCTCAAAGCCTTCACAGGAACTTCGTTGCGAAGTGCAAGTACCTCTTCATAGGTCCAATCCTTGGTGAGAAGCTCGGCAGCAGTCAAAGCCTCTTCGTCATAGAGTAGGCCCACCCAATAGGCTGGAAGTGCACATATGCGGCGCCACGGGCCTCCGTCCGCGCCTCGCATTTCGAGGAACCGCTTCAAACGCACTTCGGGGAACAGCGTCGAAAGGTGATTGGTCCAATCGCCCATGTTGGGAACCGGATCGCTTACCTCGCCCTTGAGTGCTCCGTTCATGAACTGGCGGAATGTGACATGCGTACAGTCGTGATAATGGCCGTCGCGCAGGATGAAATACATGGGTATATCAAGCGCCCATTCGGCATAGTCAGCAAAGCCGAAATTCTCTGAGAAGACGAAAGGCAGAACACCCGAACGCTGGTTGTCAGTATCGCGCCAAATATTCGAACGCCACGATAAGAGTTGGTTCGGCCTGCCTTCGGTGAATGGAGAGCTGGCGAAAAGTGCAGTAGCCACGGATTGCAGCTTCATCGAAACCTGCATCTTGCGGCGCATATCGCGTTCCGAACTGAAGTCCAGATTAACCTGGATGGTCGAAGTACGGTACATCATGTCCAGACCTTCATGCCCGACTTTAGGCATGTAGTTTGTCATGATCTTATAGCGTGACTTCGGCATAACAGGTGTTTCGGCCAAGGTCCATTTCGGGCTGCCGCCGACACCTAGAAAGCGAATGCCCAGAGGTTCTGCTATTTCGCGGACCTGGGACAGATGTGCGTTCACTTCACGGCATGTTTGATGAATAGTTGAAAGCGGTGCCCCGGAGAGTTCAAACTGACCGCCGGGCTCCAGCGAAATGGCACCTTGTCCAGTCGGCTCCACCAGACCGATGATATTGCCTTCATCGATAATAGGCTCCCAGCCAAGCGTTGCCTGCATCCCTTCAAGGATAGCTTTGATGCCGCGTCGGCCTTCATAAGGAACAGGACTGTTATCGACAGTATAGAAAGGAAATTTTTCGTGCTCAGTGCCGATGCGCCAGGCATCCTTTGGCTTGCATCCAACAGCCAGATAGCCCGCCAATTGTTCAACGCCCGTCAGTGCCGTTTCATCAGTCGTATCGCGCGCCATGCAGTCTATCCCTAGTCGATTTTTCGCTTTTCAGCGTGATTGGACAAATTTGTCAAACCGCGCAAGTCAATTCCATTGAACATCAGATTTCGATAATGTCATCCGTCATTCCGCCAGTCTCCGAGTACAGACTGTACCAGAGCCATTGCAGCGACGGCAGCCGTGTCGGCACGTAGGATTCGAGGGCCGAGCGGAATAGCTGTCACGAAGGGCAGTTTCCGAAGCGTTTGACGTTCTTCTTCCGAAAACCCTCCCTCCGGGCCGATCAACAGCGCGACAGGGCCGGGCGCTATTTTCTGCAAGATGGTCAACGGATTGTCCGATTCGTATCCTTCATCGCAGAAGATCAGATGTCGGGTTTGGTCCCATTGGGCGATAAAGCGGTCAAAGCGAATTGCGTCGCAACATTCGGGTATCGCGAGCACGCCGCACTGTTCGGCAGCTTCTATCGCGTTGGTCCTAATGCGATCAGTGCCGAGTTTGGGTACCTGAGTGTGCTGAGTGATGACCGGCTGTAGAATACCTGCGCCCATTTCTACGGCCTTTTGCACCATATAGTCCAGCCGCCCCTGCTTCAGTGGAGCGAAGCAGTAGATCAAGTCGCTCGGTAAAGGTTGCTGACGTGTCTGTTCAAAGGGCACCAGGAAAAGTCGTTTTTTCCCCTCGGGCTTCAGCCGAGACTTCCATTCGCCGTCGCGTCCATTAAACGCGAGAATTTCATCGGCGTCCTTCAACCGCAGGACATGCGTAAGATAATGTGCGGACTGCGGGGTGACCTCTATCTGGTCGCCTTCTGCGAGGCCGCTTTCAACGTATAGTCTCTGCATTTTGTAATTTGCGCGCATGCCAGCATCGATGGCAGAGGGCAGGGGCGATGGTCAAGCGCTTTGGTGATACATTAAAAGATGATTTATTAGCGCTACTACACAAACAATTGATGGGAGATCATGTCTGTTGCATTTAATTAGATTGTATTCATATAGATATGAAGCTATCTATTTGAATGGAATTGATGTGATGAAGCAAACGTGGGTTGAATTTGCACCGCTTCTTGCAAGCGTTGCCAGAGGATGGCGGAAAGCTTTCGATGCAGCGATGGCGGAACATGGTCTTTCCGACGCGAAAGCTATACCGCTGATGACCCTGTTGCGGCATGGAGATCGCATCCCTCAAGGTATGCTGGCCGAACGGGTCGGTATCGAGGGGGCAACAATTGTCCGGGTTGTCGATGAGCTGGAAAGGGACGGCCTGATCCAGCGCGTTGTCGACGATGCTGATCGTCGCGTTAAACTTATCCAACTGACAGAGGACGGTCGCGCTCTTGCCACCCAGGTGGAAAAGTCTGCCGCCCGCCTTCGTGCTCTTTTCCTTGGCGATTTCGATTCTGATGCGGTCGATGTAGCCATGGAATTGTTGCGCAAGCTGAATGAGAAATTTCAAACCTAGTCTTTCTGATCGGCCTTCTGACTGGAAAGACGCAATGCGTTAGACCGGTACCCTACAAGTCATGATGAAACCAGCCGAAACAACCCCGAAATTCTGGGACGTAGTCTTTTCACTGAAGACTTTCGCTGCGGCTATGCTTGCCCTGTGGATCGGCTTGATGGCTAATCTGCCTAATCCCTACTGGTCCATTGCAGCGGTCTACATCGTTGCACATCCGCTTTCAGGGGCGACCACATCAAAGGGCTTTTACCGTCTGATCGGTACCATTATTGGCGGGACAGTGACCGTCCTGTTTGTTCCGCATTTTGTCAACTCGCCTGAGATTCTGACATTGGCGATCGGTCTCTGGATGGGCCTCTGCCTTGCAATCAGTCTGCTCGACGGTACGCCGCGCAGCTACTTGTTCATGCTGGCTGGTTATACGGTGGCAATAGCAAGTTTTGCCGTTGTTTCTGTGCCTGAAACGACATTCGACTACGCAGTGGGTCGTGTAGAAGAGATCGCAATCGGCATTATTTGCGCCGCTGTCGTCAACCGGCTTGTTTTCCCGCGCCACAGTGGACCGGTGCTCGTCAATCGTATCGATAATTGGCTGCGAGACGGTTCGAAGCTGGCAATGGCAAGTATGCGGGGGGAGGGGGCTACTCCCGAATTCCTCCGGGATCGTCAGCGTCTTGCAACCGACGCTCTTGAGCTGCGTAATTTGACCACGCATGTTGCCTATGACACGTCATCGATCAGAAATGTTGGTAGGCTGCTTCACGTGTTGCGGCAGCGCATGGTGGCTGTTCTTCCGATAATATCGAGCCTGCATGATGTGTTGGAGCTTCAGCCAGATGAGCGTGAAACGCCCTGGCCCCCGGCAGTGCAGAAGCTATTGGATGAGACCTGTGATTGGATCGAAAGTGGTGAAAGTCTGACAGACGAACGCCGCGCTGTTCTGTTGCAGTTTATGGAAGAAATTGAGCAGGAGGGGAAGGGCGCAACAACTTGGGGCGAATTGCTGCCTTTCAACGTGGCTGCTCGTGTTCGTGATCTTGTCCAGATATGGAGCGATTGCATCACGTTGCGTCAGGACATTGTGTCCGGTTCACAGCATGCACTGCGGTGGCGTCGCTACGACGCGCACCTGAAAGCGCGTCCGATGCACCGTGACTACGGCATGGCGCTTCTGTCTGGATTTTCAGCCTTTCTGGCTACATGCATTGCAACCGCATTTTGGATTGCGAGCGGCTGGTCTCAGGGCAGTGTCGCAGCCATGATGGCCGGCATCTTCTGCTGCATTTTTGCCACCATGGATGATCCAGTGCCGGTAATGCGCAAGTTCAACTGGTTGCTTTTGATTGTCATCGTCGCGGCCTTCATATTTGAGTTTGCGTTGTTACCACTGGTGGACGGATTCTTTCCGCTCATTCTGGTGCTAGGGCTGTTCCTTATCCCGGCTGGCCTGTTGCTCGCCGTTCCTTCACAATTTCTGCTGGGCATGGTGCTCTGCGTGAACTTACCGAACATGCTCATGTTGCAGGGGCATCTGACACATGACTTCGTCAGTTTTGCCAATGCCAATCTGGCCACGATTTTAGGCATAGTGATTGCCGCCGTGGTAACCTCCATTGTTCGATCAGTGGGTGCGGAATGGAGTGTACGCCGTCTGATCAAGGCAGGCTGGAACGATATTGCACTTGCTGCCGAACGGAGTCCGGGGCGCCACCGCCGTCAGCGCATGAACCGGCTATTGCTTCGGATGATCGACCGTATAGGCATGATGACGCCCCGCTTGGCATTGGTCCCGGCGGCAGACTTGGCTAAAGTCGACCTGCTGCGCGATCTGCGAAACGGTATGAATACGATCGATCTCCAGCAGTATCGCTCCAAACTGCCTGAAAACTGTAGGTCGGCTGTCGATGAAGTGCTGGACGGGGTCGGGGCGCATTATCGTACCCTGGCTAACAAACCGCAGGAGACAAGCGATATCGACCGAAATCTGCTTGCTTCCATCGATACTGCAATCACGATCATTATCGAGAGCGGATCGCCTGCAATAACTAAGCGTACGCGAATGGCGCTGGTTGCTCTTCGCTTCAATCTTTTCCCGAAGAGTCCACCTTTCGCCCTGCCGCCGCGTCCGCTGATGGAAGTCCCACAGGCAGCTTAGAAGAACGATGTGATTTGTGATGCAACCTGAATTCGACATCTACGGAATTTACATTCCGACCCTCGGCGTGCTGGCACTTGGTGCCTATTTCATAAATTCGCTCATGCAGCGCCTTTTGGCGCGCGCACGCTTCTATCGTTTCGTATGGCATCGGCCTCTGTTCGATGCTGCGATGTATTTTTGCATTCTCGGCGTTACTGCCGTCATTCTCAACGGAATACCACTATGAAAAAGCTCGTTGCACATTCAGGCCGTATCTTTGTAACCGCTGTTATGGTCACTATGGCGGGGTTCCTTGGTTGGCATTTGTGGGACTATTACATGAATGCGCCGTGGACGCGTGACGGCAAAATTCGCGCCGATGTGGTGCGTGTTGCGCCGGACGTTTCGGGTCTGGTTGGGGAAGTGCTCGTCCATGATAATGAGAGCGTTCGTCAGGGCGACGTTATCTTCCGTATCGATCAAGCACGGTACAAGCTCGCCCTGCAGACAGCGGAAGCAAAGGTTGATAGCAGTAAGGCGGCACTCGACATGGCAAACCGTGATCTGGTCCGCTACCGACAGCTCAACGACACGACCGTAACGCGCCGGAAACTCGAGCAGATCGAAACGACGGCCCAGCAAGCGGAGGCTTCCTATCGTCAGGCGCAATTGGATCGTGACCTTGCGATACTCAATCTCGACCGATCTTCGGTAAAAGCGCCCGTCAACGGAGTGATTACTAACTTCTCGCTGCAGCCGGGTGACTATGTTTCTGCCGGATCGGCAGTGACGGCCCTCGTAGATACGGACTCGTTCTACGTATCCGGCTACTTTGAAGAGAACAAGCTCGAGCGTATCCAGATCGGTGATCCGGTGGTGGTCGATATAATGGGCAGCAAATTACAACTCAAAGGAAAAGTCGAGGGTATTGCCGGAGGAATTGAAGATCGAGAGCGTAGCGATACTTCCAGCTTGCTGGCAAATGTTTCACCGACCTTCAATTGGGTGCGACTGGCACAACGTGTGCCGGTGCGCGTGAAACTTGATGATGTGCCGGATAATGTCCACCTCGTTGCCGGGCGAACGGTCAGCGTATCGGTGGTGCACTGATTTAAGGGCCTGCTGTCGTTCGCGCCTTTTCCATGCTAGCAAAGATAAAAAGGTGTTGGGGATTTTTCATGGCAGTGCTGGTCGTTCAGAACTACGAAGGGTCCGGATTGGGACAAATCGAACCCATTCTGGCAGATTCTGGTTTCTCGATCGATCTGCGTCATCCATACTGTGGCGATGCATTGCCTGCCGACGATGATGGATACCAAGCCTTGATCGTGCTCGGGGGTGAGCAGAATGCGCTCGCCGATGCTGAATGCCCCTATTTCCCGCATTTGTTAGATCTCATATGCCGGTTCGGCGACGGCGATAAGGCTGTTCTCGGTATTTGTCTGGGCAGTCAACTCATAGCGCGTGCCTATGGTGGCCAGAATATTCTCGATAGGCCCATGGAGTTCGGCTGGCACGAGGTTCGGCTTACTGAAGAAGGCAGAAGCGACCCGGTACTGTCCGCCGCAGGAGATGCGTTCCCAATCTTTCATTGGCACCGCGATACGTTTTCGCTTCCGAAGGACGCATTGCATATGGCGACGAGTGATATGACGCCTCATCAGGCCTATCGTATTGGGCGAGCAGTTTATGGTACGCAGTTTCATTTTGAGGCGAACACGCAACTCGTGACTGAGTGGAATGATCAGCTAAACAATCTGATTGCAGGTTTCGCCCCGGACTGGGCAGTACAGTATCCAGTGCTTGCAAGGAAGTTTGGAATGCAAGCGGATGCGGCAGGTGCTGCATTAGCAAGGGCTTGGGTAGCTCAAATCTAGAGTCTTGATAACCGCGTCTTGACCTAAAGCCGAGCTCTTGCGTTGCGGCTTTGCCACAGAGCACAGCCAATTCTATTTTTCATAGAAAAAGCGGTGAGCTGGCAGGAACCGTTCAGTTGCGGGTAACTTTTTTCGGGTGTAACTGAACGCCGTCTCTCCGGGCAGCAACTGAATGAGCAGGGCTGATTGTCATGCTCCCAAGTGGCGGCTCGTCTAACGAGTTTTGTCCGGCCCCAGTCGAAAGAGTTTCCGAATATGACCGCCAAGCATGCCGCTCTTCTTACCGTTCTGATGGTTTCCGCAATTGTGTTCATGGCGGTCGGGATATTCACCGTTGATGCGGGCAACAATGCGATGTCGACCGATGGCTACGGAATTTCCAGCGCACACTAAGCATATTACCTCACTTCGATAAAACGCTTCTCCGAACCATCTATTACGATGCTTGAAAGTCGTCCACTTTTCCAAGCATATGTATCGAGGTTGACCCTGTTGCACTGAATGTCGACCGCGTTTTGCGGCGTATGTCCATGGATGACGACCTTTTCGAAGGGAGCTGTCCATTTGAGAAAAACTGTGCGAATCCAGATCAGTTCTTCTGGATCTTGGGCATCTAGCGGCACTGTGGGGTTTATTCCTGCATGACAGAAGAAAAATTCGCCGAACGCGACCGAGCGCGGCATGGCCCGAATAAAATCGATATGCTCTTGCGGTACGGTTTGCACTAGGGTCTTATGACCCTCGCGCGCTGAATCAGCGTCAGAAAAATCAATCTCTGCTCCGTAGGACCGAGCGGTGTCGACGCCGCCATGCAGTGCGAATATCCCTGCTACATCTCCCGTCGCGAGATAGGTGAGAAAACCGTCATCGTGATTGCCGAGCAGGGAAATTACACGTTCATCCCGACGTGCAGCATCAATCAGGAAGTCCAACACTTCCTTTGAGCTTGGTCCGCGATCTATATAATCGCCAAGGTGAATGATACGCCAGTCGTGAGCGGGGCGCTGGTCAAGGTCGGTACGGATCAGTCCATGCATGTCACGCAACAGATCAAGGCGGCCATGCACGTCCCCAATGGCATAAAGGCGGATACCGTCCGGTCCTTTCGCATCCTTGAAAACCACACTCATTCGTCGCTAATCTCCTTCATGTCTTTGCCTGAATTAACGCCCGCCCGCTGCCGGTAGCGCAGACGCGCAACACGTTCGCGCTCTTCGTGCAACTCGCGATCATGTGTGGCTTGCTCCACGAAACGGATGTGTTTCTGAACCGCTTCGCGGGCCGCCTGCGGATTGCCAGCCATGACGGCATCGTAAATGGCGCGATGTTGAGACAGGAACATGTCAGCGACCCCGGGATAGCTGTAGATAAGGCTTCGGTTGTAAAAAACGCCATCCTTAAGCAGTTGATAGCAAGACCGTAGGGTGTGCAGCAGAACAATGTTGTGTGCCGCTTCACCAATAGCATTGTGCAATTCCACGTCGAGGCGCGCTTCTGTGTCGAAGTCACTGACACCATGAGCTCTTTCCATAGCCTCCATAATTTCGGTCAGAAGCGCCTTGTCAGCGGGCGTGGCTCGAAGTGCTGCATATTCGGCAGCTATGCTTTCAATTTCTCGGCGATATTCGAGGTAATCTGCTGTCGCCTTTCGGTGATCGGCGAAAAGCCTGACTACTGGGGCGCTAAATACCTGTCCGATCACATCAGCGACGAAGGTACCGCCGCCATGCCGGGAAATCAGGAGCTCGGCAGTCTCGAGTCTTTTGAGAGCATCGCGCAATATCGGGCGGGATATATCGAACTGGCGCGCCAGCTCACGCTCGCCAGGAAGACGATCGCCGCCACGCAGAACACCTTCAAGAATCAGCGTTTCGATCTGGTACACGACATCGTCTGCCGTGCGACTTGCCTGAATGCGGGAAAAAATCGTTTCGGCCATGCCGCCTGAAGTCCTTTTCATAACGGCGGCAAAGTAGCTGTTAGCCCGACGTCGGGCAACGGAATATATTGAAAATGAAAGCCCGGTCGATGATGCAACCGGGCTTTCAGAATATATGATCAAAAAATGATCAGGCGTTTTTGCGCTTGCGTGTCGCGACGAGGACGAAAAGACCTGCGACAAGGCCATACATGGCCCATTTGAACGGAAGTGCGTCGGCCGTCTCGCTGCGGATCGGAAGTACAGTTATCGTGCCGGGGCGGCTTTCGACGCCAGTTTTGCCGTCAGCTTTGGCTTGCTCGATTTGTTGCGGAGAAACGACCCACTCGGCGCCGCGGGACTTGTCATAGACCATGAAGCCGCAGCCAACGATAACGGCGACGACGAGTGCTAGAATAAAGCGTACAGGTGTGTTCATCATTTTTTCCAGATAATCAGGATAACGGGAGGAGCTCATCCGATTCGCTCGAATAACGGATTGCGGGATAGCTAAGTCTTTGAGATTCAAAAACTTAGACAGCTTTATATGCTGACTCACTAATATAGTGTGCGTGACTTATTAACCGACGAACGTAAGCCGGTCTATTTTTTTGCTATTTCGTGCGGAGACGTACCGCTCTCCCAGTAGGGAACTGGGCCATAAAGATCGGCCAGATAGTCTATGAACAGTCTGACCTTTGCCGGGAGAAACTGTTTTGATGGATAGACGGCATGAATTGCAACATTGCGAGAGGCCGCATAGTCGGGCAGAACCTGTACTAACTTGCCTGCTGCTAGTTCTGGGCCTATGTCCCAGGTTGAGCGTTGCGCTATGCCGAGGCCTGCCAGAACTGCCTCGCGTATCATTTCGCTGGAATTGGTTTGTAGCGGCCCAACTGGGCGAATGACGATAGGGCCTTTGGGACCTTCCAGTCGCCAAGGGTCGTTGTTGTGCGGGGCCAGACAGATATGATCCTGCAAATCCTCGATACTCTGCGGCGTGCCTCGTTCCGAGACATAGCCGGGTGAGGCCACGAAAATACGACGCACGGGTGCGAGCCGGCGTGCGACGAGGGTTGAATCGGAAAGTTCCGCGATCCGAATGGCAAGATCGTACCCATCCCCCACAATGTCGACCATCTCGTCGGTAAGCTGCATATTGACGGTCAGGTCGGCATTGGCGCGCATGAATGGTACGAGGTAGGGTGCAATGTGCATGCGGCCGAAAGTCGTCGGAGCTGATATTTTCAGTGTACCGCGCGCATCCGCTGAACGGCGGGCGACGAAAGCCTCCGCTTCCTCAATGTTGGAGAGAATGGCAAGAACCCGCTCATGATAACCCTGACCAGCCTCCGTCAACGCGATCTGGCGGGTTGTACGTTGAAGTAGTCGGGTTCCGAGGCGCTCTTCCAGTCGGCCCAGGCGCTTCGAGACGACTGCTGGCGAGAGACTCAGATCGCGAGCGGCTGCCGACATGCTGCCCGTTGCCACAACGCGGGCAAAGATTTCCATATCCGCCAGACTGCTCATCATGTTGTGCTACCCCACTCCCTGCTATGCTTTTGCTAAAGCTCCGAGTCTAAAGCATCTAGCCGAGCGCTAGGAAACTAGGCAAGCAATTATGCCGCAGCGTGGAAACTGTTTAGCTACTGACTCAAGTGGTAAAAATGATTTACCACTTGACGAAAGTGGTGCGGAATGCACTTTGACCACATCAGTGGTGGAGGAAAATATGAGCGGACTCATCATGCCGAAGCCGGACGCATCCGTCCTGCAGCGACGCGAGCAGATCGTCGTCGATCTGCGGGGCATTGTGCCGGGCGAAGGCGTTGTTGATGCCATCAACGCAATGCGCGTGTTCGAGAGTGATGGCCTGACTGCACACCGGTCATTGCCTCTGGTTGTTGTGCTGCCAGAGACGGTAGAGCAGGTTTCTCAGGTTCTGCGCTATTGTCACGATAACAATATTCGGGTGGTGCCTCGCGGCGCGGGTACATCACTGTCCGGCGGCTCGATGCCATTGCAGGATGCCGTTCTGCTGGGAATGTCGCGCTTCAATCGCATTCTCGAAATCGATTATCCTAATCGCGTGGCGGTGGTGCAACCGGGCGTGACGAATCTCGGCATTACAAAGGCTGTTGAGCATGAGGGCTTTTATTATGCGCCCGATCCGTCGTCGCAGATCGCCTGCTCCATTGGTGGCAATGTAGCAGAGAATGCCGGGGGTGTGCATTGCCTCAAATATGGTCTAACTGTGAATAATGTGCTCGGCATCGAAATGGTGCTGATCACTGGAGAAGTTATCCGGCTTGGCGGCAAGCATCTCGACAGCGAAGGCTACGATCTTCTTGGTCTGATGACCGGATCGGAAGGACTGCTTGGCGTCGTGACAGAGATTACCGTTCGTATCCTGCAAAAGCCGGAAACGGCCCGCGCAGTTATGGTTGGCTTTCCCTCCAGCGAGCAGGCCGGTCAGTGTGTGGCCGATATTATCGGCGCGGGTATCATTCCGGGTGGAATGGAAATGATGGACAGGCCAGCCATCAAAGCGGCTGAGGAATTTGTCCGTGTGGGCTATCCGCTTGATGTTGAAGCATTGTTGATTGTCGAACTGGATGGGCCACCAATTGAAGTGGATTATTTGATTGGCCAGGTCGAAGCGTTGGCGCTTAAAAATGGCTCCACAACGTGCATATTGTCTCAGTCGGAGGAACAGCGTCTGGCTTTCTGGGCGGGGCGGAAAGCGGCATTTCCAGCGGTTGGACGTATTTCGCCAGACTATCTATGCATGGATGGCACCATCCCGCGTAAAGAGCTACCGCGTGTTCTGTCGGGGATGCGTGAACTATCCGAAAAATATGGGTTGCGGGTGGCCAATGTGTTTCATGCAGGCGACGGCAATCTGCATCCGCTTATTCTCTATGACGCGAATATTCCTGGTGAACTGGAAGCTGCGGAAGATTTTGGCGCGGACATCTTACGTCTTTGCGTAAAGGTTGGGGGGGTGCTTACCGGCGAACATGGGGTCGGTATCGAAAAGCGCGATCTGATGCCGGAGATGTTCAACCAGATCGACCTCGACCAGCAGATGCGTGTCAAATGTGCATTTGATGCCAAGCATCTCCTCAATCCCGGCAAGGTGTTTCCGCAATTGCGCCGCTGCGCCGAGCTGGGCCGCATGCATGTGCATCGCGGTGAACTGGCTTTCCCGGATATTCCCCGTTTCTGAGTTGTGGTTTTGATCATGAGCGATGAAAATATTCTAAAGCCGCGAGATGAAGCCGGTGTTCTGGATGCCGTGCAGGAAGCGTTGGCTAGTTCCATCCCGCTTGAAGTCATCGGCCATGGCTCCAAGCGCGGTCTGGGGCATCGGGTCGACGCAGGCCGTGTGCTGGACCTTTCTGAGATGACAGGCGTTACCTTGTACGAGCCGGACGAGTTGGTGCTCTCTGCAAAGGCTGGAACGCCGATGGCTGAGATCGAACAGCTTTTGGCCGACAACAATCAATGTTTTCATTTCGAACCGATGGATTACGGCCCGCTGATTTCCGGTGAGAGCGGTCGCGGCACGATCGGTGGGACACTAGCCGCCAATCTGTCTGGTCCGCGCCGTCTCAAGGCGGGTGCCGCGCGCGATCACGTACTTGGCGTGCGGGTTGTATCCGGACGTGGTGAATTGTTCAAATCTGGCGGTCGCGTAGTCAAAAACGTCACCGGTTATGATTTGTCTAAAGGTATGGCCAACTCCTGGGGTACGCTGGGCGTTGCCACCGAGATAACGTTCAAGGTTCTACCGAGGCCGGAAACGGCGGCAACACTCGTCGTGCGCGGACTGACTGACGAACAGGCCGCGCGTGTCATGGCCATGGCAATGGGTTCGCGGGAAGAAGTCGCTTCCGCCGCGCATTTACCGCCCACAGTTGCTAATCGTTTTCTCGATGGTGCGTTGGGCTGGGATGCAGCAACCGTGCTGCGCCTCGAAGGCTTTGCACCTTCAGTTGAACACCGTAGTCGGCAATTACAGGCACTCCTTGGCCAGTCGGGCGACGTAGAGTTGTTGGACGGCACACCGTCCCAGCAGCTCTGGCGTGAAGTGCGCGATGTTCTGCCTTATGCCAATACAGGAGACAATCGCGCCGTCTGGCGTGTTTCGATTGCTCCGATGCAGGGATGGCGCTTGGTGGACGAGTTCCGTCGTCATGCAGGTGTCGATGCTTATTACGACTGGCAGGGTGGCTTGATCTGGATGCGAATGGAAGCCGACCCCGAAGCGCAGATATTGCGTAAACTAATCGCCAGCCATGGTGGCGGTCATGCGACGCTGGTGCGCGCGCCGGAAGGTATTCGCGCAAGCGTTGAAGTGTTTGAACCGCAATCGGCAGCATTGGCGGCGCTTTCTCAGCGGTTGAAGCAACAATTCGATCCGGAAAATATCCTCAACCCGGGGCGTATGCATCCCCGTCAGGCTGGAGTTTGAAACCATGCAGACCCATTTCAGCCCCGACCAACTGCGCGATCCGGGCGTCAACGAAGCCGAAAAGATCTTGCGCAAATGCGTACATTGCGGCTTTTGTACCGCCACGTGCCCGACCTATGTGACGCTTGGCAACGAACTCGACAGCCCCCGAGGACGCATTTATCTAATCAAGGACATGTTGGAAAACGGTCGTCCGGCGGATGAGGAAATCGTGCGCCATGTCGACCGCTGCCTATCGTGCCTGTCGTGCATGACGACTTGCCCATCCGGCGTCAACTACATGCATCTGGTCGATCACGCGCGTGCGCATATCGAGAAAACCTATAAGCGCCCATTGATGAACCGCTTCCTGCGTGGGGTGCTCGCACAGGTGCTGCCTTATCCCGGTCGCTTCCGCGCAGCGCTAAAGCTTGCGAAACTGGGAAAGCTTTTCGCGCCGTTGCTGCGCAAAAGCCCGGCGCTGCGCCCTATGGCGGCAATGCTCGACCTTGCGCCACGGAACCTTCCAACCGCCGCTCGGATCGAAATGATCAGTGCCGCCCAAGGTGAAAAACGCGGTCGCGTGGCGATCCTCAATGGTTGTGCTCAACCTGTACTCAATCCGGGGATTAATGCAGCGACCTTGCGGCTTTTGAACCGCTTTGGCATTGAAGTGGTGATGCCAAAGGGGGAGGGCTGCTGCGGCTCGCTGGTCCACCATATGGGCCGCGAAGAACAGGCCCTAGACCAGGCACGACACAATGTCGATGTCTGGACCCGTGAGATCGAAGCGGATGGTCTTGATGCCATTATTGTCACGGCGTCGGGCTGCGGCACGACCATCAAGGATTACGGCTACATGCTGCGTCTTGATCCATCCTACAGGGATAAGGCAGAACGTGTGTCGGCATTGGCCAAAGACATCACCGAATATCTCGCCAGCATTGATCTGCCGGAACCGGATGCACCGCAGGCGCTGACGGTTGCCTATCATTCCGCTTGTTCCATGCAGCATGGGCAGAAACTCGTACGTCAGCCGAAAGACCTTCTGTCCAAAGCAGGTTTTACGGTTAAGGAGCCGCTTGAGGGCCATTTATGCTGTGGATCGGCAGGGACTTACAACATCATGCAGCCGGAAATTGCTGCCCAGCTCCGCGACCGCAAAGTCAAGAATATCGAGGCGACGGGCGCTAATCTGATCGCTACCGGTAATATTGGTTGCATGACGCAGATCGCGACCGGCAGCAAACTCCCCATCGTACATACGGTAGAGCTGATTGACTGGGCCTATGGCGGACCGAAGCCGCAAGGGTTGTTACAAACAGCTGCGTGAGAAAACCGGGCGTTTGCCCGGTTTTCCTTCGATGTCTGCTCAGCCAGCCGAAAATGTACTCGGGTTCGGGCCTATCCGGCCATCGGCCTTGTCCAGTTTCGTTATCGCATCGTGATCGGTTCCGTTGAGACGGAAATCGAAAATATCGAAGTTTTCCTTGATGCGGGCAGGCGTAACAGATTTCGGGATGACGATATTGCCCGTTTCGATGTGCCAACGCAGTATGACCTGTGCAACCGATTTGCCGTGCTTTGCTGCAATGGCTTTCAGCGTGGAGTCCTCCAGGATTCTACCCTGACCGAGCGGACTCCAGGCTTCTGTTGCGATGTTATGCTTGCTGTGGAAGAGACGCAACTCGTCCTGCTGGAACTGTGGATGCAATTCAATCTGGTTGAGAACTGGCGTAACACCGCTTTCCTTGATGACGCGTTCGAGATCGGCTGTGCGGAAGTTTGATACGCCGATGGATTTGGCGCGGCCTTCTTCTTTCAGTCTGAGAAACGCGCGCCATGTCTCCATGAAAAGGTCTTTTGATGGGATCGGCCAGTGGATGAGGTAAAGATCCACGTAGTCGGCACCAAGTTTTTTTAGGCTGGCATCGAACGCCTTCAGCGTCGGTTCATAGCCCTGTTCACTGTTCCACAATTTCGTGGTGAGGAAAATGTCGCCGCGCTCGATACCGGAATTTCTGATCGCCTTGCCGACGCCCTCTTCGTTGCCATAAATGGCAGCGGTATCAATATGACGATATCCTGCTTTCAACGCTTCGCTGACAGCAGTGATCGCTTCGTCGTTACCCACTTGCCAGACACCGTACCCGAGCTGCGGAATGTGATTGCCGTCGTTCAGTTTAACTGTCGGTACGGTCATAATTTATCCTTTCCCTCAGAAGCAATCGGCGCAGGGAAGCCCCGTTTTGCGCTTAAATGCTATTGACCTACATGCCGGTTTCGTCACCGGCACAACCGCCATCAGGCAGCCTTTTCCATACAATCTTTGGACTTTGCCATGGTCAGCATATGGGTGTTCGGAACAAAAGGAAAAGCCCCCTCAATAATGTTTCCAAGCCTGCAATCATTCTTTCTGTGCAGAAGTTTTGCTCTTTTCAGATTTATGAAAAAATGCGCCCGCCTTCGAGGGAGGGCGGGCGCAAATGACATGGAGAATGGTTCGCTAACGGACAACCACTTTTGCGCCAACATGAACCCGCTCATAAAGATCAGTGACATCTTCGTTGCGCATGCGAATGCAGCCTGACGACATTGCCTTGCCGATGGTCCATGGCTGATTGGTTCCGTGGATGCGATAAAGCGTGGAACCGAGATAAAGCGCGCGCGCTCCTAGCGGATTATTGATGCCGCCTTCCATGCGTGCGGGCAGGATACGTCCCTTTTTGCGCTCCCGTGCAATCATTTCCTTCGGTGGTGTCCAGGTTGGCCATTCGGCTTTGCGGCTGATGCGTTGTGAACCTTTCCAACTAAAACCTTGCTTCCCGACGCCAACGCCATATCGCATCGCTTTGCCGCTGGACTGAACAAGAAATAGAAAGCGCTTGCTTGTATCGATAACAATTGTTCCCGGCTTTTCATTGCCAGTATAGGACACCATCTGTGGTAGATAAGCGCGATCAATCCGGTGCTTTCGTACTGTGGCTGCCGCATCCGCAGCCTGGCGCTGATACGATACCTGACGGTAGCTCGATTTGCCCTTTTTTTTCTGCTTGACAGAAACATGCGGCGCTAGCTGTAAAGATTGCGGTACGGCCCTTATGCGGGCAGGTTGTCCGTGCAACTGAGCTACCCAAGGTGCAGAGAGATCTGGGCTAACACTCACCGGCGGCATTGTTGCATAGCGGTCGTTGGCAAACGCCATGCCTGTGCTGACGATGGAAACGGCAATCGCCGCAAGCGACCCGATTAAAAGAAGATAACGCGGTTTCATAATCCAGATCCGTCTCTTTGTACCAGAAATCCTTGTGGCACAGTTGCCCGTTACAACTCCTGACACCAATTGTCAGGAGAGCGACCCTCATCCTCGTGGGGGGATTGTGTGCCGGAATGGAATCGTAAAGGTAAATTTTGGTCGGATATGTCGCGTGAAGTTCCTTCAGATTGAAATTGTGGTTAGTGTCAGGTTGCGCGACATAATTAATTATATATGAAGTTTGAGAGGCGGAACGATGAGCGATGTCGTAGAGGCAAAAACCGGTCTGATCGTCGGCGCTGATGGAATGACGCGCTGCTTCTGGCCGGGCGAATTACCGGACTATCTCGCTTATCATGACAATGAATGGGGTGTTCCAGTCTCGGATGATTTCCGGCTTTTCGAGAAAATCTGCCTTGAAGGGTTCCAGTCGGGTCTGTCTTGGCTCACGATCTTACGCAAGCGGGAGAACTTTCGCGCAGCTTTCGACGGCTTCGATTTCCATCGCATTGCCCGGTATGGTCAAGCAGATGTGGAGCGTCTGCTAGGTGAGAAAGGCATCGTGCGTCACCGTGGCAAGATTGAATCCACAATTAACAACGCCGGACGCGCAATCGAGTTGGTTGCGGAGAAGGGGTCGCTGGCGGCCTATTTTTGGTCTTTCGAGCCTGGCGTAAAAGATCGTCCCGCCTTGGTAGACTATTCAACTCTTGTCGCCAATCCGAAGACCGAGACTTCTATTCGCATTTCCAAAGACCTGAAAAAGCGTGGCTGGTCGTTTGTTGGGCCAACGACGGTTTATGCTTTCATGCAAGCCATGGGGTTGGTGAATGACCACATTGAAGGTTGTCACTGTCGGCCTCACATTGAGAAATTGCGACAGAGTTTCAAACGGCCCAGCTAGCGCATCGATTGCTAAGCCGCATTATTTCTGCGAGAAACACCTCGTTCAATGTGGGAGTCGATCATGGATTTGGTGTCGTTGTTGGCATTCGCCGGTATTCTGGTTGTGGCGGCGGGTACGCCGGGGCCAAATGTTGGCGCGTTGGTGGCGCGTGTCATCAGCCGTGGCCACAAGGGCGTCTTTCCATTCATGTTCGGTCTATGGCTCGGTGATGCCATCTGGCTCTCGCTGGCAGTATGGGGATTGGCCGCGCTGGCCAACACTTTTCATACAGCCTTTCTCATTCTCAAATATGTGGGCGTAGCCTATCTGATCTATCTTTCGTGGAAGATGTGGATCGCTCCGGTAGGTGAAGTCGCAGATGAGAATGTCATTCCCCGTCAAGGTGAGGCTGGAAAGCTTTTCTTTAGCGCGCTGGCGATCACGCTCGGCAATCCGAAGATCATGGTTTTCTACCTTGCCATCTTGCCAACGGTCGTTGATATCACGCATGTTTCTCTGGTCGGTTGGGTCGAATTGCTGCTGGTCATGTTCGCAGTTCTAGCGGCAGTTGATACGGCATGGGTGGTGCTTGCAGCGCAGGCACGACGGTTTCTGCGCAGCCCCCGCATGATGCGAATTGCCAACCGAACCAGCGCCGGCATGATGGCGGGCGCGGCTGTCGCCATTGCGACACGCTGAACGTGCTTCCCGCACTTGCCGCAACGAACTTGATCGGTTAGGAAACCGGCAACAGAATTGATGCCGGTTACAATCGGTATGTTTGTATAAATCAGCGATCAGGCAGGAAAAATGGCCGATAAAGCGGACAAGATGAAGGCGCGATTGCCGCGTGGGTTTGTCGATCGGGTGCCAGATGATTTGCGCGCCGCTGAAAAGATGATGGCGACCATCCGGGAAGTATATGACCTTTATGGCTTCGAGCCGGTAGAAACTCCACTCGTAGAATATACTGATGCTCTCGGCAAGTTCCTTCCAGATCAGGATCGCCCGAACGAAGGCGTGTTTTCCTTTCAGGATGACGATGAACAATGGCTGTCGTTGCGCTATGATCTGACTGCTCCGTTGGCCCGTTTCGTTGCCGAAAACTACGAGTCGCTGCCAAAGCCTTATCGCAGTTATCGCAATGGCTGGGTGTTCCGCAATGAAAAGCCGGGGCCGGGGCGTTTCCGTCAGTTCATGCAGTTCGACGCCGACACGGTCGGTGCGCCGAATGTCTCGGCCGATGCCGAAATGTGTATGATGATGGCTGACACTCTTGAGCGTCTTGGTGTCCGTCGTGGCGATTATGCGATTCGCGTCAATAACCGCAAGGTTCTGGATGGCGTGCTGGATGCTATCGGTCTTGAAGGCGAAGGCAATGCCGCCAAGCGTCTCAATGTACTACGTGCCATCGACAAACTCGATAAGTTTGGACCTGAAGGCGTCCGCCTTTTGCTTGGTAAGGGTCGACTTGATGAGAGCGGCGATTTCACCAAAGGTGCCGAACTTTCCGATGCCGCAATCGAAAAAGTTCTCGCATTCACTGCGGCAGGTGCGGCGACTGGCGCCGATACGATAACGAATCTCCGCACTGTTGTTGCAGGGAACGCCAAGGGCGAAGAAGGCGTGACCGAACTCGCGGACATGCAGGCGCTGTTCTCGGCAGGCGGCTATGATGGTCGTGTGAAAATCGACCCGTCTGTTGTGCGCGGTCTTGAATATTATACCGGCCCGGTTTTCGAGGCAGAGCTTTTGTTCGACGTGACCAACGAAGACGGTCAGAAGGTCGTGTTCGGTTCGGTGGGTGGTGGAGGCCGTTACGATGGTCTCGTCTCACGCTTCCGGGGGGAACCGGTTCCGGCAACAGGTTTCTCCATTGGCGTCTCGCGTCTGATGACGGCTTTGAAGAATCTCGGCAAACTGGATGTAACCGATGTCGTCGGTCCAGTGGTGGTTCTGGTTATGGACAAGGATACGGAAAGCCTTGGCCGCTATCAGAAAATGGTCTCCGATCTGCGTCAGGCTGGCATTCGCGCTGAAATGTATGTTGGTGGGTCCGGCATGAAGGCGCAAATGAAATATGCGGATCGTCGTGAGGCTCCTTGTGTTATTATTCAGGGTTCCCAGGAACGTGAGGCTGGCGAGGTCCAGATCAAGGATCTCATTGAGGGCAAGCGTCTTTCTGCGGAGATAGAAGACAACGTGACCTGGCGTGAAAGTCGACCTGCGCAGATCACGGCCAAGGAAGATGACCTCATCGATGCCGTCCGTGAAATCCTTGCCGGTCAGGCGCGAGATCGTGCAGAACGAGCGAAGTGACGGAAACCATGGTTGGATCGAGCTCGTCTGGTGTTCTCAATTCTCTGCGTGCGACGCTTGAGGCGCGCGAAGCTGAACTTGTTGAAATTCCGCTGATACAGCCGGCCGACCCGTTTCTGGATATGGCGGGTGAGGATTTGCGTCGCCGTATCTTTCTCACCGAGAACGAGAATGGCGATAGCTTGTGCTTGCGGCCGGAATTTACCATCCCGGTCTGCCGCAATCACATCGCTCTTAATGCCGCCACGCCGAAGCGCTATGCCTATCTGGGTGAGGTTTTCCGTCAGCGTCGTGACGGAGCGGCTGAATTCCTTCAAGCTGGCATTGAAGACTTGGGCGCTTCCAACGAGGCGGCTTCGGATGCGCGCTCGATTGCCGACGCACTTTCCTGCGTTCGTGCCGCAGCTTTAGAAGCTGAACTCGAGATTGTTTTGGGCGACCAGTCAGTTTTTGCAGGCATGCTGAAAGCGCTGGGCCTGCCACAAGGCTGGCGCAAGAAGCTTCTGCGTTCTTTCGGCGATGCAAGTTCGATGGAACAGGTATTAATCGAACTGACCGGCGCCCAGCGGCGCGATCCATTGCCGGAAACGCTGGCCGTTCTTGTGGCTGAAGGCGATGAAACCGGGCTTGCGCGCATGCTGGAAACGGAAATGCTGGAAGCTGGCATTTCACCCAGCGCGGGGCGCTCGCCCGCAGAGATTGCGCGGCGGTTGATCGAGAAGGAAGATCTGGCGGCCACGCGCTTCCCAGCATCCGCGCTTGATCTTTTGAAGCAGTTTCTCGAAATGCGTGTATCGCTTGATTCAGCGGCCGTTACCTTGCGGGCTTTTGCATCGGAGCACACCCTTGATCTTGCTGCGGTGTTGCAGAAGTTTGAAGCGCGCAGCGAAGCCATTTCAGATGCCGGCATTGCCACAAAAGATATTATCTACGACGCCTCTTTCGGACGCCCGCTCGATTATTATACCGGACTTGTCTATGAGATACGTGCTCTTGGTGTGGGAAAGGACGCTGTTCTGGCAGGCGGCGGTCGTTATGATCGTCTTCTGACCATGTTGGGTGCTTCCGAAAACATCCCCGGTGTCGGCTTCTCCATCTGGATGGATAGGCTTCAGATGTTGGCGGGAGAGAAAAAATGAGTGTCACCCTCGCATTACCGTCGAAGGGACGGCTTAAAGAGCAGACGCTCGCAGTGCTAGATAAGGCAGGCTACAAAGTGATCCTGCCGGATGACTCTCGCAATTATCGAGCGCGTGTCGAGGGGGAGCCTGATCTCGATATTCTGTTTCTTTCAGCTTCCGAAATCGCTCGCGAGCTGGGTTATGGTAGCGTCGATCTGGGAGTTACAGGTGAAGATCTCGTTCGGGAGACCTTGGCGCATTCAGAAGAACGGGTGGCTATTGAAGCAGAACTAGGATTTGGTCATGCTGATGTGATCGTGGCAGTGCCTGAAGTCTGGCGTGATGTGACCAGCATGGCTGATCTCGATGATGTTGCTGCAGATTTCCGCCAGCGTCATGGTCGCCGTCTGCGCATAGCTACCAAATACTGGCGACTGACTCAGCAATTTTTTTCGCAGAAACACGGCATTCAGGTTTACCGTATTGTTGAAAGCCTGGGCGCTACGGAAGGCGCTCCGGCGGCGGGTTCCGCCGATATGATCGTGGATATTACCTCGACCGGTTCTACCTTGCGCGCCAATCGCCTCAAGGTTTTGGAAGACGGCATTATCCTGCGCTCGCAGGCTTGCCTTGTTTCAGCGCGCCGTAGCCGGGAAAATGCACGTGTCACAGAAGTTGCTGCTCGCATTCGCAAAGGATTGGACGGGTAGATAACTTCGAGTTTGTCTTTTTATGTTGCGGGTTGCGATTTCACAATCGTAACCCGGAGTAGCGCAGATGAGCCGTGTGCGGAGTTGGTTGATCGTTGTGCTTGTGAAACCATCAACTTCACGGTGCCGATGAGATCGAGTACACCCTGAGTCGCCATTGTTCATTGTGTCATCGTGCTACTGGACGCGCATTCAAGGCTGTCGGCGGAATAAGAATGAGCGCATTGGAAGAGACGAGCAATCAAGCTTCGCTTATGTTTCTTGGCAACGAGACCGATTACGACGTGCGCTGCGCCCCTTGTGGTTCTTTGCTGTATTCTATCGTTCGCGATGGGGAATATGTTCACGTCAATTATGGTGCGCTGGCCGACAATCCTAACCTAAAGCCTTCCGCCCATATTTTCGCTGGCTCTGAAGCTGCATGGTACGACATTCTGGACGACCGGCCTCAATTCGAGGGGTATCCGGCTTGTGGATCGCGCTGGCGACAAGGTTTTGGGTAAAATAAAACCGCGCCATGGATAAGGCGCGGCTTCTTTTCGTTATATTGACAGTACTTTATCAGCCGCGCTTTGCGTCGATCGAAAGCGAACCTGCGCCGTGCAGAGCGAGGATGAAAAGGCCGCCGGCAATCGCTAGGTTTTTCTGCGCCATCATGGCGTTCATGCCTTGCGAGAAGTCCATGTGGGCGACTAGCGTCGCTCCTATGGTGAACAGACCGACGATGGCTGCTGCTATACGCGTCTGAAAGCCGACAAGAATTGCGAGGCCGCCGACAAATTCGACCAGACCGACGATGACAGCCGTAACGGTTGGAACCGGTAGACCGAGGCCAGCGAAATAACCTGCGGTGCCCGAGATGGCGGTCAACTTGCCATAGCCGGCAAGGATGAAAAGAATGGAAAGAAAGATGCGAGCGATGAGCGTTACAACGCCATTCGACTGCGGAGTGATGGAGGACATGCGAGGCTATCTCCTGTTGAACTGCGGCATCATTTAACGGTTGCTGACTGTCAAGGAAAGCCGTCTAATCCTCGACAGTTCGTTTACAATATGAATACAATTCATTCCGGCGCAATCATTCTCTCAGGGCGCACCAGTTGCTCATAGTCGTCTTCAGAAACCAATCCACTCGCCAGGGCCTCTTCACGTAAAGTCGTTCCGTTCTTGTGAGCAGACTTGGCGATCTTGGCTGCGTTGTCATAACCGATGGCTGGGGCCAATGCGGTCACAAGCATTAGCGAGCGGTCCAACAGCTCTCTGATGCGGTTGAGGTTCGGTTCGATACCACCCACACAGTGATCAGCAAATGACACCATCGCGTCGCTAAGGATGCGGATTGATTGCAGAACATTATAAGCAATCACCGGTTTGAAGACATTGAGCTCAAAGTGGCCCTGGCTTGCGGCGACTGTAACCGTTGCCTGGTTGCCGAATACTTGTGTAGCCACCATTGTCAAAGCTTCAGCTTGGGTTGGATTGACCTTACCCGGCATGATAGAAGACCCCGGTTCGTTTTCCGGCAGTGACAGTTCACCAAGGCCAGAGCGAGGACCCGAACCGAGAAAACGAATATCGTTGGCTATCTTGAAAAGATCTGCGGCTAAAGAGTTCAGGCTACCGTGGAAGTTGAGAATGGCGCCATGGCTAGCAAGGGCTTCAAATTTGTTGGGAGCAGTCTTGAATGGAAGGCCGGTGATTTCGCTCACAGCTTCGGCAAAGCCCGTATCGAAACCGATTGGTGCGTTCAGGCCCGTGCCGACGGCGGTCCCTCCTTGCGCGAGCAGGAAGACGTCCGTGAGTGATTGCTCGATGCGATGGCGCGCATACTCCAATGCGGATCGATAACCGGAAAATTCCTGTCCGAGTGTCACCGGCGTGGCATCCTGCGTGTGTGTGCGGCCGATCTTGATGACATCCTTGAAGGCGTCCTCCTTGGCTTGCAGCGCCTTAGTTAAGCGCTCAAGCGCCGGATAGAGCCGATTGACTGCTTCAACCGCCGTGGCGATATGGATTGCTGTGGGGAAGCTGTCATTGGACGACTGACTCATATTCACATGGTCGTTGGGATGGACCGGTTTCTTGGTACCCATTTCACCGCCAAGAAGCTCGATAGCCCGGTTTGAAATGACCTCATTGGCATTCATATTGGATTGCGTTCCCGAACCAGTCTGCCAGACGACCAATGGAAAATTGTCATCTAGTTTGCCCTCAATGACTTCCGAGGCGGCTACCGCAATGACCTGACCGAGAACTGGATCGAGTTTACCGAGAGCAATATTGGTTTCAGCAGCCGCGCGTTTGACGACACCCAATGCATGAATCAACGGAAGCGGCATGCGCTCTGCGCCGATCCTGAAATTTTGTAGTGAGCGCTGCGTTTGGGCGCCCCAGTAGCGGTCCGCAGGAACATCAATCGGTCCGAACGTATCTGTTTCGGTTCGCGTAGCGGTCATGTCTGGTCTCCGGGTAACTTGGACTCGAAACCGAGCCGTCCAAAGCGAATATAGCACCGCCAAGTCCTTGGCGGGCTAGTGTTTCATCGTGAAACTTCTATAACGCAAACATTCGATAAAATATGATTATAAAAGTCAATTTTTATTGACCGGAGATCTGCGGTCAGGCGCCGTTATCTTCGTCGCTGTCATCCATTCCCGAAATCCAAGCGATCGGTTCGATCTTGCGTTGGGTTTTGCTATCGGTGAACGTCCACCATCCTGTATCGGTTTCATCCCATTGACCGCCACCGGCCTGCAATTGAGCCAGTGTTCTATACTGTGCAATTGACTCGTTGCGCTGATCGTCTTCGTCGGTCCAGACAACTGTTATCTTGCGCCCATCTTTGGGGGCTGTGGCGATAGGAAGCTCCTTATGCATCTGATCATCCATTTTATTGTGACTGCGGATAATCATAGGGCATACTATGCAAGCGGCAAGCCTGAACTCTAACGTTTAGGCGGCCCGTGGTCACTTAAGAGTCCTGTTCCGCCGATCAGCTTCCTAAGCCAGCCCAGTAATTCATGTAGGCGTCGAGCCGCGCAGTACGGTCGGGTGTCGCCATTGCGCACATCGGAAGAAATGCTGGTTGCTCTTGCCCGCTATGTTTGCATTGGCGTTAGAAAGCACAGATCAATGCTGCGAAATGAGGGCGGATTGTTGGGCGCGCAAGTGGAAAGACAGGCCGAAGCCTGCCTTTCCTGTTGCCTGAGACAGGACTTCCAAAGTGCGGGTGCAAACAGGAAGTCCATCTCTATGTCAGTCGGGATTGATCATGACTGACCGCGATAAGTCAATCAGAAGTTTCTAAAACAAAGAACTAACTATGCTAAAGCACGAGCAGAGTAAATTTTTCATAAATCACTGACGGTTACGCAACGTAAAAAGAAAGGCGGCCTTGAGCCGCCTTTCTCGCATTTTCATCGATGTGAGATGCTGGACTTTTAGAAGTCCATTCCACCCATTCCGCCCATGCCGCCAGGCATGCCAGCCGGAGCTGCATCCTTCTTAGGCAGTTCAGCAATCATTGCTTCCGTGGTGATCAGCAGGCCGGCAACCGATGCTGCGTTCTGCAGCGCGGTGCGGACAACCTTGACTGGGTCGACAACGCCAGCCTTGATCAGGTCGCCGAATTCGCCATTGGCAGTGTTGTAGCCATAGGTTTCAGAGGCGTTTTCAAGAATCTTGCCAACGATAACCGAAGCTTCTTCACCAGCATTGGTCGTGATCTGACGAGCTGGAGCTTGCAAAGCGCGACGAACGATGTTGATACCAGCTTCCTGATCGGCATTGATGCCCTTTGCTGCAATCTTGGCCGAAGCGCGAAGCAGAGCGGTACCACCGCCAGCAACGATACCTTCTTCAACCGCAGCGCGGGTTGCGTTCAGGGCGTCGTCAACGCGATCCTTCTTTTCCTTCACTTCAACTTCCGTTGCACCGCCAACGCGGATAACTGCTACGCCGCCAGCAAGCTTAGCAAGACGTTCCTGCAGCTTTTCACGATCGTAGTCGGAAGTGGTTTCTTCGATCTGCTGCTTGATCTGGCCAACGCGAGCGTCGATCTCTGCCTTTTTGCCAGCGCCATCAACGATGGTGGTGTTTTCCTTGGTGATCGACACCTTCTTGGCGCGGCCGAGCATGTCGAGCGTAACGCTTTCGAGCTTGATGCCGAGATCTTCGGAAATAACCTGACCACCTGTGAGGATCGCGATGTCTTCGAGCATTGCCTTGCGGCGATCACCGAAGCCAGGAGCCTTAACAGCAGCAATCTTCAGGCCGCCACGCAGCTTGTTGACAACGAGGGTTGCAAGAGCCTCGCCTTCGACGTCTTCGGCGATGATGACGAGCGGCTTTGAAGTCTGAACGACAGCTTCGAGAACCGGCAGAAGAGCCTGAAGGTTCGAGAGCTTCTTTTCGTGCAGAAGAATATATGCGTCTTCGAGATCAGCAACCATCTTGTCAGGGTTGGTGACGAAGTATGGCGACAGGTAGCCGCGGTCGAACTGCATGCCTTCAACGACTTCGAGCTCGGTTTCAGCGGTCTTGGCTTCTTCAACCGTGATCACGCCTTCATTGCCGACCTTCTGCATCGCCTCAGCGATCATCTTGCCGATTTCAGCTTCGCCGTTAGCGGAGATCGTGCCGACCTGCGCAACTTCTTCTGAAGTGTTGATCTTCTTTGCCTTCTTGAGCAATTCAGCAACAACTTCAGCAACTGCGAGGTCGATACCGCGCTTGAGGTCCATCGGGTTCATGCCGGCAGCAACAGCCTTGGCACCTTCCTGAACGATGGCCTGACCGAGAACGGTCGCAGTGGTGGTGCCGTCACCAGCAGTGTCGTTGGTCTTGGAAGCCACTTCGCGCAGCATCTGTGCGCCCATGTTTTCGAACTTGTCTTCGAGTTCGATTTCCTTGGCGACCGATACGCCGTCCTTGGTGATGCGTGGAGCGCCGAAGGACTTGTCGATAACAACGTTACGACCCTTAGGGCCGAGCGTTACCTTAACAGCGTCAGCGAGGATATCGACGCCGCGCAGCATCTTTTCGCGCGCAGTGCGGCCGAATTTTACGTCTTTTGCAGCCATTGTACTCTCCTGGGAATATCCCGGTCAGATTATGGTGAATTGGATTTCTTGGATAAAGGCGAAATGCTTTTGGCTGATCAGCCAACGATACCCAGAATGTCGGATTCCTTCATGATCAGCAGATCTTCGCCGCCGATCTTGACTTCGGTGCCCGACCACTTGCCGAACAGAACCTTGTCGCCAGCCTTCACCTCCAGAGCGATCAGCTTACCAGCTTCGTCGCGAGCGCCAGCGCCAACAGCGACGATTTCGCCTTCCTGCGGCTTTTCCTTGGCGGTGTCAGGGATGATGATGCCGCCAGCGGTCTTGGCTTCCGATTCAACGCGACGAACGACGACGCGGTCATGAAGCGGGCGGAACTTGATATCAGCCATGGTATAACCCTTGGTGTTATAGACGTTGAACCCTGTTAACGGATCGATCCGATCCGCGCTTGTTAGCACTCATCGTACGAGAGTGCTAACGTGGCTCTGAGATAGAAGCGGGACTTCGACTTGTCAAGATTGCCTGAGAAAATTGACAGTCAAATGATGGTTAATTTCCACCATCCTTGCCAACGGACAGCCAAGTGGTGACAGGGCATGGCTACCCCTGCATATGGGGACGTGATTGGGGATATCAATCGACAAGGCGCAAGTTTGACAATTCATCGCCGATTTGCCGGAAGGTTTCCGCAAGATTTCCACCTGTGGAGTTCCAGAAAAGTTTTGCGGGTTTGCCGCCTTCCGTGCGAACACGCGAGTTGGAAGAGCAGGATTTAAGAAGATCGATCTGCGCTTTCTCATCGCTTTTGCTAGTGCTGAGATCAAGTGCCACTGTCATGATGATGACATTTGCAGTCTTTGCGTTGTTGCAGAGAGTGTCGAATTTAGCATTCATGGCTTTGCCATAGACCGCGTTGTCTTGCGACACACTGACACTCGTCTCCTGAAATAGGCGTGTACGTCCATATTCAGCAGGAACTTCACGAGTATAGCCATAGGCTGAATAATAGGATTGGTTGTCAGCGCGATCCGAGCCGTTGCTTCCCAGAAGAGATTTATAAGTATAATAAGTGTTTGCGCCGTCGGTCAGAACGATCACGACTTTGTCGTTTCCCCGTTCGCTTTCGGGCCGCCCCTCGCTGAAGGGGGCAGCGTGAGCAATCGTTCGCCATCCCCATGCCAACCCTTCAGGCACGTTCGTGCCACCGCTTGACTTCATGGCGTCAATTGCGCTCAGGATCGCTTTTTTTCCTTCGTCGCGGGAAACATCGGTAAGCAGCGTTAGTGGAGAGGTGGTGCAGCTATAATTCGGTCCGCCACCCTCAGGGCGTTCGATTCGAGATTTGAGGTAGTACTTGGTGACATCGCGCTGAAGTTTCAGATAATCTTTGCCGGGCGAAGTTTCTGCCCACCAATAGTTTAGTCCGCGATCGCGGCCACTGTTGTAGTATTCGCTGGGCGCAAACATTGGCACGAACATGGTTGCTGGATTGCTGGTCACGGGTGGAGAAACATTCAGTGCATATTTGCCACTGCGAGCTTCAATACATCCTGCCCATTTTAGCCAAGATGTAGAGTCTCTGGCTGAAATGTCATTATAAAGAACAGTGCGGGAAAAAGGCTTTCCATCATCGGGTCCCCACCCCGAGCCGGATTTGTAAAAACGTTTACTTCCGACCGGGTCTTCAATGATCTTGCGTTGGTTATCGATTGTAATGGGCAGGTCGAAGTTCTCGAAGCTGATCTTATTCAACCCTGTGGTATCCATCCATGGTGCATTTAAATATTGCGGACCGACATTGACGGAACCTGCGAATGGAACCAGAGAAAACTGCACGGGCCTTTCGACCTGCGTAATGATGGAGGATTGGGCGGCCATGGTCTCTACCAATTGCTTGGCCGCATCCTTGAGCAAGTCCATGCGTTTTTTATTAGAGCCGCTTCCGTAGTAATCCATTGAGCCGGAGTTATCGAGGACCAACGATACTTCAATGGTGTTTTTGAGTCTTACAGAAGATTTTAGTGCATAAGCTTTGTTGTCCCAGTCGTTTTGTTTTGAACCCAGCAGGCGAGATGCAATGACGCCAAAAAGAGATTTATATGTGAATTTGGCAGTTGCTTGTATTTGCTGCTCCTTTTCCCTGCTTTCTGGAAAATCTACCTGAAACTGAACGGCATTGACGCTCAACGCAGTGAGATTCGCGTTGAATATCTGTGCTCCGTAGACTTGCATGTCGGATTGTGGAGCGCCGGTAGAAAACTTCTTGCCGACGGCTAGTGCCGCTGCGTCAAGTGAAGCCTGTACATTGTTCCGCACACGCATGAGATTTGCTGTGTCAACTGCTACCATGCCAGCGAGAAGCAGCGGTACCAGCACCACCGCCGTAATCATTGCGAAGTTGCCACGCTCGTCATCGATGAAGATCGTGCTGAAGGATTGACGCAAATATTTAGGAAGCCTGAGGGCCTGCGTGATCCAGTTTTTCAATTTGGCCCTCGCCGACGGTTGTGTCTATGACACATAAAATGAAAAGTTGTATCGGCTCCTATCAGCATCTTTCTAACAGTCGGTCACAAAGCACGGTAAATGATCGATGAAATCGGCTATGGGATAATTGGACGCGCTCTGCGGATCGGATATTCAGGCCAAAGGCCGTGACAGAAGTGGCTGGCTGCGTTAGATGGATCGCTGGCTGCCTTTGGCAGTTTTCATACACTCTATAGCGGTTCTCGCCTTACAGATGAATTATCAAGAGGAAACCATGAAGCAGCTCGAACGCCTCGACGATCTGACCGACCAGTACGATGTGCTCTTCTGCGATGTATGGGGTGTGGTGCACAACGGCGTGACTGCCTATCCGGCTGCAATTGAGGCGCTGAAGCGCGCGCGGGCTAAAGGTGTTACGGTCATTCTTGTGACAAATTCTCCAAGGCCACATCCAGATGTGGAGAAGCAGATGCTCGGTCTCGGCGTTCCCGTCGATACTTATGATCGTGTAGTCACATCAGGCGATGTAACCCGCGATCTGATCGCGGAAGGCCCACGCAAGGTATTTCATATTGGCTGTGAACGCGAGCTGACAATCTATGACGGCCTTGATGTTGAATTGGTCGAAGAATTTGAAGCTTCGGGTGTTGTCTGCACAGGGCTATATGATGATGAAAGCGAAACACCGGACGACTATAAGGAATTGCTGGCCCGGTTGCGCTCACGCAATCTTCCATTCATCTGCGCCAATCCAGATATTATGGTTGAGCGTGGCACGCGCCTTATCTGGTGTGCGGGCGCCCTTGCCCGCGAGTATGGCCAGCTCGGCGGGCGTACTCTGATAGCTGGAAAGCCGCATCGCCCGATTTACGAGGCAGCATTGCGGTTTGCCGACGAGATTCGAGGCGAGAAAGTCGAGAAAAGTCGCATTCTTGGCATCGGTGATGGGGTTCTGACTGATGTGAAAGGCGCTGCCAACTTCGGGCTTGACGTACTTTATATCTCCGGCGGAGTTCATGCCGCAGACTATACCGACGGCGGTACGGTTGACATTGACCGAATGGAGGCGTTTCTCCAGAAGCACGGAAACAGACCAGTTGCAGCGCTTACTGCTCTTGTTTGAACCTCAGTAATCTCGTTACGAACAATCGAAGCCCAGACTAAGATGAGCAAACCCAGCTTTCAGCGCATTTCTGGAATGGATTCCTTGCCGGAAGGCCTGCGGAATTGTGTGGTGGCAATCGGGAATTTCGATGGTGTCCACCGTGGCCACCAGGCAGTACTTGAACGTGCGCTGGAGATCGCCGGAAAGCGCGACCTGCCGGCGGTGGTTCTGACTTTTGAACCGCATCCACGCAGCTTTTTCAAACCAGACGCGCCGATTGATCGTTTGACTGCAGCGGCGAAAAAGGCAGAAATACTGCGTCTGATGGGATTTGATGCTGTTGTTGAGCAACCCTTTACCAGTGAGTTTTCATCCCGCTCGGCTGAAGATTTCGTAGAGCACATTTTGGTTGAGCGATTACAAGCCAACTGTGTGGTCACCGGGTATGATTTTCATTTCGGTAAAGGAAGGCGTGGGACGCCAGAGTTTCTTCAAAAGGCCGGTGAAAATGCGGGCTTCACGGTTACGTTGGTGGACGCCTTCACAGATGAAGGTGACAATCTTGTTTCATCAACCCGTATAAGAAATCTGCTTTGCGAAGGTGACGTGGTTCAAGCATCTGGCCTTCTTGGTTATCGTTACATGGCGTGCGGAGAAGTCATTCATGGCAAGAAGCTGGGGCGAACGCTTGGATTTCCGACTGCCAACATGAAAATTGACGGGCAGGCAGGCTTGAAACATGGAATCTACGCTGTCAGGTTCAGACGCCAGAACGGGGAACTCCATGACGGGGTTGCAAGTTTCGGTCGTCGCCCGACTGTCGATAGTGACGGTGCACCTCTTCTTGAAACCTTTCTGTTTGATTTTTCCGGCGATCTTTATGGTGAAACGGCGTGCGTATCTTTCTTTGGCTTTCTACGCGGTGAGATCAAGTTTGAAGGCCTTGAAGCGCTTATCGAGCAGATGAAGCACGATGATGCAGAAGCGCGAGCCCTGCTGGCGAGTGCGAAGCCATTGTCGGAACTCGATCGCTTGCTTTCCTTCGAGCGAGGCGAAGTTCCGGTTTCGCTTTCCACTTAAGATTTAAATCAAATTTTACTTATTCTCGACAAAAAGAGATAAATGCCTCAAAACTTGTTGGGGCTCTTTTTGTTGGAGTTTAATGTGGCACGTATTGTTCCTCTGGCGCTCGTTGCAGGTGCCGCATCCCTGACGGGTGGTTCGCTCGCTTTCTCCGCAGATGTACAACAAGCCGATATTTATGCGGCGGAAACGGTGCCGCCTGTCCGCAAGCATTTTTGGTCTGGCGATTGGTATCTCAAGGTCGGTGCGGCTGGTCTCGTAGCTCCGAAGTTCGAAGGCTCAAACAAGTATCGCTTCTCTGCTCAACCGTTGATCTCGCTAGGCCGACAAGGGCAGGCTACGCGCTTTTCGTCGAGGAATGACAACGTATCTTTCGCTCTCATCGACAATGATCGCTTCCGCGTTGGATTCGCCGGTAAGCTGTTGTTCAAGCGGGATGACAATATCCATGGTTTGAAAGATACAAAATTTGGTGGTGAAGCCGGTGCATTCGTTGACGCTTATCCAACCGACTGGCTGCGTGTGCGGGGCGAAGTGCGTCAAGGCATCCATGCACATAAGGGCGTCGTAGCCGATATTGCGGCCGATGCGTTCTACGATGTTACGCCGACGGTTCGCGTTTCGGGTGGTCCGCGAGCCACCTTTGCCTCAAAGGATTACTTCAAGACTTATTTCGGCGTTGATTCCGACGAGGCGGCTGCATCCGGTCTGTCAGAATACAATCCGGGCGGGGGCTTCAAGTCAGCGGGCGTTGGCGGTGCCATCACTTGGAAGGCGACCGAAAAGATCGATACCAGCCTGTTCGGTGAATATAGTCGGTTGCAAGGGCCGGCGAGAGGTTCAAGCATCGTCAAGGAACGTGGATCTCCGAACCAATTCATGATTGGCGTTTCTGCAACTTACCGTTTCGATTTCTCGCTGGATTGATCTCAGCGGCATCAATGTGAACCTTTTCAGGGCAGGGATGCAGTTTTATTGCTTCTTTGCCCGTCTGGCCCCTTTATTCCTGCGAAGCTCATTGCTACAAGCGTCTCCATGATGACGGATTATCGGCTCATGACGGCCATACGAATTATTGGCCCGGCCTCCCGCTTTGCCTGAATGGCTGCTTTGCCAGGCAATATCTGGCGCGGAGGTCCGGGAGCGACCGGCTGTGCTTTACAGTCCCCCTGTTTCTTTGATCCACATGCCCGCCATCTCTGGCCGGGGCTTCACAGGCAAGTATCCTCATGACTGAGACGACTAAAATCGATTACTCCAAAACACTTTATCTTCCGCAAACCGAATTTCCGATGCGTGCTGGCCTGCCGCAACGCGAACCATTGTTCGTCGAGCGTTGGGAGAGCATGAACCTCTATAAGAGGCTGCGTGAACAGGCCAAGGACCGCCCGCTTTATGTGCTGCATGACGGCCCGCCCTATGCTAACGGCAATATCCATATTGGCCATGCGCTGAACAAAATCCTCAAGGACGTCATTACGCGCTCTTTCCAGATGCGCGGATACAATTCGAATTACGTTCCGGGCTGGGATTGCCACGGTCTGCCGATCGAGTGGAAGATCGAGGAAAAATATCGCGCCGCAGGCAAGAATAAAGACGAGGTTCCGATCAACGAATTTCGCCGTGAATGCCGCGAGTTTGCTTCCAGTTGGATCAAGGTTCAGACCGAAGAATTCAAGCGGCTTGCAATTCTTGGCGATTTTGAGAATCCGTACACCACGATGAATTTCCACGCGGAGTCGCGCATCGCTGGCGAGCTTCTGAAATTTGCGGCCTCGGGGCAGCTTTATCGTGGCTCAAAGCCGGTAATGTGGTCCGTCGTGGAACGCACAGCGCTGGCTGAAGCCGAAGTCGAGTATCACGACGTCGAGTCGGATATGATTTGGGTGAAGTTTCCAGTTGCCGGACAAAGCGATCTCTCCGGTAGCGCGGTAGTGATCTGGACAACTACACCCTGGACCATTCCCGGCAACCGCGCGGTGTCTTATTCGTCGCGTATAGACTATGGTCTTTATGAAGTCACAGAAGCTGAAAATGATTTCGGGCCGCGCCCCGGCGAAAAGCTTATTTTCGCCGACAAGTTAGCCGAAGAAAGTTTTGCCAAGGCGAAGCTGGAGTTCAGGCGTCTCCGTGGTGTTGCGGCTGACGAACTGGGCAAAGCCGTTCTCGAGCACCCCCTCAAGGGCTTTGGCGGCGGTTATGAATTCGTTGTGCCGATGCTCGATGGCGATCATGTCACTGACGATGCCGGGACGGGTTTTGTACACACTGCTCCAAGCCATGGTCGCGAAGACTTTGAAGCATGGATGAATAATGTCCGCGAGCTGGAAGCGCGCGGTATTGATGTGGCGATCCCATTCCCCGTTGATGATGGCGGTTTCTACACCAAAGATGCGCCAGGCTTCGGTCCTGATCGTGAAGGGGGGGCTGCACGCGTCATCGATGATAACGGCAAGAAGGGTGACGCCAACAAATCCGTCATGGATCAGTTGATTGCACGCGACAAACTGTTCGCGCGCGGCCGCCTGAAGCACTCCTATCCGCATTCGTGGCGCTCGAAGAAGCAGATCATCTTCCGTAACACGCCGCAGTGGTTCGTTTATATGGACAAGAACCTCGGTGACGGTACGACCTTGCGGTCGCGCGCATTGAAGGCGATCGACGATACGCGTTTCGTACCGGCAGCCGGACAGACGCGCCTGCGTTCTATGATCGAAGGCCGCCCGGACTGGGTTTTGTCGCGCCAGCGCGCCTGGGGTGTGCCAATCTGCGTTTTCGTAGATGAAGAAGGCAATATTCTTCAGGACGATGCAGTTAACAAACGTATCCTCGATGCCTTTGAGGTAGAGGGCGCAGATGCTTGGTTTGCAGAAGGTGCCCGTGAACGTTTCCTGGGAAGCCGCGCCAATGAAGGTTGGACGCAGGTACGCGACATTCTGGACGTCTGGTTCGATTCTGGCTCGACTCACACATTCACGCTGGAAGACCGCCCGGATATGAAATGGCCAGCGGACGTCTACCTGGAGGGCTCCGACCAGCATCGTGGCTGGTTCCATTCGTCGTTGCTGGAAAGTTGCGGTACACGTGGCCGTGCGCCATATAATGCTGTTGTGACCCATGGGTTCACCATGGACGAACACGGCAAGAAGATGTCGAAATCACTCGGCAACACCGTGACGCCGCAGGATGTTATCAAGGAATCTGGCGCGGATATTCTGCGTCTTTGGGTTATGACCACCGATTACTGGGAGGACCAGCGCCTCGGCAAGAGCATTATCCAGACCAATATTGATGCCTATCGCAAATTGCGCAATACGATCCGCTGGATGTTGGGTACCCTTGCCCATGACGAGGGCGAGAATGTCGCTCATGCTGATCTGCCGGAACTTGAGCGCCTGATGCTGCATCGGCTGACGGAACTGGAGGAAGTTGTGCGGTCTGGATACGATGCATTCGATTTCAAGCGGATTGCCCGTACACTCATCGATTTCATGAATGTCGAACTTTCGGCTTTCTATTTCGACATCCGCAAGGATGCGCTCTACTGTGATGCTCCGTCGAGCATTCGGCGCAAGGCTGCGCTTCAAACCGTGCGCGAAATCTTCGACCGAGTGACGACCTGGTTGGCACCAATGTTGCCTTTCACCATGGAAGAAGCTTGGCTTGATCGTTATCCGCAGGCGGTTTCCGTTCACGCCGAGCAGTTCCGCCCGGCGCCAGCGGAATGGCGGGATGATGTGCTGGCCGAAAAGTGGCGCAAGGTTCGCGCAGTTCGCCGTGTCGTGACCGGTGCTCTCGAACTGGAGCGTGCGGACAAGCGTATTGGGTCATCGCTGGAAGCCGCTCCCGTCGTCTATATTTCCGACAAGAGCTTGACCGATTCGCTCGACGGCCTCGATTTCGCAGAAATATGCATCACCAGTGGCATATCTTTGAGTGATGCTGCAGCACCGGAAAACGCTTTCACACTCGGTGATGTGAAGGGCGTGGCTGTTGTGCCTGCACGCGCCGAAGGTGAGAAGTGCGCTCGTTCATGGCGGTATACAACGGACGTGGGTTCTGATCCTGAGTTCCCTGAGGTCTCGGCGCGAGATGCCGTTGCGCTTCGTGAACTCAAGGCGCTCGGCAAGCTGGATGTCTGATTGAATTCAAAGGATTTGCCCTCGGCGTTACCTTGCCGGGGGCGTTTTGAGCGGAAACAGGGTTGCAAACCTCGTTTCGGACATGGTGAGATAGCGGTTAACATCGGATTGCCGCATGGGTTGCACTCATGTAAAAGGCATTCCTCAGATAATTTCGATATCTGCCTTGGAGTTGCCGGTTTCTTAAGTCAGGGCTTGCGTGAGCAAATTTTGGTGAAGATAAAATCGGCAAGCGTAAAAGAAGTGGCGCTAATGAAGATTGAAGGACGAGTTCTGGTACTTATGACAGCGATAGCGGGCGTTGCGCTATCTGGCTGCGTTTCTTCGCCGACCTATGGAACTGACAAGACCGCAGGGGCCCAGCTCCTTGACGATGTGTCGAATATGGCGAGCTTCGGACAAGGCAAGAACAAGAAAGAGCGGATTGACTACAAGCCGCGACCTGATCTGGTTCGCCCGGCTCCTGGGGACAAGGGCAAGTTGCCTGCTCCTCAGCAAAGTCTCGCCAGTTCCAACGATCCAAACTGGCCGGAATCACCAGAACAGCGCCGTAAACGTCTACGAGACGAGATTACCGCGAACCGCGACGATCCGAACTTTGTGTCGCCGGTTGTGCAGGACGGCCCGGTGGCATCCAACATTCAGGTAGCTTTGCCTCGTGGTAACAGTCGTCGCGAAGACTATGAATCTCGTACTCCCACATTCGATCCGGCGAAGGTTGCTGCCTATAAAGCTGCACGCCAGCAGCAGGTTCAGGGTTCCTCAACGACACGTCGTTATTTGAGTGAGCCGCCGCTTACTTATCGTGAACCAGCATCTACCGCAGCAGCCGGTGAATTGGGCACAGACGAGGCGCAGAAGGAACGCGAGCGCAAGAAAGCTGCGGGCAAGTCAAAGGGCTGGCGTGATTATCTACCATGGAACTGATGGTCTTTTGATTGAATATAATTTAGAATAAGCCGTAGTATTTTCTGCGGCTTTTTTATATTTCTGTTTTATGTGAATTTTTATAATATTAGATTTTCTATGAAATATTAAATATTTTTAATGTTGGCGATTCTGACATATTTTTGATTTCAATCAAAGACATGTTTTATGCAGATCGTATCATGCCAAGTCGGGATGTAAGGTTTGATTTGATGAATAGCACGAACACGATCTGGGATACGATCTCAGGATATGGCCGGATCAGTAGATTTCTTCACTGGCTGATGGCCCTCTTGTTTCTTTGGCAGTTTATATCCGCAATCTTGCGCGTAGTGGCTAAAGACACAGCAATTTATGATATCTTCTGGGCGGCTCATCATCAACTGGGCTTTGCGCTTCTGGTGTTGGTGTTGGTGCGCGGGATATGGGGATTGCTGAACTCAAGGCGACGCCCGCATAAGTCAGGTCATGTCGGCAAACTGGCGACACTCGGGCATCTCGTCATCTATGGATTGATGTTTACAGTTCCAGCTTTGGCTCTATTGCGCACTTATGGCAGTGGACGAGGTTTCTCGTTTCTAGGTATTCGGATTTTCGAGCAAACTGGTGTGCAGAATGCTGCGCTGACTGCTCCCGGCAACGAATTGCACGGTTTATTAGGGTGGGTACTACTCGCGGCTATCGCTGGACATGTTTTGATGGCGCTTGTCCATCATTTCGCGCTGCGGGATGATACGCTACGCTATATGACTGGACACAGGGCTTTGAACAGAAACTAACGCTTGTCGCGGAAAAAATTCCGTAAGATTTCCTGTGCCTCTCTCTCGGAGAGTCCCGCATAAATCTCCGGTACATGATGGCAGGTGAGCTGCGTATAAAAGCGCGGCCCGTGCTCCACGCCTCCTCCTTTCGGATCGGAAGCTCCATAATACAGACGGCGGATGCGGGCAAAAGAAATGGCGGCTGCGCACATCGCGCATGGTTCCAGCGTCACATAGAGATCGCAGTCGATCAGACGTTCGGTTTGTAGAGCTTCGCCAGCAATGCGAATTGCAAGCACTTCAGCATGGGCCGTCACATCATTGAGTTCACGTGTGCGGTTGCCTGCTCGCGCAATGACTGTACCCTTATTCACGATGACTGCGCCAATCGGAACCTCTCCCCGCACGCCTGCAGCTCGCGCTTCTTCAAGTGCGATCTCCATAGGGGTAGCCAGGCTTTGGCTCAGGGCTTCGGCACTCTTTTTCATGCCTGTTCCATTTCATGCACTCTTTCGGAAATTTCGCTCGCAAGCCATGGCACGATTTGTTACTGCATATTTCTCGAAATCGAAACCGATTTGCGAACGGATTTATACAGCGTTCCTGTTTCCGGCTGTCCCTTGCCTATCAATGTAGGTGTAAGGTGACACGGCAGCGCTGCTGAAAGGCCAAAACAGATGAGTACAGATGACGACAACAAGGACGGCAAACGTCCCTATGGCCGAGGAGGGCGTTCTGATCGCCCCGGTAGGGCAGATCGCGATAAAGACCGGGGCAGCCGTCCGCGTCGTGATGGCGGCGAGCCTGACAAGCCAAGAAAATTTGGACCGCGCAGTACTGAGGCGCAGGAAGACACGAGTGAGCGTATAGCCAAGCGTCTGGCGCGCGCAGGCATAGCTTCACGTCGTGAAGCAGAGACGATGATTGCGGCAGGCCGTATTGCTGTGAATGGCAAGGTGTTGGAAAGTCCGGCAGTCAATGTCAAGCGTACTGATATTATCACGGTCGATGGCAAGCCATTGAAGCAGACCGAGCGTACCCGTCTCTGGCTGTATCATAAGCCAGCCGGCTTGGTGACGACAAATCGCGATCCTGAAGGTCGCCCCACGGTTTTCGAGGCCTTGCCTGCCGAAATGCCGCGTGTACTTTCGGTTGGTCGGCTCGATATTAATACGGAAGGACTTCTGCTTCTGACCAACGATGGTGGGTTGTCGCGTGTTCTGGAGTTGCCGTCCACTGGATGGCTGCGCCGCTATCGTGTCCGTGCTCACGGCAAGGTCACTCAGCCGCAGTTGGATGAGCTGAAGAACGGCATAGCGGTTGATGGTGTGTTCTACGGCAGCATTGAAGCAGAACTTGAGCGTGTGCAGGGTGCGAACGTTTGGATTTCCATCGGTTTGCGTGAAGGCAAGAACCGCGAAGTAAAGAACATTCTCGGTGCACTGGGGCTTACTGTCGGACGACTTATCCGTGTTTCATTTGGCCCTTTCCAGCTTGGCGATCTTGAAGAAGGTGCTGTCCGCGAAATCAAGGGTCGTATTCTCCGGGATCAGTTGGGTGACAAGCTGATTGAGGAATCGGGCGCAGATTTTGATGCTCCCGTTCTCAACGAGTTTTCCAACGTCGCCGTGCAGGGGCGCACCCGTCGTGAGATGGAAGAAGGCCAACCGGAGCCGGGAAGCGAAACACGCCGCGTGCCGCGTGAGCGCGAATGGATTTCCAGCCGTCCCGAGCGCCGTCGCACGCGAGAAGACAAGACAGAAAAGGTAGAGCCGCGCCGGCGTGGAAACGCCAATGTTTGGATGGCTCCCGGTGCGCGTCCCAAGGGCGAAAAGGCGTCTGCAAAGCCCGCGCGTGTAGAGCATCAGGTCCCGCATCGCTCGGCAAAGTTTAGTGGCGATCTGCAAATGCGACCACGTCGGGCCGACGATGAGGAACAGGGGCGCGCTGACGGGGGCGGACGTCGCTACGAAAAACGCTCGGAAGGAACGCGGTCTGAAGCGGGGCGTCCTGAGCGCCGCGAGCCACGTGAAGACGGGCGTAAGGAGCGTCGTCCTGGCAAGCGCGAGCGTGCGGAATTGCGCGACGTTGAAGGAAGGACTGTAGAGCACGGTAAGGGGGGCTTTCAGGAACGTAAATCCGGTAAACCAGGCGGGCCACGCAGTGAAGGCCGTTTTGGTGCATCCGATCGCGATATGCGTTCAGGCCCGCGCGGCAGTGGGCCGGGTGGTAAGTCCCGTCGTTCTGATGAGCGCCCTAACGATGGCCCGCGTCGGGGACCGGGAAACAAGCCGGGTGGTAAACCAGGTGGAAAGCCGGGAGGCGGCAAGTCAGGCGGGGGCAGAACTGGAGGTGGCGGTGCGGATCGTCGGCGGTAAGTTCCGGGGGCGTGCGCTCGTAACACCTTCGACCAATACTATTCGTCCCACCACCGACCGTACGCGTGAAAGTCTGTTCAACATTCTCGCACATAATTTCCCCGACAAGGTAGAGGGGGTACGCGTCCTCGACCTGTTTGCCGGAACTGGCGCGCTCGGTCTGGAAGCTTTGTCGCGCGGTGCGCGCTACGCGACCTTCGTGGAAGAAACCGCAGAAGGACGGGGATTGTTACGCCAGAATATCGAGGCTTTCAGTCTTCAAGGGCATACCAAGATTTTGCGGCGTGACGCCTGCCAGTTAGGCATTGTCGGCACTATGGAGCCATTCGATCTGGTATTTGCTGACCCGCCCTATGGACGGCGAATGGGGGAGAAGGCCTTTTTATCTGCCCTTCAAGGCGGTTGGCTTAATCCTGACGCACTTTTGGTGCTTGAAGAAGATGCCGAGGCGGCGCTTCAACTTGATGAACGTTTCGTCGTACTGGAAGAGCGCAACTATGGGGGTACGATTATTCGGCTGATCCAGTTGAAAGCCGCTGTTTGAATTAGCGGGCGGTTCCGTTCGCATAAAATATAACATATCGCCCGGAACGACTGGGCGAAAATGAAACCGATTGGAGAGGTCGCTTGGTGAATAACCCCTCACTCCGGCGTTTGTTGTTGTCTACCACCTTGGGTTTTGTGTTGGCTTTACCACTGGCAAGTGGCGCTGTCCGAGCGGAAAGCCAGCCCGCCACGGCCATTGAATCGCAGCCAGCCGCTGAACGAGCAACGCTTCCAGAAATTATTCAGTCGGACGGGGTCAGCCACTTCAAATTGTCGAATGGTTTGGAAGTGGTCGTCATCCCCGATCATCGTGCACCTGTGGTGACCCAGATGATCTGGTACCATGTGGGCTCGGCGGATGAGGCGCCTGGGGTTTCTGGTATCGCGCATTTCCTTGAACATCTCATGTTCAAGGGGACGAAGAACCATCCAGCTGGTGAGTTTTCGGCTAAAGTAGCCTCCATTGGCGGGCAAGAAAACGCCTTCACATCTTATGACTACACAGCCTACTTCCAGCGGGTATCTCCCGAGGCTCTCGAAATGGTGATGCAGTTCGAGTCGGACCGGATGGAAAATCTGGTACTCAATGAAGAGGCAGTGAAAACTGAACGAGACGTTATTTTGGAAGAGCGCCGCATGCGAGTCGATTCCAATCCGGCGTCGATGCTGATGGAGAACACTGACGCTGTTCTTTTCTATAACCATCCTTATCGCAAGCCTGTTATCGGCTGGCAGCAGGAAATGGAAAAGCTAAGTCTCAAGAACGCCATCGACTTTTATCAGCAATATTACACACCGAATAACGCCACGCTCGTCATAGCAGGCGACGTTACACCGGAACGCGTGCGCGACCTAACCCTTAAAACATGGGCAAATGTGCCGAAACGTGCCGAAGTTTTGCCGCGTGAGCGCCCGCAGGAGCCCGCAAAGCATGCTGCCCGCGTCGTGACGCTGCACGATGAGCGCGTAAGCACGCCATCATTCCGTGTGTCCTGGCTCGTTCCATCTTATGCGAATGAAAAGCGGTTTCCGAATGTGAAGGCGGGGGACGCCCCGGCTCTCGACCTGCTAAGCGAAATTCTTGGCGGCTCGCTTCGTTCGCGCCTTTATCAGGAATTGATCGTCAAGCAGGGCATAGCGGCCAATACGGGCGCGAGCTATGACGGTGATGCTCTTGATGACGGTACATTTTCTGTTTATGGCGCGCCACGCAATGGCGCGACGCTTGGAGATGTAGAAAAAGCCGTTGATGCCGAAGTTGCGCGGATCATCAAGGATGGCGTCAGCCAGACCGAGCTCGATCAAGCTCGCAATCGTTTCCTGAAAGCGGTTATTTTTGCACGCGACAGCCAGACAGGGATGTCCCGGATTTACGGCTCATCGCTGTCCGTTGGACAGACGGTCGAAGATATCCAGAAATGGCCGGAAGTCATCAAGGGTATCACCGTGGATCAGATCAAGGACGTGGCGAAACGTTATCTCGTCAAAGACCAATCGGTAACCAGCTATCTGCTCCCACCTGACGTTGAGCCGGAAAGTGCTCGCGAGAATCCAGGCGCATCAGCACAAGGCGCCGATGGCAATGGTGCGGGAGGAGCGATCCAGTGAAGAACATTCTGATGCTGAACCTAAAACATTTTTGCGGCTTTCGCTATGTCCGCTCTGCCGTAGGCGCTCTTGCGACATCCATCACATTGTTGATCATGTGCGCCTTGCCGGCGCACGCAATCGAAATTCAGGAAGTTGTTTCGCCAAAGGGTATTCATGCTTGGCTGGTAGAAGACCGTTCAGTTCCGCTTATTTCCATGCGGTTCTCCTTCAAAGGAGGCACGTCACAGGACCCTACAGGTAAGGAAGGGTTAGCTAACCTGATGACTGGGCTGTTCGATGAGGGCGCAGGCGACCTGAAATCAGACGCGTTTCAGGAGAAGATCGACAATTTGGGCGCGGAAATGAGTTTTTCTGCAACACAGGATTCCGTTTCGGGCGGTATTCGCATGCTCGCGGAAAATCGCGACGCAGTGACGAACTTGCTTGCTCTTGCCGTCAACAAGCCTCGCTTCGACCAGGATGCAATCGACCGAATTCGCCAGCAGGTGGCTGCTAGTATCGAAGCTTCGCAACGCAGCCCATCGACGATTGCGTCACGCAAGTTCGCCGAAGTTCTTTACGGCAACCACCCTTATGCGCGTCCCGATGACGGCACGGTGAAGTCGCTGCAATCGATCACGCGTGACGATCTGGTAAACTTTCACCGTAAGAACTTTGCGCGTGACCGTCTCACCATTGGCGTGGTGGGGTACATCAATGCGAAGGATCTTGGTGTATTGCTGGACAAGGTGTTCGGTGATCTGCCTGCCATGGCCGAACTGGTTCCTGTACCGGATGCCAGACTGGCACTCGGCACCACGACCAGCCTCAATTTCGATATGCCGCAAACCTCGATCAGCTTTGTCTATCCGGCTATTCAGCGTAAAGATCCCGAATTCTTTGCAGCCTATTTGATGAACCATATTCTGGGTGGTGGCTTTACCTCGCGGCTCTATGCCGAAGTGCGCGAAAAGCGTGGTCTTGCATACTCGGTCTCATCATCCATGGTCATGCGTGATCACGTTTCAGCACTTATGATTTCGACTGCGACCCGTCCAGATAAGGCGCAGGAATCCCTGAAGATCATCCGTGAACAAGTTGCCGCAATGGCTGCCGACGGACCAACGGAACAAGAGCTTGCTGCTGCTAAAAGCTTCCTCAAGGGGTCTTATGCCGTCAACAATTTGGACTCGTCTGTTGCAATCGCAGAAACTCTCGTCAGCTTGCAGGAAGCGGAACTTCCGAGTGACTATATCGACAAGCGCTCGGAGTTGATTGATGCTGTGACGCTGGATCAGGTCAAAGCTATTGCCAAGAAGCTGCTTGAAGCAGAACCGGCAATATTGATTTTCGGTCCGGCCCAAAGCTAAAAGGTGTTAAATTGGAAGAGGCAGTGTCGTCATCACCGCGGATTGCCGTCGCTTTCGGCGGGGGCGGGGCACGGGGCATTTCTCATATCCATATCGTCGAGGTGCTTGATGAGCTTGGAATCAAGCCGGTTGCAATTGCTGGCTCTTCGATAGGCTCGATCATCGGAGCCGGGATGGCCAGCGGCATGCCGGGCAGGGAAATCCGCGAATATATGGCGGCTATTTTCAATCGCCGCTCTGAAGTCGCAAAGCGTATGTGGCAAACCCGGCCCGCACGTTGGGCAGAATTACTAAAGGGAGGCCTGCGCGTCAGCCAGTTCAACATCGAGAAGGTGCTGGACGTCTTTCTGCCTGCCAGCTTACCAGCGAATGTGGAAGAGCTGGAAATTCCCATGAGCATTACGGCGGCAGATTTTCACGCTGCTCGGGAAATCCATATTCGCGACGGTGATCTCCATTCGGCAATTGCGGCGTCCTGCGCTATACCGCCAGTTTTTGCCCCGGTGCGTAGGGATGGCCGTATTCTGGTCGATGGCGGCTTGTTCAACCCAGTTCCCTTTGATCTGCTGTTCGATGAAGCCGAGATTGTTATCGGTATAGACGTTGTTGGCGCCCCCGTCGGAGCAGACGATTACATGCCAACAACGTTTGAGGCGGTAATCGGCGCCAACCAGCTGACCATGTGCTCCATCATCGAAAATAAATTTCGCATTCGCCCCCCGCACATTTTCATTCGCCCCAACGTAGAACGGATCGGGCTTCTCGATTTCCTGAAGTTCGAGCAAATCCTGTCACAAAGTGCCAGCGTTCGCGATGAACTGAAAAACGCAATCGAACTGGCGATCGAGGGAAAAGTGGTGCCGATAAATTCAACTCTTTCGACCTGAATTTATCGGCTTCTTTGTAGAATTGCTATTCCGCCGGAACCGGCGTGGCTGCTGTGTCGGTCGACGAAGAGGCGGATACGAAATCATCATCGCCTTTGTCGATACGTTGACCTTCGCGGGTGGGTTTGACCAGAGGTTCTGGTGTGACCGGTTTGTTGAAGAGCAGATGACGGCCTGCCATTATTCCTTCTGAAGCCTGTACGTGGAGACGGTCTTCATCGCGCTGACGAACGTCTTCACGAATTTCGTAAGCTTGCGTTTCGGCTATGCCCAGGCCTTCGAGCGTCCGCTGTCCGAAAAGCAAACCGGATTCGAACGTTTCACGTAGTTCATACTCGACCCCCTGAGCGCGCAATTGCAATGTATGTTCGCGATCATATGAACGAACGAATAAACGCACGTCCGGATACTCGGACTGTATCAGATTGACAATGTGGTTTGTCGTTTCCTTCTTGTGGGTACAGATGGCGACAATCTTTGCTTGTCGAATTCCAGCGGCTTCCAGGACGTCCTTGCGGGTACCGTCGCCGAAATAAATGCGGAAGCCAAATTTTCCCGCCGCACGAACACGATTGGGAGAACTGTCAATCACGGTTACGTCGATACCACCGGCAAGAAGAATCTGCGATGCAATCTGGCCGTATCGTGAAAAGCCGATCATCAATACATCAGAGCCTGCACCTTCATAGTTTTCTTCAATGACATCAATAGTTTTGTCTTTGATGAGCAGCTTCGACCCTATCGCTACGGAAAGCGGCGTGAGGGCCATGGATATGGTAACGGCAGCTACAAGCTCTGAAGCGAGAGCACTTGAGATTACCGAGGCCGCCGAAGCCGCCGAGAAAAGAACGAAAGCAAATTCGCCGCCTTGCGGCAGAAGAAAAGCAATCCGCACCGCATCGTTATGACCGGACCGGAAAACGCGGCACAGCAGATAAATGATGGCTATCTTGGTTGCCATGAAGATGGGTACTGCCAGAACGATTATCTTCCAGTATTGTAGGATAACCGTCAGGTTCAGCGACAAGCCAACCGCGACAAAGAACAATCCAAGGAAAATACCGCGAAAAGGTTCGATGTCGGCTTCAAGCTCGTGTCGATAGGAAGATTCTGCAAGCAATACGCCTGCAATGAACGCACCCATCGCCATCGAAAGGCCTGCGGCCTGAAGTAAACCGGCTGATCCGAGCACCACAAAGAGTGCCGCTGCAATCATCACTTCGCGGGCGCCTGTGTTGGCGATAATGCGAAACATCGGATTGATGAGATAGCGTCCTGAGATCACCAGCGCCGCAATTGCTGCTATAGCTGTGGCGAGATGGAAGCCAGCGCTCGCCTGTGACGGTTCGTTTGGCGAAAGCGCCGGAATGATAGCAAGAATTGGTACGATAGCCAGATCCTGGAACAGCAGAATCGAAAAGGCACGCTGGCCGTGTTTCTGGTTTGTTTCGGCATGATCCCCCAAAACTTGCATGGCAAATGCCGTGGACGAAAGCGCGAGACCGAAGCCGATGACTATGCCTGCTTCAGGGCTGAGACCCGCAAAATAGATGCCAAGGGTAGTCAGAGCCGCTCCGCAAAGAAGGACTTGAGCGGTGCCAAGACCGAAAATCGATTGGCGTAACGCCCAAAGTCTCGAGGGCTTCAGTTCAAGTCCGATAATAAAGAGAAGAAATACAACACCGAGCTCGGAAAAGTGCAGAAACTCTTCTCCGTCAGCAATCAGACGAGCGACAGGTCCAATCGTGATGCCTGCCGCAAGATAACCGAGGACTGTACCAAGCCCCAATCGCTTGAACAGCGGCGCAGCGATAATCGCACCGCCCAAAATCATCAGACACTGTAGGTAGAGACTTCCGCCAGTTGCAACCATGCCAAGCTCTTGGAATTTGGAGAAATGTAGTAGGACTTGCCTTGAAGCCCTTGGATTTCAGCAATATAGAAACAAGATATGGCTGTAATCAGCCCGATGTCGAACAATTTGACGATATTTTTAGCAAGTCCCGTTTCGATCCCGCTTCAAGTTGTAGTGTGAAATTGAATGGTGATAAGCTTCGGAAACTCGGAATATATAATGATTTCAGATAATTCGGCGGAGAAACTTGTCGATCGGGCAGCCGCTCTCGTGGCTGCAGCCAAGCGTGCAGGTGCTGATCAGGCTGACGCAGTCGTGATGCGTGCGCGGTCTGTTAGCGTGTCGGTGAGGCTGGGTAAGGTTGAGGGAACCGAATCGTCGGAAAGTGACGATTTCGCTCTACGCGTTTTTGTGGGACGTCGCATTGCGAGTGTTTCGGCCAATGCGGGCGCCGACCCTGATCTGCTTGCTGAGCGGGCTGTTGCTATGGCGCGTGTTGCGCCGGAAGATCCTTATGAACAACTGGCTGATCCGTCGCTGCTTGTGGTTTCTCCTCGTGATCTTGATCTCTACGATTCAACAGAGATCGATTCCGAACGTTTGACGGAAGATGCCCTTGCGACCGAAGCAGCGGCGCTTGCCATCAAAGGTGTAACGAATTCAGGCGGGGCTGGCGCGTCGCGCAGTTTGGGCGGTTTGGTATTGGTCACGTCCACAGGGTTTTCGGGCCATTACGCTGCCACGCGCTTTGGACGGTCGGTTTCTGCGATCGCAGGTGAGGGGACGAAAATGGAGCGCGACTATGATTTCAGTTCGCGACTGCATTTTTCCGATCTCGATACGCCTGATGAAATTGGACGTCGCGCTGGTGAACGCGCTGTGCGAAGGTTGGGTGCGCGCCAAGCAAAAACTGGACCGGTTACTGTTATCTTCGATCCTCGTCTCGCGCGTGGTATTGCGGGACACCTTGCAAGTGCCATTAACGGCTCTTCGGTTGCGCGCAAGACAAGTTTTCTTCGCGACAATCTCGGTAAGCAGGTTCTCAAGCAGGGCGTAAGCGTTACCGATAATCCATTGCGTTTGCGTGGTTCTTCTTCACGTCCGTTCGATGGTGAAGGGATTGAGGGGAAGCCTTTGATGATGGTTGAGGACGGCGTTCTCAAACATTGGCTGCTTTCTGGATCGAGCGCCCGTGAACTTGGCTTGCAGGGCAATGGCCGCGGCGTTCGTTCTGGCTCTGGCGTTTCGCCTGCGTCGACCAACTTTGCCATCGAGCCCGGTTTACAGTCACCAGAAGAAATCATCCGTGCGATTGGAACAGGTTTTTATGTAACGGAAGTGTTCGGGCAGGGCGTTGACATGATCACGGGCCAGTATAGCCGCGGTGCGTCGGGTTTCTGGATCGAGAATGGCGAACTCGCCTACCCCGTTAGCGAAGTTACAATTGCGTCGAACCTCAAGGACATGTTCCTCAACATGACACCGGCATCCGATCTTGACAGAAATTTTGGAATGTCAGCACCGACACTTGCAATCGAAGGCATGACTCTTGCCGGAAACTGAAAAGCCTCATGAGATTGTCGGAGAACTGGCGCTTATACGTGATGCCGCGCGTGAAGCGGGGCGCATTGCAATGCGCTATTTCGGCCGTTCTCCAGAAGTTTGGCTGAAGGACGGTACCTCACCTGTCAGTGAAGCGGATTTGGCGGTTGACCACTATCTGAAAGATGTCCTTTTGAAAGCCCGGCCGGAATACGGCTGGATATCTGAAGAGACCACAGATGAACGTGCATTCGTGAAACGCAACCGTGCTTTCGTTGTCGATCCGATTGACGGCACCCGTGCATATATCGCTGGACAGGATCAATGGTGCATTAGCGTAGCCATTGTTGAAAATGGCCGCCCTCTGGCTGGTGTTCTGGAATGTCCGGCACGTAAGGAACTTATCGAGGCAGGGAAAGGCATAGGCGCTTCGCAAAATGGTTCCACCATCCGTGTTAGGCTACCAGCGGCGGGTGAAGAGGTCACTATCGCATCAGCCCGCAACATGGTAATGGCTCTGCCGGAAAGCTGGCGGCATCGTACAAAAATTCATCCCTATGTCCCCTCTCTCGCTTATCGTATTGCGATGGTGGCGCGCGGAGATATAGCGGGTACCTTCATTCGGCCAAATTCGAATGATTGGGATCTGGCAGCAGCGGATCTGATTCTGAGTGAGTCGGGCGGGGCAATTCTGACAAGTCATGCCCTACCAATCACATATGGTGGTCCTACGTTGAGCCATGGCGCTCTCGTTGCCGCCAGTGGGGGCCTTCTGCAAGAAATGTTGAGTGTTGTCGTGGGCTGACCCTTGGGTTAATCATGCCGCGAACCAAATTTGTTCAGGGATAATTGTCATGAGTGTCGAAGGCGACAAAAAGCAGCTTCTTCATCTGGTATTTGGTGGTGAGTTGAAGAAACTCGGTACCGTTGAGTTCCGCGATCTTGAAAACCTCGATATCGTTGGCATCTACCCGGATTACGAGTCGGCCAAGACGGCGTGGAAGTCTAAGGCCCAGCAAACCGTCGACAATGCACATATGCGCTATTTTATCGTGCACCTACATCGGTTGCTCGACCCCGAAGGCGTAACGCTGAAAGCGGACTGAGCAGTTTGCCTGCTCCCGGTCAATGTCGTATGCAAAGCGGAGATAGCCCGGGTCAGACCACTGGGCATAAGAAGCAAGGGTTCGCGAAACGCCTATGGCGGCGCATTCGCGGGCCTCTGGCCCGGTCTGCAGTGTTTAAAGCTATGCTGGTATGGCTGATTACTAGCTATTTGAAGTTCGTCTACCTCACTAATTCACGTTTGAAAGAATCGGCTGACCCGCAAGCGTTGGTTGGCAAGGATGACCCGTTCATCGTGACATTCTGGCATGGACAACATCTCATGGGGCCCTTCATCTGCCCGAAGGGAATTGAACTTGTTGCCATGTTTTCGAGAAGTGCTGACGCGGAGTTGAACGCCCGTGTTGCTGAAAAACTCGGATTGTTGACGGTGCGCGGTTCCGGGGGACGAGGTTCTCGTTCCAAGCCTGAGAAGGGCGGGGCACGCGCGCTTCTGACGCTGAAGAATGCGCTAAAGAAAGGCCAGTCGGCTTCGATCATTGCAGATATTGCTCACGGCAAAGCACGTGAAGCGGGAGAAGGCATCATTTTATTGGCGAAATTGTCTGGTCGTCCGATAATACCGGTTGCTTATGCTTTCTCGCGGAACCATGTTTTGGAAAAGTCCTGGGACAAGACGGCGATTCCGCTGCCTTTCGGGCGTTCGATTATTGTGCGCGGCGACAATGTGTGGGTCGACGTGGATGCCGATGAAACGCAATTGGAAGAAAAACGCATGGAGCTAACGCGCCAACTCAACGACGCGACCGCCAGGGCCTATGCCGCGCTGGAGAAAGCGAAATGAGCGAACGCTGGGCGCGCAATATGCTGTCTGTCTACCGCGCACTTGGCTCTGCGGCCTATCCATTTATGGGGCCTTACATCGCTTATCGTGCGTCTCGGGGCAAGGAAGAGCGCATGCGTCGCGGCGAGCGCTACGGTAAATCTGCTATCGCACGTCCGCAGGGGCCAGTTATTTGGGCTCACGCAGCAAGCGTTGGTGAAACCGTCGCAATCACCCCTTTGATTGAGCGGATTGCCGCAACGGGCATCCATATTGTGCTGACAACGGGTACCGTAACGTCGGCAAAAGTCGTCGCGGATCAGTTGGGTAAAAAGGTTATCCATCAATATGCGCCGTTGGATTTACAACCGGCGGTCAACAAGTTTCTCAACCACTGGAAGCCTGATCTTGCCATCGGTTGTGAGTCCGAAGTTTGGCCTGCAACAGTGCTCTCCCTTGGCAAGCGCCATACGCCGCAGGTTCTCGTCAATGGTCGCATGTCTGATCGTTCCTTCGCTGCTTGGCAGAAGAGACCGGCTTTAGCCGAGGCGCTCTTTGAAAATTTCGCCTATGTGGTTGCGCAGTCGGAGCTCGACGCGGATCGCTTTCGGACGCTGGGCGCGCGACCGGTCAGTGTTTCGGGTAATCTCAAGGTCGACACGAATCCTCCACCGGCGGACCCGCAGGCACTGGCCGCATTGCAACGCCAAATCGGTGGACGGCGGACATGGGCCGCCATTTCCACCCATGATGGCGAAGAAGCGATCACAGCAGAAGTTCATCAGATGCTGAAAGTACGCTATCCGCATCTCATCACGATTATTGTTCCACGCCATCCAGATCGCGCTCCTGCCATTGAGGCGATGTTGGTTGAAAAAGGGCTGAAGGTTGCGCGTCGCAGCGCCAATGAGCCGGTTGAAGCCGATACCGATATCCTGCTGGGCGACACTATTGGGGAGATGGGGCTTTATCTCCAACTGACTGAAATAGCGTTTATTGGCAATTCATTGACCAAGGAAGGCGGACACAACCCGCTGGAGCCGGCGATGATGGGGACCGCAGTGCTAACGGGGCGGAATGTTCAGAATTTCCGTGAGTCCTTTCAGCGCCTTATCAAGAATGGTGGCGCACGCATTGTGAAAGACCGCAATATGCTCGCAGGAGCGATTAATTTCCTGTTCAACAACCCTCAGCATCTTCGTGCCATGATCAATGCCGGGGCAAGCACGGTAAGGGACATGCGTGGCGCACTGGATCGTACGCTTGTCGCACTCGAGCCGTTTATTCAGCCGTTGGTCCTGCAGGCACAGTTACCTGGCAATCGCAATGAGGATGCCTATCAGCCGGGTGGTCTCTGAGCATGGTCAGTGAAGCGCCGCCTTTCTGGTGGGAAAAGCCTGATTGGCGCGCTTTGTCTTTGGCGCCTGCTGCCTGGCTCTATGGCGTGGTGGCGGGGCGTCGGCTTTTGAAAGCGGAACCACCTAAAATTTCTCTGCCGGTCCTTTGTATTGGCAATTTCACCGTAGGTGGGGCGGGAAAAACGCCTACTGCCATCGCTTTCGCTAATGGTGCAAGAGCGCGAGGTCTAAACCCCGGAATTGTCTCGCGCGGTTATGGCGGTGCCTACAAAGGGCTACACATTGTCGATGCCGCTCATGACAGCGCTCGGTATGTCGGAGACGAACCGCTTTTGCTGGCGCGCCATGCCTCAGTAGCGCTCTGCCCTGATCGGCTGAAGGCAGCACGGCATTTACAGATGCTCGGTTGCGATTTCATCATCATGGATGACGGTTTCCAGAGTGCGCGGCTTTTCGCCGATTTTTCGTTGCTGGTGGTAGATGCGGCGCGTGGTATCGGCAATGGTAAGGTCATACCGGCAGGCCCTCTGCGCGCCCCGTTGACAGACCAGATGCGTAAGACTGATGCTTTGCTACGTATCGGCAAGGGCGATGGCGCTGATTTCGTTATTCGGCAGGCGGCGCGGGCAGGTCGACCGATATATGAAGCGCACCTTGAACCGTCTTCGACCACAGCAGTAGCGGGTAAGCGCTGGCTTGCATTTGCGGGTATCGGTAACCCCGAAAAATTCTATGCAAGCGTAGGGGAAGCGGGCGGCGAGATTGTGGAAACGTGCTCGTTCCCGGACCATCACAGTTTTGACGCGGATGATATTCGTAACCTGACTGACACAGCGCGCCGTCAGGGGCTGGGATTGATTACAACGGCGAAAGATCAGGTGCGTCTGGCAACAATGATTGGTGTTCCTGCCGACTTTCTGGTCAAACTCGCGGTCCTCGATGTTAACCTTAAATTCGACCGCAACGATGCGCTTGACCATATTCTGGATACGGTCACCGAGCGTTTCAAAAGCCGTGCTATGAGCTAATTTTAAGGCTTCTTACGGCTACGCAGTTCAGGATTGAACTCCAACTCACGTTCAAAAGAAATCAGCCCCGTCGCATAGGGTTCTTGCCGCGAGACACTCCAATATTTGAGTTCATCAAGTGGGATAGGCGCACCCGTCACCGCGCACGCGACATAGGCCCCATGCCTGACAATCTCATAGTCGCCGTCAAGATAACGCAGAACAGCTTCGGAGGAACGAGGTGATTCAAACTTATTCATGTGTCTAAAACCTTTACGGCCAACTCTAGCAAGCGGCGTGCGCTGCGTCCAGCAGTACCGCATCTTGCTTAGTCGTAATTCTGTCATCGCCGACCAAAAAGCCGTTCGATATCTGTCAGTTTCAATTCGATATAGGTTGGGCGACCGTGATTGCAGGTGCCTGAGCCGGGTGTGGCTTCCATTTCACGCAGGAGTGCATTCATTTCTTCAGGCTTCAACCGTCGCCCCGAGCGTACGGAACCATGACAGGCCATGGTTGCGGCCACATGGTTGAGCATAGCTTTCAATCCATCAGATGTATCGTGTTCCGCAATCTCATCCGAAAGATCGCGGATCAGCTGCTGCACGTTCATCTCTCCGAGCATGGCGGGCGTTTCACGCACAGCAATGGCACCCGGCCCGAATTGCTCAAGGCCAAGGCCAAAACGTGAAAGTGTTTCTGCGTGGGTTGCAAGTCGCTCGGCGTCCTCTTCCGGCAGATCCACGATCTCAGGGATAAGTAGCATCTGTCCCGGAATTGGTCGTGAATTAAGGGCGTCTTTCAGTGCCTCGTAGACAAGGCGTTCATGAGCCGCATGTTGGTCTACGATCACGAGACTGTCTTCTGTCTGCGATACGATATAGTTCGCGTGGATTTGTGCACGGGCGGCACCAAGTGGCTTCTGCTGGAGTTCCACTGGCGCTTCGTCAAGCGTCGCCCGTACATCGGCAGCAAGCACATTGACGGCGGCGAGCGTCGCCTGTTCACTTTCCTGAAAGGAGGGGGGCGCTCCAAAGGCCAGCGGCCGATGCGCCGGATGCGCTGTCTGCGGTGACCATTCGCTTCGGGGAGCCGAAGGTGCGGGGTGCCAGTTCCCGGGCGCATAACCAGAAGACGGGCGCGCTGTGAATGATGGCGAGGACGGCTGGAACCCTTCTGCGCGGAACGCTTGCAGCATGGCCTCGGCACCGCTGGTTGCAGGCCGAATACCGGACTGCGCCAAGGCCTGTTTGATAGCGCCGACAATCAATCCGCGTACAAGACCGGGATCGCGGAAGCGTACATCAGCTTTGGCAGGGTGCACATTGACGTCAACCAGCGACGGGTCCAGCGTCAGGAACAATACGGCGACCGGATGACGGTCACGAGCCATGACATCTGCATAGGCTCCGCGCAATGCACCGAATAGCTGTTTGTCACGCACCGGGCGCCCGTTTACATAGGCGAACTGATGCAGGGCATTGCCGCGATTATGGGAGGGGATGCCAACGAATCCGGCCACTCGCACGCCGTCGCGCTCGGCATCGATGGCAAGCGCGTTCTCGCCGAATTCCTTTCCGAGCACCTGATTGATGCGCTCAAGCGTTGCTTCTGCGCCACTACCGGTTGCCGCCAGTTCCAGCGGTGCCCTGTCGGTACCCGCGAGCGAAAAGCGGACATGTGGGAAGGCAATCGCGATTCGCTTGACGACATCGGTTATCGCTGAAGCTTCCGCGCGATCCGTCTTCATGAATTTCAGACGGGCAGGTGTCGCGAAAAAAAGATCGCGGACTTCGGCAATTGTTCCGCGGTTCAATGCCGAGGGGCGGGGACCCTCGAGATGTCCACCGGAGACCGAAATTTCGAAACCGGAGTCAGCGTCCTGCGGACGTGATTTGAGGGTCAGTTTTGCGACCGACCCGATGGATGGCAGGGCTTCCCCACGAAACCCAAGTGCGCGAATATCGTGTACATCGTCCGAAAGCTTGGAGGTGCAGTGGCGGGAAACCGCCAATGGCAGCTCATCGACCGGAATCCCGGAACCATTATCGGTCACACGCAACAAGGTCTTGCCGCCGCCGCCTGTCACGACCTCGATACGTGTTGCGCCCGCGTCGATGGCATTCTCGACAAGTTCCTTGATAACGCTGGCAGGGCGTTCAATGACTTCACCTGCCGCAATCTGATTGATGATGGTTTCGCTTAAGTGTCGAATTGGCATAGTTGGACTATAGAAGGATTCGCTTCAGTAAAGAACAAGCTTCTACAGCCCAACCATGCCGCCTTTTGTGATCCGGCGGCGCTCCGAAATGCAGAATACCGGAAAAATAATTAGCATCTTATAAAGCATAATCCTTATATGCAGGCAAATTCAACTCCTTAAGGCTGTCTGCATTGACAACTGCACGTGCAACGGCGTCTGCTATAACAGTCGCTGCAATCGCTCCTATCGCAGTTACATCGGCATCCACGTTCTTTGCCTTGCCTGTGGACAGCGCAAAGATCGTGTCGCCGTCCCACATCGTATGGATAGGGTTGATAGTGCGTGCAAAACCATCATGCGCCATGCCCGCAATCTTTTTCAGTTGCGCTTTGTCGAATGGGACGTTGGTCGCTATTGCGCCGATCGTTGTGTTGGCTCCACCGGATTCTACTACACCATGGCCCTGCATGATGGCGGACATCGTATCGCGGAAGCCTTTGCCGTCTTCTGCCCGTGCGCCAGCCAGAATTTGACGCGAGTTCGGCACATAGACGTCGCCGACAGCATTGACGGCAACAATTGCGCCAACCACGATTTCGGTGCCGGGCACCTTGTAGCTGGCTGTGCCGAGCCCGCCTTTCATCGCATAATCCATACCGAACATCTTGCCGACAGTCGCGCCAGCACCAGCACCAATATTGCCTTCTCCAGAAGCTTCAGCCTTCGCAGCCTTGCATGCGAGATAACCGGCCTCCTCATCTGGGCGCACTGAAAAATCTCCCACACTGAGATCCATCAGGATTGCTGCCGGTACAATCGGAACGACGCCTTTGCCGATCTTGAAGCCGAGATTATTTTCTTCAAGATAACGCATGACGCCGGTTGCGGCAGCCAGACCATAGGCACTGCCGCCGGAAAGCAGTATGGCCTGAACCTGTTGCACGTAATTTATCGGATCGAGCAGATCGGTTTCGCGCGTACCCGGGGCTGAACCACGCACGTCGACGCCCGCAGAAGCGCCTTCTTCGCAAAGAAGGACAGTGCAACCGGTCGGGCGTTTTGTCAGCGTATGGTGTCCCAGTTTAATTCCGGGTACATCCGTGATGCTTCCACCCATAAGTTCCAGCATTTTTGCTCCTCCCTCAGTAGCTGCCGATGCGGCATTGACCACAAAGGGCATTGCCCCAAGTCCCGCAAGCGACTTGGCAAATGTTCTGCGATCCATGAACAGTTTTCTCCTCCATTTTCGCTCTATTGAGAGAGCGTATTCTTTTCGCGCGCGCGACGCTGGCGCAAAATATCGGCCACATAGTCACGTGACAGAGCATGATAGAGCGGCTCGTGAGAAATAAGCCGCGCGGTGCCGTAGCCCAGCATTGAAGCGCACATGAGTGGAATGACATTGTTATGATTACCGGTCATTTCCAGAATGATGACGAATGCAGTCATTGGGGCTTGCACGACACCGGCAAAGTATCCTGCCATACCTAGAACGGCAGCAAGGCTGGCGCTGGTTCCAAGAACAAGGCCGATTGTGCTGCCCAGGCCCGCGCCGACGGATAAAGACGGCGCAAAAATCCCGCCTGGTATACCCGAAATCATGGAGAGGAGTCCGGCGAGAAACTTCGCTATAAAATAGAGAGGTGGAAGAGCCAGCCCTTCGACAGCACTCCGCGCCTGATCGTAGCCTGCACCGAAGGTCGATCCGTCGGAAGCGATACCGATGATTGCAACAAGGAGGCCGCAAATTCCTGCGAAAAGCACCGTATTGCGAAGAGGCGCTTTTTGCACACGACGTCGCACACGGCGGCCCAGTTCAAGCGCGAGCGCACTGAAAGCAGCCCCGAATGCACCGCCGATTACACCGCACGCAACCACAAGAACCCAATCCTTGCCAGTCGACGCCGTAACGGTGGTTAGCCCGAAGTAATTATAGTTTCCAACAAGGCCAAGCGAGGCAAGGCCGGCGAGAATGACAGCGGACAGTATAAGGCCGTTGGTCCGGGCGGCATAGGCGCGCCCCATCTCTTCAATCGCAAAGACAACGCCTGCGAGAGGCGTATTGAATGCTGCGGCGATGCCTGCCGCAGATCCTGCAAGGATCAGGCCGCGTGCCTGTTCCATGCCCCCGAAACGGGCGGACTGCATCATAATGGATGCGCCGATCTGCACAGTCGGCCCCTCGCGTCCGATCGAGGCGCCGCAAAAAAGCCCGGCGAGAGTAAGAACGATTTTGCCGATGGCGGTTTTGAGCGAGAGGAGCAGTGTTCGATCTTCATGATCGTGCAAGTGGCGTGCAGCAATTGCCTGTGGGATGCCACTTCCGCCTGAGTTCGGGAACCAGGAGAGGGCGATCCAGGAACACGCCATAAATCCGAGCGGTGTGAGAAGCATAGGAAGCCAAGCGCGCCAGCTATTTCCACTCGTTAGAGTCTTGAACCAATCCTGCGCTATGTCAGCGGCTTCTGCAAAGCCGACGCTGATAAGACCGATCGCCAGTGCGCCGCACCAGAAAACCAGCCGTGGTTTCCAAACGTTAGGTGACATCCACATAGCTTTTGACCGCCTGACAAGCGGAACGCGTCTAGAGAGTTTTCTCACTTTGCCTCTGCAAATTTGCTGCTGCCCAATTTCGATGAGCAGAGATTTATCACGCAAATCCTTATCGGTAACTGAAACTTATCAGCAAAAGGCTTTCCATTTGGTCATAACCGTGTTACCAGCCAGTGCCAATTCAACCTAGCAAACCAGATGTGTCGCTGCTCCCGGACTTATTCCGGAGAGGTGGCTTTTCTCATTCGATAAAATCGGCAAAGGAATTGGCAATGGCTAAAATCGTGGAATCGCCCACTGGCGCTCTCGCTCTTACATTCGACGATGTGCTGCTGCAGCCGGGCCATTCCGAAGTCATGCCAGGGCAGGTTGATCTGCGCACGCGCATTGCGAAGGATATCGAGCTTAACCTTCCCCTTCTTTCTGCTGCCATGGACACGGTAACCGAATCTCGCCTAGCCATTGCAATGGCACAGGCTGGTGGTATCGGTGTCATTCACCGCAATCTGACGCCGGAACGTCAGGCGGAAGAAGTCCGTCAGGTCAAGAAGTTCGAATCCGGTATGGTCGTAAACCCGGTCACCATCGGGCCGGATGCCACGCTTGCTGACGCTCAGGCATTGATGAAGGCACATGGAATTTCCGGCATTCCGGTCGTTGAGAATGCCACCAAAGGCCCGGGGCGCCTTGTCGGTATCCTAACCAATCGCGACGTTCGTTTTGCTTCTGATCCCAAGCAGAAAATCCACGAACTCATGACTCGTGAGAACCTTGTTACGGTTCGCGAGAATGTCAGCCAGGACGAAGCAAAGCGCCTCTTACACGCTCATCGCATTGAAAAACTTCTCGTTGTCGACGATCAGGGCCGTTGTGTCGGTCTCGTTACCGTCAAGGACATCGAAAAGTCACAGCTTAACCCGAACGCCGCCAAGGATGCTCAGGGACGTCTGCGGGCCGCCGCCGCTACGAGCGTCGGTGAAGACGGCTATGAGCGCGCTGAACGCCTGATCGAGGCAGGCGTCGATCTTCTGGTCGTCGATACGGCGCATGGCCATTCGCAGCGCGTTCTTGATGCTGTGGCTCGTATCAAGAAGGTTTATCCGAACGTTGCTATTCTCGCAGGCAATGTGGCGACGACTGCTGGTACGCAGGCGCTGATTGATGCCGGAGCGGATGCGGTCAAGGTGGGTATCGGACCGGGTTCAATCTGCACGACGCGTATCGTGGCCGGTGTTGGCGTTCCGCAACTTTCAGCTATTATGTCCGCCGTTGAAGCTGCGCAGAAGCAGAACATCCCTGTCATCGCTGATGGCGGTATCAAGTTCTCGGGCGATTTCGCCAAGGCGCTGGCAGCCGGAGCCGTTGCAGCAATGGCCGGTTCTCTGCTGGCCGGTACGGAAGAAAGCCCCGGTGAAGTCTATCTGCATCAGGGCCGCTCGTTTAAAGCTTATCGCGGTATGGGCTCCGTTGGTGCCATGGCGCGCGGCTCGGCGGACCGTTACTTCCAGGCGGAAGTACGCGATGAGCTGAAGCTCGTACCAGAAGGGATCGAAGGCCAGGTCGCTTATAAGGGGCCGATTTCGGCAGTTCTGCACCAGCTTGCAGGCGGCTTGCGCGCCTCCATGGGTTATGTCGGCGCAAAGACGCTGGAAGAATTCCGCGAGAAGGCGACCTTTGTACGCATTTCCAATGCTGGCCTGCGCGAAAGTCATTCGCATGGTGTCGCCATCACCCGTGAAAGCCCGAACTATCCGGGCGGTATGTGAGATCAGGTTCGACGTATTCTTGAAAAGGCGGCTAAAAGCCGCCTTTTCAGTTTGCGAGAACGTTTAGTTCTTTGCGGCTGATGAAAAGCCCACTGGCGCTTTCTATGATGCAGTCGCCGAGTGCTTGAAAATCCCCTCGACGCATGCTCTGTCTTCTCCAAAAAAGAGCAATCTCTCTTTTCGGTTGGTCGCCGTCAAATGGCACAATGCGCATATGATTGCTGCGTGCTTCCGCCCGCACCGCGATTTCGGGAATGAGAGTAAGCCCCATGCCATGGCTCACCATTTGCAAAAGGGTTGTCATGCTAGTGGCGCCATATTTCACAAGCTGGCGTTGCGAAGGTAACGAACAAACGGCCAACGCTTGATCCCGCATGCAATGCCCTTCTTCCAACAGAAGTAAACGGTCGAGAGCGACGTTGTCCTGCGTCATCGGTGAAGCCAGAACCGTTTGATCATTGGTCGAGGTCGCTATCAGAAAGCGATCATCGAACAGTTTTCTTTGGGCAAGCCGTTCGTCATCGATGGGATGGGCAGCGACAATCGCGTCGATTTCACCCGCAAGCAGTTCATCAAGAAGTTTGGCCGTTACATTCTCTCGCAACTGGAGGTGAAATGACGGATGCCGTTCGCGCAAAAGCGGGATGAGAACCGGAACCAAATAGGGTGCTACGGTTGGGATGATCCCCAGCCGTAGCCGTGTTTGCAGCACCCCCCGGCTTTGCGCAGCAATTTCCTCAAGTGCGTGGAGTTCACGCAACACGGTCTTGATGCCCGGATAGAGTTGCTTGCCGAGCTCCGTCATTATGACCTGTCGCTGAGAGCGCTCAAAGAGTGGTGCGCCTGCAACGGCCTCCATTTCTGCGATCTGAGCTGAAAGCGCGGGCTGTGACACATGTGCCAACTGAGCTGCTTTGCGGAAATGCAGTGTGGTGGCTAGCGCTTCGAAGTAGCGCATTTGACGTACTGTAAACATGATAGGAAAAAATTATCGAAAATAATCGAAAAAGCAATTGGAGATTATGATTGGAATAGGTCTAATCTGGGTGAGTTACCTAGCCACTGCGTGACACGGACGAACTGTGCCAGGCTTCTAGCGAGGCTAGTCGCATTCCAATGTTGGCTTTTCAGGAGGGAATTCCCATGACAGATCGCCCAATTATGACGACAAGTGCAGGCGCTCCGATACCGGACAATCAGAATTCCCTAAGCGCCGGCGAGCGTGGTCCGCTTTTAATGCAGGACTACCAGCTCATTGAAAAGTTGAGCCATCAAAACCGCGAACGTATTCCAGAACGTGCGGTCCATGCCAAGGGCTGGGGCGCTTATGGTACGCTGACAATCACTGGCGATATTTCAAAGTACACCAAAGCCAAGGCTTTGCAGCCGGGTGCCAAAACGCCGATGCTGGCGCGTTTTTCAACCGTCGCCGGTGAACAGGGTGCGGCTGATGCCGAGCGCGATGTGCGCGGATTTGCTCTCAAGTTCTATACCGAGGAAGGCAACTGGGATTTGGTCGGCAACAACACCCCTGTGTTCTTCGTGCGTGACCCAGTAAAGTTCCCGGATTTCATCCACACCCAGAAGCGCCATCCCAAGACGAACCTGCGTTCTGCGACGGCCATGTGGGATTTCTGGTCGCTCTCGCCGGAAAGTCTGCATCAGGTCACGATTTTGATGTCTGATCGTGGTTTACCGACCGATGTGCGCCATATCAACGGATATGGTTCTCATACCTATTCGTTCTGGAATGATGCCGGTGAGCGCTATTGGGTCAAGTTCCACTTCAAGACCATGCAGGGCCACAAACACTGGACCAATGCTGAAGCTGAGGGCGTGATTGGTCGCACGCGAGAATCCACGCAGGAGGATCTGTTTACTTCCATAGACAAGGGCGATTTCCCGAAATGGAAGGTTCAGGTGCAGATCATGCCGGAACTCGACGCTGACAATACGCCGTATAACCCGTTCGACCTTACCAAGGTCTGGCCGCATGCGGACTATCCGCCGATTGATATCGGTATCATGGAGCTGAACCGGAACCCGGAAAACTACTTCACCGAGATTGAGAACGCGGCTTTCTCGCCGTCGAATATCGTGCCGGGCATCAGCTATTCGCCTGACAAGATGCTGCAGGCGCGTATCTTCTCTTATGCGGATGCGCATCGTCATCGCCTTGGCACCCATTACGAAAGCATTCCCGTCAATCAACCAAAATGCCCTGTTCATCACTATCACCGCGATGGTCAGATGAATGTCTATGGTGGTATCAAGACCGGTAATCCAGATGCTTACTATGAGCCGAATTCGTTTAATGGCCCCGTCGAGCAGCCCTCTGCCAAAGAGCCCCCGCTGCGTATTTCAGGCGATGCTGCTCGTTATGATCATCGAGTAGGCAATGACGACTACTCGCAGCCGCGTGCCCTGTTCAATCTGTTTGATGACGGACAGAAGCAGCGCCTGTTTTCCAATATTGCTGCGGCGATGGGTGGAGTGCCAGGCTTCATCGTCGAGCGTCAACTCGGTCATTTCAAGCTGATCCACCCCGACTATGAAGCCGGTGTACGCAAAGCGTTGAAGGAGGCTCATGGTTATGAAGCCAACACAATTGCCACGGGTGAAGAGGCAACAGCGGCTGAATAGCCGGTCTTTATAAGATGGAAGAAAAGCCGGAGCGGTGAGCTCCGGCTTTTTGTTTTGATTTGCAGATTGCCTTTTCCCTGCAAGGAAGGTTATGCCCGAGCAGGCATTCGAGAAGGAGACACAATGCGGCTTGGCGGACGCCTGCAGGCGGCTATTGAGGTATTGCATCAGATTGAAGCGGGTACGCGTCCTGCTTCTGATGTGCTGAAGGATTGGGGCACTGCCCATCGTTTCGCTGGTGCGGGCGATCGTGCTGTGATCGGCAACATCGTCTATGATGCGTTGCGCCGCAAACTGTCCATCGGGTGGCGAATGGATGCCGATGACGCACGCGCTCTGGCTTTCGGTGCGCTATTAGCCGATGGCGGCATGGATATTGCGGCCATCGACGCTGTTCTTGATGGAGATAAATTTGCGCCCGAAACGTTGGAGCAGCCGCGTCGTGTAGCTTGGGAAAGCAGGGACATTGCCGCAGCTCCTGCTCATATTCAGGCGGATGTCCCGGAATGGTGCACATCGTCGCTGGAGGAACTTTTCGGCGAGCGCTGGGTGGAGGAAGGCAGGGCGTTGGCAACGCGACCACCAGTCGACCTTCGTGTGAACAGTCTGAAGGCAACGCCAGAAAAAACGCTCGCAGCGCTTGAAAAAGCTGGTGCAGCACCTGCGCCGTTCCTTGCGCAAGCGCTGCGTATCCCGCCGATTGAAGCGCTCGGACGCCACCCGAATGTGCAGGGTGAGCAGGCTTTTCTCGACGGCTGGTTCGAGGTTCAGGATTTGGGGTCACAGCTTGCGGCACTCTTTGCCGGTGCGATGCCAGGCCAACAGGTGCTGGACTATTGCGCTGGGGCTGGTGGCAAGACATTGGCTCTGGCTGCTGCAATGCAAAACAGCGGCCAAATCCACGCATATGATGCGGAGCGTGCCCGATTGTCGCCGATGCATGAGCGACTGAAGCGCGCGGGAGTGCGCAATACACAAGTCCATGGAAATCTCGATGCACTAGATCCGCTCGCGGGACAGATGGACCTCGTGCTGACTGATGCGCCTTGCACGGGTTCTGGTACCTGGCGCCGCCGCCCGGATGCGAAGTGGCGGCTGAACGATCAGCAGCTTGAGCGGCGCGTTCAGGATCAGAGGCAAGTGCTGGAATCCGCCAAGCATTACGTGAAGCCGGGTGGGCGGCTTGCCTATGTTACCTGTTCTCTATTTGCGGAAGAAAATACGCGGCAGGTCGCGCAGTTTCTTATAGGGAATGCTGATTTCACAGAAGTTGCGCCACAAACTTTGTGGGACACAATTGTTGTCGATGCCGGTGAGATGAAGCCGATATTCTCATCGCACGGCGCGGTATTTTCGCCTCTGTCCACTGGCACTGATGGTTTTTATGTGAGCATTCTGCAAAGATCAAAATAGAACGGGGAACGAAATGTCAGCCCACCGCATAGCGGAACCGGATTTCAAAGAGCGTGTCGAAGAGAGTTTTGGTCGGCAAGCGGCCATGAAGTTGATTGGTGCTGAACTGACACGGTGTGAACCGGGTATCGTTGAAGTCGAAATGCCGTTTCGTGAGGAGCTGACGCAACAGCATGGTATTTTGCATGCAGGTATGATTTCTGCTGCGCTCGATTCTGCCTGCGGCTATGCGGCACTTACACTGATGCCTTCCGATGCTGCGGTACTGACCATCGAATTCAAAGTGAATCTACTTGCTCCGGGCAAGGGAGAGCGGTTTCTCTTTCGCGGTGAGGTCACCAAACCCGGTCGTACAATCATGGTGAGTGATGGGCTGGCATTTGCGGTTACCGACACGGAAGTACGCTTGATTGCAACCATGACCGGAACGATGATGGTCGTGCAGGACAGAAAGGGCCTACAAGGATGATAAAAACTGTCGCCGGAAAGCGTCTGCTCTACGCTATGGCTGTAGATGCCGAATATGGGCGTCATCTGGCGAATCTCTTCACGCCCGTCATGATCGGGGTAGGACCGGTAGAGGCGGCTGCAAATCTTGCATATGCTCTTGCAGAGCTGATGCTGGCGGGAGAAAAGCCCGATCTGGTGATTTCGCTTGGCTCCGCAGGCTCAGCCAGCTTACCGCAGGCGGAAGTGTTTCAGATATCTTCCGTGTCTTATCGCGATATGGATGCTTCTCCGTTGGGGTTTGAAAAGGGTGCAACGCCGTTTCTTGATCTTCCCAAAGTGATCGCGCTACCTATCTCTGTGCCGGAAATTCGTGCAGCATCGCTCTCAACTGGTGCCAATATCGTTTCTGGAAAAGCCTATGCGACGATTGATGCTGATATGGTCGATATGGAAACCTATGCCTGTCTGCGCGCATGTCAGCTTGTAGGAGTTCCGCTTGTTGGGCTTCGTGGTGTCTCCGATGGCACAAGCGAGTTGCAGCATGTCGGCGACTGGACCCAATATTTACACATTATAGATGAAAAGCTGGCCCAGGCGGTAGAACGTTTGGAGTGCGCAATCGTGGACGGCCTCCTGTCGGCTCCTGACAATGCTATGTCAGGATAGGTCGATTTTTGACAAGGCACTTGTTGAGCATGACGTCTATAATCCATATAGCCATTGCATCCCGGTCACTTTTTAAATAGATGCTGCACATGAGCACCACAGCACATCCCGACACAATCTTAATCATCGACTTTGGCAGCCAGGTTACGCAGCTGATTGCGCGTCGCGTGCGCGAAGCCAACGTCTATTGTGAAATCGTGCCTTTCCAATCCGCAGAAGAGGCTTTCCAGCGGCTGAAGCCGAAAGGTGTTATCCTTTCAGGTAGCCCTCATTCGACGACTGATATTGGGTCACCGCGTGCACCGCAGGCGGTTTTCGAAGAAGGAATTCCTGTCCTTGGCATCTGCTACGGCGAACAGACGATGTGCGCCCAGTTAGGTGGTAAGGTCGAAAGTGGCCATGATCGCGAATTCGGTCGTGCTTTTCTGGATGTGCAGGAAGATAGCCCCCTATTTGAAGGAATCTGGGCTAAGGGTACCCGCCATCAGGTCTGGATGAGCCATGGCGACCGCGTTACATCGCTACCCGAAGGCTTCACTATTATTGGCACGTCACCAAACGCACCTTTTGCAGCCATTGCTGACGAAAAGCGCAAATATTACGGCGTTCAATTCCATCCCGAAGTCGTACACACACCAGATGGTGCGAAGCTTCTTCAGAACTTTGTTCATCGTATTGTCGGCGTAATGCCAGGCTGGACGATGGGCGCTTATCGCGAACAGGCGGTGGAAGCAATCCGTAAGCAGGTCGGAAGCGGCAAGGTTATCTGTGCACTTTCAGGCGGCGTGGATTCATCAGTTGCGGCGCTTCTGGCGCATGAAGCTGTTGGCGATCAGTTGACCTGTATTCTCGTTGACCACGGGTTGATGCGCAAAAATGAAGCGCAGCAGGTCGTAGAAATGTTCCGCGAACACTACAATCTGCCGCTCATTCTCGTTGATGCTGCTGATCGTTTCATCGGTGAGCTGGAAGGTGAAACCGATCCCGAAAAGAAGCGTAAGACGATTGGCCGCCTTTTTATCGAGGTGTTCGAGGAAGAAGCCAAGAAGCTCGGCGGTGCGGATTTCCTTGTGCAGGGCACCCTCTATCCAGACGTGATCGAAAGTGTCTCGTTTACCGGTGGTCCTTCGGTCACAATCAAATCGCACCATAACGTTGGTGGTTTGCCGGAGCGCATGAAGATGCAGCTTGTCGAACCATTGCGTGAACTGTTTAAGGACGAAGTACGCTTGCTCGGCAAGGAACTCGGCCTACCGGACAGCTTCATCGGTCGTCATCCGTTTCCCGGACCTGGCCTCGCTATCCGCTGCCCGGGTGGCATTACGCGCGAGAAACTAGAGATCCTGCGCGAAGCCGACGCGATCTATCTGGATGAAATCCGCAAAGCTGGCCTCTACGATGCAATCTGGCAGGCTTTTGCTGTTTTGTTGCCCGTTCAGACTGTTGGCGTGATGGGTGATGGCCGTACCTATGAATTCGTCTGTGCCCTTCGCGCTGTCACGTCGGTGGACGGTATGACGGCCGATTTCTATCATTATGACATGAACTTCTTGGGAAATGCGGCAACCCGCATCATAAACGAGGTCCGTGGCATCAATCGCGTCGTCTATGACGTGACTTCAAAGCCGCCCGGCACAATCGAGTGGGAATGATTCAGACCCATCCGAACGCCGCCTATTTCGCGCTGAAATGCGATCTAACTAACTGAAAATAAAAATAAATTCCTTCTATGCCTATCGACATCTATCGGTGGGCATAGATCGCGTTTGGCAGCCTCGCTGACGGGCCTCGCCCCCATTGATCAAACGGAAAAACGAAAGTACCGTCAGGAGCAATGAGGCTCGTGACGGTACTTTTTTTGATATAAGACGCTGAATTAAAAGCGTTTTCGACGCTGACGGCCTCCAAAAACCGCGTGACGGTACTTTTCCGCAAGGAGGCCCGAAATGTTGACCGATGCAGCACTCAAGTGCTTGAAACCAAAAGCCAAAATGTACAAGGTATCTGATCGTGACGGCATGTATGTGCGCGTTGCACCGTCGGGCGCCATCTCGTTCAGGCTCGACTATCGGCTGAACGGCAGGCGAGAGACCGTCTATCTCGGTAGGTATGCCCGTGACGGAATATCGCTCGCCAGAGCTCGCGAGCTATGCATCGACGCACGGCGCGCAATTGCCGAGGGGCGGTCTCCTGCCATTGAGAAGCAGCGGGAGAAGCGCCGGATCAAGGAAGCGAAGAGCTTCGGTCAGTTCGGCGAGAAGTGGCTGACGAACGCAACCATGGCCGACAGCACGCGCGCGATGCGGCGCTCCATCTTCGAACGCGAATTGATGCCCGTCTGGCGCAATCGTCTTCTGACGGAGATCACACCTGATGACCTGCGTGCCCACTGCGGCAAGATCGTCGAACGAGGTGCGCCTGCAACGGCTATCCATGTGCGGGATATCCTGAAGCAGATCTACAGCTATGCCATTCTGCACGGCGAGAAGGTCGTCAATCCGGCCGATGACGTCGGTCCGGCCTCAATCGCCACCTTTACGCCGAAAGACCGCGCATTGTCGCCCGCCGAGATCCGCATCATGCTCAAGCAACTCGAGCATGTCGCGACGCTGCCAACGATCCGCCTCGGTATGAAGCTCTTCCTCCTGACCATGGTCCGAAAGAGCGAGCTGCAGGACGCGGTGTGGGACGAGATCGATTTCGACAACGCTGTCTGGACGATACCAAAGGAACGCATGAAGCGGTCGAAGCCGCACAACGTCTACCTGTGCCGACAGACATTGGACATCATGATCGCGCTCAAAACCTGCTCCAGCAACTCCCGATATCTTCTGCCGTCCCGGTACGACGCTGATGCTCCCATGTCCCGCGCGACCTTTAACCGTATCACCTACGCTGTCGTCGCACAGGCCAAGAAGGAGGGGTTGCCGCTGGAGCCGTTCACCGTACACGATCTGCGGCGCACCGGGTCGACGCTGCTAAACGAATTGGGCTTTAACAGCGATTGGATCGAAAAGTGCTTGGCGCACGAGGATGGCCGCTCATCGCGCGGCGTCTATAACAAGGCTGAGTATGAAGTGCAGCGCCGGCATATGATGCAGCAGTGGGCGGATACTGTGGATGCCTGGATCGACGGTCGTAAGTACGCTCCCACGCTTTTGCCGCAAGCTATGCCCCTGATGGAGCTTGATCCTGCCCTTTGATGGGGCGGGTTTTACGCTTGGTGACATCGGGGTGTCGGGCGCGCCGGATCGGCGCAGCCCGCCGTGCCATCAGCCAAGCCTCGACCTCGGCCAAGTCCCAAACGATGCAACGCGGAGAGAGCGCAAACCGGCGGGGAAACTCGCCACGCTGCTCCATTTCATAAATGGTGCTGTCAGCCAGGGGGACCATCTCACGTAGCTGCTGGCGCCGAATCGTTCGACGAAAATTTGGGGTATTCATTCCATGTCCTCCGATCATCATGAGAACCATAGAAAGCGATAGAAGCTGAATGTGAAAAGTCCTTGCAGGCGCTTGTGCGGTAATATCGCGCTATGTCGTGCAAATCGGATTGGCCTTGGAAGACACGCCTCCCGTAACCGTCCACGCAGGCCTGCAGCCCGCCTGTCACGTTCCCAGCCATCTCCTCGATCGAATGATGCTCAATCAATTCCTTCCCGAAAGGTCGGGGGGCTTTGATTGTTCGGCCGAGACCGGTCGCGAAAGGCAGCCATCAATCAACGTCAGAATTATTCCAACAAAAAGGCCCGTACCCAACACCAATATGAGGGAAATATTGTCACCGCGATCGATTGAACGTATTGCTGCGGGGAGCACTGCAAAAATTGTCACGTTATTGAGCGTTTCAGCAAAAGCAAGTACCATACCTTTGCTATGCCCAGATCGCTCCGCCAATATCGTTGTACTGCTTGGCGCGCCGGCGCCGAGTGCAAATCCCCATAGGACTAGGCAAGTTACGGCCCCGATGAAAGGGAGAGGGACTGTGGTGAAGGCTGCGATCGACAGCGCAAGTAATGCAGTTATCGCGATGAGTGATATTTCTTCTCGGCCGCATAAGCGGCGTATCCAGCCCGCAGACAGATTTCCGATGCCTAAACCGAAACCAAACGCAGTAACCGTGACGCCAATTTCTGCTGTGTTCAAGTTGTAGCGTTGCTTGAGCATCTCCCCCGAGAGTAGGAAAGCGGCCACGCCTGTTCCATTCCAGGCACCCTTGGCTATCAGCGGTCGCATTACATTCCATTTCTTCATCCAATGAAAATGCACTGTAGTTCTGGCGAATGAGGGTGAATAATTACCGGGGGTCGTTCTGGAACCGATAATGAACGCCAAAACGCATCCGCTTGCGCTCGTGAGAAAGGGCAGTCGCCAACCAGCCCACTCGGTGAGCACGCCTGCGAGGGCTGGACCCAGCGCAATGCCGAACGTCATTCCAAGCATGACAAGGCCCATCGCACCAGCCTGCCTTTCCCTGGGGACGATTTCGGAAACCAGGGCGAACGCCGTTGGAATGATTACAGCAGACGCTAGCCCACCGAAGACTCTAAGAACCATTGCAATTTCGATAGTCGGCGAAAATGCAATTCCTATTCCATCGATAGCAAAGGCCAGAAGAGCAAAGAGTAGGAAACGAACACGGTCGATACGGTCTGAAAGATATCCCAGAATAGGAGCCGCCAAAGCGTAAGTGAAGGCGTAGCCGGAGATTAGCCACGAGGCACGAGCCGGAGACGTGCGGAATGCCTCAGCTAGCGGTCCAAGCATCGCCGAAAGCATGAACTCGCTTGCGCCTACGAAAAAAACCGCCAAGGCTAGGATAGCGAGAAAGGGTCTATGCTGGTTGGAGCTTTCCGACGTCTTTTCTGATGTATTTACCATTGATCTTCTGCTCTCTTTGAAGCTGTTTCAGACAAAAATACGTCTTCGCGATCGCGATCGCGTTTGGGCGGGATGAATGGACGGGAGGAGAGGCCGAGAGAGGGATCTCGCGACAAGGCCAGATGGATCAATATCCTATCTGGATCGGCTCAGAAATGTTTGTGAGTATATCGACGAAAAGCAGCTCAAAATTAGCTGCCCACGCTGGTATGCGCTCCGATACAAGTCTTCGTATAAGTCGACCTTAGTGCTGCTGTCAACGTGCTGAGGTCGGAACAGTGATCGGGACCGGGCCTTCTCTTGGGGTTGCTTGCCGCCAAAATGGGCGACTTTAGCCGTTGGTGTTGGGATAGAGCACATAAAGGTGCCCGATAGCGCGGCCGATGATTACGGTCGAATGCTTGCGCCTCAACAAACCGAAGCCAGTTCGTCGCTCGCCGCACCCTAGGTCCAATTCGAGCTACTAACGTCGACTTCATATGTGACGTCGATTATCTATAATGCATGACCAAAGAGACCGATGAAACCATTTCCGACCGGATTGCGCGCATTCTCGCGGATCGGATCATATCGGGCGCGATACGGCCCGGCGCACGGTTGCGGCAGGATCATGTCGCGGCGGAGTTCGGCACCAGCCACGTGCCGGTGCGCGAGGCATTTCGCGCATTGCAAAAGCAGGGGCTGGCGGAGAGCGAGCCCTGGCGGGGGTTTCGTGTCACCGAGTTCGATATCGCCGAATTGCGCGAGGTCGCCGAGATGCGGGCGAGCCTCGAATCGCTCGCCTTGCGCCACGCCGCGCCAAACCTGACACGAGCGATTCTCGATGAGGCGGAAGAGGTTACCCGGCATGGCGATCGCGCAGGCAATGTCCGGGACTGGGAGGCCGCGAACCGCAGATTTCATCATCTGATCCTGGCGCCGTGCCACATGCCGCGCCTGCTGCACACGATCGACGACCTGCAGGCGGCGAGCGCACGCTTCCTGTTCGCCGCATGGCGCAGCGACTGGGAGGCGCGCACAGATCACGACCACCGTGCCATCCTCGATGCCCTGCGGAAGGGCCAGACCGAATTTGCCTGTTCGACCCTGGCACGCCATGTCGGCTGGATCGGCAAGCGCAAGCCGACATCAAAAAATGCCGATATCAGAGAGACTTATGAGATTCCTGGATGATTATCTATAATCTGTATTGAACGCGTGAAGATGTCTCCGGAATTATAGATAGTGTCGAAACCTATCTTCGGAGAACAGCCTCATGGCCTTGCTCATCCCCTCCCTGACCCGCCCGGCATCGCTCTGGCGCGGTGCAGCCCTCACGCTTTGTGGCGCGGTGCTGATCACGATCGGCGCCAAGGTGCAGATACCGTTCTGGCCAGTACCGATGACACTGCACACGCTCGCGGTGTTCTTTCTGGCCGCGGCGCTCGGTCCCCGTCTCGGCTTTGCAGCCATGGCCGCCTATCTCGCCGCCGGGGCGATGGGCCTGCCGGTATTTTCCGGCTCGCCGGAGCGCGGGATCGGACTTGCCTACATGGCGGGGCCGACCGGCGGCTATCTCATCGGCTACCTGCTCTCGACCCTCGTGATCGGCAGGCTGGCCGGAGGAAATAGCCCGATGTGGCTGGCGCTGGCGATGCTCGCCGGTCTCGCCGTGGTCTATGCCTTCGGCCTGGCATGGCTCGCATTGTTCGTGCCGGCCTCCGGCCTGATCGCCGCTGGTCTAGCCCCGTTCATCCTCGGCGATCTGATCAAGATCGCGCTGGCGGTCTCCCTGATCACCGGCCTCGGCCGCCTCAAGGGTCGCGCGGCATGACCGGCGCCAAGATCAGAACCGACTGGACCATGGACGAGGCGCGGGCGATCCATGCCCTTCCGTTTCCCGACCTGATCCACCGGGCACAGACCCTGCATTGCGCCCATTTCGATCCGACCGCGATCGAGACGGCGAGCCTCCTCAGCATCAAGACCGGCGGCTGCCCCGAGGATTGCGGCTATTGCTCGCAATCGGCCCACCACCGGACCGGCGTCAAGGCGACGAAGTTGATGGCGACCGACGATGTGCTGGCAGCCGCCCGGCGCGCGAGGGATGCGGGCGCGCAGCGCTTCTGCATGGGGGCTGCCTGGCGCAGCCCCAAGGACCGCGACATGGACAAGCTCTGCGCCATGGTGCAGGGAGTCTCGGAACTCGGGCTCGAAACCTGCATGACGCTCGGCATGCTGAAACCGGATCAGGTGGCGCGGCTGAAGGCGGCCGGGCTCGATTTCTACAACCACAATATCGATACCTCGCCGGACTATTACCGCGAGATCGCCACCACGCGGACGATGGCGGATCGGCTGGAGACGGTCGAGCATGTTCGCAAGGGTGGCATCAGGGTCTGTTGCGGCGGGATCGTCGGCATGGGCGAAACGGAAGAGGATCGCATCGCCATGCTGGTGACGCTCGCGACCCTGCCAGCCCATCCCGACAGCGTGCCGGTCAACCTGTGGAACCCGGTCGAGGGCGTGCCGGTGCAGGAAACCGCAAGCCCGGTCGATCCGTTCGCGCTCGTCCGTCTCGTGGCGCTCGCCCGCATCCTGACGCCGGCCTCCGTGGTGCGGCTTTCCGCCGGACGCACGGGGATGAGCGACGAGTTGCAGGCGCTCTGCTTCCTTGCCGGCGCGAATTCCATTTTCGTTGGCGATCAGTTGCTGACGACCGGCAACCCCGCGGCCTGGAAGGACCACGACCTGTTGCAACGGCTCGGGATGCATGTGGCGCCCGCCAGGCCGCAAGGCTCCGCCATGGCGGCCGAGTAGCTCAATCGGGCAGGCTTCGGGCGAGGATATCCACCGCCCGGGCAATCTGCCCCTCGTCGAGCGCCGCATAGCCGAGACGAAGGGCTTGCGGCGCTACGCGATCAAGGGCGAAACGCGTTCCGGGCAGCAGCGCAAGCCCGGCCGCGCCGGCCCGCTCCGCCCAGGTGTCGGCGGAGACATTCTCGCAGTGCAGCCACAGCGCCAGCCCGCCCGCTGGCCGATCGAAGAAGATCCGCCCGCCCAGATGCGCCGACAGCGCCGACGCCAGGACATCGCGCCGGGCCCGATAGATGCGACGGGCCTTCCGCGCATGGCGGCCGAGATCGCCGTCGCGGATCAGGTCTGCCAGCGCGGCCTCGAGCGGCGCGTCGCCCTGCCGGTCGATGGCCGCACGGGCGGCCGCCATGCGGGTCAGCAGCGGCTCCGGGGCCATGGCATAGCCGAGGCGAATACCGGGCGAGAGCAGTTTGGAGAGCGAGCCCACATAGATCAGCGGCAGGCCTGCCGGGGCTCGGGCCGCAAGCGGCAGGACCGGGCGCCCCTCGAAGCGGTACTCGTGATCGTAGTCATCCTCGATCAGCGTGATGCCGTGACGCTCGACGGTGTCCAGAAGCTGCAGCCGCCGCGCCGCGCCCATGGTGACCGTGGTCGGATACTGATGATGGGGCGTGACATAGATCGCCGCGATGCGCGGATCGCGTTCAATCGCCGCCTCAAGCGCCGCGACCGACAGCCCGCCCGCATCGACGGGAACGCCCCGGACGGCGGCGCCCGCGGCCCGGAAGGCCTCCCAGGCCAGCGGGTAGCCGGGTTCCTCCACGGCAATCGCCTGACCGGGCTTCACCGCCGCCTTGGCTGCCAGGAACAGCGCCATCTGGCTGCCGCGCGTGATCAGCAGCCGCGCCGGATCGGCGACCACGCCCCGGTCCGTGGCGAGATAGGACGACAGCGCGTGACGCAGGACCGGCGTGCCCCGGGCATCGCCATAATCCGCGCCGCTGCGGAAGGCCGGCGACAGCAATGCACGGCGGAAGGCGCGCGCCAGCGCCTTGTCCGGCACCAGCCTCGGATCGGGAGCACCATCGCTGAAGGCGAGACGCGGGCGGACGGTTGCGGGCTCAGGGGGCACGGTCACGGAAACCGGCTCCGCCATGCTGTCGGGCAGATCCTCGGCGACGAATGTGCCACGCGCCGGTTCGGCATGGAGCCAGCCCTGCGTCATGAGCTCCTGGTAGGCGGCGTCGACCGTGTTGCGGTGAACGCCGAGCTCGCGCGCCAGCGCCCGCGTCCCCGGCAGGCGAACGCCGGGCTTCAGGCGGCCACGCATGATATCGCGGGTGATCGCGTCGGCAATCGCCAGAAACAGCGGGCCGGAAGGCTCCTTCTCGATATCCAGCGCTAGCGGTTCCGATGCCATGACAACCGGCCTACCCAAATTTACGAAACTGGCTCTTTCACACAGGCCGGATATTCGCGAGACACGTGGAAAAACGCAAGAGGTCCCCATGACGAAATCCGCCCTGATCCTGCGCCATCTCGCTTTCGAGGACCTTGGCAACTTCGGCCCGGTGCTTGAGGAAGAAGGCTACCGGCTCAACCAAGCCGAAGCTGGCATCGATGCCTTGCCGGATCCGCTCGGTCCCGATCTCGTGGTGGTGCTCGGCGGCCCGATCGGGGTGAATGACACGCAAGCCTATCCCTGCATGAAGACAGAGCGCGACTGGCTGGCCCCGCGCCTGGCCGCCCGCCGCCCGACACTCGGCATCTGCCTTGGCGCGCAGCTCATGGCCGCGGCGTTCGGCGCGAAGGTCGCCCCGATGCCGCGCAAGGAAATCGGCTTTTCCGCCCTGACGCTGACGGAGGCAGGCATCAACAGCCCGCTTCGTCACCTGCGGGATGTGCCCGTTCTCCACTGGCACGGCGAAGCCTTCGATATCCCGGATGGAGCGGATACTCTCGCAGGAACGGCGGCCTCGGCAACGCAGGCCTTTGCCATGGGCCCAACCGTTCTGGGGCTGCAATTCCACCCCGAAGCAGGCGAACTGCCCGCCTTTGAGCGCTGGCTCATTGGCCACAGCGTGGAACTGGCTGAGGCCGGCATCGAACCGGCCAGCCTGCGCCGCGACGCCATCGCGCATGGTCCGGCACTGAGGCATGCCGGCCAATCCATGCTCCGGGCATGGCTGAAGGACTTGCCGGCATGACCGTGATCACCCTTCTGACCGGGCGCGCCAGACCGCTGCCGGGCAGCGACGCGCAAAGCGGCATCATGAAGACGATGGTAGACAGACCGCTTCGGCTCGGCCCGGAAGGGTTCGAAGGCGACGAGCAGGCGGACCGGCGGGTGCATGGCGGCGTCGAAAAGGCCGTGCATCATTACCCGCTGGATCATTATCCGCTCTGGCGTGAAGAACTCGGCGATCTGCCCGCGCTTGCCGTTCCCGGCGGATTTGGCGAGAACATCTCGGCATTGGGCCCGACCGAAAACACCGTCGCAGTGGGGGATGTTTTCCGGCTGGGCACTGCACTCCTGCAGGTCTCGCAGGGGCGGCAGCCCTGCTGGAAACTCAATCATCGCTTCGAGGTGCGCGACATGGCCCGCCGCGTGCAGCAGACCGGCCGCACAGGCTGGTATTATCGCGTGCTGGAAGACGGACTCGTGAAGACGGGGGACCGGCTCGAGCGTGTCGACCGCGTCGCGCCGGACTGGACGCTCCACCGACTCTGGCATGCGCTTTATGTCGACCGGCTGAACCTCGAGGAACTCGCCGGCATGGCGGAGCTTGACGTGCTCGCCGAAGGCTGGCGGAAATATGCGGTCCGGCGGCTGGAAAGCCGCCGGGTGGAAGACTGGCGCAACAGACTGGACGGTACGGCATGACCCCTCCTCCCTTCGTGATATCGATCCAGAGCCAGGTCGTGTTCGGCCATGTCGGCAATTCCGCGGCCGTGTTTCCGATGCTCGCGGCTGGGCTGGAGGTGGCGGCGATCCCGACGGTCATCTTCTCCAACACGCCCGACTATCCGCCGTTGCGGGGCCGGGCTCTGCCGCCGGAATTCTTCTCGGATCTGTTGCAGGGCGCACGCGAGCGCGGCCTGCCGCAACGCGCGGATTTCATCCTGACAGGCTATATCGGCTCGCTCGATGTGGCGCTGATGGTCGCGGATTTCGTGGCCGAGGCCAAGGCCGTCAATCCGCGCCTCACTTACGTCTGCGACCCCGTGATGGGCGATACCGGCCCCGGCCTCTATGTGCCGGAGGCGATCGCCGACGTCATGCGCGACCGTCTGCTGCCGATGGCCGATATCGCGACGCCGAACCCGTTTGAACTGAGCTGGCTGACCGGGCAGCCGGTCGCGTCCATGGCGGACCTCAAAGCCGCGCGAGCCTTTCTCCGCATCGCGTCCGAAGCCCATCTGATCGCCACGGGCTGCGCGCTCGACGATACGGCCGCCGGCCACATTGAAAGCGTGATACTCGGAGCCGCCGGCGCAAGCCGTCATCCTGTGGAGCACCTGCCGGTTGCGCTGCCGGGAACGGGCGATCTGTGCGCCGGGCTGATCGTCGCGGGGCTCGCGCGCGGATTGCCCCTGACGCAAAGCGTCGAGTCAGCCCAGCGCCTCACATCGCGCGCGCTGGACCACGCCCGTGCCCTCGGCGCCGGCGAAGTGGTGTTGAGCGAACCAGAGTTCCGCCGTGAACTTCTGACGCTTGCGGTACCGTAAAAAGGAACTTTTCCATTCGCATCACGGGCATGCCGAAGTCCGGCCGGTGCGCGTCAGAAGCCAGTGCCTGGACAGCTCCAGTATGTCCGCCAGCTGGCTTGTCCCCGTTCCGTCGACCATGCCATGGTCGAGCCCCGCCTCTTCCCAATAGGTGAGGTTGCACTTGCCGCTCTGCTCAAGGAGCGCGACGGCCAGGCGCGAGGAGGCGACCGGCACGGACCGGTCGGCGCCCCCTTGAATGAGAAGCATGGGGGCATCGCTTTCCATCATGAAGTCTGCGGCGCGGCGATCGATACTGTCGGCCCAATAGACAAAGCTCGATCCGCCCCAGATCTCTGCGCTTTTAGGGTTTTCGCGGATATTCTGAAACGCCAGATCGATATCAGGCAGTTGCTCCGCCGGTACGCCCGAGCGTTTCATGTCGTCGAGCATGACCTCCCGGACATCTTCTCCAAAGGTGCGCCCGCCACCGAGCGACATCAGGATCGCAGCATCGACAGGATGGGCGGCGATAAAGCGTGCCGCCACCTCTGCCCCTTCAGAACCGCCAAATACGAACAGCCGGCCATCCCACCACGCAATGTCGTCGAGTTCTTCCACGACAAGCAGATAGTCTTCGGCGCGTTGGCTATTGGTGCTGTGGCGATAGAAGGCTTCAGAGCAGGCCTTCGGGTCGCCGGCGGGCGATACCCCATATTTCTCGAGGGTCACGGCGGCGAAACCATCGAAAACCGCGCGGGCCAGCGCGATTCCGGTGCTGGCGCTGACCGGCGCGCAACCCGATCCCTGCATGAAGATCATGATTGGAACTTCTGCGTCACCCGACGGACGCTCGATCGACCAGTCTAGAACGCTTCCATCCGACCTAGTAAGCTGACGATCCTGGGCCTCCGCCAATGCAGCGAAAACACAGAATGCGGCAACCAAGGGAGCCGTAAATCTCCAAGCGTGTTGAACCAATCTCATTGCGTGCCTTTCACATGGGGTCCGTTGAAGAAACGTCGCAATCGACGACTCGCGCCGCTCTATGTTCAGACACATGACAACGCCAGAAGTCGTCGAGAGGCTCATGCCTGTTCCGACCCTTTTACTAGTGAGAAATTAAGGAGATCATTTGAGAATTTCTCAGTTCAAACAGCAGTCATCGCTCACTACGTGCGGATACAGTCGTTGGAGGACGAAAGACATGTTTGATCGATACGACGTGCTGCTCGAAGAATTCGGCGTTCCGAATTGGTTGCGAAAATACCGGCTTGGATCATATCTTAAGGAAACCTTTCTGATCGGTCAGCCTGCCGAATACTATGGTTGCCCGCCCGCTCTAATTCCCATCACCTCGAATGGTAGCCTGCCGGAATATGAAGGGATCTGGATGCGCTGGTTCTGTGACGAGCCGGACGATATCCGACGCTATGTCTGCGCGGGGCCGGAGGACCAATTCCTGCTGGAGGAAGTCGCTCTTGACGATGAGCAATTTGCGAACTGGCTGTTGGTCCGTGCGCTCGTTTATACGGATGGTTGCGACGAGGCAGAAGAAATAGCGGCATTCAGCAAGGCTGCCGGGATTTCGGGTCGTCAATTTGCTGAAATAGACGCTCACACAATTGAATTCGGTGACGATCCGGAAAAGCTGGACAAACTCGCCGCGTATACTGGACGCGTGCCCATTGGCATCGGCGCACGACGGGCTGCGCCGTCGGCGATCAGCCTGTCCGGTTTATCTGACGACAATCCAAATGATGTCGCCTATTTCGAGCTCAGTGAGCACGGGCGATCGGGGCTGAGAAATGGGGCATCTCAACCACCGCCTTGGCTTGTCGCGAATGCGCCGCTGAACGAAGTTTTCGGAGAGTACCTTAAGAGCGGTCGTCTAAAGGAAGCCTGGTTGACCCTCAACAGTACGGGTTGGTCGATCGGAGAGGCTCGCAGCGCCGCTCTTGCCCTTGCCAGGGCGGCAGACGAGCCGTTGTTCACACTCCATATGCGGGCTTGGGTGGCTTTCACCCTAGATGAAGAAGAATTCATTCCGGACGATGAACTGAGTACCCGCGAATATGAAAACTACGATTATTGAGATGATCGGCTGGAAGATGCGTCCCGCAGAATGCGCCTTGCCTCCGAGGTACAAAACGGCAGGCCAGCTCGGATGAGCAAAGCGGAAGCAACGATTTTCATTTTCGCCATTGTCCTGCTTATCGGTGTCGGCTGGCTGACGTTGTTTCTCACCATCAAGAACCGCCTGTCGGTGGTGAGGCACAGCAGGATCGAGACCGCAGGAGAGGTCGCGAACATTCCGTTGGTTGCTGCATTTTCGGGCTGGCGGGGCGTACCCTGGATTTGCTGGTCATCGAGTGACCTGAAGCCAACGCTTATTTTGCACGCCGACCATATCGAGTGCCGTGTAATCCGGAGGCGTAGGAAACCCTATGACGTGGTTTCCCGTGTGGACTACCGACAAACTGTCGGGACGGCCAATATCGTATTGGAATTTTCGGATTCTCTGTCGAGCTTCGTCGGCAACACGGGCAACAGCGATATCGCACGCGACGCGATCAAACGGCTTGCAGAGCATGGGTGCCCCCTGTCGGCTCGGGCGAGCGACCTGCTTGATCGCTGAACTTTTGTCCGGTCTTGGGAAAGACGTTCCTCACGTGTAGTGATCCGCCATGAAATCCCGTGCAAGACTTTCTTGGTCCCCGATTCTGGCGGGAGCGATGAGGATGCCGACGCCATCCACCAAGGGCGCGACCCAGGCGAACATGCCGCGCGGCCTTCTCCGCAACCTTCGTTCGTCGCCTGCGAGGAGACCCACAAGAAAATCAGCTTCATCTGGGGCGGGTTTGGTGCCCCTGTCCATCACCAGCATGGGCTGGTGCCCGAAGTCCCATCGCCCGTAGGCAAAATACGCCTCTCTCATCGCAACTTCATGATCCGCCGAGACAAGCCAAAGCCGCTCTTTGAGCAGCATCTTGCGCATACGGCCTAATAAATCGGGTCGACTACCAGTCTCCAGCAATTGGTGGCCGGCCGAGCGGAATGGCTCGGCGTCCGAGGAAAGAAAACTCAGGCGACCGAATCGTAACAGGCACCGTGTGCAGGCGTCGAGTTCTTGATCTGTCGGGCTGCCGCAAAATGGATTGATGAGCTCCTCGTCGACGAATGTCTCCCATCGCCAACCAAGAGCGCCGGCCGCCTCCGGCCAATCCCGTCGGGAAGCGGCAAGGAGTGGATCCTCTTCCAAAAGGCGTAGCGCCGTAACCCTTACGGAGCCGTCGGATATCTCGTTCATGTCCTTTGCGTACTACGCACTGCTCGCCGGTCCAAGAAATGGCGAAATGAGAAATACTGCGGATCGGCTGAGATGACTTCAGTTTAGCGCTTCCCGAAGACGCTTATGATTTCGAGCAGGAAATTGGGAACCCGCACGATGAGAGCTTATCGTCTGCTGACCGGCGTCGATGACGCTGCCTTCTGCCACCGCATTACTGAGGCCCTCAACCTGGGCTGGAGCCTGCACGGGAGCCCGGTCCTGACCTACGACGGCGTGCGTCAGGCCGTGATTTGCGGGCAGGCGATCACGAAGGATGTTCCTGACCGCAGTTACGAGCCTTCGATGGATCTTTCCCGACAATAGAAGGGCGACGGAATGACCTCATTCATCACATTGCCAGGTATCGGCGGTTCCGGTGAAACCCACTGGCAAACGCATTGGGAGGCGTCAGATCCTCGCTTTACCCGGTTCCATCCTTCCGACTGGGAGAAGCCCCATCTTGCAGACTGGCAAGAGGCGCTGGAACGGCAAATCGACAATTCACCATCGCCGCCTCTTCTCGTCGCGCACAGTCTGGCCTGCCTGCTCGTCGCGCACGCGGCAGAGATGGTCGCTGGCCGGGTTATGGGTGCTTTTCTGGTCGCAGTCCCTGATCCTGCTTCCGCTGCATTCCCGGCAGCAGCGGTCAGCTTCGCAAGTCCGCCACGTCATCGTCTGCCGTTCCCGGCCCTCATCGTCGCAAGCGCCAACGATCCCTATGCCACCCCGGACTATGTGAAGGCACGCGCTGAGGAATGGGGTGCCGGTTGCATCGAGATTGGCCCGTGCGGCCATATCAATGGCGCAAGCGGCCTCGGTATCTGGGACCAGGGGCGGATGCTCTTCGGTGCATTCTGCGCTGGCCTGAGGTCCTGACATGGATGCCTTTTCCGCCGTTGCCGCGTTTTCGATCGCCGCCGCTCTTTTGACAATTACGCCTGGGCTGGACACGGCCATGGTCTTGCGCACTGCCACTGTTGAGGGCGGCAAGCAGGCCATGCAGGCTGGCGCCGGGGTCGTAACCGGTGTTCTGGCATGGGGACTGTTGGCTTCCGCGGGTCTCGGAGCCGTTCTCACCGTATCGGAAGTCGGCTACCGGCTTCTTCAATATCTCGGCGCTGGCTACATCATCTGGCTGGGCGCGCGGATGATCCGGAGCGCAATCCGCAGAAGCGTCGAGGAGGGAGGGGTGCTTCACAGCGTGCCGGCAGGCCAATCGGCCCATAAAAATGCCAACTGGTTCTGGCGCGGTCTGATGACCAATCTTCTCAATCCGAAAGTCGGCGTGTTTTACGTCAGCTTCCTGCCGCAGTTCATTCCACAGGATGTCCCGGTTGTCATGTTCAGCATGGCCCTGGCGGCCATTCATGCGCTCATGGGGCTCATCTGGTTCGCGGCCATCACGGCGGCGACGCGGCCATTCACGCGCGTTTTCCATAGTTCGCTATTCAAGCGTGGCGTCGATGGAGTGACTGGCTCGGTCCTGATCGCCTTCGGTGTCCGGCTGGCTTTCGAAGAGCGGGGTTGATCAGGTATGGATATGAATACCACGGCCCTTTTGGCCGCCGCCGGTCTTGTTGGCGGAGTCTGCAATGCAGTCGCCGGGGGTGGCACTTTCTTCACTTTTCCGGCGCTCCTTGCGGCTGGCGTTCCTCCGGTTGTCGCCAATGCCACAAGTGCGATTTCGATCTGGCCTGGACATGCGACCAGCCTGTTCGGTTATCGGGAGGAATTGCGCCGGAATGCAGGGCGACTGAAATCCAGTGCGCCTGCTTTCGTTCTCGGTTCCCTTATCGGCGCGTCACTTCTTTCGATCACTGGGAATGCAATATTCCGCCAGCTTATACCATGGCTTTTGCTTGTCGCGACGATCCTGTTTGCACTCGGTCCCAGGCTACGCTCCTGGCTAAGAAGGGACAGCCCCGGAATGCTGCCGAGGCCAGTCATCTTTGCGACGGATCTGCTCGTCGCAATCTATGGCGGATATTTCGGTGCGGGCCTCGGTATCCTGCTCATGGCCGTTCTGACGTTGATCGGGCTTAGCGATGTGAACGAGGCCAACGCGGTAAAAAATGCACTGGCAACAATCGTCTCAAGTCTCGCGGTCGCAGTTTTCATTGCCACAGGGATCATAGCCTGGGGGCCCGCATTCGCGATTCTCACAGGCGCAATTGCGCGCGGCTATCTCGGTGCGCGCTTCGCTCGCTGGATCAATCCGACCATCCTGCACGGCATCGTCATTGCCGTCGGGTTTGGCCTGACCTGGTTCTATTTCTGAGATGCGGCGGTCAGAGGAACAGAGTGGGGAACGGCGCGTCTACGGTCTGATACTGGTTGGCGCAGGAACCGTGCTCTGGAGCCTTGCTGGCCTGTTCGTACGCGCAATTGATCTTGGGCTTTGGGATCTGATCCTGTGGCGTTCTCTCTTCGCCTGCCTTTGCCTTGTTGCCATCGCCATCGCAAGGCCGGCGGAAGCGGTGCGTTTCGACTGGCGCTTCTGCCTGGCCGCCTGCTTCTCCGCCACCGCAATGTTCTGCTATGTCGCCGCCCTCACGATGACGACGGTCGCAAACGTTTTGATCATCTACGCGACACTTCCCTTCGTGACAGCCGCATTGGCTTTCGCGGTCGGTCGTGAAGCGGCCTCGCGACGCCTGTTGATGGCGAGCACGGTATCTATGATCGGGATCGTGCTCGTTGCCGGTACGTCACTGGGCGCGAGCGATATCAAGGGTAATTTGCTGGCCTTCGCAATGACGTTGAGCTTCGGGGCGCTTCTCATCGTCACACGTCGTAATCGAGCCCTGAATATCATTCACGTGAATGCCGCCGGGGCAGCGTTGTGTGCGATTGCGGCATTCCCATTCTCATCCGGCCAGCTTCCGGGGGGCGGTGCGCTCGGATTAATATTCATGCTGGCTTTTCTCACGACCGCGCTCGCATTCCTGTTATTTCTTGCGGGCGGACGCCATGTCGCTTCGTCGGAGTCGGCTTTGATCGCACTTCTGGATGTGGTTCTCGGTCCGCTTTGGGTTTGGTTGGCCTTCGCCGAAGATCCGGGGAAATCGGCGATCACAGGTGGTCTTATCGTAGTGGCGGCAGTGATCTGGTATTTCTGGCCGTCCCTGCGCCGGTCTCGATCCTGAAGCGATCGACTATGCGCCTGATCGCGGGAAGCGCCTGCTCAAGATCCTCAGAGGCTGGCGCGCCGATACAAAGACGGATTCCGGAGCTATTGCCATTCGCGGAGGTTGAAGATGGCGGCGTAACCAGAATGCCCAGCGCCTTCGCCGCAGTATCGAGTGCCTCGGCATCGGAATGGCCTAGCGGAACCCACAGATGATAACCGACATGGACAGGCTGGCGTACAGCGTGCCCCAACAAGTCCATTGCCATCGCGCGGCGGCGAATGGCTTCTTCCTGTATAGCCGTGCTGATGGCATCGGCCGTTCCATCGAGAAGCCATTGTTCCATGACCGAGCAACTCAGCGGGCTGACCATCAGCCCGCTGGCATGCATCGCTGCTTCCGCGCGTTCCAGCCACGCCCGCGGAGCCACGAGACCGCCGATCCGCAAGGCCGGGTTGAGGGTTTTCGAAAGGCTGTTGATATAAAAGACATGCTCAGGCGCAAGGCTCGCGATCGGCGGATAGTCCGGGTCGGGCGCAAGGGCATAAACGTCGTCCTCGATCACGAAGATGCCTGACTTACGGCAGATTTGCGCGATCGCGCTCCTTCTCGCTTTGCTCATCGAACTCGTGGTCGGGTTCTGCATCGTCGGCGTGAGATAGACTGCCGCGTTGCCGCGACTTGTCGCGAGCTCCCGTTCAAGCTGATCCGGCAGCATGCCTTCCTCATCCATAGCGACTGGTGCGAGCTTCACGCCAAGATGACGCGCAACGTTGATCAAGCCGGGATAGGTCTGTTCCTCCACATAGAGCGTACCGCCGGGACCGCAGAGCGTGGAGAGGCTGACGGACAGCGCGTGCTGCGCACCATTGGTCAGAAGCAGGCAGGAAGGATCGGCGTCCAGACCGAGACGGCGAAACCAGCGCGCCATTTCTTGGCGGAACCTCTGATGCCCTGTTACGGGCGGATAGGTATTGAAAACATCCGCGTCGATACGCTTGGCGATCGCGTTGAGAGATCGGGACAGAAGCCTCTCGCTGATGACGGTGGGCGGCGCGTTGCGCGAAAGATCGATGACGTCACCTCTGCGGGCTTCGGTAACGGCCACGAACGTGCCCCGTCCCTTGACCGAGCGCAGCAGACCGCGCCGCTCCAGGATTCCGTAGGCCTTCGTCACCGTGCCAAGGCCGATGCCGAGACGCCAGGCAAGATCGCGGTGGGCCGGAAGCCTGTCTCCAACCTCCAATCGCCCGGCTGCGATGTCCTCCGACACGGCGGCGACGAGCCGATCGCATGGAGAGTCCATGTCACCAGTAAGGCGAGGTTGCCAGGGTGATTGTAGACGCATGTGAGCAGCCCGATAGTGTCATGTTACGCTTTTGCATTTTACGAAAAGTGTAACATCAAATACTATTGGCAATCACGAAAAATCTTTTGCTCCGAGAAGAACGACATGGAGAAAGCATCGAAACCCGGCCCTTTGGGCAAGGGTGTCCGCCTATGCGGGACATTTTTGGCGAACCGAGTTCTGAAAGTTGTCGATGAGGCTTTGGGTAAGCGGGCCAACGCTCCACTGGGCTCCAATCGCTGGCCCCTTGAGTTCGACGACGGGCTGGATCTCGATCGAAGTGCCGACAACGAAGACTTCATCGGCCGCGCACAACTGCTTCAGCGAGACTTTTCGCTCTTCGAGTTCCAGACCAGCCTTCTGCGCGAGAGCGAAGACATGGCGTTTGGTGATACTGTCGAGAAAACAGTCTGCCACCGGGGACACGAGCTTGCGACCCTCGACCAATATGATGTTTGTCGCGGTCGTTTCGGCAACATCTCCGTCGACGTCGAGCAGCAGGGCATCGTCGAAACCCTCGTCATTTGCGGTATGCCGCGCGAGCGTGCCGATCATGTAGAGGCCGGAACATTTGGAGGCCGTCGGCGCCGTATCGGCACGCGGACGCCTCCAGGAGGAGAGCTGAAGGCGAATACCCGTCGTGCTCCTTCCCTCGGCGGCCGGCGTCGGCCAATCCCAGGCGGCAATCGCAACGTGGATAGTGGCGTGGCGGGCGGCCACCGTAACGCTCTCGCTGCCGCGCCAGGCAATGGGACGGATATAGGCATCCTTCAATTCGTTTGCCCAGAGAACGGCTTCACATGCTTTGACGAGCTCAAGGCTAGAATAGGGAAGCGTGTACCCGACGATCTCGGCAGAACGCTGGAAGCGGGAGAAATGCGCGTTGGACAGGAATATACCTCCGTCATAGGCCCGAATTCCTTCGAACACGGCCCCGCCGGCATGCAGCGAATGGGTCATGACATGGAGCCGGGCTTCGTTCCAGGGAACGAGTGCTCCATCGAGCCAGATCAGGCCATCGCGATCATCGAAAGCAAGCACGTCACTCATAGCAATTTGGCCCCTTTGAAAGACACCCCATTGTCACCCAACATCCGTGCCTGGCGAGTGAGCAATCCTCAGAGAAAGCTGAGATTTCGTTGTTCGATGCCAAGTGCAGGAGGAGAACGGCGGCATCCGGCGAGGACGGAAAATACGAGAGCGAGCGCGCCATGACCGAAACGATGCGATTGTCCGTGCCGCTGAATGCCCTGCGCGCTTTCGAGGCCGCCGCACGCCACATGTCGATCAAGGATGCGGCCGAGGAAATCGGCGTGACGCCCTCCGCCGTCAGTCATCAACTCCGGATCCTCGAGGATCTGCTCGGGGTGGAACTGATGCGCCGCGTCGGACCGCGCCTTGAACTGACGGAGACCGGACGCCTGTTGTCTCCGGATCTCACCGTCGGCTTCACGCGGATCATTCAGGCCGTTGCCACAGTGAAGCAGGAGCGCAAGCTTGGTCCCCTGCGCCTGTCCATGCTGCCGACATTCGCGGTTCATTGGCTGTCGCCACGGATGGCGTCCTATCCATTTGCGCGGTCCGGCTTCGAACTTTTGATCTCGACGACCCAAACCGCCGTCGATCTTGGCGCCGGCGTTGCAGATGCTGCTGTGCGCCATGGTTCTGGGCAATGGGCTGGTGTTCTCTCCGAGCGCTTGTTCGACGAAAATGTGACGTTGCTTGGCCGTCCGGATGACTGGCAAACGAATGACGAAATCGATATTCGCCAAGCCATCTCGCAAACCAACCTGTTTCTGTCCCAGCATCGGCGCGAGGACTTCCAGCGTTGGAACGAAACGCTCCCGGGCGGGCCGACCCGACCTGCGGCAGTCACAATCGTCGACTCTTCGGGCCTTGGCCTCAAGGCCGCGATCGACGGCGCAGGAATTACCTTTGCGGGCATCGAAATTGCCGCATGCGACATAGCCGCCGAAAGGCTCGGCCCGATCATGCCGCACCAAGTGCCGGCAAACGCAGGCTATTACCTCTGCTATCCGCCGGCCCTTGAGCGCGACCGCCGCATCAGGAATGTCAGGACCTGGATGCTGGCAGAGGCCGCAAAGACATGCCGACCAGCGGAGCGAGAGACACGATAATGGCACCGGAGGAACCCGCCAACGCCACGCATCTTCCTGATTTTCCGATCTACTTGTCCTATTGGCGGGCGGCGCTGCTTCTTTTCTTTACGCTGCCGTTTCTGTTGGGTGCGATCAGCATGTCCATCGCCTCTTTCAAAGCCAATTCACTTTCACAGTTTGCAACGGGAGCCATCCCCACAGCTTTTTTTATAGCAGTGACGCTGGTGCTCCTGCTTGGGGTGTTCTGGTGCCGCCGGAGCCGTGGCCCGATGTATGTTTTTAAGGCCAACGGCCTCATCGTCGGGCGGTATTTTGGCGACAAGCCCTTACCTTGGAAAGACGTCGATATCTCAACACCAACGCTGCTGTGGTCAGGACCTCTCCTCGTCAATGTGGACTATCGGAAGGCTGAGTTCCGGTCTGATCCAAACCGCCAGCCAATCACTTCCTTCTGTAAAGACAGACATAAAACCACCCGGCGTATTGTCATGCCGAACATTGCTACACTTGGGGGCAGAAATCTGGAACGCACCCTGATCGAGTACATCCGGGCCAGCGGCTGCTATGAAACCGAATAGCTCCCTATCTGAACATTTGTCCGCTGCACTGGTCCGCCTTCTCGCGGTCAGCGCGGGTGCGACCGTCGCCAACAGTTACTATAATCAGGCATTCCTCGGTCATCTGACGGCAGATTTTGGGCTGGCCGCGGGCACTGCTGCCATCGTGCCGGTTCTCACCCAGGCAGGTAATGCCTTCGGCGTGTTGCTTCTCGCCCCACTCGGAGACCGGCTGGAGCGCAAATCTCTCATTCTCCGTACTTTCGTTGTGTTGGTGATGGCGTTGATTGGTGCGGCCTTGTCTCCAAGTTTTGTGTGGCTGGCGGTCGCCAGTCTCGCTGTCGGATTATTCACCACCGTCACGCAGCAGATTGTTCCACTCGCTGTGCATCTTGCCCCACCTTCCGAGCGTGGACGCATTCTTGGCAAAGTGACGGGCGGCATATTGATCGGCATCCTGCTTGCCCGCACGGTGAGTGGCACAATCTCGGACCTTTGGGGTTGGCCTTTCGTATTCTGGTTCTCGGCGGCAATGATGACGGTAATTGGGGTGGCACTTGCGCTCTGGCTGCCTCGTGTGCCGCCAACAACTGACTTGAGCTATCTGCGGCTGCTTGGTTCCTTATGGACGCTTCTCCGAACGCATGGTGTTCTCCGACAAGCAGTCGCAGTGCAATTCCTGATTTTCGCAGCCTTTATCGGCTTCTGGTCGAATCTCGCGCTGTTACTATCCGAACCGCCTTATCAGCTTGGTGGCACGGCGGTTGGCCTTCTGGCGCTTGTCGGAGTCTGCGGAGCGCTTGCCGCGCCAGTTGCCGGGGGCTTTACGGATCGACGCGGACCCGCCGTCGTCGTGTCAGTTGGCGCTGGCCTCGTCACGCTCGCTTTCATCGTCTTCGGGCTTTGGCAAGGTTCCCTCATCAGCTTGGTAACCGGTATCCTAGTTATGGACCTTGCCGTACAGTCCTCGCAGGTTGCGAACCAGACGCGTGTCTATGCACTCGACCCGACCGCCCGCAGCCGGCTTAACACGGTGTTCATGGCGACCATGCTCGCTGGGGGGGCGGTCGGCGCCGGCGTTGGAGGCGCTGCGTATGCCGCCTGGGGTTGGACCGGCACATGTGTTTTCGGCGCAAGTTCGGCCGCCATGGCGTTCTATCTGTCGCGAAGATCATGACCCTTCAGCAGGGGTGAAAACGAACGGCCCCGATGAGGTGGATGCTCGCAAACCTGGTGACTAGGAGATTGAGGATGCTCTGCCTCACCAAGAGCCGCCATCGCCCAACCACAACACGTAGCTTTTCCAGGATGCTGCTTTGGCAAAGCGCTCATAGGTCCGAAGCGCAGCTGCATTGTCCTCTGGCACAAGCCATCTCAGATGAACCCAACCGCGCGCTCTGCCGATCAATGCTACCGCCTGGACCATTTCTTGCGCCAGACGCTGGCCGCGAGCGCCAGCAGCCACGTAGAGGTCGTCGAGCTGTCCGGCGCGTCCGTTTGAAATTGCTTCCGGCAGATCGAAGAAAACGGCGAATGCCGACAGTTTGCCGTCCAGGAAACCGCCTATCACCTCGGCCGTCTGGCTCGACAGCAAGGCGGTGGCAGCGTCCTGACGGAGGTTCTCTGTCTCTGAGGCGGGGTACATCTCTGCGCGATAAGCGTTAAGGAGCGGCGCCAGATGCGCCGTGTCTTGGCTGGAAAGCTGGCGAATGACCAGACGTCCTGCCGTTGCGCCTTGCGAGTCCGCCACCGGTCTGTCTTCAGCCTTTTTCAAACGGTTATTGTCTCAGCGTCCAAAATAACCGGCAATGCTTGCTTTCGCGAGCACGTGGCTATTGATCATGTAACTGGCCATTGCGCCAGAAGAGGTAACCGCCAATGGCAGTGTGCTGACATCAAGCGCATACACCGTAACCACGTAACGATGCGGCTGGGCACCAACTGGTGGGCATGGGCCACGATACCCGGAGATGCCAAAGTCGGTGTTTGTCGAGAGCGCTTCTCTGGGTTGGGATCGCTCCGGCAAGCTGGTGACATCCGCGGGGATGTTTACGAGAATCCAGTGCCACCAACCGCTTTCTGTAGGCGCGTCCGGATCGAACATTGTGACAGCGAAGCTCTTCGTTTCTGGAGGAGCGTCACGCCATTGCAAAGCAGGAGAAATATTCTGCCCTTCGCAACCCAAACTGTTAAGCGCATGGCGCAGAGGTATTATTCCTCCATTCTCGAAGGACGAACTCGTCATTTCCATTGCGAGCGCTGATGTCGGCAACAAAGCGGCCGCAATGAGAAGTGTCTGCATCCAACTCGTAGGTATGGCGAAAAGTGCACTTCTCTTGTTCTGACTCCGCTTCATTCCTCCCCCTCCCAATATCCGACAGCAGCATTTTTCTTCACGGTTAGTTCCAGGCTTCGGGCTGCTTTTTCACCACCCGGCGCGGATCCCGCGAAAACCGCCACCTTGCCACTATCGGGATATTCCAGAACGTCTGGCTCATTCATTGTGCTGATCGCCAGATAGCGCAGCGGATCGGAACCTGCTGCCCGCAGTTGATGAGCTGTTTCGACACCACCGGCGGGGCAAACGACGACATCACCAGCGCTTACGTCATGTTCTTCCTCGCCATATCGCAGCACGCCGGCCCCCGCCAGAATGACAAAGAGCTCGTCATTTGCGTGGTGGCAATGAAAAGGCCAAGCCTTCTTGCCCGGGGGTATTTCAATGTAGCGAGCGCCAAGTCGCTTAGCGCCAAACGGCGCCGCGACGGCAGCCATGTGCGCTTCATAGGCCCCACCATGCGATTGTGTCTGAAGCGGCAGTTCTCGAAGGCGAACGATTGGATGCATCGACTTTCCCTGACTGATTTCAAGCTTTTCGCCAAATGAGCCTGCAATAGAGAACGAAAACAAATGAGTGCTTCTCACGCCATATGGAGGGATGCTCATTCGACAATCTCCATTCTGGCGAAGAAAAAACAGATACCTGAAAGCAACAATCGAGGGGCGCGAGCGTGATCAACCCCGGACATGAGACAGAAATCGCTGGCGTCCGGGAGGTGGCAGGCCAGGCCTTGCCTGTGCGCCTGGAAACGGATGATGGCCGGCTTCTCGGCGGGTTTCTATGGCGACACAGCGGTGTTGCGGCCGTGCGTCCGATCGTGATCATCAGCGCCGCGACGTCTGTAAAGTGCCGCTACTACTCGCGCTTCGCCGACTACTTGTTTCTCAACGGGTTCGACGTGCTCACCTTCGATTACCGGGGGATCGGCGAATCCCAACCGAAATCCTTGCGCGGATTCCGTGCCGACTGGGTGGATTGGGGTGCGCACGATCTGGAGGCAGCGCTCGCATACGCTGAACGCAGTTTTCCGGGGCGGGAAATCCATGTCGTCGGGCATTCGATCGGCGGCTTTGCCATCGGGCTTGCGCCGTCGAACCGGCGGATCGGACGTATTCTTACCGTCGGATCCCAATTCGCCTATTGGCGGGATTACGGCAAGGCCGAACGCCGGCGCATGTATATTAAGTGGCACATCGTCATGCCGCTGCTGACAAGGATGTTCGGCTATTTTCCGGCCAAACGGCTTGGCTGGATGGAGGACACGCCAGCGGGCGTGGTCCGGGACTGGAGCCGGATGAAGGCCCGGTTCGAGCACACCGTGCGGCAGGATCTTTTCGTCGGTGGGGAGCGGGAATTTGTAATCCTGCAAAGACGCTTTGCCAAGGTGACGGCGCCCATACTCGCGATTGGCCTTGAAGACGATCCGCACGGCACGCCAGCGGCCCTCAACCGGCTGCTCGCCTATTTCACGTCCAGCCACCGGCACCATTGGCGCATTGCCCCGGCCGACATTGGCGTATCCTCCATCGGACATTTCGCCTTCTTCCATGACCGGTTCAGGGACAGCCTCTGGCCGCTCGCGCTTGATTGGCTGCGCGAAGGGGAAATCCCGTGCGACGCGCCCGGCCATCTGCTCGATGAAGCAACGCCCGGGGCAATGAGATGACGATAACGATCAAGGCTGCGAGCCACATAGACAGAAGCGGCTGGGAAAAACTCTGGGCAGAAAACTGCGCGCATTTCGGCGCCGCGGACATGGACGAGGCGGTCATCGCCGGGCTGTGGCAGCGCGTACTCGATCCTTCCTCACCGATGAATGCCTGGCTCGCGTTTCAGGCCGGGGAACCAGTCGGGTTGGCGCACACAATTCTCCATCCCCACACCTTCTCGCTCCGTCTCGTCTGTTATCTCGAAGACCTTTGGGTTTCTCCCCTGCACAGGGGCCGGGGCATCGCAACGAGGCTCATCGGGCATCTGAAGGTTCTGGGCGGACAGGAGGGCTGGCGGCGTCTCTACTGGGAAACGGTCGAGGATAACGCGGCTGCTCGGCACCTTTATGACCGCGTGGCGACGCTGAGGCCGATGGCGACCTATGAGATCGAGCTGGCACACTGAGGGCTGCCAATGGCGAGAACCACCCCCCTGACCCATGCCACCGCCACCTTTGATCTGAGCCTTGCGCTGGAGGCGTATGGCGCTAGGCGTCTCCACGAGGCCGAAAGCATCTGCCGCAACATCTGCGCGCAAAACCCGCCGCCAGTCGACGCGATGCACCTTCTCGGCCTGATCGAAATGGCGCAAGGCAAGCTTGCGGCGGCAATCGAAACGCTGACAGCCGTGACCAAATTTCAACCCGACGACGCGACGGCCCGGAATAATCTCGGCATTGCGTTGCGGAAGCACGGCAGATTGCCGGAAGCGATCGCCGCGTTCGAGAACGCCGTCGCCTGTCGCCCGACCTATCCGGACGCTCTCTACAACCTGGCTGTCGCATTGACCGATACGGGCAACAGAGGCTCGGCAATCGAGCCCCTGCGCCGGTGCCTGTCACACGCGCCCGGCCATGCCGGCGCCCGCTTCCTGCTCGGAGATCTGCTGGCCGATGCCGGCGATCATGAAGAGGCCACCGCCCATCTGGAGAGATATCTGGGCGGAAATCCGGACGACGTCGATGGCGCCCGCATGCGTTTGGCGCAGATGAACAGGGGGCCGGTCCCCTCAAGGGCTTCCGCGGCGCAGCTCGACCAACTCTATTCATTCAGGGCGCGCGATTGGGATCGGGCGGACGGTTATCTGGCGCATCGCCATGTCGGCGACGCGCTCGCCCGGCTGTTGCCCCGACACGGCAACCGGATCCTCGACATAGGATGCGGAACCGGACTGGTCGGTGGCCTGCTGCGAGATCGGGCCGCGCATCTGGCGGGCATTGATCTGTCCGAGGCGATGCTGTCAGTCGCAAGACAAAAATCGCTTTACGACACGCTTGTCCGCGACGATCTGGCGTCGTTTCTCTCCGCCACCGCGCTTCGGTTCGATGCGGTCGCGGCTGCGGCCGTCCTGATTCATTTCGGAGATCTGGCCGCAATCTTCCCAAGCGTCGCCGATATACTGGATCCCGGAGGGCTGTTTGCCTTCACGGTCTATCCCAATGACAAACTGGACCCTCTCGGTTTCGGCCCCTGCATCAACCCGGAGCTTGCCAGCGCAGGCTGTTTTTCCCACGGCTCCGCCTATATCGAGGCGACGGCCGAGTGCTCAGGCTTCGAGCTTCTTGAACAAGGCGAGGTTGTGCACGAATACAGCGAAGGTCAGATCGAAATGGGGCTGCTGACCGTTTTACGGCGTCCCTGATCGCGCGGCCTGACCACCGGCGGCAATTTTGCGTGATGATGGCCGTCGATCCAAGTTCAAGCTCCCCAATCCATTGGGTCGGAGGGGTAGCGGTCACCGGATGTGCTCGGGCTGGATGAGAGCAGGAATATAAGATCGGAAACGTCGTCGTTTCTGACCCAGTGCGGCTGCCCGGCCGGTACATGGACGCCTTGACTCGGACCAATGAGCGTGACGCCGATGGGGGTGAGGATCGTCATTTGCCCATCCAGCACATAAAAGAATTGATGCGCCTCACGATGTACATGGGGCTCTTCAGCCGTCGCCGGCGGCATTGTTTCCTGCCTTACCTGAAGGTGCTCGAGGTCGAGCAGGCGCCAGCCCGAACACCCGTTTCCCCAACGATAGAAATTCTCGCTTGAAGGTTCGACGGGTCTCATTGCGACAACTCCGAAACATCCGCGCCATAAAACGCCTCGCCATAAACTTGCAGTCCATTCTCGAACCGCATGAGTTCGCATGCTCGGAGTGTCTTTCCACCGGCATGCGACACGTAGTGGACCAGAACGGTTTGTGCGTTCTCGTCACAGGCGATGGATTCAAGTCTAAATTTCAGGTCGGGAACGGCGGCGACGGCTTTCGTCCAGTAGTCATAAAGTGCATCTCGGCCTCGCACCGTTGCGTCCCCGGTCACGATCGCCGCCCTCGGGCTAACGAACACCACCGACTTGGAAAATGGCGCGATCACCGCATCGACGTCGTGGCGGTTCCATGCTTCGATCCATGTCGTTGCGTGATTTTCAAGCTCTTTGCGTGAAAGAAAATTCATAGCCAAAACAATCCTGCTGTCAGTGCCGCGAGCGCGGACATGCTGCGATTTATGAGAAGAAGTTTCGATGGATCGTGAAGCACTTGTCGCAGTCCAGCCCCGAAGGCCGCCCAGACAGCCAAGCATGGAATGCCGACAACGGTGAAAATCGCTGAGGCAAAGACAAGCTGGATCAGATAGCCGTTATCTGGAGAAATAAAGGCCGCGATGACGGTTACCGCAATCAGCCAGGCCTTAGGGTTTACGAACTGGAATGCGGCAGCCTGGAAAAAAGAAACCGGCTTTGCCAAAGAGGCATCGGGCATCTCGGCGGCACGCCAGAGTTTGTAAGCAAGCCAGAGCAGGTAAGCCGTGCCGATAATTTTCAAAAAAATCTGGATACGGGGCTCAAGCGCAAAGACAGCCCCAAGGCCAGCTCCGACCGACATCAATTGAACGGCAACACCAAAAGGAATTCCGAGAATATGTGGCCATGTTCGTGCCATGCCAAAGACAAGGCCTGATGTGGTGAGCATCAGGTTGTTCGGCCCCGGCGTGATCGTCATCACGAAAGCATAAAGTGCAAGGCCGGTAAGTGTTGCGGTTTCCATCCAGAGATCCGTTTGCAGGCCATCTCGATACTGAAAAATGGCCATACATACCTGTCATTGAATGGAGAGAGACGCTGCTGAGAATTCATCATGCAAAGATGAGCCTTTCTCTCTCGCTTGCCGGCCAACCAAATGCACGATGTCGGGAACACAATGAATTTCCAGCGCTTTCAAGGACCAGATGGACCCATGCCATTGGCGATAGCTGCACGATTGGACGATCACCTTTCCAAGACAATAGACCGGTTAAGGTACGATCTCCTCGTTCGGGCTCCGAACGCAGAAAAGCAGCTGGACTATCCACCACACATAACCTTGGCAGTGATAGAGGACGGTGAACGCGTTGATCCCATGACTCAGCAACTCGCCGCAGCTTGCCAAAATATAGGCCGGCTCAAAATAAAAATGAGTCACTTTGGAATATTTTCAGGGACCCCATCCTATGTTTTTCTGGCACCTGTCGTAACTCAATCGCTCCTTGCGCTTCATGAGAATATTGTGGAAGCCGTTCGAGGGCCGCAAATACACGAACATCATTTGGCTGGTAGTTGGGTACCTCATGTCACGGTCGCAACGCTCAAAGGAAAGCCGGAGAAGGCTTTGGAAGCGGCGATGCGCAATTTCGACCATCACGACGGTCATATTACGGCGATCGAGCTTGTGCAGTTCCCGCCAGTCGAAATTCTCGCAAGTTTCCCTCTCCAGTAGAGCTTTCAAAGACGATGGTGGGCGGAAAGAACCTGAGTTTTTCTCAGCATCCTGTCAGGGCATTTCACTCCAGTATGTCGCCACCTCCCGGTAGTTTTGGCATCCAGGGTCATTGCTCCGGAGGTGTCATGAAAACGGCTATTGGCAGTGCGGTAGACGCGAGCGTTGAGCAGCGGGTTCGTGACAGCTTTCGTCGCCAGGGGCTGATGAGCCATTTGGGCGCGACACTGTCCGAAATTCGCCAGGGATTGGTATCTGTCCAGATGCCTTTCCGGCCTGAGCTTTCGCAGCAGCACGGTTATTTCCATGCAGGAGGAACTTCCGCGATCGCGGATTCTGCCGGCGGCTATGCCGCTTTTACGCTTTTCCCAGAGTTCAGCTCGGTTCTCACCGTGGAATTCAAGATCAATCTGCTGAACCCGGCTCTAGGCGATAAACTCGAAGCACTAGGGAAAGTGATCAAGGCCGGAAAGACGCTCACAATCTGTCAATTGGAAGTATTTGCCGACTCTGCGGATGGCCGAACGCTTGTGGCAATTGGTCAGCAAACGCTCATTTGCATGATGGACCGCCGGGATTCGCCGTCGCACGCTAACCCCAAATAGGTGGTTGTATTGTGTGTAGACGCAGGGCCTGAAAGGAGCGAGTTGTGTGTGAAGTACCCCTTTCCCCCTCCTTGACACAGATGCCGAATGCCATCGCGCTACGTCACCTACGATACTTTGTTGCCGCAACGGAGGAAGGGAGCTTCCGCAAAGCGGCGCTATCCTTATCGGTGCAGGAGTCTTCCGTCAGTAGACGAATTCGTAATCTCGAGGATCAAATCGGCGCTTCGCTCTTTCACCGCCACAGCTCCGGCGTAGCTCTTACCGTAGCTGGTGAACGCTTTCTTCCTGCTGCCCGTAAGGCTCTCAGAACCTTGACGGAGGGAACTAGAGATATCCAAGTCATCGCGCGAGGCGACCTGGGATCGGTAAGGATCGGCATATTTTCTTCGCTGGCATCGGGATTTCTTGCAGACTTGTTCCAAGCATATGGAACCAATCACATTCAGGTTCGGATGGACTTCATTGATGGCAGCCCCGCGGATCACCTATCAGCTATCCGCCGCCTTGAAATTGACGTAGCCTTTTTAACTGGAACTTCCAAACGTCCGGATTACGACTCCGCAGAGTTGTGGTCGGAGAAGGTGTTTGTCGCTTTGCCCGAGCATCATCACTTGACTGCCAAAACCGAAGTAAAATGGACTGATCTGGCTGATTCAACGTTTATTGTCAGTGACGCGCCGCCAGGTCAGGAAATTCACGATTTTCTCGTGATGCGATTGGCCGAACTGGGACATCATCCGCAAATCGAGCCCCAATGTGTAGGGCGAGATAATCTTTTACCCTTGGTGGCATTCGGCCGCGGACTCACGGTTACAAGCGAATCCACGACAGCTGCCTGTTTTCCTGGTGTTGCCTACCGCCCTATCGAAGGAGAACGTCTGCCATTTTGTGCGGTATGGTCTCCTCGGAACGACAATCCAGCTTTTCGCAGGTTGTTGAGCTTGGCCAAGCATCTATCGAAATCAAGAATCTCTAGGCAGACGAACGTTGGCGCTTGGCCTTCGCAAAACCTCGGTCTGTCGCAATGAACCGTTCCAGCATGGGCACGATCAAGCGGACGGGATCGGCGGGCGTATGCCCTCCCTCCCTGCCGAGAATTTCGGCATAGGCGGCGAGGTCGCGATGGAGACTCGCAGGCAGTTCCACCGTGACTTTGACCGGCTTGTCATCAGCGATCGGACCAAGTTTCAACTTCGTCATGGTCAGCCTCTATAGGGTTCAAGTACGAGATCGTGCGTGACGATCACGCGGACGGGGAAGCCCGGACGGATCGTCAATGTCGGCGCGATGTTGAGCTGGCGGCTGACTATCTGCTGTCCGGTCTGGTTGATGCTGTCGCCAGCGCCCTGGCGCAGGGCACGGACGATCTCGCTTTCCTCGTTCGACGAACTGGCCTGCGAACCGATGCTGAGCAGCGTCGAGAGCGCGGCAGCCTTGAACAGTTCGCCCCAGTGATAATCGACACCATCCTCCAAGCCGGCATAGCCTTGCGTGTCTGCGCCTGGCTGGCGTTCCAGCACGATCGAACGGCCGTTCGGGAAAATCAGCCGGTTCCAGACGAGCAGGATGCGGCGCTGGCCGAAACCGATGCCATTGTCATACTGACCGATGACGCGCGTGCCCTGAGGGATGAGCAGGATGCGCCCGGTCGGGCTGTCATAGATGTTCTCCGTCACCTGCGCCGTGATCTGGCCGGGCAGGTCGGAACGAATGCCGGTGATGAGCGCGGCGGAAATCACCGCGCCGGCCTGAAGGGTGTTTGCCGATGCCGGAGCGGCGACGCGATCGGTCGACACGGTGCGTTTGTCGGGCGTCTGGTTGAGGAAGGCGAGCTGCCGATCCTGCGCCGAGGGCGTCGCTGGCTGCGGCGCGAGGCCGAGACTGGTCAGATCCGGCAAGGGCGTCGTTGTGGTTGTTGTCGTGGTGGCGGGCGAGGCCATGTTGCGCGTCTCGGTCGAAGTGAAGAGGCGCGCGGTCCTAGCGGCCTCCAACTCCTGCAATCGGCGCTGTTCCTCGGCGCTGAGGCCGGGCTGCGCGGCGGGGGTGCCGATCCGTGACGACGTCACAGGCTGGCCGCGGTTCTGCGCATCGAGGATCGGGCGGCCGAGATCGCCTGGCAGCGGTGGGCCGAGGACCGGGCCGGTATAGTCCTTCGGAAGCGTGTTTAGGCCATCGGGTGTCGGCCGGTTGTCGGTCGAATACAGCTCCTCGTTCGACCGGCCGTCATGCTGCACCTGAAGCGCATAGATCAGCGCGCCACCGATACCAACACTGGCGACCAGACCGAGACCAGCCAGCACTTTGCGCGAGAGCCGGGTGACGCGCGGCGGCTCCGGACGCAGCCGCATCGGCGCGGCCGGTTCTCCGATCAACGGCCGGGCATCATCGTCGGACTCCGGCTGGGGTTCCAGCCCGGACTTGCGGCCTTCCTCCTTATCGGGATCGATCTCGTTCACGACGCAGGCCTCCCGTCAGTCCGGGAGATGCGCACGCGCTTCTGGTTCTTGGCTGCGCCGAAGCGTAGCTCGGCGGCGGCGAACAGCCGGTCGATGACCATGTAGTTGCCGCGCACCCGGTAGTTAACCAGCTCGGACGTGTCGCCTTCGGGGCCGACGACGAAGAGCGGCGGCATCTCGCCCTGACCGATGCCGCGCGGGAATTCGATGAAGACCTGTTTGCCGTCGTCGAAGGCGCGTAGCGGCCGCCACGGCGCGCGATCGCCCGTCACCTGGTATCGGAAATTGACGCGGGACAGATCGACGCCACTGGCGACGGGCTGTACGGCCTGCGCCTCCGTATTCTGGCGACGCAGCGCGATGAGTTGGTCCTGCGGATACTGCCAGGAGACCGAAGCCATGTAGGTCTTCTCGGTCGAGCGCAACTCCATATGATAGGTGCGCAGGCTGGTATTGATGACGAGATTGGTCATCAGCTCCGTGCGCGTGGGCTTCACCAGGATATGGATCTGCTTGGTCGCGCCTGTGCCGCTTTCGGTGTCGCCGATGATCCAGCGGACGGTATCGCCGGCGGCGACCGGGCCGGAGCCAACGAGGGTTTCGCCGGGCTGCAGCGCGATATCGGTGATCTGACCGACGGCGGTGTAGACCTGATAGAGCGCGCCTTGAGTGAAGGGATAGACCTGCATGGAATTGATGAAGCCGTCACGGACGGGTTGGATGCGGGCGGCGGCGTTTGCCTGATTGACGCGGGCGGCGGGATCAGTCGGCTCCGGCGTCCGGCGTGAGGCTTCGACCGATCAATGTAGCTTTTTTCGACGCGATACCATTTTCCTTCACATAAATGGTAGACGAGTCCCTCTCCCTCGGGCTCTCCATCGTAAATCAGAGATCGATAGACGCTATAGCTGCGGCCGGCTGCCCCATCGACATCCGTCAAAATCATTCGGAAATTTTTGAAGCTCTCAAACGTCATTCCGGCAAGATCATAGTCTTGTCCGAGGAATTGGTAGAATTCCTCCAGCGAAATATCCGGGAAGACATCGCTGGTCTGTCCGTTGCCTTGGAAGACGCAACACGTATTATCCCGATAATCGATGATGTCAGGGATCGTCAGCGTGGCTTTACCGTCCTTCGCCCTCAGGGAAGCTAACAGCAAATAATCAAGTTCGGTGATTTTGATTGGGTCGTTGACCGGTGATATATTCTGTATGTTAGGAAATGCGGTCTTATAATTTTCTGAACTATAGAGGGTGAGCAAAGTCTCGCATATACCCGGTAGTTCGCCGGGTTCGAGGTTGAGACTTACTTTGAGCGATACCGAGCCAGTCGCGTTCTTGAACAGCTCCTTATATTCCTCCTTCACCCTACCGGTGAGACTCTTGATGATTTCGCTATTTCCATCGAAATCGAGATAGGTCAGTTCGGTCGAAACCGGCACCTGTGTTCTTTTTCGGCGCGCCACCCCAGGTGCGACCATGTCAGCACTCTTCAATTCGTTTGGATCGACGCTATTCAGCGTTACCCTCAGGCCAAAATCGTATTCATAGGCGGCGTCACTCAGATGATGGAAAACCTGCCCGAAAGATAGAGCAAACCAGCGGCCACCGACTGGAAGGAAGACGAGTGCGCCTTTGAATTGCTGGATGAGAGGTTCTGTGACGCCGAAATAACCTCTCCACCATGGAGGTTTCGGATCGGCGTCGAGGATGTAAAGCGCCGCACCTTCTGGCAGGTCGGTTGCTTCGGCTGCTTCAAGATCGTGATCTTCGCTCAGAGAATTCGTCGGGTCGAAATCTTCTTTCAGAAGATAAATAGAAAATGGTCGTGCTTTTCCCATGATAGCCCCCAAGGCCCACCAAAACACTACCATAAGTTGGCGGAAGGAAAAACCTATAGCTTATATTGCGCGATAGTCTGGAAATGATGGGTTCCAGCGGGGTTGCCATTCGCCCTCTGTGCTATCCAGCAGGATTTTGGAGGGCTATAGTGCAGGTGTAGTTCTCCGTTTCGCCGGCTTCGGGCTGCCAGCCCTGCCGACGACTCTCTATAGCGTGATATTTCCGCATCTCACGGGGGGGAGATAGAAACTGCCGATTCTATGCTATAGCCCGATATATCTTGCCAGCGGCGATGGCGCTTAAGACGCCATCTCGCACATTCGATGACCGCTTGCAGGTTTCATAAAGCTGCCATTCGTATGACGACTGGGGATGACAAGATCGGGGGCGATCTAGACAGCCTTTGTCGTGCTGGAATGTGATCAATTATGATATGGGATGGTAGGAGGGGGCATTATGTATCTGTCGCGAATCAGGATTGAGAACTTCCGCAACTTCCGCGACCTTGATGTCGCGCTTGGCGGTAACATTGTCATTGTCGGCGAAAACCGCGTCGGAAAGAGCAATCTGCTCTTTGGGCTACGCTTGATCTTCGACCCTTCACTGCCCGATAGCGGCCGGCAGCTCAGTCTCGCCGACTTTTGGGATGGGCTGGAGGAGATAACCGCCGAGACGACCATCACCATCGCGGTGGAGATCAAGGATTTCGAGCAAGACCTCGATGTCCTGGCGGTGCTGACCGACTACCGCCTCGATTACGACCCGGAGACAGTCCGCCTTACCTATCAACTGCGTGCTCAGCCTGGCCTCGATCACGCCCCTGCTAGTGACGACGATTTCTCATTCGTCTGCTTCGGCGGTGAGGATGAAGCTAAGCGCTTTGGCCACGATCTTCGGCGCCGCATCACAATGGATCTTTTGCCGGCGCTTCGGGACGCCGAGGGGGATCTTGCCGCTTGGCGCCGGTCGCCACTTCGTCCGCTCGTAGAGGATGCGTTCATCGGCATCGACAAGGAAGCGCTCAAAGAAATCGGAGACAAGATCGCGGAGGCAAGCGCTGCGGCGATTGACTTCAACGAGGTGAAGGAGCTCGAAGCCAGCATCACAGAGCTGTTTGTGGCAATGGCGGGGTCGAAGCAGGATGTGCATCCCTCACTTGGATTCAGCGCGACCGACGCCACGCGGATCAATCGTCAGATCCGGCTTCTTATAGATGAGGGGCGGCGCGGCGTTGCCGACGCCAGCCTAGGTTCGGCAAATCTCATCTTTCTCACGCTCAAACTGCTTGATCTTCAGCGATTGATAACTGCCAACAAGCGCGACCAGTCATTGCTCGCGATCGAGGAGCCAGAGGCGCACCTCCATCCACACCTCCAGCGCCTAGTCTATAAGCATCTGTTTGAGACGATCGTTGATGGCGAACACGGTGTCGATGACAATGATGACGGGGAGGCTACCGGGCCGCTTTCGGTCATTTTGACCACCCACTCGCCGCATATTGCAAGTGTCGCGCCGCTAGGGTCTCTCCTGCTTCTTCGGTCGCACGTGGAGGAGGGAACGAAGGGATATTCGACTGCCGAAGCCGGCTTCACCAAAGCCGACACCGAAGATCTCGAACGATATCTCGATGTCACTCGCGCGGAGATGGTCTTCGCACGCGGCGTTATCCTCGTCGAAGGTGACGCGGAGCGGTTTCTGATCCCGGCTTTTGCTAAGAATATGGACATCTCGCTCGACGAGCATGGCGTGTCAGTGTGCTCGGTCTCCGGGACCAACTTCCTTCCCTATGTGAAGCTGCTCTGTGCTCTGGGTATCCCGTTCTCTGTCATCACCGATTATGATGAAGTCGACGAGAAACCTCGCGCCTACAATCGGGCGCTCAAGCTCGTTCGGATCATTGACGTGGCCGCTGGCGGTGACGACACTAACGCGGTTATCAAATCGATCAAAGACAAAGAAACCTGGGGCGAGACATTCGCTGAAATTCGAAAGTTCGGCATTTTCGTGAATTGGAGCACGCTGGAAACTGAATTGTTCGAAGGCGACTATGCCCAAGAGATGATAGAGACCCTCCACGAGCACAACTTTAGTGCTGAGCGTAAGGCGATCCTCAACGCGTGGAAAGCGAAGCCGAAGGATTTCGATGCTAACGAACTGCTCAATATGATCGAGCAGATGGGCAAGGGCCGCTTCGCGCAAAGATTGGCAACGCGCGCAGCCGGAAAGCTCGTACCCGACTATATTGCGGATGCGATCAATCATGTCATCGATCTCGTCTAACCGGGCTCTCTATCTCAAGGCGGCCGAAGACCTGCGTCCCAATGAGAAGCAATGGCAAGCTTATGAATCGACCGGGCATTGCGTGTTGCTGGCTGGGCCTGGCAGTGGCAAAACCAAGACGCTGACGGTCAAACTCGCCAGAATGCTCAGCGAGGATGTGGACGAGCCACGCGGTATTGCTTGTATCACCTACAATAACGAATGTGCACGCGAGCTCGAAAGCCGCTTGGAAACGCTCGGCGTCGCACCGGGCGGACGCGTGTTTATCGGAACCGTTCACTCATTTTCTCTCACACAAATTCTGCTGCCTTACGCCAAAGTGGCCGGGCTGGGCCTACCCGATGAATTCACGGTAGCGACACGGCAGCAGAGTCGAGCCGCATTGGCCGCCGCTCATGCGAAAGTCATAGGTGGACCGGAGAACCTCCAGAACTGGGACATGAGGCTCGGCCGTCATCGGCGACGGTTCCTTAATCGCGAGCTGCCGGAGTGGAGAACTCTCGATCCGCAGCTTACCGAACTCGTCGAGACGTACGAAGCCGAACTTCGCGCACGCCAGCTGATAGATTTTGACGACATGCCGCTCCTCGCGGTGCGCGCCCTTGCCGCCAACAAGTGGCTTAGAACAGCGATGGTGGCTAAATATCCAATCCTAGCCGTCGACGAGTATCAGGACTTGGGCCGTGCGTTGCACGGTATGGTCATGGGCCTCTGCTTCAGCGCGGGCATGAGATTGTTCGCGGTCGGCGACGTTGATCAGTCGATCTATGGCTTTACCGGCGCAACTCCAGAGTTGCTGCGACGTCTTTCCGCGCGCGATGATGTCGAGACGGTGCGACTAGGTCTCAACTATCGCTGCGGCTCGCGGATCGTCAGTGCGTCCGAATATGCGCTCGGAGAGAACCGAGGCTACAAGGCGCCCGACGGTGCCCACGAAGGAACGATCTATTTTCACCCCTGCACTGGGGGCTATACCGGGCACGCACGATATCTTGTCGAGGAGTTGATCCCGGAGATCCGCGAGCGTCGGCCCGACACCAATCTCGGCGAGATCGCTGTGCTGTATTCTGCGGCGTTCCTCGGTGATGAAGTCGCAAATGCGGCTGCAGAATATGGCTATTCCGTCATACGGACCGATGGCAACGCGCTGTATCCGCGCGGCAGCAGGTTGATGCGATGGCTGGAGCAATGCGCAGTGTGGTGCTGCGGGGGGTGGCGATCAGGCATACCTCGGCTGTCTCGTGTAGTAAGCGAAGGGACCAGGCTATTCCATGAAACCATAACAGATGAGGATGAGCGGCTTACCTTCCAGCGTGACCTCACCGCAGCATTATGGGATTGGCGGGACGAGACGCTCAGCCTCCACGACTGGCTGGCCGCACTGCGCGAAGACATCATCCGTCCGCGAGTCGATCTCGCCCGATCACTCGCTGATGAATATGGCACACTAACCGACTTTCTCGCGCGTATCGGTCCAGCTGGCGATGTCGATGATTTTCCGTTAGGTGAGTTCGCTGGAATCGGGAGTGGCCTCGATCGTCTCAATCTTTCGACGCTACATAGCGCCAAGGGGCGCGAATTCGATGTGGTGATCATGTTCGGCGCGGAGGAAGGCCGATTGCCGCGTAATAATGCCGGCGAGAACGACGTCCGTGAGGCCCGACGCCTCTTCTATGTCGGCTTCACGCGTGCGCGATATGAGATCCATCTCATGTATGGGCAGCACAACCCGTCGCGCTTCGTGACAGAAGTACAGGAGCGCCTCGGAGGTGAATGAGCTTGTCAGGCTACTCAAGTACACAAATTCTAGCCGACAAACTCCGAATGGCCTGATTGACTGTAGGCGTGTTGCTGCCGAAGCCCGTTCAGCAACTAGAGAAGATAAGGGGCTATCTAGCGGCCGCAGTGTTCGACCATCTCATCCGCGATCACCATGAGATTGTAGGCTTCAATCTTTCTGCTGAGAGGGATCAGGAGCTCCACCGGTTTAGTGAGGTTTTCGGCTTCGACTGTACACCGCACTGCGCCAGTGACGTCTCCATCGTCAGGAAACAGTACCTCGATCTCGAAAAACTCCTCTCCGCGCTGATGGCGGAACAGATCACAAGTCAGAGCGCCACGCTTGGTCGGCTTCCCTTTTGGCCACCGATCGTAGTAAAATCCCTCCGGATCGTGCTTCTCCGGCATCAACGGCATACGGAAAGCTGGGTCATCGATATATGTTGGCCTAGCAATGCCGGTGGGTTGAATAAGCGATCTATGCAGGCGGTCATGCTCCTCTGCCATTTTCATGAAGTCCGACATTGGCCCTATGCCACGCGCTAGGTCAGCGAGCGCTCCTCTGGCGTGAAGGTTGTCAAACATCGACTGGGCGCTACGCATTGCCGCCATTTGGGGACCGAGACCGCTCATCACTCCGCGCGAAGCCTTCTCCAGCTCAGAGATCCTCAGACCACTGCCGGGCATTCTCAGTGTAGCGATGTCAACGCCTTTCGCCGCAGAAGGCGACCGTTTCACGATGCGTCGAACCGCTGGCGCAATAGGCGGTGCGGGCAGCCTAGGAATCGGAGGAAGTTCGGGTTGCCCGTCGTCGTCATTTCGATCCTCGTGATCAACTGAATCATCTGCGTCACGTCTCAAATCGATGTTGCCGACAGCCTCAAACGACACGCGCATCTTCAAGGCCGGTCGCGTTCCACCGTTGGCAACCCCAAATGTTAGAGCCACTTTGGCCTCGGGTTCGACGCGGCCCTTATGCAGCGATTCAAAGATTGAGCGGCAGGCGTCGATCCATTTTGGGTAGGCTTCCGAAGAGTATTTCCCGATCGCTTCAGCATCCGGCGCCTCGTAGGAAATTTCGGTTCCATCGGCCTGAATCTCGGGTTTCGGAGCAGCGAAATCCTCCGTTGGGGGGTGACACACTTTTAGTTTGTCGATCAGTCGGTCAATTTCGGTGGGCTCAAGTGCCAAAGCGACTCGGCGAACCACATTAGCAGAAGCTGCCTTGTCTGAGGCGTTCGCGATGCTAATGACAGGCTCCTGCGATCTATAGATCGATATTTCTTTTTCCAGCTCCCTGATGCGCTTTGCTTCGGTTGTCTGTTCCGGCGGTCGCTTCCAACTCTCTGGGATCAGAAAGAAGGAAACCCCAAGACCCTGTGCGGTGGATGCCGCAACACTGTCATCTGTGAGCAACTTGACGGAGGCGAATGTTTCATCCTTCGAAAGGGTGGCGACAGTACCGACGATCCGGTCGTCATTGATGCCGTAGTCAAGTGAGCTGGCGAGTTCGGGGGCGGGCTGGACGATGGGCATCAGCCGGAGTAGGACGCGTGGTGTGGCTTCCTGAATAACGATTTCCGGCGGAAGAGCCGCAAGCATTCCACGTATGCGCCCCGAAATCTCGATTGCCCGCTTGCGCGTTCTGCCGCCACCATTCTTGTGCTTGTCGATCTCCGCCAAAACCGGTTTGGTCAATGCGATAACAACCGGGTCTACGGCCAGGTCAGACCAAGGAAGCTCTTCTAGGCGCATGCACTCGAAGAAGAGATTCGTATCGGCTACAAACACATGCTCCATTCGCCCCTCGCGAAACCGGAAATGATGGTGAACCAATCATCTGTGTGGAATTCACTGTCTCTGTTGCTGTATAGAGAAGACAGAACATTTCCGCAACGAAACTACCTACTGAGCTCGTAGCACAGAACATCGGCAATCTAACTTTGGCTGCTGCTCAGCTAGCCTCCCTGCGACAAATATAGTTGTGTTGGCGACGAGGGCCGTAAGCCAGATGACAGGCCGCTGTCCCGATGCAGCAGCCTAGAGCATGCTTGACGGGCTCCCACCCCATCGAAGCTATTCGCTCGCGCCTCAATCTAGAGGGCTATGGAGTCGACGTAATTCTCGATTTCATCGCCTTCCGGCCGCCATATCGCCGCCGATTATGCGATTTTGCCGCCTATACTCATGGATCACAGCACAATATGTTGATGTCGAGAGTAATCAAAGAGATTCGAACGCGGAGGTTGTCTTGACCAGCACTCCAGCTAGCACAAGAAGAATTTGGTGCGTCAACGTTTCCTGGGGTTGCCTTGAACGTTACCAGCAGGGACTTTATTCTTATACCATAGCCGCTTGAGAGGGGAAGCCGGTGTATCGCTTATCAAAAGGGGCAATCTCCAAATATATACGTGGCGAATGTCGCCGTCGGCTTCGCCTCGATCTATATGCTGGAGCCGATGCGCGTCGGCATGCGGATGCCCCAGAAAAGGACACAGGTCGCCCAGGGTTGCAGCTTATTGCCGACCAAGGGCGAACCTACGAGCGCGAGTGTTACTTTACGATCACCGACATTTTCGGGACCGATGCTGTCCGACATGGCTCTCCAAAGGCGTATGTGCGAGAGGAGGAGCAAGCATTCGAAGACCTTCCGCTTGAAACAGCGCTGGAGCATTTACGAACACCTGGGCATTTTGCATTCGAAGTCTTGTATGAGGTCTCGGATAGCTTTGTTGCGGAGCACAGCCTCACAGATCTAGTTTCGGGCGGGCAGGAAGTATCATTGAGTTTCGGCTCGAACCGACCTGACATTCTTTTATCGATGGCGCCGACAGGGAGTTCCAGGCGTATTGTTGATGCAGGTGGCAGAGTTGTCGAAATAGGCCCGGAAGACCTTCGGATCGGTTTGCGGATCATCGACATCAAGCTTTCCGAACAGCCATCTCCTGCCCATTTCGCCGAGCTAGCCTACTATGGCATGACCCTTGCTGGATGGCTGATTGATAACCAGCGCACCGACCATTTTGTGGTGCTGGCCGACGCGGCTATTTGGCCTGGTTCGCATGAGGGTTCAGCCATTCGCCAACTCGAAGCAGAAGAACTTAGGCGCGGCTCACTGGTTCGGGACAGGACAGCATACTATGAGCGATTCAAGACGGATCTCGAAGAAATGCCAGCTGAGGTCGTGCTCGGTCGTGTCGTTCGCTTTTTAGCCCATGACCTTCGCGAGGTGATCTCCCTGAGCGACTGGCGAGATCTGCCGCTGCATATCAGCAGCCGTTGCATTGGCTGCGACTATCTCGGCTTGCCTTGGACTCGATCGGGCAAGGAACTCGATAGCATCGACCAAAGGTACTGTTCGCCGACGGCGGAGCGGGAGAAGCACTTGAGCCGTATCGCGGGCCTCTCGGAAGGCGCGAGCGGAAAGCTTTCATCCGCTGACGTCAAGAAGATCGATGACTTGGCAAACCTATCGCCGGGCAGCCGCGTGTTCGAATCGCACCAGAATCTAAGAGCGACGCGACATATAGTTCAAGCGAGAGCTAGTGCTCTTCAAAATCATGGGGAAGCGCGGCTGCCTGACCGCACGGGTACTTCGGCGATCATGCCACGCTTCAGCGATGTTCGTGTTGCCCTTTCGGCGGACTTTGATGTCTCAACAGGGATCAGTTTCGCTCTGGGTTGCCAGATCGAAGCCTTTATCCCGAAGTCGGTCAGGCGCGATCCGAAAACCGGGGAAGTGGTGCGGACGGCAGGGGGCAAGGTACTTGTAGATGGCCAGTTCGAGCGCTGGGACCAAGCGCGACTGGTATCTGACAAGACCGTCCGCGCCGAAGGTGAGGTTTTCCTTGATTTCCTCACTCGCCTTCGCGACAAGGTACTCGACTTCCGCGACCAGGTAGCTAACGCTCGGAACGAGATCGCCGGCGAAGCCAAGTACAAGCCCTCAATCCAGTTTTACTTATGGGACATGCTCAATTTCGAGCAACTCTGCCGGATGATGGGGCGTCATCTCGAGTTGATCCGAAGCGCGCCCGTGGACAAGAACAAGCGGGGGGCTGACCTCTCACCAATGGCCTGGATATTTCCGCCCGAAGAGGTAGTGCAGGAGGCCGAAAACGTCGAGCGGAACTCGCCAATAACTATCGTCAGCGAAATGGTGCGATTGCTCGCTGCCGACATACCATACCACTACAGTCAAGGCTTCATCGCCAATGCCTACCGCATACCCGTGGCAGCTGACCGAAAGGTCTTCGACTATCGACAGCATCCATTCTTCGCCGATCCGCTCTCGGATCAGATTCCCTCCGAGCGCGGTCATGAGGTATGGGCCGGGAATAAGAGCCCGTTTAAGGACCAGACACCGGATGACTTCCAGGAAGAGCTTCGTCGTGTTGTGCGCCAGCGCCTCGGTGCGACGTTGTCGGTGGTGAACCGGCTCCGATACGACTTAGAAAAAGCCGACGATACCAAGCTGACCGCCGAAGCCCCCTCAATAGACCGGGTGTTTGGAGGCGGCGACAGGCTGTCTGCGGTAGCTCAAGACTTGCAGGTCATCTACCAGCACGCTCGATTGATGGATGCGGCCCAGACATTAGAGGTTGATCTGCTAATGGCTACGCCGCCGTTTGAGCGGGAGGCGCGTTTCCAGAGCGTCCGACTTGTTCGGCGCCTCGAAGACGACGCCAGAAAACAGGAATTGCAGCGACAACGACTTGGCGACTTGGTCTCGGATGATACCGTGTGGGTTTTCGAAATGTCGGAACGGTCTACTGAAGCCAAAGTCAAGGAGGGGGAGTTCAATCTGTCTTTAATGCCCGAAGACAGTCTGCACATGCAGCATTGGACGCTCGCCAAGCTGGCAAACACCTTCCCGAACATGAGACAACATATTCCCGACTGGCGTCTCCGCCAGAAGTTACGGAAAGCCTGCAAGATCTCGATAATCAGGTTCGACCGCGTCCGTCGTGTGGTGGTTGTCGCTGCCGATGAAATCCTTCACCGCATGGTCCATTACGGAATTTTCGACCTGACGTTTGAGGTGGACGCAGGAAAGGTACAATATGGCATTATCGATCCGCTTCACATTGATTATTTCGTTGGACCTCGGTTGCGGCCAGCTCTGAGCACGATCGGTGTGCCCCAGATTTCCATTGACGACCCGCTCATCGATGCAAGGCGGGTCATACGCTCCGGGCGCGCGGCACCTCGTATCAAGGAAACCGGCAATGCAGCCGTCCCATTCATCTGGCAGGCGGACATTCTTGCGCGTCCTGTCGAAAAGGACGTCAATGTCGGTCTCGGCACGCTTCCGGCACTGGTCAGAAAAAATCCGTCTCAGGTGACGGCGATCAAAAATGGCCTGACACGGCGGCTAAGCTTGCTTTGGGGGCCTCCCGGCACTGGAAAGAGCGAGACATCGGCAGCATTGCTTGTGGCACTGATCGCCCAGGCCCGCAGCGAGGGGCGAAGTATCCGCATTGCTATCACCGGCCCTACCTGGGTTGCCGTCGACAATGTAATGCGTAAGTTGCCCGAACGGCTTATAGGACAAGACATCCTGTTTGCTCGACTGAAGTCACCGGACACTTCCGAGGTCGGAATAGATCCGATCCTTCGCGAGTTTGTCATCGCGACCGAGGTCCGGGAAGTCAGTGCACAGGAACTACTGTCTCGGCTCGAAAATGGCGGTACGACCATAATCGGAGCAACGGCCCAGCAACTGGGCAAGCTGAGCCGGCTGCGCGACAAGGACGATCCTCAGTCCTTCATCGACTATTTGTTGATCGACGAAGCGTCGCAGATGGACGTCGCTCATGCTTCCGTAGCGTTCAGCGTCTTGGCTGAAGGTGCTAACGTGACCGTGGTTGGCGACGACCTACAGATGGCACCCATTCACCCAATTGATCCACCGATCGGTGCCGAAAATGTTGTCGGCTCGATCTATGATTTCTTCTGCAAATATCGGCAAGGTCAGACCAATCCGGATGGCAGTTCCCGCTGCATCGCGCCCACAATGCTAGATGTCAGCTATCGATCAAACAGAGAGATCATCGAGTTCGTCTCAATAGCCGGGTATCCCGGCCTGACGTCGAAATTCCCCGATCAGCAGATGCTGCTTTCCACGCCCGTCCCAATCGCTCGACCGGCCTCGGTACCCCCAGAGCTTCCTTGGTCGGATCAGATTGCGGCGATACTCGATCCAAACCACCCGCTCGCTGCCGTGATCCATTCTGACATGTACAGCAGCCAGCGCAATGACGGTGAAGCTAAGCTCGTCGCCTCCCTCGTCGCCGGATTGTATGGACGACTGATTGATCCAGAAACGGGCCAACCTCTTGTTGGTACGACTTTCTTCAAGAAGGGCGTCGGTATCGTCACACCCCACCGGGCACAGCAGTCCGCAGTCATAGAGTCACTTATGTTGGCGCTGCAACCTGATGCGGAGACTGCTGAGGAGCTTTTCCGCTCGGTGGACACCGTCGAGCGCTTTCAGGGGCAAGAGAAGGTGGCGATGTTCGCCTCCTTTGGTCTCGGCGACGGCGATCAGATCGCCAGCGAGGAGGATTTCCTTTATAATATTAATCGCTTCAACGTTATCGTTTCCCGCGCTAAAGCCAAGATGGTCGTGGTCCTTAGTCGTCGCCTGGCAGACTATCTTCCCAAGGACATCAAGGCGCTAAGAGATTCGCGGCTTCTGAAGCACCTAGTGTATGGTTTCTTGCGTACCGGAACGGTATTCTCGATGCCGGGGCTCGAGGATCTCGGTGAGTGTGAGTTGAGAGTGCGATGACGACTCTGCCAAAACAGTCATTGCTGGATGCCGGTATCCTACCAGTAGGAGAGATTGCGCAGATCGCGAAACGGGAGGGCGTACGCCCGCGGCCGGCATACCAGTCTCACAAGTGGTTCGCTCGCCGGCTCGCGGCCACAGCTAGGTCCCTCGCTGTTGCCGCAGCAACCCCTTCCGATAGGAACTTCTGGTCAGCCTACTACGACGAGGCGAGCTGCGAGGGACTTTCTGTTCTTGACCCTTTTATGGGTGGTGGCGTGATGCTTCTAGAAGCATCGCGATTGGGCGCTGACATAAACGGCACTGATATCGAGCCCGTAGCCGCTGTGGTATCGAACTTCCAGGGGCGGCTCAGCAAACTTCCCGACCTAACTTCGACGCTCGACGCACTTAAGGAGGCAGTCGGATCAGAACTGGCCCCTTACTACAAAGCGACCAATGCACAGGGACAGCAGGAGACACTTCTACACGCCTTTTGGGTCCAGCAACACACTTGCTCTAGTTGTAATCACACGTTTGACGCTCATCCGAGCTTCCGCCTCGCCTGGAATGACGACGCCAAGCGCGAATGGATCATCTGCGATGATTGCGGAGAGGTTACAGAGCGCACAATGACCCGGAAAAGGCATGTTTGCGCGTGTGGACAGAAGACCATGCCGACCTCGGGCCGGTTGGATCGTGGCACTGCCATCTGTCCGTGCTGCGGTCAACGGGATCGGCTGATAGATACTGCCAAATTCACCGGCAGGTCTCCCCGGTTCCGTCTTTTCGCCGTTGAAACCATTCCCGCTGGCGTTGAGAAAAGGTACCCCAATACCCATAGGCGGATCCGCGCGGCGAACGCGAAGGATATTGCCGTCTATGAGGCGGCACAAGTTAGGTTGCAGGCAGAGCTGCGGCGCGACCCCGATTTTTTGGCACCAGGGCCAATTCCCAAAGAACGGCGAAGCGACAATCGCCTCGTCCAGTACGGCTACGAGGACTACGGCGACCTGTTCGGTGCGAGACAAAAGTTACACTTGGGCCTACTGGCGCGGGAGATTGGCAGACTTGACGGTATGGTTGGTGAGGCCATGAAGATCGCGTTTTCCGATCACCTCACGACCAACAATATGCTGTGCGCATATGCTGGTGGCTGGCGTCGTCTGACCGGGCTGTTCTCCATCCGCGCCTACCGTCACATTGCGAGGCCTGTGGAACTCAATCCTTGGCTTGAGAAAAACGGCAGGGGTACGTTCCCTAACGCCGTAAGGGCCGTGCAGCGGGCTGCAAAGGCGATGCGTGAGGATACAGAGCCCACAATCACCGACGGACCACGTGCAGTGAGATGGTTTGAGCAGGGCAGTTGGGACGTTCGTTGTCAGGACGCACGCGACCTTTCCCATATTGCTGACGCGTCGGTCGACCTTGTCCTTACCGATCCTCCGTACTTCAACTACATCGCATATTCGGAACTAGGGCACTTCTTTGTGCCATGGATGGTCAAACTCGGAATTGTCGGCCCGGAGCACCTCAAGGGCTTTCCTACGGGACAACTCGCTAAACCCGGCAACGGGCTCGACGCCGCGGAGACTTTTGGTAACAGCCTCGCAGAGGCACTCGTCGAGGTTCGGCGGACCTGCAAACCTGCCGCCAGAATCGTTTTCACCTACCAGAACCTTGATGGGCGAGGTTGGCAGTCGCTTGCTTCTGCACTGGCCGTGTCAAACATCCGCCCAGTCCGGATTTGGCCGATGTATGGCGACAGCAGTGGCGGGCTTCACAAGAGAGCTAATTCCATCTCTTGGGATTGCGTGGTGCTGTGTCGGCTGGAAGATGTAGGGTCAGTTGGGCCAATCGCCGACCATATGTCAGCCGGTGAGATCAAGGCTATGTCTTGGAGTGAACGTCTCAAGCAAGAGGGCCATAATCTCGCACCTGGTGACATCCGCAACCTAACGCATGCCGCTGCTATGGTCGAGTCATTCGACTGCGCTGCCAATATTTCAACCGAGCGGCGGTCTGAACAAACCCGAGCAACGGTATAGTGCGGCCAACGGCGGAGTAGTGATTTGGCCAAGGTGCCTATAGGTAAGAATAGGTGTCTGGGACATTTGGGACCGTCGGCGGACGGCCGACTGGGGGGTGATGACGTGCAACCTGAGTTGTCCCCGATTTTGGGTTAGCCTGTTCTTGAACATAAGAGGAGGCAGGCCTCCTCAGCGATCAAGGATAGTGCTGGCTGCATTGATTTCGCTGATTTTGACGGTACTCTATCGAGAGAAAAGGCTTCGGAGTTTGAGGTCGGCGCCTCACTGCGAGACGGTCGATAGATGCCGATAGTTCACAGAATTTTTTCAGCTAGGTTGGTTCCTGAAAACTCAGCAAAATCAAAAGGCTAGGTTTTTGACGGTACCTTACACGGCATACTCGGCCGCTGAATTTATTTTTCGAAGTTATATCAGTTGCTTAGGGATAAAAAAATATTCGAGTGGGAGTGACCCGCGTTCGCTATTTGCTGATATTAACGAGCAATATGACAGATATAAGCCCGCATAACTGCGGGCTTCTTGTATTCTTGGCGGTTAAGGTTTTCATCGCCGAGCACGACGCTTCTAAAGCATGATACAAGATACGACCAAAATCTGATGCCATGTTCGATACTCGATACGGTGCCGCCCCTTTAGATGATCTTGGAATGGTGTGTTGATAACCAATTGATTTGTAATATGATTATTGAGTTATGGGGTCTTGGTTTGCTGTTTTTGAGTGGGTAGGTTTCACGATTCTGCTGCTCACTTCTCTCACCTTGCGACGGCGTCATTCTGAGCTTGTTTGCCACTATCTACCTCGGCCTTCTTCATCCATCAACGGAGTTCGGTGAAGCTATCGCGCATGGGACGCAGGATGATGACAACTGAAGAGGCACCAGGATCGACATGTCCGAGCGACCGTTCACCTAATCGTGCCGCACGCCCATGCCTCGCGACCATAGAGCGAGTTGAATCTGAGCCCTTTTCGGCAGTCGCGAGTATTTCGGTCCACATGTCTTCACTGCTCAGACCGTGTGCTCACGCATCGATTGCTCTGCCTAGATCGGAAAGCCGTTCTTTTTCCTCTTTCGTCGAAAACGCGATGAGCTGAAACATTTGGCTATGACGACGCACTGTAGTTTCCTGCATTTTTACCTCCCAGATCATCTGGAACTCATTAAACCGCTGGAGCGGCATTAATTAGCCGATCCGAAGAAAAGCCGTATCACAGGGGTGAGACAATAGATCGGACAGTTCCTGATCGAGATGCATGACAGATATGTATGCTCCGTTCATATTTAGCGATGTACAGTAATGGCCGACCCAGTTGGCTTGGATTGCTATTTGTTTGGCACTCAGTCTTTGCCCGACGCGTCTGAACAGTATGGCGAGTTCCATCAGGGGCGTTGAACCGAACGGATTTACCAGCACCTTCACCCTGTCACCGGAGAGGCATTCATCTCACCGAAGATCCGATCCATGATGTGATCGATGATCGCATCGCCAGGCATCATATCTCTCGGTTAACGCCGCGTTCCAGATGAATGCTCATGCCAGTCTCCACTTCTTCAGCTCTGATTTCGAAATTGTGGCGTCCGGTCTGGGGAGTGAACACGGTTCCAGCGCGACGCCCATCATAAAGGTGCGCCGATTGGCCTTACGGGTCACCGTCTAGCAAGCCGCAAGCGACATGCCACGATCACAAGCCGCGCCAGCTATTCTAAAAATGAAGAAGTTTCCTGCTACGCCGCGACGACCGTCGGAAGGCAGCCCATCTCCTCATGGGCGATGAAGACGGGGACACAATAACGGAGGTTCCATTCAAAAGGTTTGCGCGGCCTCGCACCACAGTTGGCTCCAACAGGTGGTGCTGCCGAGCGATGGCGCGGTCAACGAACATTCCGCTTTGAGAAGATTTGGTGATCAAGGAAAGGCATTGACAAGAGACAGGGGCATCTGACAAATGTAAAAAATAGAACTGAACTTCAAATCGTAAAACTGTCTGGAGGTGACAGGATTTGAAGAAAGATGTGCTTCGATAGCGGGAGGATGGACGTGTCATCGAATAGCCTGGATCGACAGACGCTGTTTCTGGCGTTGATCAACGTCGCCGTTCTGACAGCGGGCGGCTTTCTGGCTGGTTCAAATTTCATGGACAGCTATAATCTGCAATCAATGGCTTCGCAGGTTCCCGAGTTGGGGCTTCTCGCCTTGGGTGTCATGCTGGCCATGATTTCCGGGAATGGCGGTATCGATCTCTCAGGTATAGCGCTGGCAAATCTTTCCGGCATCGTCGCATTCCTACTCACGCGCCAATACATTCCTGCTGCTGATGCGCCTTTGCTGTTTTCGTGGGTGTTCGCCGGTCTGGCGCTTGTTATGGGGTTTATCGGCGGCATCATCAACGGGGTCGTTATCGCCTATGCCCGTCTGACGCCGCTGATTGCGACGCTTGGAACCCAGCTTCTGTTTACCGGCATTGCAGTCTTTCTGACCAACGGTTCCGCTGTCAGTATGGGTTTTATCGAGCCCCTTGATAATTTTGGCAATATGCCCGTGCTGGGCATTCCGGTGTGCTTCGCTCTATTTCTCGTGATCGCCTTTGCGCTGTCCTTTCTACTGAAATATACGCCTTTCGGCGTGAAACTGATGCTGCTCGGCAGTAATGCCAAGGCAGCCCGCTACGGTGGCATCAACGAGAGGCGCATGCTTCTGATCACCTATACCTTGTGTGGGCTGCTTGCTTCGGTGGCTGGGATCATCATCGCAGCACGCAACTCTTCGGTTAAATGGGACTACGGTGGCTCTTACGTACTGATTGCGATCCTGATTGCCGTTTTGGGGGGCGTCAAGCCTGAGGGCGGATATGGCAAAGTCATCTGTGTGCTTCTGGCTGCGATGGCTCTCCAAATCCTGTCGAGCCTCTTCAATTTCTTGAACATTTCGAATTTTTTCCGCGACCTTGCCTGGGGCGTTTTGCTGCTTGCGCTTCTCGCATCGGCACGCATGCACTTGGGCTACTGGTTGCGACCAAGACGACAATAGAGACAAAGTCGGCGGCTTTGGGATGAAAGCCGCCGACGGGAAACCAAAAAACAATCTGCTTATATTAATGGAGGAGTCATATGAGCATGTTTTCAAAACTGATAGCTGGCACGATGCTTGCGGGTACGGTCATGGCAGGGGCTGCCTTTGCCCAAGACAAGCCAACCATTGTGACGGTGGTCAAGGTTACCGGTGAAAACTGGTTTACCCGCATGAATGAAGGTGTTGATGCTTATGGCAAGGACAACACCAATGTGAGTACCAGCCAGGTCGGTCCGGCAAAGGCAGATGCCGCCCAGCAGACCCGCATCATCGAAGATCTTGTCGCCAAGAATGTTTCGGCGATTGCAGTCGTACCGATGGACCCATCTGCGCTTGAAGGTGTTCTGCGGCGCGCTTCCCAGCGCGGCATCAAGGTCATTACCCATGAGGGCGACAGTCTGGCGAATGCTGATGTCGATATCGAAGCCTTCGACAACAAGGCATTCGGCGCGCGCATCAATGAAAAGCTGGCCGAATGCATGGGCAAGTCCGGCAAATGGACGTCGTTCGTTGGATCGCTTGGCAGCCTTACGCATAACCAGTGGGTCGATGCCGGTGCAGAGAATGCCAAGCAATACCCTGACATGGAGCTTGTGGCTGAGAAGAACGAGTCATTCAACGACGCCAACCGCGCCTACGAAAAGGCCAAGGAAATTCTCCGCAAGTATCCCGATATCAAGGGGTTCCAAGGATCATCCGCGATTGATGTGATTGGCATCGGGCGTGCTGTCGAGGAAGCCGGGCTGCAGGACAAGACCTGTGTGTATGGTCTGGGTCTGCCGAAGGATACCGGTCCGTATCTCGAAAGCGGTGCCGTCGACCAGATCTTCTTCTGGGACCCGAAGGACGCCGGCTACCTCATGAACAAAGTCGCAGATCTCGTGCTGAAGGGTGAGGAGATCGAGGATGGCATGAACCTGGGCGTGCCGGGTTACGAGAAGATGACCGTCATCAAGGGGCCTGGCAAGGGTATTATAATTCAGGGTCAGGCCTGGGTTGATGCGGATAAGTCCAACTACAAAAACTTCCCGTTCTGATCGCATAAAAAACGCGCCAAAGCTGACTACCGGGGCCGCCTACACCACAGCGGCCCCGAAAGAACTATCCGGGAGTTTCAGGAATTCGCTATGGTTGCCACCGTTACAACGACACAGACCGCGCCACCGTTTATCGAGGTTAGAAACGTTAGAAAATCCTTTGGCGGCGTGAAAGCACTGAAAGATGTCAGCCTGACGATTGAGGCCGGACAAATCTACCACCTGATGGGGGAAAACGGTTGCGGCAAGAGCACGTTGATAAAAATTCTCTCAGGTGCACAGCCCGCCGACGGGGGGCAGATAGTGATCGATGGCGAGTTAACTAGCGCACGAGCCGGCGATCTCGGCGCCATCGGAGCGCTACGCGCCGGGATTGAAACCGTTTATCAGGATCTGTCGCTTCTTCCCAATCTCTCCGTGGCGGAGAATGTAGCATTTACCGAACAGCTCGTCGCAGCCTCGGGGCGTCTTTCCCGCCTGCTGAACATTTCCCAGTTGAACGAAACTGCGCGCCGTGCGCTGGCCGAAGTCCATTTGCCTACCGACAATGCTTTTCTTGCGCGTCGAACCGACACGCTGCCATTGGCGACCCGCCAGCTTATCGCCATTGCGCGCGCGGTGGCTTCCGAGGCACGTCTCGTCATTATGGACGAGCCGACGACATCCTTGACACGGCAGGAAGTTGAAAACCTGTTGCATGTGGTCGAGCGCCTTCGCAGCAAGGGCGTTGCAATCCTGTTCGTTACGCACAAGCTGGATGAATGCAAGTCGCTTGGCGGACGCGCCATCATCATGCGCGACGGGCTCAAGGTTGCCGAGCTTGACGTCGCCAGGCACAGCAAGGCGGAGTTCAGTCATTGGATGACGGGCCGTGAAATCAGCGAAACCCGCTATCGTACCGATCCGAAACTGGGCGAAATCTTGCTAGAAGCTGAAAAGCTGAGTGATGGCAAAGCATTGCATGGTGTTTCGCTTACCCTGAGAAAAGGCGAAATTCTGGGGGTCACGGGGCTACTAGATTCCGGTCGCAATGAGCTCGCGCTTGCGCTTGCTGGCGTCAAACCAGCAGCGGCGGGCAGGGTACGTCTGAACGGGCAGGAGATCGCACCGCAATCGACTGCTCAAGCCATTGAGTACGGCATTGGTTATGTGCCTGAAGACCGACTGACGGAAGGCCTTTTCCTCGAAAAGCCCATACAGGACAACATCACCCTGCCGATTCTGGACCGCTTGCGCAACGCGCTGGGTGTTATCAGTGCGCGGCGGGCGCGATGTGTGGCCGAGCAAAGTGTTGCCGATCTGCAAATCGTGGCTCCGGATGTCACAATACCGGTGCAGTCCCTTTCGGGCGGCAATCAGCAACGCGTCCTTATTGGTCGTTGGCTGACCATCAACCCGCAGCTTCTGATCCTGCATGGACCGACCGTTGGAGTCGACATCGGTTCGAAAGATACAATTTTTCGTATCATCCAGCGTCTGGCCGACGAGGGTATGGGCGTCATCATCATCAGTGATGATCTGCCGGAACTCTTGCAAAACTGCGACCGTATTCTCGTCCTGCGGCAGGGCCGTATCGTAGCGGCGCATGCCGCCGATGGGCTGACTGAAGATGCCATTTACCAATCCATGGCCAGCCCGTCGAAGGAGGTGCCACAATGACCGAGATCGTATCTGTCGGCATTGCGGATAAGGGCAGAAGCGGCATTGGTTCGCGCTTATGGGATTTGTTGGGGCGTCGGCCCGAGATATTTACGCTGCTTCTGATTATTGTGACTTGTCTGTTGGTTATAGGCGCCAATCCCGACTTTCTTCAGATGAGCAATATCGTGGATATTCTGCGCGCTTCCGTTGTGCGTGGGCTTTTCGCCATGGGGGTTCTGGTCGTGCTGGCTTCAGGCGGTATCGACGTTTCGTTCACTGCGATCGCGGCCTTCGTGATGTATGCCCTTACCATGCTGGTCACGAACTGGTTCCCCGAAATGCCGATGACGATCATTCTGTTCCTTGCGGCGTTGGGCGGGGCGTCTATAGGGGCTCTGAACGGCCTGCTTGTTCAGAAACTGCAAGCGCCATCGCTGATCGTTACCATCGGAACACAATATGTGATCCGCAGCTTTTTGCTGACTTTCGTGGGAACCGCACTGTTCATGAATATTCCGGTGGCGATGGATGCTTTCGGTAAGGCATCACTGCTTACCCATCACGCATCAAATGGTGTCGTTTCCGTTCTGCCGGCGACTGTTCTGATCCTGGTCGCTGTGGCTCTGGTGACATGGTTCATTCTCGAACGCACATTGATGGGGCGGGCGATCTTCGCCGTTGGTGGTAATCCTGGTATTGCGGAGCGCCTTGGCATCAATCTCTTTCGCGTGCGTATTTTCGTCTTTGCCTATGCGGGTCTTCTGGCTGGTATCGCGGGTGTTGTTCACGTCTCGAGCAACCGCCTCGCCAATCCCTTTGACCTTGCCGGTATGGAGCTCGAAATCATCGCCGCTGTCGTATTGGGTGGGGCACGGATCACAGGCGGTTCAGGCTCGGTGATCGGGACGCTTCTGGGCGTGCTTCTGATTACACTTGTAAGCAATGTGCTGATTTTCGTGGGCATTCCAAGCACTGTGCAACTCGCCATTGTCGGCATTTTTATCCTGCTCGCCGGTACGATTTTCGCCTTGAGCAATCGCAGTTGAAACCAAATAGGCCGTGCCTTGCTAAGCCTGCATGGTGCGATCTTATGCATATTCTGGGAGGTTCTTCATGTCACATGACGTATCGGTCATTGGGCTCTATATTCTTGACGTACTCGGTCGGCCGGTCGATGCAATTCCGCCAGGCGGAAACGTTGAATTTATCGATGAGATTCGGTTGACCGTCGCAGGTACCGCCGGTGGTACAGTGGTCGATCTGGCAAAGCTCGGTTTGAACTGTTTGGCAGTCGGAGCTGTTGGTGACGATGAGAAGGCCGATTTCGTTATTGCGACGCTGCAAAGGTTTGGTGTCGATACGGCACAGATGCAGCGTCTGGAGGGCGTGCCGACATCGTCTACGATCCTGAATATCCGCCGCAACGGTGATCGCCCAGCCTTGCATGCGCGCGGGGCCTCGGATCATTTTGAGATTGCCGACAGCGCCCTGGATGCAGTGTTGGAGCCGCCGATTATCCATCTGGGGGGGACAGGACTTCTAGCCAAGCTTGACGGTGAGCCGAGTCGAAAGCTTCTTGCCGAAGCTAAAGCCCGAGGAAGAACGACAACCTTCGACCTTCTCGGCGCGAATGAAGAAACGCTTGAACTGATCGCTCCGCTTTTCCCGCATATCGATTATTTCATGCCCTCCATTGATGAGGCGAAGCAGATTTCTGGGGCGGAGAACGTCGAAGGTGCAGGAGCTTTCTTTCTCGATCGCGGCGTGAAGCATTGCGTTTTCACGCTGGGCGGCGATGGTGTCTGTTTCATGGATGCATCGGGCGAGATCGTGTGGCAGCCGGCTTTCCAGATCGAGGTCGTTGACACGACCGGGTGTGGTGATGCTTTCGACGCTGGTTTCATTGCGGCCTTGCATCGTAAGATGGATTTGAAAACGGCCCTGAACTTCGCTCAGGCGTCTGCTGCGCTGGTCGCAACGGGTCTCGGCTCGGATGCAGGTATTCGCTCCTTTGACGAGACGCTTGCGTTCATGAATACGGTGCCTGCCCGGCAATAATGCCATGGAAGGCGGGTAGGTCGAGAACCTCTCCGCCTTCTAATCAGCGAGCAACCGCTCGGCAGCGTCCATGTCGGTAACCAGATGCGTGGCGTAGCCACCCAAAAGAACCGCGCGGATAGCTTCCACTTTCTGCGCGCCTCCCGCCACGCAGAGCCTTTTGGGCACACCACTCAGTTCATCCAGTTCGATGCCGATGATCCGCCGGTCAAGTTCGCGAACAATCTGATTTCCGTCGCGATCAAGGAAGCGGCAGATCAGAACGGCTGTCGCCCCTTCGCGGGCATAAGCATCGATTTCTTCATCGCTGGTCACATCGGCGATACGCATCGTGCTTTCGGCGGCAAGGCCACCGACACCGAACACGATCATGCTGGCTTGGCCTATCAGTTCGAACTGTCGCCGGAGTACGGGTTCGCCCATCAGCGCATCACGTAGACCAGGCGTGCTAAGCACGGCAGGAGCCAGCATGTTGATGCTGGTGGCCCCTATGTTACGTGCCATGATCGACGTGCAAAGCTCGGCAGAAAATTCCCTTTTTCCAATGGAAGAACCGGTAACCTGCACGACGGTCAATCCGTCAATTGGTTGTGGTAAAGAAATTGCGTCGGCGACAGCGAGTACGGTACGTCCCCACGACACACAGACGATTTCGCCAGGTCTCATCAGCCGTTCCATTAAACGCGCGCCGCCGGCGCCCAGCGCTTTCAAGCGCGATTCTGTCGTGAATGACTTTTCCGATGGAACAACGAGTGCTTCTGATAGTTTGAACCGTGCAGCCAGTTTGCGGGCGATATGAGTGCGTGTAGCGATTTCAGGATTCATCAAAATACGCACAACACCTCTTTGCCGGGCCTCCTGCAGGTAGTTGACGATGGTGGCGCGTGAAACCCCAATCATCTGCGCAACTTCGTTCTGAGTGAGCTGGTTCTCATAGTAGAGCCACGCCGCCCAGACGACGGCATCATCGAACTCGGCCGGGATGGTATGCGTAGACGGTGTTTGAGCGCCCGATGTCATACTCGTTTCCTGTGAATCTCTATTGTGTCTGAGTTGCACAGAAAAGCCTTTCGATCAACACGACAATCAAGCGAATTGACTAATGTCAGAGCTTTGTGTCAATTGTATATTGTCGGAAGAGGAATCTCCGCAAGTCTTTGTTGCCTCATGGAAAATATCCGGGTTTCCATGAGGGCACCTTTGTGTCTGCGATCCAATGCGCAGGCCAGCAACCAAGGGAATGACAGATGAAATCAAGTTGGTCACAGGCGGAATTCGACAGGGTTGTCGGCGCGTATGAAAAGGAAGGCGTAAACCGCGATGTTGCGATCCGCACCTATACAACGCGTCTCCTGGGTTCCGAACCAAAGCTGGTCCTGCATGGCGGGGGCAATACATCGGTGAAGACGACGCTGATCGATCATGATGGTAGCGAAGTTCCAGTACTCTGCGTCAAGGGCAGCGGCTGGGATATGGGCCAGATCGAGCCTGCGGGTCTTCCTGCTCTGCGTCTGGAGCCGTTGAAGGCCATGGTGAATTACGAAACCTTGTCGGATGACAATATGGTCATGCTACAACGTCGCCTGTTGCTCGACCCAGTGGCCCCCAACCCATCGGTAGAAGCCATTCTTCACGCGATCCTGCCGTTCAAGCATGTGGACCACACCCATGCGAACGCAATCGTGTCGCTTACCAATCAGCCGCGTGGCGAAGAGATCATCCGCGAACTTTTTCCAGAGATGATAATCGTGCCTTACGTCATGCCTGGATTCGATCTGTCGAAGGCATGCCAGAAGGCATTCTCAGAACGGCCCGATGCCCCCGGGATGATATTACTGAAGCATGGGATTTTTACTTGGTCGGAGGACCCGCGGGAAGCCTATGAGAACATGATCGCTGCTATTGATCGTGCCGAAAAGCGCATTGCCCAAGGCAAGTCGCATCCATTCGGAAAGGCGAGCGCCGCACTATCTGCCAAAGCGTTGGCCTCGGTTGCGGAAGTCGCGCCGATATTGCGTGGAGCGATCGCACTACCTGGAACGGAAGAGGGAAGGCCGCGCCGCTTCATTCTCGAGCATCGCGTTAATAACGATATTCTTGATTTCTGCGGGGCACCCAACATCGGGGATTTGGTGCGGCGAGGGAATGCGACGCCCGAACATGTCATTCATATCAAGCGCTTTGGCGTGGCACTGCCAAAGCCGGAAGCCGATACTCTGGACGGTTGGGCTATCAGTGTAAAAGAGGCTGTGGCTGCCTATGCGGCAGACTACAAGGCCTATTTCGAGCGCAATAATGCGCGCGCTGGTGCCTGCAAGAAGATGCTCGATCCGATGCCACGCGTGTTTTATGTTGAGGGTATTGGGCTTTTCGCGGCTGGAAACACCCAGAAATCTGCTCGTATCTGTGCGGATGTCGCCGAGGCGACGATCGAAGTTATTCGCGGCGCGGAAGGGATCGACGAGTTTGTGGCTCTGACAGAGGAAGATTTGTTTGATATCGAGTATTGGTCGCTGGAGCAGGCAAAACTAACCAAACTGATGGAAAAACCGCTGACGCGGCAGGTGGCCGCGGTGACAGGTGGGGCGAGCGGCCTTGGCCTGGCCATTGCAGAGCAATTGAAAAGCCAGGGTGCGGAACTGGCGCTGATCGACGTCGACGGGAAGCGCGTTGCGGCTGAAGCGAAGCGCCTGGGCGGCTTCGCCGTTTCATGCGACCTGACCGATCCCGCCGCTGCGGATGATGCACTCGCTCAGATCGCGGAGGAATTTGGAGGGGTCGATATATTGGTTTCCAATGTAGGAGCGGCTTTCCAAGGTGCTTTGATATCCGTTGATGACGACATCTTTAAGTCCGCGTTCAACTTGAATTTCTGGAGTCATCATTATGTTTCGCGGGCCGCGGTAAAGATCATGCAGAAGCAAGGCACTGGCGGCGCGATCGTTTTCAACGTGAGCAAACAGGCTGTAAATCCTGGACCCGACTTCGGTCCCTACGGTACATCTAAGGCAGCTTTGATGGCGTTGATGCGCCAGTATTCTCTGGAATACGCCGCTGAAGGCATCACCGTAAACGCCGTTAATCCCGATAGGATACGCACCGGCTTGATGACTAATGAAATGGTGGAAGAGCGGGCACGCGCGCGTGGAGTGACGCCAGAAATTTATATGCGAGGCAATTTGTTGAAGCGGGAAGTCTCCGCTGGCGACGTTGCCGAAGCGGTTCTGTATCTTGTGCGAGCGCGTACCTCCACCGGTGCCGTAATGACTGTCGATGGTGGCAACGTGGCCGCAATGATGCGATAGAAAAGCCTTCCTCTATCGCATCATTGCTTCGACATTCCACGAACAACCATTATCTCGGCATCATCGGGTTATGTGTGTGAGCTGGACCGGAACTGTCGCTTTCTGACCGCAATCATCTCGAGATATGATTGCGGTCAGAGATCTCGCCAAAAAATCCAACGACCACTTCCACAGCGATGATTGTAGCAGTGCCATCGGCAGTACTGTCTCTAGCTGATGCGCCGATTGCAACCCTTGCAGAATAGGCTAAGGCTATAGAACCTCCTCCGGTGACGAGGGCAGGTTTACCGGTTCGCGAAAGGTGCGCTGCAGTTGGCCCCAGGCGGGATCATGCATATGGTTCTGTAAGCCAGCCCGCGTCACCAGCGCGCGTGCTTCCGCTTCACCGAAAGCCAGCGCTGCATGCATATCAGCGGTCAGCACCTTGCCACCCTCCATGAGAACTTTGCCATCCACGATCACGGTATCCACATCGCTTCCCAATACCTGATGAATGAGACGGTGAACCGGCATCCAGTTGGGTGTCAGATGGGGTTTACGCATATCGATGATAGCGATATCGGCTTTCTTACCCTTCTCAAGAGACCCAATCTCGTGCTCCATGCCAATTGCGCGGGCCGCATCGATGGTGATCATTTCGAAGACTTTGCCTGGTGGGAGAAGATAGCGGTCGTGGTTGTGCAGAACATGCTGTGTCGACTGGGCAACCCGTGCGATCTGCAGCATGTCGAAATGGCGGCTGGGAGCTGCGCCATCCGAAGTAATGGCGACCGGCACGCCGCGGGCCATCATTTGCATGATCGGCGTCGAGCGCCCGGGTGGAGCATGGGTGACATACGTGCCGGTCTCGGCAAGAATGTCGATCTCTTCATGTGAAATGCCCCAGCAATGCTGTAGGTGTACGTCGGGCCCCAGAAGGGCGTTGTCCTTATCCTGCCAAGCCATGCGAATCTGTCCGGCAAAGGCATCGGAGTGAATACGTACGCCCCATTTGCGCGCGGTTTCGCGAATGCGCCTTGCCTGCATCCGGTCGTCCTCGGTCAGGTTTACGGCGAAATCTGGCGTTGAGGCATTCGATGGCTCAACCGAGGGCACAATCGTGAATGGTGTAAGAAAGACCTTTATGCGTCCGCTGGCAGTTCCGTTCAGTTTTTCGATAACGGCTTCGGCACCCTCAATCATTTCCTCGAAGGAAACACTGCGCCGTTTCGGCTTGCCACTTTCCCAGCGTGTGACCGATTGCGGCCATGGTAGACCGGCAGGGCCCACGCAGATGATCTCCCGTAAGCCGAGCTCCGAATAGGCGCGGGCATGATTGATTGCGAAGACTGGGTCGTCGCTGCGCGGCATGGAGGTGATGATGCTGGCAGAGGTCGTTACACCAGCACATAGTCTTTCGAGACCGGAGACAAGCCCATCCGCATACCAGTAGTCGCGTGTTGCATAGTGATAGTAAGTCGGGGTGACGATCCGCATCCACAACGAATTAGTGTCTGCGGCGATACTGCGGATCAAGGCATGGCCAGCGTGCCCATGAGCGTCAATTAGTCCCGGAATAATCAGTTTTCCCGTACAGTCTATTACTTTTTTTCCAACGTGTCGGGGCTGGAGTTCTTCCGCGGTACCTATTTCAGCGATCCTGTCCTTTTCGACCACCAGACCACCGTCGTCGATAATTCTCCGACCGCTGTCAACCGTTATAATCGTTCCGTGAAGCAGCAAGAACCCATCCATTCATATTCCCCTTATAGTTCGATTCCGGCGCGTCCTTCGAAAGCCGTTTCATACTGTTGATGTTATAACTTATAATTGCCAACAATATCGTTGACAATAATAAAGCCGATCACGATACTTCGGGGAAGTCTAGGCGACGGACACTATTGGTATTCATGAAGGGAAGAGCATGACGCGTCTTAATAAGTTTCTCGTATCAGCACTGGCCGCAGCGGCAATCGCTGCTCCACTCGCGGTTTCGTCGGCAGATGCTGCGACATTGCGTTGGGGCAGCCGCGCGGATATTTACTCTCTTGATCCGGATTCCGTTCCTTCCACGTCCAATCTGGCATTTTTGAACCATATTTATGAAGGACTGGTTCGCTACGGTCCGAATTTTGAAATTGAACCGGCTCTTGCAACCGAGTGGAAGCTTGTTGACAATAAATACTGGCGTTTTACCCTGCGTCGAGGGGTAAAATTCCACAATGGTGCCGATTTCACTGCCGATGATGTCGTTGCCTCAATGAACCGTGTGTCGGATCCGACCTCGCCTTTGCGCGGCAACATTCCGCTTTATGTAGGTGTCAAGAAAGTTGACGATTTCACGGTCGATATCGCAGTTTCGGCACCAACGGCATTGTTCCTGAACGATATGACCAATATCTTCATGTTCAATGCACAGTGGCTCAAAGACAACAATGCCGAAAAGCCGACCGATATCGCCTCCAAAACCGAGAATTATGCCACCCACAATACCAACGGCACGGGCCCGTTCAAACTGGACAGCCGCGTTCCGGATTCGAAAACCGTCCTCGTGGTCAACGACCAGTGGTGGGATGAGAAGAAGCATAATCTCGACCGCATAGAATATGTTCCAATATCTTCTGCTGCAACCCGTGTCGCGGCATTGCTTTCAGGCGAAATAGATCTGGTTGACTCCGCCCCTATCCAGGATTTGCCGCGGCTGGAATCCTCGCCAGGCATCAAAGTGAACAAGCGCACCGAACTGCGTACGGTTTTCATCGGTTTCAATGGCAAGGAAAAACTTGAAGACGGGCGCCCAAACCCTTTCCTCGATGTTCGCGTTCGTCAAGCTGTGGAAGCGAGTATTGATCGCAACCTCATCAACAAGAAAATCATGCGCGGTCTGGCAAGACCTTCCGGCTCTCTTATAGCTCCAGAAATCGCTGGCTACGCCGAGTCCCTCGACGTCTATCAGCCCGCCGATCCCAAGCTCGCACAACAGCTGTTGGTAGAAGCGGGGCAGAAGGGGCTGGCTTTTACCTATCTTTGCATGAATGACGAGAGCATTAACGAGGAAGACATCTGCTCTGGCATTTCAAACATGCTAAAGCGTGCCGGTTTCGAGCCAACTATCGATATGGGCCCGCGTGCCGTGCAGCAGCCAAAGCGTACCAACGGCAAAGCCGACATGTTTAATCTGAGCTGGGCCAATGAGCCAACCCTCGATGCCTATTCGTTGCTTTCTCAAGTTCTTTCGACACGTAGCGGCTCGACCGGTGTTTCCAACTATGGTGGCTGGTCCTATCCTGAACTCGACGACTTGGTGAAAAAAGCCGCCGAGGAGCCAGACACGGCGAAGCGCCTAGCGTTGGAGGAAGAAGCGCTGAAGATCGCCAAGGATAAGGCGATCCTGATTCCGCTCCACCAGCAGCCCATTGCATGGGGCATGCTCGATAAGGTTGAAAGTGTGGATTTTCGCGCCGATAACAAGCCGCGCCACTGGCATACGATGATGACTAAATAGATAGACCATTACCTAAAACTGGAACAGGAGAGCGTCTCATCTCGGTGAGACGCTTTTTTCGAGACGACAGGGAAATCTCTCAATACAAATCCACTTTCCCAAGCATCTTTTTCCCTAGTGCAGGAGGAGTGGATGCCTGGATGCTCGCGGCAGCAGGTGCAGCGTCAATACGATGGCCTGATCGCGAAGTCCTAGGATAGCATTTGGCGGCGTCCGCGGCGGTGACGAGATATGTTCACCCCGCTATCCCATTTGAATATGAAAATAACATTGAAATCTTTGTCGACATATCAGACGCGTAAATTCATCAATATTGTCAACAATCGCGTTGACAACTTTTGACTTATCGACATAGAGTATCCTTGTGGCCAAAAAGAAAGCTGAAAAGGCGGGGCCAGTTTATGGGGAGTTTATCAAACGCAACTTGAAGCGTGCCGTAAGGGTGCGAACGGACGAAATCATCCTGTGAGCGATGATCGTGCAGTGAATGAAAAGAGACCCCAAAAAGGGGCGCAGATTTCCAGAAGCGGAGCAAATTAATGTTAAGAAAACTGGGCCTTGCGGCCACTATGCTGGCGAGCCTGACGTTGTCAGGTCATGCCGAAACGCTGAAATGGGGTGCATCGCGTGATATCTATTCGCTCGATCCGTATTCGTACGGCGACAGCTATACACTGTCATTCCTCAATCATGTCTATGAAGGTTTGGTTCGTTACGACGCAGAGTTGAAAATCGAACCGGCGCTTGCTGAATCCTGGGAGATTGTTTCTGATTCGATATGGCGTTTTCATTTGCGCAAGGGCGTAAAATTTCATGACGGCGCCGAGTTCAATGCCGATGACGTGCTCGCTTCTTTGAAGCGCGTAAGCGATCCAGTCTCGCCGCTGCGTGGAAACCTTCCTGCTTACAAGTCCTCCAAGAAAATTGACGATTACACCGTAGATATAGAGCTGAGCGGTCCCTATCCGCTGCTTCTTAACGATCTCACAAACATTCATATTTTCGATGCCGGATGGTTGAAAAACAATAATTCGGAAAAGCCAACGGATGTTGGTGCGAAAATCGAGGGCTACGCAACCTACAACACAAACGGTACTGGGCCGTTCAAGCTCGAAAGTCGAGTACCGGATTCCAAAACCATTCTCCTGAAAAACCCGGCTTGGTGGGATAAGTCTCAGTCCAATATTGATCGGATTGAGTTTACGCCCATTACCTCGGCCGCCACGCGCGTGGCGGCGCTGCTTTCGGGCGAAATCAACTTTACTGAGAACGCGCCTTCACAGGATATTCCGCGCTTGCAGGCCCAGCCGGACCTCAATGTGCTGGAACGTACGGACCTGCGGACTGTAATGATTGGCTTCAACCGGAAATCACAACTAGCCAATGGTTCAGAGAACAAGTTCAACGATCTGCGTGTGCGTCAGGCTTTTGCCCATGCGCTTGACCGCGAGCTGATCCAGAAGCGTATCATGCGGGGCAAGTCGCGCACGGCGGGCGCGGTTGTTGCGCCGGAAATCCCAGGCTACACGCCAGAGCTGGACACCACGCTCAAATATGATCCCGAGCTATCGAAAAAGCTTCTTGCAGAAGCTGGCGCCAGCGACTTTCCGTTCACACTGGTGTGCACGACTGACGCTTACGTGAATGAGGAAGAGCTTTGCCAAGGTTTGGTAAATATGTTGAGCCGCGGGGGCTTCAAGCCGCAGCTCGACATCGCACCGACCGCCGCGCAAGCCCCGAAACGAACAGGTGGCAAGGCCGACGTCTATCTGATCGGCTGGGCGACCGAGCCGATGCTAGACAGTTATTCCATCCTTCTTCAGATGATCGAGACCAAGACAGCCAATGCCGGTGTATTCAACTGGGGCGGCTGGAGTTATCCGGAGATCGACAAGCTTATCGTGCAGGCATCGACAGAGATGGACCGCACCAAGCGCCTCGCGTTGCAGACAGAAGCGCTGAAGATGGTGAAGGACGAAATTGTAATGCTGCCGCTGCATCAACAACCAATGGCGTGGGTCATGTCGAAGAAGATCGACAAGATCGTGCAATTGCCGGACAACAAGCCGCGTCACTGGCTGACGCAATTCGCACAATAATTCAATCATAAGGCTCCGGGGGACTTCACTTCCCCGGAACGCCCTGTGGTTAACGAGGGATTTCTATGCTGGTTTTTATCATTAAGCGCCTGGCAAACGCTGTCATGGTGATGTTGGCCGTTGCTTTGCTCGCCTTTCTGATTTTCCGGCTGGCGGGCGACCCTGTCGAGATGATGGCCAACGAGCAGATGACACAGGCTGATCGTGACAATCTACGCGAGCGCCTTGGGCTTAACGATGGTCTCATGACGCAATATACTCGTTTCGTGGTCAATGCGGCGCAAGGCAATTTTGGTATTTCCTATCGCAACGGCCAGGACGTGTTGAGCCTCATCGGGGAACGTTTTCCTGCAACACTTGAACTTGTTCTCGTCGCCACCCTCATCTCGCTGCTGATCGGTTTGCCATTGGGTGTGCTGACCGCGATCAAGCGAGGCAGATGGTATACAGAAGGCCTACAGTTCCTCTCGATTGTTGGCGTTTCGCTGCCGAGCTTCGTGGTTGGTATTCTATTGATCCTTGTCTTTTCGGTATCACTTGGGTGGCTTCCCGCATTTGGGCGTGGTGACGTGGTCCAGCTTGGGTGGTGGTCTACAGGACTACTGACCCCTTCGGGGCGTGCTGCAATTCTACTGCCGTCCATTGCGCTTTCGCTTTATCAAGTCACTCTGGTCATGCGGCTTGTGCGCGCCGAAATGCTCGAAGTTCTGCGTTCGGATTATGTGAAATTTGCCCGCGCTCGCGGCATTCCGCGCTGGCGCATCTACTTCAGGCATGCTCTGCGCAATTGTCTGATGCCCGTCGTGACCATGACAGCCATGAATGTCGGTTCGTTGATTGCCTTCGCACTGATCACCGAGACTGTTTTCCAGTGGCCGGGTATGGGCATGTTGTTCATTCAGGCTGTCACCTTTCTCGATATTCCGGTGATGGCGGCATATCTCTGCATCATTTCCTTCATCTTCGTTGTGCTCAACACACTGGTGGATATTGCCTATGCGGTAATTGATCCCCGCTTGCGCACTGCTCGCTGATCCAACGGGGGAGTCTATCGATGAGCACTCAAACGTCACAAGCCATCTCAGTCGTGCGGCGGTCGCTTTCCCAGCGCATCCGTTCAAGCGATCTCTGGTGGTCTTTCACGCATAGCAAGACGGCGATGTTCAGTGCCGCGCTTCTTGCGATCCTGATCCTCACGGCTCTTTTCGCACCGTTGATCGCGCCACAGAATCCATACGACGGTGCGGCGCTCGATATGTGGAAGGCGGAACTGCCACCGGTATGGGAAGAGGGCGGTGAATGGCCATATCTTCTCGGCACGGATACCCAGGGGCGAGATATGTTGTCCGCCATTCTGTATGGTACGCGCATTTCAATCGTCATCGGTATTGCTTCGGTGATCCTCTCACTTGTGATCGGTATGAGCGCGGGACTGGTTTCAGGTTATTTCGGTGGCTTCATCGACAACCTGCTGATGCGTTTCGGCGATATCACTCTTTCGATCCCGACCATTCTGGTCGCCATTCTGGTTTCCACGGTCGTGCGGCAGATGCTGCCCGTCAGCCTGCGCGAGATTGGCGCTTCCGCAGTTCTTATTCTGGCGATCGCGCTTTCAGCATGGGTTCAATATGCTCGAACAGTGCGCGCGCAAGCTATTGTCGAGACCGGCAAGGATTACGTGTCGGCGGCGCGGTTGATCGGTGTGCCGGCGCGGCGCATCATGGCCAAGCACATTCTTCCCAACACATTGACGCCGATCATGGTCGCGGCGACGCTCAACTTCGGCATGGCCATCCTTACTGAAGCAACACTTTCCTTCCTCGGTATCGGCATGCCCCCAAGCCAGCCATCTCTCGGAACCTTGATCCGCATCGGCAATCAATTCCTCTTCTCCGGTTCATGGTGGATCGTGCTTTTCCCTGTCATTCAACTCTGTCTGCTGGTCGTTGCCGTCAACATGCTAGGCGACTGGCTGCGCGATGCTCTCAATCCGAAACTGAGGTGACTTTCATGAACAATCTTTTGCTCCGCAACGTCCGACCGATGGCAGGTAAAACTTGTGATATCCTGATCAGGGACGGAAAGATTGCTGGTTTCGGACAGTTCGATGCAGAGCCGGATATGGCTGTAGAAGATGGCGGCAACGCCATTGTTGCACCAGGGTTGATTGATGCGCACACTCATCTCGACAAGACCACCTGGGGCATGCCCTGGCATGCCAACAATCGCGCTGCGATCCTGCGCGAGCGCATCGATTTCGAACGCGAGCATCGGCTCGAAATCGGCATTGATCCGCATCGCCAGTCGATGCGCCACGCCATCGGTCTGGTCGCGCATGGCAGCACGCATATCCGCAGTCACGTGGATATTGATCCGACCCACGGCCTGTCTCTGGTTGAAGGCTTGTGGGAAACGCGCGAGAAGCTGAAGGGCATCATCGATATTGAAATCGTGGCCTTCCCACAATCGGGCCTTATGGTCATGCCGGGCACGAAGGAGCTGCTCGATGAGGCGCTCCGGCAGGGCTGCGAAGTTCTAGGCGGGATTGATCCGTGTGGCATAGATCGTGACCCTAAGGGACAGCTCGATACTCTATTCGCTCTTGCAACCAAGCATGGTGTGCCGATTGACATCCATCTACACGAAACGGGTGACCTCGGTGCATTTACGATGGAACTTATTTTCGAGCGTATTCGCGTTAATGGAATGGAAGGCAAGGTAGCGATCAGCCACGCTTTTGCACTTGGCATGAATGACTACCTGCGTGTCGGTCAGCTGATCGAACAGCTCGCTATTCTAGATGTTGCCATCCTGACCACCGGTGCGCCGTCGGCCACTGTGCCATCAATCAAGCGGCTCAAGGACGCAGGCGTTCGCGTTGGCGGTGGTTGCGACGGCATCCGTGATACTTGGGGGCCATGGGGCCAGCCGGACATGCTCGACCGTGCGAAGATCATCGGCATGAAAAACGGCGTGCGCTCGGATCATGATCTTGAGCATGTTCTGCATATCGTCTCTCAGGGCGGCGCAGACGTCATGCGTCTTGAAAATTACGGACTGGATGTTGGCTGTGATGCCGATTTCACCCTTCTGACTGGTGAGACATTGGCTCATGCGGTTGTGGATGTTGCCCCGCGTCCGCTTGTTGTCAAGGGCGGTCGTGTCACGGCCCGTCAGGGTATTGCTGTGGTGGAGGTGCCGTGATGAACACAGCACTGGAAGTCCTTCCACTTGGTCGTCGACCGGATGGACGCACACTTGTCACAGCCAGCTGGGTAATAGGACACAAAGATGGTGGTCACCGGCTTCTGAAGAACGGCGAGGTCGTATTCGAGAATGGCGAGATTCTGTATGTCGGACACGATTTCGCTGGTGAAGTGGCCCGTCGCATTGATTTCGGCAATGCACTGATCAGTCCTGGGTTGATCGATCTCGATGCGCTTTCAGACCTCGATACGACAATCCTTGGCATTGATCATCATCCCGGCTGGGCGAAGGGTCGCGTATGGCCGCGCTCCTACGTGGATGCAGGGCCATACGAGATGTACACGCAGGATGAATTGGCCTTTCAGAAGCGTTTTGCTTTCGGTCAGCTATTGTTGAACGGTATCACCACTGCCGCTCCGATTGCCTCGCTGTTCTACCGCGAATGGGGGGAAACGGTCGCCGAGTTCGATGCAGCCGCCGAAGCCGCAGGCGATCTTGGTTTGCGTGTATATCTCAGCCCCGCCTACCGTTCAGGCGGTATGGTGCTGGAAGCACCGGGCAAGATGGTGCCTGTATTTGACGAGGAGCGGGGCTTTCAGGGACTGAAGGACGCGATCGCTTATATCGAGCGCCAGAATGGTCGTCATGGTGATCTGGTACGCGGCATGCTGGCGCCGGATCGCGTCGAAACCTCAACGCTCGAGCTGATCCGGCGCACCGATGCTGCAGCGCGCGACCTCGATTGCAAATTTCGCCTTCATATGGCGCAAGGGGCAATGGAGGTCGATACGGTGCGTATGCTGCACGGTTCCACCGCGCCGGTCTGGCTTGCCAAAAATGGCCTGCTGAGTGATCGTCTGATTGCGCCACACGCCACCAACGCTACCGATGAAGACCTTCGTCTCTATGCCGAGAACGGTGTATCCATTATCCATTGCCCGTTGGTCTCAGGTCGAGGCGGTTCAATCCTGAAATCGATCTCCGACTGCCGCAGGCGCGGGATCAACATTGCCATGGGTACGGATACGACGCCTCCTGACATGCTGATGAACTTGCTGGTCGGCCTAATCACCGGTCGTGTCGCCGATGGTGTGCCGGACCACTTGCGTGCAGCCGATCTTTTCGACGCAGCGACGATCGGTGGCGCAAAGGCGCTGGGGCGTTCCGATCTCGGCCATCTGTCGCCGGGTGCTCGGGCCGATATTGCGGTTTTCCGTCTCGATGATGTCTTCATGGCTCCATCCATCGATCCGATTACCACAATCGTCACCGGTGGGTCAGGCAAGATCACTGAAGCCGTTTTCGTTGACGGTCGCGTTTCCATGCTGAACCGCCACTTGGCCGGCTTCGACATGCAAAAGGCCCGCGATCAGGCGCAGGCGCAATATAACGGGTTGATCGCCAAATATCCCGAGCGGAGCTGGAATAATCCTCCGGTCGCTGAAATCTTTCCGCCTAGCTATCCGATAGAAGGGCCGACAGAGGGAAACGCAAATGGTTGAGATACAGGAACCAGTCGTTGAGGTGCGCAACCTGCGTGTGGAATTTCCGGGGCGTCACGGAACGGTGACCGCGCTGTCGGATGTCAGCTTGTCGATCCTTCCGGGTGAGATTTTGGGCGTTGTCGGTGAATCCGGCGCGGGCAAGTCCATGACCGGCCTTGCCATTCAGGGGCTGCTTGAGGCGCCCGGCCATATTGCGGGCGGCGAAGTCTGGCTCGGTAAGCAACGGATCGATACGCTTGATGATCGCGCTATGGAGAAAATTCGCGGACGCGAAATCGGAGCTATTTTCCAGGATCCGCTCACTTCGCTAAATCCGCTATTCACCGTGGGAGCGCAGCTCGTAGAAACCATTCGACGGCATCTCGGTCTTGGTCGCGCCGACGCACGTGCCCTTGCTGTGCAACTGTTGCGGGATGTGGGCATTCCTTCGCCAGAAGAACGAGTCAACCAGTATCCTCATCAGTTTTCGGGCGGTATGCGCCAGCGCGTGGTGATCGCGCTCGCGCTTGCAGCGTCACCAAAGCTGATCATCGCCGATGAGCCAACCACTGCACTCGACGTGTCGATCCAGGCGCAGATCATTTCGCTCCTGCGTAAGCTGTGCAAGGAAAAGCAGACCGCTGTCATGCTTGTTACCCACGATATGGGTGTGATTGCTGAAGCTGCCGACCGAATTGCGGTCATGTACGCCGGGCGGTTGATCGAAATCGGACCGGTGGAGCAGGTGCTCCACCGGCCGCTTCACCCCTATACGCAAGGACTGATGTCTTCGATCCCTTCGCTTGGTGCGCGGATTGAGAAGCTCAACCAGATCGATGGCTCTATGCCACGCCTCGACGCTATACCCGATGGTTGCGCCTTCAACCCCCGCTGCAAAGCAGCTGGGCCTCGCTGTCTGCGCGAACGCCCGGAACTCATACTTTCCGATCAGTCCGCTAGTGCATGCTGGCTGAATGCAGGAGGCACCGCATGATAAAACCTTTGGAAAAAGCCCCCGCCTTGACTGTCGACCGACTTGTCAAAACTTTTGATGTGTCCGCTCCCTGGCTGAACCGGGTGGTGGAGCGCAAGCCCAAGCAATACTTGCAGGCTGTGAATAGTATCAGCTTTACCGTGCCGGCGGGTGGTTGCCTCAGCATAGTAGGCGAAAGCGGCTGCGGGAAATCCACTGTGGCGCGACTTGTCACCGGCCTGCACCATGCGACAAGCGGCGAAATGCGCTTTGCGCCTGGCAAAAGTGGCGCTCCCTTGTCAGCGCAGATGATTTTCCAGGACCCGTACGCCTCGCTCAATCCGCGCTGGCGAGTGAAGAACATCATCGCAGAACCGTTGCGTGAACTGAAGCTGCGTAATAGTGCGGCTGAAGTGAGGGAGCGTGTCGAAGAGCTTCTGCGTACCGTTGGACTTTCCCCGTCGGACGGCGAGAAGTTCCCGCACGAGTTCTCGGGCGGACAACGTCAGCGCATTTCAATTGCCCGCGCGCTCGCAAGCGAACCTGAGTTTCTTGTGTGCGACGAACCCACCTCTGCACTTGACGTATCCGTTCAAGCGCAAGTTTTAAATCTGATGCGCCGGCTCCAGGATGAGCTGGGCCTGACCTATCTGTTCATCAGTCATGACTTGAGCGTCGTTCGACACATGTCGGACCGTATCGCAGTGATGTATCTGGGGCGGATTGTGGAAGAGGGGGACACGGAAGAGCTCTTTGCCAGGCCGCGTCATCCATATACGCAGCTTCTATTGGAAACGATCCCGAATATCGAAGTACCCAACCGCAACCGCGAACCCGCCGGTGGCGAGGTGCCAAGTCCACTTAAACCGCCTTCGGGCTGCACCTTTCATCCCCGCTGCCCATTTGCCATCGAGCGTTGCTCGCGTGAGGTGCCGCCAATGCAGCTATTGCCAAACCGCACACGCGTCGCCTGTCATCTGGTTGAAACGGATGTTTGAAAAGGAACACCAGCGAAGGAGCGGGTATCTGGCTTCCTTCACTTATCCCAATGCAGCGCGCAGATCATGCGAAAGATCGCGTATCTCGCTCAAGTCCAGTTCGGATTCTACATGTTCCAGATGATGCGCCATAAGATGCACGGCCTTCTGCGCATTTTTCGCAGAAATGGCTTCCACGATTTCAGCATGTTCGTCGGGCCCACAATTGAAGCGCGCAGTGTTTCGATAAACGGCGGTGATGAGCGAGCTACGAGCAATAAGGTCTCGCATAGTCGTGAACAGAAAATCGGAACCGGTGAGCTCCGCCAGCAAAAGGTGGAAGCCGCCGGAAAGTTTAATGATGTCTGTTGTGCTGTCTTCGGCGTTTGCAACCCGCTCTTTGTTCACGTGATCGCGAAGCCTCTTCACACTCTCCTTCAGCGTCGAAGCGCAGAGCCGTTCTACAATGCAACGCTCTACCGCCTGTCGAACAAAAAACACGTCTCTCGCCTCTTCCACGGATGGCTTGCTGACAAAGGCGCCACGATTGGGGATGATCGTCACAAGGCCGTCGCGTTCAAGGACGATCAGAGCCTGACGGATACGAGCGCGGCTGACATGAAAAATCGACGCCATCTGCTCTTCTTTGAGTTGTACGCCAGGACGCAATCGCCGTTCAGCGATCGAAAGCCAAACCCTTTCAACTATCTGATCGACTGACATTGCAGCGGGTGCGTTCATAAGTGATTTCTCCTTGTTGATGCAGACAATCGCTATACGCGTGAAAAAGTCAACTCGACGATTTAATTGCTTGCAGTATTGTCGACAATATGAAAGATTATTGTAGGTAAAATTACTGTCAAAACTGAGCTGCCCATGGAATTTGATTTTGAGGCCATTGAACCGCAAAGCCGCTACAGACTGCTGACCAACTTCATCGGTCCGCGTCCGATTGCGCTTGTGACAACGCGATCGGAAGCGGGGCATAACAATGCTGCGCCGATGAGCTTTTTTAACGTGTTCTCTCATGATCCGGCTATTGTGGTTTTGGGTATTCAACCGCGTCTGACAGGGGAGCAGAAAGACACCATGGTGAACATACGTCGTTCCGGCGAGTTTGCTATCAGCATGGTGGATATGGCTCTGTCTCAACAAATGCTGATTTGCGGGCTTGGTTTCGACAGCGAGGTGGACGAACTCGAAGTTGCAGGATTGAGTCCCATTCGGTGTCGCAAGATCGATGTCTCTTATCCTGAGGAGGCACCATGCGTTTTCGAGTGCCGGGTTGAGCGTTTGATCGACTACCCCAACCGGACTCTGGTTCTGGGCGAAGTGGTACAGATGCATGTACGTCGCAACTGCCTCGATGCAGAGGGCCACTACGTGAACTCTGATTCGTATCAGCCTATAGCCCGGCTTCACGCTGACAATTATGTGACATCAGACCGCCAGTTCGTTTTGAAAGCTCCGCCTATCGGGGATTTTAAGAAGCCGAAACAGTAGGTTAAAGGCTAGGCAGCAGAGAATACCATTATGCATATTCATCTCATCAATCCTAATTCCACGGCGTCCATGACGGCGCAAGCGTTGGAGAGTGCTCTGCTGGTCAAGCATGATCATACGCGTATATCTGCTGCGAATCCGACCGACACGCCGGTCAGTATCGAAGGTGGTGCGGATGAAGCGCTGGCCGTGCCTGGTTTATTGAAAGAAATTCGAAGGGCCGAGGCTCTGGGTGTGGATGCATACGTCATAGCTTGCTTTGATGATCCCGGTTTGCATGCGGCACGCGAAGTGGCTAAAGGTCCCGTCATCGGAATTTGTCAGGCCGCGATACAGGTGGCAATGACCATCAGTCGCCGTTTTTCGGTGATCACGACGCTTCCGCGCTCGGTTGCTATCATCGAAGATCTTGTGAGTGATTACGGTGCCGAACGGCACTGCCGCAAGGTGCGTGCGATAGATCTTCCGGTGCTGGCGCTGGAAGAAGATTCGTATAGAGCCGAACAGCTGTTACTGAGAGAGATTGAACGCTCGAAGGCTGAGGACGGAGCAGAAGCGATTGTGCTTGGTTGCGCTGGAATGTCATCATTATGTGACCGTCTTAAGGAAGCGACCGGAGTGCCGGTAATCGATGGAGTGACGGCTGCTGTAAAAATGGCAGAAGCCCTTGTCGGTGCTGGGTATAAGACCTCCAAGGTCAACAGCTATGATTATCCTCGCCTCAAGAGTGCGATCAGAAACAGGACGATCATTCAAGAAGTGTGAATCGTGATAATTGTTGACAATATTGTTGCCTTCTAGTGTTGCTATGGTTCACTTCTCGGGGTTGCACTGGGGGTGGTGACGATGGGGAAAGGTGTATGGTAGAACAGAGGGGAGCAGCAACGCAGCAGATTGTCGAGAAAGTCTGGCTATCGATCGCGGAGCGACGTCTGCGTCCGGGCGTGCAGCTCAAGGAAGAGCAGATGGCTGAGATTTTCGATGTCAGCCGTGCTCGAATTCGGCAGGCGCTGGTCGTCCTCCAACGGGAAGGCCTTGTCGATATTCTTCCTAATCGCGGTGCGTTTGTCTGCAAGCCCACAATTGCAGAAGCTCGCGATGTGTTCTTTGTACGGGGCACGGTTGAACGCTGCGTCGTGGAGCGGCTGTGTCGATCTGCAACGCAAACCGATTTTAAGCGGCTCAGCGATCATATCGCCAAAGAGCGGGACGCCTACGCACGAAATATCACGACGGATATTATCAAGCTTTCCGGTGGGTTTCATCTTTTGTTGGCCGAACTGGCATCCTCGGATTTTCTATACACGATGATGCGTGATCTGGTGTCGCGGACGTCCCTTATAACCGCAGTTTATCGCAAGGCTAATTGCTTCAATTGCGGATCGGATGAACATGATCAGATCGTGGATGCGATAGTACAAAAGAATGTGCTGAGCGCGGCCAGTCTGATGGCGCATCATATCAATCATGTGGAAACTCAGCTCGACCTTCGCGAGCTTAACGAATACTCGCATGATCTGACTTCGTTGCTTGCCTAGGATATGAACAAACGCAAATCTGCTGCGGCGAATGACTGGCTGTTAGCTTTCGGCATCGAACAATCCAATCGCTTTCGCTCGCTTCTATGGTTACTGCCCAAACGGCTGTGCTTCTGCAATGCGACGTCATACGTGGCGCAAGGCGAACTACCAAACAGGAATATAGAATATAGAATATAGGTTTTAGGAGCTGTCCGAGTAACGGGACACCGAGCATGCCATAAACACCGCTATGCCCATGATATGGCGCATCCAAGCGCTAGTGTCCGTTGTCCGCGATGTAATGGCCTCAGATTCTGTGGACCATAGCCGGTTGAAAGCCTTGCCTGAGCATATGAGCGGGCGGCCGACTTGTCCCAAACCATTTCTTTGTTTACGGAGCGCAGCTCGACCATTCCGGCGACGAACGAAAATTCAGTCGTGCAGCTTGATTGACATGTACTCACTGACGTTACGTGTTGTCGCAGGTGCAACGCTGTGTTCCTCTCACTGAGGCTGGTACTTGAATCTAAACTCATCATACTGAGACATAAAGCTTTTGAAGAAGAAAAAGGAGGCTCGCGTGAAGGGGAACAATGTATTTGCGATGCGCCATATCTGGTTGCATGCCTTTGTATTAGCAATCATCTGTATTTCGGAACTGATTGGCATTCAGAAAATATCTATTGGAATAGGCGCTGTGATTTTCTTGCCGATGCTGTACGCATTTGCTCTTGGCGTTATTCTGAACCCGAACATCTTAAAGGCGACGGGGAGGGTTCTGAAGTCTGATTCCGTCAAGCTTTCAGGTACCATGATAACTATCGCTATTATGCCTTTCATTGCCAAGTTCGGCACGACGGTTGGTCCTCAAATCGAGAATATTATAGCCGCTGGACCTGCTTTGATTTTGCAAGAGATGGGCAATCTTGGCACGATCGCGGTCGCTTTTCCGATCGCCGTGTTCCTGCTGCGCATGGGACGGGAAACCATTGGGGCGACTTATTCTATTGATCGCGAGCCTAACCTCGCGCTTATCGCCGACAAATACGGTCTGGATAGCCCGGAAGGCGCGGGCGTGATGGGAGTTTACGCTACCGGAACGCTGATTGGTACGTTCATTTTTGCCTTAATGCCACCGCTGGTCAACAGTCTGGGCATTTTTGACTTTCGTGCGTTGGCAATGTCATGCGGAGTTGGTTCGGGCAGTATGCTCGCTGCCTGCACAGGCGGACTGGTTAGCGTTTTGCCGGAGAAGAAAGATCTCATTCTGGCCTTGGCTGCTGCGAGCAATATCCTCACCTATGCTACGGGACTATATGTTGGCCTTTTTGTAGCGTTGCCGCTTACGGAATGGCTCTATAAAAAGTGCCGCCCCGAAGAATATCGCAACGCCGCGTAAGGGAGAGAGTGATGACTTCCAATTCACTGAAGAATGCAGTCGATAACTTGACCTTATCAGTCAATACAACTGACGAACGCAAGATCGATATTGTTGAGAATGCCTTGCTCCTAGTTATTGCTTGCTTTCTCGGGTTAGTTGCGAACTGGGTAGGAACGAATGTAACGCCGACCCAAGCGCTGCCCGGCATGGCGCTGCTTTACGCTGCATCTATCGGCGGCTTGATATTGGCTCGCTATATGCCTTTTTACTTACCGAGTGTAGCTTGGGTTTCGCTCATCGCCATTCTCATCACCATCCCCGGCGTCCCTGGCGCTGATTATGTTCTGGCGAAAGTCGGAGAATTGAATTTTCTTGCGCTCGCAACGCCGGCGCTTGCCTATGGAGGGCTGGCGTTGACTCGCAACGAATTTGAGATTGCCCGCCGCTCTGGATGGAAAATTGTCATCATCGCTATTTGCGTGATGATTGGCACATACCTTGGTTCGGTGGTCGTCGCTGATCTGACACTGCGAATTACAGGTTAATTTGACTCATGGCAGGTTCGACTCCGAGCCTGCCATGAATACTTAGGGAGACTGATATAATGTGTGGTGTTCTCAGCGAAGCCGATGTGGCGGAAGCGACGGCCTGGCGCCATCATTTGCATCGGTACCCCGAACTTGCGTTCGAGGAAAGCCGTACCGCCGCCTTTATAGCGGAAAAGCTTCAGCTTTGGGGTTTCCGCGTTCGCACCGGTTTTGCCGGAACGGGCGTGATTGGCAGCTTGAAGCGGGGAACATCGAAACGCGCGATCGGTATCCGGGCAGATATGGATGCCTTGCCAATCGTCGAAAAAAGCGGTGTGGACTATGCTTCAGAGAACTTGGGCAAAATGCACGCTTGCGGTCATGATGGGCACGTATCCATGGCCCTCGCTGCAGCCAAAGCTGTCAGCAAGCTTGAGTTTGACGGAACTGTAAACTTCATTTTCCAGCCGGCTGAAGAAAACGAAGGCGGTGGTCGCGAAATGGTACGCGAAGGGCTGTTTACGGATTTTCCCGTCGATGCGGTTTATGGCCTCCACAATTGGCCTGCGCTTGATGTTGGAACCTGTGTCGCTCGGAATGATGCGATGATGGCGGCTTTCGGGACGTTTGAGATCGAACTGATTGGCGAGGGGGCGCACGGAGCGATGCCCCATGAAGGTGCTGATCCGGTGGTCGCCGCCGCGCAATTGGTCACAGCATTGCAAACTATTGCCAGTCGCAATGTCTCGCCGCTGGAATCCGCTGTAGTTTCTGTGACACAGATGCACGGCGGAGACGCCTGGAATGTCATTCCAGAGAACATTATCATCCGCGGAACCACCCGCTGGTTTCTGCCCGATGTCGGGGAGATGATCGCACGCCGGATGCATGAGCTTACTACTTCAATTGCCGAGGGTTTTGGCTGTACGGCACGCGTTGATTACGAAAAACGCTATCCGTCCACGATCAATACGCCTGCCAACGCCCGCAAAATCCGTGAACTGGCCGTTTCGAACGATGTTGGTCTCAGCGTTCTGGATGTAGCTCCAAGCATGGCCGCCGAAGATTTCGCTTTCATGCTACAGGAGAAGCCGGGTTGTTATTTTTGGCTTGGCAGCCGTAGAGACGGAGCCAATCCGGGCTTGCATTCGCCCTTTTATGATTTCAATGATGCCCTTTTGCCAATAGGTGCCAATTTCTGGATCAAACTTGTCACAAGTGAGCTGGCATCGGATTGATGCTATTCTCCTTCACTTTGATTCCTTGATGCCAACTGAGCGACATAGTGCCATGGAAACGCTAGATGCGAAAGAATTGCGAATGTTCATGGCGGTGGCTCGAATTGGCTCGATTCGAGGTGCTGCCGAACACGTGCATGTTGCACCTTCCGTTGTGAGCCGCCAAATCGCGGAAACTGAGCGCAAGATTGGCTTGTCTCTTTTTGAACGAAATGCGCGCGGTGTGGCTTTGACTGAAGCTGGCGAACTGGTTCTGGAGCATACGAGGCGGGTGTTGGAAGAGCATAGCCTGCTTACCGAACAACTTGGTTTTCTCAAGGGAGTGCAACAAAAGCGTGTCCGCATTCTTTGCGGCGAAGGATTTCTCGCCGACGTTTTGCAATATGGGCTTGGTTCATTCGTAAAGGTCTATCCCGATGTGCAGTACGATATGCAACTCGGCGGCACTGAGAGCGTTTTGGACGGGATTGCGAACGGGGATGCCGATATCGGCATTGCATATAATCCGCTGGTTGATGTCCGGGTTCGCTCGCTTGCAATCTCCAAACAGCCGCTCTGTTTGGTTGCGTCACCGGAGCATCCCCTGTTGGCCAAAGACCGGCTGGAACTGGCCGACTGCTCGGGTCTGCCCAATGCGTTGCTCGGACCTGGCCATGGTATTACCCGTTTAGTTACACGTGTTGCCGCTGATCGCGGTTTTGCGATTTCCCCCGTCGTTGAAACGACCTCAATTGATGTTTTGAGACGCTTCGTGATTGCCGGACTTGGCATAACGTTTTTGCCCCGCTTTGCAGTCTCCACCGAATTGGCTCGCGGGGCTGTCGCTATACGTGAGTTGTCAGATCCGCTTCTGGCTGAGGCAAGTGCACATTTGATGGTACGTGCCCGGCGTCGGTTGCCGCTTTCAGTGGAGCGGCTGAGCGGATTTCTCGCCAACAATATGGCAGCGTTTCGATAGTTCGCTTTAGCGACTGTTGCTTATGACGGGACGCAACGTTGTCTCCAAACCGGCTATGCGTCCGGCGTCTTTGGTGCGAGTTTTTTCCCATTAATCAAGCGATGGGCCTTGGGGTTGATCGGCGGACAATGGAGATGTGGAATGGCGCAACCGGAGAAGCCGGTAGTCGGTGTGGTCGGCCTTGGTAGTATGGGGCTGGGTATGGCACAGACCCTTGTGGCAAAAGGGTTTGTTACGCTGGGATACGATCTTTCCGTGGAGCGCAAGGCCCTTGCCGAGGCGGCAAATGTGATGCCTGCAGACACGCTCGACATGCTTTTTGAGCAATCAGAATTTCTGGTTTTCTCGCTTCCGACTGCTCAAGACGTCGAGAATGTAGTCAGTGCGCATATCCATCAGTTGAAGAGTGAACACAGACGCATCGTCATTATCGATACGTCCACCTCCGAACCGGACGTGAGCCGTTCGCTCGCGCAGAGACTCGCTTCGGTCGGGCATGGTTTCCTCGACGCCCCCGTAAGTGGTGGTCCGGCTGGAGCTGCATCTGGTAAACTTACGATGATGATCGGGGGCAATGACGCGGATCTTGCCTTGGCGCAAACTGTTATCGAAGCGATTGCTGCCAAGGCCTTGCATGTGGGACCCAGCGGTGCCGGCAATGTTGCGAAGCTCGTCAACAATTTGCTGGCCGCTGCCCATATGGTGACCACCGGCGAAGCCCTGAAACTTGCACATGCCGCTGGAATAAGCCCTGAATCCGCGCTCCGTGTTCTGAATGCGGCTTCCGGTAAATCCGTGATCAGCGAAGTTCATTTTCCAACCTGGATAATGAATGATCGTTTCGACAGCGGCTTCTCGATGGGTTTGATGCGTAAGGATGTACGCCTAGCACAGGAAATGGCTGAACGCACAGGCGTGGACAATCCGCTGACATCGGTTGTGGCAAAACTTTGGGCTGAATCGGAATATCTCAAGGATAGTGACGACTTCACCCGAATGGGCGCCTTCCTGCCCGTTTCGTCAAATTAGGAGCCAGATGATGAATCAATCCCTTGATGCCAAAGAACGAGCCGGGCGCATTTTTGAAATTCTTGAGAACTTCTTTCCTAAGCGGGAAATCGGCAGTTTTGTGAATGGCGAGATAGTCGCAGGAAACGGTGAAGAACAGAACCTGACGGACCCGGCGACTGGTAGGGTTTTTGCCTCGTTCAAGGATGCCGATAGTTCGATTGTCGATGCAGCGATGGATAGTGCTGTTCAGGCTCAGAAAGAGTGGATGGCACTGACAGCATCAGCCCGTGGGCGCGTGATGAACGAGATCGCCAGGCGTATCCGTGAAAACGCAGCGTTGATCGCTGAAATCGAAAGTCGTTCCGCCGGTCGTCCCATCCGCGACATTCGCGGTGAAGCGGTCCGGGTTGCAGAGATGTTCGAGTATTATGCTGGCTGGTGCGACAAGCTGTATGGCGATGTCATTCCCGTACCAAGCAGTCATCTTAACTATACCCGACATGAACCGATCGGCGTCGTTGCCCAAATTACGCCGTGGAACGCACCGCTTTTTACGGGTGGATGGCAGATCGCACCCGCAATCTGCGCTGGAAATGGCGTTGTCATCAAACCTTCTGAGCTGACGCCGCTTTCTACCCTTATCCTTGGACTGATGTGTGAGCAGGGCGGTGCGCCGCGCGGACTGGTAAACGTGATTGCCGGGCGTGGTCCCACTGCCGGACAGGCTGTCGTTTCCCATCCGCATACGGGTTTGATCGTTTTTGTCGGGTCGGCACAGGCCGGATCAACAATCGCGGCGACTGCTGCAAAGAATGTGGTCCCGTGCATTCTGGAGCTTGGTGGAAAGTCTGGCAACATTGTATTCCCCGATGCCAATATAGATCGCGCGATCATCGGCGCGCAGTCAGCTATCTTCAGCGGAGCGGGGCAGAGTTGCGTTTCCGGGTCACGCTTGCTGGTTCACCGGTCCATCCATAAGGAGTTTGTGGAACGCTACGTTGACGCTGCCAATCGCATCGTTGTTGGCGATCCTTATGACGATAATTCGCATATCGGACCGATCAACAATTCGCGTCAATGGACGAAGATTGATCAGATGGTTAGGGATGGTGTGGCCGAAGGTGCGGTGCTTGCGGCAGGTGGAAAGAAACCCGAAGCACTAGAGGAAACGGGGGGTTATTACTATGCGCCGACGATCCTTGATCGAGTTGACCCGGCAATGACGATAGCCAGAGAGGAGGTGTTCGGTCCGGTTGTTGCGGTTATGCCTTTCGATGACGAGGCAGAAGCAATTGCTCTCGCCAATGATAATCCCTACGGACTTGCCGGGGCGGTCTGGACTGAGAATGTCGCGAGGGCGCATCGTGTGGCAGCGAAGGTGCGGGCCGGAACCTTCTGGATCAATGGTTATAAAACCATTTCGGTCATGTCGCCGTTTGGCGGTTTCGGACGCAGCGGCTACGGCCGCTCCAGCGGCAAGGATGCATTGATGTCTTATACTCAAGCAAAGAGTATCTGGGTGGAGACAGCTGAAAATCCGGCTGTAACGTTCGGTTATTCACCCGAAGCATAAAATGACAAAGGGCAGCAAGATATTGCAATCACGTATCGATTACAAATCTTGCTGCCGTTCTCGACCGAAGCGTACCAAAGCGGGGCAGGCTGGCTCAAAGCGAAACCTTGCCAGACCGCCACATACGTGAAATCGGATAATCACAGCAGGTTGGACGTAGGACTATCGGATTGTGGTTGGGCAGGTACGGTGGTGCTTTTTCTGACACGATGGTTGTGCTAACGGCGAGTTATCTGCCGTAACAGCCTTTATTCGTTTCTAGGTTCACCGAAACTGGCATAGATATCCGCTCTCGTCTGCGGCGCAGCGGAAATGCCACGTTTGCGTTTAGACGCCACCGTTTGGTTGATTTGGACAGTACCTCTCTCAAAGGCCAGCGAACATCCCGCAAGATAAAGCAGCCAGAGGCGCGCTTTCGGATAACCGACTTCTGAAACGGCTTCGTTGAAGTTGGAATAAAGTCTTTCACACCATACCTGGCAAGTGCGACCATAATGTTCCCGTAGATTTTCGACATCGTGAACCTCAAAACCGTACCGTTCTAGGTTCTCTATGGTCATTCCAAGATGATCGAGTTCTCCACCGGGGAAGATATACTTCACTAGCGCCTTATGCTCTGCGCTTTTACGTTTGAATGATTTCTTGTCTTTCTTCATGCGCCGTGTGATTGCGTGGTGCATGTAAAGCCCACCGGGGCGTAGAAGCCGATTCACAGCACTGAAATAGCTGTCGTAGTTGGCGATTCCGACATGCTCGAACATTCCCACAGAAGAAATCTTGTCGAACTGACCGTCTAGTTCTGTATAGGATTTGACGTGGATGGTAATCCTGTCTTCAAGTCCTGCCTGTTTTATCTTTTCGCGGGCCAGCGCAGTTTGCGCATCTGACAGAGAAACACCGGTGCCCACAACACCAAAGTTCTGCGCTGCATAGATCAGCAGCGCACCCCAGCCACAGCCTATATCCAGAAGGCGATCCCCGGACTTCAAACGCAGTTTACGGCAGATGAGTTCCAGCTTGTCGCTTTGAGCCTGATTGATATCGTTGGCCCAGTCGGTAAAGTAACCGCAAGTATAAACCATCCTTTCATCGAGAAATAAACGGTAGAATTCGTTGGATACGTCGTAATGATGGGTAATCGCTTCCTTGCTCGACCCGCTAACGAAAGGCTGTTTGCCGTTGAGGGCGGGGCGAGCATCGACTTTTCCGGCGAACAGAAGAGCTGGAAGATCCTTCAGTAGTTGCCACTTTGGCAGCTCTTTCAACCTGTTCTTCACACTCCCGTCGGTTTTTGCTTTGGCGAGATCGAAGATGGTGCCATTGCGGATATCGACACGACCGGATGTCCAGATATCGATCAGGGAATCGTAGTTGGGCTTAATGAGCAGCTGACGAACAATCGTCGGGTCATTGATTACCAGTGACGGACCATCGAACGCACCGAAGCGAGTACCATCCCATAACTCGACGTTGAACTGAGGACGCAGTGTTTCAACGACTGTCCGGATAATGCGAACGGACTTGGCTTCAACTGACATGAGTGCCTCGCTATCGAGATTTCAGGTAACCTTACGCATAGACCCTAACTTAAAGTATTGATGATTGCAGTCATAAAATCGTGATAATCATCGGCATGTGTTCTATAGAAAAAACACTCAATATGCAGGATTGCATGCGTAACGCGTTTAGGTCAAAACAACCCCGTTGACTTGCTATCAGGAAAAGGAGCAGCCGATGACTATGCTTGCGAGTACAATTCGGTGCCCGCAATATTCTCGGCGGCATCCTGTACTCTGATTTTTTCTACAGACCTGCATGCGCAAGAAGCGTGGGGCGCAGAGGTTTCAATGGAGATCGCTGAGACGTCGCATCATCCTGCACCAGCAACAGGCACCTTCGGACAGACGCAGTTCATTCTGAGTGGAAGTCCTATTGTCCCTCCACGCGACTACGCTAAAGGTTTGGAGACGCCAAATCCTGATGAGTATGAACCTACTGAGTCCGGCACGATTTTTGATATCGTTTATTTGGGCCTTGTCGACGGCAGAATGCGTTTCGAGATCCGCGGTTATACCGCAACCGATTTGCAAAATCCCGATACAGGACAAATCGTTGATTTTCCGGTCGGGCAACCGTCCATCGAAATCAGAAACATCCACATTGACGTGGATGCTGCAGCCCCAGGAAGCCCGACTTACAGGGCAAGCAGGGTTTCTGAAGCTTCTAGAAACTAATTCTCCGGTGTGTCCCAGCCCGGGTGCACACCCGAACGTATATTGCCCCAAGTTGGATCAATGTCGTGATACTCGTGATAAAGTCTGACGATGATGGCAGCCACAAGGAAAGCCGCGCACAAAGCCAGTATGCTCTTAAAGAATAAATCCGGCTTCAAGCCTTACCTCGCTCTTCTTAAAATCGGCCATTAGTATTTGTATCCGTACGGATTGGCATTGTCCTTAAACGACGTTGTCGAAAGAAAGTTTCGTTTAATGTGGCATTGTTGAGAAGTGCCTGCCGTGCCGATTTGTGAAACCATAGAAATAGCGGATAAGAGCTTGTGAATCGACGAGCTGAAAATATTGTGTCCTTAACGACGTGACGAGGCGAACGGCATGGAATTTCCTCGTGATCTCGAAGACGCGGCCAGAAGTTTGTGGCTAGAAATCTCCGAATCGAAGAAAAATGAACCTGTTGATATGATCGCGCTGGCTCTCCTCCGGGAGAGGCAGCGATGCGCAACAATAGCACTTTGCTTATTTGATGACGAAGAATGGTCAGATGAATACCGGATGGCAGGTGGGCTGGCCGCAGATGCAATACTCACAGGCAATAAAAACAGTTCAGATTAGAGCGGTGGTTTGCACAGGTGAAGCTTGTAGTAGAGAGAAACGGAACAGAATGGTAGTGGTGCGTTTCGGAGTAGGGGTTGTTTGCCTGCTGTCAGTGCTTTTGCTTGGATGCACAACATCTCCGCAGAATTATGCAGCTTCGCTTTCAACACGTGATGTTAAGTGGCAGTCGTTGCCGTGTGAAGAAATTCGTGCCGAGGCTGTTAACTATGAGGCCAGAGAAACAAAAGTTTCCGATCTTGCCCCTGGACTTCTCATTGGTCCATATGGCTTGGGTATCGCGGCGGCAATAAAAGAGAACGATGAGAAACGACGAAAGGCGTTCGTTCGCGAGATGCATCTGCGTTGCTCAAGCGCGCCTCTTCCTAGGGAACTTGAAAGCACACCAAGCGGGACCAGTCAGTCAAATCGGGCTGATACATTTCGATAGTTAGTCTAGGTTCACACGTCATTACTGTGCGTGGGTGGCGTCCTCACGGGTGAGTTAGAATTCCTGAGTTTGTAGCCGTAATAGCGTTGCAGGGCGGCGTTGGAACGATTCTCTAAATCATATAATGCCGGAGAAGGCGCAGGGAAGACCCTCCGCATGGCCTCCAGTTGCTTGATGCCATGCGGAGGGTAGACTGTATGATGCCGCGGTCACTAGCCTCATCTGTGCCGCGGTCGATAGAAGTAGACACCAGCGGACTTTGTCTATCAAACAGTGATCTGTTCTATAGAGCGGACAGACAAAATTAAATGTCTGAAAGCAATCACATTGAGTCGCGTACGCGCTCCCATGCCTTGGTCAAATGCCGACCGAGTACTTCGGACAGCCGGGCCGGGTCGCGGGCTTCCAGAGCCTCGATCATTTCTTCGTGCTCGGATACCGCTGCCGCCCATTTCTCGGCGCCCTCATGGGCGATGAAACGAATTCGCTTTAATCGTGTCTGCAGCATCTGGTGAATGTCTGTCAGCGTGGCGTTCTTGGCAAGACGAACGATGGCGAGGTGAATCTGCTGGTTCAGTTTGTAATATTGCAGTCGGTCAGCATGCTTGTAGCGCTCGATCATTTCATCGTGCAGCGAACGAACCAGGGCGATTTCCTGATCGCTAGCAAGCTCGCAGGCGAGTTTACCAGCAAGTTCCTCAAGCGTACGCAGAACGGTGAGCATGTCTCTGACATCAGATGCACTAAACCGTTTCACAACAGCGCCGCGGCTTGGAACAAGCTCCACCAGTCCCTCACTGGCCAGATACTTGATAGCCTCACGCAGCGGTGTCCGAGACACACCCAGTTGCTCTCCGAGTTGACCCTCATGCAGACGGGTGCCAGGTTCCAGCTGCCCTTCAATAATCATGTCGCGCAGATGGTTGACAAGCATATCGTGCAAAGCTGTGCGCCGGAACGCTTGTGAGCCGTCTGCGGCGTGATCGGGTTTTTGAATTTCGTTCATCGGCCTTTTTCTCAAAGAGTGAGCTCGAATCCTCTCCTCTACATTTTAGGTGAGGATGGCTGGCCTGCTCTCAATCGTCAATATAAAAGACTGCATACAGAATACAAAATACTTGCGCGTTACGATAAGCTATCATATGCATGCTGCATACAGAATGCAGACGAGGAGGACTCTAATGACCGGTACCGGCTCTGAACCAAGCGTAATTGCACTTGCGATGGGGGATCCGGCTGGCGTCAGTCCTGAGCTGACAGCGCGTTTGCTTGCTTTGCCGGATGTCCAAAAAGAGGCGCATATCATCGTCTTCGGTGATCGCCGCATTCTCGACGAAGGAGCACATATCGCGGGGGTTAAGCTTGATCTGCAGGATGCCACTTTCGAAAATGCATTTAGCATGTCGGTCGACAAGCATGTCTTCGTTGATTTGAAGAATCTCGATCCGAAGGATGTTGTCCGTAGTGAAGCCACATTGGTTGGGGGGACCTTCGCAACGCAAAACTTTCGTATTGCGTTAAAGTTTGCCGATGCTGGACACGCAAAGGCTGTCTGTTTCACGCCGTTCAACAAGCAGGCGATGCGATTTGCCTATCCGGGTTACGACGACGAAATCCGCTTTGTTGCCGATGTGTTGAATTTCTCGGGTAAGGTTCGCGAGTTCAATGTGCTGGAGAAGGTCTGGAATGCACGTGTGACGTCGCATATTCCGCTCAAGGATGTAGCTTCGGCTTTGACCGTTGAGGGAATTCTTGCTGAGCTTGAGTTAGCTTGGATATGCCTGAAGAAGGCAGGATACGACAATCCAAGGATTGCGGTGGCGGGACTCAATCCACATGCCGGTGATGGTGGCAGCTTTGGCATGGAAGAAATCGACATCATAGAACCCGCAGTAAGGGCGGCGAGGGTCAAAGGGTTTGACGTCGACGGCCCGTTCCCGGCGGATACGGTGTTCCTGCGGGCCCTGAAGGACGGCTTTCACGCGGTGCTGACCATGTATCACGATCAGGGGCAGATCGCGATGAAGCTGATGGGCTTCGATAAAGGGGTAACAATGATGGGCGGATTGCCGTTCCCGCTTTGCACTCCCGCCCATGGCACCGCTTACGATATTGCCGGGAAGGGTATCGCTGACGTAGGGGCCACGCGCGAAGCGATCCTGCTCGCGGCACGAATGGCCAAAAGAGCAGCTACACTTTCAGACGCGGCCTGATTTTCAGCATTTTTGACACTATCGGCATGGGAGGAGGCCCATGCCGCTTAACTGGGAGGATAGACCATGAAGAAGTTTTTGCACATTGCATGCATGACAGCAGGAGTGGCAATAGTTACGTCATCTGCTCTGGCATTCGAGCCGACGCGACCCGTAGAGTTCGTAGTGACGGCCGGGCCCGGTGGCGGTACGGATATTTTCGCACGTACGATCCAGTCGATCATCGGTAAGTATGACCTGATGAGTGCACCAATCGTCGTCACAAACAAGGGCAACGCCGGCGGAGCTGAAGGCTTCGTGTATACTGCGGGCTATAAGGGCGATCCATATAAGCTGGCTTTTGGCACGAACAACGCTTACCTTTTGCCGGTTCGCGCCAAGGTCCCCTATAAATCGGCGGATCTGGTTCCAGTCTCGGCGCTGGCGTCGGATGAGTTTATTCTTTGGGTCAGTGGAAAATCCGACTTCAAAACAGCCGCAGAGTTCATCGCTAAGGCGAAAGATGATGCGGGTATGAAGGTGGGTGGCAGCCAGTCCAAGGATGTAGATCAGATTCTGACGTCCATGATCAATGATGCCACGGGCGCGAAACTCGGCTATATCCCGTTCAAAAGCGGTGGTGAAGCTGCTGTCCAGCTCGCTGGCGCACACATCGCGGCCAACGTCAACAATCCGAGTGAGAATCTTGGGCAATGGCAGGCAGGCATGGTGAAGCCGCTTTGCGTCTTCAAGGGGCAAAAGCTCAAGGGCGACGGCAAGGTTGCTGGTGATATGGGTTGGAGCGACATCCCGACATGCAAGGAAGCTGGGATCGCAATCGAAAATTACTCCATGCCACGCACCGTATGGCTTCCGGCAGGCGTAGATCAGGACGTTGTCGATTATTATACCGGAGTGCTCAAGAAGGTTTCCGAGACACCGGAATGGGCGAAGTATCTTGCCGATAGTTCCCAATCTGCTGCCTATATGAGCGGTAATGAACTCACATCCTTTATCAAGAACGATGAAACGGCGGTAACGGCTGTACTGAAGCGTGAAGGCTGGCTTGCCAACTGACGTCTTGTGCATTCATGCAGGCGTCGTTGGCGTCTGCATTATTCATCGAAGGAGCTCATACCATGAGTGAAAAAGGTGAGGGTGGAGTTTCCCGCTTTGTCATAGAGGCGGCCGTTGCTCTCGTGACAGGAGCGCTGGGAGCGGCGGTTTGTTATGGTTCACAACAGGCCGGTACAGGTTGGACGGAAATGGGGCCGGATGCAGGTTACTTTCCGTTCTATATCGGACTGCTGATCATGTTCGGAAGTGCGTTCAATTTCGCGGTGGCATTTATAAAACATCGCGGTAGCGGGGAAGTCATTGTCGAATTCTCCCGGCTGAAATCGGTTCTCGGTTTTGCCTTGCCACTGGTTGCCTTCGCTGCCATATCGACGGTTCTGGGGCTTTATGTTGGTACGGCATTATACATCGCTGGAGCAATGATGTTTCAGGGACGTTACACGTGGTGGGCTTCGTTGCCAGCCGGCATTGCTGTCTCCCTCTTCTTTTTCGTCATTTTTGAAATCGGCTTCAAGGTTCCGCTCCTTAAAGGCCCGGTCGAGGCTTTCTTCGGCATTTATTGATACCGGAAAGTCCGATGTCTTTGGAGGAAAGACATGGAAAACTTCAGTCTCTTGATGGATGGCTTTGCCCACATACTCAGTTTCAATCATGTTCTGCTGATGATACTGGGTGTGACGCTTGGAATTCTGGTGGGTGTCCTGCCGGGATTGGGCGCGCCCAATGGCGTTTCCCTGCTTTTGCCATTGACATTTACGATGGACCCCATCTCCGCGATTATTCTGCTCTCCTGCATGTATTGGGGGGCATTGTTCGGCGGATCGACCACATCCATTCTGTTCAATATTCCAGGTGAGCCTTCTTCTGTTGCCACCACTTTCGATGGATATCCGATGGCGAAGGCCGGACATGCGAGCCGCGCCCTGACGCTGGCATTCGTTTCGGCTGGTATCGGAGCACTGGCTGGCGTGGTGATGATTACACTGCTTTCGAGCTGGGTCGCCAATTTCGCCCTGCGGTTTTCATCGCCTGAATATTTCGCTGTCTATTTTCTGGCTTTTGCCAGCTTCATATCGATGGGCGCTCAATCGCCCTTCAAGACACTCGTTTCCATGATGATCGGGTTTGCCTTTGCTTCGGTGGGCATGGACACGATCTCCGGCAATTTGCGCCTGACATTCGAAATACCGGAACTCATCAAAGGTATTTCCTTTCTGATTGCCGTGATGGGCCTGTTCGGAATCGGCGAACTGTTGCTGACGACGGAGGAGGGGCTACGCTTTGATGGCATCAAGGCACGGGTGCGTCTCGGTGAGATTGGGCGTACGCTTCTGGAAATGCCGCGCTACTGGTTTACGCTTGCACGATCAACATTGATCGGTATCTGGATGGGCATAACGCCAGCCGGGCCAACGGCTGCATCCTTTATGAGCTATGGCGTGGCTCGCCGCTCTGCCCGCGATAAATCGAAGTTCGGCAAGGGGGACCCACGTGGAATCGTGGCACCTGAAACTGCCGACCATTCTGCTGGCACATCGGCGCTTCTACCCATGCTGGCACTTGGTGTGCCTGGTTCGGCTACCGCTGCTGTGATGATGGGCGGCCTGATGATCTGGGGCCTCACTCCCGGGCCGACATTGTTCACGGATCGCCCGGATTTTGTCTGGGGTCTGATTGCGTCCATGTATCTCGGCAACATTGTTGCCGTCATACTGGTGATTGCGACCGTACCGCTCTACGCATCGATTCTGCGTGTACCGTTCTCGATCATCGGTCCGATCATTGTTGCGGTTATTTTCTCAGGCGCTTATCAGGTCGCCAACTCGATAACCGACGTCTGGCTGGTGATTGCGTTCGGTATGCTCGGCTATATCTTCAAGAAGCTCGACTATCCGCTGGCACCATTGGTTCTTGCCATGGTTCTTGGAGACAAGGCAGAGGATGCATTTCGTCAGTCGATGATGATGTCCGGCGGCGAGCTTTCTATATTCTGGTCGAACGGCCTAGTTGCGTCGCTGATGACGCTCGGTGTCGTTCTGCTCGTTTCACCAGCCATCTTCTGGGGCATTGGTAAACTGCGTGGCCGGAAATCTGAAGTTCCTTCCCGTAGCGGCAATACGGCCTGATTTCTATGGATTACGCAAAAGAGCAGGAATGTGAATTGAAACAGACCACTTCCAAATGGACACGCGAAACCTGGCCAATTGCTGCAGCAATGATCCAGTATCCCAATATGCTGCCGGATGGCAGTTCGGTGCAGGACCAGTCGGCGGAAGAATGGGGCAGCACTTTATCTGATGTTGCGGATGCAGGGTTTACCGAACTCGATCCCACGGACAGTTGGTTGCGACTGGCGGATTTATCCCCCACCCGTCTCAGTGAGTTTACAGCAGTCATCAAATTGCTCGGCTTTTCTATTCCGGCGATTTCTACTTCGCGGCGCAGCGTGATTGATGCGCGACATGGCGACGAATATCTGGCCTATGGGCACAGGGTGATCGATACGGCAAAGGAAGTTGGTGCGAGCTATGTTTCCTTTGGGCTTTTTGAGCCGCTGACGGAAGCGCAGAAACAGGCATTATGGTTCTGGACGGTTGACGGTGCGAAAAACCCGGACGATCCTGCTGTTTGGAACAAGGCTGTCGAGCGAATTCGCGAACTCGGTCGTCATGCAGAAGAGCTTGGTATAGAGCTGTCGCTTGAAATGTATGAAGATACTTACCTTGGCACCGCAGACAGTGCGGTTCGTTTTGTCGAGGAAGTCGGCCTTGATAATGTTGGGATCAATGCCGATCTGGGCAATCTCATTCGTCTGCACCGTCCGGTTGAGCACTGGCAAAGGATGATGGAGAAGGTGGCGCCCTATGCAAAGTTTTGGCACGTTAAGAACTACACCCGTATAGAGGACCCAACCTCGGGTGTCATTGTTACACACCCTGCTCCTCTGGAAAGCGGGATCATTAATTATCGTGCAGCAATCAGAATGGCGCTGGATTATGGATTTGCCAGTCCGTTCTTGTGTGAACATTATGGCGGCGACGGGCTTTCCGTTTCGGCTACAAATCGCGACTACCTGCGCCGCATCCTACCACGCGGCTAATGAACCAGATCAAGGACGGTTTCAATGACGACGATTTTCGACGCACCGGAGGAATTTGCCCCAACCGCTCTTGCGGGGTTTGCCAGTATCTATAAACGCTATGTTCGCCACGTGCAGGGCGGCGTGGTTCGTTCCACAAAGGTGCCTGAAGGTAAGGTCGCAGTGGTGGTTGGGGGCGGCTCAGGCCACTACCCTGCATTTGCCGGATATGTTGGACCAGGCCTTGCAGATGCGGCGGTTGCTGGTGACGTATTTGCTTCTCCTTCAACGGCGGCGGTGGCACGTGTCTGTCGGCAGGCGCATAAAGGCGGCGGCATTCTGTTAGGCTTCGGTAATTACGCCGGGGATGTTCTTAATTTCGGCGTTGCCGCGGAACGTCTGCGTGCTGAAGGTATCGATGTTCGCATCGTGCCCGTTACCGACGATGTGGCCAGCGCTCCCGCAGATATGCATGAGAAGCGGCGCGGAATTGCCGGTGATCTGGTCGTATTCAAGATTGCCGGTGCGGCTGCTGAAGCCGGCTTGTCACTGGATGAAGTCGAACGCCTTGCTCGTTATGCCAACGCTAACACCGTTTCCTTCGGTGTTGCCTTCAAAGGCTGCACCTTGCCAGGTGCTCCGCGACCGCTCTTTACCGTACCGGAAGGTCAAATGGCGCTTGGTCTCGGTATCCACGGCGAACCGGGGATCAAGGAAGAGTCGATTTTGCCCGCCTCCGATCTGGCAAGTCTGCTGGTGAAGCAACTTCTGGCAGAACGCCCTGAAGGCATACGGAAAGTTGGCGTTATCCTAAATGGCCTTGGCGCGACAAAATATGAAGAACTGTTTGTCCTGTGGACGGCGATTGCGGCGCTGCTGGAAAAAGCCGGCCTCAATGTCATCGCACCGGAAGCGGGCGAGTTTGTCACTAGCCTCGACATGCAAGGTTGTTCGCTGACACTCCTCTGGCTCGATGATGAACTCGAGCGCTACTGGACGGCAGCTTGCGATACTCCGGTTCTGCGTCGGGGCGAAGCGATTGCAGTTGTGCCTGCAGACGATATCACTGCCGATGAGGATGCGGTCCACGATTATGCTCAAGCGGATGAAGCCGGGCGCGCTGGCGGCGTTTGCATTCAGGGTATATTGCACGCCGTTGCCGATGTATTGGCCGAGGCTGAAGAAGAACTGGGGCGCATTGATGCCTTCGCCGGCGACGGCGATCACGGGCAGGGCATGCGACGAGGCTCGACAGCTGCAAAGGATGCGGCTGATCTGGCCGTCAAGGCTGGGGCAGGGACCGCAAGCGTACTAGCTGTTGCCGGCGATGCCTGGGCAGATCGGGCCGGAGGAACATCTGGAGCTCTGTGGGGGCTTCTATTGCGTTCATGGAGCGTAGAGTTGGGCGATAATGGCAACATTAATGATGGTGCAGTTGTTCGCGGCGGCAGGCGCGCGCTCGATGCCGTCACAACTCTTGGCCGCGCGAAACCCGGCGACAAGACATTGGTGGATGCGTTTGTTCCGTTTATAGAAACGCTCGAAAGCGCGTTTCTATCTGGTAAGTCGCTGGTCGATTCTTGGAATATAGCGGCTGAGGCAGCAAAGGCCGCGGCCGAAGCGACAGCGCCACTCGCTCCGAAACTCGGTCGGGCTAGACCTCTGGCGGAAAAGAGTATCGGTCATCCCGACGCGGGAGCCATTTCGCTTGCTCTGGTTGCTGAAACCATCGGCAATAAGTTGAAGAACTGAATGGTATATTTCGGAGACTGACTTGATGTCAGTCTCCTGACAGGCATCAAGCAATTGTTTGATTGGCAATCAGGCCGAGAGGATTTGGTAGAAGTTGTCGAGTTTCCCTGGTTTCGATTGAGCTACAATCATCACCAGTTTTTTCTGGTCGAATACTCGGAACCAGTCTTCCCATTCCACGACTTCCAGACCGCCAGCATCCAATGGCCGTTCGACATCAGCAACGAATTCCGGCTCGAATACAATTCGCAGGACCGGCGCTGCATCAGGATCCGCTGACGTGCTGACAAATACCGGATTTCCATTGCGAGCGGCCACCCAGTCCCGAATGGCTTCATGCGTATCAAGGGTAAGAGTTTCACTCATCGAGAAGATTCCTCCGGTTTCTATGATTCAGCGCATCTTTGTTTCGAATGGCCAGTATCGGCTATTTGCTATAGTACTCAGATAGGCCCGTTAGAGCTTCTGAAAAGATGCTGCTGGGTTAACTTTCTTAGAGAATCCGCAATTGGGGTAAAATCTTTCAGCCTATCCTGTTGACGACGGCTTTGCGTTCATTCATGTCGTAAACCGACTATCTGCTGTCACAGCCTGGAAATCCCCAAAATGACTGAACGTCTCTCTCTCGCACGCGACCGCATCAATGTTCTTCTACTGGAAGGCATCAACCAAACAGCCGTCGACTACTTCAAAGCTTCCGGTTACACCAATGTCACGCATCTGCCGAAGGCGTTAGACAAAGTCGATTTGATGGAAGCGATTTCGTCGGCGCATATCGTCGGCATTCGTTCGCGGACACAGTTGACTGAGGAGATTTTTGCCACGGCTAACCGTCTGATTGCTGTCGGGTGTTTTTCGGTTGGGACCAATCAAGTTGAGCTGAAAGCTGCACGCAAGCGCGGCATTCCGGTCTTCAATGCGCCATTTTCAAATACCCGTTCAGTCGCAGAACTGGTTATCGGCGAGATCATTATGCTGATGCGCCGGATTTTCCCACGCTCCGTATCCGCTCATGCCGGCGGTTGGGACAAGACGGCGACCGGTAGCCGCGAAGTGCGCGGTAAGACGCTGGGCATCATCGGTTATGGCAATATCGGGTCCCAGGTCGGCAATCTGGCCGAAAGCCTCGGCATGACCGTGCGCTATTTCGATACGTCCGACAAGCTGCAATACGGCAATGTCAAACCGACCGCGAATCTCGACGAGTTGCTGAGGATTTCGGATGTCGTGAGCCTGCACGTGCCATCCAACAAATCGACTTCTAAGCTGATTACTGAAGCGAAACTGCGCAAGATGAAGAAGGGAGCCTTCCTTATCAATAATGCACGCGGTACGGTTGTCGATCTGGAGGCCTTGGCGAGGGTTCTACAGGAAGGTCATCTTGCAGGTGCTGCTATCGACGTCTTCCCAGTTGAGCCGGCTTCCAATAACGACAGGTTCGTTTCCCCGATTCAGGGCCTAGAAAATGTCATTTTAACGCCGCATATCGGTGGATCGACAGAAGAAGCGCAGGAACGGATCGGTTTGGAAGTCACCAGAAAGCTGGTCGAATATTCAGATGTCGGTTCCACGCTTGGCGCTGTCAATTTCCCACAAGTCCAACTGCCGCCGCGCCCCACGGGCACACGCTTCATGCACGTGCATGAAAACCGTCCGGGAATCCTCAACAGCCTCGTTAATGTTTTTTCCACGCATGACATCAACATCGCCAGTCAGTTTCTGCAAACCGACGGCGAAGTAGGTTATCTTGTGATGGAAGCAGATGGCGTTGGTGAGGCCAGCGAAACAGTGTTGCAGGCCATTCGGGAAATTCCCGGAACTATCCGCGCCCGTTTACTCTATTGAGCGAATATCGCAGTGCTGGTTATTTCTTGCTCTGCTATTTTTCATAACGTTTAAGCTGGTCTATTTAATGCTGATGGCAAACGGTGACTGGGGCTTCCGATTTCTCGGTCTCCCCGTCACTGTTGAGCTCCTGACAGCCAACTGCGATGCGGGTGTGACCTCATCGAAAATGCCCGGCATAGAACGCTGCCTTCCTACCGACGCGGTTTCCTCCGAAGCCCAAGTGGTTTCTGAATTTACGTAGAATATTAGGCTTGGTCTTGTAGGTAGATTCTAAAACTATTTTGAACATTCAGGGCGTAGTCCAATAGGAATTAAGATGCAGAACGTATCGCGTCGGATGTGATAAGTATTTGATTTATAGTTGCTTATCTCGACAGAGATGCGATAGTCGATCTAAATCGATTAAATTCACAGGTTTTATCTATCTTAGGATATTGACACCCAGGCAGGGTTTGAGCCTATGCTAAGGCCACATCTTGTCATACGGATAGTGTAGGTCCATAAAAGACAACGTTGTCAATTGAGATGAAGCGGCGTAAGAGTGGAATGCAACTTTCAGGAAACGCCGTGACGATTGGCCGAACACAGGTGAAAGCGGGAGCTTTCGCATCGTATTGCGGCAGTGAATAGGAGGGGCGGCTGTGTGGAGCAGCCGGTTCCGGGTCTGTGCTGAGAATGTGCAGATGGGAATGAAGGGACGGATCGCCGTGCGGGAGTAATATCTTGTCCGGATATCCGACGGTTCTAGTTTCGTTTGTTTCTACGGGAGGTAGACATGCAAAAATTTTTAAATCTCGCAGCGATGGGGGCGACCGCTTGTGCTCTGCTTGCTGGAATGGCACCGGTTGCCAATGCACAGGACAAGCAGAATGTTGAAGTGCTGCACTGGTGGACCGCAGGCGGTGAAGCTGCCGCGCTTGATGTTCTCAAGAAGGACCTTGAAAAGAAGGGTATTAGCTGGACCGATATGCCGGTCGCTGGTGGCGGCGGTACAGAAGCTATGACGGTTTTGCGCGCGCGCGTTACGGCGGGCAATGCGCCGACAGCAGTGCAAATGCTTGGCTTCGACATTCGCGACTGGGCGGAACAAGGTGCCCTTGGCAACCTGGATGAAGTCGCTAACATGGAAGGTTGGGAAAAGGTTATTCCGGCTCCCTTGCAGGAGTTTGCCAAGTATGACGGCCACTGGATTGCTGCTCCAGTCAATGTTCACTCCACCAACTGGATGTGGATCAACAAGGCAGCACTCGACAAGGCTGGCGGCAAGGAGCCTACCAATTGGGATGAATTGATCGCTTTGCTCGATAAGTTCAAGGAACAGGGCATCACCCCGATCGCTCATGGCGGCCAGCCTTGGCAGGACGCGACAATTTTTGATGCGGTCGTCCTGTCTTTTGGCGCTGACTTTTACAAGAAAGCTTTTATCGATCTCGACCCTGAAACGCTCGGCAGCGATACGATGAAGCAAGCTTTCGACCGTATGACGAAACTGCGATCCTACGTTGATGACAATTTCTCTGGTCGCGACTGGAATCTCGCTTCCGCAATGGTCATTGAAGGCAAAGCTGGCATTCAGTTCATGGGCGATTGGGCGAAGGGCGAATTCATCAAGGCCGGAAAGAAGCCAGGTGAAGATTTTGTCTGCATGCGCTATCCGGGTACACAGGGCGCTATCACCTTCAATTCCGATATGTTTGCTATGTTCAAGGTCTCGGAAGACAAGGTTCCCGCACAGCTTGAAATGGCATCGGCGATTGAAAGCCCGACATTCCAGTCGGCGTTCAATGTGGTGAAGGGCTCCGCTCCGGCTCGGACTGACGTTCCAGACACTAACTTTGATGCTTGCGGCAAGAAGGCCATCGCCGATGAAAAGGAAGCGAGCGAGAAGGGCACGATGCTGGGCTCCATGGCCCATGGCTATGCCAACCCGGCTTCAGTCAAAAATGCAATTTACGACGTCGTAACACGTCAGTTCAATGGCCAGCTTTCTTCGGAGGACGCTGTGAAGGAACTCGTGTCGGCTGTCGAAGCTGCCAAGTAATAGCACGAGGCGTCCGGGATTTTTCCCGGACGCTTTTTACTCCGGGCGTTCTGGATATGGAACGCGGATTTGAAAGTGCTGGCGGCAACGGCCAGAATCAAAACATCAATTGCATGATTTCGGTCTGCATGTTTCCATCGGAAATTGCAGCAGGCTGAAGGTATTAAGTGCATCCGGCTCGTCGTAGTACAGTAGCACCGGATTGCCAATCAAACTGATGTCCGGCCCCTTCGCCTGATAATTGGCGTAGCAACCGGCGGCGTGAACAGGGTGATGCAAATATGCAGCGTAACAGCCGACTACAGGAACTGGTGCCAAAGTTGGTTCTGGGACCGAGCTTTCTGATAGTTCTCGTGTTCGTCTACGGGTTCATCGTCTATACGGGTGTTTTATCGCTAACGAATAGTCGAATGTTACCATCTTATGGTTTCGTCGGTCTCACGAACTACACCAAACTTTGGGCTCTGCCGCACTGGTGGCGCGCGATCACCAATCTGGCAATTTTTGCGTCGCTCTACATTATAATCTGTTCGGTTATCGGACTATTTCTCGCAATCCTCCTTGACCAGAAGATCCGTGGTGAAGGCATTCTGCGCCCGATCTATCTCTATCCGATGGCGCTGTCTTTCATTGTTACCGGAACGGCGTGGAAGTGGTTTCTCGATCCAGGCATTGGTCTCGAAAACACAATGCATTTATGGGGTTGGGAGAGTTTCTCCTTCAACTGGATCAAGAGCAATACGATGGCAATTTACTGTCTGGTGATTGCTGCCGTATGGCAATCTTCCGGTTTTGTGATGGCCATGTTCCTCGCAGGATTGCGCGGCGTGGATAATGAAATCATCAAGGCTGCCCAGATTGATGGAGCATCCACGGGGACCATCTATCGCCGCATCATTATTCCGTTGATGCGTCCGGTGTTCCTGTCCGCTTTCGTGGTTCTGGCTCATCTGGCGATCAAAGCATATGATCTGGTTATTGCGCTGACTGGCGGTGGGCCGGGTCAGGCTACGGAATTGCCTGCGACGTTCATGTATTCCTACACGTTTACACGCAACCAGATGGGCATCGGCGCATCATCTGCAATCATCATGCTGGCAATGATCTTCTCGATCATTATCCCTTATCTTTACTCTGAAATTCGCGGAGGGTCGCGATCATGAGCGCCCAGTCGCAAGACAATGCCATCAACAGTGGAAAGCTGACGCGCGCGCTGATCTACACTGCGCTGCTACTCTTCGCATTCTATTATCTGCTGCCGCTCTACGTGATGCTGGTCAACTCCTTCAAGCCGCTTGAAGAAATCCGTCAGGGCGGCATGGTGAACTTGCCGCAGCAATGGACCATCGAACCATGGCTGTCTGCTTGGTCGACAGCACAAATCGGGGTGCAGCCTACTGGATTGAAGCCGTTCTTCATCAACTCGATCCTGATGGTCGTTCCGGCTGTTGTAATCTCGACCATTGTCGGCGCGCTGAATGGGTATGTGCTGACCAAATGGCGTTTCCGTGGGTCAAACATCTTTTTCGGTCTGTTGCTTCTGTCGTGCTTTATTCCGTTCCAGATCGTACTCATTCCAATGGCGCGCGTTCTTGGTTTTCTGGGGATTGCCGGCACGATCTGGGGGCTGATCCTCGTGCACGTGGTTTACGGCATAGGATTCACGACACTCTATTTCCGCAATTATTATGAAGCCTTCCCGACGGAACTGGTTCGGGCTGCACAGATCGACGGAGCAAGCTTCTTCCAAATATTCTGGCGTATTTTGCTGCCATCGTCAGGGCCGATCATAGTTGTGTCCGTGATCTGGCAGTTCACCAATATCTGGAACGACTTTCTGTTCGGCGCTTCCTTCTCGGGCGCGAATTCAACACCGATGACGGTGGCGCTCAACAATCTGGTTTCTTCTTCCACAGGCGTCAAAGAGTACAATGTCCACTTCGCAGCAGCCATTCTGGCAGCTCTGCCGACGCTAATCGTTTACATCGTGTCCGGTCGCTATTTCGTGCGTGGTCTGATGTCAGGTGCCGTTAAGGGATAAGTTGCACATGTCTTTTCTAAAAATAGCTGATCTCTACAAGTCCTACGGCAATGTTTCGGTTTTGAAGGATATCAATATCGAAATCGACGAGGGGGGCTTTCTCGTTCTGGTTGGCCCGTCGGGTTGTGGTAAATCGACGTTGTTGAACACTATCGCCGGGCTTGAGCCGATCACCTCTGGCGACATTGCCATCAACGGCAAGTCGGTTTCCGGCCTTCATCCGTCTCAGCGAGATATCGCAATGGTCTTCCAGTCCTATGCGCTCTATCCGAACATGACGGTTGCCGGGAATATCGCTTTCGGAATGGAAATTCGTAAGGTCCCGAAGGCGGAACGCGACAAGGCTATTCAGGAAGTAGCCGATATTCTGCAGATTGGCCACTTACTGGACCGTAAGCCAAGCCAGCTTTCCGGTGGTCAGCGCCAACGAGTGGCGATGGGGCGCGCGCTGGTGCGGAATCCTCAGGTCTTTCTGTTTGACGAACCGCTCTCCAATCTTGATGCCAAGCTGCGTGTCGACATGCGCACCGAGATTAAACGGCTACACAGCCGAATGAAAACCACTATCGTTTATGTAACGCATGACCAGATCGAGGCGATGACGCTGGCAACCAAGATCGCCGTTTTGAAAGACGGAGTTTTGCAACAATTCGGAACGCCAGCCGAAATTTACAACAATCCGGCCAACATGTTTGTCGCTGACTTCATGGGATCACCGGCAATGAATCTGCTGACTGCCCGGGTCGAAAAGAACGGAGCGGGCTATGCAATTCAACTTGAGCGCGTCGAAGCTGAGCCGCTGAAACTAGCATTGAAGGTGGCGCCTGAAGGGTTAGGTGCGTATGAAGGCAAGGATATTGTCTTCGGTATTCGCCCGGAAGCACTCACCGATTTGGACGGGGCCGATCGTAATGCCAATGCGATCGTGGAAGGCGATTGTATGATTGATGTTGTCGAGCCAGCGGGGTCGGACACATTTGCCGTCACACGTCTGAGCGGCAAGCATGTCGTGGCGCGCCTGCGTGCAGATGCTCGCATCACCGCAGGACAGCCAGCCCGGCTTGCATTCAACCTCGATAAATCGGTTTTCTTTGATCCCAGCAGCGAGGGAAGGATCCTCTGATCGCATGGCCGCCTGAAACGAAAAGAGCGCTTCCAATTATTATTGGAAGCGCTCTTTCTCATATCTGCCTGGAGGGCAAAAAGTCTATCTAGGGCGCACTTTAACGCAGGAAATCAAGCCCCAGAAGGCCGACTGCCAGCGCAGTGTTGAGTGAAATGATCATCATCCCGTAGATGATGGCGGTTCTTGTAATATCATTCATTTCCTACCTCCTTGAACCGGAGCGGCCCCCCACCCGGTTCGAAGCTTCGTGAAACTGTAACGAAATGTAACAAGCTGTTACGGGAAGCGCAACCCCGATTTACGCAAATGTGAACGACTGAAATCTGGCGTGAGAAGCGAGTTTTTCCTAGCGGCGGGTAGGCCGCTGTTTCACAAGCTACTAGAAATAGATGATTTTATCGCACATTCACCGCAATGTGACACTGTTCCGACTAGCAATACTTGGTTTGGCGCTACATAGGATCCACCGGCTCTTTCATATCCGTTGTTTCGGAATATCACTGTGAATCGCATCATTCCCCTTGTATTGGCCATTGCCCTTTTCATGGAGCAGATGGATTCGAATGTCATCTCGACTTCGCTTCCCGCTATCGCTGCCGAGATCGGCACAAGCCCCATTGCCCTTAAACTGGCGCTAACGGCCTATCTTGTGGCGCTCGCGGTTTTCATTCCTGTCAGTGGCTGGATGGCGGATCGCTTCGGTGCCAAAAATGTCTTCCGGGCCGCAATAGCCGTATTCGTGGTTGGCTCTGTCGCCTGTGCTGCGTCGAATTCATTGAGTGCTTTTGTTGTTGCACGTTTTTTGCAAGGCATGGGTGGTGCGATGATGACGCCCGTTGGCCGTCTCGTGCTTATTCGTTCAACCCCGCGCAGTGAGCTCGTTTCAGCCATGGCTTGGCTGACGGTCCCGGCTATGGTCGGTCCTCTGATCGGTCCGCTTGTTGGCGGTTTCATCACAACCTTTCTGACTTGGCATTGGATATTCTTGATTAACGTGCCAATCGGGTTCCTCGGTATCTGGTTTGCGACACGGTTTCTGCCCGATACAGACGAGCGTATCGTAAAGCGCCTCGACTGGATTGGTTTCTTTCTGTCTGGAATAGCAATGTCGGGCGTTGTCTTCGGGTTGTCCGTCGTCAGTCTGCCAGCCCTACCGCCTGTGGTTGGCTTTACAACTCTTGCAATCGGAACTGTATGTACGGTTCTCTATCTTCAGCACGCGAAAAGGGTTGATGATCCTCTGCTGAATCTCAAGCTTTTCGATAACCACGTATTTCGTTCTGCCGTTATTGGTGGAAGTATTTTCCGGTTCGGGATTGGCGCGACTCCGTTCCTGTTGCCTTTAATGTTCCAGCTTGGTTTCGGTCTGACACCGTTTCAGTCCGGTATGATAACCTTTGTGTCGGCAATTGGCGCTATCAGCATGAAATTCGGAGCAAAGCGTATTTTTGTCCGTTTTGGGTTCCGGCCCACTTTGATTGTGGGCTCTTTGATCTCAGCCTGCTTCATTGCCATGAATGGTCTGTTCACGCCGACAACTCCTTATTGGATCATCATCGGCTTTTTGCTGGTGGGAGGTTTTGCGCGTTCATTGTTCTTCACCGGTGTCAACGCATTGGCTTTCGCCGAAATACCGGGTGAGAAGACAAGCCAGGCAACACCTATTACTGCTGTTGCTCAACAGGTTTCCATTGCTATCGGCGTAGCACTGGCAGGCGGTATCTTGGAAATCAGTTCGTCGCTGCGCGGGGCTCATCTTGAACTGGTGGATTTCCATATCGGTTTCTTTGTAGTTGCTGCGATTTCTGCAATGGCTTGCCTCTGGCTTGCACAGCTTGCACCGAATGCGGGCAAGGAACTTGCTGCGCCGACTGTCGATAAACACCACAACAAGCAGCGCGAAACTGTCGAAGATGCGCGCGCCGTTGCTGGAAAATAGACGCTAGCCTTTAAAATCGCGGGCGAGCAGATACAGCTCGACGGATTCGGCGCGGGATGCTGGCGGCTTTACATGATGCACTGAGCGGAATTTCTGTTTGAGCAGTGCTAGGAGTTCATTTTCGGTGCCGCCCTGAAAAGTCTTGGTGAGAAAATGTCCGCCTGGCTTCAGAACCGAAATAGCAAAATCAGCAGCCACTTCGCAAAGATGCACGGTACGCAAGTGGTCAGTACGGCGATGACCGGTGGTTGGTGCGGCCATATCTGAAATGACGAGATCCGGTTTGTCGCCGAGCGCGTCCATCAGCTTTTGCGGAGCCTCATCATCAAGGAAGTCCATCTCCAGGAGGATAACACCGGGCAGGGGATCGACATGTAGATAGTCAATACCCACAACATGCGGGTTCTCGTCGGTTGACCCCACGATCTTGGCGGCGATCTGCGACCAGCCGCCTGGCGCAGCACCAAGATCAATGATTTTCTGGCCCTTCTTGAGCAGATCATAACGATCATTGATTTCAATGAGCTTATAAGCTGCGCGCGAACGGTATCCGTCCTGTTTGGATTTATGAACGTAAGGGTCGTTAAGGTGACGCTGAAGCCAGCGGCGAGACGATTCCTTGATCGTGCCTGCTTTCTTCTTCACGCGTACCTGAAGATTGCTGGAACCCGCGCCACCGCGACCGCCAGTTTTTACTCCGCCTTTGCTTCCGCCTGCCTTGCTCATTGTCAGTGCCTGTTTCTAGCGCCTGTCGCGCGATTGTGACGCCATGCGCCGTCACGCGACATCAGTTCGGTCAAAATGCCTTCACGCAGACCACGATCTGCAACGAGTAGCTTTTCGCTGGGCCATACCTTGCGTATCGCATCAAGGATAGCACAGCCCGCCAGTACCAGATCGGCACGGTCTGCACCAATGCAGGGGTTTGCTACCCGCGCGTCGAAGTCCCACGATAAAAGACGGTTGGTCATCTGCGTCACGTCGTCGGCTCCCATCCACATACCATCGACCCTACGTCGATCGTAACGATCTAGACCAAGATGAATCCCCGCCAGCGTGGTCACCGTTCCCGAGGTGCCCAGCAAATGGAACCGCGGGCTTGCGGTAAGACTTCCAAGACACTGACGCTCAGCAAATTGCGCAAGCAGATCTGTTACATGGGAAACCATCGAATCGAAGCTTTCCTGCGTCACGATACGTCCGCCGAAGCGTTCCGCCAATGTCACAACTCCAACTGGCAGAGATGTCCAGGCCATGATATGTTCTGCCAGCCGCGGAGACCGGCGGCGGGAAACATCAATGAGTGCAATTTCAGAAGAGCCGCCGCCAATATCGAACAGCACGACAGCATCCGTCTCGCGGGTAACCAGCGTTCCGCAGCCTGAGACGGCAAGCCGGGCTTCCGTCTGCCGATCTACGATCTCCAGCTCAAGGCCGGTTTCCGCTAGCACTCTTGCTAAAAATGCTTCGCCATTCGAGGCCGAACGGCAGGCTTCTGTGGCTATCAGTCGCGAACCTCTGATTTTTTTGCCCGCCAGCTTATCACGGCAAATCTTCAATGCTTCGACAGCGCGATCCATCGCATTGTCGCTAAGTCGGCCAGTAGCACTCAAACCTTCTCCCAACCGTACGATGCGCGAAAAGGCATCTACAACGCGGAATTGGCCTGGTCTCGTCGGAGACGCTACCAGCAAACGGCAATTATTCGTGCCAAGGTCCAAAGCTGCATAAAGCGGAGCATCACTCTTTTCGGATTGTGCACCGTTAATGGCCCTGAATGCCGAGCCGCTGCCGCTCTTACGCTTGTTCTGAGCCGAAGCATGTGGGCTATCAGCGCGCGGAACGTTGAGCTGAGCCTTTGCTGTTGTTTCGACTGCGGGAGGTGTTTGCCCGCTCTGCTGCCGTGCCTGCTTCTTCTTGCGCGCGCGGCGACGACGATTCGAAATTTTTCCGGGGAATCGCGACTGGTTGTTTTCTGCTTCAGTCGTGGTGGGCTTGGGGGCGGAAGACTCGATGCCGGGTACTGACTTGCCACGCCGACGCCGACGCGAACGTTTGCGCTGGCTCTGCGAATTCGTGCCTTCGGTCTCGTTTTGCGATACTGAGCGTCCTGAATCGGATGCACTGCGGGCATTACCGATATCTGTAACGGCTTTTTTTCGCGATCTGCGCTTGCCGTTATCAGACGGATTCCGGGTTTGCGAGTGGCCCGATTGTCCGCCAGACGCCCCTTGGTGCACCATTTCGGCGGTGCGCTCGTCGGGGTTCTTCAAGGTTTTTGTCCTTATGGCGCCGCGCGAACCTGTCAGGACGCAAGCAAGGCGCTTCAATTTCTACGTTATGCATAATGTAACAGTGGTTTTCTGTTTTACCAAGGGGCAGGCTGCTAAGAGCCGCCGAAAATTTTGAATGCACCTAAGAAATTTGAGGCAACGGCGCGCCCGAGGGCTTTCGCTGGTGGCGAAAGCCCTTACGGCGTCGACATGTCCGGGTCTAGATGTCGTAAGTATGTGCCGCATTGATTGTCGCAACGAATTGCTTTGTGCGCCCTTGCTTGGGCTGTACAAAAATCTCGTGTGCAGTGCCAGTTTCGACGATATTGCCCGACTCGAGAAAGACGACATTCTTTGCAATCTTGGATGCGAGCCGCAGATCATGCGTGGCGATCACCATGGTCGTGCCTTCCTTGGCAAGCTTGCTCAAAACATCAACCACTTCAGATGCAAGTTCAGGGTCAAGCGCGGATGTAGGCTCATCGCATAAGAGTACTCGCGGTGACGGAGCCAGTGCACGCGCAATCGCGATACGCTGCTGCTGCCCGCCAGAGAGTGTCGACGGCCAGGCATCTGCTTTATGTGCCATCCCCACTTTCGTTAGCAGTTCCATCGCACGTTCTTTTGCTTTGTTCTTCGGCCATTTTAGAACTGTAACAAGGCCTTCCATCACATTTTGGATCGCTGTTTGATGCGGAAAAAGCTGGAAGTTCTGAAATACCATGCCTGTCTGGCGGCGGATTGACTGGATCGCTTGCCAGCTAGGCTTCTGGTCAGGCTCGAAGTTGAGGCTCTGTCCGCCCAAAACAAGAGTGCCTGATGTGGGAATCTCAAGCAGATTTATGCATCGCAACAACGTACTCTTGCCGCCTCCAGACGGCCCAACCAGAGCAGTTACGGTACCCTCTGCGATCGCAACGTTGATATCGCTGAGTATGATAGCGTCGTCGAAGCGCTTTACGATGTGCCGAAGCTCGATCATGCGTTTGTCTCCAGTGAACCGCCGTAGCGTCCGAAGCGCCGTTCAAGGCGCACTTGCAAGGTCGAGAGAACGGAACTCATTACCAGATAGATCAGGGCTGCTTCGATATAGAGGATGAGAGGTTCGTAAGTAGTTGCGACGATACGTTGGGCTGACTGGAAAAGTTCAGGCACTGTGATCGCGGCTGCAAGCGATGTGTCCTTCACTAGAGAAATGAAAGAGTTGGACAGCGGCGGCACGGCTGTCCGCGTCGCTTGTGGCAGGACAGTGCGCGCAAGCGCTTGACGCCAGCTCATTCCAATGGAGTAGGCTGCTTCCCACTGACCTTTTGGGACAGCGGATATGACTGCCCGAATTATCTCGGAACTGTATGCGCCGACGCTGAGCGTGAACCCGATTACTGCCGCAGGAAATGCGTCGAGGTAAATGCCTGCGCTTGGCAATCCGTAAAAAATCACGAACAACTGTACGAGGAGCGGTGTACCGCGAAATATCCAAACATAAAAGCGGGCGACGGACGAAAGCCAAAGCGGTGCAAACAAACGCACAAGTGCGGTCAATAGTCCCAATGTCAGTCCGAAAGCAAAGGAAAAAAGTGTGAGGGGAATAGTGAAGGTCAAACCGGCCCATAGAAGGGTAGGCAGAGATTCCACCATTAGCTGAAGCCAATCGGGCACGTTTTTCGGCTCCTCATCAATAGCTGGAAGTCAGACTGAAATGACGTTAATCGCTCGTATCTTATACAGTCTGGCATTCATGTCTTTGGAATTGTTTTCCACTATCACAATAAAGCGAAGCCGGAAGTAGCTTCCGGCTTCGTGCACGAACCGGGTACGGCACTTACTTGGAGACGTCCTGACCGAAATATTTCTGTGAAATCTTATCATAGGTGCCGTCAGCCTTGATCTCATCAAGAGCCTTGTTTATGGCTGCTACGAAATCATCGTCGCCTTTACGGACAATGATGCCCGAAGCATCTGCATTTTCCTTCTCGGCAACAATCTTGACCGGAGCCTTCGGCTGTTGCTTTTTGAAGTCGAGGAAAGAAAGGCTGTCATTGAGCGTTGCATCGGCTCGACCCGTCAGGACGAGCTGGATCGACTGGTCGAACCCGTCAGTAGCGACGATCTCGGCACCAGCTTCCTTCGCAAGCTTGCCATAGTTGCTGGTCAGCGATTGAGCAGACTTCTTGCCCTTAAGGTCGGCGAAGTCCTTGATCGTGTCGTTTTTCTCATCGACGATAAGAACGACCTTCGAAACGATATAGGGATTGGAGAAGTTGAACTTCTTCTGGCGTTCTTCGGTAATGCCGACCTGATTAATAACGGCATCATAACGCTTGGCGTCAAGACCTGCGATAAGGCCATCCCATTTGCCTTCCACGAATTCCGGTTTTACACCGAGCTTGGCGGCAACGGCCTCGCCAATTTCCACATCGAAGCCGACAAGCTTGTTGTCCTTGTCGTGATAGGTAAACGGCGCATAGGTGCCTTCGGTGCCAATTTTCAGAACGCCGGCCGATTTTATGGCGTCGAGATTTTCTCCAGCCATTGCACTGGTAAAGAGGGTTGCTTGAATAATGCCTGCGGTAGCGATAATCTGAGCGAGTTTCATCTTGGTATCCGTGATCTGGTTGATATCCTATTGATCGCAGAAAATTAATTCTAATGATGCGTCGAAACCGGGTCGCAAATCCCCTCAATTGAGAGATTTTTTCTAAATTCCAGTGAATGGCTGGTATTGTATTCTATCTGCTGCGTTTTTCAAACCAAGCGTAGGAAATGCCACCGTGCATGGTTGAAAGCATTGTTCGGGATGCTGAATGTGAGAAGCAAAACGCCGCCCTTGGGGCGGCGTCTTCATATGATAATACCTGGTTATTCAGGTTTGCCATATCCACCGCCAGTTGGAGTGATAACAGTGAAGGCTTCGCCTGCTTGCAGAATGGTTTGGTCGCAATTCCCCAGCACCTCCACCGAACCATCGTTGCGACGCACTTCGTTGTGGCCAGTCTGACCGGCTTCACCGCCGTCGAGCCCAAAGGGGGACACGCGACGATGGCCAGAAAGAATGGCGAATTCGAGTGTCTTCAGTGCGCGGATCGTACGCTTGGTACCATCGCCCGCGTTCCACTTGCCCTTACCGCCCGAGCCTTCTCGTATATGGAAGTCCTCCAGCAAAACAGGGAACCGGGTTTCCAGAATTTCCGGGTCAGTCAGGCGCGAGTTGGTCATATGCGTGTGTACTGCATCGGCGCCGTTGAAACCGGGACCAGCGGGTGCGCCAGAACAGATGGTTTCGTAATACTGATACTCCTCGTTGCCGAAGGTCAGATTGTTCATGGTGCCCTGCGCTGCAGCCATCGCCTTGGTGGCGCCAAACAGGCAATTGGTCACAGCCTGACTAACCTCGACATTGCCTGCCACAACGGCCGCCGGGTAGCGTGGTGAAAGCATGGAGCCTTCCGGCACAATGATCTTGATTGGTCGCAGGCAGCCCGCGTTCATCGGAATATCGCCTTCGACCAGCACGCGGAAAGCATAGAGTACTGCCGCACGGGTGACAGGTTCCGGTGCATTGAAATTGTCGGAACGCTGTTCAGAAGTGCCAGTGAAATCGACAGTTGCCTCGCGCTTTTCCTTGTCAATGGTGATACGAACTTCGATTTGACAGCCTTGGTCCATCTCATAGGTGAAATGACCGTCCGGCAGCTTGTCGAGTACGCGGCGCACGCTTTCGTCCGCATTGTCCTGAACATGGCCCATATAGGCTTTCACGACATCTTCGCCAAAAAGACCAATCATCTTCTTCAGCTCTGCCACGCCCTTTTCATTGGCGGCGATCTGCGCCTTCAGGTCGTTGACGTTCTGCGTCAGATTGCGAACGGGATAGGTCGCGCCGGTCAGCAGATTAGCGAGTGCGTCTTCGCGGAACGTGCCGCGATCCATCAGCTTGAAATTGTCGATATAGACGCCTTCCTGCTCTATGTTGACCGCAAGTGGTGACATGGAGCCTGGCGCGATGCCGCCAATATCCGCATGGTGTCCGCGGCTCGCGACCCAGAAGCGGATTTCACGATTTTCGTCATCGAAAACTGGTGTGCATACGGTGAGGTCTGGCAGGTGGGTGCCGCCGTTATACGGAGCGTTGATGAGGAACACATCGCCCGGCTTGATATCGCTATTCTCGCGGATAGCGGTGGCGACTGATGCATCCATGGAACCAAGATGCACGGGCATATGCGGTGCGTTGGCGACGAGATTGCCGGCTGCATCGAAAACCGCGCAAGAGAAGTCGAGACGTTCCTTGATGTTCACAGAATAGGCAGTGTTCTGAAGCGTTACACCCATTTGTTCGGCAATGGACATGAAGAGATTGTTGAAGATCTCGAGCATGACCGGATCGGCTTCCGTGCCGATAGCCGTGCGGGAGGGGAGCGCCTTGATGCGTGTCAGTACCACATGATCGTGCGCAGTAAGACGCGCCTGCCAACCATCTTCGATGACGATGGTTTGGTTCTGCTCAATAATGATTGCCGGGCCGGTAACTGTTTGGCCGCGTTGGATATGTTCGCGAAGGACAATACCAGCATCATGAAACTCACCTTGCGAGAAGAAGCGGGAGCGTCGTACGGTTCCCGCCTCAAGATTGTTCTCAACGAGCTGGCTCATTTCTGTCTTGCCCGCACCGCCGCCGATGGCTTCAACTTCAACCGCATCGATGACCAGAGCTTTGTTCTCAGCGATAAAGCCGAAGCGGCACTTGTGCGCGGTTTCAAACTCGGTACGCAAACGATCCGCGTTGTCTTCGGAAGGGAAGGTTGCTTCAATGGAAAGCACTGTATCGGTGCCGGCATAGCGAATATGGGCACGAAGATGACTATGGACTGCAGCCTGTTCGATGCCCTGCGCTGCGAGCTCAACGGCACATTCCTGCGCCAGTTCTTCGCCCAGGGCTTTGAGCGCTGCCGGAGCGGCGCTGTTAAGCGGTACGCCCAGTGCCTTCTGTCGCGTGGCACGAATATCGGCCAAACCCATACCGTAGGCCGAAAGCAGACCGGACATAGGATGGAGAAGAATATTCTTCATACCAAGTGCATCCGCCACGAGGCAGGCATGCTGGCCGCCTGCGCCGCCGAAACAATTGAGTGCATAGCGTGTCACATCATAACCGCGCTGTACCGAAATTTTCTTGATGGCCTCAACCATATTGGCCACAGCGATGCGGACGAAGCCGTCGGCAACTGCTTCCGGCGTACGGCCATCGCCGATTTCGTCTGCGAGCGCGGTGAAGAGTTCACGCACCCGTTCCACATCAAGCGTTTGGTTCTGTTCGGGACCGAAGATCGGTGGGAAAAATTCCGGCAACAGCTTGCCCAGCATGACATTGGCATCGGTAACGGCGAGCGGGCCGCCGTTGCGATAGCAGGCCGGGCCGGGATTGGCGCCTGCCGAATCCGGGCCGACGCGGAAACGTCCGGCATCATAATGCAGAATCGATCCGCCGCCTGCGGCAACGGTATGGATCAGCATCATAGGCGCGCGTACACGCACACCGGCAACTTCGGTTTCGAAAGCGCGTTCATATTCGCCATCGAAATGCGCGACGTCAGTGGAGGTGCCCCCCATGTCGAAGCCGATGACTTTAGGAAAGCCAGCCGTTTCTCCAGTACGGGCGAGGCCGACGACGCCGCCCGCCGGCCCAGAGAGTATTGCGTCTTTGCCCTGAAAAAGATCGGCTGCGGTGAGGCCACCAGATGACATCATAAACATGACGCGCGCGCCTGTACGTTCAACGTCCAGTTCCTTGGATACCTGCGCAACATAACGACGGAGAACCGGCGAAAGATAAGCGTCAACGACGGTGGTATCGCCGCGCCCAACCAGCTTGATCAGTGGTGAGACCTCATGGCTGACCGAAACCTGCTCGAAATTGAGAGCGCGCGCAATGCGAGCAATTTCAGCCTCATGTGCTGGAAACTTATAAGCGTGCATGAGGGCAATGGCGATGGATTTGTAGCCTTGTTCTTTTAATGCAACCAACGCGGCTTTGGCCTCGGCGGGTGCGAGCTCGGTTTCGACCGTGCCGTCTGCCTGAACGCGTTCGTTCAGTTCGATCACCTTCTCGTAAAGCGCTTCCGGCTTCACGATCTCGGTCGCGAAGATGTTTTTGCGTTCCTGATAACCGATGCGGAGGGCGTCCCGGAAGCCCTTGGTGGTGACCAGCGCCACCCGTTCGCCTTTGCGCTCAAGAAGCGCATTTGTAGCGACCGTCGTGCCCATGCGGACTTCCCCAATGACTCCAGCGGGAACCTGTTCACCAGTCTTCAGACCCAGATGCAGGCGAATGCCGTGAACGGCAGCGTCCTGATAGGCAGACGGGTTTTCGGAGAGAACCTTGCGTGCATGGAGCTGCCCCTGTGGATCACGTCCAATGACGTCCGTAAACGTGCCGCCGCGGTCGATCCAGAAGTCCCATACTCCGCGCCCCGTTCCGCTCATTGCTGGCTCCCTCACACAACACAATTGGTGCATTTTGAAATCTTTTCAGGATTTCATACTTTCATTTTATTGACAAAATGTCGATAAGATGGTGACATAAAATACACATAAAAGAGGGAGCGGCAAGAATGGGGAATAAAAGAGGCGGCGAAGAAACATTAACGACATCTTCCGAGTTTCGCGAAACCGGTTTCGAAGAAGTCGCGTTGCCGAAACATTTGCGTCCAGTTACCTCAATAGGCCCCATTGTATCGTCTGCACATCTCGCTGAAGGCGGTTCCCCCGGCATGTCCGAGGTTGAATATGGTCTCATTCTGGCGTCGCACGCATTTTCGCGTTGGATGGTTCGCTGCATGGCCGCGGCGGGATTGCCTGGGCTTTCCCCCATTGAAGTTCTGATTCTGCATTCGATCCGCCATCGCGGTCGGGAGAAGAAGCTCGCCGATATCTGCCTTGTTCTCGACATCGAAGATACGCACATCGCCACTTACGCTATCCGCAAGCTGGAAAAGGCTGGACTTTTGACCACGGGGAAGGTGGCGAAGGAAAAGACAGTAAAGATTACGACCAAAGGGGCCGAGGCTTGCGCGCGCTATGCGCAAATTCGCGAGCGGCTTCTGGTTGTTTCCACTGCCAATGCACGCCCGTCGGAAGAAGCGCTTTCTGAAATGGCTGCCCTGTTGCGCTTCATGTCTGGCGCATTCAATCAAGCCACACGATCTGCCATTACATTATAAGTGAGTTGGAAGTTTGAACGGAACCGAATTGAGCGAACCAGTTTCAAAACCTCTCCTGATCGTCGATGGCCTCAGTGTCGAGTTTGGCGCGAGCCGCGTCGTTGACGACCTCAGTTTCTCGGTGTGTCCTGGCCGCACGCTGGCTGTGGTGGGAGAATCTGGTTCGGGTAAGTCAATCACGTCACTTTCCATTATGCGGCTTGCCGATATGAGCGGCGCAAATTTCCCGTCCGGCCGCATTTTGTTCGGCGAACACGATCTGCTAAAGGCTGATCAGAAGACAATGCGGGGAATTCGCGGCAAAGAGATCGCTATGATCTTCCAGGAGCCTATGACCTCGCTCAATCCTGTATTCACCATCGGTAACCAAATTTCCGAAGTGCTGATGCTGCATGAAGACATGAGCCAGCAGGCGGCACTTATTGAGGGGAAGCGGCTTCTCGAAATGGTGCGGCTGCCGGACGCGGAAGGGCTGTTGAAGCGTTATCCGCACCAGCTTTCCGGCGGTATGCGCCAGCGCGTCATGATCGCGATGGCGCTTGCCTGCCGCCCGAAACTGTTGATCGCCGATGAGCCGACAACTGCACTCGACGTGACCATTCAGGCCCAGATATTGCATATTATTAGAGAATTGCAGCAAGAACTTGAAATGGCTGTAATTTTTATCACGCACGATATGGGCGTGGTTGCGGAAATGGCCGACGACGTCGTGGTCATGTGGAAGGGCAAGAAGGTTGAGGAAGGCCCAGTCGGGCAGATTTTCTCACAGCCGGAGCATCCCTATACGAAGACGTTATTATCGGCGGTGCCAAAACTTGGCAGCATGACGGGTGAAGCTTTTCCAAAACGCATGCCGGTCATGTCCATGCAGGACGGCGTGCCTGTTCTGACGGGTGAGGAGCGCATTCAGGACACGGCACGCTATGGCGACAAGCCGTTGCTTTCCGTGGATGATCTTTATGTGCGTTTTCCGATCAGGAAAAATCTGTTCGGCAAGGTCACCCATGTCTGCAACGCGGTGTCGAAGGTTGCCTTCGATATTTATCCCGGCGAAACGCTTGCTTTGGTCGGTGAATCCGGTTCGGGCAAATCGACCATCGGGCGCACCATCCAGCAATTGCAGGCGCCGCTTTCCGGCGATATCCGCTTCAACGGTAAGGCCTATTCGGCCATGAGCGTCGCTGAACGCTACGCGATGCGGCGCGAAGTGCAGTATATTTTCCAGGACCCGTTTGCATCGCTCGATCCGCGCAAGACAGTCGGCTTCTCCATTGCAGAGCCGATTCGCACGCACGGTCTTCTCGATAATGACAAGGCGATCAACGCACGCGTGGCGGAATTGCTGGAGCGGGTTGGCCTCGCTCCAGAACACGCCAGGCGTTATCCGCACGAGTTTTCCGGCGGCCAGCGCCAGCGCGTTTGCATTGCGCGCGCACTTGCCTCCAAACCGAAGCTGATTATCGCAGATGAAGCGCTGTCGGCGCTGGATGTTTCCATTCAGGCACAGGTTATCAACCTGTTCATGGACCTGCAGAAAGAGCAGAATCTGGCTTATCTCTTCATCAGTCATGACATGGCGGTCGTAGAGAAGATGAGCCACCGCGTCGCTGTTCTATATCTTGGCCAGATCATGGAAATCGGCTCGCGTCAGCAGGTTTTTGAAACGCCGTCACACGACTACACGAAGCGGCTTCTCTCGGCTGTACCGATTGCCGATCCGACTGCGCGTACCAACCGGTCTGTTCTGGAAGGTGAAATTCCGAGCACAACACGCCGGATCGACGATAAACCTCCGATCTACCGTCATCGCCAGGTTGCAGCCGGGCATCTCGTGGCCGAAACCGCCTGACGCATAAAGTTCAACAGAAACCCAAAGGGGAAAAAAATGATAAGGAAAACACTTAAAGCCGTTCTCATGGCTTCCGCTCTTTCGGCGGCAGTGTTTGCATCTGCTCCGGTCTTTGCTGCCGGAAAGTTGACCGTTTCGTCGCCACAGGATCCAGGCAGCTGGGACCCGATTGATACGTTCCTCGTCAACTGGGCTTCTGTCGCCACCAATATATTCGACGGTCTTGTTTATCGCGGACCGGACCTCAAGATCGTTCCGGCGCTCGCGACCTCGTGGGAAGAGTTGGATGAAGGCAAGCGCATTCGCTTCCATCTACGTGAGAACGTCAAGTTCCAAAACGGTGAGCCATTTAATGCAGAATCCGTCAAGTTCACCTTTGAGCGTCTGCTCGGTGACGAAGGAGCGAAAGGTCCGCAGCGTTCCAACTATATCGCCATCGACAAGGTGGAAATCATTGATGACAAGACAGTCGATTTTCACCTGAAGGCGCCAGACCCGGTTCTGATCACCAAACTGGCCGGTTATGGTGGCATGATCGTTCCGCCGAAATACATCAAGGAAAAGGGGGACGATTACTTCAACATGCATCCGGTTGGCACTGGACCGTTCAAGTTCGTCTCTTATGAGCCTAAGGTGAACATCAAGCTTGAGGCTTTTGCCGACCATTGGGGTGGTGCGCCTGAGCTGTCAGAACTCGAATATCGCTTCATCACCGAGCCTTCGACCGCAGTTGCCGAACTTCAGGCTGGTCGGGTTGATCTGGTCATCCCACCGACTATTCCAATCGGCATGATTCCTACTATTGAAAGCGATCCGAAGCTGCAATTGGTCACTACGGCTGGCCCGACGGTCTATGCTTTGCGCTTCAATACGGCAGACGGAATCACCAAGGATGAACGCGTGCGCAAGGCGCTGATTATGGCTGTGGATCGCGATGCGATTATCCAGTCCATTCTGGCCGGTCAGGCGGAAGCGATTGCCAGCTTCCAGGGTTCGCTGTCCTTCGGCTTCGACCCGAATATGAAGCCCGTGCCTTACGATCCCGAAGGGGCCAAGAAGCTGCTCGAAGAGGCGGGTGTGCAGCCCGGCGCAAATGTTCAGATTGACGTGCGCGGTCAGGATGCGAGTTTCAATGAAGTGGCGCAGGCAGTTGCCAGCTTCCTGCAAATGGTTGGTATCAACGCAACGATCAAGCCTTACGACACTAACGTTCTGCTGAATGACATCATTCCGCAGGGCAAGACTGGTGCAATGTTCCAGCAGTCCTGGGGTGGTTGGACTCTCGACTACGACAATACCGCTTACTCAATGTACCATTCTGGCGAGAAGTGGAATCCCTACGACAAGGACGAGAAGCTTGACAAGATGCTGGAAGCACAGCGCTCGGTCCTTGACCGCGGCCAGCGTGAAAAGCTTCTTCAGGAAATTGCGCATTATGCTGCCGACCGGGCTCTTGAAATGCCGCTTTACAATCTCAAAGCAATCTTCGGCGTCAACAAGCGCGTGAAGAACTTCGTGCCGGTTCCCGATAGCCGTTTGCGTCTCACGGACGTGACTGTCGAGTAAGCAGGAATGACAATACGGCAAGCCGGTCAAATTCGGCTTGCCGTAGCATTTTGGAGGCGCACTGGTGGCCGGATTTTTGATCAAACGAATTTTGCAGGCGTTGTTCGTGCTTGTCGCGATGACGCTGCTTGTCGCCTTCGCGGTCCGCCTGACAGGCGATCCGGCGTTGATGCTGACGCAAGGCGCAGGCAGTATTACCGAAGCTGACCTGGTACGCATCCGCGAAGGCCTCGGTCTCAATCAGCCATTCTTCGTTCAGTACTGGCAGTTCCTCAAGGGGCTCTTCACGATGGATATGGGGCGCAGTTTCCTCGGCGGTACGCCGGTTTCCACACTCGTGGCCGGTGCTCTACCTGCTACGCTGATGCTGGCCTTCGCCTCCCTGTTCGTTTCCATTGTTATTTCCGTTCCGCTTGGCATCAAGGCTGCCGTGTCGCGTGGAAAATGGGCTGACCAGCTCATCCGCATCTGCTCGCTGGTGGGCTTGTCGTTTCCGAATTTCTGGCTCGCCACCATGCTGGTGCTGCTCTTCGGCATCTCGCTGCAATGGCTGCCGCCAAGCGGCATGAACGGCATTGCAAGCTTCATCATGCCAGCGCTCACCATGGGTATTATTTTGACCGCGACGAATGTCCGTCTTGTGCGCACATCAATGCTGGAGACGCTGCAATCGCAATATATCATGGTGGCGCGCGCCAAGGGGCTGAGCGAAAACAAGGTTCTCTACAAGCATGCGCTGCGCAATTGCGCCATTCCGCTGATCACCTATCTTGGCCTTCAGTTTGGCGGGCTTCTCGGCGGCATCGTCGTGGTTGAACGTGTGTTCAACTGGCCGGGCATGGGCACGCTTGCTTTCGACGCTGTGGCCGGGCGCGATTATCCTGTCTTGCAGGCCACCATCGCGATCCTTTCCATGTTGATCATCGGCGTCAATCTTCTCGTGGACATCGCCTATGGCCTTGTCGATCCGCGTATCCGCACGGAGTAGGACACATGGCAACCAAGACCTCATCCGTTCTGTTTTCGCGTTTTGCGAGCCTTGAATTCATTATCGGCGTCGTGCTGACTGGCTGCATCTGTCTGGCCGTGATTTTCTCCGGCTATCTGTTTCCGGGCGGCGCAAACAAGATTGATCTTCTGGCGCGGCTGACGCCGCCATTCGTCAATCCGGCCCATATTTTTGGCACCGATCCGCTGGGGCGCGATGTGCTGGCGCGGGTCATCACCGGCGGCAAGATTTCACTGTTTGTTGGTTTCGTTTCAGTGATAGGCTCCGTGGTTATCGGCACGATCATGGGGCTTGTCGCTGGCTATTATCGCGGCTTTTGGGACATGGCGTTGATGCGCTTTGTCGATGTGCAACTTGCTATGCCGTTTATCCTGCTTGCCATCACGGTCATGGCCATTCTGGGTGGCGGTCTGTTTAATACCATTATTCTGCTGATCGTCTCGCAATGCGTGCAATATGCGCGACTGGTACGCGGCTCGGTGCTTTCGCTGCGCGAGCGGGAGTTCATCCTGTCAGCGCGTGCCATTGGCGTGAAAGACTGGCGCATCATCTACCAGCACCTGTTGCCGAACTTGCTCGGTCCGGTCATCGTGCTGATGACGCTCAACGTCGCCAACAATATCCTGCTGGAATCGAGCCTGACCTTCCTGGGTCTCGGTGTGGATCCCACCATTCCAAGCTGGGGCGGCATGCTGGCTGACGGTCGCACTTATCTCCAGACCGCATGGTGGGTGAGCATATTTCCGGGGCTCGCTATTCTCTTCACTGTGCTCGGCCTCAATCTCCTTGGCGACTGGTTGCGTGACAGTCTCGACCCGACCGGCAGGACTTCCCGATGAGTGTGCTTTTTGAGAAAACCTACCCGCGTACTGTTCATGCGCTTGTAGATTATTTGCTGAAGCCGCAAATGCGCGGCGCGAAGGCGGAGGCCTGGCTGTTCGATGATCAGCCGAGCCGGTTCGCGGCCGAAACGAAGCTGCGCGCCGCGGGCGTCGAGGCGCGACTGCGCTCGGCTTATAAGCCGCTCCTGCATTTCTTTCTGGAAGAAGTGGATGGCTCGGCGCTGAAGTCGGCTGCGGTCCGCTATCCACGCCATGACGCCTGCGTGCAGAACCGGTTCCTTCTTGAGACCTATCCCTTATCGGCGCTTCTGCCGGAGGTGGAGATAGATTTCTCGCCTTCGGGCAAAGACGATTTTCATTATGAAGTCGAACTGGTTTTTGCCGATGGCCAAAGCGAGAAGCACAGGGTTTTTGCGCCAAACCGCGTGCATGTGGATTTCATCGGCGAAACGCTGGTGTCGCCGACCGGCTGGCTGACCGTTGCGCAGGACGGTGAGACAGAAAGCACGCGCTACGAAACTTCCTATGAAAAGCTGTTTCATGACACGATCTCAAGCGTCGCGCTCCATGACTGGAAGCGCGGCGAACCCTATTTCGATGAGCTGAACATTGCGGTCAGCCTGCCGATAACCGACCGTCGCTTGCCCTACGATGAAGAAACGCTGAGCCTCACCGAAGCCATGCACGAGGATATTTATTTCTCGCTGCTCGAAGTCTTTCAGAAAAAGTCCGGTCGCCCGGTTGGCGATCGCGGCTTGCAGCCGGGCCAGATCGTGCCGGAGGTCCGCTTTTGCGATGCCGAACCATCGGTCAGAGTGGAAACGCGGCCACTTTCCACCGATGATGCATTGACGGCGGAGCAGGTCCTAGAGACGGCGCAAGCGCCGCTTTCTGCCGATCAGATTCGCCGTGAAATCGCTAGACTGGGTGGCGAGCCATTCGAGGCAAAGACCCGTTCAGGCAGAACAGTACGCGCAACTTATCGTAAGGGCAGTGATGCGGCGATGATGATCAGTGCCGGTCAGCACGCCAATGAAACGACGGGCGTTGTCGGCGCGTTGCGTGCGGCCAGTAGGCTTGCCGAGCGCGAAGGCGCACATTTCACGATCTCACCACAGGAAAATCCTGACGGATACGAGATACACAAACGGCTTTGCGTACTTCAGCCGCATCATATGCATCACGCTGCTCGCTATACGGCGCTGGGTGACGATCTCGAATATCGTAAGGGTGAGCGGCTTTATGAAAAATCCATTCGGGTCGAAGCAGAAAGGCGGACGGATGCGAAGCTGCATGTCAACCTGCATGGTTATCCTTCGCATGAATGGACGCGACCGCTATCCGGCTACGTGCCACGTTCCTTTGCTATGTGGACGCTGCCGAAGGGCTTTTTCCTGATTATTCGCCACCACGCTTCGTGGGAAAAAGAAGCTGAACATCTAATAGATCATGTGACAAAGCATCTGGCTTCTATTGATGGATTGGTCGCTTGTAACAACGCCCAGATCAGTCTGTTCGAGCAACATGCGGGCGAAACCGGTTTCCGCATTGTCAACGGGTTTCCGTGTCTGGTCGGCGTTGATGACCGGCACACCGTGCCGCTGACGCTGATCACCGAATATCCGGACGAGACGGTTTATGGGGATGCCTTCGTTAAGGGACACACGGCACAAATGGAAACCGTGCTGGCATCATATGATGCCTTGCAAGCATTGTTTCCCCCGGATGCTGTTGCTTAAAGCATAATTCGACCGGCGTGAAACGAGGATCGATTATGCTTAAAATAGGAGAAGTTAGAGCGCAGATCTCACCCAATCCGATCTGCGCTCTAAAGGTAATAGACGCCGATGCGTTTGCCACCGATGATTTCCACGGCTATCTCCATCTCGTAGATGTCTGAGAGAATTTTCGGGCGGATCAGTTCTTCAGGGCTTCCCTGATGTACAACTTTGCCGTAACGCATGGCGACTATATGGTCAGAATAGCATGATGCAAAATTGATGTCGTGCAATACGAGAACCACAGTTTTTCCAAGTTCGTCTGCGGCTCGCCGCAACAGCTTCATCATTGAAGCAGAATGCTTCATATCAAGATTGTTAAGCGGTTCGTCCAGCAGCACATAATCAGTATCCTGGCAAAGCACCATTGCTACGAATGCTCGCTGGCGCTGCCCGCCGGAAAGCTCATCCAGAAAGCGTTCGCTTAGACCTTCAAGGCCAAGATAGCGGATGGCCTGTTCGACATGCTTGCAATCCTCTTCGTTCGGACGGCCCTTGGAGTAGGGGTAACGGCCAAAGATTACGAGGTCGCGCACGGTCAGGCGCGAACTGATTGCATTCTCCTGTCGCAGGATCGAAAGACGTTTTGCCAGCACGTCACCGGATGTGCTCGAAACGTCGAGCCCGTCCACGGTCACGCGGCCGCTATCCATCGGCATGAGACGGCTCACCATTGACAGTAGCGTCGATTTTCCTGCGCCATTTGGCCCGATGATCGAGGTTATGCCGCGAGCTGGCAGTTTCAGGGTTACATCATCGACGACAAGCGTGTCGTTGTAGGATTTGTTGACTTTGCTGATTTCTATCAACGCGCATGCCCCCTGACGAGAAGGAGAATGAAGATAAGGCCGCCCAGAAACTCGATGATGACGCTGAGCGCAGTGTTGAACGAAAAGATACGTTCAAGAATGGTCTGTCCGCCGACGATGCAGAGGACGGCAAGCAATATGGCTGTTGGTAGGATAAACCGGTGTTTTGCCGAACCGGCCAGCATGTATGCCAGATTGGCCACCAGAAGACCAAAAAAAGTAATAGGACCAACCAGTGCGGTGGACACGGAAACCAGCACGGTCACCATGAACAGGATCTTGCGGACGATGCGCCGATGATCGAGACCCAGATTTATTGCCGGCTCTCTGCCAAGTGATAGGACATCATAAACATAGACGAAGCGTAGACCGTAAAGCGAAATTGCAGCAACGATGACGGCTGACATAATCAGAATGTCACTATTGATGGTATTGAAGCTGGCGAATAAACGATTTTGCAGAACAGCGAAGAGGTTTGGATCAAGCATCCGCTGCATCAGATTGGAAATGCTGCGGAAGAAGACACCGCAGACAATACCGACAAGCATTACGAGATGCAGGCTTCGCGTCGCTCCCGAAAACAGCCAGTAGTAGAGCGTCCCGGCAAAAACCACCATGATAGCGGTTTCAGACAGAAACCTGACATTCGGCCCCAGCCAGCCGATTTGAACGGCACCGGAAAAGAAGACCACCAGCGTCTGTATCAGGATATAGAGCGCATCAAACCCCATGATCGAAGGGGTCAGGATACGGTTGTTCGTGACGGTCTGGAACAGAACCGTTGAAACTGCAATCGAGTATGCGACCAGTATCATGGCTGCAAGCTTGGTGCCGCGGAAGGACAGTATGAAAGACCAGCTTCCTTTTGCGCCGACGGTCATGAATGCCACCGCCGTAAGAACAGTGAGCGCGCAAAGTAGCAAGAGAACCAGAATAGGACGCTTAAGCAAGGCGTGAACCCCGCCGTAGCAGCAGATAGAGGAAGAGCGCACTTCCTACGACGCCCATCATCGTGCCTATCGGGATTTCGTATGGAAAACGAACCAACCGCCCCACAATGTCACAGGCCAGTACGAGTCCGGCGCCGAGCACTGCCACCCATGGCACTGCACGCCGCATATTGTCGCCGATGAGCATGCTGACAACGTTTGGGACGATAAGTCCGAGGAAAGGTATTATGCCAACAGTCACCACGACTGATGCACTGACCATAGAAACAATGACAAGGCCAAGTGTAATCACACGGCGGTAATTGAGGCCTAGATTGGTCGTAAAATCCTCTCCTAGTCCCGCGACTGTAAAGCGGTCGGCAGCGACGTAGGCGATAATGGTAAGAAAGAAGGCAAGCCATAGGAGTTCGTAGCGTCCACGAAGGACACCAGAGAAGTCACCTGTTGTCCAGGAATTGAGCGATTGCAAGAGATCGAACCGGTAGGCAATGAACGTTGCTGTGGCACTAATGACGCCGCCGAGCATGATGCCGACCAGTGGCACTACGAGAACGGATCGCAACGGAATGGCGCGGAGGATGCGCAGGAATAGAGCAGTTCCAGCAAGCGCTGTGACGGAAGCAACCAGCATCTTGGCAATCACGGGCGCTTCAGGAGCAAATAATATTACCAGTAGTATGCCAAGACTTGCAGATTCCACGGTACCCGCCGTTGATGGCTCCACGAAACGGTTGCGTGTAAGAATTTGCATAATCATGCCAGAAACGGCCATGGACATGCCTGCCAGAATAATTGCAAGCGTACGTGGAATGCGGCTGGCGAGCAGAACTTCGGTCGCGCGGTAGCTGCTTCCGGCTCCGAAAAGTGTGCCCAGCGAGACATCGATGACGCCGATAAACAAACTGATGACAGCCAGTAAGGCAACAAGTGCTATGGCTGCTGCAAGTCCCTTCACGCTCATTTCCTGTTCTGTTGCCTGATCGCGAATTCGGGCCACAGTTGGGTGGCCCGACCGGATTGGGTTTGGAAAGCCGTTAATTCGCTTTGTCGAAAGCCTGCGAAAGCTGATCAATCGTGCTGTGAAGCGCGCCGAGGCCACCGCCGATCAGATACCAGTTCTGAGCATTCAGATAGACAATCTGATCCTGTTTCCAGGCGTTGGTCCGACGCACGAGTTCGTTGTCGAGCACTTGCTTGGCTGAATTGCCTTCACGTCCAATGGCGGCATCGCGGTCGATGACGAATAACCAGTCGGGATTGGTTTCGAGGATGAACTCAGAGCTGACAGGTTGGCCATGATTGCCGATTGAAAGGTTGGCTGCTACGGGTTTGACTCCGAAGCTATCGTGCAGGACGCCGAAGCGTGATCCTGGGCCATAAGCACTGATCTTGCCGCCGGACGTGAGGATCAGAAGGCCGGTGCCCTTTTTGGCGGCCTTTTCTTTAAGTGCAACGATTGCGGCATCAAGCTTCTCGGCCTCTGCTTTCGCTTCTGTTGTCTTTCCAAAAATCTGGCCAAGTTTTTCGACGTTGGCTTCCGTATCCCCAATGAAGTTCTTAGCGTCGGTCGTCAGATCGATCGTGGGTGCTATCTTCGCCAGCTCTGCATATTTCGCGGCCGAGCGCCCCGCCACGATGATCAAATCCGGCTCCGCCGCATTGACGGCTTCGTAGTCCGGTTCGAACAATGTGCCAATTTTCACATAATCGTCGCTCTGATATTTTTTTAGATATTCAGGGAACGCTATGCCGCTTGGAACACCCGTTACCTTGACACCAAGGCGATCCAAATTGTCGAGAGTGCCGAGATCAAAAACCAAAACCCGTGTGGGTGAGGCTGGTACCGCTGTCTCACCTTGCGCGTGCTTGATGGTAAGATCAGCAGCATTTGCAGTGGCAGCGATGCCCAGCACCACGATGGCGGCACCGCAAAGACGTGCAGCCTTCTGAGCGATATTCAGCATGGTGTTCGATCCTTTCATTAATCCTGTGTTTTATAGGCAGGTATCTTTTCGTCGAAGGCCGAAAGATACAATTCAGTTGTTTCTCGCCTTGGGGTGGGCGAGCAGGATGAAATTGAGGCTGTCTTCCACGGCGAACGGAATCATCGACCCATGGGTTTCATTTTCGAAATGATGAAAGGCAGCATCCATTTGAGGCAGCTCTGAAAGCTCTTTGAACACATCTAAACCAGAAGGTCCGCCACGCAGTTTTTTCAGCCGTTCACTGTCCTGCTCGGTCTGACCGGGGCGGCTTCCTCGCTTACCGGAGGTTTCCACAAGTAGACGGATTGGGCGAGGCGAAGCCTTGAAGCGCCTGATGAACCGATCTTTATCTGATAGAATCGAGCGATTATTCCACCAGATTGACGGATCTGCTGCGCCGTAGACGTGGAACGAGTCCGTGTGGTTGAAGAGGGCGTAAAGCGTGAATAATCCGCCCAGAGAATGGCCGAACAGGGCCTGCCGGTTTTTGTCGACGTTGAAACGTTTTTCGATTTCGGGCTTTACCTGTTTGGTGATGAAATCGAAGAAAGCATCTCGTCCTCCGGTCCTCGGCACGTTGAAGTGAACTGGGATCAGATTATCAGGCGTTGGCGGTGTAAGATCGAAATATCGCAGGCGAACAATTTCTTCCTGACTTTCCGTTGGATAACCTATGCCCACGAATACAGCCTTTAGTGCGGAATTTTCTGCCATGAGTTTTGCCGCGATCGGCAACATGCGATTGCCGTCGACCATATACACGACAGGATATCCGCCTTCGGGCGCGGCCTTTTTCGGTTCAGCGGTAAAAATGCGATAGGCGATGCCGTTCGCTTCCATATCGAAGGAGGCGGTAACCGGCTCAGCCGCCCGTACGGCAGAAGCAGCAAGTATCCCTGCCATCATCAGGTGCGCCTTTTTCAAGTTAATAGACAGTGCGCTCATAGGAGCATCCATTCAGGGAATAGTCGCCCGCCATCGCTGGCAGGCGGCTTGTTGTTGCGATCCTAGAAGCGGGAGGTCATGCCGACCCAAAGACGACGGCCATCGACAACCGTATTGAAATCATCAACATCTACTTTTTTGTCGAAGACGTTGTAGACGGCAGCATTCAAAGTGACATTCTCGCTGAAGTCATACGAACCGCCGATATCGAAGGTCGCATAGGGCTTGTACTTCCGTGCAACCACCTTTCCGTTTCTGTAGATAGGTTCACCGGCCGTCCCGATGCGCGCGCCAGCATTTGTTTCTTCGCCGTGGTAATTGCCGGCAGCCCAAGCATTCAAGCCTTCAACCGGCGTTATCCAGTCAGCGCGTAGGCTGGCCATGTGCTTTGGCGTACGCGCCAGAGGCAGGCCCCTATAGTCGCCGGTCTGTTGTTCTGAGTCGGTATAGGTATAGTTGCCGCGTAGGGTAATTTTATCAGTCGCTTCCCAATTGAAGGTCAACTCCACGCCTTGCATGACGGCTTCGTCGATGTTGAAGCTATACCAGAGACGATAGTTTGGATCTTCGCTCCAGCGAACAGGATTGCCATTGGTGTCTGTCACCAACGCATTGCTGATCTTGTCCTTGAAATCTGTATAGAAGTAGGTCGCGCCAAGACGAAGCCCGGACTGATTGTCCCAAAGAACACTGGCTTCATAACTTGTGCTTTTTTCAGGCTGTAGATTTGGATCGCCGATGATCACACCACAGGTTCCATTCGGCCCGTACGAGCATCCCGAGCCGCCTGTTGTATAAGCATAGCCCGGTGCGACGCTCCGGAGTTCTGGCGCGCGGAATCCAGTGGAGATACCGCCCTTGAAGGTCAGTTGTTCGGTCGCGTGCCAAACGGCATAACCCCGGGGGCTGAAATGTGAGCCATAAATTTCGTGGTCATCCATGCGCAGGCCACCCGTCAGGGCAAAGTCTGGCGTGAGCCACCATTCGTCTTCGGCGAAGAGCGCCCACTGGCGAACGCTAAACTCTTCATCCAAGCCTGTACGCCGCCCCGGATTTTGGTCGGTCAGCACCGACTGCATGAATTGCCCACCGGTGACAAGTGTATGATTCCCATAGAATTCGAACGGCGTCGTGAACTTACCATCGAGCACGGAATTGCGGATATGAGGTGAGCGCAGGTTTTCCACGTAGCTCTTTGTCTTGTTGTCCCAGTTGAAATTGGTACGCTCCGCCCATTCCTGCTGGAATGAGAATTCCGATGTTGTTGGCCCCCAGCGTCCTGTATGGCTAATCGACCAATGATCGCGGTCGTTATAGTTGTAGGAATCCGAACCCGATGCCGCCGTGTTGCCGACGTTCGACTCGCGGCGAAGGCGGGTCTTACCCAATTCGAGCATTATATCGTGGTCTTCATTTGGTGTGATTGTAACACGCCCGGTGATATCAATATCTTTCTGTTCAGGTGTACCGCTGACGATACTGTCTTCCTGACGCTTGAGACCGCGTCCCCAAATCTGGACGCCGACAAGGTTCGGAACCAACGGCCCGGTCATGTAATAAGAACCCTGCAACGAGTTTCCGTATTTGGAATGCTGCTGAATTGTGCCGTCGATAGAGAAAGAACCGCTCCAGGTATCTGATACTTTCTTGGTTATCACATTGATGACCCCGCCCATGGCATCCGATCCGTAGAGCGAAGACATGGGGCCACGGATAACTTCGATCCGTTCGATTGCATTCGCAGGAGGCAAGAAGCTCTGTTCAAAGCCAGAGTTGCCGTTGGTGCGGGCATCACGGGTACTCTGACGTTTCCCGTCAACGAGCAGCAATGTGTACGAACCGGGAAGGCCGCGAATATAGATATCGCGTTCGGCGGCAGAGCCCGTAACGGCTACGCCTTGAACATCTTTCAAAGCGTCGGTCAGGTCGCGATAGGCGCCTTTTTCCAACTCCTCGCCGGGAACCACAGTGATACTCGCAGGAGCGTCGGTGATATTCTGTTCGAATCCGGTTGCAGTGACAACGATCTGGTTAAGCTTGACGGTGCTATCAGCGCTTGTTTCAGGGCCTGTTTCTGGTGACGACTTTCTTTTATCGGCGCTGACTTCATCTGAAGCTGCTTCTTGTGTAGGGTTGGTTGCGGTTTGCGCAATCGCAATTGTTTCGCTCAAAAGCAGTACTGTGGAAAGACAGGTCCCCGCAAGGATCGCCCGATAAATTGGCAATTTGCTGGCCAAGCGCCTGTTTTGTGTACCGTTGGCCCACAATCCCCGAAACAAGCTGGTCATTTTCGTCACCGTTTAAAGTTGAGTTTTCAACTCTCCTTATGTATGGCAGTAAGGTGACGTCAATCGTCATGTTTTATAAGCATTCTAAATTTCAAAAACAGCAAATGAACGGGCAATAAAGCGATGTCGGGCAAGCAGCCGAAGATGCCGCAGCAAGCGGGGAAAGGCGAGAATGAAAGCCTTCGTTTGGGGCAACTGCGCTTGCTGATCGCGTTTGATGCACTTCTTGTGGAAGGCAGCGTTGGCGGTGCTGCCAAGCAGATGGGCATGAGCATTGCGGCTATGAGCCGAGTGCTCGGTCAGATTCGGGAGAAGTTCAATGATCCCATTCTGGTTCGTTCGGGGCGAAGCATGGTAGCCACGCCGAAAGCAGAAGCCTTGCGTGGCCGTCTGCGGCGCTTGGCGAATGAAGCCGAAACGCTGTTGAACCTAGATCTGACTGAACTGCCGAAATCGAGCTGTAGCGAATACCACGGATGGAAGCGGAGCTCTATTATGGCGCCACCTCCGCTCGGTATTCGTAAGGTCGTGGAACTTGAAAACCATCCCACGCCGGAACAGCTTGCTGTGCAGTTCGCGAATATTCAGGGTGAGAACGATCCGGTTAGGAGGCTAGCAAAATACATTGCAGCAGTCGGGCGGAAGGTTGGGCATACCCGTCCTCTCGAAATGTCCGAAGCCGAAGATGCATTCACAACGATTTTCAAAGGCAACGCAGATCCGATGCAGATCAGCGCGTTGCTTCGTCTCATTCATTATCGCGGGGAAACTGCTCCGGAACTAGCGGGCATGGTGCGCGCAGCGAGACGTATTTATTCCGTGGACAGAGCATTCAACATACCTGCGTTGGATTGGCCAGCCTATCTGTCACCGAACTCCATGCAGTCCCCGTGGTTTATGCTTTCGGCCTTGCTCGTCGCAAGAGCTGGCTATCCCGTTGTTATGCACGGCAATTGCGGCACAGGTGAAGTCTCGGGCAAACTTGAATTGGCGGCGGAAGCTATCAATCTGCCGATAGCAACATCGCATTCGCTCGCGGAAAGCGCATTGAGGGCACACGGTATCTGCTTCATGCCGATAGCTGGTTTCGCTCCACAGATCTATTCGCTGCTGGCGCTCTACCCTTTGTTCGAGTCGCGCTCCTCAATGAACAGTCTCGTTCATCTTCTCAACCCGTTGAACCTCAGAGCGACATTCCTAGGTGTTACCCAGTCCACCTATCGCGAATTGCACCGCGATACGGGCGCCCTCCTTGGGACGCCGTCAATTTCAGTTGTTTCAACCAGCCGCGATGTTGCCGAGCTGGTTCCAAATAGAACCCATACGATCTATCGGTTGCTTGACGGTCGGGAAGCGGATTTGTTGCTGCCCACGCTTTCCAAAGAGAGCGGCGACAAGCATTCCAGCTTCAGCTCATTCGAATATTGGTATGGCGTCTGGTCCGGCGCGGCCGTGGATAAACGTGCTGAAAACACAATCGTCGCGACGGCGGCCGTGGCGATGATGACGGCGGCCTCCGCGGAAAACCAAAGCCATACGCAGTTCTTTGAGAGAGCTGAGGAACTTTGGCGCAATCGCCATAGTCGGGCCGCAGAATAAAGCGGAAGTCGCTGTAACTAGAGAATTTAAAATTACGTCATCTGCCACCAATATATACCTGCGAGCCGATGTCATGCTCGTGTGGTTGTGGGCCTTGTTTAACCCATCCGTTGACGGCCAAGTTGCGCTGGTTGCCCAAGTCGCCAAGGAACGGGTCGGGGGTATGCTATTGATCCGCGTGTTCGGGGCAGGCGACCCTCTAGTGATTGAGGCCGCCCGTATTTTGCCAGATGGCGGAGATTTTTGAAGCTGTGATTGCTGACAGGGCGGCGATGTGGGCTGTCAAATCGGTGTCAGATTTTGGCGATTTGCCAAGAAAACATTACGCCGACTTTCCGAAAATTTCGGCAAATTGACCGTAAAGTTGTCATTTTGAACAATTTGCCTCTCTAAATTTAGCAAATTCACGGCTTGATCGGTCTAGTCATCAATGGAAATCTCCCCCTATAAATGCGTATAGCGTGACTAGGGAGGGGACCGCTGAAATGCCTGTAATGCCCGAATTGTGTGCCGATACCATTGTTTATAATGGTACAATCTGGTGTGGATACGAAGAGGGTACGGTTGAAGCCCTGGCAATCTGGCAAGGCAAAGTTCTTGCTACGGGTACGAAGGACCAAATCTGGTCTTTGAAGGGCGATAATACACGTTTGATCGATTTGAGAGGACGCTTCGCTACGCCGGGATTGAACGATGCCCATCTGCATCTTGTTTCCGTCGGGCTGACACTCAAGTGGATCGACGCGACGCCGCAAGCGGCACCAACCTTGCAAAGCCTGCTTGATGCCATTCGCGACAAGGCTGCATCCGCCCCTCCTGGGACGTGGATAAAGGCACGCGGTTATGATCAGACCAAGCTTGATGTCGGTCGCCACCCACACAAGTCGGAACTTGATGCGGTTGCTCCAAACCATCCCGTTATGCTTGTACGTGCTTGTGGCCACGTATCGATCTTCAACTCGAAAGCCTTTGAAATGGCGGGTGTCGATGAAAACTCGCCTGTACCAGACGGCGGACTGATTGAGCAGAAGAATGGTGCTCTAACTGGAATGGTTGCAGAAAATGCGCAAGGGGCTGTCCGCAAGGCCATTCCCAAGCCAACGACAGAAGAGATGGTTGAGGCCATTGAAGCTGGGGGTAATATGCTTCTTTCCTATGGTATCACCAGCGTCATGGATGCAGCTGTCGGTCAGGTTGCGGGTTTCGACGAAATCCGTGCATATAATCTTGCCAAGCTGGACAAGCGTTTGCCAGTACGTACCTGGCTCGTACTTCTCGGTGACCCCGGACCGTCTATCGTTGAGGAATGCTATAAAGCTGGTCTCGTGTCGGGTGTTGGTGATGACATGCTGACGGTGGGAGCCGTGAAGATTTTTCTCGACGGCTCTGCAGGCGGACGAACGGCTTGGATGAGCAAACCTTATCTCGGCGATGATAACAATATTGGTGTCCAGATTTTGCCGGATGCGGAGCTGGAATCTCTAGTGCTGGATGCGCATAAAAAGGGCTATCAGTTAGCGTGCCACGCTATCGGCGATGCAGCCATCGGCCAGTTGATCACCGCGTATGAAAAGGCGCTCGCTGCTTATCCCGATCCAGATCGCCGTCATCGTATCGAACATTGCGGCTTCTCAACGCCGGAACAGCACGACCGGATGAAAAAGGCTGGCATCTATCCTTGCCCACAACAGGTTTTCATCTACGATTTCGGTGATTCTTATATTTCCGTTCTTGGCGAAGAGCGCGCAATTTCAAGCTATCCGCTGAAGACGTGGAAGGATTTGGGCTTCAAGCCCGCAACCGGCAGCGATGCACCAGTATGCCATCCAAATCCCTATCCGAACATCTATTCAATGTTGACGCGCGAAACCGGCAAGGGAACGGTGATGGATGCTCGCGAATGTGTGACTATTGAAGAGGCCTTGCAGGTCTACACGGAGTTCGGCGCGTTCTCTCAGAAGCTTGAGAATGTGAAGGGCAAGCTCATCCCGGGACAGGTCGCTGATATTGCGGTGTTCTCGCGCAACATGCTTACCGCGAAGCCGGAAGAGATTCTCAACGAAACGCATTGTGTTCTTACGATGCGCGACGGTCAGGTCGTATTCGAGCGGTCATGAAGCAAAATTCCCGCTTTATGGGAGCTATAAAAAGAATTGAAGCGTAAACGCTTCGGGGCAATTTCGGGCAGCGAAGTTCAGGCGTTGCTGCCCGACTAACGGTTCATATGAATCGCAAGAATGACAGTTATGAAGGGGAACAACATGAGAAAATTTGCTTTGCTGGCGGCACTGTCCGCAACTCTATTGGCTGGAACGGCAACTTATGCTGCTGACGAGCCGCGTGCGGGAGGTGTCGTCAATTTTGTCGCACCTTATGGAGACAGCTTTTCGACGCTCGACATTCAGGCTTCGCCCGCTACGCAGGACGAGTTCTACGCCAAAGCTATTCATCGCACACTGTATGATTGGGATGCTGATCTCAACAAGCCGGTACTTGGTCTTGCCACCGATGTGACTGTTTCCGACGACAGACTCGTCTATACTTACAAGCTTCGTCAGGATGCTTTTTTTCATAACGGAAAACCTCTGACGACAGACGACATTATCTGGAGCTATACTCGGATAATGGACCCGGAAAAGGCATTCCCGCCGGCACGCTACATAGCGGAGATCAAAGGGGCCGAGGAGTATACGCAGGGCAAGGCCGAGGAAATTTCCGGCCTAAAGAAGATTGATGATCATACGCTTGAAATCACGCTGAAGCAGCCGATTGATCCAGGCTTCCAGTTCATGCGCAATAACACAGCCATTTACCCGGCAGGTGAGGGCGACAGCGAAGAGTTTCAGCGTCACCCGATCGGCCTCGGACCGTATAAATTTGCCGAATATGTCCCCGGATCTCGCCTGACGGTTGAAAAGTGGGACAAGTATTATGAGAAGGGCAAACCTTACGCCGACAAGATCAACATCATGATTATGGGGGATGCAGCCGCACGCGACGTCGCGTTCCGCAACAAGGAAATTGACGTCGCCGTGCTCGGGCCCGCCCAGTATACGGCCTATCTCGCTGATCCGGAACTCGCGAAGAATATGGTCGAGGTAGCCGAGGTATATACGCGCGCCGTTGGCTTCAATCCCGATTTCAAGCCATTCCAGGACAAGCGCGTTCGTCAGGCAATCAATTACGCCATCGACAGCGATCTCATTATCAAGCGCCTCGTCAAAGACAAGGCTTATCGTGCTGTTGGGTGGCTTCCAAACTCATCGCCAGCCTTCGACAAGGATGCGAAGCCTTATCCGTATGATCCTGAAAAAGCGAAAGCTTTGCTTGTTGAAGCAGGGTATCCTGACGGTTTCGAGTTTGAGTTGACTGCAACGCAGAACGAGAGCTGGGGTTTGACCATCGTTCAGGCGATCATTCCAATGCTTGCTAAAGTCGGTATCAAGGTCAAGGCGAAGCCGGTGGAAGCGTCGGTGCTCGCAGACGTGGTTCCGGCTGGCAATTTCCAGGCCTATATGTGGTCCCTCGAAAGCGGACCGGATGCCCTGACCGCGATGCAGTGCTTCTATTCAACAACCCCACAATCAGCCTGTAATTACCAGAAGTTCTCCAATGCGGAATTCGACAAGATTGTCGATGAGGCAAAGGTGGCGAAAACCGAAGAAGAGAAGAATGAACTTCTGAAGAAGGCCAATAACCTGTTGCAGGAAGAAGCGCCGGTGTGGTTCTTCAACTACAATAAGGCTGTTATGGCACATCAGCCATGGTTGCATGGCCTGCAGCCGAACTCGGCGGAGCTTGCAGTTCAATCCTATGAAAAGCTGTGGGTGGACGAGACTGTTCCATCCGGTCGCTAACTTCAGCTGATCTGGATCGGCCCGCGCGATTTTGTGCGGGCCACGGATCCCCTTTGCTCCAGCGTAGTCAACGCTGATCCGAAAGGAGGACCATTTGCTCTATTTCATTCTCCGGCGCGTCTTGCAGATGATACCGACGGTTGTCGCTGTGTCACTACTGATTTTTGTCATTTTCAGCGTCGTTCCAGGCAGCATCGCTTCAGGTCTGATTGCCAATGGCAAGGGCATGAACGATCCGAAGATGGTCGAAAAGATTACTCAGGAATTCGGCCTCGACAAGCCTGTCCATGTGCGTTTTGGCAATTATCTGGTTCAACTGGCACAGTTTGATCTCGGTACGTCCTATCGATCAAGGCAGCCGGTTGTCTCACTTATTCAGGAGCGCATGTGGCCCACGCTGAAGCTTGCTTTTGCGGCTATGGGGTTCGCAATCCTGATAGGGGTACCACTCGGATTTATCGCCGCACTGAAACCGGGAAGCATTCTCGATAGCGTGACGATGATAGGGGCCGTATCGGGACTTTCGCTGCCACAGTTCTGGCTGGGCCTGCTGGCCATGTATCTCTTTGCACTGACACTCGGATGGCTCCCGAGTTTTGGTTATGGCGAGGGTGGTATAAGAAACATCATCCTTCCAGCCTTGACCTTGGGCGTTGCGCCTCTGGCGCTGCTTGCAAGAACAACGCGCGCAGCTGTCCTGGAAGTGATGGGGGCTGACTTCATACGTACCGCCCGCTCTAAAGGAATGAGTAGCTTTCGGTTGGTGAAATGGCATGTCATGCGCAATGCGCTGGTGCTGATTATCACGACAATCGGCCTACAGTTCGGGTCGATGATGGGGCAGGCCGTAGTGGTAGAGAAGCTTTTCTCATGGCCGGGTCTCGGCTCCTTGCTGATCGATAGTGTCTCTTTGCGCGACATTCCTGTGGTGCAGGGGGCAATTCTCGTAATCGTGTTGTGGTTCCTGGTTATCAATACGATCGTTGACATTCTTTACGCGGTTATCGACCCGCGCATAAGCCACGAGTAAGCCCATGAAGATGCGTTTTAATTTCGTATTCGGCGGTTTCGTGTGCATTGTAATTGTGGCTGCGGCTGTCTTCGCGCCACTGCTGACACACTATAATCCGGTTCTTGATGCCGATCTGATGAATGCCGAATTGCCGCCAGACGCACAATTCTGGTTCGGAACTGATGCTCAAGGTCGCGATGTTTATTCGCGCATTCTCTATGGCGCACAAGTGTCTTTGACCGTTGGCGTTGTCTCTCAGTGCATCAACACAGTTATCGGTCTGTGTTTTGGCATTTCTGCCGGTTATTTCGGCGGATGGTGGGACGATTTCGTCAACGGCCTCACCAATCTCATGCTGGCAATCCCGTCACTGATCTTCGCTTTGGCGATCATGGCTGTCTTGGGGCCTGGTTTGCCGAGCCTTCTGCTCGCACTTGGTTTGACAAACTGGTCATGGACTTGTCGAATTGCGCGGAGTTCCACACTGTCGCTCAAAAAACAGGGCTATATTCAGGCGGCTAAGATGCTTGGTTACAGCGATGTACGCATCATGATCACGCAGATCGTGCCCAATATGATCGGGCCTATTCTCGTGATTGGCACACTCGGAATGGGCGATGCAATTCTCGCAGAAGCAGCACTTTCCTATCTTGGTCTCGGTATCAGTCCACCAGATCCAAGCTGGGGCAACATGCTCACCGATGCGCGCGAGCTGATCGTGAACGCGCCTTGGGCTGCAGTGTTTCCCGGTCTGGCCATCTTTTTCACGGTACTTGGGCTCAATCTGTTCGGTGACGGTCTTCGTGACTCGCTCGATCCGCATATGAGGACGCGCAAGGTATGAGTGAACAAGCACTTCTTGAGGTAGAGAACCTTCGGATCGATATCGTCTCCGGCTCGAGCAAACATAATGTCGTCGAAGACGTATCGTTCACCATCGAAGCTGGCGAGACATTCGGTCTGGTTGGAGAGTCCGGTTGCGGAAAGAGCATCACTGCACTGTCGATGATAGGGCTTCTGCGCAAGCCGCTGTCGATAACCGGAGGAGCGATCCGCTTTAAAGGGCAGGATCTGCGGTCCATCTCGTCGCGCGAAATGCGCAAGCTGCGCGGCAACCGTATAGCGATGATCTTTCAGGAGCCGATGACGGCCCTCAATCCGCTGTCGCCAGTAGGTCGGCAGATTGCAGAAATGTTTGTGCTGCACCAAGGCGCTACTTGGCATGAGGCGGAGCGCAAGGCTGTTGAATCGCTTGCCAGTGTTCAGGTTCCTGCGCCGGAGCAACGTGTGAAGAACTATCCGCATCAGATGTCGGGGGGTATGCGCCAGCGCGTGATGATCGCAATTGCACTTGCGTGCAACCCCGATCTGCTGATTGCTGATGAACCTACGACCGCGCTCGATGTGACGGTTCAGGCAGAAATTCTGCGTTTGATGCAGGAACTCTGCTCAGCGCGAGGGACTTCCGTTCTCATGATCAGTCACGATCTGGGTGTAATCGCAAAAATGTGCCGTCGTGTCGGTGTGATGTATGCAGGGCATCTGGTTGAAGAACGCATCACAGCGGGACTGTTTCATCATCCGGCGCATCCTTATACGCATGGTCTGCTGGCTTCTCTACCGCAGCTTGGCTCGCGCCAGAAAGATGGCCAGCTGCGGCTGCAAGAAATCGAAGGCGTCGTGCCATCAATTTCCGCTTTTCCAGAAGGCTGCAGGTTTGAGCCGCGTTGTATGCGCGCGACCGATGTGTGTCGTGCACAAAAGCCCGGCCGGACGTCACTTGAGGACGCCGGTGTGGTGAGGTGTTTCCATCATGAATGACATGCATTCAACCAAATTGGCAGAGCCATTGGTCCGCATCGATAATATCTGCGTTTACTTCCCGGTGAGCGGAGGCATTTTCAGTCGCTCCAAACAATTGCTGCGCGCCGTAAACAATCTCAGCCTGACTCTCAACAAGGGTGAATGCCTTTCGATTGTGGGAGAGTCTGGTTGTGGTAAGTCCACACTGGCGCTTTCCATCGTTGGATTGCAGAAGCCAACGAGTGGGCAGATATATTTCGAAGGACGCCCGATCACCGGTAAAGAGGAACCCTCGCGACTGGAACGGGCGAAAATGGCCCAGATGGTCTTTCAGGATCCGTTCGCTTCACTCAATCCGAGGCAGACAGTCTTCACATCACTGGCCGCGCCTTTACGACTTCACGGTGTGAGATCGCGCAGCGAAGTGGAGGGCCGTATCGAAGAAATTTTGCGTCTCGTCGGTTTGAAACCAGAGCAAGCAAAGCGCTTTCCGCACGAGTTTTCGGGCGGACAACGCCAGCGTATTGGAATTGCGCGGGCATTGCTGCTTAATCCGAAAGTTATCGTGCTTGATGAGCCTGTATCGGCGCTTGATGTTTCAATCCGGGCCCAGATCATCAATCTGCTGCTGGAGCTGAAGGAGCGCCTTGGTCTTTCCTACATTATGATCAGCCATGATTTGAGCGTCGTTGAGCACATGAGTGATCGTGTGGCGGTGATGTACTTCGGCCAGATTGTTGAAAGCGGTCCGTGGGATCGGATATTCTCAAATCCAACCCATCCTTACACGCGGCGACTGATTTCGGCTATTCCCGATCCAATGACGGAGCTGACCGGTGGCCGTTTGATTGATGATCAAAACCCGCCTAAAGCTCCTCAAGGATATGGATTTTATCCTGAAAGCTTCGGGACACATGATGTTCATGAAGTGCCGCCACCGACGCAGTTCATCGATATTGGCGGCGGCCAGCGTATTCGTGTTATCGAGGAAGTTTGAATTTCAAGTGGAAAATCAAAAAGCGCCTCTAAACGGCGCTTTTTGCTTGTCTTCGTTTGCGGATCATCCGCTGATAAGTTTTACTTCCATGAAGTCTTCCAGACCCCACTTGCCGCCTTCACGCCCATTGCCCGATTGTTTATAGCCACCAAATGGGCTGCCAGGTGCGCGCGATGTGCCGTTGATCTGCACCATGCCAGCGCGCAATTTGCGCGCCACACGTTTTGCGCGTTCTGGATTACCGGTCTGAATATAAGCTGCCAGTCCATATGGCGTGTCATTGGCAATCGCGATTGCTTCTTCTTCGGTATCGAACGGGATCATTGCAAGTACCGGTCCGAAGATTTCTTCACGGGCAATCGTCATGTCATTGGTCACGTCGGCAAAGACGGTCGGCTTGACGAAATCACCTTCGGTAAACCCTTCGGGACGCCCGGTTCCGCCTGCTACAAGCCGCGCACCTTCATCGATGCCTTTCTGGATCAGTTGCTGAACCTTCTCGAACTGGATCGAAGAGGAAAGCGGACCGATATGATCCCCTTCTTCTGATGGGTCGCCAACCTTCGTATCGTCAGTTACCTTCTTGGCGAGCTCAACCGCCTTGTCGTAGACTGAGCGTTCCACAAGCATGCGTGTCGGCGCATTGCAGGATTGGCCGGTATTCTCGAAGCAATGTGCAAGACTGCGCGCGATGGTCTTCTCCAGATCGGTATCGGCGAACACGATGTTCGGTGACTTGCCGCCAAGCTCCAGCGAAACGCGCTTAACTGTTGCTGCTGCTGCCCGCGAAACCGCTGCTCCTGCGCGGGTCGAACCGGTAAAGGACATCATGTCGACATCTGGATGCTGCGACAATGCTTCGCCAACGACATTGCCTTCTCCATTGACCAGATTGAAAACGCCTTTCGGGAATCCTGCCTGATCAACAAATTCCGCAAACAACATGGCCGACATTGGCGCGATCTCGGACGGTTTCAGGACGACGGTGCAGCCAACAGCAAGTGCAGGAATAACTTTCAGCGCGATCTGGTTCATTGGCCAGTTCCATGGGGTAATGAGGCCGCAAACGCCGATCGGTTCACGCACGACAATCTGGTTCGGATGTTTTGGAGAAAGAACCTCTTCGAATTCGAAGTTCTCGAACGCCGCGATGAACGCCTTGGCATGCGAGAGGCCCGCTGTGGCCTGCGATTCCCGTGCAAGCGTGATTGGCGCGCCCATTTCGAGTGAAATTGCCTTAGCCATTTCTTCCAGACGGCTTTCGTAAATTTCCACTAGCCTTCGGATATAGCCGATACGTTCTTCTGCTGGCGTCTCGCTCCAGGAAGGGAAAGCCTTGCGAGCGGCTGCGACCGCTAGATCGATATCCTTCGAAGTACCAGCTGAGATGACAGCAAAAGGCTTTTCGTTAGCGGGATTAATGACCTCAATGGTCTTGGCTTCTATCGGCGCGCGCCAGGCTCCATCAATATAGAAGTTCGTTTTCTGATCGAGGTTTTTCTGAAGCATTGTGCCATCCTCCGCCGCGCTTAATCTTCAGGGCCAGCGCAATAAGCCACCCCCGATTTTTGTTTGACACTAATGCTCCGACATGGCGGCGTCAAAACAGAAGGACGCATTGAAACATCAATTTTTCTTATTCATTGTCGTAGGCTTCGACGTCAAAGCCCAAGGCGACCAGTCCTTCTTCCAGGTAATCTCCCAGAAGTGGTGTGCCTATAAGATATTTGGCTTCCCGGCCATTGTCGCGATCGGCGGCGGTTGAGAGGGCTTCGTCCCATTCATCAGCGCTGAAGTCGCCGCGACCAACCCACATTAGCGCCAGTAATTCCTGTCGCTCATCGATATTCAGGGAGCGAATAGCCGCAAAAAGTTCCTTGCGGGTGGGATTGGCCAGCGAGGCATCAAGAATATCAACTTCATTGTCGTCGCTGGCGTTGGAACCTGATTCTTCATCAGTCGCGGGAACCTGAACATCATATTCCCGAGCTTTGGCAATTATAAATTCCACATTCTCGATATTGTTGACCAGCTCGACCACGCTCGCCTCCGTCATCTTGGTTGTTTGGCAAACAACGCTTTTGCAAGGGCTTGGTTCCGGCTTACTCAGGTAACCGGATCAGCTTCGCGCAGTCTGTAGCCAACGCCTGTTTCGGTTAGAATATAATGTGGCTGGTCTGGGGATTTTTCAATCTTCTGTCGTAGCTGACGGACGTAGATACGAAGATATTGAACGTCAGCCGCAGGGCCCCATACCTGGCTGAGAATGAAATGGTGCGTCAGCACTTTCCCGGCGTGCTGTACGAGAAGGCGAAGGATGTCGTATTCCTTCGGCGACAATTTAACTTCTTCGCCATTGAGTTTTACAATGCGGCGTACAAGATCGACCGTGAGCCCGTTGCATTGGAAAAGCGGCTTTTCTCCCTGCTGTTGCAGCCTGTGGCGTAGCGCCACCCGCAGACGCGCAGCAAGTTCCTTCATACCGAAAGGTTTTGGAATGTAATCATCAGCTCCTTCTTCAAGAGCGCGGACGATTCCAGCCTCATCGGTCCGGCTTGAGAGGATGAGAATGGGCAACGTTATGCCAGTTTCCCTCCAACGTTGCAGCAGAGCATGCCCGTCAGTATCAGGAAGACCCAGATCAAGAAGCACGATATCAGGCCTTTCCGTTGCAACTAGCGTATCAGCTTCGCTGCCATTCACCGCCTCGACGACGGTATAGCCTTCCGTCATCAGTCCAACCCGCAGTAGTTTGCGGATAGCGGGTTCATCGTCGACAACAAGAACTTTCAATTTCGGCTCGGTCATGTGTTTCTGTCAACTTCATCAGCCGCAATGGGCAAAGTAATTGTAAAGGCGGCACCGGTGCCTTCATGCCGATTGCCTGCCCGAATAGAACCTCCCATCGCTTCGATGAAGCCGCGAGCGATTGAAAGCCCCAGTCCGGTCCCAGCTTGCACATGGTCACCCTTACGCACACGATAGAATGTATCGAATACACGTTCCAGATCGTCCGGCGGAATACCTGGACCCCGATCACTGATTTCCAGCGTTATAAGAGAAGGCCCAGCATGGGCCTTTATCGTAATCGGTGTGTTGTCAGGGGCATATTTGGCTGCATTGTCGAGCAAATTGAACAAGACCTGCTCAAACAGAACGGGATCAAGCTGCACCATAGGCAAATCAGCTGGAACAGCAATGTTGACCTGATGATGGATCAGGATCTTGGCTGCGCGATTGAGTGCAGCCCCGATGAGGTCGCCAACATAATGAAGCGACAGATTGGGCTTCATTGCACCGGCTTCGATCTTTGTCATATCAAGGAGGTTGGCGATGAAGCGGTTCAAACGTTCCGATTGATCCACCATGGTTGCGACCAGATCGAACCGGTCGGCATCTGGCAGTGAGTTGGAATAATCACGCAATGTTGTGGCTGCACCAAGAATTGCGGCCAGCGGGGTCTTCAGATCATGCGAGATTGAGGTGAGCAGGGCCGAACGTAGCTTGTCGGCTTCAGCTGCAAGCTTGGCGCGTTCAACATCACCGACAAGCTGAACACGTTCGATGGCAATAGCAGCCTGATCTGCCAACGCTTCGAAGAGGCGTTGCTGTTCAGGCGTAAGGATAGGCCCCATGCGATCATTGTCGAGCCCGATGACACCCACGGATGTTCGTGCGGTTTTGAGAGGCAGATAGAGCCGCTTGGCGCCCGGCAACGTATTAGCTCCACGCCCTGCGGGAAGGTCGTGTTCCCAAGTCCAGTGTGCGGCAGCGATATCAGCATCATCCAGGGTGTCATCGGGCGGATACGCGCCCCTGACCGCAATGTTGTTTCCTTCAGGCAGCAGGATCACGACGCGGACCTTGAGCATCGATGCGATCTGGAATGCGGTGGCCCATAGGACGTCATCGAGTGATCCGGTTCCCGCCAGCTTTTTGCTGAAAAGATACAGGTCTTCCGTCATACGCGCGCGTTGTCGCGCGGCTGCGGCTTGCCGTTGAACGCGGCTCGCCAGATTACTGGCAATAAAACTCACAAACAGAAAAAAAATCAGCGCGACGACGCTTTCGGGATCGGCGATGGAGAGCGTGTAGAGGGGAGAAAGAAAGAAGAAGTTATAGGCCAAAGCACTCAGTATGGACGCGAAAAGCGCTGGCCAAAGACCGAGGGTGACAGCGACGCCGAGGACACCGACGACAAACACCAGAGCTATGCTGCGGACGTCCAGAAACTGGTCGAGTAGCAATCCCGCGATAAGCGCCGCGCCAGTCATGGCCACACCACTCAGATAGGGTCGGAACTCGAGCTTCCTTTTCTGCTTGGCGGTGTTAACCTCGCGGCTGGGGCCTCCGTTTTCGTATTTGACACCTGCTGTTATGTGAATATCGATTGCGCCGGAAAGCCGGACAAGCTCGCGCGCAATGGATCCTTCAACCGTCTCACGCCAGCGCGACTTTATGGACTTTCCGGCAACGATCTGGGTGAAGTTGTGGGTTGAAGCGTAGCGAACAATATCTTCGGCTACAGATTGGCCCGGGATAATGATTGTTTCCCCGCCAAGCTGTTCCGCAAGTCTTAATGTGGTGGCAAGCCTGTCTTTTGCTTCTTCGGTAAGTCTAGCAGAATGTGCGGTTTCAATATGAATTGCTGCCCAAGGCGCACGAAGACGGTCCGCGAGCCGACGCGCATAACGAACCAGTGATATACTGGCGGGTCGATCATCGATGGCAACCAATATACGGTCGCCTGCTGCCCAGGGGCCTTCAATGGCGTGGGCCCGCATATGGCTGAGCAGTTGTTCATCTACACGCTGGGCCGTACGGCGTAGTGCCAATTCGCGCAGAGCAGTCAGATTTCCTGGAGAAAAATAGTTGCGGATCGCTCGCTTTGCAGTTTTCGGAAGATAAATCTTTCCTTCATTGAGCCTCTTGATGAGATCATTCGGCGTGAGATCAATCAATTCGATGTCATCGGCACGATCAATGATACTATCGGGCACGGTTTCACGTACTCGGATGCGGGTGATTTGTGCCACGACATCGTTAAGGCTTTCCACGTGCTGGATATTGAGCGTGGTATAGACATCTATCCCACGTGACAGGATTTCTTCCACATCCTGATACCGCTTGGGATGCCGGCTGCCCGGTGCGTTGGTGTGTGCCAGTTCATCCACAAGAACCAGTTGCGGCCTTCGATCCAAAACGGCGTCGATATCCATCTCATCAAGTTCATGACCGCGATAGGTCACGTGTGCACGGGGAACAATGTCAAGCCCTTCAGTCAGGGCTTCGGTTTCCGCTCGCCCATGTGTTTCCACGACGCCGATGACGACATCCGTTCCATCGGCTTTGCGCGCGCGGCCAGACATCAGCATTTCATAGGTCTTGCCGACACCTGGCGCAGCACCGAGAAATATTTTCAGGCGGCCACGCGTCTCGCGTTCCGCCTGTTCCAGCAAAGCATCGGGGGAGGGTCTGTTCTCGCCGAAGCGAAATGGTTCCGATGTCAAGTAATAGCTCCTGGAAGGAAAGGGGCGGCAAATCATGCCGCCGCCAGTTTATTCTACTTGGTACCTGTTCTGTCCAGAATAAGATTGAGCTTCAAAACATTGACTACCGGTTCACCGAGGAACCCGAGTTTACGGGCTTCAACCTGTTTCTCGACAATTCCACGCAATGCTGCCTCATCAATGCCGCGCGCTTTCGCAACGCGAGGCACCTGATAAAAAGCTGCTTCCGGCGAAATATGTGGATCGAGACCGCTTGCAGATGTTGTCACAAGGTCAATCGGGGGTGGCACAGAGTTTTCGTCTTGCAACAGAGCAGCCGCGTCTGCTTTCATCCGTTCAATCAGTTTTGGGTTGGTTGGACCGAGATTGGAGCCGCCAGAACTTGCGGCATCATAACCGTTTTGTCCTGCGGCGGACGGGCGGCCGTGAAAATAGCGGTCACCAGTGAAACGTTGTCCGATCAATTCTGAGCCGATAATCGAGCCGTCTCTTTCGATAAGGCTCCCACTGGCTTTGCCCGGAAAAATCGCCTGGGCGATACCCGTCATGCCGAGCGGGTAGAGTAAGCCCGTGATGACGGTAAGCGACACAATCATGACAAGTGCTGGACGAAGTTGTTTCAGCATTTTTGCTAATCCTTATGCGAGGCCAAGTGCGGTAATGGCCATATCGATGGCCTTGATGCCGATGAATGGTACGATGACGCCGCCGAGGCCGTAGATCAGAAGATTGCGTGAAAGCAGGGCGCCCGCGCCGACGGGCTTGTAGGTTACGCCTTTCAACGATAGCGGGATTAGCGCCACGATAATCAACGCGTTGAAAATGATGGCCGACAGGATGGCGCTCTGTGGCGTAGCCAGACCCATGATATTGAGTGCACCAAGCTGGGGATAAAAGGCCAGAAACATCGCCGGAATAATTGCAAAGTACTTTGCGATGTCGTTGGCGATGGAGAATGTGGTCAACGCTCCACGCGTCATCAGCAATTGCTTGCCTATTTCAACTATCTCGATGAGTTTTGTGGGATCGCTGTCGAGATCGACCATATTGCCGGCTTCACGCGCGGCTACCGTGCCGGTGTTCATTGCCACCCCCACATCGGCTTGGGCAAGGGCGGGCGCGTCATTGGTGCCGTCGCCGCACATTGCAACGAGTTTACCCTTGGCTTGTTCCTCACGAATGAGCGACAGTTTGTTTTCTGGGGTCGCTTGGGCAAGGAAGTCGTCCACACCGGCTTCAGCGGCGATCGCCGCCGCTGTCATCGGATTGTCGCCGGTAATCATGACCGTACGGATGCCCATCCGGCGCAGTTCCGCGAAGCGTTCATGGATGCCACCTTTGACGATGTCTTTCAGGTGCACGACCCCGAGAAGAAGCCCGTCCTTGGCAACAGCAAGCGGTGTGCCACCAGCCTTGGCGATTGTGTCAGCGATTGATTGCAACTCCGACAGCTTCCTTTCGTCAGTGCGCTTGCCCTGTCCCACATAGGCAAGCACTGCATCGACTGCACCTTTGCGAATGACGCAGCCTTCAACATCGACTCCGCTCATGCGGCTCTGTGCCGTGAACGGTACAAAATGTGCCTGAAGCCCCTGCATATCGCGACCCCGCAAACCATACTTTTCCTTGGCTAGAACGACGATGGAACGGCCTTCCGGCGTTTCGTCGGCAAGCGAGGCCAGTTGTGCAGCATCGGCGAGCATTTGCTCGGTTACGCCGCTGACGGGGACAAAAGCAGTTGCCTGACGATTACCGAGTGTGATCGTTCCGGTTTTGTCGAGAAGCAGTGTGTCGACGTCGCCCGCGGCTTCCACCGCCCGACCGGACATGGCGAGCACGTTGAAGCGCACCAGGCGGTCCATGCCTGCAATGCCTATAGCTGAAAGCAAAGCGCCGATTGTGGTCGGGATCAGCGTGACGAAGAGTGCAACCAGCACCGTGACGGGGATATAGCCGCCTGCATAGGTGGCAAAGCTTGGGATCGTAACAACGGCAAGAACAAATATCAGTGTCATGCCTGCAAGTAGAATATTGAGAGCGATCTCATTCGGTGTTTTCTTGCGCTCGGCACCCTCGACGAGACTAATCATCTTGTCGATGAAGGTGGAGCCTTGCGCGGCTGTGATACGAACCTTGATCCAGTCGGACAAGACTTGTGTGCCACCTGTAACAGCAGAGCGGTCGCCGCCGGACTCGCGGATGACGGGCGCTGATTCCCCTGTGATGGCGGCTTCGTTGACGGAGGCCACCCCTTCGATGACTTCTCCGTCTGAGGGAATGATGTCATGGGCTTCCACCAGAACGATATCGCCGACTTTCAGGCTCGTTCCTGGCACGGTTTTCCAGTTGGGGCCTTCGGAACTATCCAGAAGTTTGGCTTGCGTTTCCGTTCGCGTCCGGCGCAATGAATCCGCCTGTGCTTTGCCGCGGCCTTCTGCGACGGCCTCGGCAAAATTCGCAAACAGAACTGTGAACCACAGCCATAGGACGATCTGGAATGAAAAACCTACATTTGGATTGCCCGTGGCCGCGTCTTTCAGAAGCAACAATGTTGTAAGTAGTGAAACGACGGCAACCACAAACATTACCGGATTGCGTGCAAGGCTCTTTGGGTTGAGCTTGCGAAAGGCATCGCCAATGGCAGGTAAAAGAATGCGGGCATCGAGAATGCTCGTGGATTTGGACTGGCTCATAACAGAGGCTCCAGTAAAATTACGTTTCCGTTCGGAGAAGCTCAGATCAAGCCGACAAGCTGAACCGCAAGAAAAAGGACGGTCGTTGCCAGAAGAATCGAGAGAATGCAGCTTGAAGGCTTCAGCATCAGAACATCTGCCCCTTGATCATCGCGAGGTGTTCAGCAATGGGACCAAGTGCCAGCGCCGGAAAGAAGATCAAGCCACCTACCACAAGGATGACGCCGATCAACAGCCCCACAAAAAGTGGACCGGTTGTAGGGAAGGTGCCCGCAGATTGCGGCGCCGTTTTCTTGGCGACAAGCGAACCAGCGATCGCCATGGCAGGAATGATCACCAGAAAACGGCCCATCAGCATGGCAAGACCGATAGTGATATTGTACCAGGGTGTATTGCCTGACAGACCGCCAAAGGCCGAACCGTTGTTCGCCGTACCGGATGTGTAAGCGTAGAGGATTTCCGAAAAACCATGCGGGCCGGGGTTTGCGATAGATGCTAGACCTGTCGGAAGAACAGAAGAAGCTGCCGTAAAGCCCAGGATTGAGAGAGGAAGACAGAGAACAGCGAGTACGGCCATTTTCACTTCTTTTGCCTCGATCTTCTTGCCCAGATATTCGGGAGTGCGTCCAACCATCAGGCCAGCTACGAAAATTGCAACGACGACGAACAGAACGATACCGTAGAAGCCTGCGCCTACACCGCCGATGATAATCTCTCCCAGCATCATGTTGAGCATGGGGATCATTCCGCCCAGCGCCGTCATGCTGTCATGCATGGTGATCACCGCACCGCATGACGCCGCTGTTGTAACGACGGCGAAAAGCGCAGACATTGCAATGCCGAAGCGTGTTTCCTTTCCCTCCATGTTGCCGCCATCAATGCCAAGTGCATGTATGAGGGGATTGCCTGCCGCTTCGGCCCAGTAGCAGATAGCAACACCTGCAACGAACAGTGTGCCCATAGCAGCAAAAATCGCCCACCCCTGACGTTCATTGCCGACCATTCGCCCGAAGACATTGGTGAGAGCCGCGCCGATAGCGAAAATTGCAACCATCTGAATCATGTTGGAGATGGCGTTGGGGTTTTCGAAGGGATGCGCGGAATTGGCATTGAAGAAGCCGCCGCCATTGGTGCCAAGCATCTTGATGGCAAGCTGTGAAGCAACTGGTCCAAGTGCAATTACCTGTCTTGCACCTTCCAGTGTTGTTGCTTCGGCATAAGCGCCAATTGTTTGCGGCACGCCGAGGCTGACAAAAGCTAGAGTGAGGAGAATGCACAAAGGCAAAAGGACGTAAAGCGTGCAGCGCGTAAGATCGACCCAGAAACTTCCAAGCGTCTTCATAGACTTACGCGAGAACGCACGAATGAGCGCTATGGCGATCGCAACTCCTGTTGCTGCCGAAACGAAATTCTGCACTGTCAGTCCAGCCATCTGCGTCAGGTAGGACATGGTGCTTTCGCCACCATAGTTCTGCCAGTTGGTGTTGGTAACAAAGCTGGCGGCAGTGTTGAAGGCAAGATCCGCCGGAACGCTGCTCAAGCCCATCGGGTTGAAGGGCAGGTTGCCCTGAAACCGCTGTAGCGTATAAAGCAGCAGAAAACCGGCCAGATTGAATAGCAGGAGTGACGCAGTGTAGGTCGTCCAATGCTGCTCTTCTCGCTCGCTCGTGCCTGCGAGACGGTAAAGCCCACGTTCGACCGGGGCGAGTATGGGTGAAAGAAACGTCCGTTCACCGCTGAAAACGCGCGTCATGTAACCGCCGAGCGGTTTGACGAGCAAAATGATGATCCCGCAAAAAGCGAGGATCTGAATCCATCCATTGAGTGTCATGGTCTTTTCCAAGGCCTGAAAGGCTGCCGGTTAAGCGGGCTTGGCCGAAGGTCGGCCTAGAACCGTTCCGGTCGTATGAGCGCGTAGAGGAGATAAGCGGCTATGAAGACAGCGACCAAAGCGCCTGCGACGTATTCGATCATCATGACGGTGCCTTAAAGCCTTTCGCAGATACGCAGGTAGCCGAACAGCAGCGTGAAAAACCCGATGCCAGTTGCCAGGACGGCGAAATCCATAATCATGCCTAATTGCCCGTAAGGGGCTCCCTGTTTCTTACAGGCGCATTATGTTGCTGCACCGCGTAGGGTTTCGAGAGTGGGATGGTCTCTGAAAAATAAAAAACTCATATATGGACTGCCTTGGGCGAAAGCCGATGCAAACTTCACGGCTGTCAGGAATTGGGGTCATATCGCAGCAGCAACTGCACGACCGGCCGTTCGTCCCGAAAAGATGCAGCCGCCCAAAAATGTTCCTTCAAGCGCATTGTACCCGTGATAGCCGCCGCCGCCAAAACCGGCAGCTTCCCCCGCTGCATTAAGCACCTGGGCGTCCAGATCGGTATGCAAGCTGCCAAGCGTTATGCGCGTCAGAATATGGAGCTTGACGGCAATAAGTGGGCTGTTGGTGGGGTCTAGCAGAGCATGCAGTGGCACCCGCGCGTGTGAGACGATCACCGACATAGGGTCAGGCGTTGTGGATAGCCATAACCTGCGCATCCTTGGAATAAGCATCGTGACCGAAGGGATGAATTGCTGCAAGCGGCGACCAGACGTAATCAACCGAGGAGGAAAGGCACCATCCAGCCCGCAATCAGCTTTATGGAAAGCCCGAACAAGGTAAGCTGCACAAGCAGAAAAAATGGACCGTCGGGCATGGTTCGGGTCAGCTTTGCACCAACAAAGGTACCAATTACGGCGGCAGGAACGAGCCAGAAGCCGAGCGATGTGTCGAGATTGGAAAACTGCTGCAACTGCCAGTACGGCACGAGCTTTATGGCGTTGACGATGGCAAAAAGAATAGTCGATGTGCCAGCAAAAACCAGTTTTGGAAGGTGTTGCGGCAGCACGTACATCTGAAACGGTGGAGCGCCGGAATGAGAGACGAAACTGGTAAGGCCGGTAAGCACACCCCAGAAGACGCCGCCGGGAACGTCTGCCTTTCGGGCCGTCTTCCGATAGAGTGCACCGAACCACGCATTGAGACAGAATAGAATGCCAACCAATCCAACCAGCATTCCGATGAAAGTGGGCGACAGATATGCACTGAACATCCAGCCAATGCCCACACCAAGGATCGCCGCCGGTGTCAAGATCGCCAGGTTTCGTGCTGAAAAGTGATGGCGATAAAGATATAGGCCGAACATATCGCTGATAACATAGATTGGAAGCAAGAGCGCGGCAGCAGTGATTGGCGATATGACCAACGCCATCAGGGGAACGGCAAGTGTGCCGACCGATGGCAAGCCGCCTTTCGAAAGCCCGACAAGAAATGCCGCAATGACTGCAATTGCGAGAAAAAGGGGGGGATGTGCGATCATGTAATGGTGATGTCGGTATTATAGCGGGCGGCGAGAAAGCATCTCCAGCCGTTGGACCGGAGATGCTTTGTTTGGATATCAGGCGTGAGCCCACTCCCAATAAAGGGCACGAGCGCGTTTGGTCAGCGGTCCAAATTCCAGTTTACGATCATCGAAACCGATAATTGGCACGACTTTACTCATATTGCCGGAAGAGAAGATTTCGTCCGCCTGACGGAAGTCTTCAATCTTCAATGTTGTTTCATGAACAGAGATGCCCGCTGTACGGAGCAAACTGATGACACGCTGGCGCGTGATACCGTTGAGGAATGTGCCATTGGGAACAGGTGTGAAAACCTCGCCGCCGCGCACCATGAAAACGTTTGATGTGGCCGTCTCAGCAACGTTGCCGACAACGTCGGTCACCAGTGCGTTGTTAAAGCCTTTTGCTTTTGCCTCACGCAGCATGCGTGCATTGTTTGGATAAAGGCAAGCAGCCTTGGCGTTGACCGGCATTACTTCTAGATATGGCCGACGGAAGGATGTAGTGGTGATGGTAAAACCCTTCGGCTCGACCATGGGTATCGCTTCGAGGCAGAGCGCAAAATCCGTCGACGATGCAAGCGGTGCAACAGTAGTGGCGTCACCTTCTTCTGCCCAGTACATGGGGCGGATGTACACATCCGTTCCTGGCGCGAATTTTTTCAGACCTTCGCGTGCTAGTGCCTCGATATCATTGGCAGAGAGCGTCGGTTCCAATCCAAGAGCACGGGCTGAATCGTTGGCACGTGCAGAGTGACGATCGAGATCGGGTGTAACACCTTCAAACAAGCGCGCACCGTCAAAAACCAGCGAACCAAGCCAAGTCGCTTGTGAGGCCGCACCGAGAATGCGAACATCTCCCTCACGCCATTCACCCTTGTAATAGGTCCACATCGCCCGATTATCGGTCATTTCCTAGTCCTCTGACAGTATGTTTCTCGTGTTTCTGCCCGCGTCGGCGCGCATTCAAACAAAGATCGTTATCGGAAAAATGCTTGGTGCGTCTCGATATGAATTGAAACAGATCGCTACCCTAAGCGCTTCTGTTTGAAGCGTTATTTCATCGATCTTGGACAGACTATCCACATCGTAGGAGCAGCCAACGTTGGAGACAAGCGTTAACTTGTCACTGTTCGCCTTCAGGATTGTTCCGATCTATCTTCTACAAGCGCCGGAGTTGGTTCCGATGTGACAACAGCCGGAGGCCCCTCAACGCCGCGTTGCCTTTCGCGGATGAAGGTGAAGAGCCCCGAAATAGTAATGAGAACAATACCAATTAGCATAGGTACGTCTATGTGATCGTGGAAAACGAAGTATCCAAAAAGGATCGCCCAGATCATTTGGCTATATTGTGGCGAGGCTATCGCACTTGCTGGAGCGCGTTGAGCTGCGAGCATCAGCAGGATATTAGCGAGGGCTGCGAGCAGGCCGTAGCCCGCGAGATAAACCCATTGCTCCGCATTTGGCGCTTCATAGGACGGAGTCATCAAAACTCCGCAGATGACGATGGGGCCTATAAGCCCACTTGTATAGAGCGATATTCGCTTTTCGTGCTTCCCCATGACTCGGAAGATGATGATGCTCATGGCGCCACCCATACCAGCAGCAAGCGCTCCCAAATGACCGATTGAGAGCTCCCTGAATCCCGGACGGAGTACAACCAGAACCCCGATAAAGCCGATGAGGACTGCAGACCATCGTCGCCAGCCAACCTGTTCTTTCAGGAATAGCACTGAAAGTATTGTCACATAGGCTGGGAGCAGGAAAATGAGTGCAAAGGCTTCTGCCATCGAGAGATGTGTGAATGCTGTAACACTGCCTATCGTACCCACGGCGGCGGTTACGGTTCGCAATAGCCACATCTTGATGTTCGTCGTGCGAAACATATCGAGCCAGGCATCATCAGCTTTCTTTGTAAAAGGAATAGCGAGTAGGCCGAGTGCAGCGCCGAAGAATGCAATTTCATATGGTGACAGCGTGCCATCAAGAAACTTGACACAGGCGTCGCTCACAGCGAACGCTGCATAGGATGCAAACGCAAGAAAAATACCGTAAAGCATGACGATGTCCGTAAAGAAACGGGGGAGGATTTCGTTCTTTCCGCTCCCTTAATCGATTAGAAGCCTATTGGCAAAAGACATTTCTCAAATTCCGCATTTAAGTCTAGAAACGGGCAATTGCTTGGTAGGAAAGTAAATTCGACCTTTTCAAGGCTATAAGCTCAAGCAAAAACGCATGCCACATTTGCAATCATATCTGTGGTGGAAATTTAGGCAAACGCCTATCTAATAATCATCCAAACGAGGAGAAAGCAAATGAACATTCGTCAGAAAGTACAGCAGTTCGTATCTCGCCGCCGCGCTATCCGTGAGCTTGGTGCAATGGACGACCATCTTCTTGCCGATATCGGTGTTTCGCGTTCGCAGATTCAGAGCGCCGTTTTCGGTAAGTAATAACTTATGGCGTGTCTCGTGAAGCATCGCCCCGTAAGTGAAAATCGAATAAAATAATAAAGCGTCGGTCTCCAGTCCCGACGCTTTTTTTATATATCTAATATAAAAAAGTTCTTTGATCTGAGATTTCAGATTCCGCACTAAAGCTATAGTGTTATGCACTTGGATAGCAGCTCGAAACCCGGCTGCGCCTCATTCTCACCCCACTTCCCCGTCCCCTGGAATGAGACGTATTCCGTACTATTTTGGGACAGATCACTATTGTCGTCCTCCCGATTTTCAGCCAACTTGTTTTTGCGGGGGCAAGTGATGAGGATGCGGTCTTTCCGTTGTAGATGCGGGTGGCTCGCCTATGTTCATCACTCTTATTTCATAGCAATTTCTATTGCCTATGCATGCTATTTGTTGTGCTAAGTCATTGCCAGTAAGTATTGCGTGGAATGCAGGAGTGCACGCAATCTAGCTCTTGCGCATCGGGCGGTGGCAGGCTTATCTGGCCGCCCGATGACGCAAAGCGGATACATCATGGATATTATCTGGAATGGAATCCTGATTGGAATCGGCGCGACAGTTGCAATGGACCTGTGGGCCTTGATAGTGGCCGCAATGCCAGGGCAGGCACGCCCAAATTGGGGATTGGTCGGTCGCTGGTTTTGGCATCTGCGCCATGGGCAAATCTTCCACGATGACATTGCCGATGCCAGGTCCTATAAGCACGAAGTAGTGCTTGGCTGGATTGGGCACTATGTGGTCGGTGTCCTTTACGGTATCATTTTCGCTATCTATGGCGGCGAGGAATGGTTTTCTGATCCTGTCTTCTTTCCAGTTTGGATTTTTGGCATACTGACGGTATCTGCAGGGTGGTTTCTTTTACAACCCGGCTTGGGAATTGGTTGGGCAGCATCCAAACTGCCGAATGCGCGCAATGTACGTCTATTGAATCTTGTTGCGCATACGTTTTTTGCGCTTGGTATGTACGGTACCGCTTTGCTGTTACAAAGTTCATTTCGAACAGTCAGCTAGAATTATCAAGCCTCTCTCGTAAACGATCTTTTTTGAATCTGTTTCAAATATTTCCCTTAAATGAGTGACTGGCGTGTGGCGCGATATCAGTCCACACTAAATCATGTCAACAAACTGGCATTCACACGGCAGAACTGTGCTTTTGACCATGATGGGTGTATGGGGAACATGTCGGACTGCAAATCTGTAGCCGCAACTAACATTATGGCAATCGCATGGTTGCCTCAGATCGATATAGTACGAAGCGTAACATGTTGCGCATCGCAATTTCACGCGAACTGAGGAGCCAATTGACGGGCGATTGCCTTGGAGGGACGATGCTCGAAAAGCTGTTCAAGTTACAGGAACACGGCACTACGGCGAGAACGGAAATCATTGCCGGCGTGACGACCTTCCTGACGATGTCTTATATCATCTTCGTAAACCCGGACATTCTGTCCACTACGGGTATGGATCGAAACGCCGTTTTCGTTGCCACCTGCCTTGCGGCAGCTCTCGGCTCGATCATTATGGCGCTTGTTGCAAACTGGCCTATTGGCATGGCGCCAGGCATGGGCCTTAATGCATTCTTCGCCTTCACAGTTGTTGGGGCGATGGGCTTTTCCTGGCAGCAGGCGCTTGGCGCCGTTTTCATTTCCGGCATTATCTTCCTGATTTTAACGGTGACAGGTGTACGTCGCTGGTTGGTCGAAGGTATTCCGCATTCCCTGCGTAGCGCGATTGCTGCAGGTATCGGTATGTTCCTTGCCCTAATCGGCTTAAAGAGCGCTGGAGTTGTTGTTGGCAATCAGGCAACCTTGGTTGGACTTGGCGATCTGACCAAAGCTGGTCCGCTACTCGCGATTGCCGGCTTCTTCATAATCGCTGTTTTGGATGCCTTGAAGGTTCGTGGATCGATCCTTATTGGCATCCTTGTCATCACCTTGGCATCGATTGCTCTCGGCATAAGCCAGTTCGGTGGTGTTTTTTCTGCTCCTCCGAGCCTTGCGCCAACCTTTCTTCAGCTTGATGTAATGGGGGCCTTGCATACCGGTATTCTGCACGTCATTCTGGTCTTCGTGCTGGTTGAAGTTTTTGACGCCACCGGCACCCTGATTGGCGTGGCAAAGCGCGGCGGCCTGATAGAACCAGGTAAGCCAAACCGTCTCGGACGCGCCCTTTTTGCGGATAGTACTGCTATTCTGGGCGGTTCGCTTCTCGGCACGTCGTCTACAACTGCTTATGTTGAAAGCGCCTCGGGCGTTCAGGCCGGCGGTCGCACAGGTCTGACGGCGTTGGTTGTTGCACTACTGTTCCTTACAGCCTTGTTCATCTCCCCACTCGCCGGTTCTGTTCCGGCATATGCGACGGCACCCGCACTGATCTACGTTGCTTGCTTGATGATGCGTGAACTGACCGAAATCGAATGGCAGGATGTAACGGAAGCTGCACCTGCTGCACTGACGGCCTTGGCGATCCCGTTCACCTATTCCATCGCAAATGGCCTGGCGTTCGGTTTCATCAGCTATGTCGTGCTTAAGGCCTTCACCGGTAAGGCGCGTGATATACACTTGGCTACTTGGCTGGTTGCGGCACTCTTTGTCATCCGCTTCGCATTCTTTGCTGAGTGACAATAGATGCGCCGGGCTGAAACAGTCCGGCGCTTTTCTGCAAGATCGGGAGGAATAGAACTGTGCAAACAGATGATCTCAAACTGCTTGAAAGGCTTATCGACGTTATTGAGCAGAATGTCATTCCGCTGACCGAACGAGGCGTTGCGGAGGGCAACAAGGTCTTTGGTGCAGCTTTGTTGCGCAAGTCTGATCTATCTCTTGTTCTTGCGGAAACCAATAACGAGACAGAAAATCCACTCTGGCACGGTGAAGTGCACACCTTGAAGCGCTTTTACGAAATGCCAGTAAGCGAACGTCCGGACACGAAGGACATGGTCTTTCTTTCCACTCATGAACCTTGTTCTATGTGTCTTTCGGCCATTACATGGAGTGGTTTTGATAACTTTTACTACCTGTTCAGCCACGAGGATTCACGGGACGCTTTCTCGATCCCCCACGATTTGAAGATACTCAAGGAGGTCTTCACGCTCGAACCTGGGGGCTACAATCGTGATAACGTCTTCTGGCATAGCCATTCGATTCCGAAGATGGTTGCATCCCTACCGGAAGCGGATCGCCAACGCCTGGGTAAAAGGCTAGATGCCATTCTTGCCCAATATGACGAATTGTCCGGTACGTATCAGGCAGGCAAAGATGGAAACGCTATTCCTCTCAATTGAAGAGAGATCGTTTTTCTTATGGTCATATGCCTGAAATGGGCGCGTGCCAGAGGAGATGCGCGAGATCGGATACCCGGCTCGCGCATTTTTCATATCTGACAGGACGAGCTTCATGACCTCTGACCAAACAATATCAGCGATTGGTTTCTGTACCCCGACGGGTGACGGTAACTTCAGCACGCTTGAGGGCGCAATTCGTAACATCGTCGAACTCGGTTCAGAAGCTGTAGAACTATCGTTATATGGCGAGGAAATCATCTCAGGCGGTCGTCTCATCCCGCACCGCGTGGATCGTCTCGTCACTATCACTAGGCAGTTTGATACCCGCTACAGTGTCCACGGACAGATTGTTTCCAATTTCATGGACCGCGAGCACCTGGATTATCAAAAGGCTGTTGTTCGGGCGATGCTGGAACTATGCAACCGCGTCGGAGCTGAAATTCTGGTTCATCACTCAGGCCATGCTCCCATGCCGGCGCTTTCTCGTATTCCTGATCTCAACAAGTTGGAACGAGATGCGCTTGCCGAAATGGCGGAGCTTGCAAAGACATATGGTGTCCGTATCGCACTGGAGAATATCTTTGCAGTGAGCGATGATGAATATCGCCAAACACCGGCGGAAGTCGCCAAAACGATTACTGCGATCAATCAAACCTCCGTCTGCGGGCTGATCGACTTCAGTCACGCCTATATCGAATGTACGCGTCTGGGTCTCGATTGGCGTCAGCAGATTCGCGCCATGGCACCTGTAACCGGGCATTTGCACGTCCATGACAGTTTTGGTCGTCCTTACACAATGAACAAGTTTTATCATCCCGCTGAAGCAACAGCACTCGGTATTGGTGATCTGCATCTGCCGATCGGATGGGGCGATATTCCATGGGAAGATATCTTCGATGAGCTGATTCTCCTGCCCGATACATTTCTGATCATGGAAATCGGAGAGGATCGCTTCAGTACGGAACAAGCCGAGAGTCTTGCACGTGCCCGCAAGCTCGCTGAACGAGTTAACAATCGTTTGAAGGCGGCTTGAATATAATGATACAGGCCGCGCTGAGCGCGGCCTGTATTCCAGAGCCCAAGAATTCTATTTGCGGATTTCAGTGAGCTGTTTCTGTACTGCGTCAATAACATCATCACCAATCTGCGACTTGTACTTGGCATAGATCGGCTGGGATTTCTCGAGCATGCGGGCATGCTCTTCCGGCGAAAGCGTGTTCACTTCCAGACCTGCTTCCTTGATCTTCTCGAGCGACTTCTGGTTTAGTTCGCGAATAACTTTGCGTTCAACGTCGCGACCGACAACGGCGCATTCACGCAAGGCAGCTTGTTCTTCCGGTGAGTATGTGTCGAAGATCGGCTTGGAATAGAGAAACAGAAACGGCGTGTAGGCGTGTTTTGTTTCCGTTACATATTTTTGCACTTCATAGAATTTTGAAGTGTCGATCGTAACGTAGGGGTTTTCTTGTGCGTCAATTGCCTTCGTTTCCAGCGCCGAGAAGACTTCGCCGAACGCCATCGGAGTGGCATTGGCACCAAAATTCTGGAATGTATCGAGGAAGATGTTATTTTGCATTACGCGGACCTTCATGCCGCTGAAGTCTTCCCACTTGTTTACCGGGCGCTTCGAATTTGAAAGATTTCGGAACCCGTTCTCCCAATAGGCAAGGTTGACGAGGCCGACAGCAGCGAGCTTTTCGTCCATCATTTTACCAAACGGGCCGTCAACGATAGCATCGGCTTCTTCGTCACTGGCGAAGAGAAACGGCAAGTCGAAGACCCCGAGTGCGGGAACGATTCCGACGAGCGGTGAAGACGAGGTAACCACGCCTTCCTGCACGCCGGAGCGCAGAGCCTGCGTTGCCTGTAAATCCCCTCCAAGTGCTCCGCCCCAGAATGCGGTTATCTTCATTTTTCCGCCGGACTTTTCGGCAAGGCACTCATTCATTGCCTTAACGCCATTCCCAACGGGGTGATCTTCGTTAATGCCGTTCGAAACGCGAATATTACGCTCTTGAAATTCGGCGAATGCGGGTACGGTAAGCGCTCCCGCCATGAGAGCGGTAGTCGCCAGCATAATCAGTTTTTTCATTGAACTCTTCTCCTCCCAGAGTTGATGTTAAATCTAATGAAGCCAATTCATGGGCACCAGTACGAGACTTGGAAATAGAACCAGCAACAACAATACGAAAACCTGCGAAAATAAAAATGGATTGACGCCTGCGATTACTTTACCAAGTGGCACCTTTGAGACACCGCTGACCACATTCAGCACCACGCCGACAGGCGGAGTGATCAATCCAATACTGGTGTTCATTATGAACAAAACCCCGAAATATGCCGGGTCGATGCCAGCCTGCTTGATGATCGGCATCAGAACAGGCGTCAGGATGAGGATCGTCGGTGTAAGGTCCAGCGCAGTTCCGACGATCAGCACCAGGATCATAATAGCGAGCATCAGCAGTTTCGGGCTGTCTATCAACGGTGCGATGTAGCCGCTAATCTCCGCCGGAATGTTTGCTGCCGTTATCAGCCACGATGAAACCAGTGCCGAGGCCACGAGAAACATGATGACAGAGGTTGTCTTGGCAGCCCGTAGAAACACACCGTAAAGATCGATAAACCTCAGTTCGCGATAGACGAACATACCGATAAAAAGGGCATAGGCTGCGGCTACGACTGCTGCTTCCGTTGGCGTCATGACACCCATGCGGATGCCGCCGAGGATGATAATAGGCATGCCAAGTGCCCATAATGCCCGGCCGGTTGCCTGCAGTCGTTCTTTACCCGACTTCTTAGGCAGCACTTTGAGGTTGTCTTTTCGGACGACGGCCTGCCAGGTGAAAAGCAGGGCAGTACCCATCATCAGACCCGGCACGATACCAGCCATGAAAAGCTGCGTTATGGACACATTGGCGGCAACGCCGAATACGATCATTGCCATTGATGGTGGGATAACTGGTGCGATAATACCGCCCGCCGCCATTAAACCGGCTGAGCGGGGGACGTTATAGCCAGCTTTAGCCATCATGGGTATAAGGATCGTTGCAAGCGCCGCTGTATCGGCCGCAGCCGAACCTGATACGCTGGCCATGATGATTGCCGCGAGAATGGCAACCACACCAAGACCGCCTCGGATATGACCGACACAAGCTATGGCAAAATCAATAATGCGGCGGGAAAGGCCGCCTGAATTCATCAGTTCGCCCGCCAGGATGAAGAAGGGGATTGCCAGAAGCGTAAAGGAATCGACACCGGCAATCATGTTCTGAGCGATGATTTGCGTGTTGAACATCCCCATGTACCACATGAGAACGACACCACAGAACATGAGTGAAAAGGCGATCGGAACACCGATCGCCATGGCGCTGAGGAGGGAGCCGACAAATACTACAAGCGTCATATCACCTACTCCGTCAGGTGGTCGAGTGAATGTTCACCCGCAAAGGTGGCTATTTCCTCATCGGTCAAGCGACCGGTGATGGCCCGAAGGAAACGTTCGGCGGCGATGATGAACATTGCGCCGCCCGTAAAAAGGCCGACGCCGTAAACCCAAATCATTGAGAGGCCGGTGACTGGTGCAACCATACTGGCATTGATGTCGAACTGCTTCCAAGTCCCCCAGAAGAAAATGCTCGAGCATAACATGATGATCATATAGCCGGTCGCCATGCAGATAACGCGACCCTGCCGTCCGAAACGGGCAACGAGCGTTTCAATGCCCAACTGGCTGTTCTCACGAAACGTAAGTACCGCTCCGAGAAACGACACCCAGACAAAAAAATAACGCGCAAGTTCTTCAGACACAGTTAGTCCAGAATTTACAGCATAGCGCAGAACTACATTGACGAACACCATGATTGCCATGCCGGCAAGGAGGAAGACGAGAATGGCGCCGAGTATCTTGTAAAAGAAGTCTATCGCTTTCGTCATCTATCCGCCTTCAGACTTTATCGAGCAAACCGCGCGCTTGTAGGTTTTGGATCAGTGCCCTTATGCCAAATGTCCATTCTGGACATTTGTCAGTACGGTCGACCCAGTTGATGAGCCGTCCAAGCTTGGGAGTCGATATCTCCACGCGGTCACCGACTTCGTGCGTGAAACCTTGTCCAGCACCGCGACGGTCTTTGACTGGCGCGAACATTGTTCCGAGGAACAACACCGCGCCATCAGGATACTGATGATTGCGGTTCATCATCTGCGAAGCGAGATTTTCAGGATCGCGGCTTATTGCTTCCATCTGGCTTTCGCCGGTCATCTCGAAGCCGTCAACTCCATTGACAGTCAACGACAGCTTGAGCTTGCGCAATACATCCATGGTAAACTCGCCATCAAACAGGCGAATGAAGGGGCCTATGGCGCAGGAAGCATTGTTATCCTTGGCTTTGCCAAGCAGGAGAGCCGACCGTCCTTCGATGTCCCTGAGATTGACGTCGTTCCCTAGAGTCGCGCCGACAATGCGTCCATCCGAAGCGACAACCAGAACCACTTCGGGTTCAGGATTGTTCCATTGTGAAATCGGCAGAATACCGACGGTCGCACCGCAACCGACAGCGGACATTGGCTGGGACTTAGTGAAAATCTCTGCATCAGGTCCAATGCCAACTTCCAGATATTGGGACCAAAGCCCCATTTCCTGAAGAAGGGCTTTGACGCCAGCCGCTTTTTCGGAACCTGCCACGACACCGCGCAAGTTGTCGCCGATCACAGGTGCGAGACGTTCGCGAATCTCGCGGGCGCGAGATGGGTCACCTTTTGCCTGTTCTTCGATCACCCGTTCAAGCATGCTGTCAGCAAAGGTCACGCCTGCCGCTTTTATGGATTGCAAATCGATAGGAGCAAGTAACTCCCCGCGTTCGCCGGAAAGAAAATCATCAACAGAGCCGATGTTTGGAAAGCTTTTCGTATTCCCCAATTCGTTAATCAGCGAATCACGTTCGAGAAGGCCAGAAACCGTTGCAGACAGGCTGGAGAGATCGTGCACATGACCGCTTTTCACTAATACTGGACAGGGGCCATTTTCGGCTTTTAACCACACACGGCCTATCAAAACCGCCGAATGGCTATCGTCAGGCAAAATCGTCGTTGCTGTCAGTTCACGCTTGTCGTGCACAGATATCCTCCCGGTAAATGACCACTTCCCACAGGTCATATGTTGTCAGGATGTCTGACAACAATAATACTATTATTATTAGCAGTCTGAAGCTGAGTCCAGCCTTCAGGTCGCAACCGCATCAAAAATTAGATCGATCTGTTTTTCTACGCCTGATCAGTGACAGGTGCGTGGAAGCACAAAGGACGACTGGACCAGCGGTATGATCGGTAAGTGCCAAGCTTCCGCCATGGCTGCAATTTTGCAGGCTTCTGAGAGATCCCACACCAGCTCAAATCGAGCATGACAACGTCAGCCACACCGGTTTCAAGAAGATCGCGAAACGCCCAGCGGTTTCCCAAGATCTCTGAGACACAGATCGGCGCAGTGCTTGCTTCTGCATAACGTCTGAGGCTTCCAATACTATCTATTTTGATCGGATCCTCATGCCAGAAGGTTTTGAACGGCGTGAGTTATCGCGCAATCTGCATGGCCGGTAGAAGTTTGCCACATGGATTGGAATTCAACCATGATGTCCATGCGGTCACCGACAGCTGCTCGGATTTTCTCGAAAGGCTGCAAAGCGGCCTTCAGACCAGACTGAGAAATATATTGCCCGCGCGTCTTTTCCGCCGCCATGTCGAACGGAACCCGAGATAGCCCACAAGATCAGAAGCCAGCAAATCTATCTGTAGCGGGTGCAAAATATTCGTGCAGATAAGCGTCGACAGTCTCGGACATAAAAAAGGTTTCGCCGAGTCCGCTAATTCCTTCATCCGTATGAACTTCCATCCACAACAGGTTTGGCCGCTCTGCGATGCGAATGGTTTCGATGGAGTTGATCTTCATTGCACCTCCGAATGCAGCTTGTTCCCTGCGAACTAGCTTTTTCGACCGTCATTGAGTTTTTCGAGATGCAGGAGCAGGGCGCTATGATCCTTCTCGCCGCCCCCGTCCTCCACGAAAGCGGCAAAGGCTTCGTGTACGGTTTCGGTGAGTGGCAAGCTCAAAGACAAATCGTCAGCCGTCTTGAGAATGGAATCGAGATCTTTCAGTTGGATGCGCGATGTGCCGCCCGGCTCAAAATTGCGCTCAATCATTCGCTTGCCATGCAGTTCGAGAATTCGGCTTTCACAGAAACCACCGCGGATAGCATCCCGAAACGCGGCGCGCGACCCGCCGCCCTTTTCGACCAGAATCATTGCCTCCGCTATCGCTCCGATCGTCACAGCCACAATTTGCTGATTGGCAAGTTTTGCTAGCTGACCGGCACCTGACGGGCCGACGCGGGTGAGGCGCCCCATCGGTTTGAACACATCGGCGAGGCCTGCGATGATCGCTTCATCTCCGCCAGCCATGATTGCAAGCGTGCCTTCCTGCGCACCTATTACTCCACCGGAGACTGGAGCATCAATATGATTAACCCCAATGGTCTGTAAACTCTCGGCATGCTCGCGTGCGAAGTCTGGCGAGATTGAACTCATGTCAATGACAGTACTGCCTTTTCTCAAGGCGGCGGCGACTCCTTGATCGAAAAGAACGTTGCGTACTGCCGGACCGTCGGTCAACATCGTTATGACCACATCCGCGTTCTCTGCGGCCTCGGTGACAGCTTGAGCGAGTGTGGCACCTTTTTCAGCAAGAGGTGCAGACTTGATGCTGTTCCGATTCCAGACTGTTACATCAAAGCCCGCTTCCAGAAGCCGTCCGGCCATTGGTGCGCCCATCAGGCCGGTTCCAAGAAAAGCGATTTTGCGTGTCAAATCTTGCCTCCCATCTCATCTTCAATGTGAACGCGAATGATCTCATCAAAAGATGTTTCTGCGGTGAAGCCAAGGGTCTGTGCCCGTTTTGCATCGAAACCAGGAGCCCAGCCTGCAACCATACGCATGATCAGTTCGTCCGGCTCACGTCGGATCAGGCGGACAGCTTTTTCCCCGGCAACGCGACGCAATGCTTCAATCTGCTCGCCCACGGTGGCACTGAGACCTGGCATGGATAGATTGCGACGCGCCCCAACCGCTTCTGTATCAATGGTGGCCCCGTGAATAAGAAAGCCGACAGCCGAGCGCGGCGAAGCATGCCAATGCCTGACATCTTCAGATACAGGTAAGACTGCTTCCTGTCCTGAGAGCGGTTCGCGTAGAATGTTGGAGAAAAAGCCTGATGCGGCTTTATTCGGTTTGCCGGGTCGTATGCAAATCGTGGGCAGGCGAATCCCTAACCCATCGAAGAAGCCGCGCCGGGTGTAGTCGGATAGCAGAAGTTCACCAATTGCCTTCTGTGTGCCGTAACTCGTCAACGGTGTTGTGTGAAATTCATCGGGGATCGGGTAGGGGAGCGGTGTGCCAAAAACGGCAATTGATGATGTGAAAACCACGCGGGGCTTATAACCGTCGGCAGTATGCGCAAGCCTGATGGCATCGAACAGATGTCGAGTGCCATCAAGATTGATTCGATATCCTTTATCGAAGTCGATCTCCGCTTCACCGGACACGATCGCCGCCAGGTGGAAGATGGTGTCGGGACGTTCTGAAATGATCTTCTGAGCGGTTGCCATAGTGGATATATCGGCTGCGAGAATATCTACGGATCCTGCAAAGCCACTTGGCGATTCTGCTGCAACAATATCGATAAGCGTAAGCTTTTCAACGGGATTTCCCCCTAGATGGCCATCATTAGAAAGACGCTGCGCTAGCTTGCGTCCGATCATGCCTGCAGCACCGATGATTGCGATATGCATTTAAAAGGCCTCCTCCGTCCCTTGCAGCCAACCTTATCCGAAAATTTGGCTTTGGCTATCATTCGGACACTTATCCGGTCTCCCACCAGATTTATGTTGTAGGGTTGTCTGATAACCTTATATGTAGAGATTGGAAACAGCTTTCTCTGTTGCCATAGGAATGGAATGGAAAAACTCGTCGCATTTTAAAGCTGTCGCACAACTGAGACAGAAAATTGCAGGTCGGTAAAGCCAAGAGGATACTATGTTTGGGTCGGAGGGCGTGGCCGGAAAGAAGCAGGCAGATCTCGTTGCTCTTTTGGGTGACGATCTGGTTATTGTCGAGCAAAAGGACACCCTTGGTTATTGTCGTGACTGGCCGGGAGACATAGAGAATATAGCGGTAGCCGTCATCCGTCCGCGTTCGACGGAGGAGGTTTCTGCTGCGGTTAAAGCCTGTGCTTTGTTGGGGTTATCCATCATTCCGCAAGGCGGAAACACTGGTCTTGTGCAAGGCGGTGTGCCTGATGGCCAGGATAATCTTGTCATTTTAAGCCTTGAGCGAATGAACCGGATCCGAAAGGTCGATCCGGATGATTTTTCTGCGATTGTGGATGCCGGTTGCATTCTCTCCGATCTGAAAGATAAACTGGCTGCCGAAGGTATGTTTTTCCCCTTGGCACTTGGTGCGCAGGGAAGTTGTCGTATCGGTGGAAACGTTAGCACCAACGCAGGCGGTGTGAACGTGTTGCGTTATGGTATGACCCGCGAGTTGGTGCTGGGACTAGAGGTCGTTCTGCCAGACGGCGCTATATTCAATAGTCTTTCGACATTGAGGAAAGACAATCGTGGAATTGACCTGAAACAGCTATTTGTCGGCGCCGAAGGCATTCTTGGGGTGGTTACCGGTGTAGCAATCAAACTTTTGCCTTTACCGGAAAAGGTGGAAACCGCCCTGCTTGGACTCAATTCGCTTGATGATGCGATTGCTCTCTATCGGCGCGCGCGCTTGCAATGCTGTGACTTGATGTCAGCGTTTGAATTCATGCCGCCGGTAGCTTTTACGTTGGCGCAAGAGGCGATGCCAGAGCTCGCCATGCCACTTGGACAATATCCGGCCTATGTCTTGATGGAAGTCTCGGGTTCAGGGCTGGTTGATATACTGTCCTTGATGGAACAGTTCCTCGCCAACGCAATGGAAGATGGCCTTGTTCTCGACGGAACAATCGCGTCCTCTCATGCGCAAGGTCAAAATCTCTGGACATTCCGTGAAGCCATGAACGAGGGGCAAGCGCTGCGGGGCAAGCACTTGCGCACGGATATATCGGTCCCGCTTTCAAAGCTTGCATCATTCGTCGATGAAGCAGAAAGGGAACTGGCCAAGGTTCTTCCAGATTGTCTCTCCGTTTCTTATGGGCATGTCGGCGATGGGAATGTGCATCTCAACGTTATTCCTGAAAGCAATCTCGATATTGTGGTGAAAGACAAGAAGATCAAGCTTGCCAAGGAAACGATCAATGCTGTTCTCGATCGTTATGCGGGCAGTATCAGTGCCGAGCATGGAATTGGTCGCCTCAAACGTGATGATTTCGAGAAGCGCATTGATCCTGCACGACGAAAACTACTTGAAGGTATCAAACAAGTCATCGACCCGAACAATATCATGAACCCAGGCTGCCAGCTTTCGCTTGACTCTTCAAAAGGCTGACTACACACCCATTACAAGGGCAATCAGGGAGACTTTATCATTTTGTTTGGTGAAATCAGGCGTAATGAGCAGCTTCCTGGACGCATCGCCTCCGAAATTACACGGCAGATCAGTGAAGGTAGCCTTGTTCCGGGGCAGAAGCTGCCGACGGAACATAATCTCGCACAAAGCTTCGGCGTCAGCCGATCGGTTGTACGTGAAGCGATTGCCCAGTTGCGCAATGAGGGCTTGGTTGAAACGCGACAGGGGGTCGGGGCTTTCGTAACAGAACCTGACCGGAGGCATGCTCTTCGCATAGAGCCTGAAACGCTAGCCAATAGAGACAGTTTCCGCAGCCTGTTCCAGTTGCGCATGGCGTTGGAGATAGAAGCCGCTGGACTCGCTGCAGTGCATCATGATGAACATGATATGAGGCAACTTAACGAGGCTCTCGCGGAAATGAGCGGCTCCAAAAAATGGACAGATACCGGTATCGCCGCCGATCTGGCATTTCACCGCGCACTCGCTTCGGCAACGCATAACGAATATTTTCCTTTGGTTCTCGGTTTCATTGCTGAGCGGATCAATCAAGCAATCAACGCAGCACGCGCACGAGCGGTACTTGAACAGATTGTCGAAATCACAATTGATGAGCACACCGCAATCAGGGATGCCATTCATTCACGTGATCCTGTGCGAGCGCGAGACGTGATGCGCCACCACATTGTGGAGGCAGCACGCCGCATTGGTCTCAAACTGGAAACTTTCTAATGGCTGCGTCCTTCGAACTTTTCAGTCTGCAAGGGCGAATAGCTCTGATCACCGGTTCCAGCCAGGGCATCGGCTTTGCATTGGCGCGAGGGCTTGCAGAACATGGGGCTAAGGTAATCATCAACGGTCGTGATCGAAACAAGGTAGATGCGGCGGTCACCCGATTGGAAGAAGAGGGGCATAGGGTTTTTGCTTCCACGTTTGACGTGACGGACGCCGAAGAAGCCCGAGCTGCTATCGATTTAATCGAAAAAGAAATCGGTCCGCTCGATATTTTGGTCAACAATGCGGGAATGCAGTACCGCACCGCGCTCGAGGATTTTCCGATCGAGAAATGGCAGCAGCTGCTGGAAACCAACGTTTCCAGCGCTTTTTACGTCGGGCAGGCCGTTGCTCGCCATATGATCCCGCGGGGATATGGCAAGATAATCAACATTGCTTCGGTTCAAAGTGAGCTGGCGCGACCTTCCATAGCACCTTATACGGCGACAAAGGGAGCTATCCGTAACCTGACGCGCGGTATGGCCACTGATTGGGCCCAACATGGTTTGCAGATCAATGCGATTGCTCCCGGCTATTTCAAGACGCCACTGAATCAGGCATTGGTTGATAATCCCGAATTTACGGCATGGCTGGAAAAAAGAACACCGGCTGGTCGTTGGGGAGAAGTGGAAGAGCTGGTCGGTGCCGCAGTTTTCTTGAGCAGCGAGGCTTCTACTTTCGTCAATGGTCAGGTTCTGCATGTCGATGGCGGCATGACTGCAAGCGTATGAGGAATTGATGCTGCGTATTATTGTGATGGGCGTTTCCGGCTCCGGGAAGTCGACGGTGGGGGAGAAGATCGCTGATGCACTGGCTCTCCCGTTTCTCGAAGGGGACTCTCTGCATCCGAAGTCCAATGTTGATAAGATGTCAGCAGGAGTACCGTTGCAGGACGAGGATCGCTGGCCATGGCTCGATAAAATCGGTGAGCGACTTGCCGCTGCGAACGATGGAATCATCGTTTCCTGCTCCGCATTAAAGAAAAGCTATCGCGATCGCCTCCGCTCGGCTGCCAGTGCGCCGGTGATGTTCATCTTTCTGGATGGCAGTTTTGAAGTTTTGCACGAACATATGGGACATCGCACCGGGCATTTCATGCCGGTAACGATGCTGGAAAGCCAGATTGCCACTCTCGAAAGCCCTGTTGGAGAACCTCTCGTCTACCGCGCAGATGTTGCCGACACAGTGGAAAAAATTGTCTCTGACAGTCTAGCGTGGATACGCTCAGTTGAGCTTTAGAATTACTTGAGTGGCCAGAAAAACATCAGTGTTGGGACTGTTACAATTGCAATGATGATCGATAGCGGAAATCCCAGACGCGGGTAGTCGCTGAATTTGTATCCACCGGGGCCCATGACCAGCGTATTGCACTGATGGCCAATCGGCGTGAGGAAGTCGCAACCCGCGCCGATAGCAACGGCCATCAAGAAGGCCTCAGGCTTGAAGCCAAGCCCGGAAGCAAAGCTCGTTGCAATGGGAGCCATAACAAGCACTGTCGCGGCATTGTTAAGAAATGGTGTCACCATCATCGCGGCTACAAGAATGAGCGCCAGTGCGCCTGCTGGCGGCAATTGATGGCCAATTGTGGCAAGCCCTTCTGCTATAAGATCCGTGCCGCCGGTCGTTCTCAGTGCGTCTGAAACCGGGATAAGTGCAGCAAGCATGACCAGAATAGGGCCATCGATTTCGTCATAAACCTCGTTGAGAGGGATCACCTTGAATAATAGCATAGCAACAGCAGCGGCAAAGAAAGCGACCGCCACAGGCACAAGGCTTAAAGCTGTTGCCCCGATTGCAGCAATCAGAATAGCGAGTGGGATCAATCCGCGCCTGACACTGCCGAGCATCAGCTTGCGACGAGCGAGTGGCAGCAGCTCGAACTCCGGCAGAAAGGTGGATAGATTTGCCTGCCTCCCTTGCAGTACGATGACATCTCCGAATCGCAGAATGACCTCGCTGAGACGTTCGCTGATACGTTCACCCGGCCTGCTGACCGCCAGCAAGTTGAGGTCGTAGCGTGCGAAAAGGGCAAGTCTCTGAGCCGTCAGTCCAATGAGGCGAGAGTTCTTGCCAATAACAGCTTCCACGACCTCAATGTTGGTGGAGCCGCTGGTCTCGGAAGGGTTGCGGTTTTCGGATAATGCAAGTTTTCCGGCGCTTATAATCGCATCGAGCGCCTTCGGGTCGCCTTCGAGAAGGACGACATCTCCCTCGTTCAGCACCGTATCGGGAAGCGGCGTCAACCGCTGATCGTTGCGTATGATGGAAGTCACCATCGCTTCGCCTTCGGCTGCCTTTATGAGATCAGTCACCCGTTTGCCGGTCATCGTTGAAGTTTTCGTGATGCGCGCTTCTGAAGCGTAATTCTTGATCTTGATTGCATCATCCAGCGATACGTTTTCGCGAGTGCGCTGTGGAACCAGCCAGTAAAAGAGCGCCAGATAGATGAGCCCTACGACCGACAGCACGGCACCGACGGGGGTAAAGTCGAACATTGTGAAAGGTTCACCGACCATCTCGCCGCGTATGCGAGAAACGACGATATTGGGCGAAGTGCCCACTTGGGTCATTAAGCCCCCGAGCAGCGCGCCGAACGCCATTGGCATGAGAAAGGTCGAAGGGGAAACATTGGAGCGGCGTGCGAACTGGAACGCGACGGGAATCATGATTGCCAATGCACCAACGTTCTTCACAAAGGCGGAGAGAACGGTAACGACCGCCACAAGAACGACGAGCTGTAGTCTAACGCTGTTCATTTCCGGGAGGAAACGTTGGACAGCAGCTTGCATAAGGCCGGAACGTGCGACGCCTGCACTCACCACCAATGCACTTCCAACGATGATGACAATATCATCGCTGAAGCCCGTGAAAGCCTGATCGAAAGGGACGACACCAACTGCTATTGCCAAAAGCAGCGCACAGAGTGCCACCACATCATAACGAAGCTTGCCCCAGATAAACGCTCCCATCATGAGTATGATTACCGTGAAGGAGAGTATCTGCTGATGCGTCATTTATTGGAATTTCCTCACGGACGGAAAAATATTCCACCACTGTGTAGCCGATAAATTCCGAAACAGAAATCGATTATTATAGCGGGTTGCGTTCCATACGGGATGCAACCCGCTTCTGTGTCAATCATTTATACGCTTACCGTCGCTGCCGAAAACATGCACATTTCCCGCAAGTGAACCGACCCTGACAGTTTCGTCGATATTATGTGCAGAGCGCCCTGCAATACGGAAAATAAGGGGCTTACCGTTTGGCAACGCAGCGTGGATATAGCTTTCCGCACCGACGAGTTCGACAGCTTCAATGCGGACAGTTGCATTGAAGCCGTCGGCATCTGGATCTCCGTCCTCTAGAATACGGATGTCTTCGGGACGAACGCCGATGGTGAAGCTACCCATAGGTGCTTTCAACCCGCTACCAGTAGTCCAGCCCGTCGACTCCTTGCTTTGCAGCAAGTTCATCGACGGGGAACCGATGAACGTCGCAACGAACGTGGATGCTGGCTTTTCATAGAGATCGATTGGTGTTCCCACCTGCTCGATATGACCGGCATTCAATACGACGAGACGGTCCGCCATGGTCATGGCTTCCATTTGATCGTGTGTCACGTAAACACTCGTAGTGCCCAGCGAGCGTTGGAGGCGTTTGATCTCAACACGCATTTGAACACGCAGTTTCGCATCCAGATTGGAAAGCGGTTCATCGAAGAGGAAGGCTGCCGGCTCGCGAACGATGGCACGTCCCATTGCAACGCGTTGGCGCTGACCGCCGGAAAGCTGACGCGGTTTACGCTCAAGAAAAGGTTCGATCTCGAGTGCTTTGGCGGCTTTGGCGATCCGGCGTTCGATTTCGTCCTTCGGAGTTTTGCGATTCTTCAAGCCGTAGGCGAGATTCTCGCGAACCGTCATATGCGGGTAAAGCGCATAATTCTGGAACACCATGGCGATATCGCGTTCAGCAGGTTCAACATCGTTAACGACACGTTCGCCAATGGATACCGTGCCGGACGTAATGCCTTCGAGACCGGCGATCATGCGCAGAAGAGTGGACTTACCGCAGCCCGAAGGTCCAACCAGTACTACAAATTCGCCGTCGTTTATCTCTAGCGAAACACCTTTGATGACTTCGACATTGCCGCCGTAGCTCTTGCGGACATTATCAAGAACGATTTTGCTCATTACTTTTCCGTTTCAACGAGACCTTTGACGAACCAGCGCTGCATCAATACCACAACGAGGATCGGCGGGATGATGGCCAGAATGGCGGTTACCATGACGTAGTTCCAGGGAGTGGACGCATCGGCCCAATCCACCATGCGGCGCAGGCCAATGATGATAGTGTTCATCTTGGCGTCATTGGTAACGAGCAGGGGCCAAAGATACTGGGTCCATCCGTAAATGAAGAGAATGACGAAAAGCGCTGCAATATTCGTCTTTGACAGGGGAAGCAGGATATCCCGCATGAAACGGAATGGCCCGGCGTTGTCGATGCGCGCTGCTTCAACCAGTTCACCGGGAATAGTGAGGAAAAACTGACGAAACAGAAACGTTGCTGTCGCAGAGGCCATCAACGGTAGCGTAAGTCCCGCGTAGGTGTCGATTAAGCCGAGATCCACAATCACTTTGTAGGTCGGCAGAATACGGACCTCCACCGGCAGCATCAACGTTATGAAGATCATCCAGAAGAAGAACATGCGGAACGGAAAGCGGAAAAAGACAATCGCGAAAGCCGACATGAAGGAAATAATGATCTTGCCAACAGCGATGGCCATGGCGACCACAAAGGAGTTCCAAAGAAGTCGCTCGAGACTAACACCGACAACTCGCTCTACCCCGCCGAAGATGGCATCGCCGTAGTTTTCCACGAAATGGTCGCCGGGAAACAACGTGATCGGCGGGCGAATGATCTGCGTCGACGTCATCGTTGAAGCGACAAAGGTATAGTAGATCGGAAAGGCGACGATGATTATGCCTAGGATTAGGATCAGGTGGCCAATAAGATTTGAGATTGGGCGTTTTTCTATCATTGTCGCCTCACTCACGAATAATGCACGCGCTTCTCGACGAAGCGGAACTGGAACGCAGTTAAGGCAATAACGATTGCCATCAGGATAACCGATTGCGCCGAAGATGAGCCCAGGTTGAGATTGACGAAGCCGTCATTGTAAACCTTGTAAACCAGCGTTTCGGTGGCTTTTGCCGGCCCGCCGCCGGTAACGGCGTGGATGATACCGAATGTATCGAAGAAAGCGTAAACAGTGTTTACCACCAGCAGGAAGAAAGAAGTCGGTGCAAGCAGTGGGAAAATGATCGACCAGAACCGCCTCGATCCACGGGCGCCGTCAATGGCTGCAGCTTCGATCAACGATTTAGGAATTGCCTGTAGTCCTGCAACAAAGAAAAGGAAATTATACGAGATCTGTTTCCATGCGGCTGCTACTACTACAAGGCCCATGGCCTGATCGCCGTCAAGTAGCGGGTCCCAGGCAATATCATTACCGCGCAGAATATAGGCAAAAGTGCCCATCGCCGGGTTGAACATGAAGAGCCACAACATACCAGCTACGGCGGGCGCTACTGCATAGGGCCAGATCAGAAGCGTACGATAGAACGTCTTGCCACGGATAACGCGATCCGCTGCCGTCGCAAGCAACAGTGCTGCACCCATAGCAAGCAATGCGGTTAGGACATTGAAGACGATCGTCACTTTGAATGAGTGTAGATAGTTAGGGTCGGCAAGAACGGTTGTGAAGTTTGCCAGTCCCACGAAGGTGGACTTGAGCCCAAATGCGTCTTCACGCATGAAGGACTGATAAATTGCCTGACTGGCTGGCCAGAAGAAAAACACCACAGTCAGAACGATCTGCGGGGCTAGCAGGAAGTAAGGCAAGATTTTATTTGGAAAGGTGACTTTCTGCACGGGGAGTGTCCTCGTGGGATGACAAGGCCGCCCGCCATGGAGGTGGGCGGCGTTGTGTCAATGTGATCGATTACTGGGCTGCTGCAATAGCGTCGTTGGCACGCTTGACGGCGTTTTCAAGCGCAGTTTTCGCGTCCTGCTTGCCTCCGAGCATAGCTTCGAATTCTTCGTTCAGAATATCGCGTACTTGCGGCAGGTTGACGAGGCGAACGCCTTTCGAGTTTTCAGTCGGTGCCTTGCCCATCATTTGAAGAATAGGTGTTTCGCGGCCCGGATTCTTCTCATAGAAATCCGACTTCTTGGTTTCGTCGTATGCAGCCAGTGTTACAGGCAGGTAGCCGGACTTTTGGTGCAACTTGATCTGAATCTTGGTCTGCGAGAGAAAGTTGAAAAATTCCGCAACGCCCTTGTACTGCTCGTCACTAAGGCCAGCGAAGACCCAAAGGGATGCGCCGCCCGGAATCGTATTTTGCGGACCATGGCCTTCATAATAAGGCAACTGGCCGATGCCATAGTTAATGCCCGACTTAACAACGTCGCCAAGACCACCGGAGGATTCAGTCAGCATTGCACATTCACCAGAAGTGAAAAGCTGCTTGGCTTCCGATGTGCGGCCACCGTAACGGAACGTACCGTCTTTCGCGAGATCAGCGATCGATTGGAAATGCTGGACGTAAAGCGGAGAATTGATTTCAAGCTTGACGTCGGTGCCGCCTAGGCCGTTTTCATTTGTGCCGTAGGGAACATTGTTCCAGGCGGCAAAGTTCTCTGTCTGAATCCAGGTGAGCCACGTGGAGGTGAAACCGCACGGTGCCGCGCCGCTGGACTTGATCTTCTTGGCGGCTTCGAAAAGTTCCGGCCAAGTCTTCGGCGGAGTGTTCTCATCAAGGCCAGCCTTCTTGAAGGCGTCCTTGTTGTAATAAAGGATCGGCGATGAGGAGTTGTACGGGAAGGACAGCATTGTGCCGTCTGGCTTGGAGTAATAAGCCACGATGCCCGGTAGATACTGCGACTTGTCGAACTTGTAGCCGCCTTTCTCGAGCACTTCGGCGGCAGGAACGACGGCGCCTTCGGCAGCCATCATCACGCCACTGCCAGCGTCGAAGACCTGGATGATCGCTGGGGGGGTCTTGGAGCGGAACGCGGCGATGCCGGCGTTCAACGTTTCGGGATAAGTTCCCTTATAAACGGGAACCACCTTGTATTCGCTCTGGCTTTCGTTGAACTCCTTCGAGAGCTCATTAACCATTTCGTTGTTAGCACCGGTCATACCGTGCCACCAGGCCAGTTCCGTCTGGGCCAATGCCTGCGAACCGATGGTGAGGGCGAGGGCACTCGTCAGCGCCGAAGTTGTAATCAGACGGATAAGCATGTTTCCTCCTCAAGTGTGAGATTGCGTGAACAGCTGAGCTCTTTGGTAAGGGGCTCAGAGTTCCGACATCTGCGTTATATTCATTGCACTTATATGAATGCAATTTTTCTCAAAGGATCAACCTTCGATTCTTCCAATGGCAGAATAAATACGAAAACGAAAGCGCCAAGAATGAAAATAAGCGAAAGGGAAGTGATAATCATGGGAGAACATGTGTATAATTAAGACATCATGAATGCTGCAAAAATGCCAACCCCGCGGACGATCACGAGTTTGCTGTCGGCGGATTGACCAATGCGCCAGACTGAACTGATATATGCTTTTCGAATCTGGCCAACGGTTCTATTGAGTTTTGCCCTTAGCCGGATCGGACACCCAACTTACCGACAGGTGAAGTTATGCCGAGTGATGATCGCAGGAAAAGTCGCGTTACGCTTTTGGATGTGGCACGCTACGCCAATGTATCACGCGCGACGGCTTCCCTCGTCATTCGCAAAAGCCCGTTGGTGGGAGCGGCGACACGTGAAAAAGTCGAGAAAGCCCTTCAGGAGCTGGGCTATGTATACAATATGGGTGCGGCCAGTCTCCGGGCAGAGCGGTCGAACACGGTCGGGGTAATCGTACCGACTCTTGGCAATCCGTTTTACGGCGAGTTACTTTCAGGAATAGACAGTGTCGTAGGTGAAGCGGGACTGGTGGTTCTTCTCGCGAACAGTCATGAGAACTTTGCCAATCAAAGCACTCTCATGCAGCGCATGCGCGAACATGGTGTTGATGGCGTGATCATTTCACCAACTGCAGAAACCACACCGGAAGTCATCGAACAGATCGCGGACTGGGGCTTGCCTGTAGTGCAGGTGTTGCGCCATGTCACGGACCGAATTGACTATGCGGGTGTTGATTATGCAGGTGGTATGCGGCAGGCGGTCAACCATCTTGCCAAACTGGGGCATAGGACAATCGCATTTGCTGTACATGGTCCGGTTCATTCAGCATATCGCGAACGTGTCGAGGGGTTTCGCGATGCGATGCAAAAGCAAGGGCTTGATCCTGGGATGATTGTTCGCTTCGCACATACAATGCCGGAAATTGCCAAAGCAGCTCCTGTACTTTTCCAGGAAGGTCGGGAGCCGACAGCGGCAATCTGTTTCAATGACGTGATCGCGCTGGGCCTTTCAGCGGGCCTTTACGACTGCCGGCGAAAGATAGGCGACGATTTTTCTTTGATAGGCTTCGATGACGTAAGCGATGCTGAAGCGACGCGGCCGCGATTGAGTTCCGTGTCAACCCGCCCTGTTGCTGTTGGCCAAAACGCCGCTCGACTACTTCTTTCTCGCTTGGCAAACTTGGAAAGGCCGGCACAGCGGATCGTCAGCGAAACATACTTACAGGTCAGACAGTCGTGCGGGCCTGCGAAAGCATCTGCCGTGTAGTCCCAATTAGTGATTGACGAGTGAGCCTAAACACATTTAGATCGATCTAAAATTATTGCCGTCGGGAGGAATGTCGGCATAATTCGTGTACCGGGAGGTTCAGCATTGTACAATTTCAACTTCGCGCCCGTTTTCGCGTCGATGGACAAGCTGCTTGTCGGTGCATGGCAGACGATTGAGCTTTCCTGTGCTGCTATGGTGCTCGGTTTGATTGTCTCGATTATTTGCGCCGTGAGTAAAACGTCTGGCCCCAAGCCGGTCCGCTTCATTATCGACGCTTATATTGAAATCATCCGCAATACACCTTTTCTGGTGCAGATTTTCTTCATCTTTTTTGGCTTGCCGTCTGCCGGGTTACGCCTGTCGCCCAACAACGCCGCACTTCTTGCATTGGTGGTGAATTTCGGCGCCTATGGTACAGAGATTATTCGCGCTGGCATTGAATCCATTCATAAAGGTCAGGTGGAAGCCGGAACCGCGCTCGGTCTCTCCAAGCTGCAAATCTTCCGCTATATCGTTATGAAACCGGCTTTGCGGACTGTCTACCCGTCGCTCACCAGCCAGTTCATCTATCTGATGCTGACGTCGAGTGTTGTCTCGGTGATTTCTGCCAATGAGCTTGCAGCTGCCGGAAACGATCTTCAATCAGCGACCTTTGCGAGCTTCGAGGTCTATATTGTAATCACGCTCATGTACCTCGTCATGTCTATCGGATTTTCGGCGATCTTTACGCTGATCGAGAAAGTGGCGTTCAAATACCCGTTGAGCCGATAGGAGCAGGCCATGATCAGACCTTTCGGCTGGAACGAATTTCTCATTATCGTCTATGCGGCGCAATGGACCATCGCTCTTTCAGCTATTGCCTTTGTTGGCGGTGGCATCGGGGGACTGCTTGTTGCACTGATGCGTGTTTCGGGCGCTCGTGTGCCGCGTTACGTCGCACTCGGTTTCATCCGGCTGTTTCAGGGTACGCCACTTCTGATGCAGCTGTTCCTTGTATTTTTCGGTCTTAACATTTTCGGTTTGGGTATCAATCCATGGATTGCCGCTACCATTGCACTTACATTGCATGCGAGCGCTTTTCTCGGAGAAATCTGGCGTGGCTGTATTGATGCTGTACCACCCGGCCAACGAGAAGCCGCCACAGCGCTCGGGCTACGTTACTATAATCGCATGCGCTACGTAATCTTGCCGCAAGCAGCACGCATTTCCGTTGCGCCAACGGTGGGCTTTCTGGTCCAGCTCATCAAAGGCACTTCGCTCACCGCGATCATCGGTTTTACAGAACTGACGCGACAGGGGCAGATCATCAACAACGCAACGTTCAGCCCGTTTATGGTGTTTGGCACGGTAGCGGCTGTCTATTTTGTCTTGTGCTGGCCGCTATCCATTTTGGCGCGCCGCATGGAAGCAAGGCTTTCTCGCGCTACTGCTCGGTAAATGTGAAACGATATCGCGATGGGAAACGCGGCGAAAAAGCAATGAAACAGTGTCGGTGAGGAGATCGGCACTTAACAGGGAAGGAATCCACATGACTATCACCAGACGTCTGGCAATGGCCTTGATTGGTGCGGGTGCTCTGGCAACCGCTTTCGCGTCGGCTGCAATCGCGCAGACCGTAGACGGCATTAAATCTGCCGGGAAAATCCAGATCGGCATGCTGGTCGATTTTCCGCCGTTTGGCATCATGAATACCAGCAACGAGCCGGATGGTTATGACGCGGATGTGGCGAAGTTGCTGGCGAAGGAACTGGACGTTGAAGCTCAGATTGTGCCCGTTACCGGTCCTAACCGTATTCCTTATCTACAGAGCGGGCAGGTTGACGTTCTGGTTGCCTCATTGGGCATTACCGAGGAGCGGGCCAAGAGCGTAGACTTTTCGCAGCCCTATGCCGGCATTTCGATTGGCGTGTTTGGACCGAAGGATACCGCTGTTAGCAAGCCAGAAGACCTTTCTGGCAAGACCATCGGCGTTGCACGTGCTTCGACACAAGACACGGCAGTGACCAAGATTGCTCCACAGGATACCAATATACGACGCTTCGACGATGACGCGAGCGCTGTGCAGGCGTTGCTTTCTGGACAGGTCGATTTGATCGGGCTTTCAAACGTCGTTGCTGCCGAGATCGAAAAGGCTGCACCGGGTCGTTATGAGCAGAAGATTCAGCTCAGTCAGCAGGTGCAGGGTATCGCTGTTCGCAAAGGTTCGACTGAAATGCTCGAATTCGTCAACAAATTCATCGAAAAAGCGAAGAGCGATGGCGAATTGAACAAAATTCACGAGAAGTGGCTTGGTACGCCGCTACCGGATTTTGTTTCTCAGGCAAAGTAAGTTCGCGAATTCTGTCATGCCTGTCTATCCGACGGGCATGACGGTCCAGCCCACGAAGTGAGTTTTCGACATGAACCAGATGGCTCAGGGAAAGACAAACCCGTCGCACCAGGATGCCTCCGATCCTGCAGTTCTCATGCAGGGGGTGAATAAGTGGTACGGCACTTATCACGCTCTCAGAGATATCGATCTGAATGTCGCTCGCGGTGAACGCATCGTTATCTGCGGCCCGTCTGGCTCGGGAAAGTCGACCCTTATCCGGTGCATAAATCAGCTTGAGACCATTCAGGATGGACGCATCATTGTTGATGGTCACGATCTAACGGCCGGCGGAAAGAACGTGGATATCGTGCGGCAGGAAACGGGCATGGTTTTCCAGCAGTTCAACCTTTTTCCACACATGACGGTTCTTGAGAATTGCACTCTGGCTCCGATAAAAGTGCGAGGTGTTTCCAAGGCCGAAGCTGAAAACACAGCGCGTAGATATCTCAAGCGTGTCCGTATTCCTGAGCAAGCGGATAAATATCCGGCACAGCTATCCGGCGGCCAGCAACAGCGTGTAGCGATTGCTCGTGCGCTTTGCATGAATCCCAAGATCATGCTTTTCGACGAGCCGACTTCGGCGCTCGATCCCGAAATGGTGAAGGAAGTTCTCGACACCATGATCGATCTTGCCAAGGAAGGTATGACCATGCTCTGCGTTACCCATGAAATGGGCTTTGCGCGACAGGTGGCAGACCGCGTCATCTTCATGGATCAGGGACAAATCCTCGAAATGGCGGAGCCGGAGGAGTTTTTCGGCTATCCGAAGCATGAGCGCACGAAGGCGTTCATAGGTCAGATTTCCTGATTATCCCCAATAGTTTAGTAGCGGAGTTTGATGTGGCGAGCGAAGTTCTTCTTATCGAGCCGATGATGCCGTTGATCGAAGAACGATTGGACGCGACATACCAAGTGCTTCGGCTATACAAGTCGGAAGACAAGGCGGCCATTGACGCGAGCCTCGGCACTATTCGCGCCGTTGTTACCGGTGGCGGGACGGGGCTTTCCAATGAATGGATTGAGCGTCTGCAATCGCTCGGCCTGATCGCCATCAATGGTGTCGGGACGGATAAGGTCGACCTTGGCTTCGCGCGGGACCGGAACGTGCACGTCACTACCACGCCGGGCGTTCTGGCCGATGATGTTGCCGATACAGGCATCGCCCTCATGCTGGCGGTTATGCGCCATGTTGTTACGGGCGACCAATTCGTGCGGGAAGGCAAATGGTCTCGTCGCGAGGGATTTCCTCTCGGGGTAAGCCCCAAGGGTAAGCGGGTCGGCATTCTGGGGCTTGGCCAGATAGGAAAGTCGTTTGCACGGCGGGCAGAAGCATTCGGCATGGAAGTACATTATTGGAACCGCTCAGCCGTCGCTGGCACGAGCTGGATTGCGCATGCGACGCCAGTGGAACTAGCGCGGGAGAGTGATGTGCTCGCGGTTTGTGTGGCTGCCAATGCAGCGACAGCCGGCATCGTCAACGCGGATGTTCTCGCGGCGCTTGGAAGCAGGGGCTATCTGGTCAATGTGGCCCGGGGCAGCGTGGTTGATGAGGACGCGCTTCTGGTTGCTTTGAATGAAGGAACTATCGCTGGGGCAGGCCTCGATGTCTTCGTCAATGAACCGACGATCCGGGGAGACTTTCTAAGCGCGCCAAATACGGTGCTGATGCCTCATCAGGGGAGTGCAACGGTTGAAACACGTGTCGCAATGGGCGAACTGGTGCTCACCAATCTTGCAGCATATTTTTCCGGCGAAAGCCCACCTACCAAGGTAAACTGAGTTATTTCATGATTGTCAGACAGGCCTTTTTTGAAGGCGCTATTCATGCAGGACGCGAAAATGCGTTCAAAGCTTATGTCGCCGATATTCTGATGCCTATGTGGCTCGACTTTCCCGGTGTCAGGGAAGTGCGTGTTTTATACGCTGTCGAGCGGGACGACGGTGCGCCAGCCTATCCAATGGTGCTTTGGACGGTGTACGACAGTAAGGACGCCTTGACGGCAGCACTTTCGTCGCTGGTGCGATATGAAAGTCGGGAGGCCACCAAGGGTCTCCTGGAAATGTTTGATGGTCATATTCACCACCACGTTTTCGATCTCGCCCTAGAAGGGTGAGATCGTTTTCCATTTGTCCTTTAGGAGCCCCACGTCCGCTCGAGCACATTGATCCAGTTCGCGTGGGCCAACTTGACGATGGAGGCATCGTCATAACCGTGTTTACGGAAAGCCTCTATGACGAGCTGTAGATCCCCGACATCGCGGAGCGTAGAAGAAATCGTGGTGCCGTCAAAATCGGAACCCAGAGCCAGGTGATCGATCCCAATGCGGTCAACGATGTAGTCAGCATGGCGAATGAGTTCGCTCAGATCTGTATTAGGATCGCGTTTTCCGTCTTTACGCAGGAATGAAACGCCGAAGTTAAGCCCGACGAGGCCGCCAGTATCGCGAATGGCATCAAGTTGCTTGTCGGTCAGGTTGCGACTTTGCTGGCAAAGCGCGTGAGCATTTGAATGCGAAGCCACGAGTGGCGCATCCGAAATCGCCGCAATATCCCAAAATCCTTTCTCGTTCATGTGGGAAAGGTCGACCATGACTTTGAGTTTGTTACAGGCGCGAATGAGCGCTTTACCATGATCTGTGAGGCCGGGACCGATATCGGGTGACGCCGGAAACCGGAAGGGTATGCCGTGGGCAAAGATATTCGGCCGGCTCCAGACAGGTCCGAGGGTTCTCAGCCCTGCCTCATGTAAAACATAAAGGCCGTCAAGGTCTTCGCTAAAGGCCTCGACACCTTCGATATGATAGACGGAAGCGAAAATGCCCTTGGCAAAGGCATCGCGAATATCGGCAGCTGTTCGGCAGATACGGACTTTGCCTTCTGATGCTCGTTCAATCTTCAGCAGGATAGCCGACATAGCGAGCGTTGCCTTCATTGCATCGATTTGGCTTGGCGTTGCCAGATTGCCGTTTGCGTCGAGTTCTCGTGAAGGCGATGGCACATATACCGCGCAAAGACCGCCGCCCAGTCCGCCCTTCTTTGCGCGTGGAAGGTCAATATGCCCGACTTTCTCGCCTTCAAGAAAGCGCCTTTCCGGTGCGGAAGCCTCTGATGACCATAGACGCAACAGCACGTCGTTGTGACCATCGAAAACGGGTATCATATGTTCTGTCGCCATGGGGAAGCCTCTTGAAATCAATTTCAGGATTTGAGGGGTGATGGACCCAAGCGAGAAGAATTGCAAATGCGATTTCGGTCACTTGATATGACGAGCCTGCATTAACGGTGGTTCTTCGATGCGATATATCTCTTTTAGTTTGTCCTCATGCAAACTCTGCATAGGGAGTGCAAAATTCTGCATTGGCACCTGGCTTCGCTGACGTGATAGCGGAAGGCTGAAAAATGTATCCAGAGATAGAACGTTGGTTAGATTGCGCCCGATGTTAGGGCGCTTTCAGAAAGCGTTGCATGAGGAGCTCTTAATGATTTCAAGACGCGGTTTTATGGCGGGCGCAGCTGCCGTTCCATTCTTGTCCTACACCAGCATTTTGCCGGCCATCGGGGCTGGACGTCAGGACATTCTCGTTGTGGCCCAGCAACTTGACAATATGACCAGTCTTGATCCGCATGAGAGCTTTGAAGCTGTTGGTAGTGAAATCTGCAACAACATATATCAGCGCCTGGTGCACCCAAGCCTTTCCAATCCCGACCAGGTGGAAGGCGGCATAGCGGTATCCTGGGAAGCTGACGCCGATGGCAAGATTTTCACCTTCAAGATCGATCCGAACGCAAAATTTGCGAGCGGCGCACAGGTCACCGCTGAGGATGCTGCCTTCTCATTGCGGCGTGCAATCAAGATGAACAAAGGCCCGGCTTTCATCATCAGCCAGTTCGGTTTCACACCTGATAATGCGGAGAAGAGCATCGTCGCCACGGACCCGTCGACGCTGACGCTGACTGTCGAACAATCGACATCGCTGCCGTTCTTGTTGTATTGCCTATCGGCCAGTGTCGCCAGCATTGTGGAAAGGAAGACCGTTCTGGAGAATGCCTCCGGTGACGATCTCGGTAACGGCTGGCTCCAGAAGAACAGCGCCGGTTCGGGTGAATGGGTTCTTGTTTCCTGGAAGCCGAGCGAAAGCATTATGCTGAACGTTAATCCGCATGGCGCATACAAGGGCAACGTGAAGCGCATCCTTTTGCGTCACGTTGCGGACCCGTCCTCGCAGCTTCTCATGCTCCAAAAGGGGGACGTTGATATTGCTCGCAATCTTACGTCCGAGCAGTTGCGTGTTTTGCAGGGCAATGGTGATTTCGAACTCGTGACGAAAGCGATTGCCGGTATAGGCCTGATGTCTCTCAACCAGAAGATTGAAAATCTCACCAATCCGAAGCTCTGGCAGGCAATCAAGTGGGCTATCGACTATCAAGGGATACAAAGGAACATTGTTCCGCTGACGCACAAAGTTCACCAGACCATCATTCCAGAGGGCTTTCCTGGCGCGGTTAACGACACTCCGTTCCAGAAGGATTTGGAGCAGGCTAAGAAGCTGATGCAGGAAGCTGGTCTTGCCAACGGCTTTACCATCAAGATGGATCACTATTCGGCTCAGCCTTGGCCCGATATTGCGCAGGCTATCCAGGCAAACCTCGCTGAAATCGGAATCAAGGTTGAACTGCTAGCTGCAGAAAACCGTCAGGTTCTCACCAAAATGCGTGCCCGGGAGCACGAAATAGCGCTGACCGCTTGGGGTTCTGATTACTTTGATCCGAATACCAATGCTGATGTGTTCTGCAACAATCCAGACAATTCAGACAACGCAGCTACAAAGCCCTTCGCTTGGCGTTCGTCGTATCAGAACGAGTATTTCGCGAAGAAGTCCATTGCAGCTCGCGATGAGCGCGATCCGGCAAAGCGCATTGAGCTTTACGAGAATTTGCAGCGCGAGTTTATGAATGACAGTCCGTTTATCGTGATGCTTCAGACCGTTACAACAGCCGCCTGCCGCAAGGAGGTTACTGGAATGCGTCTCGGCGTCCTGTCGGATTCTCATTCCTATGCTGGGATCGCCAAGGCGTGAAGAAAAGCCTCAAGAACCTGACCAGTATCCTGAGCAGCGTGTTGATCACGCTGTTCGGACTTATGGTTATTACTTTCATGATCGGTCGCGTTATGCCCGTCGATCCTGTCATTGCTGCAGTTGGCGACAACGCACCGGAGGCTGTTATCCAGCGTGTCCGCGCAGAGATGGGTCTGGATCAGCCACTTGTGGTCCAGTTCGTGCACTATGTAGGACAAGTGCTGCACGGTGATTTCGGCAATTCGATCCTGACCCGCAATCCGGTGACACAGGACATCGCCCGCTATTTCCCAGCAACATTGGAACTAGCAACGGCGGCGCTCCTTGTTGCCGCGCTGATTGGTATTCCGCTGGGTGTATGGGCCGCCGTCCGGCAGGGTTCAGTCGTAGACCAGACGATCCGCGTGCTCTGTCTTGCGGGTCACTCCGTTCCGGTTTTCATGCTGGCATTGATATCGCTGCTCGTCTTCTATGCGACGCTCGATATAGCACCGGGACCTGGACGGCAGGATATAATTTATGAGGGTATGATCCCACATGTTACCGGCTTGCTAACGATGGACAGCCTCATTGAGGGTGACTGGGATGCATTCCGGGATGCCATCTATCACATGATACAGCCGGTATTGATCCTTGCCTATTTCAGTATGGCTTACATCACGCGTATGACCCGCGCTTTCATGCTCGACGCGCTGAAGGGTGAATTCGTGATTACGGCACGAGCGAAAGGCTTGTCACTCACCTCGGTCATCTGGAAACACGCCTTTCCGACCGTTGCCGTGCAGCTTGTAACAGTTTTGGCGCTTACATATGCAGGTCTACTGGAAGGTGCTGTTGTTACAGAGACCGTCTTTAGCTGGCCCGGCCTTGGCCAGTATCTGACAGTATCGCTGATGAATGCGGATATGAATCCTGTCGTTGGGGCGACACTGCTCATCGGCGTCATCTATGTCGGCCTTAATCTACTCGCCGATATCCTCTATAAAATTCTGGATCCGCGTGTCCGATGATTTTTGCCAATTTTCATAACTGGGCGCTGGATGAATCTCCCGCCTCTCGCTTGCAAGCCAATTGGGGCCGGCGGTATCGCATCTGGGTAAACCTGCGTGCCAATCCGCTCGCGATGATTGGTCTTTTTATCATCGTCGCTTTCGTCGTTCTTTCGCTGGCCGCACCGTTTCTGGCGCCATACGATCCGAGCGTTCAGGATCTCGGTAATCGTCTTTCTGCTCCAACTTCCACGCATTGGTTTGGGACCGACGAACTTGGCCGCGATATTCTATCGCGTATTCTTTACGGGGGTCGCGTAACCCTTGGAATGGTTATCGCCGTCGTCATTCTCGTTGCGCCAATCGGACTCTTCATCGGTTGCATAGCGGGTTATTTCGGCGGTATTGTCGATACGGCGCTGATGCGTGTCACGGATGTCTTTCTTGCATTTCCGCGATTGATCCTTGCCCTTGCCTTTGTGGCTGCGCTGAAGCCAGGTGTCGAAAGCGCTGTGCTTGCAATCGCTTTGACCGCCTGGCCACCCTATGCACGTCTGGCTCGTGCGGAAACCATGACCCTGCGCAAGAGCGATTTTATCGCAGCAGCCAAGCTGACTGGTGCATCGCCTTTCCGTATCATTCTGCGTCACATCATGCCGCTTTGTGTACCGAGCGTCATTGTGCGTATTACGCTCGACATGAGCTCGATCATCATCACCGCTGCAAGCCTTGGCTTTCTGGGAATGGGCGCGCAACCGCCATCGCCTGAATGGGGTGCGATGATTGCCACTGCCAAGCGCTTCATTTTCGAACAATGGTGGGTTGCCACCATTCCCGGCATTGCGATCTTCCTCGTATCGTTGGCCTTCAATTTTCTCGGTGACGGTCTGCGCGACGTGCTCGACCCGAAGCAGAATTGAGAGAAAAGATGCTGGTTGATATTAAGAATCTACGGATCAGTTTTGAAACGCGCACTAGCCGTTTCGATGCTGTGCGCGGTATTTCACTTCAGCTTGGTCGTGAAAAACTCGGGATCGTCGGCGAAAGCGGCTCGGGCAAATCTTTGACCGCCCGAGCTCTCATGAAATTGCTGCCGCCGATCGCAGAAGTAAAGGCCGATAAGCTTTCCTTCGATGGCATAGACATTCTGTCAGCCACTGAACGCGGTATGCGTCAGATACGCGGCAAGCGGGCTGGCTTTATTCTACAGGACCCCAAATATTCGCTTAATCCGGTCAAAACCATTGGCGTACAGGTAGCTGAAGCGTGGCGTACCCACAAAGGCGGTAGTAAACGTCAGGCGATGGACGCTGCGGTTGATCTTCTCGATCAGGTCATGATCCGCAATCCGCGCGAAGTGGCCAAGCTTTACCCGCACGAAGTATCTGGAGGCATGGGCCAGCGTGTCATGATCGCCATGATGCTGGCGCCAGATCCTGAACTACTGATAGCTGATGAACCGACATCAGCGCTAGATGCCACTGTGCAGGCGGAAATTCTTCGCCTGATCGACGATCTGGTTTCCAAACGCGGAATGGGGCTTCTTCTCATCAGCCACGATCTCCCACTCGTGTCGCATTTCTGCGACCGCGTGATGGTCATGTATATGGGCCGAATCATGGAGGAGCTGAAAGCTTCCGAGCTTGTGCGTGCCGAGCATCCCTATACGAAGGGACTTCTCAATTGCATTCCGTCGCTTATGCATCCCCGTGAACGATTGCCGGTTCTCAATCGTGAAGAAAGCTGGCTGAACTCATGATTGTAATTGATCAACTCCGCATCAGCTTCAACGAGCGTGAAGTCGTCAAGGGTGTATCCTTCCACGTTGAGAAGGGCGGGAGCTTCGGCATTGTGGGTGAAAGCGGCTCCGGCAAATCTACTATCTTGCGCGCAATGGCTGGTCTCAACGAACATTGGAGTGGTCGCATCGCATTTGATGGCAAGGACGTAGCCCCGAAGCGCGCAACCACCTTCTACCGTCAGGTGCAGATGGTGTTCCAGGATCCCTTTGGTTCACTGCATCCTCGACAGACCATCGATCGTATCCTGAGCGAGCTTCTGCTGGTCCACGGTATCGGCGATATAGACAAGCGTATTGAAAAGGTTCTTGACGAAGTTGCCTTGCCTAAAGCTGCGCGATTTCGGTTTCCACACCAGCTTTCTGGCGGGCAGCGACAGCGTGTGGCAATTGCTCGAGCGCTGATTGCTGAACCGGAAGTTCTCCTGCTTGACGAACCTACCTCGGCCCTTGATGTTTCAGTGCAAGCCGAAATTCTCAATCTTCTCGGGGACTTGCGCGCGGAAAAGAATCTCACTTATGTGCTGGTGAGCCACAATCTCGCTGTGATAGCGCATCTCTGTCCGCAGGTGGGGGTGATGCAGCACGGCGAGATGGTGGAACAGCTTAGCGCCGAGGATTTGCGCGCTGGGCGGACAACGCATCCGCATACCACAGAATTGCGCGCTCTAAGCGTCAATCTGGAAGAACCTGCCTGACGGAGTTTTCATGTCAACGCATGCTGACTGGAATGCGGCTTCCCTCGCCGCGAAAGTCTTTTCGAGAACGTGGGCTAAGAATGAGCCAGGCGGCGTTATCATCGGTTTCGGCGCAGATGGTGTAAAGTTTGCTTATGCGAGCGGGCTTGAGAGTCTTGCTACGGGCGTACCATTCACCGCGAATACTGTTGTTCGCTACGCATCGGTCACGAAACATGCGTTTTGTGCGATGGTTCTCAAGCACAGCGATATTATCGGCCTCGAGGATAGGCTTGGCGATCATCTGCCTGAGCTGCAAAGTCCACTCGCCGATGTCACCGTCGGTCGTGCACTCGACATGACTGGTGGTCTGCCTGACACGCGGGAATGTCTCACACTTCTGGGGCTGTCCGTTTACACGGAAACAGAAGCTGATCAGCTTCTGGAATTCCTTGCTTCTCTCAACCGTCTCAATTTTGATGCGGGGTCAGAGATTTCCTATTCCAACACTGGCTATCGTCTGGTGGAAGCTGCATTGGAACGGAAGGGGTTTCGCTTCAATGACTTCGTGAAATCGGATATTGCAGCGCCTCTCGATATTTTCATGGAAGCTCCAGACGTTTGGAATGACCCGGTCGCAGATCTGGTGCCGGGTTACTGGAAGGCTGGCGAAAAATGGCAACTCAGCTCCGCTGGCCTGCACATTTCGGCTTCCGGCAGTCTGACTGGCAGTGGTATGGCGCTGACGAAATGGGCGCAAGCACTCGTTAATGGTGAAGGCGCGTTCAATGGCATACTCGATAAGTTGTCAGCCGATCGCCATCTCGCGGACGGACGCGTATCCGGTTACGGGCTTGGATTGCGGTGGAACGAAGTAGCCGGCAAGCGTTTTGTCGGACATGGTGGCTCGCACCCGGGCTACAAGAGCTATTTTTTGCTCGATCCGGTCTCGAAAACCGGTATGATTGTTGTTTCAAACCGTGAAGACGCCAACACCTATAAGATGGCGCGCGATTGCATGGCCGCTCTTAACGGATTGCCGTTGCCGGAGACCAACTGCACGATCCCAGACGGGATTTATGTGACCGAGAGCGGGCCGTTCTGGCTGGAAATGCGTAACGGTATAGCCAACTGGCTGGATTGCGAAGACACGCTTTATGATGTCGGTAGTGGCTGGTTCTCATCCCTTTCTCCGTCTTCACCGGTTCAGCTTCGTTGGACCGGTACGGAATTGGAAGGCGAGATCGGATACGTGCCGCGCCGATTGAAGCCGGTCACAGTGAAGCCAATTTGCCGGGAACTCGACGGCCATTGGCAGGCATCCCCCTATGGCGCCAGTTTTGATATCAAGGATGGCCACCTCATTATGGGTGTAGGACCGACGCGCCGGGCCATGCCATTGGAAGATCTTGGTCAAGGGCGTGCCCTGTTCACGTTGCACGACGGTCCATGGACCAAGCGTGTCTGCCTGCACAGCCTTGAAGACAATCGTGTCGAGTTGGTTCTCAGCCGAGCCAGGACGATTGAGTACGTCCGTTAATCTGAGCATCAGAGAGTTGAGAACGCGGCGGAAGGGTGACCTTACCGCCGCGTCTTGCATTGTGGTAACTTTCGACAAATGATTCCGGAAATGTGAGGTAACGTGATGCTGGAACGGATGATCGATCAAGGCATGGGTCGGGAGCCCGCCGACATCGTGCTGAAGGGGGGCCGTTTTTTCGATCTCGTGACTGGTGAACTTGTCGAAAGTGACATCGCAATCTGCGATGACAGGATTGTCGGAACATTGGGCGACTATCGGGGCAAACATGAAATCGACATTGCCGGACGGATCGTCGTGCCGGGATTCATCGATACGCATCTTCACATAGAATCTTCACACGTGACGCCGCACGAGTTTGATCGTTGTGTGTTGCCGCAGGGCGTGACTACAGTCATTTGCGACCCACACGAGATTGCAAACGTGCTGGGTATTGAAGGCATCGAGTTTTTTCTCGATAGTGCTTTGGAAACGATCATGGATATTCGCGTACAGCTTTCGAGCTGCGTACCCGCGACCCATATGGAGACTTCTGGTGCCGAGCTTCTGATCGATCATCTCTTGCCTTTTGTCGACCATCCCAAAGTAATCGGTCTTGCGGAGTTCATGAATTTTCCCGGTGTTTTGGCAAAAGATCCCGAATGCATGGCGAAGCTCAAGGCGTTTCAAGGGCGGCATATTGATGGGCATGCACCACTTCTGCGCGGGTTCGACCTGAACGGGTATATTTCCGCAGGTATTCGTACCGAACATGAGGCGACAAGTGCCGAAGAAGCACTCGAGAAGATGCGCAAAGGAATGCATGTGCTGGTGCGCGAAGGGTCGGTTTCCAAGGATCTTAAAGCGCTCATGCCGATCATTACCGAGCGCCACGCTCCGTTTTTGGCGTTATGCACTGACGACCGTAATCCGCTCGATATAGCTGATCAGGGCCATCTCGATTACCTCATCCGGACGGCTATTGCAGGTGGTGTGGAGCCGATTGCCATTTACCGGGCTGCGAGCATTTCCGCAGCACGTGCTTTCGGTCTTTTCGATCGTGGTCTGATCGCGCCGGGCCAACGGGCCGACCTTGTCGTGGTGGATAGTCTTGAAGGCTGTCATGCCCAGATGGTATTGTCTGCGGGCAGGGTGGTCTCAGAAGACTTGTTCGCCACTCGCAAGCCGGTTGCTCCCGTCGGGCGCAATAGCGTTAAGGCACCCAAAGTAACCGCATCCAGTTTTCGCTCTCATTCCAACAGCGGCAAGACCCGCGCGATTGGTATAATTCCCGGTAAGATTATTACAGATAGTCTCGAATTCGACCTCAAGGTTGGCCCGAACGGTGTTGAGCCGGATTTTGAGAACGATGTCGTTAAGATCGCTGTCGTCGAACGTCACGGCAAGAATGGAAATATCGCTACCGGATTTGTGCACGGCTTTGGTTTGAAATCGGGTGCAATCGCCTCAACCGTAAGTCATGACAGCCATAATATCTGTGTGGTTGGCACGTCAGACGAAGATATTGCTATGGCGACCAACCGACTGGGCGAGATTGAAGGTGGTTTTGTTGTCGTGCGAGACGGTGAGGTGTTGGCAGAAATGCCTTTGCCCATTGCCGGATTAATGAGCGCTGAGCCATACGAAACAGTCCGCGATCAGCTTCGTGTTCTGCGTCACGCCGCCGAAGAACTGGGCTCGGTTCTGGAAGAACCATTTTTGCAACTGGCCTTCATCGCCTTGCCTGTGATCCCGCATCTCAAGATTACCGACAGGGGCCTTGTAGATGTGGACAAGTTCGAGTTCGTTGGCAACTGATTAGTGCATGCCGTTGACACCCAGCAGTTCTTCTACGATCTCCTGGTTCTTCGCAAGCACTGCTGACATGTCGGACCATGCGATACACCCGCATTCCAATATGATGACGTGATCGACCGAAGCGAGCGGGCTCTGAATGCGTTGTTCGACGGGAAGATAGTCATGTCACCCTTCTGGGCCCGCGTCGAGAATGCTGCGAAGTTCTTTTAAGTGGGAAACATCTCATAGGGTTCTTCAAGCCAACGAAGAGGTTGTCTTCGACTTTATCGTGCTCAATCATGCATCATAAGGTCTGGCAGTATCGCGTAATCTTGGAATTGCCGGCGACGACGATCGTGTCAACCCGAATGGCGGCTCGATAGCACTTGGACATCCGCTTGGCATGTCTAGGGCGCGCACTGCGGGTACGCAGCGGCGCTCGAACTCTCCTTTAATGGCGGCAAGTACGCTCTTGCAACGATGTGCATCGGCGTGGGGCAGATCTGGGGGACCCTCGCCCGGATTTGTTCCTTTCGACAGGGCGGATACGACTTTTGTATTCTCGGGCGACTACAATGTTGCTCACGATTACTGATCAAGTTAGCATGGCCTCATTACAGCAACGGCGGGAACAACCCGTCGAACCAGAATGGGGAATATGTCGATGAAAATTGCGCGCCTAGCCCTGATGGGTGGACTCCTCGCAACTGCACTTTATTCCGGCTCCGCTGCCGCCCGAGACCTGACGGTCGTTTCCTGGGGTGGGAACTATCAGGACGCCCAGCGTGAAATTTATTTCAAGCCTTTTTCCGAGAAGACCGGCAAACCTTTGCTGGATGAATCTTGGGACGGCGGTTACGGTGTCATTCAGGCTAAGGTTAAAGCAGGTAAACCCAACTGGGATGTCGTGCAAGTAGAAGCCGAAGAACTAGCTCTCGGCTGTGCAGACGGTCTCTACGAGAAGATCGATTGGGACAAAGTTGGTGGCAAGGACAAGTTCCTCGACAGCGCGGTCCATGATTGCGGCGTAGGGGCGATCGTGTGGTCGACAGCCATCGCTTACAATGCGGACAAACTGAAAGACGGCCCGCAATCCTGGGCCGATTTCTGGGATGTGGAGAAATTCCCGGGCAAACGCTCGTTGCGTAAGGGCGCGAAGTATACGCTTGAGTTCGCACTCCTCGCCGATGGGGTGGGCAAGGATGAGGTCTACGATGTGCTTTCAACCCCGGATGGCGTTGATCGCGCGTTCAAAAAGCTCGATGAATTGAAGCCGAACATCGTCTGGTGGGAAGCGGGGGCACAACCTTTACAGTTCTTGGCGTCGGACGAAGTCGTGATGGCGTCGGCCTACAATGGACGCATAACGGGCATAAACAGGAGTGAAGGCAAGAACTTCAGGGTGGTCTGGCCGGGCAGTATTTATGCTGTCGATAGCTGGGTGATCCTGAAAGATGCCGAGAACAAGGATGCGGGACAGGATTTCATTGCTTTTGCCAGTCAGCCCGACAATCAGGTGAAATTGCCGAAATATGTCGCTTACGGTTTGCCGAACAAGGAAGCTGCAAGCAAGGTGCCTGCGGAATTTGCATCGGATCTTCCAACAGCGGAAGCCAATCTGAAAGACGCTCTTCCGCTTGACGTTGATTTCTGGATCGATAATTCTGAAGAGTTGACGAAGCGTTTTAACGCTTGGCTGGCTAAGTAAATATACAGTCGTGGCTCTGCCGGCGCAGTATCGGCGGGGTCTTCCCTGTTTCCGGAAGGTGGAGTGTTTCATTGACGGACTGCCGCATCCGCTTCAAGAATATCAGCAAATTCTATGGTGATTTCAGAGTTATAGATGATTTGAACCTCGATATTGATCGCGGTGAATTCGTCAGTCTGCTTGGTCCTTCCGGTTCAGGCAAGACGACGCTTTTGATGATGCTTGCCGGCTTTGAAAGTCCAAGCAGTGGAGCGATTTACGTTGATGGCAGGGCAATCAATACGGTGCCTTCATATAAACGCAATATGGGGGTGGTCTTTCAGAACTATGCTCTGTTTCCGCATATGACAGTTGGCGAGAATGTCGCCTTTCCGCTTCAGATGCGAGGTCTTGGCAAAGCGGAGATTGGCAAGCTGGTCGATAAGGTGCTCGATATGGTGCAGCTGTCCACCATGCGTGAACGCAAGCCATCACAGCTCTCTGGCGGGCAACAACAGCGCGTGGCGCTTGCCCGTGCACTGGTTTTCGAACCGGGTGTAGTCTTGATGGACGAACCGCTCGGCGCGCTCGACAAGCAGTTGCGTGAGCAGATGCAGCTCGACATCCGGGAGTTGCACGGCCGGTTAGGGCTCACGATTGTCTTCGTCACACATGACCAAAGTGAAGCGCTGACCATGTCGGACCGGATCGCCGTTTTCAACAAAGGGAAAATCGAACAGATTGGCACGCCGCGCGCAATCTATGACGAGCCGCAGACGCGGTTTGTCGCCGAATTCATAGGTGAAACCAATCTCGCTGAAGGGACAGTCGAGCGTGTGGCGGGTACCAGCGCCATTATTCGCCTGAAGGATGGCGGCACCTTAACCGCATCGTCAAAAGGAACGCTGGTGACAGGACAGAAAGTTCTCTTATCCATCCGGCCTGAGCGCATTGAGCTGGGTAGTGAAAGCTGCGCGGACAATCTTCTCAAGACATGCGTGACCGACAGCGTTTATCAAGGGGATCATCTGCGTATCCAGCTTGATGGCGGCGCTTATGGTTTCATTGTGCGTCTGGACAGAAAAGCGCGTGAATGGGCACCCGGAACGGATGTCGTGGCTGGGTTCAATGCTGCTGACTGCTGGACTATCGCAGCATGACGGTTCTGTCCGGCAAAACTGTCCGAGCGATGTTTCTGATCGCGCCTTTGTTCGTTTTCATAGCCTTGTTTTTCCTGTGGCCGCTTGGGGTGATGATAAAGCAGGCCGTGTCTGATACAGCGGTTCTGCGTGTTCTCCCACAGACTGCAGAAGCTGTCAGTCTGTGGGATGGACAATCGGCCCCATCACCAGAAATGAAACAGGCTTTGGTTGCAGATCTGAAGGCTTCAACCGATCAGCAAGCCGTAGGCGATATGGTTCGCCGTTTGAACAGCGCCCAATCGGGTTTTCGGACCCTGATGAGCAAAACACTGTCAGCCATTGAAAAAAGCGATTCAGTCCCGGATATTGAAACGATAGACAAGCGATGGAGCCGACCGGAGTTCTGGCAAGCAATTGCGAATGCGCTTTCTCCGACAACAGATCGCAACCTGCTTGCCGCCTTGGACATGGAACGCGATGCGTCAGGCGAGATTGTTTCTATGGCGCCCGGCACATCAGCCAACCGGGCGATTATGCTCCGTACATTCTGGATCGCCGCGTTGGTGACATTGGCCTGTGCAGTGATTGGTTATCCTTATGCTGTGTTGCTTGCCTCGTCTGAAGGTTGGGTCCGAAACGCGCTTTTAGCTGCTGTTTTGCTGCCGTTGTGGACATCCTTGCTAGTCCGGACCGCTGCCTGGTTCATTCTCCTGCAAGACAAGGGCCTCATCAACGATACATTGATCTGGCTCGGCATCACCGATGCGCCTTTCTCCCTGATCTTCAACAGGGCAGGGGTGGTGATAGCTATGACCCATGTGCTTTTGCCGTTCATGGTGCTTCCAATTTATAGTGTGCTCGTATCGATCCCAGGCAATTTGATGCCTGCCGCTGCTTCTCTTGGCGCACCGCCATGGAGAGCTTTCTTGCGAGTATTACTGCCACTGAGTATGCGCGGCATCCTGTCCGGCATGCTGCTCGTTTTCATGAGTGCGATTGGTTATTATATCACTCCGGCGTTGATTGGTGGGCCGAGTGACCAGATGATAAGCTCGATCATCGCCTATTATGCTACCGGTTCGGCCAACTGGGGTATGGCTGGCGCATTGGGGCTCGTGCTGCTCGTTGCCTGTCTCGTACTCTATACCGTTTACGGACAGCTCACCGCTGAAGAGCGGCGGAGAGCCTGACCATGGGACGCTTCGTTAAAATCCTCTTCGGTATGGCGGCGGTGGTCTTCTTGATCGCGCCTTTGTTCGCAATTCTTCCACTTGCTTTTACATCCAGCGTCTTCCTGACCTATCCGGTGCCTGACTGGTCAATGCGCTGGTTTGACGAGCTCGCCACGGCGGATGTCTGGCGGCGCGCAATCGTCAACAGCTTGATTATCGGCTCGGGAACGACGATTCTGGCAACGGTGCTGGGCACCATGGCTGCACTTGGCTTGCGCAGCAGGGTTCTGTTTCTCTCCGGCTCGATCAAAACTCTGTTCCTCTTGCCCATGGTTGTTCCTGCCGTGGTTATGGGCGTTGGTATGCAGTTATTGTTCGTCCGGCTCGGAATAGCCAATTCCTATCTCGGTGTGATTGTTGCACATACCGTGATTTCGATACCTTTTGTTCTGGTGAGTGTTATGGGCGCGCTGGCAGGTATCGACCGACGTGTAGAACTGGCGGCTGAAAGTCTTGGCGCATCGCCGGTAACGGTCTTCAGAAAAATCACGCTTCCGCTCGCTATGCCCGGCATCGCATCAGGCGCGGTGCTGGCGTTTGCCACTTCGTTGGACGAGGTTGTGCTGACCCTGTTTGTGGCAGGTCCCAATCAGCGAACTCTGGCGCGCCAGATGTTTTCGACTATTCGGGAAAATATAAGCCCGGCTATCGCTGCGGCTGCTTTTCTGTTTATTGTCGGCACGGTGCTTTTAGGCGTTGCAGCGATGCTCTTCCGCCGCAAGCGCATGAGCGGGACGGTCTCTACCTGACGGATGCAATAGCCCTGTACACCGCATGGGTTCCTTAACGGTCGATCCGCGTCGAAAGAATGATGGATGACATCGTGCGTTCGACGCCTTCCAGCGCGCCTATGCGATCCAAAATGGCGTCAAGTTCCTGTATTGAAGGGGCTTCCACAACGACGATCATATCGAAATGGCCGCTAACAGAATGGAGCGAACGAACGGTCATCATGCTGCGCAGGGCTGTTTCAACTTTTGGTGCCAGCTTGGGCAATGCTGTCACCAGCACATGGGCGCGGACCAGATCACGCTCGAATTCAGGTGCGATTCGTACCGTATAGCCCTCGATAACTCCACGTTTTTCAAGCTTTTCAATGCGACTTTGGACGGTGGTTCGGGACACTCCTAGGCGCCGTGCGAGATCGGCTGTCGAGGCACGGGCATTTTCACGGAGCAGTGCAATGAGGGTGAGATCAGCTTCTGTCGTCATAATGCATATTAGATACGTCAATATGCGTAAACAAACAACGTCATATCGTCGGTTTGTATGCTTCTTTTTGCATGAAACTATGCGATTCTTGCATATCCGAATTGCATTCCAAGGGGAAAGTTACATGAAAGAGATCGTTGTTGTCGGTGCAGGCAAAATCGGCGGCACCATTGCCGATCTTCTCGCCTCCACGGGCGAGTATGCTGTTACCGTTGTCGACCGCTCTCAGGCACAGCTTGATGCACTGGAAGCAGGTGCTGAAGTTAAGACGCAGGCGCTCGATATCGAAGATGCCAAGGCGCTTGAAGCTGTTTTGACCGGCAAGTTTGCCGTATTGAGCGCCGCTCCATTCCATTTGACGACCCGTATCGCCGAAGCTGCTGCCAAGGCAGGCGTCCACTATCTCGACCTGACCGAAGATGTTGCCAGCACACGTCGCGTCAAGGAACTGGCGAAGGATGCCAAAGCAGCCTTCATTCCACAGTGTGGTCTGGCTCCTGGCTTCATTTCTATCGTTGCCTATGATCTGGCAAAGCGTTTCGACAAGCTCGACAGTGTTCGCATGCGCGTTGGTGCCCTGCCGCAGTATCCTTCGAATGCTCTGAACTACAATCTGACCTGGAGCACCGATGGCGTCATCAACGAGTATATTGAGCCATGCGAGGCTATCGTGAATGGCGAGCTAACCGAAGTTCCAGCTCTCGAAGAACGCGAAGAATTCTCGCTTGATGGCGTTACCTATGAAGCTTTCAATACTTCTGGTGGTCTCGGCACGCTCTGTGAAACGCTGGAAGGCAAGGTTCGCACACTCAACTACCGCACCATCCGCTATCCGGGCCACGTTGCGCTGATGAAGGCGCTCCTCAACGATCTCGGCCTGCGCCATCGCCGTGAAGTGCTTAAGGACATCTTCGAAAATGCGCTGCCGACGACCCTTCAGGACGTCGTGGTGATTTTTGTGACCGTCTCGGGTACCAAGAATGGCCGCCTGGTTCAGGAAACCTACGCGAACAAGGTTTATGCCGCTCCGGTTGGCAAAATCATTCGCTCGGGCATCCAGATCACCACAGCTTCTGCAATCTGCGCCGTGCTCGACATGCTGGCAAAGGGCGATCTTCCACAGCAGGGCTTCATTCGTCAGGAAGACATTACCTTGGAAGCGTTCCTCGCGAACCGCTTTGGCAAGGCCTATGCACAGGAAGATCATTGCGCCCGCATGGTCGCTTGATCGCTCCTGCTGTATGAATGCGAGGCCTGTTGCGTTTGTGCGCGGCAGGCCTCGTTTTGCATTTTGGTATTCGGCAAGTCCTGCCAAAGTTGCAATTGAATGGGATCGGAATTAAGCGCATTTCCGGATCCAAACTGGCGGATATGCGTTCATCTGCTTGGTGTGTATCTATCCGCGTATCGTGTCCGAAACCGCTTCATATTTTCGGGGCGCGCTTTGAAGAAGTAGGAAAGTCATGTTGAAATCAGTTGTACTCGCCGGTCTAGCCTCTGTCTTTCTCGCTTTGCCGGTTCAGGCAAAGGAATGGAAAGAAATCCGCATCGCCAGTGAAGGCGCATATCCTCCGTTCAACTACATGTCTCCAGACGGCAAGCTTGAAGGTTTCGATCTTGATATCGCCAATGCACTTTGCCAAGCTATGGAAGCCAAGTGTACGATTGTAGCCAATGATTGGGACGGCATGATTCCGGGCCTGCAGGCTAATAAGTTCGACGCGGTCATCGCTTCGATGGCCATTACCGAAGAACGCGAAAAGCAGGTTGCCTTCACCGAGCGCTATTACACAACCCCGCTTGCGGTTGTCGTGCCAAAGGATACGGATATTACCTCGCTTGACCCGTCGGCATTCGACGGAAAGACAGTTGGGGCACAGGCCGGTACGACGCAGGGCAACTACGCCGATGATGTCTACGGTAAGGCAGGCGCAGATGTGAAGCTTTATCCAACTGCAGACGAAGCAAATGCCGATCTCGAAAGCGGCCGTCTGGACGCAATCGCTGCCGACAAATTCCTCGCCGCCGATTGGTTGAAAAAGCAGGGCGCGGACTGCTGTAAGTTCCTCGGTGACATCCCGGGCTCTGAAACGAAGATCGCTGTTGCCCTGCGCAAGGGCGACGATGATCTGCGTGAACAGTTCAACGCTGCGATTAAGAAAATTCGTGACGACGGCACGTATGAAACGATCCGCAAGAAATATTTCGACTTCGACATCTATTGATGTGACAAATTACGCTCCGGGCGCCTTTAAAACCTTCTTGCGGAGGAAGGCGTCCGGTGCTTCAGTCACGGTATGCGCATAAAATGAGGCGCCGCAACTGGCGGGGAGGTCCCTGCCTACTACAACGATAACAAAGCAATAAGGGGAACAGTTATGTTGAAAACAATCCTATTTGCGGGCATTGCATCTGTAATCGCTGCCTTGCCCGTGCAGGCGAAAGAATGGAAAGAAATCCGCATCGCCACAGAAGGTGCCTATCCTCCTTTCAACTTCGTTGCGGCGGATGGCTCGCTTCAGGGGCTTGATGTCGAGATTGCCAATGCTCTGTGCAAGGCAATGGATGCTAAGTGCACGATTGTTGCCAACGACTGGGATGGGATGATTCCCGGCCTAAAGTCGAACAAGTTCGATGCGGTCATCGCGTCGATGAGCATCACGGAAGAGCGTAAGAAGGAAGTTGCCTTCACCGATAAGTATTATTCCACGCCACTTTCAGTCGCCGTGTCGAAGGATAGTCCAATCACATCTCTGGATGCCGAAGCATTCAAGGGGAAGTCGGTGGGAGCTCAGGGATCGACCACGCAGGGTAATTATGCGGAAGATGTCTATGGCAAGGCTGGTGCCGACGTGAAGCTTTATCCAACCGCCGATGAAGCCAATGCGGACCTGAAAAACGGACGTCTTGATGCTGTTGTTTCCGACAAATTCCCGATATCCGACTGGATTAAGGGAGACGGTGCGGATTGTTGCAAGCTTATCGGGGATATTCCCGGCACGCAGACGGATACCGGGATTGCGATCCGCCAAGACGATAACGATTTGAGGGAACAGTTCAATGCGGCAATCAAGAAAATTCGCGACGATGGAACTTATGCCACGATCGTCAAGAAATATTTCGACTTCGATATCTACTGATTGCATGTAAAAGACGCAGCTTTTTGCTGTGAGCAACGACGCGCCGGCTGTAGTCGGCGCGTTTATTCATTGGTTTTTGTGGATGCCAGAAATGCCGATTCAGCAACAAGATGTCATCGTTCTGGGCGCGGGAATTGTTGGCGTGTCCACGTCACTACATCTGCAAGCGCGGGGGCGTTCAGTCTGCCTGATTGACAAAAGCGCCCCCGGTAGCGGCACCAGTTTCGGCAACGCTGGTCTGATTGAGCGGTCTAGTGTCATTCCCTATTCCTTCCCGCAAGGCTTCTGGACGCTTGTCCGCTACGGCATGAACCGTCGCTCAGACGTTCGCTACAATCCGTTTTACATACCAAAGATGGCTCGCTGGCTTTTTCAGTATTGGCGGGAATCTTCGCCAGAACGGTTAAAGATTGCCACGAATGCCATGTTGCCTCTGATTGAAGCGAGTGTCCGCGAGCATGATACTTTGGTGGATCAGTCGGGCAGCAAGCGGTTGATCCGGTCCCAAGGATGGATAGAAGTGTTCCGAACATCTTCGGCGTTCGACGCAGCGGTGCGCCGGTTACCCGATCTGCAACGCTTTAAACTGTCCTATGATATTCTCGATTCAGCAGCATTGCGCCAGCGCGAGGCATCGCTTGGCGATGTGGCCGGTGGCATTCATTGGCTCGACCCCAAGACCGTTGTGAACCCTGGCGGGCTGGTTAAAGCCTATGCTGATCTGTTTTGCAGGAAAGGTGGCGTTTTCGTTCACGGAGATGCGGCGACCTTGGCTCAGAATGAGCGCGGCTGGCAGGTGACGACGGATGAGGGTATTGTCCATGCGCGTGACATTGTGGTCGCGCTGGGCCCGCAATCCGGGCTCATCTTCAGAAAATTCGGTTATCCAATTCCGCTTGGCATCAAACGCGGTCATCATCTGCACTTCACCATGAAGGACGGCTCTCGGCTCGGTCATACTGTGGTGGACGAAGAAGCAGGCTATGTTCTTGCCCCCATGGTGCAAGGTGTGCGGCTGTCAACAGGCATAGAGTTCGCATCGCCTCAGGCCCCGCCCAATCGTATACAGCTCAAGATGGACGAGAAAGTAGCGCGGAAACTTGTACCCCAGTTGGGAGACGCCATCGAAACGACGCCATGGCTTGGATTGCGCCCTTGCTTGCCGGATATGCGTCCCGTAATTGGGGTTGCTCCAAAACACAAGGGACTCTGGTTCAATTTCGGTCATGCCCATCATGGTTTGACGCTTGGACCTGCGACAGGGCGTTTGCTTGCCGAGATGCTGGTCGGAGAAGAGCCTTTTACTGATCCGAAACCGTACACGGTCGAGCGATTTTTATAGTCTGATCTAAAACTATCGTGACAGGCTTGTCAGGCATGGTGAAGCGGGGCTATCAATCGGTCCCAATTTCATATCGCGCTGTAGCGAACAATCGATCCGGAAAACTCTTGTGAAAATGAAGCCTTTAGGCCGTACCGGCCTTACTGTCACTGAAATTTGCCTCGGCACCATGACCTGGGGCGTACAGAATACTGAATCCGATGCCCATGAGCAGCTCGACATCGCTCTTGATGCCGGTATCAACTTCATTGATACCGCCGAGGGATATGCCATACCGATGAGCCCGGAAAGCTATGGCAAGACAGAAGCTTACATTGGGAGCTGGTTTAAGAAATCTGGAAAACGTGAAAAGTTTGTGCTGGCGAGCAAAATTGCCGGCGGTGGTCGACAAAAGTGGATTCGCGACGGCGCGAGACCAAACCGAACAAGTGTTCGTGATGCGGTGGAAAATAGCCTGAAACGGCTTCAGACAGACTATATCGACCTCTATCAGGTCCATTGGCCGATGCGTGCGCATTACCATTTTGGCCAAAGCTGGAGCTTCGACCCGTCCAAGACTGATGGAGAGGCCGAAACCCACCAGATGCACGACGTTTTACTCGGGCTCGCAGACATGGTTCGCGATGGAAAGATCAGGCATATCGGTCTCTCCAATGAGACAGCCTGGGGAACGATGCAGTGGCTTCAACTGGCGGCACAGCATAATCTGCCGCGCGTCGCCTCGATCCAGAATGAATATAGTCTTCTGCAACGCCAGTTCGATTTTGACATGGCAGAGTTAGCGCTCTGCGAAGGCGTCGGACTGCTTGCCTATTCGACGCTTGCAGCGGGTGTGCTGACCGGAAAATATTTGGGCGGCAAGGTGCCTGTCGGTTCACGCGCAGCCATTTCCGAAGGTGGCATCTGGCGGAATAATGTTCACTCCGAGCCCGCAATTCGCGCCTATATCGATGTTGCGAAGAAGCACGGTCTAGATATTGCGCAGATGGCGATTGCCTTTACATTGACACGTCCGTTTATGACTTCGGCCATCATCGGTGCCACGACTGTCGATCAGTTGAAGACCGATATCGCGGCCCATCAGATCAAGCTGGCGGAAGATGTTCTGGCTGACATCGAGAAGGTTTACCGACAGTATCCACGTCCACTTTAGCGTACACTCCGGGCGGAGTGAAACGCGCTCTTCGTCAGTGACGTGCATGATAGAGGCCCGCTGATCTGCGGGCTTTCCCTATCCAGCGAGATAGATTTCATGTTTGACGATCCATTGATCGATCGGTGTCTCGCTTGATGAGCTGACGATTACCATTCGATCAAATCGCAGATTGCGACCTGTAATCGACTTTGCCACGCGAGCCATCTCTGTTTCACGCGAGGCCTTATCGGCAACGCCGTAGGCAAGCGAAACATGCGGAAGGAAAGTCGAGATGTCTTTCTCTCCGGATATACCGAGTGAATCCCGCTTCAGCGCCAACAGTGCAGGAGTTTTCTGCAGAACGGCGTAGAAAGAGCGGAAATAGGCCGCTGTTCCAGTCACATCCTCAACAAGAACATCCAAAGGTTTCCGACCGATTGCAAGGCTGAGTGCCAGTGGCAGCAGTTCGTCTGCCGAGCGATTCATATCGGGTACAAGTGTTGCGTGTGGTTCAAAGAGGGGTGAAGCAAATTGAACTGCCAGTTCTGCAACGATAGCTTCAAGAAATTTGAGGTCATCGCGTGCGGGTCGCAACCAGATGGAGTGGAATGTCATTGATTTGGCGTCTCCCGAGAGACGCGTTCATTTTTAAGTGGCCTGACGCTGCTCCTTAGAATGAGCGGTAGTTCGAGGACAATTGTCTGGGGCGGTGCATTTGGCACAGCCTGTCTCTCATCAAGCAGGCGGATGATTTTGGCAGAAAGGCGTTCCGCATTCTGATCGAATGTTGTTAGCCGATAGGCGCCCCAGCGCGCTTCCGTGACGTTGTCGAAGCCGATAACCGAAACATCGTCGGGAATGGAGAGATTGAAGACGTCGCGTGCACAATCTATCAGACCGAAAGCCATAAGATCGTTCACGCAGAACACGCCTTGGACGCGCTCTCGCTCCCCGAGTAGTAAGGACGCAGCGCTGTAGCCGCCTTCATAATCGGTCAGGTCCCCGCGCTGTACACTGACGCTCAATCCAAGGCTCTTGCCTTTGGCAATGAAGGCCTCCTCACGTTCAACCAGATTGAGGCTGCCGACATTCGATGTGATAAGGCCAAGCTTTCTCATGCCCCGCGCTGCAAAAATTTCGACGGCTGTTTCTGCCGCAAGTCGATTGTTGATGTGAATATGATCTGCCCCCTCTTCGGCCCGCCCGACGAGAATGAGGGTCTGGCCATTTCGCTGTGCCAGTTCAACAAATGACGAAGAGGGCATACCGGAAAGTACCACCGTCGCTTCAGCACGATAACGCAGCAGCGTTTCGTGTGCCGCCGATAGATTTTCTCCGTGTTGACCGGTCGGGATCAACACCGGCACACTGCCACGTGCTGTAAGCCGACGGGAAAGCGCTGCGATCTGACGGGAGCGAAACGGGCTCTCCGGGTCTGCGGCAATCATTCCGACGATGCGACTGCGGTTGGCAAGGAGGCCACGTGCAAGGTCGTTGACTTGATAACCCAGTTTTTCGGCGGCTTTCAGCACTTTTTCGCGTGTCGTCGGTGAGACGCTGGCACCCGGCGTAAAGGTACGTGATACCGCGGAGCGTGACACACCTGCCTCAAGCGCAACTTCATGAGCGCTGATGAACCGTGGCTGGCTATCCATGTTGTCCGGTTCGCGCTGCGTTTCTTTATCAGACATTTTATCGCCCTACTTTTGAAAGGACATCGGCCCTGAGGAAGCGTTCTACAACGAACATGAAGGCAATTGATGGTACCAACAATATCAATGCGCTAATCGACGCGATTTGATAATTGCCGCCGGAGCCCGCGGTATAAAGCAGGAGGGGAAGAGTGGAAATATCAGGAGCGCCAACGAAGTAAGTTCCAGTGAACTCATCAAGCGATTCAAGAAAGACGAAGATCGCGCTTGCAAGCAGACCGGGTGCGGCTATTGGCAAGGTGATGTCGAAGAATGTTTTAAGAGCGGAGGCACCCATTGAACGGGCCGCCTCTTCAAGCTCGCGATCAATTGCTGAAAACGCTGCTGTGGCAATCCATACTGCATAGACCAGACCGTGGGTCACATGTACCAAAACGACACCGGTGATCGTGCCATTCAGGCCGAAGGAGTAGAACATCTGCGCGATGTTTACGTATATGGGTAGGTTTGGAAAAGCCTGCGGGATCAGCAGCGTCAGCAGGATGAACCCGCGAAACGGCAGTTTCAACCGTGCGAGAGCATAACCGGCGGGAATAGCCAGGCCCAGTGAAGCTGTTACTGTAAGTCCCGCAATAAGGACGCTTGTGCCCAGTGATGAGAGTGCATTGCCGCGAGGCGAAAAGACATTAGCCCAGAATGAAAATCCATACTGAAGCGGCAATGTGTGTGGGAAATACCAACGCTCGGCTACAGCCCAAAGAAATAGGTTGGCGAGTGGTCCGAAAATCGCGAAAGCGAGCAGGCCAAGCAGTATGCCGCGGGGTATCCAGCGCCAATCGATAGTGTTGTTCATTGGCCTTGTTCCTTCATGGTCTGGCGAAGGTAAACCCAGGCGACGAAGCTCGTCATGAGAAGGGAGATCGTACCCAGCGCATTTGCAACGCCGTAATCCCCGTAAGCGTTGATACGGAATGCTATGTTTGCCGTAATCATTGTCGGTGATTGGGCGTTTATCATCAAAGGCACGGACAAAACGGACATCATGGTGACGAAGCTCAGTATCAGACCAACGAGCAATGTCTGGCGCACTTGAGGGAGAACGATCTCAATGAGAATGCGCAGCCGTCCGGCGCCAAGATTGCGAGCGGATTCGATAGTGCTACGATCAATGGATGCCATGGCACCTGCCAATAGAAGCGTGACAAACGGTGTCTGTTTCCAGACGAATGCAATGACAATTCCACGCCAGTCAAGGAAGCTCATGGCCTGAAGGGGCGTGAGCATACCGCTTTCAATGAACAGGCTGTTCATCAGTCCGTTCTTGGCAAGAAAGGTGCGAAGTATCTGGCCGACGACGATGAAGGGGATGAAAAGTGGCCATCGATAAAGCCAGCGCAGCACAGTAACAGCGCGCGGGTTGGAACCAAGTGTCAGATAGCCGCCGATGGTTATAGACAATAAAGCGATCAGCAACGACGACAGCGCGACGATGATAAAAGTGAAGATGATGTCGCTGGAATAAAGTTCGAATGCTTTGGTGAAGTTGCCGGTTCCCCATTCACCTGAGACGGAGAACGCTCCGATAATAGCTCCGAAAAGTGGTACAATAAACAGCAATAGTACGATTGCCAGCGCAGGCGCGACAAGAAGAATACCCGTCAGTCGATGCGACATTCGAAACCTCATTAAGGTGGGATGCGTGTCGGACACGCTGCGCGGTTTGATCGGATCGGATAAGCTCGGCGCTCCAGTAGCCTGTGTAGATGCACATCCCGAAAGCCGATTTATACCCTTCGGGATGCGCGCTTGTGATGCCGTGCGTTCGATGCGCTCAAAATGAAACAAATCTGCCAAAGCGCTCCGATAGCCATAAGTTCGTCGAACTTAGTTGCCGACCTGACGCTCATAAGCTTCCAGAATCGCGCTGTTATAAGGTGCGATCGGGAAGGGTTTGCCATATTTCGCAAGGTCGTCCGGCGAAATATCGGTGAAGAGCTTGTTCCAGGTGTCGCCGTCAAGCTCTGCCTTGACATGGTCGGCATCAATGCCCGGATACCAGTTGAAGCGCTTCACAATACCTTCGGCCTGTACTTTCGGGCTCGTCGCCAGTGCAACAAACTTCTCGGCAATTCCCTTGTGCGCGCTCTTTTCCGGGATCACATAATGCATCGGCTGACCAGGCATACCGGGAGCCGGCAGAACAAGTTTCATTTCCGGCGGGAGTTGTCCGTTCGCTTTCCAAGAGTAGAACATGTCTACCCAGACCGGTCCCATCGCGATTTCACCGCGGCTCAACATGTCGAGTGTGCCTGCATTGCCCGGGGTGAGGGTGGCGTTCTTAGTGAAATCCTTGAGCGAGGCAAATGCCTTATCCCAGTTCTTTGCTTCGCTCTCTTCGAATGGACCTTTCATCAGCTTGTTCGCGTCGCCGCCATAAGCGTAAATCCAGCCCATGACGAAGCTTACACCCGATGCTCCGCCCTTGATGCCGTTATAGCCGAACTGCTTTGGGTTTTCTTTAGCCCATGCGACAAGCTCATCATAGCTTTTCGGCGGATTGGCAACGAGAGCAGGGTTGTACGCAAGTGCGGTTTGGCTGTTGAACATCGGCATGACGTAACCATCGACATTAGTGCCGAGGGCCATTTTCGCATTGTCGCGTGTCACTAGCTTGCCGCTATCAATTTTACCACGATAGTTCTCAAGAAACCTTGCCGTTACCATTGGTCCGACAAATTTCTCGTGGACCACTGCGACGTCGGTGTCCCATTTCTCTACGCCAGCCTTGGATTGGGCCTCGAAACGCTCGAGAATCTTTTGCGAACCGGCATCGCCGGGACCTGTTCCGACAACACGAACAGTTGTTCCTGGGTTCTCTTTCTCAAACAACGGTCCGAGATACTGATTGATATAGTCGACCATGTTCTGATCGCCTGCCGTAATCACGGTCAATTCATCGGCAGCAGCTGGTACAACGGTAAGGCCGATCGCCATTGCCGCGTTCAGGATAGTTCTCATGAAAAGGACTCCTGTCTGAAACCGGAGTTTCCGGTCTTATGGTTGAAGGCAGATGCGAAGCATCAGTGGTGTTTATCGGGAACTGTGGCGCCAACGGACGAGATTGCCCGGAGATAAAGAATTTGAATGGGCTTTCCTGCGTTTGTGTACGACAAAGATCGAGCTTGTTATGCACAGCTGTGCATCAGTATATTTGACGGTATGCCATATTCCACTTTCTCGTCTTCCTCAGCTTAGCAACGTACTATAAAGTTTTGGCGCGAAGGCCGCCGGTGCCTGACTATTTGTCGAATAAAAATAGGGCATGCTCGGGTATGCGGATTTCTACATTGGTTCCGGGCTGATGGCTTTCCGGAGCATCGACCATGATGTGTCTCTCCCCGACGCGGATCATGTGCCTCCAAAGGCCGCCGGGATAACTGGTCTGCTCGACCGTACCGTGGAGCGTTAATTCGGGAGAGGTGGAATTCCCAACGGCTCCTGACTTGGTGAGACGTGCGGCTTCGCTGCGGAAACGTGCCGATGCCAGGCCATCGGACAGATTTCGGCGTCCTGCCGAAATTCTGCTCGCTTTGTTATTGGCTCCTGCGGCAATCTCGATGCGGTCAGCCTTCATCTGAATTTGCACTTCGATCAGATTTTCTGCGCCCATAAATGCCGCTACGAAGTCCGATGCCGGGTGGTTGTAAACCTCTTCCGGAGCTCCGGCTTGGGCGATTTCACCATTGTTGAGGATCACTATGCGGTCTGCCATAACCATGGCTTCTTCCCGGTCGTGCGTCACGTGAACTGCCGTGATGCCGAGGCGGCGCTGCAAAGCGCTGATCTCATGGCGAACCGATAGTCTGATGCGCGCATCCAGATTGGAGAGTGGCTCGTCAAGAAGCAGAATATCAGGCTGAATGGCGAGAGCCCGCCCCAGGGCGACACGCTGACGCTGTCCGCCGGAAAGGGCGGCGGGTTTGCGCTCCAGTAAAGTGTCCAGTCCAAGCAGGCGCGCAACTTCTTCGATTTTCCGCTTAATGATCTCTTTCGAGGCGCCACGAATACGCAAGCCATAACCCATATTCTGCGCGACAGTCATATGCGGCCAGAGCGCGTAGGACTGAAAGACAAGCGCCATGCCGCGTTTGTCCGGAGGGAGCTTGGTGACATCTATACCATCAACGCGGATTGCACCGTTGGATGGCAGATTGAAGCCCGCAATCGCGCGTAACAATGTTGTCTTGCCGCAACCGGAAGAGCCCAGAAGCGCAACGAACTCGCCCTTCTTGACAGATAAGTTTACACCTTTGAGAACTTCATTATTGCCATAGCGAACGCGCGCATCCGCTACCTCCAAAAACGCTGGCATAAGCGCCTCCTCCCCAGGATCGCCTACTGGCTTTCTATTATCTGCACAGCCGTGCAAAGCGGATTGAAGCATCTTTAAGCAACCTCGACAAGCTACAAAAGTGTATTTGTGCGGAAAAACAGCTTCGATTTCCAATTTGGAACATCGCTTGAAGGCTGTTTAGCGAGATTTCATAACAGTTGTATGACACGAAGGCGAAGACGTGGACAGCTTTGCAAAGCTGTCCACGTCGCACGCAAGCGGGTTTGACGGAGAGTGTACAGATCCAGCTTGTTAGCAGATTCCAATCAAACTTTTTCTGCGCGCTCTTCGAATTTGACGTTTCGCTGGGAGGAGTAGATGAACGCCGCGAGGAACATCACGGTCATCAGCAGAACGATTGTTGGAGCAGGCGCACTGTCGATGAAAAAAGACAGGTAGACGCCGAAGAAAGATGCGGTGACCGCTATTGTCACGGCGATCAGCATCATGGCGCTGAATTTGCGGGTGAGCAAAAACGCAATTGCCCCAGGCGCAATCAACATGGCGATGGCAAGAATGATCCCTACTGCTTTCAAAACACCTACAATCGTCAGCGAAAGGAGGCAAAGCAAACCATAGTGCAGGAGGCGGACCGGTAGACCGACGACTCTGGCTTGCGCCGGATCGAAAGCGTGCAGCAGGAAATCGCGCCACTTGATGACAATAACGCCGGCGGTCAGTGCAGCGATCACGGCCGTTTCGATCAGGTCGGACAACGTTATTCCAAGCATGTCGCCGAACAGGATATGATCGAGATGTACTGTCGAGCGGATCGAAACATACAGAACGAGACCAAGGCCGAACATGCCGGAGAACACGATGCCCATCACCGTATCCTGCTTGATACGGCTGTTTTCTGTGAGGTAACCGGTAGCCAGAGCACAGGTCATACCTGCTACAAATGCTCCGATACCGAAAGGTATTCCGATGATGTAGGCGACAACGACCCCCGGGAGAACGGCGTGGCTTATCGCGTCACCCATCAATGACCAGCCTTTGAGGACCAGAAAACATGAGAGCAACGCCGTCGGGATCGCAATGAGCACAGAAATGACCAGTGCATAGCGCATGAACTCGAACTGAAACGGGGATGTCAGCATTTCAAGGATCGGCATTACTGAATCTCCTTAAGCGCTAGTGCCGCTTTGCGACGCGCGGCCAGTAATCCGTGTTTTGGAGCAAACAAGAATACGCTGAGGAAAACCAGTGTCTGGAGGACAACGATGATGCCTCCCGTCGCACCGTCCAGAAAATAGCTTACATAGGCTCCTGTGAAACTCGTAAAGGATCCAATGGCCACGGCGATCCAGAGCAGCCGCGAGAAGCGATCCGTCATCAGATATGCCGTTGCGCCGGGCGTCACCACCATGCAGATGACGAGAAAGGCACCTACCGTTTGCATGGCGGCGACCGTCGATGCCGATAGCAAGGTGAAGAACATGATCTTCAGCGCATTGGGCTTGAGACCGATCGAACGCGCATGGCTTTCATCGAAAAACACCACCATCAGGTCTTTCCACTTCAAGAAAAGTAGCGACAGGGACACAAAGCCGATGATTGCCAGCTGCAGTGTGTCTTCTGGTGTGATGGCGAGAATATTACCGAGAACTATCGTTTGAATGTTTACCGCTGTCGGCTTCAGCGAGATCATGAAGAGACCAAGCCCGAAGAATGATGAGAAGATCAGGCCGATGATTGCATCTTCCTTTAGTTTTGTACGCTGGTTGAGAAAAAGCATCGCCGCTGCCGCGAGACCACCCGAAAAAAACGCGCCGATGGAGAAGGGTAGCCCGAGCATATAGGCGCCTGCTACGCCTGGAACGATGGAATGTGAAAGGGCGTCGCCGATGAGCGACCAGCCTTTCAGCATGAGATATGCCGAAAGAAAGGCGCAGACTCCGCCCACCAATGCCGAAACCCACATCGCATTCAGCATGTAGCTGTAACTGAATGGCTCAAGAAGCAGGGTCATTGTTCCTTGCTCCGATTGCTAGTTGTGGGATCCTGGTTCTCATAAACAATGAAAGGGCGTTCATCGTCAGTGATGACGCTGACCGCAGCCCGCCCTGGATGATCGGTCTCACCTAATACGAGATGGCGCAAAACGCCGCCAAAGGTCTTTTCGAGATTCGCCTGCGTGAACACTTCAGCAGTCCGTCCGTAGTCGAGAACCGTGCGTTTCAACAAAACCGTTCGGTCGCAGAAATCAGGGACGCTGCCGAGATTGTGGGTCGAAACCAACATCACGCGACCCTCATTGCGCAAACTGCGAAGCAGCGTGATGATCGCTTCCTCGGTCTTCACATCTACACCGGTAAAAGGCTCATCCAGAAGGATAACACGTCCGTCTTGCGCGAGTGCCCGCGCAAGAAACACCCGCTTCTTTTGTCCACCCGAAAGTTCACCGATTTGCCGCTGGCGAAAGTCAAGCATATTCACGCGAGCCAGCGCTTTCTCTACGGCTTCTTTATCGGAGCGTCGCGGTATACGCATCATGCCCATATGTCCATATCGGCCCATCATGACCACATCTTCGACGAGAACCGGAAAGTTCCAGTCAACGTCCTCGCTTTGCGGGACATAAGCCACGAGGTTCTTTTTGAGCGCGACTCCAACTGGCATACCGAGAATGGATATTTCACCCTTGGCGAGTTTCACGAACCCCATGATCGCTTTGAATAGGGTGGACTTGCCGGACCCGTTGATGCCGACAAGCGCTGTAATCGTTCCGGTTGGGATTACGAAACTTGCATCGTGCAGAGCCGTATGACCGTTGCGGTATGTTACGGTTGCCTCCCTCACGTTGATACCATCCGCCGCGCTGTTGTTCAGCGCGGCGGAGATATCTGCATGAAGATCTATCGGGGCATTCATTGTTTGAGTCCTTCCGCGATCGTACCTGAAGTGACCTTCAAAAGGTCGATATAGGTCGGTACGGGGCCGTCCGGTTCTGAAAGTGAATCGACATAGAGAACACCGGCATATTTCGCGCCGGTTTCGCGCGCGACCTGTTCGGCCGGAGCAGGGGAGACAGTGCTTTCAGAGAAGACTGCCGTAATGTTGTTTTCGCGTACTGCATCAATCACTTTTCGCACCTGCTGAGGAGTACCCTGCTGGTCGGCATTGATTGGCCAGAGATAAAGCTCCTTCAGGCCAAAATCCCGTGCAAGATAGGAAAATGCGCCTTCACTGGAAACAAGCCAGCGCTTCCCCTCGGGAATCGCCATCATTTCAGCTCGGATGGGATCGATGGTGGCCCCAATTTTTGCCTTATAAGCCTCGGCATTGGCTTTATAAACATCAGCGTTTACGGGGTCGTTTTTAACGAAAGCATCGCGTATATTATCAACATAGATTAGAGCCGCATTTGGCGACATCCATGCGTGCGGGTTCGGCTTGCCGCTATACGGCCCTTCGCTAATGTCGATTGGTTCGACACCGTTAGAGACAATTGCACTCGGTACGCCTTTGAGACGCGAGAAGAATTTTTCGAACCACAGTTCCAGCCCAAGGCCGTTCCAGAGGATTAGCTTCGCATCTTGCGCTTTGATCAGATCGCCGGGAGTAGGCTGATAGTTGTGGATCTCGGCGCCTGGTTTGGTGATTGACTCAACCGTTGCAACATCGCCAGCAATATTCTGCGCAATATCAGCGATAACGGTAAATGTCGTCACTGCCTTGAATTTTTCTGCAAGCGCGGCGCTTGGATTGATCCAGAGAAGAGCTCCGCTCAAGAAGCTGAGCGCAGTTGTTCGTAAAGTGCGGCGCAGCATGTTTAAATCCTTGTTGCCAATCAGTTGCAATTGCATAACCCATCGGTAAATTATACGCAAGCGCTATTGCAAGTCATTTGCATTAAAGTCGTCAGCGTTCACGAGATTCCGATTGCAAAGTTATTATACACGTATAGATTGCATTCAGATGGAGATCCAAGTTCTTGAAAGCGTGCAATCGCTATGGGTGCACAACAGGGCGGGTGGGTGCGTTCCATCGGTGAATTACGTGTTCTTAATCTCAATTGCCGTAGTGAACAATAAAGGCGAAGGTGGGCTTAGTGGTTGATTCAAATTCGATTATTTCAAGCGCAGCGACCGATGGAAGGACTGCCCGGCAAGTGCGAGCGATTTCAAGCAACAGCACATTGACGTGTGCCGTTACACAAGTTGGGCAAGCTATTTATTACGGAGCAGACACGACTATCCTTGTTCTGCGTGAGCAGATTCGCAACTTAAGATGGTATTCTTCCGTACACATGTCCGAGCAATCCAGTTGTCCGGCTGGAACTGTTTTCATTATTCCCGCTTCCGTGGACTTATCAATCGATTGGCCGGAATCGATTGAAATCATAATTATACAGCCCGAGGAGCAGCTTCTTCTGGAATCGTTTTGTCTGAATCCCCGCTTCTGTGAAATCAATGACACTGGAAACGTCGCTAGATTTTCATGCAAAGAGTGTATTTCACTATCACATCTCATATGGGATGAAATCTGCCTGCGTGGCGGGCTGGACAGACCTTACCTAGCCGCTCTCAGTTTGGTTCTGACCCGCACACTGGCGCGCGGTGCTTTGAGCGATCACATTGCCAACCACAATAAAGCCGGGCTCAGCAAATCAGCCTGCCAACAGATAGAAGATTATCTCGAGCGCAACTTCCATAAAGCGCTTTCCGTTCCAGATATGGCCGCGCTGGTGGGGATCTCAGCAGGGCACTTTTCGACATGTTTTCGAAATAGCTTCGGGCAAACGCCGCATCAGTATCTGATGGAACTAAGGCTTGATGAGGCCGAACGGCTTCTCAGAAAAACATCCAAGCCAATAAGCGAGATTGCGCGTAGTTTGAATTTTTCCAGTCAGAGCCATCTAACGACAGCATTGCGAAAGCATAGAAATCTAACCCCGGGAGAACTCCGTAAATAGAGTTATCGTGCTTTCAAAGTAACAATTTCTTGGCGTTCGGTCTGCTTCGACGCAACGGCTTTTGTTGGAGTTGATTTGAGATGGGCATCCGGCCGGAAATTGATCAGTTCGATGGGGCGGAGGGTTTCCGCCTCACCCATCTGCGCCAGATGTGTATTTCGCTTTTGCGGCGCCAGCGACGGACACGATGAGAATCGTGGGAAAGGACGATCAGGCCGAGTGGGAGCATCCAGAAGCCGAGAATCGGAAGGAAGCCCAATGAGCCGCCGACAACGAGTGTTCCTCCAAGTACACGCCGCATCGCGACCGATTGAGGGATCGGGATCCGCCGGCCAAGAATCACAATGGCTTTTTTTGCGGGCATTTCGGCGTATTCGTCGCTCACAGGGTATCTCTTAGGCTGATAAGTTATAATTGACAGGAGTAAAACGTCCCAGAGAATATAGGGTTTCGAAGGCATAATGCAAAAAGATGAAAAAAAATGGATTTAGCCCTTTGCAAACGTGAAATCCTTTTGCTATACGCCACCTCGCTGACGCAACGAGCACCTGTTCCCCGGTAGCTCAGCGGTAGAGCAACCGGCTGTTAACCGGTTGGTCGCTGGTTCGAATCCGGCCCGGGGAGCCAGCTACTTCTTGTAAGTAGTTGTCTTTTGGCGAAATTAGTTTCGCGATGAATTCATCTTCATTTTTGCTAGTATCTTAGATTCTCATGCGATTGCACATGAGTTGTATGTGAAACGGCATTTCGTGTGTCTCCATGAGACAGATTTTCTCCGGCCCAAGTTTCTTCGTGCAACGCACTCCCCCTTTTGTGAGAGTTTCCTCGCGATCCTAGACAAAGGGAGGGTGAAAGCGGAAGCGGATTGACACTCCCCCAATAGGTATCGCCGAACGCCGGGGGCACTGATTGCGCACCTTAAAAACAACGTACTTTAATTCAGGATGCTATTTATTTTCTAGTGGAGGCCTCGCCCGGAATCGAACCGGGGTGCAAGGATTTGCAGTCCTCTGCGTAACCACTCCGCCACGAGGCCTTCCGTAGGGCAGATGCCAAATCAATTTTGGCAACCCTTGGCCGTTCCAATATTCATACATACGGGTCTCGTCAAGCGGTTAGAAGCAAATGTAGAAAATTTCTACAAAGGTTTCTTCGCGCTTTGTAAATTCAGTACTGGTCATCTTGATCTGGTGGCATTTGCGGGCGTGCGAGATTGCCTTTGGTGAAAGTGTAACCGGTTTCGACAGCACTTAACCCAAATTTGTTTCGCAGTTTGTCGACAGCATTCTCGGCTACTGCGCGTTTGGTGGCATGGGTGTCTACGAGATCTGGCGGATCAGCACGATCACTCGAGGACAGTTCGCTAACCCCGATTCCCAGCAAGCGAAATCGCGTTCCGTCCAGTTCTTTTTCGAGAAGCTGTAATCCGTGGCGGAAGATTCTGTCTGCAAGCTGGGTCGGATTGGAAAGCTGACGATTACGAGTGCGTAACTTGAAATCGTGGGTCTTCAGTTTCAAAACGATGGTGCGTCCGGCTATCTCGCCCGATTTGAGCCGTCGCGAGACCTTCTCGGCGAGTGCGCGAAGGACAGGCACGAGATCGTCAGCGTCCGACAGGTCGTTATTGAAGGTTGTTTCCGCTGATACACTTTTCATGTCGTGATCTGGCTCGACCTTCCTGCTGTCTTGCCCTCGGGAGAGACGATAAAGGCGCTGACCCATGGTGCCGTAGGCCTTCATGAGTTCCCCTTCCTCCATCGTTTGAAGTTGGCCAATCGATCTGATGCCGTCGCTTTCCAGTTTGGCCGCAAAAGCCTTGCCTACCCCCCAGATCGTGCGGACGGATCGGTCCCGCAGAAAACTCAAGGCTTCTGCCTCCCCAATAACGGAAAAACCGCGTGGCTTTTCGATATCGGACGCAACCTTGGCTAGGAATTTGCAATAGGACAGTCCGATCGACGCAGAGATGCCTATTTCATCCTCTACGCGTTTGGCGAAGCTTGCGAGAACGATTGCGGGTGGCGCCTTATGCAGGCGCTCTGTGCCGCTCAAGTCCAGAAAAGCTTCGTCAATGGAAAGAGGCTCTACTTGTGGGGTCAGGTCACGCATCATCTGCCGCACCTCACGCCCAACGCCAACATATTTTTCCATGTTAGGTTTGACGACAACGGCATCGGGACATGCTTCCAGTGCCTTGAACATAGGCATGGCAGAGCGTACGCCATGAATTCGGGCAAGGTAGCAGGCTGTCGAAACCACGCCGCGCTTTCCGCCACCGATGATGAGTGGTTTGTCGCGTAGCTCTGGATTATCCCGCTTTTCGACTGAGGCGTAAAATGCATCACAATCAATATGCGCCAGTGAGAGCTTATAAAGCTCCTTATGGCGGAGAAGGCGAGGGCTTCCACATGCATGGCAGCGCCTGCTTGTTTCCGACCTCTGCGGCGCAAGGCAATCGCGGCAGACACCTTTTTCCGGGGTGTTGGGGGCAGTCGTGGCAGCCATAGGGACGAACCAATTGATGAACATAAAAGGAACATCCATTTATAGCATCGAAAGGTCGAAGCGCCATGGGGATATATGACCCTGTTAGGTCTTGCCCTTGACATTGCCTAGAATATCACCAAGTTTAGTAATATGAACAACCGCTTTGCATCCATATTTCATCGGGTTTATCCGATCACGGGATTGCTACCCTCGAGTTCTGCCTAGCGCAGGGGAACTCCGGGGGACGGTATGCCGCTTGTCTGAAAGCGGATTTCAAATAAGTAAGCGCTTTCACCAAAAATCAATGTGAACAGCTTCGTGCAGAACGCACGGAGACTAATTATGTTTCAACAGCAGTGAGCACTCGCCATGAGCGGAAAGAATCGCAAGAAGCCCAATATCGTTGTCAGCGAAATAGACTATGAGCGTCTGATGGGCCTGGCCAGCAACGTTTCGGAACGTCTCGAGGAGATCGCCGAGGAGTTGATGATTGAACTCGACCGCGCGAAAGTCGTTCCTGCAAAACGCTTGCCTCAGAACGTAATCCACATGGGCTCTACCGTGGAGTTTCGCTCTAATGACGGTCAGGAGCGCCGGGTGACGCTGGTATATCCGGGCGAAGCAGATATCGCGCAGGGCAAGATTTCAATTCTGACGCCGATCGGCACTGCGCTGATCGGGCTCGCACCCGGCCAGTCGATTTCCTGGACAGCACGCGACGGCAAGCAGCACGAGTTGAACGTGTTGTCGGTTTCGCACGAAGCCGAGGTTCCTGCTGCAAATCCTGCGGTTGAATGACGACTCTAACGCCCGGCTCTGCCGGGCTTTTAAATGGCCCATTGAGGTCTTCGCTAGAGGTGCTGGTTCAGCCCGCCAGGCAAACATGACAGGGCTTTGTCAATTGTTGCTGGATCACGACCAGCTTCCTCGCAGTAGCGCAGCAATGTCGGTTCATGGCCCAGGAAAAACTGTAATACACCGGCAAGGAAGCCCGGCTCACGTGCTGCTTGTCGGATCGCCCCGGCTTCGATGCCCGTCAAAGCGAGGAAGCGGGGCAGGAGGTCCTTGTCTTGCGCCAGCCATGCCAACGCATCGATAGCGATAGCTTCCGCATCCGCTTGGCTCATCAGCGCTTTCATATGGTTTCTCCGCTTCTTCTGTTGCTTTGCTGAATGTGTAACGGTCGCTTAACTGAGGAACAACGCAATTATTTGCCTTTCATCAATGAAATGAGGTTAAACTAGCCGAAGTTTAAGAAGTGGGGTTTTTCTGGCGGATAAAGAGTCGAGTATATGTCGGGTTGTTGCAGGGAATAAGACCAAGGAATTTTCGATGCCGAAAAGCGTAATGATCGTCGAAGACAACGAACTCAATATGAAGTTGTTTCGTGATCTTATCGAAGCGAGTGGATATGAGACTATTCGGACGAGAAGTGGGCTCGAGGCACTCGACCTTGCGCGCGAACATCGGCCTGATTTGATTCTCATGGATATACAGCTTCCTGAAGTGTCGGGATTGGAAGTCACGAAATGGCTCAAGGATGACGACGAGTTACGGCACATTCCGGTTATTGCTGTAACGGCATTTGCCATGAAGGGGGACGAGGAACGCATTCGGCAAGGTGGGTGTGAAGCCTATATCTCCAAGCCGATATCGGTGCCTCGCTTTATCGAAACAATTAAATCCTATTTGGGCGACGCGTAGCGGAAACTAGGGCGAGGGGCATCATGACTGCACGAATTCTCGTCGTTGACGATGTGGATTCCAATGTAAAGCTCCTCGAGGCAAGGCTCCTCTCTGAATATTATGAGGTTGTGACGGCTTATAGTGGTCCTGAAGCCATTGAGCTTTGTCTTGGCGGACAGATTGACGTTGTGCTGCTCGACATACTGATGCCGGAGATGGACGGGTTTGAAGTATGCCGCCGCTTGAAGGATGACCCGCGCACATCGCATATTCCTGTCGTGATGGTGACGTCGCTTGATAGCGCTGAGGACAAGATTCGCGGCCTTGAAGCGGGGGCTGACGACTTCCTATCGAAACCGGTCAATGATCTTCAGTTGCTGTCGCGCGTGAAAAGCCTGGCGCGGCTGAAATTGGTCTCTGACGAGCTTTTCCAGCGGACGGGCACAGTTGCTGATGCAGAGGTGGAAACGCTGCTGGCAAGCAAAATGGGCGGGAATTATGCAGACAAGGACGAAGTGGCTCGCATTCTGATTGTAGACGAAGATGAGCTCGCAGCGGCGCGACTTCGTGTCATTCTTGGTGAGACCTATCGTGTCGATGTCGCCAGTGATGCCAACACCGCTTTAATCCGGGCAATAGATACGGATTATGACAGCATCGTCGTTTCAGCGAATTTTACTTACTATGATCCGCTTCGTCTTTGCTCGCAGTTGCGGATCATAGACCGCACAAGGCTGGTGCCGATCATCCTGGTTGTGAGGGAAGATGAGGGTGCGCTCGTGGTGCGCGCACTGGAGCTTGGTGTAAATGATTATTTGATGCGCCCGCTTGAGAAACTGGAGCTGTTTGCGCGCCTGCGAACCCAGATCAAACGGAAGTGCTATAATGATCTCTTGCGACAGAGCCTGAACCGCACGATCACCATGGCGGTGACAGATAGTCTCACGGGGCTGCACAATCGCCGCTATCTCGATACGCATATGCCTGTCTTGCTGACCCGCGCCGTGGCGCGCGAGAGGCCCTTGTCTGTCATAATGCTGGACTTTGACCACTTCAAACGGATCAATGATCAATACGGGCATGATGCCGGTGACGATGTTCTTCGTGAGTTTGCAACGCGCCTGCGCAAGAATATCCGCGGGATGGACCTCATGTGCCGCTATGGCGGAGAGGAATTTGTTGTCGTGCTTCCAGACAGCGATGTAGAAGCTGCGAGGGCTGTTGCTGAGCGAATACGGATTGCGGTATCAGATACGCCATTCGCGGTCGCCAACGGCAACTACAAGATCAGTATGACCATCAGCATTGGGATTGCGAGCCTGAGGCTGTTAGGGGACAGTGCCGACGCGCTTTTCTCCAGGACGGATGCGGCACTCTATCAGGCGAAGAAAGGTGGCCGTAATTGTATTGTCTCGTCAGCAGCCTGAAGATTGGGCGCAAGTTAGAAATAAAAAAGCCATCTCCTAGGAGACGGCTTTTTATTCAATCGTCTTGTCAATGACGACGGGAAACAAATTACTTGATCTTCGTTTCCTTGAACTCGACGTGCTTGCGCGCAATCGGGTCGTACTTGGTCTTTGTCATCTTTTCCGTCATCGTGCGGCTGTTCTTCTTCGTTACGTAGAAGAAGCCGGTGTCAGCGGTCGACAAAAGCTTGATCTTGATCGTCGTAGCCTTGGCCATATCGAATTACCTGCTCTGTATCTTTGCCGGAGCATGATCTTGCCGAAAACCGGTTCCCAATCTTCGGGATCATGCTCAATGGATGGAAACCTCCAGCGATTCCGGTAATCTCATCCGGCAGCGGAAATTTGGCGCGACACTACGTATTGGCGGCGAAAAGTCAAGCCCGCTTCTTCCTCAAAAGCAGCCTTCCCGCTGCAAAGAGTGCATATGCGGCAAAAAACACGCCAAGAGTCATCGGGAATCCCTTTGGTCCCAGCATGTCCATGCCGACGCCTACGGCCTGCGGTCCTGCAAGCATGCCAATGGCATAACAGAATACAAACGCGGCATTGGCGGATGCCAGCTCGCGCCCCGTCAGTTCAGAGCCGAGATGCGCGAGACCGATCGTATACAGCCCGGCGACAACACCGCCCCAGAGAAACAGAATAGTCGCCATGAGATACCAGTGCTGCATGAGATACGGCAGGGCGATCATACCGATCAGGCCGGTTGCTGCACAGAAGAGCAGAAGTTTGCGGCGGTCCGAAACGCGATCGCTGACGAGGCCTAATGGAATCTGCATGAGTACATTGCCGAGACCTATCATCGTAAGCAGAAGCGCTGCGTCGGCTTCTGGATAACCGATACGTGCTCCGAAGACTGGAAAGAGGGCGAAGCCACCAGTTTCCACCGCGCCAAACACAAAGACAGCCATGGTCGCGGTTGGAACGGCAAAGATAAAGGGCAGGAAGGGGACGTGTTCGCCTTCCTCGAAGTCCGGGCTGTCGCGCCATGCGAATGCAACCGGGATGAGGGCGATCATAATAATGATGAAGCCGACATAGAATGGCAGTCCCCCAGTGCTGCCGATCTTGGAGAACAGCCACGGTCCGAGTGCGAAGCCCAATGAAAGCGAGGTGGAATAGATTCCGAGCACCAGCCCGCGCCTTTCAGGCGGCGCTGAGGCATTGATCCAGTATTCGGACAGAACGAAAAGCACCGTCAGTGCAAAATGCAGGACAATGCGTAGCGCAAACCAAGCCCACAGCGGTTGAAAGAAGTGGAAGCCAAGAAAGGCTCCGCTTCCGATAATGAGCATAAGGAATATCGCCTTGACCACACCAAGTCTTGCAGCGATGGGCGCGGCCAGCGGAGCGGCAACTATGGATGCCAGGCCTGCGACCGCCGTATTTGCACCGATAAGACTCGCGGAATGACCACGACTTTCCAGAAGAACGCTTAGGAGTGGAATACCTAAGCCGATTGCTGCGCCAACCGCGCTGATCGTGGCTATCGCTGCAGCAAGCGAGCGCCAGTGCATCTGGCCTTCCACCGGCCTGCCGCATGGTTCTTGCGGGGCAAGATCGGCGGGTTGGATCTCTTCATTCATTGGTTTCAGATCACTTCGCGAACGAAGCGGCCATGCCGCTTGCTATATTGCACCACTGGTAACGTGGGAGGCAGTTCAGGTTTGGTATTCGACAGAAGCACGCGAGCTTCTTTCAGGATCGCCTGAGTTATATGGGCAACGTCGAGTTTATCGATTTGATCGATGGAAACCCAGTCCAGATCTTCCAGTTCCCCACTGGGAACGAGTGACTGCCCGTCTAGCTCCGGTACCTGATCGCGAAATACGATAAAAAACCGAGTATCGAAACGGCGAACATTGTCCGGCGGTGTTACTGCGCGGGCAAAATAACGCAAGCTATCCAAGGCAGGCATCATGCCGTTATCGAGGAAGGCTGACCAATCGCGATGCATGGGCAAAGCGATGGGCCCCGAGGTGGTTTGCCCGATTCGTAGACCGGTCTCTTCAAAAGTTTCACGAACTGCACACAGGCCGAGTGCGCGGGCGCGGCGCAACGATGCACGAGACCCCATTCCGGCGAGTAGTTTTGCAACATCATTTTCGTTCAGTTCCGCAGTTGCCGCGATAGCACCGTCTATTGGATCCGCCCGACCACCGGGAAAAACAAATTTTCCCGGCATGAACACAAGGCTGGCGTGGCGTCTGCCCATGAGAATTCGAGGCTTGCTGCCTGACCTGTCAACCAGCAAAAGCGATGCGGCATCATATGGCCGCAAAGCTTTCGCTGTTCTGGCTGAAGAAGATGGGGGGCGAACCATGGCGGTCATGATGACCTTCAGGTCACGTCGCCGTACTCACCGTCGCCCTTGCTTCCGAAGCCATGCATGTAGAGTGCCCATTGCAGGCCGATGGTCGCGCCTTTCAAAGGTTGAAGCAGAAGCAGCGACATGATCACAGTCAGTGGGGCCCAGATGGCCATATGAGCCCAGAGTGGCAAGTTGGTGGTTGCTTCTACACCCATGAAAGCGCCTACCACCACATGTCCTACGATTAGAATGGTGAGATATGCAGGGAGGTCGTCGGCACGTTGTTCCGTGTAGTCTTCACCACATATGGAGCACTGCGCCACTGGCTTCACAAACGACCGAAAAAGCTTTCCTTCACCGCAATGCGGGCAACGTCCGCGAAAACCGCGCCACATCGCTTCACCCAACGGGCGCTTCGGGTGGGTAGTCTTGGCGCTTTCTCCGCCGAAAACCTGCACATCTCGCCCGGAATTGGCCTCTAGCGTACTCATCAGCGACCTCTTCTCTTCTGACGCGGAATACCCGCGGGTTTACCCCTTCGCCCACGCATCATCCGGCTTGCCTTATGATGCGAGCGGGTCGCCATCGGCAGAGGATGCGGTTCCGAAACCATCTCAAAACGAAGCGCGCCCGCAACGGGTAGCGCTTCCACGAGCCGAACCGTCACTGTATCGCCAAGCCGGAAGCCTTTGCCGCTCCGTTCACCGGCAATCGCATGGTTCGCTTCGTCATATAAATAGTATTCATGACCCAAAGTTGAAATGGGTACCAGTCCATCCGCGCCATATGTCGCAAGGTTCACGAAAAGACCTGCCCGCGTGACGCCCGTAACTCGACCCTCATACTCATCTCCAAGATGCGCAGCGAGAAAATGTGCAATGAGACGATCAACGGTTTCACGCTCAGCCAGCATGGCGCGACGTTCTGTAGAGGAGATGAGTGCGGAGATTTCTTCGAGCTGCGCTTCCTCATCCGTTGTCAGGCCATCACTGCCAAGGTCCAGTGTCTTGATCAGGGCGCGATGAACGATGAGGTCGGCGTAACGGCGGATCGGTGAGGTGAAATGTGCATAGCGGTGCAAATGCAGACCGAAATGCCCAATATTGTCAGGACTATATTCCGCCTGACTCTGCGTGCGCAGCACGACTTGATTGACCAGTTCTTGATGATCAGAGCCTTCAACGGCCTCAAGAATCCGGTTGAATTGAGCGGGGCGCAGTTCCGCACCCTTGGCAAGGTTCAGATCAAGCGTGCGCAGGAATTCACGCAGGGTTTCCTGCTTGGCGAGCGCGGGTGCATCGTGAATGCGGAAAATCAACGGTTGGCGGCGCGCTTCCAATGTTTCAGCGGCAGCAACGTTCGCTTGTATCATAAACTCTTCAATGAGCTTGTGTGCATCGAGACGTTCCGGAACGACGACCTTATCCACCGTCCCTTCGGGCGTGAGGAGTATCTTCTTTTCCGGCAGGTCCAGTTCCAGCGGTTCGCGGGCGTCGCGCCCCCGCTTCAGCACGGCATAGGCGTTCCATAGCGGTTTCAATATGTCATCGAGAATCGGGGCAGTCTTATCGTCCGGCGCGCCGTCTATGGCAGCTTGCGCTTGCAAATAGCTGAGTTTAGCGGCCGATTTCATCATGATGCGATGGAATTTGTGCGACTTCTTACGCCCATCAGAACTAAAAACCATGCGGACGGCAAGTGCGGGGCGATCTTCCAGTTCGCGGAGTGAACAGAGATTGTTTGAAATCCGTTCGGGAAGCATCGGCACGACCCTGTCCGGGAAATAGACAGAGTTGCCGCGTTTTTGCGCTTCCCGATCCAGCGCAGAATCTGGCCGGACGTAGGCCGCGACGTCCGCAATAGCGACAACGACAATCTGGCCGCCCGGATTCTCGGGATCCTTGTCCGGCTCGGCGTAGACGGCATCGTCGTGATCCTTGGCATCTGCAGGATCAATGGTCAGAAGGGGGATGCCACGCCAGTCTTCGCGTCTTTCCATCGTCGCAGGTTGGGCTGCTTCTGCCTCGCTCAACGCTTCTGCCGGGAAAACATGCGGAATCTCATGCTCGTGAATGGCAATCATCGACAGGGCTTTCTCGCTGTCGATAGATCCGACGACTTGTCGAACTTTGCCGCGCGGCAATCCTTGACGGCGTGAGGAGATCAAATCGACCTCAACAAGATCACCGGCTTCGGCGTTATTGAGTTGTGTCGGGTCGAGCTGCACTTCCGGCTGCTTTCGGTTTACCGGGTCGAGACGCCATTCACCATTGGCGAGCTTGCGTACAACGCCCAGAACGGCATCTGTGCGGTGCTCGAGACGCTTCATCACGCGGGCGGTATAATCCGGTCCGTCATGATCATCGTTGCGGAATATTTTAGCGAGAACGCGGTCACCCACCCCGACTGCGGGACCGCCTTCGGAGGCCTTGTTCAGCCTGGTGCGGCGGATCAGGACGAGGGGTGGCTTGCCGTGACCAGCTTCATCCCATTCCGACGGACGTGCCAACAAACCGCCATCCTCGTCGCGCCCGGTGATATCAAGCACGCTAACAGCAGGCAATGCGCCGGGACGAGACAATCTGCGAGCACGTTTTTCAACCAGACCTTCGTCCGAGAGTTCGCGCAGGAGGTCTTTCAAGTAGACCCGCGCATCCCCCTTGATGTTAAATGCCTTCGCCAACTCGCGCTTGCCTGCCCGATCGGGGTTCTCCTCAATATATTTGAGAACTTCTTCGCGGGTCGGCAGGAACGCTTTGGAATCGCTCCTTCCGTCGGCAGATTTTGCTTTGGCTGCACGCCGTTCGGTCCGTGCGGATCGACCGGAATCGGATTTGGAAAAACGGCGTGCCAATTGCTACTCCTCTACCGCCCCGGCCTTGGATTTGGCTTTCGGCTTGGCTGTCGACTTGGCCTTTGCTGGTGCCTTTTTTGCCGCAGGCTTCTTTGCAGCAGCTTTCTTTTCCGTGCTGGCCGGAGCCTTGCGGGCAGGGGCTTTCTTGCTCTTGGAAGAACCAGCCTTTTCTGTAATCAGCTGCAGTGCTTCTTCCAGGGTGATGCTTGCCGGGTCCTTGCCCTTCGGCAAAGTGGCGTTGACCTTGCCCCAGTTGACATAAGGCCCATAGCGACCGTCGCGAACAGTGATTGAACCGCCTTCGGGATGGTCGCCAAGCGTCGCCAAAGCAGCCGGTGTGGAGCGGCCACGACCGCCGCCCTTCGACTGTTTGTCGGCCAGAACGGACACGGCGCGATTAAGGCCAACGGAAAAGACTTCTTCGGCATTCTCCAGATTGGCGAATGTCCCGTCATGGCTGACATAGGGCCCATAGCGACCGATGCCGGCGGAGATCATCTTACCCGTTTCTGGATGCTGACCGATGTCACGCGGCAGAGACAAAAGCGCGACGGCCTTCTCGTGGTCGAGCGTATCGATGGTCCAACCTTTCGGGAGGCTGGCGCGCTTTGCTTCCTTGCCTTCGCCGCGTTGAACATAGGGACCGAAACGACCGGTTCGTGCGGTGATTTCTTCACCGGTGAATGGGTCTTTTCCGAAAGACTTTGGTTCGTCTGCCGCAGCGGAATCACCTTTGCCATCACCGCCGAGCTGGCGCGTATACTTGCATTCTGGATAGTTGGAACAGCCGACGAATGCGCCGTATTTTCCAAGCTTTAACGAAAGCGTTCCTATGCCGCAAGTCGGGCACGAACGCGGATCACTGCCGTCTTCACGTGCCGGGAAAACCAGTGGAGCGAGTTCTTCGTTCAGTGCGTCGAGAACATTGGTGACGCGGAGTTCCTTTATGTCGTCGACATTACCGGAGAAGTCGCGCCAAAAATCGCGCAGAACATCTTTCCAGGAAAGCTTGCCGTCTGAAATAAGATCAAGCTTTTCCTCAAGATCTGCGGTGAAATCATATTCCACATAACGCTCGAAGAAGTTTTCGAGAAAGGCTGTAACCAGACGACCCTTGGGTTCAGGAATGAGCTTGCGCTTGTCTATCGTGATGTACTCGCGATCGCGCAAGGTGGCCAGCGTCGCGGCATAGGTCGAAGGACGGCCTATGCCGAGTTCTTCCATCTTCTTGATAAGCGAAGCTTCCGAATAGCGAGGTGGTGGTTCAGTCGAATGCTGGGTCGCATCGATCTTCTCGCGCGCTAAGGCCTCACCAGAACGAATTTCCGGCAGTTTTGCACTATCCTCATCGTCGTCTTCTTCTTCGCGATGATCCATATAGGCGGCGAGGAAGCCATCGAATTTCGTGACCGAACCATTGGCACGCAGCAAAGCGGAGCGCGAGCCGTTGATCGCTTCAATGTCAACGGTGGTGCGTTCGATATCCGCAGCTTGCATCTGGCTTGCAATGGCGCGCTTCCAGATCAGCTCGTAGAGACGCGCCTGATCGTCATCGAGGTAGCGGCGCACGTCCTTCGGGTGACGCGAGAAATCGGTCGGGCGGATGGCTTCGTGCGCTTCCTGTGCGTTCTTGGCTTTGCTGGAATAATAACGCGGCTTTTCCGGCACATATTTTGCGCCAAAGCTTTTGCCGATAGCGTCGCGGGCTGCATTGATCGCTTCTGGAGCCATCTGCACGCCATCAGTACGCATATAGGTGATCAGACCTGCAGTCTCGCCACCAATATCGACACCCTCATAAAGCCGCTGCGCTACCTGCATGGTGCGCGAGGCAGAGAAACCAAGTTGGCCGGATGCAGCCTGCTGCAAGGTTGATGTGGTGAAAGGCGGTCCCGGATTGCGCTTGGTCGGCTTTGCTTCGACCGAAAGCGCCTTGAAGCTTGCGCCTTCCAGCATGGTGCGAATAGCGGTTGCCTGTTCGCTGTTCTTGATGTCGAGCTTGCCGAGCTTCTTGCCGTCAATCGCAGTGAGGCGAGCGGTGAAACTGTCACTGCGTGGTGTCTTCAACAGCGCGGCAATGTTCCAGTATTCTTCACGGATGAACCGTTCGATCTCGGCCTCGCGATCCGCCACGAGACGAAGCGCCACAGATTGAACGCGACCAGCAGAACGGGCACCTGGCAGTTTGCGCCATAGAACAGGAGAGAGCGTGAAGCCGACGAGATAGTCCAACGCACGACGCGCCAGATAAGCATCGACCAATGGTTCATCGATGTCACGCGGATTGGCAATGGCATCCAGAACAGCCTTCTTGGTTATGGCATTGAAAGCCACACGCTTGACCGTCTTTCCCTTGAGCGCCTTTTTCTGATTGAGCACTTCAAGTACATGCCATGAAATGGCTTCACCCTCGCGATCCGGGTCAGTTGCGAGAATGATGCCATCGCTGTCTTTTAGCGCTTTGACAATATCGGCAAGACGTTTGGAGGAGTTGCTATCCACCTCCCACGACATCGCAAAGTCTTCATCAGGGCGAACCGAGCCATCTTTGGCTGGCAGGTCTCGCACATGACCAAATGAGGCCAGAACCTTATAGTTCGAGCCCAGATACTTATTGATGGTTTTAGCCTTGGCAGGCGATTCGACAACGACGACGTTCATTTAAAGCAGCCCAGGTTCGCGCCCCATGGAGAAAAATATCTCCTCTCCGCGAGTAATTCGTTGCCATCACATGAACAGCAGGCAGCGTTTGGTCAAGAGCAGGACGACAAAAATAACGAAATACAACCCAGGATTGCTGTTAAGTTGTATGAAACCAATAGTAGCATAAGATACAGAGAAATCAGTTTATCTCACGAGGAGATAGTTATGGACGATACGGGAAGTTTTCCAGAGATGGAGGACGGTGAGAGTTTGAAACAAGCGACTCGCTTGGAGACAATAACATATATTGAGCAGATGCTCGAGCAGCTTAATCTGATGGCGAGAAGTACGGATTGTGTGTTGCTGGCGTATATGATTGAGATGGCACATGTCGAGGCCCGAGAAGCCCTTCAGAATGTACCCAACACTTAGTATGACTATTCTTGGGGGGCCAGAGCGACCTGATTACCTGGATATCGATGTAGCCGTCCGGCCAGGTCCAGTTCCAGCAAAATGAGATGGATGGCTCCGGTATCCATACCTGTGTGACGAACCAGCGTGTCGATGTCCGTCGGCACAGGACCGAGCGCATTGATGATAATGTCCCTTTGCTTTTCCGTGGCGATTGGCTGCAACGATTCCGGTTCCTCCAAAGCTGGAGTTAGAAGATCGGGTTGCGTTGGGATATCCACCTGATAGGCGCTTGAACCAACTAGAGGCCGGAGTGCTTCGATTACGTCGTTTGCTTCGGTAACCAGTGTCGCACCTTGTTTCAGAAGGAGGTTCGTGCCGCGCGCACGAGGGTCAAGCGGTGAGCCTGGAACGGCGAATACGTTGCGTCCCATGTCCCCGGCCATGCGCGCACTGATAAGCGAGCCGGAACGCTCGGCTGCCTCGACGACGATCAGCCCCAGCGACAAGCCTGCAATGATCCGATTGCGGCGCGGAAAATCACGCGAGCGTGGCTCTGCGCCCATCGGCATTTCGCTTATAAGTGCGCCGCCCTGTTCCGGTATGTCGCGATAAAGAGGGAGATTTTCCGATGGATAGGGGCGGTCAAGTCCGCCTGCGAGTACTGCTACGGTGCCTGTTTTCAGGCTTGCACGGTGCGCTGCGGCATCAATGCCGCGGGCAAGCCCAGAGACAACTGCAAATCCAGATTCGCCCAGGTCCTGTGCCAAGCGCTCCGTAAAACGCGCACCAATCACCGAAGCATTGCGCGAACCCACAATGGCAACGGGCGGCTTACTGAAAACAGCTGTGTTTCCCTTAATTATAACCAAAGGAGGTGGGGCTTCGCAGTTTTTAAGCTGCTGAGGATAATCCGGCTCGCCCATACCAACCAGGTGGGCACCGGCACGCTCAATGGCTTCAAGTTCGCGTTCGGCATCGTCCATGGACGAGATGCGGATCGGGCGGCTACTACCGCCCCTGATGTTGAGATCAGGCAGCATTTCTATCGCGCTTGAGGCGGAGCCGCAAAACAGAATCAGGTCGCGAAACGTGACAGGACCGATATTGTCAGTACGGATGAGGCGCAGCCAATTGAGCCGTTGGCGATCAGAGAGGCGAATTCCAGTTTTCGAATTCGCGCTTTCCTTCATCTCTTGGCTCCAATCTTGCTTTCGGTTCCGTTCAAGAGGCGCGAAATATTGGCCTTGTGTTTAACGATAACGATGACCGTCATGATCACAAAGAGGATTGCAATTGCGGCATAGCCCCTCGAATAAAGCGCGATGGGAACAACGATGCTGGCGATGAGTGCTGCGAGGGAAGAATAGCGAGTCAGGAGTGCCGTTACGATCCAGACGGCAGCGAAGACCAGCGCACCGGGCCACGCAAGACCGATGAGAACGCCAAGATAGGTAGCGACGCCCTTGCCGCCCTTGAAGCCGATCCATACCGGAAAGAGGTGGCCAATGAAAGCACCGAAGCCAGCGCCAATGGCAGCATCCGTCCCATAGCGTGAAGCGACAAGAACGGCGACAGTGCCTTTGAGCATGTCAAAAATCAGCGTTGCCGCAGCAAGCTTCTTGTTACCGGTGCGCAGCACATTCGTTGCGCCGATGTTGCCCGAACCGATGGAGCGAACATCGCCCAGCCCAGCGCACCGGGTTAGTATCAAACCAAACGGAATAGAGCCAAGAAAATAGCCGAAGACGAGCGCTCCTATGAGCGCCAAGCTAAGGAACCCGGTTTCGGCCATGAATGTCCCCTTGTTTCTCGATTCCGCCTGTCCGGAACCTTTGTATGATTGTTCCGGGTTATGCGGTGTTTTTCAAGCTGAGTAAACTGTCTTGCCAGCTACTAAGGTGTTGACGACGCGACCCTGAAGACGCGCACTTTCGAAGCAACTGTTTTTGGAAAGTGAGTGCAGATTTTCTTCACGCACGATCCAGGGCTCGTCCAGATCGACAATTGCGATATCTGCCTTGGCACCTGGTTTAAGCGTACCGGCATCAAGGCCGAAAATACGTGCCGGAGCTGTCGAAAGTACTTCAACCAGCCGCAATAGCGGAATGCTGTCATTATGATAGAGACGAAGTGCGGCACCCAGCAATGTTTCAAGACCGATGGCACCGGCTTCAGCGTCCGAGAAGGGTAGGCGCTTGGTGTCAACATCCTGCGGGTCGTGAGCGGAAACGACGATATCAATAGTGCCGTTTTTTAGGGCTTCAACCATAGCAAGGCGGTCCTGCTCGCTACGCAACGGCGGAGACAGACGGAAGAAGGTGCGGAATTCTCCAATGTCGTTTTCATTGAGTGACAAATGATTGATCGATACACCCGCCGTCACCTTGGCGCCGAGGTCCTTGGAGCGGCGTACTGCTTCCGCCGACATTTCGCAGGAAAGCTGTGCGGCGTGATAATTGCTTTTCGTCAGCGCCGCGAGACGAAGATCTCGTTCCAGCGGGATCACCTCGGCTTCACGCGGACTGCCTGAAAGACCAAGCCAGCTTGCAAACAGGCCTTCGTTCATTACTCCGGTTGCACCAAGATAGGGATCGCGTGTTTCGCAGGCGATGACTGCATCGAAATCGCGGGCATAGGTCAACGCGCGCCGCATGAGCTGCGTATTGGCGATTGTCTGTCTTCCTTCCGTAAAGGCGACTGCACCAGCATCCCGCAGAAGTCCGATTTCGGTCATTTCCTCGCCATGTAGGCCTTTGGTGATGGCCGCTGCTGGGTGCACATTGACGACAGCGGTGTCACGCGCCGTGCGTTTGACGAACTCGACCAGAGCTACATCGTCGATGACCGGATCAGTGTCGGGCATCATAATGATGGAAGTTACACCGCCAGCGGCCGCCGCGCGGCTTGCCGAAGCAATGGTTTCTCTATGCTCAGCACCAGGTTCACCGACAAAGACGCGTGCATCCACGAGACCGGGCAACACTGCTTTGCCATCCAGATCGATGGTTTGCGCCCCTTCCGGTGCGCCCTGATTGCGAACATCCGCTCCGGCGGCAACAATCTTATCATCGCTGATCAGCACACTGCCAATCTCATCAAGGCCGCGAGACGGATCAATGATGCGCGCGTTTTCAAACAGGATCGCGCTCATGCTGCTTCTCCGTTGCTAGGGTTACGGCGCGGATCGAGTAGGGCTTCCATCACGGCCATGCGCACTGCAACTCCCATTTCCACCTGTTGCTGGATCACGCTCTGCGGCCCGTCGGCTACGTCGGATGCGATCTCGACGCCGCGATTCATTGGCCCCGGATGCATAACGAGAGCGTCTGGCTTGGCGACTCTCAGCTTCTGCTTGTCGAGGCCGTAGAAGCGGAAATATTCGCGTACCGACGGCACGAAAGACCCAGCCATACGTTCTCGCTGAAGGCGCAGCATCATGACGACATCAGCATCTTTCAAGCCCTCTTCCATTGAATTGAAGACTTCGACGCTCATGTCGGCTATGCCGGAAGGCAGTAGTGTTGACGGCGCGACGACACGTACCCGCGCGCCGAGCGCGTTGAGAAGAAGAATGTTGGAGCGTGCCACACGGGAATGCAGTACATCGCCACAAATGGCCACGATCAGGTTCTCGATCTGACCTTTGGCGCGGCGGATGGTTAGCGCATCGAGAAGTGCCTGGGTGGGATGTTCGTGCGCACCGTCACCGGCATTGACCACCGAACAGCCGACTTTCTGTGCGAGGAGGGCAGCGGCGCCTGCCGAAGCATGACGGATGACCAATATATCCGGTTGCATGGCATTCAGCGTCATCGCCGTATCGATGAGCGTTTCGCCTTTCTTGACCGATGAGTTACCGACCGACATATTCATGACGTCGGCGCCAAGCCGTTTTCCGGCCAGCTCGAACGACGATTGGGTTCGCGTCGATGCTTCGAAGAAAAGATTTATTTGCGTGCGACCACGTAGCACGGACTTTTTCTTCTCCGGCTGTCTTGAAACAGCGATTTCCTGATCGGCGAGATCAAGAAGGCAAAGAATGTCCAGGGGCGAAAGCCCCTTGATGCCCAGCAGGTGGCGGTGAGGGAAAAGCGGAGGGACCGTTTGATTTGTCATGGCAAGTCATCCGTATAGGACCTTGAGGCAGGTCTCGCAACCGTCCTTATAATGGCTTCGGGCGATTCACCAAGAAAAACCGATGCAGTCCTGACGACAAATCGAGTTCAGGATGGCAAAATCTTAGCAAATGAAGTGCAAGAAACATAAATTAAGTTGAATCGCACAATACGGAATGAGCTTTTGAAAACGCACGATGTTACCAACCAGACACCGCCCATGACGGGCAACAATGCCTATTTGAGCGATCCGCTTCTTATGCAGATTGCGGCGCATTTTCCGAAGGAGCTGCATGCCGATCTGGAACATACGGGCCGTTTTGTATTGTCGGCTGAAGCACACGACCTTGCGCGTCTCGCCAATACCGAACTGCCGAAACTACGTACGCATGACCGGCAGGGCAACCGTATCGACCTTGTCGAATATCATCCAGCCTATCATGCGCTCATGCGCCGTTCCATTGCTGCGGGCCTGCATTGCTCCATCTGGGAAGGTACCCCACTCGAAAGCGGCCGTCGTCATCAGGCACGTGCATCGCGCTTTTTTCTGACTGCGCAGCTTGAGGCGGGGCATCTCTGCCCGCTCACCATGACAAGCGCTTCGCTAGCCGCGATTATGGCGTCGCCAGAAGTCTATAAGGAATGGTCGCCGATCATCCTTACGCGGAAGTACGATTTTTCGCAGAAACCGGCTTTTGCCAAGCAGGGCATCACACTTGGCATGGGCATGACCGAAAAACAGGGTGGAACTGATGTGCGCGCCAATACGACGCGCGCGACACGAAATGACGATGGAACCTATACTATTACCGGTCACAAGTGGTTTATGTCCGCTCCGATGTCAGATGCTTTTCTGACGCTTGCGCAGGCCGAAGACGGTCTTTCCTGCATTCTGCTGCCGCGTCTCACTTCGCAGGGGAGCGGGAACGGGTTCTTTTTCCAACGCCTCAAAGACAAGCTCGGCAACAAGTCTAATGCGTCGTCGGAAGTTGAATTCGACGGTGCGATTGGCCATCTGATCGGAAACCCTGGTGAGGGCGTCAAAACGATCATGGATATGGTCACTCTGACACGGCTCGATTGCGCTGTAGCATCGGCCGGACTAATGCGTTCAGGCCTAGCCGAAGCCGTGCATCACAGCCGTCATCGTCAGGTATTCGGCAAGGCTCTTGTCGAGCAGCCATTGATGCAGCGCGTTCTTGCCGACATGGCGCTCGATGTTGCAGGTGCGACTGCGCTTTCCATGCGGCTGGCACGTGCTTTCGATATGGCTGCAAGCGATCGTGCCGAGGCTGCTTTTGCCCGCTGCATGACGCCGGTGGTGAAGTACTGGGTTTGCAAGATCGCACCTGCATTACTCTATGAAGCAATGGAGTGTCTTGGCGGCAACGGTTACATCGAAGACGGCAATCTTGCGCGTGCCTACCGCGAAGCGCCGGTCAATGCGATCTGGGAAGGATCAGGCAATGTTATGGCGCTGGATGTGGCGCGCGTGCTTTCACGCGCTCCGGGGCTTTTCGATGAGGTGCTGGAGTGGATCGGCGGGCAACTTGGTCCGCGCGGACAGGGTACACTCGATGTGCTGCGTGCTGCATTGCAACTCACCGAAACCGATCCGGGCGTTGCACGCCTCCTGACAGAGCAGTTAGCCTATGCGGCAGCAGCGGCAGAATTGCGCCAGCTCGGGGCGGACGACGTGGCTGATGCGTTCATCGAGACTCGTCTTGGGGGCCAGTGGCGTTCGACCTATGGCATGCTGGATGCTCGCCATAATGCCGAGCGGATTCTCGATCAGCTTTATCCGGCGTCGTAGTCGTCGGGTGCCGACTGCCTGATGCTACGCAGGCGGTCGAGCGCACCTTGAAGAATGAAGGATGCCGCAGCCGAATCGATACGTTCTGCCCGTTTGCCGCGTGAGACATCCATGCCGATCAACGCCCGTTCAGCAGCGACAGTGGACAGGCGCTCATCCCAGAAAACGAAGGGCAGGTCAGTCAAAGGCTGCATGGTGCGAACAAATGCCCGCGTAGCCTGAACGCGGGGACCAGATGTTCCGTCCATGTTCATAGGTAAACCGATAACTATAACGCCGACTTTGTCCCCATCAAGCGCCTTCAGAAGCACCTGTGCGTCGAGGGAAAATTTCGCCCTTTTGATAACAGGGCGCGGATGCGCAAAGGAAAGACCAAGATCCGACACCGCGAGGCCGATGGTCTTGGTTCCCAGGTCCAGTCCGGCAATCGTCTGCCCGGGCTGGAGCAGCGCCGGAATTTCCTCGATTTCAACGACAGCCATTGGTCCTCATCGGATTTTGAAGTGGTTTCATATTGCCTTCGACTTTATCGGCGTCATATCTGTTCGCAAACCGGAAATCGAGACAGAAACAGAGATTGAGGAGAGACTTGATGAAACTTACCTGGCTTGGCCATGCCGCTTTCCGCGTTGAAACGGCAAAGGCCGTTATTCTCATCGATCCGTTTCTGAACGGAAATCCCGGTGCTAAAGGCGTCGATTTCAAGCAAGCGACCAAGGGCGTAACCCATATTGCGCTCACCCACGGTCATGGCGTCCATGTTGGTGATACAGTGGCGATCGCCAAGGAGCATGGCGCGACAGTCGTTGCCAATGCCGATCTCGCGAGCTGGCTTGGTAGTCAGGGCGTGGAAAAGCTCGATCCCGGCAATACGGGTGGCACGTTGGCGCATGATGGGTTCACTGTTACCTTCGTCAATGCACTCCACTCCTCGGCAATGCTGACGGAGAACGGTGTTTCGCAGGCACTTGGCAATCCGAATGGCCTGATATTCCATTTCGAGGATGCACCAACGCTCTATCACATGGGTGACACGGATATCTTCTCTGACATGGGGCTTATCAATGAGCTTCATCGACCTGAGATTGGCATCGTTCCCATCGGCGATCGCTTCACGATGGGAGGCGCGGTCGCCGCTCTTGCCTGCCAACGCTATTTCAACTTCAAAACTGTGCTGCCATGCCATTACGCTTCGTTTCCGATCATCGACCAGACGGCGGACAAGTTCGTGGCTGGAATGGCCGATCACCGGGAAACCAAAGTCCTGGTGGCCCCGGCAGGGACGGTTCACAATTTCTAGAGGGCTCTTGAGCGCAAGAAATGTTGCGCTTCAACAATCGCGCCGTTATAGCCGGTAGGAAAACTCTTTAGGGTGGCGGTTCGCCGCCCAATCTAGCATTTGCGGAGAACAGGATGTCCGTCGATATTTCTACCGTCAAGCGCGTCGCGCATCTGGCGCGAATTGCCGTAAGTGATGACGATGCCGAACGCATGACTGGCGAACTCAATGCTATTCTGGGCTTTGTCGAGCAACTGAATGAAGTCAATGTTGATGGTATTGAGCCTATGACTTCCGTTACGCCGATGAAAATGCGCATGCGCCAGGATGAGGTAACGGACGGCGGTATTGCTGCCGCAGTGGTCGCCAACGCGCCCGTTACCGAAGACAATTTCTTTGTCGTACCCAAGGTCGTGGAGTAGATCATGGCCGTTCGGGTTTCGATTGAGACCCCCTTGCAGGACGATGTGCGTGCATTGGTCGAAGACCTGAATGCGCATCTTCTGCCGTTGTCGCCACCGGAGTTCCAGTTCAAAATGACAGTGGAGCAGATGGCTGGGCCAGACATGGTGGTTTTCGTGGCGCGCGATGAAGATGGCGAGGCCGTCGGCTGCGGTGCCTTGAAGCTGCACGATGATGGCGTCGGCGAAGTGAAGCGCATGTTCACTCTTCCGGAAGTACGCGGAAAGCGCGTTGGTTCTGTTCTGGTGGATGCGATTGTTGATGAGGCAAGGACCAAGGGCATCTCCCGTCTTGTACTCGAAACCGGCACGGGGCCTGGTTTTGAAGCTGCATGGCGGCTTTATGAGAATTCAGGTTTTACGCGCTGCGGTGTGGTTCTGGACTACCCGGAATCCGAATACAGCGCCTTTTTTGAAAAGCGTCTCGTTGAGACGCATTGACAGGATTTGACGATGAGCGAACTGACCGCACTGACCATTGCCGAGGCGCGCGACAAGCTGAGGGCCAAAGCCATCACCGCGACTGAACTCACCGACGCCTATCTTTCCGCTATCGACTCCGCGAATGAAACCATCAACGCTTATGTGAAAGTGACTCACGATCAAGCGCGTTCGATGGCCAAGGTTTCGGATGAGCGTATCGCCAAGGGTGAAGCAGGCGCACTGGAAGGCATTCCGCTTGGCGTGAAGGATCTTTTTGCGACCAAGGGCGTACATACGCAGGCCTGCTCCCATATTTTGGATGGTTTCAAGCCAGAATATGAATCGACCGTCACGGCCAATTTGTGGGCTGATGGGGCGGTTATGCTCGGCAAGCTCAACATGGATGAGTTTGCGATGGGGTCATCCAACGAAACCTCATATTACGGTTCGGTCAAAAATCCATGGCGTGCTAATGGCTCCAACGCTGATTTGGTGCCTGGCGGTTCGTCGGGCGGTTCGGCCGCCGCTGTTGCCGCGCAGCTTTGCGCCGGTGCCACTGCAACTGATACTGGCGGCTCGATCCGTCAGCCAGCGGCGTTCACTGGCACTGTTGGCATTAAGCCGACCTACGGTCGTGTATCGCGCTGGGGAACGGTTGCATTCGCTTCATCACTTGATCAGGCTGGGCCGATTGCCCGCGACGTGCGTGACGCCGCAATCCTGTTGAAATCAATGGCTTCGCTTGATCTCAAGGATACGACATCGGTCGATCTGCCTGTCCCGGATTACGAGGCTGCTATCGGCAGGTCGCTCAAAGGCATGAAAATAGGCATTCCGAAGGAATATCGCGTTGATGGTATGCCGGACGAAATTGAGGGGCTTTGGCAGAAGGGTATCCAATATCTGAAGGATGCCGGCGCTGAGATTGTCGATATTTCGCTGCCACACACGAAGTATGCGCTGCCCGCTTATTATATTGTGGCGCCGGCAGAAGCTTCTTCAAATCTCGCCCGTTATGATGGCGTGCGTTACGGTCTGCGTGTACCTGGCAAGGACATTGCCGATATGTACGAGCAGACCCGCGCGGCTGGTTTCGGCAAGGAAGTCAAGCGCCGCATCATGATCGGCACCTATGTTCTGTCGGCAGGCTATTACGACGCCTATTATCTGCGTGCACAGAAGGTGCGTACGCTGATCAAGAAGGATTTTGAAGACGCATTCGCCTTGGGCGTACACGCGATCCTGACGCCAGCAACGCCATCGGCTGCTTTTGGTCTCGCCGATGAGGAGCTCGCCAATGATCCGGTCAAGATGTACCTCAATGACATCTTCACGGTAACGGTCAACATGGCGGGCTTGCCGGGCATTGCCGTGCCTGCTGGCATTAATGACAGAGGCTTGCCGCTTGGCCTTCAGTTGATCGGACGCCCGTTCGAGGAAGAGACACTGTTTCAGGCAGCCCACGCTATCGAACAGGCCGCCGGAAGGTTTACTCCGGCAAAGTGGTGGTAAAAGCCGATCTTCTTATTCGCCGGGTTCTCCCCGGCGAATTTGTTTATATGGCCGCATTAGCGGTTAGAGCATGGCGGATAGCTGCGCGCGATATTGAACTAAATGCCGCTAGACAAAAGGCGCTGGAAGCCAAGTTTCAGCGCGATCTCCAAGGGAATGCAGACGGCGTCCTGGTTGCCGAAAAGGCGGGAGCTGTGGCTGGCTGGAGCGCCCGAGTCCCCCGAACCAATTACATTTCCGATTTATGGATCGATCCACTCTTTCACGGGCAGGGAATTGGCGGGCAACTCCTTGGTGCAGTGATGGCCCAGATACTGCTCGATGGTTTTGTTGAAGCGCTGATCGGCACACATGCGGATAATCTTCCTGCGATCAACCTTTATATAAAAGCTGGTTTCCAGATCGACTGGCAGGGATACGAATGGTCGGAGAGTTTTGGAAGAACCGTCGAGAAAGTCCGTATGCGCACCGAGCTTTGACGGTTCATCTTAGCGCGACCGTTGCCGAATAGTCCATCGCGCCTATCCTTCCTTAGAGATATGAAATCATGAGGAGGGCAAGCGATGTGGATCATGCTAACAGAAGTGAACGGCGAAAAGCTTGCCGTGAATTTCAATCACGTTCTTTCCTATAACACCTATGGAACGGGCACACGCATTGTGACGTTGAGCACCGATCAGACGTTCTTTGTCAAGGAATCGATTGACGAGATTGAAGCCAAGCTCGGGATCGATGTGAAAGCCTGAAGCTTTGTTTTGCCAATAGCTTGATTGGCTTCATTAATAATGTACATGAACGGCATCGCGCTTGCAAATTGCCGTTCATGTACTCTGTATTTTTGAAAGGATTTCGTGTTTCATCAGAGACGGTCTAAATATCCAGCTCTTCGACAAAAGCTGCACGGTCCTGGATAAACCGGAAACGTGCTTCCGGCTTGGTGCCCATCAGTTCATCGACGGTGTTGCGGGTTTCATCGACATACTCTTCGTCCACCTGAACACGCAGAAGCGTGCGCTTCTTCGGGTCCATGGTAGTCTCCTTGAGCTGTTCGGCGCGCATCTCGCCAAGGCCTTTGAAACGACCGATCTCCACTTTACCACGCCCAGTGAATACGGTGCGCAGAAGCTCGTCCTTATGGGCTTCGTCACGCGCATAGGCGACTTTTCCGCCCTGGCTCAAGCGGAAAAGTGGTGGCACTGCCAGATAAAGATGACCGTTACGAATTAAATCCGGCATTTCCTGATAGAAGAATGTGATGAGCAACGACGCAATATGCGCACCGTCGACGTCCGCATCGGTCATGACAATAACGCGGTCGTAGCGCAAATCGTCTTCCCGATAGTTCTTGCGCGTACCGCAGCCCAGCGCCTGAACCAAATCGGCAATCTGCTGGTTTGCCGTCAGTTTTTCGCGTCCGGCGCTGGCAACGTTCAAAATCTTGCCGCGCAATGGCAAGATGGCCTGATTGGCACGGTTTCGTGCCTGTTTGGCTGAACCACCTGCCGAGTCACCTTCGACGATGAACAGTTCCGCCCCGGCTGCTGCGTTCTGCGTGCAATCAGCAAGCTTGCCAGGCAGGCGCAGCTTGCGTGTTGCGCTTTTGCGGACGGTTTCCTTTTCCTGACGGCGACGCAAGCGCTCGTCTGCACGGTCGATAACCCAGTCCAGAAGGCGGGACGCTTCCTGTGGAGATGCGGTAAGCCAGTGATCGAATGGATCACGGATAGCATTCTCAACGATGCGCTGCGCTTCGACAGTGGCAAGTTTGTCCTTGGTTTGGCCTACAAATTCCGGCTCACGGATGAACACCGATAGCATTCCTGCAGCCGATACCATCACGTCATCAGTGGTTATGATCGAAGCGCGCTTGTTGTTGGTCAGTTCCGCATAGGCTTTCAGTCCGCGCGTCAGAGCAATACGCAAACCCGCTTCATGCGTACCACCGTCACCGGTCGGGATGGTGTTGCAGTAGGAGTGGACAAACCCGTCCCCACCAAACCACGAAACGGCCCATTCGACGGCCCCGTGGCCACCTTGCTTTTCTGTCTTTCCTGCGAAAACCTCACGTGTGACCTGATGTTCCTTGCCAAGCGATGCCTCTAGATAGTCCTTCAAACCACCAGGGAAGTGGAATACGGCCTTTTCAGGTGTTTCTTTCTTGGGGTCGAGGAGGGCAGGATCGCAGTTCCAGCGAATTTCAACGCCGCCGAACAGATAGGCTTTGGACCGTGCCATGCGGTAGAGACGATGCGGATCAAACTGTGCCGTCTTACCGAAAATATCAGGGTCTGGATGGAAGCGAACGCGGGTGCCGCGACGATTGTGCACTTCACCGAGCTCTTCCAGTCCGCCTTGTGGAATACCGCGCGAGAAGCGCTGGCGATAAAGACGGCGATTGCGTGCGACTTCCACTTCCAACACATCGGAAAGGGCATTCACCACCGAAACGCCGACGCCATGCAAGCCACCAGAAGTTTCATAAGCCTTGCCGTCGAACTTGCCGCCCGCATGCAGTTTGGTCATTATGACTTCGAGCGTGGACTTTCCGGGCACCTGGGGATGCTCATCCACAGGAATGCCGCGCCCATTGTCCGAGACCGTTACAAATCCGTCGGCATCGAAGCTCACTTCGATGAAATTGGCGTGCCCTGCGACCGCTTCGTCCATCGAGTTGTCGATGACCTCGGCGAAGAGGTGGTGCAGCGCCTTTTCGTCCGTGCCGCCAATATACATGCCGGGACGCAGGCGAACCGGCTCCAGACCTTCCAGAACACGGATAGATGAAGCGTTATAGTCGTCACCTGCCGATGAAACAGGCGGAACCTTGATCGTTGCCGGTTTTGGAACAGAGAGCGACGGCGCTGCCACTGGCTGTGCAACGGGCTGTGGCGACCCCGGTTTCTCACCTTGTCGTCCCTGTTCCCGTTCTCGGGCATTGTTGACCACTCTCGAGAAGAGATCGTTGCTATCGTCCATCTGTTCCGAAAAGCTCTCTGTCTTAATTTCAGGAGGCCTGTGTCGAGATTAATCGTCATCGGCCGGAAAATACTGTTCGCGAATCACTCGAATGATGCCATGCGCGCTCACGAAAGGCGACTAAAGTTCGCCTTACGTTCCGTTTTCGCACGACTTTTTCAAAGGGTTTTGTTCAGAACGGAACTAACTTGCACCAGAAAGCGGTCGAAAGTCAAACAAGCGGGACGATTCCGATCAAATTGGATGGAAACGCTGCAGTAGTTCGCATAGAGCCATAGCGGGAACATTGCAGATACCGAGAGTTTGAAATGCAGAGCAGCGCGACAGGCGGCATGGAAGCGCACGTAAAGGGCATGGCGATCATGGTACTCTCGGTGCTTTTGCTGCCGTTGATGGATGCCATCGGCAAATGGCTTGCCATGGTGGACAATATGCCACCGGCTACTGTCACATTCATGCGCTTTTTCATTCAGTGCTGGCTGATGTTCTTTATCCTCCTCGTAGTTGGTGGTTTTGCTGCGCTGCGAACCCAGTATTTGGCCGGAAATCTCATCCGCGGGGCATTGATGGGGTTCGGAGGTCTCTGTTTCTTCACGGCGATCAAATATATGCCGTTGGCAGATGCCATGGCTGTCTTCTTTGCCGAGCCGCTTATTCTGACACTATTTTCAGCTGTGTTCCTAAAGGAAAAAGTGGGCTGGAGGAGGTTCAGTGCTGTTGGGATCGGTCTCGTGGGCACGATGATCGTAATTCAGCCGAGTTTTGAGATTTTCGGAGCTGTCTCGCTTCTACCGCTGGCGACAGCCGTAACTTTCGCGATCTACTTGATCCTGAATCGCAAATATGGTGCGAAAGAAAGCCCGCTGGTAATGCAGTTCTATGCAGGTGTCGGCGGGTGGATGCTCGCCGGGATTGCTATGATATTTGGAACTGCGGCGGAACTTGACGACCTGAGTTTCGGGCTGCCGCAAGGCATTCAGCCCTGGCTACTTCTGCTGTTTCTTGGAACGATCGGTACCGTAAGCCATCTTATGGTGGTACAGGCTTTCAAGCTTGCACCGGCATCAATGTTGGCACCGTTCCAGTATCTTGAAATCGTCAATGCGGTTCTGGTGGGCCTCATCATATTCGGTGATTTCCCGACCCCATCGAAATGGCTCGGTATCGCAATCATCGTCGGATCAGGCTTCTATGTTTTCATGCGCGAGCGCCGGGTAAAAGCGGACGCGATGACTTAAGGCAGAGCTATCTGAGCTGACGCGGGCCGAAGACCCTCTCAAACGCTTTTCCCAAAGCGACGTCCATATCGCCCATTGTTACAGGCAATCCTAGGTCCACTAGGCTTGTGACGCCATGTTCGGAGATTCCGCAAGGAACGATGCCGGAATAATGGCTGAGATCGGGTTCCACATTGATGGCTATGCCGTGAAAGCTTACCCAACGCCGCAGACGGATGCCGATAGCCGCAATCTTGTCTTCACACATGCTACCATTGGCAAGGCGTGGCTTTTCAGGTCGGCTAACCCACACGCCGACACGGTCCTCGCGCCGTTCGCCTTTGATGTTGAACTCGGCGAGGCTCTCGATGATCCATTGTTCGAGCGCCGTCACAAAGGCGCGTACATCCTCGCGGCGGCGTTTCAGGTCGAGCATCACATAGGCGACGCGCTGACCTGGCCCGTGATAGGTATATTCTCCGCCGCGTCCGGTATTGAAGACAGGTAGGCTGTCCGGGGTCAGGAGATCGTCTGCATTGGCGCTTGTCCCCGCCGTGTAAAGCGGGGGATGCTCTACCAGCCACACGAGTTCATTGGCGGTGCCTTCCCGGATCGCCTGGACGCGGGCTTCCATGTAAGCAAGCGCGGCTTCATAATCTGTTAGACCGTCTGCAACGACCCAATCGACAGGAGCGGCATCTGCGGTGACGGGTAGGAAATGGGCCTCCAGCGCGTTGCGCTCACGCGGTTTTTGAGAAGCTGTCTCGATAACGGGGAAAGCTGAATTATTAGTCATGATGGCAGCATATGGCGGTTTTGCAGCGTAACCGCCAGATGTCAAAATGCCTCTCCGATCAATGAATCGCGAGCGGCACTTCCTTTTCACAGCGATTACGTCCTGCCTGCTTGGCCCGATAGAGGGCACGGTCTGCGGCATTGACGAGATGGCTATAGTCCGGATGACCATTGAATGCAGCCACACCGATGGACAAAGTCACAGACCGACGTGCGCCATTGGGAAGGTTCAAAGGCTGATATGCAATCTGCTTGCGCAGTTCTTCGCCAATTGCAAAAGCCTTATTTTCGTCTGCCTCTACGAGGGCGACCAGAAATTCCTCGCCACCATAGCGGAACACGAAGTCACTCGGGCGGCAAAGCGAAAGGATTGCTTCCGCGACCTGCTGCAGAACGGCATCGCCGCTGCTGTGCCCATATGTGTCGTTGATGTTCTTGAAGTGATCAATGTCGATCATCAATACGCTTAAATCCATTGCCTTCTGGGAGGCCATGCGCACTTCACGGGTCAAGATTGACGGCATGAAACGACGATTGAGCGCGCGTGTCAGCGGATCACGACCCGTTTCCATGGCCGCCGCCGCCTGAAAGAGTTCGGACAGCAAAAACTTCACTTCACCTATCTTGGTCTGGAACAGTGACAAAGAGGCTGCGAGTTCAGTTGGGTTATCTTTGCGAGCGCTATTGATTGCCGGAAGGAGCACATGGTCGATATGTTCTACATTCCGACGGATGTGCTCCAACGTGCCAGAATTGGAAAACATAAGATCGGCTTTGTGCTGCAACCACAACCCGAAGTCCGAGCTTGCGAGCGTGTGAAGCAGACTGTCGGGATTGCCATAGAGGTTGAAGAGGATCGACTGGCTCCATTCCATAAGCGCAGCGCGTTGCGATTCGCGTTCCAGTGGAAAATCGTGACTTAATGTAAAAGCCCGATAGGCTTCGTCGGTCTGGGCGCTTTCACGGGCGTCCTTTACAAAAGCCTGGCTCATGATTTCAATCGCGATGTCGATGGCATTGCTGACATGCACGATCAGGCGCGCCAGAACCTCGCGTGAAGCAACCTCAAGCTCCAGTTGACGAACGATTTCGTTTTTGAGCAGGCGTGCCCCCTGCATGACGACATGGATCGGCACATCAATACGGGCGTGAACTTCGCCCACCTTGCGCTGTTCGCGAATGAAAATGTCAACATCGCGGGCTGTCTTCTGGAACATCTTCTGCAACCAGTCGCTCAGCGAATTATGCAGGCGTTCCTGCACCATTTTCTGGGACAGGAAAACTGCCGCATCGCGATTGCTCATAAGGCGGTCGTAAAACACACCGACAAACTGCTCGCGGTGACGGGCAATCAAATCACGAAGAATGATAGAATGTTCTTCAGGCAAGCTGCTGACGAGTTCGACCCATTCTGTCTGGGTTGTTCCCAGTCCGGTTTTCGACCCCCATGCAGCGTCGAGTTCGGAGATCGAATAACCCATGTTCCTGCCCTTTCGATAGCCGCAAAGCTCCGCCCGGTCGTGCTGGACTAATGCCGGATTGGCTTCGCGGATTGAATATTCTGCGGTTTGCCCTTGCTTAGAAGGGACTATGTGCAAATTCAACAGGCTTCTGTTATCTCGACTTCCTTAAAAATTCTCTCCAAAAAATTGGTATTTATTCATAGGGATTGCTCCTGCGGCATCTTTGTAACGCACGGTCGAGATTGATAGAGCGTCGTAAGATTAAGTGATTTTACCAAATGGCTGATTAGCCTACCTATCCACGGGGCAAGAGTCCCATGCTGGTCAACTCTGGAAAGGAACCCCGAATGAGATTGACGTTACTGAGTGCGGTGCTCGCCCTTTTCGCAGTGACCGCTTCTGCTGAGGCGGGCACCTCCTTTGCTCCAATCGTACCGTCTGTTTCTGTTGACGGTGTAGGCTCTGGCATTCGGGTCGATTATCGCTGCCGTCGCGGTATGGTCCGTACGCCGAGCGGTCGTTGCGTTACTGATCGCCGCTGGCGGGATGATCGTCACGGGTGGGACCGCCATCCACCACGCTACTATCGCGAACGCGACCGTGATCGCCGCTGGCGTCGGGATCGGGACCGTTATCACGACCGAATCTACATTGAGCCGCGTCGTCGAGGCCCGCACAACTAAAAAGGAGAAGAGCAGCGGTTCCGCTGCTCTTTTTTAAGCCGGTTCAGTTTGTGTATCGGAAAGACTATCCAATTGCGGAAATACGTCCGGCGTCATAGGGGCCAACACGTCGATCACCAATCCGCTTGGCGCGAAGTTGATATCGCATTTGGCCTTTAGTTCGCCTGTAAGAACGGAATAGAGCAGCCGCTGGCCGAAGCCACGGCGGCTGGGGCGTTCTACTGTCGGGCCTCCGCTTTCGACCCAGCGCATATGAAACTTCCGCTCGCCCGGCCGCTCAACGACATCCCAGCTAAATTGGATCGTACCATCCTCATTGGAAAGCGCGCCGTATTTCACGGCATTGGTGGCGAGTTCGTACAAGCCAAGCGAAAGAGAAACCGTTATACGGTCGCTCACAACGAGTTCCGGACCCCCGGTTCGGATTCGATGGCCGAATGTGCTGTTGAAAGGGGCGAGGGCGGTTTCGCAAATCTGGCTGATCGTTGTACCCGTCCAGTTTTCCCTGAGCAGCATGTCATGGGCCTGACTCAGGGCACGCAGCCGCTCGCTGAACAGCTCGCCCGCCGTTTGTGGATCAGTGGCATTGCGCAGCGTCTGGTTCGCAATTGATTGCACCATCGCCATTGAGTTCTTGAAGCGATGTGAAATTTCGCGGGTCACGAGTGCCTTGTCCGCTTCGGCTTTCTTGCGTTCGGTGACATCGATAACAATGCCCAAAAGCGTAGGCGATTTGCCCATCAGGGCTTTGGCGCGGGTTTCAACCCAGCGTACCTGACCCAGCCTGTTGGCGATGCGGTATTCCACCCGGAAAGATTTTCCGGTTGTAAACGACTCTTGTGATCGCTGGAGCAGCGTCATCCGATCTTCAAGCACCACCATATCGATTATCTTGTCGTAGTTGACTGGCTCATCCGGTGTCAGTCCGAAAATGCGCCGATACTCCGCCGAACAGTTGATTTGACCGGTATGATAATCTCGCGTCCAGAAGCCCACATTCGCAACTTCAACGATATACTGCAACTGATCACTGCTGCGTTGCTTTTCGATTGAGAGCGTCTCGCGCTCTTTTTCAAGTTCAACGAGTTTGCCAAGTTCCAGCGTCACGTCAAGCTGGGATGAAACGAAGTGATGAAGCTCACCTGCGTCGGTTTTGACCGGGGAAATATGAAGCCGGTTCCAGAATGCTTCCCCTGACTTCTTATAGTTCAGAATATCGATGTCGACTGACTGCTCCGCTTCCAGTCCCGCGTGGATAGCTTCGATATGCTTCGGATCTGTGTCAGGTCCCTGAAGGAATCGGCAATTCTTCCCGATGATTTCATCAGCCTCGTAGCCAGTCAGATTCTGGAAAGCCTTGTTTGCATAAATGATAGGATTGTCCGGCAGACGGGGATTTGTGATCAGCATTGGCAAGGGCGTCAGTTCAACTGCCGCCGTGAAAGGATTCGCCTCCTGGGAGAAACATGCTCCCAACATTTTTACGGACGGCTTTACTCTTGTTGCCAATGCAACCCCCCACTGACTGAGAACGCTTACAAGCCCCCCTGCTTCAGACAAGTTATCTGATTGTCGCTTAATTTTCTAACATAAATAACGGAATAACCAGGATGAATTATCGCGCCTTACGTTGAACAGCAGCGGGAACAGTTGCGCCTGCAAGGTGAAAATAAGGTGCGTACGCAATTTTGCGGTAGTATTCAGCGGGCATTCATAAACGGAAAGCAATGATGGCATCATTGAAATGGAGAAGCACAGGATGAACACCTTCAAAAAAATGATGGTTGGCCTTGTCGGTGCAAGCTTTCTGATCGGCGCCATGATGCCGGTCTCGGCTGCACCTGTCATGCCCACTGCGCCTGCGGCAAGCAATGAAAACGTTCAACAGGTCCGTGACGATCGCTGGCGTCGCGGACCGAGGCATGGGCACTGGGGCGGTCACCGACCTGGATATCACCCGGGCTGGCATGGCCGTCCTCACCGCCCGGGACCGGGCTATTGGAATGGCTATCGCGGTCACCGCTATCATCGCCATGGCTATCGTCGCCATAATGACGGTTGGTGGTATCCGCTCGCCGCGTTCGGCGCTGGAGCAATGATTGGCGGTGCGATTGCCGCGCCGCCTCCGCCGCCAGTCTACCGCGCACCTGCTTACGGTTACAGCAACGCGCATGTCCGGTGGTGTTATAATCGTTATAGGTCCTATCGGGCGTCTGATAATACATTTCAGCCGTATAATGGTCCACGTCAGCAGTGTTATTCGCCATATTGATAGTGGAGACTTGTCAAAGCTCAATGAAGCCGTCCTTTATGGGCGGCTTTGTCTTTTTGGACCTAGAGCCTGAATCAAAAAGCGATATGGTCGTGGAAAGACGGGACGGCTTGTTGCCAAGAACAAATAATGCCGAACGGATCGCTTCCAGTGCTCAATCTGAACATTTCCCAAATGCCGCAGAAAGCACTCGATCACCGATAGCTGGCGCGAAGAGCAATATGACTCCAACTATCTGATTTGAAACGCATCTTATCCACCGCGTTGTTCGTAACCGTCAACGTCGTCTCCATCCATTTTCTGACGCAAGTAGCGTTTGAGCTTACGAAGCTCATCTGGGTCCCAGCCGGTCACGTCTGTGACTTCCAACCACGCATCGACATAATGTTCCGGAGCATAGACATGTCCATGTCCTATCGGCGTGGTCGTGCCAAAAGCCATGTCGAGTGCCAATTGCAGCATGGTGACAACCGGATACCATTGCAGCTCAGGTGAAACGTCCGGTCCGCGCGGTGCCTGCATCCAGGCTGGCTGGCGATAGAATGACAAGCTGTCGAAGAAAGTCACCGGATCGCTGGCATATTGCAGATAAACCACTCGCATTGGCCCCCAGCGTGTTCCGTTTCCTGGCGCTTCGCCGTTCTGATTCATAAAGCGCGCAAAGGAACCATCACGAAATACTGGCAGCCATTCAGGCGTTCCCGGGTTCCTTCGTCTGGTCATGGCTTTCCAGTCCCGGCTCGGGAAGGGCGGTCCGCTCCACAACGCGCCGTTGATTGGATCGTCGAGCATTTCAAAAAGCTCGGAGGAGACTTCCGAGTTCATGGCGCCGAGGCTCAATCCATAAAGATAAAGGCGAGGACGATGCTCGCGTGGCAGTTCTTTCCAGTGGTTATAGATGGATATGAAAAGGGCTCGCGACGCTTCAGCTCCGTACTCCGGTTGAAACAACAACGACAATGGACTGGAAAGATAAGAATATTGCATGGCGACGCTGGCTACATCGCCATTGTGCAGAAACTCCAGTCCGTCCATGGCTGCCGGATCTACCCATCCCGTGCCAGTTGGAGTTATGATGACTAGGACAGAACGATCAAAACCATGTTGACGTTTCAGTTCCTCAAGTGCCAGTTGGGCTCGTTGTTCAGGCGTATCGGCTACTTGCAGACCTGCGTAAACCCGTATCGGATCTATGGCTTTTTCACCTGTCAAGGCAGCAATATCGGCGGCATCAGGTCCAGAGGAAACGAACTCACGTCCAGCTCGCCCAAGTTCGTCCCAATGCAAAAGCGAATCGGCACTGCCAGTCTTGTTCGGCGCGGTCGGTTGTGGGCGATCCGGTTCGATCAGGGCGTCAAACTCGTGAAATGAACGATCCAGAACCTTGAAGGTGGACTGGATGAGCAGGCCGTTGGCGATTGTCCAGACAAGGATGACGGTGATCGTGACGCCCAGGACATTGGCTAATCGGCGAGGCATGACAAGCTGCACCTTGGCGGAGACCAGTTTCCCCAGCCGAATGAGAAGGCGAGCCAGAACCAGCAGAATCAGAAATGTCAGTACAGCCAATGCGGAAACGCTCGCTGGATAGGCGCTTGCCACTGGTTCCATATCCATGACTGCACGAACCGAGTTCTGCCAGCCAGCCGCAAAATAAAGTGCTGCGATGGCGACCGCCAGACAGATGACCCCAACAATCAGATTGACCCGGTTACGCAGCCGGTTTCGGGGTTCCGGTAATTCAAGATAGTGCCACAGCCAGCGCCACAATACGCCAATGCCATAACCTGTTCCGAAAGCGACGCCTCCAAGAACTCCCTGCATGACATAGGTGCGTGGAATTAGGCTTGGCGTAAGCGCGGCTGCAAAGAACAGTGTGCCGAGTGCGATACCTACGCCGGATAAGGAACGTCGGAAATGAGAAAATGCCTTGGTCGCCAGAGACATGAAACACCGTGCTGTTCGGTTATCCTAATGAAACTAGCTGTAGCACGATCGGGCGGCAATATCCCGGTATGGAGAAACAAATGCTGGATAGTATTGTCCATGCTACCGGGTTTCGGAATCACCGTCCTATCAAGGATATTCAGCAGCCTTCAGAGCTTGAAAAACACTGGTTCCGCAACGCAACGCGGCGGGGAGTGCCCCGTACCAGTGATTTTTTTGAATTTATGTTGGAGAAACCTCATTTTATGGTGTTGACCAATCCGTAAGCCACCCTTATGTTCCGCGGCACTTCCGGGGGCGATTTGCTCCTCTTGGGAGCGCGTAGCTCAGCCGGTAGAGCAACTGACTTTTAATCAGTAGGTCCAGGGTTCGAATCCCTGCGCGCTCACCAAAATTAATCGGTTAGTATCAATATTTTATCTACCATTTTACAACGTGACATTTTTACAGGTTTTCGCCTATTGTGATCGCCTCAATAAAGTCTCCGCAGACCGAGTAATTCCGGCGAATTATGGTCTCGCGTTCCGATCGAGGAGATGGAGATTGCTATAATCATCTGCACATCGATTCGAGGCGCACCTAGGAGGCAATCGATCCACGCAGAGCTGGCGTTTCGATCGACTTCCGAGACGGACCTCCCGAGGCGGACGGACATTTGGGCGGTTAATTGATTTGCCCCGTTGAACCCGGGGCAAGGTCTTATTTGCGCGGTCTCATAAGTGCGTTCGCGCCCTCCTGGTTATGGGAACGATTCGCTATCAACTGTCTGGCCGTGGTGGCAATCCCGCGCGGGCGCGCATCTTTTCAAGCAGGCTGGCGGCAATCGGCTCATAGTTTTCATCAAAGTGATGACCGCCGGTCAGTTTCATGACTTCCATGCCCTTCAACTCGCCAGCAGTACAAGCGGTATCGTCTTCTTCTTCGCCGTAAACACAAACGACCCGGTCAAGCGGGATGGTCGAGATGGCCGGTACAACATCCTTGTCGCCATCCATACCAAGCCAACCCTCAATAGATACCTGAAATGTCGTCGTCGTCTCGACACCGAGAAGTCCGATCATTTTTGTCCGGTCCTGTATGGCAGGGGCGAGATATTTCCACGAAAATGGGAACGTATCGGCACCGAATGAATAGCCCAGGACTACAACTGGCAGCTTGTTGGTCGGATCAGCCTTCTTGATGATAGCTGTCGTGTCATTGGCTATTTCTTCCGGCGTTCGCTCCGACCAGAAATAGCGCAGTGAATCCACGCCAATGACGTGAACGCCATGAGCCTGCAGCCATTCGCCGATAGATTTGTCGAGGTCGCGCCAGCCGCCATCGCCCGAATAGAAAACCGCAATCATTTCCGCTTTCCCGCCCTTTGCTGGAAGGTCTACGATTGGCAAAGCTTCATTTTTGGCATCTTGATCCGCCATGGCGACGACATTGTCGACAGCCATTTTCAGACGTGCCGGAAACTCGGGCGCTGATTGAAGTACGGCGAAATTTTCCTGACGGGCAATAACCGGATTGTTGGTCGGGGATCCGGCAGGGCCGATCACAAGAGTGGGGGCTGGGATTGCGGCATTGAAATCATAGGTAAAGCCTCCATCGGGAGCTTTAATTGCCTCGGCTGCTTCCGTGCACGAGGGTAAACGGGTCTTGGCGGGAACAGGATCGAGCGACACAGCACCAGCAATTGTCGCATCCGGTGAATCCGAGGCGGCGGCGTAGGCGATGGTACCCCCCTGTCCGATACCTGTTACAACGGGATGAAAATAGACGCCCAGATCAAGCCCGCGTAGGGCTTCCTTGGCAATGGCTTCGAAATCGGAGTCGAGATAATTGCACTCGCCGTCCTCCTTATCGAGCGCGGCGCGCCATGGGCCAAGCTCGACAGGCAGAACAATCATGTTTCGGGAAAGCATGGCATCCATGAATTCCTTTTCGCGATCACCGATACCACCGTCGTCGCTTAGGAGGATCGCAAGGCCGACTGGATCGCTCTTTGGCATATAGACCGGAATATTGGACAGTCTTTCGGCGCTTGCATGGATAACTGGCTCGTCCGAATTGGTGATTTTCGTCCAGAGCCTTGCAATCTTACCCGTGTGCATAGCGCCATAAATGCCCGCCGCAGCTACTAGCATTAGCCCGAGAACAGTAAAGAGAATGCGTCTTTTTGTCATTTGCGGATAAACTCCAGCGGGCTGCCATTGATAAGGGTTGTGGCATCAAGAAGAGCCCGGGGGGTTTCGAGGCCGCCCGGGCAAACCATGTAATGAGGGGTCCAGACTGGGTCGAATTTCTCCTTAAAGGCTTTAAGGCCGTCAAAGTGATAGAGGTCGGCTCCACGCTTGTAGATGAAAGAACCGAAACGGTTCCAACGGGATGCCAGCCTGCTGCCGCTCAGGCCGGAAAGGGGGGCGGCACCAAGATTGAACCACTTGTAACCTTCCTCCTTGCTGGCCATCAGCAACTTTGCAAACAGCGCGTCCATAAGGAGTTTATGGACGTTGGGCATATAGCGCATGAGATCAACGGTGATTTCGTGCTTATCTGCACCACGCCACATATTGGCGAAAGCTACGATTTCACCGTTACTTTTCAGAACAGCCACATCGAAACGCTTCATATATTCGTCATCGAAGTAACCGAGCGAGAATCCTTTTTCGCTGCCCGATTTGAAATCGAGCCAGGCGTCAGAAATCTCGCGTAAACGAGGAATGAGTGGAGGAACATTGGCTGCCGGAATGATTTCAAACGTCAGGCCATCCTTTTCGATCTTGCGGTCGGCGTAGCGGAATGGCTGGCGACGTGGCCCGTCGAGCGAGAAGTTGGTGAGGTCAACGCGAGCGACTTCCCCAAGCTTCAAGGCGACCAGTCCCATGTCCAGAAACAGGGGCAGGCTTTGTGGGCCGACACCATAGAATACGGTTCGCAAGGCAAGCTTGTCAGCCAGTGCATGAAATGACCATGCAAGTTCCTTGCCCGTCAATTCGTTGCCAATCGGTTCCCCAAGCGCAATCAGGCTGCCACCGGATTGTGCATACATGATGAAGGCGCTGTTGTCGGGGGCGAGAAGGAATTGCTTGTCCCCCAGCAGCGCCAGAGCGGCGTCGGTGTGCGGCCATTGAGCAACTAGATCGGGAACAGCATCGGGTATGGAATAATCCGCCTTCCGCTTGCGGTGTCCAGCTCTGTTGATGAGTGAGTAGAGGCCGGCCGCGGCAATCACTGCAAAAACAAGGACGGTCGCTCGCAGAAAGCGGGGAGCGTTGCCGTTCCATGCAAAATTCCACCAGAGGTCGTTGGAATATTCCACATGGCGGTAGACGAAGAAGCCGAGCCACGTGGAAACAAGGACGGTGGTAGCAACGGTCGCGATCCAGTTCCAGCTCAAATAGAACGGTCCCAAAATCGGTCGCCGATAGAACGAATCCCGAAACCCCCAGAGCGTAAAGGCGAAGATGCAGAGAATGGTCGCTTCTTCCCAGTCGAGGCCCTTGGCCAGAGAAAACGCAGCACCGCTGAGGAGAAGGATCTGTGCGGCCACCCAAGCCCGTGCCAGCCGCTTCGATAGGCCGCGTGCCACGATGAGCAGCGCGACGCCAACGAAGCTTGCGGCAAGATGGGACATTTCCATGAGGGATTCGGGGACGATGCCAGACAGCAGTTTTACGCGGTAACGAAGGTCCGGCGTCGCACCGGAAATTAGAAGAATGATGCCGCCAAGAAAGATGATGCTGGCAGAAAGGCTCGGGATAAGCGGTTCTACCAGACGTTTGGCGAAGCGCGCTTGTTTGCCGAGCATGCGGCGGCGGCGCATGATCTCCCATATGAGAATGCCTGCTGTCGCCACAACAAGCGGCATGATCGTATAAACAAGCCGATACGCGAGTAGGCCGGCAATGGCATCTGGTTTGCCGCCAAGCTCAAAGCCGGCAATGATCGTCGCCTCAAAAGCTCCAAGACCGCCTGGAGCATGGCTGGCAATGCCCAGCACGATGGCAATCACATAAACCAGCGAGAAAACCGCAAAGCTTGGCACGGCGTCGGCAGGCATAAGGACATAAAGCGTAGCGGCTGCCGCACCGACATCCACAAGCCCTGCAAATATCTGGGTCAGCGCGCCTTTGGAGTTCGGTAGGCGCAGGCTGAAAGAACCCATCGTGAAGCTGCGCTGTGCATGCGACAGCCAGTAGATCAGCCAGCCGATACCACCCAGAATGGCGATGCCAGCGACAATATCTATACGGGAATCGATGGCTGATAGCCACGGAACGTCCTGCGGGTCGATGAGAAGTGCCGTACCGACCATGATAATCAGCGCGAACCAGATCGCGAACCAGGATGTTCCGACGATCTTTCCTATGTCGGCGAGGCTCACGCCTTCAGCAGCGTAGATGCGATAACGCAGAGCACCCCCGGTAAGGAGGGAAAAACCAAGCGCATTGGAGATTGCGTAGCCGGCTGCGCCTGCCACGGCGGCAATGCGGCGCGGTATCTGATTTGGCGCTATCGTATCCACCGCCACGACATCATAGAGAGCGACGGCTGCATAGCTCAGCGCCGTGAAGAGCATAGCCAGGGCAAGAGTCTTCCATGAAATGTTGTGGAAGGCTGCAAGCGTATCCGCGCGAGACGTATGCTGGAGCAGGTTTTCCAGCACATAGATCGCCAGAAGCGCAATCGCGATGCCTGCTATCGGAAACAGAAAATGTTGGTAGCGCTTGAACCAACCCGAATGTCTTGTCGACGTTGCAGATGGTGTTGAAGGCAATTCATCATCAATAGGACTCATAAGAACGCTGTCCGGTTGGAGCAATCTACTGTAATTCGCGCAATGATCTCGATTTTGGGCGAACTTGTGTTTGAGCGAGATGCCGCATTGAAAATATTCAAAGTAAATCAGAATTTGGTCTATATAAGCCTGCGGTCGGGCCAGACTGCAAGTGATTTGATAGATCGAAAGAGGTTTTGGTGCTCGATATTTCATACATGACGGCAGCTGGAGCCGGTGCGTTGTCGTTTCTGTCTCCCTGCGTCCTCCCGCTGGTGCCGCCCTATCTGTGTTATATGGCGGGTGTCAGTGTTGAAGATTTCCGCGCAGAGAAGGGGGTAACCGTCGGCGTAACGCCTTCCGCGCGGCGTTCTCTAGCATTTGCGGCAGTTTGTTTTGTTCTTGGTTTCACATCGGTTTTTGTGGCACTGGGTGCCGGAGCGTCTTCCATAGGCGCGTTTTTGCGTGCTTGGCAGCAGGAGATCGCAATCGTTGCAGGTGTCGTTATCATATTGATGGGGCTGAACTTCCTCGGCGTCCTGCGCCTGTCGTTTCTTTCACGCGAAGCGCGGTTTCAAGCACGCAACGCTCCTGCATCCCCGCTCGGGGCCTATGTTATGGGGCTGGCATTCGCCTTCGGCTGGACGCCGTGTATAGGGCCGGTGCTTGGACCGATTCTGACACTGGCTGGTGGAAGCAGCACAGTTGGTGAAGGTGCGCTATTGTTGGCGACCTATTCACTTGGCCTTGGCATTCCGTTTTTGATTGCGGCGCTTTTTTCTGGCGCATTCATGCGGTTTCTTTCGCGTTTCCGGGTGCATCTCGGCAAGGTCGAAAAGGCGATGGGCGCGCTTCTGGTCGCAGCGGGGGTTTTGTTCCTGACCGGCGGCATGCAATCCTTCTCGTTCTGGCTGCTTGAAAATTTTCCGGCGTTGGGGCGCTTGGGGTAAAAGTTGACCGGTAACTTGTAAGTTTTCATAGACGCTTTGGTGTTATGAGCGAAGATCATCTCTATTTTCTGGACGACACAATGACAGACCGTACCTGCCTTTCCATCGTACTTGCCGCTGGCGAAGGCACACGCATGAAATCCAATCTGCCCAAAGTACTGCATCAGGTGGCAGGCTTGCCGCTGGTATCTCACGTGGTCAAGGCAGTACAGGGCACAGGCAAAAGCGATGTTGCTCTGGTTGTCGGGCGCGGCGCCGATGAAGTGCGTGCTGCAGTGGAAAAGAATGCAGGTCCGGTTTGGGCCTTCGAGCAGAGAGAACGTCTGGGGACGGCGCATGCGGTTCTCGCTGCGCGCGAAGCAATCGAACGCGGCTATGACGATCTGCTCATCGTTTTCGGCGACACGCCTTTGATCGAGGCACAGTCTCTGCAAAAAGCCCGCGAACGACTGTCCGACGGTGCGGATGTTGTTGTTATCGGCTTTCGCCCGGAGAGCCCGCAGGGCTATGGTCGTTTGATCGAGGAAGGCGGCAAACTTGTCGCCATTGTTGAGGAGAAAGAAGCGACCGAGGCGCAAAAACTGATTGGTTTTTGCAATGGTGGGCTGATGGCTGTTCGCGGCCAACACGCTTTGGTGCTTCTGGATGAGGTAGGCAACAACAATGCCAAAGGTGAATACTACCTCACAGATATTGTCGCCATCGCGCATGGCAAGGGTATGAACGTTACGGCAATCGAAGTGCCGGTCGATAATGTCATCGGCATTAACAACCGTGCGGAGCTGGCTGAAGCAGAAAGTATCTGGCAGCAGCGCAAGCGCCGCGAGATGATGCTTGCAGGCGTGACGCTTATCGCTCCGGAAACCGTATTCTTTTCGCACGACACGCTGATTGAGGCGGATGTTATCGTTGAACCGAACGTGTTCTTCGGTCCTCGTGTTCGTGTTTCGACAGGAGCCTTGATCCATTCCTTCTCACATCTGGAAGGTGCCGATATCGGCCCGAAGGCGGAGATTGGACCCTTTGCGCGCTTGCGTCCCGGCGCAAGTCTCGGGGAGAAAACCAAAGTCGGCAATTTCTGCGAAGTGAAGAATGCTACAGTGCACAAAGGCGCTAAGATCAATCACCTGACCTATATTGGCGATGCGACAGTCGGCGCTTCCAGCAACATCGGTGCTGGCACGATAACCTGCAATTACGATGGCTATAACAAATATAGGACGGTAATCGGCGAAAATGCATTCATAGGCTCGAACAGCTCTCTGGTTGCGCCAGTGGAAATTGGTGACAACGCCTATGTTGCATCGGGCAGCACGATTACCGAGGATGTTCCTACCGATGCGCTGGCCTTTGGTCGCGCTCGACAGGAAACGAAAGAAGGGCGAGGGAAAATCCTGCGAGAGAAATATGCTGCCATCAAAGCGGCTAAAACCTCTACCAAGTGAATCGCCCAATTGTTCAAGCGAACGGCGATCCCCTGGGTTGCCGATCTACGTTAGAATCTTTAAACCGCAAAGCAACACGCCTGTACGTCGTTTTTGGAGCAGCCTATGTGTGGAATTATCGGCATTATCGGAAATACCGAAGTCGCTCCGCTTCTTGTGGATGCACTGAAGCGGCTTGAGTATCGCGGCTACGATTCTGCCGGTATTGCCACACTGCAGGACGGCAAGCTCAACCGTCGTCGTGCCGAAGGCAAGCTGGTCAATCTGGAAAAGCGCCTGGCCGGAGAGCCGCTTCCTGGGGTCATCGGTATCGGGCATACCCGGTGGGCCACGCACGGTAAGCCTGTGGAACGCAACGCGCATCCGCACATTACCGACCGTCTCGCGGTCGTTCATAACGGCATCATCGAGAATTTCGCCGAGCTTCGCAGCATGCTTGAGGCGGAAGGCTACAAGTTCCAGACGGAAACCGATACCGAAGCTGTTGCCCATCTGGTGACCCGTGAATTGGCAAAGGGCAAGTCGCCGGTTGAAGCCGTGCGCGATAGCCTGCCGATGCTGCATGGTGCCTTCGCGCTTGCCTTCCTTTTTGAAGGGGACGAAGAGCTCTTGATCGGGGCTCGTCAGGGGCCGCCGCTCGCCGTTGGTTATGGCGAAGGTGAAATGTTCCTTGGTTCCGACGCCATCGCACTATCGCCGTTCACCGATACTATCGTCTATCTTGAAGATGGCGATTGGGCAGTTCTGACGCGCAAGGGTGTGACTGTTTACGACGAAAACAACAGCGAAGTTGAGCGTCCGATCCAGAAGACGCAGACGGCCAATATGCTCGTTTCCAAGGGCAATCATCGTCACTTTATGCAAAAGGAGATGTTTGAGCAGCCGGAAGTGATTTCCCACACGCTTGCCAATTATCTCGATTTCACCACTGGCAAAGTGCGTCAGGAAGCCATTGGCCTCGATTTCAGCAAGATTGATCGTCTGACGATTTCTGCCTGCGGTACGGCCTATTATGCGGCATCCGTCGGGAAATACTGGTTCGAGCAGATTGCGCGACTGCCGGTCGACAGCGATATCGCTTCTGAATTCCGTTATCGCGAAATGCCACTCTCGAAGAATTCGCTGGCGATGTTTGTGTCGCAGTCGGGCGAAACGGCTGATACGCTGGCTTCGCTGCGCTACTGCAAATCGCAAGGATTGAAGATCGCCGCTGTCGTCAATGTAACGGGCTCGACCATTGCGCGCGAATCCGATGCTGTTTTCCCGACACTCGCCGGTCCCGAAATCGGCGTTGCCTCTACGAAGGCTTTCACCTGCCAGCTTTCGGCTATGGCATCGCTGGTCATTGCAGCCGCCAAGGCACGTGGTACGATTGACGATGCGCGCGAACAGGAACTGGTGCGCCAGCTTTCCGAGGCGCCGCGTTTCATCAATCAGGTGCTGAAACTCGAAGACCAGATCGCGGCAGTCTGCCATGAGCTCGCCAAGGTCAACCATGTGCTTTATCTCGGTCGCGGAACTTCTTTCCCGCTGGCCATGGAAGGTGCGCTGAAGCTCAAGGAGATTTCCTATATCCATGCCGAAGGTTATGCGGCTGGAGAGCTGAAGCACGGTCCGATTGCGCTGATCGATGAAACCATGCCGGTAATCGTCATTGCGCCGTCTGATCGTCTCTATGAGAAGACCGTTTCCAACATGCAGGAGGTCGCAGCGCGCGGCGGGCGCATCATTCTCATTACCGACAAAAAGGGTGCCGAGGCTGCCAGCATCGACACGATGGCAACCATCGTTCTGCCGGACGTGCCGGAGTTCATCACGCCGCTTGTCTACGCGCTACCGATCCAGATGCTGGCTTATCACACCGCAATCCTCATGGGCACGGATGTTGATCAGCCCCGCAACCTGGCTAAGTCGGTGACTGTTGAGTAAATTCAGGTCATTATAGAAATATCTTAATAAGTTAATGGAAATGGCGGCAGATTGTCGCCATTTTACTATCCTGCTCTCAGAAGCCTGATGGCTTCGTCACGTCCGAATAGATAGAGCAGTATGCGTAACGCCTGTCCGCGTTCGGATTCAAGATCGGGATCGCTGGCCAGAATATAGCGCGCATCCTTACGAGCGATTTCGAGGAGATCGCCGTGGGCGTCGATGGAAGCCAGACGGAAACCCGGCGTTCCCGATTGTCGCGTACCAAGCAGTTCGCCTTCGCCACGCAGTTTCAGATCTTCTTCGGCAATACGGAAACCATCTTCCGTCTCGCGCATGACCTTCAACCGGGCTTGTGCAATTTCGCCCAGCGGGCCCTTGTAAAGCAGCAGGCAGGTCGATGGTTTGTCGCCGCGCCCCACACGACCACGTAGCTGGTGCAATTGGGACAGACCGAACCGTTCGGCATGCTCGATGACGATGATCGTGGCATCGGGGACATCCACGCCGACTTCGATCACGGTAGTCGCGACCAAAACTCGCGTTTCCCCCTGTTTGAATGCTCGCATGGCCTCGTCTTTTTCCATCCCGTTCATGCGGCCGTGGATAAGGCCGATGCGCTCACCGAAGACAGGCTTGAGGCTTTCGAAACGTTCTTCTGCCGAAGTCAGTTCAACGATTTCGGATTCCTCCACGAGTGGACAAATCCAATAGATTTTCTGTCCTTCTCCCACTGCCTTTCGGATGCGTTCGACAAGTTCGCCAATGCGTTCCATCGGAATTATGGCTGTAGTAATGGACTGGCGTCCGGCAGGTTTTTCGGTCAGTTTCGACACGTCCATGTCGCCAAAGGCAGTGAGGACTAGGGTGCGCGGAATTGGTGTCGCCGTCATGACCAGCATATCAGGTGCGGAACCCTTGGCCGTCAGCATCAGGCGCTGATGCACGCCGAAACGATGCTGCTCATCAATGATCACCAGAACGAGGTCGTGATATTCGACCTTTTCCTGAAAAAGCGCGTGCGTGCCAATGACGATGTTGATTTCGCCGCTTTTCAATCCTTCAAGAACAGCATTCCGATCGCGGCCCTTTTCACGACCGGTCAGAAGTGCTGCTTTCAACCCTGCCTTCTCCGCAAGCGGTGCGATGGTCGCAAAATGCTGGCGGGCGAGAACTTCCGTCGGCGCCATGAGTGCTGACTGCCCCCCGGATTCTGCGGCATGCGCCATTGAAAGCAATCCAACAACAGTCTTGCCGGAGCCGACATCGCCCTGCAAAAGCCTCAACATGCGTTCTGGCGATTTCAGGTCTGCTATAATTTCACGAACGGCCTCATCCTGACCTTTGGTTAAACGATAGGGCAGGTGCCGTATAATCTCGGTGACGATACGTCCCGTGCCCTCCAGAGGGCGACCGGAAAGCCTGCGCGTCTTCGCGCGGACAAGCGCAAGCGCCAGTTGACCGGCCAGAAATTCGTCATAAGCAAGTCTACGCCTTGATATGCTTTCAAGCGCGATGTCCGAAGGGGCTTCAGGCAGATGAAGCGTATTGAGCGATTGCTGGAAGCTAATAAAGCGTTCGCGTGCCAGCAAAGCCGGATCGATCCATTCCGGGAGCGGGGGCACTCGGGTCAAAGCTTCCTTGACAGCGCGCGCCAGTGTCTTGGGTGATAGGCCCTCAGTCAGCGGGTAGACAGGTTCGACCATTGGCAGATTGGCCGCATCTTCCAGGCTCGCAATATAGTCGGGGTGGACCATGGACGCTCGGCCGTTGAACCATTCTACTTTGCCAGACACAATGACGGTTTCGCCTTCGGGCAGCATTTTGTGCAGCCATGGCAATTGGGCATGGAAAAAGGTCAGAGCGATTTCGCCAGTGTCGTCATGGGCGAAGACGCGATGTGGAACATTACCGCGTCCAGGTGGTGCTGGCTGATGTTGATCGACGGTGACTTCCAGCGTAACGATTGCGCCTTCTTGCGCAAGCGCGATGCCGGGTCGATTGCGTCTGTCGATCACGCTGTGCGGCGCTAGAAATAGAAGTTGCCCTACTTTGGGTTCTGCGCCCGGTATGTCGGTACCCAGCAGTTTTCCAAGCAGTGCGGCAACTTTCGGGCCAATGCCGGAAAGCGAACGAACGGAAGCAAAAAATGGATCGAGCATGGATGGTCGCATAGTGCGAGCATTAACTGCTTCGTCTCACGGTGCAAGGGCGATGCCCAATCTTTCTGTGCTCTTTTTGTTCCTGTTGGATAAACGGGTTCCTGTTTGTGGCGCAGATGCTATATAGCAGCAGCAATTTGGATGATTGGAGCTTACCGAGGATGACTGGCAGCACATTGGCGACGGAAAATCTGGATGTACGGCGCCGCAAGCTTCTGTTTCGCGCGTGGCATCGCGGTATGCGCGAGATGGATTTGATCCTTGGGCAATATGCGGATGAATATATCGTCGGCTTCACAGATCCGCAGCTTGATGAGTTCGAGCATATTCTTGAAGTGCTTGACCGTGATCTTCTCAAATGGGTAACGGGTGAAAGCCCAATCCCGGCAGACTATGACACGCCTCTGTTCCGCGATATCGTCGCTTTCCGCGACCGCATAGAATTCTGAGTTCAAGTTCCCATGCCCGTTTTCAACAAACTAGGTCTCAAATCCTCCAGCGTACTCGCGGCAAATCGCAATATCGTGATCGACGGCGTTGCTGACGGTTACGAGGCGTTCTGCCTTATTCGTCTGGCGGAAGAGATCGGCGAACGCGGGCCGCTTATGTATATCGTGCGCGACGGGCAGCGCATTACCGATCTGGAACAGGTTTTGAATTTCGTCGCGCCGGATATGCCGGTTCTGCATCTGCCTGCATGGGATTGCCTGCCTTATGACCGCGTGTCGCCTGGTGCTGACGCGTCTGCACGTCGGCTGGCGGCACTCAATGCGCTGTCTGAGCTTAGAAAGAGGCCGCATCCGGCGATCATTCTGACGACAGCCAACGCCGTTCTGCAAAAGCTGCCGCCGCAAGCGGCAATCGCCGAACAGGTGATTTCGGCACGTCCCGGCAACCAACTGGATATGAACGATCTGGCATCCCGGTTGGAGCGTAACGGCTTTGAGCGCGTTTCCACAGTTCGTGACATTGGTGAATTTGCGGTTCGTGGCGGTATCCTCGATCTTTATGCGCCGGGAGCGGAGGAACCGCTGCGGCTTGATTTCTTTGGTGATACACTGGAATCGATCCGCGCTTTCGATCCGGCTTCGCAGCGTACAACGGGCACCCGTAAGGAATTCGTGCTTCAGCCAATGAGCGAAATCACGCTCTCGCCGGACATGATCAGCCGTTTCCGCAAGAATTATGTCGCGATGTTCGGCGCACCGCAGCGCGATGATGCTCTCTATCAGGCAATCAGCGAAGGCCGCCGTTTTGCGGGTATGGAACACTGGTTGCCGTTATTCTACGACAGGCTCGATACTGTATTTGATCATGTGGGCAATATGCCTGTAGTGTTCGACCATCTGGTTCATGAGGCGCTGACTGAGCGCCACACCATGGTTGTCGATCATTACGAGGCGCGCCTGAGACAGGCGGAAGGCAAGGAGCCGGGCAGTGATGCCGTGCCTTACAAGCCAGTCAAGCCGGAAACCCTTTATCTCACTCCATCGGAAGTCGAGAAGCACGCCCAAGCCGGGGGCTTGCGTATCGACCTGACGCCATTCGGCGCGCCGGATGTAGCGGGGCGGGCGATTGTCCATGCCGATGTGCACAAGGGTCGCAGCTTTGCCGAGGAGCGCGCCGCCACCGATGTGAACCTGTTTGAAGCGGTGGTGAAACATATTGCTGAACTGCGTGCATCTGGCAAGAAAGTGCTTGTCGCCGCATGGACTGAAGGATCTCTCGACCGTCTTTTGCAGGTTCTTGACGAGCACGGGCTGGAAAAAATCGAACAGGTTGACCGGCTTTCTACCGTCAAGGCACTGTCGCGTGACAAAGTCACGGCGGCGGTGCTTGCTGTCGAGAGTGGATTTGACGCGGGCGATCTCGTTATTGTTGCCGAGCAGGATATTCTGGGCGATCGTCTTATCCGCCGTTCCAAGCGCCGCAAGCGTGATCAGGATTTCATCTCCGAAGTTGCCTCGCTGACTGCTGGCGACATCGTTGTCCACGTCGATCACGGTATCGGTCGCTTCATCGGTCTCAAGACCATTACTGCCGCAGGCGCTCCGCACGACTGTCTGGAGATTCATTATGCGGGCGATGACCGGCTGTTCCTGCCGGTTGAAAATATTGAACTTCTGTCGCGTTATGGTTCGGAAGGCTCGGACGCGGTTCTCGACAAGCTTGGCGGCGGCGCATGGCAGATGCGCAAGGCCAAGCTCAAGAAACGCCTGCTTGAGATTGCCGGCCATTTGATCCAGATCGCCGCCGAACGCCAGATGCGCGGCGCGCCGGTGATGACGCCGCCGGACGGTCTCTATGCAGAGTTTGCCGCTCGCTTCCCCTATGATGAAACAGACGATCAGCTTACCGCGATCGAGTCTGTGGCGGACGATCTAGCTGCCGGCAAGCCAATGGATCGCCTTATCTGCGGTGACGTCGGATTCGGCAAAACGGAAGTGGCGTTGCGTGCTGCCTTCATCGCGGCGATGAGCGGTGTTCAGGTGGCGGTCGTCGTACCAACCACGCTTCTATCGCGCCAGCATTTCAAGACCTTCTCGAAGCGCTTCCATGGCTTGCCGATCAATGTTGCCCATGCCTCGCGGCTCGTCGGCACGAAGGATCTTGCGGCGACCAAGAAGGGACTGGAGGAAGGGACCGTCGATATTGTCGTCGGCACACATGCGCTGCTCGGCAACTCGATCAAGTTCAAGAATCTTGGTCTGCTCATCATTGATGAGGAGCAGCATTTCGGCGTTAAGCACAAGGAACGGCTGAAAGAGCTGAAGTCGGACGTGCATGTGCTGACATTGTCTGCCACGCCGATCCCGCGCACGTTGCAGCTTGCGCTTACCGGTGTTCGGGAACTGTCGCTCATCACCACGCCTCCCGTCGACCGGATGGCGGTGCGAACCTTCGTTTCTCCGTTCGATCCGCTCGTCATTCGCGAGACGCTTTTGCGCGAACGCTATCGCGGCGGCCAGAGTTTCTATGTTTGCCCACGCATCTCTGACCTTGGCGAAATCGAAGAGTTCCTCAAAACCCATGTACCTGAATTGAAAGTGGCTGTGGCTCATGGCCAGATGGCGCCGGGTGTACTCGATGACATTATGAACGCCTTCTATGATGGCCAGTATGATGTACTCCTGTCCACGACCATCGTGGAATCCGGTCTCGATATTCCGACGGCCAACACCATGATTGTGCACCGCGCCGATATGTTTGGCCTAGCGCAGCTTTACCAGTTACGCGGGCGTGTCGGTCGTTCCAAGCAACGGGCCTTTGCGCTGTTCACACTTCCGGCTGGTAAGATGCTGACGCAGATGGCGGAGCGTCGTCTCAAGGTTCTGCAGTCGCTTGACACATTGGGCGCAGGCTTCCAGCTTGCAAGCCACGATATGGATATTCGCGGCGCAGGCAATTTGCTTGGCGAAGAACAGTCGGGCCATATTAAGGAAGTCGGTTTTGAGCTTTACCAGCAGATGCTGGAGGAAGCCGTGGCCACGCTCAAGGGAACTGGTGAAGTAGAAGACAGCCAGTGGTCGCCGCAGATTGCGATCGGTACGGCTGTGATGATTCCAGAAGGCTATGTACCCGATCTGCAATTGCGTCTTGGCCTTTATCGCCGTCTCGCTGACCTGGAGGAGCCGGAAGATATCGATGCATTCGGGGCGGAACTCATCGATCGTTTCGGCCCTATGCCCGACGAAGTGCAACATCTGCTCAAGATCGTTTACATAAAGGCGCTCTGTCGCCGCGCGAATGTCGAGAAGCTCGATGCCGGTCCGAAGGGTGTGGTTATCCAGTTCCGCAACGCGACGTTTGCAAATCCGGTTGGACTGGTGAAAATGATTGGCGAGCAGGGTTCCATGGCCAAGATCAGGCCGGATCAAAGCATCGTCTTCATACGCGACTGGCCGACGCCGGAAAAGCGTCTCAATGGTTCCGCGGTCATCATGACACAGCTGGCGAAGATAGCGGCGGGTTAATTACCGATCTTCGGTAATGCCCGGCTCAAAACCTTCTGCCGTCTGCCGGATGGCATCTGCTAGTACATCAGCGCTCTGCGCGCCCATGACAGCATATTTCTGGTCGATGATGAAGCAAGGCACACCGCGCACACCGATACGGCTGGCTGTGTCGATTTCCTCTCGAACTGTCGCCTTGTCGGCATCGCTTTGGAGTAGCCGGGCCACAACCGCGGCATCCATGCCGACACTTGCCGCCGCATCGACCAGCACTTCGTGATCACCTATATCCTGCCCCTGCTCGAAATAGAGTGAGAACAACATGCCGACGATCCGGTCTTGTGTATCAGGCGCAGCCTGTGCGGCCCAATGAATGACGCGATGCGGGTCGAGAGTATTTGGCGCACGGGCGATGGCGTCGAAATCAAAGATAATGCCATTTTCCTCGCCAAGTTGGGTTAGCTGCTTGTGAATGTCATCGATCTTCCCGCCTGCGCCGAATTTCTCTCGCATATAGGCTTGGCGATCCTTGCCTTGTGGAGGCATGGTGGGGTCCAGCTGGAAGGGACGCCAGCGCACTTCCGCCTCCACGTCAGGCACCATTGCAAGAGCTGCTTCGAGGCGCTTGCGCCCTAGAAAGCACCATGGGCAGACGACATCGGACACGACATCAATAGTTATTTTGCTGGGGGCCATGGCAGTGTCTCCGTCCGGGAACCAGAGGCTTGGCCTCTGGTTTAATATTCATCATATATTGGGTGCATGTAGGGCGAATTACATCAACGTTAAAGCGCATCCCGAAAAGTGTGAAACGGCTTTTGGGTAAGGTGCGCGTTGATATAAATGGTTAGAGCTTATTGCCATCCGGTTCAATCAGACTGAAACAAGCTAAGCTAGGTCATGGCTTTGCGCGCCACCATGTCGGCAGTTGATAGCCATAGAGCGCAGTCTTTTGCGGATGTTCGATACGATCCCAGCGCGCCACCCATTGATAGGGCAGGTGGTAAAGCGGAATGTAAAAATCCCCGGAAATGAGCACACGATCGAGCGCACGAACCGCGCTTACGAAATCTGCACGGCTTCTTGCTGCCAGCAGTGCTTCAATCATCGCATCGACAGCCGGATCGGCAACGCCAGGATAATTGAAACTTCCCTGAACGTCTCGTGAAGCTGCTCCCCAGCGCATCCATTGTTCGTTGCCCGGCGAAAGCGACCCAGTCAACGCTCCGAGAATCATGTCATAATCAAACGTTTGCAGGCGTTGCTGATACTGAGCATCATCCACAGTGCGTATTTCGACTGCGATGCCCAATCGCGCGAGATTGCGCTTATAGGCCAGCGCGACTTTTTCCTCATCGGGCGAGCGAGTCATGATCTCGAATTTGAGCGGCGTGCCTGAAGGATCGACGGCGAGGCCGTTTTCAAACCGGAAACCGGCTTCAGTGAGGAGATTATAGGCTTTCTTTGCCGGTGTACGATCATGACCGCTGCCGTCTGTTACGGGCGGGTGCCATGTACCATTCAAGACATCGTCCCGAACTGCTTCGGGGAACGGTTTCAGCAACTGCCTTTCGCGTTCGTCAGCGGGCCTGCCAACCGAAGAGAGCTCCGATCCTTCCCAGAAACTCTGTGTGCGGCGGTATTGATCGGCGAACAGATTGCGATTCGCCCATTCGAAGTCGAACAACAGCCCAAGAGCCTGCCGAACGCGGCGGTCGGCGAAAATTGGACGGCGGGTGTTGAACACGAAGCCAAACATGTTGGCAGGTGTGCCTTTTTCAAAGCTGTCCTTGATGACGCGGCCCTGCTTCACAGCCGGGAAATCATAAAGCTTTTCCCATCGAGTGGGATTGGCTTCGACGAAGATATCCAGCAGCCCCTTTTTGAAAGATTCAAACAGGGACGTCTCGTTTCGATAATATTCAATCGACAACGTGTCGAAGTTGTTCAGACCGCGCTGCGATGGCAGATTTTTGCCCCAATAGTCAGGGTTACGCTTGTAGATGATACGCTGGCCGGGCTGCACGCCGGAAACAAGATAGGGGCCGCTGCCGACAGGCGGTTTGAGGGACGAATTACCGAAGGTTTCGCGATCAATCGCGTGCTTCGGCAGCACGGGCATCGATGAGGCGATCAGCATCGGGAATTCACGGTCCGATTTGTCGTTGAAAATGAAGCGAACGGAGCGCTCCCCTGTCTTTTCGATCTTTTCAATCCGACTCATCCGGTTGTTGTAGGGAGGGCGCCCCTTCTCCGTCAGAATGTCGTAAGTGAAGAGAACGTCGTCCACCGTCACCGGCTGACCGTCTGACCACTTTGCTTTCGGGTTCAGTGTGAATTCCACCCATTTGCGGTCTGGATCGACAGCAACCTTTTCAGCAAGCAAGCCATATAGTGTAAATGGTTCGTCCCGCGAGCGCTGCATGAGCGTTTCATAGACCAGATTGCCGAGGTCTACATCCCCGAAGAGGCCGCGTGCTGTCGTGCGCATGCTTTTCAGCACAAATGGGTTGAGACTGTCGAAAGTGCCGACAACGCCCATTGTGAGTGCGCCGCCTTTCGGAGCTTCAGCATTAGCATAGGGGAAATGGGTGAAGTCAGCCGGCAACGCCACATCTCCATGCATGGAGAGCGCATAGTCTGGCTGTGCTTCGGCTATCGCCTGCGCCGGCAGCGCGCCGACGACAGCTCCGGTAAGGCTCGCAAGAACCACGTTGCGGAGAAAGGCAATCAATCCGTTCAACTTCAATCGTCCATTGTAAATAAGTTTGATGGTCGCCGCCGGAAGCGTCGATTCGGAACCGAAAACTAGCATGATCGTACATTAAGTGCGGAATTAGGGCGTGTCCGTCGCGCGACAGTAAGGACTAAAATAAAGATTTCCGCGGATTACGGGCGTGGAATGTCGAAACTCATCTGGATTCATACCCCTAGTCGTTGTAACACGGCTCCGGATTAGGGTCCGCGAGGGTCCGCACGGGGCTAAAATCCCCAAGGTCACGCTGTTGCCGCATTTTCAAACCAGTGACGGTCTATCGCTGACTTTATATACAGAACGGGAACTATAGATCAGAGCGTTGAAAGGAACCTGTTGATCATGTCCAGCACGAAGACAATCGCTGCCGCATCTGCCATTGCTGGCGCGTTCGCCCTGCTTGCCTCCGCGACGATGCCTGCATCGGCGCAGCAGCCGCCACAGGGCTGGTTCAAGGTTTGTTCCAAGCAGGAAGACAATGACATCTGCAACACGCAGAACATCGTCACTGCGGATTCCGGCCAGCTCCTGACCGCCGTCAACCTCATCGAGATCAAAGGCAAGATCAACCGCAAGATCTTTCAGGTTACCGTTCCTATCGGACGTCTGATTCCTGCAGGTGTCGGCCTCCAGATCGACAACAACAAGCCGGTTAAGCTTGAATATGGCATCTGCTTCCCTGATCGTTGTATCGCCGAAGCTCCATTGACCGACGAGCTCATCAATGCGCTTAAGAAGGGCGGCAAGCTGACCCTGACCTCGGTCAACTATCAGAACAAGCCGAACCCGATTCCGGTTGCACTCACCGGATTCTCGAACGCACTGACTGGTCCGGCTCTCAAACAGTCGGAACTGGAAGAGCGCCAGAAGGAACTTCAGGACGCTGTCCAGAAGAAGCAAAAAGACTTTGAAGCCAAGATGAAGGCTGAACAGGATAAGGCAAAGGGTGCAGCCAACTAAGAAGGTTGTCTATCCTGTGTGTTATGAAAAAGGGACGCTTTGAGCGTCCCTTTTATTTTGAGTTATGACTTTAAAAGAAAGCTTCAACTTAGTTCGAATGCTGCGATTTTACGCGATAGGCACCGTTGTCCAGCCGATCGAACATTTCTGCGATCTGAGGGTGGCGCAGTGGCTCGCCGCTTAAATCCGGCACAAGGTTCTGCTCCGATACATAAGCCACATATTCGGAATCCGCATTTTCAGCCAGCAGATGATAGAAAGGTTGGTCGCGATGCGGGCGTGCTTCCTCTGGAATGGACTCGTACCATTCTTCCGTATTCGCAAATTCAGGATCCACGTCGAAAATGATTCCGCGGAAGGGGAATAACCGATGCTTGACGACCTGGCCGATTTGAAATTTCGCGTGCTTTATCTGTGTCATACCCATGCAACACTATGTAGTTCACCGCATGACAAATTAAAGTCGGCGGGAACCGGCAATTCTGTCAGTTTGATGTTTCGGATAATCTGAGCGCTATACTAGCTGGAATGTTTTCCGTCGCTCCGGTGTGGAAGGCTTGGCAGCTTCGGAAGCAAATGCGAGAAGCCGCTGCCAGGTCGAAGGCCCTCACGCATGAAGAATGCGCGCAGTGGCGCAAAAGAGCGAAGCATTTCCAACCCGACTCCACGCACAATTTGCGCCGGAAGCATGCCGGACAGAAGCGAACGATTGAGCGCGTCGACCGAGCCGGTACGGGCGAGAATGTCTGGGCGCCGTGCGCGGTCATAGGCGCGAATAACCCGATCCGACCCCGGATCGACAGGATCGCTTTCGATGGCCTTGACTAGCGTTTCGACATCGCGCGAACCGAGATTGAGGCCTTGTGCGCCAATCGGAGGAAATACATGCGCGGCTTCACCGATCAGGATGGTGCGTTTGGCGGCGAAAACATGAGGCACCAGGCCGGAAAGAGGCCAGGCCTGCGGCTTGATTTCGAGTTTGATCTTGCCAAGCATCGATTGCATCATTTCCTCGATGCGCTGAGCCAGCGTGATTTCGTCAAGCGCGAGAAGCGCTTCGGCGCGACCGGGATTGACCACCCATACCAGGCTCGAGCGTTTGCCTTTCAATGGCACTTGAGTGAACGGGCCTTCTTCGGTGTGGAATTCCGTCGAAATGTTTTCATGATCGACGCTATGCGAGAAGGAAAGCACAACTGCCGTCTGCGGGTAGCTCCAGCGGCGTGTGCGGATGCCTGCTGATTCACGTGCCATGGAATTGCGCCCATCCGCTGCCACGACCAGCCGTGTATGCAATGTGTCGCCGCCTGAAAGTGTGATGGTCACATGGTCGCCATTGTGACGATATTCGATGACGGATGCATTGATGCGCTGAATATTCGGATTGCGTGCTACGGCCTCCGCCAGTTTCTTGTTCAGGACGGCGTTTGGGATGTTGTAGCCGAATGCAATCTCGTCAATTTCACCGGCCCGGAACGTCACGACAGGACTTCTCACGAGCCGTCGTGTCGCGTCGATAATGCGCATGGAAGCAAGAGCTGCAGCTTCCGGTTCGATATCCGACCAAACGCCCAGTCCCTCCAGTAATCTTATGGCAGGCATCATGAGCGCCGTTGTTCTGCTATCACCCTTGTCGGTCTCCGGTCCGAGTAATACAGTGCGATAGCCTTTCGCGCCCAGTGCAAGCGCAGCCATCATGCCGGCAGGACCACTGCCGCTAATGACAATGTCGGTGAGAGGCTTGTTCACAACAAGATCGTTCATCGTGTTTCATCCTTGGTCCGGTATGCGGACCTCGTGACCGTTCGCTAGGTTTGTCGCATCCTCTGATGATTCCAGCCGGATGTGTTTGGCCCAACTTAAACCGAAGTGCAGCCAAAAGACCATTCTTCCGTGGGATTATGGCGGATTTACCTCGCAGCTTACTTGCTCTTTTGTGTTCTTTCAGGGAAAGCTGCTCGAGGTTCATGGCTTTTCCTAGGGGAGAAGCTATTCAACGATCTTGAGGGTTGGGGACGTTAGTTTGTTTGGTGTATGCGTTCCCCGTTTGATGAAATGTACTCGCTGCCTTGGGGGTTATCCTGCGCGGGATATGTGCGGCGACAAATTGAAATGGCGGACGGCGTGAAAACCAAACTGACCGGAAAACTCAAAGCCAAGAAAGTCACCGCGCCGCAAGCCAAAGCGTTTTCGGTTCATCTTCTGACTGCATCGGGTTCGTTTCTGGCCTTTCTTTCGATCGTGGCGGCCAGTGACGGGCGTTATACGGCAATGTGGTGGTGGTTGGGACTGGCGCTATTCGTCGATGGCATTGACGGTCCCATCGCGCGCAAGCTTGAGGTCAAATATATTCTGCCAAACTGGTCTGGCGAACTTCTCGACAACATCATCGACTATGTCACTTATGTTCTGATACCGGCCTTTGCGCTTTATCAAAGCGGTTTTATGGGGACGTATCTGTCATTCACCTCCGGTGCAATCATCGTGGTTTCGAGTGCCATTTATTATGCCGATACCGGCATGAAGACGAAGGAGAACTTCTTCAAGGGCTTCCCTGTCGTCTGGAACATGGTTGTCTTTACGCTGTTCATCGTCAAACCGGGGGAGTGGGTTGCCTTCGCAACTGTTGTCGTGTCGGCAATCCTTTCGTTCCTCCCGATCAACTTCCTGCATCCAGTGCGCGTTGTGCGCTTGCGACCGCTCAATCTGACGGTTTTCCTGCTCTGGTGTGCGTTTGGTGCGATAGCGCTTTACTATACTCTGGACGCGCCGTTATGGGTACGCGTCGGCATATCCGTGACGGGCCTCTACATCTACTTCATCGGAGCTGTCATGCAGTTCTTCCCGGGATTGGGACGAACTGCCACCGTCATCGCGGCTGAGAAAGCTGCAGCTGCAAAGAAGAGTGGAGATGCATGATGATCAATGCCATTCGCGTCCATCAGACTGGTGGGCCGGAAGTGATGAAGTATGAACGGATCGAGATAGGCGAACCCGGCCCGGGCGAGGCGAAAGTTCGTCACGAAGCCGTTGGCCTCAATTTCATAGACGTCTATTTTCGCACAGGACTTTACAAGGCGGCCCAGATGCCCTTCACGCCCGGCAACGAAGGCGCGGGTACGGTTGTTTCGGTTGGTCCAGGCGTTGAGGATGTCCGTGTCGGTGACCGTGTCGCCTATGTGGCCACGCCGGGGTCCTATTCAGACGAGCGCGTTCTGCCAGCCGACCGGCTGGTGAAAGTGCCGGATAATATCGATCTGAAAACCGCCGCCTCCATGATGCTGAAGGGCATGACGGCCCAATATCTTCTGCGGCGTACATTCAAGGTTGAGCCGGGGCAGACGATCCTGTTTCATGCTGCTGCCGGTGGTGTTGGGCTGATTGCTGGACAATGGGCGAAACATCTCGGCGCTACCGTTATCGGTACGGCGGGATCGGAAGAAAAGATCGCGCTGGCTAAAAAGCATGGCTACGACCATGTCATCAACTACCGCACTGAGGACTTTGCTGAAAGGGTGAAGGAACTGACCGACGGAGTGGGGGTCGATGTCGTCTATGATTCCGTTGGGCGCGATACCTATATGGGATCGTTGGACGTGCTGAAGCCGCTCGGCATGTTTGCATGCTTTGGTCAATCATCTGGTGTCATTCCTCCGTTTGATCTCGGCATTCTGGCACAAAAAGGCTCGCTCTTCGCCACGCGTCCCACGCTGTTCAATTATATTGCCAAGCGAGTGGACCTTGAAAAGACGGCCGCAGAGCTTTTCGATGTGGTCGGAAGTGGAGCGGTCAAGATCGAGATCAATCAGACCTATGCGCTCAAGGATGCGAGCAAAGCGCATGAGGACCTGGAGGCTCGCAAGACGACTGGAACCACGATTCTGCTTCCGTGATGAGGTCGACGATAGCAGCAATGTGCATATGTGCGTTGCTGCTTGCTTTTAGGCTTTTCAAGAGCAGACTTGCTGGATAAGGTCGCAAAAAAATACAATTGGGGAACAATGATAGCGCCTTTAACCGACCGGCCTCTTCTGGATGTCCGACGGCTCACGAAAGTATTTGGCCAGTTGCGGGCCTGCGATGGTGTCGATCTCACCATCGGGCACGGCGAAATTCACGCGCTTTTGGGTGAAAACGGCGCTGGAAAATCCACTTTTGTGAAAATGCTGTTCGGTGCGCTGCAACCTCTTGAAGGCGACATTGTCTGGAAAGGACAGCCGGTCGCAATAGACGAACCCGCTGTGGCAAGAAAACTCGGCATTGGCATGGTTTTTCAGCATTTTTCGCTGTTCGACTCGCTGACCGCCGCTGAGAATATCGCTTTGTCGCTCGATCGTTCGCTGGCGCTTTCAGATGTTGCAAAGCGTGCGCATGAAGTTGGCAAGACATATGGCCTTCCGGTTGATCCGCAAGCCCATGTTGGTGATCTGTCCGTGGGTGAACGCCAGCGTATTGAAATTGTGCGCTGCCTGCTTCAGGAACCCGACCTTATTATCTTGGATGAGCCAACGTCGGTTCTGACGCCACAGGAAGCTGACAAGCTGTTTGAAACGCTGGAGCGCCTGAAAGCCGAAGGCAAGTCGATCCTTTACATCAGTCATCGTCTTGAGGAAGTGAAGCGCCTCTGTGATCGCGCAACCGTGCTGCGGCATGGCAAAGTTGTCGCGCATTGCGATCCGCGTAAGGAAACTGCCGCATCGCTTGCCCGCATGATGGTCGGTAACGACATCAACGTCGTGGCGCGCAACCCCATTGCGGCTATCGATGTCGGTAATGATGCGCTTTTTGAAATCAGGTCACTCTCTCAACCGCCGCGCGGACCATTTTCGACGGCGTTGAAGGATATTTCCCTTTCGGTGATGGCTGGCGAAGTGATTGGCATCGCCGGGGTTGCTGGCAATGGTCAGGGCGAATTTTTTGAAGCTGTCTCCGGTGAAGTACTGCAATCAAATCCATCGGATGTGCGTATTCGCGGAAAGGATGCAGGCAAGGCCGGTATTACTGAAAGGCGCATGATGGGGGCAGCCTTCGTGCCCGAGGAGCGGCTCGGTCACGGTGCTGTTCCGAATATGACGCTGACCGACAATCTGTTTTTGTCGCGATACAAGACCGACGCGAAAATGTTCCTGCGCGGCGGCAAGATCAAGCTGATAGCAGAGAGTGCGCTTCAGTTGGCCGCAAAACGCATCATTGAACGGATGGACGTGCGCAAGAGCGCTGAAAATCCGCCTGCATCTGCGCTTTCTGGAGGCAACCTGCAGAAATTCATCATCGGGCGCGAGCTCGACCGCTCACCGTTGGTTATGGTTGTGAACCAGCCAACATGGGGCGTCGACGCTGGTGCCGCAGCCCACATCCGGCAGGCACTTGTCGATCTAGCGCGTTCCGGTTCCGCGGTTCTCGTTATCAGTCAGGACCTTGATGAACTTCTTGAAATCAGTGACCGCATTGCCGTGATGAACCATGGCCTGCTTTCCGAGCCAATGCCAATTGCCGATGTAACACTGGAAAAGATCGGGCTTCTGATGGGTGGTATATCTGGCGAGACGGGGGCTTTATGATGCGGATCGAACTCGTCAAACGCCCGCAGCCGTCGAGACTTTTCAGTGCTTTGTCGCCGTTGCTCGCACTGTCGCTGACGCTGATTTTCGGCGGATTAGCTTTCGCGCTGATGGGCAAGGACCCATTGCATGCACTGTACGTCTTCTTTGTCGAGCCTTTGTTTGACATCTGGTCATGGCATGAATTGCTCGTGAAAGCCGCGCCGCTGATCCTGATCGCGGTCGGCCTGTGCGTCTGTTTTCTGTCCAACAACTGGAATATCGGTGCCGAGGGACAGTTCATCGCCGGTGCCATAACGGGATCGATTCTGCCCGTCATGTTCCCCGATCTGCAGTCATGGGTGGTGCTACCCTTGATGATGCTGATGGGAATGGCTGGCGGCGCATTATATGCGTCCATTCCGGCTTTGCTGAAAGTACGTTTCAATACGAACGAAATCCTGACCAGCCTCATGCTTGTCTACGTTGCGCAGCTATTCCTCGACTGGCTGGTGCGCGGGCCGTGGCGCAACCCCGAAGGCTATAACTTCCCGGAGACCCGTCAATTCAATGATAGTGCTATTCTGCCTGAAATCTGGAGCGCATCCGGCCGTGCGCATTGGGGTTTTATTTTTGCGCTTGTTGCGGCGGTTGTCGTCTGGTTCCTGCTCAAGCAAACATTGAAGGGCTTCGAGGTCAAAGTGATCGGCCAAAGTCCGAGGGCAGGGCGTTTTGCGGGTTTCAGTGCAGGCAAGATGGTGTTCTTCGTCTTTGCGGTTTCCGGTGCTCTTGCCGGTCTCGCAGGCGTCGCCGAGACCTCCGGTGCCATCGGCCAGCTTCGTCCGGTCATATCTCCGGGCTACGGTTTTACGGCGATCATCGTCGCGTTTCTGGGGCGGCTCAATCCGCTTGGAGCGATAGCCGCCGGTCTGGTGCTGGCGCTTTCATATCTTGGCGGTGAAGCCGCACAGGTTTCTATCGGCATTTCCGAAAAATCTGCGCGCGTGTTTCAAGGCATGATCCTGTTCTTCGTTCTCGCTTGCGATACACTTATCCTTTATCGCATTCGCTTCGCATCCGGTCGCCAAGCGGGAAAGGTCTGATCCGATGGATTTGACGCAGGCTATTCTTCTCACGATTGCAACAGCGGCGACGCCGCTCCTGATTGCAGCCATTGGCGAGCTTGTCGTGGAACGCTCCGGCGTGCTCAATCTCGGTGTCGAAGGCATGATGCTGATGGGAGCCGTATCCGGCTTTGCCATTGCACAGATGACCGGTTCGGCCTGGCTGGGTTTGTTTGCCGCCGTTCTGGTCGGTGCGATTTTCTCTGCTGTTTTCGGCTTTCTGACACTGATACTTGTTACCAACCAGGTGGCCACCGGGCTGGCGCTGACGATTCTTGGCGTCGGAGCATCGGCTTTGCTTGGCGAAAGCTTTGTCGGGCTTCCCGGCGTCCGGCTTGAAGCCATCTATATTCCCTATCTCACGGATCTGCCGTTTGTCGGGCGTTTCCTGTTCGGTCAGGACCCGATATTCTATCTGTCCATTCTGCTGGTTGTCGGCGTGGCCTGGTTTCTGTTCGGCACACGCGCCGGTCTGACTTTGCGTGCCATCGGCGACAGCCATGGCTCGGCCCATGCGCTCGGCGTGCATGTGGTGCGCACCCGCTATCTTGCAGTGTTGTTCGGCGGCGCTTGCGCAGGTCTTGCCGGAGCGCAATTGTCGCTGGTTTACGTGCCGCAATGGGTGGAGAATATGACGGCGGGACGCGGCTGGATTGCACTTGCTCTTGTGGTTTTTGCCTCATGGCGGCCATGGCGGGTGCTGATCGGCGCTTATCTCTTTGGCGCGGTGACCATTGGTCAGCTCCATGCGCAGGCGCTTGGTTTTGGCCTGCCATCGCAGTTTCTGTCCGCGTTGCCTTATCTTGCGACGATCGTGGTGCTGGTGATCATCTCACGCAACAAACGCCTTACGATGATGAATACGCCGGCGTCGCTCGGCAAGCCGTTTGTGCCGGACCGGTGAAGAACGGCTGAGGGTTAAATGAAAGCCATCCCAGGGGGTTTCATTTTGGATAGTGGTAAAACAAGGAGTGTAGGGAACATGAAAAAGACGCTTATGGCGATTGCCACTGCAGCCAGCTTTATGCTTGGCGGTGCGGCGCACGCCGAAGAAAAACTCAAAATCGGTTTCATCTATATCGGACCTCCGGGCGATTTTGGCTGGACTTACCAGCACGATCAGGCCCGCAAGGAACTGGTTGAGGCGCTTGGTGACAAGGTCGAAACTACTTTTCTGGAAAGCGTGCCAGAAGGCGCCGATGCCGAACGCTCCATTGAACGTTTGGCACGCGCTGGCAGCAAGCTGATCTTCACAACTTCGTTCGGCTATATGGACCCGACTCTCAAGGTTGCCAAGAAATTCCCGGACGTGAAGTTTGAACATGCGACCGGCTACAAAACCGCTGACAACATGTCCGCCTACAATGCGCGCTTCTATGAAGGCCGTTATGTGCAGGGCGTGATCGCTGCCAAGATGTCGACCAAGGGCGTCGCCGGTTACATCGCATCCGTGCCGGTCCCGGAAGTTGTGCAGGGTATCAACGCATTCATGCTCGGCGCACAGTCGATCAATCCTGACTTCAAGGTTAAGGTGATCTGGGTCAATTCCTGGTTCGATCCAGGCAAGGAAGCCGATGCAGCCAAGGCTCTGATTGATCAGGGCGTAGACATCATCACCCAGCATACCGATTCAACTGCGGCCATTCAGGTGGCACATGATCGTGGCATCAAGGCTTTCGGTCAGGCTTCAGACATGATCAAGTTCGCGCCAGACACACAGCTTACCGCTGTCGTGGACGAATGGGGTCCGTATTATATCGATCGCGCCAAGGCCGCTCTCGATGGCACGTGGAAAAGCCAGAACATCTGGTGGGGTATGAAGGAAGGCCTCGTGAAGATGGCGCCTTATACCAATATGCCGGATGACGTGAAGAAGTTGGCCGAAGAAACTGAAGCCAAGATCAAGTCGGGCGAACTGAAGCCTTTCACCGGCCCGATCAAGAAACAGGACGGCTCCGTCTGGCTCAAGGACGGCGAACAGGCTGACGACAAGACCCTGCTGGGCCTCAATTTCTACGTCGCTGGCGTGGACGACAAGCTGCCGCAGTAAGTTTCTCCATACTGAAACTGAAACAGAAAAGGGCGCTCAAGGCGCCCTTTTTGTTACAATATATTGAAATCGCCAATTAAAGCGATAGCTTAAGTCCCTCGTGACTATCCGTGAAACCCAGCGACTGATAGAAACGCAGTGCGTCGGAACGCGACTTATCCGTCGTCAGTTGTACGAGACCACAACCGCGTTCACGGCATTGCTCGATTGCCCACACGATCATCTGGCGACCTATTCCGCTGCCACGAATGTGGCTTGCTATCCGCACGCTTTCGATCTGTCCGCGCCACATCCCCATCCGCGACAGGCCGGGTATGAAGCTAATTTGCATGCAGCCGATGATCTCGTCACCATCTTCAACGACAGCCAGAAGCTGATTGGGATCAGCATCGATTGCTGCAAAGGCGCTTTGATAGGATTCCCGCAAGGGGAAGCTTGTGTCCTCGCGTTGCGCGCCGAGTGCATCATCCGCGAGCATGGCGACGATCGCCGCTACGTCAGCCAAGGCGGCTTCTCTGATCGATATGTCAGCTTCGGCTGTCATCAGACCGCGATGCCGTGCAGATCATAAGCATCGCTCGCCTCGATCTTCACGGTCACGATGTCGCCGACACGAAGGGGGCGACGCGACTGGATGTGAACACTGCCGTCGATTTCCGGGGCATCGTAACGCGTGCGCCCCTTGCCTATCGTGCCGTTTGCTTCATCGATGATCACTGGCAGGCGTTTACCGACCTTTTTCTTGAGGAGATTGGTCGAAATCTGCTGCTGTTTGGCCATGAAACGATGCCAGCGGGCTTCCTTGATTTCGTCTGGAACCTGTTCAAGACCCAGATCGTTGGCTTTCGCCCCCTTGACCGGCTCATATTTGAAGCAGCCGGCACGCTCAATCTTGGCTTCATCGAGCCAGTCGAGAAGCATCTGGAAATCTTCTTCCGTTTCACCAGGATAGCCGACGATGAACGTGGATCGCACCGCCAGATCCGGGCAGGTTTCACGCCATGCTTGAATACGGCGCGAGGTCTTTTCCTGATGAGCTGGACGGCGCATGTTCTTCAAAACCGCCGGTGAAGCGTGCTGGAAAGGAATGTCGAGATAAGGCAGAATCTTGCCTTCCGCCATCAATGGAATGACTTCATCAACATGCGGGTATGGGTATACGTAGTGCATACGCACCCACACGCCCATGTCACCCAGTTCACGAGAGAGGTCGAGAAACTTGGTGCGAACTGTGCGGTCCTGCCACATGGCTTCCTGATATTTGTTATCGAGACCGTAGGCGCTCGTATCCTGCGAGATGACGAGTATTTCCTTTACGCCTGCATTGACCAGTTTTTCTGCCTCACGCAGCACTTGATCGATGGGGCGCGATACCAGATCGCCGCGCAATGCCGGAATGATGCAGAAGGAGCAGCGGTTTGAACAGCCTTCGGAGATCTTGAGATAGGCGTAGTGGCGGGGTGTAAGCTTGACCCCTTGTGGTGGCACCAGGTCAACAAACGGATCATGTGCGGGAGGCACTGCTTCGTGCACCGCGCTCATGACGCTTTCATAAGCCTGGGGGCCAGTGATCGCCAGCACGTTCGGATGACGCTGCCGGATGACATCGGGTTCTGCACCGAGGCAGCCGGTCACGATAACCTTACCGTTTTCGTTAAGAGCAAGGCCAATTGCATCCAGCGATTCATCACGTGCGGAATCGAGAAAACCGCAAGTATTGACGATGACCAAATCGGCACCGTCATGCTTGCGGGAAATTTCATAGCCCTCGGAGCGAAGGCTGGTGATTATACGTTCGGAATCGACCAGCGCTTTTGGGCAGCCAAGAGAAACAAAACTGACGCGCGGTGCGCTCATTGGGAGAACCTTGCAAATATCGGAGATTGGGCGCGCAATATCACGTTAAAGGGGCAACGGTAAAGTTGAGATGATAAAAAAAGCCGGAGCACAAGCCCCGGCTTCATTTGGTTTACTGTGATTGGCTTACTCAGCCTGATCGGCTGGGGCCGCATTGAGCTGGCCATAACGCTCTTCGCCAATCTTGGCGAGAAGGTCGAGCTGGGTTTCGAGGAAATCGATGTGACCTTCCTCATCCGCCAGAAGCTCATCGAAAAGCTGCTTGGAAACGTAGTCGCCCAGCTCGTCGCAGATTTCGCGGGACTTCTTGTAGGAAGCGCGTGCGTCGTATTCTCCTGCAAGATCGGCTTCCAAGACTTCCTTGACGTTCTGGCCGATGCGCAGCGGAGCCACGGTCTGCAGGTTCGGGTGGCCTTCGAGGAAAATAATGCGGTCAATCAGCTTGTCGGCATGATGCATTTCTTCGATGGACTCTTCACGTTCCTTCTTTGCAAGACGCGTGAAACCCCAGTCGTTGAGGAGGCGGTAGTGAAGCCAGTACTGGTTCACAGCGCCAAGCTCGAGAAACAATGCCTCGTTAAGCCGCTCGATGACCTTTGGTTCGCCTTTCATTCCATGAACTCCCGAATTTGTCGCGTAAAGAACGTACACGATCCATGAACTGGACCACGTTTTCGTCCATTTGGTTGTGACGAAGATGATACTCTTCAGTCACCCTTATGATCGTTTCCACGACGTTTGGGAAGCAGCCACAGCAACGGCCGCGCTTGGACATGGCATTATAGACGGTACCGGGAACGATAAGTTGCCAGCAATCCTCATCGAGAAGCTCTATAACAACAGCCTCGATGTCTTTATCGGTAATAACGTTGCAGCTACAGACTAGCATGAGAAAGTATCTCCCAGGTCTGCGAGGCGCAAATCGGACACGAAATGCGCAGAATGGAAGGATTTTACCAGCTCAATGTGCTTTTCAACTGTGCTGCCAGCTTGAAAATCTGGCGGATTAACTTCATCTTTGGCGCGAGGCCGAACTGAACCGGTCAATGGTCCCTCCAACTGCAAGGGTTAAAGGCCCGAACATTAAAGGCATTACTTAGCGGCGTTCATAAAACCCGCCAATTTAAGTCAGGTTATGACTGGTTGAGCTCGGTTCTGTCAATTTTTATGTTTTTGAAATGTTCTAAAAATCAATAAGTTAGAATCATTCTAAATATGAGTTAACTACCCATCTTTAAACGATAATCGGTATTCCGTAGTTGCCATGACAGCGTATGAATGACGTTGTCATGGCTGAATGCGCTATTTCGCCGCACCTTGTGTATGGACGTTTCTGCTGTGTGTCAGGAAGCAAGAACGGAGCTGAAGCCTTCGAATTGAGGAGGTCCGAGATAGAGCGGTTTGTTGCCTCCGGCATTGCGATGCGCATCACGAAACTGTTCAGACTTGGTCCATGCGACGAAATCTTCGCGATTGCGCCAGACCGTGTGCGAAGCATAAAGCGTGTAGCCTTCCTCATCGTTGGTCGCACCGCGCAAAAGGTGAAAGCTTTCGAAACCTGGAAGTTCAGACAATTTGGAGTCACGGTTTTTCCAGACGGTTTCAAAGTCGGCTTCGCTGCCGACGCGAACCTTGAAGCGATTCATGGCTATGAACATTGCTCATCCTTTTCCATCAGGTTTGGGATTGGCTACTTTATACAACTTCCGGCGGGTACAGCGGTAGCGGCTGCACCCGCCGTGTCACATCTCGGTATTAGAAAGCCGCTGCGGTCAGGTTGGTCGGCCTTCAAACATGTGACAATCGTGAATGAGAGGCGATAAGGCCACTCAGATATTTAGAACTGGAACTGTGTCGAGACGAGGAACGTACGTCCGCGACCAGATCCATAGGTGCTGAGGGCAGGGGTATATTCCTTATCGGCGATATTGAGCACCTGAAGTGAAAGATCAACCGTATCGGTGAACTTGTACTTCGCAAAGACGTCGACCAGTGTATAGGGATCGGTATCATTTCCGGTTATGCTTCTGCCGCTGGAAACGTGCTGGACCCGCAGACCGCTTTCCAGCTTGCGTTCGAAGAAGCGCGCACCGGCCGTAACCGTTACGACATCTTCCGGCAGATATTGGTTTGCACCGAGCCCTGCCGTCTGTTCGGGGAGTTCTGAGGTGGAATGCGTATAAGCAATGCCACCAAAGGCGAAGCCGGCATCATAACGCGCGTCAAGTTCGAAGCCTTTCACATCGGAAGTACCATCGACATTGACGAACTGGCTGTTCGTGCTCGATGCCGTGATATAGTCCTCAACACGCATCATGTAGTAGTTGGCTTTGATACGCAGGCCATCTTCCGCGGTAATTATGCCGTCGCGCGCGATGTTGACGCCGAATTCCCATCCACGCTGCTTTTCAGGGCGTAGATTCGGATTGCCGCGCAAACCTGTAGTACCCGCATGCGCCACACCACCGAGGAATGTTTCCTGCAGGCTTGGCGAACGCATTGAATGCGCATAGGTGATGTAAGGTTGCAGCCAGTCAGTCACGTTATAGGCTACGGTGACTTTCGGGCTCAGTTCACCATCGCTGTTAGAAATAGAACTGTCTTCGCTCTCAAGCTTGAAATAATCGTAGCGAAGACCGGTGACGACCTGCAAGGCTTGATAATTCCAGGTAGCTTCCGAGAAAACCGCTCCACGATTAGAGTTGGCGTCCGTCGGGTTGACCCCGGTAATGTTCCCCCCCGCATTGTCGCGATTAATTTCAAAGCCATTCTTCCACGCAACCGCTACGTCGCCAAAGGTGAAGCGTGATGTGTTAGAAGCGGTCAAGCCCGTAGTATCGGTTGAAATCTGACGCCCAACATAGCTGCCATTGCCGTCCACCCAGTTCTGCAAGGTGCTGTTGCGGTAGAGGTTGACATCGATACCAATGAGATCGTTGTCGGACGGGTTATAATTATACTGTGCGAAGAAGGTGCGGTTCTGCAGAGACATATCGTAGATGGTGTATGTTCCCGGTCGGTAACCATTCGCATATGTACCATAATGGTTGTTGTAGAGCACACCGCCAAGGGTTAGTTTCTGGTCTTCACCAAGACCGAATTCGGCTTTGAACAGGCCAGACGTCAGTTCCTCGCCAGACTTCTCCACGGTTACGCCGTCGCCGTTTTTGTAATCATTGGAATCGTGACGGCTGATTGCCGCAACAATCCCGATGGAGCTGACGCGGGCGGCACCTGCCAGCATTTCAGAGAAACCGGTTCCATTGCTGCCCCAGGAAGCGCGACCGAGAACGCCCTTGTCTTTACCATCAAGAATGACGTCATCGACGCCGAGTGTACGGAAATTGACGCTGCCTGCTAGACCGGTTCCGCCTTCGGTTGTCACTGCGCCGCGTGCCACGTCGATTTCAGATAACAGGTTCGGATCGATATAGGCATAGCCCTGCGCATCGTGCGCGGTGTTGCGATAGCTCTGCGGTACGCCGTCGATCATCATGTTGACGCGGCCAGAGCCTTCGAAACCACGAATATTGACCGCGACACCCGGATTGGAAGCATTTTGAAGGGTGAATACACCAGCCGTGCCACGCAACACGTCATCAAGCTTCGCGCCGCCAAAGCGATTGATGTCTTCGCGGTCAACCTTGCCGACTGGTGCCGCAACGGCGGTCAGCGCTTGTGCATCTGCTGCCCGGCGAATGGTGATCGTCTTCAACGCTACGCCAGCTTCCTCTTCAGAGCCTTTCTGTTCCTGCGCAAAAGCTTGTGACGTCATTGCCGCCAGAATGACAGCAAGCCCTGTGCTTGACAGAAAAGACCATTTGTGAACCCCACCAGTCGCCCGCATTTCCAATTTTTCCTTCATGACCCAGACACGCTTCGTCGACCCAGCGGATGACGAAGAAACCAAAAAATTCAATTGTTTATGACTTCCTCCTCGAGAGAAGGCCGTGTGCTGGCTGGGAAGACAGTTTCTTCCGGGCTTGCGCTGGAAAAGCAAGATTTAAACTTGACTCGATTATTCCAGTAATGCAGTGATTAATAAACATGACTATTGATGTCAACAAAACAAATTTGCTGTCATCACCGTGTGGAAAGTCGATGCTGAGGCGAGAAAATGAACAGGCGAATCCATATCGACATGCAGGTTCGGTTGCCGCGCGGACCCGTTTCCGAAAGAACCGGGAATCGTATTCCTGAAAGCCAGCTCAGCGGCGGTTCAAGCGGGTTTGGTACGGCTCAGATAAAACCCAGGTTTGGTGACGGTGCGCTTGAGCCGCAACTGAAAACCTATGGCAGCCGCGAACTCTTCGACGGCTCCCGAGAAGTGGGCATAGAGCATGGCGGCTCGCTCTATCGCCTTAAGATCACCCGCCAAGGCAAGCTCATCCTAAACAAGTAGGCGACCAACAGATGACGACTCATTCCAAGCCCTCCCCAGAGCAGATTCTCAAGGCACGGGCTGATAATCCAAAAATGCGTGAACGTGACTTTGCGCAGAGCCTCGGGATATCAGAAGCCGATTTTGTAGCCGCACACTGCGGACAAGATGCAGCGGTGCCGATTTCGGCGAGGCGTGTTCGCGCCGATGTCGAAACGCTGTTGAACCGTATTGGGGCCGTCGGTGAAATCATGGCGCTGACGCGCAATGAGAGTGTTGTCCATGAGAAGATCGGACCTTTCGAAAAGACGATCTGGGGACCGCATGCCTCGCTGGCACTGGGCAAGGAAATAGATCTTCGCATTTTTCCCAAGCATTGGGTTCACGGTTTTGCGGTTTCCAAGCAGGACGGCGAAGCAAAGCGCCGCAGCCTGCAGTTCTTTGACGCCACGGGCGAAGCGGTCTTCAAGATTCATCTGCGTCCGGCTTCCAACGTTGAAGCTTACGAAGCGCTCGTCAGCGATTTGCTGCTGGAAGACCAGTCACCGTTCATTGAGACCAGCGCTCTTGCGCCAAAGGGGCCGAAGGCCGACATATCGCTTCTTGATATCGACGCATTCCGCGAACGTTGGGGCGCTCTCACCGATGTGCATCAGTTTGTCGGTCTGCTGAAAGATTTCGGTGTGGATCGCCATCAGGCGGTGCATCTTGCCGGTCATAATTTCGCATGGCGTGTTGATACCTCTTCTGTCGAAGCCATGATGAACCAGGCCGTGCAGGAGAAGCTGCCGATCATGTGCTTTGTTGGCAGCCGCGGCTGCATCCAGATCCATACGGGTCCAATCCTCGAGATCAAAATGATGGGCCCGTGGCTGAACGTACTGGACCCTACGTTCCATATGCACCTGCGCGTCGATCACATTGCCGATGTCTGGGTTGTGCGCAAGCCCACAAAAGACGGTCACGTGACATCGCTGGAAGCCTACGATGCGAGAGGGGAACTGATCGTTCAGTTCTTCGGCGAGCGCCATGAAGGTGAAGTAGAGTTGGCCGACTGGCGCATGATTGCGGAAAATCTTCCGCGCCTACCGCAGTCGTCTGCTGCATAAGGTGAGGACAATGTCGATCATTTCCTCACGCTTCAGGCGTGGAGCCGCACTGGCTGCCATCGTATTGTCGATGGCGGTTGCCGGTGCCGTTCACGCTGATACTGTTGATCATTTCGATGATACGTCGCGCATTGTTTCCGTTGGCGGCTCCCTTACGGAAATCGTCTACGCCCTTGGTGCAGAAGAAATGCTCGTCGCGCGTGATCAGACGAGTGTATATCCTGACGCGGTAAAGAAGCTGCCGGATATCGGTTATATGCGCCAGCTTGCACCGGAAGGTGTGCTCTCGGTTAACCCGACCGGCATCCTGCTCCTCGAAGGCAGCGGTCCGCAGGATATGCTCGATGTTTTGAAAAAAGCATCGGTACCGATGATTGTCGTGCCGGAAACCTATACCGGCGAAAGCGTCGCGAAGAAAATTGAGATCGTGGGCAAGGCTCTCGGTCTGGAAGACAAGGCCAGGGCGCTCGCCGCTGACGTTTGGCGGGATATCTCCGTCGCTGAAAAAGCAGCGGCCGCCCACGGTTCGCGCAAACGAGTGCTTTTCGTGCTATCCGCTCCCGGCGGGCGTATGATGGCATCGGGGGCAGGCACTGCGGCCAATGGCATGATCGAGCTTGCCGGTGGCCAGAATGTTGTCACCGAGTATCATGGATACAAGCAGCTTACCGACGAAGCTATCGAAAAGGCCGCGCCGGACATGATCCTTATAATGGATACAGGTGCGGACGGATTGACGCCGGAATCGCTTTTGAAGAATCCTGTTATCGCTGCAACGCCGGCTGGCCGCGACAAGAATGTCGTATCAATGGAAGCAACCTACCTGTTGGGATTTGGACCGAGGACAGGCGCTGCCATTCGCGACCTGTCGACAAAACTCTACGGCGCTCCCTCAGCACAATAACATGATCGGGTTTGCCTGTTCGAAGAACACGCAACCCCGATTGCAAGGAATAATTGAAATGACCAGCCAAGGTGGCTTAGCGCGAGAACAGCGCTTTGCAGCGTGCAATTCAGATAATGAAATCATCACCTTAGATGGTGACAAGGGAGACCGCGCGGCACGTGCACGGTTTGCCATCATATTGCTCGCAGTTGCTTTATGCATTGCGACTTTGTTCAGCCTGACAGCGGGTGCTTCGGATGCGTCGGTATTGTCGGTTCTGCGTGCTCTGATGTCTTCGGGTGTAACCGAAGGCGCGGATGCCTTTCGCCGCGATCATTTGATTATCATGGAAATCCGTCTCCCGCGTATCGTCATGGGCATGCTTATTGGGGCAGGTCTAGCCGTCTCCGGGGCTGTGATGCAGGGTCTGTTTCGCAATCCGTTGGCAGATCCGGCGCTTGTCGGCGTGTCTGCCGGCGCCGGTCTTGGCGCTGTATCAATGATTGTGCTGGGGGGTACCTTTCTTGCACCCGTCATTGCGGTTCTCGGTGTTTATGCGCTGCCTCTGGCCGCATTTACGGGTGGGCTCGCCAGCACTTTGCTGCTCTATCGGGTTGCGACCCGTCGCGGGCGCACCTCCGTTGCAACCATGCTGCTCGCTGGTATCGCGCTTGGCGCCTTGGCGGGTGCGGCGACTGGCGCGCTCATCTATCTGGCCGATGACCGGCAGTTGCGGGATCTGACATTCTGGGGCCTTGGTTCACTTGCTGGTTCTACCTGGGCAAAGATTGGCGCTGCGGGGCCGGTAATCGCTATTATTCTGGTGGTTTCGCCGTTGCTTGCCCGTGGCCTCAACGCGCTGGCGCTCGGTGAGGCTGCCGCTGGCCATCTTGGCATCCAGGTACAGCGCATCAAAAACATAGCCATTATTACCGTGGCAGCGGCTACCGGTGCCACGGTGGCGGTTGCCGGCGGGATCGGCTTTATCGGCATTGTTGTGCCGCACATGTTACGCCTCAGTATCGGCCCAGATCACCGCTATCTCCTTCCAGCATCGGCTCTTTTGGGCGCTACGCTTCTGCTTCTCGCGGATGCGGTAAGCCGCACGATTGTGGCTCCGGCAGAATTACCGATCGGCATCATCACCGCGCTTTTCGGCGCGCCGTTCTTCCTCTGGATATTGCTGCGCCAGCGCGGCTTGCTTGATCTGTGAGGCTATCATGATTGAAACAAAGGCATTGGGTGTGAGCCTGTCGGGCAAGATCATCATCAGCGACATCGCCTTTTCCGCGAACCCGGGCCAGGTGACTGCGATCGTCGGCCCGAATGGTTCCGGCAAGACCACACTGTTACGCGCCCTTTCCGGCGACATCGCTTACAAGGGAACCGCCTATCTGGATGGTCAGTCCTTCGCTGAAATCAAGCCTTGGCAGATGGCAGCGCGCCGGGCGGTGCTTCCACAGGCAAGCGCCCTGTCGTTTCCCTTCACTGTTCGTGAGATCGTGAAAATCGGTCTTACTGGTGGCTATAGTGGCATTTCTCGCGATGAAGAGAAACACCTGCCTGATCTCGCTCTGCAAAGGGTCGACTTGGCAGGTTTCGGCGGTCGGCTTTATCAGGAGCTTTCCGGGGGAGAACAGCAGCGGGTCCAACTTGCTCGTGTTCTTTGTCAGGTCTGGAAGCCGGTGGTGGATGGGAAGGCGCGCTATCTGTTTCTGGACGAGCCGATTTCAAGCCTCGATATCCGTCACCAAATCATGGTGATGGAAATTGCGAAGGACTTTGCGGCGTGGGGCGGCGGGGTGATCGCTATCCTGCATGATCTCAACCTGACTGCCATGTTCGCCGACCGTATTGCGGTCATGAACAGGGGCAAGCTCGATGTGATCGGCACACCGCGCGAAGCACTGACTGACGAACGGCTCGAACGTGTCTATGAATGCACGTTGCGGGTAGGGGTTCCGCCGGAAAAGGGTGTCCCTTTCGTATTGCCGCAGTCTGCTTATCGCTCTGCCGCAGAATAAAAAAGGCCCGGCTTAACGCCGGACCTTTTCGGTTCAAATATTGCGGTGGACTATCAGCTCGCCACGCGCTCTTCTTCCATTTCATCGAGACCAAGCAGATGCCGCACATTCGGGCGCGCCTTGACGAGGTCTGCAATGCTGTACTTCATCAGCACGCCGAAGAAGGCATTTAGCGCTTCACGCAGCGCAGAATTCAGCGCGCAACTGTCGACCAGCGGGCATTCGGTGGCGTCATTTTCAAAACACTCGGCCATCGCGAAGTTTTCTTCGGTCACACGCACAACATCGAACAGCGAAATGTCCTGTGCCGCACGTCCGAGGCGTACGCCACCGTTGCGACCACGTACAGTTTCAACAAGTCCGTGCTCGACGAGCGGTTGCAGAATCTTAAACAAAAACAGCTCAGAAACGCCGTAGGCGCGCGCAATTTCTGGAATGCGGCTGAGCTTTCCGTCATTGGCGGCGCAGTACATGAGCATACGAACGGCATAATTCGTCTGGCGGGTAAGACGCATCACTGTTCCTTTCAGCACGTCCCGGAGCATTTGCATGCCTCAATCCAGAGGATGCGATACTCCAATTCTTGAGTTCGCAATTCCAAACCGAAAACGGCCCATCCCTGTTACGGAATTGCTCCAAAATTCTGGTCTTGTCGCATTTGCAATCCGGAAAGGTTCAAGGCTCAATCGGATTATGCGCTAAAACGGGCACTCGTATCTTAACCCACTTTAGAATCATTCTTAAAATATATGAAGTCTTTTCTCACCTTTAAAGGGGAAAAGTTGTCAACGGTATCAATTAACTGCGATTTCCTACCTGATGGCTACAAACGTCCATCTCGGCCTACTGGCAGACATCTATCCACTGAGCACTGACCAACTCAGCCATTTTGTGCGGAGCGATGCGTACGGCGCTGTTCGTGGCCCCTGCTGCAGGTACAACTTCTTCGAAACTTTTCAGCGATACATCACAGTAAACGGGCAGGGCGCTGGGCAGACCGAACGGACAAACGCCTCCGACTGGATGACTGGTTTCGGCAAGAACGGTTTCCGCATCCAGCATGCGTGGCTTGGTTCCGAACTGATCCTTGAACTTGCGATTGTCGATACGCGCGTCGCCACGGGTCACAATAAGTATCGTCTGGTCCTTGGCCGAAAAGGACAGTGTCTTGGCGATCTGTCCCGGTTCTACACCGTGCGCTTCTGCCGCGAGAACAACGGTGGCGGTGCTCGTTGGCAGTTCGATCACTTCGATTTCAGGCGCTTTGGTCGCAAAAAATGCTTTTACGGAATCCAGACTCATAGCTTCCCATCTTATTATTTTGATTTTTATACTCAAGTTTAGGCCGCAATATTGAAAAGGGCAAGTCCGGTCGCTTTCTTTCGGCATTTTCGCAATGAATTTATATCAGGTGAAAGTTCTAATCCGCAACAATGCAGAAAGACGATGAGAAAAAGGCGGGCAGGAGGCGCGCATAACACGGGGCGCGAGCTGCCATGTTACGCGCAGGTTTTGGGGCCGCTCTCAGAGTTCAACCGGACGGCCTGAAGCTTCTTCTTCCAATGTTATGGCCACATCGGCATTGGCAGAGAGCCTTACCTTGTCGCCTTCGACATCGGCGACAAAGCCGAGTTCGATATAGTGATGATGGTTGCTGTGCAGGCCTGAATTGTCGGTCTTCTTCAGCTTGATGCGGTTGTCTTCAATGCGGTCGACTGTGCCGACATGCACACCGTCAGCGCCGATGACTTCCATATCTTCCTGGATTTTGTGCTGCATGGGGATTCCTCCGTGTTGGCCTGGCCGAATTGGTAATCTGGAATAGAGGCCGCATATGAGAAGTTAGTGCGCTTCTAGCGACCGGCCATAGCCACCATACTGAAAGTTGTATTCCGAGAGGCTGGATCAAACGCTCTTGATCGCGATCGAATGTTTGTTTCGTTCTCTGTTGTTCAGAATGCTGACAAATGGAACAGTGCACGTTGACGCCACAAGAAAAACTGCTAAGAAGTCACTCGCTGAGCGATTGGGCGCAAATCGATATCTTGTTTCGGTTCGTCGCTTTTCCAGAATATGGAAGAGGACAATAAAACAATCGTCTGGAGGGGTGGCCGAGCGGTTTAAGGCACCGGTCTTGAAAACCGGCGTGCAGGAGACTGTACCGTGGGTTCGAATCCCACCCCCTCCGCCATTATAGTGGACTTGATGATTTTTACAGTGGTGACGGATAAAAAGGCGTGATCAATCGCTGAGGCCGTGACGGCTGCACTTTGCTGATCTTCCCGGAACTCCCTCTCCTTGAGCGCGATGGAAGTTCATCGGCGTCGCATTCCTGACCGATATGGGAGCAACGCATCAGCGGGGCAACTGCCGAGCGTAAATCACCGCAGACAATTAGCGGAGATTCGAAAAAGCTGCTCATTCCAACAATTCACAATGTTCCATTTGTATTAATTCCAATAAATATCATGAACATTATCACTATTACTAATGCAAACAATGAAAGATACTGCATGATGGAGAAGGCGTCAAAATCCATATCAAATAATCCTTAAATGCAATATATACACATAGTATCATATAAATACTTAATTATCCAGATACCGATTCTATGAATTTAATTACTTCATGTTCTCGGGGTTTTTATCTATATTGAATTGTATCGGTTGCTATAGTTATAGAAGCTAATGTCAGATCGTTATTTAAAAGACATGCGTGCCAATCGGGTCGTCCCGTATGATGGCTTCTGAGCATTGGAGCAATCGACCAAACCTAACGTACGGTTCACAGAAAAATACGAGTATCTACGACCCGCTTGTGGAAATAGGGCTTTATAATTTAGCGATGCTTAGGATGCTTCTTCTTCGATCACATTCTGCGCGACCTGCTCGATCCCGCCGTTGAAACGTTCTGCGGCAAGCAGTCCGAGCCAGACAGCAATCAGGCAAAGCACAACCGAAAAGCCGATATTGAACAATGCTTTGCCGGGTTGCCCTGTGCGCAGAAGATCCATCGTCTGCAGGCTGAACGATGAGAAAGTCGTAAAGCCGCCGCACACGCCGATCATAAAGGCGAGGCGCCAGATTTCGGGCAGAGGTATGCGGCCCTGTTCCAGCGTCAGTGCGCCAAAGAACGAAATTGCAAAAGAGCCGACAATATTGATGATAATGGTGCCCCAGGGAAGTTCGCGACTGATCGGCAGCATCAACAGGGCCAGCCAGTATCGGGCGACGCTTCCGATCGCTCCACCGAGCGCCACCATGAGGGTTGCTTGCATTGTTCTGTGTCCATTTCAGTAATGGATAGAGATTTGGTCGGCGACTTCTGGAAGTTTGATAGAATATCGCTCTTCGAGAGGTCTAGAGACGCACCCTTTTCCTGTTTCTATTCAAGCAGGAGTCATCAGCCAATTGCCGGCAGTTTCGGGAGAACCCCATTCCCATCATGCGAGGCGAAAGCCACCATTGATCTATACTGAAAAATGGGATCGTTCGTCAATCTGATGGGCGTGGATGTGGCGCCCATCCCAATCACAAACTGGTAATCAGTTGAGCGCACCGATCTTGCGGCGCCGCAGTCGCCGCTTTAGCGCATCACTTGCCCAGTAGATGAACGATGCGGGCGCTGGCAGCGTACGCCGCATGAAGGCGACCTTTCGCAGATAATTGTCAATCTTCCAAGTTGCCCATGTGCCGCCGCGGAAATAGGCAACATCGCCAGCCCGCAAGGTGCGTGTGCCGCCGTCCGCATCGGTGACGTGGACTTCGCCTTCCAGAATGTAAACGGTTTCATCCCAACCGAAGTACCAGCGGAAGGTGCCAGCGGTGCAATCCCAGATGGCCGTATAGGCGGCTCGGTCCGGGCTTGCCGATTGTTCGCTTGAACGCGCCTGCGGATTACCTTCCAATACCCATTCGGGATTGATCGGTGCGGGAGCGAGCTCCATCTCCATCGCATTATCAGAGATCACAGCCGGTCCCGTGGGCGCGATGAAGGCTCTCGGCATCGTTCGGGTTATAGCGAGAACGGCGGTTGCAAGCATGAATTTCCAAGCCATGATTTCCCCCGGTTGGCTACCAACTTCCAGATAGCGCCCAATCGTCAGAAATATGTTAATATGGGAAGGACCGTGTCGTTCACCCTTGAAACTCAAGCGGATGTAATGCCGTCGCGGCGGGCCGGCAATTCGAAAAGCCGGGCGCCGTTATCGGAGCCCTTCTCTTCATAGCCGATGATCCTGAACCACTTCACGATGTCGGAACGGTCAAGCCAGCTTCGCGAGTGGACAGGCAGATCGCCTGCCAGAGCTTGAATCTGCCGGATATGCTGCTTGCAAAAGCGCACCGTATTTCTGTTGAAGAATTCTTCCTTCGCTGCAAAAAGCGTATCCGTCGCGCCGTCAACCTCTCGCCATGCAATGATTGCGACTACTTTATCGTTTTGCAGCAAAGCATGTGCGCGGCCCTCACGAAGGTTCATCATCAGATTGTCGTAAGCGGCTTTGGTATCTTTGCCGGCGGCGATATATTCAATTGCCATACGCCTCGAAAGGTCGTGAAAAACGCTTTCAAGATCACCGACAGTCGCTGTGCGTGCCTTCATTTTTCTCGCATCCCTTCGCTTCACTACCGTCGTGTGCAAACCGCAACGACACTATAATGGTCACTTCCGGCTATCGCTTTCAACGTAAAACGCCGCAACGGGTTCCGGTCTGGTGAACCGTATTCTGCGGTTGTAACGCGATCCGACCTCAGAGCGCTGCCTTCATGCTTGTCGCGTCGGGTAGCAAAAGTGCAGGTTGATATCGCTTCGGACAATGCATCCAGAGTATTCAGCGCGATCTAGGCCGCTTCGATGTCGCGCATCGGTGGATTTCCATAAAAGCGGCTATATTCGCGGCTGAACTGCGACGGGCTTTGATAGCCGACGCGATGGCCAGCCGTGCCGGCATCCAGCCGTTCGACCAACATCAGCCTCCGCGCCTCGTTCAAGCGCAACTGCTTTTGGTACTGAACCGGCGTCATTGCCGTAATCGCTTTGAAATGATGATGAAATGACGACGCGCTCATATTGACGTGTTCGGCCAACTGTTCGATCCGCAATGGCGCTGCGAAATTCTGACGAAGCCACCCGATGGCCCGCGCGATCCGGTTTGCCTGACTATCGGCGGTTGCGATGTTGATCAGACGCTCGCCGCCGGGACCCGTCAGAAGGCGATAAAGGATTTCCTGTTCGATGAGGGGGGCCATCACGGGTATATCCTCGGGGGATTCGAGCAGGCGGAGCAGGCGCAGAGCCGCATCCAACAATCCCGCAGGCGCAGCATTGACGGTGATCCCCCATTGATCCCCATCGGCCGTTATATGTCTGCGAACATCCGCACGCCCGATGATATCCGTCAGTTTCTCTCTGTCGATGGCCAGCGCCAGACATAGATGCGGTGCTTCCTGACTTGCTTCCACCACCCGCCATGTGACAGGGAGGTCGAGCGATGTCACCAGATACTCACCCTTTGTATAATTGATCGTCTCGGAACCAAGGCGCAACGATTTTGCGCCTTGCAGCACCATGGCGAGACAGGGTCGATAGCTGCTGTGACAGGGGATGCTCGGGGTTGTCCGCCTGCTGATGGACAGACCTTCGATCGGGGTGCGGTATTCGCCGTCCTGCGCGGTGAAACGCTCAGCCAGAGCGGCCAGCTCCTTATAGGTGTCTGTCGGTGACGTCATATGTAATCCGCTTTGGATGCTTTGTTATAAAGTAATTATTGCGTAGGCTGCTCGGCATCCGCAACCGTGAAGCAGGCTAATTTGCAGGATTGTGCAAGAAGCTTGCAGGATTGGTCTACCGCTTGTGCCTTCGCTTCCGGCATATTCTGCATGCTTCCCTATCCAATAAATGGAGTCTATCATGGCCATAGCAAGAGGTTATGCTGCTACTGATGCAGATGAGCCGTTGGTTCCGTTCACTTTCGAACGGCGCGAGCCCAATGCGGATGACGTAGTCATCTCGATCCAGTATTGTGGCGTTTGCCATTCGGACATCCACACCGTCCGCAATGAATGGAAAAATGCTGTTTATCCCATCGTTCCGGGACACGAAATCGCAGGTGTCGTCACCGCTGTCGGGGATGCGGTTACCAAATTCAAGGTTGGCGACAAGGTCGGCGTCGGCTGCTTCGTGGATTCCTGTGTCGGCTGCGCCAGCCGGGATGTCGACAATGAACAGTATCTTCCCGGTCTCATCCAGACCTACAACACCTTCGATGCTGAAGGAAAGTCACGGACGCAGGGCGGATATTCCGACCACATCGTCGTCAAGGAAGGATACGTCCTTTCCATGCCCGACAATCTTCCGCTCGATGCCGCTGCCCCGTTGCTTTGTGCAGGCATCACGTTGTACTCCCCGCTGCGCCACTGGAATGCCGGTCCCGGCAAACGGATCGCGATCATCGGCATGGGCGGACTGGGGCATATGGGCGTCAAGCTCGCCAATGCTATGGGCGCGCATGTGACGGTTCTGAGCCAGTCGCTTTCAAAGAAGGAAGACGGTCTCAAGCTGGGCGCTCACGAATATTATGCTACCAGCGACGCAACCACATTTGAAAAACTGGCTGGCTCGTTCGACCTTATCATCTGTACTGTGGGTGTGGCCATCGACTGGAACGCCTATCTTGCCCTGCTCAAGATCAATGGCACGATGGTCGTCGTGGGTGCTCCAGAGCACATGGTGCCGGTGCATGCATTCTCGCTCATTCCGGGTCGCAAGTCGCTTGCGGGATCGATGATCGGTTCGATCAAGGAAACGCAGGAAATGCTCGACTTCTGTGGTCAGCACAACATTGTTTCGGAAATCGAGAAGATCAATATCCAGGAAATCAATGAAGCCTATGAGCGCGTTCTAAAGAGCGACGTGCGCTACCGTTTTGTCATCGATATGGCTTCGCTGGCAGCATGATGTAGATCGGAGGATAGAGTATCTCCTGAATTAACTGAAACATCGGAGATGCTTTATTGGGTCAATTTACCCAGGGCATTGTCCAGAAAAGCAAGACCCCCGACCCGTTTGTGTCGGGGTTCTTGCTTTCATTATTCAGCGCCTGCGCTGGTTTTTCCACACCAGCGCAGCAGTTACCGTTAAAAGAGCTGCAAGGATCGTGCCCTCAATTATAAAATACCAATGCATGAGGGGAGCTCCTATGCAGGAACTCTACCGCCGCCAGATTGAGTGTTCGATGTCCATGGAATTGCCATTTGCGGCTCTTCGAGAATGTTTCGCTTGAGAGCGAAGCCCGCTACCGCGTGGCGCGCAACGTTCACAGGCTTGAGACCATTGTGCGCATCACAGCATGCCTTCCATGTCATTTCGTATATGACATCGCGGTCATGCTCTGGCCATTCATAAAGAAAATCTATTGCATCTTCAACGCAGGCAATTTCGCGAATGAGATAGAGGCCGTCCTTAACAAACACAGGACTGTCAAACAAACGGTCGCTCATCAGAACCTCCATTTGATCGAACGAAAATGTTAGTGTGACGGCGTCGATTTAGTATGCGGTGGCGACCATTCAAGTGGCCAGAACTAAAATTTTCTAACTTCTGCGGTTGAGATGTCACATCGCCAGATCCTTGTTCGGCATAAACAAATTGCTTATCGCTTATTAAAAAAAGCTGAATTACAATTGGCTTTATGCGGGCACGCGGCGAGGGAAGTCAGCTTTGGGGCACGACCAGAACACTTTGTTTTTTGCAGCTGGCATCTGCTCTCTGGCGGTCGGGCTTACGATTCTGAGTGTCTGGTATCAGAACTCGCGTGACAGGTTTTTGTTTTGGGGCTGCCTTGGCATGTTTCTTCTCGGCACGGGGGCAGTGCTTTACTACGCCGGGCCTTTGCCACTGGCTACGGCCTCAATTGTCGCTTTCAGCCTGGAGAGCGTCGGCTTCATCTTCCTGATCGTCGGATCGCGCCAGATTTCTGTACGCCCGATACATCGAAACTTTCTGATCATTCTCGCGATTGCCGTCGTATGCGCAACCACTCTGCCTATAATGGCAGGTCAGACTGGTATCGGCACGGCGATCTTCAACCTGACGTCGGCTCTGTTGCTTTTGCTGACAGCGAAGGAGTATCTCCATGTCTATCGGGAAGCGCCGGTTCCGGTCATTGGCATGATGGTTCTTTATGTTCTGACAGCGATTTCGTTCATTCTATGCGGGTTCGTCATCCTGTATGAGCAACAATGGGTCATGACTGCGATCCCGAGTAATTGGGCCGAAGATATCAATGCCATCACTGCTATCATAGGTATTACGGGCATAGGTGCGCTGTCGCTGAATTTCACTCAGTCGCGCATTGCGCGCCGTCATGCCAATGAGGCGCGTACCGACAGTCTGACCGGATTACTGAACCGGCGCGCACTTTACGACCTGCTGAACACTAACCAGCTGCAGGTTGGCGATTCAATTGTAATCTTCGACCTTGATGCGTTCAAATCTATCAATGATACGTATGGCCATATCATCGGTGATCAGGTGCTGGGCAGCTTCTCGAACATTTTGCGGAGTCATGTTAACGGCGCGGCTCTCATCTCTCGTATCGGCGGCGAAGAGTTCATCGTGGTCTTGAGGCAAAGACATAATAGCGATGTTCTCACTCTGGCCGACGCGATCCGCAAGACGTTTGCGGCTATTGCCTTCGAGACCCCGACGGGGGAGTTCTCAACGACCACCAGTGCGGGTATCGCATTCTGCACACTGGGAGAAGATGATTTCCAGACGGTCTTCCGCAGAGCGGATGCCGCGCTTTATCGCGCCAAGCATTTGGGCCGTAACAAGGTCTGTACGGAACTGCACAGCGTCGCCTGAGGTTTTTCGCACGGGAGGGCCTGAAAGCAGGCCCTCCCGTTTCTAACCGGTCATGGTGTCACGTGCCGAAGCGTTCTTCGCTGAGTGCCGCCGCCATCAGCGCCTTGGTATAGTCCTCGCGTGGATGATCGAAAACCTGTTCGGTATCGCCCTGTTCGACGATCTTTCCGTTCTTCATCACGATCACATAGTCCGAGACCGCACGCACGACAGCCATGTCGTGGCTGATGAAGAGATAAGACAGGCCGTGATCCTTCTGGAGGTCACGCAACAGCGTAACGATCTGCTTCTGCACTGAACGATCCAACGCACTTGTCGGCTCATCAAGCACAATAACACGCGGCTTCAGGATCATCGTTCGTGCAATGGCGATACGCTGACGCTGGCCACCGGAAAACTCGTGCGGATAACGGTTGCGCATGGCCGGGTCCATGCCAACTTCCCGCAAGGCCTCCTGTGCACGGCGATCACGCTCTTTCGCCGAAAGGTTTGGTTCGTGTATCAGAAGCCCCTCGGTGATAATGCGTCCCACGGTCATGCGCGGGCTTAGCGAGCCGAACGGATCCTGAAAAACGAGTTGCAATTCCCGGCGTTTTGGCCGCATGGCTTGCGGTTCCGTCGGCAGTTCCTTGCCGAGATAGGCAATGCGGCCTTCCGATGGAAGAAGACGCAGAATGGCACGGCCGAGCGTAGACTTGCCGGAACCGGATTCTCCCACGATGCCGATGGTCTGGCCTTCCTTCAGTGTCAGCGAGACATTGTTTACGGCCGCAAGATAGTTCGCAGCGCCTAGCCATGGCTTGTTAATGAGGAAGTTGACCTTCACATTGTCAGCGCGAACCAGCACCGGCGCATCGTCAAGGGGAGGGGCTTTTTCGCCCTCAGGCTCTGCGTCGAGCAGCATCTTCGTGTAGGGGTGCTCAGGTGCCGTGAAGAGTTTTTCGGTTTCGTTGGCTTCCACCACTTCGCCAGATCGCATTACATAGACCCGGTCGGCGAAGCGCCGCACAATCCCAAGATCGTGCGTGATGAAAACAACAGCCATACCAAGCCGCTTCTGGAGGTCGGCCAGCAGGTCAAGAATCTGAGCCTGTATGGTGACATCGAGCGCGGTTGTCGGTTCGTCCGCGATCAGGATATCCGGCTCATTGGCGAGCGCCATGGCGATCATGACACGCTGGCGCTGCCCGCCCGACAGTTCATAGGGATAGCTGTCGATGCGACGTTCCGGTTCCGGGATGCCAACCAGCTTGAGCAGTTCAAGAATACGCGGGCGTGCCTGCTTCTTGTTCATGCCGCGATGATAACGAAGCGGTTCGGCAAGCTGGTCGCCGATGCGGTATAGCGGGTCGAGCGATGTCATCGGCTCCTGAAAGATCATGGTGATCTTTGCGCCGCGGATATTGTTCAGCTTTTTTTCGGACATGCCGATCAGATCCTGGCCACGATAGAGCGCTTGCCCGGTCGCCTTGCCGTTCTGGGCCAGAAGCCCCATCATCGCCATGGTGGTTTGGCTCTTGCCGGAACCGGATTCACCGACAATGGCGATAGTTTCGCCAGCTTTGACATCCAGGTTGATGCCGCGCACCGCCTCTACCGGTCCGTCATGCGTGTCGAAAGTGACCTTCAGGTCGCGCACGCTCAGAATGTTTTCACTCGTCATCTCAGCGATCCTTCGGGTCAAGGCTGTCGCGCAGGCCGTCGCCAAGGAAGTTCAGCGCAAACAGGATAATGGTCAGCGTTGCGGCAGGCCAGATCAATTGCCAGCTTGCGCCACTCACGTTGTTGGAACCTTCGGAAATCAGCAGTCCAAGAGAGGTGAGGGGATCCTGAACGCCAAGACCGAGGAAGGAGAGGAGACTTTCAAGCAGGATTGCCTTCGGCACCAGGAGCGTCACAAAAACAACGACAGGGCCAAGCGCATTCGGAATAATATGGCGGGTGATTACGCCGCTTCGTGTCGCACCAAGCGCTTCTGCTGCCTGCACGAATTCCTGACGTTTGAGGCTCAAAGTCTGTCCGCGCACGATGCGCGCCATATCCAGCCATTCCGTCGCGCCGATAGCAATGAAGATGATGAAAATGGATCGCCCGAAGAAGACGAGCATCAATATCACGAAGAAGATGAAGGGCAGCGAATAGAGAATATCGACCAGTCGCATCATCACATTGTCAATGCGGCCGCCCAGATAGCCCGAGACGGCACCGTAGGACACGCCCAACACCAAAGCCATTGCCGAGGCAAGCAGGCCGATGGCAAGCGACATACGGACACCGATGAAAATGCGCGTCATCAGATCGCGGCCCAGATTGTCGGTGCCAAGCAAGAAGTAATTGCGGGTCACGTCGAGCGTCAGCTTGCCTGACAGTCCATCCGACGCGATGTCGATCCTCGGATTGCTGAACAGGTCTGAGCGTTGGAAATAACGCAGCACACGCTCATCTGTCGGGCGCTGTGCGGAGAAGTTGACAACGACATTGTTGCCATTCAGTTCAGGTTCGCCAGCAGCCTTCAGCCGCGCGCGGGCCAATTCACGTTCGAGGCCCGGCATGACCGTATCCGCACGCGGATAGGCTTCAAGGCTCGGGGCCACGCGCACAAACTGCGGATAGATTTTGTCGTAGGGGTGCGGGCTCAACATGGGGCCGAATACGCCCAGAAAAGCCATCAGGAGAAGGACGATGGCGCTTGCCACGGCTGCCTTGTTCTTGCGCAGGCGCAGCCAGGCATCCTGCCAGAGCGAGCGGCTTGGAATTTCCAGCCGGGCGGTTTCCGTCGGTGCAGTAAGATCAGTCATAGCGAACCCTCGGATCAAGCCATGCATAAAGAAGATCGACAATCAGGTTGAACACCACGACGAAGATCGAAATGACAACCACGGTTCCCATGACGAGGGTGTAATCGCGGCTAAGCGCACCCTGCACGAAATAGCGACCGATGCCGGGAATGCCGAAGATCGTCTCGACCACCACCGAACCTGTGAGAAGGGCTGCTGCCGTCGGGCCGAGATAGGAAACGGCAGGAAGCATCGCGGCGCGCAAGGCATGTACGCCAACGACGACCCGCGATGGCAGGCCATAGGCGCGCGCGGTGCGCACGTGATTGGCGCGCAATGCCTCAATCGTCGCCCCGCGCACAAGACGTGCAATGACGCCGACCTGCGGCAATGCGAGTGTCAGCACCGGCAATATCCAGTAGGTTATGTTGGCCGACGACCAGCCTCCCGCCGGAACCCAGCCGAGGATGACGCCAAACAAAAGGCTGAGAAGAGGAGCCACGACGAAGTTCGGCGTAGTGATCCCAAATGTGGCCAGCGCGACAACGAAATAGTCGATGGTCGAATTCTGCTTCAGTGCTGCCAATGTGCCGAGAAACGTTCCGATAATTGCCGCAAGCGTCAGTCCGAGCGTGCCGAGCATGATCGATACCGGCAGGCCGGAAGCGAAAAGATCGTTCACGGTGAAATCGCGTCGCGTGAAGCTGGGTCCAAGATCGCCGTGCAGAAGATTGCCCAGATAAATCAGATACTGCTGCCACAGCGGCGCATCCATATTATAGGCTTTCTTGAGGTTCTCCAGGATCAGCGGATCAATCGGCCTTTCAAGGTCGAAAGGTCCACCGGGCGCGAGCCGGATAAGAAAGAATGTCAGCGTGATGATGATGAAAATCGTGGGTATAGCACTACCCAATCTTCGGAGCGTATAGCCCAGCATAATATTTGTCCCTTCCTTGCCAGACCGTTTGGTGACGGTCCGGCAACCCCTGAGGGCGTTTCAGTTCTTGTTTTAGTTTTTTATGGATAGCCAGCGCGTGCCGTGCGAATTCATGAGGTTATCTTCGTACCCCTGAACGCGATCGGCAACGAGAGCCGTCGACGAATAATACATCAGCGGCACGACGGCGCTGTCACTGAGCAGTATCTTCTCTGCTTCCGCGAGGATTGTTGCGCGTTCAGCGAGGTTGGTCGTCGTCGCAGATTTCGCCATAAGCGCGTCGTAATCCTTGTTCGACCATTCGGCATAATTGAAGTAATTGCCGGTGGTATAAAGCTCCAGGAACGAATTTGGATCGTTGTAGTCTCCGATCCAGCCGTCGCGGGTGATGTCAAACATACCCTTTTCCTGAAGGTAGTTGTAGAAGGTAGCCCCTTCGACTTCATCGAGGGTCGCCTTGATGCCGATATTACCCAGCATATTGGCAAGCGCTGCCATCGTGTTTTTATGGTTTTCAGAGGTGTTGTAACGCAGGGTCACCGAGAGGCTACCCGGCTGGACCCCTGCTTCCTCCAGCAGTTCCTTTGCCTTGTCTTCGCGATCCAGTACGTCCTCATCGGCAAAATCCAGCTTCGGCGCGTCCTTCACGTAATTCGCGATGCCTGGCGGCACCATCGAGCTGGCTGGCAGCATCACACCGCGCCAGACCTCATTGGCCAGAAACTCACGATCAACGGCCATAGATATAGCCCGGCGCACACGTGGGTCGCGCAGTTTGCTCGATGGCTCGCCTTTGATGTCGACGTAGTAGATACCGAGATAGGGCGCGAGGCGGAACTCTTTCGTCAGGTTCTTCTTCACATAGTCCATCTGCTCGGCAGGAACATCTGAGCAGATGTCGACTTCCTTTGCCTCAAAGCGGCGCATGCAACTTGCCCGATCCTCGAACGGTATCCAGTTCACCGCATCGATCTTTACATTGGACGCATCCCAATAGTTCGGGTTCTTCTTCATGGAAATCTTGTCATTGGGCGTAAAGCTGACAAGCGTATAGGCGCCATTGGTCACCATATTGCCGGGTAAGGTGAACTTATCTCCGAATTTTTCGACCGCCTTCTTGTTGACAGGGAAGCCGGTCTGATGAGTAAGAAGCTCAAGGAAATAAGGGGCAGGGTTCTTGAGAGTTATCTGAAGCGTCTTGTCATCAAGCGCTTTGACACCCAGTTGTTCGACCGGCATCTTGCCGGTGGCAACCTCCTCGGCATTCTTGATGGCATAGAGGACGCTCGCGTAGCCCGCCGCCGTCTTCGGGTCCATGATGCGGCGGAAGGAAAATTCAAAATCGCCAGCAGTGACCGGATCACCATTCGACCATTTGGCATTTTCACGCATATGGAACGTGTACGTTAGGCCATCTTCGGAAATATTCCATGATGCAGCCGCACCAGGGACCGCTTCGCCCTTCTCATTCTGCGCGAGTAAACCTTCATAGAGGTCGCGCAGGACACGGTTTTCCGAAACGGTGGTCGTGTGATGCTGGTCCAGCGTGGCAGGGTCAGTATCGTTACCCCGGTTGAGCACTGTTTCTGCCGATGCAGCGCCGCTCAACGCCATGAGGCAAATACCTGTCATCAGGAAGCAGCGAACCATTGTGAAAACTCCTATATGCTTATCAGAAATGTTAGCCCCGACAAAAGAGGGCCTTCCGGGAATTACCGGAAGAAAAAGGGCCACGCTGATAAGCGCAGCCCAAGCTGAAAATTTATTGCTTAAACGAGAGCCAGCGCGTCTTGTGGCTATCCATCAAGTTGTCGTTCCAACCGTCGATCTTGTCCGAAACGAGCGCGCGTGACGAGTAATAGAGGATTGGGATATTGCTCATCTCATCGAGCTTCAGTTGTTCGGCCTCTGCCAGTGTTTTGGCGCGTTCGTTGAGATCCAAGGTTTTCTCCGCCTTCGCCATCAGCGCATCGTAATCCGCGTTCTTCACCTTGGAGTAGTTGAAGCTCACATTGCTCTGGCTGATGAACAGGAAGTTCTGCGGATCGTTGTAATCACCGATCCAGCCTGCACGGGCGATGTCAAATGGACCGTCGTCGCGCATGTAGTTAAAGTAAGTCGCCCCTTCGGTTTCGTTCAGCGACGCCTTGATGCCGATATTGCCAAGCTGATCAGCAATGGCGGCCATCGTGTTCTTGTTGTTTTCCGAGGTGTTATAAAGCAGTTCGATCGAAAGTGTGTTCGGCTCGACGCCAGCTTCCTTCAACAGTTCCTTAGCCTTGTCTTCGCGCTCCAACATATCGGCGGAGTAGTTCAGCTTCGGCGCGTCCTTTACATAATTGGCGATGCCTGGAGGAACCATCGAATAGCCCGGCAGCATGGTGCCCTGCCAGACTTGATCCGCGATGAAATCACGGTCGATAGCCATGGAAATGGCCTGACGGACACGCGGGTCCTTCAGCTTGCTGTCTGCCGTTTTGCCCTTTACCGGCAGATAATAGACGCCGAGATAAGGCGCCATACGGAATTCCTTGGAAAGGTTCTTCTTCACATAGTCCATCTGCTCCGCTGGAACGTCGGAGCAGATCTGCACTTCTTTCGCCTCAAAACGGCGCATGCAGCTTGCCCGATCCTCGAACGGTATCCAGTTGACCGTATCGATCTTCACCTGATCCGCTTCGTAATAATACGGATTCTTCTTCATCACGATCTTGTCGTTCGGGGTGAAGCTTACAAGCATATAGGCGCCGTTCGTCACCATCTTGCCAGGTGTGGTGAACTTGTCGCCATTTTCCTCGACGCTTTTCTGGTGCATCGGAAAACCAGTCTGGTGGGTCAGAAGCTCAAGGAAATACGGAGCAGGGGCGTTCAACGTGATCTTGAGCGTATGGTCATCGACGACTTCGACGCCGAGCTGATCAGTCGGCTTTTTGCCGCCGGCAATATCTTCGGCGTTTTTGATGATGAACAGCATGCTGGCATAACCGGCGGCTGTCTTCGGGTCCATCAGGCGGCGGAAGGTGAACTGGAAGTCACCGGCGGTGACCGGATCGCCGTTCGACCATTTGGCGTCATCGCGCAGATGGAAGGTGTAGACTGTACCGTCTTCAGAGACATCCCAGGATTTCGCCACGCCAGGCACAGCTTCGCCGTTTGCATTCTGAATTGTCAGGCCGTCATACAAATCGCGCATGACATTGCCTTCAGCCACCGTCGAGGTGCGATGATGGTCCAGTGTCGCCGGATCAGTGTCGTTACCACGATTAAGGACGACTTCCGCTGAAGCTGCTCCTGCCAGCGCCAGAAGACACACACCTGTCAGTAGAAATTTACGATACATTTGGGAACCCCTCCTTTGAAATTTTTGAAATGTCCCGCATCTTATGGATAAGCAGGCTACTTGCAAGAGAACTTATCAACACTTTGACTTAATTAATTTATTCACGTTTTCTTGAGTGATTCCAGTGCTTGTTTTCTGGTACGGAATGGTTGATTTTCATCCTGTTTACATGAGCGGACCATCCGGTGAGCGCGCTGGAAAAAGGCCGCAGTTTCCGTGATTTGCGACGTTTGAATGTCAGTTGGATATAGAGGGCAAAGCTGTCCGATTCGCGGAAAGCTACATTTGCGACTTTCGGCGCGGATTCTGTGAATTGTTTACGCTGCAGAGTGATGAGGCAGGCCCGGAACCGCGAGCTTCAATGAATTGTCGTGCGTTCGCGGCCACATTCTCAAGCAATAAGGGGCAATCGAGCGCGCTGCATAAGCAAAGCGCTCGTTTGGCACACCACACATTCCGAAGACTGCCTGGCTTTTCGGGATGCGTTCTAGTTACGGACCTTTTATTCCCCGATTACTAGGGCGAGCGCACGGACTGGCGAGCCGGTACCCTTTACGAATTTCAGTGGTGCTGCGATCAGGATCGCACCCTTAGCAGGTAACTGGTCAAGGTTACTCAGGCTCGCCAATCCGTATCGGTTTGCCTTGTGCATAAGATTGTGTGCGGGGAACGGTGGGGTCATCGTTCCCGCCGACCCTGCATCCGTACCAACAGTTTCCTGCCCCCAACCTATAATACCTTTGGAAAGAAGATACTCTATTGCTTCGACCGTTGGTCCTGGAGAATGTGGTCCGTCTTCGTCGGCATTCAGAAAGGTTTCTGTCGATCCATTGCGCTTGTACCAGTCGGTGCGCATAAGCACCCATGAACCGGCTTCAATCTCGCCATGCTCTGCTTCCCATTCCCTAATGCTTTCTACTGTCAGCAGGTAATCGGCGTCGGCATCGGCCTGTGCGGAACGATCAATTACGTTTACGGGAGCAACGAAGTTCTGTGGGGGGATGGTATCGGTGGTGTTGTCGGAGTGATCCTTGCCGGTGATCCAGTGGCAAGGGGCATCGAAATGGGTGCCGGTATGTTCGCCGAGCTCTATCCAGTTCCAGGCCCAGAACGGACCGTCTGGATCGTATTGGCTAATAGTGTGGACTTTAACGTTAGGGGTGTTCTTGCCAAATTGCGGGGGAAGGTAGAGGACGGGCGTATCCGGGCCGAGCGGTGCGGTGATGTCGACCACCTTAACAGCGCCAGACAGTAGTCCGGACGCAAGGCTTGAAAGAACAGATGTATCGCTCATGAAATCCCCATTTCGTCCAGAGTCGGCGCCGGTATTATTGTGCGGTCCTTGATGAACCGATCTCTTTCGGACGTTCGCTCGAAGCCTATGGCAGGTAATATGCTCTTGCAAGTATCTCTTTTGCCAAGCCCTCGCGTATATATCCAAATTTTGGACGATTACGCTTAATTTTAAAGCGTCCTTTAACGGTGCCGGGGAGCGCAAGGTCGCACAATTATATATGCATAAAGATGCAATATAAGTGAGCCGCGCTGACTGAGGCTATATTTAGCGGAGCGCGGAAAGCTCAGGTTGATTTAGACTTGAAATATCTGCTGCTTGGCGCAATTGTCTTTGATTGCAGCGCAACACTATGCACCGGGCAGCAGTAATGGATCTCGAATTTATAGTCACTGAAGTCGACGAGGGTGAAAAGTTGGAACTGCGTCTCTGGCTGCGCATGTTGGCAACAACTAGACTGCTTTCACAGGAAATCCGCCGTCGTCTACGCAATGAATTTGGGGTCACGCTACCACAGTTTGACATTCTTGCTCAGCTTTACCGGGAACCAGGCGGGCTACGACTTGGGGAACTCTCACGCCGAACCATGGTGACCAATGGTAATATCACCGGCTTGATTGAACGACTGGAAGCGGATGGACTGGTGCGCCGTGAGACACCCGGTGCGGACAGGCGCGTTACCGTTGCGCGATTGACCGATACTGGACAGGTGGCTTTCGCAAAAATGGCACAGGTCCATGAAAGCTGGTTGCGGGACCTGATGGCTGATGTTGATCGCGACACAATCGCATCGCTGCTGAGAGATATAGAGCGCGTCAAGAAGTCGGTAGGTAATCACCTTGTTGACGACGGTAACGAATAGCATTGCCTATCCGTTATAGATAATCTTCTTCTCAAAAGAGATGCCTGCCAAGATTTGGCCATCATTTAATCTGGAAGGTACAGAACCGATGATCTGCCGTTCAAACCGGCAGATCACCGCCATGGGCGCTAAACCCGCTCAATAGCAATGGCGATACCTTGTCCAACGCCGATGCACATTGTGGCCAGGGCAAAGCGCCCCCCGCCGAGTTTCAATTCCAGCGCTGCCGTGCCAGTGATACGCGCTCCGGACATGCCGAGCGGATGCCCGAGAGCGATGGCACCGCCGTTCGGATTGACGCGAACGTCGTCATCGGCAATTCCGAGAAGACGCAACGTGGCCAGTCCCTGGCTGGCAAAGGCTTCATTCAGTTCGATTATATCGAACTGATCCTGCATCATTCCGAGCCGTGTCATCAGTTTCTGACATGCTGGTGCCGGGCCTATGCCCATGATGCGCGGAGGAACGCCTGCCGTTGCCCCCCCGAGAATTCGAGCAATGGGTGTAAGACCGAATTTTCGAGCAGCCGGTTCCGAAGCGACGATGAGTGCTGCAGCTCCGTCATTGACCCCGGAGGCGTTGCCGGCGGTAACGGTAGCGCCTTCCAGCCGATTAATTGGTTTCAGTTTGGCCAACGCATCAAGGGTAGTCTCACGCGGATGTTCGTCAGCACTGACGACCACGGGATCGTCCTTGCGCTGCGGTATGGAAACGGGCGTTATTTCCTGCGCCAGCCGACCGCTGTTTTGTGCCCTCGCGGCTTTCTTCTGGCTGCGCAAGGCAAACTCATCCTGATCGGCGCGCGCGACCGTGTAGTCAATGGCTACGTGATCCCCGGTCTCCGGCATGGAATCGATGCCGTATTGTGCTTTCATTACCGGATTGACGAAGCGCCAGCCAATGGTCGTATCGTGGATTTCTGCCCGGCGTGAGAACGGGCTGTCCGCTTTAGGCATAACAAATGGCGCACGGCTCATGCTTTCTACACCACCTGCGATCATAAGCTCTGCTTCACCTGCGCGGATGGCACGTGCGGCGGCCAAAATTGCGTCCATCCCGGAACCACAAAGTCTGTTGATCGTCGTCCCGGTGACAGTAACGGGAAAACCCGCAAGCAGTGCCGCCATGCGCGCGACATTGCGATTATCTTCACCAGCCTGATTGGCGCAGCCGAAAATCACGTCGTCAATCGCTTCACAATCCAAAGCCGGATTACGCTCGACCAGAGCTTGCAACGGAATAGCGGCAAGATCGTCTGTACGAACACCGGACAACGCACCACCAAAACGTCCGATGGGGGTGCGGATATAGTCGCAAATGAAAGCTTCGCTCATCTGGTTTCTCCAATATGACGTGTCGCGAACATGGGACCGCCTTTGATCGACGGGAAGCCGTAGCCGTTGACCAGAACGAGATCGATATCGTCGGAACGGCGCGCTATACCCCCTTCAAGCAGGCTTTGTCCTTCGTTGGCCATTGCGGCGAGCAAGCGCTGCATGATCGCTTCGTCGGTGAAACAACGAGGAACAATAGCGTTGCGCGCGCGGTAATCGTCGATCAGTGCATGGACGTCCGGGTCGCTGACCCGAATACCGTCCTCCGTATAACGATACCAGCCGAGACCGGCCTTGCGCCCGAAACGCCCGCCTTCGCATAATTTGTCGGCAACATCGAAATAAGGAAGCTCGGGATCACGGCTTGTCGCCGCTCTCTTGCGCCGCGCCCAGGCAATTTCTAGCCCGGCCATGTCGTAAACCGCGAAAAGCCCCATCGGAAAGCCATAGGCTTCCATGGCGCGATCGATATCTTCGGGATAGGCGCCTTCGGCCAGCATTTTCTCGGCTTCCGTGCGATAGGCCGAAAACATCCGGTTGCCGATGAAGCCTTCGCAGACACCGGTGACGATGGGCAGCTTCCTGATCTTGCGGGCAAAAGCGATGCCGGTTGCAAGCGTCTCATCGGACGTTTCCACGCAGCGCACCACTTCCAGAAGCCGCATGATATTGGCTGGCGAGAAGAAATGGAGCCCCAGCACCCGGTCGGTGCGGTTGGTGACGGCGGCCAGCTCATCCGGATTGAGATAGCTCGTATTGGTCGCCAGAATGGTTGTCGCAGGCAGCAATGCGTCAAGCTCGCGGAACAGCGAGGCCTTGACGGTGAAATCATCGAAGACGGCTTCGATGACGAGATCGGCATCGGCCAGTGCGGACATGTCGGCGCTGACGGAGAGCTTCGCGCGTTGCGCGTCAGCGGCCTCAGCGGAAAGCCTGCCGGTATCGACAGCCTTCTGGATCATTTCGCTGATCCGCGCATGGCCCTTGGCGGCGGCTTCCGCGGTCGTTTCATAGCCGATGACCTTGTAGCCAGCAGCAAGGCAGGCGACGGCGATGCCCGATCCCATCAGGCCGGTTCCGGCGATGCCGATAGTGGAAAGCGTCAGAGGCTTTGCCTCCATGCCTTCCACTTTTCCAGCGGCGCGTTCGGCAAAGAACAGATGCCGCAAGGCGGCAGCCTCTTCGCTATCGCGCAGGCAGATGAAGGTCGCGCGTTCTTCGTCCAGACCTTCAGCAATAGAGGCCGTTGTGGAAAGCTGCACCAGCCGCGCGGCTTCGCCGGGAGCCGTAGCGCCGCGTGCCTTTTTCAGGATTTTGGCCTTGGCTTGTTCAAAGGCTGTAGCATCGGGCGCGGTAACCGACAGATCGCCGGTCCGACGCACCGGCTTGCCGATCAGCGCATTGGCGAGCGCGATGGCGTCGGCCACAAGATCGCCGACCGATATCTGGTCAATGAGGCCCAATTGCTGCGCTTCGTCCGGGGCGATCTGGCGTCCGGTGGCGATCATGTCGAGCGCTGCCAGCGGTCCGATCAATCGCGGCAGGCGCTGCGTGCCGCCAGCGCCGGGCACGATCCCGAGCTTGACTTCCGGCAGGGCAAAGGATGCGCTGGTCGATGCGATCCGCGCGTGAGCGGCAAGTGCAACCTCCAGTCCGCCGCCCAAAGCAGGACCGTTGATTGCAGCCACCACGGGCTTGTCCGCGCTTTCGATGAGCGTGATGACATCCGGCAATGTCGGTTCGACCGGCGGCTTGCCGAATTCGCGAATATCAGCCCCGCCGATGAATATCTTGCCAGCGCCGCTCAGCACGGTCGCGCGGATCGCCGCGTCTTCTGACGCATGGAGAATGGCTGCGGCAAAACCTTTGCGCACCTCGGCGGAGGTGGCATTGACCGGCGGGTTATCGACCGTGACAACAAGAATGCCATCGACAACTGTGCCTGTCACAGCGGGGGAGAATACGCGTCTATCGGCCATGGCGGTCTCAGTCCGGTATAACGGCAAAAGCCTGTATTTCGATCTTGGCCCGGTCTTCGACCAGCGCGACAACCTGCACCGCCGCCATGGCAGGGAAGTGCTTGCCGATCACATCACGATAGGCGCGACCGATGCCTTTCAGATTGGCGGTATATTCAGCCTTGTCGGTGAAATACCAGGTCATGGAGGCGATATGCTCCGGCCTGCCGCCAGCTTCCGCCAGAATGGCGACAATGTTTTTCAATGTCTGCTCGGTCTGCTCGACGAAATCGTCGGTCTCGAACTGTTGCTGTTCGTTCCAGCCGATCTGACCGCCGATATAGACGGTGCGCCCACGCGCTTCAACGCCATTGGCATATCCGATGGGGCGGGCCCAGCCTTGCGGCTGCAGTGTCTTATGCATGTTGTGTCTCCAGAAAATACGTACGGGGGCAGACGTTAATTCGCCTTCAGCAGTTCGCGCGCGATAATGAGTTTCTGCACTTCAGTTGCGCCCTCATAGATGCGAAGTGCGCGTATCTCGCGATAAAGCCGCTCGACGATTTCGCCGCTTTTCACACCGCGACCGCCAAACATCTGCACCGCCTTGTCGATGGTTTGCTGGGCGTTTTCCGTCGCAACCATCTTGGCCATGGCGGCTTCCTTGGTGGTGTTCTGTTTCTGAACGTCGCGCCGCCATGCTGCGCGATAGGTCAAAAGTGCTGCGGCGTCGATATCGGTCGCCATGTCGCCAAGTGTGGCTTGCGTTAGCTGCAAGTCGGCCAATGCGCCGCCGAACATTGGGCGCGACCGTGCATGAGACAGCGCCTCGCTGGCTGCACGACGCGCAAAGCCAAGCGCTGCTGCGGCAACCGATGCGCGGAAAATATCAAGCGTGCGCATGGCGATCTTGAAGCCTTCGCCCGGCGCGCCGAGGCGGCGCGAGGCCGGGATACGGCAGTTGTCGAAGCGGATCGTCGCCAGCGGATGCGGCGCAATCACATCGATGCGCTCCGCGATGGAAAAGCCGGGATCGGTGGCTAACACGACAAAGGCCGAAATGCCCCGCGTGCCGGGCGCTTCGCCGGCGCGGGCAAAGACGGTGTAGACATCGGCGATGCCCCCATTGGAAATCCAGGTCTTTTCACCGTCGAGCACATAATGGTCGCCATCAGCTTTGGCGGCGCAGCTCATCGCCGCCACATCGGACCCTGCCAGTTTTTCCGACAGGGCAAAGGCCGAAATCCATTCACCGCTTGCCACTTTCGGCAGCACGGCCTGCTTGAGTCCGTCCGATGCGGTGAGGCTGATCGCGCCGGTGCCGAGGCCCTGCATGGCAAAAGCGAAATCGGCCAGACCGTCATGATAGGCCAGTGTCTCACGGGCAATGCAGAGCTTGCGGGAATCGATCCCTTCGCCGCCCGTCAGGCTGACGGCTGCTTCCAGCAAACCGGCTTGGCCGAGCGCCTTCACCAAAACACGGCAGGCATTGTCGGTATTGCTGTGATCGACATCGGCCAGCGCCGGGCTTTTAGCAAAGGCATCCAGTTTTGCGGCCCAATCGGCATGGGCTTTGTCAAAAAACGGCCAGTCGAGATGCTCCCGCGTCAGCGGTAGTGCTGCGGAACTATCCATCGTCAGTTCCCCTCGAAAACGGGCTTCTGCTTGGCAGCGAAAGCCTCGAAGGCACGGCGGAAATCCTGCGTCGCCATGCAGATCGCCTGCGCCTGCGCTTCCGATTCCACCAGCTCTTCAATGCCCATTGCCCATTCCTGATTGAGCATGGTCTTGGTCATGCCATGCGCGAACCATGGACCGTCGGCAATATTGCGCGCCAGCGCGTCGGCCTTGCCGATGAGGTCGCCCTGCGGGTGCAGCGCGTTGAAGAAGCCCCAGCGTTCGCCTTCGTCAGCGCTCATGAAGCGTCCGGTATAAAGCAGTTCCGATGCGCGGCCCTGACCGATCAAACGCGGAAGAATGCCACATGCGCCCATATCGGCGCCTGCGAGACCGACGCGGGTAAAGAGGAAAGCTGTCTTTGCTTCCGGCGTCGCGATGCGCAAATCCGATGCCATGGCCAGAATAGCGCCTGCGCCTGCGCAAATGCCGTCAACGGCCGCAATGATCTGCTGCGGACATCTGCGCATGGCCTTTACGACATCGCCGGTCATGCGTGTGAATGCCAGAAGATCGGGCATAGTCATATGGGTCAGCGGTTCGATGATTTCGAACACATCGCCGCCCGATGAGAAGTTTCCGCCAGCGCCGGTCAGCACGATGGTGCGTACGTCGGAGGCGTAGACGAGATCGCGAAACAGATCGCGCAGCTCGGCGTAACTTTCGAATGTCAGCGGATTTTTCCTGTCCGGGCGGTTCAAGGTCAGCGTGGCAACGCGACCGTCTTCGCTTGTCTGCCATAGAAAATGCGTGGCCTGATAATCCTTGAAGGGCTTCAGATTGCTGGCCATCGAAATCGTGCCGTCGGTCATCCTGCCATTACCTCCCCACCGGCGATTGCAATCGCCTGTCCAGTTATCGATTGCGCGCCGGGCGATGTGAGCCACAGCACGGTTTCAGCCACTTCTTCCGGCTGTATCAGGCGTCCCTGCGGGTTCGCTTTGACGAATTCTGCCAGAACATCTTCCTCCGACCGTCCGGTCTTGGCGACAATGGCCGCAATCGAGCGGGAAATGATCGGCGTATCGGTAAAACCGGGGCAAACGGCATTGACCGTCACGCCCTTGCGGGCCAATTCCAGCGCCAGTGCTCTGGTCAGCCCCACGACCCCGTGCTTTGCGGCGCAGTAGGCCGAGACGTAAGCGTAGCCGCTCAGCCCCGCCGTAGACGCAATATTGATAATACGTCCGCCTGTGCCGCCCGATTTAATATCTTCGAGGGTTGCCTGCGTCACATTGAAAACACCGGTCAGATCAATGTCGAGGACGCGGCTCCACATATCGAAGCTCGTTTTCTCGAAAGGTGCGCTCGGCGCTTCCCCGGCATTATTAATGAGAATACCGACCGGCCCGAATGCGGCGCGCGCGCTGTCCAGCCCGGTTGCAATGGCTTCGCGGTTGGTCACATCGAAACCATCGGCAATGAAGTACTGCTGACAGCCCAAAAGGGCGGCGGTTGCTTCCAGCGGTTCGCGACGGCGGCCTGCAAGCGTTACATTCGCCCCGGCGCGCGCAAGGCCAACGGCGATAGCGGCGCCGATGCCGCTACCGGCGCCGGTGACCAGCGCATGCTTGCCGGAAAGGGCAAGGACAACAGCGGCATCGTTCATCGCAATCTCCCCGTTCTCTCGCCGGCTCTATTTCGCGCCTTGCGGCGTAGTTGCGGCGCGGGCGAGATTGGCTTCATACTGATATTTGGCGGAGCGATATTGCTTCGGCCATGCGATCGAGTTGATTCCGATTTTTGCCGCTTCATGCAATGCCCAGGACGGGTCGGCAAGATGCGGTCGGGCCACGGCGCAGAGATCGGCGCGCCCAGCCGCGATGATCGAATTGGCATGATCGGCTTCCGAAATCGCGCCGACGGCAATCGTCGGAATGTGGATTTCGTTGCGGATCTTATCGGAGAACGGGGTCTGGAACAGACGGCCATAAACCGGCTTTTCTTCCTTCCAGACCTGTCCTGACGAACAGTCGATCAGATCGGCGCCAGCAGCCTTGAACATGTCGGCAAAGATCGCCGCATCTTCCGGCGTGTTGCCGCCTTCAAACCAGTCGTGACAGGAAAGACGAACCGAGATCGGTTTGTCCTGCGGCCAGACTTCGCGGATTGCGTAGAAGACTTCCAGCGGATAGCGCGCGCGGTTTTCGTAAGTGCCGCCATATTCATCCTCGCGCCGGTTGGTGAGCGGCGAGAGGAAGCTCGACAGAAGATAGCCATGCGCGCAGTGCAGCTCCAGCCAATCGACGCCCGCTTCTGCGGCGCGTTTGGTGGCGGCGACAAAATCCGCTTTCACCCGGTCCATGTCGGCGCGGTCCATCGCCTTAGGCGTCTGGCTGTTCTTGAGATAGGGAAGGGCGGAAGCAGACAGAAGCGGCCATGCACCATCGTCCAGCGGCTGGTCGATCCCTTCCCATGCAAGCTTGGTCGCACCTTTACGCCCGGCATGGCCGATCTGCATGCCAACCTTCGCATTGCTGTTGCCGTGAATGAAATCTACAACGCGCTTCCAGCCCTCGGCCTGCGCATCGTTCCAGATGCCGAGACAGCCGGGCGTAATCCGCGCATCAGGCGACACGCAGGTCATTTCGGCAAAGACCAGTCCCGCGCCGCCCATAGCGCGGCTACCCAGATGCACCATATGGAAATCGTCGATCAGACCATCGGTCGCGGAATACATTGCCATTGGTGATACGACGATGCGGTTCGCTAGCATCACGCCGCGCAGCGTATAGGGTGTAAACATCGGTGGCAGGCAACGTTCATCGTCCGTCACATTCAGTCCCTGTTTGCGAGCAAACCAGCGCTCATAGCCTTCCAGCCAGTTCTTGTCGCGCAGGCGCAGATTTTCGTGGCTGATGCGTTGCGAGCGCGTCAGCATGGAATACATGAACTGTTCCGGCTCCAGTGTGTCGGCATAACGTTGGCCGACGACCTCGAACCATTCCATGGCGTTGCGCGCTGCGTTCTGAATGCGTGCGACATCGACCCGGCGGATCTCCTCATAGGCATGCAGGACTTCCGGTATGCGCTCCTTACCGTGGCCGAGTTTCTGGAACTGATTGGCAAGCTCAATCGCGTCATCAATGGCAAGTTTGGTGCCTGATCCGATGGCGAAATGCGCGGTATGGGCCGCGTCGCCCATCAGAACGACATGGGAATTGCCGTTGAAATGACTCCATTTCCCGCAAATCAGACGGTTGAAGTTCAGCCAGGCCGAGCCGCGCATATGGCGCGCATTGGTCATCAGCGGCGCACCTTCCAATGTTTCCGCAAAAAGCTTCTCGCAGAATTCTATGGATGCGGACTGGTCCATCTGGTTCAGTCCGTGCGCCAGATAGGCTTCTTCGGTGGTTTCGATGATAAAGGTCGAGGTCTTGTCGTCGAACTTATAGATATGCGCCTGGAACCAGCCGTGATCGGTCTTGCGGAAATCGAAGGTAAAAGCGTCGAACAGCTTTTCCGTGCCAAGCCAGATATACCGATTGGGGCGCACGATCAGATCGGGTTCAAAAACATCCTCATAGCGATTGCGAATGCGCGAGTTCAGACCATCCGAAGCGATGATGAGATCAGCGTCGGGGAAATCGAGATCGCTTTCCACATCGGTTTCAAACTGAAGTTTTACGCCCAGCGCTTCGCAGCGCGCTTGAAGAATGTTGAGCAGGCGCTTGCGTCCGATGCCGACAAAGCCATGACCGCTGGTGCGCTGGCGCGTACCTTTGAACAACACCTCGATATCGTCCCAATGATTGAAGGCGTCCTGAATTTGAGCCGCACTTTCCGGATCCCAGACTTTCATGGATTCCATGGTCGCGTCGGAAAACACAACGCCCCAGCCGAACGTGTCATAGGGGCGGTTCCGCTCCACGACAGTAATATCATGTTCTGGATGAAGCTTCTTCATCAGAAGGCCGAAATAAAGGCCAGCCGGGCCGCCTCCGATACACACGATACGCATGTTGAGTTCCCTTTCCGATTTGCTGCCGAGCGGCGCCGGTTAATTATTTTAAGCTTAAAATATAATTGGGAGTTTCGACCCGTCAAGAGAAAAATTCCAACCGTCCAGATCCCAATTCATGCAAGTGGGAAAATGCTTCCGGGATTAAATATGCAAATGCAATAATTATTGTCACAATGAGAAGCGCTATTGACACATTTGAGAAATGGAAAATATGCTAATGCAAATGAATTGATATTCCGGCAAACGGAAAAAGGGGAATTGTCATGGCGGAGCGCTCATTTGCCCGCGAGGTCGAGGATCTGAAGCTTGGCGCAGGCGATACTTTCAGCGGCGAAGGTATTCTTGCCATCACCAAGGCGCTGTTGCAGTCGGGCGTGTCGTATGTCGGCGGCTATCAGGGTTCGCCGATCTCCCATCTCATGGACGTTCTCGCGGATGCAAAGGACGTGATGGAAGATCTGGGCGTCCATTTTGAATCGTCTGCATCGGAAGCCGCAGCGGCTGCCATGCTTTCCGCCTCAGTAATGTATCCGGTACGCGGCGCGGTCACTTGGAAATCGACGGCTGGCACCAATGTCGCCTCCGATGCCCTGTCTAATCTTGCCTCGGGTGGCGTGACCGGCGGTGCGTTGGTTATCATTGGCGAAGATTATGGCGAAGGCTCCTCCATCATGCAGGAGCGAAGCCATGCCTATGCGATGAAATCGCAAATATGGCTTATGACCCCAAGGCCAAGTTTGCCCTCGATCGTGGAAGCCGTTGAAAAAGGTTTTGAGCTGTCGGAAGCTTCAAACACTCCGGTGATGTTGCAGGTCGGAATTCGTAGTTGCCATGTGCACGGTCAGTTTGTTGCGAAGGATAACAAGCGACCTGCCCACACGCTGGCCGAAGCGTTGGAAAACCCGAAACGCGATGTAAACCGCATCGTCCTGCCGCCAGCATCTTTTCTGCACGAGAAGGAAAAGCTCGAAAAGCGCTGGCCCGCTGCCGTGGAGTTCATCAAGGCTAATCGTCTCAACGAATATTTCGGCCCACAAGATGGCGATGTTGGCATCATCTTGCAAGGCGGGCTCTACAACAGCGCCATGCGGGCCTTGCAGCAAATGGGGCTGGCGGATGTCTACGGCGCAAGTCGCGTCCCGCTCTATGTGATGAATGTCGCCTATCCGATGATAGACGACGAAGTTATAGCTTTCGTTGCCGGTAAGAAAGCTGTGCTGATGCTGGAAGAAGGGGCGCCCGAATATATCGAGCAGGCGCTGCACACACTGTTACGCCGCCGCGATATCCACACAAAACTGTCTGGCAAGGATGTGTTGCCGCTGGGCGGTGAGTACACGACGCCCGTGCTTTTGAAGGGGCTGATGGCGTTTCTCGATGCGCATGCGCCGCAGTTGCTCGGCAATCGCCCGCCGCTGCCCGATCCATCACAGGTTCTGGCCGATGCGCGGGTCAAGGCGCTGGCCGAAGTGGTGCCACCGCGTCCCGCCGGCTTCTGTACCGGTTGCCCGGAACGACCGATCTTTGCTGCCATGAAGCTGGTGGAAAAGGAGCTGGGCGAGCATCACGTTTCAGCAGATATTGGCTGCCATCTCTTTTCCATCTTGCCACCATTCAATCTCGGCGGCACGACTATGGGGTATGGTCTTGGTCCCGCTTCGGCTTCCGCATTCAATGTACCTGCTGGCAAACGCTCGATTTCGGTAATGGGCGACGGCGGTTTCTGGCACAACGGCCTTGCCACTTCGGTCGGCAATGCCGTCTTCAACAAGCAGGATGGTGTCATCCTCGTGGTCGATAATTACTATTCGTCGGCGACGGGCGGTCAGGATCTGATGTCGTCCAGAGCGTTCAATCCGAGTCGCCAGACCAACAATTCCATCGTCGATGCAGTCAAGGGGATCGGTGCGGGTTGGGTTCGCCAGATCGACCATACCTATGATGTTGCAAAGATGCGCGACACGTTGAAGGAAGCGCTGACGACGGAAGAAAAAGGCCCAAAGATCATCGTGGCGTCGTCGGAATGCATGCTCAACAAGCAGCGCCGCGTAAAGCCGCAATTCGCCAAGGCCGTCAAGGACGGCATGCGGATGATCAAGCAGCGTTTCGGCGTCGATGAGGACGTGTGCACCGGCGATCACGCCTGCATCCGCCTGTCGGGTTGCCCGTCGCTTTCGGTGAAACACACTGATGATCCGCTGAAGGACGACCCGGTCGCGGCCATCGACAATTCCTGTGTCGGTTGCGGCAATTGCGGCGAGGTTTCGGAAGCCGCGGTTCTGTGCCCGTCCTTCTATCGCGCCGATATCATCCATAATCCGACAAGTTGGGACAAGTTTGTGCATCATCTGCGCTCCAGTGTCATCGGTTGGCTGCAAAAGCGCCGCCGGGCATCGCGCATCGTCTTTGCGGATTGAGGTTCAGGCCATGTCCACAATGTCCACACTACCTGCATCGCCGTCCGCTGTTCTTTCGCAGGACAAGCCGCTATCGATTGCCATACTTGCCATGGGAGGTCAGGGCGGCGGCGTTCTGGCTGACTGGGTCGTCGCGCTGGCGGAAGCCAATGGCTGGATCGCGCAGACAACCTCTGTGCCTGGCGTCGCGCAGAGAACCGGTGCAACGATCTATTATCTTGAGCTGCTGCGTGCACGAGAAGGTGCCCATCCGATCTTGTCGCTGATGCCTACGCCGGGTGACGTGGACATCGTCATTGCGGCCGAATTGATGGAAGCGGGGCGCTCGGTGCTGCGTGGTCTCGTGACGCCGGACAAGACCTTGCTCATCACCTCAACCCATCGCTCCTTCGCAGTGGGTGAAAAGGAAAAGCCGGGCGACGGCACCGGCAATCCTGTCGTTGTCGAGGATGCGACAGCCTTTGCTGCGCGCAAGACCATTGCTTTTGATATGGAAGCGCTGGCAACGAAAAGTGGTAGCGTGGTGTCATCGGCTTTGTTCGGGGCGCTCGCAGCTTCCGGCGCTTTACCTTTCGAGAAAGCTGCCTTTGAAGAGACCATCAAATCTGGCGGCAAGGGCATTGAGGCAAGTCTGAGAGCCTTTGAAGCAGCCTTTCAGCGTGCGCTTGGCGGCGCAAATGACAAGCTTGCGGCAACGCCCGCAAAGCGACTCGACCCTTTGCCAGAACAGGCTGATCATCCTGTTCTGGATGCTCTGCTGACCCGCATTCGCAGTGAATTTCCGGGCGAATGTCATTCGATGCTTTTTGCAGGCATTAAGAAATTGACCGATTTTCAGGATCCAGCCTATGCGGACGAATATCTGACCCGCTGTTCGGCCCTGTTCAACGCCGATCTTGATAATGGCGGGGCGGTTCAGAGTTACGCATTTACTGTGCAGGCGGCAAAATATGTCGCTATCGCAATGGCTTATGACGATGTGGTTAGAGTGGCCGACATCAAGGTGCGCGGCTCACGCTTCGAGCGGATACGCAAGGAGATCGGCCTTAAGAAAGGTCAGATTGCCTATACGACCGAGTATATGCATCCGCGTATGGAAGAGGTGTGCGGTACATTACCAAGCGGCATCGGCGCATGGATCGAAAGCCGGCCGAAGCTCTTTACCTGGCTCGACAAGCGCTTCAGCAAGGGGCGCAGAGCCAATACAGGAACGCTGTTCTGGTTTACTGGTCTCTATGTCGTTTCGGGATTGCGTCGCTTCCGGCGCGGCAGTCTACGCTATCGGCGCGAGACGGAACATCGTGAAGCCTGGCTGAAACAGGCGCTTGTCACCCTGCCGCGCAACTACGATCTCGCTGTTGAAGTTCTCGCCTGCCGCCGCTTGGTCAAGGGGTATTCCGATACGCATTCGCGTGGTCTTTCCAAATTCGACCGCGTCTTGTCTGCCCTGCCTGCTCTGACCGAGCGCGACGACGGTGCGGCCTGGCTGCGGCGCCTGCGGCAAGCGGCCTTGCTGGATGAGCAAGGCATCGCGCTCGACGGCGCGCTGAAAACAATCGCGACGCTCTGATCAAAGAGCGTCGGGGCATCACAGAGCTGCCTGAACACACATCTTCGATATGAAGATTCGGCGTGCAAGAGGAAGCACGCCGCCGTTTCAAAAAAAGGGGAAATGACTATGTCTCAAGCACAGAGCATAGATGCGCCGGCTGTAGCCGGACGGGAGATATCTGCGGGCAAAAGTCTACTCGTTGTGAGCCTGTGTTGGCTCGCGATTTTCGCGGAAGGCTATGATGTCGGTGTCATTGGGGCCATTCTTCCGGCCTTGTCGGTCGATCCGGTCTGGCAACTAACGCCGATAGAGCTTGGCGCCATTGGCAGCTACACGGTTATCGGTATGCTGATCGGTGGGATTATTGTCGGCACGCTGAGCGAACTCCATGGACGCAAGCCGCTCTTCATCGCCTGCATCACCTTGTTTTCGCTGTGCATGATCGTTAGCGCCATGGCGCCCACGGCCTTCATATTCGGGTTAAGCCGCTTCATCTCAGGGATAGGCCTTGGCGGCATCATTCCGGTCGCAGCCGCGCTTACTGTGGAATATTCCCCAGTGAAGAAGAAGAGCTTCAATTACGGTCTTATGTATTCGGGCTATTCAATGGGATTGCTTGCCGCCGCTCTATGTGGTCGTGGCTTCCTCGAAGATCATGGCTGGCGCACCATCGTCCTGATCGGAGCTATCCCGCTGCTTTTCATTCCGATCTTCCTCGCACTTTTACCGGAAAGTGTTGAATCGCTGGTTCAGCGCGGCAAGCATGATGCGGCGCATAAAATGGCACAGCGCATGGGTGTTAGCGTTCCGGCCACGATTGTCCGCAAGCAGGGCGAGGTCGGCTGGCGCACTGTTTTCAGTGAAATTTTCTCCCCGAAAAAGGCATTTGAAACAGCCTGTTTCTGGATCGCATTGTTCATGGGGCTGCTGCTGGTCTATGGCCTCGCACAATGGTTGCCGCAGATCATGCGCAAGAACGGTTATGATCTGGGTAACAGCCTGCTGTTTCTAGCGGTCTTCAGCCTGAGTTCTGCAATCGGCGGTATTGTATTGGGGACATGGGCAGATCGTTTCGGCGTTCGACGCACGGTCGCCTGTTCCTATGCGCTGGGCGCACTTGGCATCGTGGCGCTTGCCTTCAAGGGTTCACTGCTGATGAATTATGTTTTTGTCGCGATTGCCGGCTTCGGTACCGTGTCCGCGTCGCTGGTCCTCACAGGCTTTCTCGCCCAGCGGCTCGATTCCTCGATCCGCTCGGCTGGAACAGGCTGGGCGCTGAGTTTCTCGCGCATCGGTGCGCTGTCAGGTCCGCTTCTGGGTGGGCTGGTCGCTAGCCTCAGTGTCGGGCCGCAATGGAATTTCTACATCTTTGCCATCGTTGCAGCTTTGGCGGCTGTAGCAACTGCGCTGATCCCGTCACGCCCGACGGATTGATGTATTGATGAATGCCGATCCGTTCTTAAAAGCGGATCGGCTTGTTGTCGTTCAAACCGTCAAAGTTCGTTCTTGCGGATATTACGCAGCATTTTCTGCAAGGTGCCGACAAAGGCGCGGTGTTCGTCTTCATCGATACCTTCAAACAATTGTAGTAGCAGATCATACATGGCCGGCCATGCTTCGTTGAAGATAGTACGGCCTTCTTCAGTTAGCGAAATATCACGGATGCGCATATCTTCGGCGCGCGCCTGGCGACGAATATAACCTTGCTCCTCAAGTGAATCGAGCGTGCGGCTCATCGTAGATTGTTCGGTCACGGTGAAGACCGCGAGCTCGTTGATCGTGGCCGAAGGCGTAACACTCAACACGGCGAGCGTTCGCAGTTTGACAGTCGTGATCTGGCGGTCTTTAAGTGCTTCCGCAAGGTTTGCATTATAGCGTGCCATCAGGCGGTTCATCAGGTATGGCGCAAAACTGTTCAAGCCGATCTCGCCCAGCGAACGCGCGGGGTTCTCCTTCTGGTGCTCTGAGGCCAGAACCGTACCTGAGAAGCGTTCCTCCATGAATTCCCTCGCTATCCATTTGTTTTAACGCGCATCTTAACCGAAAACCGTTTCACACTTTTCGTGATGCGCTTTACATGGTTGCAACAGTCATGCGCCCGATGCCGCTAAGCATCAGGCGCAACCCGACGCTCTCATCGGTGTTAATAGCGGTTGTGGAAAGATGCCAGAAAAAAAGGCGGATTCGACCTCGCAATCGCATCCGCTGCGGTTATCGGATAAGGGAGGGGACACCTCGTCCGAAAGCTGAACTCGCGCCACACAGCGTGAAAGATTAAGCAGATGATCTGATCCAGCATTTCGCTGTTCTGGCTATTAAGGACAGAGGAAATTGACAGCGCGGCTTTCAGGATCGCATAGCGTGTCTATGACATTGCAATGATGCATGCCATCGATCTCCCAGGAGCTGGTTTTTATTCCCAACCCATGCCAGATGTTTTCCAGCAGGGCGTTTTGTCGTCTGAACTCCATCAGCTCATTGCCACCGACGCAGCAATAAAAGGCAATATCTGCACGCGGGCGGTGCAGGGCGGGGCTCTCCGCGACAGCTTCTGCCTCGTCCATAGAGAAAATGTCGTTCATCGCCGTTCTGAGAAGGGGGCGTAAATCATGCAGACCGCTGATTGAAAGAACACGCTTTGCTCGTTCCGCCGTCGTCGCAGCGATGGGCGCATTTTCGCACGACATGCGGCTGACAAGATGCCCTCCCGCGGAGTGGCCGGTCAAGGCGATATCGCCATCCACTTCCCGTGCCAGATGGTCGAGGAAGCGGCCGATTTCCAGTGTGATGTCGGAAATACGAACTTCTGGACATAGCGTATAGCTCGGCATGGCGACGCGATATCCGCGCTCAAGCGGGCCTTGGGCCAGATGCGACCAGAAGCTTTTGTTCAACCCTTTCCAATAGCCGCCATGAACATAGACGAGCGTGCCTTTTGCCGTACCTTCCGGCAGAAAGAGGTCGTAATGGTTCCGTGCGCCGTCGGCATAGGCGATGTCAGGTATCAGGCGTCCCTGATCGCGCATTCTCTCGCGAAAGCCGGATGCCCGCTCCGCCCAGCGTGGTGGATAGGTGGCTGAATCGCTGATGGCCTTCATATTGTCATAGGCAGTATCGTAGTCGTGAAGCACTAAGGTCTCCTGCGTATTTCATGAGTGAAGCTGTACGTCAGGCGCGGGCCTCGGTCGCCGCCTGCGCACGCAGGGCAGATCGCTGCAATTTTCCGGATTCTGTTTTGGGCAGGCTGGAAACCCAGCATATTTGGCGTGGGTACTTATAGGGGGCAAGTTCGCTTTTGACGTGACTTTGCAGTCTTTCCTGCAAACTCGCGTCGCCGTTATAGCCTTCGTTCAGTACCACATAGGCTTTGACGATGCAGCCCCGTTCGTCATCGGGCGCTGCCACCACACCGCATTCCGCCACAGCGGGATGGGCGAGCAGGCTGGCCTCGACCTCCGGTCCGGCAATATTATATCCGGCGGACACGATCATGTCGTCATTGCGCGCCTGATACCAGAAGTAGCCGTCCGCATCCATGACATAGGTATCACCGGTGATGTTCCAGCCATTCTCGACATACTTGGCCTGGCGCGCGTCGGCAAGATATTTGCAGCCGAGCGGCCCGCGAACGGCCAGGCGTCCGGGGGTGCCAGGTGCACATTCCTGCCCATTGTCATCAATGACGCGTGCTTCATAACCGGGGATAGGCTTGCCCGTCGCGCCGGGGCGAATTTCTTCTTCCGGTGCGGATATGAAAATGTGCAGCATTTCCGTTGCGCCGATGCCGTCTGCCAGGGAAAGACCGGTTGCACGCTTCCACGCTTCGAAAGTGGGGAGGGGCAGAGCCTCCCCTGCTGAAACGCATTTGCGCAGCGAAGAAAGATCGTACTGGTCAATCTTTGAAAGCATCGCTCTATAAGCGGTAGGCGCCGTGAAACAGACAGTCGGTTTATATTCTCCGATAGCCAGCGCCAGATCGTGCGGTGCTGTCTTTGCAGGCAGCACGGTCGAAGCACCGATCCTGAAGGGAAAGAGGACCAACCCGCCAAGACCGAACGTGAAAGCGAGCGGCGGCGAGCCGATGAAAATATCATCCTCTGTCGCATTCAATATGTGATGTGCATAGCAATCGCAGACAATCAGGAGATCGCGGTGAAAATGTATGGTCGCTTTCGGTAAGCCGGTGGTGCCGGACGTAAAGCCGAGTAGGCACGGATCGTCGGCCCGTGTGGCAACCGCCTCGAAGTCAGCGGATGCATCGGCCAGCATTGCGCCAAGTTCCCCACCCGCATTGTCCTCCCAAGTTACCAGTGTTTTGATGAAGTCAGTTTGCGCCACTGCACTCTGCATCTCACTGATGAGGGCATTGTCGCAAAAAGCAATGCTGATTTCAGCCTTGTCGATAATTTGGACCAGCTCTCTGGCGCGCAGTAGCGGCATAGTTGCGACGACAACGCCGCCCGCCTTGATGATCGCCAGATAGAGCGCAATCTTTGTCGGATTATTGCCGGAGCGGATCATCACACGATTGCCGGCTTTCATGCCGAGTTTGTCCGTCAGCACATTGGCGATCTTGTTGATCATCGCGGCAAGTTCGCTATAGGTCCAGCGTATGCCGGGTGCCTGCAATGCAATGCGATCGCCTTTGCCGTTTGCAAGATGTACATCCACCAGTTCGTGGGTGGCATTCAGCTGTTCCTGGTAGCCAAGTGTCTCGAGGTTGATGATATCCGGTAGAAGTTCCGCAGCCGGGAGATTATCCAGAACGAATGTGTCCACATGAGCGCTGGGATGCATGCTCGTCTCCTGTCAATGCCAGTAGTTTACGTTTGTCCAAGGGTCAAACGTGCAAGTAACGTTCCTTGACGTCCGGGGTGTTCAGGAGGGCAGCGTTATCGCCGCTCCACACCACGCGGCCCTTTTCAATAACCACGTGACGGTCTGCGAAGCGCGCCAGCGCATCGACGTTCTTGTCAATAACGAGGATCGCTTCGCCTTCGTCCTTGATGTTGCGCAGACAGGACCAGATCTCTTCCCGCATGAGCGGAGACAAGCCTTCGGTCGCTTCGTCCAGAACGACCATTTTCGGATTGGTCATCAATGCGCGACCGACTGCCAGCATCTGCTGCTCCCCTCCGGAAAGCTGGTTGCCCATGTTGCGCCGCCGTTCCTTCAGGCGCGGAAACATCCGATAAATGCTCTCCAGCGTCCATTTGGACGAGTGGGCGTCCGATCGCCGTGTGGCCAAAAGGTTTTCCTCGACGCTCAACGTCGGAAATATCTGCCGGCCTTCGGGGACCAGGCCGAGCCCCTCGCGTGCAATCGCAAAGGGCGGTTTTCCGGTAACATCATGCCCATTGACGAAAACCTTGCCCCCCTTGGGAGGCAGTAAGCCGAAGATCGACTTGATCGTCGTGGTTTTGCCCATGCCGTTCCTGCCGAGGATTGTGACGACTTCACCTGCACCGACTTCAAAGTCTATGCCGAAGAGGATACGAGACTGGCCATAAGCGTTCTGTAGTCCCTCGACTTTCAGCATCATGCAGCCTCCTCTTCACCGAGATAGGCGGCGCGCACATCCGGATCGGAGCGCACGGCGTCGGGTGTTCCGGACGCGATAACGCGGCCGTAGACGAGGACGCTCACCTGATCGGCCAGCGAGAAAACGGCATCCATGTCGTGCTCTATCAGAACCAGCGTATGGGTCTGGCGCAATGTACGCATCAACTCGACCAGCACAGCGGACTCCTCGTGGCTCGTGCCAGCCAGTGGTTCGTCAAGCAGCAGCATCTGCGCCTTCGTGGCAAGCGCGATGGCGATCTCAAGCTGGCGCTTTTCGCCATGTGAAAGCTCTCCGGCCTGGCGATCGGCGCGGTCGTCGAGCCGCACACGGGCAAGCGCTGCCATGGCTTGCTCGTTGATCTCTACTTCCTTTCTTGCAGCCTGAAAGAAACGGAAGCTTGAGCCTGATCGCGCCTGGACGGCCAGAGCGACATTTTCAAGCACGCTGAAGCCTTCCAGAACCGAAGTGATCTGAAACGACCGCGCAAGCCCCAAATGGACACGGCTGGGCATGGTCAGATCAGAGATGTCACGACCATCAAAGATGACCGAACCGCGGTCGCTTTTGAGATTGCCCGAAAGCTGGTGTATCAAGGTGGTCTTTCCAGCACCGTTCGGTCCGATCAGCGCGTGAATTTCGCCGCGTCTGACGGTAAGATTGATACCGTCGGTGACTTTGAGCGCACCAAAGCTTTTATGCAAGTCGCGGACCTGAAGAAGCTCATCCGACATCGGAACCTCCACGCAGCTTGCGGATCAGCCCGCCAATACCGTCGCGGCTGAACAGCACGACGAGGACAAGGAAAAGGCCAAGGCCGAGTTTCCAGTGTTCGGAGAAATGAGCGAGCACTTCTTCCAGCAGGATGAAGGCGGTTGCACCGAGGACCGGGCCAATCAATGTACCCATGCCACCCAGCACCACCATGATGATCAGCTCGCCTGAGCGCTGCCAGCTCATGAAAGCGGGTGAAACGAACTGGATCTGATTGGCTAGCAGCACACCCGCAATGGTTGCCGCCACACCGGCAATGACATAGGCAGTAAGCTGAAACGAGAAAGGCGAGAAGCCGATGGCGCGCATGCGCACTGGATTGTCCCGCGTTCCGCGCAGGACGCGACCGAAGCGTGATTGCACCAGCGTGCGAAAAGTGAAAAACGCGCAGGCCAGAACCGCCAGCACGAAATAGAACAGCATCAGATTGCTTGAAAGCAAAGTATTGCCGAACAGTGTCGAGCGGGTGGACAGCGTCATTCCGTCGTCGCCGCCAAAGGCCGACAGGGAAACCATGAAAAAGAATGCCATTTGGCCGAAGGCCAACGTTATCATGATGAAATAGACGCCGCTTGTTCTCAGCGAGATATAGCCGGTAACGAGTGCAAAGAGCGCAGCAACGACTATGGCCACGATCAATTGGAGGATCAGGTCATCGATCCCATAACTCGACAAGATGCCCACCGCATAAGCGCCTATTCCGATATAAGCGGCATGGCCGAATGAAACGAGCGCGCCGTAGCCCATAATGAAATTGAGAGAAAGTGCTGCTAGCGCGAAGATCATGATGCGGGTCACGATCACGAGAAGAAAGCTGTCATCCAGAACGGATGCGAGAAGCGGAACGGTTGCAAAGGCGGCAAAGACTAGCCATGGACCTACTCCCAGTAAAAGTGACTGTTGGCTTTTCACCTTGTCTGCGAGAGCGGTCTCGCGGGAACTGTTATTGATAATCTCGCTCATCGCGTGCCTCCCTGCGCCGGGAAGAGACCTGTCGGGCGGAAATAAAGCACGGCTGCCATCAGGATATAGGTGAGCATCGGCACAAGCGTACGGCCCATCTGGGATGCGGCAGCCGGGTCAAGCAGGTTACGGAGCAGCATCGGCCCGAATGTACGGCCAAGTGTATCGACCAGACCGACGGCGAGAGCCGCAACAAAGGCACCGCGCACGGAGCCGACACCACCGATCACAATGACGACGAAAGCGAGGATCAGGATAGAATCGCCCATGCCCGGATCGACGGAAAGGATAGGGGAGATCATGCCGCCGGCGAAGCCGGCAAGCATTGCGCCAAGTCCGAAAACCACCATGAACAGGCGCCGGATATTGATGCCGAGAGCCGAAACCATATCGCCGTTGGTCGCCCCGGCGCGCAATAACATGCCGATGCGCGTGTGATTGACGAGGACATAAAGGCTTACTGCCGTCAGAAGACCTGCCGCGATAATCAGCAGGCGATAAACCGGATAGCGCAGATTTCCAAAAAGCTGGATGGAGCCGGAAAGCGTTTCCGGCATTGGTACGCTGAGCGGAGCTGCACCCCAGATGATTTTTACCAGTTCGTTCACGATCAGGATCAACCCGAACGTCGCCAGAACCTGATCGAGATGGCTGCGTTCGTATAATCGGCGAAAGACCAATACTTCGAGCACGATGCCAATGACGAGCGTCACGGGCAGCGCGATAAATATGCCGTAAAAGAAACTACCGGTCATGGCGGTGAAGGTCGCTGTCAGATAGGCGCCAACCATGTAAAGTACGCCATGCGCCAGATTGATCAGATCCATGACGCCGAAGATCAGTGTCAAACCGGCGGCGACGAGAAAGAGCAAGATGCCGAACTGAATACCGTTAAGGGATTGCAGCAGAAAAAGATTGAACATGGGGGCTGTCCGGAACTCGTTGTACAGAAATCCAGTTCGCGCCAGACAGGCTGGCGTGAACTGTTTCAGACTTGGAAATTGAGAAGGTTGAGCTCATCGGAGCTCCCTTCTTCGACCGGATTACATCTTGCATTCAGCTGCGTAATTGTCCTTGTAATCGTTGAAGACCGTTTCAACGTAGGACGTGGCGAACTGTCCGTCGTCTCGCTTGACGACTTTGGTCAGATAGAAATTCTGGATCGGAAAGTGGTTGTCGCCAAAGCTGAAGTCACCACGCGGCGAGGTAAACTCGGCGTCTTTCATTGCGGCCCGCAAGGCTTCCTTGTCGGCGATATTGCCATTGACCTGCTTGACCGCAGCATCGATCAGCATGGCGGCGTCATAAGCCTGCACGGCATAGGTTGCCGGGATGCGCTTGAACTTGGCCTCATAGGCAGTGGCGAATTCCTTGGCGGCAGGCGAATCGAGATTCGGCGCCCAGTTGGAGCCGGCGAAGAAGCCGACAGCCGCATCCTGCTGCGCGGGCAGGGTGGTCTCGTCCACTGTGAAAGCGGAGAGGAACGGCGTACCTTCAAGACCGGCCTGGCGATATTGCTTAACGAAGTTCACGCCCATGCCACCGGGCAGGAATGCATAGACGGCGTCAGGCTGTTCGGCTGCGATCTGCGCGAGTTCTGCCGAATAGTCGAGCTGGCCGAGCGGCACGTAGATTTCCTGTGCGACTTCGTTTTTGTAGGAATGCTTGAAACCGGCCAGCGCGTCCTTGCCCGCCTGATAGTTCGGGGCGATCAGGACAACACGTTGGTAGTTTTGTTTGTCCGCATACTTGCCGGAAACTTCATGCATCTGGTCGTTCTGATAGGATGTGACGAACAGATTGGCATTGCAGTCCTTGCCGGCTAGGTTGGACGTGCCTGCATTGGTCGAGATCAGGAACGCGCCGGAATCGGTCGCTGGCTTGACGATGGCGTTGAGGACGTTTGAAAAGATTGGTCCCACGACAAAATCCACTTTGTCGCGCTGGATCATCTGCTGGACCTTGTTGACGCCGATATCTGGTTTCTGCTCGTCGTCCTGAATGATAATTTCGGCATCGAGGCCGCCGAGCTTGTTGCCAAGCTTCTCCATAGCAAGCAGAAAGCCATCACGGGATTGCTCACCCAGCAAGGCCGCTGGCCCGCTGAGCGTATAAATCAAACCGATCTTGATCTTGCCTTCTTCGGCCTGCGCTGTCCCGTTCAACATGGTCGCGGCGAGCAGCGCGAAGGCCGCTTTCGTCGAAATTTTCATTGTTCCACCTCAATTGCAGATTTCTGCTTTGTTTTATTCTTCTTTCGCATTATCCCGCACAAAATCGCGTCACATTTTTGCTGGAAATGCTCTGACGCCCGACAGATGTACTCCCATACCTCTGCCGGGAGGATGCATTATTCTGCTGGAGCCGGCAAAAATTCAACCTCGTGCGCCGGTGCAATGCGAACTATTTCAGCCGGATCACTGACATTGTCGATGCGAACGAACAAATCCCAGAGTTTTGCGGTTGGCGAAACCCAGAAAATGCACTTCACCGGTTGCTCGGTCTTGTTGAAAATGCCGTGCGATATATTGCGCGGCAGGCAAACGAGATCGCCAGCTTCGGCAACGGCTTCCCTGCCGTCCAGAAGCAGGTCGAATCGTCCTTCCAGCACGTAGATGAATTCTTCCTGCGTGGTGTGGATATGCGGCGGAACGAAAGTACCGGGAGGGAAGGTTGCATGCCACGACATGGAGCTTTCGCATAGATGCTTGGGCACATACGTCTGACCGAGAATGTGCCAGACAACGCCATCCACGGAGGAACCGGATTTGGTCACGCCAGCTTGAAGAACAGTCACTCTAATTCCCTTTCACTTGATTTCAAACGCAAGTTTCAGGCGAATGCCCGTGTCAGTCCCCGGTTGACTTGCTGTGTTGAAAAACCAGCCTTTGTGGCATAGCTGCGAACAATCGCTTCGCGTTCGGCAAAGCTAATGACGTCATCCAGATCGGCAACGCCAGATGGAGCGCGGCGTTCGACTTCGTCGATGACGCCTTCAGGACCGCCCAGCCGGTTAAGCCGGACGATTTCTGCGGTAACGGGCAAACGGATAGCCTGATAAGCTGCCAGTGCTGCCCGGCCGTGTTCAGCGGCAGCAAGGTGATCTGCAAGTGTGCGAGCGTCGATGATCGCCTGGCTGGCGCCGTTCGAGCCCACGGGATACATTGGATGTGCGGCGTCGCCGATGAGTGCCACGCGACCATCCGTCCACCAACGGGCAGGGTCGCGGTCGCACATGGGGTATTCGAAGAACGTATCGGTTGCTCGCACGAGTGCGGCAAGATCCACGACATTGATGCCGAATTTCTCAACATGCGGCATGAGTTCCTCATGCGTGCCGCGACGGCTCCAGTCCTCACGCTTTGGCGCGGGCGATCCGTCGGCACTTGGCCGATAAGTGATAACCCAGTTGTTGAGGATTTTGCCGGGAGTGGCCCCCTTAGCTATCGGGTAAAGCACCAGCTTGTAAGTAAAGCCGCCAGCAACTATCATGGTGCGGCCGTCAAGAAACGGGTCGCTTTCGACAGCGCCGCGCCACATCATGACACCATTCCATTTGAGGCCGGCTTCATTCGGGAACATCTGATGCCGGATGACGGAATGGATTCCGTCAGCACCAATAATAATGTCAGCAGTCGCCGAGACTGTCTTTGAATCATCCGCGAAATGAACCGTCGCGGAACCTTCGTTCTGGGAATAACCCACGCAGCGCTGACTTGTGACGATGGCTTCCGGTCCAATCCGATCCATTACGGTGTCATAAAGCAGCTTCTGTAAATAGCCGCGATGGATGGAGAATTGCGGCACATCGTAACCCGCGTCCACGCCGCGCGGCTCGCGCCAGATTTCCTGGCCCTGTCTTGTCGCGTAAATCAACTCCCGGGTGCGGATACCGGTAGCGTCAAGTGCAGGCAGAAGACCAATCTCGGCCAGTTCGCGGATAGCATGGGGAAGCACATTGATACCTACGCCCAACTCACGAACTTCCGGTGCGGCTTCGAAAATCTGGCAATCAATACCTCGTGCGTGCAGCATCAATGCCATCGTGAGGCCCCCGATGCCTCCTCCGACGATAATCGCTTTCATTCGCGGTTCCCTTTTTCACGGCTGCTCTTTGGCGCCTAGTATCCACGATAAAAGCGGGAAGGGTGCTGTCTATCACCAAATCGCCATTCCTAACAGGAAACCGCCAGAAATTCGTTTTCGTGCAAAATTTTCGTGACGCTTGCGCTCTCGTCACGACGTGATATTTTAATCTTAAAATAAAATACTCTCTAAATGAGATATGGGGAATATCATGATGCCGACCACGAGCTATATGCACAGGCTTTCGCCGTCCATCGATTCGTTTCAGGACACCATGTCGGGTCTCCTCAGGCCCTGCCGCATCTCGCAGAAGTCGAGCCGGACTTACCGAACGGAAGTTTCGCACGGGCGTATGCGTCCGTTCGGTCTGACGGCGATCCGCATCGGCGGACATGCCCGCATCGAAGTCGAAGCGCATAATGACATGACTTTGTTGCAGGTTCCGTTGCAGGGAATCTTCGTCTCGCGCGACCGGCGTGGTGACGGGCTGCTGTATCAATCCGGCATGAATGCGCAGCTTGTTGACGCGCATTCGGCGATTGACCTTGAGTTCCATCCGTCCACGCGCATGCTGATCTTCAGCCTGAATGATACTCAGATCGATATTCTGGGGGGGAAGGAGTTCATCGAGCAGTTCACTCATAAAAAGCGGGTCGTCTCGTTCGATACTCCGGTTGGCCATGCCTTCTATCAGCTGGCGCAGTTCGTCATGAACGAGATCGAGAAAGACAAGGAAGCCTTCTTTCACGGCGGTTTGTCGGAGCGGCTGGAAGATAGCTTGGTAGCGTCGCTGGCGGCGGCGCTTGATACCCAACCTCGCACACGGTCAGCGATAAGCGCGGTACCCAGCTATGTTCAGCGAGCTGAAAAGTTCATGCTCGACAACCTCGATAAGCAATTGACCTTGCAGGAGCTTGTCGACGCGACGGGCACCAGCGCCCGCACCTTGCATCGTACATTCCGCAGCGTCCGGGGCAACACGCCACTTGGCGTGTTCAAGAATATGCGACTGGACAAAGTGCATGCGGAACTGGCGCGCGGATATGCGGGGCCGGGCGATATTACCCGCATCGCCATGACCTGGGCTTTCAACCATATGGGCCTATTCTCAGCCGATTACCGCCAGCGTTTCGGCTATCTTCCATCGGAGACCGTGCGCCGGGCGCAATGATCATTCATGACAACCGTGTCGGTCCGCACTTCGTGTTCTGAACCGCGGCTAGAGCACATTGCCAAAGTATACTGGTTGCGAGCAGCCGATCTTCTTGGTGCACTGCGTTTTGCGCCAAACCATCGCGAGGTGGCGAGTTCATAGTATTTGGTTCCATAATACATATTATGTGATTTATGTAGGCTTCAATAAGAGTTGTCTGAACGTCGTAACGCTACACCCGTGTCAGTCCAACAGCGTTGGAGGCAAGGATCAGCCGTTATCGTATTGAAAATCCCGCCACGTCGCTTTATGCGAAAGTAATCTTCCATATTTTTCTGTGGCAGAGACGTAATGAAATTTTGTTTGCTAGGCTTTGCGGGAAATCTAATGCGCTGGGCTGACAACTGTACCGGAGGAGCCAGAATGGATTTCACCCTGAATCGCCGTCAGACATTGATGGGAATTGGTGCTTTGGGCATCAGCGCTGCTTTTGGCTCTCCCGCCCGCGCTGCAACACGAAATCTGGCCGTGCTCCACCTGGCAAGCCACGCGCCGAGCTATATCGCGCATGAGCGTGGCTATTTCAAAGACGCCGGTCTCGATATCGAGCTGAAATTCTTTGAGGCCGCGCAGCCCATGGCTGTTGCGATAGCATCCGGCGATGCCGATTTCGGCGTTACAGCGATGAGCGGCGGTCTGATCAGTCTGGCCGACAAGGGCGCGATCAAGGTTATCGGCGGCGCGCTAGCAGAAGAGAAAGGCATCACCGGCAACGTCATCCTGGCTTCCAATAAGGCCTATGAAGGAGGATTGACGGAGCCATCCAAGCTGGCGGGACACAGTTTCGGCATTACCACGGCGGGATCGTCATTCCATTTCATGGCCCACAAGATAGCCAAGGCCAACAATATCCCGCTTTCTGAAATCCAGCTTCGTCCGTTGCAGAAGCTCGGCGCCGTTGTCGGCGCTCTGTCAACCGGACAGATCGATTCCTGGGCGATCCAGCCCAATATCGCCAAGAAGCTCATTCGCGAGGGGGCCGCGAAACAGATCGGTCTCGTCTCCGACTATGCACCCGACTATCAGGTAACGACCGCGTTCACCTCTACCAGGAATGCAAGCGATGAGCGCGCCATGACGGAGGCTTTCGTAAAAGCGTATTCCAAGGCCATTGACGACTATAATGCAGCCTTTGTTGATAACACGGCAGACGATGCAGCACGGGACGACATTGCAAAAATCGTCCACAAGTATGTCGAAAGCGATAGCCCCTTCCCGATCGCAAAGCAGAACCTGATCGATGGTGCGATGCGCATAAACAAGGGATTGGCCCTATCGCTGAACAGTTGCGTGGAGCAGCTTGACTGGTTCCGTTCCGAAGGGATGGTCAAGGAAGCCGTCACACAAGAAAAGCTGTTTGACACATCCTACGTCAAGACGATCTGAATCTGAATATTCACTAGCATATGCTGTGTCCGGCGCACTTCGCCGGGCACGATAGCCGAAGACGGGCATTTCAAACCGGGATGTTCTTGTCCGAGGACTGGGTTTCCCGACTGGAGTTGAAATGGATCTGCAACTGAAAAATATCAGCCATTCTTATGGTCCGGTCGAAGTTCTCAAAGATATATCGCTCACCATCCCGCAAGGACAGATTCTCTGCCTGATTGGTCCTTCAGGTTGCGGAAAGTCCACGCTTTTGCGTTTTCTTGGCGGTCTCGAAAAGCCGTCCTCGGGCGAAGTGCTGCAAGTTGGCTCGCCGCCAAAGGATTCGCTCAATCCCCTCACCTATGTTTTCCAGCACTTCGCGCTGCTGCCATGGCGCACCGTGGAAGGAAATATCAGGCTGGTGCTGGAAGATCACGGTCTTGCCCGGGGCGAAATGGACAGGATCGTTACCAATGTTCTGGAGCGTACCCGGCTCTCGGATTTCAGGCAGGCATTACCGAAGCAGCTTTCGGGCGGCATGCGCCAGCGCGTGGCCATTGCGCGTGCCTTGTCAGTGCGTCCTGCCGTCATGCTGATGGATGAACCCTTGTCAGCGCTAGACAGCCAGACACGGGAATTGCTGATGGACGATCTGATTGCGCTCTGGACGCGCCAGTCATTTACCTCTGTTTATGTCACGCACAATCTAAATGAGGCTGTGCGGCTGGGCCATCGGGTTGTGGTGCTGTCACGAAGGCCGGGGCGGATCAGGGAAATTGTCGATATCGATACTCCTCTGTCCGAACGTCACCTTGGCGACCCCGTTCTGGAAGAAAAACAGAAGCAGCTCTGGGAGCTGATGCGGGCGGAAGCGCAGGCGGCGGATCAGGAGTTGATCAATGATTGAGATCGCAGAAACGAAGCAGTCCACTCAGGATATACGCCCGGTTCCTTTCCGCGGTGGTGGCTTTGCGCCCCAGCCAGTGCGTCATATGGCCCTGATCCTTTTCGTAGCGCTGCTGGCGTTGGCAGAAATCGGAACCCGTAGCGGCTTCATATCCAATCTGACATTGCCACGCCCGTCCGCCGTGCTGGAAACCTTCGTCCAACTCTGGCAGACAGGTCTTCTGTGGCAGCATCTGCTTCCATCGTTGCGGCGGCTTATCGTTGGTGCGAGCCTTGGCATCGCAGTCGGTGTCAGTCTCGGGGTGATGATCGGCTTGTTCAGCTACGTGCGCGCCGGTCTTGTGCCGCTCGTCGCCGCCCTCTTCCCAATTCCCAAGATCGCATTGCTGCCGCTTTTCGTCATCTGGTTCGGCATCGACGAAATGTCGAAATACATGCTCATTGCCTTCGGCACCTTTACGCCCACCGTCGTCGCCACGTATGGCGCAGTCGATAATGTGGATCGTTCGCTCGTGCGCATGGGCCAGAGTTTCGGTCTCGGATGGTGGTCTATCGTGCGCAAGATCGTCCTGCCCGGCGCCTTTCCGGCGATCCTGTCCGGGCTGCGGGTGTCGATCTCCATCGCCATCATTCTGCTGGTCGCGGCGGAAATGCTCGGTGCCCAGTTCGGGGTCGGCTCCTATATCCTTGAAGCCGGATCCCTCTACGATCTTGAAAAGCTGTTCGCCGGGGTGACAATCCTGTCGGTGATGGGGCTGATCGTCAATTTCATCATCGGGCAGATCGAGAAACGTTTCCTGACCTGGCGCGGCTGATCGCAATAATATTTCGTATAGACTTATTTTTGTCGATAGTTTGAAATGCGCGGTTCGCTTTTCGTTGCATGTTCTTGCCGGGACGTTATACGAAAGGATTCTATCGCAAGTTTTTGCGTCTCACTTTAGACGGATAAGGTCACGCATTCTGTCTGTTCTCCATTCATGAGGCGCGACCCGAAAAGGAGCGGAAATATGAGCCGTTATGGCAAAGCACATCGACAGTTCACCGGATGTGACGAGCGATGAGCGCCGAACCAAGCCGTATTCAACCGGAAGAAACACGCAAGACAGCAATTGCGCTCAAAGATGTACAGATTTCATTCAAGCTGGCCGATGGCGGTCGCTTCGATGCTGTCGCCGAAAGCAATCTTGACGTTGCTGAAAACGAATTCGTGGCGATTGTCGGTCCCACGGGCTGCGGAAAGTCCACATTGCTCAATGCCGTTGCGGGACTTCTCGTGCCCGCCAGCGGCACTGTCGAAATCAGCGGCCAGCGGCTGCAAGGTCTTAATCGCAAGGCAGGCTATCTCTTCCAGCAGGATGCCCTGATGCCGTGGAAGACCGTGCTGGACAATGTCTCCATCGGTCTGGAGATTGCAGGCACGTCAAAGACCGCGGCGCGTGAACAGGCACGTGAATGGCTCGGTCGCGTTGGTCTTGCGAGCTTCGGCGACCGCTATCCGCATATGCTTTCGGGTGGACAGCGCAAGCGCGTCGGCCTCGCGCAGGTGCTGATCCGCAATCCGAAATATCTGCTGATGGATGAACCTTTTGGTCCGCTTGATGCGCAGACGCGCGTCATCATGGGCGATCTCCTGCTTGATCTCTGGTCACAGGATAAGAAGGCCGTCATGTTCGTAACCCACGATCTGGAAGAGGCAATCGCACTGGCGGATCGTGTCGTCATCATGTCTGCCGGACCGCGTGCCCGCATCATGGCTGAATACAAGATTCCCCTCGCCCGTCCGCGCGAGATTTCCGAAATTCGTCTCGAGGACAAGTTTCACGAAATCCATCGCGAAATATGGAGTGCGCTCAAGGAAGAGGTGCTCAAAGGCTATCAGCAGACGAGTGGGGAAAAGAAATGAAAAAGCCTATACTGTTTCTGGCGCAACTCAGTGTGGCTGTTGCTGTCGTTCTGGTTTGGCACCTTTTCACCGCCACGCATCTTCTGGGCAATCCTGCCAAGGCAAAATTCTTCTTCGCCACGCCGGGTGATGTGGCTCTGCGCATTTATAAATGGTTTGCCGAAGGCACCATCTGGTATCATCTCGGCATCACTCTGCTTGAAGCCATGCTGGCATTTGCCATCGGTGCAATCGGCGGCGTGCTGATCGGGTTCTGGTTTGCTCGCAAACCCCTTCTCGCGGCAATCTTCGACCCCTATGTGAAAGCGGCCAATTCCCTGCCGCGCGTCGTTCTGGCGCCGATCTTCGCGCTGTGGCTCGGTCTCGGCATCTGGTCGAAAGTGGCGCTGGGCGTATCACTGGTCTTTTTCATCGTCTTCTTCAATGTCTATCAGGGCGTGAAGGAAGTTAACCAGACCGTGCTTGCGAATGCGCGTATGCTCGGCATGAACGAACGCCAGCTTCTGCGCAACGTATATCTGCCATCGGCGCTGTCGTGGATGTTTTCAAGCCTGCATACGGCTGTCGGCTTTGCCGTCGTCGGTGCGGTGGTCGGTGAATATCTCGGCTCGTCGGCTGGTCTCGGCTACCTGATTCATCAGGCGGAAGGCGTGTTCGACGTCACCGGCGTCTTTGCGGGCATGCTGGTGTTGACGGCATTCGTGCTGGTCATCGATTGGGGCGTGTCCATCGTTGAAGCGCGCCTACTCGTCTGGCGTCCGAAAGCTGCCGGACACAATGGTTAAGAGGATTCAAGGAGGAAACGATGAGGACAACGCGTAGAGATATATTACTGGGCGCCGCCGCCTTCGGGCTTGCAGGTATTGCCTCGCGTCTGCCTGCTTATGCGCAGGATGCGTCCGCGACGCCGGAAAAGCCGGAGCTTATGTTCGGTGTCGGCGGAAAGCCGCTTTTTTACTATCTTCCGCTCACCATTGCCGAGCGCAAGGGCTTCTTCGAGGAAGAAGGTATCAAGGCGACCATTAATGATTTCGGCGGCGGTGCAAAATCTTTGCAGGCCTTGATCGGCGGCTCTGTCGATGTGGTTACCGGCGCATACGAACACACCATTCGCATGCAGAACAAAGGACAGGACATTAAGGCTGTCTGTGAGCTTGGCCGCTTTCCGGGCATCTGCATCGGCGTGCGCAAGGATCTCGCCGGTGAGATCAAGACGATTGCCGATCTCAAGGGCCGGAATGTCGGCGTTACGGCGCCCGGTTCGTCAACGTCGCTCTTGCTGCAATATGCGCTCATCAAGAACGGTCTTGCCGAAGATGCCGCTTCGATCATCGGTGTTGGCGGTGGCGCGAGCGCGGTTGCGGCCGTCAAGAAGGGTGAAATTGCCGCCCTCGTCCATCTCGATCCGGTCATCACGCGGCTGGAAGTGGATGGCGACATCACGCTGCTTCTGGATACGCGCACGGAAGAAGGCACGCGCCAGCTTTTCGGAGGCACGAATCCCGCTGCTACCGTTTATGTGCAGCAGAGCTTCATTGATGCAAATCCGATTACCACGCAGCGGGTCGTCAATGCTTTCATCAAGTCGCTAAATTGGATTCACAAGGCTTCTGCCGACGATGTGGCGGATGCCGTACCGGAAGAGTATCTGCTGGGCGATCGCGAGCTCTACAAGACCGGCTTCGAGAAGTCCCGGGCTATGTATTCCGAAAAGGGCCTGATTGCGGAAGACGGCTTCAAGAGCCTGTTTGAAATGCTCAAGGCCCTCGATCCAGAACTGGCAAATGCAGATATCTCATTTGCGCAAACCTTTGATCCGCGTTTCGTGGAAGCCGCAAAGGTATAAATCGCTCCGGGCAGGGTCATTTCCTGCCCTTTGCACACCTTAATGCCGTAAGTTCAAAAACGACTTTTGGCAAAGCGCTCCTGCAGCCATTGGGCGGCGGGGCCCTGTCGCCGCCGCTTGTTCCAGATCAGCTCCAGCGCGACCGGATGCGCACCTTCGTCGAACTGCAATTTCGGAATGACGAGTTCCGGCGTCAGCGGCGAATCCTGCAAGATATGTTGAGGAATGAAAGCCCAGCCGATCCCTTGTGTGAGGATTTGCAGGATGACCCAATGGCTTTCCACCCACCAGACCTCGGCACCCACCCGAAGACGACGGCTTTCAGCCGTGTCGCTGTGCTTTCGGGCCATGATCTGTCGAAATGACCTCAAATCTTCCCAACTGACAGCAGCATGAGCCAATGGATGCTTCCGCCCGCAGACGAGAACCAGAGGCACCCAGCCAATAGTATGGAAGCCAAGTTCGTCCGGCATCTGCTCGGCACGCCACATGACGCCGAGGTCTGCCTTTCCTTCCAGCACAAGCCCACTTATCGCGGTTGAGGGCGGAAAGGTAAGCTCAAGCTCGACATGCGGAAATTCCTGCGCAAAGGCTGCAAACAATGTTGCGATGGCCGGTTCGGGATAAAGCTCGTCGATTGCGACCACAAGACGGCTTTCAACATGATCGCCGAAATTCCTGGCGACGGAAATCAGATGCTCCCGCCGAGCAAGCAATAACCGTGCTTCCGGCAACAGCCTCCCACCGGCCTCCGTCAATACGGGATTGCGGGATGCGCGGCTGAACAGTTTGACATCGAGATCGTCTTCCAATGCGGAAACCAGCACACTTACGGCAGACTGCGCCTTACGCAAGTATCGCGCGGCAGCGGAAAACGAACCGTGATCCGCAGAGGCCACAAAGGCTTCGAGTTGCTCCAGTTCGATGCTCATCTATCTAAAATCCAGATAATATCTAACTTTTCTTATTGCCAGAATAAGATAGAAGCACGCGCATTAACAACAGGGACTAAAGGAAATGCGCAGTTTTATGGACCGTGTCCGCCACGCGACGATGTTTGAACTCATCGGACTGGCGATCTTCATACCCGGTTCCGCCTTCATTCTGGACAAGCCGGCCGCAGAGATGGGCGTAATCGGCGTTGTTTCGGCAACTACCGCAACAATATGGAACTTTCTGTTCAACCTTGGCTTTGACAAGGCGATGCTGCGCTTCACCGGAAGCGTCAGCAAGGGTATGGCTGTCCGGGTTCTTCACGCGATCCTCTTTGAAGCCGGATTGATTGTGCTTCTGATCCCGTTCATTGCCTGGTATCTCGGAATTTCGCTTATCACCGCATTTCTGATGGATATAGCGATTGTCGTCTTCTACTTGGTTTATGCTTTCGTGTTCAACATCGCATATGACAAGTTATTTCCGCTGCCTCACGGGCGGACTGCAGAAGCGGTTTGACCTTTCTGCAAGAGCGATGAAGCGGATTTGTGGATCCGGTCCGGAAACTTGATGGAAAAAGAAAGTTGGAACATGTCTCTCGAAACAGAAATCCATTTCGAGAGACATGTTTAAAAACAACCAAATAGAGGCTTCCGGCGCACTATTTACAATGCTCTAGAAGACTAGGGATCGATGCGCCGCAGTTCCTGCCGTAACCCCATCAGCGACCGACCAAGCGACGCTGTGCGCACCGCGTGTAATATCGCCTGCCGCAAAAATGCCTGACACCGTTGTCGTCTGCAGCCCGTCTGTCTTTATCGTTCTGCCGAGCGGCAGTTCGTCCATTGTGCAGCCGAACGTGTCGGCGATCCCGCTGTTCAGGCGATTGCGTGGTCCGATGTAAAGTGCATTGACTGGAACCAGCCTTCCGTCTTCAAGCTCGACCTCCGAAAGCTCGCTCCCCTCGCCGCGCAATGCGTTGACCCGGCTGTGTTCGATTTTTACGCCACGCTGATGCAGTTCTGCAAGTGTATCGGCATCCGGCACCAGCCCGCCATTGATGAAGAAGGTTGCCGGCCCCCATTCGGAGATCAACATGGCCTGATGCACCGACATTGGCGATAGATTGAGAACACCAAGCTGGCGATCGCTGAATTCATAGCCGTGGCAATAAGGGCAGTGAATGACAGAATTTCCCCACCGCTCTGCAAGACCGGGAATGTCCGGCAGTTCGTCTGATATGCCGAAAGCAAGGATCAGTCTGCGTCCCTCAACGACATCTCCGCTATCGAGTTCAATCGCGAAATTGTCGATTTCGCCCCTGCCCGAAATGGCTTTTCCTTGCGTGAATGTCACAGTCGGATAGGCTTCGACCTGCATTTTTGCCGTTTCCAGCATAGAGCGCGGATTGCTGCCGTCCTGCGCAAAGAAACCATGCGATTGTTCGGCGAACCGGTTGCGCGGCTTTCCCGCGTCGATTACGTGGACAGACCGTCTGCCGCGTGCCAGATAGGTTGCCGCCGACAGACCAGCGAAGCTTCCGCCGATAATAATTGCATCATGATGCATGATTGCTCTCCAGATCGAATGTTACGCCGCGCTCCAGTGCGCGCTGATGAAAATCCGCGCTCAACATGGCAAGCGTGACCTCGCCAAAACGCTCCAGAAGAAGGTTTTCGGCATCGCTAAATGCCTTGCTGAGTGAAGCATTGACTGCCTGCTCCACCAGACAGCCTGGCATTTCCGTGCGGTTGCCCATGGCGAGAAGCGCCGGCTCCCCGATGGCTTCGTAAATGTCACGCAGGGTAACCTTGTTGAGGTCGCAGGCGATTTCCCAACCGCCACCATGTCCCTTTTCTGAGCGAACATAGCCCTGCTCGCGCAGCCCGCCCATGACGCGCCTCACGACAACCGGATTGGTGGTCATGGCTTTGGCAAGAACCTCGGATGTGACCGGACCCTTATGTTCCGCCATGTGAAGAAGGACGTGAAGGACGCCTGATAGTTTGCTGTCTCTTTTCATGTAACAATAGATGTTACGAGAATCAGCAAATGTCAAGTCGGTCGGTTAAGAACACCGGACAAGATCAATGTGGTCGCGAGTTAGGGAATTGAATTATCGATATATTTCAGGCTTGTAGCGGCTACCTAGACGGTAGCGGTTACCGGCGTAGGTCAGCTTGTTGACAGTCGCGACCGTTTCGCCGGTCCATGTCCTGCGATCCAGAAGCACGCAGGCAGCGCCCTCGTCGAGACGCAGCAAATGGGCAGTTTCCGCGTCAGGCGTAATTGCCGAAATGACCTGCTCAACCTCGGTCATCGGGGTGCTTTTTTGAAGATAGTCGTAAGTTGTGATCACCCGAAAATCCTGTAATTCGTAGTGCTGCACAAGGCTTGTATTGACGAACCGCTCCTCAAGCTGCACCGGGATGTCGTTTTCGAGATGAACGATCAGCGAATGGGCGATTGGAATGCTCTTGCGCAGCTCGAACGCATTCAGCAGAGCGGGAGTCGGCTCGATGACTTCGAGGCTGACGACTTCGGCGCTGTGTAGTCCGCCCCGCGCCTTGATTTCATTTGCGATATTTACGACTTCAATCAGCGTCGTTTCCGGCTTTGGAGGGGCAACAAAAGTGCCGACGCCCTGAATACGCTTTAGTATGCCCTGATCGGTCAGCTCCCGCAGGGCCCGGTTGACGGTCATTCGGGAGATGCCGAGCGCATCTACAAGTTCATGCTCTGAAGGCAGGCGGTGATTGCCCGGCCAGCGACCGGAGCGGATATTATCCAGCACCTGCGCCTTCACTTTCTCATAGAGTGGCCCCGCCGTTTCGGGCAGTTCGATGCCGGCGGTATGATGGGGTTCAGATTTGTCGCCAGCACCCATGGGTCACATCCCTGTCCGTATGATCGTTTTCAAGCCGTTCGCCTCACCGGCTATCAGTCGGGCATAGGTGGCCGGAACCTCATCGAGCGAGATTTCCCGGTCGACAAGCTGTAACAGTGGCGCCTCAAGATCCGGCAGAAGTTTTGCAATTTCATGCAGTTCGTTCTGATAGGCGTGACAGCCGATCAGGCTGATTTCCCGCTCAACCAGAATGTTCGGATCAAGCTCGATCTTGCCATGGGATATGCCGACCAGTGCCAGCGAACCGCCGCCGGAAAGCACGTCAAGCGTGGCCTTGAGGACGCTGATATTGCCAGTGGCATCGATAGCATAGCGGATTGGCTGGCCATTGAGTGCCGCTTCAATAGCCGTCTTTTCGAGAGGGACCTTGATTGCGCCGGTGACGGTTGAAACAAGATTGGCACGCTGGTCATTGCGGTCGCAGACCAACACAGGACCGTCATGCAGGCGGGAGAGAAGAAGCGCTGCGAGCCCGCCAATCGGGCCGCAGCCAACGACGAGGACGGCTTCGCCCGACGGAATGCGCTGCCTGCGGATGGCGTGCAGCGCCACCGATAGTGGCTCGCCCATGGCGGCGACCGCCGGGTTGATGGCCGGATCGTAATGGACAAGGAGCCGAGCCGGAAGGGCGGTCTCCTCAGCAAAGCCGCCATCGCAGACTTCGCCGATGAAACCAAGTCTATCACAGACATTATGCCTGCCGTCTTTGCAGGCGGGACACTCACCACACCAGTAGCGGGAGTCGGCGATGACGGTATCGCCGGGTTTGAAACCGGTCACGTCGGCGCCGGCTTCGGTCACGATGCCTGCAAATTCATGGCCCGCAACCGAAGGCGAACGGCTGATCCACTGGCCGGTCAGGAAATTATGCAGATCAGAGCCGCAGATACCCGCAGCCAAGACCTTGAGCCGGACCCAGCCCGGCTCGGGATTCATCGGAGGATCGATTGTCTCGACCCGCAAATCCTTCGTCGCATAAAGCCTGACAGCCCTCATCGCCGTGCCTCCAGACCTTACAGATAATCCTTGCGGATTTCCGACACGGCATTCTCGTGCGAGGAGAAGCCTTCATAGCGCGCTAGTGTGCGGGCGTGCTTTGCAAATTCGGGATAGGCCGAGGCCGTGACATAACCGATGGATGAACGCTTGACGAAATCCGTTACCGAAAGCGGGCCATAGGTCCGCGCCCAGCGGCTGGTTGGCAGCACGGCGTTCGGGCCAAGGCCGAAATTGCCGATGACGACCGGTGTATGCGGTCCCATCAGGATTTCGGCAGCTTCAGTTATATGGCCGAGATGCGCGAACGGATCGGTTGAAAGAAGCTCCAGATGTTCCGGCGCGTAGTCGTTGATGAACCTGTAGCTGTCTTCCACGGAGGACGTGAGGACGATGCCGCCATATTTGCCTGTAAGCACGGTTTTGGAGAAGCCGGTACGCTGTTCGGTCATGCGCGCCCAATGATCGGGCAATGCGGCCAGTGCTTCTTCCGCGACGCGGCGGCTGTGCGTGACAAGCCAGGCTGACGAGTCCGGGCCATGTTCCGCCTCAATCAAAAGGTCGAGCGCGGCAAGACCGCCCTTCACCGTATCATCAGCGAAAATGACAGCTTCAGAAGGACCAGCAGGCAGACCCGGATCGATGACGCCGCCAAGCAGGCGCTTGGCTGCTACAACCCACGGGCTGCCCGGCCCGACGATCTTAAGGGCCGGTTTCACCGTTTCCGTGCCGTACGCGACCGCAGCGACAGCCTGCGCGCCGCCGACCTTGTAGACGGTTTCCACACCGGCAAGGCGGGCAGCGACAAGTGTCGCGGCATCGACAGAGCCATCTGGCGTCGGCGGAGTGACAATGGCAAGCTCCGGCACGCCAGCAACCACAGCCGGAACTGCGGTCATCATGGTGACGGACGGAAACGCCCCCTTGCCGCGCGGAATATAGAGCGCGACGGAGCGGATCGGCGTGAAACGATCGCCCGCAAAGGCGCCGGGACGCATCTCCTTCAGCCACATGGCCTCCGGCTTCTGCTCCTCATGGAAATGGCGGATATTGTCGATACCGAACTGGATCGCCTCGATCACCTCCTTTTCCACCTTGTCGAAAGCGGCATCGAACTCGGCTTCCGTAGCCTTGATATTGGCCGGATCGACGTCAGCCTTGTCGAGATCGCGCGCAAAGCGGACAAGCGCCGCGTCGCCTTCGGTGCGAACGGCTTCGATGATCGGCTTCACCTTCTCGATAAAGCCCGACAGATCGGTTTCCGAGCGCTTGAGAAGTTCGGCGCGCTGGGCGTCGTCCAGTTTTGCCAGTTCGTGAAAAGAAACTTCGGACATGATCGGCTCCTTACTGGTTGCGGTGGTGGCGCAACCCGTCATTTCGATTTGAGGAAGATGTCGAGCCCGACCAGCCGGTCGAGCAGGAAGATGGCAGCAGCGGCACAGGCGATAAAGACGACGGAGATAGCCGCAAGGTCGGGGGTGATGATGGACCGGATCGAATTGTAGATTTGCACGGGCAGTGTCACGATGCGCGCATCGACAAGAAGCAGGCTCACCAGAAATTCGTTCAGCGCCAGAATAAACATCAGAAGCGAGCCGCTGATGACGCCCGGCACGACAACCGGTAGCGTGACAAAGAAGAAGGTCGAGATTGGCCCCGCTCCGCAATTGGCGGCGGCAAGTTCCAGATCTGCGTCGAGATTGGCGGCGCTTGCCGTCACAGCCCAGATCATGAAGGGCAGATTTATGACGCAGGCTGCAATCCCAACCGGCCAGAGTTGGCCCAGAATTCCCGCCTGACCGAAGATCAGCATGAGACCGATCCCCGAGCCGATCAGGGGAATGGTGAAGGGCAGCAATAGATAAATCTGGATCGTCTTTTCAAACCGCACTGCATATTTCGCCAGCGCTATGCCAGCGAGCGTTCCGACCGGAATGGCGACAATGGTGCAGATGACGGAGACATAAAGTGAGCGCAGAAATGCATCCCAAAGGTCGCTCGTCCCCGCGATCTTCTGATACCATTTCAGCGAAAACCCTTCCGGCGGAAAAGTGATCATGTTGCCTGAGGTGAAGGAAGCTCCAAGAACCACGATGGTCGGTGCGGAAAGAAGCAACAGAACGGCAATCACGAATGTCCATATGACAATGGATTTCGACAGTGGCGAGGTCATTTGCGTGCCTTCCCCATGGCAAGCGTGCCTGCCCCGAACAGCGTGAACACGATCCCGACGAGGATGGAGCCGACGCCAACCAGAAGCAGTGCGAGTGTCGCGCCGAGCCCTTGATCGGATGTGCGGAAGAACTGGTCATAGATCGCATTGGCGATGAAATCCTGCGATCCGCCGCCCAGAATGGCTGGTACGGCAAAGTCGGTAAGCGAAAGCGTCATCACCACCAGCCCCGCTCCGATCAAGCCCGGACGGGCCATAGGCAGGACAACGTGGGCGAAGGTCCGCAACCAGTTTGCACCAAGCGAACTTGCGGCTGCTTCCATTTCTTCGGGGATGGCGGTCAACGCCGGTGCAAGCATTAGCACGGCGAATGGCAGCATATACTGGATGAGACCGAACAGGACGGCTGGATAGTTATAAAGCAGCCGCATCGGCGCGATGCCGATGAGGCTGAGCGCCTCATTCACCATGCCCTGATTGCCGAGAATGATGAGCCAGCCATAGGCGCGCACGACTTGACCGATGAAGAAGGGCAGAAACAGCGCGATCAGCAGGAATTTGCGCAACGCAGCCGACGGTGTGCGCACCATGAGATATGCATAGGGAAACGCCAGAAGGAGCGTGAATGCGGTCACGACAAGCGAACCGAACAAGCTGCGCCAAGCCACGGTCACAAAGAGGCTTTCCGTCAGCGCGCGCTTGTAATTGGCGATTGTGTAATAGTCTGACATCAGGAATGTCGAGGTGTCGAGCGTTCGCAGGCTGGTATCCGCGATCTGGATCAGGCCAAGCACCAACAGTCCGACCAGAACAAGAGCCGGAAGCAGCATCAGATAAGGCACGGCACGATTGAACCGCGCGGGCCACAGAAAGGCTGCGATTGCTTCCAGCGCGTCCATGATGCGCCAGACAACCGGATAGGCAGTGCGTGCCGCTCGCATGTTTCAATTCCTGAGTTTTGCTATTTCGGGCATAAGGATCGCCCTTTTGGGCGACCCTTCTGGTGGTAGAGCCGGATCAGCCCTGCATGATGGCCTTGAACTTCGAGAACCATTCGCTCTCGTTTTCCACCTGCACCTTTGCCGAAATGCGGATGAGGTGTTTGAAATCCTCTTCCTTGGTCGGATACGCCGGATCGTTCACCAGATCGGCGGGCGGCGTCAGGCCCGGCACGACACCCGGCAGACCAAGACCGTCGAGCCAGACCTGCTGCGCATCCTTGGTGAGGGCGAAGTTTATATACTCCTTGGCCCAGTAAAGCTCGTTCTCGGGCAGGCCTTTTGGAATCCAAAGGCCATCGGTGTCGAACTTTGCGCCCTCTTCCGGGACGGTCCAGTCAATCTTGACACCGTTCTTCTGGGCTTCACGTGCATTGGTGGAAATTGTGCAGGCCAGATCAATTTCGCCCTTCTGGAACCAGGTGGTGAAATCCGGGTCTTCGCCTAGGAGTGGCTGCTGCTGCTTCACTTTGGTGATAAAATCCCAGGCGGGCTGCATGTTGCCCGGAATGTCTTCCAGCTTGCCGCCACCGGCAACCTGTGCCGGGAAGTGGAAGCCGATGCCATCGTTATAAAGCGCAATGCGGCCCTTGAACTTCGGGTCGAGCATAGCCTTCCACGATTTTGGTGGACCGTCCGGGAATGCTTCCGGGCGATAGGCCAGCACATAGACATAACCATAGGTATTGACGATGGGGTAGCCGTCGAGACCCACAGGCTTGGCAAGATCAGTGGTGTTCTTGAGGTTCGGCAGATCAGACAGGTCTTCCGTCACGCCGCGCAATGCCGACTTCGTCGCATTGGTGGTCGTATCCCAGTTGACGTGGATCGGCGGGGTACGCTTCTGCGCGACGGCGGCCCAGAGCTTCGGCTGGATTTCGTTGTCTTCCGTGAGGTCGTGACGGATGGAGATACCGGTCTTGGCGGTGAACGGATCAGACACGCCAGCTTTAAGCGCATCAACCCAGCTACCGCCCCATGCGCGCACGATCAGTTCTTTCGGCTTTGCCGGTTCTTCGGCAAATGCGCGCGACAGGCCGAGCGAGGTTGTCCCCGCCGTAGCGGCCATCGCGCCCGCGCTTTGCAGGAAGCGGCGGCGGTCGAGTATCAGAAAAGGCTTCTTCAGATTGCTCATTTTGTTCTCCTCTGGAGTTTCCCCGTAACGTGTTAGTTCATGCGGTAAAGACGATGAGATCGCGGGCGTTCCAGCCAAGATGCACGGTTTCGCCTTCTGCAAACTGGCTGTGGCCGATGGGGTCGTGGTCGAAAACGCGCATCAACACGTTTCCCAAGGCAGGAACCCGCAATTCATAGACAATGCGTTCGCCCTCGAAGATCGCATCCGTAACGATGCCTTCAAGCACGGTATCGAGTTCTGCATGCGCTGCGGCGCTGCCGCCGATACGGATCTGTTCGGCGCGGATTGCGCACGAGACATTTGCGTTGGCGGCAACCGGTCCGCGCCCCTCGCCGGCCCCATCGCCCACCATGCCGACCAGAGCCGTTCCCGCATCGACCCGCACAAGATTGCCGTCGAGCGAAGATGCCGTGCCAGAAATGAAATTGGTGACGCCGATGAAATTCGCCACAAAGGCATTGGACGGGTTGCGGTAAGTTTCAGATGGCCGCGCCATCTGCTGGATTTCCCCGCCATCCATGACGATGATTTCGTCAGACACGACGAGCGCTTCGCGCTGATCGTGGGTGACGTTGATGGTCGTGACCCCAAGCTCCCGCTGGATACGGCGGAATTCAAGCTGCATTTCCTCGCGCAGCTTGCGATCGAGTGCGGCCAGAGGTTCGTCGAGCAGAAGCAGGTCTGGTTCAAAAACCAGGGCGCGTGCGATAGCAACACGCTGCTGCTGGCCACCGGAAAGCTCGTGCACACGCCGCCCGCCGAGGCCGTTCAGACGAACAAGATCGAGATAGCGCTCCACCCGCTCGGGGATTGAGCGCGCATCGAAACGGCGCATCTTTAGCGGAAACGCGACATTCTCAGCCGCCGTCATATGCGGGAAAAGCGCCAGTTTTTGGAAAACCATGCCGATGGAGCGCTTGTGCGGCGGCACGGCGCTGACAGCTTCGCCGTTGATGAATATCTCACCAATGCTTGGCCTTTGAAAGCCGGCAATGAGACGGAGAAGCGTCGTCTTGCCAGAACCCGAAGGCCCGAGAATGGTCAGAAAACGGCCCTTGGCGAGATCGAAAGATGCCGCACGCACGGCATGGAAGCCGTTATAGATCATGCTGACATTGTTGACCGATACGGCAGCCGGTCCGTTGGAGACTTTACGGCCAGTTCCGGTTTCGGTTGTATTCATCGCTGTTTCCCATTTCAGTCAAAGCACTGGAAGGTGCTTTATGAAGTTATTTCAATCCTATTTCGCAATCTGCTGATGTTTCTCTTGAGAATATCAGATTGATGCGAGATAGCCGCCGTCAATCGGGATAACCTGCCCCGTGACATAGGACGATGCGGCGCTTGCCAGAAATACCACGGCCCCTGCAACATCTTCCATCACACCAAAACGCCCCTGCGGAATTTTGCCCAGCATTGCCTTCTGCCAGTCTTCATTCTCGTAGAACACATCGGTCATGGCCGTGCGGAAATAGCCCGGCGCAATGCCGTTGACGCGGATGCCGGATGGTGCCCATTCGGTCGCCAGAGCATGGGTCATGCCCACGAGGCCAGACTTGGAAGAGCCGTAGGGCGCGGCGGTCGGCACGCCGACATAGGAAGTGAGCGAGCACAGATTGATGATCGCCCCGCCTTTCCCGCTCTCCGTCATGTGGCGGGCAGCGGCTTGCGCACAGAAGAATGCGCCTTTGAGATTGGTCGCTACGATACGATCCCACAGCGCCTCGTCCACATCAAGCGAGGGACGGATTTCTTCGTAACCAGCATTGTTGACAAGAATATCAAGGCCACCGAGCGCTTCCGTCGCCTGGGTGACGGCGGTGCCACAGGCCGCAACATCCCGCACATCAAGCGAAAGAGTTACAGAAGCGCGGCCATGGGCAGCGATACGGGACGCCGTTTCTGAGAGATCGTCGGACCTGCGCGCTGTAATGGCAACGTCGGCACCAGCCGAGGCAAGTGCTTCGGCGATAGCCTGTCCCAGTCCCCGGCTTGCACCGGTAACCAGCGCTTTACGCCCGCTAAGGTCGAAAAGCGATAAAACCTGCATCATGTTCCCCTGCGGACCTTTGGCAAAACAATAGTGTCGCCCGAACTTCTACTTGTTCTGACCCTAATGTTTAGCAATTTTTTGTGGTCTCCCTACTATAGGACCACCTTTTTTATAAGTTGTCTATACATATATATACAAAAGTGGGTTCTGGTCTTGTAACGTCTCTCTTGAAGGTGCGTATCAAGTGAAGTTTATCCTCTTGGGATGAGCTTTCAGAGCGTGGAAAAACGTCGCTGTCCGGGCTGATTCGGCTCAAACTTTGAAAACCCGAATTGGCTTAGCTTTGAAAGCAGGTTTCGGGAGGCACCCTTTCAAACTCATGCTAAAAGGGTAGCATGAGAGATCTTTTCGACCAGATTGAACCACGTGAAGTTATGGCGCCCGGAGCCATTCTTCTGCGTGCCTTCGCGCTTCCCGGAGATGATGCTGTTCTGAAGGCTGTGACGGATGTTTCCGCTGTCGCACCTTTTCGGCATATGACCACTCCCGGCGGGTATCGCATGTCGGTTGCGATGACGAATTGCGGGAATTTTGGATGGGTCACCGACCGTACCGGCTATCGCTACAGCGCAGACGACCCGGAGACTGGTCTGCCTTGGCCGGCGATGCCGGATGTGTTTAGCACGCTTGCCCGAACGGCTGCCCGTGAAGCCGGTTATTCTGATTTCGAGCCAGATGCCTGCCTCATCAATCGTTATGAACCGGGCGCGAAACTTTCATTGCATCAGGATAAGGACGAGCGGGATTTCAAGAATCCGATTGTTTCGGTGTCGCTCGGTCTGCCCGCGACTTTCCAGTTCGGCGGGTTGAAGCGAACCGATCCGATTAAAAAGTACCTTCTGCATCACGGTGACGTTGTCGTGTGGGGTGGGCCGTCACGTCTCTTCTATCACGGTATACTCGCCCTAAAGCGAGACGAGCATGAAAAACTGGGTCCGTTTCGCCTTAATCTGACATTCAGAAAATCGCGCTGACAGCCTCCAAACGCGATTTTTGGCATGGAAAAGCGACAGAAACCGCCCTTCAATTGTGGTGAGCGACTGTTGTTTTTGCGGCGATTTTGTGGTGGCCACTTTTTTATAACAGATCAAGCCGGGAAACCATGTGAGCCTTCCCGGCTTATTTTTCCTAGCTCAGAGCCTTCTGTCGGGTTTCCACATCGATGAAAAAGGCGATGATGCCTGCCAGCGCCAGAAGTCCTGCGAATAATGCCACTGCAAGATAAAAGCTCTGGCTGATGACGAGCGCCAGCGCGGATGGCGCGAGCAAGCCGCCAAGGCGAGCCATCGCCCCTGCCGCTCCCATCCCGCTTGCGCGCAAGCCTGTCGGATAAAGCTCCGGCGTGAAAGCGTAAAGCGCGCCCCATGTACCAAGCAGAGCAAAACTCATGATGAGAATGGATGCTCCGACAACCGCCGAACTGTTGGCAACAGTAAACAGCGCGCATGCGGCGGCGCTGATGAACAGGAACGTGATGAGCGTCTTCTTTCGTCCCCATGCTTCAACGCCATAAGCCGCGAGCGCGTAACCCGGTAGTTGTGCGAGCGCAACGACAACGAGGAAACCATAGCCGCGAACGAAACCGAAACCGTCACCGGCGAGCTTTGCCGGTATCCAGGTGAAAATGCCGTAATAGGACACCGAAACGAGAAACCAGATTGCCATCGTCGTCAGCGTTCGCTGGCGCAGATTGGGCGAAAGAAGCTTTTCCCCCGTCACCATAAAGGGGGCTTCGAGCCGGGCCTTCGGCGGCAACTCCGGTTTGCCATTGCGGCGAAGCACGCGGTTCATGACCGATTTCGCTTCTTCCTGGCGTCCTGACTTCAACAGATGCATCGGAGATTCCGGTACCCAGAGACGTAGCCAGATACCGATCAGAGCTGGTGCAGCGGTGACGATGAAGATATAGCGCCAGGCATCCTCTACGCCTGCAAGGCTGGTGGCCCATGCAGCAAGAGCTATGATAACGGTGCCGACTGCCCAGAAGCCTTCGAGCATGACAAGCCAGCGCCCGCGATTTTTGGCGGGAAGAAATTCAGCCATCATCGCATAGTCGACCGGCAATGTTCCGCCTACAGCGACCCCCGTCATGAAGCGCAGGGCGAGCAAAACGCCGAAACTCGGTGCGAATGCCGAGAGTAGTCCGAAAACGGCATCGCAGGCGACAGTGATGAGAAGCACGCGACGGCGACCATATTTATCGGCCAGTCTGCCGAACACTGCTGCGCCAATCAACATGCCGAGAAAAAACAGGGTGCCGGTCTGCAACGCCTGTGGAATGGTCAGTCCGAAGGTCTTTGCAATGGCAGCGCCGGTAAAGCCGACGGCGAGCACCTGCATGGCGTCGGCAGCCCAGACAAGACCGAACACACCCAGAAGACCACGCTGAAATGCGCCCGTACCCGCCTGATCAAGCGTCTGTTCGATGGTAACTTTCATGCCGCGATATGTCCCCTGCTACCGGCTGAAGATAGGCTACATTTTACAGCGCCGACGATAGGCCGCTGTCAATCGCCCTTTTCGGATATTGTCCGATCTTTTGCCAGCAAGTATTCCCAGAAGCTTTCGGCATGTGCCGGAAGCGCCGCATCATGACGATAGATGCGGACTTCGACGGTGAAATCCCAATAGGGGTCGACCGAAGCCGGTACGAGTTCACCGCGTTGCAGTTCATCATAGATGAGGCTTTCAGGCAACCAGGCTAGGCCCCAACCTGCAAGCGCCATGGCCTTCAGACCGATCGACATGGTATTTTCGTGAACCACCCGACGCTTGAAGGCAGTGCCAGCCGCAAATTTCTGCGACAAGGCAACACCAAAGAAAGAAAAGTCGCCATAGCTCAAATATGGCAGCGGCTCCCCGCTTGCGATGGCGTGGTCGAGGATTGGCCCCGTCGGCGATGGGCGCGAGACTGGCATCAGCCGTTCCGTACCGAGCACGATATAGGGAAACTGGGTGCGGTCGATCAGGATCGGCACCGAATTATGGGCATAGGTCAGGAGGAAGTGAACCTCTCCTTCTGTCAGCGTCGCGATATTATCCTCGAAACCGCCGCGATCCGGGCTGAGCAGAGAACGAATGCCACCGACATCATTATCAATCTGTTTCAGCCAGTTTGGAAAGAATGTGACCGTCAGCGTGTGCAGCGCTGAAAATGTGAGGACAGGGTTTTGAACCTCGCGGCTCGGTTGCAGTGCCTTGCGTGTATTGTAGAACTGGCGGACCGCATCCTGTGCGACAGGCAGGAAGGTTCGTCCCTCGCGGGTAAGCTCCGCAGGAAAAGTCGCGCGATTGACGAGTGTGACACCGAGCCAGAGTTCAAGCTGTTTGATGCGGCGGGAAAATGCGGATTGCGTCACATGACGAGCATCAGCCGCACGCGAGAAACTCGACGTTGCTGCCAACGCGATGAAGTCTTCCAGCCATTTGAGTTCCATTGGGTCGGGGCCTTTCCGGCAAAGGACAATCAGACAGCATACCAAGTGAGCGGGTTGTTTGAAGCGGCACGAACGAGACCTTGTCTGCGGTCCCTGCTGCCCTACTCACTGGCTGCCTTCCTCCTTATGCAATTTCTGCATAGTGATTGCAAAACATAGCATTGGCAGCTCCAAAGGTTTTTCCCTACCGTCACGGCAGAGCGTTTTAAACGCACATCCGTTCGGGAAAAGCGGAATTTCCGGATGCGCGCAACCAATCACTTAGATGTCCGAGGACGTATTTTGGCCAGAGAAATTTATTTGAACGGCGCTTTCGTCGCTGAAAGCGAAGCGAAGGTGTCGGTGTTCGATCGCGGCTTTCTTTTTGGTGACGGGATTTACGAAGTCAGCGCTGTGATTGATGGCCGTCTTGTCGATAACGAGCTTCACCTCGCGCGTCTGGAGCGATCCGTCAAGGAGCTCGGAATGCCATTACCTGCTTCTCTCGATGCCATCCGCGCGGCACAGATCGAGCTGATAAAGCGCAACAAACTCCGTGAAGGCGTCGTCTATATGCAGGTCACGCGCGGCGAAGCCGAGCGCGATTTCGTCTATGCTGACGACATCAAACCGAATTTCGTCATGTTCACGCAGGCCAAGAAGCTAGCCAATTCGCCATCGGTCCAGAATGGTGTTCGTGTGGATGTCGCACCCGACACGCGCTGGGCGCGTCGTGACATCAAAACCGTCATGCTTCTCGCACAAGTGCTGGCGAAGAAGCAGGCCAAAAGCAAGGGTTACCACGAAGTCTGGCTGGTTGAAGACGGCTTCGTCACCGAGGGTGGTTCATCGACGGCGTTCATCATCACCAATGAGAATGTGCTGGTGACCCGCCCAAATTCGCATGCCATCCTGCCTGGATGCACGCGCCGCGCCGTCATCAAGATCGCGGAAGAACAGAACCTTCGCATCGAGGAGCGCCTGTTCACGGTCGATGAGGCCAAAGCCGCCAAGGAAGCATTTCTCACGAGCGCATCAAGCTTCGTGACGCCGATTATCGGCATTCAGGATCACGCGATCTCCGAGGGCAAGCCGGGACCAATCACCCGTCGCTTGCAGGAGATTTACATGGATATGGCGCGCACGGGGGCGGAGCCGATACTTTAGTGGATTGAATTTGCGCTTGATAACCGTCCGATAGAAATCTCGTTTCAAACGTCAAATTCGAAAAATCCACTATATTCAGTAGATTAATAGTGGTCTTTTTGACTTTGTCATTTGCTCAGCGTTTATATCCGAGGGGTGCAAACGTCGGAATCAGACCACTGTATCGACGGCCTGTTGCCAATCACGTAAGAGAAGATATTCATGAGGCACCATTAAAGCGTGCCCTCTACAACGAAAGAGTTCTTTCCATAAACTATCGGGTTCGATCAACTGTGACGACCGTTCCCCTCTTGACAGAATAGCGATCATGACAGGCAAGGCACGCGACTACGGCATCATTTGCGGCATCATGCAGCCAGGCGAGAACAACGCCATAACGGATGTGCCGGGCGTGCGCGTGGGGCACCGCACCTTACGCAACGGCGACATAAATACCGGCGTGACAGCAGTCATTCCGCATGACGGCAACATGTATCGCCGCAAGGTGCTGGCGGCCTGCGATATCATCAACGGTTTTGGCAAGAGTACCGGCCTTGTACAGGTCGAGGAACTGGGTACGCTGGAAACGCCGATCCTGCTCACCAATACGTTTGGCGTTGGAACCTGCGCCAATGCACTGATCCGCGAAGCGATTGCGAATAATCCCGATATCGGGCGGACCACAGCGACCGTCAATCCTGTCGTTCTGGAGTGCAATGACGGTCCGCTCAACGATATTCAAGCCTTGGTGGTCACGGAAGCTGACGCGCAGGAAGCCTTGAAGATTGCTGGAACCAATGTGGGCGAAGGCAATGTCGGTGCGGGCACCGGCATGAGCTGCTTCGGCTTCAAGGGTGGCATCGGTACCTCCTCACGCCAATTCGAACTTGATGGTGAGCCCCGTCATCTTGGTGTTCTGGCGCTGACGAATTTCGGTCGGGCTGGTGATCTGGTTCTTCCCGATGGACGCAGACCCTCACCGAAGGCCGAAGCACAGCCGGAAAAGGGATCGGTCATTTTGGTGCTTGCCACCGACGTTCCGATGGAACATCGCCAACTCAAGCGCGTAACGCGCCGCTGTGGCGCTGGGCTGGCGCGTCTCGGCGCGTTCTGGGGCCATGGCAGCGGCGATATTGCCGTTGGCTTTTCAACGGCTGTGACATTCGATCATGACGAAGAGCGCGATTTAATCGAGATCGCAATGCTCAACGAAAGCCGTATCGACACATTGTTTCGCGCAGCGGTGGAAGCCACTGAGGAAGCCGTGCTCAACTCAATGTGTATGGCTGAGCCCATGCGGGGACGCGCCGTAAAGCGACATTCGCTTGCCGACTGGCTTGAACGCGAAAAGGGTCAGCCACAACAGACCCTCGACAAGCTCCACATCAAGTCTTGATATTTCTTGTGCATTGCCACAATTGACTTCGCTCATCCGCTGATGCTCGAATTCGATGGATGGCAATATGCTGTCGAACCGCGACTCGGTACGACCCAAGGTATGCTCCACGAGTTTGGAATGCCCAGGTACAACCGTTGCAGGTATAAGATGCCTCGTTTTCGGGGTGGTCAAATACTGACTTGATAGCAGCACCGGAATTTCAGGACCAATTTTTTGACGACACCGCTTGTCCGCCTGACTGTTTTAGGAAGTATCCTGCCATTGCTGGCGGCGTGCGTCACCGTAGGTCCCGACTACCAGAAGCCGAACGTGCTGACACCTGCTGGGTGGAACAGCAATACTGACAGGCGTGCGCCGCAACTTGGCGACTGGTGGAAGAGCTTGAAAGACCCGGTTCTGGATCAACTTATCGCGGATGGAATCGCAGGCAGCCCAGATGTTGCGACTGCGAAGGCCAAAGTGCGGCAGGCTCGCGCCAACTTCACCTCGGCAGGCGGCGGGCTCTATCCTCAACTGGATGGCCAGGGAAGCTACAAGCGCTCAGACGGTCCCAATCTGATGGCGTCCAACCATTCGAGCATGGGCTTTGATACGACATGGGAGCTTGATCTTTTTGGCGGCAACAAGCGCGGTGTCGAAGCCGCCTATTACAGTGTCGAATCCGCAAATGAACAATTGCGGGCAGCGCTCGTTACGCTGATCGGAGACATCGCCACCAATTATGCGAACTTGCGCGGTGCGCAGGCGAATATCGCCATCGCACAGCGCAATGCAGCTTCCCAGAGGCAGACCGTAGTGCTGACGCGCAATCAGCTTGAGGCCGGGCAGATTTCTCAGGTTGATCTTCTGAACGCCGAGACCCAAGCCGCCACGACTGAATCTCAGGTTCCGGGACTACGAATTCAATACGCCCAGTACCTGAACCAGTTGTCCGTTTTGACGGGCCGGTCTTCGTCAGCATTGGCTACTGTTCTGGATAAGTTGCGCCCGGTTCCCACGATCCCGCGCAAAGTTTCGGCCGGTTTGCCTGCTGGTCTGTTGCTCAGCCGCCCTGATGTCCGTGCAGCAGAGCGTGATTATGCAAGCTCCAATGCCAGCGTCGGCCAGAAGCAGGCCCTGCTCTATCCGAGTGTTTCCCTCACAGGGAACATCAATACGGGCGGCGCCAATTTCGGCGATCTTGGAAAGTTGTCGAAGATCAGTTGGGCTTTTGGTCCCAGTCTGACCGTCCCGATCTTCCAGGGTGGAAAATTGAATGCAGATGTGGATGCCGCGCGTGCGGTCCGCGACCAATCGTTCATCGCCTATAGAAAGTCCATTTTGACAGCGCTCAGCGAAGTTGAGAATGCCAGCGTATCGCTGAACCAGAACCGCCTGCGCACCGCGCAACTACAGAAAATTGTCGGTAACAGCCGGAAGATCAACGAGCTGACGCTGGAGCAATACAGAGCGGGCAACAAGAGTTTCGTGGATGTGCTGACCGCGCAGCGCGACCTTCTCAGCGCAGAAACCAATCTCAGTCAGGCCCGCACGGACCTCGTTTTGAATTATGTTGCCCTGCAGAAAGCACTGGGCGGCGGCTGGAACGGCATCATTGATGTTGCGAAGCCTGAAGTCGTTGACGGCTATACAGGTCCGCGCATCGTCAGGATGCCGGCGCTTCCTCCGCTGATAACCGACAAGAGACCATTATGAAACCCAAGTCGAAACGCCGCTTTCGCTGGCGCCTGTGGCTGGCTGTCCTCATCGCATTGCTGATTGTGGGTTATTTCGTCGTCCGTTCCCTGACGAAAGAAGAGCCCCTGCCCGCCACGACCGAAATCAGGCGCAGTGACATCGAAAGTTCCGTTCTTGCCACGGGCACGTTACGGCCGAAAAATCTGGTTGCTATCGGCGCGCAGGCCACTGGTCGTATTCTTTCTTTGAAGGTGAAGCCGGGCCAACAGATCAAGGCTGGAGAAGTCGTTGCGCTGATCGATTCCACCAATCAGCAGAACGAGCTGAACAAGGCACAGGCGTCACTTCGTCAGAACGAGGCCACACGCGCGCAGAATCTTGCCGATCTGGAACTTGCCCGTCAGGATTTGGCGCGAAACCAGATGATGATCGGCAAAAACGCCGTGGCGCGTGCGGAATATGACAAGGCAATCGCCACCGTGAAGTCGAAAGAAGCGCAGGTCGCCAACAGCGAAGCCGCAATCGCGGCAGCGAAAGTTGACGTCCAGATCGCGGAGACCAATCTCGCTTATACCCGCATCACCGCCCCTATTGATGGAACGATCCTGGCGACGGTGGTTCAGGAAGGTCAGACTGTCAATGCACAACAGAGCGCACCGACAATCGCCATTCTTGGACAGCTCGATACGATGACCGTTGAGGCCGACATTTCGGAGGCGGATATCACACAGGTTCACGAGGGAATGCCGCTTTATTTCACCATATCAGGACAGAATTTGAAGCGTTATGACGCAAAGCTTGAAAAGATAGAACCCGCACCGGATTCCATCGTCAGCGACAAGAGCTTCACGACGACGGCCACGAGTTCTTCCAGTGCAGCGACCGCTTCGGCCGTCTATTACAAGGGCATTTTCAACATTCCCAATCCAGATGGCCTGCTCAGGACCTATATGACAGCCGAGGTGCACATTCTGCTTGCTAAGGCAAAAAATGCGTTGATCGTCCCTGTGACAGCTCTCAAAGATACCAAGGAGCCGGGAAAATATACAGTTCGTGTGGTCACAAGCACCAATGAGATAGAAGAACGAACTGTCGAAACGGGCATTACCGACAAGATCAACAGCGAAGTCCGTTCCGGCCTGAATGAAGGGGACAGGGTTGTGACCGACAATCAGTCCGTCCCTCCATCCCCTGCCGGTATCTGAAATGAATAATGCGCCGCTGCTCTCGCTCAAGGATGTTTCCCGACACTATCCGTCGGGTGATGAATCCACGACGGTTCTTAAACATGTGAACCTGACCATCAAGCGCGGCGAGATGGTGGCGATCATCGGTGCATCCGGTTCGGGCAAATCCACGCTGATGAATATTCTCGGCTGTCTGGATCGTCCGTCAGAGGGCGAATATCTGATTTCCGGTCGTGCGACGTCGGAACTTGAAGCCGACGAACTGGCGCAGCTGCGACGCGAGCATTTCGGGTTCATTTTTCAACGCTACCATCTGCTGGGTGAGCTGGATGCTGTCGGCAATGTCGAGATTCCAGCGATTTATGCAGGCCAGAAAAAGGCGGAGCGGCGAGACAGGGCCGAAATGATCCTTCAACGGCTTGGTATGGGGGAACGCACCCATCACCGCCCGAGCCAGCTTTCCGGTGGCCAGCAGCAGCGTGTATCCATCGCCCGTGCGCTCATCAACGATGCGGAAGTCATTCTGGCGGACGAACCGACGGGTGCGCTCGATAGCCATAGTGGCGAGGAAGTTCTCGGCATCTTGCAGGAACTGAACCGCGAAGGACGCACGATTGTTATCGTCACGCATGACCGGCAGGTTGCGGCGCGAGCGCAGCGCATCATCGAAATACGCGATGGCGAAATCATCTCAGATACGACAAATAGGGAGACTGAACGGCCAGCGACTTCCGTGCCAGTTGAACAGCCGCGCACCAGGCCAAGTTGGCTCGCCGGAATCCGCGATCGCTTCAACGAGGCTTTCGCTATGGCGCTTCGTTCTATGAATGCACACCGGTTGCGCACTTTTCTGACGATGCTGGGGATCATTATCGGCACAGCTTCAGTCGTTTGTGTCGTGGCGCTTGGACAAGGGTCGCAACAGCAGATTCTGGAACGGATCAGCGATCTTGGCACAAATACGCTTTATATCAGTCCCGGCAGAGGATTTGGCGATCTCAAAGCAGCCCAGATTACCACACTTAATCTGAGTGATGCCGAGGAGATCGCAAAGTTGCCCTATGTCGTCGCGGCCACGCCGTCTGACACAACCAGTTCTACCATTCGCGTCGGAGACAAGGAAGTCAGTGTGTCGGTGAATGGTGTCGGCGCGGAATACTTTGCCACTCGTAACAGCAAACTGCTCGAAGGACGCTTTTTCGATCAGCGCAATGTTGACGATCTGGCGCAGGTCACGGTTATCGATGAAACGGCCAAGACGACCCTTTTCCCACACGAGGTCGGATCCGTGATCGGCAAGATCATCCTTCTGAAAGATGTACCGGTTCGTATTGTCGGTGTCGTCAAGGCGGAAGACCAAGGGCCGGGATCTGCTCAAACACTCGAAGCTTACTTGCCCTATTCGACAGTGAAGACACGCATGACGGGGTCGCGTTCATTGCAGATGATCGTGGTTCGTGTCGCTGATACGATGGATCCGTCGGAAGCTGAAAAGCTGATTACGGCATTCCTAACTAAACGGCATGGTGAGAAGGACTTTTCCATCTTCAATACCGACAGTTTGCAGAAAACAATTCAGGCCACCACAGCGACACTCGCGCTTCTCGTATCCAGCATTGCAGGTATATCGCTTTTCGTCGGCGGCATCGGAGTGATGAACATCATGCTGGTCGCAGTCTCTGAAAGAATCAACGAAATCGGTGTACGCATGGCCATCGGCGCGCGGCAAAGCGATATTCTACAGCAGTTTCTCATTGAGGCGATTCTGGTCTGCATGATTGGCGGGGTGCTCGGCGTTCTCATCGCTGCTGGATTTGGGCTTTTGTTTGCGCAGTTCAGTTCGATGTTCCAGCTTATTTATTCACCGACATCCATCGTGGTTGCGCTTGTTTGCTCCAGCTTGATCGGCATCGGGTTCGGCTTTATTCCAGCCCGCAATGCCTCCAGACTCGATCCGGTGGTGGCTCTGGCCCGTGACTAACTATTGAGTCTCGGATGCGAGTCTCATCTGGTGCCGACCACAAAAACTAACAGGCGGAGAAAACCACCCCTGATTGCTGCAATGCGTATAAATTAATGTAAGTAATTACTTTAATTATCTAATTTTATTAGCATTATGAACACAACCGATGGTGATATTATTGTCGGCCTGTCTTCCAGGATGATATATGACACGCGAGAAATTTCTGCCTTTGGGGTGGTTTCGGAAGGGGGTTGTTAACCTTCATTTTTTATTACTTGGGTTCATTCAGGCGACAGTATCTATGGTTCAGGTATCATGCGTAATTTGAGAGAAAATTTCCCCCAATCGACAGGAAATGGCGCAGAGAACGCTCAGGACCCGAAGCAGCCTCGCGGTCAGACGGGAAGCCAAAATCCTGTCAGTGACGATGCCTGGAAAATCCATTTCTCGCTCGGTGAGAATGTTCGCTTCACGCGCACCCCGGAAGTCGAGCTTCTGCGCCGTCGCGGCGAGGAACTCCCAAGGATCAACGAGCGCGCTCAGGTAAATGCAGCCGAAGCTGCGCCTGCAATCAGTGTAGAGAAGGTTGCGGAAGCGCAGCCTATGGCTGTAGCTGAACTCCAGAAAACTGTATCGCAAGGTATGGTGCGTTCGCCAATTGCTCCGGTGCCGCCTGCAATGCCTGCGGTCCCCGTTGCTGTCATCAGCGCTCCCGCAGAAGCCGTTCAGGAGATTGCTCCAGTCTCGGTCGAGGCTGTGAATCCGGCCAGTCCATCGGCTTTCACCTATCTTTCAGATTTCGCATTCTGGGAGGGTTGCGGCATCGATACGACGCTTGTGCCTTTGGGGGTTCCCGTCTCTGCCCGTCCGGCAGAACCGCGTAAGCCACTGCCTACCGTTGAATCAATTCTGGCACAATTCCGCATTCGTGAATGGAACAAGCAGCCGGAAGCCATTACCGTAGCCCAGGTTCAGCCAGTCGCAGAGGTGCCGACTGTCCCCGAAGCGGTTGTAATGGTTGCGCCACAACCTGCTGCCCCAGCCGTTCAGGTCGAAACACCCGCGGTGCAGCCGGTTGCGACGCCAGATGAGGCTACGCACGAGGTTGTCGGCGAAGCCACCGAAGACGATGTTGTGCTCGCCGTTGCAGAAGCGGAAGAGCATGTTATCGAGGAAATGGTGGCTCCAGAGCCAGCCAATGAAAAGCCTGCTCCGGTCAAGACAGCGCCTTCGATTGCCTTGTACCAACCGCAGCCCCTCCCCCGTGCCGAAGCACCGGTTATTCACGGCACTTATGAATTCCCGCCGCGCGATCTCTTGCAGATGCCGCCCGAACAGGACGGAAATGTCATCACGCAGGAAATGCTGGAGCGCAGCGCCGGGCTTTTGGAAAGCGTTCTGGAAGATTTTGGTGTACGTGGTGAAATCATTCATGTCCGCCCCGGTCCTGTCGTTACGCTCTACGAGTTTGAACCTGCACCCGGCGTGAAATCCTCGCGTGTCATCGGCCTGGCTGACGACATTGCCCGCTCCATGTCGGCGCTTTCTGCTCGCGTGGCCGTTGTACCGGGTCGTAACGTCATTGGTATCGAACTGCCGAATGCTAATCGTGAAACGGTGTATCTGCGTGAGATGATCGATAGCCGCACCTTCGAGGCATCGAACTACCGCCTGCCGCTTTGTCTCGGCAAAGGCATCGGTGGCGAGCCGATCATTGCGGAGCTGGCAAAGATGCCCCACCTGCTGGTCGCGGGCACTACCGGATCAGGCAAGTCTGTTGCCATCAATACGATGATCCTTTCGCTACTCTACCGGTTCAAGCCGGAAGAATGCCGCCTGATCATGGTCGATCCGAAGATGCTGGAACTGTCCATCTATGACGGTATTCCACATCTGCTGACCCCGGTTGTTACCGACCCCAAGAAGGCCGTCGTGGCCCTGAAATGGGCAGTGCGCGAGATGGAAGAACGCTATCGCAAGATGGCTCGGCTCGGCGTGCGCAACATCGAGGGCTTCAACGCCCGCGCAGCCTCCGCAAAGGGTAAGGGCGAAACCGTGATGTGCACGGTACAGTCCGGCTTTGACAAGGAAACGGGCGAACCCACCTATATTCAGGAAGAGCTTGACCTGACGCCAATGCCTTACATCGTGGTCATCATTGATGAAATGGCCGATCTGATGATGGTCGCGGGCAAGGATATTGAAGGCGCTGTGCAGCGTCTTGCCCAGATGGCTCGCGCCGCTGGTATCCATCTTATCATGGCTACGCAGCGCCCTTCGGTCGATGTCATTACCGGCACGATCAAGGCGAACTTCCCAACCCGTATTTCGTTCCAGGTCACCTCGAAGATCGATAGCCGTACCATTCTTGGCGAAATGGGAGCGGAGCAGCTTCTCGGTCAGGGCGATATGCTGCACATGGCGGGCGGCGGACGTATTGTTCGCGTCCATGGCCCGTTCGTTTCCGACGAAGAAGTTGAAAAGGTGGTCAATCACCTGAAGGAACAGGGACGCCCGGATTATCTCGCGACTGTCACGGAAGACGAGGAAGAAGAAGATGCGACACCTGAATCGGCCGTTTTCGACGCAACTTCAATGGGTTCGGAAGATGGCGACGACGTCTATGAACAGGCCATCAAGGTCGTGATGCGTGATAAGAAGTGTTCCACATCTTACATCCAGCGTCGCCTCGGTATCGGCTATAACCGTGCCGCCTCGCTCGTGGAGCGCATGGAGCAGGACGGTCTGGTCGGCCCTGCCAATCATGTTGGCAAGCGTGAGATACTGACGGGCAACCGCGACTGATTACCAGAAACCTGAAGAAGCCGGATTGTGCATGCGACTCGGCTTTTCTTCATGCTTTGCAATAGGTTGCAAACTGTTGCGCAAATGCGCTTGTCAAGACATAAAAATTGGTTAATACTTCCTTCATTCGTACATTCTTGATAATCGGTCGAGATAGCCTCGGAGGCGGTCTCGCGCCCAGAATATAGGGAGAATGATCGATGAAGAGCATTATTATCGGTCCTGCCGCGAGCGATAAAGAACGCACAGTTACACAACAGATTTTACGGCGTATTCATGAACAGATGCCGAAGCCGTCGGAGGACAGGACACAGGTTTGCAACGTTTTGCGGCTGTCGAAGGGTGGTTACTCGCATCGCAGACGCAAGATTCACAAGCTTGCCTGATAAGGATGATGCAATAAAAAATTTCCGGCGCCACGCACTCAGCGGAGATGCGGCAGGCGCTGTAATTTTATCTTCCGAGACATTCAGTTCAGAGGAATGGATCGGCAGAAAACACGGCATCCTCTGCTTCTCTGTTCGTAAATGCCACCGGAATTTGCCCGGCTGTCACCCCTCGCGTCTCCGCGCTTCCCTTCCCATCAGCATGCGCAGGCTTACCTGCGGCTAAAATTTAGCGATCACGTGCTTTTGTGGTCCAACCCTTTATTGCCATTAAATTTTTGCTATAGAAGGCCAGTTTCTGCATCAGACACTTTTGGCTGCCGTGATTGAAGGACGAGATGATGCCCTCCCCCGAAAATGAACAAACAGTTCGGAAAACTTCTTCCCGGTTTTTCCTTAGTTTTATGTCGGTGCTAGGGGTGTTATTCTTTATTTTTTTCATGGGGTTAGGATTTTGGCAGGTCGAGCGTCTTCAATGGAAACTCGATCTCATCGCCCGTGTTGATGCGCGCGTTCACGCAGAGCCGGTTGCAGCGCCCGGCCCTGACGATTGGGCCAATGTCAATCAGAAGGACGACGAGTACCGTCATGTGACGCTTACCGGAACCTATCTAAACGACAAGGAAGTGCTGGTTCATGCGCTGACCGAACGCGGTGCGGGCTATTGGGTTCTGACACCGATGCGTTCACCGAACGGCGCGCTGACTTTCATCAATCGCGGCTTCGTTCCAAGTGACAAGCGCGATCCATCATTACGTCAGGAAAAGCAGATTTCAGGTGAAACGACTGTAACCGGCCTGTTGCGTATGCCAGAGCCGGATGGGTTTTTCCTGCGCCCGAACGATCCGGCACGCAATGACTGGAATTCGCGCGATGTAGCAGCCTTTGCGCAGAAGGATAATCTTGGAGCGGTTGCGCCTTACTTCATCGATGCCGATGCAACAGCCAACGCAGGGGCACTTCCCATTGGCGGGCTGACGGTCGTGAAATTCCGTAACAGCCATCTTTCCTATGCAATCACATGGTTTGCGCTCGCTGCAATGGTTGCCGGTGCCGCCATTTTTGTCTGGCGGCACGAGCGCAAGTCATCAAACGTGTAACGCATGGCCAAGCGCCTTCATGCAGGCTTCAGCAAAGCCTTCGCTCATTGTCGGATGCGCGTGGATGGTGGCGGCAATGTCTTCCAACCTTGCGCCCATTTCGACCGCCTGCGCGAAGGATGACGAAAGCTCGGATATGCCAAAGCCTACAGCCTGAATGCCGAGGATGAGGTGATTATCCGCGCGTGCAACGACACGGATCATGCCGTCTTCGCGTTCAATCGTCATGGCGCGGCCATTGGCTTGAAACGGAAAGATGCCGACCTGAATTTGATGACCAGCTTGACGCGCTTCGTCCGGCGACTGCCCGACAGTGACGATCTCCGGATCGGTGAAACAGACCGCGGGAATGCAGCGTTTGTCCCATAGCTGATTTCCACCTGCGATAATTTCCGCCACCATCTCGCCCTGTGCCATGGCACGATGGGCTAGCATCGGCTCGCCGGTCACATCGCCTATCGCATAGACACCACGCATGGAAGTGCGGCAACGCTCATCGATGCGGATGAAACGTCCGTCCATGTCGAGACGGATTTCGCTCAGGCCCCAGCCATCAGTCTGTGGCTTGCGGCCCACGGTGACGAGTATCTTGTCGGCCTCGATTGTTTTTGCGGTTCCGTCGGCAGTCAGGACGTCCAGCCCGGCTTCATCCTTCGATAGCCCCTTGGCCGAAGTGCTGGTCAGGATTTCAACGCCGAGCGTCTTCAGGCGCGCCATAACCGGACGTGTCAGTTCCGCATCATACTGCGGCAGGATGCGGTCGGTTGCCTCCACCACAGTGACCTTTGCGCCCAGCTTGGCAAAGGCTGTGCCAATCTCCAGCCCAATATAGCCGCCGCCAACAATAGCAAACTTTTCCGGGATTTTTTCCAGCGACAGCGCTTCGGTGGACGAAATGACTTTTCCGCCAAACGGCAGCGCCTGAATTTCGACCGGGGCCGAACCCGTGGCGATCACGATATTTTCGGCATGGATGGTCTGACGGCCCGTATCGGTGTCGACAAAAACGGTTTTTCCGTCGAGAAAGCGCGCAGGTCCATGGAACATACGCACGCGCGACCGTTTCAGGAGCCCTGCCACACCGCCGTTGAGGCGGCTCACAATGCCGTCTTTCCATTCGAGTGTTTTGCCGAAATCAATAGCAGGGTTCTGAGCCGAAATACCGAGTGCGCCCTTCGATGAAAAGACGGAAAGGCGATGGAACTCATCGGCGGCATGAATTAGCGCCTTTGACGGAATGCACCCGACATTGAGGCAAGTGCCGCCCAACCGCGTCTTTTCCACCAGCACCGTATCGATGCCAAGCTGGCCTGCCCGGATGCCGCAGACATAGCCGCCTGGACCGCCACCAATGATCAGGAGTTTGCATGAAATCTCACTCATTCGATCAGCCTTCTACAAAAATCATGGCAGGCGTCTCCAGCAGGCTTTTCAGCTTCTGCACGAAGACCGCCGCATCCCAGCCGTCGATCACCCGATGGTCGAAACTGCATGACAGGTTCATCATCTTGCGCGCTACGAACTGCGCACCATCCCACATCGGACGTATGGCGATCTTGTTGATGCCGACGATCGCCACTTCCGGGCGGTTTATGATCGGTGTCGTGGCGATAGCACCGAGCGGCCCAAGCGATGTGATGGTGATGGTGGAACCTGACAGTTCCTCCCGCTTCGCCGTACCGTTGCGCGCTGCTTCGGTCACGCGCGACAATTCCGAAGCTGCCGCGAACACACTCATACTTTCCGCATGGCGCACCACGGGCACAATCAGGCCGTTGGGCGTCTGCGTGGCGATGCCGATATGCACACCGCCGAACTGGCGGATGATGTCGGCCTCGTCATCGAAATGCGCGTTGAGACCGGGCTGTTCTTTCACGGCTTTCACTATCGCGCGGATGATGAACGGCAACAGCGTGAGGCGTGGACGTCCCTCTTTCTGCTCGTGGTTGAGCTTGGTGCGCAACTCCTCGATCTGGCTGACGTCGACTTCCTCAACGATTGTAATATGCGGAATATGGCGCTTCGCCTCGGCCATGCGTTCGGCAATCTTGCGCCGAAGGCCGAGGACCTTGATCTCGTTGACCGAACTATCGGCTGCGTAAGCGGAGAGAGTTGATGCCGCACCTGTTTCCTGCTGGAAAAAAAGGTCGAGATCTTCATGTGTGATGCGTCCAGCCGGTCCCGTTCCACGAACGCGGCGCAGATCGACTCCTGCATCGCGGGCCCGCAATCTAACGGACGGGGTTGCCAGCGGCTTTTCGCCTTCCTGACGAACCGGGCCAGCGCCGGTAAAAGGGCGGCTTGCACTCTCACGCTGCGGGGGGGCAGCTTTTGGAGGGACAGGCGTTTGCAGCAGTACTGGAGTTTCAAGAGCAGGATTTTCTTCAACATTTTCGACGGGCTGTTCTTCTGTCGTCCCCCCCTCAATCTCCAGACGGACAAGTTCGGAACCGACCGCGATCTTCTCGCCGACTTCGCCATTGATGGCGATGACCTTGCCGGCGCGTGACGATGGAATTTCCACCGTTGCCTTGTCGGTCATGACAGCCGCAAGAAGATCATCCTCGCGCACGACATCGCCAAGTTTTACATGCCATTCGACAAGTTCGGCCTCGGCAACACCTTCACCAACATCAGGGAGCTTGATTGTAAAATGCGCCATAGTTCCCTCCCCTAAGCTTCCATGATGGATGTAAGCGCGCGACCCACCCGATCAGGACCGGGAAAATAAGCCCATTCCTGCGCATGCGGATAAGGTGTATCCCAACCGGTCACGCGGAGGATGGGCGCTTCAAGATGATAGAAGCAGTCACGCTGGACGAGCGCGGCAAGCTCTGCGCCATAACCGCAGGTCAGCGTCGCCTCGTGCACGACAACACAACGCCCGGTCTTCCTGACTGACGCCATAATGGTATCCGTATCGAGTGGGAGCAGCGTGCGAAGATCTATCACCTCAGCATCAATGCCGGTTTCCTCGGCGGCGGCAAGCGCCACATGGACCATGGTGCCATAGGCGAGCACAGTCACATCACTGCCCTCTCTGCGAATGGCAGCCTTGCCAAGCGGCACGGTATAATAGCCTTCTGGCACATCGCCCAGATCATGCTTCTTCCAGGATGTCACCGGACGGTCGTGATGACCGTCAAAAGGCCCATTATAAAGGCGCTTCGGCTCGAACATGATGACAGGGTCCGGGTCCTCGATGGCAGCCAGCAACAGCCCCTTGGCATCGGCTGGCGTGGATGGCATGACTGTCTTCAGTCCTGATACATGCGTAAAAAGTGCTTCCGGGCTCTGGCTGTGCGTCTGGCCGCCATAAATGCCGCCACCGGAAGGCATACGGATGACGATGGGACAGGTAAACTCGCCCGCCGAACGATAGCGAAGGCGCGCGGCCTCTGAAACGATCTGGTCATAGGCCGGATAAACATAATCGGCAAACTGCACTTCGATGCAGGGGCGAAGACCATAAGCGGCCATCCCGATCGCTGTGCCAACAATACCGAGTTCGCTGATTGGTGCATCGAAGCAGCGTTCCTTGCCGTATTTCTTCTGCAAGCCAGCCGTGCAGCGGAAAACGCCGCCGAAATACCCAACATCCTCACCAAACACGACAACATTTTTGTCGCGTTCCATGGCGATGTCATGAGCGTTCTGAATCGCCTCAATCATGGTCATTTTCGTCATAGATCAGAACCCCGCTTCCTGACGCTGGCGGATAAGATGCGGTGGTGTTTCAGCATAGACATCCTCAAACATGTCGCGCATTGACGGCTTACGACCATCATGCAGCGTACCAATGGCTTCCGCTTCGCGCTGTGCAGCAACAACGAGATCCATCACCTCGGCTTCGGCCTGCTTATGACGCTCATCCGACCAGACGCCGCGCTTGATAAGATGGTTCTTCAGCCGCAGGATCGGGTCGCCAAGCGGCCATGCATCGCTCTCGGCTTTAGGACGATAGGCGGACGGATCGTCCGATGTCGAATGTCCGCCGGCACGATAGGTCACATATTCCACGATGGTCGGGCCGAGATTGCGCCGGGCGCGTTCCACAGCCCATTTGGCAACTGCATGAACGGCCAGATAATCGTTGCCGTCAACGCGCAACGCCGGAATGCCGAAACCGTGGCCACGCGCTGCGAAAGTGCCGGAGCCGCCGCGTGCAATGCCCTGGAAAGTGGAAATGGCCCACTGGTTGTTGACGATATTCATCACCACCGGCGCCTTGTAGGTGGAAGCAAAGACCAATGCTGCATGGAAATCGCTTTCGGCGGTCGAACCATCGCCGATCCATGCGGCAGCGATCTTCGTGTCGTGGCTGATGGCAGAGGCCATAGCCCAGCCGACAGCCTGCGTATATTGCGTCGCGAGATTACCGGAAATGGTGAAGAAGCCGTGATCCTTCGAGGAGTACATCACCGGAAGCTGGCGGCCTTTCAACGGGTCGTGCTCGTTGGAGAAAATCTGGTTCATCATCGTGACGAGAGGATAATCATCTGCAATGAGCAGGCCGGCCTGACGATAGGTCGGGAAATTCATGTCGCCCTTGCGTAGAGCCTTTCGGAACGCGCAGCTCACCGCTTCTTCGCCCAGATGCTGCATATAGAACGAAGTCTTGCCCTGACGCTGAGCCATCATCATGCGCGCATCGTAGGCGCGCAGGATCATCATATGGCGAAGTCCATCTTTCAGCTCATCATCGCTCAAGGTGCCTGCCCAGGGACCGACCGCTTCGCCTTCGCGATTCAGAACGCGAATGATGCTGAAAGCCAGATCGCGCATCACTTCGGGCTTTTCATCGATTTCCGGTCTTCGAACGCTTCCCGCGCGTGGAATTTTGACATGGGAGAAATCCGGTGCATCACCGGGCCGCCACTCAGGCTCGGGAACATGCAGGGACAGGACGACATCATCGCTCATGCGGGTAATCCTCGAAACTGGCCTCACAACGGGCCTCGGGAAATTACAGAATGTCGAACGGGAGAATAATGGATTGGTTCCGTGCGTTTCGGAAACCTAGCGCGGCGCTGTTGGTCACACCTGCCGACCTTGTTCCTCCCAAGCGACATGGCGCCGATTTCCTCCTGCAGCACCATTCGCTTTCAGGGTGGTACGGGTTCAAAAATAAAGCAAGATTATTTTTCGACTACTCCGGCACCTTTCTGCCAAACCGGTTCGCTGCAGCATTGAAACAACCCGAGATGCACCGCGCGAAACATGCTTATTCCCGTGATTTAAATAGGCTTTTAAGTGGAATGTTTTGCCGTCATATACCGCAATAATATTACTTTCGATTGACCAATAAGTCAGTACCCAATGGTACGGTTCTGACTTCTTCGAGCGCGGCTTTGTTTCGTACAAGTTTAACATGAGGCGTTTTGTCCATGTGCGCCAACATGAGTTGGAGCCATAGGCGATGCGATTCTCAAAAAGAAAAGCCGCACCCAAGAGGGTACGGCTTGACAGGAAGCTACGAAATGGCCGGTTCAGCGGATCGCTTTGCCATTCGTATCGAACCTATGGAGCTTGCTCTCATCTGGTGTGATAAGGATCATATCGTCTTCAGTGTGGTGGTGTTCGCCGAAGAGCCGCACCGTAATCAGACCTGCAGCTTCGGTTTCGACATAAAGGATCGTATCGGCGCCGAGATGTTCGGCATGGATGACCTTGCCTTTCCATTTGCCGCTCTCGCGGCTGACAGAAATGTGCTCGGGGCGGATGCCGACGGTCTTCGCTCCAGCGTCTCCAATACGGGCGCCATCAACAAAATTCATCTGCGGCGAACCGATAAAACCGGCGACGAAGAGATTGTCGGGCTTGTTATAGAGGTCCATCGGCGAGCCGATCTGCTCAATGCGACCGGCATTGAGAACAACGATGCGGTCAGCAAGCGTCATGGCCTCAACCTGATCATGCGTGACGTAGATCATAGTCGCCTTGAGCTCACGATGCAGTTTGGCGATTTCAAGCCGTGTCTGAACGCGAAGCGCTGCATCAAGGTTCGACAGCGGTTCATCAAACAGGAAAAGCTCGGGTTCGCGCACCAATGCGCGGCCGATGGCGACACGCTGGCGCTGGCCACCGGACATTTCAGCCGGACGGCGACCAAGATAAGGCTCGAGCGACAGCATTGTTGAAGCCTTGGAAACCCGCTCTTCAATTTCGGCCTTGGGCGTGCCTGCCTGTTTGAGACCAAGCCCCATATTGTCCTTGACCGTGAGGTGCGGATACAGCGCATAGGATTGGAAAACCATGGCGATACCGCGCTTTGACGGCGGAGTGACGGTTACGTCATCTCCGTTGATGAGGACCTGACCGGAGGAGACGTCCTCCAGTCCCGCGATGGAGCGCAGCAGCGTTGACTTCCCGCAGCCGGACGGTCCAACGAAAATGACGAACTCACCGTCCTGAACCTCCAGATTGATGTCTTTCAGAACTTCCTGTGCACCGTAGCGCTTGTGTACCGATTTGAGCAGCAGCGATCCCACGTAACAAATTCCTTTAGAGCATTTCCAGCAAAAGTGCGAAGCGGTTTTGCGTAAGATAATGTGTTAGAACAAAGAGATAGAGCGGTTCCGCGATTCCGTTTTAACCGGAACCGCTCTAAATCCTAACGGCTTACAGTTTGACAGGCTGGCCAGAGCGCACGCTTTCATCTGCCGCGAGGCAGATGCGCAGTGATTGCAGTGCGTCATCCATATGCCGGTTGAGATCAATATCGTCGCGAATGGCCTTCAGCATGTAGGCCTGCTCGCGTTCGCACAATTCCTGATGTCCTGGCTCGTCGGCCATGGAGAGATCCGTATCCGGTTTCAGGAACTTGCCGTCTGCCCCACGCTCGGCCCGGTGAACACGGATAGTCGATGTCTTGGTATGCGCGTCCACATCGTCGGATTTGGTCGCGGCCTCGTTCATGACGATCGAGACACACCCATTTGGTGAGATGACATCCTTTACGAAGAAAGCCGTTTCCGACATCATCGGCCCCCATCCTGCTTCATACCACCCGACTGTGCCGTCATCGAACAACACCTGAAGATGACCGTAATTATACATATCTGGTTTGATTTCGTCGGAGAGACGCAGTCCCATGCCGCGCACTTCCACCGGATTGGCGTCAGTGATCTGGCACATGACGTCCACATAATGCACGCCACAATCGACTATGGGCGATGTGGTGTTCATCAGGTTCTTGTGCGTTTCCCAGGTTGCGCCGCTGGACTGCTGATTGAGATTCATGCGGAATACATAAGGCCCGCCAAGCTGACGCGCCTCTGAGATAAGCCGCATCCACGAAGGATGATGACGCAGAATATAGCCGATGACGAGCTTGCGCCCGTTGGCCCGCGCGCAGTCGATGACCCGGCGCGCATCCTCAACTGTGGTTGCCAACGGCTTTTCTACGAACACATGTGCGCCCTGCTCCAGCGCCGCGATAGCATATTCCGCATGGCTTTCAGAATAAGTGGCGACGCAGGCAAGATCGGGCTTCAACTCCTTCAATGCTTCATGGAAGGAAGGATGGATTTCGTAACCCGCCAGTTCATCTGGCACCACAACCTTGGTGCGATTGACGAGGCCGACAACCTCGAAGCCGGGATTGCGGTGATAGGCTAGCGCATGGCTGCGGCCCATATTACCGAGACCGGCGGAAAGAACACGGACAGGATTTTGCATTGAAGAACTCATTTTACAGCCCCCGCGGTGATGCCGCGGATCAACTGCCGCGAGAAGATGACGTAAAGAACAAGGATCGGGAACATCGCCAGCGAAAGGGCTGACAGAACGGCATTCCAGTTGGTGACGAACTGACCAATGAAAAGCTGCGAACCGAGCGTCACGGTCTTGGTGGCTTCACTTGGCGCAAGGATCAGCGGGAACCAGAGGTCGTTCCAGATCGGGATCATGGTAAAGACGGCGACCGTAGCCATGGCGGGCCGGATCAGCGGCAGCACCAGCTTGAAGAAGATCGCATATTCTGACATGCCGTCTATTCGCCCGGCATTTTTCAAATCATCTGACACGGTTCGCATGAACTCGGACAGGATGAAAATCGCGAGCGGCAGGCCCTGCGCGGTATAGACGAGGATCAGCGCCGTCAACGTATTGACCAGACCGGCAGCCACCATACCCTGAAGCAATGCTACAGTTCCCAGCCGGATCGGGATCATGATGCCGATGGCGAGGTACAGGCCCATCAGGGTGTTGCCCTTGAAACGGTATTCGGCAAGCGCAAAGGCTGCCATCGCGCCGAACAGGATCACGAGGAAAATACTCACCACCGTCACGATGGTGCTGTTCTGGAAGTAGGTCAGGAAAGAACCCTGCTTCAGAACCGTTTCGTAACCGATGAGGCTAAAGCTTTCCGGTGTCGGAAATTGCAAGGGCGTGCGGAAGATCGCGTTGCGGTCCTTGAACGAGTTGATCAGCGTCAGCGCCACCGGGAACACGGCGATCAGCATGTAGAAGATCAGGGCCGCATGGACGAGTGTGGTGCGAATGGGCGATGTGCGTGCTTTCAACATGGTCTCGTCCTCAGAACTGATAGCGGCGCATGCGGCGCTGGATTCCGAACAGGTACAGCGATACACCGGCCAGAATGATGAGGAACATCACGGCGGCAATTGTTGCGCCCATGGACGGATTGCCAAGCTGTAGCTGGAAGCCGAAGAAGGTACGATAAAGGAACGTGCCCAGAATATCGGTCGACTTGTCCGGCCCGGCAAGCGCGCCCTGCATCGAATAGACGAGGTCGAACGCATTGAAATTGGCGACAAATGTCATAACCGAGATCAGACCGATGGATGGCAGAATTAACGGCAGCTTGATCTTGAAGAACTGGCTCCAGCCCGTAATGCCGTCGCATTCGGCGGCTTCAATAATTTCATCGGGAATGTTCAGAAGGGCTGCATAGATCAGCATCATCGGGATGCCAACGAACTGCCAGACCGAAACCAGCGATACGGTGACAAGAGCCTTATCTGCCTTGCCAAGCCAAGGACCGAACAACCATTTCAGACCGACAATATCCATCATCCATGGAGCGACACCCCAGATAGGCGACAGGATCAACTTCCAGATAAAGCCGACGATCACGAAGGAAAGCAGCGTTGGAAGGAAAATCGCCGTGCGATAGAAGGCAGCAAAACGCAGTTTCGGCAGGGACAGCATAGCTGCCAGCAGAATGCCGATCGGGTTTTGAACAAGCATATGAATGCAGAAAAATATGGCGTTATTTTTCAAGGCATTCCAGAGATCACGCGACCAGTTCGGGTCACCGAAAAGTACCTGAAAATTAGCAAACCCCACAAAAGTGCGCTGTCCGTCGACGACATTGAAGAATGCTTGCCGCAAAGTCTCGATCAGCGGCAGCACCATCACGGCTGTATAGATCAGGACACATGGCAGAAGAAAAACAAGTATATGCCAACGCCTTGGGCGCTTGTGTACGATACCTGTCATGTCGGCAGATTGGCTCATATAGGCGTTCGCTCTTCAAAAGCATTTCCAGCAGACGCGTGAACTGGACGATTGGAAATGCGTAAACCAATGGTCAGCGTTCTCGATTTCGAGAATGCGCACAAACCAGAGAAGCACATCTCCCGTCCGTGCCCGCTGACTTCATTTTTAACCTGACACGAAATGCACCGATAACAAAACTTCGTGCCGATGCGTCAGATGAAAAGATATGGGCGGCGCGCCCCCGCGGTCGCCGCCCATATCGTACCGCTTTTTACTTGGCTGGCTTGTACCAGCTATCCAAACCTTCCTGCAGCTTCTTCGCAGCGTCTTCCGGCGTTACGGTGCCATTGATGACGTTGGCCGACTGAACCCAGGTTTCATTTTCGAGGTTCGGTGTGCCACGCGATAGAATCTGATAGGTCGAGCGAATAGTCGGCTTGCACTTTTCGCGCCAGGAAACGAATTCCTGCGCCAGCGGATCGCTCATCTTCACGGCTGTTGAGTTCAGACTGAAGAAGCCCGGCAGCGCATTGGCGTAGATTTCCGCAAATTCCGGCGAAGCAACCCAATTCAGGAACACTTTTGCCTGTTCGGCGTGCTTGCTTGCAGCGTTGAGGCCGAGGCCGATATCGTTGTGGTCTGAGATATAGCACGTGTCGCCAGCATTCTTCACCGGTGGCGGGAACGCGCCCATCTTGAACTGAGCCTGCGTGTTAAACAGGCCGATTTCCCACGATCCAGCAGGATAGATAGCGGCACGTCCGAGCGTGAACAGGTTCTGGCTGTCCGGGTAGGTCTGCGCTTCAAAACCGTCGCCCAGATAGTCTTTCCACTTGGCGAGAACCTTGAATGGCTCAACCCACTGCGGATCGGTAAGCTTTTCGGTGCCGGCAATCAGAGCCTTGCGCCCCTCTTCACCCTTCCAGTAGGTTGGGCCGATATTCTGGTAGCCCATGGTTGCGGCTTCCCACATATCCTTTGTGCCCATAGCCATTGGAATGTAGTTGCCATCAGCCTTGATCTTCTCAAGAACGTCGAAGAACTCGGCTTCCGTGGCCGGCACTTTGAGACCGAGCTTGTCGAAGGCTTCCTGATTGTAGATGAAGCCGTGAATAACTGAAGCCATAGGCACGCAGAAAGTCTTCGAGCCGTCGTCGGTCGTCCATGCGGACTTGGCGACGTCGGAGAAGTTCTTCATGCCTTCGAGATCCGTAAGATCGGAGAGCTTGCCCTTGTTGAAAAGCTCGAGCGAGGTATCGAACGGACGGCAGGAAATCAGATCGCCACCCGAACCAGCGTCGAGCTTGGCATTAAGGGCCGCATTGTACTCGGTCGGCGCGCTCGGCGCGAAATTGATCTTGATGCCAGGATTCTTGGCTTCAAAAGCCGGAATGATCTTTTCCTGCCAGATTTGCAGATCGTCGTTACGCCAGCTTTCGACCGTCAGCGTGACGTCTTCGGCGAGCGCAGCCGACCCTGACGCCAGAAGCGTGGAACCCAGCAGCATAAGTTTCAACGTATTACGAACCATTTGACCTTCTCCCGTTTTTAGAGCGCGGATGCGCAACAGAGGCGAAAGTACGCCAGACCGTTTCAGCACGATCGCTCCTCGCGTTGGGGAAAAGTACCGGACCCCGCCAGTGATCTCCATCCCAAATCCGCGTGGCCCTCGCCCTCAGCGGCATTGCGCTCCCCTTCTGCTGAAATTAATGCCAAAAACGTACCAATTGTCCAGAGAAGTTTACAACTTTGATGCAGAAAAATTGATGTAGCCAATTTTTCTTAAATTTTATCAAGGAATTATTCAAATTTCACACAGGCCGACAAATCTGCTTGGTTAATGGTATTTTTTTGGTATCTTCAAGTTGGAGGTATTTTCATGACTGAGTTCTTCATAGGCGTTGATGGTGGAGGCACGGGATGCCGCGCGTTGGTCGCGGGTAGCGATGGTGCGATTCTTGGTTCAGGGCGCAGCGGCTCTGCCAATATCGTCACCGATCCGCAAACGGCGTTGATCAATGTGATCGCGGCGATCGACAACGCTTTTGACGATGCAGGAATAGACAAGGCGCATTATACTACCAGCCATGCGGTTCTTGGTCTGGCAGGCGGCAATGTCCAGGGCGCAGGCACTCCGATAGAACGCGGCCTGCCCTTCGCGCACTCCAATGTGGAATTCGATGGTGTGATCGCCCTACAGGGCGCGCTCGGCGATCAGGACGGCATCGTCGCTATTCTCGGCACGGGCACCGCTTATATCACGCGCCGAAATGGTCGCATCCATTCGATCGGTGGATGGGGTTTTCCGTTGAGTGATCTCGGCAGCGGCGCTCGGCTCGGCCAAAGCCTGTTGCAGGAAAGTCTGCTCGTACATGACGGCATTCATCCGCGCACACGCCTGACGACAGACCTTTTGAACGAGTTCGACAACAATCCGGATAATCTGGTCGAGTTCGCATGGACTGCGAAGCCCGGTGACTTCGGCAAATATGCTCCGCGTATTTTCCAGTACGCAAGCGAGGGCGACGAAACAGCAAGGATGCTATTGGAACGCTCGGCGGCCTATGTCAGCGAAACGCTTGATGTACTGATTAAACAGGGGGCCGAACGCATCAGTCTGCTCGGTGGCATGGCGTCGCTTTATGTAGAATGGCTGCCGCCACATCAGCAGAAGCTTTTGGTCAAGCCTGCCGCAGATGCTCTGGCCGGCGCCTTGCAGCTTGCTCTGAAACGATATGGGCCACAAAAAGGAAAGGCGCGCGAATGAGTGGAAATTTTAGCGCTTTCCTGTCCAAGAATCTTCAGGGGTCCGCGCTTTCCTCCGGTGGGCCGCTCTATATGCGGCTACGTCAGTCGCTGGAGGCGGCGATCCGCGCCGGACAACTGGTCGATGGCGAAGCCCTGCCGCCGGAGCGCGATATTGCGGAATATGCCAATATCAGCCGTGTGACGGTACGCAAGGCAGTGGACGACCTTGTCAAGGCCGGACTTCTCGTGCGCCGTCATGGCTCGGGAACGTTCGTCGTACGCCCGAGCGAGCGCGTGGAGCAGTCGCTATCCATGCTGACCTCGTTCACCGAGGATATGGCGCGTCGGGGCATCACCACGCAATCCCGGTGGCTGGAACGTGGCCTCTGCTACCCGTCACCTGAAGAGATGATGAAACTGGGTGTTTCCTCGGAAACCCGTGTTGCGCGCCTTGGTCGACTGCGCATCGCCAGTGACATGCCACTGGCGATCGAACGGGCAAGTATTTCAAGCGAAATCCTTCCCGATCCCGATGCGGTGAAAGGGTCCCTCTATGCTGAGCTGGGCCGCACCGGATTTCGCCCCGTTCGCGCCGTGCAGCGTATAGCCGCCTGCAATATCAAGGACCCTGACGCACGTATTTTGGGCGTCAAGGAAGGCGATGCAGGCCTGTCCATTGAGCGACTGTCCTATTTGCCTTCTGGCCGGGTTGTAGAGTTTACAAAGTCGCTCTATCGCGGTGATGCCTATGATTTTGTGGCCGAGCTGACAATACCGCAGCCTTGAAAGAATTGCTCTGAAAAAAACGGCCCGTTTCCGGGCCGTTTTCTGTGTATCGATCAATGATGTTTTTTGCCTTCACGAGCCAGATCCGCAGTCGGATCTGCTGACAAGCGCTTGCGCGCCCGGTCGTCCATCAGCTCATACCACATGGCGTTGAGCACAGCGAAAGCCGCAGCAAGCGGAAGCCCCAACAACCAGGAAAAATACCACATATCGCTTTCCTTCTCGGTTGGTACAAGCGCATCCCGAAAAGTGTGAACCAGTTCTCGGATAAGATGCGCGTTAAAATGTAACTTACAGAGCGCCGATCTGATGCAATCAGATCGCACAGTGCTCTAATAAGCGTGATTGCTTTCGTCTTCGATCATGTCCTTGTCGACCTTGCCCCACAGAACCTTGTAGACCCAGGATGTGTAGGCCAAGATAATCGGCAAGAAGATAAGCGTCACAACCAGCATGATGAACAGCGTCGTATGACTGGAGGACGAATCCCAAACCGTCAGGCTTGAACGCGGATCGAGCGACGATGGCAGTATGAACGGGAACATCGACACGCCGACCGAGGAAATGATGCCGAAGATCGACAGTTTTCCGAACAGCAGCGGGGCCAGTTCACGACGGCTACGCAATGCTATGAAGACCGCAAGCGCTCCCAAAATGCCAAGCGCCGGAGCGATCAGCAGGATCGGATAGTTTGCATAGTTGGTGAACCATGCACCGTGATCCAGTTCGACAGTCTTGCGCAGCGGATTGGACGGCCCATCAGTCACGATGGCGCTCGTGATCCGATAGCCCGAAACCCAGAACCAGCTGACGACGCCAGCCAACACATAGAGCACCACAGTCAGAAGAGCCGCAATGCTGCCATAGGACCGCGCACGCGCCTGGACAGCGCCGGTCGTTTTCAACACAAGCCACGAAGCGCCGTGCATGCTGAGCATAGTCACCGAAAGCACACCGCAAAGCAGCGCAAACGGATTGAGCAAACCGAAGAACGAGCCTTCATAGAAAATCTGAAGATCATCCGCGAGGCGGAACGGAACACCTTGCAAGACGTTACCGACTGCAACGCCGAAAATGAGGGCCGGAACGAAACCGCCGATGAACAGCGCCCAGTCCCAGCTTTTCCTCCATACGTCACTGTCCCGCTTGGAGCGATATTTGAACCCGACCGGGCGCAGGATGAGCGCGAACAGGATGATAAACATCGCCAGATAGAAGCCTGAGAAGGACACTGCATAGAGCGGCGGCCAGGCGGCGAAAATCGCTCCGCCCCCGAGGATCAGCCACACCTGATTGCCTTCCCAGACCGGGCCGATCGTGTTGATGATGATGCGCCGTTCGACATCTGTCTTGCCGATGACAGGCATAAGTATGTCGACACCGAGGTCGAACCCGTCCATCGCAGCAAAGCCGATCAGCAACACACCGAGCAGCACCCACCAGATAAGGCGCAGGGTTTCATAGTCCAACAATTCGCTGAGTATCATGATCCTTACTCCGCAGGTGCAATGCTGGCCGGGGCGAGAATTGCTTCCGGCTTGCTGTCGGGTTCAGGTCCAGCCTTGATGGCACGTATCATCAGGCCCATCTCGATGATGAAGAGAACCGTATAAATCGCCACGAAACCAAGTATGGTCAGCAGCACTGTGGACGCTCCGAGATTGGAGACTCCGACTGCGGTCGGCAATATGCCTTCGATCACCCATGGCTGGCGACCGAACTCTGCAACGATCCAGCCCATTTCAGCCGCGATCCATGGCAGCGGTATCGCAAACACTGCAATCCGCAACAGAAACGGATAACGGTCGAGTTTTCGACGCGCCGACAGCACGAAGAATGTGCCCGTCAGAAGGATCAGGAAGAAACCGATACCGACCATGATGCGGAAGGCCCAGAACAGAGGCAAGACGCCGGGAACAGTGTCGTTAGCGGCCTGTGTGATCTGCGCGTCAGTGGCATTGCGTGGATCGTCCACATAACGCTTCAGCAGAAGCGCGTAGCCCATCCATTGGCTGTTATCCGCAAAGACGTCCTTGACTTCCTGCGGAACGGCGTTCGTATCGCCAGCCGCGCGAATTTTCTGCAAGGCGTCATAGGCGAGGATACCGTTGCGGATATGGGTTTCGGCGTTCTGGACAAGATCATTGATCCCCTCAATGGGTGTCGTGAGAGACCGCGTGCCAATCAGGCCCATGACCCAAGGGATATGCACTGCGAAGTGAGTTTCACGTGCCGCCTGGTCTGGAAAGCCGAAGGCGGTGAACGAGGCCGGAGCCGGTTCGGTTTCCCACATGGCTTCAATGGCCGCAATCTTCATCTTCTGGTGTTCATTGGCCAGATAGCCGCTTTCGTCACCTAGAACGACGACGGACAGCGAGGCGGCCAGACCAAAGGATGCAGCAATCGTCATGGAACGTTTGGCAAGCTCTACCGACCGACCCTTCAGCAGATACCAGGCTGAAACACCAAGAACAAAAATAGACGCCGTGACATAACCGGCCGAAACCGTATGAACGAACTTGGCCTGCGCGACCGGGTTCATCAGAACCGCGAAGAAATCGGTAATTTCCATGCGCATGGTTTCAGGATTGAACGCCGATCCGACCGGATTCTGCATCCAGCCATTGGCGATCAGAATCCACAATGCCGAGAAGTTCGATCCAGCCGCAACAGCATAGGTCGCCATGAGGTGCCCAACTTTGGACAAGCGGTCCCAGCCAAAAAAGAACAGCCCCACGAAGGTCGCTTCAAGGAAGAACGCCATCAGTCCCTCGATGGCAAGCGGTGCGCCGAATATGTCACCGACATAATGACTGTAATAGCTCCAGTTCATACCGAACTGGAATTCCATCACGATCCCCGTTGCGACGCCCATGACAAAGTTGATGCCAAAAAGCGTACCCCAAAATTTCGTCATCTGCCGCCAGATGAGTCGCCCCGTCATTACGTAAACGGTTTCCATGATGGCAAGCAGCACGGAAAGACCCAAGGTCAGAGGTACGAAGAGGAAGTGATAAAGTGCCGTGATTGCAAACTGCAACCGCGACAGGGAGACAATATCGAGTTCCATCTCTTTAAGCCGGCAATCCGGCCCTCCTGGTGTTATGAGCAGCGCTGCCAGCGCGGCCCCCTTTTGAACGCGGCGGCTTCTTAAAACCGGCAATCCGCTTCAATTTCAAATATACGTCCAGAAATGGACACGGACTTCAAATTATTCTCCATGCCCACGCGACTCACCTCATCGTCTTGAGGATTTCGCCAAAACGCGGCGAAGTCTTACCTACAGACTCAACTAGAGCGCCTTGATTTAAAACAATGATCCGTTCACAAATTTGCGCCTCACGACGGATATGCGTGGCGATCAGCAAGGTGCGTGAACCCGTCTTGATCTCCAGACGGTCCAGAACATCCTGTGCGGTCGCAGCATCCAGGCCTTCGGTTGGCTCATCCAGCAACCAGAGCGGAACATCGGTCAGGAAAAGACGCGCAAGCGCCAAACGACGTGCCTGACCGCCCGAAAGTCCCAGTCCGCCCTCGCCCAGCATTGCGTCCAACCCTGCAGGCAGTTCAGCAATAAACGCGCCAAGACCTGCGGCTTGCAATGCATCTATCAGTTCGGCATCGCTCGCATCGGCGCGTGCCAGCAGGAGATTGCCGCGAAGGGTATCCTGGAATAGCTCTGTGCGCTGCGTAAGAAGACGGGCTGGCAACACTGCGACACGACCCCGATCAGCCGGAATTTCTCCGGCAAGGAGATTGAACAGGGTTGTCTTGCCTGCGCCGCTTGTACCGACGATGGCAACCTTTTCACCTGCTACAATATCGAGATCGAGCTTATTCAAAGCATAACCGTCGGCGCTGTCGTGACGTACAGACACGTCTTTCAGGTGTACAGCGGCTCCATTCTCTGGCGTCTCGGGCGTAACCAGTTCGGCATTGTCATGCAACTGAGGAGCAACCCGCTTTGCAGCGAGTATCGTGCGCCCGAGTTCCATCGCGCCACGCCGCAAGGCTGAAAAAGGCTCCATCGCGCCGAGCAGGATAAGCATTCCAAGCGCTGCGACGGGTGCACCGATAGTTCCTGACTGCATCAACGATCCAACCACGACGAGGCCGCCTGCAAGCAAGCCAGCGTGAACGATGCCGAAACCGGCGCCGGTGAGAATCTCAATCCGATTAAGCTTGCGATCCGCAGCGGCAACATAGCTATCTGCCCGGGCCAGGGCCAGCTTCTGGTCTTCCAGACGTCCAGCCATTAGAAGTTCAGTCTGCCCGGCAACCAGATCGACAGTGCGAGCGCGCAGTGACTCCGTGCCTTTTGCACGCCGGCGCATCGATTTTTCGGACCGGCGAGCCGCAAAAAGCGGAAGACAAAGGCCGGCGACCAGCAAAACAAACGCTGCACCCAGCCCGAAAAGTAGGCTCATTAAGCCAAGCGCTATACCGGCCACAAGTGCGGTGGCAAGCGCTGCCCCGACGGGTACCAACACACGCAAATAAAGAGAATCGAGCGCATCAATGTCAGCGGTCAGGCGGAACAGAAGACGCGCAGGGCGTTTCAGAAGGGCGTTCGCCGCAGTCGGACGTGCGCAGCTACGGAACAATTTTTCGCGTAGTGCAGCAAGGATCGCGAGCGTTGCATCATGGGTGACAAGCCGCTCGAGATAGCGGGAGCCCGTGCGCAGGATAGCCAGCAGACGAATACCGGCAGCAGGTGCGAACACGTCGAACACAACCGCGGTTGCGATGGTCAAGCCCGCAATCGCCGTTGCGGTTATAAACCAGCCCGACAGTCCGAGGAGAGCGATGCCGGCAAGGACCGTCGCTGTCGCTGTCGCGATGCCGGCAAGAAGTGCAGCCCCCTTGGTCTGGAAGAAAAGCCGCAAGATAGGCTGCAACGACCGGAAACCGTTCATTCCGCTGCCCTCCTCTGCCAGTCCGGATCTGTACTCACGCTGCCGTCCAGACGGATGATACGATCCATTCTGCCTGCAAGGGTTTCGTCGTGGGTTGCGACGAGCAGCGTCTTGCCTTTTGCGAGTTTGAGAAGGCTGTCTGCAATGAATCTGGCCGTTTCCTGATCCAGATGAGCCGTGGGTTCGTCGGCCAGAATAACGTCTGCCGCCTGATCGACTACCGCCCGGGAAAGCGCAAGTCGCAGGGCTTCCCCGCCCGAGATTCCGGCACCGTTTTCGCCTATCAGGCTATTGCCGGTGACGCCCAGAACATGCCCAAGCGCCATGTCGTTGATGATGGCTTTCGTGGTTTCGATTTCGGCTTTTCGACCCAGCGTGATGTTGTGGCGGGCTGAACCGGCAAAGATATGCGGCTTCTGGCCGATCCAGCTCATCCTCGCGCGAAGCGCGGTTGCTGTTTCGTCAGTGAGTTCGACATCGCCGATTTTTATCCGCCCCCCCTGCAGCGCGATCAGTCCGGCAATAAGCGCCAGAATGGTCGATTTTCCGTAGCCACTCGGCGCTAACAACGCCACATGTTCACCGGCCGCAACATCAAGGCTGAATTCGTGGAGCACCTTGGCTTCGGCCCCATAACTGAAGTCGATATTGTGTAGAGTAACTGCGGGTGCGCCGACAGCTACTGTTTGGCCTCCACTCTTCCCGACCACCGACCTCGAATGTTTCGCGAGCTTTTCAAGCGCATCAATCGAGGCTTCGCCGGCCGCCCGGTCGTGCCAGACGGCTGAAAGGTCGCGCAACGGTTCAAAGAAAGCGGGAGACAGAAGCAGGACAAACAGTCCTTCCGCCAAGGTCAGCTTGTGGCCCCACGCTCCGAAGTTGAGCTGACCCAGCAGATGAAAACCAATATAGACCGCAACCATTGCGACGCCGATGGCAGCAAACAGTTCAAGCACGGCAGATGAGAGAAATGCTATGCGCAGGACCGACATAGTCTTCGAGCGCAAGGTCTCGGCATTTTCCCGCAAGCGGTTCGCCGTAGAGTCCACGGCATGGAATGTTCTAATGGTTGCAAGTCCACGCAGGCGGTCGAGAAGAAAGCCATTCATGCCGCCAAGAGCAGTGAGTTGTTTTTCACTGGCGGCCTTGGCACGCCAGCCGATCAACGCCATGAAAATCGGTATCAGCGGTGCGGCCACCATCAGGACAAGCGCTGCGGCCCAAGAGTACCAGAGCACGACCATCAGTATCGCTAACGGAACCAGCATGACACGAATGCGGACGGGCACGAAGCGCGAGAGATAGGCAACGACCATTTCCGCCTGTTCGGCCAGAATGCTCGCCGCCTCGCCAGATGACGGGCGTGTAATGTCGAGCGGTGAGCGCCGCGCAAGCGCTGACACAGCATCGGCTCGCAAACGGGAAAGTTCCTGTCGGGCAGCATCGAAAGCGTTTGCCGCACCTGCACTGTCGAGAATACTGCGCAAGCAGCCGAGCGCGAAGATGCTTACAGCGCTATAATAGATGGAATTATCGAAACCAGTATCGGCCAGTCGCCCGATGGCATAAGCGAGAATGCCCGCTTGCGGCAGCCACAAAAGTGCGGCCAACGCCTGAAGATATGCCCCCCGCTTCAGCAAGGATGGAACAGGACGACGCTGCGAGCGGCGCGAACCTTTTTGTTCGCCCGCCGCTTCTCCGTTCTGTGCCGTCATTGTTTCCGTTTGGGGGACAACGGATGTCACTCTCGCCTAGGCTCCTTCTTGGCCGATGTTCGCCCACGCCCAAGCGCCACAATTCTGTCTGTGGTTTCAAGGAAGCGGGTCACTTTGGCGCCAAGCGCCAGAAGACTGGTCAAACGGTCGGTGTCGAGCCGTTTGACGTCATCATACCAGTTGGTCAGCCTTTCGATCAGGCCGTACATGTCCGTCATGCGTTCCTGCGCATAACGATCACTGTCACTTTTCGGCTGCTCCATAAGGATTTCACGCAAAACGGTCAGTGTCGGATCGATCTCGCGCTTCTTTCGCTCTTCGGCGAGCGTACGCAGAATCTGCCACACGTCGTCGGGTGTCGTGAAGAAATCGCGACGATCACCGGGAATGTGTTTCAAGAGCACCAGGTTCCAGCCCTGTAACTCGCGAATGCCCATGGATACATTTGAACGCGATACACCGAGCGCATCGACGATCTGGTCAGCGCAAAGAGGCTCAGGCGATATATATAGCAGCGCATATATCTGCCCCACGGTGCGGTTGATGCCCCAACGGCTGCCCATTTCTCCGAAGTGGAGCACGAACGACTGAACGATTGGCGACAATTCCAAAACTCTCTCTCCCGTAAGTTCTGAATTTTCAGAAATTACTGAAATTCAGATAATTCAATTGGCCTGATCCTTCAATTCACTTGTCTCGGGCAAAGGCCCGATTGGACAATTGGCCGCAGCTTCGGAACACTCCTCCAAATGTCCAAAACAACGATAAGCCACTGCTTCCGCTCCGCAGTCGTTGGCAGTCAGCCCAAGGATTCGGCAAATGGCGGATAGTGTTTCCGGTTCTCAGGATAGCCGGTCTTGGAGCGAACTCCAAAACAGGTCTCCGGTCAGCCCGGAAGCGACAGACGCTGCCTCCATGATGAAACAGCGAAGTTCCCCATTTGGTGCGGCGGAAATGCTGGCTTTCCGCCCTCTCCGCACCCTAAAGCATACTACCTACAGACCTATCACGGGTCGGAAGATGAAGGCAGCTCCCTGCTGTCCTGCGTTCTGTCGCGATGGATCACGGCGCGGCTGAGCAGCATGAGTGTTACCGGCGTTGTGACAACCACAAAAACGGCAATTAGCACTTCATGCAGAATCGGCTTCGATTGCAAGATGGAGAAAAATATAATCGACGCGATCAGGATGCCACCGGCTCCGAAGGATGAGCCAAGTGTAGGGGCATGAACGCGCTCATAAAAGCTTTTGAAACGGACAAGCCCTATGCATCCAACCAACGTGAGGAAGGCACCGGCGACCAGAAAAAAAGCGATGACAATAGCTGCCCATAGAGGGAGTTCCCCTGCATTTATCATTCGATCACCTCCCCGCGCATGAGGAATTTCGACAGTGCCACGGTTGCGACGAAACCAAGAAGAGCGATAATCAGCGCCGCCTCGAAATAGATGATACTGCCCGTGCGTATGCCAAACGTGATCAGGAGAAGCAGCGCATTGAGGTAAAGCGCGTCAGTCGCAAGAATGCGATCCTGCGCGCGCGGTCCCACCAGAAGCCTGTAGACCGCGCAAGTCATCGCACCGAGAAGCATCAGCTGAGCGGCGAGCAGAGACCAGAAGATGATAACTGCGCTCATGCGGATTTCTCCTCTTCCACGGCATCTGCCGCTCCAAATATCTTGATGAGCCGCTGCTCATATCTTCCCTTGATCGTGTCCCGCCACGCTTGCGCGTCTTCCAGATCAAGCACGTGAATGGTGAGTTCGCGTCGCGCAGCATTGTAATCCACCCAGGCCGTGCCCGGCGTCGCAGTGATTATGCAGGCGAGGACGGCAAGCGCTGTTCGATTTTCCAGATCAAGCTGGATAACCACAAAGCCCGGACGCCGCTTGCGCTTGCGTGACAATATGATACCTGCCACTGCGATGTTGGATTGCAGGATGTCATAGCTCATGGTGCCGAACAGCCCGAACATCGTCGGGATCGAACGAATATGGTTCTTCTGCGGTTGCAGGGCTGTCATGACCAGACACGCCACGAGCGCAATGATCGCACCAAGCAGGAGCTGTGCTCGTGTGAATCCGTTCAAAAGCAACCAGAACAGGAGCAGCGAGGCGAACAGAAGCGGGTAAGGCAGGACTCTCTTCACTGCGCCTCCTCCGCTTGCGCGCCAGCGCGGGGCGCGTTGAGGACACTGCTGATATAGGATGCTGGATTGTGCAGCGAACGGGCCGTTTCATCCATATAGCGCATGGCCGGACCGGCTGCGATAGTCAGCACCAGACAGATTGCCAGAAGTCCTGCAATCGGCACCACTTCCCGCACCAGAACACGCGGCACATTGCCTTCGAGCGACGCCCAGAACGTGCGAATACCGGTACGTGTCATCGCAATCAATGCTGAAAGACCGGATAGCAAAAGGAGCGCGATCAAAGCCCAGCTTGACGCGCTGACAGGCGTTGCGAGTTGCGGGGTCGGGCCATCACCGTTGAAAACGGCTGCCAGGATCAGGAACTTGGCGATGAAACCGGAGAATGGGGGCAAGCCGATCAGCAATATCGCACAGATTCCGAAGAACGTTCCGAGGACCGCGAGGGTTGCAGGCAGTACGGCCCCAACCTCGTCTTCTTCTTCTTCCTCCTCTTCGTCGCCATAGGCTTCCATGGTGACGGCAAGAACGTTTGCAGCTGCATCCTGTCCGCGTTCGATTAGTTCGATCAGCAGGAAAAACGCTGCAATAGTGAGGGTGGAACTGACCATATAGAACAGTGCGGCGCCGGTCATGGCCGTATTGCCGCTGCCAATCGCAGCCAGCAACGTGCCGGAAGACACGAGGATACTATAGCTGGCAAGACGTCCCATTGCCTGCGACGCGACGACCCCGATAAGGCCAAAGGCAAGCGTGACCATTCCGCCGAAATAGAGCCAGTCATTACCGAAGCCATAGGAGGAACCTGCACCGATGCCGAACATCAATGGCGAGAGCCGCAGAAGCACATAGATTCCCACCTTGCTCATGATGGCGAAGACGGCGGCCACAGGCGCGGCCGCCGCAGTATAGGTCGGCGCAAGCCAGAAATTGAGCGGCCACATGCCTGCCTTGACGAGGAATGCAACGCCCAGAACCGCGGCACCCGCTTCAAGTAGCATACGATCTTCGAGAGCGACCTGCGGAATTCTCTGCGCAAGATCGGCCATATTCAGTGTGCCGGTCACGCCATAGATCAGGCTGACCCCGATCAGGAACAGCGATGAAGCGACGAGATTGACGGCAATATAGTGCATGCCGGCCTTTACGCGCGCCGGACCTGAGCCATGCAGCGCCAGGCCATAGGATGCAGCCAGCATGACTTCAAAAAACACAAAGAGGTTGAACAGGTCGCCAGTCAGAAATGCGCCGTTCAGCCCCATAAGCAAAAGCTGGAAAATCGTATGGAAATGCGGGCTGGCCTTATACCAATGCGCGAGCGCGAAACTGAGAGAAGCCATACCGAGCAAACTGGCCAGTATAAGCATAAGAGCCGCGAGACGATCCAGAACCAGCACGATGCCGAACGGTGCGGGCCAGTTGCCGATGAGGTAAACCAGAGCGTCGGGCGCCTTGTCGCTCGCCATGCCAGCAAGCGTAATCGCAATCGCGATCAAGCCCAAGGTAGAGATGGAATTGATGGCCATCTTGAGCTTGCGCTTGCGCTCGTCGAACAGCAGCAGGACGGCTGCGGTGACAAGTGGCAGAACGATCGGAGCAACGATGAGGTGCGTTTTCCAGTCCAACATCAGTTCTCCTTGCCGTCCACGTGGTCCGTACGCGTCAACCCGCGCGAGGCGAGCAGCACGACAAGGAAAAGTGCGGTCATTGCGAAACCGATAACGATGGCGGTCAGAACGAGCGCTTGTGGCACCGGATCGGTATATTGTGCAGCCTGAACGTCGACACCGCTATCCAGCACCGGCGCAGCATTCGTGCGCAGGCGTCCCATCGAGAAGATGAAGAGATTGACGGCGTAGGAAATCAACGACAGGCCGATCGCTACCTGAAATGTACGCGGGCGTAGGATGAGCCACACACCGGATGCCATCAACACGCCGATTGCCAGAGCAAGAACGAGTTCCATCAGCTCTCCTCCTTCGTTGCAGCGAGCTTTTCGACCCGATGTTTACGGAGGGATTGGTGCGCAAGAGCGATCAAAACAAGGACGGTTGCGCCAACCACGAGGCTGAAGACGCCAAGATCGAACAGCAGGGCACTGGCTGTCGGCATTTTTCCGATATGCGGTATTTCCGTATACTGGAAAAAAGTGGTGAGGAACGGATAACCGAAGAACCAAGAACCCGCGCCCGTCGCCGCAGAGATCAGCAAACCCAACCCTATCCAGCGCAAGGGCAGAATGCGCAAACGGTCTTCAACCACGCGCGCGCCTGAGGCCAGATATTGCAGCAAAAATGCAATTGCGAGCGTGATACCGGCGGCAAAACCGCCACCCGGTAGATCATGACCGCGCAGGAAGAGATGTACCGCCAGTACAATAATGACGGGGAAGAGCCACTGCATGATGACGGAGGGCACTGCCAGATAATCGGCAAGCGTTTCGCCTGCCTTGCGATCGGGGGCCGCCTCGTCATAAGCATCCTGAATCTTCTGTTGGGCAGTCGATCCGGTTGTGTCGGGCGCCGGTCGGAAACGACGCAGGAGCGCAAAGACTGTAAGTCCTACAATACCGAGAACGGCGATTTCGCCAAAAGTATCGAAAGCACGGAAGTCGACCAGAATGACGTTCACGACATTCTTGCCGCCGCCGCCTGAATAGGCGTTTTCTAGGAAATAGTCGCCGATGCTGCTGGGCGATATTCGCGTCATCACCGCATAGGAAATTAGGGCTACTCCTGCTCCGCTGCCGATTGCAAGCAACAGGTCGCGATAACGACGGATGCGCGCGCCAATTTGCACCGGGACCGGATCAGAATCCTCCCAGCGCTTCGGCAGCCAACGAAGGCCGAGAAGCAGCAAAACGGTGGTGACGATCTCGACCAGCAACTGGGTTACGGCAAGATCGGGCGCGGAGAGCCAGACGAAGGTGATGCAGGTGATGAGACCGGCTCCGCCGAGAAGGATCAGCGCTGCCAGCCGGTGATATTTTGCCTGATAGGCCGCACCTATGGCGCAGGCTCCACCAAGGATCCAGAGACCGGCAAAGATCGGGTCCACCGGTTGAGCGCCGAGCGAACCGGACTGCAGGCCGGACGCGAAAATCGGCCAGGCGGCAGCAAGGACAGCGACCGCCACCACGATACGGAGCTGTGGCTGCAGACGGCGCGTACTGAGGAAGGCTTCTGCTTTACGCGCCCAGTTCCATGACAAGGTCACCAGAACACGCTCGAAAATGCGCTGGCCCTGCAAATGTCTGAAAAGCGGCGGACCGTCCTCACTGGTGGTGAGATAGTTCTTCAGCATCCAGTGCAGAAGGATGCCTCCGATCATGGCGACGATACTCATCATCAGCGGTAAGTTGAAGCCATGCCAGACCGAAAGACTGTATTCAGGCGTCGCCTTGCCCAATACCGACAGAACAGCCGAATGCAGGAACGGCCCGATGGAAAGACCCGGAATTATGCCGATCAACAGGCAAAGCAGCACCAGAAGCTCGATGGGACGGCGCATCCAGTGCGGCGGCTCGTGAGGCTCATGCGGCAGGTCATGGGGCGGAGGACCAAAGAACGTCGAATAGATGAAGCGCACGGAATAAGCGACGGTGAAGATGCCAGCAATCGTAGCCACATAGGGCGTGATCGTGTCGAGCCACGACGCCATATGTGTTTCCACCGCTTCGGCAAAGAACATTTCCTTGGAAATGAAGCCATTGAGCAGTGGCACACCCGCCATGGATGCACTCGCCACCATAGCAAGCGTCGCCGTGTAAGGCATCGGGCGCAAAAGTCCGCTCAATCTGCGCATGTCGCGCGTGCCTGTCTCATGGTCGATGATACCGGCAGCCATGAAAAGCGATGCCTTGAAAATCGCGTGGTTGACCATGTGGAAGATAGCGGCAACGGCGGCAAGCGGGCTGCCAAGAGAAAGCAGGACGGTAATCAAACCAAGGTTACTGATGGTCGAATAGGCCAGAAGGCCTTTAAGGTCCTGCTGGAAAACCGCGAAGAAACTCGCGATCAAAAGCGTAATCAGGCCTGCCGAACCAACGATCCAGAACCACTCTTCCGTGCCTGCGAGAACAGGCCATAGGCGAGCGAGCAGGAAAACGCCCGCCTTCACCATGGTTGCCGAATGCAGATAGGCCGATACGGGCGTCGGCGCTGCCATGGCATTGGGAAGCCAGAAATGGAATGGGAACTGCGCGCTCTTCGTGAACGCACCAAGCAGAATGAGGATCAACGCCACACTGTAAAGCGGGTGTGTGCGAACAACGTTGCCCGCTGCGAGAACCTTGTCGAGATCGTAGCTTCCGACGATGTGGCCCAGGATCAGGACGCCTGCCAGCAAACAGAATCCGCCAATTCCCGTCACTGTCAGCGCCATACGGGCGCCATCACGCGCACTGGCATTGTGATACCAATAACCGATCAGCAGGAACGAAAAGATACTGGTCAGCTCCCAGAACACGGCGAGCAATATCAGATTGCCCGACAGAACCACGCCGAGCATCGACCCCATGAACGACAAAAGGAACGAGAAGAACCTCGGGACCGGATCTTCGGGCGACATATAGTAACGGGCATAAATGACAACCAGCAGGCCGATGCCTGTAATGAGCATGGCAAAGAGCCAGGCAAAGCCATCCATCCGAAAGGTGACATTGAGACCATAGGCCGGAAGCCATTCCACAGTGCCATGAAGCACCTTGCCGTCCGATACGATGGGATAGAGGCTCGCGGTCACCACAAAGGCAACGAGAGCGATCGCACCCGTAAACCAGGCCGAACCGCTACGATCCGCCCCCCTGAATAATCCGGTTATGGCGCTGCCAAGAAATGGTAGAAGGACAAGCAGGAAGAGCATTCTGCCGTCCATCATCATGCGCCATAGGCCTCCTAGCCGAGATCGAGGTTAATCCGAAGCAGGCGCAGCTCAAGGCCCCGATAGAATCGCTTCGGCAAATCGCAGACAGGAATCATATATTCCCATGTCCTTATTATGACCGGCCACAGAACATTATGGCAATAGCTTTCAATGGCTTATCGTATAGATTTGAATCATCATATCATTCTCCTCGCCGAAAAATCTATAATTTATCAAGCAATGCAACCGATAACCGCTCAGCCTGAACTCGAATATCCGGTACGGCGGTAACCTCCCAGAACGCTCCTTTCGTAACCGGACCGATAGCGAAAAGCGGAGCGGATGGTTCTCCTCGCGCATTGAGAACCTGAAGATCATGCGTGACGTCGAAACCGATATCGAGTTTATCGGGTCGGGCCAAGCCGCGCTCCATAAGAGCGATCAGTGCCGTATTTCGGGTTGTCGAGAAACGCGGGTTGCCGCCACGACAATCTATAACGGTCGATACTTGCAGTTTCTCGACCTGTTCACTGCGCCGCGGTCGATAGCTGATTTCTATAACCTCACCCTCGTCGCGCACCGAAACCAGATGACCCGCCGCGACTTTAAGTTGCCCACTGTGCACCGCAGCTTCAATGCGCTCCGCGACAGCCGGTGCCATACGATGCCGATGCACATCCCACCAGGGACGCAGATGACGGAGGAAGCTGTGACGCTGTGAGGTCGGTAGCCCCGCCCAGATATGCTGTGTGTGGGGACGCAGACCATCCATCACCCCCCGCCAGCCGGAACCGGCTCTTTCCGCTTCCATTATCATTGCACGCACGCGCTGCATGAGCGTGGAAAGGCCCAGTGAAACAGGCAAATCGTCGGTCTCTATTGGAAAACTTAGTGCAGGCGCATGAGACGCGGGCAAAAGGCCACGGCGGGAAATCGCATAGATTTGCGAACAATGGCCGCTATCGAGCAACGACAAGACACTGTCGATCATTGACAGGCCTGTCCCGAATATAGCGACTGAAGCATTTGCCGGAACATCGAAATAGCCGTTGCTCGACCAGTATTCCGTAACGTGATCGCCAGATTTTCCGATAGCAGCTTCGTTGCCCGTTGCGACGATCACCGCGTCGGCGGCGAAGGTGTCTCCCCTCTCGGTCGTCACTGTTGGCCTGCCGTTTATCAGTGTCACGTCGATAACGCCGGTTTTTTCCACCTTCAAACGGGTATCGTCGCCGGAAAGGTAAGGCGCAATCAGGTGCTCAAGATAGATGCGATAGAGCTTGCGTGGTGCAAAACTGTGCGGTTCCCACAAATGACCCGGGGCGGCAGCGCCGCTCGACTGTAACCAATTTACGAAATGATCCGATTGATCGGGAAAAGCGCTCATATTGCTGGCGCGGACATTGAGAAGATGGCTCGGGTTTTCCGTCGCGTAGGCAATTCCCGCCCCCAGTCGACCTGAACGCTCCAGAATTCGCACGACCGAATCTGGTGAACGCCGAAGCAATTGTGCGGCCAGAATGATGCCGCTTGCACCGGCTCCAATGATAATAAACGACTTCAAACTATCGTGACCTCTTCACGTTTCACGAAGACGGCGTGAAATAAGCGTCGTCAACCGAACAATCTAAAATCATACTATTTTAGTTAGATTCCAACAATCAACCACTCTTGTAAACCCCATAAAGCAGGGGGTTTGCGCTGCTTGTAAGCTCTGCGGAGCGCCACTGGCGTAGGGGCGCGATGGTAAAAAGTAAACAGTGCAACCCGGCTAACAACGTACCGTTGACAGTGTGTTTCAAGAACACGGGCTGGCTTCGACAGCCAAAATAACGATATCTCCCTCAACATCATTCATGAGGTTGTCTAGAGAATCCCAAGCCGGACAGCCTGTTGGACCGCTGAAACACAGGACAGAATAATGAACAACTCCCTGCTGAATTCCATCAAGAAGCGCCGTACGCAATATGCTCTGGGCAAGTCCCTTCCGCTGTCGAAAGAGGACACCGCAGAGTTGATCCGTGAGGCGGTCAAACACACACCTTCCTCCTTCAACTCGCAGAGTTCGCGTGCTGTGATCCTGTTCGGTGACGAGAGCGACAAGCTTTGGAACATCGTGAAGGAAACGCTTCGCCAGATCGTTCCTGCCGACGCCTTCGCTCAGACCGAAGCCAAGATTGATAGCTTCGCTGCCGGTGCAGGAACGGTTCTGTTCTATGAAGATCAGAGCGTCGTTAAGGGCCTTCAGGAAAACTTCCCGCTTTATGCTGACAACTTCCCGGTATGGTCTGAACAGTCGGGCGGCATGGCACAGCATTCGGTATGGACTGCGCTTGCCAATGCGGGCATCGGCGCCAGCCTTCAGCACTACAATCCGCTGATTGATCAGGAAGTTGCCAAGGCCTGGGACGTTCCGGCTTCGTGGAAGCTCCGTGCGCAGATGCCGTTTGGCTCGAACGAGCAGCCTTTCCCGGAAAAGGCGTTCATGGACGATGCCGACCGCTTCAAAGTTTTCTTCTAATGATCTGATTATATAGAACGAATATAGCCGGAGAATTTATTCTCCGGCTTTTTCATAAGCTGCGGTTTCGTACGACATTATTCTTCGCCGAAACTGAACGGCGGCAGTTGTTCCAGCGCGGCCTTCAATGCTTCCGACCAGCTTTCAGATACAGTCTGATAATAAGGGTCTGTAGCCAAAAATCGTTTACTGGCACCTGGTTTGAAACTGTCCGCTTCATAAACCTGCATATCGAGCGGTAATCCAACGGACAGGTTGGCTTTCAACGTTGAGTCGAATGAGACAAGCAGCAGCTTCACCGCTTCTTCGAAACTCATCTGTTCCTGATAGGCGCGCACGAGGATCGGCTTGCCATACTTGTTTTCTCCAATCTGGAAGAAAGGCGTATCGGCTGAACTTTCGATAAAGTTGCCTTCGGGATAAATATAGAAAAGGCGCGGTTGTCCGCCCTTGATCTGCCCGCCGAGAATAAATGAAGCGCCGAAAGCATCGGCGTTCTGCCCGCCGGTGGCAGAATTCTGGATCACTTCCTTGACGGTATCACCAACAAGACGCGCAACCTGAAACATCGAAGGTGCATCGAAAACGGACGGATGCCGGTCAGCCGGAGCCTTCATGCGTTCTTCGAGAAGGCTTGCGACTGCCTGCGTCGTTGCAAGATTCCCCGCGGAGAGGAGAACTATCACGCGCTCGCCGGGCTTGGACCAGCTTCGCATCTTCGAGAAAACGGAAATATTGTCGAGCCCGGCATTCGTCCGCGTATCGGACATGAATACAAGACCACGATCAATTTTCATTCCAACGCAATAGGTCATGGGCAATATCCGGCAGGCAATTCGTTATCGAGAATGATCACTGCCCTACATTGATGTGAACCGCAAGGCTTTCAACCGTACCGCCCAGGCGGACTCCCGAAATCGGCGCTGCATCGCGATAATCGAGCCCGGTTGCGAGCCGTACATAACGGTCATTCGGACATATATTGTTTGCGGCATCGAAGCCGACCCATCCAAGGCCGTCGACATGGGCTTCAACCCAGGCATGGCTTGCCGTTTGTTCCTCAATACCTTCCATCATCAAATATCCGGATACGTATCGGGCAGGAATGCCGATCAGCCGGGCGGTGGACAGGAATATATGCGTGTGATCCTGACAAACGCCCTTCCCGGCTTCCAATGCGCTTTCGGCATCGGTTGAAACGCTTGTCGTTCCCGGCACATAGGCGACCGCTTTGTGTATGATGTTCATGAGATCATGCATCAGGGCAAGCTGTTCCTGCCCCGTCGCGAGATCAGCCGCCAGTGCCTTGATGCGCTCGCCGGGTGTGGTCAGCGGGGTCTCGCGTTCAAAGAGCCAGAGAGGTGCATAACCATAGACAGGCCCCAACACGCCTACCCTGTCTTCTACATCGATACTGCCGCTTGCGGTTACGATGATCTCGCTGACATTGCGGGCGTGTTGGACCAGATCGGTCTTATTGCCAAAACCGTCTATATAGGAAACCTCGGGCTCACCGCCTTCGATTTTCAACTCCCAGTGCTTGACCGTTTGGCCCGGCACCGTAGGCGGCCGGAGCCGCAACCTTTGCACCGCATAGGGAACCGGATGTTCATAGCGATAATGCGAAACGTGCCGGATATTGAGCAGCAAGCAAAGACCTCAATAGAAATTATAGGTTTCGGCGATCTCGTTGCCGAGCCGGTTGTTGCGAGTGATGAATTCGGTCAGGAATTCATGCAAGCCCATATCGAAGATCACAGATATGTCCTGATTTTGCAGGCTCGCATAGATTTGGTCCGCTGTCTCGTGGCAAGTGGCGCGATTGCCGTAATCTTTCGACAGATAATCCAGATGCTCGGCGATGCTGCGATAGCAGTAATGAAGGGAGCGCGGCATGCGACCGTTAAGGATCAGATAGTCCGCGACCTGCGCCGGACGATAGTCACCGTCATAGACCCAGCGGTAGGAGCGATGCGCAGAGACCGATCGCAGGATCGATTCCCATTGATAGTTGTCCAGCGTGGTTCCCACATAGGATATCGCGGGCAGCAGGACATAATATTTCACATCCAGAATGCGCGCCGTATTGTCAGCGCGTTCAATAAAAGTACCTAGGCTTGCAAAATCAAAGATTTCGTTGCGCAGCATAGTGCCATGGAAAGAGCCGCGAATGAGCGCTGTTTCGCGCTTGATCTGATCGAGGATCTGCGGGAGGTCACTTTCCTTCAACGGTTTGCACAGCGTCTTTTTCAGCGACATCCAGGCTTCGTTGACGCTTTCCCACGCCTCGCGTGTCAGCGCCGTCCGCACCATGCGGGCGTTGGAACGCGTGGTTTCAAAACATGTCATCACGCTCGATGGATTATCTGCATCGCGCAGCAGGAAATCCGCGACGTTGGCGGCGTTATAAACATCGTATTTATTGGAAAAGCCCTGGCTCGCGCCTGCGGAAACCGCGACTGAGTACCACTCCTCCGGCGCATCGGAGGTTTTCGTCAATGCCATGCGAAGCCCCGCATCGACAAGGCGTGCCATGTTTTCGGCGCGCTCTATATAGCGGAACATCCAGTAAAGTCCGTTTGCCGTACGGCCAAGAAGCATAAATCATTCCCCTTTTTCGCGTCCTGATCTTTTTGTCAGTTGCGGCGCGTCAATCCAATTGATGCAGTTTTAATCGTCCAGTACCCACGTATCCTTGGTTCCGCCTCCCTGGCTGGAATTCACGACAAGCGATCCCTCTTTCAATGCCACGCGGGTGAGCCCGCCAGGCGTGATGCGGATGCGATCCGAAACCAGAACAAATGGGCGGAGATCGACGTGGCGTGGCGCCAGCCCACTTTTGGTAAAGATGGGCGTCGTCGAAAGCGCCAGTGTGGGTTGCGCGATATAATTGCGCGGCCTTGCCTTCAGTTTCTCGGCGAATACATCGCGTTCGGCCTTTGTCGAAGCCGGTCCAACCAGCATCCCATAACCGCCGGAGCCATGCACTTCCTTGACGACAAGATCGGCAAGATTATCAAGCACATAAGCAAGGCTTTCCGTCTCGGAACAACGCCAGGTCGGCACGTTTTCCAGAATGGCTTTGCGACCTGTATAAAACTCCACGATTTCCGGCATATAGGAGTAGATCGCCTTGTCATCAGCGATGCCTGTTCCAGGTGCATTGGCAATTGTGATATTCCCGGCCCGATAGACATCCATGATGCCGGCCACGCCGAGCGTCGAATCTGGCCTGAATGTCAGCGGATCGAGAAACGCATCGTCAACACGCCGGTAGAGCACATCAATAGCGCGATAGCCTTGTGTGGTGCGCATCGCCACACGTCCGTCGACAACACGGAGGTCACTTCCCTCAACCAATTCGACACCCATCTGGTCGGCAAGGAAGGCGTGTTCAAAATAGGCAGAATTATAGATGCCCGGCGTCAGCACTGCGACGGTCGGTACATCTTGCGTGCCAGGAGGCGCAACGCTTGCCAGTGATTGGCGCAGCAATTGCGGATAATTCTCTACCGGCCGAACCTTGACGTTCTGAAACAGCTCAGGAAAGAGCTGCATCATCGTTTCGCGATTTTCCAACATATAGGAAACGCCTGATGGCGTGCGGGCGTTATCCTCAAGCACATAGAACTGGTTTTCGGCGGTGCGTACGATATCGACGCCGATAATATGGGTGTACACGTTGCCCGGCGGACGAAAACCGATCATCTCCGGCAAGAAGGCTTCATTCTTGGAAATCAGCTCTTTCGGGATGCGTCCGGCCTTGACGATTTCCTGTCGATGGTAAATGTCGTCGAGAAAGGCATTGAGCGCCATTACGCGCTGTTCGATCCCCTGCGATAGACGCCGCCATTCCTGCCCTGAAATGATACGCGGGATGATATCGAAAGGTATGAGACGCTCGCCCGCCTCCTGGTCGCCATAGACAGCAAAGGTGATGCCCGTCTTGCGGAACACACTTTCGGCATCATCGCTTTTCTGTAGAAGTTTATGCGGGTCCTGTTGGTCGAGCCACTGCTTGAGAAATTCGTATGGCTGGCGGACATTCCCGCCATGGTTGAGCATCTCATCAAATGGCTTCACTTAATTCCCCTTCTTTTCCCTAATATTCCGTCCGGGAACAGCGAAAAGCAAGCATGGAAATTATGCAAATGCGCAAAGCTGGGTTGCGTAATTTCGTCACGACAAATATTTCGCGCCGCGATCTACTACGCCCGCGAATAGAATATCAGCGACAATTCAGCCGGGCCGATGGGCCTTTACAACTGCCGGATCGGTGTCGATACGCCCCGCCCCGATGAGGTCGAGACAATAAGGCACCGCCGGAAAAATTGCCTGCAAAGTCATGGCAATTGAAGCTGGCTTGCCGGGAAGATTGAGGATGAAGCTCTTGCCGCGATTGCCAGCCGTCTGGCGGGACAGAATGGCAGTCGGGGTCTGTTCAAGGCTGACGCGACGCATCAGTTCCCCGAATCCGGGTAATTCCTTGTGCAGGACAGCCTGCATGGCTTCCGGTGTTTCATCGCGCGGGCTCGGTCCCGTACCTCCCGTGGTCAGGATTAGATCGCAGGCCTCATTGTCGCAAAGATCAATAAGCGTATCGCGTACCGATTCCATGCCATCGGGAATGACGCGGCGGATTGTTTCGTAGGGCGTAACGATGGCGGCTTTCAACCATGCTTCCATCGCAGGACCACTCAGGTCTTCGTATTCCCCGCGACTTGCGCGGTCGGAAACAGTCACGAAACCGATCTTTACCATCACACCCTCACAGTAATTTTTGGCTCTCAGCACATTTCTGGCGATCTTATAGGCGCTCACCGGTTTGATGTGAAGGTTTGCACGTCGCAAATGAAAACGCCGCCCGAAGGCGGCGTCTTGCATATGATGTAACTCGAAAATTACGGTGTTACGTCGAAGCCGAACCACTTTTCCGACAAGCGCTTGATCGTGCCGTCGGCCTTTGCGGCTTCAATGGCAGCGTCGAACATTTTTTTCAGTTCGGTATCATCCTTGCGGAGACCGACGGCAACGCCACGGCCCAGAATGCCACCCTTGAAGAAAGGACCAGTCATGACAATGTCTTCATTGCCCGGCTTCTTGGCGGCGTCCGTGAGATAAGCAAGCGAAGCTACGACCAGGTCGACACGGCCAGACTTCAGATCGAGGTCGTGCTGTTCCGTGGTCTTGTATTCACGGATGTCGATATTGTCCTTGAAGTACTTGTCGAGCAGCGACAAACCAAGCGAAGCGGTCTGGACGCCGACGGTACGACCCTTGATTTCAGCCGATACTTCATCGATCGCCTTCTGCGCAGCCGCTTCATCCTTGGCAAGATAAAGGGTTTCGCCGGTATGCGGCAGCTTGGCGTAGGGGCTGTCCTTCAGCGTGGCGAAGGTCTGCGGCGTCAGGCCATAGGAGACCGAGAAGCTGATGGTTTCTTCACGCTTCGGCGTAGCTGTAAGACCGGCCATGATCGCATCGAACTTGCCGGCGTTAAGGGCGGGAATAATGCTGTCGAAAGGCTGGGCGACCATCGTGCACTCGACCTTCATGCGAGCGCAGAGATCCTTGTAGAGGTCGACTTCATAGCCATCCAGCGAGCCATCAGGCTTGGTGAAATTGTAAGGGCGGAAAGCGCCCTCCGTGGCGATGGTGATCTTCGTCCACTTCTTTTCCTCGGCATGGGCCGAGATGCTCGTCAGAGCAAGCGCGGAAATGAACACGGCTTTAAAAAGTCCGATAGTCTTCATTGCAGTTATCCTGTTGCGGTTGTATCTGTCCGGCAATCACCGGAACACAGAATTTCTATACTCAGGCAGCGTTCTCGAGGCTGATGAATTTGCGGAAACGTTCCGACTTCGAGTTGCTGAACACGTCTTCCGGCGCACCGTCTTCTTCCACCAGCCCCTGATGGAAAAACACCACGCGGTTGGAGACGTCGCGCGCGAAGCCCATTTCGTGGGTCACGACCAGCATGGTGCGCCCTTCTTCCGCAAGGCCGCGCATGACGCGAAGCACTTCACCGACCAGTTCCGGATCGAGTGCAGAAGTCGGCTCGTCGAAGAGCATGACCTTTGGTTTCATTGCCAACGCACGGGCAATAGCGGCGCGTTGCTGCTGTCCGCCGGAAAGGTGGGCAGGATAGAAATCGCGCTTGTCAGCAATGCCGACCTTCGCCAGTAAGGCTTCTGCTTCCGCCACGCTTTCCGCGCGCGGACGTCCCTGTACGTAGATTGGCGCTTCGATGATGTTCTCCAGAATGGTCTTGTGCGACCACAGATTGAAGCTCTGGAACACCATGCCCAGTTCCGAACGAATACGCGAAACCTGCTTCTTGTCCGTCGGGTAGGCTTCACCCTTGGAATTCTTCGCCATGCGGATGGTTTCGCCTGAAACCGTCACAGTGCCTGACGTTGGAGTTTCCAAAAGATTAATACAGCGCAGGAATGTCGATTTGCCAGAGCCTGACGAACCGAGGATCGAAATGACCTCGCCTTCACGCGCTTCGAGTGAAATGCCTTTCAGCACTTCATTCGCACCAAAACTCTTGCGCAGGTTTTCGACTTTCAGCGCCACCGGTGCATTGGGGGAAACAATTTTGCTCACGATGTTTGTCCTTCGGAGGAAAGCTTGGTGACCGGCTGGCGCAGATAGGGGGTAAGTTTATATTCTGCGAACATCAGCGCACGTGTCAGAACGAAGTTGATTGCGAGGTAGATCGCACCGGCGATCACGAAGATTTCTATGGCCCGATAGCTCTCGGCGATCAGCTTTGCCGCGATCCCCGTCACCTCCATGAGCGTGATGATCGAGGCCAGCGAAGTTGCCTTGACCATCGATATCATCTCATTGCCGTAACCCGGCAGCGCCTGACGGATCGCAAGCGGCATGACGATGCGACGGAAACAGGTAAAGGACGACATGCCGCAGGCTTTCGCGGCTTCGATCTGGCCATGCGGCACCGACAGCAAGCCGCCACGGATAATTTCGCTCGCATAGGCGGCGTTGTTCAAAGTCAGCGCGATGATCGCACACCAGTAAGGCTCGCGGAGAACCGGCCATAGGAACGAATAGCGGATTGCCGGAAACTGGCTGAGACCGTAGTAGATGATGAATATCTGCACCAGAAGCGGTGTTCCACGGAACACGAAGACGTAGATGCGCGCGATCCAGTCCAGCGCCTTGACGCCCGACAGCCGCATCATGGCGAATAGCAGAGCCAGTATGGCGCCGAACACGATGGAGAACGCGGCAAGCTTCAATGTCAGCGGCACACCGCCCAGCATCTGGAAGAATGCATCGGAATAGAATTCAAGATTCATTTTGCCCTCCGGACGCCGCGCGAGAAGTGGCGCTCGGCCAGTTGCAGAAGTCCGCCGGAAACCGACGAAATCAACAGGTAAAGCGCACCGGCAATGAGGAAGAAGTTGAAAGGCAGGCCCGTTGAACCCGCGCCGATCTGTGCCTGACGGAGAAGCTCCACAACACCTGCAACGGACACCAGAGCAGATTCCTTGAGCGAAACCTGCCAGACATTGCCCAGGCCCGGCAATGCGTGTCGCAACGCCAGCGGTGCAATGATGCGGCGGAATTTCAACATCTGCCCCATACCGCACGCAGTGGCAGCTTCAAGTTCACCTTTGGAAACGGCGCGGAACGCACCACGGAACACTTCGGTGTGGTGTGCGCCACAGGAGATGGCAATGGCCAGCACGCCCGCCAGGAAGCCCGGAAAACCGATGAATCCCTCCGCACCGAAATACTTTCCAAGTGCTGTGACTGCTGCACTGCCGCCGAAATAAAACAGATAGATGACGAGCAGATCCGGAATACCGCGAATGATCGTGGTGTAGCCATCGGCAACAGTCCGAAGCGTGCGACCGCCGGAAATCTTAGCCCAAGCAGCGAAAACGCCAATGGCAGCGCCAAGAAGGAAGCCCAGAACGGCGAGCGCTACGCTCACCAGTGCACCCATCATCAGCACATAGCCCCAGCCGTCCGGCCCGAAGCTCAAAATATCGAGAAAGCCCATCTGCTTCATGATGCGTCAGTCCCTGTTGGAATTGGGGGATTGAATGTCATTTTTATTTTCAGAATCTGTCTGCCTGTCCGCATCATTTTGCGGTTTCGGGCAGAGCGGGTTGAACGCTATCTGGAATCGGATTGACAAATACGGCGCCGTCAAGCCGTTTTTCGTGATCTTGCTTGGCTTTCTCGATCTGCTCCGGGTTACGGAACAGCTCGATGGCTGTGCTACCCATGATTTTTGCGGCATGGGCCATGCCCTTATGCGCCGCTGGCAGCTTGCCCTGCGCCACCATCTGCCAGGAGTGGAGCGGTGTGCCGATCGCACAGGTCGCGCCCCGCATCTGCACTGTAGGAACAACCCAGCTCACGCTGCCAACATCCGTCGAGCCGACGAGCGTGTTGTCGCCTTTGTATGGCGTATAGATATCTTCGCAAAGCGCTAAGCCGTTCTTCGGTTCGACGCCGAAGCGACGGAAAGCATCGGAAATATCCTCTTTTGAGAGTGTTTTCTGAAAGCGGCTTGCAGTTTCGCGATCTTGCGCGTCAAAGTCTGGAGGCCCGAGCCGCTCGAGCTCAAGCTGCATCATCTGCTCGAGCGTCGTGTTACCGATCAGATCGGCATCGCCGCTCACGATCTCGCTGACGACGGTCGTTTCACTCATCAGCGCAGCGCCTTCAGCGATCTTTTTGACGCGTTCCAGAAGCGTCTGCATTTCCGGCAGGCTGCGAGCGCGGACGAGATAGCGAACCGTTGCCTTGGCCTGAACAACATTCGGCGCAAAGCCACCCGTATCGGTAACAGCGTAATGAATGCGGGCCGTCGACGGCATATGCTCGCGCATATAATTTACGCCCACATTCATCAATTCAACCGCGTCCAGCGCACTGCGCCCCAGATGTGGCGCCGACGAAGCATGTGCTGCACGGCCGCTGAAATGGAAATTGATTTCGTTGCAGGCAAGCGAAACCGGATCGTTTACACCTGCAAACGGCGCCGGATGCCAGCAAAAGGCGATGTCCACATCGCTGAACAGCCCTTCTCGGACCATAAACCCCTTAGCAGAACCACCTTCTTCCGCCGGGCAGCCGTAATAGCGCACGCGGCCCTTGATGCCCTGTGCGGCGAGATAATCCTTCACCGCTGCAGCAGCGAGAAGCGACCCCGCACCCAACAGGTTGTGGCCACAGCCATGCCCGTGACCACCAGCCACGACAGGCTTTTCTTCGGCCAGTCCTGATACCTGGCTTAACCCCGGCAATGCGTCGAATTCACCAAGGATGGCGATGACTGGTCCTTCGTCACCAGCCTCGCCCATCACAGCCGTTGGCAAGCCAGCAATGCCACGTTCGACGCGAAACCCTTCGGCCTCGAGCATAGCAGCATGTGCGTCGCTCGATATATATTCTTCGTAATTCGTTTCAGGATTATCCCAAACCGTATCGCTCAGTTCGAAATATGCGGCGCTCTTGGCGTCGACGATATCCCAGATATCGTGATGGTTTTTCAACTTGGCTCCATCGCTCATTTCACCGATGCAATACCAGACGGCATCGGGCAAGTGTACGTTCCGGCAAGCAACCTCCCGAAACATTCCTCAGACTGCATTTTTTGTTGATGCTGATAGAACCCGGGCCCCGCTCCCGCAAGGGCAGATCGGCGAGTTGGCGCGGAATTGCTAAAATTTAGGCAGTTTTCCGCCCTCGATTCGCTGTTCCGATCCAATTCTTCCGATTGAAGTTGGCTTCTGGCCTCCCACACACCCCAATACTCCTCGCACCTGTACTGAGCAGTACCGCAGACAAACGGCGAGAGGTAGCCCTGATATTGGTCAAAATTATCGCAAGTTTTTGCAATATGAAAAGTTCAGTCTAACAAATTGCCAACAAGATCGTGAGGATGTGCGTCGATCGTATCCACTTCCCTTGAGCTCAGTCTGGCGACACAGTAGTTGGTTATGAGAATTGCATTCCGAAGGTAGCGGTCATGGTGCGGACGCCAAAGCAAACGAATATCATCATACGCGCACTCCAACGAAACGAACTGACTGAGATCTGGCAAATCGATCGCAGCGAGATCATCGAGGAAATGTATCGTCTCGAAGGAGAGCAGCTTCTGCTGGAGCCACAATTCTATGATGTGCGAGGCTGGCCGGAAGGTGAAGCGCAAATCTACACGCCCATACTGTTCGACTGTTACGATAATGGTGGCGTGTTTCTGGGTGCCTATCTCGATGAAGCCCTGGTGGCGGTCGCAGTCACAGATGTGCGTCCCGTCGCCTCCTATCGCGAACTGCACCAGCTCGGCTTCATGCATGTTGGGAAAGCCGTCCGGGGATTGGGGCTTGCAGCCGAACTATATAGACGCAGCATGGCCATTGCGAAGGAAACCGGAGCGGAAGGTCTCTATATTTCCGCCACGCCGACCCGACGGACCATCGAGTTTTATATGAAGCAGGGCGCGAAAGTCACAATGAAGCCTGATCCGCTACTCTTTGAACGCGAGCCGGAAGATATTCATATGATCCATCGATTCAACGGCCAAGCTGAACTGGACAGCCAGAAGCAACATCATGATGCGTCAGAAGTCCCATCATAAAACGATCTGTTGCTTTCTCCCAGAGTTAGGAGTTCAATCAGCAAGATGGGGAGGTGCCCATGCCATTTCGCGGCAACAAGTATCAGGGTACATATGCACCACACGATCTTCAGGCGCTTCAAGCTGCCTATAATCGTTGCTGTGCATTGCTGGATCGGTGTCCGACAACACACGCAGACAAAGAGATGCTCGCACGAGCGATCATAAGAACATATGAGTCGGGCGAACAGGACCCATACAAGATTGCGGAAATAGCCGCCAAGCTGGAACTCGCACGCATCTAGAGAAAATTCTAACAAGTGTGAAACAGCTTTTGCAACGAGATCGCCTTAAAAACTATATGCGGCACTAAACTTCTCAAGTTTATACTGAAAGCGCCTCCGCAGATATCACTGTTACGCCGCACACCCAAGTGCAGGACAGTCACGCATTTCTTCTTGATTGTCGCACGAGGAATATTTTACATTAAATCAACAATTATGAGGTATAAAGTTTCGCAATCGGCCATATTTTAGTATAGTCGATCAAAAGTATTTATAGGTTTCTGGATGGAATGACCTTCCTGGAAGCTATCTGCGGAATGCAAAGAATGCCATTTTCGAGAGATTATTATTTCGGGCGTTTCAAACCCGCTGAGTTGGAGGTGCTGCAAACGGCTTATATGAAGTCGTGCGAAGCTATGGCTCGCTGCCCGATCACCTCTCCTCACAAAGACGAAATGGCGCGCGAAATCATCCAGATTTATGAGTGCGGTGTCTTCGATGCGGAGAAAATTGCCGAACTTATGGTGCAGATTGAGGCCGTCAAACCGCGTCCAATGAGCAAGCAGATGCTCGAACAGGTAATGGCAAACCAACCGAAGATCGCCTGATCATATTAATTTCAATGAGAACACCCGGATACGAAGACCGCATCCGGGTGTTTTTTGTTCAACGTTGCGCCACCGGGCGAACAAGCGGGGTTACACGACGGATCGTGACGCGGCGATTTTCCTGTTCTGCGGCTTGCGTACGAATTTTGAGGAAGCGTTCGCCATAACCCTGTGTGACCAGATTTTCTGCGGGAATATCATAAACTTCCGTCAAAAGGCTCGCAACGGATTCAGCGCGCTTGTCGGATAGCACCAGATTTGAACGATCAGAACCGACTGCATCCGTATGCCCTTCAATGAAGAAGGTTTCGCCTGGGTCCTTTGCCAGCACTTTCTGCATGGCGGTTGCAACCTTACGCAACGTTTTGGCTTGCGACATCGACACTTCGGCACTACCCGTCGCGAAATGAATCGTATCTAGATCGATACGGCGTACCTTATCGCGCAGACGGGCAGAATGACGTACCTCGTCAATCGTATAGACGCGCTCCACACGTTCGACCGGGGGCATAGCAAGGAAATCATAGAAATCGCGATCAGGATCGTCCGCAACATCGATGATGTAATCCCGCACCGGAACAGTAAGGCGCATTGGGGGCAGTTCATAGCCTACATCGATAATCGAAGCGCGTGGATTGTCGTCGTATTCCGGCGCGTAGATCATCAGATATTCATTACCGTCCCGGTCGATACGGGAACGCTGCAGGATATCACCGTAACGATCATACACTGTGACAATCCGATATCCGCCCGGACGAACAATGGTTTCGCGGGTGCGTCCACGCGGTAGTTCATCATAAAAAGTCTGCTCCGCATCGCGACGCAATCTTGGACGATCATCACCGCGCACGAAGATGCGGTCACCCACATCCAGAATGACGCGATTATCCACTTCCTCAATGACTTTGACGTTCGTGACATTGTTGGTCGCGTTATTGACAGTTGTATTATTGATGACTGTATTGTTCACCACCGAGTTATTGATGATATTGGTGGTTTCCGGCACGGCAAAGACCGGCGCCTTCTCTATACGAGTGCCCTCTTCCTTCAGGTTGGCCTCGATCTTCTGCGGCAAGGCGGCCTTTACCTCCTCGGGAATAGCGACCTGTGCCGCCGCATCGTTTGCGGGAGCTGGTGCATTTTCCTCGGCGGAACGCAGCTGTTCGCGCTGCTTGCGACGCTCTTCACGCGACTGGTTTCCACCGGAATTGTCGGCATCCTTGTCACTGTCGAGAATGGCGGCGCCATTTTCTACTGGCAATACAACCGTGTCGTCCGTCTTGGCAGGGTCTTTCGCAATCTTTTGCTTTTCTTCGGTCGACCGCTGATCGACGATCTTCGGTGCTGGATTTTGCTCGCTTTCAGGTGATTGCGGTTCTTCGACCCGCTGCACGGGCTGGGTTTCATTTCTTGGCACCTTAGTCACTTCCGGTTCCCCCGGTTGAGCTTCTTCAGGATGCTCAATAATGGATTCTTCCGCACTTTCTTTCTGCGACGGTACTACCGGGGTTGCCTCTGTCGGTTTCTCCGCTGGCGTTTCCGCTTCCTGCGCCGGGGCCTCCTTAGCAGGCTTTTCGACTGCAGGTTGCTCGGGTTTAGCTTCTGGTTCTGCTGCTGGAGTCTCCTTTACCGGTTGCTCGGCCGACCCGGTCTGCCCTTGCGGCTCAGGGGCCTTGCGAGCAGCCTCCTCATCAGCCCTCTTCTGTTCTTCGGCGAGACGCTGCGCCTCTTCCTCCGCCTTTTTCTGCTCGGCAGCCTGCCGAGCTTGTTCTTCAGCCTGTTTCTGCGCTTCGCGTTCGGCGGCTTTCTGTTGCTCTTCAGCCTGGCGCTGAGCCTCTATTTCCGCAGCGCGCTTTTCCTCTTCTGCCTGACGCTGAACCTCCTCCTGAGCAGCCTTTTTCTGCTCTTCGGCTTGTCGGCGATTTTCTTCCTCGGCGGCACGCTGCTGTTCCTCAGCCCGACGTGCTTCTTCCTCCACTGCCTTTAGCTGTTCTTCAGCCTCGCGCTGTTGCTGCTGCAACTGTTCATCGGACGGCTGGTGGTCTCCATTTTCCTGAGCCAGCAGGATTGGAGCTGTCAGCGTATCTGCCAGTACGGGTTGCGCAAACATAGAGGCCGACAGAACCGGCACGGCAACTGTGGCAAGAAGCTTTGAACGAATAGACATAAATCCGTCTCCTTCTGGAAGGCAGAATTGATATGCGTCTTACCCTCACAATCGCGGGCAAAAACGCCGTAGGGTCGCCAGCGATAATTGTCGAATTGGGACAAATTCCGGCAACTTCACGAATCCGTTACCGCAATCCACATGAACGCGGGCTGAACTCAATCGTTCCGAAGCTCGGAGACTTGCCGCATTCTTCTGGCCAGAAGCTCAACACCTTCCGCAATGCGATTGATCGGAATGGAAGAATAGGCAATGCGGAAATAGCGGCATGGCCGGCCATCGCTCCAGAAGAACGGTGCCCCTGACTCGATCAACACACCATCCTCGCGCAGGTCACGTGCAAGCTTGTCGGCATCCATGCCCTCTGGACCCTCAATCCAGAATGCTGTGCCTCCGAATGCAGATTTTCCAGCGATTTTCATTCCTTCACGATTAAGGGCGTCAATCATGACGATATGACGTTTGTGATACTCAATCCTCATACGATGAATAACCGCATCATAGTGACCAAGCGCCAGAAAATAGGCGGCCGTACGCTGTAGATGGCCTGGCGGATGACGCAGCATAAGCGCACGCAACGCCCTCGCTTCGCGGATGACAGGTGCCGGTGCGACGAGATAACCGAGCCGAAGCCCGGGAAACAGCGACTTGGAAAAGCTGCCTGCATAGAGAACGCGACCATACTGGTCGAGCGATTTCAGCGCCGGTGTCGGCGGCTGTAGGAAGCTCATCTCAAACTCGTAATCATCTTCAACAATGACGAAGTCGCGTTTCGCCGCAGCCTCCAATAGAGCAACACGCCGCGCGCGCGGCATGGTGGCGGCTGTTGGAGACTGGTGACTTGGCGTAACGAAAACTGCATCAATCCCATCTGGCAACAGTTCCGGGGGTAAGCCGCTTTCATCAACGTCGAGCGCCGTCACCCGCGCTCCTGTCAGGTGAAGTGTGGCGCTGATATCAGGATGGCCCGGATTCTCGCATACGACATGCGAGTTTCGCGTCAAAAGCAAATGGCTTATTATCCAAAGCGCGTTCTGTGCGCCGACTGTAACCAGGATTTCATCCGGTTCTGCTCGTATTCCTCTGCTTGGCAGTGTGCGCGAACGGATATAGTTGACGAGCTCCACATCATCAGCGGCAGCAAAATCTCCCGCCATGAGGATGAAATCTTCCCGAGCCAGAGCGCGCCGGGCGCAATCGCGCCATGCGGCAAGATCGAACAAGGTCTGGTCCATCTGGCCGTAGAGAAACGGGTAGCGATACCGTCGCCAGTCAAGCGGTTTACGGATAGTCTTGGCAATGTTGAAACCAGGCCGCATCTTGGAAGACCAGTCAACGGCAGTATCCGGCGCCTGTAAGAAATCACTGTCAGGATGGCTGATCGGCGGCGTAGTGGCAACATGATAGCCACTGCGTGAACGCGCTTCCAGATACCCCTGAGATACAAGCTCCTGGTACGCCAAAGTTACCGTAAGGCGCGAGATTTTTAAATAATCGGCCAGCTTGCGGGTCGATGGCATACGAGAGCCAGGAAGCATTGCGCCCGAAAGAATTGCAGATACTGCGGTTTCACGGATCTGCGACTGTAATCCCGCATATCTGCTGCTGTCTATGAAGAATATTGTTGGCGAAACGGAAGCCAAAGTCTACTCCGCTTTTCAGTCAAAGATTATCATCAGGATCGCTTTATTTTTTCTGTTTCGGCTCAAACTTCGCAATAGCATTTCTTCATTCTGCTTCCTTCCGTGGAATAGTGCTGACGAGACACTACAATCGCCTAGCAGGAGTGGCTGCACTTTTTCTGAACTATTAACTGGACTTAATAACTATCCCAACTGGATATAAGCTAAATATAGGGATACGGCTATCGTTTGTAGCTGGAACTGCAGATTGGCGAAAAACGCCAACAGTCGTGACTAAGTCAGGCATGGTTCTTAAATGGAAGGGGAACTCCATGAACTATTTCAATAGCATAAAGCGTGCAGTGTTATTCTCGGCCGTAGCAGCGCTATCCACGTCAGCGGCCTATGCCGAAACTACGGTTGTGGTCGGCTATCAGCAGATCGTCGGACCGTTTCTGACGGCGATCGCCAACGGAAAGTTCGATGCAGCGGCCAAAGAGGCCGGATACAAGATTGATTGGCGCCAGTTCGCATCGGGCGGCGATATTTCAACGGCACTTGCGTCCGGGAACGTGCCGATCGGCGTTATCGGTTCAACAGGAATCGCGGCGGCCGCCACACGCGGTGTCGACCTTCAACTCTTCTGGATACTCGATAATATCGGGAAATCGGAAGCACTGGTAGCGCGCGAAGGATCAGGCATAGAAAAGCCGGAAGACCTCAAGGGCAAAAAGATCGGTGTGCCATTCGTCTCGACCTCGCACTTCCATCTGCTCGTGGGCATGAAAGATGTCTGGAAGATCAATCCGCGTGACGCGGAGATCCTCAACATGACACCGCCGCAGATTGTTGCCGCATGGCAACGCGGCGATATCGATGCGGCCTATGTCTGGCCCCCTGCTCTTTCTGAAATCCTAAAGACAGGCAAGGAAGTTGCTAATTCCGAAGAAATCGGCGCGAAAAGCGTCCCTACCTTCGACGGGCTTGTCGTGGACAAGAGCTTCGCCAGTGAAAATCCGAAATTCATGACCGCCTTTACTACTGTATTGAAAGATGCCTATGCCGACTACAAGGCGAATGGCAGCCAATGGACCGCAGACTCCGAACAGGTCAAAGGCATGGTCAAGCTGATCGGCGGCAATGCCGCTGATATACCCGGCGCACTCGCGCTGTTGTCCTTCCCCACAGTGGAAGAACAAGCGTCCCCGACATGGCTCGGTGGTGGCAAGGACAGCGGGGCGCTCAAGTCTATCACACAGAGCGCAAAATTCCTCGTCGATCAAAAGCAGCTCGACCAGGCTCTGGATGATTATAGCGGCAACGTAAATGGCAGTTTCGCCGAAACCGCCGCGAAGTAATTACGTGAAGTAATTCAAGCGCCTCCGCCAGTGGAATGCCTTGGGCAAGCCGCTGAATCGAGACGGTTCCTGCAGTGTTTTGCCTTCTGGCTTATGCCGGAACCGCTCCTTCGTTTCCGAAAGGTGACGTCATGGAAACCTTGAACGTATCGAATGTCAGTCTGACCTATCCCGGTCTTTATGTGGAAGAAGCCGTGATTGCGCTGAAGGGCGTCAATCTGCGCATCGACAGCGGTGATTTCGTGGTGGCGCTTGGTGCGTCCGGCTGCGGAAAGACCACACTTCTCAATCTCATGGCGGGATTCATGATCCCGTCATCTGGCGAAATTACACTGGGCGGAAGACAGGTGAGCGGTCCCGGTGCCGAGAGAGGTGTCGTGTTCCAGAAACACGCATTGCTTCCCTGGCTCAACGTAATCGACAACACCGAGTTCGGCCTCAAGCTCCAAGGCGTGCCGAAGGCGGAACGCCGTGCGCGCGCCAGCAAGAATCTGGCCCTTGTCGGCCTGCAGGATTTCCACAATCACAAAATCTACCAGCTTTCCGGTGGTATGCAGCAGCGTGTCGGCATTGCCCGCGCACTGACCTGCGATCCGGCGATGCTGCTCATGGATGAGCCCATGGCAGCGCTCGATGCCCTCACCCGCGAAACAATTCAGGAATTGCTTCTGCGGGTGTGGCAAGTGACCAATAAAATGTTCTTCTTCATCACTCACAGCGTCGAAGAGGCGTTGTTCCTCGGTTCGCGGCTGATCGTCATGTCGCCGCGTCCCGGACGGATCACCCACACCTATGATCTGGATTTCAACCGGCGCTTTCTGGAATGCGGTGACGCGCGTGCCGTCAAGTCCAGTCCCGACTTCATCAAGATGCGTGAGACAATTCTGGGGATTATCTATGGCGATGAACGTGCATCAGGAAACCCGGAACTGGTCCATGCTTGAGTTCCTAACTCGAGCACGACCAGTCAAACCCGGTAAAATCTATGGCGCCCCCGGCGACGGCAATAGCGGCTTCATCAGCCTTGTGACGGCGCTGACATTGCTGGGGCTATGGTTTCTCGTGACGGGAATGGGCTGGGTCAAGCCGCTGTTTCTTCCCTCCCCCTTCGCGGTCTATGGAAAATTCATGGTCGCCATGACCGACGGCGTGGCAAACTCCACTCTTGCCGAACATACACTTGCCAGCCTTGGTCGCGTATTGGGCGCCTTCGCGATTGCCTGTATCACGGCAATTCCCATCGGTATCATGATGGGAATGAGCAGCTTCGTTCGTGGCGTGTTGGACCCGATTATCGAGTTTTACCGACCGCTACCGCCGCTTGCCTATCTGCCCCTGATTATTATCTGGCTCGGTATCGGCGAATTCCCGAAGGTGTTCCTCATCTTCCTCGCGATCTTCGCGCCAATGGCAATAGCGGCTAGAGCGGGAGTGCGCTCGGTCTCTACGGAACAAATCCATGCCGCCTATGCGATGGGCGCATCCCGGACACAAGTGATAACGCAAGTCATCATGAAAGCGGCCATGCCTGAAATCTTCACCGGCATGCGCATCGGGATCGGCGTGGGTTGGACAACACTGGTCGCGGCGGAAATGGTGGCGGCGCATCGCGGTCTTGGCTTCATGGTGCTCAACGCGGCACAGTTTCTGGCCAGCGACACAGTCATCATGGGCATCATCGTCATCGGTGTGTTCGCTTTCGCCTTCGACCTTTTGATCCGTTACCTGGAAAAGGTCCTCATCCCATGGAAGGGCAAAATCTGATGGCGCTGCAACCGCTTTAACCGACCCGACCGAAATCTCATTTGCAACATCAATCGCGCGGCAATTCTGCCGCGCCACGGGGAAGCTTTGCCCGAAATCAGGGCAGATTTCAGACGTATCAAGGAGCATTCGCATGTCCGCCGGACAACTTACAGAAAAGCATTTTTCCGATCTCTTCGACGCCTTCAACCGGCATGACATCGACGCGATCATGGCCTTCTTCGCCGATGATTGCGTGTTCTACACCATCGGCGGCGAGGAAGTTTACGGCACCCGTCTCGAAGGCAAGGATGCCATCGCCAAGGCTTTCTCCGGTGTTTGGGCTGCCATGCCCGATGTGAAGTGGGATGGACACAGACACTTCGTGAGCGGCGACCGTGCCGTGTCCGAATGGACCTTTCGCGGAACGGATGCCAACGGCGCGCGCGTCGAGGCCGAGGGATGCGATCTTTTCACACAGCGCGACGGCAAGATCGTCCGCAAGCAGGCATTCCGCAAGAGCCGGCCTTTGCTGAAGGCGTAAGCCGCAACAATGTCCGTCGGTGATTTGGAGGACCGACATATGGATACTCACACTCGCAACTGTTTCTCTGCCGCCCAGCCATTCGACCCCGCCTATGACCCGGTGGTTTCGAAGACGCCCGGACAAGGCCGCGACTATGCCCCTACCTACTGGATCGGCACCGCCGGACCGGCGCCGGAAGACGATGGTCCTATTCGCGGCGACGTCGATGCCGATGTCGTTATCGTCGGCTCAGGCTATACTGGTCTTTCGGCAGCGATCCACCTCGCCCGAGATCACGGTGTTAAAGCCGTGGTGCTGGAGGCAAACGGTGTCGCCTGGGGATGCAGCACTCGCAATGGCGGTCAAGCACAGATTTCAGCCGGTCGACTCAAGCGTTCGCAATGGATCGAACGCTGGGGTGTGGACGTCGCCCGTAAGTTGCATAAGGAGATTGCCGAAGGGTTCGATCTTTTTCGCGCACTCATTGCCGAACCGGAAGTCGATTGTGATCCGCAGGATGGCGGTCATCTGTACATCGCCCATCGCAACAAAGTCATTCCTTCGCTGGAGAAAGAATCGCGACTGCTGAACGACGTATTCGGTTACCGGACCCGCATGGTCGGCCGCGACGAGATTCACCGTGATTTCATCCGGGATCAGGAAGCCTGCGGCGCGATGTACGAACCGGACGGCGTTGGCATTCACGCGGCAAAGCTCGCTTTCGGCTATCTGCGCCTTGCCCGAAAGCTCGGCGCAAAGGTGCACACAGCAAGCCCGGTTCTCAGTTGCTTTAAGAACGGGAATGTTTTCCATCTCAACACGCCCAACGGTACGGTCAAGGCGCGACAGGTATGCTTTGCAACAGCGGGATACACTTCTCCAGACCTGCATCCTCTTACCCGTTATCGGCTAATGCCTATACTGTCGAACTCTGTGGTGACCCGACCGCTAACGCCGGACGAACTTGAAGCATGTGGCCCGAGGACCGGTATTCCTCTGACCGACACGCGCACGCTTCGCCACTATTATCGGTTTCTGCCCGATGGGCGGATGCAGATTGGCAGCCGCAGTGCCATTACGGGGGCCGACGCTCCAAACCCGAAACACTATCATCTGTTGCTGGCCGGCCTTTACAGAAAGTTCCCGGCCCTCAAAGGCATCAAGATCGATTATTCATGGTGGGGATGGGTCGATGTCAGTCATGACATGATGCCCCGTATCTATCGTCCTGATCCGAAGCAGGAAATCTATTATGCCATGGGCTATGGCGGCAACGGCGTGATGTATTCCGCGCAAGCCGGACGCCGGGTCGCTCAATTGATGGCCGGTCAAGGACAGGAACTGGACCTGCCGATCTTCACCTCTGAACTGCCGAGCTACGGCATGCTGACGCCATTCAGGCGCATAGGCCAGCGCGCAATGTATCGCTGGTATGCGCTGAAAGATGAAGTTCTCTGAATTCCAAGGAAAGGTACGCGCCATGAAGATGACGACGGAAGAAGCGTTTGTTAAGGTTTTGCAGATGCATGGCATAGAGCATGCATTCGGGATCATCGGTTCAGCAATGATGCCGGTTTCGGATTTGTTTCCAAAGGCCGGGATTACGTTCTGGGACTGTGCCCATGAGACGAATGCGGCGCTGATCTGCGACGGTTATACGCGTGTGACGGGCAAGATGGGCATGGCTATTGCCCAGAACGGTCCGGGCGTGACCGGCTTCGTCACCGCGATCAAGACAGCCTACTGGAACCACACGCCGATGCTGCTGGTTACGCCGCAGGCGGCCAACAAGACCATCGGCCAGGGCGGCTTTCAGGAAGTGGGCCAGATGGCGCTGTTCGAGGAGATGGTCTGCTATCAGGAAGAAGTACGCGATGCGACCCGCATTCCCGAAGTGCTGAACCGGGTGATCGAGAAGGCATGGCGCGGCTGTGCACCGGCACAGATCAACGTTCCACGCGATTTCTGGACCCAGGTTATCGATGTAGACCTGCCGCAAATCGTGCGGCTGGAACGTCCCAGCGGTGGGCGCGAGGCAATTTCCGAGGCCGCGAAGCTTCTGACAGAAGCAAAATTCCCGGTCATCCTCAACGGGGCCGGTGCCGTCATCGGGGGCGCGATTCCAGAAGCCATCGCACTTGCCGAAAGGCTTGATGCGCCGGTCTGCTGCGGCTATCAGCACAATGATGCCTTTCCTGGTAGCCATCCGCTGGCCGCAGGTCCGCTCGGCTATAACGGTTCCAAGGCCGCGATGGAATTGATCGTCAAGGCTGATGTGGTTCTGGCGCTCGGCACCCGCCTCAATCCGTTCTCGACGCTCCCCGGCTATGGCATCGACTACTGGCCGAAGGACGCAAAGATCATTCAGATCGACATCAATCCCGACCGCATCGGTCTCACCAAGAAAATCTCCGTCGGCATTTGCGGCGACGCCAAACAGGTTGCGCAGCAAATCCTTGACCAGCTTGGAGCCAACGCCGGCAATGCCGGGCGCGACGAGCGCAAGCAGCTCATCCATCAGCGCAAGTCCGCCTGGCTGCAACAGCTTTCCTCGATGGATCACGAGGATGACGATCCGGGTACACAGTGGAACGCAGAAGCAAGAGAGCGCGAGAAGGACCGCATGTCGCCGCGACAGGCATGGCGCGCCATTCAGGCAGGCATGCCGAAGAACGCCATCATGTCCACCGACATCGGCAATAATTGTGCCATCGGCAATGCCTATCCAAGCTTCGAACACGGACGCAAATATCTGGCGCCGGGCATGTTCGGCCCCTGCGGTTACGGCTTCCCGTCCATCGTCGGCGCCAAGATCGGTCAGCCCGACACGCCGGTGGTCGGCTTCGCCGGGGATGGTGCGTTCGGCATCTCCATGAACGAGATGACCTCCATCGGTCGCAAGGGTTGGCCTGCGATCACCATGGTCATCTTCCGCAACTATCAGTGGGGTGCCGAAAAGCGCAACACGACGCTGTGGTACGATAACAACTTCGTCGGCACCGAGCTCAATCCGAACCTGAGCTACGCCAAGGTGGCGGATGGCTGCGGCCTCAAGGGCGTGACTGTCGATAGCCAGCAGGCGCTGACCGAAGCCTTGCAGACGGCAATCGACGAACAGGCCAAGGGGGTGACTACCTTCATCGAAGTCGTGCTCAATCAGGAACTGGGCGAACCTTTCCGCCGTGATGCGATGAAGAAGCCCGTCGTCGTGGCTGGCATCGACAAAGCCGACATGCGCCAACAAATGCCGGTCTGAACCAGTCCGTCAATGATCAGGCCGGGAGAACGACTCCCGGCCATTCCAGAGAAACATATATCCATGCTGCCGTTGGAAACGATTTTTGAGAAAGCCCGGTCAAGGCCACGTCACATTGTGCTGGCGGAAGGCGAAGAGCCGCGCATCATCGATGCGGCATTGCGAGCCGAGCACGAAGCCATTGCCCGCATCACACTGCTGGGGTCTGAAAGCATCATCGGCAGACAGATCGACGGCTCCAAGATTGCCATCATCGATCCAAAGACGTCTAACCTAAGCGCGGACTACGCGCAGAAGCTCTATCAGCTGCGTCAGGCCAAGGGCATGACAACAGAACAGGCCGAAGCGATGGTGAAGTCACCTCTCGGCTTTGCCGCCATGATGGTGCGGGAGGGCGATGCGGACGGGACGGTCGCCGGTGCCGTTGCAACGACAGCGGATGTGGTGCGTCATGCCTTGCAGATCATCGGCAAGGCCGAAGGCGCTTCACTTGTCTCGAGCTTCTTCCTGATGCTGTTGTGCCAGTCGCATCATCAAAAGAAAGGCGCTTTCGTCTTTGCCGATTGCGGTCTCGTGGTGGAACCGGATTGCGCGCAGCTTGCCGATATCGCCATCCAGTCGGCCGATTCATACCGCCATCTGACCGAGAAAGATGCAGCGGTTGCCATGCTGTCCTTCTCCACCGGAGGTAGCGCCGCCCATGAACGTGTGTCAAAGGTCGTTCAGGCAACCCGGATGGTGCGTGAACGGAAGCCCGATCTGTGCATCGATGGTGAATTGCAGTTCGACACGGCGTTCGTGGAGGCGATCAGCCATGCCAAATCACCGGACTCTCCGCTGAAGGGCAACGCCAATGTCTTCGTGTTCCCCAATCTCGAAGCCGCCAATATCGGCTACAAGATCGCCCAGCGTATCGGGGGCGCACAGGCCATCGGACCTATACTACAGGGCCTCGCCAAACCCGCAAACGACCTTTCCCGCGGCTGCAGCGCTGACGATGTCCTCCATATGATCGCTATCACAGTCAATCAGGCAATCTGAAGGACATCGAGCCGCTACTTGCGGGCTACTAAGGCTTCAGGAACCGCGTGGCAATGCCGTAGAGAAACTGTGGCAATACCGTGAAGGCATAGGGCGCATAGACCCGCTCCAGTCGCTGATGATACTCCCGCCCCCACGGTCCGATATTCACCACCGGATAGGAAAGCGCCTGTGGATTGGCACAGTCGATAAACTGAGCGGCGGGCGTGTTCTCTGCGATGACTTCGCTGTCCGCCGCGTCTGGAATGTGACCAAAGAAGCTCATGTCTGAAATTCCGGCAAAGATTTCGCGATACCGGATTGTCGTATCGAACTGATGTTCGATATCCACACGAGCGGTTTCCACGGCTTTGGCAAAACGCTGCTCTTCAACGGTCTCTGCCCCCATATGAACATGCGGATAGACGAGGCTCCCGAAACCGATAATGACCGTCGGTCCTGTAATACGTGCCTCTGCAACCATGGCATTGACGAGCTCTCGTGTAATAAGAAGCGGGTTGTCGCTGCTTGAAAGTTCAGCTTCCAGTGCGGCTATCCGTTTGAGTGCGGCATCGCTGCCGATACGCCGGACCTCGGCGCGCAACTCAGCCGTAGTCAGAATCCGACCCTTGTGATTGGCATCTGCATCACTGCCAACCAGCTTTGCAAAACGGTCTGCCTCGACATTAAAGTGCTTGATCGCACGATCGAGGGCCTCGCCGACCACCGCCTTGAACCGCTGGAACAAAGAATCTGGCGAAACGGAATGGGTAAGCCAGTTGAAGGCGATCCAAGTTCTTTCCGGCGTTGTGACTTCATAGCCGCCGCGGAAATCCCGCGCTTCAAGGCAGATTGGAGGCGGCGAAATTTCGCCATCCGCCGTATCGCAAAGAGCTGCATTGGCTTCCACCGCCCGCATGATTTCGGACGCGATAAGATGTGCGCTGACGCCTTCAAACGGATAGCTCGCATGGGATGGCTGTCCGACCACAAAGGCGAAGGGAAGCTGTTTGCCTATCGTACCCCGATAGATGGCTCGACCTTCCGCACCGTCGCCTTGGTCGCTTGTTGCATCCAGATTGATACCGGCGACGATATCCAGCCCCCAGCGTCCGGCAAGTTCAGGCAAGGCATCGCGAAGGCTGCGCATTCCTCGCGAACCGCGCTCTTCGTCGGGAGTCGCAAAAAGGATCAGATTGCCCTCGCGATCCGGCTGTTGCGAAAAACGCTCCAGTGTGGCGATACCAGCGGCAACGCCGCTCTTCATGTCGAGCATGCCGCGTCCGGGAATGTAATTCCCACTCTGGAAGTCGGCGAGCGCCTTTTCCTCGTTCGGAGCAAGCGGACGGCTGGTAAGATCGGCTAGAAGTGCCTCCAGTAAAGCATCCGGTTCAAAAGCCAGATGTTTCAAGTCGCGATAGTTTGCAGTTTCCACCACATCGAAATGCCCTGCCAGAGCCAGGGTTCTACGCCCTGCGCCACGGACGACCGCGATGACATTCTTGGTCATCGGTGAACCATGGCTGTCAATGACAGCAATGTCGTCCGGATTTTTCTGGAAATAGGGAATCTCGCGCAAAAGCTCGGCAAGCTTCGGACCGAACGATGCCTCGTCCGGCGTTCCGGTCTCGCTTGGCCATTTCACCATGCGATAAGAGAGTTCTCGTACCCGTTCTGTCGGGTTCCATTCATTTGGGGATACCACGATCTTTCCTCGCTCAATAGTCGCCCGTTTCCGTACCCTGAAGAAGGCACAGACGGGTCTACAATCTGATCTAAACGTCGACTTACTGGTTGAGATGCTTTCTCAGGAACGCTCTCGTTCTTTCGTTTTCCGGATTACTGAAGATCACATCCGGCTTGCCTTCCTCGACCACGATGCCCTTGTCCATGAACAGCACCTTATCGGAAACTTCAGCGGCAAAGCGCATTTCATGGGTCACGATGAGCATGGTCATATGTTCCTGCGCGAGCTGCTTCATCACCTGATTGACTTCCTCGACCAGTTCAGGGTCGAGCGCGGAAGTCGCTTCGTCGAACAACATGACTTTCGGCTGCATCGCAAGTGCGCGGGCAATGGCTACACGTTGTTTTTGCCCGCCTGAAAGACGTGACGGGTACATGGCAGACTTGTCGGCAAGGCCCACCTTTTTCAAAAGCGAAACGGCCAGCTCCTGTGCTTCATGCTTGCTCTTGCCCTTCAGTTTGATGGGGCCGAGCGTGATATTTTCCATGACATTGAGATGCGGAAACAGATTGAAGTGCTGGAAAACCATGCCCATCTGCTGGCGCACAGCATTGATGTGCCGCTCGAATGCACGCCCTTGCAACTGCTGATTTACCTGAACGCCGTCTAACAAAATCTGGCCTGAGTTGACCGTTTCGAGATGGTTGATGGAGCGTAGCAATGTACTTTTACCGGAACCGGAAGGCCCAATAATGGCGATGATCTGTCCACGTTCTACCGACAGATTGATGCCCTTGAGAACCTCAAGTGCGCCATAAGCCTTGTGGACGTCGCGCACTTCAACCATGGGTTTACTATGACTCATCGGTAAGCCTCGACTTTCTTTTCCATCCAGTGCAATCCGGCTTCCAGGATGAGATTGAGTATGTAGAAGATCACTGCAGCAGTGATGTAGAATTCAAACGGGCTATAGGTTTCACTGATCGCTTGCTGTGATGCATGCACCAGCTCGGTAATGCCGATCACCGACACGAGTGCCGTATCTTTCAATAGCGCAATCAGATTGTTTCCCACCTGCGGCAGCGCGTTGCGGACAGCTTGTGGTACAATGATGTAGCGCAGCGTCTGACCATTGCCGAAGCCTAGCGAGCGGGCGCCTTCATTCTGTCCCGGATCGACAGTCAGTATGGCGGTGCGGAAAATATCCGAATTATAAACAGCGAAATGCAAGCCAAGGCCAATGACGCCAGTCCATACGGCCGGAATGTTGATGCCGATCTGCGAGAGACCATAGTAGAGCAGAAACAGTTGCAGAAGCAGCGGCGTGCCCATGAACAGCCAGATGAAAAAGCGGACCGGATAGCGTATCAGCCAGTTGCCGTAGAGAACGAGCAAGGCAAATGCGATGCCACCGAAGAAGCTGACAATGGACGAGGATACGGCGATGATGAGCGTCCACCAGACGCCGGTCATCAGGAGCTCAGTATAGGGCGGAACGATTGAGAAATCGAGTTGCATGATACCACCGCCTATTTGAGTGCGTAGCGAGCTTCGAGAAAATCGACGAAGCGTGCGACGGTATAAATGAGGACCATGTAGATGGCCGCGGCGATGCCGAAAATTTCAAACGGACGATAGGTCGAGCCTATGAAACGCTGCGCCGTATAGGTCAATTCGACTACAGAGATCGCGGAAACCAGAGCAGACCCCTTGATCAGCATGACGGTATTGACACCGAGCGACCGGATCATGAGCCTGGCCGCTTGTGGTAACACCACAAAGCGCATCGATTGTCCGTTACTGAAGCCAATGGAACGGGCAGCTTCGTTCTGGCCGGCATCCACCGTCAGAATTGCGCCCCGCATGGCTTCGGCATAATAGGCGCCGATATTAAGCCCCAGCCCGATGGCGCCGGCTGCGAATGGCTCAAGATTGATGCCGATCTGCGGTCCGCCGAAATAGAGAACGAAAAGCTGTAACAGACAGGGTGTGCCGCGAAACACGCTGACATAGGTAGTTCCGATAAAGCGCAGCGGCCAGAAGCGTGACAGTTTCGCCGATGTGGCAAGCGCGCCGACGCTCAAACCGATGAGAATGGCAAGCGCCGAGATTTCTACGGTTACCAGCGCGGCCTCCAGAAAATATGGAAAGACCTCCGCCATCAAAGAGAAATTCATAATCTCCCCTTTCCTGTCTGAAAACCAGCCGGAAAGACATTTTGCCGGGACGCATATTTAAAAGCCGTCCCGGCATGGGTTTCATGCGCTTAGCGGATGTCGCGGCCAATCCACTTGGTCGAGATTTTCTCGTAGGTGCCGTCGGCTTTCATATCGTCGAGAGCCTTGTTGATCGCAGCCTTCAGCTCGGGATTACCCTTGCGCAAAGCAATACCTACATTGTCCGTACCCTGAAGTTCCGGCGTATCGAGCTGACGAACCTTTTCACCGCTCTCCTTGATGGCGATCAGGATCGGAATGTCATCCGAAGCGATGGCGTCTACGCGGCCAGAACGGAGCTCAAGCAACAGTTCGGGAATGCCCTTATAGGTGCGAACCGTCCAGCCGCCCTGCTCGCGCGCCCACTTGTCACTGGTTTCACCAAGCGTGACGGCGATGGTCTTGCCCTGCTTCAGTTCGTCCATGGACTTGACCGGTGATGCTTCCGTCACGAAGATGCCACGACCACCGCGATAGTAAGGACCAGCGAAATCGACGGCCTTTTCTCGTTCCGGCGTAATGCTCATGCTGCCGACGACAACATCGAACTTGCCTGCGCGAAGCCCCGCAATGATTCCGTCAAAAGCGGTGGTAACGACAACTGGTTTCACCTCAAGGCGCTTGGCGATTTCGGTGCCAATATCGACGTCAAAGCCAACAACCTGGTTCTGGCCATCAACAAAGCTGAATGGCGGGAAAACGCCACTCATACCAATACGTAATTCACCGCTCTGCTTGACCTTTTCAAGGTCGTCCGCATGAGCGGGAGAGAGTAGCATGAGCGCACCGACACCAGCCGCAATGAGTGAAGACAGAAGGGTTTTCATTTCGTTTTCTCCTAAGTAATCGTAACGCGATCACGGGCGATGCCCGTTCCGAGCGCCCAGATGGACGCGCTTTTCCAGATCTTCGACGCCCAACGGGCGGCGGCCAATTTCTCGGGAAAACCGTTTCGGAACAGGCAGGATTGATGCGCCTGGTTATCCAGGAGCGGGAGAAAGCACAACTCCATCAATCCACCTCCGAAGTTCCCCTGCCAGTTGCATTGCTGCTTATCCGGCTTGTTTGTTTTCAGCACGCTAACGGAGCAAAGGGTCAACGAAAACGTCAATTCTGTATAGAAATATTCAGTTTTCTGCGATAAACGCAATCAAACTGGTGAAATCGTCAGATGGCGGTATGGTGATGGATGACCTGGATCAACGATTAATATCGGAACTGCGTATCAATGCGCGTGCATCTATTCCGACTCTCGCCAGTATCCTGGGTGTGGCGCGGGGTACAATTCAAAGCCGGATGGAACGCCTGATTGCATCGGGTGTTATTGCTGGCTTTACAGTCCGTTTGAAGGATCATGGTTCCAGTGACATGATCCGCGGCATCATGATGATTGAACTGACCGGGCGAAACATCAAAAGCGTGATAGCTACTCTACGCAAGAACCCCGGCTTTTCCGCAGTGAACACTACAAATGGAACCTGGGACCTGATCGCCGAGATCGAAGTCCCCAACATGAACGAGTTCCACCGGCTCGTAACAGGCATCCGTGCCATGGATGGGATAGCGAAGTCCGAGACGCATATCTTTCTCGGACCCGCCTGAACCGTTCGCGACCTATTCCGCCGCTGCTGGCACATAACCGAACTGCATGATGGCGTCAGGCGCAGTAACGCCCGGCAGAATACACCCGTCATCTACCGGCGCACCCATCTGGATGGTCATAGGAATGACGCCAGCCCAGATTGGCAGCGCATAATCGGCGTTGTCGTCCTTTGGTGGACCGGAACGGACCTTCGCCGAGGCTTCGCTCAGTTCGAGTTCCAGAAGCATGGTGGCCTTCAGCTCCTTTGCCGTCATCGGACGCAAACATTCCCAGCGACCAGGAAAAAGGCCGTTCACGAAACTACGGAGGTGATGTTCCTTCGCCGCGATGTCCGAAACTTTACGAGCGGTCCCAAAAGCCATGACTGAGCGATAGTTGCAGGAATGATGAAACGCGGAACGGGCGAGAACCAGCCCGTCGAGCAACGTAAAGCTTACGCAGACTTCCGCCTCGTTGCAGCTTTCTAGCATACGGCTCGCGGACGACCCATGCCAGTAAATGAAATTACCCTCCCGCCAGACAAGCGTCGGCGTGACATAGGGCGCTCCGTGGAACATATAGGCCACGTGTGCCAGAGGTTGGGCGTCGATGATTGCGTGAACCGTGGCTGCATCATAGGCGCCGCGCTCATGCAACCGCTTTACACGGCTACGTTCGGTAGGGGGGATCGTCATGGCCAGTTTTTCTCCTTTATCTTCGGCCAAGCTGCCTGCATAGTGGCATTTATAAAATAACCACCTTACACGAATAAGATAATGCCAATTTCCAATACGCTTCCAGAGTTCGGAATTGATCGGGCCAGCGACGTCTCGCTCACCGCCCAACTGGTTGAGCAGATAAGACAAGCGGTTTTAGCTGGACGCCTGAAGCCCGACGCAAGGCTGCCGTCTACCCGTGCGTTGTCTCTGGAACTTGGCCTGTCACGAACAACCGTTCTCGCGGCATTCGATCAATTGATCGCGGAAGGCTATCTGGAAGGACGCCAGGGTTCAGGAACCCATGTCACCGCCGAACTTCCCGACACCAGCCTGACCGTTGACCAACCGCCCCTTCACGCGATGGTCCAGCCTCGGTTAGATCGTGAAGAGGCGAAAGCGTTTCGGCTTGGCGTATTCGATAGCGATCATTTCCCGCACAACGAGTGGGCCAGGCTGATCGGGCGCATCTGGCGTAATCCTTCCCCCGATCTATTAAGCAGCGACGATGTATTCGGCTTTCATCCACTGCGATCATCTCTGGCCCGCCATTTGCACGAATGGCGCGGTATGATTGTGTCACCGGAACAGATCATCATCACCGGCGGTAGCGCAGACGCTCTTAGTCTTATCCGGGAAGCGGTGTTCGGACCTTGTGACAAGCTATGGATGGAAGAACCGGGATATCCACCGGCGCACAAGATACTCGGCGTGAATGGCCTCGAAATCGTTCCTGTACCCGTTGATGGTGCAGGCCTGGATGTTTCCGCCGGCAGGAACAAGGCCGATAATGCGCGCGGTGTTTTTGTTACACCTGCACGGCATCATCCGACAGGCGTAACCATGAGTTTGGGACGCCGCCTGGAGCTGATTGCCTGGGCAAGAGAAAATGATGCGATAATCATCGAAGACGATTACGACAGCGAGCATCGTTATGTTGGCCTACCTCTGCCAGCGCTCACGTCACTTGATCCAGACCGGATTCTGTATATTGGCAGCTTTTCCAAAGTTTTCTCGCCGCTACTGCGGTTAGGTTTCCTGATCGTACCATCACATATGACCGCTCTATTCAGAGCTCTGCGACATAGTTTGTTCCCGGCACCGTCGCCGCTGGCTCAGCCAGCATTGGCCAGTTTCATAGAAACGGGAGCTTTTGCGCAACACATCAGACGCATGCGTCGCTTGCACGCATCGCGGCGCCGTAAACTGATTACCGCACTTGCACCCGGAGAGCCGAACCTTTTTCGGATAGAGGCTCCTCCCGCGGGCTTATCATTGCTGTTGGCTTTGCCAGACGGACAAAGCGATACACGCCTCGCCACGCTCCTGTCAGAAGCTGGTATTGAGGTGCAGCCATTATCAGCGCTCTACACGAAACTGAAGCCACGCCAAGGGCTTATCCTCGGCTTCTCAGGATTTGAAGAAAGCAGATTAGAGAATTCTGCAACAGCACTGATAAAAATTCTCAAACAATCCGATTAGAGTAGCCGCATTAGTAATTTCGTAAACTTTGGATTCAGCATTTCCCGGTAAGCTTTAGTTAGCAATTAGCTCGCAAGGAGCGTTGCAGCCCATTTGTTTTGCGTTACGGGTGCTCATGCGTTCTTCAGTTGTATCAGTCATCGCCCTTGCCTGCGCCACTTTGACAGGCTGCACATCAAGTTCCGGCATCGACAGCATCATGCTGCAGTCGAAGACTTCGGCTGAGACGACGAGTTCAGTAGCGCGCCCGGTTCCGCCGGCTCCTCTGAGCGAAATTGCAAGCACACCGCAACCGATGCCGGCCGTCGAGCAGGAAGAAGTTCTCGCTTGGGCTGGCCCCATACCTGATGCGGGTCCATTCAAGTCCGAGCCGTCGGCTCCCATTACGCCGCAACCAAAACCACAAGAGGACGCCCAAGAGCGCATCGCGATTCCGAAGCCGGAAGTCGCGGCCTATCCACCGGTGCGCCTTAAACCGCAGGAACGCTCAAAAGTCTACAGTCATCGTTTCCGCGATGCAAAGCCGATTAATTTCGGACGCTCTTCTCCACGCAAACTGGCCGTGCACGGCGTGGACGTCTCCCGCTGGCAAGGGGATATCGACTGGGTGAAGCTGCGCACGCAAGGTGCAAATTTCGCCTATATCAAAGCAACTGACGGAGGCGATCACCTCGATCCTATGTTCCGGAAGAACTGGCGCGCGGCGAAAGCCGCAGGCATCAAACGCGGCGCATACCACTTTTTCTATTGGTGTCGCGTGGCGAGTCAGCAGGCCGACTGGTTCATTCGCAATGTTCCCAAGGAAGCCGATGCCCTTCCACCTGTCATCGATGTCGAATGGAACGGCGATTCCTCCTGCAAGCGGCGACCTTCTCCGGCGCAAGTGCGCGAAAAGATGCAGGTTTTCATGGACCGGCTGGAACAGCACTACGGCAAGAGACCGATCATCTATACCGCGCCTGATTTCTATGATGACAATCTGAAAGGTGCCTTTACTAACTATCCATTCTGGCTGCGTGCCGTCGCCCAGCATCCGTCCAAGGTCTATCCGGGTCGCCCGTGGACCTTCTGGCAGTATTCGGGATCTGGCCTGTCACAGGGCGTTGACGGCAAGATCGACTTGAACGTTTTCCACGGCTCCGAGGACGACTGGCACAGATGGCTCGCGCGCGCTGCCAGTTAAACGCTCGTAAGGCTGACAAGAGGTCCATTTGAGTAGATCATAACAGGTAAGGCGTAACACCTAGGACTACTAAGGGCGGGCTTGCGTTGAAAACTTGTCTTTGCAAGTCCTGCCATCAATCGGGTAAATTCTGGTCGCGCCTTCCCTGTCTCGCGCTCTTAACGCTTTCCGATATTTTCCAGGTCGTAAGGCGTCGACTGATACATCTCGTTGATCCAGTTTCCAAAAAGAAGATGCGCGTGGCTTCGCCAGCGGTTTTCGGGCTGTCGTGTCGCGTCGTCCTCCGGGAAATAGTTCGCTGGAACCTTCGTGTCGGGCTGAACCTGGATATCGCGAAAATATTCATCCGCGAGCGATGTGGTATCGTACTCAACATGATTAAACATATGCAGCGAACGGTGATGCGGGTCGTCTAACAGGCAGAGACCGGTCTCTGGACTATCGACCAACACCTTCAATCCGCTATCAACCGGAATGTCGCTCTTGCGTACCTCAGTCCATCGCGAAACCGGGATTTTGAAATCATCCGAAAATCCGCGCAGATATGGCGATGACGGTGCAAGATTGCGCTGACTATAAACGCCGGACGCCTTACCCGGCAGTTCGTATTTGCCCATGCCATGAAAATGATGGACGGCGGCCTGTGCAGCCCAGCATATGTTCAGCGTCCGATGCACATTGGTCTGCGTCCAGTTGAAGATGCGCTGCATTTCGTCCCAATAGGTAACCTCCTCGAACTCCAGGCGCTCAACCGGAGCACCGGTGATAACAAAACCATCAAAACGTTGATCCTGCACATCTTCCCACGGTTGGTAGAAGGACAGCATGTGATCGGCTGGCGTATGGCGCGCCACATGGTTGGTAATGCGAACAAGGGTCAGTTCCACTTGCAGCGGAGTGGCCCCGAGGAGTCGCGCAATCTGGGTCTCGGTGGTGACCTTGTTGGGCATCAGATTGAGAAGGCCGATCTTCAGGGGCCGAATATCCTGACGAATGGCATCTGCTTCGCGCATGACCATTACACCCTCAGCCTGGAGAACACTGGTTGCTGGCAGATCATCAGGAATTTTAATTGGCATGTCGCGTCGGTCCTATTTTAGGTTGGGAAGGACGCGAGTGGCTTAATCCGTATACTTGCCGGTTTGGCCACATCCTCTCTTCAAAGAGAGTACCACCTTGCCCGGAGAGGCAGGTTGGCGTTGGGCGTCTCCCCAACTCTTGATGCGATGTCACTTCTACTTAAACTCTTTGATAGTAGCAATAGGGTTTTAGTGTTACCTTAAAATGTATAAGGAATTTCCGTTTGAAGCACCGGCCGATACGCGAATTTTGCGCTCACGCATAACTTAGATTTGGAACAAGTGTGTTTCAAAGGGATGCAATTGCAGCCTTCAATGCGCTCACGCGCTGAACCGATGTCCGAAATGATCGCTCTGCGGCAAAACCGAAGGCGATAACACAAGAGTCCTTTTCTTCGACCGGGACACTGCATGAAGCATGAACTTCTGCCACGCCGGTTGCCTCCACGATACGTCTCACATTATCCGCGTTGACGCCACTTCCGGGCATGATGCGAATGCTCTCGCCAGCCTTTCCGGCCAGCCGTACTAGATTATCCAGCCCTTCTTCGGCGGTTTGAGACAGACCGGATGTCAGAATCCGCTCAAAGCCGAGCACCGTTGCGTTCTGCAGCGCAATATCCATATCGGGAACCATATCGAATGCGCGATGAAGCGTCTTTCCTAGCCCGTTTGCTTCAGCCATAAGTCTTTCCAACATGGCAACATCAAGAGAGCCGTCGCTCAACGAGGCGCCGAGAACGACACCGGCCAGGCCAGCGCGTCTGGCGCTGCGTATATCGGAAAGCATTACGGCTTCATCTTCTGCCGAAAAGCAGAAACCGCCTGCATGCGGCCTGATCATTGCATAAACCGGGATAGATGCTTTCGAGGCGAGCTCCATAAACCCCGGCGAAGGGCTAAGGCCGCCCAACTCCAGCGCAGAGCAAAGCTCAATACGATCCGCACCACCTTCTATCGCCGACCGCAGTCCGACTGCGCTATCAACACATACCTCAAGTAAAACGCTCACGTCTTATGCCCCAATATGGCCGCCCCGACCAAACCCCCATCACTGCTGAACACACCTGGAATGATCAGCGGTGCGTCTGTTTTCCGCAAGATTCGAGTCCTCACTGCCTGATCAAGTGCCGCGATCAAATTGGAAGCTGTAGAAAGGCCGCCGCCCACTGGCACGATCGACGCACCGGTTATATTGATGACCGCAGCAAGAGGATCGGCAACCAACTGAAGATAGGCGGTGACCGTCCGTCTCGCCTCCGGTCTGCCTTCCGACCATTCCTGCAGAACCGCATGGCTGCTCGCATCAATACCATTGAGAAACTGATGCAACTTTTCGATACCGCGTGCACCACCAATCGTATCAACGCAACCGCGTTGGCCGCAGCCGCAATCGAAGCGAGGAATTGAAACTGTTTGCCCGTCTATTTCTACACACGTATTGAGGATCGGGCCATGCCCCCATTCGCCGGTCAAGCCGGCCTTACCGCGAACCAATCGACCGTCGACAACAAGCCCGCCTCCTACACCTGTGCCAAGCACGGCACAGAAGACAATCCCATGCCCCTTTCCAACCCCTTCGATTGCCTCGGCGAGCGCTAGGCAATCGGCATCATTTGCAGCGATCACCCGTCGTTGCAAACGTTCACCAAGTTCGAGGCTAAGCCTGTGACCGGTGATGCAAGGGATATTGGCCGAGAACGCCGTGCTTGTATCTGGATCAACCAGTCCCGCGATGGAAAGTGCAATGGGCCCTGCCTCGCCCGATGCATGCATTCGTAATGCGGTTGCCAATGCATCGCCAAACGCGCCCCAACTGGATGCCGGGGTCGGCAGTTTCTCAAGAGGCTCGATATGTCCCGGATGGGTTGAGCGCGCCAGTCGCATGAAGGATCCGCCAACATCTGCGGCAAAAACCGTTCTAGCCGGTTGAGACTGACGCGTCTTTCTGTCGTGCATAATCAATCTTCAGCCGATACGTTTGGGTGTTTCATCCAATCATCGCAAATGTAGCGGCAGTCAATCGGGACGCACAATCTATCCTACGGTTTTGGCGCGACGAGCGAGATATTCACGCCTTGCGGGTCCTTGCACTGAACAACCCATTCGCCATTGGGTACCTCCATTGGCTCTTGCAAAACCGCGCCGCCGAGAGACTTGACCCTGCTGGCAGCATCCTTCACGCCATCTACCATAAAGTAGAATCCCCAGCCCACGGGAATACCGGGTGGTGCTGTCATGATACCGCCGTGATCTGCACCATCGACACTGAACACCTTGTAGTTGCCCATAGGGCCCATGTCGAAATTGCGTGAGAGCTTCCAGCCGAAGACTTTCTCGTAAAAAGGGAATACCGTCTCGCAATCCTTCGCATACAGTTCGTGCCAGCCCGGATGTCCCGGTTTGCGCGAACCAAAGCCAGCCGGAGGTGGCATGTCATCTTTCGGCTCAAAAAGTGCAAAGATTCCCCCCTGCGGGTCCGACACAATCGCAAACCGCCCGATGTCTGGAATATCCTGCGCAGCCCTAAGAACCTTGCCGCCTTCCGCCTCGACTTTTAGAGCGTATTCGTCGGCACTTGCCACGCCGACATAACCGATCCAACCGGGTTGACCGTCGCAATCGTCCTTTGGCATGTCGGCTATGGACATCATGCCTGCAATCATACATCCGGGCACTTCAAACAGTGTATATTTTACGCCTGGAACACCGGCGTCTTTCGCCGACCACCCAACGACTTTCGTATAAAAATCCGCTGCATTGTCAGCATCCGTTGTCATAAGCTCGTACCAGACGAACGGAGAAGAACCGTTTTTCATTGAAAGTACTCCCTTGGATTTATCTTGCAATCGAACGCTCAGTCGCAGCAACTGTGTTTGGTAACCTGTGCTGCATACTCGTCATGCCGTTTGACAAAATGCATCGTGCCATTTTCATTCCGCCCCTTGGGGGCACGATCGAGGATCATCAGAGTACCGATCCATTCTTCGATGCCACGGGCATAACTGGAATAGGTGTGATAGAGAGCACCGCTTCCGTCCTTGTAGAAAGCGCTCATACCTGGCAACTCATCGAACGCCTCTTCCGCACTCAGCTTGTCGAAATTGTAGAACACTCGATCGTTTTCGAGTTCGTCCTTTGTGAAAGAGACGTGATAATCGAAATTGAAATCACTGCTCTCGGACGAGACCCATGGGAAGTGCCAACCCATCCGCTTCTTGTAAGCTTCCAGTTTCGCCAAGGGGCCGCGCGAAACGGCAACAAGCGTGACATCGTGATTGTTGAGATGCGTCACCGTGCCATCAAAATTATCGGCGAGGAACGAACAACCCGTGCAGCCTTGCTCCCAATCTGGTCCAAACATGAAATGATAGACGAGCAACTGGCTGCGACCATCGAAAAGATCAGAAAGCGTTTTCCTACCCGCAGGCGTATCGAATGTATAATCCTTGTCGACCTTTACCCATGGTAGAGCCTGTCGCTCAAGATTGACCTTGTCACGCAGATGGGTTGCTTCTTTCTCACGTGCCAGAAGCGCGCGTCGCGCCTCAAGCCAAGCTTCTCGGGATACGACCTTGTTCATGGTGCAAGCCCTCCTCCGGCTTTTGCTCCCAGCCCAGCACAGATTTCAATGTTGTTGCTTGACGATTTACATTGATATCAATATTAATAAGCCATGTCAAATAGCCATGATGTTCCTTTTGAAACAACGCTTCTGGTGCGTGATACATGCCTTTGTTTGCATGTTCAGCGCGCCGCACGCGCCCTCGCCCGCCGCTTTGACGATGCTCTGCGTCCAGTCGGTCTGACCAACGGCCAATTCTCGCTGATGATGTCGCTCAACCGCCCGGCACCGCCATCGATGAAGCCGGTTGCCGAACTCCTGGCGATGGATCAGACCACTTTGACGGCGGCCTTGAAGCCGTTGCAGCGGCAAGGTTGGGTGGAGATCATCGTGAATCCCAGCGACAAGCGGGAGCGTCTATTGCAACTTACACCAGAAGGAAAAGCTATTCTTGCCGCAGCCGTACCAATATGGGAGGCTACCCATGCGATGATAGAGAATCAGTTTACGAACGGTAATGGCGACGAAGTTCGTCGCAACTTACTTATTATGTCATCGGTTTGATTGTGGCCGCCTCATTCGGAAACGTCCGGTCCCTCCAAGACAAACGGTCTGGAAATTGTGGTATCAGGCATACATTGATGTCGAACGGTCACCGTGCGGCTGGGAGTGGGCCGCTGATTTGTGGATTGTCCCAGAAAGCAGGCTGAAATAATGAGCCAAAAGCGTGTTTCCCATCTCGTTGTTGTCGGTGCCGGGTTCGGTGGTTTGCAATTGATCCACGACCTCAGAAATGTCGACATGCGAATAACGCTGATCGATCAGCGCAACCACCATCTGTTCCAACCACTTCTCTATCAGGTTGCGACCACCATCCTCGCCACCTCAGAGATTGCCTGGCCAATCCGCCATCTGTTTCGCGACCGCAAAGAAGTAACCACTCTGCTGGGTACCGTTACAGATGTTGATACCGAACGAAGCGAGGTGAAACTCGAAAACGGCGCTGAAATTTCTTACGACATGCTTGTGCTCGCCACTGGAGCTCGTCACGCTTATTTCGGCAACGACCAATGGGAGGCACTGGCGCCCGGACTGAAGGCGTTGGAAGATGCAACCACCATTCGCCGTCGCCTGCTGTTGGCTTTCGAGCGTGCGGAGCGCGAAACAGACGAAGCAAAGCGGCGGGCGTTGCTGACATTTGGCATTGTGGGTGGCGGGCCAACTGGTGTAGAACTTGCAGGCATTATCGCGGAACTGGCCAAGCAGACCATATGGCCGGAATTTCGCAATATAGATACGCGGCAAACGCGCGTTATGCTACTAGAAGCAGGCCCGCGCATTCTGGCAGCTTTTCCCGAAAACCTCTCCGATTATGCATTGAAAGCGCTCCACAAACTGGGGGTTGAAGTCCGACTTGGAATTCCAGTCAAGGACATTACCGCCGACGGCGTAACTGTCGGCGAAGAGTTCATTCCTTGCCATACGGCAATTTGGGCGGCGGGCGTTGCCGCCTCTCCTGCGGCGACCTGGCTGAACGCCGAGAGCGACCGCGCCGGACGTGTGAAGGTTCTATCCAATCTCAATGTGCCCGGCCATGACGATATCTTCGTTATCGGCGACACGGCGTGGGTCGAAGGAAAAGACGGCAGACCGGTTCCGGGCATTGCCCCTGCCGCCAAACAGCAAGGTGCCTATGTCGCAAAGGTAATCAAAAGCCGCATTGAAGGAACAACGCCACCGATGCCGTTCCGTTACAAGCATCAGGGCAACCTTGCGACCATTGGCAGAGGCGCTGCTGTGGTGGATATGGGGCGCTTCAAGCTCAAGGGAACCATCGCCTGGTGGTTCTGGGGGATCGCACACATCTTCTTCCTCATTGGAACAAGAAGTCGTGCTGCCGTCGCCTGGAGTTGGCTATGGACATATATTTCCGGCCAGCATAGTGCCCGGCTGATAACACAGGGAAAGCCGGTTGATCGCTGAATACAAACGGCCGATTGAAAGCAGGCCGCTTCGTTTTTGTCCGTTGATCCGCTGTTCGGTCGGTTCCAGCCAACGTACGATTAACCGGTCAGAACAACAAGGCCGACAACAGAGCGCTCGCCGCGCATAATGGCAATACTTAGAGAACGATTGAGGCTCTCGATATTCCTCGAAAGCCTTCTACCAGTTACCGTATTATGCATCAATCTTGCGGATTATTGCGTAATGGTGATTGAAGTTCATCTGCTATCAGCCTGGGAGGACTACGATGACTTTGAAACTCTACCTCCATCCCTTTTCGTCATACTGTCAGAAGGCGATAACCGCCTTTTATGAAAAGGACATAGCCTTCGAAGCAAGAATGCTGGACGGGACGGAACCGGTAGCGAGCGAGTTCGCCGCACTTTGGCCCTTCGGTAAGTTTCCTGTACTAACAGACAATGGAAAACTGGTTTTTGAAGCGACGGGTATCATCGAATATCTCGAAGCCGCCTATCCTCACTCCAAACGGCTGATCCCATTAGACCCGTTGGTCAGCGCGGACGTGAGAATGTGGGATCGCTTCTTTGATAATTACATAAACTATCCACAACAACGCCTTGTTTACATTGCACTTGGTCGTGAACACGACGACGGTGGAGACCGCTGGCGGGCGACGTTCGATACAGCCTACGCATTTCTGGATCAGCATATGGGTGGTCGTGAATGGGTCTCCGGCGATGATTTCAGCCTCGCCGACTGTGCTGCGGCACCTTCCCTGCTCTATGCAGACTGGACTTATGCCATTCCCGAAAAATTTGCCAATGTGTGGGCTTACCGCAAACGTCTGCTTGCACGGCCAAGTTATGCCCGTGCGTTGGACGAAGCACGTTCGTTTCGTCATCTTTTTCCTTTGGGTGCTCCTGAGGAAGGCAGAGACTAAGAAAACACTGCTTTCGGATTCCCCTACAGGGTTTGCATGAACTCATGCAGGACCACAGCTTGATTGTGCTCCTGATCCCGTGCACCGTATAACAGCGTCAGCCTCCTGCCCCGTGCCTTCGCAATCAATTCCTTGACGGCGGACTTCTTACCTACGAGTTCCTCGCGATATTTTTGCTGAAATTCATTCCATCGCGCAGGATCGTGACCAAACCATTTGCGAAGATCCGTCGATGGGGCGATATCCTTGGCCCATAAATCTATATCAGCCTTTTCTTTTGTTATGCCACGTGGCCAGACACGATCCACGAGAATTCGATAGCCGTCATCGGTCGAAAGAGCTTCATAAATACGCTTTAAGTCAATCGTAGTCATCGGATTGGCTCCTCGCTATATTCTCCGAGAGATATGGTGGAGAAAAGTTTTCGGCAAGTCCACTCAATCACCGGACGACGAAAATGACTGTGGCGTACCAGATTCAAAAATTGGACCGCGAAGGTACCGCAGACATCATATAAAGCTGCCAGTATAGGCATTTAACCCCTTGTGGTATCGTCCCCGGAAGACGTGCCTCCGGGGACAAGGACTTAAGCAAAAACAGCATCGACTGCCTTTTTCGTAGCCGTGACTACCTTGTCCGCCTCCTCAAGCGACAGGCAAAGTGGCGGCGCAAATCCCAGAATATCGCCTTCTGGCATGGCACGCCCAATAACACCATTGGCCAGAAGAGCCGTTGAAACCTGAGCGCCGATCTTCAGAGATGGATCGAAAAACTTGCGATCATCACGATCTTCCACGAACTCGATCGCCGCCATAAGGCCTTCGCCCCGGATTTCGCCGACATATTTATGGTCGCCAAGAGCATCCTTTAATGCCTTGCGGAAGTAGGCGCCTGTGGAACCGGCATTTTCAACCAGCTTCAGTTCGTCAATGAGCTTGAGATTGGCCACGCCCGCTGCTGCACAGATCGGATGAGCGGAATAGGTCCAGCCATGGCCAATTGGCCCCATCTTGTCCGATCCTTGAACCAGCACCTGCCACATGCGGTCGGATACAATAGAACCGGAAAGCGGTGCGTAAGCCGAGGTCAGTCCCTTGGCGATGGTGATCAAATCTGGCTTCATTCCATAGTGGTCGGAACCGAACATGCTGCCAAGACGACCGAAGCCGGTAACAACCTCATCGGCAACAAGCAGAATATCATAACGATCAAGAACAGCTTGAACCTTCTGCCAGTAGCCAGCAGGCGGCGGCACAATACCACCGGTACCCAAAACAGGCTCGCCAATAAAGGCTGCAATTGTCTCCGGGCCTTCTGCAAGGATCATTTCTTCAAGCTTGTCGGCACAGTGTTGCGAGAACTGCTCTTCGCTCATCGAGCGGTCTGCACGACGGAAGTAATAGGGCGCTTCCGTATGCAGAATTGGCGCACGCGGCAAATCAAATGCGTTGTGGAAAGTCGCAAGCCCGGTCATGCTGCCTGTCATAACGCCCGAGCCGTGATATCCGCGCCAACGCGAAATGATCTTCTTCTTTTCCGGGCGACCCAGGATATTGTTGTAGTACCAGATGAGCTTGATATTCGTTTCGTTAGCATCCGAACCCGAAAGGCCAAAGTATACACGGCTCATATGCTCTGGAGCGCGATCAATAATCATCTTGGCGAGCGTAATCGACACTTCAGTGCCATGACCGACATAGGCATGATAATAAGCAAGCTTGCGCGCCTGTTCCGCAATCGCATCCGCGATTTCAGTGCGGCCATAGCCAACATTGACGCAGTAAAGACCTGCGAAGGCATCAAGACTCTTGCGACCGTTGACATCGGCAATATAAACGCCTTCGCCGCCTTCCAGCACCCGCGTTGGTGTTTCACCCCGCGCATGCATGCCCATATGGGTAGACGGGTGAAAGAAATGATCCCGATCCCAGGCAGTGAGTTCATTGCTATTGTTCAACATCGTTATATTCCTTTCCTATCGTCACGCTTTCACGCGGCGGTATCAATGCAGAGATATTTGAGTTCCGTGAAAGCCTCTATGCCCTGATGTGAACCTTCGCGGCCAAGTCCCGACTGCTTCCAGCCACCAAATGGGATCGGCGCGCCGGTGATCTTCGCTCGGTTGATTGCCACCATTCCGTATTCGAGTGCACGGCCCATACGCAGTTGTCGGGCACCGTTTGCCGTTACGACATAGGCAACCAAGCCATACTGTGTCGCATTTGCACGTGCGATGACTTCATCTTCATTTTCAAAAGCAGCAACGGCAGCAACTGGTCCGAACGTCTCTTCTTGCATGATCGCAGCATCGTCTGGCACATCGACAAGCAAAGTTGGCTCGAAGAAAAGCCCGGCGTCTCCGAGCCGGTTGCCGCCCACAACGATGCTGCTGCCCCTTTGCTGAGCGTCGCGCACGTGCTCTTCAACCTTGTCGACCGCACGGCTGTGCATCAGAGGGCCGATATCCGATGACGGATCGAGCCCGTTACCGATTTTCAGCGCCGCGATGCGCGCAGCAAACGCCTCGGTGAAGGTTTTCAAAATCCCACGTTGGACAAAGATGCGGTTTGCCGCAAGACAATCCTGACCAGACGTCGCAAACTTGGCAGCCATAGCGACATCGACAGCCCGTCCAACATCGGCATCATCGAAGATGATCAACGGTGCATGTCCACCAAGCTCCATGACGAGCCGTTTCATCGTGTTCGCGCTTTTGGTGGCGATAAGCTTGCCGATTTCCGTTGAACCGGTGAAGCTCAGCCCTCGCACACGCTCATCATTGCACAAGGCATCAACGATAGGTGCGGCCTTGCCTGTCACCACATTGAATATGCCAGATGGCATTCCGGCACGCTCGGCCAGTTCGGCCAAGGCAAGCGCGGAAAGCGGTGTTTCTGAAGAGGGATGCACGACGACCGGGCATCCGGCGGCAATCGCCGCGGCCGCCTTGCGCGTGATCATTGCGTGCGGAAAGTTCCATGGCGTAACAAGCCCGACCACCCCCAGCGCCTCACGGCGCACGATCATCTCGGCATTAGGGAGATGACTCGCTACGGTTTCACCGTTTAGCCGCTTCGCTTCTTCGGCAAACCACTCGATGAAAGATGCACCATAGTCGATTTCACCAATCGATTCCGCCAGCGGTTTGCCCTGCTCCAGCGTCATCAGCAATGCGAGATCTTCACGATTTACCGTGACCAGCTCGAACCATCGCCGCAAGACCGAGGATCGTTCTTGAGGCAGCTTATCACGCCAGACCGAGAACGCATTTACTGCGGCATCGATCGCTAATGTCGTCTCTGCTTCGCCAAGACTTGCCACGCGAGCAAGCCGCCGACCGGTGGCAGGATCGATAACAGCGCAGGTGTCGGCCTTTTCTCCAGCTACCCACCGTCCATCGACATAGCTCAGTTCACGAAAAAGGTGCTTATCGCGAAGCCTGCCCAGCCCGTCATGTTGTATCGGATGATCCAGAACGGCATTCATTATTCTTCTCCCAATTCAGGAAGAAGTTTGTCACAGGGTCATTCGATATTCGGACCAAAGATACCCGAGAGATGTGTTAATTGGACTAAACTGAAACGCCAGACACTCTGTTTGGACTAGCCTGCGATTTCCTTGAGCAGCGACAAAGGTGCGCTCGTCTTCTCGTCCTTGACCAGCTTGGTCACGATATAGGTGAAGTAGCGTTCTATGCCGATATTTTGGTCGAGAAGACGGTCGATCAGACGCTGGTATCCGTCAATGTCGCGTGCCACAATCATCAGAAAATAGTCCACGCCGCCACCAACCGACCAACAGGAAACGATCTCGGGCACGGCTGCAATGGCTCTCTCGAACCGTTCAAAGTCACTTTGACGATGGTTACCCAGAGTGATCTGCACAATGACGTGCGCAATCGGGGCTATTTTTCGATATGCAATGCGCGCATGATAACCGGTGACAACGCCTGCTTCTTCCAGCTTGCGCAGTCGCAGCCAGCAGGGTGTCGCAGAAAGCCCAACCTTCTCCGCCAAGGCAAGCTTGGTAATCCGCGCATTCTCCTGAACAGCTTCGAGAATACGCAGATCGACGGAATCGAGCTTCAAGGCGGCCTTCATTATATTGATCCAAGTCTTCAAACATTCCCTCCCTCATTCGCACGCCCCTGCGCTGGTGGCAAGGCTCCGACATCGAAAAGTCGTTACAGTTCAGAATTGTAATGATTCAATATAATTATTGACATGATAACAATGCTCTTTCACACATAGAGCCAAGAATAAAAACCAAACATATGGGGAACGAGAATGCGACCTTACGGTTTCGCACGTGGTGCATTATTGCGCCTTCCGTCCGTACATCTGCTGCAGCCTTCGATAAACCTCAACGCTGCTTTTCCCATCACCATGACGCTATGAGGGGCAGCGCCGTGACAGGAAAACCTAATGAAATGATTGGCCTTGAGGATGTCGAGGCGGCGCGCGACAGGCTGAAAGATCTTGTAGTGAGAACGCCGCTGACGTGCTCCAGTCATTTGAGCAAACTTGCAGGAACTCCCGTCTATCTGAAACTGGAAAATCGACAGACGACCGGCAGCTTCAAGCTGCGTGGTGCGACCAATGCTGTCCTTAGCCTATCAGCGGACGATCGCAAACGTGGGCTCGTGACTGCATCAACCGGCAATCACGGACGTGCACTTGCGCATGCAGCTTTTGAGCAAGGGTTGATCGCTACTGTTTGCCTCTCATCGCTAGTACCAAGCAACAAAGTCAGTGCGATACGCGATCTTGGTGCGGATGTGCGTATCGTTGGAAATTCGCAGGATGACGCCATGGATGAAGTGGCGAGACTGGCAAACGAGGAAGGAATGAATGTCATTCCACCATTCGACGATCCGCGCATTATTGCCGGACAAGGCACAGTCGGTCTGGAAATCATCGATGATCAGCCGGACACCGGAACTGTTCTCATTCCGCTTTCAGGTGGAGGACTTGCTGCAGGCATCGCCGCAACCGTCAAGGCTCTGCGCCCTTATAGCCGCATAGTAGGCGTTTCCATGACTCGCGGTGCAGCCATGGATGCCAGCCTCACAGCCGGTAGGCCGGTCAATGTCGAGGAATTGCAGACCCTTGCAGATTCATTGGGTGGGGGCATTGGTCTTAACAATCACTGGACCTTTGCAATGTGCCGCTCATTGCTGGACGACGTGATCCTGCTCGATGAAGAAGAGATTGCGGCGGGGATCAGACACGCTGCAATGCAGGAAGGTGAAATCATCGAAGGCGCCGCTGCGGTTGGCATTGGTGCCTTGTTGAGCGGCAAGATCAAGCTAGAGGGGCCGACTGCCATCGTTATCTCAGGTGGCAACATAGATCCCGAACAACATCGCGCGATTGTGGAAGACCGCTATCGGAGAGCAGGCTGATGGCCGAGATGAGAATTCTGACTGAGGCGGATCTGAGACAGATTATAGCCCTCGACATCGACAGCGTGACGTGCGTGGAGAATGCGTTCTGCTCACTGGCCAGCGGCGGCGTCAGCATGCCGCCAATTCTTCGGTTGGATATCCCAGCCGAGCGTGGCGAAGTTGACGTAAAAACGGCTTACATTTCCGAACTTGACAGCTTTGTTATCAAGATAAGTCCCGGTTTCTTCAACAATCCGTCCATTGGCTTGCCGTCTACCAACGGGCTGATGATCCAATTCTCGGCAAAGACCGGCCTTATTGAAGCGCTATTGCTTGACAATGGCTATCTGACCGATGTGCGCACCGCGGCTGCGGGTGCTGTCGCCTCAAAATATCTGGCACGGGAAGACGCCCGCGCGGCAACCATCTTTGGCGCCGGCATGCAAGCGGGAATGCAGCTTGAAGCGCTGACACTCGTGCGTCCCATCACCGAAGCCAGGATTTGGGCACGTAATTTCGACAGCGCGCAAAAAGCTGCGCAAAAATTCACCGAGGAGCTCGGAATATCGGTGACGGCAGTTGCAGATGCACAGAAAGCTTGCGACGGCGCTGATATAATTGTTACGACAACACCATCGGAAACGCCGCTCATAAAGGCTGAATGGCTGGTTGCCGGCCAGCATCTCACCGCGATGGGCTCGGACGCCGAACACAAAAACGAGATTGATCCTGCCCTGTTCCGGCGACCGATCACCTATATTGCGGATAGCCTCACCCAGACACGCAGGCTTGGCGAATTGCATCATGCGATTTCGACGGGGATCGTTGCGACGGATACTGCCTTTCCAGAACTGGGACAAATCGCTCTCAATGCCCGCACATTCCAGCGGAAAGCAGATGACATAACCTTCTGCGACCTCACGGGAACGGGGGTTCAAGACACCGCGATTGCTCGTCTCGCGACGGAGCGTGCCAAGCTGCGCAATGCAGGCACGAAAATAGATCCAACTAAAGCTGCAGGAGCCAGTCGATGAGTGTGGAACTTAACTTCACCCGCGCGGAATACGATCAGCGGATAGCCCAAACCCGGCGCGCTATAGAGAAGGCAGGCTTCGATGTAATCATCGTAACCGATCCATCCAACATGCACTGGCTTACCGGCTATGACGGCTGGTCCTTCTATGTCCATCAGTGCGTTGTGCTTTCCACGGAAGGTGAACCGATCTGGTACGGTCGAGGTCAGGATGGCAACGGCGCGAAGCGCACTGCGTGGCTCAGCCACGACAATATTATCGGCTATCCCGATCATTATGTGCAATCGCTGGAGCGCCATCCCATGGATCTCCTGGCCTCGATGCTGAAAGCAAAAGGTTGGGGTAACAAAACCATAGCTGTCGAGTTCGACAATTACTGGTACACGGCTGCCGCGCATCATGCTTTACAGAAGCATCTGCCAAATGCGCGCTTCAAGGATGCGCAGGGGCTGGTCAACTGGCAGCGCGCTGTCAAGAGCCCGACTGAAATCGACTATATGCGCAAGGCGGGTCGCATCGTTGAAGCTATGCATCGGCGCATCGTCGACAAAATCGAGCCAGGCATGCGCAAATGCGATCTGGTCGCAGAAATTTACGATGCAGGTACGCGCGGCGTTGACGATTTCGGTGGTGATTATCCGGCTATTGTGCCGTTGCTTCCTTCGGGACCTGACGCATCCGCACCACATCTGACTTGGAACGATCTGCCGATGAATACCGGCGAAGGCACCTTTTTCGAGATCGCTGGCTGCTATAAGCGCTATCATTGCCCGCTTTCGCGCACCGTATTTCTTGGCAAGCCGACACAGGCCTTTCTTGACGCCGAGAAAGCAACACTCGAAGGGATGGAGGCAGGACTTGCCGCAGCACGTCCCGGCAACACATGCGAAGATATCGCCAACGGCTTTTTCGATGTGTTGAAAAAATACGGGATCATCAAGGACAACCGCACCGGCTATTCCATCGGCTTGTCCTATCCACCGGACTGGGGCGAGCGCACGATGAGCCTGCGCCCCGGCGACCGCACCGAGTTGCAACCCGGTATGACCTTTCATTTCATGACAGGCCTCTGGTTGGAAACCATGGGGCTGGAGATCACTGAGAGCATCGTTATTACCGAAACGGGTGTTGAATGCCTGTCGAATGTTCCACGTAAGCTCGTGGTCAAGGATTAGGACACCGCAATGATGCATACTCTCCCCCCCTCACGCCCCTCCCCGATCGCGCCGACCGTCGATCTCAATCGCGATGGCTTGCAGCACGGGCATTTGCGATTACCGTGGTCCAGAGACGATTCCGCATGGGGATCTCTGATGCTACCCATCTGCGTAATCCGCAATGGCGATGGCCCCACCGCCCTCCTGACTGGTGCCAATCATGGCGATGAATATGAAGGTCCCGTGGCACTCTACGATCTCGCCATTAATCTGAAACCGGAAGAGATTGCCGGCCGCGTCATCATTGTTCCTGCAATGAACTTTCCGGCATTTCTTGCGGGGACGCGAACATCACCTATCGACAAGGGCAATCTCAACCGCAGTTTCCCCGGTCGCCCGGATGGCACTGTCACAGAAAAGATAGCGGACTATTTTACCCGCTACCTTCTGCCGACAGCCGATATAGTCATGGATTTTCATTCGGGAGGACGGACACTAGACTTCCTGCCTTACGCTGCAGCGCACGCATTGCCCGATACGGCACAGGAGGCTCGCTGCTTTGCTGCTGTCAAAGCCTTTTCGGCACCTTTTTCGATGCGGATGATCGAGATCGATGGAGTCGGCATGTACGATACGATAGCTGAAGAGGCGGGCAAAGTGTTCGTTACCACTGAGCTTTCCGGCGGCGGCACGATTTCAGCCCGCACGGCTTCCATCGCCAAACGTGGCATTCGTAACCTTTTATGTCATGCAGGTATCCTGCAAGGACAGGTGGAGATTACACCCACGACATGGCTCGATATGCCGTCGCAGGAATGCTTCGGTTTTGCTGAGACCGAAGGTTTGCTCGAGCCTTTGGTTGATCTCGGTGCGGAAGTACGCGAAGGCGACCTCATTGCGCGCGTCCATACCGTAAACCGTACAGGCGTAGCTCCGCAGGAGTACCGCGCCGCCCTCGACGGAATTCTCGCAGCCCGTCACTTTCCAGGTCTCATCAAGATGGGTGACTGCTTGTCGGTCATTGCCACGATCAGCGAGGAGCCTGCCTCGAAGTAAACCGATCAATACCAGCCGACTGACAAGCCGGAAAACAACCGGCATTCAAAAAGAGGAGTGAACACAATGCGCATGAAACTGATTACTATTTCCGCTCTGTTCTCGGCAACTGCGGTTCTGGCTCTCACGCTTCCGTCACAAGCCGTAACGGTCGATGATCTCAAGAGTGCGGGCTTCGTTCGCGGAGCAACAGCCAATGAAGTGCCTTATGGTTATATGAACGAAAGCGGCGCAGCGAAGGGCATTGGCCCTGACGTCGCGGATGCAATCTTCAAGAAGCTCGGCATTGAGGAAATCGACTGGACGGTAACCCCGTTCGGTTCGCTCATTCCCGGCCTGAAGGCCAAACGGTTTGAGTTCGTCGGGGCAGAGCAGAATGTCCTGCCAGATCGTTGCAAGCAAGTAAAGTTCACCGTTGCAAACTCGAGTTACGGTGAAGGACTTCTGGTTCCAAAGGGTAACCCCAAGAACATCCATTCCTATGAAGACATCAAGAAAGACCCATCGTTGAAGGTCGCAATCGTTTCAGGTGCGGATCAGATCGACTTCCTGCACGGAATGGGCATCGATGAATCTCAGATTATTATGATCCAGGGCAATGCCGATGCTCCGTCGACGGTCCAGACCGGGCGGGCAGATGCATACGCCGCAACGGAATTGACAGTCGCCAAACTGGTCGACAACTCGCCAGAACTGGAACAGGCGCATCCTTTCACTGATCCGGTTGTCGACGGCAAGTCTGCCAGAAGCTTCGGCGCCTTCAGCTTCCGTCCGGAAGATAAGGAATTGTACGAAGCCTTCAACAAGGAGCTTATCGAGTTCAAGAAGACTGACGATTATAAGAAAATCCTGATGACATATGGCCTTAGCGAAGAAAGCGTAGAAGCCGCGCGAACCGTCGATACGGCGAGCCTATGCAACGCTAAGTAAGTCGACTTCAGCCCGCCGCACCATTGACGGGTTCGGCGGGTATTGTCTCATCTCAACCGGGAGACGATCATATGCATTGGACGGAATATCTTCCCGCCCTTCTCGAGGGCGCGCAAATCACCGCCATTCTTGCCCTAAGTTCGATGACCATCGGCACCATACTGGCCTTTTCTGCCGGGATTGCCCGTTTTGCCGGCGGGCCGGTCCTATCCACGGTTGCGGTGATCTATATTGAGATATTCCGCGGTACATCTCTACTCGTGCAATTGTTCTGGCTCTATTATGCCTTGCCGCTGATCGGCATTTCCTTTGATCCGATCACCACCGGCATCATGGGGCTTGGGCTTAATATTGGCGCCTATGGCGCGGAAGTGGTTCGTGGTGCTTTACAGGCTGTGCCGGAAGCGCAACATGAAGCTGCCCGGGCGCTAAATTTCAGCAAGGGACATAGCTTGTTTCACATCATTCTGCCACAAGCGGTGGTCGAAATGATGCCAGCCTTCGGTAATCTCGCAATCCACAATCTCAAGGACACTGCGCTTGCCTCGCTGATCGCGATCAGCGACTTGACCTTCCAGGCCCAACGCCTACGCAATCTGACGCTCGACAGCGTGACGATCTATACACTGACCCTGTTTGGCTACTTTGCAATGGCGCTCGTGCTGGCGGCAGCGATTCGTTGGCTGGAACGGCGTCTGAAACGCCAGACCATGGCTGGAGGTTTCGCATGATCTACGGCTATGCTTGGGACACCTCGTCCACACTGTCCTTCGCGATTTCCATTCTGCCAATTCTGGCGATTGGGCTAACGGTAACCCTGAAAGCAGCCGCAACCGGCTTTGCAATCGCGCTAGTCCTCGGTCTTGTCTTCGCACTTCTGCGACGCAGCCCATATAAGGCTATATCCTGGCCAACGGCGGTCGTGGTTGAGTTTCTTCGTGATACGCCGCTGCTGGTACAACTGTTTTTCCTGTACTACGTGCTGCCCGTTTACGGGATTGTTCTGCCTGCTTTCCTGACCGGTGCTTTGGCACTCGGGCTTCAATACTCCGCGTATACGTCGGAGGTATATCGTGGAGGCATCGAAGCCATTCCACGCGGACAGTGGGAAGCGGCGCTGGCACTGAATCTCACGCCATGGCGCACCTATCGGGATATTGTCATTCCACAAGCCGTTCCGCGGATCATCCCGACTATGGGTAATTACCTCGTGTCCATGCTTAAAGAGACACCGGTTCTGTCTGTCGTGAGCATTGTCGACATGCTCAACCTCGCTAATTTGATCGGCGACCGCACGTTCGAATATCTGGTGCCGCTGTCGATGGTCGGCCTGATCTTCCTCGTGCTGACCCTCATCTGCTCGGCGCTCATACGCCTGCTTGAACGCACACTTCCGAAAAACGGGATCGCACTCAAATGACCCAGGAAATTATCCGCTTTCAGGACGTTACTAAGCGCTTCGGAGCGCTGACTGTACTGGATCGCTTCAATTTTTCGGTCAAGACAGGTGAGAAAGTCACGTTGATCGGACCCTCAGGATCGGGAAAATCGACAGTTCTTCGCATTCTCATGACACTGGAGCCATTTCAGGAGGGTAAGCTTGAGCTTGCAGACATGTCCTATCATGAGCCAAACGGTAAAGGGCAGTTTCAGGCGAGCGAAAGCCATTTGCGCAAGATCAGGTCGTATGTCGGCATGGTGTTCCAGAGCTTCAATCTGTTTCCGCACATGTCTGTCCTACGCAATATTATTGAAGCACCGGTCCATGTCTTAGGCATGAAACGCGGCGAAGCAGAAGCACGTGCTCTCGACCTGCTCTCGCTTGTGGGGTTGAGCGACAAGAAAGATCATTATCCATCGCAGCTTTCCGGTGGTCAGCAACAGCGCGTTGCTATAGCCCGCTCGCTTGCCATGCGCCCGCGCGTCCTCTTGTTCGATGAACCGACATCCGCTCTCGATCCACAACTGGTGGGTGAAGTGCTATCCGTCATTCGCAGTCTGGCCCAGGAACATGACCTGACCATGCTTCTTGTCACGCATGAAATGCGATTTGCCCGGGAAGTGTCCGACCGGGTTTGTTTCTTTGACAAGGGACGTATCTGCGAACAGGGCACGCCGGAACAGATATTTCAGGCACCTACGGAAGATCGCACCAAGGAATTCCTGCAGTCAGTGCTTTAGAGCGCATCCCGAAAAGTGTGGATCGGCTTTCGGACGAGATGCGCGTCAAACCAAACAGTTGGAGGGCCTATCTGATTCAATCAGATTGAAAGGCGTTTTAACATTGATCGTTCAGGTGATCGAACCAACGTCATAAACGGGCGGCAACTGTGTAAAGGTCTCACGGATCGTCTCAAGTGCCGCCTGCAAAGCGGAGCGGGAAAGCCGCCCGCCGAGACATATCCGGACGCCTCCATTTCCTCGATCCGCACCCGCTACAAAGGGATCAGAAGGCGTAACTGCAACGCCTTTATTGGCCAGCGCGCGCACCAGCCCATCTTCAGACCAGTTGCGAGGAATTTTCAACCAGGCACATAAAGAGAGTGGATTGCTGCCTGCCACGAGTGTACCCAGGATATCGGTCACTAGCGCCTGGCGTGATCGCAACTCACTGCGTTGAATGTCGATGAGTTTCGCTGCTGTGCCATCTTCGATCCAGCGGCTGGCCATTTCACCCATGAGATTGACGCCGCTCCAACTTGTGACGCGCAGAATGGACGTAACTCGAATGGAATATTGTGTCGGAACCACGAGATAACCTGTGCGCAAACCGGTCATGACCGTCTTGGTAAAGCTTGTGACAAAAAAGCCGAGGTCTGGCAGTAGCTCAGGCATCGATGGCAATCTGTCTTCAAGGATAGGCTTATAGACCTCGTCCTCGATAACGCAGACGCCGTATCGCTGTGCGATTTCTGCAATTGCTATACGGCGCTCGGCTCCCATCAGATGGCTGGTCGGATTGCCGAGTGTCGGGATCATTACAAGTGCACGAACATCACCTGCCTCGCAGGCGATTGCGAACGCATCAGGTAGAATGCCCTGTTCGTCGAGCGGGAGGCCACGCAGAGTAAATCCAAGCACATTGGCGAGGCCGATGATGCCATGGTCTGTCAGGCTTTCCGTCAGCACGACCTCTCCCGGCTGCACAACAGCTGCGACGGCAAGGAACAGCCCGTGTGCGGCACCGTTTGTAACGATGATCCGGCCCGGATCAACGTCTACCGATAAGCCGCGCAGCCAATCCTGTGCGACAGTACGATGTCTATCCAACCCCGCAATCGGACGACAAGGCCGCATAAAACTTGCATTATCCGACTGGCTCATTTCTTCTAGCACACGGCGCGAAGCATTCTCATGCGCTTCAGTATAAACTGCCCGAATGATTGATAAATCCGCTGTGCCGCTTGGGTCCCGATCTAGCATAAACCGGTCCGCTCGCTCCGTCACCCTATTGCACACATAGGTTCCGCGACCGACCTCGCCGCGCAGGTAACCACGCCGTTCAGCCTCTTTGTAACTGATACTGACCGTTTGCACCGAAAGGCCGAGCTTGTGAGCCAGATCTCGATGCGTCGGCATACGTGTAGTAGGTAGAAGAACGCCTTTTTCGATATCGTCGACGATTTTATCCGTCAAAAGCCGGTGCTTCGTGACACCTTTGCGCATTTCCAACACGGGTTTCCACATGTGTTCACCGGCTCCATCATGACATGTCCATAATTGTTTTGTTATACAGAATTTGTTTCATGACAATCTAGTCAAAACAGCAACCAGAAAGCAATCATTCCGACGGTGGAAATACGCCTTAACGGGCGTTCGAAACGCGCAAAATATTTAGTCCTATCTGTGGTTTGGAAGAAGCTGGCATCGCCTTATTGAAGATAGCACACCTATCAAACAAGCTATTGATAGATAAAGTGAATTCTGCCGTTCACCTAAACACATGGCTTGCCAATGCGCAAAAAAAGCGTCCATAAGGACGCCCTTTTCGCGTTGCGAAATCAGGTTGGATCAGGCAGCCTTGTTCAAAAGGCCATGTGGATCGAGAACGAATTTCTTCGCCGCACCCTGATCGAAGCTTTCATAACCTTTCGCCGCATCCTCCAGTGAAATAACCTGAGCGTTCACGATTTCAGCGATGTTCAGGCGTCCATGCAGGATAGCCTGCATCAACTGACGATTATATTTCAGAACCGGTGTCTGTCCGGTATGGAATGACTGCGCTTTGGCCCAACCGAGCCCGAACCGCAACGACAAACTACCTTGTTTCGCGGCGTTATCGACCGCACCAGGATCTTCGGTGACGTAAAGCCCCGGGATGCCAATCGCTCCGGCAGGACGAGTTATCTCCATCATTTGGTTCAGCACAATTGCAGGTTGCTCACCGCCGCTGTGACCGCGCGCTTCAAAACCGACAGCATCGATGGCGCTGTCAACCTCATTGCTGCCTGTCACCTCCGCAATCATGTCGCCAAGACGATCACTTGCCGACAGATCAATGGGTTCAAAGCCAACTTTCCTGGCATGATTGAGACGATCCTTGTTGAAATCGCCAATCATGACAACTGCGGCGCCCAGAATACGTGCGGAGGCAGCAGCGGCAAGACCGACCGGTCCTGCACCTGCAACATAAACAACGGAACCAACGCCGACACCGGCCTTGACCGCGCCATGGAAACCCGTCGGCAGTATGTCGGAAAGCATGGTCAAATCTCGGATTTTATCCATCGCCTGTTCACGATCAGGGAACTTGAGCAGATTAAAATCGGCATAGGGAACCATGACGTAGCGTGCCTGTCCACCGATCCACCCGCCCATGTCAACATATCCATAGGCGCCACCGGCGCGTGACGGATTGACCGTAAGACAGACACCTGTATCCTGAGATTTGCAGCAACGGCAGCGTCCGCAAGCAACGTTGAATGGCACCGAAACGATATCGCCTACGTCGAGCATCTCGACATCGCTACCCTTTTCGATGATTTCACCTGTGATTTCATGACCAAGCACAAGGCCCGGCATCGCGGTTGTGCGTCCTCGAACCATATGCTGATCGGAACCACAAATATTGGTCGAGATCACTTTCAGTATGACGGCATGTTCCAGCTTCCTCCCGTCGGGTGCCGCCAATATTGGATCTTCGATATCACGTACTTCGACTGTCCCGGGTCGCAAGTAAACGACACCACGGTTCTTGCTCATGTCTATCTCCTCCAGGTCGAACAACGCTGACAGATTTCAAACAATGCAATGATCGATAGTTTCCGGGCACAAACTGAAAGCGCCCGTTTCACGGAGGTTATAGACTGACAGCAAGCTGTTCAGTCTCAATCGCGACACGTCTCATTCAAATTGAACTTGGGAGGACGGAGACTAGACCGTCAGAACACCGAGGGCTTCGCGTTCCCCGTGCCTTCATCAAAAATGAAAGCAGGACCGACTATGCGCACATTGCGGTCTGTTATGGGCGCGAAGGATGCAGTTGAAACACTATCGGTATCGTTACGGACAGGACGCATATCCGGCATGGGAACAACCACATTCTTAAATGCGCGAGCGCCTTTGTTATTGGCGCGCAACTCGCTGATCTTGCTGACATAGCCAGCCCAATCACATTTCTGGAACTCTCTGCTATCATGGTAGTTATAGGCTGTTGGCAGCTCGACATAGGGCTTACCATTCGTGACGGACACCATGTCAGCCGTCTCGCCGTTCGGATCGTTGAGAACATAGAGATCCACATTCTGCCCCTGACAGATGAAACGGCATCGCGCCATCGTTTCCGTCACATTGTCGGATTTTTGAAATTGCGAATGTGGGGCAGGAAACAGATATCCATCCGACAAGCGAACGCAGTAAGTGAGTGCACCTTTGAGACCGCTCGCCCCCCAAGGTTTGCTGTTCGCCGCAACTGGAGACGTCTTCGGCCGCTCAAGCTTCACTTTTGCGGGCTGACTGGCAGTCGGTTGTTCAACGCATGATCGAGAGGACAGCGAGCTGGAAGCAAGCTGGCGCTGTATTGCGGCTATTCGTTGTGCAAGATCGCGGCAAGGATTGAAAAAACCACCTCGCTCGTCGCCCTTCTTGCAACTGCGACTGCGTTCCAGTGCGCGCAGTGCCGAAAGCTGGCGCTGCGTCATCGCATCCGCAGCACCGGCTGACCGCGTACAAGACGCGATAGCCAACTGCGGATAACAAAACAGTCCAATCAAAAAAAGGAAAGCGAAAGATTTTGCCACCACAATACCTTTGAAACCCATAACATTTGATAATCACCTCGCCGACAAGAGCCGTAGAGGTGCTTCCCTTTCTAACCCTCCGCGCGTTGAGTTCAGCACTTCATCCGGATTCATTTCCGATACCAAAGCGGCCAATGCCAACCGCAGATAGAGAGGCGCGTCAGTGCGATCTATCGCTTTCAGCGCTACTCGCGAGATGCCGAGAGAGTGCGCCAGCTCTTGCTCGGATGTGTTTAGGGATGCACAGATTCTCGCGAGCTTTTCGTATGCACGTCTACCCATTGCCGTTGTTCCCTCCTCTGAAATCTGGCGATTGGTTTCAACCGCCATTATTGTTAGCACTTCACGTTCAATCCCAAATTACATGCTAAATCCGGCTGCACTCTCAACCAAGGATGTTCCCATGAATGCCTGACGTAACGTCTCTTTGCCATTTCATGTCGATTGCCCACCCCAAAACTGCGCCCGCACTGGCATACCGTTATCGAGCGTAAGCGTCAGATGACGTACCGGCAAAGCAAAATGAACCGGAGGACGATGCATTTCCACCGAAGAGGCAGGCGGTTTGCTCCCATGCATCAAAGTGGATTTGAGAGACCAGTTTTGAGCATCATCCGCCGATATGCCGCCCCCACGCATAAAATACTTGTACGCGCCACGAGTCAGCGTTTTGCTGGATAAAAAATGATGTGGCCTAAAGCCGATGTTGCAACGATGCATTCAACCCCCTCAATTACCAGCAATGCATTATTTGTAACAATAGAAGGGCATTTTCTTTGAATAGGCAACGCCTAATATCAGATCGTAAATGAAAATACTTCCAGAGAAACATGTCGATCAAGTGAACAAAACAACCACCTCAAATCCCCAAATATGACGCATATAAGGATTGAGTAAAGCGCCTACGCATATACTTATAATCATAACTCATTAATTTTATTATAGAATTCTCCAAACCCCCCTTGAATAGGGGAATAAGTATAGGCTGAAAACGGCACCCTTAAGTTGAGGTACCTTAATTAAACATCTATTAATTGAGTGCGATTGAAGACATCGTCCTGATGATAGACATCAACTTTATGGGGAAAGATACACACAATACAGCCCCTCATTCCACGCTCGAAGCGGCAGACAGAAGTGACTTGAATAAGTCTGCAAATGGGTGAAGGATCACTATTTAAATCCAGCACCCTGCGCACAAAAGCGTCCGACCTGGTTGCAATCAAGTCGGACAAAAAACGCCAAAAGTACTTTCAGCTTCTAAAAATCGTCCCTATGCCGGATCGATTGCAGATAGGCATAAGCGGTACCCAAAAGCACCGGCGCGATTACCAAAGCGGTCCAGAATAGAATATTGCTCATCTCTGCCCTCCCTCCAGTGGTGCGTAGCGATGTGCATCCTGCATTCCTTATTTTAACACGCAAATGACCGTTTGGTTCCAAATTCTTAACGGAGGTTAACCCTCCCAGCCATTCTGGTGAGGGACAGGCTCGGAAGATAAGCGGCAAGTACAGGTTCCGATTCTCCGTCAGCGCTATATATTCTCATATGATAGGGGCATCCCATAAGCTCTGCGATACATGTCTGTTGCAAACTCCACCTCCAGATTTATCCTAATAGTTGTAAATATCCCCTATTCGCCTTGACAGTTTGTCGCGGTGAGGCTTCACATGATCCGAATTCTTTTCGCCTTTTCTAATACAAAAGGAAATGGCAACGATCGTATCGAGGGGATGCAAATGCGTATTGGTTTCAACCGGCTTTTCTGGGCATTGGCAGTCGTAGCCTGCCTGTCGGCAGCGCCACACACTACGCAAGCCGCCGAAACCCGGCGGATTGAGATCACCGATGATAGCGATTATTTCGGCTTCGACTTACGTACCGAAAAGAATGTCTCGCTTGATCAGTGCAAAAACATTTGTCTGGGCGACAATGCATGCCTTGCCTTCACCTATAATCCTAAGGTCAAGTGGTGCTTCTTGAAATCTGATTTCAACAAGCTCAATCAGTCCGTTGGCTCCATCGCGGGCAAGGTTGTGGCCGAAGCCAGCGCAGCCGCGGGCGAGGATATTGGTGCTCCGCCCGCAATCTCGTTCTTCGCAGCCAACCTGATTGACGAAGCCCGCCGTCTGAAGCGCGAACTGAATGGTCTTGAAAGCTCCGACAGCCTGCGCACATTGCGAAATGAAGCAGGTGCTGCGGGACTGAATGGCGACCCGCGTACGGTGATGGAAAAGTTCCGCTTAGCTGTCAGCATGTCGCCAGATGAAAGCGAAATCTGGGCTGGATATGCGCTGTCAGCGCTTGCAACCGAGCCGTCCAACGGTCAGGAGCGGGCGAAGTTTCAGCGTGATGCAAGCTCGGCCGCGTGGTTTGCCTACCAGACATCACGCACCAAGGAACAACGTGCAGAAGCGCTTGCTGTGATGGCGCAGGCACTGGAAAAGCGCGAGCTGTCCCGCCCGGCTTTGCAGGCCTATGAAGCAAGCCTTGATCTCGTCAGTTCCGCATCTGTGCGTGCAGCCTATGAAGATCTGAAAGCCCGCAAAGGCTTCCGCATTGTCAACAACACCGTTGATAACGACAATGCCGCGCCGCGCATCTGCGCGCAGTTTTCGGAAGAACTGGTCAAAAGCGGTGTCGATTATTCGAGCTTCGTCCAGCTCGACAATGGTTTACCGCAGGCGCTTGAAGCCAAGGATCGCCAGATCTGCGTTGAAGGTCTGGAGCACGGCCGCAATTATACGCTTACGTTCCGACAGGGTTTACCATCGGCTGTTGGCGAAGCACTGCCTGCTCCGGTCAATCTTTCGATTTATGTGCAGGATCGCACGCCATCCGTGCGCTTTACCGGCGACAGCTTCGTGCTGCCTGCCAAGGCGCGCCGTGGCATTCCGCTGGTCAGCGTCAATCTGGATGCGGCCAAGGTCAAGCTTTACCGCGTTGGCGACCGTTCTCTCGCGCAGCTTCTTTCCGGCTATCAGTTCCTGCGTCAGCTTGACAATTACGATATCAGCACGATTTCCGATCAGATGGGTGCGCCCATGTGGGAAGGCGAGATCGAGGTTGCAGGCCATGAGCTCAACAAGGAAACGACAACAAGTTTTCCTGTCGATGAAGCGCTGCCCGAACGCAAGCCCGGCGTCTATGTGCTGACCGCCGAGCCCCTGGTCCAGAAGTCCGAAGAGGAATATGGCACCAAGGCAACGCAGTGGTTTGTCGTCTCTGACATCGGCCTTTCGACCTATACCGGACAGGACGGCATCAATGTTTTTGCCCGTTCGCTGGAAAGTGCAAAGCCGCTTGAGCATGTGAAGCTGACATTGCTTGCACGCAACAATGAAGTGCTGGGCGAAGCGACCACCGACAGCGATGGGCGGGCGACGTTCACGCCGGGCCTGACGCGCGGTTCGGGTGGCATGGTGCCAGCAGTGCTGATGGCCGATCGAGATGATGATTTCACATTTCTTGATATGGCGCGTGCTGGTTTTGATTTGTCCGATCGTGGTGTGACGGGCCGTGCAGTGCCGAAAGCGCTCGATCTTTATGCGTGGACCGAACGCGGCATCTATCGTGCCGGCGAAGTTGTGCATGTGGGTGCACTTGCGCGTGATGACCGTGCTGAAGCAGTTGATGATCTGCCACTCACCTTCATCTTCACGCGTCCCGATGGAGTGGAAGATCGTCGTCTTGTTTCCGACAGCAAACTGGCGGGTGGCCATGCTATCGACCTGACATTGCCGCCAAATGCCATGCGTGGCACATGGAATGTTTCAATCTATACCGATCCCAAGCAGCCAGCCATCGCAACGCAGATGTTTCTGGTTGAAGATTTCGTGCCTGACCGGATCGAGTTCGATCTGGTGTCCGACAGAAATGAAATTGCGGTGGGTGAAACGGCCAATATCACCGTGGACGGTCGTTTTCTCTATGGTGCGCCTGCCGCCGGTCTTGCGCTTGAAGGCGAAGTCACGCTTTCGACCAAGCGTCAGTGGGACCGATTCAAGGGGTATTACTTCGGCCTCGCCGATGAAGATCAGGGCGAAGCCACGCGCCTGCCGCTCGATGGCCTGTCAAAAGTCGATGACAATGGCAAGGCGACTTTCCCGGTTGCCGTGGATGAAATGCCGTCAACGACGCGTCTCGTCAACGCAGCTGTCACCGTTCGTATGCGCGAAACCGGTGGTCGTGCGGTTGAGCGTAAGATCGATGTTGCCATTCAGCCGGAAACCGATCTCATCGGCATTCGACCTGATTTCTCCGGCGATGAAGTCCCGCAGGGCGGCACCGCAAAGTTCAGCCTGATCGCCTCTGACAGTAAGGGCGGCCGCAAGGCGCTTGATGGCGCACAATGGTCGCTGGTCAAGATCGAGCGTAATTATCAGTGGTATCGCAGTGGAAATAGCTGGAACTACGAGCCAGTGACGTTCACAAAGGCGATTGCCAACGGAAGGATCGATCTGAAAGCTGATGCGGAGGCTGAAATCAGCTTGCCGGTTGATTGGGGTCGTTACCGTTTGGAAATCGAAACAAGTGATGCCTCGGGTCCGGCCACTAGCTATGAGTTCGATGCAGGCTGGTATGTGAGCTCCACTTCAACCGAAACACCGGACGGGCTCGAAATCGCGCTCGACAAGGAACATTATGCGGCTGGCGATATGGCTGAACTTAAAGTGTCGCCACGTTTTGCCGGTGAATTGCTTATTACCATTGGTGCCGAAAAGCTGCTCAAGACCATCACGGCAAGCGTGCCGGAAGGCGGCACCATTATTGACATTCCGGTCGGCGAGGATTGGGGTGCGGGTGCCTATGTCACGGCAACGCTGTTCCGTCCGGGTAATGCTATTGAAAGCCGTATGCCTGCACGTGCGATCGGCCTTAAATGGCTGAAGGTCGATCCTGCCGACAAGCAGCTTGCAGTCAAGCTGACACCGCCTGAAAAGATCGCGCCGCGTTCCACGCTTTCCATCCCTGTTTCGGTTGAAAATGCGGGCGACGAACAGGCTTATGTCATGGTCGCGGCGGTTGATGTAGGCATTCTCAATCTGACACGCTATCAGCCGCCGAATCCTGAAAACTGGTTCTTCGGCCAGCGTCAGCTGGGCCTTGAAATGCGTGATATGTATGGTCGCCTGATCGATGGTTCGCTCGGCGTAACCGGCAAGCTGCGTACAGGTGGCGACGGTGGCAATATGGCGGCTGAAGGTAGCCCGCCCACCGAGAAGCTTCTTGCGCTGTTCTCCGGTCCGGTTGAACTTGATAGCGACGGCAAGGCAACAATCACTTTCGACATACCGCAGTTCAACGGTACCGCGCGCGTCATGGCGGTAGCATGGACCAAGAAGGCTGTTGGCCATGCGGTGACCGATGTCATCATCCGCGATCCTGTGGTCATCACCGCTGGTCTGCCACGCTTCATGGCCCCTGGCGATCAGGCCAATATCCGCTTCGATATTGCCAATACGGATGCACCGGACGGCAATTATCGTGTAAGCCTTGAGACCACCGATAATCTCGGCGTCGAGGTTGGCTCTTATCCTGAAAGCATTGTCCTTGCCGGTGGCAAGCGGCAGTCGATCACCGTTCCGCTCAATGCGGTGGCCACGGGTGCCGGTGGTGTGACGATCCGGCTTTCTAATGATGCGGGCCTCAATGTTGAACAGGCTTTGGCAGTGCCGGTGCGTCCGGTCGATCTGCCGGTGACGAGCCGTCATGTCGTCAATCTCGCTGCCAATGGCGGAAGCTTGAAAATTGATGGCGGCCTTCTGTCGGAAAGCCTGCTGGATGGTGCTTTTGTCAGCGTTGGCGTCACGCGAAGTGCTGCATTTGATGTGCCGGCTTTGTTGATGGCGCTTGACCGCTATCCTTATGGCTGCACCGAGCAGACCACCAGCCGTGCACTGCCGCTGCTTTATTTGAGCGAAATGGCTGCAGGTACGGAAGCGGCAGCGGGTCTGGAAAGTCAGGAAGAACTTAAGAAGCGCGTACAGGATTCCATCTTCCGCGTGCTCAACAACCAGTCTTCAAGCGGTTCGTTTGGCCTCTGGTCGCCGGGATCGGGTGATCTCTGGATGGACGCCTATGTGACCGACTTCCTCACGCGTGCCCGCGAAAAGGGCTATGACGTGCCGCAGCAGGCGATGTTGTCCGCTCTTGGCAATTTGCAGAATGCGCTCGGTTATACCACCGACGTCAAGGAACGCGGCAACGACATTGCCTATGCGCTCTATGTTCTGGCGCGCAACAAGAAGGCCTCTGTTGGCGATCTGCGCTATTTCGCCGATACCCAGCTTGAAAACTTCTCAAGCCCGATGGCCATTGCCCAGCTTGGCGCGGCACTAGCGCTTTATGGTGATCAGCCGCGTTCTGAACGCGTGTTCAATTCGTCGCTCCAGCTCGCAACCAGCCAGTCCAGCTACGACTATAATCGCTCCGATTATGGTTCGCCGCTGCGTGATGGCGCGGCAATGCTGGCTCTGGCTGCGGAAACCAAGCCTGCGCCGAAAGTGCTTCCTGCCCTCATTACGCTGGTTGAGTTCCAGCGTGAAAAGGCTCGTTATCTCAGCACGCAGGATCAGGCCTGGATGCTGCTTGCAGCACGTGGGCTTCAGGACGATAATGGTGCCATCAGCCTCGACATCAATGGCACCGCGCGTCAGGGCGCATTCTCCGAGCGTCTCAATGGCGCAGCCCTTGAAGCACAGCCTCTGGTCGTTACCAACACTGGTAACGGCTCAGTTGACGCTGCTGTGACGGCGGTCGCACCACCTTCCCAATCACTTCCTGCCGGTGGCGAAGGTTTCCACATCGAGCGCACTTATTATACGCTCGATGGCGAGCCGGCCAATGTGACCGGGGTCAATCAGAATGAGCGCTATGTGGTTGTTCTGAAAATCGACGATCTGCAGGAATGGCAGTCGCGTCTGCTTGTGAGCGATCTGCTGCCAGCTGGTTTCGAGATCGACAATCCGGGCCTTGTTTCCAGTGCCGATCTTGGCAATTTCCCATGGCTGGAAAGCACACAGGCAGCGCATCTCGAATTCCGCAATGATCGTTTTGTGGCCGCTTTCGACCGCTCTGCAGGCGAGAAGAAGCCGATCACGCTGGCTTATGTGGTGCGTGCGGTAACGCCAGGTCTTTATACGCATCCAGCAGCGACGGTTGAGGATATGTATCGTCCGCAATTTGCAGCGCGCACGGCAACAGGCATGATGGAGGTGGTCGCGCCATAGCGCGGCCAAAAAGATGAAAAGGCGCTGGAAACTAGCGATTGGCGGTGCTGCTTCTCTCAGCATCGCAGCTTTATGCGTGGTCGGGCTTAACTGGCTCGACCGTGCCTATCCCCCGCCTTTGCCGGAACGGCTGACCGTTTCCACCGAGGTAATGGATCGTGACGGCGCATTGCTGCGTGCCTATGCAACGCCGGGCGGGTATTGGCGTTTAAATACGCGGATTGAGGATGTTGATCCGAAATTCGTAAAAATGCTGATCGCTTATGAGGATAAGCGTTTTTACGATCATGGCGGCATTGATTTCTGGGCGCTGCTGCGTGCTGCAAGACAGCTCGCTGGCAATGGACGCATTGTCTCAGGCGGCTCGACGCTTTCCATGCAACTTGCTCGTCTTACCGAACCCCGCGAAAGTCGCAGCTTCGGCTCCAAGTTCCGGCAGTTGGCGCGGGCGATCCAAATCGAACGGCGGCTGAGCAAGTCTGAAATTCTCGAACGCTATCTGACACTTGCGCCCTATGGTGGCAATCTGGAGGGCGTGCGTGCAGCCTCGCTTGCCTATTTTGACAAGGAGCCGCTGCGTCTTACGACATCGGAAGCGGCATTGCTTGTGGCTTTGCCGCAATTGCCAGAACGTCGCCGCCCTGATCGTGAGCAGAGCAATGCGGTCGCGGCGCGTGATCGGGTGTTAAAACGCATGGTAGCGTCTGATGTGCTCACAACTGAAGAAGCCGAACGTGCATCGCGTGAGCGCATATCCGCTACGCGCCATCCCTTGCCTTCATTGGCCGCTCACTTTGCCGATCTCGCATTGAAACGAGCACCGACCGAGGCCCGGCATCATCTGACGCTTAAAAAGTCGGTGCAGGCTGGGCTTGAAGTTGTGGCGCGCGAAGCTGCCACCAAGCTGGGCCCAAAAGTCTCTGTTGCAATGGTGTTAGCCGACAGCCGCAACGGGAATATCTTAGGCGAAGTCGGCTCCGCTGATTACTTCGATGGCAAGCGGCAGGGTTGGATCGATATGACCCGCGCCGTGCGTTCGCCCGGCTCAACGCTCAAACCATTCATCTATGGGCTAGCCTTCGAGCAAGGACTAATTGCGCAGGAAACCATCATTGAGGATCGCCCGCAGGATTTTGCAGGCTATCGTCCGCGTAATTTCGATATGAGCTATCAGGGGGATGTCAGTATTCGCCAGGCGCTGCAAATGTCGCTCAATGTGCCGACCATCAACCTGCTTGATGCGGTTGGTCCGGCGCGGCTGACAACGCGCATTCGTCAGGCGGCGGTTAGTCTGCAACTGCCGAAAGGTGAAGTGCCGGGGCTTGCCATCGGACTTGGCGGTGCAGGCATCAGCTTGCGCGATCTGGTGCAGCTTTATACCGGGCTTGCCAATGGCGGTCGCGGTGCAGCACTTCGCGACGGCACCGAAAGCTTCGAGCCTGTACAACCCTCTGGCCCTATTCTCAGTGAGCAGGCTTCTTGGCAGGTCGGCGATATTCTGGCGGGTGTCGTGCCGCCGCAAGGCGCGAAACGCCTCGGCCTCGCTTACAAGACCGGTACGTCTTACGGCTATCGCGATGCATGGTCGATTGGCTATGATGGTCGCTATGTGCTGGGTGTCTGGGTCGGTCGCGCCGATGGCGGTTCAGTACCGGGGCTTGCGGGCTATGTCTCAACGGCACCCATTTTGTTTGAAGCCTTTGTGCGTTCAGGCGTTGCTTCGGTCCCATTGCCTCGTGCGCCGAGCGGCGCGTTTCGCACGGCACGCGTCGATCTTCCGGTGACGCAGATACGCTTTTCGTCTGCAAGCGATCCTCTACCTGTCCTCAAGGCCTCGATTGAGCCTGCGCCACGTATCGTGTTTCCGCCCGACGGCGCACATGTCGAACTCAAAGCCTTGACCGACAATGCATCGCCGCTGGTGTTGAAATTGCAAGGTGGGCGCGCACCGTTTCGCTGGCTTGCCAATGGCAAACCGATTGCTGAAATTGAGCGGCGGCGGACAACAAGCTGGCAACCGGATGGAACCGGCTATTCAACATTGACTGTGGTTGATGCTGCCGGGCGAGCCGCGAGCGTCAAGATTTTTGTTGAATAACAGCCTATTGAGCAGCTTCCGATAATACGGCGTCTACCGCAGCTTTCTTCTCCAGCGACATGACTTTCAAATTGCCGGAGAACAAAATGCCGGTGATCGGAAGTACTGGTTCGGCAGGCAGTTCTTCGTGATGGGCACTGTCTTTGGGAACATGCAGCCTGTGTTCCACGCCCTCCTCACCACCGGATAGAGTAAGTGCTACATTTCCGCGGGCCTCCAGCAATTTGGTCCCGTAAAGAAACTCGAAACTCAGCATCGAAACGAGGAACTTGTAGGTTCCGTCGCGCACGCCACCCTTCATCATTGCGGCGCGATGCACCTCTCCACCCATTGTCACATCAAGTGGCGGAATGCGCGGATCGCAGACATAGCCAAGCGCCAGCAGCTGCCCATTACCAACCTCAAAGCGCATTCGGTCTGAACCAAGATCGAGCGCGGAAATCGAGAATCGGCGATTGCTGTATTGGACCGGAACGCGGCCCAGTCGTTTGCAAAGTTGCTCGCCGCTTAAGGCGCGCGCACTAGCAAAATGATCGGGATCGATGGCGAATGGCAGCCCCTTTGGACGATGCTGAACAGACAAGGCTGGCTCGAGAATCTCTGCAATCAAATTCGCAACGATGGTTGTTGAAACAGGTCGCGCATAATGGCCCTGGTCGAGATAGAAAGCCGGATCACTCACGACATCACGGCCATACTGCTGCATCAGCATTCGCGAGACATCGACGGAGATCGTTCCATACCATTGCGAGATATAATTGATACCTGCATCGATCGAAGGAACCGAATTCAGAAATGAACCATTGCGTGCTCCGAATACGAGCGTCGCAATCCGCAAGTTTGGATTGCGTTCGAGTGCGTAACGAATGATCCCTTCGTAAAACCGTGCCCAGTGGCGAAAGGGACGCCGTTCATCGCCATAAACGAAAGCATCGTTGATCGCATATTCGATCAGTAGCAGCTCGCAATCCTCGAGTTGTTCAAACTGTTTAAGTTGATAAAGGCCAAGCGCGCTTGTCGTGCCGCCCACAGCAAGATCAGCAACGACCTCGAGTTCCACCCCACGTTTTGCCATCGTCGATAAAAGTGTAGGCAAATAACCAGGCAGCATGACGGTGTTCGAGCCGCCAATAATTACGGTCTTCAGTTTCATTGCGTCACCGTTGCAGCCTTGCCGGCGGACGTAAGCGATCCGCATCGCCACACACCGTAAGTGCTTGCATCCCAATCAAAATAATAAGCGGCTGCAATCTGGCCACTGGCCATCATCTGACGGAAGCGGTCTCGCGCTTTCTGGACCAGTTGTTCGCGATTATCGTCATTTGTCGGACAGGCTTTTGATGTATTGGCAAAGCCCCATTCCGTTACCCAGCAAGGCTTACCGTCTGGGCCACCGCAGAAAGAAAGCGCCTTGCTTACGTGCTTTGCCCGCGCGGCACGTGTACCGTTACTGCCTGGATAAATATGAATGCCGTAGCCGTCAGCAACGTCGTTTAGACCATATTTCTTGAGAAGATCAGTAAAAACTGCGGGATCGACAGTGTCTATCCCACGCCGGTCAGCATCGATGAAAGGAATATCGGACAGTCCAGCCGATACCACCTTTGCCTTGACGCTATGCCTGGTTTTCGCCAACTCTGCCCGGACAATGCGCAAAAGTTCTACGTATTTCTCCGCGCCTTTTTCGATCAGAGGAAGCCCCTCCATCTCAGTTAAAGAACGTGCGGTCTTCATCTTCTCTCTGGGCAAAACGGCGAGATCACCATTATAGGCGCCCCAGTTGATCTCGTTTCCCGGTTCAACCGCCACCAAAGGCACCCCCAGTATATCGATTTTCTGCAATGCATCTGCAACCGCCTGTTGAAAGTGCTCTGGAGATATGTCCGAAAGCCGATACATATCCCAAATTCGCCCGCGCCCGGACCGAGGCTTTGTCCCTTCTGGATAGAAGTCTGCGTTGTTAAGCGACACTTCGAGCAGGATGGCCAGGCCCTTCTTATGAGCAAGACGCACGGCATCGATACTTTGATCAAGCGGGCGTGTGAGCGACAGCCGCACGGCCACCACACCGTTCTGAACCATCTGGTCCAAAATCTGCTCGCGCTCAGCCGCAGGCAACCAGGCCATATTGACCCGATTGACACCGAAGCGCGGATCCGCCAGGGCGCCAACTGGCGTGATGGCCAGCAAGGCGGTGCCGACCAAAGCCGCAATTGCCTGTGTCCTCGCCCCCATGCTTTTGCAGTTCTTCATTATCGGATACCGATATCCTTCAGCGCGCCGTTGAAATTGGCTTCGCATTCCGAATAGCGATTGATGGCCGCAGGCACATCAATCCTGGATAGAAAGTCACGCAGATAAGCTTTTTTCTGAGGTTCACGATTCCAGACGCTCGCCTCGATATGCGGGAAGCCTATAAAGCCGAGCATCTCGCGCATGCGATCATCGACTGCAATCATCAGGCCCGGAACACCTGACTGCATGCCAATAATTGTGCCATGGAAGCGTCGACTCAGGCCGAAATCCTGGCTCGAAATCCAGCTACGCCATTTGTGCGTGTCGAAGAATACCAGCAATTCGTTCTTACGCTGCCATTTTTCCTTATGCTTGTAATCGACAGGTGCTGTGATGCGGCTTGCGGCTTGATCATAGGCTTCGGAATGGTCTTCCCCCGCCATATTCATGTTGTAGACGATGACTTCGTCCTGAATGACGTAGCTCGCAACGCTGTCCTTTTCGAGCAGCGCATGTGCATCGACTATAGTGTCAGCAACGCTACCGAGATAACCGCCGAAGGAAATCTTCTGCGCATCGGCAAGCGTGGGATCGGCAAGCCGGGTCAAAGAGCGCTTCATCTGCTCAGGTGCGTAGTAGAGCGATGGACACCCTGTCGAACGCACGTATTTCATGCCGGCGTCTTTAAGAAACTCCTCCGTAAAATGCCCGCGCGTCAGGAAAAAACTCTCTTTGCGCCGCAAAATTTCGAGGAACCTACGCGTCCCCTCCGGCAGCTCCGCTTTCAGATTTTCCTTCTTCTGAATGCCAATGCCCATAACCACAATCGGCATGTTCAGCTTTTCAAAGACGAAGGATTCCGTTGTCGCAGCATAGCCTGGACGCAGCAGATTGGCCGAAGCGAACAGACAGAGATCGAAGCTTTCGTTGAGTTGAGCGTAGGTTTCAGGCGAGTTTAGACTGTTGGCCAGATGCCAGAACGGAACATAGGTCACGTCATGGCCACGAACGGCGTTGGCAGCGCCCTCGCCAATGAGATAATTGCCGGTATTGGCAATCTTTTTGACCTGATCGATCACATCCTTCTTCGTACGGATGGGCTCGAAATAGGGGCGATGCTTAACACTCGCCCCCGAAACACTTTCGACGGTCCGCATCAAGTATGACGGAATGCCGGTGATCATTATGCGCATGGTGATCCATCTTCGCTGGAATTAAGAAAGGGGTGGAAGGGCTCCAGATTAACCAATGCCGATTTCTGAAAGCACGCTTCGAAAGTTGCGTTCTCGCGCCGAGTAGTTTTCAATGACCTCGGGAATATTCATCCCCGCGATGTGGTCGCTTACAAAGGCCAGCCGGTCATTGGCGGCATTGAGATCAAGGGCATCAATTTTCGGCAAGCCAGAGAAATTCAACATCTCGCGCATACGATCATCGACGGCGACCATCAGGCTCGGCACACCAGCCTGCATGGAAATGATGTTGCCGTGGAAGCGACGACCGAATGAGAAATCCATGGTCGAGCACCAGGCGCGCCATTGATTGGTATCGAGGAATGCGTGAACGCTGATCTTCTTCTTGAGATCGCCCGACCCCTTATAGGTCAGTGGACCGACAAGTTCTCCTGTCGTGGAATCGTAAGCCCGGCCGTTGGCATCGGGTTCGAGCTGCATATCGAAATGCAGAAGTTCATCCTGAACAACATAGGCCGAACGGCCATCATCGGAACCGAGCGCGTTCATATCGCCGATGGTTTCAAGTTCCGCACCCATATAGCCGGTAAAGACAGTACGTCCCTCGCCTACTTTAACATTCCGCAAGCGGCTGATCGCTTTGCGCATATTGTCCGGGCGGAAATAGAGCGACGGACAACCAACCGGGCGGACATAGGAAAAGCCCTGATCGCGTAGATATCCGGCTGCGTTTTCACCGCGCGTGAGGAAATAATGTTCACGGCCTTTCAGGACGTCCAGAAGCCTCTTTGTGCCTGCTGGCAGACCGTCTTCGCCTTCAATGTCGGGACGGTTTTGTATGCCAATGCCGAGCATTACAACCGGCATATCAAGTTTGGATAGAACAAGCGCTTCGGCATCTGCCGACAAGCCTTTGCGCAGAAGGTTTGCGCAAGTGAAGACGCAGATATCGAATTCCCTGTTGATCTCTTCGAGACCTGTTCCATTATTCACGCAATTGTATAGATGCCAGAACGGAATGTGCTTGGCTGTCGGCAGAAGCGCCGTCATCGCACCTTCCCCGATCAGGTAATTGCCAGTATTGCTGATGTTCTTCAGCTCCTGGATGAAATTATCCCTGGACTCTGAATCGCGCTGTTTTTCTGAGTAATGGATCTGTGCTTTGTCCGCACGCTGGATAAGGCGCGTCAGATGACTCGGAATGCCTGTAACGAGGATTCTTGGGTTGGTTGGGCGGCTCATAGGTCGACCTTTCTGGTATAATCAGGCAACTGCACTGCTGGGTAGAGCGGCAATCGCGCTGGCAGCGTCTGCAACGTCCGGCTGGGAAGACCGGGATTTGGGATAAGTGGGCCGTATTTCGTTCGCCCAATCGGTAAATTCGGAGAAAGCCGAGCTCCATGTGCGATGAGCAGCGGAGGCAAGTGCGCCTTCAGCGGTTCGCATCAAAGCTTCGCGATCCTGTGCGAGAATGGTCAGTATCCGCGTCATGTCGGACACAATCTGCGCATCATTGCCGTTGCGGATCAGGATTCCATCGCGACCGTGGTTGATGAGCTCGTCAACAGCGCCAACGGCTGTAGCAACCGGCACGCAGCCAAGCTGCTGCGCTTCGGCAATCATCAATGGCGCACCTTCCCAGCGTGACGGCATCAGGAGCACATCAGCCCATGCGAGATGGTTCGCAATGTCCTTACCGTCAAAGACTGGCGGCGAGACCTTGACGCCCGCCTCCTTCAGGCGCGTCATCCACGAGGCGCTTGGATCGTCGGAAAGGATTTCTCCCCCGATGGCCTGCGCCTCGAACGGAATACCCTGTTCTTTCAGCTTGACGATTGCATCGTGCAACCGATCGATACCCTTCTGACGGTCCAGTCGCCCCATATAGAGGATGCGTATCGGCTCGCCCTTACGGCCCTGCTGCCGCACAGCAGCGACCTGCATACGCAGTTTTGGATCGATTGAAAAACTGGCTCCGTTTGGCACCGAGAACACTTTTTCATACGGCACACCAAAGCTGTGCAGATAAATTTTCAGTTGATCCGAACAGGTGAGAAAAGCGTCATAGGCGTGCTCGAAGGCGATTGCCGCATAGGGCTGACCGGCCTGTCTTCGGAAGACCGTTTCATCCACGACATGCAGATAACACGCGGTGCGCGTGCCCTCCGAACGGAGTTTCCCCATCAAAGGATGAGCGGCCATGACGTGGTTGTTCACGACAAGATCGAAGCCTGAAAGTTGGCCACGCAGGATGCTCCAGTCGAGCGGGTGATCCTCGGTGATGAAATCCTGCCCTAGAAAACGATTCGTATCACCCCAGGCCGGGATACCATCCTTCCAGAAGTGCAGATAATCGAAGGACTGGTCGAACTCGTCGAGCACGTCCATACGCTCGTTTCCCAGCACAAAAAGATGAGTTTCAAACCCTTGGTTCTTCAATTCCCGCCCAGCAGCATAGGCGACCTTTTCGGCCCCACCGAACGAAGCGTTCGGCACCAGAACGGCAGCCGTCTTTTTTCTCGCTGCATTGTGTGCAAGCGGCAAAACGGGACCGCCGCCAAGTTCGTTGCGCAGCACCAGATACATTTCGGATAGTGCAGGCAGTCGGCGCGGACGCCACGTCCAACGCATGGCCGCACTTTGCTTCAGCGGGCTCGTCGCAATCGATGTTACCAAGTTAAGCATCGACTGCTCAGGCCGTGACAAGGCCCGGCGCTGGCGCACCCGCGGAAACGGGAAGCGTACCTTCATCCGCGCCGATGTAGGCCACAACTGCTGCGTGCCCAAAGACGCGAACCAATCCAGCGCATCGTTCTCAATGATTTCCTGGATCAGTTTCGTCGAAACGAAAATCAGATCGGCATGAGGCTGGCGCGTGCCTGAGGGCATGATCTCGGTATCAATGCGCCGTTCGTCTTCGACATTTGTAAGTTCCACAAAGACGATGTTCGCCTGTTCCGCCAGCTTTTCCAGCCGTGACAGGATATTTGGTAACAGCCGTGAGCGCGCCAGCAGCTTCAGTGTTTCTGTGTTGGAAGAAGCGAGAAACGGTGGAAAGTGAAAATTATCCGGTTCAGAGACACTGCCCCAAAATGCACGGATAGCATCATCAAATTTAAGGTCTGTGGTGCCAAGACTAAGGTCGGCGAAAAGACTGACCGTCCCCTCGCCTGCGCGGATTACGCCATAGCGCGGACATTCCTCGTGCTCAAAGCCAACCAGCGTCGGGCGTCTGAACAACGCCTTGTGTCGCTTACGCAGGAAGCTGATCGAGCCAGAGCGGTCGCGGTTCGCTTCCTTGAAACGGCTCTCCGCACGCAGGCGATATTCGAATCCTGTGTCGTGACAAGGCGTGCCGACAAAACCCGCTTCAATCGCAGAGAGCCAGAACTCCCAATCCTCAAAGCCGTTCTGCCGGTCATCATCGAAACGGACACCACTGCGGAAAACATCCGCAGAAATCATCGATCCGGTATCACAGATGTTGTCAGTGATACAGTGGATCAGGCGCGAATAACTGTCGCCATAATGCGCCCGCCAATTGACGGAAAAGGTGTCGATATTCGTGTAAACCCAGCCTGCATTCGACGCCAGTAACTTTCGATACAGCGTATCGAGGGTATGCGGCTGTACGCGATTATCGGCATCTACGAAATAGACCGCCTTCACATCGGGCATTTCTTCGAGGATATAGTCAACAGCGCGATTGCGCGCGCCGCCGGGGCCTGCGTTTTCCCCGAAGATGATGTGAATATTGGCGTGGGCCGCCGCATAGAGCGTCAGACTGTCGAACACTTCGCGGCGCGGATCGCCATCGACAGACACCACGATTTGTGTACGGAAAACCGTTTCTGATGCCAGCACTGTCTCCAGCGCTTCGAGCGCCAGCGCCGCATGCCCATAAAGCGGCATGGCAACGACGATCAAATCCTTGGACCTATCGTACATTCGCGGCCTCTTTGACTAATTCCTGACTGGGGCGCGCCTCGACGTGCTTGACCAGACGGAAGTTGAAAACCTTGAGCCAAGAGAAGTCCACCGAGTCCGCCGCCGCCTTGCTCAGAACAACGAGATCCATCGTGCGATCGATCGCCTCTTCCAGCATGAAGTTGATGTCGATCGGCCGATTGGGCGCCACTTCCGACCAGCCACTGAACAATACCTGCTGGCGGCGGCGGTCGAGGTTGGAAATCGCATCGATTTCATCCTTCACATCCGAAGCCAGATTGACCAGCAGCAAGCCGACCGCGCAGGGCTGGCCTTCTGGATGGTCAATGACGGCGCGCGCAGAAACCCGCACAGTGCCCGGTGCAACCACGCGGCGGATTGCAGCCGCAGTTATACCCTCCTCAAGCGGGTGACAGCCGATAGCATCCTCATGTTCCAGAAAACGCACGGTGGGAAAGTCCGGCGTGATAGGCGTAACGGATACATTGGCCACGTTTCGCAGCAATTCTACCGGCAGGCGGTAATCGTCAACTTTGCGACCATTGATCAGCGCAGTGGGGACGATAGCATTTGGCAGCGACGCTGGACGGACGCCAGGCAAACCAGTAAAAATTCGTAATGCCAGCGGGCGCATATCGAGGTCGGCATGTGGAATCCGTGCCCGCGCCGCATAACGTTCGTTGGCGATAACGTTACCCAGCGACAGTTCAGGTGGAACCCCGCCCGACGCAGAAATGCGCAAACGCAATGTCCGATGGCTGCCGTCACATGCCTTCGGAAGCGCGAAGAAATTCCACTCCGGATGCAGCGTGCCATAAGGTACCAGCCATTCGGCGATCCCTTCGCCGTTTTCAAGATAGTCTAGCGTGACAATCAGTTGTCCGTTACGATTGGCGGGCAAGTCACGAAAATGGAGCGCAAAGCCGGAAACAGCATAGCTCGAAGTCGGGAAAAGCTGTTCGATCTCCGATTCCCGCAATAATCGCGCAAAGCCTTCGTCCTTCGGATCGACCAGAGGGGAGTGGCTGAATATCTCCGTCGATGAATCCCAGTTGCGCGCGTGAAACGCATCTTCAATAGCCCGGTAATTCTCAAACATGGTCTCGCGCTCTCGACGCAGCATTGCGAGCTCCGCGTGAACCCTGCTCACGTGACCAACGAGGCGATCTAAACTGCTCTCGATCAGTTGCGTAATCAGCATAGGAACGGTTTCAGCCCTGTCACCGTCGATCCGCACAACAGGCAGTTCCGGTATGGTACTCAGACGAGAGATGTGCTGCAGAATCGTCTTCAGCTCATTCTCGCCCTCTTGCGAAGCCGCAACCGCTATAAGTGGAAAGGTATTTGCCAGTCGAAGACGTTTTCCATCTCCTTCGACAAAGGTCGTCAGCTCGCCCAGAGACGTCGCTTCCAGCGCTTCACGATCACGCATCGAAGCAATGGCATATCGGCGAGGTTTCCGCGCCGAAATCGCAGGAAGTGGTGTGCTCAACATAATCATCCATTGTCTGATGGCCGACTTGGGAGTCTCGGCCTCCGCCCACAATCAGAAAATACAGATTATGTATTGTCAACAGACTTATAACATCAAATACATAATAATATTACGAACATTTGGAACATTTTTAATTCAAATTTTGAAATAATGTTCACGTAAATCAAAATAACAGCGTAAATGCCTAGAATTACGGCAATATATATTGAAGATTTATTATTATTCGCCTAATTGTCGCCACATACTGACTACTTCCCGTTCAATATTGCATCGATCAAGGTTTTTTGCTGCTGTAAACAATTCGACAACCTGAACCGGTTTTCGACGGTCCGGCGTGCTGCGGCCCGCATCTGCAGGCATGCATCGGGATCGCGAAGGACGTTCATGATCACTTCCGCCAGAACATCCGATTCAAAAAAGGGCACGAGCAGACCGTTCTGACCAGACCGGATCACCTCCCGAACAGGCGGTGTATCCGAACCGATGATAAGCGCGCCGCAGGCCATAGCTTCAACGACCGACCAGGACAAGACAAACGGGTAGGTTAGATAGATATGTGCGGTCGATATCTGATAGAGCTTCCGCAACTGGGCATGCGGAATTGTGCCAGGAAATACGATACGATCCGGCGGAAGATCAAAATTCTTAGCTAGATGCTCGCGCCACGATCCACCACCTGGCGGCGGCGTTCCATAGCTGACGCCATCGCCGCCAACAAAAACGAAAATCGCATCATCGTTCTGCCTGATAACTTTGGCAGCAGCTTCAAGCGCTTGAGGAAAACCGCGATAAGGTTCGAGATCGCGCGCAACAAACGTAATCACGCGCGATTCTCCTGCTTTAAGCGTCCGGCCGTCAGGCAACTGAATCGTGGCATGGCGGTCTGGATAGAACAGCTTTGTATCCACCCCTTCATGAACCACTGCGATACGATTCTGCACGGAACGCGGGTAGAGACTTTTCTGCCAATGTGTTGGACTGAGCCCGCCGTCGATTCCCTCAAGCGTTACAAGCTGCGCCATGTTGCGCAGACGTAGTCGCTTCCGGGTTTCAATGTCTGGCTGGTCGCCAGGCGCAAAGCCAACATCCGCACCATTGGCGCGGTAGAAGAACTCGCAGTAGCCAAGCGCTGGCACCTTGGGCAGCACGTCCTTGACGAACATCATACTGCCCCAACCAATATGTCCGACGATAATGTCAGGTTCCTGGCCCTGACGGATCATAGATTCCAAGGTCTCGGCCACACGGTACCCGATCCTCGTGTGATGATCGGGTACTTCAAGATATCTGGCCATCGCACCGCCGGTGCGAGGTCCAGATTCTACTCTGTGGCGGATGACACGGACCGTTGGGAGGCGACGGTCCACTGTCTCGCAGATCAAGCTTACATCATGTCCGCTGGTAGCCAGATTCTCGGCCAGTGCGGCGAACTGACCGAAACCACGCCTGTGCACAAATGCTATACGCATATTACGAAACGTGCTCGGCTATTGGCCGAAAATCTTCGCAACACATCAAATACCAAATCGTGCAGCGTTACCCCACACGAGTTCCAGTCTGTGCAGAGTCTGATAGGCAATCTCGAGATTTCTGAGATCGTCATCATCGCGGGTGAGAATATGGTTGTAGGCCCTGCTTGCATTCCGCAAGCTTGCGCACAACCGCTCCCCCTTATCGGTCAGTCGAATACGGGCAGACCGTTTGTCCCTCTGCGAGGCGACACGATCGACATAGCCGCCATCGGTAAGCTGTTTAAGATAATAGGATATGTTGGAACCGACGTAGTGTCCCCGATCCAATAGTTCACCCACAGTGAGCTCGACATCGCCAATAGCCATCAGAACCAATGTCTGGGCCGGGCCAATATCTTCCACACCTAGCTTCGTCAGTTCGGTTTTCAACAAACTTACAAAGCGGCGGTTCACTCGTTCTATCATCCGGGCCAGTTCGAAATGTGTGATAACGACTGTATGAACCGGATGTCTGCGCTCCTGTTTTTCGGCGGTAACCTCAGGAAAATCAACGGCAGTAAAGCCATCGACTGATGTTTCGACTTCCACTCCCTCGTGTAGAAGTTTTTGCATCTTCTGCTCTCCATTTTCAATTTTACTTCAAATTTTGAAGAAATTTTCGGTTATATTTTCTTTGCTCCTTTCGCATTTCCCCGCCGCAAGAACCTTTTTTCTGTCACATTCTCTGCAGTATTACTTTACTGATCTTGAGAACTGGATCACAGTTTTTAGGAATATCCGCCACCTGTGACCATTCCAAGGCAGATAGCGTATGAATGATACTCGCGAAATCAACTCGATTGGCAAGAGCCTCACGCACAAAAAGGGGCAAGACGATTCGGTAATTACGCCCAAAGGCCTGATTTTCAAGGCCCGCCGCGTTTTTCTGTCGGGACTGCTTTATGCGGTGCTGTTGAGTGCCTGTATCAATTTGCTACAACTCACTGTACCCCTCTACATGTTGCAGGTTCATGATAGGGTGCTCAACAGCCGAAGCATGGATACGCTTACCATGCTTACGGTGCTCGCCATCGGGGCCATGCTGGTGTTCGGCGTGCTGGAATTTATCCGCTCGCTTTCCTTTCAGGCCATGGGCAGTGCGCTTGTTCGCCGCCTTAACCTCGCGGTTCTGACGGCAGCGGTACAAGCTTCGGTGAATCAAGGCATGCCGAAAGCAACGCAAACCCTTCGCGACCTCAATGAATTGCGCAGTTTTCTCACATCCCCTGCCATCAATGCTCCGCTTGATGCGGCATGGTCGCCGATCTTTCTCGGCGTTCTGTTCCTGCTTCACCCGATGCTTGGCGTGATCGGCCTTGTCGCCGTAATCATCCTGATCGCGTGTGGCCTGCTAACCGATCTGCTGACCCGAAACCTCATTCAGGAGGCGAATCAAGCCAATATCGAAGCAGTGTCGAAAATTGGCAGTAGCTTGCGACACGCCGAAGTTATTGAAGCCATGGGCATGCTTCCCGCGCTCGCGCGTCGCTGGCGCACGATGCAACTTCAGGCGCTGGAAGTGCTCGACCTTGGCGGAACACGTGCCCGCGCCCTATCCTCAATTGCCCGCACGGCCCGCTTCATCATCCAGATCGGTTCGCTCGGCATCGGCACGCTGCTCGCCATGCAACAGGAAATCACGCCGGGCGCCATGATTGCAACGAGCATCATCATCGGCCGTTTGTTGATGCCATTCGATCGAATCGTTGAAAACTGGCGTCAGTGGGTCAGTGCTATCGCGAGCTGGAAACGTGTCCAATCGCTGCTTTCTGAAAATCTGGCTGTTCGGCAAACCATGCCGACTCCGCGCCCCAACGGCGATCTTGTAATCGACAAGCTGATCTATGCCGCTCCGGGCGTTGACGTTCCCATCATCAAGGGCATTTCTTTCTCGGTGTCGCCGGGTGAAGTGCTGGGGGTGGTCGGCCCTTCGGCAGCCGGCAAGTCGACGCTTGCCCGTCTGTTGATCGGCATCGTCAAGCCGACATCGGGAGGCGTTTTCCTCGACGGCAACAACGTCTACCTTTGGGAGCGCGGTTCGTTCGGCGAGATTGCCGGCTACCTGCCGCAATCCGTCTCGCTGCTAGACGGAACCATCAAGGACAATATCGCCCGTATGGGTGACAGCGACCCGCATCGCGTGCTGGAAGCTGCACGTCTTGCTGACGTGCATGAGATGATAGGGCGCATGCCGCTTGGCTATGACACGCCGATTGGCGATGGGCGCCTCACCTTGTCCGGTGGCCAGCGCCAGAGGATAGGTCTCGCCCGCTGCCTCTACAATCGCCCACGCCTGATCGTTCTTGATGAGCCCAATTCGAATCTCGACGCTGTTGGCGAACGCGCCTTAATCCGTGCCGTAGAGCATGCCCGTGACGATGGCGCCATTGTCATCATGATCGCACATCGACCGTCTATCATGCAGGTTGCCGACAAGCTGCTGGTGCTCGAAAGCGGTCGTATTTCGCAGTTCGGTCCGCGCACCGATGTCGTCGCCTCATTGACGCCTGCCAATAACGGCCCGCAAATGGGAGCAGCCAACGCATGATGGGTAAATCAGTCATTCCTCGCCGTGTCTCAAGCCTGCTCGCTCCGCGTGCAGAATCTTCGGATCACAAAACGCTCACCCGTTTCGGCAGCGTCAAACCTGAATGGGCGCATGATCTTGAGCGGGAAGATTCGCGATCGCCTTTGCGCGGCCTCATCATCGCCGGCCTCACCACTATTGGCGTCGCCTTCGGTGGATTCTTCGCCTGGGCTTATTCTGCCAATCTGGGAAGCGCCGCCGTCGCGATGGGTACGGTCATCGTCGATTCCAAGCGCAAGACGATCAGCCACCTTGAAGGCGGCATTCTGGACCGTTTACTCGTACAGGAAGGCGATCTCGTCAAGGTCGGCCAGCCGCTTCTCCGGCTTGACGACACCAAAGCCCGTTCCGATCTCCAGTCCCTGGAAAGCAGACGCATCGGGTTAATCGCAAAACTGGCCCGTCTGCGTGCCGAGCAATCGGGCCAAAAAGAAATCAGCTTCCCGGAAGGTTTCGCCAATGGCGGTGAGAATGCACAGAACGCCATCCGCGCCGAAAATATCTTTTTCCAGAAGCGACTTGCGCAGAAACTGAGCAAGATTGACATACAGCAAAAGACCATTGAGCAGTATACGGAGCAAGCCAAGGCCTCGGCATCGCAGATTGCAGCCACCGACCGGCAGATCGAACTTATCAGCGATCAGCGCAAGGCAATTGCCAGCCTCGTTGAAAAAGGCTTTGCCCAGAAATCGAAGCTCACGGAAATCGATACTCGTCTCAGCCAGCTTGCTGGCGACCGCGGCGAATATGCGGGAGACAAGGCAAAAGCAGAACAGGCAAAGGCTGGTGCGGAGTTCGCTTTGACGGGAATCGAAAGCGACCTCCAGTCCGAAATTGCCGGCGAAATCACATCGAGCCAGGTCGAACTTTCGGACGTGCAAGAACGTATCGTTGCCGCCAAGGATGTGATGCGCCGTGTAGAAGTTCGCTCACCCCAAGACGGTATTGTCGCAAATATCAGACTGCGCACGCCGGGCGGAGTTATCGCCCCTGGTGAAGCGATCATGGATATCGTTCCCGAGAACGAGCCCCTGGTTGTCGAAATGAAGATCAGCCCGCGTGATATCGACAGCATTTCGGTCGGTTCGGGTGCGCAGATCCGGTTGACGGCATATAATCAACGTTCGATGGCCCCGCTCGACGGCAAACTGACCTATATAGCCGCCGATCAATCGCTCGACGAAAAGACCGATACCGCATTCTTCGTCGCTCGGGCCGAAATTACTCCAGAGTCACTTGCGGCGAATCCGACTGCGCGACTTTATCCGGGCATGCCTGCCGAAATAATTATCGTGCACAAGGAACGTCGCGCCATTGATTACTTGGTTTCCCCTATCACAGATAGCCTGAACCGTGCATTCCGCGAAGATTAGCGGTCGGAGAGTTCCCAAGTAAAACTCCACCACAGATTGAAAAGCCACCGAACAAAAACGTCGCACATGAACACTCATTGGCGGCATCATCATATTGGTGATACTTTTTTGCCCTTTTATCAAGAATTTCAAAATTTGAAGCAATCTTCAAACAAATATAAATTAAACAAAAATTATCGTCTATATAAAAATAACACATATTTCTGTTTACATAACTGTAATATAAACTACTCGTAATAATTTGTTACTTATTGGCGTCAAAATTATACCAAATGCCAATGTTGCAATTCCAGTTAATGCAGAGCAGAATACTAAGAGCATAATGGTCGGAGCATTCCGGCTTGTGGAAACCCCATACAGGAACACAAGGAGAAGCAGATGGCCACTTTAGAAGGCGGCGCCTACGACGACGTGTTGTTCGGCTCCCGCTTTGACGATTTCATCCGCGCTCACGGCGGTGATGATCTCGTATTCGGAGGCGATGGCAACGACACCGTCTTCGGCGGCAACGGGAGCGACATCCTTTTCGGCGGCACGGGTAATGACACCCTGTTCGGTGATAACGGGAACGACATTCTCTTCGGCAATGAAGGAAACGACGTCCTGAGCGGCGGCAACGGCAGCGACGTGCTGTTTGGCGGCAATGGAGATGACATTCTCCAGGGCGGCAACGGCTCTGACCTGCTCTATGGCGGCGCACATAATGACATCCTCTACGGTGGGAACGGCAACGACATCCTTGATGGCGGTGCCGGCAACGATGTTCTCATCGGTGGAAATGGCAGCGATACATTCCTGTTCAACGGTGGCGGCGGAAACGACGTCATTCTCGACTTCAATCCCGGTGAAGACATTCTGCAGATTCAGAAGGGCATCAATGGTCTTGATATCTCTTCCGCTGACGATCTTGCCGACCGTGTCACTCAGGTTGGCGGTAATGTCGTTGTCGATCTCGGCAATGGCGACACCGTTACTCTCGTGAACACCAATGCAGACGACGTGCAGGCTCATCCCGACCAGTACTTCACTGTTCACTGATTGAACAATTGAAAGCGTGCCCGGCAGTCCTCCCGCCGGGCACGTTTCGTCTTCACCGGACACTCAAAGTCTCGACTTTGGATGTCTGGACCTTCTGCAGGAATGAAAGGGCCACACATTGAACCTCGACCATTCGGCGGACATTGAAAGCAAAACCGAGAACCTCTCCATTTGCCGTCTTTGCGCTGATGTCGCTGTGGTTATCTGGGATATTCCGGGTTCGGCTCGCGCAACCACCAAATGCACATTTGAAATGCCTACCCCACCGGTTCCGCTGCTGAGCGTTGGCATTCCGCTCGAAAATGGTGGCATGCGCATGTTCTGGGCCATGCGCACCAATAATGACCCCACTGAGCTTTCGCTTTCCGCAGGATCTCTTGGCCCGACGGCAAAAGCCATCATTTACCCTGCGAATGAACTTGCCCCCTTTGACGTCGAGTACGTCGTCAGCGAACTCACTTTGCCCGGACATATCAAGCTTCTCACCACTATTCTGACCACGTGGCGCAGCACGTTCCGGCTCTCGCGAAACCAGACTTTCGCATCCCTCGTGCGTGACCTGACTTTCGCGCTGACACCGGAACCGCGCGAGGCTCAACACTGCGGCGAACCAGTTCAAGGACATCATCTTCTCGAAACAGCGGTCGACCCGATGCTGGGCGAGATTTCGGCCATTTATGGCATCACGTCCGGCAGCGTCATGATCATTCCACCTAGGTTTGTTGTGGGGCGGCAAACTCGCGATGCCTGGCAGGCATGCCATTTTCTGCTGGAAGCAGCGCAAGAGCTGCCGTCATCCCTGCTGTTGGTTATCACCGGTCAGAATGGCGTTGCCGTCCGCAAACTTGCGACAAAGACCGGCGAACAAACGGATTTCGCTAAATGGTGGACCAAATGGCAGGGTAACGGCGCACTGCGGGAGTTTCTTGTTCGCGAAATCGGCAAACTAAGCCCTACCGGTGCCGCAGTGGCGATCGACCTGCAAACGCGCACTCCACTGCCCGTTCGGCAGATCGCACAGTCTGCCACCCACCCGGCAGCGGAAATCGATCTCGCATTGGCGCTCGACGGCGGGTTGATTGTGGGCGGATGGATGCATGACCCGGCCGCCATGCTCGCAGACATCGAATATCTTGCGGAGGGCGGAAGCGCTTTGTCTCTGAAGCCCAATTTGCACAAATTCCCGGGCAGAGTTGCCAAGCAGGAAGATGCGCCGCAGCAGGATGTGACGGGTTTTGTCGCGTGGCTTCCTTCGTTGCAGAATCTTGGACCTCTCCTGCAACCGCGGTTACAGTTGCGCCTTGCATCTGGCGCTACCGCTGCTCTGGTACCGGCACCGCAGCCCTTCGAGCCATCGACACAGCGCAATCGCATTTTGCGATCTGTACCGCCACAGCAGGCAAAGCCTCACGTTTTTTCCCACATTCTGGGGCCGGCTCTAACCGAAGTTGAGAAAAAGCTCGCTGCAACAGTGCGGATTGCCGAGGTGAAAGATTACGGTACAGCTCCATCATCCCCGCTCGCATCCATCGTTATTCCGCTTTATCGCAATCTCGATTTTCTGCGTTTTCAATTTTCATCCATGTCCACAGACCCGTGGCTGGTGAAACATGCAGAGTTCATCTTCGTTCTGGATTCTCCAGAAATTCAAGACGACACAGAGCACATGTTGGGCGGATTGCATATTCTGCACGATCTGCCTTTCAAACTTGTGATCATGAACCGCAATGGTGGATATGCGCGTGCCTGCAATGCGGGCGCCAGTATTGCCACTGGAACGACTATCGTGATGTTGAACTCCGACGTCGTGCCTGCAGAACATGGCTGGTTGCAGCGGCTGATCCAGCCCTTGTTCGATCAGCCGAAACTCGGTGTAATCGGCCCTCGCCTTCTGTTTGAGGATGGCTCGCTCCAGCATGCCGGGCTTTATTTCGCTCGCAACCGTCAGGGCGTCTGGCTCAATCACCACTATTACAAGGGCATGCCAGGCAATTATCCGCCAGCACTCAGGCCACGCGAAGTGCCGGGCGTTACGGGCGCCTGCCTGATAACGCGCAAGGATATCTTTGACCTCGTCGGCGGCTATACGGAAGACTATGTCATCGGCGACTACGAGGATAGCGATCTATGCCTGAAGATCAGACAGCTCGGCTTCCAGATATTCTATGAACCCTCCGTAAAGCTTTACCATTTCGAGCGCCGCTCAATCCGCCGCAGCGCGGATTATATGCGAGGCCTCGCCAGCCAGTACAATTCCTGGCTTCATACACAGCGCTGGGATGTGGACATTGCCGAATTGATGGCTCTGCCACACGAACAGGAGCGCACAGCCGACCTGTCGAATGTGATCATGACCAAATCTGAAAGGAGCGCCGCTTGACGGACGTGGTAGCGCTGAAACAGCCAGACCCTGAAGCCAAACCAGCAATACCGGATGCGCAGATCGACTGGCTGATGCAGTCTGTTTTGAAGAACCGTTTTATGCCTTCACCCGATCCAAACAGCGTGTTCGTCGGAGATGGTGATTATCGCGCGGTTGGTGCGGAGTTTCTCAGTCATTTCGTCCGTAAGGGCGGTCTTCGGCCCGACGCCCGCGTGCTTGATATCGGTTCAGGCATCGGTCGCATGGCGGTGCCATTGACGCAATATCTCGATCCGGCAAAAGCCCGCTATTGCGGAATCGATCCGGTGGTAAGCGGTGTAAACTGGTGCCGCCAGAATATCACATCGCGCTATCCGAATTTCGAGTTCCGACACATTGATATCGCCCACGATCTCTATAACCCCAAAGGTACGGTGAATGGGCTCACGCTCGCCCTGCCATTTGCCGATAACAGTTTCGATTTCGTCATCATGACATCGGTGGTCACGCATCTGCCGTCGGATGAAGTCAAAACCTATCTCGATCAAGTCTTCCGCGTCCTTGCACGCAGCGGTAAACTGTTCATGACTGCATTTGTGGTGGATGATGTGGCCGCGCGCGACCGTCATGGCAAACGCGACAAGCGACTTGCGTTTGAACGTCATGGCAGTGGACCGTGCTGGTTTGTACCGGAACTACCACCGCTTGCAGCAGTAGGATTTGAAAACGGTTTTCTGGATCGCGCGCTTGCCGGGGCAAAACTGACGCTCGAAAGCAAGTCCCTCGGTCACTGGCGCGGCATTGAGGCGGATCATTATCAGGACATTTTCATCGCCACGCGGGATTCTGTCTGATGGCCCCGCGTGTCCTTATAGCGGCCCACAACCATCCGTCGCTGCATCCTGGCGGGACGGAAATCTTCGCGCATGACCTGTTTAGGGCCTATCAGCGCACAGGTTGCGAAGCCATGTTCATGGGTGCCACCAACAAAGTGCATCGCGAGGCTCGCCCAGGTACGAGCTTCCAGAGCATTGGCAATGGCGGCGATGAGATTCTGCTCTGGTCCGGCCATTTCGACCGCTTCTATATGAGCCAGATCGACCTTTACGGGATCGTTCCCGACATTGTTGAGCTATTGCAGGACTTTAGACCGGATGTCGTGCATCTGCATCACTTGCTTTTGCTCGGTGCCGAGTTTCCCCATATCGTGCGCCGTACACTGCCGGATTGCCGTATCGTGCTGACTTTACACGACTATTATCCCATCTGCCACCATGACGGATTGATGGTACGTACCGCTGGTAAAGAACTCTGTTACGGGGCTAACCCGGACCGCTGCCATGCCTGCTTCAAGGATATTGCGCTTGATAAATTCGTGCTGCGTGAAAGGCATATCAAATCGCTTCTGAGCGCTGTCGATGCTTTTGTTTCGCCAAGCGAGTTTCTCAAACAACGTTACATGGAATGGGGACTTGCGGAAGAGCTGATCAGCGTCATTCCCAATGGTCAACCGGAACGCACCTCAGTACAAATGCGGCAGGTCGAACGCAGCAAACCGGTCTTCGGATATTTCGGTAACCTCAATCCGTGGAAGGGTGCAACCGTCCTGCTCGAAGCAGCACAGCAGCTTATCTCCGAAGGTTTTGATTTCGAGCTGCGCGTGCATGGTGCAGCACTGTTTCAAAGCGAGAGCTTTGTCAGCGAGATTGAGCGGCTCTTTGCAGAGACATATCCTTTTGTCCAACGTCGGGGTGCTTATCACCGGGAGGACATTGCCCAACTTATCCAAACCGTCGACTGTGCAATCATGCCGTCGATCTGGTGGGAAAATGCTCCGCTGGTGATTCAAGAAGCACAGGGACAGAACCGTCCCGTTATTTGCAGCAACATCGGTGGAATGGCCGAAATGATTGAAAACGAGGTCAATGGCCTCACCGTTCCTCCGAATGATCCGCTCGCGCTCGCCCAGGCGATGCGCCGAATGGCGGAAAGCCCGGATTTGCGCCAGTCACTCAGCGAGAACGCACGCCATCCGGACACCATCGACACGACCGCCGCACGCTATCTCGATCTGATCGGGACATTGCGTGTCACACGTGTCGAGGCAGCATAAGAGGTAAATCATGAACATCGCGACCAAAGTTCCATCCGAGGGGGAAACCAAGCAGGCAGCGACACCCAATGCCGCCGCCGAGCCTCAAAGGACCGAAGCCATGAAAGGACGCGTTGACGCCATTGAGGAAGGACGCCTTTATGGTTGGGCCTATGATCCCTCCGTTCCAACAGAACGGCTTTTGATCCGCGTCCTTCTGGACGACAAGCCTATCGCCGAAGCCCCCGCTGACAAGGATCGCCCCGACCTCAAGCGCAACGGCATCGGCGATGGCAAGCATGCTTTTGAAGTGATGCTGCCCCAATTCGCCGCCGCGCGAGCTGGCGAACTCGTCGTCGTGGCGGCCAATGCCGCTGGCACCGAACATAAGTTGCGCGTGCCGAAGCCCGACGAACAGGCTGCCGAAGCGCTTATCGCTGCTCCGATGACGCGCATTCTGGACAAGCTTGACATGCTGATGGCGGCGCAGCGCCAGCTTCAAGTGAACCAGCGTTCGTTGCAGCGTGTTGCGCCTACCCTTGATGGCTCCGGCAATGCCGCTCCGGCAGAAATGCTGGATATTGTCAGTTCGGTCGACGGGCTGCGTACCGATCTCCATCAGCGCATGACCGAACTCGATGTGCACATCATGCGCATGGACGGTGTGGTCGCAGGGCTGGAACAGCGCATGGACGACGTTCACAAGCGCAGCGGAGGTGACCTCAAGTTCCTGTTCTTGCTTGCCGCCGTCTTGACGGGGTTCGTTGCGGGCGCGCTTCTAACGCTTGCGGTCATGCCCTGAGGACGAACGGGATGGTGCAAGACGAACGCCCCAACACGGAAAAGCCAGTCGTGAGACAGCTACGCACACCAGATCGCCCTCCCATGATGAGGGAAGGCGAAATGGTCGTCGGCAGCGTGATCGAAGAAACGCTGGTGCTGGTACTTGGTATCGGCAGCGCTGCAGGTGATCAGATAACCGCCTTTCTCAATGGCGATCCAGCCGTAAGCGTGAAAACAAGTCTGATAACATGGCCGCTCAAGGAGCCTTCACCCACCGGAACGCATGGTTTCGTAGCTATCGTGCCAACTGCTGCTTTGCGCCGTGGCATCCTCAAGACAATCATGTTCCAGCACCGCACAAAAGTAGCCCGCTACAATTTTGCTTCGCGCTCCGCTTCTATTGCCGATTTTGTCGCCATGGTCAGTGATCTGGCTGGACCGAGTTTGCCAAGCGTTATTGATGAGCTGGTAGAAGGTCTCATTTCAGGCCCTATCAGCCGGAAGAAACTTTCGGCCATCACCGTTCTGCTGCAGTCAGGAGCCCGTTCCGATGGCTGCATCGAACTCATCGGGGGCAGTGACGAAGGCGAAATTTTCGTTCAGGGCTGGGCACAGGATTTGACACCTGCCGTTACCCGGTTATTGATCAGCGGCAAAAATCCTTCGCTCGCGGAATGCGCAATCAGCGTTTTCGCTCGGCCCGACCTTAACGATGAAGCCTCGGGATTTGCAGGCCTTTTGCTTGCCAGTGAGCCAGTAGAACCAACTGATGTAGAGCGACTTTTGTTTCGTGGGCGAAGGGGCTGGCGTTTTACCGAAGTCTATGATCGCAGACTGTTGTCCGGTTCGCGTGAAACCCCGGGTCATATCCGAGCTATCCTCCCACGGGTACGCAGCTCGACTGACATACTGCTACGCATGCGCTCTGCCGCAAATCGCTTCGACGGTGCCGACACCGTATCCAGCCTTCCCTTTCCGGTTCGGATGGGGATAGACAACATCTTCAGGGTTGAAGGCAGCGGTATGCTGATTTCAGGTTGGCTGCTCGACCCCGACAACCACGTGGAAAGTGTGAAGCTGCGCCGTCATCGCGGTGAGATCCAGCTCGATACGAGCTGGACCCGTATCGACCGACCCGACGTCACGCGCGAATTCGACAGTCAGCCGCCATTCAATGCCGGTCTTGACCCCAACCGTCACGCCCATGGTTTCGTGGTCTTCGCGCACGAACTTAACGGTGACAGCACCTCGCCCTTCTACCTCGAACTTGCAATCAGCGATGGACGCCGTGCCTTCTTCCCGTTGACGCCGACCCGCGTGACATCGCGTGATGCTATTGTCCGGCAAATCCGTGCGACTGATCCGAATGCATGGGCTTTGCGCCATATTATCGATCAACAACTCGTGCCGCTGCTGCGCGGCGTCAATCGTCCTGCGCCGGAAGTCTTCGGTGTGGTCGATCTTGGGCCTTTCGAAGATGCGGCAGGACCCGCGATTATCATCGGTATCGACGAGCGCGTCGAAGAAATCGAACCTTTACTGGCACTTCTTGCGCTTGATCCCGAAACCCGCATCGCGCCGATCGTGATTGCTGCTGCGACCGAGATCATTGACCGTGTCGGCGTCCAGATCCGGCGTCTTGCAGATTTCTACCGCCTGCGCATCCGGCTCGTTTCCGCAACGGGGTCGGAAGACCTCTACGATGCGCTGGAAGTCGGTGCCCGTACGGTCTCGACCGAGCAGGTCATATTTCTGGCTGGATCGCTGCTGCCGCGCCGTTCTGGATGGCTGAACAAGCTCCTCAGCGCCTATGATGCGCATAAAGACTGTGTTCTTTCTCCTACACTTACCTATGAGGATGACTCTATTCGCTGGGCGGGAACCTGGGTTGCCGGCCCACAGTCCGGCATGTCGGCAGGTCGCGCCCTTATCAGTCGCTATGCAGGTTATCCCATCGACACCATTTCAGGAATGTCCTTGACGGAAGTGGCAACGGCTACGTTCGAGTGCTGTATCCTTCCACGCGAAGCCCTGTTTTCGGTCGGTGGTTTCACGCGCGGTTATCTCGGCACCCACGAGAAGGGACTAGATCTCGGGTTGAAGCTGAAACAGTCGGGTTTGCGCTCCTATTGGTTGCCTTCAGCACAAATGTTGGGAGCGGACGATACATCTGCAACCGACAGGGCCTCGACTATCGCGCTCATCGAGCGCATCGATCGGCAAGTCTTCGACGCACGCTGGTCCTCGATTCTCGCTGGCAGACGCAAGGTACAGGTGGAGGAACCCGCATGAGCGACAAGCTCCGTGTTCTCGTCATCTCGCACGCTCACCCTTCGATTTCGTTGGGCGGCGGTGAAATCGCTTCCTACAATCTGCATAAGGGTTTGAACAGCATTCCCGATGTACAGTCAGTCTATCTGGCGCGAGCCGCCCACCCGATCCCCCGGCATGGCACAACGGCGCTCATGAGCATGCGGCGCGCCAGCGACGAAATCCTGTTCCATGCCGACGAATACGATCATTTCTATCTGTCAAATAAAAACACCGACGAAATCCGCCGTGATCTGCTGCGCTTTGTCCGCGACTTCGACCCGGACATCGTGCACTTCCATCATGTTCTCGGCCTCGGGCTTGAAACGCTCTATGCCCTTCGCGAGGCACTGCCAGACCGCATCATCCTGGTGACGTTTCATGAATTCCTGTCCATCTGCAACAATGATGGGCAGATGGTCAAAGCCGGCACGTCGAAGCTCTGCAACGAGGCGTCCCCCATTGATTGCCATGCCTGTTTTCCGCAAATACCACCAGCGCGTTTTCTCAAGCGCGAGCGCTTTGTGCGCGGCATGCTGGAACTGGCCGACGCATTCGTGTCGCCGAGCGAGTTCCTTGCCAGCCGCTATCTCGAATGGGGCCTCAATGCAGAAAAGATGGCAGTTATAGAGAACGGCATCGCCATTCGCGATGTTACACCTCCACGTGAGTTGACCGGCCCGAACTCGCGTCGTAACCGCTTTGCCTTTTTCGGCCAGATCAACCCGTTCAAGGGCATCGATGTTCTGCTCGATGCGGTGTCCCGCGTACCGGAGCAGGTCTGGGGAGAAGATTCCCGCCTGATGATCTTCGGCGGCAACCTCGAAAAGCAACCGCCCTCCTTTCAGGAGCGCATGCAGAAACTGATTGAAGAAGCCGGCCCGCGCGTACGTTTCTATGGCGCGTATCAGAATGCTGAAATGTCCCGCCTCATGCAGTCGGTCGACTGGGTCGTCATGCCGTCGATCTGGTGGGAAAACTCTCCTATCGTCATTCAGGAGGCATTGCATCATCGCCGTCCGGTCATCTGCTCAAATATTGGCGGCATGGCCGAGAAGATACGTGATGGCGAAGACGGTCTGCATTTCCGTGTTCGCAGTGCCGAGGATCTGGCCGACCGCTTTACAGAAGTGCTCAGCGAACCGAGCATATGGGACAGATTGCATCATTCCATCCGCAACCCAGTCCACTATGTCGACTGCGCGAAGGAGCATCTCGATCTCTATAAGCGGCTGCGCGAGTCAAAACCCCGAAGACAGAAGCTGGCGGTTACGCAATCTGCCATTTCTCAGGCAAGCTGAGCCTGGCTTACCTGTATATTCAAAAGAAGGAAGACCGTATGGCACGCGCCCTCGTTATGATCCCTGCGGGAGAAGTGTACGATCACGACAATGTCCGCTGGTATCGTCACACCGACGTTCAGGGCAGCATTAATCACTATCACAATATTGGCGACGCTTTCGTGTTCGAGTCATCGTTGAAGCTTATGAATTACGAGAAGGCTTCCGAACTTCCGATCACGAATTTCTCGCCTGAGAAGATCGATCAACTCCGTGAAGAATATGATTATGTGATCCTGCGTGGCTCAAACTATATCAACAAGGATATGAACTGGCGTGACACAATCCCAGTATTGCAACGGCTGAAACTACCGGTCATTGCATTCGGGGTTGGAGCACAGGCGCCGGTCAGAGGAGAAATACAGCTTTCTGAAGAGACCAAGGCGGTCTTGCGCATCATTGCAGATTCGACGACCTCCATCGGTGTCCGCGGCGCTTACACCGCCCAAGTGCTCAACGACATCGGCATCCGCAACGTGCGCATTGTTGGATGCCCGACCGCATTTCGCCGCAACAACCAGCATTTGCGTATCAAATTGCCACCACTCGAAAACGTTGACCACGTCGGCGTTACAGTTCGCCGCGAAGTTTCGCCGGCCTATGCGCAGGATATCGAACAATATCTGACCCGCCACCGCGACCTCATAAAATCAATGGCCGAACGCTTCGATGTGACATTGATGGCGCAGGGCGAGATCGAAGAAAAGAAGATGGTTTTGGGTACAGCGGAGCAGAAGGAAGAGGCTGTTACTGCCCTCAAGAACCACCGGTGGACCGCCGACTGGTATTTCGATGAAACAATAGAAAACCTCTACCGCCATCGTATGTTCTATTCGGATGTCGTTGCCGATTACGAAGAACTGGTGCGTAGTCAGCAACTGGTTCTCGGCTATCGCTTGCATGGTAATTTGATGGCACTGGCCAATGGCGTACCGTCTATCTATTTTACCTATGACAGTCGTACGGCCGAATTTGCCGAGACCTACAAGATACCGAGCTATGACGTCTTCAGCGAGAGGCCTTTCCAACTGGAGGACTATTGGGACCAATCGCTGTTCGACAAATATAATCGGGCATGGTTCGAGACCTATGCCGAGATGAAGCAGTTTCTCGATGAAAATGGCGTCGACAACAAGATGACCGAAACCGGTCTTCCCATCGCCGAACTGAAAGTCGCTTGAAGATTTAATCTTGTGGCAGTTGAGCGGGACTATTGCCCTTCTGTTCCTCTGCCAGAAGTGACCATGCGGCGATAAACATCGCGGCAATGAGTGGACCGACGACAAATCCGTTGATCCCGATCAGTGAGATGCCTCCAACCGTGGAAATCAGCACAACGTAATCAGGCATACGGGTGCCTTTCCCGACCAGAGGCGGGCGCAGCAGGTTATCGATCAGCCCAATCACGAATACACCGACGAACACCAGAATTCCGCCATTTATCCAATCGCCGCTTGCGAAGAACCAAGCCGCTGCCGGCCCCCAGACAAGCGCAGCGCCGACTGCGGGAAGCATGGAGAGAAACGTCATCAACACGCCCCAGAGCAATGCCGCTTCGACACCAAGAAGCCAGAACGTCACGCCGCCAATCGTGCCCTGAATGACGGCAATGATGATATTGCCCTTCACGGTTGCCCGGATGACAGCGATGAATTTTTCCAGAAACTGGCGCGTATAATCATCGTCGAGCGGAATGGCCTGCCTGATCTTCCTTCCAAGGTCAGCACCATCACGGAAAAGGAAGAACAGTAGATAAAGCATGATGCCGAAGCCGATGAAGAATTGCAGCGTATTCTGGCCGAAACTGACCAGTTTTCCGGCAAAAAGCTGACTGCCCTGCATGATCGCAGACGATATGCGTGCACGCCATTCTGCGAAATCACCCAGCTCGAACCGGGTCAGCCACTCCTCCAGCGAGTCAGGCAGAGCGCCGAGAATGCGCGAGATATAACTGTTCAAATCAAACTCGCGACTGCTCAGGCGTTGATAGAGAGAATTTCCCTCCTGTACCAGCGAGCCGAAAATGGCGAGCATGGGAATGATGACCAGACAGATACACATGAGCACCGAAAGCAGAGCGGCAATGTTCTTCCTGCCGCCGAGCAGACGCTCAAGCCGTTGCTGTACCGGCGAGAAGACCACGACGAGGATGACGCCCCAGAGAACCGCCGAATAATACGGCAGCAGCAGCCACGCAAAGGCAATGGTGACCAGTGCCAGTAGAATATAGAAGCTCACGCGCTGGACGGACATAATCACCTGCCGCAGATTTCCGGGTCAGGAAACCCTGCCCGGAAAACCATTTCAATTCAATAGAGAAGCTCTAGCCCGACTGTCTATGCTGCTTTCAGAGGCGCCAACTTTTCTTGGGGGAGTGAACGCGCGAGCGCGCTCAGTAGATCGCTTTGCGACACCAACCCGATGATGCGGTTCATTTCATCAACGACCACGACAGCATGCACCAATCCATCGGTCAGCTTGGACAAGAGGCTCATCACCGGATCAGCCTGCGAAGCGGTTGGAGCCTCTGCAATATAGTTTCTGAAATCGTCGCCCGGATGCATCAATTCTCGTAAACCCACCACGCCCTTGAGGCTCCCATCAAGACCGCGAACCGGCAATGTCATGAGGTTGTGTCGAAGGATCAGCTCGCGCGCCTGACTTGCCGTTGCATTTTCATCAATGCTCACAACATCGCGAGACATAATGTCGGCGCAAGTTAAGTCGCCGTGGGAACGAATGGAAACTTCAAGCTCCACCTGCCGCAGCAGGCGTCCGAGATCGTTGCGATCAATATCGAAGCTTTCATCCAGTGCAAGCAACGCGCGATCTATATCTTGCTCGCGGATACCCATTCGGACCGAAGGCGGCAAGTCTTCAGTGCTATGTCTGTTTACTGGAGCAGCAGCCGCCACATGCGGATATTTCCGGCGCGACAGTTTGTGAAACAGGACACCAAGGCCGACGAGAAGGCAGGAATTCAATGCAACCGGCACGAGCGGAAACAGCAAACCCCACTTGGCAACCGCCGGACCACCCAGTACCGCAGTCAGCGCCGCTGCGCCACCGGGCGGATGGAGGCTGCGGGTAACCGACATAGCCGCGATGGCGAGCGCCACGCCGAGGCCAATTGCCAAAGCCGGGTCATCGACCAACTGGGTAACGGCCAATCCTACGAAAGCTGAAATAGTATTGCCCCCGATGATCGACCACGGTTGGGCCAACGGGCTTGTTGGAACTGCGAAAAGCAGAACGGCAGAAGCACCAATCGGTGCAACGATCAACGGTAGATGCGGACCATTTCCCATCAGAATGCTCGATATAAAACCGGTCAGCGCAATACCGATAAGGGCACCAATGCAGCCAATCAAACGTTCTCGCAGAGTTGCACCGGCAAGAACCGGCTTGAACAGCCGGAACGCCCGCGACTGGTGTTGCTTAGAATTTCTCTGGGTCATTCTGTCGATCAGGCCGATGATAGGAAAGCTTCAGCGGGAGCCTGTTGAAGCTAAAGACACTTCTCACAGAAGTGAGACAGTATCCTGCCCTTGCCGGATTCGAACAGGAAAGCAAATACGTATCCGAGCGTCGAAATGGAAAAATCGTTCCTTTTTCTTCAAGTCAACGGGAACAATGGCCTCTCCGTTGAGTGGATTAGGTCGGCTGGCATCCGCTGTGGTCAGCATTGGTCTGCATAGTGGACTCTGATTGACCAGGGCTCTAAGTCTGCTCTTATCCACGCCGCCCGCCAGAAGATACGATGTCGAGATAGACAGCCAGAACAAGAATGCTACCCTTGATAATCTGCTGCCAGAATGTATCAACACCGAGCATAGACATACCATTGTCGAGGCTCGACATGATGAGCGCGCCGACCAGTGCACCAAGCACCGAGCCAACACCGCCGCGCATCGAAGTGCCACCGATGAAGCACGATGCAATGGCATCCAACTCACCGCCCATGCCCGCCGATGGTGTACCTGCCGCGAGACGCGAGGTTGTGGTCAGTCCAGCCACTGCAGCCATCAAACCCATCAGCGCGAAGACCGCCATCTTGACGAAATTGACATTCACACCGGAAAAGCGGGTTGCTTCTGTGTTGGAGCCGACCGCATAGATGTGACGACCGAACACGGTCTGTTTAGCGATCACTGTGAAAATGCCGAGGATCACCAGCAGGATCAGGACCGGCACCGGCACACCCTGATAGCTGTTGAGTATCAGAATGAAGCTGAGGATCAGGATACCGATCCCAAGAAGCCTAGCAATCTCCAAACCGGAAGAAAGCGTCTGGAGATTATGCCTGCGCTTGCTGGCCCGTGTACGCAGGGCCATCAAAATAAGCACGCCGAACAAAGCCATCGCGCAGAGATTGCCTAGCCAGCCCGGCAGATAACCCTGCCCGATATACTTGAATTCTGGTGAGATCGGCGCGATCGTGACACCGCCCATAATGCCAAGCACAATGCCGCGAAACACAAGCTGCCCGCCAAGCGTGACGATAAACGACGGTATACCGAGATAGGCAGTCAGCCAGCCGTTAAAGGCGCCAAGCGCCACACCAAGAACCAGCACTGTGCTGATGGTTGCCCATAGCGGCCATCCGTAAATGACGTCTAGAACAGCAGCAATTCCGCCCAAAAGCCCCAACAGTGCGCCAACCGAAAGGTCAATTTCACCGGCAACAATGACGAAAACCATCGCGGATGCAAGCATTCCCGTGATAGCCATCTGGCGTAGCAAATTGGAGAAGTTGCGTGCAGTCAGGAACTGCGAGCGTCCCATCTCGGGATCGTAGGTGAGGATCGCAAACAATGTCCAGATGAGCGCAACCACAATCAGCAGCGCAACAATCTTATAATCCGCCAGAAACTTCCGAAGGCTTTTGCCCGTCAATGTCATGTCATGCACCGGTCAAATTGAGCATTTCCAGCAAGGATGTGAAGTGGCTTTGCTAAGGAAATGCGAGAAAAAAGTCATTCAAGGATCAGGCCGCGTTGACAATCGGTTTGCCGATCGCAGCAGCAAGCACCTTCTCCTGGGTGAGATTTTCATTGGGGAAATCGCCACGCAGCTTACCCTCGCCGATCACAAGAACACGGTCGCTGATACCGAGAACTTCCGGCATTTCGGAGGAGACCATCAGCACCGCGACGCCCTGTTTCGCGAGCGCGAAGATCAGTTTGTAGATTTCGTATTTCGCGCCAACATCAACGCCCCGTGTCGGTTCATCCAGGATGAGCACCTTGGGGTCTGGCAGCATCATCTTCGACAGCACTGCCTTTTGCTGGTTACCACCGGACAGGGACGCGATTTCCAGCATTGGATCTGCAGTCTTGACCTTAAGGCGCAGAATTTCACGCTGGATCGTGGCCAGTTCCGCTTCCTTGTTTAGCAGCCCGCGTAAGGAAAATCGGTCCAGTATTGAGATCGTCATATTAAAGCCCACCGGCATGATGGGCAGAATGCCATCTTTCTTGCGGTCCTCCGGCACCATGCAGATACCTTGTCGAACCGCATCGCGTGGCGTACGGATCTTTAGCTCACGACCTTCCAGAAAGACCTGCCCATCATGTGCTCCGGGCCAGACACCGAACAGACTGGAAACCAGTTCTGTCCGCCCTGCTCCCACCAACCCGGCAATACCGAGAATTTCCCCACGCCGAAGTGCAAATGAGACATTGTCGACCACCTTACGATCCGGATTGGTCACATCCCAGCAATTGATGTTCTGCGCCTCGAAAATAACCTCGCCAATGTCGTGCGGCTCGCGCGGGAAAAGGTTTTTCATCTCGCGCCCCACCATCATGGTTATGATGGTGGGCGTGTCGAGTTCCGCCATCGGTTTGGTAGCAATATGTGTCCCGTCGCGAATGACTGTCACCGTGTCGGAAACTTCTGCCACTTCATCCAGCTTGTGGGAGATGTAGACGCAGGCCATGCCCTGCGCCTTGAAGTCCTTGATTAGATCGAGAAGAACGCGCGTTTCCGATGCAGTCAGCGCCGAGGTCGGTTCATCCAGAATGAGCAGCTTCGCATTCTTGTTGATTGCTTTTGCAATTTCGATCAACTGTTGTTTGCCGCCCGGATAATGATAGACCGGAAGCGCGACATTGATGTCATGGATATTAAGCTGCGCCAGAAGTTCCGTCGCGCGCGCATTCATCTGGTCATAATCTATGAACCCGCCGCTTGTCGGCTCCGACCCTAGAAAAATGTTTTCGGCAACCGACAGGTGCGGCACCATCATGAGTTCCTGATGGATGATGACAATACCCACTGCTTCCGTGTCGCGGATGCCCCCCGCCTTCAGTTCTTGGCCTTCCCAAAAAATTTCCCCGCTCCAAGTGCCATGGGGATAAACGCCGGAAAGCACTTTCATCAGCGTAGATTTGCCGGCACCGTTCTCTCCACAAAGGCCGACACACTCGCCCGCGCGCACTTTCAGGTAAATACCGTCAAGCGCTTTCACGCCGTTGAAGTCCTTACCGATATTGCGCATCTCTAGAAGATATTCGGACATCGCATATGACCTTGCAGTAACGCAGCAGAGTGAACCGTCCGGTTTCAAGCCACACCAGGTGGAAACGCTCCGGACAATACTGTCAAAGACAGCATCGAAGAGTTTGTGCGGCCAGAAGCTGGATATTGACGTCCAGACTTCCGGCCTCACTATCCGCACTGGGCCAGACCACCGGGATCAACTCCGTTGATACCCGGAAATGGCTTACTTCCCGTAGATTTGCTCCTTGGTGTAGAAGCCGTCCTGAACGTAGATATCGATATTGGCCTTGGTCACCGCAGTCGGCGTCAGCAGAAGCGTGTCCACTTGCTTGCCGCCATTGTCGAGCTTGGAATTGAACTCAGGCTTTTCACCCTTGACCAACTGGACAGTCAGCTTGGCAGCTTCCGAAGCAATGAGTTTCAGCGGCTTGTAGACCGTTACGGTCTGCGTACCGTCGATCAAGCGCTTGACGGCTGCGAGATCGCTATCCTGTCCGGAAACGGCAGTCTTTCCGGCCAGCCCCTGTGCGGCGAGTGCCTGAATTGCGCCGCCGGCGGTACCGTCGTTTGAAGCGACAACCGCATCGATCTTGTTCTGTGCCGCCGTCAGAGCATTCTCCATGATGGAGAGCGCTTCAGTCGGACTCCATTCCTTAACCCATTGCGAACCAATGACTTTCACCTTGCCGGAATCGATAGCTTCCTTGAGCGCCTTTTCCTGACCGGCGCGCAGGAGTTTGGCGTTGTTATCCGTCGGAGAGCCGCCGAGAAGATAGTAATTGCCTTCCGGCTTCGCCTTCAAAACAGCTTCCGCCTGCATGAAGCCGACGCGCTCATTGTCGAACGAGATATAGGCGTCAATGTCGGCATTGAGGATCAGGCGGTCATAGGAGAGAACCTTGATGCCGGAAGCCTTGGCATCGGCAACAACCGCATCGAAAACCTTGGAGTTCATCGGCACGATGACGATAGCGTCAACGCCCTGTGCAATCAGGTTTTCAACCTGCTTGACCTGCTTTTCCTCGTTGCCGTCAGCCGACTGCACATTGACCTTGGCGCCCAGCTTTTCCGCCGCTTCAATGAAATAGTCACGGTCACGCGCCCAGCGCTCGACGCGAAGATCGTCTATGGAAAAGCCGATGACCGGATTTTCCGGCGAAGCATAGACCGGCGTGGACACCATGGCACCAATGCCCAAAGCCGCGGCAACCAGCGCGCCGGTCAGAAAATTACGACGTTTCATGCAAATCTCCTCCAAACAACACCGGCTCGCTACCGGCTGATACCAAACCGCGCCCCCGAACGTATTCCGCCCCCGGAGTTCGGCACGACAAAACAGCCCACTTTGGAGCTGCTTTTTCTTGAATGGCTGATCCTCCCAAAGGCGTTTTGCGCCAAGATCACTCCATAGAGACAGCGCGCAAAAGACACACTGCCCCATCCTCGAAAGCCATTGATACGTGAAGAAAAATGAATAGCAAGTATTTTTTGATTTACGTACCTCATTTTTGATCTTATGGTCCGCGTCGAGGAGCGAGAATGAAACCAACAGTCCATGATATAGCCAGAACCGCGGGCGTCAGTCTTGCCACGGTCGACCGTGTACTGAACGAACGTCCAGGTGTGAGAGCGAAGACGCGCGACCGGGTTATGGCCGCGATGAACACGCTCGGCTATGTGCGCGATGTGGGTGCTGCCAATCTCGCCCGCGGCAGGCTTTATCAGTTCGATTTTATTTTACCGGACAATGAAAACACATTCATGCTCAGCATGCGCGCGGAACTGCAGGCCGCGATGGAGCGGGCCCTGGCCGAGCGTGTACTGATCAATATCGTGCTTGTCCCCGCCTTCGATGAAGCAGCACTTGTCGCAGCGCTTGACGAGTGCGCCATACGTAAGCCCGACGGCGTTGCATTTGTGGCAGTCGATACCGATCCTGTGCGTGCGGCCTGCGCCCGACTAAGTGAACAAGGTGTTCATGCCGTTACGCTTGTATCCGATCTGGGACATTCGACGCGGACGCATTATGTCGGTGTTGACAATGTTGCCGCCGGACGCACGGCAGCGCGGCTTCTGGGGCTCTTTGCCAACGGCACCGAAGGCGCTCTGGCAGTCGTCGCCGGTTCGTTGAAAGTCCGCGATCATATCCAACGTTTCCAAGGGTTTACGACAGCTATGAAGACGGACTTTCCAGACCGGGAAATATTACCCGTTCTGGAAGGTTTCGACGAAGGTCCGCGTGTCGAGAAACTTGTCGACAAACTGCTTGACGAGCATCGTGGCATCGCCGGAATTTACAGCCTCGGTGCTGGCAATAGCGGTTTGGTGCAGGCACTTGCGAAGCAAAGCTCTAATCGACCGCTGGTTATCGCGCATGAGCGGGACAGTGTGACCTCGAAAGCGCTGACAGATGGCATCATCCATGCAGTGCTGGCACAGGATGCGGGCCACGAAATTCGTAGTGCCATCCGGGTTCTCAAGGCATCTGCGGATCGTCTGGCGATCGTGCCGGGACAGGAACACATACGCATTGAAATTTTTCTCAAAGATAACCTGCCGGATTTTGACTGACGCGCAGGCGATAATGCCTTTTCAACAGGAGCAAAAATGTATCTCGGGCTCGATCTAGGAACATCCGGCGTGAAGGCGCTGTTGATCGATGATGGACAGGCGGTAATCGGTTCAGCTCATGGAGAGCTGGACGTTTCGCGCCCGCACCCGAGCTGGAGCGAGCAGAACCCGGCACAATGGATCAAGGCTTGTCGGACGGCAATCGATGGTGTGCGTGCTGCCCACCCAAAGGAGTTTTCGGCGATTGCCGGTATTGGCCTGTCCGGTCAAATGCATGGCGCTACCCTGCTGGACGAACAGGATCAGGTGTTGCGTCCCTGCATCCTCTGGAACGATACGCGCAGCTATCGCGAAGCAGCCAAGCTCGATGCAGATCCGGCGTTCCGCGCCATCACCGGCAATATTGTCTTTCCCGGTTTTACAGCACCGAAACTGGCTTGGATTGCCAATAACGAACCCGAGATTTTCGCACGCTTACGCAAGGTGCTCTTGCCGAAAGACTATCTGCGTCTCTGGCTGACCGGTGAATACGTATCCGATATGTCAGATTCGGCGGGTACAAGCTGGCTTGATACCGGTGCGCGCTGCTGGTCACGTGAACTTCTCGATAAGACGGATCTGGACGTGAGCCAAATGCCGCGTCTAGCCGAAGGCACTGAAGAAACAGGGCGATTGAAGGCTGAGCTTGCCGCCGAATGGGGCATTGCCCGTCGGCCCGTCGTGGCGGGCGGAGCTGGCGACAACGCGGCTTCTGCCTGCGGCATGGGGACGGTCAAGCCCGGCCACGCCTTCGTTTCTCTCGGTACTTCAGGTGTGCTCTTCGCCGCAAACGGTGCCTACCAACCGAAACCTGAAAGTGCGGTTCACGCCTTCTGCCACGCCCTGCCCGAGACATGGCACCAGATGGGTGTAATCCTGTCCGCGGCGAGTGCGCTCGACTGGTATGCACGGCTTGTCGGCAAAACAGCACATGAGCTTGATAAGGAACTCGGCGACACGCTGAATGCACCGGGCAGCGCGACGTTCCTGCCCTATCTCTCTGGTGAACGCACCCCATATAACGATGCGAAGATACGCGGCGTATTTTCTGGTCTCGGACATGAATCGGATCAGCGCGCATTAACGCAAGCCGTTCTGGAAGGCGTGGCTTTCGCAATCCGCGACAATCTAGCCGCACTGCAATCTGCCGGTACCGATATCAAATCGCTCACAGCCGTCGGCGGCGGCTCGCGTTCCACCTATTGGCTGAAGGCAATCGCGACCGCGTTGAACGTGCCTATCGCGCTGCCCGAAGAAGGTGATTTCGGTGGCGCATTTGGCGCCGCGCGACTGGGGCTCATCGCTGCAACCGGTGCCGATCCGTTTGCCATTTGCACACCGCCGCGCACGGAACGAACGATAGAGCCGGAAGCCGCCCTGCTGCCAGCCTATGAAGAAGCCTATCAGCGCTATCACGCCCTTTATCCGGCACTTCACGGCCTCGCCGGTTAGTGACGTTGCCGCTCACAACCAGACATGATGACATTCGAACGGGAGGACACAATGAGCACCGGCTTTTTCGGCGACATTCAAAAGGTTAAGTATGAGGGGCCGGACAGCGACAACCCGCTGGCATTCCGCCATTATAATCCGGACGAAATCGTGCTGGGCAAGCGCATGGAAGATCATCTGCGCTTTGCGGTCGCCTATTGGCACAGTTTTGCCTGGGAGGGTGGCGACCCATTCGGCGGACGCACCTTCGATCGCCCTTGGTATTCCAACGAAATGGAAGCAGCAAAACTCAAAGCAGAGGTGGCCTTCGAGTTCTTCTCGTTGCTTGGCGCTCCCTATTACTGCTTCCACGATGCCGATGTGCGGCCCGAAGGGCGCAGCTTTGCGGAGAACACGCGATACCTCAACCAGATCGTCGATATTCTCGAGAAGAAGCAAGCAGAGACCGGCGTGAAACTTCTCTGGGGCACGGCCAACCTGTTCTCTAATCGCCGCTATATGGCGGGGGCCGCAACCAATCCTGATCCAGATGTGTTCGCCTTTGCGGCGGCGACCGTAAAAAGCTGCATTGATGCCACCAAGCGACTGGACGGCGAAAACTACGTGCTGTGGGGCGGTCGTGAAGGTTATGAAACGCTGCTCAACACTGATCTTGGACGCGAACTCGACCAGATGGGACGGTTCCTTAACTTGGTCGTTGAATACAAGCACAAGATCGGCTTCAAGGGCACGATCCTGATCGAACCGAAGCCGCAGGAGCCGACCAAGCATCAGTATGATTACGACGTCGCAACCGTCTATGGCTTCCTGAAGCGCTATGGCCTCGAAAGCGAGGTGAAGGTCAATATCGAGCAGGGCCACGCCATTCTCGCCGGTCACTCTTTCGAGCACGAACTGGCGCTTGCCCGTGCCCTTGGCATTTTCGGTTCTATTGACATGAACCGCAATGACTATCAGTCCGGCTGGGATACGGACCAGTTTCCGAACAATGTGCCGGAAATGGCGCTCGCTTACTATCAGGTTCTTCTGGCAGGTGGCTTCACGACTGGCGGTACGAATTTCGATGCCAAGCTGCGCCGCCAGTCGCTTGATCCGCAGGACCTGCTGATCGGTCATATCGGCGGCATGGATTGCTGTGCACGCGGGCTGAAAGCCGCCGCCGGAATGCTCGAAGACGGCGCGTTGTCCAAGGCGCTCGATGAGCGGTATGCTGGTTGGAGCGGCGATTTCGGAAAGAAGCTTTTAACAGGCCTATCACTGGACCAGATTACGGCGGAAGTCGAAGCGAAGGAAATCAATCCTCAGCCGAAATCCGGCCGTCAGGAATATCTCGAAAACATCGTCAATCGCTACGTTTGAACCGGCTGAAACAAAAAGGGCGCCACTGGCGCCCTCCTTTCCATTCCTAAAGCTTGACCCAACCGCCGTCTTTCTGAGACGAGCGCACGCACGCATCGATGAAAGCAACGCCCTTCAAGCCGTCATCAACGCTGGGATAGATCACGGCACTATCCGGCTTTTTGCCGTTCCGATGGGCCTCGATGGCATTGGCCGCTTCCGAATAGATGGTAGCAAAAGCTTCCAGATAGCCCTCAGGATGCCCCGCCGGTACACGGGTTACGCGGGCAGCAGCAGAGCCAACTCCGGCACCGCCCCGCGTGATCAGCCGCTTTTGCTCACCAAAAGGCGTGAACCAGAGATAGTTCGGGTCTTCCTGCGCCCATTCGATCCCGCCCCTTGTGCCATACACACGCAGACGCAGCGCGTTTTCGTTGCCGGGCGCGACTTGGCTGCACCAGAGCATACCCTTGGCGCCCCCTTCAAAACGCAGCATCACATGAGCATTGTCGTCGAGACGCCGTCCCTCGACAAAACTGTCGAGATCGGCAGCAAGGCTGTCGAGCGTGAGACCGGTCACGAAGGAGGCGAGATTGAAGGCATGTGTGCCAATATCGCCGGTCGCACCACCCAATCCCGATTGGGCCGGATCGGTACGCCAGACAGCCCCTTTCGCACCTGTCGCTTCCACCGCTTCGGTCAGCCAGTCCTGCGCATACTCCACTTGTACGACACGAAGATCGCCAAGATCGCCATTGGCGACCATCTCGCGCGCTTGCCGTACCATCGGATAGCCGGTGTAATTATGCGTCAGAACAAACAGAGCGTCGCTTTCGTCAGCGAGTTTTTTTAATTTCTTCGCATCGGCAAGCGTCGAGGTCAGCGGCTTGTCGCAGATGACGTGAATGCCGCGACGCAGAAACTCCTTCGCAGCTTCATAGTGAACGTGGTTCGGCGTTACGATGGAAACGGCTTCGATCCCGCTTTTCAGCCGTGCCTCACGAATGGCCATATCCTTGTAGCTGGAATAGATGCGGTCTTGGGCCAGTCCCAGTTCACGCCCGGAGGCCTGTGCCTTCTCCGCCGAAGACGACAATGCACCTGCCACCAGTTCAAATCGGTTGTCGAGCCGCGCCGCCATGCGGTGAACGCCGCCGATAAACGCACCCGCGCCACCACCCACCATGCCAAGGCGGATACGGGGAATTGCTGCTTCCGTGGTTTTAGCTTCGATGGTCATATCGATCCCTATATCTATAGGCCGAGCATGCGGCGATTGGCGGCGTCATCGGTGCCACCGGATGCGAAATCGTCAAATGCCTTGTCGGTGACGCGGATGATGTGCGCCTTGACGAACTCCGCGCCTTCGCGTGCGCCGTCTTCGGGATGCTTCAGTGCACATTCCCATTCGACAACGGCCCAGCCGTCAAAGTCGTTCGCGGCCATCTTGGAAAACACCGCGCCGAAATCCACCTGGCCGTCCCCGAGCGAACGGAAGCGGCCTGCGCGATTGACCCAACCCTGATAGCCGCCATAGACGCCCTGTCGCCCAGTCGGGTTAAACTCCGCATCCTTGACGTGAAACATCTTGATGCGGTCCTTGTAGATATCGATATTGTCGAGATAATCGAGACACTGCAGCACATAATGCGACGGGTCGTAAAGCATATTGGCCCGTGGGTGGTTTTTGACCTGCTCCAGAAACATCTCGAAGGTCACACCATCGTGCAGGTCTTCGCCCGGATGGATTTCATAGCAGATATCAACGCCGTGTTCGTCGGCATGATCGAGTATCGGTTTCCAGCGCCGGGCAAGTTCCTCAAATGCGGTTTCGACCAGACCGGCAGGACGCTGCGGCCATGGGTAGACAAACGGCCAGGCCAACGCGCCGGAGAACGTCGCATGTGCGTCAATGCCCAGATTGCGCGATGCACGGATCGCCATCTTTACCTGCTCGACCGCCCAGGCTTGGCGTGCCTTGGGATTGCCACGCACTTCCGGCACTGCGAAACCGTCGAAAGCTTCATCATAGGCTGGATGCACCGCAACAAGCTGGCCCTGCAAGTGGGTCGAAAGCTCCGTGACTTCGACACCGTTCTGGCGTGCTACACCGGCGAACTCATCGCAATAATCCTTGGATTCAGAAGCCTTTTTCAGATCGATCAGTTGGCTCGCCCATGTGGGAACCTGCACTCCGACATAGCCTTTTTCGGCAGCCCATTTGGTGATGCCATCCCATGTGTTGAAAGGCGCTTCATCGCCTGCAAACTGCCCAAGAAAAATCCCTGGACCCTTGATCGTCTTCATCAAATTTCTCCTGATTATACTCGGAACCCGCCATCAACCGGCACCGAGCAACTTGAAAGCGCGCAACGCGCCGCATATCGGGAACAAGAGAGAAGCCGTGCGCCTGCTTGAGCAGGCGCACGGGATTTAATCTCCTTAGAACGGCGAATCCGGGAAATAGAAATCCTTCGCATTGTCCTTGGTGACGAGCGTGGCATCGAGGATGTAGCTGCCACTTACAGGAATCTGGTCATAGAAATGACCGGCGGCGAGTTCCATGGCTGTCGAAACCATCGCTGGTGGATAGAGAACATCGACTGGCACAAGCTTGTCGCCATCCATCACCTTCTTGATCATGTCCTTGGAGCCCGCTCCTCCCACGACATACTGAATGTCGCTGCGGTTTGCCTGCTTGATGGCTTCGAGCACACCGACAAGCATGTCGTCATCCTGTGCCCAGACCACGTCGATCTTCGGATACTTGGTCAGGAAGTCCTGCATGACGCGGAAAGCGTCGTCGCGGTTCCAGTTGCCATACTGACGGTCCAGGACTTTCACGTTGGAGCCTTCAATGCCCTTGTCGAAGCCGTCCTGGCGCTGCTGATCGATCGGGATCGGCAGACCGCGAATAACGACGACCTGCGCATCAGGCGTTGTGGCCTTGATATATTCACCGGCCACCTGACCAAGCGCCGGGTTGTTGCCGGCCACGTAGAGATCGCGGATGGTATTGTCGTTATTGCTCGGCGCGCGGTCGACCAGAGCGACAAATGTGCCCTTGTCCTTGATTTCCTTGATGGCGTTGACGAGTGGATCTGGGTCGGTCGGCAGAACGACCAACCCGTCGAGGCCCTGTACGGCCAGATCCTGCAACGCATTGGCCTGCGATGCTGCATCGGGCGATGTCTTGACGATGACATTGAGGCCCGGATGTTCCTCCATCAGGAGCTTCGCCACACGTTCGGCGTGATAGACGACGCCTGCCGTCCAGCCGTGGTCGGCAGCCGGGATCGACACGCCGATCGTCACTTTCTTGTCCTGTGCGCTTGCCGCGCCGCCAAAGGCCAGCGCACCCGCCGTCAGAGCGGCGAAAGCAAGCTTCATCAAATTCCCTCGCATAGTCTTCCTCCCAGTAAACGCGGGGCTCTCATTCCTCTCTGGCTGGAACCGCCCCACCAATCCCGCCAACCTCGCAAAGCCGGAGCCCTAACCACTCCGCATTTTCTTGTTACAAGCGTGTCTCCCAAAGCCCGTTCCTGCTTTTGGGAGACACGCTCTATCGCCGTGACAGCGAACGCTGCACCAGCATGGCGATAATGATGATCGCTCCCTGAATAGCGCCGAGCAAATACTCGCTGACGAAGTTCGACAGGATCATTATGTTTCCGATGATCTCAAGAATGAAGGCACCGCAAATCGTGCCCCATATACGGCCCACCCCGCCACGCAGCGCGGTTCCGCCAACAACCACTGCGGTTATCGCCTGCAACTCCCACATCAGGCCGGTCGTGGCCGAGGTGGAACCCAGACGCGGCACATAAAGGAGCACGGCCACTGCGACACAAAGGCCCTGAATGATGAAGGCTATAGTGCGCACTTTCTTGACCGAAATGCCGGAATAGCGCGCCACATCCTCGTTTGATCCGACTGCAATGACATGGCGGCCATAGCGCGTCCGATATAGGACGAATGCCGCCAGCGCTGCCGTAACGAAGATCACGATAACCGGCACCGGCACGCCAAGAATGGAACCGAAATATGCCGGACGATAAAGCGCCTGAATATCCGGGTTACGCAAGGTGATAGCACCACCTTGCGACAGCCATGTGGTGAGACCTCGATAGATACCCATGGTGCCAAGTGTGGCGATAAACGGCTCAATGCCGCCAACCGTCGTTATTATGCCGTTCAACAGACCACAGGCTGCACCGACGATCAGCGCAAGCATCACAGCGGCAATCAACATCAGCACAGGGTCGGCAATCACCGCGCTATTCATGAACAGGATCATGATACTGGCGACGAAAGCCACCATTGCACCTACGGACAAGTCGAGACCACCCGACGAAATTACATAAGTGGCACCAAGCGCAATAATGGCGATGAAAGCGCTGCGCGTTGCGACATTGAGTAGATTGTCGATACTGATGAAATTCGGGTTGGCAATTGTGCCCAGAACAAGCAGCAAGGCGAGCGCTATGAACGGAGCGATTGCCCGCAGATCCCAATCCTTGGAGGTCCTCGGCACTCTGCCTTTATCGGTCGCAACCTGTGTCATTTACTTCCCACTTTATTGTTTTATGCGGCATTTTCGGCTTCAACGCCGGTTGCAAGCACGACAATGTCATGTTCCGTCATACGTTCGCCGGATACCTCGCCGGCAATCCGCCCTTCCCGCATCACGACGACGCGGTCGCAGATACCGATCAGTTCCGGCATTTCCGATGAAACGACAATGATCGACTTTCCCTCATCCGCCAGATTGGCGATGAACTGGTAAATCTGCTCCTTCGTGCCGACATCGATGCCGCGTGTCGGTTCGTCAATGATGACGATGGACGGATCGAGCATCATCATCTTGGCAAGCAAGAGCTTCTGCTGGTTTCCGCCAGATAGCTGACCCGCCAAAATATCCTTGCGGCCTGTGCGTATATCGAATTCACGGATCGCATCATCGAGCGCGGCGCGTTCCCGGTTGCGGTCGATCTGCAAACCGCTCACGAATTTCTTCAATGAAGCAAGTGTAAGATTGACACCCAGATCCTTGGACAGAAGCAGCCCTTTTCCCTTTCGGTCCTCGCTGAGATAAACGATGCCCGCCTTCTGGCTCTCATGCGCATTGCGGAAATGAACCGGCTTGCCGTTGTGGCGCACGTCGCCCTTACCGGATCGCAATCCGACGATGCCTTCCATCAGTTCCGTGCGTCCCGCGCCAACCAGACCGGCAAAGCCGAGTATCTCACCCCGGTTGAGATGGAAGCTCGCATTCTGCACGTAGCCCGGCACGCTGAAATTATCGACATCAAGAATGGCAGCGTTGTCATGCTGGCTCACACGGTCGGGATAAAGCTTGGCGACATCACGGCCAACCATCAGCCGCGCCATATCCGATGGCTGTAAATCGGAAGACAGATGCGCTGAAACAAGCTTGCCGTCGCGAAGCACAGTCACGCGATCGGATATTTCCTTAACCTCCGGCAGGCGGTGCGAAATATAGAGAACTGCGACCCCCTTCGCACGAATATCCCGGATTACTTTCAGCAGCGCTTCCGTCTCAAAAGGCGTTAGCGAAGCAGTCGGCTCGTCGAAAATCACCACCCGATGCGGTACCAGCAGCACACGGGCAATCTGGACCAACTGACGCTGGGCGATCGACAAAGAGCCGACCACCGCATCTGGATCGATATCCGCACCAAGATCGCGGATGGCCTTGCGTGCGCCTTCGCGCATCGACTTGTCGTCGACGACAAGTCCCCGGTTAATCTCACGACCAAGATAGATATTCTGTGCGACGGTAAGGTCTGGAGCGAGGAGAATTTCCTGATGCACCAGCACAATTCCGTGCGCTTCGGCCTGTACTGGCCCCAAAAAGGAGACCCGCTTGCCGTCGATACGGATTTCCCCGCTAGTAGGGCGCTCATTGCCCGCGAGCAGCTTCATCAGTGTCGATTTACCGGCGCCGTTTTCACCGATAATCGCATGGACTTCGCCGCCAAAAATACGCAGATCAATATTCTTCAGAACCTGGACAGGACCGAATGACTTGGAAAGCGATATAGCCTCCAACAGCGCAGGTCCGCCATCTGCTTCCGGTGCACTCATAGGCAATCGCCTACGGTGCACTGCCGCATTTGATGCGTCTTGAATAGGCTCTTTGCCGATAGTTCTGGCTGCACGTGAACTCCTCCCAAAGCGTCACGATAAAAAGCTTAGCTTTCGTTTTGAGGTACGTAAAGCAAAATATGCAAACTATCCCATCATCAAACGAGAGAAGCCCCATTTATGCAAGGTTGCAGGACACACAGACTTGCAGACGTCGTTGCGATGACACGAAAGCTATTCCGAGATCATTATCACTGATCCGGCCAAAGGCTTGTCAGATTACCGATACGAGATTGCCTTGGGCAGAGAGATAAAATTGTATGGAACCATATCCATGCCAGCGCGTTCATGCGGCTCAGAAGGAGAGTAAATGCATGCAAATCGTCGATGCTCTGGTCAAAAGGTGCGGCAAGGACAATTCCTATCGGGTAGAATTCATCGGTGAAAATGGGGAAACTGTTTGCGTATCCTTCCGCCATGATTCCGAGGAAGAGTTGAGCCACCATGACGCCATTGCAGGTGCGCTTGCCAAGATGGCGCCGCTTACGGCTTATGGGGCAGCGTTCATCAGCATCTTGTCAGCCAACAAATTGAACACAGCTGCCACGGCGGCCTGATTAAATTCCAATCGGAAAGCCCTGCGCTCCAGCCGGACCGCAGGGCTTTCTGCGTCTATCGATCTACTCCCTTTTGTGCCGCTCTGGGATTGATATCCTTCTGAAAATTGCCTAGCTGCTTGACAGGAACGAGGCAATTGACGAAGGTTCGGATATGAGTGAACTGGCCGACTGGCTATCACACACCCGCCCGATCACACGAAAGAACGCGGCAGAAGCTGTATTCGACGATATTCGCTCGGCCATCACGTCCGGTCGTCTTGCGGTTGGAACCCGGTTGCCCTCCGAAGCCCGACTGGCGAGCCGGTTCGGTGTTAGCCGACCGATCGTGCGGGAGGCGTTGCGATCTCTACAGACGCTGGGACTAACCCAGACCCGCACAGGCAGCGGCACTTACGTCCTGGATGTCTCTCCCACGAGCGAACTAAGCTACGGTGGCTATTCAGCGCGTGACCTGATTGAGGCGCGTCCATTTATCGAAGTACCGGCAGCGGGCTGGGCTGCGCTGCGCCGCAGCACCGAGCAACTCACTCATTTGCTTGAACTTTGTGACAAGATGGACCGTCAGACAGACCCGCAAAAATGGGAATTGCTCGATTCCGAATTTCATTGCGCTATTGCTGAAGCCTCCGGGAACACGGTTTTCACAAAGATCGTCGCTGATGCCCGTGAGGCGCTGATCCAGCAATCCGAACTTGTTAACCTGATGTCTGGCCGCCGTGATGCGTCGAATGTCGAGCATCGCCTTATCGCTAAGGCCATTGAGGCCGGATCGGACGCCGAAGCCCGCGCGGCGATGGAGGTGCATCTGAGCAAGGTCAAGACAGCCGTGACGACGATAATCGGCAAGGATGAAGTCTGATACCGGAGTTGCAAGATGGTAGCTTTGCACAGGATTCGCGCAGATCATTCATACCGATCCGTCTTGACGCAGCATTTTTATGCCAGGTAGGTAAAAACCGATAACACTTTCTTCCTGCTGATTTTTTCCCTGCCAACCTTCTTTGAGATTGAGCGTAGAGCTTCTCAGTTCAAGCCAAATACTTGACGCGCGTTCCGCGATATGCGTTAAAACCGCCGCAAAATCTGTCATGCAGCTTTACAGAATACCCATCAAATAGCGGTGTATTCCACACCCTCATTGAATGGTCCGCAGCGTGCCCTAATTGGCGTTTTCACGCCGAACGGCCGCCTGTAGAAAACGCGCTCTCAGGGAGGAGCAATGCCGATCGAAACCATAAAAGCCAGCCCGGCTGAACGCGAAGTGTTCATTGAAGAGGATCGCGGTTTTCATAAAGCCCTGAAACCGCGACAGATTCAGATGATCGCCATCGGTGGCGCAATCGGAACAGGGCTGTTTCTCGGTGCAGGCGGACGCCTGGCACTGGCAGGTCCGGCTCTGGTCTTCGTCTATGCCTTATGCGGCTTCTTTGCATTTCTGGTTCTGCGTGCCTTGGGCGAGCTGATCATGCATCGTCCCAGCTCCGGCTCTTTCGTCTCATATGCCCGAGAATTCTACGGTGAAAAGCTGGCTTTCGTAGCCGGCTGGATGTACTGGCTCAATTGGGCAATGACATCGGTCGCCGATGTGACGGCAGTTGCGCTCTATATGAATTTCTTCAAGCACTATGTACCTTTGCTGCAAGGTGTGGACCAATGGGTATTTGCCCTAACAGCGCTTGTCATCGTGCTGGCGATGAACCTCCTGTCCGTGAAAGTCTTCGGCGAGCTGGAATTCTGGTTCAGCCTCGTCAAGGTGATCGCGCTGGTGACCTTTTTGGTCGTCGGCGTTTATTTCGTCATTTCCGGCACCCCGATCGATGGCCATTCTGCAGGTTTCAGCATCATCACGGATAATGGCGGCCTGTTCCCGAACGGCATACTGCCTGCATTCATCATCATACAGGGTGTGGTTTTCGCCTACGCATCCATCGAATTGCTGGGCACCACGGCCGGAGAAACCGAAGACCCGCGCGAAGTCATGCCCCGCGCAATCCGCACTGTGGTCTTCCGTCTGCTCGTCTTTTATGTAGGTTCGGTTCTGCTGCTCTCGCTGCTTCTCCCCTACACCGCCTATTCCGCTGGTGAGAGCCCGTTCGTGACCTTCTTCAGCAAGATCGGTATCGAGGGAGCAGATATCATCATGAATCTCGTCGTCCTCACCGCCGTGCTGTCGTCGCTGAATGCCGGGCTTTATTCCACAGGACGCATCTTGCATTCGATGGCTGTATCGGGTTCTGCACCAGCTTCGCTGGCCAAGATGAACAAGAACGGCGTTCCCTATATGGGCATCGCGGTTACCGCCGTCGTCACTGTCATCGGCGTTGTTCTCAATGCTGTCATGCCTGCGGCAGCCTTTGAAATCGCGCTTAATCTTTCCGCGCTCGGCATTATTACGGCATGGGGCGTCATCGTCCTCTGCCAGTTGAAACTGTGGCATCTCGCGCGTCGCGGCGAAATCGAGCGCCCGGATTTCCGCATGTTCGGCGCACCCTATACTGGCATCCTTACACTCGCATTCCTGCTCGGTGTATTGGTCCTGATGGCGCTCGACTACCCAGTCGGAACCTGGACAATTGCTTCGCTGGCGATCATCGGCCCTGCCCTCATCCTCGGCTGGTATCTCATGCGTGAACGCATCCATCGACTCGCTGCCGAACGTGCTGTAGACGCCGACGTTCCTGGTAAGTGAGAGGATTCGGAAATATGACGCTTGCAAAGCCTTCCATCGCGGTAATAGCCACTGGCGGCACCATCGCCAGCAAGCGTGGGGATGACGGAGCAAGCACCCCTGTCCTATCCGGTGAAGATCTGCTGGAGTTTGTACCGGGCCTGGAAGCGGAACTTCGGCCTGTCGACCTTATGGCGAAGGATTCCGCAAGCCTCACCCTTTCCGACATGCAGCGCATCAGCGATGCTGTCGGGTTGGGCCTGGAGGATGGCGATATCGATGGCATCGTCGTCTTGCATGGAACGGATGCCATGGAAGAAACGGCGCTGCTGGTACATCTACAGCGCCGCATCAGCAAGCCGGTGATTTTCACCGGAGCGCAGTTTACCGCCGACCACCCACAGGCGGATGGACCGGAGAACCTTGCCACCGCCATTCGGCTTGCCTGCGATCCGGCCAATGCCGACAACGGCGTCCTTATTGCATTCGGCAGGCGGATCATTCCAGCTTGGGGCGCATACAAATTCAGCAGCGACAGTGCCGACGCATTCCGTTCTGCACGTGAGGCCCAGGTTCAGAGTCCGGTGCTTCCAGCCCCTGTCGGTGACCGCCGGATCGACACGATTGCCATTTATCCGGGCTGCGACGCCCTCCATATAGAAGCCAGTATTACAGCCGGTGCCAGCGGCATTGTTCTTGCCGCGCTGGGTTCGGGCAACACGACGCCCTGCGTTGTCGAAGCTGTCCGCGAATGTTCGCGCCGCAACATTCCCGTTGCGGTTTCGAGCCGCGTGCCGGAAGGCCTGTTGACACCCGGCTATGGCGGCGGCGGTGGCGGATATGACCTTGGTGAGGCCGGAGCCATTCATGCACATACACTTCGCCCCGGTCAGGCCCGCATCCTGCTCGCTGCGTTAATCGCCAGTGGCAGCTCAAAGGATGCAATGGTTCAAGCTTTCAGCGATAACCGATAAGCAAATCAGCTCGACAACTGGCGATGGCACTCTTCCGCCGCCTGCAGCAGCCGCTCACCGCTTAGCAAAGCCCCTCATCGAACCCTGACACTGGCAACGCAAATCGCTTGCATCGCATCCCGTTGAAAATCACTGACGATTGTAAAACGCAACCGGCCGATCTAGAAAAGCCGCAGTTTGCGGGCGTGGAAAGCTTCAGCGTAGGTCTCGGGTGCGCGGCATTCCATACCACGTAAGCGGGCAAGCCCGCGAAAGGTTTCAGGGTCAAACCAATCCTTCGACCGTTGCGTGCCGAAGTGTTTCATCAACAGCTCGATCTTGCGATCCATTATCGCAGCCGGCAGCGCTGAATATGCATTGGGCTGACCCAGATCGCCATCCCATTTTGGAATTTCGTATTCAAGGATCACCTGATCGCGGAAGAGATTCCATGTCAGTTCGTTAACCGTGCGGTGATCCTGATGGGCGTCGCCATTACGATGGGTGAAAACCATATCTGGCTGCCTACGCCGGCGCTGTTCAATTAACCATTGTTTGATTTCGCGGCTCTGTGCCGGAAAATAGCTGTCCTCGAAAGAGGCAAGATGGATATTGAAACTGTCTGTCCCGCGCAGGAAATCGCGGGCAGAAGCTTCCGCCTCCACGCGCCGTTCCTCATTACCGGACAGAACGCACCACTCCACATGCAGCGGCGTGCCATTCTCGATCAGGCTCAGGATCGTGCCGCCGCAACCGATCTCAATATCGTCGGAATGCGCGCCCAGACAAAGCAACTGCAGCGGACGGCTGTGATTTGCCAGGGTGCGCAGATCGATCATAGCGCTATCGCGACATTGGTGGCGCGTCGTGCGGCTTCTTCCGCCTTGTGTCTCTTCCAGGGCATATCGCCCTTCTCCACCATATCCTCAAGCGTCTGCCAGTCGCGCAGCGTATCCATGGAACGCCAGAAGCCCTCATATTTATAGGCCATAAGCTGGTTCTCAGCGATCAGGCGGGCAAATGGTTCAAGCACCAGCTCCTCGCCCTCGCGCATATAGTCAAATATTTCCCTGCGGAAGAGAAAATAGCCACCATTGATCCAGATATCGGAGGTGTTCGACGTGCGGAATGCCCGCACTTCGCCGCCCTCGGCAATATCTGCAAGATGATAGGTCAGTGGCGGACGAACGGCGAGGAAGCAGGCAATCTTGCCGCTGACCCGGAAACGTTCCGTCATATCGTCGAGGTCGACATCGCTGAGACCATCGCTGTAATTGGCGAGGAATATATCCTCATCAGCCACATGCGAACGTGCACTCCAGAGCCTTTCGCCGATATTGCGCCAGATGCCCGTATCGAGCAGCGTCACGCTCCAGTCACGATCCACTTCCTCAAGCAGTTGAACATTGCGCCCGCCATCCGAAACCACACAGTCCGCAAAGGTCTGTGGGCGTATCGTCAGAAAAAAATCCTTCACAACATTGGCCTTGTAGCCCAGGCACAGTACGAAGTCGTTATGGCCGTAGTCGCTGTAATACTCCATGACGTGGTGCAGGATAGGCTGATGGCCGAGCGGGATCATCGGTTTCGGGATATTCTCCGAATATTCGCGAATTCGGGTTCCAAGACCGCCGCAGAACAGAACGACTTTCATGTTTACCGCTCCTCTGTGAGTAGTGCCGGATCAATCAACGTGACGTGCGGAATGGGAATGATAAACTTCGCACCCCATTCGACCACGTACTGCATCTGCCGGATGATCTCATCCTTGAAGTTCCAAGGCAGGATGAGGATGTAGTCGGGCCGGTATTTGTCGATTGCCGACACATCGTAGATCGGAATGTGCATGCCCGGCGTGAAGCGCCCGTGTTTGTACGGATTGCGATCGACCGTGAAGTCCAGAAAATCCGTCCCAATGCCGCAGTAGTTCAGAAGCGTATTTCCCTTGCCCGGCGCGCCATAGCCGCAGATACGCTTACCGGCATTCTTGGCCGCGATCAGGAAAGACAGGAGATCGCGTTTTGTCCGCCGGGTCTTTTCGGCAAACTGCTCATAGGTCGAAATCTCGTTGAGGCCGAAACGCTCCTCGCGCTTAAGAAGAGCGGCCACACGCGGCCCTGCTTTCCGCTTGCTACTGTTATGCGCCAGGTACACACGCAGCGATCCGCCGTGGGTCGGGAGTTCCTCCACGTCGATGACCTTAAGGTGATGGCGATGCGCCATATACCGGATCGTCAGTAAGGAGAAATACGAGAAATGCTCATGATAGATCGTGTCGAACTGGTTCTGTTCGATCAGATTGGCGAGATGCGGAAACTCCAGCGTGATCACGCCCTCTGGCTTCAACAACAGTTGCAGGCCGCGCACAAAGTCATTGAGATCGGGGACTTGGGCCAGAACGTTGTTACCGATCAGAAGGTCGGCCTTGCGCCCTGCGCCGACCAGTTCGGCGGCAAGCGTTGAGCCGAAAAAATCCACGCGCGTCGGGACGCCCTTCGCAATTGCGGTCTCTGCCACATTGGCTGCCGGCTCGATACCGAGGATCGGAATGCCCTTCGGCAGAAAATGCTGCAAAAGATAGCCGTCATTGCTGGCGATCTCGACGACGAAACTGTTTTCGTCCAGCCCCAACCGCTCGGTTATCTCATCGCAATAGGTTTTGGCGTGGCTGACCCAGCTGGTGGCGAAGGACGAGAAATAGGCATACTCAGTGAAAATCTCGGCAGGCGAGAAATACTCCTTCAACTGCACCAGAAAACAATTATCGCAAACAAGCGCATAGAGCGGGTAATACGGCTCCATCCGGTCGAGGCGATCCGCCGTGATAAAGCTCTCGCAAGGCGGTGACATCCCAAGGTTAACGAAAGTATGCTTGAGTAGTTTACCGCACAGGCGACAGCCAGTCTGCTCTTGCGCCATGCTCGTGCTCCGCGAAATATCCGGCGTCTGGATGGTCATACGTCATTCCTTGCCTCATCGAACCTTTTTTGGCAGGTCCGTTATGGTTTGATAGAGCTGAACTCCGATCGACGTCGGATAACCAAAACTACTAAGTGGCATGAAAATTTCCGAGACTGTCATCAGGAGCGAGGCGTACATACGATCGGGCGCAACATTCACCGGATGACCTATGAGAAGTAGGCACCCAGTCTTCACCCTATGACGGTCGGGACGTAGAAGCTTACCTCATTCGGACAGGTTGGTATCATCCGAAAGCCCATTCGGATGCATCGAAGAAGGTTCTATCGCGCAGATGCGCTGCTGTCAGAATGCACATCCACGACAATCGGGGCAAAGGCATGCGTTTCGTTTCGCTCAACATCGACGGCGCCTGGTCTATCGAACCGGAGAGGCTTGAAGACGAACGGGGCTGGTTCGCGCGGGTCTATTGCGAAGCTGCGTTTGCTGAACGGCAGATGGAAACGCATTTCCCGCAGCACAGCCTGTCTTTCTCGCGCGAAAAAGGAACGTTGCGCGGCCTTCATTACCAAAACGAACCGCACTCGGAGACCAAACTCGTCACCTGCCTGCAAGGCGTCATCTGGGATGTTCTGGTCGATCTGCGCCCGCATTCACCAACCTATCGACGGTGGACCGGCGTAGAGCTGTCCGCTGAAAACGGCGTACAGCTCTACATCCCGGAAGGCTGTGCCCACGGCTTCCAGACCCTGACGCGCGATGTGCTCGTGCGTTACATGATCTCGAAGCCTTATGCGCCTGATTATGCAACAGGTCTACGCTATGATGACCCGTCTCTTGGCATACCCTGGCCGAACAGGCCAAGCGTCATTTCCGACAAGGATCTGGCTTGGCCGCTGCTTTAGACCTCCACCAACAAGCCCGCATCGCGGAGGCGATCAGCCGCATCCGCAAGGGTAACGAATGGCAGCTTCGCCCGCTCTGCCATATCGAGAATGGAATGCTCGCCATCCGCCAGATTAAGGACCCATAGCAACGCCATTGCGCTTTGCGCGGCGCGGCTGTCGCCTCCCATGCTTCCATAGAGCCCACGCTTTCCTAGCTGCGGCTCCCCTTTTGGAGAAGTGTTTAACGGGCGCCAGTTTCTATCAGCAATTTCAATTGCTTGCATAACAATATTGAAAGACTGCTCAAGATAAACAGGTTTGATGAAATCGAGATTGTCGGCCGATGTGTGGTATTCTGGAAAAGAGCCATAAAGGCTGCGCTGGAACATACCCACCGGCAGGTTGAATCCCGGCGAACAGAACTGGCGTTCGTCATAGCCATAGGGCCAGAAATCATGCGTCACTGCACCGGCGCACCCGGAAAGCACAAGCGCCATGATGCGATCGATCTCAGCATCGCCGCGACGGCTGCGCTTGTAATTCGGCCCACCTGCGTCACCGACACAGGAGAGAACCAGCCCGTGCCGAACCAGCCCCAGCTGCGCCTCGTTCTGCTGAAGCCAGGCGAGAGCACCGAAAGTCGCAGGACCGAAAAGCAGCCTATAAGTCAGACGAGTGCGCCGCAATTGCAACGCCTCGCCGAGACAGGCCAGCAGAGCCAGTCCTGAGCAATTGTCGTTGGCTAGAGAGGGGTGGCAGAGATGGGCTGAAAGGATGAATGTCTCGTCTGTTTCGCCCCGGTGAATAAACTCGCCAAAGGTCAGAAAGCCATCGCGACGCTCTGCGTCAATCACGACGTCATAATCGCCCTCCGTCAGGGCCAGAAACGCCTTATGCGTCATGCAAAAGCCCCAGCCATCGGAATGGTAACAGGTGCGATAGGGAATGAGGTCCGGCTGATCAGGCAATGTATGAATATGCTCCTTCAGAGCACTGAGCGGCATTCGGACCCGCACCGGCACGCTAAAATTTACAACGTGCAGATTGTGCTGGGCAAAATCGACGATGTGCCTGCCTTTATCATCCGCGATATAGGCCTCGCGAATGCTCCATTCCTGCGGCGCTTTCCAGTCGTAAAGCGATGTACCGGTCGGAACCGAGTGGACGGTTAGCGGCAGGTGCTCCCCGATGATAGCAAGCGTGTCGCGCACCCCGTCACCGGCGAGACTACGGCAGATTGGATAGAGGCGAGCAGCAAGATCATAGATGGCCATCCCGTTTGAGGGTGACGGAATGGAATTTTCAACGCCTATGTGCCCTGCCCCCGTATCCATCATGCAGTCGCCCGAAGGGGTTGAGTTTCTTCGTCGGCGCGACGCAAGTCAGCATCCAGAATACCTTCCGCGATGAGCTTTCGGATATGGGCGATACGCTGGAAGCGCGGTCCTTCAAATTCCTCAAGTGTCAGCGTCGAACTACGATAGGCAGCAAGCAATTCGCGCGTACCGGTAACGGCATCCCACTCCGGTTTCGCTTCCGGCAACACGCGGGCCAGCTTTTCAAAACTGACGCGGTAGGAACGTGTGTCCGGCCCGGCATCGTCCGCATATTCGATACGGCAATCAGGGACATTATCGGCAACAATGCCTGCTATGTCGCGGATACGGTAATTGTGCTCCGTGGAACCGACATTGAAAGCTTCGTTCCAGACTTTCTCGCGTGGCGCTTCCATCGCCGCCATGAAGGCGCGGGAAATATCGCGGATATGCACGATTGGCCGCCATGGCGTACCGTCCGACTTGAGATAGATCAGCCCTTTCGTCACAGCCCACGCCACGAGATTATTGAGCACAATGTCGAAGCGCAAAAAAGGCGAAACGCCGTATGCCGTGGCAGGTCGCAGATAGACAGGACAGAAGCTTGCATCCGCCAGCTCCTGAATTTCCTGTTCCGCCCGCACCTTGGATCGGCCATAGGCCGTTACCGGTTTCAGCTCGCCGGTTTCATCGATCAGATCGGCATCGCTGATACCGTAATTGCTGCAGGAAGAAGCAAACAGAAAACGCCCCACACCGGCACGTTTGGCAGCTTTTGCCATGGCTACACTCGCTCGATGATTGATGTCGTAAGTCAGTTCCTCATTGAGGTTGCCGAGTGGATCGTTGGAGAGTGCGGCAAGATGAATGACTGCGTCGAAGCCCTCAAGATCACGTGGCAATACATCGCGCACGTCCTTTCGGATGGTCGGCACATTCATCACCGTGCCGCCTTCTTCAAATAAGCAATTCTCGTAGAGCCCAATGTCATAGCCGGACACGTCGTGCCCCGCATGTGCGAGGACCGGCACCATGACCGACCCGATATAGCCCTGATTGCCCGTAACCAGTACTTTCATGTCCGACTCCTCAAGCTTTGATAAATGCATGTTAGCCAGAGAGGACAGGAGCGACGACTTGACCGAAGGCATGTCCGGTTAGGACAAGCGTGTATGAAAAGCGTGAAAGGACGTATTGCCTACCTCCTTTGGATGTCCTTCAAGCGGGCTGCAGTGCCAATCAACAAAAGCCAATCGGTTCCACCACCTGAATTTTTCGCTTGCTTCGGCATATAGGTTACAATCCTGCCCTCGATCTTCGGCGCGTCTGCATCAGCAAATTTGCCGGAAAAGGGGTCATACCAGACGGCCTTCTGACCGATTTTTACCGCATCCTTTTGCACCGCAAAGCCATTGGCATCACCATAGATCACCGACAAGCTCCCATCAGGCAGGAAAGAGCCGTAGCTTTCCGAATTCACGGCGAGGCGGTCTTCACGATCTGGCTGTAATTGCTGCCAGGGCATTTTTGCAAACAGCGCCTTTAGAGCCGTCATCGACCGTGCGCCCGGACTGTTGAGTGCGTCGCGCCAAGTGCCATCGTAGGCGAACAGGCCGGAACTGTTGAAATGCCAGATAGGATTATTGCCAAAGAAATGTCCCGCAGCGCCGCCCAGTAAGGCACCATAGGCGTTTCGCCGGATGGTTTGCGGTGTCGACTCCCGTTCCCTCTCGTAGAATGTCTCCAACAGTATGACCGGCATGGCGACGTCGCCCGCAGTACGAGCGATCATTCCGGTATGAATGTCCTTGTAGCTGTAGAGCGTATCGAAGGAGAACCAGCTATATTTGCCCCAAATCTCGGCAGTGTCTGTCTCGGGGCTGGGGTGAACGGTTTTCAGTGAGGACGGGCTGATCTTCATGATCCCCTCGGCCAGGCTGGAAACCAGTTTCTCGTCCGGTGTGTTAAAATCGCCTCCCAAAACCCAGACAATGTTGGAGTATTGCCGAAATCGTTCGGCTACTTTCTGGCCATAGAGGCGCATTTTCTGCGGGCCCGCGATCTCGACATTGTTGAACCAGCCCTGATCGCCGCCGCTTACCCCCAGATAGGCCGGCGCGAGAAAAACGACGAAACCAAGCTGTTCTGCCCGACCGATCACCCAAGCGGCATAATCGAAGTATTTCGGATTGAGTTCGCCGAACGCATCACCGTTGAAGGGCTTCTCGCCATAGGCATTGGCTGGCGGATGACTGGAGAACTGGTGTTCAACCAGATTGACCAGAATGGCATTGAAGCCACGCTTTCGGCGATCCTGCAGATAGATTTCGACATCATCGCGCTTGAGTTCCGCAATCAGCGACCAAGCGGTGTCGCCATTTAACAAAAAAGGTTCGCCTGTTGCATCCTCGAATATCCTCCGGTCGTGAGCGACCTTGATCGGAAACAAGTCGGACGCATGGGAAAAGCCTGCTGCCAACGACAGCAGAGCCACGGTGATCAAGGCAGACGCAATTCGCATCATCGCATTGACGGCGGATAGGCGGGCGCTTCATTGAAGCGGCGATAGACCACTTGCGAAGGGCGCCCGGTTAAATAAGAACCCACCCCGTCATTCAGCGCCCTGACATAGATGCCAAGCGCACCGTCGATGGCATCCACCGTCCGCGCAATGTCGGTGTCGCTATGCGTATAGCTCACCACCAAAGAAGGCATCAGGACGCCGCGCCTGATCGTCTCTTGAAGAAGCAATGTGCGAAATGCCTGCGAGGGCTGGCCTTTCTCATCAAGAGTGCCATATGCCAGGCAGCACGGACGCCCGAACAGTCGAACATGCTTCTGCAGCCCATGACCGGTAATCGCCGCATTCACGCCCTCCGCCAGCTTGGAGCCCTGCTCATAGAGCCGTTCGATTACCGGCTCGTCGCGATAGATCGTCATCGTGGCAATCGCCGCCGCCATAGCGTGAGTTTCCGCACCATGCGTGGTCGAGAGCAGGAACACGCGTGGATGGTCGGTCTGGGTCAGCCCCCCAAGCTGCATATATTCCGCTTTGCCGGCCAGCGCCGAAATCGCAAAGCCGTTGCCCAGCGCCTTGCCGAAACAGGAAAGATCAGGTTCGACATCGTATAGCTTCTGCGCACCACGCAGATGCCAGCGAAAACCGGTAATCATCTCATCCAGAATGAACAAGGCCCCGTTTTCATGAGCGATGCGTCTTGCTTCCTGCAGGAAGTTATTTTGTGGCTCGTCCGCCTTTGCGGGTTCGAGAATGATGGCTGCGATGCGCCCCGGATAGTCCTCGAACAAGGCTTCAACACTCGCAATATCGTTGTAGTGGAAGGTCGCTGTCAAAGCCGAAACCGAGGCCGGAATACCCGCATTCATTTTCGTTGTCCCGATAAACCAGTCATCGGTCGAAAAGAACGGATGGTCGGCGCAACAGGCAATCATGTCGCGTCCCGTATAGGCCCGCGCCAGTCGCACTGCGCCGGAGGTCGCGTCCGAACCGTCCTTACAGAATTTCACCATTTCGGCGCCATCAATCAGCTCAAGAAAGCTTTCCGCGCATTCGACTTCTATGGCGCTCGGCCGCGTGAAGTTACAGCCGTCCTGTAAGGCATCACGAACAGCGCGCACGACGGGTGGATAGGCGTGACCGAGCCCAACCGCACGATTGCCCATGCCATATTCGATATATTCGTGGCCATCCACGTCGAAGACATGCGAGCCGGACCCGCGCTGGATGAAGCCCGGCGCCAAAACCGGGTACTGGTCGTCGCCCTTGGCATAGGTATGGCAACCGCCCGGAATGAGCGCGTGCGCCTTGCTGGCAAGCAATTGCGAATTGCGGAACTGCGATGTGAAAAGGTTCATGCCCCTTCTCCTTTCTTATTCCCAGATCATGCGGCCGACCATCTTGTATGCAGACGTTCGCGCATCTGGCGCAGCCAGTTCTTTACCGGCTTCGGCAGGCGGCTGCGCAAACTGGAATGAAGCGCATTCGGCATCGACCATTGAGAAAGCGCCAGCGGCGGCGCAATTGCAGGTTGATCCTTCGTCAAGTTTTCGAGAAGGCACGCATAGGCGCGCCCGGCAGTATCGTTATCGAAAACCGTTTCAACCTTCTGCTGGGCAGCCTCTCCCATGCCCGCAAGCAATTCACGATCACGCGCAAGCCGGTCGATATGACGCGCCGCCTGACGGAAATCGCCGACAGGAAACAAAAGTCCGTCCTTCCCATCGGTGACAATAGTATCGGTCACACCGACAATTTTGGATACTACCGCCGGGCATCCCTGGCTCATCGCCTCGATAAGCGTAAGGCCGAAACCTTCATAGCGCGACGGCATGACCATCACGTCATGCTGGCTCACCAGCCATGGTACATCATACGGCGCAACCCAGCCGCTAAAACTGACCTTGTCGCCAAAGGGTGCAAGACGATGCCGCAACTCTGCGAGATCGGGACCGTTGCCGGCGACTGTCAAGTGATAGGGACAATGGAGCTCGCGCAAAATACTAGGCAGCCAGAAAATGCCCTTCGGGCTGTCTTCTATGCGACCGAGATAAAGTAGTCTTAGCGGGCTGCATTCGTCCTTTTTCGGAAAATTGCGCGACAGATGTATGTCCCGGTTCAGTCCATGCGGAATGACCAGCGTACGCGCGGCATCGAAACCGTGCTGGTGCACGAGATCGTCGCGGCAGCGTTTCGAGACACCAACCGTAGCATGAACATGATCGCGGATCGCACGCGCCGCAGCATAGGTGCCGGGCGTGATGTTGTGGACGATCATGATGCGCAGAATATCGGCTGGCAGATAGCGGACCAGATTGGTTTCAAATCGGCTCGATAGAACATTGACGAACACGGCTTGGAAATGGTTGTCACGCAGAAAATCGATCATATGCCTTGCGCGGGTTTCTTCATCCAGAACGCCCATCCGGTCGATCGCATCGCCTTTGCGAAGGGCGTCGTCCAGCCCCTGCCCGGTTGGCACATTGACCGTATCGCCTGCAGCGCCCGCGGCAAGCCAGCGAAGTTCTATGCCCGACTGGCCAAGCGATGATCGCAGGCGTGTAAAGACCGAATAGGTTCCGCCGATGTGAGGACGGACAAAGTAAGCACATTTCATGGCCAGAACCTGGTTGCCGCCCGGAACTGTTGTCAGAGGGACATTTCAAGGAGACAAGACTTCGAGGGAACAACTCCCCCGAAGCCTTACTCCGGTATATCGGGGGCAATGGATATACCGCTGGCCAGTGTACCGAAATTGCCGTGCCGCGCATTTCGGCTATGAGGGGTACACCCCATCCTACAATAGAGGATGGTGTTCACCCTTCTGCCAGTTTTCCCCGCGATGCGTTCCGCATTAGCTTTTAGCTGTAGCGGGAGACACGCGCATGAGAATAGGTCTTTTCGGGCAGTTTGGTTCTGGCAATACCGGCAATGACGGTTCGCTGGAAGCAATGTTGCAGCTCTTGAAGCGCAACTACCCCGATGCAAAGCTTATCTGTATCTGCTCCAAGCCCGACACTGTTGCACAGACCTTCGATCTCCCGGTCTACCCCGTCTCGCAAGCCGCCTCTTCAAACTGGCTGCTCAGAACAATCAACAAGGCAATGTTGCATTTCCCCCGCCGAGCGGTCGGCTTTTGCAGCGCGTTTTTAGTTTCCTCTCAGCTTGATCTCATCGTTGTACCCGGCACCGGCATACTGGATGACTTCAACGAGAACCCATTCGGCTGGCCCTTTACGGTGCTACGCTGGTCACTGGCGGCCAAGCTTGCCAACACACGCATGATTTTCGTGTCGATTGGTGCCGGACCAGTCGATCATCCATTGAGCCGGTTCTTCATTCGTCGGGCTTCAAGGCTGGCGGCTTTCCGTTCCTATCGGGACCAGGTTTCCCATGACTTCATGAAACACCTTGGGGTCGACCCGCCTCAGGATTTCGTCAGCGCAGATATTGCCTTTGCACTGCCGACGGTCCCGGATGAAAATCGGGACGGCGGAGTTCAATGCGTGGGCATAGGCGTGATGACGTACCGTGGATGGAAAAAAAAGGACAAAGATGGCGATGCCATCTATGGGGATTATGTCGCCAAAATCACGAAGCTGGTGAATGGACTTCTGACCAGCGGGCGTCAGGTACGTCTGCTGATGGGAGACAAGAGCGATTTGGAAGCGGCCCGCGATATATTGAGGCAGCTAGGCCCGGCTGAAGCAGACAAAGTCACATTCGATCCAGCCGCATCGCTGCGCGACCTTATGCACCAGATCGCAGGAACCGATCTCGTCATCGCCAGTCGCTACCACAACATTGTCTGCGCACTTGCCATGGGACGACCTACAATCTCGCTGGCTTATGCAAGCAAGAACGACGCCCTGTTGCAGGACACCGGGCTGGCGGCATTCCGCCACCGGATCGACGGATTTGATCCCGAAACTATCCTCTCTCAGGTCGATTTTGCATTCGAGCACCGAACAGAAATAACCAAGCAAGTGAAAGCTGGGGTCGAGCACTATCGCAGCCAGCTTTCACGGCAGGAAGAGTTTCTTCGAGAGACGTTTCTCAATACCACCACGAAGACGGTTGAACCCGCCATCATGTCACTGCGCCCCAACTAGCGTGGTGGATTTGAACCGGACGACATTTATTGATGCGCTCTAGGCTCCGCGTCCGTTTCGCCAGATGGACCGTTTAAACAGATAATCGAAAGGCGGCATGACTGCCAGCAATGGCTCACGCTTCAGCGCGAACGCCATCAGAGACCCCGCCACCTTCGGTTTGTGTGGCAGATTTGAGATCGCCGACCAATAGGCCCGCTTAGCGAGACAATCCTGCACCATTGCGAACAAGCGACGCTGATGCGGCAAGCTGGCGCCTTCGTGATCGAAGAAAGACCTAAAGCCAGCCTCAAACTCCCGATTCCAATATAGAATACCATTGACTGTCGCTGACTGGTTCTGGGCATGCGAGCGCGCGAAGGCTTGTATTCGGCTAGTGGAGGCAACGCCACCAAACGTAGCGATGCGTAGCCACATTTCGAGATCATCGGTATGGGAAAGCGAAGTTCGGTACTGTCCCGCCTGTTTTTGGATCTCAGTCCTTACCACCGCGGTCGGACCGGTAACCGGATTGAACGCATGGCGGCAGGCGAATTCAATGAATTCTTGCCCTGACCATATCCGCCACTCGTCATAGACGGGCTCATCTGCGGTCGCGCCGGGTTCGCCATCATCGGCTCTTAGCCCGCCTGACGCGCCGTGTGCGAGATGAACATCCGTGCGTTGCGACAGCAACCTTGTCGCCCGCTCCAAAGCTCCTCGCGCCAAAAGATCATCGGAACACAGGATCAGGAAATATTCTGACGTGGCCCAATCTATGCCCTCATTGAACGAGGCATGCGGCCCCTCATTCTTCTGGCGAAGCAACAGCTCGACACGGCTGTCGCTGGCCGCAAGGGCCTTTGCGACTTCAACACTGTCATCTGTCGAGGCATTATCGATGATGAGCAAGCGGACCCTGACGCCTGTTTGCTGCAGGACACTGTTGGCGCAGCTGGCAAGATAGCGGCCATAGTTGAAATTGGGGATGACCACATCGATCGTCGGCGGTTCCAGTTTGCATCTGTCCATGAGCAGCTGTCCTATTCCGCAGGCGTCGAAGCCGATGATTGCACACGCCGCACACGGAACCTTCCAAAAAGCCAGCCGAGCATGGGTTTGACTTCGGAAATAAACGGGTGCCCCACCACGAACAGCGCAGCCAGCCAACTGATTGCGGCGAGGATTCCCATCGCGATCCCCGTGATCCAATGAATTTCCAGCGAGAACCCGTCAGCCACAATCATTGTGAGCGGTATGGCCAGCGTAATCAGGGTAACGAGACCGCTTTTCAGCAATGCCCGGCCAAGCTCGGCATAGGAAAAGTCCACATGCCTGTGCACGAAAGCGATGGCTATGACCATTTGTATCGGCAGGCTGATGAACTGACTGAGCGCAACGGCAAACAGGCCGTAAAGTGCGGCAGTACCTATAACGGTGAGCGCGACCAGCCGGGAAATCAAATTGGACAGGAAAGCCTCACGGTTTTCACCCAATGCCATCAGCAAGGGATAGGTCAGAACCACTGGAAACCAGAAAAGGCTGGCAAGGCTGAGAATGGCCACGATGGGCACGCACTCTGACCAATCGGGCCCGAGAACGATGTGCACTGCCGGATAGGCAAGCAGCGCAAGCAAGGCCTGCGCAGGCCAGTATGCAACCGTTATATAGGACAAACCACGAATATAGGACTGACTGATATTCGCTCCAGCCCGGACTTGCTGCGAAAGCGTAGGGAACGCCACAGTGAAAACGGCAGAAAGAATAATGCGGTCAGGTAGTCCGCTCAGCGTGTCGGCACGATTATAAATTCCGACAGCAGATATGGGCATGAAACGCCCTAGGAGAAGTTGCGGAAGTGTCATGCAAATCGTGTTCAGTCCCGCATTGCCTCCAAGATAGATCCCGAACCGCCATGCTGTACCGAAACTGGCCAATGACGGACGGAACAGATTTCTCAAAGGATAGATTGAGACCGCAAGCACCGTTGTCGTCAGCGCACTTGCCAACAACCCGAAGGCAAAACACATATGCCCGAAGCCACTGAAAGCCATTGCAATCGTTAGAATTGCACCCGCACCAGACCCTGCCGTGCGGATATGTGCCAATGATCCAAAAGCCATCTCGCGCTTCAGCAATGCAACGATTGGTAAAGACAGCCCTTCGATCAGCGCAGCCACGATCGTAATACTGAGAAAAAGCTTTAGTTTTGGATCGTTATAGGACTCGGCGAAATATCCCAGTGCGAGATAGAGGATCAGTGACAGCAGAACAGTAACACCCATCAGAAAAGTGAGCGAGGTGCGTATGTCCTGATCGCGTACCTTGTCGATCTTTATCAGGAACTCTGGACTGGCAAACTCGCGCAGCGAAAATACTACCGTCGCAAGGCTCAAGCCAATTATGCCCATTCCGGTTTCTGCCGGCCCCAGAATACGAGATACCGCAGCTAGCGTCACAAAGTTGAAGAGCAGCCCGGCATATTGTTCAAGAGCCGCCATGAGGAAGCCTCTGCGACCGCCATTCATGATCCGCTCCAACAGTTGTTCTTTGGCACGGTAAGCGTTTTCTGCATCACCTTCTCGCCCCCCTTTCATCGCAGCACCGGCAAGCGCGTCCGCAGGCACAATTCTCCTGATGAAACTCAGAATAGCCTTTTGTCAGAAGCAAGAAATGTCGCCCTTGGTGTTAGCACCTGACCTGAAAGGAGTATGCGGCACGCTCTAAAGCCAAGTCGTGAACCACGGCGTCAGTGCGTAAAAATTTCCAGAGTTTGTTTTTGCACGCGCCGCGGAGGAGACATGACAAGTCTTTCCTGGATCACGCTTCTGGCTTTCGCTCTTTCCGTTGCTTTCTGCCTCGGTTTCCGTGGTTTGGCTCGCGAGTGGCATTTGATTGATATTCCCGATGCCCGCAAAAGACATGATGGAAACGTTCCGCTTTGCGGTGGCATTGCTATTCTTCTTTCCTTTTCCGCAACTGCATTTCTGGCAGTCGGCGTTTCGGGTCATGCAAACGCCGTAACCCTGTTACCGGGGCTTGTGCTGATCCTTGTCACCGGCGTTCTCGATGATCGCTTCAACCTGCCTGTCGCACCACGCCTCGCAATCCAGTTGCTTGCAGCGCTCCTGATTATTGCTATCACCGGGATACGGCAGACCTATCTCGGACTTGTTCCCGATGGCGTCGGAACAGCCGCCATGCCCGCCCAGGCCATGGCGATCCAGTTTCTGACCGGACCGCTTTTCCTCATCATCGCGCTCGCCTTCATTGTGGGGCTCGTCAATGCAGTCAACATGAGTGATGGCGTGGATGGACTTGCCGGGTCGTCGAGTGCCGCCGCCTTTTTCTGGCTGGCTGTTATCGGCTTCGGAACCGGCGAACATCGCCTCGGGCTGCAAGCGCTCGCTCTTACCGCTGCATGCCTCGGCTTTCTCGTCTTCAACATGCGGCATCACTGGCGCGCAAAAGCCAGCCTTTTCCTCGGCGATGGCGGTAGCACCTTGCTTGGCGCGGGCCTTGCCGGATTTATCCTCATTCTTGCGAGCGGCACCACGGCCATCGCCTTTCCTATCCTGATCTGGATCGTCATCGTGCCCGTCATTGATACGTTGAGCCTGATCGTGCGCCGCATGTCCGCACGCAGGAGCCCGTTTTCGCCGGACCGACAGCATCTGCATCATTTGCTGATGGATGCGGGGCTTTCTTGCGGGCAAACAGCCTTGGCGGTCATGACACTCAACTTCCTGGCCGGAGCCTTCGCCTATATCGCGATCAGGCTCGACATGCCCGTCTGGTCGATGCTTCTAGCGCTGGCGCTGCCCGCTGCCGCGCACACACTTTTCGTGCTGCGCATGACCAGAGGCGGGCGTCGGATCGCCAGCCCCTCAATCACCGAGGCCACCCCATCCGCCAAACCGAAAATCACTTTTCCAGGGGCAACTTCATGAATGTTTCCGTTCTTATCATGACACTGAACGAAGAGGTGAACCTACCCGCCTGTCTTGCCTCCCTGGACTGGTGCGACGACATTGTCATCCTCGATTCCTACAGCAACGACCGCACAGTCGAGATTGCTGAGGCGGCAGGCGCCCGCGTTTTCCAGCGTGCCTACGACACTGAAGACCGCCAGCGCATGTACGGACTGACAGAAATCAAGTTCAAGCATGACTGGGTCTACACGCCCGATGCAGATGAAATCACCCCCACGGATCTGCGGGATGAAATGTTGGCGATCGCCGCCGATCCCGAGCGCCCCGAAGTCTTCTTCAAAGCACGTTACAAGAATATGTTCATGGGGCGCTGGATTCGTCATGCAAGCCTCTATCCGACATGGATAACCCGATTGGTAAGGCCCGACCGGGTCCGTTTCGAGCGTTCCGTACATTCCCGTGCCAGCGGCGGACCGGAAGGTGCGTTGCAGGCCCATTTCATCCATTACAGCTTCAACAAAGGCCTCGAAGCCTGGTACGACAAGCATAATCGCTACTCATCCGTCGAGGCGAATTTGTCGGCAGTACGGCGGCTGGAGCGACGCATCGACTGGGGCGGTCTCCTGTCTGCTAATCCCGAAAGACGGCGGCGGGCGATGAAGTCCCTATCCTACAATCTGCCGTGCCGGCCCACATTGCGCTTCTTATACATGTATGTGCTGCGCGGCGGCTTTCTCGATGGCAAACCCGGCTATCTCTATTGCCGTCTGCTTTCAGCATACGAGTTCATGATCGTCATCAAAACGGAAGAACAGCGCCAGCGCCAATTGGCGCTCCCCGCTGAATCTCCTGCGGTCATGCACCCGCTGAAAACCGACGCGCCAGAACGGCGTATGGTATGATGGCTATCCTTATTCTGCCCTGTGCCGTTTTGATGGGGCTTGCTGCGATGTTCTTCTCCGAACCGGTTCTCACCTTGCAGGACGACGGCGGCAGAGCCGATGTGATCGTGGTCCCCGGCGGAGACGGACCGCCCCGCGCGGTGGAGGCCGCCCGCCTCTGGAAGGCCGGCCGCTCGCCGGTCATCCTCGTTACAGGTGACGGTGATTGTCTTTCGAACAAGCAGATCATGGTGCGCAACGGCGTTAAGCCGTCTGCGATCTTCGTGGAATGCCAGTCGGGCAGCACGTGGCAGAATGCGCGGTTTTCCGCGCCCGTCATGCGGAAAATACGGGCGAGAAGCGCCGTCATCGTGACCAACTGGTATCATTCACGCCGCGCCATAGCGAGCTTTCGCGCCGCCTGCCCCCAGATGCACTTCATCTCGTCTCCCATAGGCGGCGATGACGGTTGGGCCGGATTTCCTACAACCCCAGCGGATGTGGAACTCATCGCCAAAGAATATTTGAAACTTGGCTGGTATCTGCTTTCAGGCCGGATCTTTCCCCGAGACCTTTCGTCAACTGAACCGGCGCTCGATTTTTCTGACATATGCGGCGGAGCGGGGGGAACACAATGAATCTCTCCCTCACCTGGATTTTCGTTGGCTTCGTCCTGTACCTCATGGCTGGCGGTCTCTTCTCCCGACAGGAACGCATGTACCAGTTTCCGTTCCTTGCAGGCGCAATGACCTTCGGCTTTCTGCTGCCGCAGCTTCCAGCTCTTGTGCATGACCAGTTTCTGCCGTCCGGGGCATATGCCAAGACAATGATAATGGGCATTCTGTCACTTGCGATGCTGCTCCTCGGCTGGCGCATGGCAAAGCGCCCCATTAAATTCCTCTGCATGAGCTTCAGCGAACAGAGGCTGATCTGGGCCGCGAGCGGCCTATCGGCATTCGGCGCCGTGTTCTATTTTCTCTTGAGCCGGCTTCCGGGTGACGTCACCATCGGCATGCAGATGACCGGAATGCCAGTGGTCTACCTGTTTTTTGCGCAGCTCATGCCCTATGGCCTCGCAATCGCCCTTTTGTGCTTTGCACGACGTCCGTCGTGGTTTGCCCTGGGCATCATCGTGTTCGATCTGGTCTTCTATTTTGACCGCATTCTGGTGACCGGGAAACGTGCCGAAGCAATCCAGCTCCTCCTGATGTTTCTGCTCGCTTTCTGGTTCTATCGCCGCATGGTCGTGCCAAGGATAATCATGTTCATCGGTATTTTGGCAGGCACATTCCTGATGACAAGCATGGGCGATTACCGCCAGATCACACGCGCGGCTTCCGGCTTCGTGCTCGATGACATCATGCAGATCGACTACGCCGCCAACTTCACTGAAACGCTGGAACGCGGCGGGCTTGAAATGCGCAATGCCGTGCAGCGCATCGACGAGATCGACCGACGACTGGAATTCGACTACGGCAAATTTCACTGGAATCGCATCGTGTTCACCTTTGTACCTGCCCAACTGGTCGGCTCCAGGATCAAGGACTCGCTTCGTCTCGACACGCCGCAACCAAGCCGCGATTACAATCCCCTCACCGGCACAACCGAAACCGGTCTTGTCGATGCATTCGCCTCCTTCTGGTATTTCGGCGCATTGAAATTCCTGTTGCTCGCCTGGGTCATGCGTCGGCTCTGGGAGACAGCCATGGCAGGCGAAATGCTCGGGCAACTGGTTTATATGCTGTCGATTGTGCCTGCGATGCACGCCATCTCCCACCAGACCGACTGGGTCATCACAGTTTGGCTACATATGGCGCTGTTCCTGATCCCTATCCTGTCACTCTGTCGCATCCGCAACCGCTCCGTCTACCTGCCCATGCCGCCGCAACGGAGCGCAGCCACACAGCAGTTTTCGTAAAGGATGATCACAATGTCCGTCGCATCACAGCATAACTCGCCCATGCCGATCAGCGGTCGCAAAACGTCGTCACGCCCCATGGAAGGTGACGCGACTTTCACACTCGAACACCGTCTCCGGCGTTTGATCTGGCAGGCAAGCTGGCTGGCGCTGGCGGCTTGGACACCGTCCTTCCTGTGGCGCTGGCGTGGCGCTGTACTGCGTGCCTTCGGTGCAAAGGTTCACAAGACTGCCATAGTGCGCGGCAGCGCGCGTATCTGGTGGCCGGGCAACTTGACGATGGGCGCCCATTCATCGCTTGGGCCCGGAGCGCTTTGCTATAACGTCGCGCATGTCACACTTGCGCCTTTCGCGATCGTGTCACAGCGCGCCCATCTCTGCACGGCTGGACACAACATCGACCAGGCGGAGTTTCCACTCACGACGGCCCCTATTCACATCGGGCCTTACGGCTGGGTTGCGGCTGAAGCCTTCGTGGGACCGGGTGTAAACATTGGGGAAGGCGCGGTTCTCGGCGCGCGTGGTGTCAGCTTCCGTGATATGGACGCATGGATGGTCTATGCCGGCAATCCGGCCAAGCCAGTGCGGCCAAGGCGGAAGCCGTGATTATCGAACGGCACGAACCGAGCGGAACGCATTCCGTCCCGCAACGGCGCCGCTCTTAAGTGGCTGAAAATTCCGATAGGCCGCAATCGTCTGGAGCGCAATGCGCGGCCAGGTGTAATTGGCACGCACGAGCTTCGCGCCGGCAGCGGCCATTCGCGCCGCACGATCCGGGTCCTCCAGAATCTGCTCAAGCGCTGAGGCGAAAGCCATCGGATCGAGCGAGCAGACCACCCCGGCTTTCGCCTCAGCAACTTCCGGAAAATGGCAGGAATCGGTAATCGCCACCGGAACACCACAGGCAAGCGCCTCGGTTATGGCAACGCTGAACCCTTCCTGACGACTTGGCAGGCAAAAGCAGGCCGATTGTTTCAGGGCGGCGATCTTGCTAGGACCGTAAAGCCCGCCGGTCATGTGAACACGTGATTCAAGTCCGTACTGGCGAATACGTTCACGGAATTCATCTTCAGCCCCTCCATCGGGACCAGCGACCACCAGATCCACATCAGGGAACAGCGGGGCAACGCGACGAAAGGCATCGGCAAGAATATCGAGTCCTTTCTTGTAATGAAGTCGGGACAGAAACAGGACGTAAGGCCGCTGCGGCAATCCGGGCACGTTGATACCCCGGTCACCCTCAACTTCGTTGAGGAAAATACCATTCGGGATGATTACCGATGGCGGTTTCAACCCAAGGGGACGCATCAGGTCGATTTCATCCGCATTCAGCGCGTGAATGAAAGCCGCGCCGTCCAGCATGCGGCGAAAGCCAAGCGCCATTGCAAGTTTCTTTTTCCATGCACGCTGCTGCATGCTCCACACATCGAGCATGCCACAACAACATATGCAGTAGGGTACACAGAAGCGACGACAAAGCATTGAAGCCCTTAAAAGATTGGTCTCCCAAACACCATGCAGGTGTACGACGTCTGCCGCGCGCACCAATGCTTCCATCGCTTTCGCGGCAGCCCCCCCGAACAAGGTTTCCCTCAGGTCGGGCATTGGGAGAAGCAACGTGCGCACCTTCTCGAAGTCAGGTATTGTCGACGTGGCCTTGTTGGCACGGCTGCTCACCTCATCATCGCAATAGCTTACAATTGTCACCTCATGGCCCAATGAGGCTTGGGCCGCAGCAAGGCGTACAACGACGGCCTGAGGACCGCCCTTGGCGGGGTCGTAGGAACCGATGACGTGAACGATCTTCATCTTGCATCTACCCTCGAATGCTTCGCCAGCGCCTGTACAAGTCGCTCGCCATAACGTGAGACGGTGAAATCGCTGGCCCTCTCCCTTGCGCTGTCGCTCATCCGTGCAAGCATCGCCGCATTCCCAGCAAGTTGCCGCAATATCTCGGCGGTTTCAGTCACATCACGGATCGGGACGATATAACCGTCGATACCGTGCCGCACGACGCTGCCTGTGTTATCCGTGCAGATGACCGGTAATCCTGCGGCAAGCGCCTCATAAACCGCCGTCGCCGATCCTTCGCAGAGCGACGGCAGCAGGAACACATCCGCCCATTCAAATTGGGCCCGCATTTCACTGCGCGGTATCGGTCCGGCCAGTTCGACCGTCGCAGCAAGCTTCGCCAGCGCTTCGGGCTGGACATCGATTGGCCCCACCATGCGGAAATGTGCCTTGTCGCCAAGTTCGCGTGCCACCGCGCCAACATAGGGCGACCCCTTGCGCAACCCCACCGCACCGACGGTAAGCACCCGCAGCGGCCCCGGCAGACGCGGACAAGGATCGAGCAGAAAACGATCATCGACGCCGTAAGGCACAACGACGACCTTTCCTTGATCACAGCCCGCTTCGATCACATGACGCGCCACAAAGTCGGATGGACAGATGACGGCATCGGCGATCCGCCATTCAGCTTTCTCACGCGCGGCAAATATTTCGGTATGAACATCATTTACGGCCGGAAGCTGCCAACCTGGATTAAGCACTTCTTCCTCACAGGCAAACTGCTCGACGATAGTGCGCGGTGCGATCATCTGCTCCACCGCTGTCCACAAACCCTGTTGTTTCGCGACCGTCAGCAGTTCCAGCGCCTCACCACTGAAAGCATAGACACCGCTTGCACCGTGAAAACCGCTGGTCGCCACCAGCCTGCCGAAAGTTTCCCCCGCCCAAATGGCATTGGCCGTGGATTTTGGTCCTGTCTGATTGGAAAGCCTGCGCAAGGCGGAATGCAGGCCAAAGGCGGGAAAGGTTGTCATGCGCTCCTGTGGTATCCCTTGCGGCGTACGCCCTACCAACCGCCGCACCGATGCGGGCAGCATTGACGGCGGTAGGTTGTTCAACAGGCGTGGCCATCCTTGAAGCGCACATATATCCGTATAGAAGTGCGCAAGTCTTTCGCGGCTCGCGAAGATGCGCGGGACTGCGTAATGCATGCGCGCACCAAGCTGGCTGACAACGACCGACCCATCCATCAAAGTTCCCTCGGCTGGAATTGCCGGTCGAGGACCGGCATGGCTTGTGACACTGCCCTTTCTTCAAGCCGCGAGATAGCGGACTGCCAGACCGCAGCGCCATATTCGCGCGAATAGGCGGTTTCCATCAGATAACGCGCATTGTTGCCCATAGACAGGCGCCCAACAGGCGAATGTCGCAGATGAAGGATCGCATTGACCAGCGCATCCACATCGCCCGGTTTCAGCGCCACGCCACACTGGAAATCGCGGACAATCGTGCCAATCTCGCCATCTGTATCGCCAATGAAGATTGTCGGTCGCGCAGCTGCGAGCACGCCATAGAACTTGCTGGGCACGATGCAATGTTCCAGCTCCGGTTTCAGAGAAACCAGATGCACATTGGCCGCGCCGAGGCTTTCGGAAAGATTATCAACAGGTTGGAACGGTTTCATCATAACATTGGTCAAGTTGCGCCGTTTAACCTCACTTTCAACGAAACCGCGCTGCTGGCCCTCGCCTATCATCAGGAAGACAATGCTCTTCATGTGCTTGAGCCGTTCGGCTGCATCGAGAACTGTCTTGAACTCATGCGCCCGCCCGAAATTGCCGGAATAACCGATGACGAATTTCCGACTGAGTCCCCAAGCCCGGCGCAAAGGGTTCTGCGCCGGTTCCACTGGAACGATTTCATTGCGATCAGCCCAGTGGTGAACCACGCTGAGGCTTTCCGCCGGAATGTCGCGTGTAGAAAGATAATGCGCCATGCGCTCTATCGGGCAAATGGTCAATGCCGACTGGCGCATCGACCAGTTGCGTAGGATCAGGGCGAGCTTGCCGGAAACGGTATCGGACTTGATGAGGCCCAGTTCCATCGCCGTTTCAGGGAAAAGATCCATGACCCAGTTGACCAGTTTCGCCTGGCGCATACGAACCGGCAATGCAGCCGAGACGGAAAGAAGCGGCGGATCGGTGCAAACCACACAGACATCGTCCTTCTTGGTGTTTGCTGCGAACCAAGCGGCGGCGGACAAATGGAATGTCGCGTAATCGACCGCGCGCCCGACAAGCTTCCCCCGGCCAAAGCCGGAAGTCCATATGCGATGCACGTCTATACCGCTGATCGTTTCGCGCGCAGGCAGAGCATCCTTCCGCTTGTCATGATAGCTGCGGCTTGCCAGCACGGTCGTCTCGATGCCTTCACGCACAAGCGTATGAGCAAGACTCGTCACCATCCTGCTGGTCGCCGACTGGTCCGGGTAGAAGTAACGATTGGCAAGCACTACACGCATGATTTCGCTTCCTATTGCTCGATCCGGTTAAGCAGAGGATCGCAATAGCGCGGCAGATACCGCAAGAAACACAAAGGCATGGTCAGCACCGACACCGGGGGAGCCGCCTACCTCTTTGGGTGAAACCAACCATACCGGACGCGCTTCAAGCCTCATCCGAAGAGGGAGGCTGCGGCCCGCGATTGCCGTTTTGGAGCCGTTCTGCCCGCGCAGGAAATCGCTAACATGGTTTCATCAGATTTCTTATCGGAGGCAGACCCTTGCAGGAGAAAACAGCTCTCATCGTCGGTGTGACAGGACAGGACGGCGCCTATCTAAGCGAGCTTCTTCTGAAGAAGGGCTACCGCGTGCACGGTCTGAAACGGCGGTCTTCCTCGTTCAACACGGCACGTATCGATCATCTCTATCAAGACCCGCACGAGGAAGACATTCGCTTCCGCCTGCATTTCGGCGACCTGACAGACGCGACCAATCTGTGCCGTGTCATTCAGGAGGTGCAACCCGACGAGATTTACAATCTCGGCGCACAGAGCCATGTGCAGGTGAGTTTTGAAACGCCAGAATATACAGCGAATGCCGATGCGCTCGGTACGCTGCGGTTGCTTGAATCCATGCGGATCCTGGGACTCGGCAAGACGTGTCGCTTCTATCAGGCTTCCACGTCGGAACTCTTCGGCAACAGCTCGCCCCATGCACAAAATGAACAGACGCCCTTCGCGCCACGCAGCCCATATGCGACGGCGAAACTCTATGCGTACTGGACCACGGTAAATTATCGAGACGCCTATGGCTTTCATGCCTCCAACGGCATTCTGTTCAACCATGAAAGCCCGCTTCGCGGCGAAACCTTTGTCACCCGCAAGATCACGCGAGCTGTCGCCGCCATCGAACGCGGCCTGCAAGACAGGCTTCGGCTTGGCAATCTTGATGCCCGCCGGGACTGGGGCCATGCCCGAGACTATGTTGAGGGCATGTGGCGCATCTTGCAGGAAGACACGGCCGACGACTACGTACTCGCGACCGGCGAAACCCATACAGTGCGCGAATTCGTCGAACATGCCTTCAAGGCCGTCGAAAAGGAGATTGAATGGCGGGGCGACGGCGTGGCAGAAATCGGCTGCGATCGAAAGTCCGGCAAGTGCCTGATCGAGATCGATCCGCGCTATTTCCGCCCGAACGAAGTCGACTTTCTGCTCGGCGATGCCTCCAAGGCGAAAAATCGCCTCGGCTGGAAGCATACGACCGGCTTCGAAAATCTCGTCACCGAGATGGTCGACTGGGATTTGCGCAATATCATGCGGGAGGTTGGACGCAATGACTTTTACGGCTGAAATCCCCGCCCCGCTCTATTCGCTCGAAGGCAAGAAGGTATTCATTGCCGGGCATACAGGAATGGTCGGTTCGGCTATCCTGCGACGTCTGCAAGATACGGACTGCGACATCATCACCGCCGGACACAACACCCTTGATCTGACCCGGCAGGGACTGACAGAGAATTTCATCAGCGGCCGTAAACCGGATGTCATCATCATAGCTGCCGCCCGTGTCGGCGGCATCCTTGCCAATTCGCAATACCCGGCAGACTTTCTCTACGACAATCTCGCCATCGGGATGAATCTCATCCGCGCCGCCCAGCAGAATGGCGTCGAGCGCTTGTTGTGGCTCGGTTCAAGCTGCATCTATCCACGCGACGCGGCTCAGCCCCTCACCGAGGATACCTTGCTTACCGGCCCGCTGGAGCCGACCAACGAAGCCTATGCCATCGCCAAAATCGCTGGTCTGAAACATGCCGAGGCTTGCGCGCGGCAATACGGCAGTCACTTCATGACGGCGATGCCCACCAATCTGTACGGCCCGAACGACAATTTCGACCCCAACAGCTCGCATGTCCTGCCAGCCCTGATCCGGCGGATTCACGAGGCCAAGGTGAGAGGGATCGATCATGTCACGCTCTGGGGCAGTGGCAAGCCCTTGCGTGAATTCCTGCACGTGGACGACCTTGCCGATGCCTGCCTGCACATGCTGCGCTTTTACAACGGCATTGAGCCGATGAATATCGGAACAGGTGAAGAGATTTCGATCAAGAATCTGGCGCTTGCCGTGGCCCGTGTCGTCGGTTACGAAGGCCGCTTTGAACACGATCTCAGCAAGCCCGATGGTACACCACGCAAACTCCTCGACACGTCGCGGATGCTGGCCCTTGGCTGGAAGCCAAAGATCCATCTGGAAGACGGCCTGCGTGAAGTCTATCGCGATTGGTTGAAGGAAACCGCCGATCCTGTCGCCGCTTGAAGCCCTACGGGTAAGCGCAGTCCGCTTTCCCGATAAAGCCGCGACGTTCCCTCCAACATCGTCAATCCCGGACATGTCTCCTCAGCGCGCCCCTCATGCTGAGGAGACGCGCAGCGCCTAACTCTGAAATTAGTTGGAAAACAAAACGCACCCTATGAAGGCGAGCCGCCGATCCTGCTCATGTCCAGCTCGACACGCAGAATGTCGCCCGGTTTGACTTCCGTGCGCTCATTAGCAACGATATCCTGAAAATTACCGTTGACGTTGCGGCTGATCGAGAAGACCAGTTTCTGGCGCAGGGTGGATGACGAGATATTGCCGGATGACTTGGCAATTTCCGCCATGGTCTGCAGTTGTGCACTGCTGCGGCGCTCCATGCGGGCCATGTTGAGGTCTATCTCCTGAAGACTGGTCGCCGCTTCGCTTTTTCGGGTTTCGTCCAGATTGGCGATACGTTGCTGGACGGCAAGCTGGTTCTGACGCGCCCGCGCAAGGAAGGACGCAAGCTCCAGCGCATCGCGCCGGGTGGCAGATAGATCCCGCTCCATGTCCCGCAGGCTGGACTTCGCCGCAAGACCGCGATCTACCAGCGATTTGCTGGAATCCACATTTTCCTGCAAGAGCTGGATTTCGGTGTCATGAAGCTTGATGCTCTGCTGCAAGGTCTGGATTTCATCGCCATAGCTTGCCACTTGCGCCTCAAGCGCCTGGCGCTCAGCCGCAAGATTGTTGCGGCGCACGTTGAACAAGGTACGTTCACCATCCAGCATCTGCTGTGTCAGCGCAGCCGTATCCTTATTTGCAGGCGTCTTCTCCGGCAGATCATAGTTGAACTCCGTGCCGCTCAGTTCCGCTTCAAACCGGGCCCGCCGAATTGCCATGGCGGTGATCTGCATTTGCAGATCGACATATTCCTGTTGCGCGGCAATGAGCTGCATGCCTGCTGTCAGGGCCGGAGATTCCGCTTTGCCGGCTCCCCCGCCCAATGCCATGAGTTCAAGCACAACCATTCCAGGACGAAACTGATACTTTCCTGGCGCCTTCACGTCGCCGACAACAAACACCGGTGCATATTGACTGATGGTTGCGGTTACTGTCAGCCCCGGAATATGCTGAGATAGAGAACCCGCAAGCTTTTCGCTGATTTCATTGGTGGTCAGTCCAGTGACTGAAATATTCCCCACCACCGGATAGCCGATATTGCCGTCCACATCGACAGGATAAATCCCTGTCAGCGAAGGCTGACCATAGACAGTCACCTGCAGTACATCGTTGGCGCCGACCCGATAGGCCTGTCCGTCGGCGAATGCCCCGAAGCTTCCGCCCCAAAGCACAATCCCTGAAAACATAGTCGCCCGCAGATGCATGCCGATGCGGTTTCGGATCGAGCTGTGTGACATGGCTGGCCCCCTCACGCCTGTTCCTGAACATCATCTGCGGCTGGCTTCCTCCGTCGCGAGAACATGGCGCTCATGCTCTGCTTCGTTCTTCGCAGCGCCACCCCAAACATCGCAACGGGCAACGTTATCCAGCTTCTATAGGACGATGAATTGTGGTTCACGACAGCAAGCGCAGGCTTACGCCCGAAAGACGCCATAGTCTGGATCAGAGCATTGGTGGCGTGCGGGTCCTGTCTGTCCGACGGCACGACGAGAAGCGCCGTATCAGTCGCCCGTGACAGGAGAACCGAGCGTTTGTCTTCCATGACTGCCGGAAGGTCTACAAGGATGATTTTGTGATCGGCGCGCAGTTGGGCAATCAGATTGGCCAGCCAGTCTCCCTCGCGCATTTCCTTGTTCGGCTTGATGATATCGATCCCCGAGCCGTGATCATGCACGAGTGTTGCCCCGGTGAGTGGACGTCCGGTAGACACGCCGCCGTAGTCTCTAAGCGGAAGCCCGAAGGCTTCAGACAGACCAGCGCGCTTGTTCGTCGCGTCAATGACCGCAACCGTTAAGCCGGTCGCGGCAACCTGCTGTGCCAGTGCGGTGATCAACAGCGTTTTTTCCTCGCCATCGGATAGCGAGACGACCGACAACGCGAGCGAATCCCGACCGCGTGTCAGGACTCGAAGACGATCATGGATAGATTTGATCGCACGACCGAACGGGCTTGCCGGATCGAGACCACGATTGACGAGAAGCGGCACGGTCAGCCGCGGCGAAACCGGCAGCAGTGTCGCTGCCGGAATGCCGGGCAGCACCAAGGATGCCGTCTGTGCTGGCCTGATCTTGTCAATTGTTTCCTTCAGCATGGTGCCAGCAAGCGCCACCAGCCCGCCGAGCCCCAGCCCCAGCAGCAACCAGTTGGCAAGGTTCGGACTAGCCTTGGCCATTGCGGGTTCGGCAGGCGAAATCATCTGGGCTTCCGGCGCGGCGATGCCATCCTGCTCGATCAGTTGCTTGTAACGTGTGAGATAGCTTTCGTAGACGGTGCGGCTGGCATTTGCTTCCCGGTCGAGCTGCCCGGCCTTGACTTGTGCCTGATTGGCTTCAGCAAGATCGGCTTCCGCATTTTTCAGCGCGACTTCCAATCCGCTGCGGCGCTGCCGTGCGATCTGGATTTCGTTGTCAAGGCTCTTGATGATCTCGCCGACCTGATTGGAAATCTGCTGCTTCAAGGCTTCCTGTTCAGCCTTCAGCACCGGAATTTCGGCGCTTTTCAGCGCTCCATTCGAGCGGAGCTCGCCGAGTTGGCGTTCCACCCGCGCCTCCTCGTTGCGCAGATTTTGAATGGTGGGTGATGCCAGCACTTCGGCCAGCGCAGGCGCTTCATTCTTGTTTTTCAACTCCATAGCCGTGCGCAACCGCGCCTCCGCCAACGAGACTGCCCCCGTTGCGGCGACAATTTCGCTGTTCAGCGCCGCTACGCGCTGGGCTTGAAAACTGATCTGTCCCTGCTCTCCTGCAAGGCGGGACTTTTGACGGAATTCTTCCGCCGCACGTTCTGCATTTTCCAGATCGCTGCGCAAACTACCCAGTTTATCGCCAAGCCAATCGCTGATACGCCGCGTGGCCGATTGCTGCACGTCGATCTGATGATCGAGATAGGCCGTTGCAAACGCATTGGCGACCTGCGCCGCGTAAACCCGGTCGGAAGCGCGATAGGAGATGAAAATCGTATAGGAGCGACCGTCATTGGTGACCCGCAGCCGGGAGAGAAGAAGGTCAATCTGCTGGCGTTCGCGCATAGACGGATCGATTTCGCGTGCGTCTTTGGCCTGCGAACCCGTATCCGAAGCAGACGACAGCACAGTGCGCGAACGGAATTCCGTCGGCACAACAATGTTTTCCGCTTGCAGGATATCGATAACTTTTCGCGCCATCATGCGTGAATTGATGATGTCGAGTTCGGACCGCAAAACCGGGCTGTCCTGCGGCAGCGGCGTGATTGCGCTTTCACTGGGCAATGCCTGCAATCGCCGCATATCCAGCACCAGTACCGACTCCGACACAAAACTGACCGGCGCTGTAAAATAGCCCGCAAAGCCGACGCCGATGCCCGCAAGCATCGGCACAATCAACATCATTCTTCTACGTTTTATTATGTCGAGCAGGTCAGCCACCGGCTCCCGCCCGTTTCCAGATGAAACGTCGGAGATAATCACCAAAATTCTCCTTCACGGAATGGTTCAATCCGCAGTCAAGCCTAGACCCGTCTGTGACGGCTGCGTGCTATTGCAGGTCGGAGAACGATGTTTCCGATGGGAACAACTCGTTGATAATACAAGCCACCTCGGTGCGGTTGGATGCCTTCAGCTTCTTCATTATGTTGCGGATATGAACCTTCACCGTGCTTTCCCGCAGCTTGAGTTCATAGGCGATGATCTTGTTCGCCTTGCCCCGGCGCAGCGCATTGACGACTTCGGCCTGACGCTGGGTGAACATTCCGCCAAGAGGCTGCAGCCGATGCGAGTTCGGATCGGTGGCGTGACGCAGAGCCAGCACGCTGCTGGCCGGAACGAACGTTCCCCCGGCCATGGCAAGCCTCAATGCTTCAACGCAGACATTCACATTCACGGACGTTGGAATATAGCCCTTCACGCCATGGTCGAGCGCCTTGAGAACCTGCGATATCTCTTCCTTGTCTGCCAGGATGATGACAGGCGCCGGAGCGCAATCAGTGACGATACGATTGAGATAATTCCCAACAGCAGGGTCCGAGACCTTCTGGCCGCCAATGTTGAAAAGCACAGCCCCTGGCGTGCGGCCACGACGCTGATGCTGCCACTGCTCGAATGAACTGAATGTGGCAATCAACATTTCGATGCTGTGATTTGTCAGTCCATGCGCGAGGCATTCACGATCCAACGCACGGTTGTCTATGATGACGAGTAGCGGCAGCGTGTTGTCATTAGGCTGCTCAGGCTTAAAAGAACCTTCTTTTGTCTTCCCGAAGTCATTATTCTTTAATTCACTCGTCCTTCTACTGAATTGTGGAGATATATTCATTTGTTCGCCCTCTAATTCAACTCATGCGCACAACTCCGTATTTTGCACATCACAATCACGGAAGCGCATTGATTGCCTGTTTTTCTTTTCTTCTTGAGATCTGGATAGATTCCTGAAAACAGTTATTGTTCTTGTTCTTAATTTGAGAAAAAGACTGCCCGAAAATTCTTTGAGTGTCATTAACCTAAATTAAGGGTTTCGGCAAAATATGGTTTAGAAGAAGCGCCGATATATACCCAATTAGTGGTAGAAATTACTACCTTGCCAAACCAAACAGCCTCGCTGAAACTCATTCGAGGATGGGCTTCTTGAGCAGAGGCCGCGGAAACGAATAGCGGGGATACCAGACTTAAAACTCATACTTCCTTTGCTGGGCGAAACGGCAGGTAGGCTCCATGGTAGCAAATACCGACGAAGCAAAATCGCTACGCCATTTTCTGGAAAGCGCACCCATAGGCGCTGTTTTCGATGAAAGCGATCTCAGCGTACTCGACGCCCTGGCCACATCGTCAAGGAACTACGCCGCGCGTACGGTCGTCAGCAGCCAGGGAGATTGGGCCAACACGGTCCATATCATCAAGAGCGGTTGGGGCTGCATTTATCGCGATCTACCCGACGGTGACCGCCAGATCCTCGACTTCCCCATGAAAGGTGATTTCCTTGGTTTCAGAACAGGGCTCGGTTTCAATTATTATACGCTGATTTCTGTGACGGAGCTTTCCGTGCTCGAAATCTCTCTGGATCACCTCACCGAAAGCCTGCTCAAGTCTCCCCGCCTCGCCATGACATTCATGGAACTGATGGCCCGACAACGTGCCATCTTGATCGAGCATCTCATCAGTATTGGGCGACGCAGTGCGCTCGTACGCATCGCGCATCTTCTTCTTGAACTCGGGCACAGGGCAAGGATCAACGGGACAGGTGACGAGAGCAGCTTTTCCTGTCCTTTGACGCAGAGCGAACTTGGTGATGCGCTGGGGCTTACGCCGATCCATATCAATCGCATGTTGCGTGAACTTCGCGAAGACGACCTTCTGGTTTTTCGCAACAATGAGGTCGAGTTCCTGAACCGCTCCGCCCTCGTCCATATCTCGAGTTTCGACGAGCACTACCTGACCATGGAAATTTTCCCGCGCGTCCGCATAAGCCGATAGACTTATTTTCCCGTTCGAGAATTCTTCAACGGTTCGTCTTTCGCGACGGGCTGGAATAGTTGCCCTTTTCGTCCTAGATTCAAGATACATATCAAGGGACCGCACATCATGAGCTACAGCAAGAACCCCGAAGCGATTGCAAAACTCACGCCGGAGCAATATCGCGTTACGCAGGAGAACGGCACCGAGCGCCCCGGAACCGGCGAATATCTCTATAACAAGGAGCCGGGAATTTACGTTGATATTGTCTCAGGTGAACCACTGTTCGCCTCTGCTGACAAATATGAGTCCCATTGCGGATGGCCGAGTTTCACCAAACCGATAGAACCCGCCAATGTTGCGGAGCTGACCGATGTCTCGCATGGCATGGTGCGGACTGAAGTCCGCTCGGCCCACGGCGATAGCCATCTTGGACATGTATTTCCGGATGGCCCGGTTGATCGCGGCGGTCTTCGATATTGCATCAATTCCGCATCGCTTCGTTTCATTCCAAAGGACCGCATGGAAGCAGAGGGCTACGGGCAATATCTCGATCAGGTCGAAGATATCGGTTGAACGGAGAAAGTAGACGAAGGCATGGCCGTGCGAAGTATTCAAAATAAAATTCGTACAGTTTGAAAATAGTTTGGGTCCAGATTGATTGATCCACAATCATTTAATAGCCTTGCAAAGTAAGACTTCTTTCTGTCGTAATGATCACTAATCTGATCAGGCGCACCGCTTCGGCGGAATCAGGCAAATGCGCAGCCTCGGTATGATTATGCTATCACCACACATACCGAGGCTTTCTGGGGCTTTTGGCTAAACTTCCCGCATTTTCCGCCTCTATTCCCATCATTTCCCTGAATGAACAAGAAAAACACTCGCGGCGGTAATTGCGCGAACGACGCGATTTCTATTGCAAGTAGCGGGCAATTATATTCAATATTCTGTTCTGCTATTACAGGAAGGCCGATTTCGATCACGCAACATTTTGGAGGCGGCTTGGACAGCGCTGTTGGAGCCTACCGGACTTATTCCGAGAAGGAGTGTGCGGAAGCACCGGCACTCGACTGGCCCTATGTTTGCGCGCTACACCTGCTGCGGAAACCCATCGAAAATGCCATTTCAGAATTTCTTGCCTTCGTCGGCAATGCATCGCGAGCCGACCGCGCTTGGATGATCGAATATGCGCCCGATCTTCTGCGGTTTCGCAACACTCACGAATGGTGCAGCGGCGACACAGCGGCGTATGTATCCGAGCTTCAGGAAGCTCCCACAACGCTGATTGCATGGTTGCACCGTTATCTGACCGAGGGGCAGGCTGTTGCCGTCCACGATGTCAGAGGTCTGCCCCGCACCGCACGTCCCATTCAGACGGAATTTCTACGGCAGGGAAATCAGAGCATTCTCAGCATACCGGTTTTTCATCAGGACAAGTTACGCGGTATTATAGGTTTTGATACGACCCTGGAAACCAGACGCTGGTCACGCGCGGAAATCAAAGCCATGTTCCAGTGCGCGCACCTGATTGCACAGGCAAAATATGCGATGCCCGATGATGGGGCAGTTTCGGACCGAGAGACCGACGCGACATCAATAATCTATGTCAGCAAACGCGGGGTGATGCGCGGGATTTGCCCGGACGAAATCATCGGAGTCCGCTCGGCAGGCAATTATAGCGAAGTCTGGCTTAGCGACGGCTCCAAGGTTCTCGATTCCCGACCGCTTGGCATATGGGCAGGCATTCTTCCGGCCAGCGTCTTTTTCCGCATTCACCGCACCACATTCATAAACGTTCTGCGGGTCGCTGACATAGACAGAAGCACGATCGACAAATGGCTGGTCAGGATGCGTGGCATCGATCAGTCATGGCCGGTCTCACGTTCCTATCGAAAGCCCTTGCGGGAGCGTTTGGGCTTCTAGCCTTTATTTCGCCTTGTTTTTGCCTGTCGCTTACCACAAGTTCCGCTACGAAATACGCAGGCTTTCACACGGAAAACGTCGTTTGCGTATCAGAAAGGCCCAAATTCCAATTTTGCCTTGATTTGAAATTGGCAATCACGACAGGTCCAGATGTGCCTTGAGCGGCATGTCGTCATGCACCGGAACAGTCTGTCTTTCGATCATGCGATGGACGAGCGGCGGCTTGTCGCCCTTGTGCAAGGCAAGCAGCCTTTCGGACACTTCCGCATCAGCCTGGGTACGACGCTGATTATGCCGAACGTATTCAACCCAGGTCGGAACATGATAGCTTTCGGTCCAGGTCTCAGGGTTTTCCAGATCACGCAGCAGCACCCATTGCCGCGCACCGTCGCGGATGCGCATACGGCGACGCAATGCCATGGCGGAAAGGAAGGCCGGAACGTCTTCCTGCGCAATTTTGTAGTCGACCATAATCATGATCGGACCGCTGCGCGAACGAAGATCCAGCCGAAGCTGCGGTTCGCTGAAGCGATTGAGCGGATCAAGGTTGAGGGATTCAAATTCAGGCTGCGGGAGAAGGAGACCGATCAGCGCCCCGAACATGAGTACCACAGCCGCCACCAGAAGCGCGCCCGGCACGCCGTATTCATCAGCGACCGCCCCCCAGAGCCAACTGCCCGCCGCCATGCCGCCAAAGGTCGCCGTCTGATAGAGCGCCAGAGCACGCCCCACCACCCAACGCGGCGTGGAAAGCTGCACAGTGACGTTGAAAAGCGACAGCGCCAAAACCCACGAAACACCGGCAGGCAGCAGGAAAATGCAGCTCAACCACATATTCCGGCTAATCGACAGCAAGGCGCAACTGATCGCAAAGGCCATGAAAGCGCCGCGCACCAGCCACTCATTGCCAAGAAGTTCACGAAGCCGGGCGCTGAGCAGGGCCCCGCCAATAGCGCCAAGCCCGAAAAAGCCCAGCATGATGCCGTAGGTAAGCGCCGTGCCCTGGACGAGATCGCGCGCGACGAGCGGCAAAAGCGCCAGAATGACAATGGCGGACAGACCGAACAGAAAGCCACGGAACATTACCTTAAGCAGGTTCGGCGACATGGCAACATAACGCAGCCCTGCCATCATGGCCGGTCCCAGCGTTTCGCGCGGCAGCGTGGATTTGACGATTTCCGGCTTCCACTGCCACAGCGCGAGAATGAGCGCGCAATAGCTGAACGCATTGAAAATGAAGGCAAAAGCAGCACCCGCCGTCGCAACGATGATACCGCCGATGGCCGGACCGATGCTGCGCATGAGATTGAAGCTCATGCTGTTGAGCGCCACCGCTGCAGGCAGATCGGTGCGGGGTACGATGTCACCCATCGAGGCCTGCCATGAGGGATTGTGCAAGGCACCGCCACAGCCGATCAGGAATGTGAAGCTGAGCAGCATCCACGGTGTGAGAATGCCGAGATAGGCAAAAGCCGCCAGCGCGACCGAAATAATCAGCAGCAATACCTGCGCGGTGAGCATGATGCGGCGGCGGTCGAAATTGTCGGCCAAGGCACCTGCGGCAACTGAAAAGATCATCACCGGTAGGGTTGTCGAAGCCTGCACCAGAGCAACCATGTCGTCCGAACGGGCGATGGTCGCCATCATCCAGCCCGCACCGACCGTCTGCACCAGACCGCCGAGGTTGGAAACCAATGTAGCTGACCAGAGCGCCCGAAATGTTTTGTATTGGAAAGGCGCAAGGGGGGAAATTCTCTGCGGCACCGGACGACCTCCCGTTCCATCTGCCTATTAAAGCGGATACGTGAATCTCTCCCAAGGGACAAGGGGTTAAAACCAAAACCGGCTCAGAACTTCTCATCCACTAAGGCTTCCAGACCGCTTTCTCTCCCGATTGACACGGTCCAGCTATTAGGTAGACTGGTCTACCTAATAGCTGGACCAGATATAATGAACGATTCCGCGACACTCAGTTCCAAACCGGCACGCGAGCGGCTTCTGCAAGCGGCGGCGGAACTGTTTTACGATGCAGGCATTTCGGCGACCGGAATTGACGCAATCATCCATCGCGCAGGCGTGGCGAAGCAGAGCCTCTACAATAATTTCGCATCCAAAGCAGAGCTGGTGGCAACCTATCTGGAGCATCGTCATGCCGAATGGTTGGGCCTCTATGACAAGCGAATGGAAAAAGCCGCAAACCCGATGGACGGGATATTTGCCGTATTCGATGCCTATCGCGATCATGCCGAATTTGCCTACGAACACGGGTTTCGCGGCTGTGGCCTGCTGAATGCGGCAGCCGAACTGCCCGCTGGCGATCCGGGTCGCGAGGCAGTAAGAAAACACAAGGAGGAAGTCGAGGCCCTGCTTGTGACACATCTCACCGGCTTGATACCCGATGATCCGCCACGGGTCCGCCTGCTCGCCGTGCAGCTCTCCTTCATTCTCGAAGGAGCAATCATGCGGGCGGGCCTTGAAGGCAATAGTGCGCGTCTTGGCGAAGCCAAGGCGATGGTCGCGACAATTCTGAAGTCGTCATAAAATGCAATCATCGAAGAACTATCTTCTGGGTGTCGCTGCCATCATTGTGGCCTCCACCATCTGGGGCACGACCGGCACCGTAGCAACTTTCGCGCCAGAGGTCAGCGCGGCAGCGATCGGCGCCGCGGCAATGGGCCTTGGTGGACTGGCACAGGCTGCAATCGCCTGGCGCGGGCTGATCGCCTCACGAACGGCGCTCGCCGATCAGTGGCGGGTTCTCATTCTGGGCGCAGTCTGCGTGGCGATTTATCCCCTCGCCTTCTATGCCTCCATGCGGATGGCCGGCGTGACCATCGGAACAGTCATTTCACTCGGTTCCGCCCCGCTTCTTTCGGCAGCAATCGAGTATCGGCAAAGCGGCTTTCGCGCTTCGCTGCGCTGGTTGACAGGTGCCACGGTCGGAATTGTCGGGATGGTCCTGCTCAGCATGTCGGGACATGGCGGCATTCATACTGCATCCACCGGGAGTTCTACTGTCGCAGGCTCTCTGGTTGGGCTGATTGCAGGCTTTACATATGCGCTTTATTCGTCATGCGCGCGCCAGTTGATGCAACGCAGCATATCGTCGACAACCGCCATGGGCGCGACCTTCGGCCTAGGCGGGCTTATGCTGATGCCAGTTTTGATTGCGACCGGCGAACCGTTTCTCGCCTCATGGAACAATGCGGCTGTCGGCTTATACATGGCCTTCGTGCCTATGTTTATCGGCTATGTTTGCTTCGGCTACGGGTTGAGCCGCGTTGAAACCAGCGTAGCGACGACGATCACGCTCTTCGAGCCGGTTGTAGCCGCGTTTTTCGCAGTGGTGATTGTCGGTGAACGCCTCGCCGCCCTCGGCTGGTTTGGTGTTCTACTGGTTGTCATCTGTCTCGTCAGTATCACCATACCGACCCGCAACAAGAGAACTCCGCTGGAAGTGCCCGAGCCATCAACCTGATGCGCTCCTATTTACGCGCATCTTGTCTGATCGAAGCAGGATCAGAAATCAGTCCAGTGGACTGATTTCCCTGTGTAGGCGCTTCACACTTTTCGGGATGCGCTTTGTCTGTATCTACGCGCATCTTGTCCGAAAACCGCTTCACACTTTTCGGGATGCGCTTTGTTTGTATCTACGCGCATCTTGCCCGAAAACCGCTTCACACTTTTCGGGATGCGCTTTTTAGCCAGTCCTTTACCGCCGAAACAGATTCTGAATGACGCGGCTTGCGAAGTGAAACCGCGTAGAAGTCCGCTCCCACCCGCAATTCAGTGGCAAGCGGCTGGACGAGGCTGCCCGCCGCAACTTCCTTTTCCACGAAGATGCGGCTTGCCAACGCCAGTCCCTGCCCGGCAATCGCCGCGTCGATGGCAAGTGACGTCTGGTTGAAGCGGATGTTTTTCGGCGAGGTAGACACACCGCACGGAAAAGTTTTTTCCAGATATTGCGGCCAGAAATTATGTGCATCGTGCAGCAGCGGATAGCGCTCCAGATTGTCTGGCAACCCCGGATCGCCGAGCTTTTCGACCAGCACAGGGCTTGTGATTGCGACAATCACATGCTCGAAAAGCAGCTCGGCATTCAGCCCCGGACCGAAAGGCGGCTCGCCATAGCGAACCGCCAGATCGACGGCGTCGGTCTGAAAATTGGCGACTTTGTCGCTGGCTACTATGCGCAATTCTATATCGGGCTGCGCGCACGTGAACTCCGCCAATCGCGGGATCAGCCATTTCGATGCAAAGGTCGGCGTCACGCTGATCGTCAGGTGTTGCGGTTCAGGCCGCAGCATTTCGGTTGCTTCCGAAAGCAGCTCAAAAGCCCGTCGCACATTGGCAATATATGCACGCGCCGGTTCGGTCATGACCAGTGTACGGGGTTGGCGCTCGAACAGTTTCAGTCCAAGCTCTGCTTCAAGGCCGCGTATCTGCTGGGCTACCGCAGCTTGTGTCACACCGAGCTCTTCCGCTGCCAGCCGGAAATTCAGATGCCGCGTGACGACTTCGAACACACGCAGACCATTAAGCGAGGGAAGTCTTCTCATGAATCAAAATCCGATAGATTTTCTATTGGTTACAGCTAGGCATTTTCGTTCGTCACGATGGCACTTCTCCGCTATAACGCCAGAGAATGTTCAGTCATTGTTGCGATGTCGCACAACATAGCGGAAAAGAATTACATTATGACAGTAGAAAAAGTAGCGATTATAACAGCTGGCGGAAGCGGCATGGGCGCAGCCGCCGCACGCAGGCTCGCGCAGGACGGTTTAAAGGTTGCAATCCTCTCCTCCTCCGGCAAGGGCGAAGCGCTGGCGCACGAACTCGGCGGCCTCGGCGTCACCGGGTCGAACCAGTCAAATGACGATCTGAAGCGTGTCGTTGACCTTGTTCTGGAAAAATGGGGCCGTATCGACGTGTTGGTGAACAGCGCCGGCCATGGTCCACGTGCGCCGATTCTCGAAATCACCGACGAAGACTGGCACAAGGGGATGGATACCTATTTCCTCAATGCGGTTCGCCCTGCCCGCATGGTCGTGCCGACGATGCAGAAGCAGAAATCTGGCGTCATCATCAATATCTCGACCGCATGGGCATTCGAGCCGAGCGCCATGTTCCCAACTTCGGCCGTGTTCCGTGCGGGGCTTGCTTCTTTCACCAAGATCTTCGCCGACACCTATGCAGCCGACAACATTCGCATGAACAATGTTCTCCCGGGCTGGATCGACAGTCTGCCTAAAACGGAAGAGCGCCGGGCGAGCGTTCCATTGCAGCGCTATGGCAAGAGCGAGGAAATCGCCGCGACAATCTCCTTCCTCGCATCGGAAGGCGCCGCCTACATCACTGGCCAGAACCTGCGCGTGGATGGCGGCCTGACCCGATCAGTCTAAATTGATGACACGGCGGCAGGGCAAAGCCTGCCGCCGCGCCGCATTCCTCAGGCCGCATACCGCTTGGCGCCATCCATCCAGGTTTCGCTGACCTTGATCTTGCCGATCTTCACATCTGGCGCAGTCGGGTCTTCTTCCAAAATAGCAAAGTCTGCAAATTTTCCGGCTTCCAGCGAACCGATCTGGTCTTCCATATGGCACTGCCAGGCCGCATCGATGGTGACCGCACGCAGCGCTGCATCCACCGGAATGCGCTCTTCGGGGAAAAACACATCACCGCCTTCGTTCATCACGCGAGTGACCGCATCCTCGACATAACGCAGCGGCTCGATCGGCGTTACGTTCCAGTCGGAATGGAGCGAAATCTTGAGACCTGCCGCAAGGGCCGACGCACACGGATCGTAGAAGCGGGCACGCTCAGGCCCGAGAAGGCGGTCACGGAATGCCTTGCCCCACCAGCGCACATGACCAATCAGGAAAGACGGCGAAACACCCACTTCCTTCATGCGCACCATCTGTTCCGGATGGAAAACGCTGCAATGCTCGACGCGATGGCGAAGCTCGCTGTTCGAGGATTTTCCAAGAACGGCCTCGTAGGCATCCAGAACCATGTCGATAGCCGCATCGCCATTGGCGTGAACGCCAACCTGCCAGCCTCCATCATGCGCCCGGCGGATGACGTCGGTGACCTGCTCGAGGCTGTAATTCAGAGCGCCGCGCTCATCGGTGCCCAGATAGTTTTCGCGCATATAGCCGGTCTGCGCCTGATTGGACCCATCGGCCCAGGCCTTGATGCCATCGACGCGGAAAAGATCATTACCGCGGCCGGGCTTGATCCCTTCCTTTTCCCATTCGTCCATGATCGTAGACACGAGCATACCACGATAGCGCACCGGGGCCTTACCCTCGCCCAGAACCGCGTCAAGGATTTTGAGATCCTGTGCGCCGGCCATGATGCCAATGCCGCAATCATGCAGCATGGTGCAGCCCACAGAACTCGCGTGATCCAGAAAGCGCTGGACGCGCCCGATCATATCCGCCGCCGACGGAGATGGCATGATGCCAAGGAACTCCTGTTGGGCCGCCATCTCTTCCAGACGTCCAGTCAGATTCCCGTCGGCATCCCGCACAAAGCGCGCGCCGGACGGGTCAGGTGTCTCGCGGGTGATGCCGGCGGCCTTGAAGGCCGCACTGTTGGCATAGGCGTTATGACCATTGCTTTCCTGCATGAAGAACGGATTGTTGGGCGCAAGCGCATCCAGTTCAGCAATCGTCGGAATTTTCGCATCGCGGGTGATGCTGGCATCAAACTGTTGCGCCCGCACCCATTCGCCCGGCTTGGCATCTGCGACGCCTTTGCGCAGCTTCGACCAGACTGTGGCATAGTCCGGCGTCGTGATCGGGCTGACATCGATCCAGTCCTCGAAAGCCGTGAACACGAAATGCATATGAGGATCGATCAGGCCAGGCATGAGGGTGCGCCCCTGAAGGTCAACCACCTGTGCACCGGAACCAGTGGCCGACTGCACTTCATCCAGCTTGCCGACGGCCAATATCCTGTTGCCGCGGATCGCTATCGCTTCGGCACGCGGCGCCTTATCGTTCATGGTCAGGATCGTCCCGCCCTTGAAGATGATGTCATTTGCGGGTGCCGCAGCCTGCTGCGCAAATGACACTCCCGGCGCAGAACAGGCAAAAGCCGACGTCGCGGCAGCAGCGCCGAGATATTTGAGAAAATCACGCCGTGAGGCCGTAGACCGAAGATAGGCTACCATGCCGGGATTACAGGCTATACACATCCAAATACCCTTCTTTACCGCCGCAGCAAAAAGATCATCGTCTTAACGATGGCTAGTTTTCCGATGGGAACGATAATGAAGCAGTATTATGAATTAATAAACAGAAATAATTATTACGTTATTTAGTTTTTTCTAAAATAATACTGCATCAAATGAACACACTAAACCAATAAACAATATACTTTCTCGCATACCGGTTTCTTGCGTCCGCAATTATTAAAGCGGCAGATCGCGTAACCGGTAAACACGAAGCACGCTCAAATCCGCCGGTTTCGGCGGATTTCGTGATGGATCATCAGTTGCGTTTGGCTTTTCGCTGCGCCCGCTTGGCCGCATTATGCGCTATGGCAGCATGAACGAGTGCGATGAAGGCATCCTCATTGATCTCTTCCCCCTCGCTTATATCGAGCGCGCGACGCGTATTGCCTTCAAGGCTGGAATTGAAGATGCAGGACGGATCGTCCAGCGCAGCACCATTGGCAAAAGTCAGCTTGACGACCTTCTTATAAGTCTCTCCAGTGCAGATAATACCGTCGTGTGACCAAACCGGAACGCCGCGCCATTTCCATTCCTCGATCACCTCGGGATCGGCCTTTTTTATAAGCGCTCGCATTCTAGCAAGTGTCTCGCCCCTCCAGTCACCGAGCTCGACAATCCGCCCATCAATAAGCTTTGAAGCTTCGTTGTCATCTGCCATCAAGTCACTCCCCTAACCTACATTTTTTCGCCCGGCAGCAGACTAGCCTGCCTGATCCAGTCCACCAGTTGCGCTTCATCCACATCGTCTCGCTCATAAATGTGGAAGTAGCGTGTATCCTGGCTCTTGGATTCGACTGGCGGCATCGGCTTCAATTTTGCGCCGCGAAAGAACGCAACCTTTATATATTTATCGAAACAATGATAGCTGAGAAACCACCCCTCTCCTTTCAAACCGTATAAAGGCGAGTTCCATTTGACTGCCTTTTGCACATCGGGAACGGTGCGGACGACAAGAGCGTCGAGGCGGCGACCAGCCTCACTTTTCCATCCCGGCATCGCGGCGATATAGGCTTGAACCGGCGCGTCCCCCTCGCCTTTTGCGATCTGGGGATTGCCGCCCGACAACAGTACCGGACCATCAGGTTTCTTATCGGACATTGCAATTCCTCCGCTGATCACCCTCCGCCAAGCGTTCATAAAGGCGACCATAACACTGCATCCGGTTTGCAACCAAGCTTTGGATAACCGGCCTACCGGACAGCCTGATCGAGCCGTGAGCTGGCACTTGAGCGCGCAAGAGCATCCAGAGCCAAACTCATCGGCAGAGCGGGCGCAAAGAGGAAGCCCTGCCCGCTGTTGCAGCCAAGTTTACACAGGGTATCGCGGTCTTCCTCCGTTTCGACTCCCTCAGCAGTCACCTTGATGCCAAGAGCCTCGCCAAGCTCGACCATAGCCCTCACGATGTGTTGGTCGCTCTCGGATTCGGCAATACCATGCACAAAAAACTTGTCGATCTTGATCTTGGAGATGAGGCCTTTCTTCAAGTAAGCAAAGGTTGCGAAACCGGTGCCGAAATCGTCCAGCGCAATAGAAACGCCTGCATTCGACAGTGCATCCAAACTGTGGTTCATCCCGCGCTGATCGAGGGGAGTCTCCTCCGTAATCTCGATCTCGAGCATGGACATCGTCAGATCGCGCCTTTCCATCTGGGACAATATCTCATGCAGAATACGCCCGCCAGCCAGCTCCCGCGGCGACAGGTTCATGGCGATCGTCAAATCGCTGCGCCCACTTTCGGTAAGCTTGTCAATCATCTCACAACAGTTGAAGAGCACATTGCTCGTAAGCTGGCGCACCACCCCCACTTCGCAGGCGACATCGATGATTTCCGGTGGAGAAATAGTGCCGAGCTGCGGATGATCCCAGCGCAGCAAGGCTTCAAATCCAACCGTGCGTCCACTTGACAACTGCACGACCGGCTGGAAATAGGTTTGTAGCTGCCCGGTCTCGATTGCGATGCGCAGGTCCCGCTCGATGCTTTGCCTGCGTTCCCAATCCTGCTGAAGACGCTTCTCGAAAAAGTAATACTCGTTGCGACCATGCTTCTTGGCCGCATAAAGCGCGAAATCGGCACGCAGCAACATCTCGACCGGATCAAGGCGTTCCAACCGGCAGATGCCGACACAGGCGCCGATCTCCACCGACAAAATACCCTCGTAATGGGCAGTCAGACTGCCGATAATCCGTGCCGCCATCAGTCCTGCCTCAATCTTGGCCGAAGGCTCGGGATAAACGAGCACGAATTCATCGCCACCAATGCGTGCCAGAACCGAGCGCTCCGGCGAGACCTGGCGGATACGCCGTGCGATGGCGACAAGAAGGTCGTCGCCCGCCTTATGGCCATAGGTATCGTTGACAGACTTGAAGCCATCGAGATCGATCAGCATGACGATGAACGGGCCGTCGTTCAAAGGATAGAGTTGAACGGAGTTTTCAAGGCCGCGTCGGTTGAAGAGTCCCGTCAGCGGATCTTCTTGCGACTTGAGCGCCATTTCGTCAGCCAACTGCTTGGCCTCATGCTTCAGCCTGCTTGTCTCAATGAACCGGTTCTGTCCCAACAGTGCGCCACGCATAAGTCCGAACCAGAACAGAACGACGGCAACAGCGATAACGCCATGTTGTAGGTCCGCTTGCAGAACCAGACACACCACCGTCACGACGAGCGGCGGTGTTATGAAATTGATTGCGACTGCCGCATAGGACGAGCCATAGGTTACAGCGCCCGCGCAGATGCCAGCCAGAATGACCATATAGACTGACGATTGCGGATCAGAGAAACCTTGGGAAAGAATGGCGAGACCGGACCATACGAAACCGGCCATCGCGCTAAGCATTTGAAACCGGGCGAGGTGACGTTGTAGAACAGCGACATTCTCAACCGGTGTGGCCGGACTTCTATAATAGGCTATGGCATCGATAAAACGCAGCGCGTTGATGATGTTGACCAGTGCGAACCAGATAATGGGTATCCAAAAATGCCCGGCAGCAATCTGAACCAGCAAAATGAGCATGGACAGAATCGTGCTGACTGGCATCGAAAAGCGCGCGCCGTCGCAAATCTCCCTAAGCTGGTCTGCGAGTATCTTGTCGGCTATTGGACTGTCTTGCCTGCCATATGCCGACCTGATCAGTTGAAGCCAATATTCAATTCTCGACCCCATTTAAACGCCACCACTGACCAGAGCACGTTCAGCTTTTTGATCAGGACGCCCCTCCTGTCCTGATCAAAAAGGAATGACAGCAAACCTGTCCCCAATTGGCAAGTATAACATGCATGCAATCTAAAATGCCAATGGTACGGCAGTTCAATCAAGACGATTACTTTGGTGAAGAAGGCATACCATCGACATGCCGATTGCGGCACGCCCTCAACAATAGTTAAGGCGCTCCACCCGCAAACTACTCTGTCGGCTGCTCTTCCGCTGTCAGCAGCAGCTTGTCGATCCGACGCCCGTCAAGGTCGACAATTTCAAACACCCATCCGTGCTTGACGAATGTTTCGCCCACATCGGGCAAATGCTTCATTTCCTCAAGCGCCAGCCCGGCAACAGTATTGTATTCCGCATCGTCGTCTATCGGGAACCGCAGAAACTCGGAGAACTCGTCAATCGGCATCCAGCCCGAAACGAGATAGGAACCATCTGCACGGCGCACAATTGCCTTTTCCTCGACGTGGTCTTCCTCCTGCATCGCGCCGATAATAGCTTCGATCACATCGCCTGCAGTAATCACACCTTCAAAATGGCCGTACTCGTCATAGACAAGCACCATATGCGTCGGTGTGCCGCGAATGGCTTCCACCACGTCAAGCGCATCGGAAAAATCCGACACGACCGGAACATCCCTCACGATCTCGCGCAGATTGACGCTGCCCTTGGAAGAGAGCTGATTGAAGAAGTCGCGCACTTGCACGACCCCGATCACCTCGTCGGAATCCTCGCCGCGTACGGGAAGCCGCGAGCGGCTTGTATTTTGTAACTGTTCGCGGATTTCGTCGAAACTGTCGTCTATATCGACCATTTCAACATCCATGCGTGGCGTCATCAGCCCACGTGCAGTCCGGTCGGCCAGGCGCATCACGCCTGCAATCATGCGGGACTCCCCGGTCTCGATCACACCTGCACTATGCGCTTCGGCGAGCACAGATTTGATCTCTTCATCGGTCACACCATCGTTTACCTTCCCCGACTGACCGAGCAGCTTCAGCACAAGACTACCCGAAGTATCCAGAAGCCAAACCAAAGGCGCAGCCAGTTTGGACAATAGCGTCATCGCGGGGGCAACACGGCTTGCAACCGCTTCCGGCGCACGCAGCGCGATCTGCTTCGGGACGAGTTCACCGACGATCAGCGACAGATAGGTGATGACCACGACAACAGAACCGACGCCGAGCGCATCTGCAAGACCTGGTGAAAAGCCCTGGCTGAGAAGCCAGCCGGTCAGGCGCGCTCCGAGTGTAGCACCAGAAAATGCACCCGAAAGAATTCCGACCAGCGTAATCCCGATCTGGACAGTGGACAGGAAACGACCGGGATTATCGGCGAGCTCTAAAGCCATGCGGGCGCCGCGGCTGCCCTTGTCGGCCATTACTCTCAATCGTGCAGGGCGGGAGGAAACCACTGCAAGTTCCGACATGGCAAGAACACCATTGAGGATCGTCAACAGCACGACCGTAATTATTTCAAAATACAAAACTGCCCCTCGGGATCAGATAATCGGAATATAATGATAGAAAGGAACCGGCGCTCTTTCCAGAGGCACCCACACAAAATGCCGGTATCCTGCCTGAATTGCAGTGTTTGCGCGCTCATTTCTGGCCAGTTGCAGCGGCCTTTTTTCTTCTTGCCAATCAATGGGTCGCGATAAAGGTAAAGCTGAAGATCCTTCATTTGGTCAGGCCAATTGGTTCTGGCAAACGATATTCAGCAAAACGAACCGACAGCCGCACGGGTTTCTGGGTAGTTATGCAAAATTGGCTTGACCAGAAACCGGCAGCCTTCTACTTCTTCCATCCATAGGTGACGAAGCTTTGCGTGAGGGAGGAAGCGCGATGGGAGGATTGCCGTCAGCGACAGCGCGCGCCGATACCGCGCCTGTGTTGCTAAAGCTGGATTCCGTTTCCAAAGAATTTCCGGGCGTCAAAGCCCTGTCGAATGTCAGCTTCGAATTGCGGGCGGGCGAGGTCCATGCCGTCTGCGGCGAGAACGGTGCGGGCAAATCGACCCTGATGAAGATCGTCAGCGGCGTCTATCAGCCCGACGGCGGGACGATCCGTTATCGCGCTCAGCCTGTCCGCTTTGCCTCGACGCTTGAATCGGAAGCGGCGGGCATTGCCATCATCCATCAGGAGTTGAACCTCGTTCCGCACCTGAGCGTTGCCGAAAACATCTATCTTGCACGCGAGCCGAAACGCGGCTTCTTCGTTGATCGCCGCAAGCTGAAGAAGGACGCGCAGCGCTGCCTAGACAGGCTCGGCGTCAAAATCGACCCGTCTGCGCAAGTGCTGAACCTGTCGGTGGCCCAATGCCAGATGGTCGAAATTGCCAAGGCCCTGTCGCTCAATGCCTCTGTCCTCATCATGGACGAGCCGACCTCCTCGCTGACCGAGCAGGAGGCGCAGCTTCTGTTCAAGGTCATCCGCGAATTGAAGGCACAAGGCACCGGCATCGTCTATATTTCGCACCGTCTCGATGAAATGGCGGAGATCGTCGACCGCGTCACCATCTTGCGCGACGGACGCTACGTCTGGACCAAGGACTTTGACGCTCTGACCGTCGATGAAATCGTGGCCGGGATGGTCGGGCGCTCGCTTGATGAAAAGTTTCCGGAACCGACAAGAAAACCAACGGAGGAAGTCATTTTCTCCGTCGCCGGACTGACGCGAAACGACGTCTTCGAGAATATCGGCTTTGAACTGAAACGCGGAGAAATCCTCGGTTTTGCCGGACTGATGGGCGCGGGACGCACGGAAGTGGCGCGCGCTATTTTTGGCGCCGACCCGCACGATGCCGGAACCATCGTGCTCGAAGGCGAAACGCTTTCCATCTCCAGCCCGCGCGACGCCATCGAGGCAGGCATTGCCTATCTGTCGGAAGACCGCAAGGCGCAGGGACTGGCGGTCAAGATGCCCGTCGATGCCAATCTCACGCTCGCCAATATGGAAGCGGTCAGCAGTGCCTATGGCGTGATCGATTTCGAGCGACAACGGCAGGCAAGCCAGCGCTATGTCGATCTTCTCAACATCAAGACACCGGGGCTGGCCCAGCCCGTTCGTCTGCTTTCGGGCGGCAACCAGCAGAAGATCATCATCGGCAAATGGCTGTTCCGCGAGCCGCGCATCATGTTCTTCGACGAGCCGACGCGAGGCATCGACGTGGGCGCGAAATTCGCGATCTACCAGATCATGGACGAGCTGGCCGCAAGAGGCATCGGCATTGTACTGATCAGTTCGGAGTTGCCGGAAATTCTAGGGCTTTCGGACCGCGTTGCAGTCTTTCACGAGGGCCGCATCACCGCCGTTCTAAACACGGCGGCGACATCGCAGGAAGAAATCATGACTTATGCCTCCGGTCGGAACCGGTAGGACAAATGAGGACGCAGTAATGGCCGAAATCACTACGGACAAGCCCCAGCAGACGGCAAAATCCAAAGGGCTCAGCGACCGTCAGAAGGACATCATCCAGAAATTCGCGGCTGTCGGCAGCCTGATCATTCTGGCGGCGATCTTTTCCATCACCAGCAGCGCCTTCATGACGGTCAACAACGCAATGACCATCGCCTTGCAGGTGACGTCAATCGCACTTCTCGGCATCGGCGCAACCTATGTCATCATTACGGGCGGTATTGATCTTTCGGTTGGCTCGGTTCTGGCGCTTGCGGGCGTGGTGGCCGCACTTGCGGTCAAGGAGCTTTCGCTTCCCATCCCGCTCGCCATGCTGGTCGGCATTTTGACAGGATCGCTCTGTGGCCTCATCAATGGCGTCGTGGTAACCAAACTCAAGCTACCACCTTTCATCGCCACGCTCGGCATGATGCTGATTGCGCGCGGTATAGCTCTTCAGATCACCGGGGCGCGCGCTGTCTCGGGCCTCGGCGAATCCTTCGGCGTGCTGGGCAACGGCTCGTTGTTTCGTATTGAGAGCATTGACGAGCAAGGCTTCCCGGTCGTCACGTTCCCAGGCATCCCCTACCCGGTCGTACTGATGGTCGTCATCGCGATTGTGGCAGCTCTGGTGTTGAACCGCACCGTGCTTGGCCGCCACATCTATGCCATCGGATCGAATGCCGAGGCCGCGCGGCTTTCGGGCGTCAACGTCGCCCGCGTAACGGCCTTCACTTATGTCGTATCGGGAACACTGGCTGGCCTGACGGGCTGCGTTCTCATGTCCCGCCTCGTCACTGCCCAGCCCAACGAAGGCGTCGCCTATGAGCTCGACGCCATTGCGAGCGCAGTCATCGGCGGCACATCGCTCATCGGCGGCGTGGGTACGATTTCGGGCACGTTCATCGGCTCGTTCGTGATCGGAATCCTGCGGAACGGCCTCAACATGAACGGCATTTCCGCTTTCACACAGCAGATCATCATCGGCCTCGTCATTCTGGTCACCGTATGGATCGACCAGATGCGCAACCGTCGATGAGAGGGGAGACGGAATGCGTCAGGCATTTCGGAAAAGGGTAGAGCCAAGAGCTCGATAACAGGAGGAAAACATGCGTAAACTGGTTTCTGCATTGATGGCTTCGGCCTTTGTCCTTGCCGGAGCGGCAAGCGCTTCGGCGGGCGAGATCGCCGTGATCGTGAAGACCGTGAATTCAACGTTCTGGCAGAACGTGCAGAAGGGTGCCGAAGCTGCGATCAAGGATTCCAAGGATCACACCATGACTTTCCAGGGACCGGCCGCTGAATCGGCCATCGCCGATCAGGTCAACATGGTGGAAAATGCCGTGAACCGCAAAGTGGATGCAATCCTGCTTGCCCCGTCCGACCCGGACGCGCTGACGCCTGCCGTGAAGAAGGCGTGGGAAGCCCGCATTCCGGTCGTGATCATCGACTCGCAACTCGCCGATGGCGCCGACAAATACTACCAATCGTTCCTTGCAACCGATAACCGTAAGGCCGGTGAGGCCGCAGCCAAGGCCCTGATCGAGAAGGCAGGCACGACCGGCAAAATCGCCGTCATGTCCTATGTTGCGGGCGCCGGCTCGGAAATCGGTCGCGTCGGTGGCTTCGTGGATTACATCAAGGCCAATTCCAAGCTGGAAGTCGTCGGTCCTTATTACTCGCAATCGCAGATGGCGACGGCGCTTAACCAGACCACCGACGTTCTGGCAGCCAATGGCGACCTCGTCGGCATCTTCGGTGCCAACGAACCGACCGCCATCGGCATGGGCCGTGCGATCAAGCAGGCAGGCAAATCCGGCAAGCTGACCGCCATCGGCTTCGATGGCAATCAGGACCTGCAAGAATTCGTCAAGGATGGCACGCTCAATGCTATCGTCGTTCAGGGTTCCTACCAGATGGGCGAAAAGGGCATTGAGACCCTGTTTAAGGTGCTGAACAAGGAAAAGGTCGAGAAGGTCGTCGATACGGGTGCAGTTGTGGTCACCAAGGACAATATCGACCAGCCAGAAGCCAAGAACGTGCTTTATTAAGTATTGTTATAAAGAAAGACGAAAGGGAGGCGTAATGCCTCCCTTTCAGTTTCAGCAATCCAGCCATAGCGCGGCTCCCTCAAGATCGTTCAAGGGCGCCTAACTCTTTCATCTCCCTATTAAAAGGGCAATCAGACCAAAGAGTGCAAGATTTGGAAGCTTCCGCCGGTTTCGTCCGGGACGATTTTTATGAAGACCTCGTCATAAGACGGTCGTGGAAAACCATACCCAAAACCATCATCGCTACGAACAGCCAAACCTGCGGCAGCCCCATGGAGAGTGCGGACACCACAGGGCCCGGACAGAAGCCTGCCAGTCCCCAGCCTGCACCGAAGATGGCAGAACCGACAATCAGACGTCGGTCGATTTCGGTTTTTTCCGGCAGATGAAAAGACTGGTCCAGCACGGGCCGCGCCATGCGCCGCTGCAACATAACACCGGGAATAGCCACCAGAAGAGCGCCGCCCAGCACAAAAGCGAGGCTCGGGTCCCAATGGCCGCTGGCAACATTCAGGAAGCCCGTCACGCGAGATGGGTCAATCATGCCTGACAGAGACAGACCGAAACCGAAGATCGCGCCCGCAAGCAGCGTCATGGCCAGACGTGCAGATGCCGACTGTTTCATAGCAATGCTCCCGAAATGCTGGCAACTACAATGCCGGTTATAAGAAAGGTAAGCGTCGCGGCTATTGAACGTTTGGAAAACCGCGCCATGCCGAGAATGCCATGACCCGATGTGCAGCCTGATCCCATCCGGGTTCCGACGCCAACCAAAAGTCCCGCTACGACAATGAGGGGCCAGGACATAGCTATCGTGACCGGGGGGAATGAACCGTAGATTGCGGCATATATAATCGGCCCGAAAACGAGACCGACCACGAAAACCGCATTCGCGGGAACCTGTTTACCGCCCAGAAGCCGCCCTATGATCCCGCTGATCCCAGCGATGCGCCCATTGAAGACGAGAAGCAGGATTGCGGAAAAGCCGAGCAGCATGCCGCCGGCCAACGATTGGAGATAGGTTGCGATCATGACTGAGACTCCGGTATGCAGAAAATGCCGTAGAGTGCTTCGATTAGCTGTGCCGCCTTCGCTTCAGTCAGACGGTAGAAAATCTGCTTTGCTTCGCGACGGGTTTCTACGATGCCCGCGTCACGCAACACGCCCAATTGCTGCGACAGCGTCGGCTGGCGAATGCCAAGCACGTTTTCGAGCTCTCCGACCGAATATTCCCGTTCTGCAAGGGTGCAGGCGAGTATAAGCCGCGCCGGGTGCGACAGCGTCTTGAGAAGTTCAGCAACCTCGGTTGCCCGGCTCTCCATTTCCGCGCGCGTCATCTTGTTTTCGTGGGCGGGTGCGCCGCCTGGAATTGAATCCATAATGGCACCTCGTTTTCAATATACAATTATATATAATATATATTGATTTTCTACAAGAGACCTACACAAAAAAAGCCGCCGTTCGAAATTGAACGGCGGCTTCAAGTCTAATTTTTGAGCAATAACTGAACGGCATCCAGTTCCGTCTGGCGCAATTCGTGTCCCCCCGGATGCCAGACCAGCTCGACATTGGCTTTCTGGAGCTCGAAATACCGTGCGATCGCTTCGGTCAGATTCGGCGGACATATCGGGTCCATCCGCCCGGCGGTCATCAGAATTTTCGCACCTTCGAGCGCCGGATTGTCCTTCGGTCTGAACGGTACCAGCGGATGCAGAAGCGCCGCTTTGTCGAAAACCTTGCCTTTCTCGATCAACAGATTCGCCATAATGTTGGCGCCATTGGAATAGCCGAGCCCGATCACCTCGGAAGGCTTGTATTCAGCCACAAGGCCAGCAATGAAATCGGCCATCTTATCGGTTGCGCGAGCAAGGTCTTCCATATCATAGACGCCCTCGCCTGTGCGGCGGAAAAAGCGTGCAGCGCCATATTCCGACACGTCGCCGCGAGGCGACACGATGGTCGCTTCCGGCAAAAGCTGTTCCGCCAGACCGAAAAACTGGTTTTCATCGCCGCCCGTACCGTGAAACACAATGAAGAGCGGCGCTCCGTTCGCACCGGCCTTCAGCCGGTGCGCATAGGTTTGGATGGTCATGTTGAATCTCCTGTCCCGACGTTTTCAGATCTTGTCGAGATGTTCTTCGAGATAGCTGCGCAGATGCCGGTGTTGCTCCGGCAGTTTCAGCGCTTCACCGAGATGGGCCGTATCCTCGTCGCGGTCAAATCCGGGTTCGTTGGTTGCAACCTCGAACAGCACGCCGCCCGGCGTACGGAAATAGATCGCCCAGAAGTAATCGCGATCTATGACTGGCGTGACATGATAACCCGTATCCATCAGCGCCTTGCGAACCTCCAACTGCGTCTCGCGGTTTTCGACAGCGAATGCCACGTGGTGCACGGAACCAGCGCCCTGCTGGTTGCGAGCAACTGTCGGCAGGGTTTCCAGATCGATGACACCCGCACCGTTGCCTTCCGGCATGACGAGACGGGTGATGCCGTCTTTCGCATCGAGCTTCTGGTATCCCATATATTGGAGCAGTTCCGTGGTCGCGCCTTCGTCCCGAAGCCGCATGGAAACCGAATGAAAGCCACGAATGGCATGATCGGCATCGATTCCATCATGAGACCATGGCACACGCGGATCGTCCTTCACCTCGACCAGGGCAAAACTGTCGCCATCGGGGCCGCGGAAATGGATACGCTTTTCGCCAAACGCCTCGTCTTCGGATTCAACCTTGACAGCGGATTGCTCGAAACGGTCCTTCCAGAAACCGATCGAACCTTGCGGAACGGCAAATACCGTCGCCCCGACTTCACCCGTACCCTCGCGGCCGCGTGGTATGCCGGGGAATGGGAAATAAGTCATGACAGTGCCAGGCGTGCCCAGTTCATCACCATAATAGAGGTGATAGACACTCGGATCGTCAAAATTGACTGTCTTCTTGACGCGGCGCAGCCCCAGAACATCGGTGAAGAACTGGTTGTTGGAACGCGCATCAGCGGCAAGCGAGGTAACGTGGTGGAGGCCCTTGATCTGATTAAGCATGGCTGTCTCTCCTGTTGTGTTGCCGCCAATATAGCCATCAGTTCGGGTATTTAAACATTGACAATCGTGCACGCATTGTATCGAAATCAGATACAGTCTCAGGCAATATTGATTTCCATCTGGACGTAGTACCCATTCAAAGTTTAGCTACTTGAAGCAGCAAAGTAGAAAGGTTTTCCATGGCGTCCGGCTTGTTCGCGCTTCTCGATGATGTCGCAGCCATAGCAAAAATGGCGGCAGCTTCGGTTGATGACGTCGCTGGACAGACAGCCAAGGCCAGCGCCAAGGCGGCAGGCATCGTCATTGATGACACGGCGGTCACGCCCAAATACGTCGTAGGGCTGACGCCGGAACGGGAGTTACCGGTCATCTGGAAAATCACCAAGGGGTCGCTGCGCAACAAGCTTGTCTTTCTGCTGCCGCTCGCGCTCATCCTCGGCTATTTCGCACCGTCCATCATCATGCCTCTTTTGATGTTCGGCGGTATCTATCTGGCCTTCGAGGGGACGGAGAAGCTGGTGGAGTTCGTTCTTCCACATAAGGAAGAAGAGCATGAGGAAACCAAAGGCGGTACCGCCAGGGAAATCGAGGAAACGACCGTCAACGGCGCAATCCGCACGGACTTCATCCTGTCAGCGGAAATTATGGCACTGACTTTGGCGGGGCTGGCCCCGTCAAGCATTTATACGCAGGCGGCCATTCTCGCCGCGGTCGGCATATTGATAACCTTCGCCGTCTATGGCGTCGTTGGCATCATCGTGAAGCTTGACGATATGGGTGTCTCGCTTGTACGCAACAGCCATACGGCTTTTGGCCGACAGCTCGGCAAGGCGTTGGTTGCCGGTATGCCTATCATATTGAAGGTTCTGAGCACCGTCGGCACCATCGCCATGCTGTGGGTCGGTGGCAGCATCATTGTCCATGGGCTGGCTTCCATCGGCATCCACAGCGTGGAAGCCTTTATCCATTCCATCGTTTCGCTTCTACCGACCGAAGGACTACGGTTTTCAGCCGCCTTGGAATGGATTGCCACATCGTTCCTGCAAGCCATTCTTGCGATCCTGATCGGTATTGTGATCGTAACCGCCGTCAATATCTTCAAGGCATTGAAAGCCAAGGCCTGAGCGGACCACCCTTTCTCTCAAAGAAAGGTAGTTTAGCGCAGGGGGAAGGCACGGCAAACGCCTTCTGTCCCGCACCCCGAAAGCTGCGGGACAAAGGCAATCAGCGGTAGACGATACCGCCGTCCGTCAGGATGGCCTGACCGGTGATATAATCAGAATCCGGGCTGGACAGGAAAGACACCAGAGCTGCCACATCGTCTGGCGTCTGGGCGCGGCCAAGGGCGATGCCTTCCACATATTTCTTGTAGGTTTCACCTTTCGGCGCGCCAGTGATCTCCGAGAAGCGTTCATCAATCTCGACCCACATATCGGTACCGACAATGCCGGGGCAATAGGCGTTCACCGTGATACCGACGCTCGCATATTCCTTGGCCGCGGCCTGGGTCAGCGCACGCACCGCAAATTTCGTCGCCGAGTAAACGCCCAGCATCGCAAACCCGTCATGGCCGGCGATGGAAGACGCATTAATGATCTTGCCCTTCTGCTTGCGCGCCTTGAACTTGGCGGCCGCTGCCTGAATGCCCCACAGAACGCCATCGACATTGATACGGAAAATCCGCTCGACTTCTTCGGGCTTCACGTCAGCTATGGGTTGAACTTGCGCAATACCGGCATTGTTGACGATGACATCAAAACCGCCAAGCGTCTTTTCCGCATAGTCAATCGCAGCATAGACATCGTCGCGCTTGCTGACATCGGCAGAGAAAGTGGATGCCTTGCGACCAAGCGCCTCAACTTCTTTCTTGACCGCATCCAGCTTGTCGGCTTTCAGGTCAACCAGCGCTATATCGAAGCCGTCCTTCGCCAACCGCAACGCAATACCGCGTCCAATGCCCTGAGCGGCGCCCGTGACCAAAGCAACTTTACCGTTTACCGACATGATTCATCCTTTCCTGAGGGGTTGGTGAATGGCAATGCAGCGTATCCAATGAGCAATATGGAACTCGCGCTTGCCCCGTCACCCCCAATCAACTCCCGTCAGGCCCGAATTTCATTGATTGCGATCAACTTTACTGAATTAGCAGTACAAAAAACAAAAGGCCCGGCAAAAGCCAGGCCCTTTCAATGGACTATATCTGAGGGCGTCAGATATTTGGCTCGGCCTTGCCCTTTGTCTTGGCTTGGCTTTTGCCCTTGGCCGTGAGCTTGTCGATATAGGCGAGGAACAGCGCCGAAAACACGAATGCCAGATGAATAATGGTGAACCACATCAACTGGTTCGACGTGTAGGTGGTGGCGTTCAGAAATATCTGCAGCAGATGGATCGATGAAATCGCAACAATGGTCGAGGCGACCTTGATCTTGAGCGAGCCTGCATCGATGGTACCCAGCCAGTGCACCTCGTCGCCGGCCTGATCAAAGCGGCTGACGAAATTCTCATAGCCCGAAATGATGACCATCACCACGAGGCTCGCAATCAGCGCCGCATCAATGAGCCCGAGGACTTTCAGGATCGTGTCGGTATCATTCAGTGTGGTAACTTTGGTCGCAAAATCGAACAGCTTGCCCGCGAAGGATACAGCGTAGATTGCCAGCGCAACGGCGAGCCCAAGATAGAAGACCACCAGCAGCCAGCGTGATGCCAGAATGATATTTTCGATCAGGAGTTCAATTCGCTTCATCGATCCGTTTCCAGGTAATCATGCCGACACCTCATAAAAAACCGCGCGCTTTTGGCAAGCGCCAAAGACATTGAATGATGTGCAAAAGTAGGATCGCGACCGCTTTCTTACAATATCAACTTTTATCCGCTGCCTGAAGCAGCTCCAATGCGAGCTGGCGCGCGCCAGCAGAAATATCCGGGTTGAAAATCAGCCAGTATCCTTTGTCACTTGCCAGCGATACCCCGCAGGCATGGACAAGCTGCCCGCGCTGCACAGCACCGTCGATCAATCCCGTCCAGCCGAGCGCGACGCCTTGATCGGCGATCGCTGCCTCGATCACCAGATTGTAGGTGTTGAAGACCAAGCCGTGATTGCCGTCCACTATCTCTTCACCGATAGCATCGAGCCATGACTGCCATGTGAACCAGCGATCGCCCTGCAACGTATCAAGATGCAGCAGCGAGGCTGCACCGAGCCGTCTTCCGTTCGGAAACGGACCATGCTTGGCGAGATAGGTTGGGGAACAGACGGGCACCACCTTTTCGCTGATGAAAGCGATAGCGTCCTCCGGGAAATCCTCGCGACCGCCGAACAGGATCGAAATATCCGCATCACGCCGGTCAACCGGCTGGAGCATGGATGATGCCGTGATGCGCACGTCCACTTCCGGATGTTTAGGACGAAACTGTGCAACATGGGGCATCAACCAGAATGTCGCGAAGCCATAATCGGTCGCTATGCGAAGTCCCGGCGCGCGCTGGCGGCGTTTGATCTGCTGTACCGCCTCATCAATTCCATCGAGACCGGAGCGCACCGCTTCATAAAGAATGCGCCCTTCGGGCAATATCGCGACGCCGCGCGCGCGCCGTGCGAACAGCGCGACACCCAAACGTTCCTCGATGCGTTTTATCTGATAGCTGACCGCCGGTTGCGTCATACCAAGCTCACGCGCCGCAAGGGTCAGATTTTCCAATCGTCCCACCGCTTCAAGAACGCCAAGGCTGCCAAGGTCCCAGGATGAAGAAACCATAAAAACTTTCTATAGCTTCGATAAAAAATGAATGGGTTTTTCCTTAGCCTAAATGATGTTTTTCTTAAAGCAGGAATACAAGACATAACCCGTCTTAATCAAAGAGATGCGGAATCCAACACACTAGGCAGAGGGGTCATCACATGCGCTATTTGAAGATTGCGGCGCTGGCGTTCACGGCACTGGCAGGGCTTTCAGGAGCGGCTTCTGCTGCTGATCCGGCAGCTTGCGAAACGATCCGACTGTCCGATCCGGGCTGGACAGACATCACCTCCACCAACTCGGTCGCAAGCGTGCTGCTGGAAGGTCTCGGCTATAAGCCCGACGTCAAGACCATGTCCGTACCAATCGGCTATGAGGCGCTCAAGACCGGTAATCTTGACGTCTTCCTTGGCAACTGGATGCCAGCACAGCAGAAGTTCCGCGACGATCTCGACAAGGCGAAAGCCGCAGAAGTCATCGTCAAGAATCTCGAAGGAGCGAAGTTCACGCTGGCGGTGCCGGATTATGTGGCAAGCGAAGGCGTGAAGGACTTTGCCGATCTCGCCGCCCATGCTGACAAGTTCGGCAAGGAAATCTATGGCATCGAGCCGGGTGCCCCTGCCAACCAGAATATCCAGAAGATCATCGAAGACCAGAAATTCAAGCTCGATGGCTGGAAGCTGGTGGAATCGAGCGAGCAGGCTATGCTCGCGCAGGTGGACCGCAAGAACAAGGACAAGGCGTGGGTCGTGTTCCTGGCCTGGGCACCGCACCCGATGAACAACAAGCTCAATATCGAATATTTGGCAGGTGGCGATGACTATTTCGGCCCGAATTTTGGCGGCGCGGAAGTCTACACGCTTGGTCGCACCGGTTGGGCCGCGCAATGTCCGAATGCAGCGAACTTTTTCAAGAACCTCACTTTCACCGTCGATATCGAGAATGCGCTGATGGGTAAAATTCTGGATGAAGGCGCGGAAGGCCCCGCAGCCGCCAAGGAATGGCTGAAGGCCCACCCAGAGCAGATCGACAAGTGGCTCGCGGGCGTCACCACCTTCAAGGGCGAACCGGGCGCGGAAGCGGTCAAGGCAAGTCTGGGGCTCTGACGACCAGCAACGGAAAGCCAGAAGGCGGGCGTTCAAACGCCCGCCGCTTCACCTCCCCACTTGCCACCGGTCCCGCACAATGAAAAAGCCGAATATCCTTATACTCATGGTCGACCAGCTCAACGGCACGCTCTTCCCAGATGGCCCGGCCCAATTCCTTCACGTTCCCAATCTGAGAAAACTTGCTGATCGTTCCACCCGCTTTGCCAATTGCTACACGGCGAGCCCGCTCTGTGCCCCAGCCCGCGCGTCTTTCATGTCGGGCCAGTTGCCGTTTAGAACCGGCGTGTATGACAATGCTGCGGAGTTTTCTTCCGAAATTCCAACCTATGCCCATCACCTTCGCAACGCCGGCTACCAGACGGCACTTTCGGGCAAAATGCACTTTGTGGGACCGGACCAGCTTCATGGCTTTGAACAAAGGCTGACAACAGACATCTACCCGGCAGATTTCGGCTGGACGCCGGATTATCGCAAGCCCGGTGAACGTATCGACTGGTGGTATCATAATCTTGGTTCCATCACTGGAGCGGGTTCAGCCGAAATCACCAACCAGCTCGAATATGACGATGAGGTCGCCTATCAGGCTGAAGCAAAGCTCTATGATCTGGCGCGCGGCCACGATGAGCGGCCATGGTGTCTCACAGTCAGCTTCACCCACCCGCACGACCCCTATGTGGCGCGCAAGCGCTTCTTCGATCTCTATGCGGATATTCCTGAACTCGATCCGAAAATCGGACCGCTGCCCGACAACGAGATTGACCCACATACTGAACGCCTGCTGCGGGCCTGCAAGGCCGAAGACTACGACCTGACCCGCGAACAGGTTCGCGCGGCACGTCGGGCCTACTTCGCCAATATCTCCTATGTGGATGAAAAGATCGGCGCCCTGCTGGACGTCGTTGAACGCTGCGGCATGGCGGATGACACGATTGTCGTCTTCACTTCCGATCACGGGGATATGCTTGGCGAACGCGGCCTGTGGTTCAAGATGAGTTTCTTCGATGGTTCGGCGCGCGTGCCGTTGATGATCGCCGCGCCACAACTCAAAACGGGCCGTACGGATACACCGGTCTCGACGCTCGACGTCCTGCCAACGCTGGCCGACCTCGCCGGAATCGACCTCGGAGGAATTATGCCGTGGACCGACGGTGTTTCACTGACAGGTGTTGCCTCCGAGACGGCAGAGCGCGGTGCCGTTCCAGTGGAGTATGCAGCCGAAGGCACCATCGCGCCGATGGTCTCCTTGCGTGACGGTGACTGGAAACTCAACCTTTGCCGCGCTGACCCGCCGCAACTGTTCAACCTTTCCGACGACCCGGACGAGCTGCGCAATCTGGCGGAACTGCCGGAATTCAAAGCCGTTCTGGACGACCTCGTAGCCAAGGCGGAAGAACGCTGGAACCTGGACCGGTACGATGCCGACGTCCGGGCCAGTCAGGCTCGTCGCCACGTCGTTTATCCGGCATTGCGCAACGGCGCCTATTATCCGTGGGACTACCAGCCGCTGCAAAAGGCGTCAGAGCGCTACATGCGCAACCACATGGACCTGAACGTGCTGGAAGAAAACCAGCGCTTTCCACGCTGATTAGCAGAGCGGGGCCTCACAGCCCCGCTTGCTCAAACCCTCACTGTTCCGAGAACTCCAGAACCGTGCCGCTGGCATTTTCCGGCAGCACGGCAATGCCCGCAGATGTATTCACGTGGGAAATCCCGTTGGCATCGAGAACGCTGCGCGCCTTGTCCAGCGAAGCGACCCGGATGCGCAGAACGGCGAAAGCCTTGCCCGGCGTCTTTGCAAAATTCACTCCAGGATAGAGTGCGGAAGCCTTTTCCTCGCTAACAACCCATATGTCAGCCGAGCGCGTGCCGGTCGAAACCTTCCAGCCGCCATCCTGCATTTCGGCTTTGCCATCAGCGAACAGGCGCGCAAAACCTTTGGCCGCAGTTTCGGGATCAGATGAAATGGCAACAATGGCAGAAAGGCCATTTGCGCTATTCGCGTGTTCGATCAGTTCCGGCAGCCAGACCGTTTCGCGGGTCTTGTGCTGGCACATGAACACCATACCCTGCGGCACTTCACTTTCCGAGAAAGACACGGTTTCAAAAGCCGCAACCCCCTCGCCGCCGCCCGGCAGCTTCACGGGGCGCTGAAACGCGCCAACCTCGCCTGTCTTGATGCCAAGTGCGCCCAGTTCCGCCTTGGCATCGCGTGCATTGTCGATGCGGCAGGCAATAGCATGGAGGCCTTCACCCTGCGCTGCCAGTTTCTCACGCTGATGCAGATTACCCGGCGTCTCGGCCACGATGCCAAGCAGCTCGAAATAATCCTCCGGAAACATGATGGTGTAGTTGCCGGTGCCCTTCTCCTTGCTGTGGAGGCCGCGCGGGCTCAGCGTAAATCCGAAACGGCGATATTGCTCGGCACTTTTCTCAAGATCGCCGACCAGCAGGAAAATATGATCGACGCCTTTAACCGGATGAGACATGCAAAACTTCCTTTTATTTTTTGGTCGGAGCCAGAACGATCTCGTGGATCGTAACCTTGGGATTCATATTGGCAACATAGAGCGCGGTTTCAGCCATATCCTCGGGCTGGATGACATCATCCATACGAGAGAGATCGAAGCCCGGACGACGCGCGAGGAGCGGTGTCGCCACCTCGCCGGGGCAAAGCACCGTTGAGCGGATGCCGTTCGGCCCTTCCTGTGCGTTCAAGCTGGCGCTCAGATCGTTGAGCGCATGTTTGGACGCGCCGTAGGGCACACCGCCGCCGGGCGACGAAAACCGCCCAGCCCATGACGATGTATGGATCATCAACCCACCGCCCTGCGCGCGCATGGGTGTCAAGGCTGCGGCGATCACATTGATCGCTCCCTTGATGTTGATATCGATCACATCATCCCATGATTCGAAATCAATATCCGCCCAGCTACGGCGCGGGATATTAAGACCCGCATTATTGCAGAGGATGTCGAGACGACCTGCCCATTCTATGATCGCACCGACGGTGGCAGCAACTGCTTCCCTGTCGAGTACATCTGCCGGAAATATCTGCGCTTCGCCATCATTGGAGACGATTTCCTCGGCAATCGCTGCAAGCGCATCCGCCTTGCGGCCTGTCAGCGCCACCCGCCAGCCCTCGCGCGCGAAACGTCGCGCCATGGCAGCGCCGATGCCAGACCCAGCACCGGTAATCCAGACTGCACCACGCTCGCTTTTGCACAAACTTGCGCTCTGCTCGGGGGAATTTCGGCTCATCGACAAACTCCGTTGTAGAAAATCGACATTTATTAACGCAGGGCGGTCGGGAAATTTTACCAATTTTGCCCGACATATTAGTTTATCTTGACATTATCGCCACGGATTCTAGCATATCAATGCTTGCATACTATAAAGACCCTCTGAGACGGCATTTCATTGCAATTTCAGGGGCTTGAACAATATTGGGACGTGCGGGAAAAGAGGCTACAAAGCCCTCCCTCAACGTCCTTCAGGGGAACAGAGAATGCATATCAGAAAAGCTGGCCTTGGCCTGTTTGTTGCGGCGTTTTCGCTTGCGACAGCGTCCTCGCATGCCGAAGAAGTAAAGCGCGGCGGCACTGTCATCGTCCATATGAACACCGAGCAGGGTGTGCTTAATCCTGCTCTGCGCGCCTCCACCGGCGTCTATCAGATCACCGGCCGCATCATGGAGCCGCTGATTGACCGCACCTATGAGGGTTACGTACCGGTTCTGGCCACAAGCTGGTCTTCATCGGAAGACGGCAAGGCCATCACCTTCAAGCTGCGTGAGAATGTGCGCTGGCATGACGGCCAGCCCTTCACTTGCGATGACGTTTCTTACAGCGCGATGAACCTCTGGAAGAAACTGCTCAACTATTCGACCACGCTTCAGGCCAATCTCGAAGCCGTCGACTGCACCGATCCGCACACGGCAGTGTTCCGTTATTCCAAGCCGATGCCGCTGGAGCTGCTCGTCGCCGCCATGCCAGATCTCGGGCATCCGGTGCCGAAGCATCTTTATGAAGGCACAGATATTCTGAAGAACAAGTACAATGCCGCGCCGGTTGGCACGGGACCGTTCAAGTTCGTCGAGTATGAGCGTGGCCAGCACATCATTGCCGAGCGCAATGACGATTACTGGCGTGGCAAGGAATATCCCTACCTCGACCGCGTCATCTGGCGTTTCATGCCGGACAAGGCCGCCGCAGCCGCAGCGCTGGAAGCCGGTGAAATGATGGAAACTGCCTTCAACGGCATCTCCATGTCGGATACCGAACGCCTCCAGAAGGATGGCCGCTTCGATACCGGCACCAAAGGCTTTGAGAACAACGTTGCGCATTCGACCATCGAGTTCAACCTGCGCAATCCGATCCTTGCCAATCTGAAGGTTCGTCAGGCGATCTATCACGCGCTCGACATTGATTTCGCGATCAAGACAATCATGCGCGGCTATGCCAAGCCGGGCCGTGGCCCGATCCCCAGCACCGGCGGAGCCAACTATACGGATCAGGTTCAGACTTACCCGTATGATGTTGAAAAGGCGAAGAAACTTCTCGACGAAGCCGGCTATCCGGTCAAGGAGAACGGCATTCGATTCAAGCTGCGCCATCGCCCCGCGCCATGGGGTGAGTATACGCAGCTCTGGTCTGAATATTACGCGCAGGCGATGAAGGAAGTCGGCATCGACGTCGAAATTCTCACAAATGACGCACCAGGTTTCCTGAACGGCGTCTATCGTGATCACGATTTCGACACGGCCAATGGCTGGCACCAGTTCCGCTCCGATCCGGCAGTCTCCACGACGGTGTGGCTGCGCTCCGGCGCTCCGGTCGGCACGGCATGGTCGAACCAGTTCGGCTACAAGTCCGACGAGATGGACAGCCTGATCGACAAGGCGGCAAGCGAGCTCGATCCGACCAAGCGCGCCGATCTCTATCATCAGATCCAGCAGCTTGAGATGAAGGATCTACCGGTCATCTTCGCCATCGAACATCCGTTTGTCGGCGTGACCAACAAGGTCTTGAAGAACCACCACAACACTCCGCGCTGGGATTCTTCGAGCTGGTATGACCTCTGGATCGACCAATAAAAGAGACCAAGCCGCTGCCGGTTTCCGGCAGCGGTTATTCCGCCTGAAGCCTGAAACTGCTCATGCATATCTTGCAGGATAATCCGCAATGCCCCTGCCCCCGATCCTGACTTTTGCGCTGCGGCGCATCTCGCAGGCGATCCCCGTCATTCTTCTCATCATGATCGGATCATTCCTGCTGATCAAGCTTGCCCCCGGCGATACGGTGGATGCGCTTGTCGGCGACATGGGCGGCGCAGACCCGCAATTCGTCGCCAATCTGCGCGCTGAATATGGTCTCGACCAGCCGGTCTGGACGCAGCTCTGGATTTACATGACCAAGCTGGCGCAGTTCGATTTCGGCTGGTCCTACGTGTACGAGCAGCCGGTGCTGGACGTGCTGATGGCTCGCCTTGTACCGACGCTCCTGCTCATGGTTTCCTCGCTTTCGGTGGCTTTTATTTTTGGCATAGCGCTTGGCGCTCTCGCAGCACGCAAGGCTTATTCGCTGACCGACAATGCGATTTCCACGCTCGGCCTTGTTTTCTATGCCATGCCGAGCTTCTTTCTCAGCCTCATCCTGATGTTCATCTTTTCCGTCAAGCTCGGCTGGCTGCCGGTCGGCGGCTACAAAACGCTTGGCGGTTTTTATACAGGCTGGAAGAATGTCTGGGATATTGCCGTGCACCTCGTCATGCCGACGACAGCGCTTTCACTCATCTATCTCGCCTTCTATATGCGCCTGATGCGAACAAGTGTGCTGGAAGTGGCAGACCTCGACTATGTTCGCACCGCACGCGCCAAGGGAGCCAGCGGCGCAAGGTTGATGTTCCATCACATCATGCGCAACGCCTTCCTGCCTGTCGTCACACTGCTCGGCCTTCAGTTCTCCACCGTGCTTGGCGGCTCGGTCGTGATCGAGACAATCTTCTCGCTGCCCGGCCTCGGCCAGCTTGCCTACACCTCCGTGATCAAGCGCGACCTCAACACGCTGATGGGCATCATCTTCCTGTGCTCTGTGCTGGTGGTAATCGTGAATTTCATCACCGATCTCATCTATGCGCGGCTTGATTCCAGGATCGAACTGTCATGACTTCCCAGGACCTCTCCCTCACTCGCCCGCAGGTCTCCCGCACGAAAATTCTGTGGCAGCGCTTCAGCCGCAACCGTGCCGCCGTGCTTGGCCTTGTCCTCTTCATCGCCGTGGTTCTGATCGCACTGCTGGCAGATGTCATTGCGCCCGGCGACCCGTTGCGCCGCGCAGGCGATCCGCTCGTCTGGCCGTTCCTCAATGCAGCGACGCCGCTTGGCACCGACCAGCTCGGACGCGATATCATGGCAGGCATCTTCCATGGCGCACGCATCTCGCTTCTGATCGGCGTGGTGGCTACCCTGATTTCCATTGCTATCGGCATCATTATCGGCGCACTTGCCGGCTATTATGGTGGCTGGGTGGATGACGTCCTGATGCGCATCACCGAGGCCTTCCAGACTGTTCCAAGCTTTGTTCTGCTGCTGACGCTGGTGGCCATTTTCGGTTCGTCCATCGAAAACATCATCATCTGCATCGGCATTGTTTCGTGGACTGCACCGGCCCGCATGGTGCGCGCCGAATTTCTGGCGTTGCGCAAGCGCGAATTCATTGATGCCGCGCGCAATCTGGGGGTCGGTAATGTCTCGATCATCTTCCGCGAAATCCTGCCGAACGCTCTGCCGCCGGTGATTGTTTTCGCATCCGTAGTGATGGCCACGTCAATCCTGATGGAAAGTGCGCTTGCCTTCCTCGGCCTTGGCGACCCGAACTATGCAAGCTGGGGCAACATGATCGGTCAGGGCCGTGCCGTACTGCGTACCGACTGGTTCTGTTCGGTCATTCCTGGTATCGCCATTCTGCTCACCGTTCTTTCTTTCAGTCTGCTCGGTGAAGGCCTGAACGACGCGCTTAACCCAAGGCAGAAGAAATAATGACCGCCGCCGCAATTCTCGAAATCCAGGGTCTTCAAATTGCGCTGCCTGAAGGCGCTGACCGCCCCTATGCCTTGCAGGGCCTGACACTAACCATCAATCCCGGTGAGATCGTCTGCCTTGTCGGCGAAAGCGGCTCCGGCAAGTCGCTTTCGGCGGGCGCGATCATGCGCCTTTTGCCGGAACCGCACGTCCGCGTGACCAACGGCACGATCAGGCTCGAAGGCACCGATCTCTATTCGCTGAGCGAAGCCGATATGAAGAAGCTGCGCGGCGACCGCATCGGCATGATCTTTCAGGAGCCGATGACCGCGCTCAACCCGCAGAAGACAGTCGGCTGGCAGATCGATGAAGTGTTGCGCCTGCACACGAAGCTCGGTCGCAAGGAGCGCCGTGCAGCCGTGCTGAACATGCTGGCAGAGGTGAAAATTCCAGACCCGGAATCCGCCTACAATGCCTACCCACACCAGATTTCGGGTGGTCAGCGGCAACGTGTCATGATTGCCATGGCGCTGATCCTGAAACCGCGCCTCATCATCGCCGACGAGCCGACCACAGCGCTCGACGTGACCACGCAGGCGCAAATCCTGAAACTGATCCGCGACCTGCAACGCGAGCATGATACCGGCATTCTGTTTATCACTCACGACTTTGGCGTGGTGGCGGAAATTGCCGACCGCGTAGCCGTGCTGCGGCTTGGCGAACTGGTCGAGGAAGGTCCGGCAAACGACGTGCTGAATCATCCGCAACACCCCTATACAAAGGCGCTGATTGCATCGGTTCCGGCCCTCACGCCGCCCGAGCCGAAGGCATCAGTGGACACACAGCCGGTCATTCTCAAGGCGAGCGCTTTACGCAAGACATTCAAAGCGCGCGGCGGCTTGCTAACCGGAAAACGCAGCGCCGTGCCTGCCGTGAAAGACCTTTCATTCGAGTTGCGTCAGGGCGAAACGCTCGGTGTCGTTGGCGAAAGCGGCTCCGGCAAGACGACCGTTTCGCGCATTGTTACCCGTCTGCTGGAAGCAGATAGCGGCGAGGTCGATGTGAATGGCAGGGATTTCCTGAGCGCCAGCCCACGTGAAGTGCGCGCCATGCGCAAGGACATCCAGATGGTCTTTCAGGACCCAATGGCCTCGCTCAATCCACGACGCCGGGTCGTAGACCTGATAGCGCAGGGGCCAATAGTCCACGGCGTTCCAAAGGAACAGGCCCATGCAAAAGCACGCGAATTGCTGGAACTGGTCGAGCTTTCATCAGCCGCCGCTGATCGATTTCCGCATGAGTTCTCGGGTGGACAGCGCCAGCGTATCGGCATCGCACGTGCGCTGGCTCTGGAGCCCCGCATCATCGTCGCGGATGAACCTGTTTCCGCGCTCGACGTCTCGGTTCAGGCGCAAGTTCTTCGCCTGCTCGCCGACTTGCGCGAGCGGCTCAATCTCTCGCTCCTTTTCGTAACGCACGATCTACGTGTCGCCGCGCAGCTTTGCGACCGCATAATCGTCATGTCGAAGGGTGAGATCGCCGAAGCCGGCCTGACGGCGCAAGTCTTCGCCAACCCGCAGCATGAATATACACAGCGCCTGCTTGCCTCCATTCCCGGCAAGGGCTGGACACCGCCTCGCTTAGAGCGTGTCCCGATCTGATTGAATCAGATCGGCGCTCTAAAAATTTTTGTTTTAACGCGCATCTTTTCCGAAAACCGTTTCACACTTTTCGGGATACGCTCTAGAAACCGCGTGAAGTCATGCAGAACATCGTCTTTCCACCTTCCATCTGGGCTGCCACGGCATCCGAACGCAAACCGGCCCCCGCGCTTACGAAAGATGTCGAAGCCGATGTCGTGATCGTCGGTGGCGGTTTCACAGGTCTTTCGGCGGCACTCCATCTGGCAAAACGCGGCAAGCGCGTCATCCTGTTGGAAGGCAATGCTGTGGGCTGGGGTGCATCAGGGCGCAACAACGGACAGGTCATCCCGACCATGACCTCGGCAGAACCCGATGCAATCGCCAAACGATATGGTGCCTCAGGCGAACGGTTTGCCAGATTGATCGGCAATAGCGCCGACATTCTTTTCTCCATCGTGCGCGATGAAAATATCGAGGCCGAGGCCGAGCAGACCGGCTGGTTCCAGCCAGCGCATTCACCAGGGCGGGTAAAGCTTTCGCAAACCCGCGTAGAAGCCTGGAAACGCTTCGGCTTCCCGGCAGAGTTTGTCGACCGCGCTGCGACAGCGAGGCTGTTGGGCAGCGATTTCTGGTATGGTGGTATGTTCAATCCGACCGGCGGCCATATCAATCCGCTGGCTTTCGCGCGTGGACTTGCAGCGGCTGCTGAACGTCACGGCGCAATCATTCATGAGCAAAGCCCGGTCATTGCCTATGCCCAGGTAGGCGATCATTGGGAAGTAAAAACCGCCAACGCCACGGTGCGTGCCAAGGGCTTCCTGCTCGCAACCAACGCCTATACCGGCGAATTGCGCGAAGGGCTTGCCCCACGCCTTGCCCGCACAATCGTGCCAGTGCTCTCGTGGCAGATGGCGACTGAACCTGTCAGCGACAATCTGCGCGCAACGATCTTGCCCGGACGGCAAGCCGTTTCCGATACACGCGGCGATCTGCGCTTCTTCCGCTACGATGCCCGCAACCGGCTGATCACCGGCGGCGTGGTGATGGGCGATTTCAACGTGACTGAGCGGGTCAAGCGCAAGACGGCGCGCAACATGGCAGAAGCCTTTCCAGCCCTCGGTGAACCGGAAATCACGCATGTGTGGAGTGGCTATATCGGCATGACCTGGGATCGCTTTCCGCGCGTTCATCAACTCGGCCCCAATGGTTGGGCATGGATCGGCTGCAACGGTCGCGGCGTTGCGCTTGGCACATCGCTCGGGCGTGAATTCGCACGGGCGCTCGATGGCGAGCCTGCCCAGGAGCTTGCCCTTCCCGTCTCGGAACCGGCACCGCTGCCTTTTCACAAGATCGCGCGGAAGATTGCGCCGTTCTATCTCGCATGGCTTCGGCGCAAGGATCTTACCGAACCAAATCTCTAACTCATCCCATTCAACGTTCATGTGAAAGGTCAGATCCATGAATCAAATGTCAATTCTGGAACGTCGCCGCATTGAAGCGCTGGTTCTCAAGAACGTTTACGAAGTAATTCGCGAACGCTCGGGTGAAGAAGAAGCGCAGGCGGCAATCGGCGAAGCCGTTAGCCGCTCGGCCATCGAACAGGGCAAGAGCTTTGCCGATGAGCTGGGTCGCACGCCGACAATACAGGACTTTGCCGACATCCAGCCGCTATGGACGAAGGAAAACGCGCTGGAGATCGACGTGATTTCACAGGGCGAAGATCATTTTGATTTCAACGTTACGCGCTGCCGTTATTCGGAGATGTACCGCGAGATGGGTCTTGGCCATATCGGTCACCTGCTTTCCTGCAATCGCGATGGCGATTTCTGCATCGGATACAATCCCGAAATGAAGCTGGAACGCTCGCAGACCATCATGAAGGGCGCGAGCCACTGCGATTTCCGCTACCGCCTCGACAAGACCGAAGACAACACTAAAGGAGCCTGACATGCCGGTTGAAAACTGGACATCGAACCAGCTTGACGAACTCGTCGCGTTCCGTCGTGACCTGCACGAAAACCCCGAGCTACTTTACGATGTAAACCGGACTGCGGAAAAGGTTGCCGAAGCGTTGCGCACCGCAGGTGTCGATGAGGTCGTGACAGGCATCGGACGTACTGGCGTCGTTGGCGTCATTCACGGTCAATCGAACCGTTCGGGTCGCGCCATCGGCCTGCGCGCTGACATGGATGCGCTGCCGATCTTCGAGGAAACCGGTGCGGAATGGTCGTCCAAAGTACCGGGCAAGATGCATGCCTGCGGTCATGACGGACACACGACCATGCTTCTGGGGGCAGCCCGCGAACTGGCGCAAAGCCGCGCCTTCGATGGCACCGTCATCGTGATTTTCCAACCCGCCGAAGAAGGTGGCGCAGGCGCCAAGGCGATGATCGACGACGGCCTGTTCAAGCGCTGGCCGGTCAACGAAGTCTACGGTATGCACAACCGTCCCAATCTCGCAGTCGGGCATTTCACTATCAACTCCGGTCCGATCATGGGATCGGTCGATGTTCTCGAAATCACCATCGAGGGCGTTGGCGGACATGCAGCTTCGCCGCACCAGACTATCGATCCCATTCCCGTTACGGCAGCGCTCATTCAGGCAATTCAAACGCTGACCGCGCGCACCATAGACCCGCTGGATTCTGCTGTGATCTCGATCACCACTATTCAGGGTGGCGATGCGTTCAACGTCATTCCGCAAAAGATTCGGCTGACCGGCACGGTTCGTACGCTTCGCGAGGAAGTCCGTGACCATATCGAGGAAAAACTGACCCGCGCCGTGCAGGGCATAGCCGATGCTTTCGGGGCCAAGGCCACGCTCGACTATCAGCGTAGCTATCCGGTCACCGTCAATCATGAGCGCGAGACCGAACTCGCAGCAGTCGCTGCTGAAGCCGTTGCGGGCGCCAACCGTGTGACCCGCGACATGCCAGCGACGCTGGGCGGTGAAGACTTTGCCTTCATGTTGAACGAAGTACCGGGCGCGATGATCAATATCGGCAACGGGCCAAGTGCCAATCTCCATCACCCCAAATACGACTTCAACGACGATGTCATTGTGTGGGGTTGCTCCTACTGGACCACGCTCGTGCGTCACCGGCTGCCAGTCGAAAACTGATCGTCACCAACAGGGCGGCATCGAAGGGACGCCGCCCTTTTTCGTAAAAAGCGAATATTTTTTACATTGAAACCTCTAGTGTATCCAAGACTCTCGTAATATAACGCGCTGCCAATAAACCATCGTGGCTGTTCCCGATGGGAAAGAGAATCCGGTTTGGCATACATCCTGAACGTCTGAGTTTCGGAAATGCGAAAGCCAGTGGTAGAGCGGGAAATCAATGAATATCGAGTCTGCCTTGAGCGACAGCGCCAATATTTTTGACCTTGCGCCAATCTCCCTGTGGCTTGAGGATTATAGTGGTCTGCTCAAGCAGTTCGAAGAATGGCGCGCGCTTGGTGTTACCGATCTCAGGGCTTTCCTGCATGAAGATACAAGCCGGTTGCGCATCTGTACCAGCCATATCCGGGTTCTGAAGGTCAATCGCAAGACGCTTTCGCTTTTCGAGGCGGATAGCGTCAGTCATCTGGTCGCCAATCTCGAACGCGTGTTTCGGGACGACATGCTGGACCCGCATATTGAAGAGATGGTCCAGCTATGGAACGGCGGCAATGCTTTCTCAAGCGACACTATCAACTATTCGCTTGGCGGTAAGCGGCTGGATATTCAGCTCAAGGGGGTCGTGCTTCCCGGCTACGAGCACACGTGGGAGCGGGTTCTGCTTTCCATTGAGGATGTGACTGCACGCGAGGATGCCCGCCGCGAACAGGACCGCCACAAGCAGCACGCCCAAGGCCTTTTTGAACATTCGCCAGTATCGCTCTGGGTTGAGGATTTCAGTCGCATCAAGCAATTGATGGACGATGTGCGCCAGCGCGGCATTGTTGATTTTCGGGTGTTTACTGACGTGCACCCGGAATTCGTACGCCAATGCATGAGTGAAATCCGGGTTCTCGAAATCAACACCGAGACCACAGCCCTTTTCCTCGCGCCCGACAAGAAGACACTGCTGCAAAACCTGCCGCATATCTTCAAGGACGAGATGGAGTCATCATTCCGCGAACAGTTGATCGATCTGTGGAACGGCGTTCTGTTCCAGCGCCGCGAAGTGGTCAATTATGCACTCGACGGTACCGAACGGCACGTGTTGCTGCAGTTCTCGGTCCTGCCTGGACATGAGCACGACTGGTCGCTGGTGCAGGTTGCACTCACTGACATCACTGCCCGCAAGAAAGCCGAAGCCTATCTTGAATATCTCGGCAAGCATGATGTGCTTACCAAGCTTCACAATCGCGCCTATTATGTCGATGAACTCAACCGGCTGGAACGCAAGGGCCATATGCCGGTTTCGGTCATCATCATCGATCTCAACGGCCTCAAGGCGGCGAATGACCAATGGGGACATGCAACAGGCGATGGATTGCTGCGGCGCATCGGCGAGGTGCTCAATGAAGCCGTGAAGCAACCGGGCCATGCGGCGCGCATTGGCGGCGACGAGTTCGCGGTTGTGTTGCCTTACGTGGATGAGCGCGGTGCCGAGGCGATGGTTGAGGACATTCAGCGGTTGGTCGAGATCAACAACCAGTATTATTCCCAGCTCAAGCTTAATCTTTCTATCGGCTCTGCGACCAGCATGCCGGGTGAGAAGCTGGAAACGGTTGCCAAGCGCGCGGACTTGCTGATGTATGAGAACAAGCGCCAGCAATATACGACGGGCACAGTCTAGAGCACGTTTCAATCTGATTGGATCAGGTCGGCGCTCTAACTATTTGTTTTAACGCACATCTTTTCCAAAAGTCGTTTCACACTTTTCGGGATGCGCTCTAATCTTCGAACTTTATGATCGTCTTGCCGCGCGTCAGATCGGTAACGAGACGGGATAATTCATCCCGTGCGGCAATCGGCATGGCGCCTTCAATCTCCACGCCGGATCCGGTGAAATTCTCTTGCACGATGACGAGGTTCTCAACCGCTGTCAGACGCGCTTTCAGCAGCGCATGGTCCGAAAAATCGCAGGCGAAGTTAAATCCGACCAACGGAATGACTTCGGTTTTCTCCGCCTGCCGTAGACAGGTTGCAGCCGTACCGCCATAGGCGCGCATCAGGCCGCCGCTTCCCAGAAGAATGCCGCCAAACCAGCGTGTGACCACGACTGCAATATTGTCCAGCTGCTGGCCGTCGATTGCCTGCAGGATCGGCTTTCCTGCCGTGCCGCTTGGTTCGCCATCGTCGCTGAAACGGTAGTTCTGCCCCATGCGCCAGGCCCAGCAATTATGGCTCGCCGACAGATCAGAATGCTCGCTCAAAAAGTCCTTCGCCGCCTGCTCGCTCGCGACAGGCGCGGCAATGGCCAGAAACCGACTTTTCTTGATCTCCTGACTATAGGTTTCGACGCGGCTGATCGTGAACATGGCAATCCTACAAAGATAATTTCGGGGCCTAGCATTTTCCATTAAGGATGACGACCCCTTCCAGCTTCCCCTGGCATTGCGCCCGCCGGATATAGGGTATAAGGCAATTGAAAAATGAGCCCATATTTTGTGCTCGGTTCTTGCATACCCATATGAGAGGTCCTGCCGATGTTCGATTTGATCGTGAGAAACGCTAATCTCCCCGACGGTCGCGAGAAGCAGGACATTCTGGTCAAAGACGGCAAGATTGCCGACGTCTTGCCATCGAATGGCGAACATCAGGCAGCGACCGAAATTGACGCTTCAAACCGGCTGGTCACCCCACCTTTCGTCGACCCGCATTTCCATATGGATGCGACCCTGTCGCTTGGTCTACCGCGTCTTAATCGTTCGGGAACGCTCTTGGAAGGCATAGCGCTTTGGGGTGAACTCAAACCCATGTTGACGGTAGAAGCCATGGTCGAGCGTGCGCTTCGCTATTGCGATCTGGCCGTTTCGCAGGGACTGTTGGCCATTCGCAGCCATGTCGATGTCAGCGACCCGCGTCTCCTCACGGCTGAGGCCATGATCGAAGTCCGCGAGAAGGTAAAGCCTTACATTGATCTGCAACTCGTGGCCTTTCCGCAGGACGGTTACTACCGCTCTCCGGGTGCTGTCGATCTCGTCAATCGTTCGCTCGACATGGGCCTTGATGTCGTTGGCGGCATTCCGCATTTCGAGCGCACCATGGCCGATGGCGCAGCATCGCTTGAAGAGCTCTGCCGTATTGCCGCCGACCGTGGCCTGCCGGTCGATATTCACTGTGATGAGACCGATGATCCAATGTCACGTCACGTTGAAACGCTGGCAGCGCAGACTATGCGCTTCGGTTTGCAGGGCCGCGTCTCCGGCTCGCATCTCACTTCCATGCATTCCATGGACAATTATTACGTATCCAAGCTTATTCCGCTGATTGCGGAAGCGCAAATGAACGCCATTCCGAACCCATTGATCAACATCACGCTTCAGGGCCGTGCCGACACCTATCCAAAGCGTCGTGGCATGACGCGTGTACCGGAGCTGATGGCTGCCGGTATCAACGTTGCCTTTGGCCACGACTGTGTGATGGACCCATGGTATTCAATGGGTTCTGGCGACATGCTTGAAGTCGGCCATATGGCTATCCATGTTGCACAGATGACCTCCATCGAAGGCAAACGCCGAGTTTTCGATGCGCTCACTGTCAATTCGGCAAAAGCGCTTGGCCTTGAAGGCTACGGAATTGAAAAGGGCTGCAATGCCGATTTTGTCGTGTTGCAGGCTCGCGACCCGCTCGAAGCGTTGCGGCTCAAGGCAAATCGCCTCAAAGTCGTGAAGCGTGGAAAAGTCATCGCCGAAACGCCACAGCGTGTAAGCCGCATCAACCTCCAAGGCCGTCCCTCTTCGGTCGACGGAGCTGATTACGCCCCCATCGGCTAACGATATCAACAGTTTCAACCTATTCGGTAAGCTACCGGATAAAAGAACCGAACAGTCGCGGCCAGAGAACCTATGCCTATTTTTCAGGCCGCGATCTAATTCGCTTGAATTCCAGGCAGATTAAGCAAAGATATAGTTCGTTGCTCATCCATTCTGCTCACACAAAACGAAGCAACCGGCAGTGCATTCCCGGCACACCGAAAACACACTTGAGGGGTCCCTAACCAAAATGACCACAATCATCACAACATCGAACTTCACCCGTCGCGATATTCTGGCAATGTCCGCTGCACTCGGCGCAACCGCCGTTACAAGCCGGGTCTTTGCTGCCGATGAGAAACTGAAAGTTGCCGGCATCCATGCCTCGCCCGTCGAAAACGCATGGAATTCACGCCTTCACGACGCGCTGAAGCAAGCCAATGACGAAGGCGTCATCGAATATGTCTTCTCCGAAGGCGTTTCGGCAAGCGACTATCCCCGCGCCATGCGCGAATATGCCGAACAGGGCATCAAGCTGATCGTCGGCGAATCCTATGCGGTCGAACGCGAAGCGCGTCAGGTCGCTGGCGATTACCCGCAGACTGCTTTCGTTATGGGCTCATCCGGTAAGCCGCAGGGCGATAATTTCGGTGTTTTCGGCACCTGGAACTTCGAGGCTGCCTATCTCGCAGGCATGTTGGCAGGCGCGATGAGCAAGTCCGGTACGTTTGGCTCGGTTGGCGCAGTGCCGATCCCGGAAGTCAACATGCTTATCAATGCCTTTCAGGATGGGGTGAAGGAAACCCGGCCTGACGCAAAATTCAACGCTTCCTATATCGGCACCTTCTTTGATCCACCCAAAGCGCGCGAAGCAGGTCTCGCGCAGATCGATGCGGGGGCAGACATTCTGTTCGGCGAGCGTATCGGCACCGCAGATGCCGCCAAAGAACGCGGAATCAAAGCAATCGGATCGCTGATCGACTACACACCGCGTTACCCCGACACAGTATTTGCCAACGCGATCTGGAATTTCCGCCCAATCCTCAATGCAGCTATCGCCGATGTGAAGGCTACCCAGGCAACCGGCAAGGATTACACGCCTTTCAGCCTGATGAAGGAAGGCGGCAACGACATCATTTACGTCAAGGGCATTGCGCCTGCCGAAGCAGAAGCCAAGATGGAAGCCCGTCGTGTGGAACTGAAAGAAGGCAAGTTCGAATACAAGCCGAACCCCGCCGAGCCGAAGTAATCACTCAAACGGGCAAGCATATCGTGGCAATCGACATGAATCAGCAGGATGCGACCGCGCTCGCGCAGGCGATTGCAGGTGGAATCCTCAGTGCCGAGCAAGCCATGGATGCTGCTCTCGACGCAGCAGAAAAATGGCGCCCATTGGGCGCCATTGCATATCTCGATCGTGATTTAGGCCGCGAGGGTGCGATTGCATTCGATTCAGCGCCATCAAGAGCGGCTTTCGCGGGCGTTCCCGCCCTCTTCAAGGACCTGGGCGGTCCGTGTGCCGGTCTGCCGATCCGGCTCGGTTCGCAGGCATTCCTCAATGCCTCGCCGCAAATGGATTCGGAGCTCGGTCGCCGGATGCGCGCAGCCGGACTCAACTTCTTCGGCACCACCACCGTACCCGAGTTCGGGCTGGCACTTGCGAGCGAGCCGGCAGGAGCCCCGCCAGCACGCCATCCCTTCGATGAAACGCTTTCACCCGGCGGGTCATCCGGTGGAGCGGCGGCAGCCGTCGCAGCTGGCATTGTTGCAATTGCCCATGCCACCGATGCGGGTGGCTCCATTCGCGTGCCTGCCGCGGCCTGCGGTCTTATCGGCCTGAAACCAAGCCGCGGCTTGCTACCGGCAGGACCGCATTTCGGCAATTATCTTGCAGGTATTGCGAGCGAATTTGCGCTTTGCCGTTCGGTCCGCGATGCGAAAGCGCTTCTGCCACTTGTCGGCGGCAAAACGGAAGGCTTTCTGCCTGACCCAGCGATGCAGGCAGGCGATTTGCCGGGCCGCCTTCGCGTGGGTATCGTGACTGGCGATCTCGCAAACTATCCAATCACAGCCGAGCGCCTGCAGGTTGTGGCAAACGCAGCGCATTTTCTTGAAGCTCAGGGGCATACAATTCATGAAATCCCGGCTTCGGAATTCAGCCCACTGATCGCTTCCAGCGCGCGCGCTTTCGACCGCATCATTTCCGTCAATCTCGCCGCCGCAATCGACTTTCTGGCCCTTGATCAAGACAAGCTTGAGCCACTCACCCATGCGGTTGCAGAGCGTGGGCGGCGCATGGAAGCAACCGCACTTTACCGCGCGATGAACGGAGCCGTCAGTACCGCACATATGCTCTGGCAAATTTTCCGCGACATCGATGTACTGATTACGCCCATGCTCGCGCGCGGGCCGATGCCGCATGGTTCTTTTTCAATGAACCATGTTGATGTCGATGTGCATTGGCAGAAGATGAACGCCTTCGCGCCTTACGCGGCGCTTGCCAATATTTCCGGTTTCCCTGCGCTGTCGCTACCCTTCGGAAGCGACGCCGACAATATGCCGGTTGCCTTGCAGCTTGTGGCGCCGATGGGTGCCGACAGGCTGCTTCTAAGCCTTGGCCAGCGCCTGGAGGAGGACCAACGCTGGCAGCACAAATTTCCCGTTGCGGGGTTAGACACATGACCACAACAGTTCTGGAACTGCAAAATATAACCAAGCGCTTTGGCACATTAACTGCCAATGACGATATTTCGTTAAAATTGGAGCGCGGCGAAATCCTCGCTTTCTTAGGCGAAAATGGTGCCGGCAAAACCACGCTGATGAATATCCTCTTCGGTCATTATGTACCCGATGAAGGTCGCGTTTTTGTCAAAGGTGCTGAAATCCCGCAAGGCAAGCCGCGTGCTGCCATTGATGCGGGCGTTGGCATGGTGCACCAGCATTTCACACTGGCACCCAACCTCACCGTCCTTGAGAACATCATCACCGGCACCGAAAGCCTCTGGAAGCTGAAATCGGCGCAGGGTGCTGCTCATGCCAAAATTGCCCAGATTGCCAAACGTTTTGGCTTGCAGGTCGATCCAGACGCAAGGCTTGGCGATCTGTCCGTCGGCGAACAGCAACGCGTGGAAATCCTTAAAGCACTTTATAATGATGCCGACATCCTTATCCTCGACGAGCCGACCGCCGTTCTGACCACACAGGAAGCAGAAGGCCTGTTTATCACGCTCAAGGAAATGGCGCGTCAGGGACTGTCACTAATTTTCATTTCGCACAAGCTGTATGAAGTCATGTCGGCTGCGGATCGGGTTGTGGTGCTGCGCGGCGGCAAGCTTGTCGCTGAGCGTCAGGCATCTGAAACCACAAAGGAAGAGCTGGCCGAACTCATGGTCGGTCGCCGCGTTTCGCGTCCTTCGCGCGCAGCCGCTACCCCCGGCGAAACGTTGCTTGAAGCAAAGAACGTAACCGTGGTTGAAGACGGCACGGCACGCCTGACAGATCTCGACTTTCACCTTCGTGCAGGCGAGACGCTGGGTATCATCGGCGTTTCCGGCAATGGACAGGCAGCGCTCGGGCGTCTGGTTTCGGGGCTTAGTCAGCCTGCCAGTGGCTCTCTTGTGATGTTTGGGCAAACGGTTAAGAAGTTCGATCCGCGCCAGTTTGTGGGGGCGGGTGTTGGCCGCGTCCCGGAAGATCGCAATGCAGAAGGTGCAATCGGCGATCTGACGCTTTGGGAAAATGCTGTGTTGGAACGCATACGTGATCCGCAGTTTTCCAATGGCCTTCTGGTCAACCGCGCGGCAGCACGTGAATTTACCGACCGCATCATCAAGGATTTCGATGTGCGCGGCGGCACGCCTGACAGCCGTATTCGCCTGCTTTCAGGCGGCAACATGCAAAAACTTATTCTGGGCCGCAATCTCGAAACGGCTCCGCGCATTCTGATTGCAGCCCAACCAACACGCGGCCTTGATGAAGGTGCCGTTGCAGCCATTCATGCCCGCATTCTGGAAGCGCGCGCCAAGGGGGCTGCCGTATTGCTCATCTCGGAAGATCTCGACGAAATCATCGGCCTGGCCGACCGGGTGCAGGCTATCGTCAAGGGCAGGTTATCGCCGCCGATTGATGCCGGGCAAGCCATCGCGCAACGACTGGGCCTGATGATGGCCGGTGAATGGCAGACAAATACCGCGAAGGGGCTGAACTGATGCGTATTGAACGACGCGAGACACGGCCCATGACTCTGGTGGCAACTGCTCCGGTTATCGCAGTTCTTACCGCCTTTGTGCTTGCCGGCCTCCTGATAGCGAGCGCTGGTGCGCCAGTGCTTGAATCCTTTCGTCAGATCACCATCGGTGCTTTCGGCAACAAACTTTCGATCACCGAAACGCTGACGCGCGCTACACCTTTGATGCTGACAGGCCTTGCTGCGGCGGTGGCCTTTCGTTCCAAGCTCTGGAATATCGGTGCAGAAGGCCAATTCTATATGGGTGCCCTTGCAGTGGTTGCATTCGGCACGCAAATAGCGCTTCCTGCCCCGCTGCTTATTCCGCTTCTGCTCATCGTGGGTGCGATTGCGGGTATGATCTTTCTGCTGATCCCCCTCGGCCTTCGCCTGCGTTTTGGCGTTGATGAAGTCGTCACGACACTGCTGCTGAACTTCGTTGCCGTGCTGTTCGTTTCGATGATGATTGAAGGCCCTATGAAAGATCCGCTGGCTTTTGGCTGGCCACAGTCAGAACCTGTGCCGGATGCGGCCGTGCTGCCAAAAATAATGGTGGGCATGCGCCTGCATATCGGCATTCTGATGGCGATCGCGCTCGCGCTCATCATCGCCTATGTGCAAAAGCGCACTGTGTTTGGCCTTGAAACCAAAGCCGCTGGGCTCAACCCGCAAGCGGCACGCTTTGCAGGGGTTCCGCTCGGAAAAACCCTTGTTAAAGTTGCCTGTATTTCAGGCGGTCTGGCAGGGCTTGCTGGCGCAATTCAGGTTATGGGTGTCAAAGGCTATGTCACAACCGACCTTTCGCCGGGCTTTGGCTATTCCGGCATCATCGTCGCCATGCTGGCCAATCTCAACCCGATTGGTGCGATTTTCTCAGCACTTTTTGCTGCCGCCATGTTTGTTGGCGCAGACGGTATGAGCCGCGCTATCGGCATTCCCAGCTTCATTGCAGACGTCACCGTCGCCCTTTCGCTGCTGACCATGCTGGTCGCGCTGTTCTTCACCCAATACAGGATCGCCCGATGAACGAGTTGATGGATATCCTGCTTTCCTCCGGCCTCTGGGTTTCGGTCCTGCGCATTGCCACGCCGCTGATTTTCGGCACACTTGGTGCACTTTATTGCGAACGCGCAGGCGTTCTCAATCTTGGCATCGAAGGCATTATGACCTTTGGTGCAATGATCGGCTGGCTGACAGTTTATAATGGTGCGGATCTTTGGGTGGGCGTGCTTGCCGCCGCAGCTTGCGGGGCGCTGTTCGGTCTGCTTCATGCAGCCCTCACCGTGCCGCTTGGGCTGTCGCAGCATGTGGTCGGGCTTGGCATCACGCTTTTTGCATCGAGCCTCAGCTATTTCCTGTTTCGTCTTCTGGTACCACTGTCTTCAACACCACCAACGATTACGCCATTCCAACCAATCAATCCGTCCTGGCTGACAGACATCCCGTTCATCGGACAGGTTCTTGGCACACAGACGGCACTGACATGGATTGCCGTGCCGCTGGCACTCCTGCTTGGTTACATACTCTTTCGCACGCCGATCGGCCTTGCAATCCGCATGACCGGCGAAAATCCGCATGCCGCGGAAGCGCAGGGCATCAATCCAATCCGCGTGCGTATTTTCACAATCATGTTCGGCAGTGCATTGATGGCTATTGGCGGCTCGTTTCTCACGCTCTCCGCATTCAACTCGTTCTTCCCGACCATGATGCAAGGGCGCGGCTGGGTTTGTATCGCTCTCGTCGTCTTCGCTTCGTGGAAGCCAGCGCGTGCACTTCTGGGCGCTCTGCTCTTCGCGCTCTTCGACGCATTTCAGCTCCGCTTGCAGACCGTTTACGGCAAGGTCGTGCCCTATCAGCTTTTCCTGATGATCCCTTACATCATGTCGATTGTGGCACTCATCGTCATGGCGCGGCGTGCGCGCGTACCTCAAGCGCTCATGCAGCCCTATCGCCGCGGCGAGCGATAAAGAGTAAATCCTGTCACACCAAACAAAAACGGCGCCTTCGGGCGCCGTTTTTTTATATCATCGGGAAGTTCAGGCAGCGCTTGACTTGCCGCTCTTTTCAAAGCGCTTGCGCTCATTTGGATCGAGATAAAGTTTGCGAAGACGGATCGACTTTGGCGTGACTTCAACCAATTCGTCGTCCTGAATCCACGACAGCGCGCGTTCCAGCGTCATGCGGATCGGCGGCGTCAGCTTCACAGCTTCATCCTTGCCTGCAGCGCGGATGTTGGTGAGTTTCTTGCCCTTCAACACGTTCACTTCAAGGTCGTTGTCACGGCTGTGAATGCCGATCAGCATGCCCTGATAAACCTTGACGCCAGCGTCGATGATCATCGGGCCGCGATCCTCAAGGTTGAACAGTGCGTAAGCAACAGCTTCGCCCTGATCGTTAGAGATCAGAACACCGTTGTTGCGGCCAGCGATTTCGCCCTTGTATGGCTGATAATCATGAAACAGGCGGTTCATGATCGCGGTGCCGCGGGTGTCTGTCAGGAGTTCCGACTGATAACCGATAAGGCCACGGGTCGGAGCGTAGAACACCATACGAACGCGGTTTCCGCCCGAAGGACGCAATTCGACCATTTCGGCCTTGCGTTCGGACATCTTCTGCACAACCGTGCCGGAATATTCTTCATCCACGTCGATGACGACTTCTTCGACCGGCTCAAGCTTTTCACCGTTCTCGCCTTCTTTCATGACGACGCGCGGACGCGAAACGCCAAGCTCGAAGCCCTCACGACGCATGTTTTCGATCAGAACTGCAAGCTGCAATTCGCCACGACCGGAAACGAAGAACGAATCCTTTTCGTTCGATTCTTCAATCTTGAGCGCAACGTTGCCTTCGGCTTCCTTGAGCAGGCGGTCACGGATAACGCGGCTCGTCACCTTGTCGCCTTCGGTGCCCGCATAAGGGCTGTCATTGACGATGAAGGACATGGTCACGGTCGGTGGATCGATGGGCTGTGCGGCGAGCGGCTCGCTTACCGAAGGATCACAGAAGGTATCGGCAACCGTGCCCTTGGAAAGACCGGCAATAGCGACGATATCCCCTGCATGCGCTTCATCAATGGCCTGGCGTTCGATACCGCGGAAAGCGAGAATCTTCGAGATACGGCCATTTTCGAGCAGCGAACCATCCTGACTGAGAACCTTGACGGCCTGGTTCGGCTTGATCGAGCCGGAATGGATACGACCGGTGATGATGCGCCCCAGGAACGGATCGGCTTCGAGGATCGTACCGATCATGCGGAACGGACCTTCAGCAACCTTTGGCGCAGGCACGTGCTTCAGCACGAGGTCAAACAGTGGAGCCAGACCTTCATCCTGCGGACCTTCCGGGTTCAGCGCCATCCAGCCGTTACGGCCTGAACCGTAAAGGATCGGGAAGTCGAGCTGTTCGTCGGTCGCGTCGAGATTGGCGAAGAGGTCGAACACTTCGTTGATGACTTCTTCATGACGGCCATCAGGACGATCGATCTTGTTGATCGCAACGATCGGACGCAGGCCAACCTTTAGCGCCTTGCCAACAACGAACTTCGTCTGTGGCATCGGGCCTTCGGCAGCGTCAACGAGAACGATAGCACCATCCACCATCGAAAGGATACGCTCAACCTCGCCGCCGAAGTCGGCGTGGCCCGGTGTGTCGACGATGTTGATACGCGTGTTTTTCCAGACAACCGAAGTGGCCTTGGCGAGAATGGTGATCCCGCGTTCCTTTTCGATGTCGTTGGAATCCATCATGCGTTCTGCAACGCGCTGGTTCTCGCGGAACGAGCCGGATTGCTTCAAGAGTTCATCGACCAGAGTGGTTTTGCCATGATCGACGTGTGCGATAATAGCGATATTACGCAATTCCATATGGAGATCACTTCTATATGAGTTGGGAGCCGCGCCAACAGACCCGCGCGGGAAAACAATGCGGCGCTCTTACAGGTTTTTTTGCATTTTAGAAAGGGGCAGCACGAAACTGCCCCTCAATTAACCCGAAAAACCCGAATTTCATTGCGTTTTTACACTGTCATTCTGACAGTTTTTTGAATGGTTTTCGAGCATGTCGTTATCGAAAAACGGGTTTCCACTTCCTCGCGACATGCCCGATATTTATAAAAGCGTGCCAGACAGAATGACCAGTGCGACGCTGAAATAGATCACAAGACCCGTCACATCGACCAGTGTGGCAACGAAAGGCGCCGATGCGCTGGCCGGATCAAATCCGAGCCTTTGCAGTATGAATGGCAGCATGGAACCTGTCAGCGAACCGAAAGTCACAATGCAGACCAGCGCCATGCCGACGGTCGCTGCCACCAGAATCCAGTGTTCGCCGTAGTCGTATATACCGAGCGTCTGCCAGATGGCGATGCGTATGATGCCAATGACACCAAGGAAGCTGCCTAGCGCCAGTCCCGTTGGTAATTCACGCAGGGCGACACGCCACCAGTCCCTGAGCTTGATTTCCTGCAAGGCCAGTGCGCGGATAATCAACGACGTTGCCTGTGAACCAGAATTACCGCCTGAAGACATGATGAGCGGGATGAACAGTGTGAGCACCAGAGCCTTTTCAAGCTCCAGCTCAAAATGCTGCATCGCACTTGCAGTCAGCATCTCGCCAAGGAAAAGGATGCCGAGCCAGCCTGCACGCTTCTTCAGCATCTCGCCAAAGCCGATGCGCATATAAGGTTTGTCAAGCGCCTCCATACCGCCAAAGCGGTAGGCATCTTCGCTAGCTTCTTCGGTCATGGCGTCGAGTACGTCATCGACCGTAACAATGCCGATGATATGGCGGCTTTCGTCCACCACAGGCACGGCCAGAAGGTCGTGCTTACGGAACAGACGAGCGACATCCTCACGGCTTGCCATCGGCGAAATGGTGATCGGATCGTCATCACGGGCAACGGACAGGATCGGTTCGTCGGGCTGACGGATGATGAGACGGCGCAAGCTGACCACGCCCAACAGAACGCGGCTGGCCGGATCGACCACATAGATGGCGTAAACCGTCTCACGCGTACGTTCGACCCTGCGGATATGGTCCAGTGTCTGGCCAACATTCCAATTGGAAGGCACGGTTATAAATTCGATGGTCATGAGCGAGCCTGCCGTATTCGGCGGATAGCCCATCAGTTTCTTCAGCGCGGTCTTGGTTTCTGGCGCGAGAATGGGAAACAGGCGTGCGCGGTCGTCGTCTTCCAGTTCCTGAAAAACGTCGGTTGCACGGTCCGCCGACATACCATCAAGCAAGAGGCTTGCAAGGCCGGGCGGGAGGGTAGCTATGATTTCAGTAGCACGGTGCAGCTCCGGCTGATCGAGCAGACGGATGGCATCTTCGTGCGAAAGCTGTGCGATGACGGCGACTGCATCATCGGCATCCAGTTCGTTAATGAGTTCCACTGCGTCGCCGGTATGCATGTCTGCAATGCGGCTTGCGATTGCAGCAGCAGGGAGATCGGCAACATTGAGTACTTCCGGGAAGAAGTTATTGTTGGGCTTCAGGCCGGTCATTGGGCTTGCCTTTCTGTCGATCCGCCGTCGAAGGCAGACCGTGCAAGCCGACCGCAAGCGATCAGATCACGAACTGCCTTGACGGCTGAAACAATCGACTGTGACTGTCGCTTGGCATAAGAGAATAAAACTCCGGTTGAAAATGCTGCCGCAGAAATTCGGCTGCGGGCGTGATGTGCGCTTGACCGCCAACAAAGTCAAGCCCTTCGAGACGAAGTCGAACGCTTTTTCCAGGCTCCTTCATTAGTCGCGAGCCCCGATGATGAAACCGTGAAAGCCGCATCCCAGCCCTTGCCCCTCTGCTGCGTAACTCCTAAGTCTGATCCGTACCGAATTTATTTGATCTGGAGTTTCATCATGCCCGACAACACCGCCTACAATCGCGCGCTGACTGAATGGAACGGACCGTGGGGCCTGCCGGATTTCACCGCTTTCAAGGATGATGATTTCGCATCTGCATTTGATGCTGCGTTGGCTGCCGACCTTGCAGAAGTGGAAGCTATCGCCAAGGCCACTGATGAAGCGACCATCGAGAATACACTCAAAGCTCTGCAACTGACCGGCAAAGCGCTCGACCGCGTATCCGCGATTTTCTGGATGCGTGCTGGTGCACATACCAACAACACGATCCAGGCTCTGGAACGCGAAATAGCGCCGAAAATGTCGCGTCATTATTCCCGCATCATGATGGATCCGACGCTTTTTGCGCGTATCGATGCGCTTTATGAAAACCGCGATATGCTGGATCTCGACACCGAGACCAAACGCGTTCTTGAAAAAACGTGGAAAGGGTTTGTCCGTTCGGGTGCTAAGCTCGATGAGGCTGGCAAAGCCGAACTGGCGGACATCAATGAAAAGCTTGCCGGACTTGGCGCTCGCTTCGGCCAAAACGTGCTGAAGGATGAATCGGGCTGGGCCCTGTACATTACCGATGAAGCCGACCTTGCCGGTCTTCCCGACTTCCTGAAAAATGCCATGCAGAATGCCGCCGCCGAGCGGGGTAAACCGGACGCATGGGCGGTTACGCTATCACGCTCGATTGTCGAGCCATTTCTTTCTTTCTCCGAAAACCGTGAACTGCGCGAACAAGCATTCAATGCCTGGGCCAAGCGTGGTGAGAATGGCGGCGAAAACGACAATCGCGACATCGTGCGCGAGATGGTGGAACTGCGCGAGCGCAAGGCCCATCTGCTCGGTTACGCCAACTTCGCAGCTTACAAGCTCGATGACACCATGGCCAAGACGCCGAAGGCCGTTATGGACCTGCTTGAACCTGTCTGGGACAAGGCTCGCGCCAAGGCCCAAGAAGAAGAAGTCGAGCTCGAGCGCCTGATCGCAGCCGATGGCGGCAACCACAAGGTCGCCCCGTGGGATTGGCGCTTCTACGCTGAGAAGCTGCGTGCAGAACGCTTCGCCTTCGATGAAGCGGAACTGAAGCCCTATCTTCAGCTTGAAAAGATTATCGAAGCGGCTTTCGACGTAGCTGGCCGCCTGTTCGGCATCCGCTTTGAGGAAAAGAACGGCATAGCCGCATGGCATCCCGACGTACGGGTGTTTCAGGTGCTCAATGCAGATGGCAGCGAACGCGGTCTCTTCCTCGGGGACTATTTCGCCCGTACCTCAAAGCGTTCTGGCGCATGGATGAGTTCCCTGCAATCCAGTCACAAACTTGATGGCGGACAGAAGCCGATCATCTATAATGTGATGAATTTTGCAAAACCCAAGGCTGGTGAGCCAGCCCTGCTCTCGCTGGATGATGCACGCACGCTCTTCCACGAATTCGGTCATGCACTGCACGGGCTTTTGTCGGACGTGACCTGGCCTGCTGTTTCCGGCACCGCCGTGTCGCGCGATTTTGTGGAATTACCGTCGCAGCTTTACGAACACTGGTTGACCGTCCCAGTTGTTCTCGAAAAATACGCCGTGCACTACCGCACCGGCGAAGCCATGCCGAAGGTGCTCCTCGACAAGGTTCTCGCGGCCCGCACCTTCAATGCAGGCTTCAACACGGTCGAGTTCACCTCATCGGCGCTGGTGGACATGGCGTTCCATACCGGCAAGGAAAAGATCGCCGATCCGCTCGCTTTTGAGGTAAAGACACTGGAAAAGCTTTCCATGCCAGATGCGATCATCATGCGCCATCGCACCCCCCATTTCACGCACGTATTCTCCGGCGACGGCTATTCAGCGGGTTACTATTCCTACATGTGGTCGGAAGTGCTGGATGCGGATGCCTTCTCGGCATTCGAGGAAACCGGCGATGCTTTCAATCCAGAACTGGCTGCGAAGCTGAAGCAGCATATCTATGCCGCAGGCGGCAGTCGTGACCCGGAAGAGCTTTACAAAGCATTCCGTGGCAAGATGCCGACACCGGACGCAATGATTGAAAAGCGCGGCTTGAATTAACACCAAAAAGCAGAAGGCCGGGAAACCGGCCTTCTTCAACTCCTGTGGGTCAGAATATTCACGAGCCGTCCGTAGGGATCGCGCGTGTAGAAACGACGCACTCCCCAATCCTCATCGGCCGGTCCGTATTCGATGCGAAACCCCAGCGTGATCGCGCGCTCCAGCATCAAATCAACATCGTCCACCTCGATGGAAAGATCAGGCACCGGCGTGCCTGATCCACCCTCGCTCATGACGCTTAGCTGCACCCGCGCCTGCGTGTCAGCGGCATAGGTCACGATCCAACCGAAATCCATCGCCACGTCGAGGCCAAGCAAGTCGCCGTAGAAGCGCTTTGCCGCAGCAGGATCACCTGCAGCAATATTGGCGACGATGCGACGGACGGCCATCAGTATTCGCCCAGCTTGATGTCCGGTGTGTAATCGACGCCGTCGACTTCCTTCACAACCGGCTGGCCGCAATGCATCACGCCGGTCGCAGCATTAAATGCATAGGTGGGGGAACCGTAAAGCTGCCAGCCCTTGTTGAGCGCCGCGGTAACGCGATGGCAGAATGCGGAATCATCCGGGCCCGTAATGAAACGATATAACTTCATACTGTAACTTCCTCTGTTATAACTTTACGCCCGCCTTCGCGAGCACACGCTCGGCCATCTCGAGATGCAAACGCTCGACCATCTGCCCATCCAGCGAAACCACACCCTTCCCGGCATTTTCAGGCCGGGCAAAGATTTCAACAATAGCGCGGGCATGAGCCACTTCGACCTCGGTCGGTGAGAAGACCCGGTTCGCCGCTTCGATCTGGCCCGGATGGATCAGCGTCTTGCCGTCGAAACCCATGGCGGCACCTTGCGCGCATTCCGCTTCGAAGCCAACGCTGTCGCGAAAATCATTGTAAACACCGTCCAGAACGGTGATCCCGCCAGCCCGTGCCGCGAGAATGATCTGCATCAGCCATGGCACGAGATAAGGTCGGCCCGGTTGCGGACGCACCCCAGTTTCCCGCGCAATATCGTTCGGCCCGACGACGAAACAGGCAAGCCGCACCGCCGAACGATGTCCGAGAACCGCTATTTCGTCGGCATTGAGAATACCGCGCGCGGTTTCGATCATCGCCCACACTCCAACCCCTGGGTCGGCATCCTGACGATCAAGCCGGTTGGCCGCGTCTATTATATCCTGCGGTCGTTCCGTCTTGGGCAGAAGGATCGCATCCGCCCCCATTTTCGCAGCAGCCGCGACATCATCCCTACCCCAAGGCGTTTCCGCCGTATTGACCCGTACGATTCGTTCGAAATCAACCTTCGGATGGCTTGCGAAATGCGTTGCCAGCGCCTCGCGCGCCATGATCTTTGCTTCAGGCGCAACGGAATCTTCCAGATCATAGATCACACAATCCACCGAAAGGGTCAGCGACTTCTCCAGAGCGCGAGCATTGGCGGCAGGCACAAAAAGGACAGAACGGCGGGGACGAACAACGGTTTTCATATTTCGATATGTGCACGGAACCATCAAAAGGTGCAAGCTCCCAACGGCCCAGCCGGGGGGCTTGAAATCCTTCTCATGGGTGCCTATTTTGCAGCCTTCGGTTGGAATGCACCTGCCGTCCGCAGCCTTTGGCCATGGTAAAGCATTCCTGTTTAACGTTTTTGTTCCGGTGACGGCAGAAACGGCAACGCGGGCACCCGTTCATGAAAACGCCGCTCACAACAAGGAGCGAGAACAATGACCACAGCTATTATCGCTGGGACCAATAACGCTGACTTCAAGCATCAGGCCCGCCGTTTGCGGCAGGCTTTGAGTGAGGAAGGCATCACCATCAGCCACGGCAAGGCACTCGACCTTGTGGCGCGCCAGTCCGGCACACGTGACTGGAATACGCTTGCCGCCAATGACGGCAAGGTGGCGCCCGCATCCGTCGAGGGCGATACCGCGCCTTACCGCGTAGGGCAGCGCATCACCGGCATGTTTCACACGACGCCGTTTGATGCCCGCATTATCGCCGTAGAGGAAACGATCAAACCTGAACTGTGGCGCATCACGCTTCAGTTTGATCCGGCAATCGATGTGTCGGTTTCGCCGAACCTTTCCATGCGGCGCAGGCGTTATACGATTGTCGTGGGCACTGATGGCAAATCCCGCCGCCTAACTGGCAGCGAGACCGGTGGCGTCGCCCTTAACGTCTGATAATTGCGCAAACTGCGTCAATTGCGCATGATATGGAAATCTTGACGCGGTTTGCGGACAGGAATATGCGCTTAACCTGACAATCGATCTATCCGGCGTGCCTCCGCGCGCGCCGGATAGATCGCAAAACAGGTCGGGAGTTGCGACCTATTGGGCAGTTTCGGCCTCAAACGTTGACTCTCGGTCAAGCTGATGTAAACCAGTTTGGAAAATGCAAATTCCCAACCGACAGGTTCAGGACATGGATAAGTTCACCAAGCTCACGGGCGTTGCCGCCCCCCTGCCGATCGTCAATATCGATACGGATATGATCATTCCGAAGGATTACCTTAAGACGATCAAGCGCACAGGTCTGAGCAAGGGGCTTTTCGCCGAAATGCGCTTCAACGAAGACGGGACTGAAAACCCGGATTTCATCCTGAACAAGCCGGGCTACCGCAACGCGCAGATTCTCGTTGCGGGCGACAATTTCGGCTGCGGTTCCTCGCGTGAACATGCACCATGGGCTTTGCTCGACTTCGGCATTCGCTGCGTGATCTCGACTTCATTTGCCGACATCTTTTACAATAACTGCTTCAAGAACGGCATTTTGCCCATCAAGGTCAGCCAACAAGATCTGGACAAGCTGATGGACGACGCTTCGCGCGGCGCCAACGCCACCCTCACCATTGATCTCGAAGCCAAGGAAATTCATGGCCCTGACGGTGGCACGATTTCCTTCGACCTCGATGATTTCAAGCGCCATTGCCTGCTCAATGGTCTAGACGACATCGGACTGACCATGGAAAAAGCCGGCAGCATCGACGCATTCGAGGTCAAGCGCGCCGAACAGCGTCCCTGGGCATAATGTCGGCATGCGCTATATATACTCGGCCGGAATGCCTGATCGCAGGTCTGGTGGCCTGCACAAGTGAATAGGACACGATTGGCTGGAATGGCCCGAGAAGATCAAAGCGGCGACTGGGCGGGACGTCTCTCGCCCTCGCTGGACGAAATCGAATCCATCGCGATTGAAGCTCTTGCGCACCTGCCGCAGGAGTTTCGCGCATTGTGCGGCGACATCATCATCCAGATCGCTGATTTTCCTGACGATCAGATCATCGAGGATATGGGGCTGGATACGCCTTTCGACCTGCTTGGCCTTTTCGAGGGGCGCGGCATCGGCGAGCGTTTCAGCCTACAGACCGGTGAAGGCCCCAACCGCATCACGCTCTATCGCCGTGCGATCCTTGACTATTGGTCCGAACATGAAGAAACGTTGGGTGATATCATCACCCATGTGCTCATTCATGAGATTGGCCATCATTTCGGGCTGTCCGACGACGATATGGAGAATATCGAAGCACAGGCGGAATAGCGCATCCCCGCAATTGAAAAAGGCGCCCACAGGGCGCCTTCATTGCATTTGTATTAGCATTACGGTTGCCACTTTGTCCGGCGTGGCGAAAGAAATCATTTTCGAGTACCGGAGCGGAGCGTACTTGAAGGTACGTGAGCGCCGGAACACAGATAAATCGCTCTTTGCAGCCCGGTATCACAAAGAATGCAGTTGTAATCTTAGGCTACACTCAGGCGGACATCAATATTGCCGCGTGTTGCGTGCGAGTACGGGCAGACGATATGAGCGGCCTGAACCAGCTCTTCCGCCTTCACCTTGTCCACGCCCGGCAGTGCAACTTGGAGCGCCACATCAAGCCCGAAGCCCGTGCCGTCTTCACGCGGGCCTATACCAACCGTCGCACTCACGGTGCTATCTGCGGCAATGGCGACTTTCTCTTTGGCAGCCACAAATTTCAACGCGCCCAGAAAGCAAGCAGCATAGCCGGAAGCGAAAAGCTGCTCGGGATTGGTCCCTTCGCCACCCGAACCGCCGAGCTCCTTCGGCGTATCGAGAACGACGCTGAGCCGTCCGTCGGCGGTCTTGGCGCTGCCAGTGCGGCCGCCGGTTGCTGTCGACTGTGTCGTGTATAGAATTGGCATTTGTGGTCTCCTTCAGCTTGTTTTCACCAGTCATATTATACGCAATTACATTGTGCGCAATATAATAATGTAAAATTTAATGTCACGATTATGTGATGCACAATCCAATTGTGTCTGATGTATATATTGGCAAAGGAGTTATCGATGAAGCCTGACGCTCAGAAATCCAATCTCGGCCTGTCCAACATGGTCTGCTTTGCGATCTATTCGACAGCGAATGCGCTGACGCGTGCCTATCAGCCAATTTTGAGCAAGCTTGATCTGACCTATCCGCAGTTTCTGGTGATGATCGTTCTCTGGGAACAAGATGGCCAAACCGTTTCGGAGATTGGTGCAAAACTCAACCTTGATTCCGGCACTCTGACCCCGCTGTTGAAACGCCTCGAAGCAGCCGGACGGATAACACGTCGGCGTGACCCGCAAGATGAGCGACAGGTCCGTATCACGCTGACGGATGATGGCAAGGCACTGCGCAACGAAGCAGAGAGCATCCCTGAACAGGTTTTCTGTGCGCTCGGTCAGCCCATCGATGAGCTACAGGATTTACGCAGGCGATTGCTCAATATACGCGGCAATCTCACAGACAGCATTTCCCGCTAACAAAAAAGCGCCGGTTTCCCGGCGCTTCTTAACATCGAAATTGAGTGCGAATAATCAGGCGGCAAGCGCCTTCGGCTTAATAAGGCCGCGCGCGACCAGCAGTTCGGCGATCTGGATCGTGTTGAGAGCAGCACCCTTCCGCAGGTTGTCGGAAACAACCCACATCGCCAGACCGTTCTCAACAGTGATGTCCTCGCGAATACGGCTGATATAGGTCGCGTCTTCGCCAGCGGATTCATACGGCGTGATGTAGCCGCCGTTCTCGTGCTTGTCGATAACCTGGCACCCAGGCGCTTCGCGCAGGATTTCGCGTGCTTCTTCCGGCGTAATCGGGCTTTCAAACTCGATATTGACCGCTTCGGAGTGACCGATAAAGACCGGAACGCGAACGGCCGTTGCCGTCAGCTTGATCTTTGGGTCAAGCATCTTCTTGGTTTCGGCCACCATTTTCCATTCTTCCTTGGTGTAGCCGTCTTCCATGAAGACATCGATATGCGGGATCACGTTGAACGCAATGCGCTTGGTAAACTTCTTCGCTGTGACAGGATCGGCGACGAAAACAGCGCGTGACTGTTCGAACAGCTCATCCATGCCTTCCTTACCTGCGCCCGAAACAGACTGGTAGGTCGAAACGACGACGCGCTTGATCTTGGCTACATCGTGCAGTGGCTTCAGAGCCACGACAAGCTGCGCGGTCGAGCAGTTCGGATTGGCAATGATGTTCTTCTTGCGGAAGCCTTCGACCGCGTCTGGATTCACTTCCGGCACGATCAGCGGCACTTCCGAGTCATAACGCCAAGCTGACGAGTTATCGATAACCACACAGCCCTGCTTGCCAATTTTCGGCGACCACTCCTTGGAAATATCGCCGCCGGCAGACATCAGGCAGATGTCCGTATCGGAAAAATCATACGTGTCGAGCGCCTTGACCTTCAGCGTCCGATCGCCATAGGACACTTCCGTGCCCTGGCTGCGGCGCGATGCAAGCGCGACAACTTCGTCAGCCGGAAAGCCACGTTCTTCGAGGATATTGAGCATTTCGCGCCCGACATTTCCGGTAGCGCCGACAACTGCAACCTTGAAACCCATTCTTTGTCTCCTGTCCCTCTCCGCTTCCAGATTCGGAACCCCGCAGGCCACGCGGGACTTCCGCCCCCGGGCCAGACCCGGGGAGAGGGCGAGCAGGCCAAGGGAATCAGACCGTTTTCGTGGTCGTTTTAGTAATGGCCGTGAGTGTTTTGAAAATCGAAGGCATAGGCGCGGCCCCGGCAAATATGCCGGCAGCTCCAAGCGAAACTGACGCTATGTTAACGCGATCCACGCGGGTTCTCCTTCGTTCGCCATTGCTTTTACGCGGTTTATAGATGGAGTCAATTCTCCACCCCTTCAAGGAGCGCATTTTTTGGCGCTTTATCAATTTTCCCTAGTAATTCAAGCCGTCAGTTCTGTCTCATACTAAAGACTACTGCACGAATCCTCTTTTTCGGTTCATCATACAAATGTGAGGAGAGCACCGGACAGTTGAGAGGAACTTTCCCGGTGCAACAGGCGAATTTCATCTACCTGGTGAAGAAGGTTCGTCTGACATTTGCCCGTCAGGGGCTCTGTTTGGGAGGACAGATTAATGGCAGTCTCGTCAAGTGCTGATGTCGGCACGCAGAAAATGACGAGCGAAGAACGCAAGGTCATCTTTGCGTCTTCGCTTGGCACCGTTTTCGAATGGTACGACTTCTATCTCTATGGAACGCTTGCCGCCTTCATCGGCGCAGCATTCTTCAACGAATACCCGGAAGCGACCCGAAACATCTTCGTTCTGCTCGCTTTTGCGGCAGGCTTTCTTGTCCGGCCGTTCGGCGCTCTCGTCTTCGGACGCATCGGTGATCTCGTTGGGCGTAAATACACGTTCCTTGTCACTATCGTCATCATGGGCGCATCCACGTTTCTCGTGGGCATCCTGCCTGGCTCGGCCACGCTCGGTATTTTCGCGCCGATCATCCTGATCGCCCTGCGTATGTTGCAGGGGCTGGCACTGGGCGGTGAATATGGCGGCGCGGCAACCTATGTTGCGGAGCACGCTCCGAACAATCGGCGTGGTTTCTTCACGTCATGGATCCAGACAACAGCAACGCTCGGCCTGTTCCTGTCGCTACTCATCATCCTTGGCATCCAGAGCATGATGAGCAAAGAAGCTTTCGCGGCTTGGGGCTGGCGTATTCCGTTCCTCGTCTCCATCGTCCTGCTCGGTATTTCCGTCTGGATTCGCATGCAGATGAGCGAGTCGCCTGCATTCAAGCGCATGAAGGAAGAAGGCAAGACATCCAAGGCCCCGCTTTCTGAAGCATTCGGCCAATGGAAGAATGCCAAGATTGCACTTATCGCTCTTTTCGGCCTTACCGCCGGTCAAGCCGTGGTGTGGTATTGTGGCCAGTTCTACGCCTTGTTCTTCCTCCAGAATGTCCTGAAGGTCGAAAACCAGTCGGCAAACATCATGGTCGCCATCGCGCTCGTTATCGGTACAGGCGGCTTCGTCTTCTTCGGCTGGCTGTCGGACAAGATCGGTCGCAAGCCAATCATCATGGCAGGCCTTCTGCTTGCTGCTGTAACCTACTTTCCGTTGTTCAAAGCACTGACCGGAGCTGCAAATCCGGCTCTGGCTCAGGCTGAACAGACCGTCAAGGCCACTGTGACGGCGGCTCCCGGCGATTGTAACTTCCAGTTCAACGCTACCGGCACGTCGAAGTTCACCACCTCTTGCGATGTTGCGACAAGCTTCCTCGCCAAGAGCTCAGTACCATACGAAATCGTGCAGACAGCAGCAGCCGGCACCCCCGCAACTGTAACAATCGGTGACAGCACGATCACGTCCTACGACGCTGTTCAGGCAGGAGCCGATGCCAAGGCAAAGCAATCAGCCTTGTCTCACGACGTGAACCTTGCCTTGCAGAAGGCCGGTTTCCCGCTCGTTCGCGATCCTGCGAAAGTACCGGACAGCAAGCTCGACGCATTTGTCGCCGCCAATCCGGAACTTCAGCTCAATGCCGAAGCCATCCGCGGCGGAGACAAAGCGATGGTTCCGGCTGCCGATCTGGTGAAACAGAAGCTTCTGACCCAGACCGAAGCCGACGGTCTTGGTGTCAGCACTGATCAGGCTGTCTATACCATCCCGAACGCTGGCGCATTCAAAATGGTCGCTGACCCTGCACAGGTGAACTGGTTCCTGACAATCGCCATTCTTACAATCCTCGTCATCTACGTGACGATGGTGTATGGCCCGATTGCCGCGATCCTCGTCGAGATGTTCCCGACCCGCATTCGCTATACCGGCATGTCGCTGCCATATCACATCGGCAACGGCTGGTTTGGCGGCCTGCTTCCGGCTGGCGTGTTCGCACTGAGCGCAGCCAAGGGCGACATCTATTACGGCCTCTGGTATCCGATCATTATCGCCTCCATCACTTTCGTGATTGGTATGATCTTCGTCAAGGAAACCAAGGGCGTAGATTTACACAAGCTCGACTAAGCGTCACAGTTTCTCAAATCAAAACGCCGCCCATTGGGCGGCGTTTTCTTATTTCTCTGAGTTTCTATCGGCGATAGTGCGCTTCAATTTCTATCAGCTTCTGCTTTCGCCAGAGACCGCCGCCATAACCTGTGAGCGACCCATCCGCACCAATCACTCGATGACATGGAATGATGATAGCAATCTGGTTTGCCCCATTGGCCCGGGCAACTGCACGCACGGCAAGCGGCTTCTCAATCGCCTGTGCCAGTTCACTGTAACTGCGAGTCTCCCCTGCCCGAATATTCTGAAGCTCACGCCAAACACCTTGCGTAAAAGCGCTGCCATGCAGCACCAGCGGCACATCGAATGTCGGAGAATGACCGTTAAAGAACGCATTCAACTGCTGCTCGACAAGATCATGGGTGCCGAAACGTCCCACTCCCAGATCTCCACGACAGGCGACATAAAGCTTCTTCAGTTCCGCAGACAGCGCCTTACGATCAACGAACTCAAGCAGGTGTAAGCGTCGCGCATCACAGATAGCGATCATTGTGCCAAGCGGTGACTTGATCCAGTCAGCGCGTAGCAAACCATCACCTCGCAGTTTACCGGGCGGAAGCCCTAGTATGCGGGCAAAAGCACGACGAAAAGCTTCCGCAGATTCAAAACCTGCATCAATCTGTGCATCGATTACGCGCCCGCCATCGACAAGCGTCTGGAATCCATGCCGTAAGCGCTCCTGTCGGGCCATTTCCAGGAATGTCATCCCGAAATGGCGGCGAAAACTGCGACGGATGGTTGAGGGATCGAGCCCCATGAGAACAACATCCTCCTCGCTCCAGCGGCGCTCTGGATCATCCTCCAGCGCATCGAGAAGCTTTTTGACGGAGGGCTCCGCGTCGGCAGCGGGCTGTAGTGGATGGCATCTTTTGCAGGGCCGAAAGCCGTCGGCCATGCATTCGACAACCGATGCAAAGAAGCGGCAATTTTCCTGTTTCGGTTTCCGCGCCGGACAAGTCAGGCGGCAGAAAATTCCGGTCGAGATCACACCGACATAGGCCCTGCCCTCATAAGCGGCATCGCGGGCGAGAAGTGCATCATAGAGTTCGTTTTGATCTGGGAGCGTGAACAACATGCGGCTATTCTTATGCAGCGGAGCAGGAGTTTACAGCCTCAAATCGGGCACTTATTCAGAAAAAGAGAAGTCCGCCACGCAAAATGCATGGCGGACACTCAGTCCGATGCGTCTCTCGCGCTTATTCTGCGGAAAGCGTTGAAAATTTGTCGAGGATGGCATCGCCCATTTCGACGGTGCCAACCTTGGTCTTGCCTTCCGACCAAATGTCGGCTGTGCGCAGGCCATCATCAAGCACTTGCGCAATTGCAGCTTCCAGACGATCCGCCTCATCCACCAGGTTGAAGGAATAGCGCAGGCACATGGCAAGTGAAGCAATCATTGCAATCGGATTAGCAACGCCTTTGCCAGCGATATCCGGTGCGGAACCGTGGACCGGCTCATATAGCGCCTTGCGCTTGCCGGTTTTCGAATCGACCGCACCAAGCGAGGCGGACGGCAGCATGCCGAGCGAGCCGGTCAGCATCGCAGCAACGTCCGACAGCATGTCGCCGAACAGATTGTCCGTCACGATGACGTCGAACTGCTTCGGCCAGCGCACGAGCTGCATACCGCCAGCGTCGGCCAGCATATGCTCCAGTTCCACGTCGGCATGCTTTTCCTTGTGACGCGCGGTGACGACCTGATTCCACAAGACGCCCGACTTCATCACGTTGCGCTTTTCCATCGACGTGACTTTATTGCGACGTGTACGCGCCAGCTCGAAGGCAACATCGGCGATGCGTTCGATTTCGTAAGTGTCATAGACCTGCGTGTCGATGCCGCGCTTCTGACCATTGCCGAGGTCAATGATTTCCTTTGGCTCGCCAAAGTAGACACCGCCGGTAAGCTCACGCAGGATGAGAATGTCGAGCCCCTCGATCACTTCCGGCTTCAGCGACGAGGAATGAGCCAAAGCCGGATAGCAGATGGCAGGGCGCAGGTTTGCGTAGAGTTGCATGTCCTTGCGCAGGCGCAGAAGACCGGCTTCCGGGCGTACTTCATAAGGCACATCGTCCCACTTTGGGCCACCGACAGCACCGAAAAGTACGGCGTCGGCAGCCAGTGCCTTCTCCATATCCGCATTGGAAATCGCCTGGCCATGCGCGTCATATGCCGAGCCGCCAACCAGACCTTCTTCGGTTTCAAAGCCGAGATTGAGGCCCGAGTTGAGAAAAGCGATGATCTTGCGGACTTCCGCCATCGCCTCTGGACCGATGCCATCGCCGGGCAGGAGAAGGAGTTTTCTGGATGCCATAATGCCAAGCCTCTGTTTTGTTTCGCATATTCCCGAAAACCAATGACACGTTTCGCCAGAATATCGCGTTCGAATTCATAACAACATCGAAGCGTCCTAAGCCGCCCGATACCATCTTCATCAAGTTCCGCGAGGGTTATAGAGCCCTGTTGTCCGACAAGCAATAATGCGCGCGGCTGAAACTTATGAAAAAGATTGGGGGCTGAGCAGAAATTATATAACAGCGAGTAGAGCCGATGCCGTTCAGCGTTTCAGGCTTCCAATCATCGACAAATAGAGCTGTGCTCACTCTGTCAAACTGCGCGCTTCGGATGGCAGCATGATAGGTATTCCACCCCGAACCGGATAGGCAAGTTTCGCCTTCCGCGAGATCAGTTCAGCACGTTCCGCATCATATTCCAGCGGCCCTTTTGTAAGCGGGCATACGAGAAGTTCAAGCAGGCGCACATCAATGTTGCCGGTTTCCGCCTTATCGTCCATTGTCTAATTCCTGAATTCACTGGAGCCGCGATCCAAAATCGTCGTCCTTTACCCTGGCCAATACCATTTCGGTGATGGCAATCAAAGTTGCCGCACGCGTCTGCAAATCGGGAGCCTCCAGAAGTGCCTGTTTTTCCGCCGGGCCAAAAGGCGACATGATGGAAAGTGCATTGACGAGCGTTTCGTTGTTCGCGCGAGAAATACTCTCCCAGTCCGCCTCCAGATTATGTGCTTCGAGATAATCGCGGAAAGCACCCAGCAAAGCGTCCCGGTCAATCTCCGACGAATCCTGCGCCTCTTCCAGATCAGCAAGGAACGGTATGATACGGCATTGTCGATAAGGCTGACGGCAATTGACCTCTTCCCGTACACGAAAGCGGCAGATTCCCTGCAAGGTAATAAGCAGGCGACCGTCTCCTGTCTCGGCAAAGGTAGTGATGCGGCCAAGACAGCCGACATTGCTCAATTGCGGACGGAGGCTTTCATCCAGCTCATTGATCGTTTCGTCATCGTCGCCGTCAATTTTCGGCTGAATCATGCCGATTATACGCTTACCTGCCAAAGCATTTTCGACCATCGCCAGATAGCGCGGCTCGAAGATATTAAGCGGAAGCTGACCGCCGGGCAGAAGCAGCGCCCCTTTCAACGGGAAAACCGGCACAGTCTCGGGTATATCGGCGCCCGTTCTGTAACGGGCATTGCCCACCTGCATTTCAACCTCCCTTTAGGACTCTAGAAACGTATGTCCTAACAGTTGGAATGGAATCCGCATGGCGTGCGAAGCACAATTCATCCACCATGCTCCCGGCCACTCGTGATCAGGAAAATAAAAGCGACGACAGCTTGCGCCGCGCACCGAGCGTCGCTGGATCGGCATTGCCCCACGCTTCGAAAAACTGAAGCAACTGTTTGCGTGCGCCGTCTTCATTCCAATCGCGGTCCGACTTCATGATGAAAAGCAGCTCATTGGCCGCTTCTTCACGCCGCCCCTGTGCATTACGCACCTGTGCGAGGTCGAAGCGAGCCTGATAATCCTTCGGGTCAGCTTGAATACGCTTCTCAAGTTCAACCGGATCGCCAATGAGCTTGACCTGATCAGCCAGTGCAAGACGTGCTTCCAGTGCGCAAACGGCAGGGGCATCCTGTTTGTCCGCAGGAAGCTGGACCAGAATTTCCCGCGCCTTTTCCGCATCGCCGGATTCCAGAACACAGGTGGCAAGGCCGACAATTGCATCGACATTGTCCGGTACGGCTTGAAGAATGGACGCGAAAATATCCGATGCCTGAACGAAATCACCAGCTTCGACCAGCTCATTTGCGGCAGTAATGGCTTCGGCAAGCGCCGCTTCGGCATCGCTCGGCCCGCCAACCTTGGCGATGAATTCCTTCACTTTCGATTCCGGCACAGCGCCCATGAAACCATCGACCGGCTGACCATTGACGAAAGCGATTACGGCCGGAATGGATTGAATCCCAAGCTGGCCCGCGATAGCCGGATGATCATCGATATTCATCTTGACCAGTTTGACCACGCCACCCGCGTCCCGCACGGCCTTCTCAATGATTGGTGTGAGCTGCTTGCAAGGTCCGCACCACGGCGCCCAGAAATCCACCAACACCGGCTGCTTGCGGGATTCGGTAATTACATCCGCCTGAAAACCTGCCGTCGTCGTGTCCTTGACGAGATCCGCACCTCCCGCAGAAGCTGGTGAAGAACCGAAAGAAACATTCGCCGTCATCTGGCCACCTGCACCGGCATAAGGATTATTCTGGCTGCTCATAGGAAATTCCTTCGTATTTTCCGACCGATGCGACAGTACACATGCAAGCCGGTGTCGTTCTTTCAGTTCGTATCTTCGAAAGCCAATTTCAAGACGGTCATTTCAGCAAGCTGCGCTGTAATTTAGCGCTCCCGCCTCGTACTTCAATGAACAATTGCTGCTTGCAAGAAGATCGCCCATTGCGAAAATCAGTTTATACTGAAATGTCCGCTTTCGCACTTTCGGAAACCGCCAGAATCTGCGGTTCATGTCCGGTGGCTCTGAGAAAAGCGACAAGGTCTTCACGCTTGATTGAAGTCGTGGCTTCGTTGGTCAGCGGATGCCCGTTGATGACATCATACTTCATGAGATCGGCATCTAGAATAACCTGCACATTATGTGCGCTATCGTTGACCGCACCGAATACCGTAACTGCGCCCGGAAACACTCCCAGATACTCCATCAATTTTTCAGGCTTACCGAATGAAACACGGCTCGCAGCGCCGATCAATTGGTGAATCGACTTCAGATCAACCACTGCATCCTCTTCGACTGTCACGAGAAAGAAATTGTCTTTCTTGTCCTTCAAGAAGAGATTTTTGGTATGGCCACCTGGAATTTCACCGCGCAGGCTTTGGGAGTCGGCTACTGTGAACAAGGGAGGGTGTTCGATAGTCTTCACCTCGATACCGAGTTTCTGAAGATAGTCGTGAAGTTCGCTCGGCGACACAGGCATGATTCCACCCCATTCTGTTCGGTATTGAGTATGATGCGCATTTCATCACGCTCCTCACGTTTCGATGATTTGCATCAGCGCTTATAGACCATGGATACAGGCTTAGAAACCATGCAAAACGAATTGGAATGTTCACACAAATGCGCCAACGCTTACCCCCCGTTTGACCATCGATTCCGTTATCCATGCAGGCCAATTTTCCTTGTTTTGGCGAAAAATCACAGCCGAGAATATGACTCGCACTCTGAAAAATATAATTTTTACAGTTAGTTATAATGAATCCGGCAGCTAATTTCTTTGAAACGGCATTTTCCTGCAATTTCCCTGTTGCAATCTCCGGGGTGTTAGTTCATATAGCGCTTGCCTGACGGAAACGAATGGTTTCCGAAACGACTGGCGCGAGCGGGTGTAGCTCAGGGGTAGAGCACAACCTTGCCAAGGTTGGGGTCGAGGGTTCGAATCCCTTCGCCCGCTCCAGTTTTCAGCAAGGCATTTCTCAAAATCCCGGCCTCGTCTGGGATTTTTGATTTTCTGAGCCATACCTCCCCCCATATGCGTAATCGATTGAAGCGGTCGCGGTTACGGCACGGTTACCAACCTGCAGAATCGGCAGAATGTGTAGTCGTTGCGTCATAAGATTCGGGGCTATCTTAAGAATTCAGCCCCCGTCGACATTTCTCTTTTCAAACAACTCGTTAAAAATGCGATCAGCACCCCACGCCTGCGCGGAAGTGAACGCCAACTGTCTCAAATCATCTCGATCAAGTTCCTTTTGCCCCGGCTTGTATCCCAAATCATGATTTGCTTCTGACCAAGCATGTTGAAATAATGTTTTTATCTGAAGCTCGAAACATATTGGAACAAGCGCGGGATCAATATCATTAGTGACAACGTCTGGCGGCAAAAGTAAAATTTGATGCCTTCCAAAGTAGCCGAACTCCCACTCGCTTTGAGGAACAACATCTTTTGATTCGATGGGATGAAAGTATCGCAATATTTCACCTTCAATACGATCAACATCACAACGATAATACGTAATTATTCTGGCTCCAATTTGATCCTGAATTTGATGAAATGGTGCTTCGTACTTTAGCTTACCTCCCACAACCTTTTCGGCCTTACCTACAAAACGATCAATGCTTTTAGCGCGAGCAGAAATTCTATCGATACGATCCATTCCCTTCAACAAGTTAGCAATGAAACTCTCAAGGTTCCTAGATATAGGAATCAACGCCTTCTCGTGTCGAACAGTGTATTCATCCGCGATATGACTCATTTTGTTTTCTCAAGTTTTTCTGTTACTATCTTCCCTTTTGTTGAGAAAATAAACTCATCATTATCAATCTCTTCCCTATCAAATACTTCATCAAACTGCGAAGACTGTGCGGTTAAGACAGCCCCAGAATCTAACTCTACGGTTTTATAAGGCAGCTGTTTGAAGAATTCCTCCGCATTAAACACGAAATTGTCCTCAGCCAGATCCGGTCTGGGAAAAGCTCGTAAAACTTGTTCTCTCGTCTGTGCCGAAAAACCGAAGCGGTCACAAAACTCATTCGCATTCATGTGATGCCCTTCGATACCGGGTGCCAAAGTAGCAGCAGCGGTTATCTGTTGCTTCACTTGCAAATCAGTAGCCCGGTTAGCCGCATCTTTCAGCGCTAATGCAAGCCTACGTGTCCCCATCGCCGGCGTGGTTGAAAATTCTGACTCAAGGAAGTCTCGAACCCAGTAATTGGACGTCTCAGCGTCACGACTGTTGATCTGCTTATCAACCGCATGACCGCTCCAAAATCCTGCAGCTAGCGACTCATGCTGATACCAGACCGCCTTATAGGAATGAGCATTCTTCATGAAAACGCGGTCGATGAATTCTACAGTTAATGCGTCCGCAGCATCGTCAACGAGGACACCATTATTGGCTCTGAATCGAGATATAACAACCTTATGGTGTGCACCCTCAATACCATACAATAGAAACATTAACCCAAGACCCGAACGCTTCGTCGTAACGCCGGAAAGCTTATCAGCTAGGATTCTGCCATTCTCTATATCGGGGTTAGTTAAGTAGTTTATTAAAATGGACCGACACACGTTTGCCTGTGCACCATCATTCCCACGGCGGAACGCGATGCCTATTGAACATTCTTCGTCAGCTCGGTTGTAGATATCATTTAATAATGAGAACAGCTGACCTTCTTGTGGGACGGAGTTTCCGGTAGCAGCAACTACGTTCTCAACCCCTGGAATAGCCCCTTAATTGCCCGGACAGTTTCTGCCACTTAAATAAGTGATAGGACTACTGTTCACATTATGACTGGTAATAGCATTAAGATGGAAATTCTTTCCGGCCCTGAGCGGCGTCGACGCTGGAGTACCGCGGAGAAACT
>NZ_VCIG01000046.1 GCF_006345815.1 Ochrobactrum sp. CGA5 | reverse complement strand
TGGCGCATCATCAATTCGCCCTTCGGCATGATTCTTAAATCTGTGCGTGAGAATGAAAGCCGTGCCGTTTCACTGGGCTATTCCGTCAATCACTACAAACTCGCAGCCTTTGTGATGTCGGCAGCACTTGCTGGACTTGCAGGCGGCATGAAGGCACTCGTCTTCCAGTTTGCAACATTGACGGATGTGGGCTGGCAAATGTCAGGCGAAGTGATCCTGATGGCGTTGCTCGGGGGCATCGGAACGCTCATCGGACCCATCGTCGGCGCAGCCTTCGTCGTCGCACTGCAAAACTATCTCGCAACGTCAGACTTCCCCGTGACAATCGTCACCGGAATCATCTTCATGGCATGCGTCCT
>NZ_VCIG01000045.1 GCF_006345815.1 Ochrobactrum sp. CGA5 | reverse complement strand
TTCGTTTGCAGCCTTCAAAACGCGTGATCGCAAATCACTGCTTAATGCTCGTCCCATCAAAAGCCTCCATAACTGGAAACCTTGAATCAGACAGATCGCCGATTGTCACTTCAAAATCGATTCAGTGTTCAAAGGATATGCTCTAGAGCGAATCCGTTTTATGTTGGGTCATAACCGCAAGCTGCAAAGTAGTTAGCGCACTCGGTTGGTTCGAACAATGTTATGACTTGGCCGACGGCATCCCACAGCGCTTCGACAGTGCGTTCGGCTTTTGCACGCAGATGTGCTTTGAGTTTCGAGAACGCCATCTCTATTGGGTTGAAATCGGGACTATAGGGCGGCAGATACCGTAGTTGCGCACCTGCCTCCTCAATCGCTTCTCGTATTCCGACAACCTTATGAGCAGGCAAATTGTCCATG
>NZ_VCIG01000044.1 GCF_006345815.1 Ochrobactrum sp. CGA5 | reverse complement strand
CAGTCATTCTTGTTATCGCATTGATTGGACTGATCGCAGCACCCTTCATGGTTTACCCGATCTTCCTGATGAAGATGCTGTGTTTTGCGCTGTTTGCTTCGGCCTTCAATCTGTTGCTCGGCTATACCGGCATTCTGTCCTTTGGTCACGCAGCCTTCTTTGGGGGCGCTGCCTATGTCACAGCCCATGCAGTCAAGGTGTGGGGTGTATCGCCCGAAATCGGCATCCTGCTTGGCATGCTGGCTGCTGCGGTGCTTGGCCTTGTCATTGGCTATCTCGCCATTCGCCGTCAGGG
>NZ_VCIG01000043.1:231042-341498 GCF_006345815.1 Ochrobactrum sp. CGA5 | reverse complement strand
CCTGCCCCCGCAACCAAAATCAACAAAATACCATTCAAACCCCGTAGAAAATCTACGGGGTTTTTTGACGTCTATAGCCAAAAATACAAATCAAGCCAGATCCCTACCCGGAAAAGCAATTCCGCGCGGATCCTCCGCGTCGATATCATCCAAGGGCGACGGACCAAGGTGGATTAGCACGTGATGGCGTCAGGCAACCAATTCAGAAAGCCTTCATCCGAAGTTTCAATGGTCTTTGGCTGACCGACACTTACCGAGTTCAATCAGACGACAATCTGCCGAATGATCCGGTCGCCGCGCGGCTGAAGAGGGGCCGCATCGCGACCCGCTGTTACCGCCGCACATACAGAAGCTCTAAATCACCGGAACGAACTTAAAACTCGATGAAGATTTGGCAGTTTCAGCTTTTATTACTCCGGTTCAATGCAGAAGGGCCAAATGAATGCGGGAGTTGAAGCTTCAACGATTCAAGTATATCGTTTAGAAATATGTAATTTGCATTACAATTGAAATGTAGTTCCATTTGTCAGTGTATCTGGAGGTGTTATGGCGTCTGTTGTTGCTCATAGTATCGAAAGCGCCATCCATCGCGCTACAGTTCAGGGTTCTGTGAAGTGGAGAAGCACCAAATCATTACGCATATGGCTGTTTGCGTCTGTCTCAATAGTACCTCTTCTAATTGGCTGGACCCAAGCGCAAGCTGCGTGTGATCCTGCGGGCCGGTCTCTCCCGAGCAATACAACAGTCACTTGCACCGGTACTGACAGTCAAGGGAGCCGGGCGGGCAGCAATACAACGGGCGTCTCAATTACAGTCGATTCCGGCGCGACAGTCACGCGATCCACCAACGACTCGGAACGAGTGCTTTCCGTGTTCAGCGAGAGCAGCATCACAAACAACGGCACTGTGACGAGCATTGGGGACAGCGCGCACGGAATGGAGGCGCGGGCTGGAAACAACATCCTCGTAAACAACGGCCTGATCAGTACAACGGGCCCTTCAGCAAGAGGGATGCGTATTCGCGCTGACGGCAGTGGCAGTACCATCATCAACAACGGCACTATTACCACGTCCGGGCACGATGGTGATGGCATGGACCTCTTTGGCAGCAATAACATTGCAATCAATAACGGCACCATCAGTCTGACGGGCATTGAAGCTGACGGAATGCAGGCGACCGGCGATTTTCTGACCGTCATCAATACCGGATCGATAACAACACGGCCACCAGCTGGTTCAAATCAGGATACGGACGGGATAATTGTACGGGGCAATAACAATACCATCCGCAATACGGGTACGATTGATGTCGATGGAAAGGATTCCCATGCTCTTGATATCGTCGGGACCAACAATACTGCGGTCAATGAAGGTGTTCTGATTGCAAATGGCCTGAATGAAAGCGCGGTCTATTTCGAAACGACCGCGGGGCAGATCAATAGCCTTGTCAACACAAGCACATCAAGCGTGACTAGCCGTCAATCAGTCGCGATCGTTGGTCTGGACGGAGATGAGCTGGTCGATAATTCCGGTACGGTGACAAGCGGTTCCGGTCCCGCCATTCAACTACAGGGTGGGAATGATGTGTTCATCATGCGAGCCGGTAGCCTGAATGCAGTCGGACCCGTTGCGGTTGATTTGGGTGAAGGCAATGATCGTTTCGACTGGATTTCCGGCGGAATTATTAATGGTCAGGTCTTGATGGGCAATGGCGATGACGTTGCCAATCTGAAGAAACTGGACGATGCCACCTTGCAGTTCACACCAGCCGTGGACGGCGGGCTTGGCACTGACACAATCACGCTTGCCAATGTAAATACATCAAACCCCGGGCGTTTTATAAACTGGGAGACCATCAATCTCATCACAGGTTCGCAATTGACCATGGGAAGCGACCTGATACTTGGCGACTCCGTAACCGGAACAGGAGTACTGAACATCGACGGTACCAGCACGGTTATTGCGAGCAATGGAAATCATTTCATCTCACCAAGCATTGCCGGGGCAGCCGTTGGTGTCAACAATGCCGGCCTGATTGATCTGGCTGCTGGCGGCAGCTCGGTGGGGGATCGTCTCACCATCAATGGAAACTATACAGGGTCGAGCGGTGAACTACGCCTCAACACAGTATTGGGTGATGACAATTCCGCAACGGACATGCTGATCGTTACCGGGGATACAGCAGGCAACACTTTGGTCGATGTTGTCAATGTCAACGGGACAGGTGCCATCACCAGTGAAGGCATCCGCATCATCAACGTCAACGGAGCATCGGATGGTTTATTCACACTCCTTGGCGACTATGAGTTTGAGGGAGGCCCTGCTGTTGTCGGCGGTGCTTACGCCTATCGGCTTTATAAAGGCGGCGTATCTACACCGAATGATGGCGATTGGTATCTCCGCTCGGCAATGACGCCCGTCGAACCAGAGCCAGGGCCGGAGCCTGAGCCAGAACCCGGAGAGGAATTGCCCCTCTATCAGCCGGGTGTTCCTGTTTATGAAGCCTATCCGCAGTTATTGCTTGGCTTGAACGGCCTTCCGACATTGCAGCAGCGCGTTGGCAATCGGTACTGGAGCCGTGCGGGCAACGTCATGCTTTCGGAAGGGGCCGACCCGATCGGCTCGCCCTATGCGCCGCCACAGGAAGCCGGCGTTCTCGTCGAAAACAATGGAATATGGGGACGTGTCGAAGGCATGCATACCAGCATGGAACCGCGCTTCTCAACGTCCCGCACGGATTATAATTTCAATACTTTTCGTATGCAGGCCGGACTGGACGGACTGTTCGTCGAGAATGAAAACGGCAAGCTGATTGGCGGTGTGACCGTACATTACGTACATGGCAAGGCGAAAACGCGCTCCGTCTATGGCGATGGCGAAATATCGACGGATGGCTACGGGCTGGGTGGAACACTGACCTGGTATGGCGAAAGCGGCTTTTATGTTGACGGACAGGCGCAGGCGACTTGGTATAAGAGCGATCTGAATTCCATGCTTGCCAATCTTGCCCTGACTGATGGCAATGACGGCTTCGGATACGCCTTGTCTCTGGAAAGCGGAAAACGCGTCATGCTCAACGAGCAATGGTCCGTCACCCCGCAGGCGCAGTTGGTTTACTCGAACGTGGATTTTGACAGCTTCAACGATGTATTTGATGCCACCGTCGATCTCAATCGGGGTGACAGCCTGCAGGGTCGTCTCGGATTAAGCATCGACCGTCAGAACTCATGGTACAACGACAAGGGATTGATCGATCGAACGTATGTGTATGGTATCGCCAATCTCTATTATGAGTTTTTGGATGGGACGAAGATCGACGTTTCAGGCACAAGCTTTACCAGTCGCAATGATCGTTTCTGGGCTGGTATCGGACTGGGAACCAGTTACAACTGGAACAGTGACAAATACTCTCTTTATGGAGAGGGCTCCATCAACACCAGTCTGAGCAATTTCGGCGACAGCTATGCCTATAAAGGAACAGTCGGTTTCCGGGTGAAGTGGTAGTTGATCTGTTTTAAAACACTGTTTGCAGGGATAATTAGAGCATAATCTGATCGGAGCGGAACGAGGATCGATAAGATTATGCTAAAAATTAAGATGTTAGAGCGCCGATCCGATCCAGTTAGATCGAAACGCGCTCTAAAGCATATCTCCCCAAAGCGGGAACTTTTTGGGGATGAGGATATGTGTGAGAACGAAGACTTAAAGCGTGTCGCAGGGATATAGTAAAACGCGACGCGCTTAAAATAGTACCTATCTGCTTCAATTGGACCGAAACTCTTATCGCATAAGAAACAACTCCTTGGGGGCTAACAATGCTTATTTGCGGCTGCTGTGTTTCATCTTCCAACAATGTCTATCAAGGTATAAATCCGTGTCGTTGCGCGGCGCCCGAAACGCTTGCTGCCTATCGACGGATACATGCAGATCTGTCGCGTCGGGAGATTCTTGGCGGGATGACTGCGGTTCTTGGTATGTTTGCCGGGTTCGGGTTATCGACAACACCAGCCAAATCACAAACGCCGCCTCGTCCGATACTCCTTACCAATTTACGCCTGTTCGACGGTGAGAATCTGAAGATTCGGGAGGACGTGGATATTCTGATCGACGGCGGACGCATATCCGCCCTACCTGCCAAGGGACAAGGGCCAGCGGATGCGGAGCGTATCGATTGCGGGGGACGAACGGTCATACCCGGCCTTATTGATGCCCATTGGCACAGCACCCTTGCCGCTGTAACCCAGACCACGGCAATGACAGGCGATATCGGCTATGTCCATATGGTGGCGGCAAAAGAAGCAGGTGCGACCTTGATGCGCGGCTTCACGACTGTGCGTGATATGGGGGGGCCGGCTTTCGCCCTAAAACGCGCCGTTGACGAGGGCGTCGTACCAGGCCCCCGTATTTTCCCATCCGGTGCAATGATTTCCCAGACCTCCGGCCATGGTGATTTTCGCACGCTGACCGAATTGCCCAGAACGAACGGAGAGTTGAGCTATCCTGAGAAAGTTGGCGTAGCTGCAATCGCCGACGGGGCTGATCTGGTCCTCATGCGCACCCGCGAACAGCTAATGCATGGTGCAAGCCAGATCAAAGTTATGGCCGGTGGCGGTGTGGCATCGCCCTACGACCCTCTGGAGGTCACACAGTATACTGAGCGCGAGCTTCGTGCAGCAGTGGAAGCCGCTGAGGATTGGGGCACATATGTTTGCTCTCACGCCTACACTTCCGCAGCCGTTCAAAGAGCGATACGCGCCGGCATCAAGAGCATCGAACACGGCCAACTGGTGGATGAAGAAACCGTGAAGATGATGGGGGATGCAGGTGTATGGTGGAGCTTGCAACCATTTCTGATGGACGAAGACGCTAATCAATACCCTGATGCCGAACGACAGGCAGCCCAGAAACAGGTGTCGGAAGGCACGGTCAGGGCGTTTGAATGGGCCAAGGAATATAAAATCCCAACAGCCTTTGGAACGGATATTCTTATGACCCCCGCAGGCACCGCGTCGCAAGGACGGCAGTTGGCCAAGCTTGCCCGTTTCATGAGCCCGCTCGAAGCGCTGCATATTGGTACGGGAGCCAATGGAAAACTGCTTGCCATGTCAGGCGGGCGATCTCCTTACAGTGGGAAACTTGGTGTTATAGAGCCTGGCGCTTTTGCCGATCTGCTTGTGGTGGAAGGTGACCCCGAGAAAGACCTTTCGTTCTTGTCGACGCCCGATGAAAATTTTCACCTTATCATGAAGGGTGGCCAGATTTTCAAGAACACACTTTAAAAGTGCCTGCCTGAGCGTGCGCATTCGTTCACTCTGATCGGCGCAGATTGTTGAGTGAACGATGCGTGCGGTTTGGGACGCTTCTGGACGATCACGATGAAAAAGCAAAAATCCCGGACAAAGCCGGGATCTTGATACCTGAAGCTGATCGGAAAAACTGGAGCGGGCGAAGGGATTCGAACCCTCGACCCCAACCTTGGCAAGGTTGTGCTCTACCCCTGAGCTACACCCGCTCGCGCCAGTCGTTTCGGAAACCATTCGTTTCCGTCAGGCAGGCGCTATATGGACCAACGCTCTGGAGATTGCAACAGGGAAATTTGCTTCTTTATATAAGATATTTTCCGACGCTCTCCAAAGCTGTGGATGAAGTCAGCGTCCAAGGCGTGTGACGCTGATCAGCGAGGCAAATAGCGCGAAGCCTGATGCGAAGAAGAGAATATAGGGAGTTCCTTCCACGCCCCATTGTGACAGCAGAAAGGCAACGAATGCCGCACCCAATGACTGGCCGAGAAGGCGTGCCGTGCCCAGCATTCCGCTTGCGGCACCGCTCCGTGAGCGCGGCGTTGAAGTAATCATCATGCGATTGTTCGGTGCCTGAAAAAGGCCGAAACCAATTCCGCAAATTGCCATGCGCCAGCAGATATCCGGGATAGATGGATGTTCCGGCAACATGCCGACCAGCGCAAGGCCGATGGAGAACGTGATGAGGCCAACCAGGCCCAGAATCGCTGGAGAGTGTTTGTCGGACAGTTTGCCTGAAAGCGGTGCGACTATGGCAAGTGCGATAGGCCAGGGCATCATCAGGAAACCGACTTCGATCGGCTTGAAGCCGAAGACGACCTGAAAGAGGAACGGCAGCGAGATGAATGCCATCATCTGTGCCAAGAACGACATGATCGAGGTGCAGATGGAAAGCGTGAAAACCGGAATGCGCAAGAGGTCGAGTGGTAGCAGCGGATCGGTCATACGCAGCGACCGCCGTGTGAGGAGAACAGCCGCAGTCACGCAGCCCGCCGCTTGCAGTAGCACAACGAAGGAGCCGATTTTGCTGCCTGCACTATCGATCGTCGTGACCAGTAGGCCAAAGGTGAGTGCAGACAATATGGCACTGACAACATCGAATTTACGCACAGAGCGGTCATTCTCAGGCAGGCTTTTGAAGCCCATCAGAACGGCTGCGACGCCGAGTGGAATATTGATCACGAAAAGCCACGGCCAGCTTAGGGAGGATAGCATGACGCCGGCAAGGGTCGGCCCGATGGTCGACGAAACCGCGACGAAGAGTGCATTGAGGCCAATAGCTGTGCCGAATTTCGCCTGTGGCACTGTATAGCGCAGAAGGGCTGTGTTCACACTCATCAGGCCGGCGGCACCCAGCCCCTGTATAATGCGGGCGAAAGTGAGTGCTTCCAGCGAGCGCGAGAAAACGCAGGCCACCGAAGCGACGGTGAATAATGCCACGCCGCCAAGATAAACGCGCCGATAGCCATAGATTTCGCCAAGTGCTGCAAGTGGAAGCAGGGTGACCACAATTGCAAGTTGGTAGCCGTTGACGATCCAGATCGAAGCGGCAGGACCAGCCGAGAAATCGGCGGCGATGGTTGGCAGGGCGACATTGGCAATCGTGCCGTCGATGACAGCGAGTGTGAGACCCACCACCAAAGTTGCCCATGCCCAATAGATTCGCGGCTTGGGCAAACCGTCCAGAGCCGAGGACGTGCTTTGGTGGATAGCAGTTTCGTGCTTCATTTCATGACCAGTATTCGGCACCAGAGCAGTTCTGACGAGCCCGTCTTAACGGGAACCGCTCCACGTGCCGTAAATAAACGACAGATTGCTGTACCTTAACCGCATTGGGAAGGTCAGCAAGCTATCTATCCGAAAACCGCCTGCCGAGAACTGTTTTCGGGCCATAAACCGGACAGGTAACGCTATTGTGTGCCAGTTTCGGCCTGAATCGGCAGTTCCATGACATACGCATATTGGCGCGGATTAAAGCTCAGATAGAGCGGGCAGATGCTTGCGAGCAGAACGAGATGCATGATCCAGCCTGATGCGAATGAACCGGTCAGGCCATGCAGGAAGGCGGTCGCGACAGGACCGAGAGCTGCGATCAGGAAGCCACCGCCCTGCATCATGGCAGCCAGTGCGCCTGCTTCTTCAGGTATGGGCAGGTGGTCGAGCGATGTAATAATGGCGAGGGCGAAGCTGCCGCCAAGACCCGCGCCGCAAATGGCTGACCAGAAGAAGGGCGAAAACTGTGGTGTGAAGGCGAGGCCCGCAAAGCCGACTGCCTGCATGGCCAATGTCAGCAATAGCCAAGGGCGGCGGTCAGTGTTGCGACGGGCGAACAGGGGTAGTCCGAAAGCAGCGATCGCCTGTGCGGCAGCCATCGCCGCGACGAGATTGCCGGTTGTAGAGGCCGCCAGCCCCAGCGACTGATAATAAGGAGCAAGCCATGCGACCATGGACGAATAGCCCGCATTGACGAAACCGAAAGCAGCCATCAGCATCCATGTGCGCGGGCGGCGCAACAGGTAGCCAGTTATGCCTGACTTTTTGCCCGGCGATGAAGATTCGCGGAGGATGGGAACCGCCGTCAGCAGGGCCAAAACCGCTGGAATCGCAAGGACGGCAAGTGCCAAGCGCCAGTTATGCTCCGATCCTGCAAGCCAGGGTGTTAACCGTGCCCCCAGAGCACCGCCGCCCATGATCGTGGCAGAATAGAGCCCGGTCACTGTGGCGATGCTTGCCGGGAAATTGGCCTTGATAAAGCCTGGCATCAATGCCTGAATCATCGCGACGCCCATGCCGCATAGAACTGCGGTCAGTATCAGCGAAACGCCATTCGGCACAAAGCCACGCAGGAGGGATCCTGCTGCAAGAATCGTAAGTGCTGCTAACATGCTGCGCCGGGTACCGAGCCGAAACTGAACGCGCGGAGCGGCGAAAGCGCCAAGCCCCATCAGCATCATTGGCACGAAGGTGAGCAGGGATAGTACACCGAAGCCCATTCCGGTGTCAGCAGCAATGTCAGAAAGTACCGGCCCCGGCGCGGTCAGGAACGGACGCAGGTTGAGCCCGATCAGGACGACAAGCGCGATGAGGGCAAGGCTTGATGTGTTCTCGTTGCTTGTCGCCGAACGACGGGTTGTCTGCATGTCTCAAGCGCCTGCCTTCTGCTTGTTGCTCCAGACCAGATAGAGTTCAGGATCGTTCTCCGGCGGGGAATGCTCGAAACTGATGCCTGTCTGTTCGCTGAAAGATTTGGCAAGTTCAGCGGCGATTCTGGCGGTGGAAAGACCGAAAGAGGCTGCCTGCTCGTTGGAATAGGCGAAGCGGTTTTTTTCGACCCCGGCCATGCGCATCGCGGCAAAACACATGGGGCAGGGCTGGCCGCTGGCATAGACTTCGCAGCCGTCGAGTCGCGGTGATAGCAGCGCCTTACCTGCTGCGCGCAATGCCAGCAATTCGGCATGGGCGGTCGGGTCACAATCGGCCTGCATGCGATTGACGCCTGTAGCGATGACTTTGCCGTCCTTGACGATCACGGCGCCGAACGGTCGTCCGCCTTGTTCAACATTGTCGAAGGCGAGCTTTATGGCCTGATCAAGATATGTGCTGTCGCTGCTCATTTCGCTCCTGCCTTTTCCAGCAGGACCACCATCGGCGCATAGCCCCGGTTGCGGGCATGTTGAAGCGGCGTAATGCCGTCCTTGTCTGCCAGACTGACGTTGGCACCGGCGTCGATGAGAAGCTTCACGATATCGATATGGCGCTGGCCGCCATCGCCGAGCATGATGGCTTCAAGGAGCGCCGTCCAGCCGAGATTGTTGACGTGATCGACCTTGACGCCAGCTTCGATTAGCGTGCGCACCGTTTCGACATGCCCGCGTTCGGAGGCGGGAATGAGTGCCGTTCCGCCATAGCGATTGGTGCTCGTCAGATCAGCCCCATGCGCGAGTGTCATCTTGAGGATTTCGAGGTGTCCGCGTGCACCCGCATAAAGATAGGGGCTGTCCTTGATGGCGTCCTTGGCATTGACATCAGCCCCCGCCTCAATCAGTGCGCGGGCAACATCGATGTGATTGGCATGGGTTGCCGCAAGAAGAGCTGTCTCGCCATTCTTGCCGCGCGCTTCAAGGTCTGCTCCGGTCTTGATGGCTGCATTGACCGAGGCCAGATCGCCGATTGCTGCGGCTTGAAGAAGAGGCGTTTCGGCATGGGCTGCGGTGGGATAAAAGGGTAATGTCGGTTCGGCCATAACGATCGTTCCTGCAATAAACACCAAGGCACTCAAGCTGAATCTGGTTTGACTCATCGGCGGGTTCTCCTGCTTGTTGTGTTCATACAAGCACGGTGGCATATTCGGAAATTAAATATTGAACTAACAATCAGTGGATTTATGAATACTTCTTTCAGCTTGGATCTTTTGCGGGCTTTCGTGGCTGTTGTCGACAGCCGTAGTTTTACGGCTGCGGCCTTTCAGTTGCACTCGACCCAATCGACAATAAGCCAGAAGATCATACGGCTGGAAGAAGCTGCCGGTCAGGCGCTTCTGGAGCGTGCCCGGCATGGTGTGCGCCCGACCGATGCGGGCGAAAAGCTGTTGGGTTATGCGCGCCGCATCCTGTATCTGCATGATGAGGCCGCATCCGCGATGGCCGGGACGGCGCTCACCGCTGCGTTTCGCCTCGGCCTGCCGGAAGATTTCGCTTCACGCCTGGTTACGCCTGTTCTGGCGCGTTTCATGCGCACGCACCCCAACACAAAACTTGAGGTGACAAGTGGGTTAAGCCGTGACCTGCAGAAAGGTTTCGAGACCGGTGAGTTCGACCTAGTCATGGTGAAGCAGAAGCGCGGTGAAACAGTCGGGACTATACATTGGCCTGAACCGCTGTCTTGGCTTGATAGCGCCGATTTTCCCGTTTCCCATGTCGATCCGCTGCCGCTTGTCGTGTTTCCACCGAACGGGCTTTATCGCAGCGACATGATGGAGGCTCTTGATCGCGTGGGCAGGCGGTGGCACGTGGTTTTCACCAGTTCCAGCTTGGCAAGTATCCAGAGTGCCATCGCCGAGGGGCTGGGCGTCAGCCTGCTGCCGACGCGTGTTGCGCTTCCCCGTCATCACGTGGTGCCTGCCGCCGCGGGATTGCCAGCTGTCGAACCCATGGAAATCGTTATCCGGCATATGGACAATGGCCCCGACCAGCTTCACCAGCTCGCCGAAATGCTAGCGGAAATCGTCGGCGAGTGAATGACTTGTGAAAGTTTGTCATTGGCCGTTGAGACGAATTGTATCGTTTCGAGGGGCATCTGTGAAATTTTCGGTCTCCCATTGCCCTTCTGATTTCTGAAAACATGTTCTTTTTTCAGATTGACTGATTTTGTATCCAGGATATTGTACCTAGAAAAGTTGGGAGGCTTTTCTATTGGCAGCTTTTGAATGGCGCAGTCAGACCCGTTTGCTGGACGAAGTGGCAGAGGCACTTCGCGAGCGAATCTATGCTGGTGACTATGCGCCGGGCGCGATACTCAGGCAGGAACATATTGCCGCGGAGTTCGGCATCAGCCGCACGCCCTTGCGTGAAGCCTTGCGCGTTCTGGAACGGGATGGGCTGGTCATCCACCTGCCAGGCAGGGGGGTGCGCGTCGCTTCTGCTGATCTTACCCGCCTGATCGATGCCTACGCGGTGCGTGAAGTGCTGGACGGTGTGGCCGCGCGTTTTGCCGCCGAGCGAGCGAGCGACACGGATATTGCAAAACTGCGCGCACATGTTGCGGGTCAGGGTACGGTCGTCGATCCGTGGGACCCGAAAGCCTATACCCAGTCTAATGTCGATTTTCATATGGCCGTCATGAACACGGCAGGTAACGCCTCGCTGATCGCCTTCGTGCCGCTTTTGCGCATGACGTCGCAGGTTTTTGCGCCATCCTTTTCGCTGTCAGTAGACCGGGCGCGCGAGGCAATTCGTGAACATGGAGCCATTGTCGAAGCCATCGCGTCGCGCGATGGGGAAGAGGCCGAGCGGCTGGCGCGCGCGCATATCCGCGCGACAACCGCAAGATTGGAGGCGGAAATGCCTCTTCGGGAGAATGAAAATGAAGCATGAAGACAGGACGGGAGGAGCTGGCTTGCTCCGTTATGGCAATTTCATCGCGGGCGCATGGCAGGATGCCGTTGGCGGCGAGCTTATCACCCTCCGAAATCCTTCCGATGGCAGCGAACTGGCGCTGATTGCACGCGGAACCAAAACCGATATCGATCTGGCGGTGGCTGCGGCGCGTGCCGCACTGTCTGGTGAGTGGGGCAAGCTGACGGCGACCGAGCGTGGTCGTTTGCTGCACCGTATTTCGGAAGAGGTTTTGAAGAATGTCGATCTCCTGACCGATCTGGAATCAAAGGATGTTGGCAAGCCGATCACGCAGGCACGTGCTGACGTCGTGGCGCTGGCGCGTTATCTGGAGTTTTATGGCGCTTCCGCCGACAAGGTGCACGGCGACACGCTTCCCTATCAGAACGGCTTTACGGTTCTGTCGATCTATGAGCCACATGGCGTCACGGGGCATATCATTCCGTGGAACTACCCTATGCAGATTCTGGGACGCAGTCTGGGCGCGGCGCTGGCTATGGGCAATGCCGCCGTGGTGAAGCCGGCTGAAGAAGCTTGTCTGACCATCTTGGAATTCGCCAGGATTGCCGAAAAGGCTGGCTTGCCGAAGGGAGCGCTCAATGTCGTGACCGGGCTTGGCGTGGAGGCCGGCGCGGCGCTTTCCGAACATCCTGACGTCAATCACATCTCGTTCACGGGATCAGTGCGCACGGGCGAGGCGGTTCAGGCCGCAGCAGCGAAGAACACTGTGCCGGTGACGCTGGAACTTGGTGGCAAATCTCCGCAGATTGTTTTTGCAGATGCTGATCTTGATCGCGCCGTACCTTTTCTGGTCAATGCGGGTATTCAGAACGCCGGTCAGACCTGTTCGGCGTCATCGCGTATTCTGGTCGAACGCAGCATCTATGAGGATGTCGTGGCGCGTATGAGCGAACGCTATCGCGCATTGAAAGTCGGTCCGGCCAGTGCCGATCTCTCGGTCGGCCCGGTGGTGTCGCAGCGCCAGAAGGCGATTGTCGAGAACTATCTCGACCTTGCCGGACAGGACGGTCTGGCAATTGCCGCGCAGGGCGTGCTTGTCGATGATGCGCCGGAAGGCGGCGCCTATGTGCTGCCGACGCTGATCCGCGACGTGCCCGCCGGTCATCGTCTTGCGCAGGAGGAGATCTTCGGTCCGGTGCAGGTCATCCTACCTTTTGATACGGAAGAAGAAGCCATCGCGGTTGCCAATGGGACTTCATACGGCCTTGTCTGCGGCATCTGGACCAATGACGGCGGACGCCAGTTCCGCCTGGCGCGAGCCATTCATTCAGGTCAGGTGTTCATTAATAATTACGGCGCCGGTGGCGGCATTGAACTGCCGTTCGGCGGCGTGAAGAAATCCGGCCATGGCCGCGAGAAGGGCTTTGAGGCGCTCTACGGGTTTGCCTCGTTGAAGACGATTTCCGTGTATCACGGCTGAAAATAGCATTCGGGAGAATTATAGTGTCGCTTGAAGGTAAGGTCGCGCTCATCACGGGAGCAGGTTCGGGGTTTGGCGAAGGCATGGCAAAGCGCTTTGCTGACGGCGGCGCAAAGGTCGTTATCGTTGACCGCAACAAGGCAGGCGCTGAGCGCGTCGCAGGCGAAATCGGCGACGCGGCGCTGGCCGTGGCTGCCGATATTTCCAAGGAAGCCGATGTCGATGCAGCGGTGGAAGCTGCTCTGTCGAAATTCGGGAAAATCGATATTCTGATTAACAATGCCGGCATTGGTCACAAGCCGCAAAATGCTGAGCTGGTGGAACCGGAAGAGTTCGACCGCATTCTCGGCGTCAATGTGCGCGGCGTCTATCTGATGACGCGCAAGCTCATTCCACATTTCAAGGACAATGGCGAGGGCGTAATCCTAAACGTCGCTTCGACCGGCGCTGGTCGTCCCCGTCCGAATCTCGCTTGGTACAATGCCACAAAGGGCTGGGTCGTGTCCGTCACCAAGGCGCTCGCTATCGAGCTTGCTCCAGCAAAGATACGTGTGGTTGCATTGAACCCGGTTGCAGGTGAAACGCCGCTTCTCACCACCTTCATGGGCGAAGACACCCAGGAAATCCGCAAGAAGTTCCGCGATTCCATCCCGATGGGTCGCCTGTTGAAACCCGATGATCTGGCTGAAGCGGCGGCTTTCCTTTGTTCGCCCGCTGCCTCTATGATTACCGGGGTTGCGCTCGACGTGGATGGCGGGCGTTCAATTTAAAAGAAGAGGCAAGGGGAGCCGGAGAGGAACGATGGGTAAACTGCTGAAGGCCGGGCTGATAACAGCCGCGATGCTGGCATCGATCAACGGTGCATTTGCAAAAGATACGCTGGTGGTTGGCGAAGTGCTCGAGCCGCCGGGCCTTGATCCGACGGCCAACGCCGCCGCCGGTATCCGGCAGGTTACCTATGCCAACCTTTATGAAGGTCTGGTGCGTATTGTCGAGGATGGCACGGTGAAGCCGCTTCTGGCTGAAAGCTGGACCGTATCCGACGACAGGAAGACCTATACGTTCAAACTGCGTCAGGGCGTGAAGTTTCATGATGGTACGCCGTTCGACTGTTCAGTCGTTAAGTTCTCCTATGAACGCGCGGTGGCTCCAGATTCCACCAATGCGCAAAAAGGGTTGTTTGAACCGATTGCCAGCACGGAATGTCCTGATCCAGCGACTGCCGTCATCGCGCTGAAGCGCCCGACCTCGAATTTCCTGTTCAATATGGGTTGGGGCGATGCGGTGATGGTTGCGCCGAATTCGGCTGCGGATAACAAAACCAAGCCGGTTGGCACGGGCCCTTTCAAATTCAAACGTTGGGTACAGGCCGACCGCGTCGAGCTGGAGCGCAATGCGGACTATTGGGGTGAGCCTGCAAAGCTTGCCGCCGTCACGTTCCGCTTCGTGAGCGATCCGTCGGCGGCGGCCGCTGCTATCCTTGCCGGTGACATCGACGTATTCCCGATGTTTCAGGCGCCGGAACTGATCAGCCGCTTCAAAAGCGATGACAATCTTCAGGTGGAAGTCGGCAATACGGCGGGCAAAGTTCTGCTGTCGCTCAACAATGCCAAGGCGCCGTTCGACAATGTGAAGGTGCGTCAGGCGCTGGCCCATGCCATCGACAGCAAGGCGCTGATCGAAGGCGTCTATTCCGGTTTTGGTACGCCAATCGGTTCGCATTATGCGCCGGTCGACCCCGGCTACGTCGATCTGTCGGAAACCTATCCGTACGATCCGGCCAAGGCGAAGCAACTGCTGGAAGAAGCTGGCGTTCCGGCTGGCACGTCGATCACCATCACGCTTCCGCCTCCGGCCTATGCGCGCCGCGGCGGCGAAATTATCGCGGCCATGCTGGCGGAAGTCGGCATTCAGGCCAATCTCGTACCGATCGAGTTTGCGCAATGGCTGGATCAGGTGTTCAAGCGTTCGGATTTCGACGCGACGATCATCGCTCATACAGAAGCGCGCGATCTCGATATCTATGCCCGCGACAAATATTACTTCAACTACAACAACCCGGAATATAAGGCGCTCTACAAGGCTTATGCCGAGGCGGGAAGCGATGAGGAACAGCTTGAACTCGTGAAGAAACTGCAGGAAAAGCTTGCTGCCGACGAGCCGAATATCTTCCTTTATGCGCTACCGAAAATTGGTGTTTGGAACAAAAACGTCAGGGGTCTGTGGAAGAACATGCCGATCCCGGCTGACGATCTGACGCAGGCCTATTGGGCTGAATAACCAGTTTGCCCCGTCGTTTGTTCGGCGGGGCGGCTTTAAGCGCATACCCGAAAAGTGTGAAGCGGTTTTCGGGTATGCGCATTGAATCAATTTGAACAGCCGCGCAGCCCATAGCGATAAAGGGCAGGGCGCGCAGCGAGTTGGAATGTGGAAAGCGGATATCCGTCTTTTCAGGGAGGTCGCTTTGCTGGCTTACATATCCGGGCGATTGGTTTCGCTTCTGCTTACGACGCTTGCGGCTTCCGTCATCGTCTTTCTGCTGATGCAGGTGCTGCCGGGTGATCCGGCGGCGGTGATCCTGGGCATCAATGCGCAGCCCGAAACACTGGCAGCGCTTCACAAGCAGCTCGGCCTCGATCAGCCACTCTGGTGGCGCTATCTTTCCTGGATTGGCGGCTTTCTGAAAGGCGATTTCGGTACGAGCTACACCTATTCCGTTCCGATAAGCGAATTGCTCGGCCCTCGCATCATGGTCACGTTACCGCTGGCGCTTCTTTCCATGGTGCTGTCGGTCGCGGTCGCTATTCCGGTTGGTGTTTACGCCGCTTCCAAGCGCGGCAAGATGGGCGATGTTTTGTCCATGGGGATGGCTCAGGTCGGTGTCGCCATACCGAATTTCTGGCTCGGCCTGCTTTTGATCCTGCTCTTTGCCTTGCAACTCGGCTGGTTTCCGGCTTCGGGTTTCGCCGGCTGGGAGGGTGGCTTCTGGATTGGCTTCCGTTCGCTGTTCCTGCCGGCATTGGCGCTTGCGCTGCCTCTTGCCGCCATTCTGGCCCGCGTAACCCGATCCGCAGTCATCGAAACGCTGGGTGAGGATTTCGTGAGGACAGCGCGCGCCAAAGGCCTGACACGCAAGGCCGCGCTCTGGCGTCATGCGGTGCCGAATGCGCTGATCCCGGTTGTCACCATCATCGGCCTGCAATTCTCCTTTCTGCTGGCAGGAACCATCATCATCGAAAACGTCTTCAATCTGCCCGGTCTTGGAAGACTGGTTTTTCAGGCCATTGCGCAGCGTGATCTCGTCACTGTTCAGTCGCTGGTGACGTTGCTTGCCGCGTCCGTGATTGCGGTCAATTTCATCGTCGATCTTGTCTACGGCTTTATCGATCCGCGCCTTTCGACGGGAGGCACCCGATGAGTGAAACGCAGGCTCTCCCGAAGCCAGGTGTGTTCAAAACGGTGCTGCTGAGCCGCAGCCTGGCCATTGGCTCTATCATTACGATCATTCTGGTCGCGATGGCCGTCATTTCCTACGTGTGGACGCCTTATTCGCCGACGGGCATGAATTTCCGTGACAAGTTGCAGGGGCCAAGTCTTAACCATCTGTTTGGCACAGATAATTTCGGGCGCGACGTTTTTTCCATGATCATGGTCGGCGCGCGCAACTCCATCGCCGTGTCGATCATTGCCGTTCTCGTTGGTGCTGGAATTGGTATTCCACTTGGTGCTTTCGCGTCTGCGCGCGGGGGCATGGTGGACGGCTTCGTTATGCGCATGACTGATCTGGCCTTCGCCTTTCCGGCACTTCTGACAGCGGTTATCATCACAGCAATCTTCGGTCCCGGTGCCGTGAATGCAATGATCGCCATAGGCATTTTCAATATTCCGGTCTTTGCGCGCGTCACGCGTGGAGCATCGCTTGGCTTGTGGAAGCGTGAATATGTGCAGGCGGCGCGGTGTGCCGGACGCGGCGATGTGTCGATCACGCTTTTGCACGTGCTACCCAATATAAATCATGTGCTGATCGTACAGGCGACGATCCAGTTCGCGCTGGCCATCGTGGCGGAAGCAGGACTTTCCTATGTCGGTCTTGGCACCCAGCCGCCGATGCCAAGCTGGGGCAAGATGCTCAACGACGCACAGACCTTTATTTATGACGCGCCTTGGCTCGCCATTTTCCCCGGCCTCGCCATCACGCTCGCTGTGCTTGGCCTCAACATGTTGGGTGATGGTTTGCGCGACGTACTCGACCCGCGCGTCAGGAGGCAAAGATGACGACACCTTTGCTCGAAATGGACAAGATGTCCGTCGAGTTGCCTATCGGCCTCAGGATCGCGGATATCGTGTCCGATATCACGCTGACACTCAATCGCGGTGAACGCCTTGGTGTGGTTGGTGAGTCCGGCAGTGGAAAATCGATTACCGCCCTTGCCGCCATGGGTCTGCTGCCTGATCGGATGGGTGTGCGCGGTACGCTGCGTTTCGACGGTGAGGATCTGGCAAACAAGCCGGAGGCGGAACTGTGCAAGATGCGTGGACGGCGCATGGCAATGATCTTTCAGGAACCGATGACGGCGCTCAATCCGGTTAAGACCATAGGCGCACAGATTGCAGAAGGTCGCCGTCTGCATTTGGGCGAAAGCCGCACCGATGCTGAACGCAGGGCGCGCGAATTGCTTGATCGTGTCGGCTTGCCAGCACCGCGTTTCAATCTCGATCTTTATCCGCACCAGCTTTCGGGCGGGCAGCGCCAGCGTGTGATGATCGCTATGGCGATTGCCTGCGAGCCGGACCTGCTGATTGCCGATGAGCCGACAACCGCTCTCGATGTGACCGTGCAGGCGCAGATTCTCGATCTGATGGACGAACTGATTGACGAAACCGGCACGGCTTTGATGCTGATCACCCATGATCTTGGCGTGGTTTCGGAAATGACCGACCGGATCGCCGTCATGTATGCGGGCCGCATCGTAGAGACCGGACGCACGGAAGAGGTGTTCAATCGCATGGCGCATCCTTATGCCCGGGGGCTGTTCCAGGCTTCTCCACATGGCGCTGCGCTGGTGCGCGCCCATGGCACGGGACGCCAACGCCTTGCCGCTATCCCCGGTGTCGTGCCCGATCCGCTGGCGCGTCCGCCTTATTGCACCTTCGCTGACCGTTGCGCATTCGTGCAGGACGATTGTCGACAGGTTATTCCGACGCTCGATCTGATCAGCGAAAGCAAAGGCATTGGGCATCGCGCCGCCTGTCTGCATCCACGCGCCGGTGACGTTGTGGCCGAGGTTCCCGCATGAGCAAGTTGATTTTGCAGGTGCGTGATGTCGTGCGCGAATACCAGCTTCCACGCGCATCGTTCTTTTCGAAACCCAGTGCTTTGCGCGTGTTGCATGGTGTGAATGTCGAGATCGAAGCCGGTCAAAGCCTTGGCATTGTCGGCGAGAGCGGTTCCGGTAAATCCACGCTGGCACGTGCCGTGATGGGGTTGGAGCGTCCGCAATCGGGGCAGGTTCTCATCAACGGGCAGGATATATATGCGCTTGATCGCTCGGGCCTGCGTGAGGCGCGCAAAGGCTTTCAGGCGATCTTTCAGGACCCATACGGTTCGCTCGATCCGCGCCATACGGTGAAGCGCATCATTTCCGAGCCCATTGTGGCGCTGGAAAGTGGTACCAGTTCCAAAGAGCGCGATGACCGCGTGGCGGAAGTGCTGGAAGCAGTTGGCCTTCCCAAGGAATCTGCGGAAAAGTATCCGCATGAGTTTTCCGGCGGGCAGCGCCAGCGCATTGCCATAGCGCGCGCGCTGATCACCAAGCCGGCGCTGATCGTCGCGGACGAGCCCGTTTCGGCGCTCGACGTTTCCATTCAGGCGCAGGTGTTGAACCTGATGATGGATCTGCAGGAGAAGTTCGGCCTCTCCTATTTGTTCATCAGCCACAACCTCGGTGTCGTGCGGGCTATCACCGACCGCGTTGCGGTGATCTATCGCGGCAATATTGTCGAGCAGGGGCCGACCAATGCGGTCTTCGACAACCCGCATCATGATTATACGCGGGCGCTGGTCGATGCCGTGCCAAAGCCATTTTCCGGTCGCCGCAAGCGAGCGCAACGCCTAAATCCCACACTGAAATTGCCTGAGTGATCTGAGGAAGTATCCAATGTCGAATCTAGCCGATTTGTCAGCCGTTGAACTCGTGTCGGCCTATAAGGCGAAATCGCTTTCGCCGGTCGAGGTCACGGAAGCTGTCATCACCCGCATCGAAGCCTATGAGCCGAAACTGAATGCGCTTTGGGCTTACGATCCTGATGCTGCGCTGCTGGCGGCCAAAGCCTCGGAAGCGCGCTGGGCGAAGGGCGAGCCTGCTGGACCCATCGATGGTGTGCCGCTGACGATCAAGGAGAATATTGCAACTCAAGGAACAGCGGTTCCGCTTGGCTGCGCGGCACTGCCGCTGAAGCCAGCTGCCGCTGACGCACCGCCTGCAGCGCGCAGCCGAGAGGCTGGCGGTGTGCTGCTCGCCAAGACGACCATGCCCGATCTCGGCATGTTGTCATCGGGCCTGTCGAGCTTCCACAAGCTTGCGCGCAACCCGTGGGACCTCAGCACGAATCCCGGCGGTTCGAGCGCTGGCGCGGGCAGTGCGGGTGCGGCCGGTTACGGCCCCTTGCATATCGGTACGGATATTGGTGGCTCCATTCGTCTGCCTGCGGGGTGGTGCGGCCTTGTCGGCCTGAAGCCGTCCTTCGGACGCATTCCTATTGACCCGCCATTCCTCGGTCGTGTCGCCGGGCCGATGACCCGCTCGGTTGCCGACAGCGCACTCTATATGTCTGTTCTGTCCCTACCGGATCGTCGTGACGGCATGAGCCTACCCCCGCAGAATATCGACTGGATGAACCTCGACATCGACGTTAAGGGTTTGAAGATCGGTCTTTGGCTTGATGCCGGTTTCGGCGAGCCTGTCGGCGGGGAAACGAAGGCCGCAGTAGAAGCGGCTGCAAAACTTTTTGCCGATGCTGGCGCGATAATTGAACCGGTGGCGCCATTCCTGAACCGCAGCATGATCGATGGTCTGGACCGATTCTGGCGGGCACGTTCCTGGTCGGACATCAGAAAAATGACGCCGGAAAACCGTGCGAAGATTCTGCCCTATATCTATCGGTGGACCGAGACGGCGGACGGGCTGACAGGAGAGGAAGTCTATCTTGGCTTTGCCCAGATGGATGCCATGCGCAATGCAGCGCTTGCGGCTTCCAAAGGCTTCGACTTCATCATCTCGCCCACCTCGCCGATGGCTACCTATCCGGCGGAATGGGCATCACCGGTCAACGATCCGCAGCGTCCGTTTGAACATATCGCTTTCACCGTTGCGATGAATATGTCGGAGCAACCTGCCGTCTCGATCAATTGTGGTTATACATCGACGGGCCTGCCGATCGGCTTGCAGATTTTCGGCCAACGTTTCGATGATATCGGCGTGTTGCGATTGGCGCGAGTCTATGAAGAGATGCGGCCTGAACAACGCCCTTGGCCTGTTATAACGTGATCAGCAAATCCTGCACCTTGTCCTGAGAAGGTGACCTTCTCAGGACAAGGGCAAGGTGGGCGCTCGGAATGTGGGAGCCGTTACTTCTTCGGGCGAAGCGGTGACCGCTCTTTGTAGCGGTCCATGGCAGTGAGCTTCTGGATTAGCGGATCGGCGTCGCGCCATCCATAAATCTCGGTACGGAGATATTCGAGTTCGGCTTCGAGTTCCTCTTCGCCAATTTCTGTCCACCATGACTTCGGACGTCCGTCGGTGCCATCCGACCAGCGATAGCCGCGTGCCTTCAGGTGATCCTTCATTTCGAACGGGCTGTTTTCGGCATAGACACGCATCCGCGCGCGCTGGCTTGTCTTGAGCAATTCGGCAAAGGGCGTGGTTTTGCCCGATTGCGCTTTCAGCACCGCGAGCAGGGCCTGACAATCGTCTTCAGCCCGGTGCCCGTTGTGGAAATAACCGCTTTGGCCAATCAGGTAGCCAAGCTTGGTGCCTTCAAAACCACGTGCGGTCCAGTCGATCTCCTTGACCGAGCATGCCCAGGGCTTGTTCGCGAAAGCGATTGAGAAGCGCTCGAGAAACGGGCGATCAAAACCCGCATTGTGCGCGATGATAATATCGGCTTCGGCGATGAGCGAATCCAGCTTCTCACGCGGGATCGTCTGGCCTTTTACCATCTCGTCGGTAATGCCGGTGATGCGGGTGATGTCAGCGGGTATCGACTTGGACGGCTGTTGTAACGCGCCGAACGTGGCGCAGATATCACCAATAGAGCCGTCGTCCGCATAGCGGAAAGCAACCGCACCGATCTCAATGATTTCCTCTTGTGCGGGATTGAGACCGGTTGTTTCCGTGTCAACGACGACGCCCAGCCGCGGAAAGGCCACCTTGTCGGCATCGGGAACGGTCGGTGGTGGATCGAGACGCTGCAAGATACGGTAACGCCCGCTGTCTTTTAGTCGCTTTACCATCTCCGCTTCATCAATGCCGGTCGTCTTGCCTGGCCTGATGCGTGCAGGGCGCTGTTCTGCCCGTTCATGCCTTTCCGCTGGTCCTTCCGCAGGAGAAGGAGCAAAAAGATCGAACTGATGGCGCATGGAACTTCTCCGCATGGGGGAACGGGTTTCACAAAGAATGCCATTTTGCGGTGCTGCAACCAAGGCCGCATTCGTATAAGTAACAGGTAATGACCCTGTCGAGCGTCAGCGAGGTGGCGTTTGCGCCGGGAAAAGGCATGAGGAGGGGACTTCGTGGCAGACTTTGATTATTGTGTTATCGGTGGCGGTATTGTCGGGCTTGCGACAGCAAAGGCCATGCAGGAGGCGGAGCCGGGCGCAAAGATCATTCTTTTGGAGAAGGAAAGCGATTTCGCACGTCATCAGACCGGACACAATAGCGGCGTCATCCATGCCGGTATCTATTACCAACCGGGTTCGTTGAAGGCACAGTTGTGCCGGGCAGGTGCCGAAGCCACGAAAGCCTTTTGCAGACAGTATTCCATTCCATTCGAAACATGTGGCAAGCTTCTGGTCGCAACCTCTTCTGACGAGGTCGAGCGCATGGAGGCTCTGGCCGGGCGCGCGGTCCAGAACGAGATTACGTTCCAGCATGTGGACCAGCTGGCTTTGCGCAAGCTCGAACCTGCTGTTGCCGGTCTCGAGGCACTCCTCGTTCCTGCGACAGGCATTGTCGATTATGCGAAAGTATCGCGGGCGATGGCTGCAGAAATTATTGAGCGCGGCGGTATTGTGCGGCTCAATGCGCCGGTTACGGCAATTCGGGAGGATGCCAGCGGCGTTACGATAACAGTGAAAGACCAGACCGTGCGCGCTTCCAAACTGGTCGCCTGTGCTGGATTGCAATCAGACCGCATTGCGCGGCTTGCCGGACTGGATATCACCCATCGTATCGTGCCGTTCCGCGGCGAGTACTACACCTTGCCGCAATCGAAGGCGACGATCGTCAAGCATCTGATCTATCCGATCCCTGATCCTGACCTGCCATTTCTCGGCATCCACCTGACCAGAACGGTTGACGGCGGCGTCACGGTCGGCCCGAACGCGGTTCTGGGCTTTTCGAGAGAAGGGTATAGCAAGGGTAGTTTCCACGCAGGCGATGTCGCGGATATGTCGACATTCCCCGGCTTCTGGAAAATGGCGATGAAGAACTGGCGCTCGGCACTATCCGAGTTCAGCAATTCCGCATCGCGCACGCGCTATCTGAAGGAGTGTCGCAAATATTGTCCGGCGCTGGAGCTTGCCGATCTCGGTGCGCCAGGCGCTGGAATACGAGCGCAAGCCGTTCTTGATGATGGCACGCTGGTGCACGATTTCCTTTTCAAGGAAACAGAGAGAATGCTGCATGTGTGTAACGCACCGTCACCGGCCGCGACCTCTTCTATTCCTATCGGCCGTATGATTGCCGAAAAGCTTCTGGGGATAAAGATTAAGGTAAAAACTGTGTGAAGAGACGTTTTCGCCGAATGATCTTGTTTTCAATTTATTTTTAGCATTTGCTTATTCTCGATGTTGCTCTTTTAGGGGGTGGTATTAAGCAATATTGCGATCCGAACAACTTGACTTTGATGCATCTTTGTCATTGCTCATTGGGTTCTGTTTGAAAGCACGTTTTCTCATTTTCGTTTTCAGCCGATTTAGGACCTGTTCGTGAAGTTTGTGCCGCCGTTGGTAGTGTTGCTGTTTGCTGCGACGATGTTGGGCGTTTGGATGCTCGACACGAAGCGAAGGCATCTTTTACTTTTCGGTCTGAGCTTTGCCAGCTTTGCTTTCGGGCTTCTGGTGCCGATATCGCTGATCTCCGACAGCCTCCTCCTGACCTCGCCAATTGCCACGACTTTTCATTTTATGGGCGGCTGGCTGCTTTGCGAAGGCGTGATGATACGCATGGGCAAGCATTACTCCCGCTTCGCTTCGAGCCTGATCGGCCTCGCTCTTCTGGGGGCAATGATTTATTTCATTGCGAATGACGCGGGCTATGCACGGATTGCTCCTGCGGTCCATCTGGCCCTGGGCGGTTTGGTGGCGGTTCTCTGCATTCAGGCGCGCGATCTTGCACACGGAAGCTGGATTGAGCGCGTTCTGTTTGGCGCCTTGTTGTTGTTGACAGTCCATTTCTATGTGCAGGCTGGCATGGCGCTGGGGCTCCCTGTTGAAATTTCACGACCTTCCGAGCTGATACATTCGCGCTATTGGCAGGGTGTTATGATTTTCGGTGCCTTTGCGGGCGTCTTTGCCGGACTCGTTCTTCTGGTTGTGACGACTTCCGATGTGGTGAAGGAATTGCAGGCGGAGCTCGACTCTGACCCGTTGACGGGTGTTTTGAATCGTCGCGGCCTCGAGCGTCATGCCCAACTGCGCTTGGCTGAAGCGCAGCGCGGTGATTATGGGGTTATCATCGCCGATATAGATCACTTCAAGTCGATCAATGATGAATTGGGCCATGCAACCGGCGATAAGGTTCTGGTGGAGTTCGCCCGTATCCTGCGTATGTGTTCGGCCAACACGACGGTTGTCGGGCGCGTCGGCGGCGAGGAGTTTTTGCTTCTGGTCCACGGCGACGCCGAGGCATGCGAACGACTAGGCAACAGGCTGTGCGGACGCGTCGCGCATTACAGTTTTCCGACGCTGCCTGTAGGGCGCCAACTGACATGCAGTTTCGGCATCGCCATGGTACGTGGCGGCGAAACTTTATGGGAAACGGCGGCCCGTGCAGATCTTGCTCTGATGCGGGTCAAAAGCCGCGGACGCAACCGCGTTGCGGTCGAGGGTCTTGAGTTTCCAAGTGCCAAACAAGGTACGTATCTCCTGAGCGCCTGATCCGATCTCTGGGATAAGCTGAATGGATTTCTTCATCGCGTAAAGGATTTGGTTACCATAATTGGCGATGCTGGAGATGACCTTCCAGTCACCGCCTTGCCATGTCTTGCTCGTCTTTTTGCCGAACTGACATGCGAGGCGGTGCCGTGAAAGTTGATTTCCAGACGGATTTTTTCTCATGGCGTGTGTAACAGAAGTGTATGGCTACGCGGCTCCGCGCAGCAATGGCATCAGGCTTCCATTCGGTTTCAAGCGCTTTACGCGCGTTGCGCTGTTCGCCGCGACGGGCCTTGTGGCCGGAAGCTGGATGATGACCGCGCTCGGAACGCTGGATATGGTCGTGCCGGCCTTCGCTCCTGTCGCGCCGATCATGCGCCGCGTTTCCCTGACTGCACCGCAGGTGCTTGCCGTCGTTGATCATAAAATCGCACCATCACGTCGTATTCGGCAAGGCTTCATCGATGCCTATACCACCGATACGGCCTATTCCAATCTCGATTGGCGTCGCACCAAAAACACGAGTGATGAGCCGATCGTCGCGGATATCGGTCCAGATTCCGTAATTGAAGACAAACCTGTCGATACGGCATCTCTCGTCGAGCCGCGCGCGGATCGTGTCCGGCGTGAAGGGCCCGTTGTGGCGAGTGCACGGACAGAACAACCTGCTGCGACTGTGGTTGCATATGCGCCTGTGCCGGCCACCTTGAACCTTAACAGGATTGAGCCGCTTTCGCAGGCCGAAGAAGTGGATGCGGCTGAGAAGCAGGCCCATCTTCCTATCGGAAATGCCGTTCCTGTTCCGCAACTTGCTCCTGGTTTGAAAAGGGACATGGCCGCAGAAGGCGAAGCCACACAAGACGCATTCCTGCCCGATGACGTGCCGCTGCCCGGCGCCAAGCCTTCGCTGCGCCGTTCCCGCTTGCATGAGAAGACCGAGCTTGCCTATGCGCCGGAAAGTGGTGCAACCGAAGAGCCGCGCCCTGGCCTGTTCAGCTCGCTTTTCACTCCGGCCGCACGCAGCAAGGTCGCTATCTACGACATCTCTGCGGCCACTGTTTATCTGCCGAGCGGCGAGCGTCTTGAAGCCCATTCCGGCCTCGGTCCGATGCGCGACAATCCGCGTTACGTAAACCAGAAAAACCGTGGACCGACGCCGCCCCATACCTATGATCTGCGCTTGCGCGAGGCATTGTTCCACGGTGTCGAGGCGATCCGCCTCACGCCTGTCGACGGCAACAACCGCTATAACCGCGATGGTCTTCTGGCGCATACTTTCATGCTAGGACGTCGCGGTGATTCCAATGGCTGCGTGGTATTCAAGGACTATCCACGTTTTCTGCGCGCCTTCAAGCGTGGCGAGTTCAACAAGATGGTTGTCGTGACGCGCATGCCGTCAGCGAAGTCTGCACGGATCGCTTCGCTTTTCTGATAAATCGCGTGGTTGGTCGATCTCTGGAATCAGGGGTACTTTCTTCACCAGGTACTTATGCTTTTGTGGTCCTCGGCTGCGACATCGGGTTGAAGCTTGAATTGAGCGCTTATCCCAAGACACTGAAGCTGTATGAGTGCGTGCTGGCCCGCCTGAAGTGCAAAATTCGTTCAAGGAAGAAGGTCTGAATTAGTGCGCATCTTGAGCTGATTCAATCAGGTCGACCTTCCGAATTGTTGCTTTGGACCAGACGTCGCTAAAACCGTTTCACACTCTCGGCATGCGTTTCAAATTGCAGCCAGAGCCGTAAACCTTCGGCCTTTAATTGCCTCAGCTAAGGATCTGTTAACCATCTAAGACAGATAACGCTCATCTGTTGTTGGAGAATAAAATGGCGGAGAGAGAGGGATTCGAACCCTCGATACGGTTTCCCGTATACACGCGTTCCAGGCGTGCGCCTTCAACCACTCGGCCACCTCTCCGTCTGCCTTGCTGTCTGGAAACCGTGTCTCACGGTGAAAACTGACTGCAAACGTGACACCGCTTTTCGAAACAGGCGCTGGTTAATCGCCAACTAGCGGGTGCGGCGCGAATATAGCCAGAAAATGCATATGTTCAACAGCTATTTGCAAGTTTTTGCCTCTAAATTGTCGAGCCTGTGCAAAGAGCGACAGTTTCACCATAACCATATGAAAATATTATATTTATTCTATGCAAGCAATTGTGTCCCGATGGGGCTTTGAGCCCGACTGGTTCTGTGTGCTATGCTTTAGTAATGTCAAAAAGACAAATCTTCGGGAGACCGGACTGAAATCCGGGGCCGAGATCAGGGTAAGAAATCCGGGACTGAGAATCGTGATCCGATTTGTATTGCGTAGTTTTGCGGTTGTTTTTCTGGCTTTTGCGGTGATTTTCGCAGTCCTTGACGGGGCGCGGTCAGTCGGCGCGTCGCAGTTCATAGCGAAGCCGCTTTTGTCCATGTGGTCGCGCAATGCGCCCGAAACATTGGCCGATGCAGAAGCCTTCGTAACGCACTATATAGGGGGAGGAGCTTGGGATGCCGTCTTTATCCCTTTGCTTGAACAGCCAGGCTGGCTTCTTTTCGGCATTCTCGCCCTGTTATTCTATATAATCGGTCATCGTCGGGAGCGCCCTCTGGGGCGGTTCACCGCTCGATAATCAGGAGGTGGAGACCATGAGTTTCTTGGACAGCTATCGCAAGAAGATGCAGATGCCTTCGACGGATGAGGCTCTGTCGGGACGCACGCAGCCGATCCCGACATCCGCCACTCACTTCGTTAATGGTCGTCCGCTGAAAGGACCTTGGCCGGAAGGCTACAAGCATGTTCTGTTCGGAATGGGCTGTTTCTGGGGCGCCGAGCGCTTGTTCTGGCAGGTGCCGGGCGTGTACGTGACTGCTGTCGGTTATGCGGGGGGAGTTACGCCCAACCCAACTTATGAGGAAACCTGCACAGGTCTTACCGGTCATGCGGAAGTTGTACTAGTTGTATATGACCCGAAAGTTGTGAGCCTTGATGAGCTGCTGACCCTTTTCTGGGAAGAGCACGATCCGACACAGGGTATGCGGCAGGGCAACGATATCGGCACGACCTATCGTTCGGTCATCTACGCATTCGACAAGGCTGATCTCGACGTTGCGAAGAAGAGCCGGGCGGCCTATTCGCAAGCGCTTGCGGGTCGTGGTCTCGGTCCGATTACCACGGAAATCGAAGATGCGCCGGAGCTCTATTATGCTGAAGACTATCACCAGCAATATCTGGCGAAAAACCCGAATGGTTATTGCGGTTTGCGTGGTACTGGCGTGAGCTGTCCGATTTCGCCGTCACATTAAGCGGGTTTTAATCAACAGATCGCGCGGTCCTTACCGCGCGATTTTCTTTTTCAGGATCAGCATCCCGGCATAGTCGCCTTCCAGATGCTCGAAATCGCTCCAGCCGATCTGCCGGTAAAGGTCCGGCTTGTCGGTGTAGAGAAAAGCTTCCGCATAGCCGAGTTCCTGCGCGGCGCCCTCAATGGCACGGACAAGGCTTTTCGCGATCCCCTTTCCGCGATAGTCAGGCGCGACGAAGACGCTTGCCACCCAGGGCTTCAGATAAGGATGCGTTTCGAGATCGCTGTGGATCAGAAGGGCAAGACCTGCGGGTTGGCCGTTCCAGAGCGCGACCCTTGCCGCTTGGCCGTCGTCTTCACGGGAAATATCACCAAAAGCCTCGGCGGTCTGCGCGAGGGATGAGCCGGTAAACTCGCCCCATTCCGCATGGTTCCATGCGGCGCAGATGGGTATGAGATCGGTGCGGTCGGTGAGGGAGACGATCTGGAGCATGATGTTACCAGTGCGGCGGTTTGGTGACCGGCACGTCCGGTGCGGTCTGTTCTTCTAGTTCCAGAAAACGGTCGGTCAATGCGCCGAGCTTTTTGGATAGCCGGTCTATGGTTTTCCATTGTTCGGCCAGGGCGGATGACAACTCGTCGATTGTCTTTTCCTGTTCGGCTACGCGAATTTCTAGCTCGGTCAGGCGCTGGTCGGGTGTCATGGCTGGCTTCCGTTACATAGTATTTTGCTGTCGGTGATCAGCGAGGTTTAGCCGCTTCCGGCCATTATCGGAAGCACGGTATTACATCATTGCGTCAGCACGAGTACACCGTTTGAAACTTCATAGTGGCGCAGACGCCTCAAAAAGCTCATGCCGAGAAGCGTGTCGGACAACGCGTCGTCACGAAGAACCATGGCTTCCACATCCTCCACACGAATGCGCCCGATTTCAATGCTTGGCAGGAGGGCGGATGCGGCGACTGCTTCGCCATTGGCGGTCGAAACGCGATATTTGAAATCTGCGGGTTTGAGGGAGAGGCCGATACGGCGCGCGGCACTGGTGTTGATCGCGACCAGGCTCGCTCCAGTATCCACCATGGCGCGGAGCGATTGACCGGCAATTTTTATGTCCGATATGAAATGGCCGCGACTGTCCGGCGCAATCTGTGTCCGGCGCCCGCTATAGGCCGAGAGGACTGGCGAAGGAGCGGTTGAAGCGCTCGAAGATGTGCTTGAGCCGGGCTTCGGTTGCTGACCGAACTTTTCAAACAGAAGCGGGAACGCAATTGCCAGTCCCGCAAATACCAGAAGGATTGTAAAAGCCCGCGCCATGCTGCCCCCGTTTGCGGGTATATTAGCAGGCGCGGGTTAATGCTTACTTCGTGCCGTACATGCGGTCGCCGGCATCGCCGAGACCTGGAACGATATAACCCTTTTCATCGAGACGTTCGTCGATGGAAGCCGTGAACACGTCGACATCTGGGTGGGCTTCGGTAAAGCGCTTGATGCCTTCCGGTGCCGCCAGGAGGCAGAGGAAGCGGATATTTGTCGCGCCGCGTTCCTTCAGCTTGTCTATTGCTGCGATTGCCGAATGACCCGTTGCCAGCATCGGGTCGACCACGATGATGAGGCGATTGACGATGTCTTCCGGCGCCTTGAAATAATATTCGACCGGCTGAAGCGTGTCGTGGTCGCGGTAGAGACCGATATGGGCGACGCGCGCGGCGGGCACCAGATCGAGCATGCCTTCCAGAAGGCCATTGCCGGCGCGCAGGATCGAGGCGAAGACAAGCTTCTTGCCTTCAAGGACCGGCGCGTCCATCGGCATCAACGGGGTTTCGATGGACATGGTGGTCAGTTCGAGATCGCGCGTCACTTCATAGCAGAGCAACAGCGATATTTCCTTCAGCAGCCGCCGAAAGCTGGCTGTGGACGTTTCCTTCTTGCGCATGATGGTAAGCTTGTGCTGGACAAGCGGATGGCTGACGACTGTAACGCCCATGTTCTTTCCACTTTTCTTGTTATCTTTTTGACTTTAGCGGCAGTTTGCGCCGGAGAAAACGCCGGGCCAAGCGCGCACACACAGTTTTATGTCTCTTTGGCTATTTTTAAACGCTAACGCAAGACAGTTCACAAGTGCCAGATCACAAAAGGGTATTGGAAGAAGGTCTCTGCTTGTATAGTCCGGGACAAGCTTTATATGCATATCAGCAATCGTTTTCGTCGTAATAATCAAAAGCAGGATGAGCTATGAGCCAGCAGAACGGCAATGCGGACCGCGTGGGCGCACAAGGTGGCATGGAGCATTCATTCGGCTTCAAGGCGGTTGATGAAAACGAAAAGCAGGGCCTGGTCAACGACGTTTTCCATAAGGTTGCCAGCAAGTACGATGTGATGAACGATCTCATGTCGGCGGGCCTGCACCGCGTCTGGAAAGATGCGATGATCGCATGGCTGGCGCCGTCGAAGCGCTCCGGCTGGACCTCGCTCGACGTTGCAGGCGGCACTGGCGACATTGCTTTCCGTATTGTAGAGGCTTCGGGTCGTCAGGCCCATGTCACCATTCTCGATATTAATGGCTCCATGCTCGGCGTGGGGCGTGAACGGGCGATCAAGAAAGGCCTTGCCGATAATCTCGAATTCGTTGAGGCCAATGCCGAAGAACTGCCGTTCGAGGATAACAGTTTTGATGCCTATACTATTGCTTTCGGCATTCGCAACGTTCCGCATATCGACAAGGCGTTGTCGGAAGCCTATCGTGTGTTGAAGCCAGGCGGTCGTTTCCTCTGCCTCGAATTTTCCGAGGTTGAACTGCCGATTCTCGACAAAGTCTACGACCAGTGGTCGTTCCACGCCATTCCACGCATTGGCAAGATGATTACCGGCGATGCCGATTCCTACAGCTATCTGGTCGAATCGATCCGCAAATTCCCCAAGCAGCAGGATTTTGCCGCGATGATCGAGAAGGCCGGCTTTGAGCGTGTGAGCTATCGCAATTTCACCGGCGGCATTGCCGCGCTTCATTCCGGCTGGAAGCTTTGATTGTGCCTGTGATGAATTGGGGTCGCGAACGGGGCATTGAGGCATGAGCAACCTATCCGCTGCTTTTCGGCTGATGCGGGCCGGATGGATATTGACGCGCGAGGGTGTCATCAGCGCACTTCCGGTGGAGGGGCTTTCCGGTCTTCCTGCTTTCGGGCATAAGATTGCGGGCATGCTGGCGCGTCCGCGGGCGCGGCATATGCAACGTTCGGAGCGCATGTCGCGCGCCATGAACAAGCTTGGTCCTTCCTATGTGAAGCTTGGCCAGTTTCTGGCGACGCGGCCTGATATTGTTGGTCGCGATGTCGCTGCCGATCTCGAACTCTTGCAGGACAGGCTCGACTTTTTCCCGCAGGCCGACGCGGTTGCCGCTATCGAAGGTTCGCTTGGCCGCAAGATTGATGATCTTTACCTGCATTTCGATGCGCCGATAGCGGCGGCGTCGATGGCACAGGTGCATCCGGCGGAAGTCATGAAGGACGGCGTGCGCCAGAAGGTTGCCGTCAAGGTTATCCGTCCGGGCGTGCGCCAGCGTTTTGCCCGCGACCTTGAAGGTTTCTACATGGTTGCGCGCATGCAGGAGCGCCACGTTCCATTCACGCGCCGTCTGCGCCCGGTTCAGGTTGTAGAGACGCTGCAGCAGACTACTCGCATCGAGATGGATCTGCGTCTGGAAGCGGCAGCACTTTCCGAGATCGCGGAGAACATCAAGGACGATGCGGGTTTTCGCGTTCCCAATGTTGATTGGGAGCGTACAGGCCGCGATGTGCTGACGCTTGAATGGATCGACGGCATCAAGATGTCGGATATTTCCGCGCTTGAGGCTGCGGGTTTCAATCTCAAGAAGTTGGCTGAAACGCTGATCCAGTCCTTCTTGCGCCATACGTTGCGTGACGGCTTTTTCCATGCCGATATGCATCCGGGCAATCTGTTCGTGGATCATCAAGGGCTGATTGTGGCGGTTGATTTCGGTATTACCGGGCGCCTCAACAAGCAGCAGCGCCGCTTCCTTGCCGAAATTCTCTATGGCTTTATCACGCGCGATTACATGCGCGTGGCGGAAGTGCATTTCGAAGCCGGTTACGTGCCGCACACGCATGATGTGGCAAGCTTTGCGCAGGCTATACGCGCCATTGGCGAACCGATCCACGGCCAGCCTGCCGAAACCATTTCCATGGCCAAGCTTCTGACGCTGTTGTTTGAAGTGACAGAGCTCTTCGATATGGAGACCCGGCCAGAACTGCTGATGCTCCAGAAAACCATGGTTGTCGTGGAAGGCGTGTCGCGTACGCTTGATCCGCATTTCAATATGTGGAAAGCGGCGGAACCAGTCGTCGGCGATTGGATACGCAAGAATCTCGGGCCGCAAGGCATGCTTATCGACGCAAAGGACAGCGCTTACTCGCTGCTGCATTTCACGCGCAAGACGCCGGAACTTGTGGCGCGCGTGGAGCGTGTGTCGGTTGCGCTGGATGACATGGCTGCAAATGGCCTGCGCTTTGACGAAGCGACGGCTGAAGCTATCGGTCGGGCCGAGGCACGCCACTCGCGTTGGGGGCGCATTGCACAGATCGTGATTGCGATCTCGCTCGCAGCGATCGCGGCGAAGCTTTATATTTGGCTGTAAAGTCACTTTTGAGGTGACATCCACCCTTTAAAGTGATTTCAATGATTGCACTTGTAACGAGCGAGTGCAATCAAATGGCCAGTCTCACCATTCGTAATCTCGATGATGCCGCCAAGGAACGGCTGCGCATCAGGGCAGCGCAAAACGGGCGTTCCATGGAAGAGGAAGCGCGCATTCTGCTGGCCGGGCAAGATGCAGCTCCACAGGCTGCCGCGGTGTCTCCCGCTGGCGTGGCTTCACTGGCTGGAAAACGCATTCTTCTCATTATTGGCGGTGGCATTGCTGCCTATAAGACACCGGATCTCATTCGCCGGTTGCGTGAGCGTGGCGCGCATGTGCGTCCCTTGATGACGGCGGCGGCGCAGCAATTCGTGACAGCATTGACTATTGGCGCGGTTTCGGCTGATCGTGTCTTCACCGATCTGTTCTCGCGCGAGGACGAACAGGATGTCGGGCATATCCGGCTTGCCCGCGATGCTGACCTGATCGTTGTCGCACCTGCGACCGCTGACCTGATGGCCAAGATGGCGAACGGGCTTGCCGATGATCTGGCCAGTGCGGTGCTGCTGGCCCGCAAAGTTCCAGTCCTTGTTGCGCCTGCGATGAATCCGGCCATGTGGGACAATCCCGCGACGAGACGCAACCGCTTGACGCTCGAAAAAGACGGCGTTCGCTTCATCGGCCCGGAGAGGGGCGAGATGGCGGAAAGCGGCGAGGCGGGAATAGGACGCATGAGCGAGCCGCTGGCAATAGTCGCTACAATCGAAAGCCTGCTGGCGCCGCAAGCAAGGTCGCTTGTCGGCAAAACCATTGTCATGACTTCCGGCCCCACGCACGAGCCAATTGATCCGGTGCGCTATATCGCCAATCGTTCGTCGGGCAAGCAGGGCCACGCTATCGCCGCAGCACTCGCGCGGCTTGGTGCTAAGGTGCATCTGGTGTCCGGCCCGGTCGCCATTCCCGACCCTGAAGGCGTGGACGTGATCCACGTCGAGACGGCGCGCGAAATGCAGGCTGCTGTGGAGCGGCATCTTCCCGCTGATGCGGCGATTATGGTTGCTGCCGTTGCTGATTGGCGCACGGCCAGCGAGGCTGGGCAGAAGATCAAGAAGAAACCCGGTGAAAGCGCTCCGACGCTTGCCATGGTCGAGAATCCCGACATTCTGGCCGGTGTCGGCCATAGCGACAAGCGGCCCGGCCTCGTCGTTGGTTTTGCGGCAGAAACGCAGAACGTGGCCGAAAACGCGCAGCGCAAGCTTGAGAAGAAAGGCGCGGACTGGATCGTCGCAAACGATGTCTCGCATTCCCCGGACGGTAGCAGCGTCATGGGCGGCGACCGCAATCATGTCCGCATTCTAAGCCGGACCGGCATCGAGGAATGGTCGGAAATGAGCAAGGAAGAAGTGGCCGAGAAGCTGGCAGAGAAGATTGCCGAGCGCCTTCTCGAAGCAAACAAGTAAGTTTTTCTGCGGTGCATGTCACATTCGGGCTGTCTGCTTCGTCTTGATAGTGAGCGACGATGGGTCGTTAACCTCAAGGAGACATGTGATGGAAGCGAGACTCGTTCCCTATAAGCTGGCACCAAAGATCATGCAGGCCATGATTGACCTGGACAAAGCCGTATCGGAAGCAGGGCTGGAATATAGTCTTTATGAACTCGTTCGCATTCGGGCATCACAGATCAACGGATGCGCTTATTGTATTCATATGCATACGCGCGATGCTCGTAAGGCCGGTGAAACCGAAGAGCGTCTTTACCTGGTGGCGGCATGGCGGGAATCGCCACTTTTCACGCCACGCGAACGAGCTGCACTGGCCTGGACTGAAGCGTTGACACTGCTTGCGCAGACGCGCGCGCCTGACGAAGATTTTGAGGCGTTGAAAGCGCATTTCACCGATGAGGAGATCGTCAAGCTGAGTATGGCCATCACTACGATCAATGCCTGGAACCGTGTCGCGGTCGGGTTTCGTACTGTGCATCCGGTTGCCGACGCGGCAACCAACTGAGTACGGAACCGGCGTTTCGAGCGAGGTCGGAGCGCCGGTCCGGTTAGAAAAACTCGTCCAGCAAACGGTAGTAGGCAATCTTCGCATCGTCGATTGCGGGACCGCCATAAATACCGATAAATGGCTGCACCCATTCCTCGCCCAGATTATGGCGAATGCTCCAGCACGCCAGTGCGAGATCCTGATGGCGGTCTGCAAGGCCGAGCCTGCCGCAATCAATAAAGCCGGTGAATGTGTTGTCGTTGGCCATGAAATTTGGCAGGCAAGCATCGCCGTGGGTGACGACTAAATCTTCCTGCAATGGTTTCAGGCGGTAAAGTTCGCAGAAAAGGTCTTCGGCGCTGCTACCTTCGCGCTCGGCATCGAAATCATCTTCATCGACGGCACCGGCTTCGACCCGCGTGCGGGCGTCGTCAATGCGACGGTCCAGCCGGTGGTTGAAGGGACAGGCGGCGGGATCGACGCTGTGCAGCGTCTTCAAGGCTACCGCAAGAATGGAGACAATTCTGGCTGCCGGGAGATCGCCGACAGACGAAGCGAGATCTGCCCCGGCAAGCCGTGTCATCAAAAGAAAATGCCGGTCGGTCTGCGTTTCGTAAGCAACGATCTTGGGGCACGGCAGTCCCTGCTTTGCGAGCCACTCGAGCCGGGCGCATTCCCCGGCAAGTTCGCTGACGGTACTTGCTGGTTCGATTTTCAGAACGAGCGGTTCGCGCGTATCATGATCGAGCAGAAACACATTGGCTGACGAACGGCCAAGTTCATCCTGCTGGCTGCTGTAACCCGTGAGCCGTTGACGTAGTGCATCGGGCAAATCGAGAGCAGCCAGAACAGGATCTGTCATATCACCTTACTCATCAGGACTTGTCGCGGACCTGATAGTCCTTGACGGTGGCAAAGCGGATATCCTTCCAGCGTTCGGCTTCGTAATTGAGCGAGAAGCCGTTCTGGGCGAGGAAGACGGGATCATTGTCGAGGTCATGCGCGATGTCTGCGCGATGAGAAGCAATGAAGCGGTCGAGTTCGGCTGGATTGTCGGCGGAAATCCACCGGCATACCGAGAAGCGCGACATTTCAAAGCCGACCGGCAGCGAATATTCCACCTTGAGACGCTCGGTCAGAACATCAATTTGCAGGGCTCCAACGACGCCGACAATGGCCGGAGATCCGTCATCCGGTACGAAAAGTTGCACGACGCCCTCTTCAGCCATTTGCTGTAGCGCTTCACGCAGCTTCTTGGCCTTCATAGCGTCGTCCAAACGTACGCGGCGCAGGATTTCCGGCGCGAAGTTCGGCACGCCGCGGAACAGGATTTCCTCACCCTCGGTCAGTGTATCACCTATGCGCAGCGTGCCGTGATTGGGGATGCCGACCACGTCGCCTGCAAATGCTTCATCGGCAATCTGGCGCGAGCGCGCGAAGAAGAACTGTGGTGCCGAGAGACTCATCGGCTTGCCGGTGCGCACCAGTTTCGCTTTCATGCCGCGCGACAGCTTGCCCGAACAGACGCGCAGGAAAGCAATACGGTCGCGGTGGTTCGGGTCCATATTGGCCTGAATCTTGAACACGAAGCCGGTCATCTTGTCTTCGGTCGCTGCCACCATGCGGGTGTCGGCCTGCTGGTCGCGCGGCGAGGGGCCGAAATCGCAGAAGGCTTCGATCAGGTCGCGCACGCCGTAGTTCTTCAGTGCCGAGCCAAAATAAACAGGCGTCATATGGCCTTCGCGGAAAGAGGCAAGGTCGAACGGTCGGCAGACGCCGCGCGCCAGTTCCAAACCGTCCAGCCAGGCTTCACGTTCGTTTTCGGGCAGTAAGGCCGCGGCTTCTTCGGGGCCGCTGACCTTGGTCGGCTGCTCTTCATTGTCCTGACGGCGCATTGTATCGTTATGAAGGTCGAATGTGCCTGCAAAGCTCTTGCCGGAGCCGATCGGCCACGTGATCGGTGCTGTGTCGAGCGCCAGCTTTTCCTCGATCTCATCCAGAATCTCAAGCGGGTCGCGCGCTTCACGGTCCATCTTGTTAACGAAGGTGACGATGGGAATGTCGCGCATGCGGCAGACTTCAAACAGCTTCAACGTGCGTGGCTCGATACCCTTGGCGGCATCGATGACCATGACGGCACTGTCCACTGCAGTCAGCGTGCGATAGGTGTCGTCCGCGAAGTCTTCGTGGCCCGGCGTGTCGAGCAGGTTGAAGATGCAATCCTTGTACTCGAAGGTCATCACCGAGGTGACGACCGAGATGCCGCGGTCGCGCTCGATGTTCATCCAGTCCGAACGGGTCTGGATACGATCCTTCTTGGCCTTCACCTCACCGGCGAGCTGGATGGCGCCGCCGAACAGCAGCAGCTTTTCGGTCAGCGTGGTCTTACCGGCGTCCGGGTGCGCGATGATCGCGAATGTGCGGCGCTTGGAAACGGGATGGTCAGCGGGCATGAAGAAACTCGTGATGGCGAAACGTTGGGCTGCGCGTGAAAGCGCGCCGCGAAGATGTTGGGCAGCATCTAGCAGGACTTGGCCGAAAGGTCGAGTTCAAATGAAAAGCGGCGCAGTGAGCGCCGCTTTGCCAGTGATGCGTGAAAGTTTATCGGCTCTTGATGCCAAGGCCGAAAGCAATGAAAGCCCAGCCCTGGAAGATCAGATCAATCGCGAGGAAGAGGCCAAGAATGAACAGGCTGTTGACTGGCCATTGCATGGCGATGATCAGCCCCAGCAGCACGGTGACGACACCACCTGCGACGATCCAGCCCCAACCGGCAGCCGGTTTCGACTTGAAGCCAAGCCAGATGCGGAAAGCACCGGAGCCGAGAAGAGCCGCGGCCAGAAGGAAAGTCAGCACGCCCGCCGCCAGCACCGGATTGATGAAGGCAACGATACCGGCTGCCGTATAAAGCAGACCGCTTAGTAGCCAGAAGAAGAAGCTGCCCCAGGTTTTGACGCCGAAGGAGTGGATGATCTCGATGACCCCGCCAATCAGCATCATCAGGCCGACATAGTAGACCGAGACCACAGTGGCCAGAACGAGATTGCCGAAGGCGATGCCTCCGAGGATCAGCAATGCGACCCCAAGGGCGACGAACCACCCCCACTTGCTGGAAAGTTCCTTTGGAAAGGTCGGCCGGTCGAAATCATTGTGAGCTGTTGCCATGAGACGTCCCTCAAATTGTCATGCCTCATGGTCAATATAAGGCATGCGCTGAATTTGACCAGCTTTTGTGGAGGGTAGAACTGATCACCATGGCGCCACTGTTCGTTTGCCCTTTTGAGCGTTATATCTCTTTGCTATCGCAGTCGTTTTCCGCGTAAAGTTCATGTGATGTTCGATCTCGTTTCCCACTATTGGCCGCATATCCTGTTTGTCCTGTCGGTTGTTCTCGGAGCGATCGCCGCTATCCATGCGACCATGACAAAGGAAGAGGTGCGCACCGCCATCGGCTGGGTTGGTGTTATTGTGCTGTCGCCTATCGTGGGGGCAGTGGTCTACGCCATTGCGGGCGTGAATCGTATCCGCCGTTCCACGCTTACCCACCAGCGTGCCAATATGGGCAAGATCGCTCTCTATCACCTGTCGCATTTCGATACCACGAATGACCTCGTGCGTGCCACCTTCGGGCGCCAGTTCGGGGCGATGAAGATACTGGGTGACGCCGTTAGCCTCTATGATTTCACCAGCGGCAACAGCATTGAGATGCTGGAAACGGGCGATGATGCCTACGCCGCAATGCTCGACGCCATTGGTAGGGCCGAGCGTAGCATCATGCTGGAAACCTATATTTTCGACCGGGACGGTATTGGCGAGAAATTTGCTGATACTCTGGGCGATGCGGTCAGGCGTGGTGTGGAGGTGCGTGTGCTGGTCGATGCGGTTGGGGCGCGCTATTCTTTTCCGAGTATCGTCAAGCTTTTGAAAGATAAAGGCGTCGCCGTCGATGTGTTCAACGGCAATATCATCATCGGGCTGCGTCTGCCTTATGCGAACTTGCGCACCCACCGCAAAATCCTGATCGTTGACGGCAAGATCGCCTTTACCGGCGGGATGAATATTCGCGCGGGTTTCGTGCGCCTGATTGCGGGCGATGCGGTTGCCTTCGATACGCATTTCAAGCTCAAAGGCCCGGCGATTGCCGATCTCTTTCATATCGCATCCGAAGACTGGCGCTTTGCGACCGGCGAACTGCTGACCGGAGAGGCATGGAAGATAGCCCCGCCGGAAAACCCGCCGGGAACCGGAACGCTGGTCCGTGTGGTCGGGTCGGGCCCAGACAAGAATGTTGAAACCAACCAGCGCATGATGATGGGGGCCTTTTCGATTGCCGAGCAGCATATTCTCATCATGACGCCATACCTTTTGCCGGATCGCGAACTCATCAGCGCGCTGGTGACGGCGGCGCGGCGTGGCGTATCGGTTGATATCGTCGTGCCGGGCGTCAACAATCTGAAGCTGGTGGACCGGGCCATGCGCGCGCAGTTCGACCAGTTGCTGAAGGATGGTTGCCGCATCTGGCGGGCGAGCGGCGCTTTCAATCATTCGAAGTTGATGACCATCGACGGCGCCTGGTCCTATGTTGGATCGTCCAACATCGATCCGCGCTCGCTGCGGCTGAATTTTGAGGTCGATCTTGAAATCCTCGACCACGATGTGGCGCGTCAGGTGGAGGAACGCATCGGCAAGGTGATAGAGGAGAGCCGCGAGGTCAATCTCGCGCGCCTCAAGAACCGGCCATTTCTGGAACGGCTTCTGGACCGGATTATATGGCTCGGTTCGCCTTATCTCTGAGAATCATCCCGTCCGGCTCGCGAATATTTCCGGGCTGTATTTTTCCAGAAGGTCCGTTGCCGATTTGAGATCGAGATGCGCCTTGATGGGCAGGTGATCGGATGCCAGGCGCGCAAGCGGCGTATTATGCACTTCAACCGATGTGATGAGATTATGCGGAGCGCCCAAGACGCGATCCAGCGCAAAAACCGGGAAGCGTGACGGGAAACTCGGGACAGCGGTAGCCACATGATTGAATGTCGGCATGAGGGCTGCGAGTGACGAGCGTTTGCCGATACGCCACTCGTTCAGGTCGCCGATCAATAGGGTAGGGAGCGTGTCGGCCTCCTGCAAAGCGGTAAGGATGCTTTCGGCCTGCTGTTCGCGGGAACGCTTCAGGAGGCCAAGGTGAGCGGCGATGATGCGTATGGGGCCTGCCGGGAACTGCAGGTCCGCGACCAGTGCGCCGCGCGGCTCGACGCCGGGAAGCTTGAGCTGCTGCACATTACGCACCACGCCTTCGCGAAACAGAAGCACATTGCCGTGCCAGCCATGGCCTTTTGGCATTGTTGCGGTTATCGGGACGGGCACGAGACCATGGCGGCGCTCAAGCAGCCCCAGGTCGAGCAGGCCGGAGCGTTCACCGAAGCGCCTGTCGGCTTCTTGCAGCGCGATCACATCTGCATCTATTTCACTGATGACTTCAGCTGTACGCTGTGGATTGAACTGCTTGTCGATGCCGATGCATTTGTGGACATTGTAGGATGCAATGACAATGTCGCCACCGGTAATATTGGCGTTGAGTGGCCTGAAGCCCGGCCTGTTCCGGATCGCAGTCAGAATGGACTTGGATATCCGGTTTGGTTCTTTCTTTTTCAGCACCCGTGATTCACCTGTCAGGTATTCGGTTCCGAAAGATTACGACTTGGGCCGGAGCGATGCCCCGGCGACCCGGTTATATATAATCAGATTGCAGCCCCGTTTGAATAGCGATTGCCTACACAATTGGGCGACCTTTTCTAAATGCAAAGCTTGCACATACGGTTCCCTGCTTCATCTTGCAATGAATCTGATCAGCCGGTCGGTGAGGCCGGTATAGGGCGGCTTGATAAGATCGCTCGGCGCAGGGGCGTATTTGGTCAGGATCGGCATCGCCTTGGAAAAGGTCAGAAAACCGTCATGGCCGTGATACTGGCCCATGCCGCTTGCACCTACGCCGCCGAACGGCAGGCTATTACAGGCGAAATGGTAGAGCGTATCATTTACACAGACGCCGCCAGACACGATGCGACCGAGCATCATTTCAATCTCTGCCGTATTGTCGCTGAAACAGTAAAGCGCCAGAGGACGATCAAGCTTGACAACAAAGCCGATCGCATCGTCGAGCAGGCGATAGCTGACGATTGGCAGAAGCGGACCGAAAATCTCCTCCTGCATGATCGCGCTGTCTGCAGCAGGTTCCAGCACGAGCGTTGGCGCCATTGATCGCGGCTGGCTGGAGCCCGCTGGAAGCTCAATGACCGCGTCGCTCCGGTTCTTGGCATCGGCTAGCAGTTGTGACAGTCGTGCTTGTTGAGCATCGTTGATGATTGTTGTGCAGTCTTGTTCCGCTGACACGCCGCCATAACGCGCCTGCATTTCGGCACGTAGAAGATTCACGAATTCGTCGCGCTTGCTGTGGTGGATGAGGACATAGTCCGGTGCGATACAGGTTTGCCCTGCATTGAAAAATTTTCCCGTCGCGATTGCGCGGGCTGCCCGCTTGAGATTAGCGTTCTCGCTGACGATGGCTGGCGACTTGCCGCCAAGCTCCAGCGTCACCGGGGTCAGGTTCGGTGCCGCAGCAGCCATGATCTTGCGTCCGACTCCAGTGGAGCCGGTAAAAAAGAGATGGTCGAACGGCAGCGACGCGAATTGCGCGGAAAGCGATGCATCGCCAAGCGCCACCGCGACCCTATCTTCAGGGAAGACTTCTGAAAGCAGGCTTTGCAGGAATTCGGCGGTGCGCGGCGTGTGTTCGGAAGGTTTCAGCAAAACATGGTTTCCGGCTGCAATGGCCGCGACAAGCGGTGCGAGTGCCAGGTTCACCGGATAATTCCATGGCGCGATTATTCCCACTACGCCAAGCGGAACATATCGGATTTCAGCCTTGGCTGGCCACATTTTCCACCCTGCCTTGCGCCGTTTCGGTTTCATCCAGCGCTTGAGGTTGTGCAGGGCATCGTCGATTTCGGCGAAGACGACGCCGGCTTCACCAAGCAGGGTTTCATGCAGCGAGCGATTGCCGAAATCCCCGCTGATGGCTTTTGCCATTTCATCCCGTCTTGCTTCCAGTTTTTCACGCAGGCGTTTCAGGTCGTCCAGACGCTGCTCGTAGGCGGGGCGGTCTTCAAGCCAAGCCTGCCGCAGGCGCTCGAATGCGGGTTGCAATGTCTGTTCTTCAGTCGGCATAAGCAAAATCCTCGGTCGAGCGGGCAAAGAGGAATTGCGCGGCATAATAGGTCGCAAGCACCCAGAGGCCATTCATCGGAATATCGAGGCTGAACCGTCCATAGGCAAGCAACGTATCGCTTGTCATGAAGAAGAGGCCACCCGCTGCGGCAAGCCAGGCGCCGTAGCGTTGCGGCGTTTCCGGTTCCGTACCGAGCGCGCGGCTCATTGCCTGTGCCGCCATGATGCAAAGCGCGGCTGCATAGATAATGACGGGTATTTTCAGGGCATCAGGCAGCGACGACCAAAGCCCGGTTATTATGGCAAGGGCGGCGATGGCGAAAAGGACGAAAATGCCTTTATGCGCTGCAAAGCGCGTATTGCGGCAAAGCGCATAGATATAGGCGCAATGGGTGATGAGAAAGCAGATCAGCCCCGCCATGAAGTAATCGCCAGGTAGCATCAGGAAAAAGTCGCCGAGCGCGGCGAAAGCCAGACCAAAGGCGACCGCAAAACCATAGAATTTTGATTTGGGGCGCGCCGCGCAAAGCACGGCGGCGAGCAGCAACAGAGTCGCGGTCGGCTTGGTCAGATAGTGCAGCCAGCGCCAGGCAGAATCCTCGCCGCTATAGCTCATGAGACTGCCCGCGATGGCGCAGACTGTACAGAACAGAAACAGGCCGTAAAGTGTTCCGTTCCCTTCAAATTCCAGCAAGCCTTTTCGGCGCATATTTGCTCCCCGATATTATAATTGTAAGCAAATGGTTTAAGGACGCCGGATTGTGCCGCCAATTGCGAGATCAGCGCAATAGGCACAATTTATCGGGCTGTTGACAAAGCCTTGCCGAAGAAATCCGGTTGAAATCAGGAAAGGTTCTTACGCCTCTCGATTTCTTCTTCTGAAGGGTGGTCCATCGCAAAAGAACCGGTTTTGAGATTGCCTGAACGCTGATAATTGGCAATGATGACGCCACTTGGCGACGTCGTGGAGCTGATAAGCTTGAAGGCCGACGGTACTGATTGCTCGTCGAAGAGGCGTTTGCCCTTGCCGAGGACCACAGGATAGATCAGCAGTCGTAACTCGTCGACCAGATCGTTGGCAAGCAATTGATGAACCAGCTCGCTGCTGCCTGAGACTGACAGGTCCGGGCCTTCGGTGGACTTGATGGCTTTCAACGAGGCTACGATATTGTCGCCCAAGAGTTCACTATTCTGCCAGTTCAGACTTTCCGGCCTGTGTGTCGCAACATACTTCGTTACATCATTGAACATCTTGGCGATCTCGCCTTCGCCAGGCACAAAGCCGGGGGCGTTGGGGTCTGTTTCCTGATGCGGCCAATGGGCAGCAAAAATATCGTAGGTGCGTCGGCCCAACAACAGGTCGAACGGTTTGGAGAAGCTTTCTCCCATGGCTGCGGCAACCACATCGTCCCAATAGGGCACTGTCCAGCCGCCATATTCGAATTGGCCGCTGCGATCCTCTTCCGGTCCACCTGGTGCCTGCATGACGCCGTCGAGGCTTAGAAACGTCCCAACAATGATCCGTCGCATGATTTTCCTCCCAATAAAGCCCGCCTCGCAGGGCCGATCTTACAGGTTAGGCGCGGATCGGGATAGGCGAGGGCTGTCAGAACTTGATCCTGCCGCTTTGCGGCGCGTGCCTTCTAGAAACGGCGCCAGACCGTCGCGTTGTTTTTCTGCCAGCCGTTTCTGTGCAACAGCGGCGTATCATTATCGGTGTGTGTGGCCTGCGGCCAGCCGATGCACACATAAAGGCTGAAGCGCCAGCTGCTCTCGACCCGGAAAAGTCTTTCCATAGCGTGTGGATCGAGAATGGAAATCATGCCGACGCCGAGCCCGAATGATCTTGCCGCCAGATTGAGATTCTGGACTGCCATTGCCGTGCTGTGCTCCAGAGTCATGGCCATGGACTGTCTGCCGAGGCCGTGCCCTTCGGCGGGTGCGGTTTCGGTAAAAATGGCAAGCTGCACGGGGGCGACTTTGATGCCTTCCAGCTTCAAGTCGCGGTAACGCTCTGCGCGCGCCCCATCATAGATTTGTGCGGCTGATCGGTTGGCTTCCAGAAAGTTATCGTGGACTGCTGCGCGCGCTGCGGGACTCTCAACTGCAATCACGCGCCAGGGACGGGCATTGCCGACGGAGGGAGCATAATCCATCGATTCTCGCAAAGAATCGATAATTCCGTCATCTACCGCTTCGCCGCTAAAGTGACGAATATCACGCCGCCATTTCAGTAATTCGAAGAAAGTCTCGCGTTCGGAGGGAGAAAACTGCATTGCCTGCCAAATCTGTTGATCGGACTAATCGGCATAAAGCCTGACTTCGCTGGAACGACGTTCCAGAAACAAAAAAGCCCGCTTTCGCGGGCTTTTTGGGGTGCTTCTGGACCTTGGTAGTGGTCTGAAGACTTGGAAATGGTGCCCAGAAGAGGACTCGAACCTCCACGCCCTTGCGAGCGCCAGCACCTGAAGCTGGTGCGTCTACCAATTCCGCCATCTGGGCGACGAGGACCCATCTAAGGGGTCGACCTGCCTCTGTCAATCGCGATTTCGACATTCAGTCAGCTTTTTTTAAGCCAGTGCTTTTTTCGCGTTGAAAAGAGGGACGGGCGCTCGGACGCGCCCGACAAGTCCACAGCCAGGCCGCGATCAAGCTTCGAGAATTTCCTTCGAAGCGACAGTCGAATCAGCATTGAGCCGGTAAATAACAGGAACGCCGGTGTTAAGTTCCTGCTTGAGAATCTGTTCCGGCGTCAGACCGTCGAGCGCCATGATCAGCGCACGAAGCGAATTGCCGTGGGCGGCAACCAGAACCGTCTCGCCGCGCAGTACATGTGGTTGCACCGTATGCAGATAATACGGCCATACGCGCGCGCCGGTGTCCTTCAGACTTTCACCTCCCGGAGGTGGAACGTCATAGGAACGGCGCCAGATATGGACCTGTTCTTCACCCCATTTTGCGCGTGCATCGTCCTTGTTGAGGCCGGACAGATCGCCATAGTCACGTTCGTTCAGGGCCTGATCGCGGATTGTCTTGAGATCAGACTGACCGAGTTCATCAAGAATGTGCTGGCAAGTCACCTGTGCGCGTGACAGCGCGGACGTGTAGGCGATGTCGAACTTGAGACCAGCAGCCTTCAGGCGCTGGCCAGCAGCCTTGGCTTCGGCATGGCCCTGTTCGGTCAGGCCCGGATCGCGCCAGCCGGTGAACAGGTTCTTGAGGTTCCATTCGCTTTGACCGTGGCGGACCAGGACGAGAGTACGAGACATATGCAACGCTCCGTTAATAAAGAAAATCAGTCGTTCAGCCCGAGAACATCGAGCATGGAATAGAGACCGGGCTTTTTGCCATAGGCCCAAAGTGCAGCCTTGATGGCGCCGCGCGCGAAGATAGAACGATCCTCGGCATGATGTGAAAGAACGACGCGTTCACCGGGGCCGGCAAGAATCACGGAATGATCGCCGATGACCGAACCGCCGCGCAAGGTTGCAAAGCCGATGGAGCCGGTTTCGCGCGGTCCCGTATAGCCGTCGCGTATGCGAACACTGTTTTCCGCCAGTGCAATATTGCGTCCTCTGGCTGCGGCTTCTCCGAGAAGCAGCGCGGTGCCGGACGGGGCGTCAACCTTATGCTTGTGGTGCATCTCAAGAATTTCGATGTCGAAATCTGCGGGGTCGAGTGCTTGCGCCGCCTTCCGCACCAGAACCGATAGAAGATTGACGCCAAGGCTCATATTGCCGGATTTGACGATGGTTGCATGACGGGCGGCGGCGCGGATTTTCTCTTCGTCGTCATCCGAACAGCCCGTCGTGCCGATGATGTGTACGATACGCGCCTGCGCAGCAAGCCCTGCAAATTCTACGCTTGCCGCAGGGCTTGTGAAATCGAGGACGCCCTGCGCCTTGGCAAAAACCGGCAGCGGATCGTCAGTGATTGTTACGCCGAGCGGACCTATGCCGATGACTTCCCCCGCATCCTTGCCCAGAAAGGGAGAGCTGGAGCGTTCGATAGCACCGACCAGCTTCGCGCCTTCAATGGTTTGGATGGTTCGGATCAAGGTTTGCCCCATGCGCCCGCCAGCACCGACGACGACGAGGCCCACTTCGCTGTTCTGCGTATCTCCGCTCATCGGGTTTCTCCTGTCCGCAATTCTTCTGCCGTCTGCTCGGTGATGATATCGCCGCTGCCACTCTGCAATTGATAGAAGCGCGCATAGACGCCGTTCTGGATCGCGATCAGATCGTCGTGACGGCCTTCTTCCACCACGCGACCGGCTTCCATCACCACGATGCGATCTGCATTGACCACCGTGGAAAGGCGGTGCGCAATCACGATAGTGGTGCGGTTCTGCATGATGCCTTCCAGCGCCTGCTGGACCCGCTTCTCCGATTCGTTGTCGAGCGCGGAAGTCGCTTCATCAAGCAGGAGAACCGGCGCATTGCGCACGATGGCGCGAGCGATGGAAACCCGCTGGCGCTGGCCGCCGGAGAGCGTCACACCATTTTCGCCGACCGGTGTATCGTAGCCCAGTGGCTGCTGCAGGATAAACTCATGCGCATGGGCGAGCTTGGCCGCCTCGATTATTTCCTCGTCCGTGGCGTCAGGGCGGCCATAGCGGATATTGTCGGCAATGGTACCCTCGAACAGATAAGGCTGTTGCGAAACATAGGCGATGGCGTGGCGCAGCGAGCGCTTCTTGACCTGCGCGATATCCTGTTCGTCGAACAGAATCTTGCCGCTGTCGACATCGTAGAAGCGCTGGACGAGATTGATGAGCGTCGATTTGCCTGCACCTGAGGCGCCGACCACGGCTGTGGCCTCACCTGCCTTGGCGACGAAGCTGACGCCATGCAGCACCGGAGCGGTTTCATTATAGGAGAAGTAGATATTCTCGAAGCGGATTTCACCGGGACCTGCTTTAAGTTCCACGGCACCCGGAAGATCGCGCTGGCGCGGCTCTATGTCTAGCACTTCATAGATCATGCGTGCATTCACGAGCGCTTTTTCCAGCCCGACTTGGAGACGGGCAAGGCGACGCGCAGGGTCATAGGCAAGTAACATTGCGGTTATGAAGGCAAAGGTTGCGCCGGGGGGCTGTTGTTCAAGAATGGCGCGATAGCCGCTATAGGCCAGCACGCCCGCTACGGCGAAACCGGCCAGCATTTCGGAAATGGGCGTCGTACGTTCGGAGACCTTGGCGATCTTGTTGCTGCGGCCTTCGGACTGGTCGATGAGCTTGCCGATCTTGGCGCGTAGCTGATCTTCCATCGTGAAGGCCTTGACGATGGCGATGCCCTGAATCGATTCCTGCATCGCGCCCAGCAGATGGGAGTTGAGATGGACAAGATCGCGGGTGACGGAGCGAATACGACGCGAAATATAGGCAACGGCCAGAATGAGTGGCGGTCCGATGAGGAAAATCGCAACGGACAGTATCGGGTCCATATAGAACATCGTGCCGATGAGGCCGATAAGCGAGATGAGGTCGCGCGCGATCGACGAAATCGTCATGTTGAGAAGGTCACGAATGCCGGAAACATTCTGGTTGATCTGTGCAGCCAGATGACCCGAACGTGTATCATTGTAGAAATCGAGACCGAGCTTCATTAGATGGTCAAAAATGCGCTTTTGATAGCGCGCGACCAGATTATTACCGATCTTGGCAAGCTCCACGGCCTGTATGTAGCCGGAAAAGCCGCGCAGTATGAAGATGACCAGCAATGTGCCGCAAATAACCCAGACCAGACCGAGATTCTGCTCGTAGAATATCTTGTCGATCATCGGCTTCATCAGATAGGCCAGCGCACCGTTTGATCCGCCGACGATGAGCGATGCGAGGATGGCGATAATGTAATTATTCTTATATTCGCGGATGTTTTCTGACATCATCCGCCGGATTACGCGGGTGGCTTCGCCCGTATCGATCTTCTTGTTTTTCTTCTTGAATAGACTCACGTGCAAAAGCGCTTTTTATCTCTTAGCCTTCCGGCATGCCGGCGGCTCTCGTTGAAAAATACGACTTCCCATACGGAAACGCTGCATTGAAAAAGCCGTCGGCAATTTCAGTGCAGCGTTTCTATAACGTTATCCGTGCGGCTTGACCATCCTCAAGCTTTGCGGGTCAACCGGTCTGCCAGCGGCGTCCTTCGGTCGAGACCTCAAAGCGGGCAGGTGCCTGTGCGAAGGCGGAAAGCCCCGCAAGGGCTGCAAGCTGATGCGTGATCACACGGACAGGAATATCGCGCATGATGACCTTGTGAGGAGCCTTGTCCTCGAAAGCTTCGCGGAACGCGCCTGTCTTGAGTGCGGAAAGGATACGCTGCGGAATGCCGCCTGAAAGATAGACGCCGCCATGCGCCATGAAAATCAACGCCAGGTCGCCTGCGACCCGCCCTAGATAGGTGACGAACAGATGCAAGGTTTCTTCCGCCTGCGCATCGCTTCCGTCAAGCCCGGCTGAGGTAATGTCGGCGGGGGTTTCCAGCGTCGGCGTCACCTTGTCGGCGGCGCATATGGCAAGATAAAGATTACGCAAGCCGCGACCGCAAAGGATCTGTTCGCCAGCGACGCGGCCTTCGATGCGTTCGATATGCGGGAACACCTGATAATCGCGTGTTGTGCGCGGACCAATATCGATATGGCCGCCTTCACCTGGCACCGGCACCCACGCATGACGTGTGCGGACAAGACCGGCCACCCCCAGCCCCGTGCCCGGCCCGAGCACAACGCGGGTGGCAATCACTTCTTCCGGCTTGCCGCCGATCTGTTCCAGATGACCGCTGCCGAGAGACACAACGGCGAGCGCCTGTGCCTCGAAATCGTTGAGCACCGTCACGTCCTCGAAACCGAGATTGGCGATCATCTTTTTCGGGCGCACGACCCAATCGCAATTGGTGAGGTCGATCTCGTCACCGTCGACGGGACCGGCCACTGCGAGAATCGCGGAGCGTGGCCGGATCGAGGTGTGATCGAGAATGGCGCTCTGTATTGCCTCGTCGATGGTCGCATAATCCGCCGTCTGGAGAACGGGAAACTCCTTTGGCTCGGCATTGGAATCCACCAAGATAGCAAAACGGGCATTGGTGCCGCCGATATCGCCGACAAGTACTGGAAACCGGAAACCCTGTTCGGTCCGCTCTATTTCTTTGCTTTCACGCATGTCTTTTTCCCAAAACCGGTTCCCACTTTTGGGAGACATGCCGTCGTCTCTGGCATGTCCTTCTCCCTGGTCATGTCTTTCGCCTGCAATGATCCTAGGCCGGCGAGGCTGTCTTGTGTCGGATTTAATCAAGCGCCTTGATGAGCTTCTCGGCAGTGGCGCGATTGAGCGCCATTGGAATATCGTAGACGCTGCCAAGGCGTGTCAGCGCCTTCACATCAACATCGTGTGGGAGCGGGGACAGCGGGTCGATGAAGAAGATAAGCACTTCCACCGTGCCTTCCGCGATCATTGCGCCGATCTGCTGGTCTCCTCCGAGTGGCCCGCTTTTCACACGCTGAACGCTGAGTGAAGGGCAAGCATCCAGAATGAGACCGCCAGTCGTTCCCGTCGCGACGATGTCATAACGGGCCAAGGCCAGCTCATGCGCTTTGGCGAAGGCGACCATGTCATCCTTCTTCTGGTCGTGGGCAATCAGAGCTATGCGCAGGCGTTCTGTCATGAATGAGCAACCTTACAAGTTGATAACCTTGTCATTAACATCCTAAATCGTTTTAAATCTATAGCGAAGCACAATGGGCCTGAAAAGAGGATTTGCGATAAAGCCCTTTTACTGCACGCCGTAGGTGACTTCCGCGACCGAATTCGGCGCAGGGCCGTTGAGGACGGCAGCACACGCCTTCGGTAGATCGGAGACCATAACCGGACGCGGCTTTTTCGGTGGTTCCTTCGACGGCTTCGCAGGCTTCCATGGTTCGTCGGTGAACCACCAGGCAAGCGACTTGTCACAACCGTCGCCTGCAGCAACTTTCGGCTGCGGCTTGCACTGGGGCGAGCCGGGCTGGCATGTCAGGCGCACGTGGAAATGGTAGAAGTGACCCCAATAGGGGCGAACCTTGCCGAGCCAGCTTCGATCACCTGTCACTGTGTCGCAAAGCTGCTTCTTGATGCCGGGATGCACGAATATGCGCTCAACTTCCGGATAGCTTGCGGCATGTTTGATAAGGGCTGTGCGGGCAGGGGTCCACTTCTTCGGGTCCACATAAAGAGAATCCGGCTTCAGCATCGAAACGGCGGAAACATTCTCGCGCTCGGCATCGGTAAACCGCTTTTTCGGCATCGGCGTCAGCCAGATGTCGGCATCGAGACCAACCTGATGCGAGGCGTGGCCGGTGAGCATCGGGCCGCCGCGCGGCTGCGAGATGTCGCCGACGAGCAGGCCGGGCCAACCGTCTTTTGCTGCGTCTCGGGATAATTTTTCCAGAAGAGCGATCATACGCGGATGGCCCCAGCGTCGGTTGCGCGAAAGGCGCATAACCTGCCAGTTTGGTCCATCCGTCGGCAACGCGACAGCGCCGGCGAGACATCCCTTGGCATAAAAGCCGATAGACTGCGGCTGCTGCGCCAATACGGGAAGCTTTTCGCTGCCGAAGGCCTGTTTGGCTGGCATGTCTTCCGCCATGCTCACCGGCACAAAGTCGGGCGCAATCATTGCGGTCAGCGATGCTGCAAGAATGATCTTCTTCAATTTTTTTGCGATCATGGGGCAATTCCATGTTTTCCTACAACATCGGCTCGAAAATCGGTTACGGTTTTCGGAAAGCACGATGCGCGGCTTCAATTGGTTAGAGCGCCGGGCTGCGAATCAAGGCAGTCGGATTGCGGGCATTATGCTGTGTGAATGGCGGGGCTTCAATGGCAGTCGACAGTTCACGCTGCCGACTGCCATTTCACTCAGCTCTGTTGTAGCCTCGCAAGCATGGCCATAACCAGCAATGGCATGAATGTGCAGAAGATGATCAACGGCCATGCGGTATCGCCGGGCAAGAAGATGACCAGTGCGGTTCCCGCGAGACTGACGATCAGGCTCTGGATGCAGAAATAGACCGCGACCGCCATGCCTGCACTGTCGTCAAAGGCAGCAAGCGCACCATTTGCTGTCATCGAACCGGTGAGGACGATCCCAACAGCGGCAAGCCACATCGGAACGATGAGGCTTGTAAATGATGGCTGCAGCAATTTCTCACCCGCCACAAGCAGGAGCCCACTGGCGAGGAGCACGGCCATGCCAAGGGACACGCTTGTACGAGCGCCCCATTTCAGTGTGTGACGTGGCAGGATGCGCGTGGCGGCGATCATGACGATGGCGACACTTGCGAAGGCAAAACTAAAGGTAGTTTCGCCGAAGCCGCCGCGTTCGATCAGAATGCGTGGCGCCGTGGAAAAGAACACGAAGAAAGTGCCCATCGCCGTCGCAAAGCCAAGCGTATAGGTCCAGAAGCGGAAATCACTTATGATCCGGACTATACTGCCCGCGCGTGGAGGGCTGTTGTTTGGGCGCGTCTCGTGCCAATGGTGCAAGGCCCGCCATGTCGCAACGAGACCGAGCACACCCAGCAACGCAAAGATTGTCCGCCATCCGAAACCCTTTGCAATCAGCGCACCGGCAATCGGCCCGAGGGCCGGGACGAAGGAAAGCATAGCGCTGAAAAGGCTGTAGATTGTCGCACCTTCGGGACGCGCCGCGTAGACATCGCGGACCGTCGCGAAAGTGGCGACAAGCGCCGCCGAAGCTCCCGTTGCCTGGACGAGCCGAAGTGCTACGAAGAGTGGTGCATTGTCGGTAATCGCCAGGCCAAAGGACGAAAGAGCGAATACCAATCCGCCGCCAAGCAGGATGGGCCTGCGTCCGAAGCGGTCCGATAATGGGCCGAACAGTAGTTGCCCGACACCCAGCATCACCATGTAGAGGCTAAGCGTCAACTGCACCATCGCGGGCGTCGTTTGCAGGATGGCGGGCATGGACGGCACGACCGGCAGGTAGATGTCCATGGCCAGTGAGGCGAGAATGTCGAAGGGGGCCATCAACGCGAGCGCGAATGGCAGGGAATAGCTCCAGTCCGGAGTTTGCTTGTTATTAAAAGGCATGACGGAACATCCGCTCGAGAAAGTAATCGGGCGGCGATCTGCCTTATTTATAAGGCGCACCTTATCCCAAAGCCGTTACACATTTTCGGGGTGCGCTTTAATGGAGATTTATCCGGGGCAGATGCCGCAACAGGTCGGAAAAGCTGTTGCGGCTTATTTCTCTGCTGATTTTTCGTTACGCATCGTTTTATCCCGGTTTGACACCGTTGCATTTTTAGCAGCCGCACAAGAGTAACGCAAATCAGCGCCAGCTATCGTCGCGCCACATGGCCGAAAATGCCGTCTTATAGTCAGGATAGACAAATTCGTAGCCCAGATCCCTGATGCGCTGGTTGGAGACGCGCTTGTTCTCGCCATAGAAGGAGCGCGCCATCGGTGTCATGTCGGCTTCCGCGAAGGCGATCGCTGGCGGCGGCGTCACGCCCATCAGTTCGGCTGCATAGGTGACGACATCCTGCGGGGGGCTTGGTTCATTGTCAGTGACATTGAAGATGCCGCCCGTATTGGTTCCCGCCAGAAAACGCAGGCTACCGGCGATGTCCTCGACATGGATGCGGTTGAAGACCTGATCGTCTTTAACGATGCGCCGTGCCGTGCCCCGCTTCAGATTGACGAAGGCGTTGCGGCCCGGCCCGTAGATGCCGGAAAGGCGCAGGATCGCAAGCGGTGTTCCATGCCGTTCACTCAATTGTCCCCATGCTTCTTCGGCCTCGACGCGCTCTAGACTGCGACGGGACACTGGCTTGCAGATCGCGGTTTCATCCACCCAGTCGCCTTGATGATCGCCATAGACGCCGACTGTAGACAGATAGCCGATCCAGCGAATGGTGTTGTCCGCGCGGCGAAGCGCTTCCTCAACAACAGCGACCGCCGGGTCTCCGCCTTCGCCGGGAGAAATCGAAACCACTACGTGGGTGGATTGGGCAAGCCGGTCGAGAAGTTCGGGCGAGGGCGTCTCACCATCGAAAAGCAGGGGCTTTATGCCTGCCTGTTCAAGAAAAGGGAATTTCTGCTCGTGCCGTGTGGTTCCGTCGATGCGTTCCGCTTCGCCGATGATCCTTTGAGCAAAGGCCTGGGCAGAATAACCGGCTCCGAACAGAAAAACGCGCATCAAGCTTCCTCCTTTATCCACTCTGCCCTTACCGTAGCATCCTCTTCTGAGGAGGCCAGACGTTTCTGCATTTCGGCCACGCGGTCGGGGCTGGCCAGTTGTTGCATGGCCCATACTGCAGCACCGCGCACAACCGGCGCTTTGTCTTCCAGTAATCGTTCGACATCTGGCAGAAGAGTGACGTCGCCGGAATTGCCAGCGGCGATCAGCACGTTGCGTATGAAGCGGTCACGCCCGATCCTTTTCACCGGCGAGCCGGAAAACAGGGTGCGGAAAGCCGGATCATCCAGTGCCAGCAAATCGGCCAGACGTGGTTCCTTAAGGTCAACACGGGCTTTCAGCTTCATTTCCCTGGTCGTCTGCGCGAACTTGTTCCACGGACACACGGAAAGGCAGTCATCGCAGCCATAGATGCGGTTGCCCATCGCCTTGCGGAATTCCTGCGGTATCGGCCCCTTATTCTCGATTGTGAGATAGGAGATGCAACGCCGTGCATCAATGCGATAGGGCGCAGGGAAAGCCTTGGTGGGACAAGCGTCCAGACAGGCGCGACAGGAGCCGCAGTGATCGCGTTCAGGCTGGTCGGGCGGGATTTCCGCCGTTGTGAAGATGGAGCCAAGGAATAGCCATGAGCCAAGTTCGCGGCTTACCAGGTTGGTGTGCTTGCCTTGCCACCCGAGCCCTGCGGCCTCAGCCAGCGGCTTTTCCATGACGGGTGCAGTGTCGACGAAAACCTTCACGTCCTGTCCGGCGCGCGCGGCAAAACGGCTCGCCACATGCTTGAGCTTGCCCTTGATGATGTCATGATAGTCGCGGTTCTGCGCATAGACCGAGATTGCCGCGCGATCTTGTCTTTCCAGAATGGCCAGCGGATTGACGTCCGGTCCGTAATTCATCGCGAGCATCATGATCGAACGGACTTCCGGCCATAGCACGCTTGGATCGCTGCGGCGGGCCTCGGTCTCCTCCATCCATTCCATGTCGGCGTGGTGGCCCTCGGCAATGTACTGGCGCAACCGTTCCGGCGCTTGCGGAATTGCATCCGGCGTCGTGAAGGCGACGGCATCGAAACCGACCGCCTTCGCTTCTTCGGTCAGGAAGCGCTTGAGTTTCTGCTCGCGGCTATCAGAAGTCGAGGTCGCCATAATGGGCCACCGGGGCAAGCCCGCGCACGCGGTCAGAAAGCAACGGGCGGAAAGCCGGACGCGATTTCATCCGCGCATACCAGTCGCGCGCTGCTTTGGTTTCGCCCCATTCAATTTCACCGAGATAGTCTAGCACGGAAATAGAGGCAGCCGCAGCCATGTCCGCGTAGCTCGGATGCGCGCCGCCAAGCCAGTCACGGGTCGCGGCCAGCCAGTCGATATATTTCATATGCTGGCGGATGTTGGTGCGGGCGGCACGGATGGCGGTCGAATCCGGCGCGCTGCCACCCATTTCGGCAGCCATCTGCAGCTTGAACACGCGTTCGCGGGCTATGTGACGGGTCACTTCATTTTCGAGTTTCAGCAGAAACCAATCGACAAGACGGCGCACTTCGGCGCGTTCCATCGGGCTTTCCGGCAGAAGGCGGCGACTACGCTTCAGCGCCCCGCGTGTTTCATCGAGATATTCGGCGATGACCGTTGCGCCGACGACTGGAAGGTCGTTCTCCGCCAGAAGTACAGGCAGGGTCCCTGCCGGGTTCAGTGCAAGAAATTCCTTGCGTCGCGACCACGGTCGTTCCTCGATAAGCTCCGCTTCAACGCCATACTCACCGAGGATGAGCCGCACATAACGCGAACCCGAAGACATGGGATGATGAAAAAGCGTAAGCATGATCGACGCGAGACTCTCGACTGAAGCTTGAATTGAACGTCCGGAGTTTGCACGGCGGCTGGCCTTTGCGCATGTAGCAGGCTATTCCTGCTACCAAGCGATTCGGCACCGCCTCAACGGAACATAAGGTCTATAAGGGCTATGCCTGCGAGAGACAAGCAATCGCTTGAGCGTGTCTCCTGAAAGTGGGAACCGGTTTCGGGACACAGACGTGCTTAAACCCAAGTGAACTGAGCTTCCTTTGTGCGCCTGTGAGGACGCCCAAAAGGAAGCTCTAGAAGTATGTTTTCGTCTGATCGTTCCGCAATCGCGGTCTTGCTGCCATCATGGTGCCCAATATTCTAAGGTGCTGACTTCATGGATGTTTTTAATCTGCTGGAAGCCGCGTTTCTCGGTCTTGTAGAAGGCTTGACCGAGTTTATTCCGGTTTCCTCTACCGGACATTTGCTGCTGATCGGCCATTTTCTCGGTTTTGAATCCACAGGAAAGACCTTCGAGGTTCTGATCCAGCTTGGTGCCATTCTGGCCATCCTGACTGTCTATTCGGCAAAACTCCTCAAAATCCTGACCGACTTCCCCCGCGATGCCCGCACGCGGCGCTTTGTCTTGGGCATTCTGGTCGCCTTTCTGCCAGCCGCGGTGATCGGCGCGCTGGCGCATGGATTCATCAAGAGCGTGCTGTTTGAAACGCCGATGCTGGTTTGCGTCATGCTTATCATTGGCGGGTTCATCCTGCTCTGGGTGGACCAGCTCGACCTGCGTCCGCGCTATCATGATGTCATGGATTATCCATTGCCGATCTGCCTTGCCATAGGGTTCATCCAGTGCCTGGCCATGATACCCGGCGTGTCGCGTTCCGGGTCCACCATTGTCGGTTCGTTGCTACTTGGCGCTGACAAGCGCTCGGCGGCAGAGTTCTCTTTCTTTCTCGCCATGCCGACCATGGCAGGCGCTTTTGCCTACGATCTTTACAAAAGCCGCAATATCCTGTCCTTCAACGACGGCGCGCTGATCGGCGTCGGCTTCGTCATGGCCTTTATCTCGGGCGTCTTCGTCGTGCGCTATTTGCTCGATTACGTGTCGCGCCACGGTTTCAAGCTGTTCGCCTGGTGGCGTCTGATCGTGGGCTCCGCCGGTCTCGCTGCTTTGTTGATCTGGAACTGACCAAAGAAAAGGGGCCTTTCGGCCCCCTATTCATTTCTGCTTTATGTTGCTGCTCACGCAAAACCGGTCTTGGTGTACTGACCGGCGACGCGGTATCGCCACAGATAGGATGGCAGGATGGCGTCGACGCTTTCAGGCGTGATGCCGATGCCTTCCAGTGTGCGGCCTTCCTTGATTGCTTTTTCAGAAACGACATTGTCGAATTTCAACAGTGTCACCTGATCATTTGTGAGCATCGGGTTCGGTAGCAGGCCGAGGATTGAAGCCTGCAAACGGGCAACCCACCAAGGCACGGAAATGATGAGGCGTTTGCGGGCGATCACGCCGAGCATGTCTTTCATCCAGTTCTTGAATGGCTGCACATCCGGGCCACCGAGCTCATAGACGCCACCCGGCATCAGCTTGCCGTCGACTGCACGGGCGACGGCTTCCGCCACGTCACCGACATAGACCGGCTGGAGCCGGGTTTCGCCACCGCCGATCGCTGGCAGGAATGGCGAAAAGCGGGCCATGTTGGCAAAGCGATTGAAGAAGTGATCTTCCGGCCCGAAAATGATCGACGGGCGGAGGATAACAGTTTCCGGCAGAACGGAAAGAACGGCATTTTCCCCTTCAGCCTTGGTGCGTGCGTAATCAGAAGGCGAATTGACGTCGGCAGCAAGCGAGGACACATGCGTCATACGGATGCCAGCGGTCTTGGCGGCTTCGGCAATGTGCTTCGCGCCCAGCACCTGAACGGTGTTGAATCGCTGGCGACCGCTTTCGGCGAGAATGCCAACGAGGTTCACGACATGGTCTGAACCCTTGACGACGTGTTCGACCGAAGCGCGATTGCGGATATTGGCCTGCACCATCTGGATCTGGCCGACGTTGCCGAGCGGAGCCATGTAATAGGCAACTTCCGGTTTGCGCACGGCGACACGCACACGATAGCCGCACTTGGTGAGTGCGGCGACGACCGCGCGCCCTACAAAGCCGGAGCCGCCGAAAACGGTGACAAGTTTCGGCCTGTTGTGGACTTCGTTCGGTTCGGTCTTCATCCTAAACTCCTGCATGAAAGCCAGATGCGCCGCTTACAATGAGCGGTCGCGATGCGTCTATATTGCCGGTGATTTATCGCCTTTTGGCCACAAGGCAAAGGGGACTTGTTGTCACGATCACGATAGCGAGGCTTTTTCCCATGTTCGTTTTTTTGTTTCAGCATGATCTAATCGGAAAACTGCGTCACACTTTTCGGGATCACGCTCGAATACCGCTTTGAGATTCTGCTTCTTGCTGTTAAATCGCGCGCATGAGCACACCACTTGACCATATTCGCAATTTTTCGATCGTCGCCCATATCGACCACGGCAAATCGACGCTGGCCGACCGCCTCATTCAGTTGACCGGCGGGCTGGATACGCGTGAGATGAAGGATCAGGTCCTCGACTCGATGGATATCGAGCGCGAGCGCGGCATCACCATCAAGGCGCAGACCGTCCGCCTCAGCTATAAGGCGAAGAACGGCGAAGATTATGTGCTGAACCTGATCGACACGCCCGGACACGTCGACTTCGCATATGAAGTCTCGCGCTCGCTGGCCGCGTGCGAGGGGTCGCTTCTGGTGGTGGATGCGTCCCAGGGCGTGGAAGCGCAGACCCTGGCCAATGTCTATCAGGCCATCGACAACAATCATGAAATCGTGGTTGTGCTGAACAAGATCGACTTGCCCGCCGCCGAGCCGGAGCGCGTCAAGCAGCAGATCGAGGAAGTGATCGGCATTGATGCATCGCAGGCCGTGCATATTTCCGCCAAGACCGGCCTCGGCATCGAGGATGTGCTGGAAGCCATTGTCACGCAGTTGCCCGCGCCGAAGGAAGGCGATCGCAATGCGCCGCTCAAGGCCATGCTGGTCGATAGTTGGTATGACTCCTATCTGGGCGTGATCGTTCTTGTGCGCATTATCGATGGTGTCCTGAAAAAGGGCCAGACCATTCGCATGATGGGCACGGGTGCGAAATATCCGGTGGAACGTACCGGTGTCTTTACGCCGAAGATGGTTCAGGTCGACGAACTTGGCCCCGGTGAGCTTGGCTTCATAACCGCTTCGATCAAGGAAGTGGCTGATACCCGCGTCGGTGATACGATCACCGAGGATCGTCGCCCGACGAGCAAGATGCTGCCCGGCTTCAAGCCTGCGCAACCGGTCGTGTTCTGCGGCCTTTTCCCGGTCGATGCGGCTGATTTTGAAGATCTCCGCGCTGCCATGGGCAAGCTGCGTCTCAACGATGCTTCGTTCTCGTTCGAAATGGAAACGTCCGCGGCGCTCGGTTTCGGCTTCCGCTGCGGTTTCCTCGGTCTTCTGCATCTGGAAATCATTCAGGAACGTCTTGAGCGCGAGTTCAATCTTGACCTCATCACGACAGCGCCTTCGGTTGTCTATCGCCTGAACATGCAGGACGGATCGCAGAAAGAGCTTCACAACCCGGCCGATATGCCGGATATCGTGAAGATCAACGCGATTGAAGAGCCCTGGATCAAGGCAACCATCATGACGCCGGATGACTACCTTGGCGCGATCATGAAGCTTTGCCAGGAACGCCGTGGCATCCAGATTGATCTGACCTATGTCGGCCCGCGCGCCATGATCACCTATGATCTGCCGCTCAACGAAGTGGTGTTCGATTTCTACGACCGTCTGAAGTCGATCTCGAAGGGCTATGCTTCATTCGACTACAATCTTTCGGATTACCGTGAAGGCGATCTGGTCAAGATGTCGATCCTCGTGAATGAAGAGCCGGTGGATGCGCTTTCGATGCTGGTGCACCGCTCGGCGGCTGAAAAGCGTGGCCGCGCGCTCTGCGAAAAGCTGAAAGAGCTGATCCCGCAGCACATGTTCAAGATTCCGATCCAGGCGGCTATCGGTGGTCGCATCGTGGCGCGCGAGACGATTTCGGCGCTGCGCAAGGACGTGACGGCCAAGTGCTACGGCGGCGACGTGACGCGCAAGCGCAAGCTTCTGGAAAAGCAGAAGGAAGGCAAGAAGCGCATGCGCCAGTTCGGCAAGGTTGAAATCCCGCAGGAGGCCTTTATTCAGGCGCTCAAGATGGGCGATGATTGATTCCAAGGTTGTTTCAGGGGCACTTCGGTGCCCCTTTTTATTTCTGCTTTTTCTTGAATATTTTATAAGGAGTTGAGCATGTTTGGGCTGGTGAAAGCATTTATTGAACTTTGCAATTTGGGTTTTAATTTTTTTATAGCGCGATCGGAAAAGACAGAAAAAAGCCGACAGGCAGAAGAGCAGAAAGCTTGGCAATGGTTAGAACATCATTTGCCAGCATTGGAAAATGCGGCGCGAGATGCTTATTCCTTCATTCTGCAAAAATCATCTGAACAGGTTCCGGGAGAATATTCAGAAGCGACTTATCCATTTGTTGAAAAGTTGAACACTTTCCCATTAGACGACCGGAATGCCATTAAGGCCAATTTTCAACAGCTTCGTGGACGGGATTCTAAGAGAGCTTGGGCGAAGTGCAAATCCTATGTTGACCTATGGGCAAAGTGCATGAGCCAGTTTCCTGGTGATCTGCCGGATTTTCCATATGAAATTGAGAGTTTCAATAAGGCTTATCGTGTTTTCAAAACAGTGACAGAAACCAAGTAATCTGGACGAGCTGAACATGCCTCCATCGATCTCCATCACCTATTGCACCCAATGCAATTGGCTGCTGCGGGCGGCGTGGATGGCGCAGGAATTGTTGCAGACTTTCGGGCAGGACTTAGGCGAAGTGGCGCTTCGTCCGGGAACCGGGGGTGTTTTTGAAATCCGCGTTCAAATGCCGGACGGCAGCGAAGAGCTGATCTGGGAGCGCAAGCGCGACGGCGGTTTCCCGGAAGCCAAGGTGTTGAAGCAGCGCGTGCGCGATCTGGTCTGGCCGGAACGCGATCTCGGTCATTCGGACCGACCAGCCAATCTTTGAGGGCGAGGTCGCCCTCAACTCCCGGCAAGCTTAGGGTGAGCGCTGGCGGTGAACGGTTACCCTCATCCTGAAGAGGTGCATAGCACCGTCTCAAAGGACGAGGGCAACAGAAGCATGGTCAATCTTCATCCACTACGCGCAGGCGCATTTGGGTGGGAGCGCTTTCCGCCTGTCTTGCCTGTGGGCGGGATGCCTCCTCAGCAGGCGCAGGGCCGAATTCCAACGCCTCGATCTTCGCGCCGCGTTTGGTGACTTTGCTGGACGAGACCAGAATATCGTCAATATCCTTGTTGGCCTGCACGAAATGCGTCTGCAGCTTGCGCACGCGCTCATCCAGGCGGCCGACATCTTCCATCAGCCGGATCACTTCGCCCTGAATGACATGCGCCTGCTCGCGCATGCGGGCATCCTTCAGGATCGCCTGAATGACCTGAATGGAGAGCATCAGCAGCGAAGGTGAGACAATGACCACCCGCGCCCGGTGCGCACGCTGGATCAGTGCCTCGAAATGCTCGTGAATATCCGCAAAGATCGATTCCGAGGGCACGAACAGGAAAGCCGTATCCTGTGTTTCTCCGGGGATGAGATATTTGTCGGACACGTCCTTGATATGGATTTCCATGTCGCGGCGGAACTGGGCGACTGCTGCCTTGCGCGCCTCCGGCTGTTCCGTTTCGCGCATTGAATTCCAGGCTTCGAGCGGAAATTTCGCGTCGATCACCAATGAGGGCGCATTGTTCGGCATCCGCACAAGGCAATCGGGACGGGTGCTGTTGGAAAGCGTTGCCTGAAACTCATAGGCCCCCTGCGGCAGGCCATCGGCAATGATCGCTTCCATGCGCGACTGGCCGAAAGCGCCGCGCGTCTGCTTGTTGGCGAGGATCGCCTGCAACTGCACCACCTGTCCGGCAAGAGACTGGATATTGTTCTGCGCCGTGTCGATGACGGCGAGGCGTTCCTGTAATTTGGCGAGGTTCTCATGCGTCGAGCGGGTCTGTTCGGTCATGGTCTGCCCGATGCGATGCGTCATGCCGTCGAGCCGTTCGCGGATCGACTGGTTGAGTTCCGCCTGCCGCGAGCCGAACACCTCCGCCATAGTCTGCATCCGGCCTTGCATTTCTGCTTGTGCCTTCAGGATTTCGGCCATGCGATATTCCGCATCGCGGGCGCGGTCCTCGGCCTGCGCTTCCGCAACTGCGCGAAGCCGGGCGGAGCGCGCTGCCGCAATCAGAAAAAGGCACAAGCACAATACCAGCACGACGATGCCCGCGAGCAGGATGTTCCCGAGCGTGAAGGAGGTGGCGCCGAGCTGAAGAAGCGGCTCATTCAAGAGATTCTGGTTTTCCATGAAGTGAGCTTAACTGATTCGTGTTGTCTTGATGAGATCAAAACAAGAACATTTTACAAAGTGTAATTGACGATTCTCGCGTGAGCCATTACGTGAAACGCCATGTCTGTAAAACCGCTTGTCATCCTTCCCGATCCCGTCCTGCGTCAGGTTTCCGCGCCTGTGGAACGCTTTGACGACCAGTTGCGCAAATTTGCCGGCGACATGTTCGACACCATGTATGATGCGCCGGGCATCGGTCTTGCCGCCATTCAGGTCGGTGAGCCGATCCGCATGCTTGTCATCGACCTTGCCAAGGAAGGTGAGCCGAAAGCGCCGCATGTCTTCATCAATCCCGAGATCGTCGGTGTGACGGATGAAGCCAGCACCTATGAGGAAGGCTGCCTTTCAATCCCGGATTATTATGCCGAGGTGGAACGGCCGGCCGGTATCAAGGTCAATTACTTCGATGCTGACGGCAAGCCGCATTCCGTGGAGGCCGATGGGCTGATGGCCACCTGTCTGCAGCATGAGATCGACCATCTGAACGGTGTGCTCTTCATCGATCATATTTCCAAGCTGAAACGCGATATGGTCATCAAGAAGTTCAGGAAACTCGCCAGCCAGCGAGCATCGAAGAAAGTTCTTTAATGCGTGTCGTTTTCATGGGGACGCCGGAATTTTCCGTGCCGATCCTCACCGCCATCATCGGTCACGGTTATGAGGTTGTTGCGGTTTATACGCAGCCGCCGCGCCCGGCAGGCCGCCGCGGGCTTGAGCTGACCAAGTCGCCAGTGCACGAAAAAGCAGAACAGTTCGGCATTCCGGTGTTTACGCCGAAGAGCCTCAGAAACGCGGAAGAGCAGGAGATTTTCGCAAGCCTCGAAGCCGATGTCGCGATTGTTGTGGCCTATGGCCTGCTGCTGCCACAAGCCATTCTGGATGCGCCGCGTCTTGGTTGCTATAATGGCCATGCATCCTTGCTGCCACGCTGGCGCGGTGCCGCTCCTATCCAGCGCGCCATCATGGCGGGCGATGCGGAAACCGGCATGATGATCATGAAAATGGATGCGGGGCTTGATACCGGTCCTGTTGCAATGGCTGAAAAGGTTGCCATCACGCCTGACATGACGGCAGGCGAGTTGCATGATCGCTTGAGCATGATTGGCGCCGACCTGATGATCCGTGCGTTGGGCGCGCTTGAGCGTGAAAGCCTTGCCTTGCAGCCGCAGGCGGAGGAAGGCGTGACCTATGCCGCCAAGATCGACAAGGCCGAGGCACGTATCGACTGGTCTAAGCCTGCCAAGGACGTGCACAACACCATTCGCGGCCTGTCGCCTTTTCCGGGCGCATGGTGCGAAATGGAAATCAACGGCGCTGTCGAGCGGGTGAAGCTTCAGCGCTCGACGCTGGGCGAGGGCAAGGGCGCGCCGGGCACCGTACTGGATGATCGCCTGACGGTTGCCTGCGGCGAGGGTGCTGTACGGCTCGTCACGCTGCAACGTTCCGGCGGCAAGCCATTGCCAGCGCAAGAATTTCTGCGTGGTGCACAGGTCATGAAGGTTCTGTAGGCGGTGCCGCGCTACAAGCTCACTGTCGAATATGACGGCACGCCCTATGTCGGCTGGCAGCGGCAGGAAAATGGCCATGCGGTACAGAATGCCATTGAACTGGCATTCAAGAAATTCTGCGGCGAAGAGCTGACATTAAGCGCTGCGGGCCGCACCGATGCAGGCGTGCATGCAACCGCGCAGGTTGCTCATGTCGATCTCACCAAGGATTGGGATGCGGGCAAGGTGCGTGATGCGGTCAATGCGCATCTGGTCATGGCGGATGAGCGCGTCAGTATCCTGAATGTGGAGAAGACGACAAACACGTTCGACGCGCGTTTTTCCGCACGTGCGCGGCATTATCTCTACCGTATCCATAATCGCCGTGCGCCTCTGGCTATCGATTATCAGCGCGCCTGGTGGGTGCAGAAGCGGCTTGATGCCGAAGCGATGCATGAAGCCGCGAAACGGCTCTTGGGTGAGCACGATTTCACGACTTTTCGCGCCACCCAATGCCAGGCCAAGAGTCCGATCAAGACGCTCGACCGGCTCGATGTCACCCGCGATGGCGATTATGTTGAAATGCGCGTTTCAGCGCGGTCCTTCCTGCATAATCAGGTCCGGTCCTTCGCAGGCAGTCTGATGGAAGTGGGCGTCGGGCGCTGGACGGCTGATGATCTACAAGCCGCGCTGGAAGCCAGAGATCGCAAGGCCTGCGGGCAGGTTGCCCCGCCCTATGGGCTTTATCTGGTTGGTGTGGACTACGCCTTTCCGTTTTAAAACGCGGTGCAGGAGCATGAAGCGCCTGAAGCACGCGCCTTAATAAGCGTGCGGGTCGAAGCCGATCCCGAAGAGTTGCTGCAGCAGGACGGTCAGGAACAGCGAACCAAAGACGGTGCAGGCAAAGAAGGGTGCCGTATAGGTATGCGGGCGCTGCAACGCGACAAAAGTCAGCCGATAACCAAACACGATGGATATGCCGAACAGAATAAAGGCAAACAATGTCGATACGTCCGCCTGTCCGGGAAAGAACAGTTGCAGCAACGTGATCGGTGCGAATATCCACGAAATCAGGGCGCTGCCCCAGTTGGTGGCAATCACGAAGGCCGCATAACGTTTGGCAATGCCGATCCGCTTGGCGAGAAGACCTATGATGACAAGCGGTATAATCCAGGCTGCGATCTCTACGACCGCCGCGCGAGTGACAATGGTGAAGCGCAAGCCTGCTTCGTCACGACCAGCCGTCAGATCCGCCGCAAAGGACGCCCAGTTCGCGAACATGGGAGGCAGCGCGATCGCAACCGCAAAGAAGGATGACCAGAAGCCCTCGGCGGAAATGTCGAGATAACCCAGTCCCTCTTTACGCCCGAGCATCATTTTCCAGACGCCCCAGAAATATCTGAAAATATCGTCCAGGCTTGGCATGAATGTCCCAATTTTTCGCGTAATCCGTGTGAAAAGTCATCCAACTTTCCGGGATTATGCTCTACCCAAAGAAATCGGCGATGAAGCGTTCATAAATCTGTGTCAGTCCTTCGAGGTCGGCAAGGGCCACGCGCTCGTCAACCATATGCATGGTCTGCCCGACAAGGCCGAACTCGACTACAGGACAATAATCCTTGATGAAACGGGCATCGGACGTGCCGCCTGATGTCGACAGTTCCGGGCGCCTGCCGGTTACCGCCTCGACCGAATCCGTCAGCGTGTCGATCAGTTTCTCGTCGCGGGTCAGGAATACATGGCTTGGGTGCTCGCGCCAGGTGAGTTCATAATTGATCGGCGTTTCGCGACCTGGCCGCAGGCGATTGTCGCGGGCAGCCTTTTCAAGACGCGCGATGATCTCGGCCTGCAAGGTCTCTGCAGTCCAGGTGTCGTTAAAGCGGATGTTGAACGAGGCCGTTGCCTTGTTCGCAATCACATTGGTAGCCTTGTTGCCGACGTCGATGCTCGTCACTTCCAGATTGCTGGCTTGAAAATTGGCCGTGCCTTCGTCGAAAGCCGGGTAAAGCAGGCTGTCGACAAGCGTGGTTATGCCGCGAACCGGGTTTTCGGCCAGATGCGGATAGGCCGCATGACCCTGCACACCATGGACGGTGATCATCCCGGACAGCGAACCGCGTCGCCCGATCTTGATCGCGTCGCCGAGCGCGTTCGGGTTGCTCGGCTCTCCGACAATGGACGCATCCCAGCTTTCGCCGCGCTGTTTCGCCCAGTTGAGAAGCTTGACCGTGCCGTTGATGGCCGGACCTTCCTCATCGCCGGTGATGAGGAACGAGACGCTGCCCTTGATGCTGCCATGCTTTTCGATGTGACGGGCAATCGCGGCCACGAAACAGGCAACACCGCCTTTCATGTCCACCGCACCGCGACCGTACATCACGCCGTCTTCGATGGCGGCTGAGAAGGGCGGATGTTTCCAATCGCCTTCATTGCCGGGCGGCACGACATCGGTATGCCCTGCAAACATCAGATGCGGGCCATTGCCCGACTTGCGGGCATAGAGATTTTCGATATCGGGCGTGCCTTCCTCGCGGAAGACTGGCCGCTCCACCGAAAACCCCATTGGCTTCAACATCGCTTCAAGTGCCGTTAGCGCACCGCCTTCGGCAGGTGTTACGGATGCACAACGGATGAGGGCGGCAAGGTTATCGGCGGGATTGACGGCTAAGCTCATGAGATCGGGACTTCTTGAAAAGGGAATCGTCTGAGGGCGAGATTATCGCGCATCCCGAAAAGTGCGAAGCGGTTTTCGGATCAAGATGCGCGTGAAAGACAAACTGCATCCCGAAAAGTGCGAAGCGGTTTTCGGATCAAGATGCGCCTTGAAACAAATAGATAGAAGTCGGCGAGCAGAACAGCAATCCGGCGGTTGCGCGCAGCATCTACAATTTCGCCCTTCACTTGTTTTTCTCACCTGGTTTCAATTTGGGAACGAAATTTCCTTGACCGAAGGGCCTCTGTCATCGTTAGTTAGAAATAAGTTGATAACGAGACCCGCAAAGGGCCGCTCAACGGGGACTCTTTTAAAATGGGAAATTGCGCATGCGTTTTGTCACTTCTGCGATAGCAGGCATGATGGCGCTCTTCGGGGCGACGACAATACCGGCCAAGGCCGCGCAATGGAGTGAAGCTGGCGGGCTGACAAGCATTCCTTACGGACACAAGAACTACTGCGATCGCAATAAGCGCGATTGCGGTACGCATCGGGTGTTGCCGCCGATGAAAATGACCCCGCAACGCTTGAAGCTGCTGCAATCGGTCAGCAGCTCCGTCAATCGCCGCATCAAGCCGGTTTCGGATCAGGACAATTATGGCAAGCGTGATTACTGGACCTTGCCTGTCAATGGCAAGGGCGATTGCGAAGACTATGTGCTGATGAAACGCGCCCAGCTTATGGCTCGTGGCATCAGCGCTTCGCAGCTCCTCATCACCATGGTGCAGGGCAGCGAGCCGCATGTCGTTCTCGCCGTCCGTACCGACCACGGTGATTACATCCTCGACAATCTGCGAGACGACGTGTTGCCGGTTGAGAAGACGTCATATCGCTATATCAAGATGCAATCGCCCGGCAATTCCGGTCAGTGGGTTTCCATCGCCGGGCGTTCGGTCGCTGTCGCAAACAACTGATCGGGTGGCGTTCATGTGAATGCCGGTTCATTTTATCCATCAAATCTTATCAAGCCGCATTTCGATGCGGCTTTTTCTGTTGAGCAGGGGCTTATGTGATTGCCGATCAATGCCAGAGACAAATCAATATGCCATCTGGACGAAGTCCGCTTCGCTTCTTTCGATGTCGATCTTGAGAAAACGGCCTCATTGTTCACTCACATTGGACAATATATTGGGACAGATTGTTCGTTCTTTTTGAACAAAAGCACTGCTGTAACAGCTGTGTGATTACTGGTATATCAAGTATCATATTGTTATTATTTGTTTTTTAGAAGAAGGTACATATTATTTCGAGAAAATTCTCGCACGAATGTGTGATTAACTAAACATTTTTGTGACTGGAACTTTTCCCCACTGTCACCCATTTGAGGTGCATCGGAACGACGAACAAACGCCGCTCCACTTTCCAAGGAGATAGGAAAATGAAAAAGATTGTTCTTGCTGCCGCTGCCCTCGCTCTTAGCGCCGGTGCTGCCTTCGCTGAAAACCCGCATGTCGGTGAACCTGCCGATCTTTATGCACATGACCGCACCCCTGTTGCAGTGCAGGGCCAGAAGCTCGACTACACGGCCCCGGCTTCGATCAACAAGTCAACGGTCCATCAGGATGGTTCGGCTCACCGTTTCGGTGATGCGTCTCCTTCCTCTTACCAGAACTAAAAGTCCGCACGGATTTGGTCTTTCCGGTTCCTACGGACCGGGCATGAATGAAATAACTACATCGCATGTATTCCCGATGGTGTCGGGGCATTTCCTCCCAGATGTGCCTGACACCTTGGGGCGGGCCACGAAGGCCCAGCTAACAGAATGTCCCCTGCAAGCCCGAGACGTAGTCTCAAGGTTCGGTTGATCGAACACCGATCTGAAAACTGAAATCGGGGGACGCTATGGAGAAAAGGAATAGAAAAATGAAGAAGTTTGCTCTCGCCGCTCTGGCTGTCGCCCTGAGTGCTGGCGCTGCCTATGCCGAAAACCCGTTTGTTGGTCAGCCGCCTGCAATGGCCGCTCAGGACAAGGCCTTCGTCCTTCCTGGCGTAACTCCGGTCGCTTCGACCCGGAGCAATATCGACTATACGGCTCCGGCAGCCATCCATCGGTCTACGCCGGTTAATCAGGACGGTTCGGCTCATCGCTTCGGCGACGCTTCCCCATCCAGCTACCAGAACTAGTTTGTTTTGATGGCAGAGTCCTTCGGTTGCCCTGCATCGTCAAGTGCGTTCCTCCCCTCACGCATAAGACACGCAGGACAACCGAAGGGCTTCCAAAAAATCTCCCCGGAGGATGGCGTCAATGTCTCCCCGGACTGCCCGGATCAGAGGCATTGCGCCATCCGAAGGGGCGACCAGTCATAAAAAAGGCGACGCCAACAGCGTCGCCTTTTGCTTTCAAGAACGTTTGCGGTGCGCTCAATCACGCAGCAATTCGTTGATAGAGGTCTTTGAGCGGGTCTTTTCATCGACGCGCTTGACGATGACGGCACAATAGAGGCTCGGCCCCCAGTTTTCTCCGGGAACGTTCTTGCCCGGCATGGTGCCAGCGACGACGACAGAATAGGGCGGCACTTCACCGTAGAAGACTTCGCCGGTTGCGCGATCCACGATCTTGGTCGACTTGCCGATGAAAACGCCCATGCCGAGGACCGAGCCTTCGCGCACGATGCAGCCTTCAACCACTTCCGAGCGGGCGCCGATGAAACAATTGTCTTCGATAATGGTTGGGCCTGCCTGCATCGGCTCCAGAACGCCGCCGATGCCGACGCCGCCGGAAAGATGAACATTCTTGCCGATCTGTGCGCAGGAGCCGACTGTCGCCCAGGTGTCCACCATGGTGCCTTCGTCGACATAGGCGCCGAGATTGACGAAGGATGGCATCAGGATTGCGTTTGGCGCGATATAGGCCGAATGGCGTACGACGCAGTTCGGCACAGCGCGGAAGCCGGCTTTCTCAAACTCGTTGGCCGTCCATCCGTCAAACTTTGAAGGAACCTTGTCCCACCAGGATGACTGGCCCGGACCGCCTTTGATAACTTCCATGGGGTTGAGGCGGAAGGAGAGCAGAACCGCTTTCTTCAGCCATTGGTTGACATGCCAGTTGCCGTCCGCCTGTTTTTCTGCGACACGAGCTTCACCGCGGTCGAGCAGAATGAGCGATTGTTCGACGGCTTCGCGCACTTCGCCGCGCGTTGCCGTGTTGATACCGTCGCGCTCGTCAAAAGCCTTGTCGATTGTCTTCTCAAGGGAGGCGAGGTCTGGCTTGGTCATAGGGTGCGATCTCCATGAAAGGGCGGCGGAAGGCAGGCACGGACAGTTCCGGCCAGTTGCTGGGGAATTGATTAAGCGAAGGCGTCATGGGGGTCAATGTCGTTCATGATCCGATTGCAACGCCATGTTTGAGACAGATTAAGCAATTAGCGCCAGAATGGATGCTGTTATGCGTCGAATGGCGATATGAAAGAGCAGGTGAGACGAATGAATCCCATGGAAAAGTCCGGCTGGACGCCGTTCCCCAATTCAGAGGAAGCGGTCAAACAAGCGCGAACCGTACCGCAGACGCCCCAGACCGAAGCTCCTGCTTATCGCCTTGCTTTCACAGACGATGATTTCATGACCCGGCGCGATCTGCGTCCGGTCCGGTTGCAGCTTGAACTGCTCAAGCCCGAAATGATTCTGGCCGACCGGGGCATCAAGTCCACCGTCGTCATGTTCGGCGGCGCGCGGATTCCCGAGCCAGGCGGTGAGGCATGGGCGGCCAAGAACGAGGTCCAGAAAAAGAACCTCGAAGCCAATGCACATTACTACGAGGAAGCGCGCAGGTTTGCGCGTCTTTGCTCCGAATATTCCGCGACGACCTATTATCGCGAATTCATCGTGGTGACCGGCGGCGGTCCCGGCGTTATGGAAGCCGGCAATCGCGGAGCTGCCGATGTCGGCGCCCCGACGATCGGGCTCAATATTGTCCTGCCGCACGAGCAGGCGCCCAACGCCTATGTCACGCCGGACTTGTGCTTCAACTTCCACTACTTTGCGATCCGCAAGATGCACTTTCTGATGCGCGCCAAAGCGATCTGCGTGTTCCCGGGTGGTTTTGGGACGATGGACGAGCTTTTCGAGGCGATGACGCTGATCCAGACCAACCGTATGGAGCGCGTGCCGCTGATCCTGTTCGGTAAGGAGTTCTGGACAAAGGCGATCAATATCGAGTTTCTGGCCGAGCAGGGCACGATTTCGCCTGCCGACATTGAGTTGCTTAATTTTGTCGAAACCGCCGACGAAGCCTGGGAGCAGATCAAGAATTTCTATAAGTTCTGATTGCTTCAGCTATTCTGTTCGATGCGCCCGGCCAACTGGTCGGGCGTTTTATTTGGCGTCTCTTCTTCCGCTTGATAGGGACGAGGCCGGTGAACAAGTGTCACCAGCACGACGGAGATAATCATCAGCAAATACCATGAGCCGAGCTTGCTCATCGAAACCAGTTCCCAGCCATTGCGCTGGTTTGGATAAAGCCAGGCCTTCGACCATGTGCCAATGTTCTCGGCAACCCAGATGAAGAGCGAAGTCAGCAGGAAGGCGACCAGCAGCGGCATCTTGTGCCGAAAACGGAAGACGCGGTAGTGCATGCTGGTGCGCCAGAAAAGGGCGAAGGTCGCGGCAAACAGCAGCCATCGCATGTCCCAGATGAAGTGGTGCGCGAAGAAATTGATGTAGATCGCGGTCGCCAGAACGATGGTCATCCAGAGCGGTGGATAGTGGTTCAGCCTTATATCGAATATGCGGTTGATGCGCGCCATATAGGAGCCGACAGCGGCATACATGAAGCCGGAAAACAGCGGCACACCGCCGATGCGGAAGAAATTCTCCTCCGGGTATATCCATGAACCCGCATGCGTCTTGAACACTTCCATCGCCGTGCCGACGACATGAAAGATCAGGATGACCTTGGCTTCCTCCCACGCCTCCAGTTTGAAGAGCAGCATCGCGAGCTGGATCGCAAGCGCGGACAGGAACAGGAAATCGTAGCGCGTGATAAAGCCCGCGCCGCCATCTGGCCAAAACCAGCGGGTCATAATGATGAGCGCCAGCATGGCGCCGCCGAAGAGGCAGGCCCATGCCTGTTTCAGCCCGAAAACCAGAAACTCGATCAGCGCATCGCTGATCCTGTGACGGGGTAGATTGTCGAGGAGGCGGTGGGCGGTCTTGTCGATGCGTTTTTCAAGACCGGTGAAATGCCTATCTGTGTGCAACGATTTCTTCCAGAAACCGGGTCAGATTGTCGGTCACATAATCCACCTGATCGGTGAATTCGGGGTCGCTTTCCCATATTTCGGAAAATGTGGGCTCAAAATTGTTCGGTACGACCAATACCGTTTTCATGCCGAGAGCTTTGGGAACAACCAGGTTTCGAGCCAAATCCTCGAACATGACAGCTTTGCCCGCATCGATGCCGAAGGTGCCAAGAAAGCGGTCATAGGTGGCCTGTTCGGGCTTCGGTGTCAGGCCTGCTGCGACAATGTCGAAAATGTCGTCGAAATCATCAAGAATCCCGAGCTGGCTGGCAGCGCGTTCGGCATGGCCGCGGTCGCCATTGGTAAAGATGAAACGACGACCCGGCAGGGCTTTGATTGCCCGTCCGAGCGCAGGATCGGGAGTCAGCCATGTATAGTCGATATCATGGACTTGCCTGAGAAAATCGTCCGGATCGATCTGATGGCATTCCATCAGGCCTTTCAGCGTGGTGCCATATTCCAGATAGAACTGCTTCTGAATCTTGCGCGCTTCGTCACGCGGCAGCTTCAGCAAGGTCTCGACATAGGTCGTCATCTTCACGTCGATCTGCGAGAACAGATTGGCAGCGTGCGGGTAAAGCGTGTTGTCGAGGTCGAACACCCAGTCAGTGACGTGGGCGAAGGCAGCTCTGTCCGGAATATCCGTCATGGTTGATCCTTACGGCACGATAAACGCGCATCTTATCCGAAAACCGTTTCACACTTTTCGGGTTGCGCTCTACGGCACGATAAACGCGCTTCTTCCTATTACGGCACGATAAGCGTGCCGGCACCATGCTCGGTGAAAAGCTCCAGCAGCACGGCATGGGGGGTTTTGCCGTTGAGGATGACGACGCCTTCGACGCCGCGACGGATCGCATCGATACAGGTTTCCACTTTCGGGATCATGCCGCCGGAAATCGTACCGTCCTTGATCAGCGCCTGCGCATCGGCAACCGAGAGTTCCTTGATGAGGTTCTTGTCCTTGTCGAGAACGCCTGGAACATCGGTCAGGAAAAGGAGGCGCGTTGCGGCCAGTGCGCCGGCAATCGCGCCTGCGAAAGTGTCGGCATTGATGTTGTAGGTGTGGCCATCGCGACCCGGTGCGACCGGTGCAATGACCGGGATCATTTCGGAGCGCGCCAGGAGATCGAGCAGGGTGCGATCCACTTCTGCCGGTTCACCGACGAAGCCGAGGTCCAGCACTTTCTCGATATTGGAATCAGGATCGATGACGGTCTTGTGCGCCTTCTGCGCGAAGACCATATTGCCGTCTTTGCCGCAAAGACCGATCGCCCATTCGCCTTCGGCATTGATGAGGGCGACGATTTCCTTGTTGATGGAACCGGCCAGAACCATCTCCACCACTTCTACAGTCTTTTCGTCGGTGACGCGCAGGCCGCCTTCAAAACGCGATTCGATGCCGAGCTTGGTCAGCATGGCCTGAATCTGCGGTCCGCCGCCATGAACGACAATTGGATTGATGCCCGACTGTTTCAAAAGTGCGATATCGCGGGCAAAAGCCTTGCCAAGCTCCGGGTTGCCCATGGCGTGGCCACCATATTTTACGACGACATGCTTGTTCTCGTAACGCTGCATATAGGGCAAGGCAGCGGACAGGAGTTGCGCTTGCATTTCGGGATTTTCAAGTGTCGTCATCGCGGGCTCCATGGCTGGCGACAGGGCAGGAAGAAACAGGTTTTTCTAGACTGGTTTTGTAGCAATTGGAATCCGCAGATGTTTATTTTCCGGCTGTTCGTTCGCGATTATTTGAATTTGCTGCCTGAAACTTGCCCAGTAAAAGGCCAATGCGGGATCTATGCGGATCTTGAAGCCGAACGATTTTCACAGAAGCTGTTTCCATGGACAAAATATTTCTCGCCGCTCTTGTCTCCCTGCTTGGCACATCTGCATCCCATGCTGCGCCTGCACCAACGACCGAGACAATCATTCTCGTTCGTCACGGCGAAAAGCCGGAGGGCGGATTGGGACAGCTCAGTTGCCGGGGGCTTAATCGTTCCTTGAAGCTGCCTGCCGTCATAGCAAGGGATTTTGGCAAGCCCGACGCCATTTTTGCGCCAGATCCCGCGAAAGAAAAGATGGATGGCGGTGCTTCCTATGCCTACAATCGTCCGCTTGCGACTGTGGAGCCGACCGCCATCCGTTTTCAGATGCCGGTCGATACCCGCTTCGGCTATAATGAGATCGATAAGCTGCAGGCAGCACTTCAGCAACCGCAATACAGCAATGCGACGATACTGGTCGGCTGGGAACACAAGCAGCTCTACAAACTGGCCAGAAATCTGCTCAAGGACAATGGCGGCGACAAGGCTGCGGTGCCGAGATGGCGCGGCGACGACTTCGACAGCATCTATGTGCTGCATATCAAGCGCGGCGAGGGGCATGTGAGCACCCGTTTTGAGCGTCTCAACGAAGGACTGGACGGGCAGCCGGAAAGCTGCTCGGACTGATAATCAGGCTTCCTTGATAAGCAATGCGATTGCTGCACGCAGCTCGTCGAGGCCCACGCCTTTTTCTGACGATGTTGCGATGATGCCGGGAAAGCAGGCAGCGCGCTTGTAGGTAAGCTTGTGGGTTTCTTCCAATAGGCGCGGCACGCCCGCAGGCTTGATCTTGTCGATCTTGGTGAGCACGATCTGATAGGAAACTGCGGCTTTGTCGAGAAGGTCCAGCACTTCCGCATCGTTCTTCTTGATGCCGTGGCGGGCGTCGATCAGCACATAGACGCGCTTCAGCGTGGTGCGTCCACGCAGATAATCGAACACAAGGCGTGTCCAGGCATCGACCTGTGCTTTCGGCGCCTCGGCAAAGCCATAGCCCGGCATGTCAACCAGTGCCAGCGGCGGAAGATCGCCGTTCTCACCGGAATAGCCGTCCGGCACGAAATAGTTCAGTTCCTGTGTGCGGCCCGGCGTGTTGGAGGTGCGCGCAAGACCCTTCTTGTTGACGAGCGCATTGATGAGCGACGACTTGCCGACATTGGAGCGGCCCGCAAAGGCGATTTCCACCGGGCCTTCCGGCGGCAGAAATTTCATGGACGGCACGCCACGGATGAAGATCCATGACTTTTTGAAGAGCAGGCGTCCTTCCTCGACGAGTGCCGCCTGGGCTTCCCGGACTGCATCCGCCGCTGCCTGAGCGGCCCTGATCGCCGCTTGCTTCTTATCCTGCTCGCTCAATGGTTCTGTCCCAATGGTGTATTCTATTGAGTACACGCATCAAGGTTATGAGCCGCATTGTCAACATGAGGGCACAAAAAACCCCGCCGAAGCGGGGTTCTTTTCAAGTCTATTTCTTCGCTTCTTTCGGCTTTCGCTTGAAGAGGCTCTTGAGATTGTCGAAGAGCTCGATCTTCACGCCCTGACGCTTCATGATAATGCCCTGCTGGGTGATGGAGAGTAGGTTGTTCCATGCCCAGTAGATCACCAGACCAGCCGGGAACGAAGCCAGCATGAAGGTGAAGATCACCGGCATCCAGGTGAAGATCGCAGCCTGCGTCGGGTCCGGTGGCGTCGGGTTCATGCGCATCTGCAGGAACATGGTGATGCCCATCAGGAGCGGCCAGACGCCGATCATCAGGAAGTGTGGCACACCGAAAGGCAGGAGGCCGAACAGGTTGAAGAGCGAGGTCGGATCGGGCGCAGCAAGGTCCTGAATCCAGCCAAAGAACGGCGCATGACGCATTTCGATGGTGACATAAAGTACCTTGTAAAGTGCGAAGAACACCGGAATCTGCACCAGCACCGGCCAGCAACCGGCAAGAGGATTGATCTTCTCTTCCTTGTAGAGCCGCATCATTTCCTGCTGCTGCTTCATCTTGTCATCCGCATATTTCTCGCGGATTTCAGTCAGCTTCGGCTGCACCAGCTTCATACGTGCCATCGACTTGTACGACTTGTTGGCAAGCGGGAAGAACAGGCCTTTCAGGAGAACGGTGACGACCAGAATGGCGACGCCGAAATTGCCCGAGAACTTGTAGATCCAGTCGATGAGATAGAACATCGGCTTGGTGATGAAGTAGAACCAGCCCCAGTCGATCAAAAGTTCGAACTGCTTGATGCCAAGCTTTTCTTCATAAGTCTTGATGTTGGAAACCACTTTCGCGCCGGCGAAGACATGGTTTTTCAGCGTCTGAGCCTGGCCTGGCGCAATGGTCATCGGTGCGCTGAGGAAGTCGGTCTGATAGCGCGGACGATCATTGGTGAAGTGCGAGAAACGGCCAGTGAATTTTTCATCCTGCGGCGGAACAAGTGTTGCCGCCCAGTACTTGTCGGTTATGCCAAGCCAGCCGCCGTTGACGTCCTTGAACGAAATGTCCTTGTCGTCCTCGACCTTGGAATATTTGATTTCCTGCAGGCCATCCTGACCCATGACGCCGATCAGGCCCTCATGCAGCACATAGGTCGCGCTTGCATGTTCCGGCTGGTTGAAGCGGGTCACGCGGCCATAGGAAGCCAGCGAAATGGCTGCGCCGGTATTGTTGGTGATCGTGTCGTCAACAGCAAACATATAGGCGTCGTCAACAGAGATGACGCGCTTGAAGGTGATGTTCTTCTCGTTGGTATAGGTCAGTGTGACCGGCGTTGAAGGCGTCAGCTTGTTGTTGCCTTCCACGGTCCAGACTGTGTTTGGACCCGGCACCGAGCCAGTCGTCTCATTGCCGGTGAAGCCGAGTTCGACGAAATAGCCCTGCTTCAGCGCCGAGGGCGCGAGCAGTTCGATCTGAGGTGAATTGTCGTCGACGGTCTCATGATACTTCTTCAAGAAGAGATCATCGAGGCGCGCGCCAGTCAGGTTGATCGAACCGCGCAGCGAAGGCGTGTCGATCTCGACGCGCTGCGTCTGGGCAATGGCTGCCTCGCGGCTCAGCGTGCCGCCTGCGGCTGCAACATCGCTGTGACCAGGAATGTTTCCTGAGGCGGCGGGCATCTGCGGCGTGTCGCCACTCTGGCTACCTTGCGCCTGCTGTTGCGTTACCTGTTGTTTCTGCTGCTCCTCGATGCGTGCCTGCTCCCGCTGGGCTTCCGTTTTCGGACCCAGATAAAAAACTTGCCACAGCGTTAGCACGAGGATGGACAGGGCAATGGTGATGAAGAAATTGCGATTATTTTCCATTGACGGGTCCTGATTCCGGTCTTTCCGTTCGGCGTTTCCCATCGCCCCGCCGTTCACCCTTCGCCTTGATGCGGCGGGAGAGTTCTTCGGTCAGTCGCGAAAAGGGCGCAGTGAGGGCTTGCTCGCGCGCTACGATCACATAGTCCGTCGAAGGCGCCATGTCACGCCCTGCGTGACAACGAACCGCTTCTCGCAGCCTGCGGCGGATGCGATTTCGTATCACGGCATTGCCGTTTTTCTTCGTTACGGTGAAACCTGCACGGGGTTTTTCGCCGATTTTAGCGGCTTGCGATTCTTCTTCGGTCCGCTCTCGGACTTCGAGAAGAAACAGGGGACCACGTCGTCTTTCACCATTCCTCAAAGCCAAAAACTCCGCTCTCTTGCGAAGGCGGAGTATTTGTTTCGGCTTGTTCATGTCTTTATTCACCGCGCTTGGCCTTAGACCCAAATTGCGCGGGAACAAATTAAGCGGAAAGCCGCTTACGGCCGCGCGAGCGGCGAGCGGCGAGAACCTTGCGGCCGCCGGTGGTTGCCATGCGTGCACGGAAACCGTGACGACGCTTGCGGACGATTTTGGATGGCTGGTAAGTGCGCTTCATTTATTTAATACCGCGGTGTGCGGCCCTTCTTAATTCTGTTTTTCTTTTGAACACGATCTTGTCCGAAAACCGTTTTTCACTTTTCGGGATCATGTTCTATTGAACAGGAGCTGGTTCTTTTCCCGGCAGTGGACAGCACAAAACCATCCGTAAACCGCGCGGGCGAACGTGTCGCGGCTTATAGGGGGAGGGCGGGAAAGAGTCAATGGTGACGGGCGCTATATCACAGTTGCGCTTCAATCGCTGCCTTGTCGATGACTGACCAGACTTTCCTTATCAGCGTATTCTCGAATTCGTAAAAAACATTTTCTGCAAACCGGACCCGTTTGCCGTTAACCGGAAGACCGAACAGTAGCGCCTTCGGCGTGCAATCGAACTGGAGTCGGCTCGCAATATAGGGCGGTTCACTGACAAGCAGCTCAATGTTGAAGCGCAGGTCGGGGATAGCTTCGAAATCCTGTTCCAGTATCGCGCGATAGCCGGAAAGTCCCAAAGGCCTGCCGTTATGGATTGCCTCCTCGTGTACATAAAGCCCGAGGTCGTCCCAGTCCTGCCGGTTCAGGCATGCAATATAATCGCGATAAATCTCGGCGAGTGGTTCCGACATGACTGTCCTCCTCTTTTTACTGAAATTGCATCATTCAGGCGGGCAATGGCATTGCCAAAGCAGACTAGGGCTTTAATAAGGATGCGCAACATTTTCACATGCGGAACTGGTTCCGCAGAAGAGCATTATGGAGAGGAGTTCACCATGAGCATCCGTCGCATCGGAGTCGGTCCGCGCATGAGCCAGGCCGTAATTCACGGCAATACCGTTTATCTCGCCGGTCAGGTGGGAAACCCGGGCGCCAGCGTCACCGAACAGACCAAGGCCGTTTTGGCTGAGGTGGACCGCCTTCTCAAGGAAGTTGGTTCCGACAAGACCAAGATTCTCCAGGCCATCATCTGGCTTGCCGACATGAAGGACTTTGCCGAAATGAACGCTGTCTGGGACGCATGGGTCGATCCGGCTCATACGCCCGCCCGTGCCACCGGTGAAGCCGCGCTGGCAACGCCTGACTACAAGGTTGAAATCATCATCACCGCTGCGGTGTAATTTCTTCTTGCAGATTCAACCCCGTCGAGATTTCGGTTTCGGCGGGGTTTTTCTAGAGCTGTTCCAGTCCAAAACGGAACCAGTAGATCCGGTCTATATTTTTGTTTTTACGCATCAAGGTGGGATGAAAATCAGTTCGATGCACTGATTCCCTGCGTAAATGCTTCGTACTTTCGCTGGAAATGCCCTATTCGCGGATACGTTGCGAAAAACCGTCGCGTCCGGCTGAAAGCGCTCTTGCGTCAATCGACGCGCGTTCCCGTGCCTCCTCCAGCGTGCCACCGTTTTCGATCCAGCCGTGGTCGTGCAGGTAGCCGGGCAGATAGCCCGATAGAAGAACGCGATAATCAAACGGGAAGGTCGGGTCCAGCACACGGGCCATGTGGAAGATGATCGTGGTGCAATTCGCGGTCAGCGTATTGTAAAATTTAGGTTGCTCTGCCAGCTTGTTGCCGAGCTCGACATAAGACAGGAAAAGTTCGCGCGCGCCCACAGACGGCAATTTCACGCGATAGCGATAGACGTTTTCCTTGCGGACATTGGTGCGCAGATAAATGATGTCCTGCTCTTCGGCGGCAATCATCGCCAGCTCGTACTTGCGGAAAAAGCCGGCGATCGGCGAATAGACCTCATGATGTTCGCGGCGGATTTCGCCGGAGAAGACCACGTGACGACCATCCTCGAAACCGAACGACAAAAGCGTATGAGCGATTGCCGGGCTTGACCAGTAGGAAAGAAAAACGTCCACGGACGTTATCTTGCTGAGATCGTAGGTTTCTTCTTTCCAGTTCGGCGTAAAATCTTCCGCGGTCCGCCAGATGAAATCACGGACATTGGAGAGAGTAACGATGTCGCCATTGATCTGTCCGGTCACCGTGCGGGCGACATCTGGCGCCCAGATGCGATTGAGGGAGGGGCGGACCGTGGACCATGCCCCCAACATTACCAGCGCGAGAAGGCAGAAGAACAGGCGTCTGCGCCAGCACCTGTAATGTCTTTCGCCTGCAATTGCCCCAAGACAGAGCAGAAGCCAGACGGCAATGATCGATCCGCGCACGGCATCGCCGAAGGGTAACTGGAACCACATGGCGAAGCTGGCCCAAGTCGCAAAGACAAGGACGAATAAAATGAAGACGAATTTGCCTGCGATGCGGACGGGAGCCGATTTCAGGAGAGATGACATATGCATTCCGTATTCGTCGGTTGCCGCTGCCGGGAATTATTCTGCGTGCGGAAATCGCGGCGATACTGACATGATTTGCATCGTCATGTCATCGGGTAACCATCACAATAGTAGATTTAAGTTTCTATATTAGGGAGTGTGGAAACTTATCAGCTTATCATGGCCTATTTCTTTACCGCCATTGCTTCACCGCGAGGACGGGACACAGGTTTGCGGTTGCGGCCGTGAGGACGCACCAGTCGCCATAAAAGCAGCGCGCTGACGATGCCGGCATAGATGACTGGTTCGGCAGGCCAGCTTTTAACCGACATGATGAAATGGATCGCGCCGCCAGCGATTGCGACGTAGACCAGCTTGTGCAGGCTGTTCCAGCGGCGACCGAGCTTGCGGATCGACCAGTTGTTGGAGGTGAGCGCCAGCGGCACCAGAAGCACCAGGCTGATCATGCCGATGGTGATGAAGGGGCGGCGCACAATATCGGTGATGATGGCGGAAATGTTCAGGCCCTGATCCAGCACCACATAGGTGGCGAAGTGCATCAGTGCATAATAGAAGGCAAGCAGGCCGAGCGCCCGGCGGTAGCGCAGAAAAGCCATGCCGGTCAGGTCGCGTATCGGGGTGACCATAAGGGTCAGAATCAGAAAGCGCAGAGCCCACAGGCCCAGTGTGTGTTCAAAAGCCTTGACCGGATCAGCGCCAAGATTGCCGCTTGCGCCCAGATAGAATGTCCAGACCGCCGGGACGAAACCGATCGCGTAGAGCAACCAGATTTTCCATTCGCCGGGGCGGGTTTTTTTCTTCCTGGCTGTCTCGGGCGTTGCTGCCATGTCAGTAATTCACCTTCAGGTCCATGCCTGCATAAAGCGATGCGACTTCCTCGCCATAACCGTTGAATGGTAATGTCGGACGGCGGCCCGAACCCAGAAAACCGCCTTCTCCGATACGCCGTTCGGTCGCCTGGCTCCAGCGCGGATGATCGACCTCTGGATTCACATTGGCGTAGAAGCCATATTCATTGGCCGCCTGTTGTTGCCATGAGGTTGGCGGCTGCTTTTCAACGAAGCTGATCTTTGTAATCGCCTTGATCCCCTTGAAACCATATTTCCAGGGCACCACGAGCCGGATCGGAGCACCGTTCGCATTGGGCAATGTCTCGCCGTAAAGGCCGACCGAAAGGATAGTGAGAGGATGCATGGCCTCGTCGAGACGCAGCCCCTCGATATAGGGCCAGTCAAGAACCTGGAAGAGACCGGTCTGGCCCGGCATTTCCTCCGGTCGCACGACGCCGGTAAAGGCGATGTACTTTGCCGATCCGAGCGGCTCCACCTGCGACAGAAGGCTTGAAAGCGGAAATCCGATCCACGGAATGACCATGGACCATGCCTCGACGCAGCGCATCCGATAGATACGCTCTTCAAGCGGCATTTTGGCAATCAGGTCCTGAATGTCGAATTCCTTCGGCTGTTTCACGAGACCATCGACCGTAAGCTTCCACGGCAGTGGCTTATAATTACCGGAATTGGCGGAAGGGTCGCTCTTGTCCGTGCCGAACTCGTAAAAATTATTGTAGGTCGTGACCGCATCCTGCGGCGTCAGCTTCTCGTCCACCTTATAGGCGGAATCCTTTGCCTTGAGTGGTTCGGCAAAGGCCGATGATGCGACACCGGTAGCAGCCAGAGCACCCGCGCCGATCATGAAAGAACGACGGTTCACATAAAGGCTTCTGGGCGTTACCGCGTCGTAAGTGAGGCGGGCAGATGAAAAACGTCCCGGTTTAAAGCTGCTCATGGTCACTCCCACTCCCAAACAATTGACCCTTAACTTGTAGACAGGTTCCCACGCAAAGGCGTCAAAAGCATGGATAATTTACGAACATGCTGCTGTTCACGCTTTGTTGAAGTCATGCGAGGATGTAACGGAATTGTAACACGATGTAACTTTTCGTGCATCCTGCCATATTCTCGCTAAAACTCTCCTGTTAACGGCATTACAGTAGCGCATCCCGAAAGGGCCTGAAGCAATTTCGGACAGATGTGTTGGGTTATGGGATTGTCGCCGGCAGGGGTGGAGACGCACCTGGGAGGAGCTGCCTTCAAACCTTCGTTAACGTCTCATTGGCTATGTTGAGATCATGGTAAAGAAGATGTTTATTGCCGCTTTTGCGGCTGTGGCAGTGACGGTAACGGCTGGCTCGGCTCTAGCCGAAGGACAGCCGATTTCGACGAGCGGTCAGGGCAAGGCTCTGAGCGCTATTGCCGCATCGATGAAAGAAGAGCAGGGCGCTCCCAAGCTCGGTGAAGGTGTGACAATGCGCGAGAAGAAGATGGATACGGAAGCAACCCCGGAGCAGAATTTTTCGCGCAGCAGGCAGTTCATCCACCGCTTCTACAAGCCGGAAAACGCATCAAATGAACTGGTGATTTTGCTGCACGGTTCGGGCGGCAACGAAACCAGCCTTGTGCCGCTGGCTTCCAGGATCTGGCCGCGCGCCACATTGCTCGGCATTCGCGGTCGCGTGATGCAGGATGGCGGTACGCGCTGGTACAAGCGCATCACACCGGTGAAGTTCGACCAGAAGGACATCAAGCTTGAAGCCAATGCCTTCGTGACCTTCCTCACCCGACTGGCTGACGATAAGGACCTCGACCTCACCCATGCAACCTTCGTAGGCTATTCCAACGGTGCCAATCTTCTGGCGGCAACGATGATGCTCCATCCCGATCTGGTGAAGCGCGCTGTCCTGATGCGCTCGATGCCGGTTTTGGACAATGCGCCCGTCGCCAATCTGAGCAAGACGCGTGTTCTCACGATCACGGGCGAAGAGGACAAGCTCTACTCACCGTTTGCGCCAGCGCTTTCATCGCTACTGCGCTCCGGGGGCGCGCGCGTCGATGCTCGCACCATAGATGCGGATCATATGCTGGGTGAAAAGGATGTTGCCGCCATTACCCAGTGGGTGGCGTCGCTTGGACCCGATGGGGCGCCTGCTGTTTCCATGAAAAGGCAGTAGTGCAACAGGGCAGCAGGAGAATTTGATTTGACTGCGGCTGATCGCGACAGCCAAATCAGTCTCTCTGTCCTACGCCCTAATCGGCTATCGCAACCACACCGCAATCCCCAGCTTCCGAGCCGAAAACAAGGCGGTGGCCCTGTTCATCCCAGCCCATGCTGGTGACAGCGCCTTTGCCGGGGCGGCGCAGCAGAACTTCCTTACCGTCGGCGAAACGTGCGATCAGGATCATGCCGTCATTGTAGCCGATGGCGACGATATCCTCGACCGGATGGCAGGCAACGGATGTCACCATGCTATCGCCGCGAAGACCAAGTTCCAAGGGAGCCTTGCCCATAGGGCCGTCCTTGCCTGCAAAAGGCCAGACGATCGCTGCAGGAGCGCCGGAAGTGGCTAGCCACTTGGCTTTGGCGCTCCACGACCAATCCTTCACCTTTGCGGGATAACCGGTCATGCGCATGTGCTTGATGTCTTCAAGGCGCCAGCCATGCAGCGCATTTTCCTGCATCGAGGTGATGAGAAAGCGGCCATCGGGCGAGAAGATCACGCCGATATGTGCGCCTTTCCATTCCAGTTCAACGGGTTTTGCCGCCGTTCCGGTCCAGATCAGGGTTGCGCCGTTATAGCGGGCAATTGCCAGCCGCTGCCCCTTTGGCGCAAAGGCTATGCCTTCGACGCTGCGCTCTTGCGCAAATTCCTGCACCTTGCCATCAGACGTGCGCACCCAGGCAGTGCGCCCCGAAGCAAAGCCGACAGTTCCGCCGGGGCCGGTTGCCACCGCCGTTATCCATTTGCGCGGTATCCTTGCAAGTTCGGTCACGGTTCCGTCGGCATCCGTGCGACAGACGCGGCCATCTTCGCCGCCGGTTACAAGCGACTTTCCATCAACGGAAACAGCCGCACTCAACAGCCCATCATGGGCTGTTGAGGTCTTGTTGCCGTTGTTGAACTGATGGATCGAGCCATCTGCCATGGCAAAGAAGGGAATGCCGCCGACAAAGCGCGCATAAAAACAATGACCCTCAAGGTCTAGCGGTGCAACTGTAGGCATCGGCTTCCGATATTTCTTGTTTTATTTTGCTTTTATTACTGGGCTTGGCAGTTTTCAAAGCCAGCTTTGAGGGCGGCTGGATCGAGTTCACGTCCGATGAAGACGAGGCGGCTTTCGCGCTTTTCATCTTCCTTCCAGGCACGCTGGTGGTCACCCTCGATAATCATGTGCACGCCCTGCACCACATACCGGTCCGGGTCGTCCTTGAAGGCGATAATGCCCTTGAGGCGCAGAATGTTCGGTCCCTGCGTCTGGGTGATGTTCTGAATCCACGGGAAGAATTTCGCCGGGTCGATTTCAGCAGCCCTGAGCGATACAGACTTCACCGTCACATCATGGATTGGCGAGGCATGATCGTGGTGATGGTCATGATCGCAGTCGGGACCGCACACATGGTCATGGTCGTGATGGTGGTCATGATGATCGTGATCGTGGTCATGATGATGGTGGCCATGGTTATGATGGTCGTGCCCATGATCGTGGTCGCAATCCGGTCCGCATACATGATCGGGGTGATCGTGGTCGAGGAAGTGCGGGTCGTTGTCCAGAACACGCTTCAGATCGAATGCACCGCGGTCCAGCACACGGTCGAGCGGGATGGAAGCGCGCTCGGTGCGATGGATAATGGCGTGCGGATTGATGGCGCGCACGGTCGCTTCAATAGCGGCGAGTTCATCCGGCGTCACGAGGTCGGTCTTATTGATGAGCACCACATCGGCAAAGGCGATCTGGTCTTCCGCCTCGCGGCTGTCCTTCAGGCGCAGCGGCAGGTGCTTGGCATCGACAAGAGCGACGACGGCGTCGAGCCCAGTCTTGGCGCGCACGTCGTCATCCATGAAGAAGGTCTGTGCGACCGGGACAGGATCGGCAAGGCCGGTGGTTTCCACGACAATGGCGTCGAAACGGCCTGGACGGCGCATCAGTCCTTCCACAACGCGGATCAGGTCACCGCGCACGGTGCAGCAGATGCAGCCATTGTTCATTTCGTAGATTTCTTCGTCCGACTCGACGATCAGGTCGTTGTCGATGCCGATCTCGCCGAATTCATTGACGATGACAGCATAACGCTTGCCGTGATTTTCGGTCAGGATACGGTTGAGAAGGGTGGTCTTGCCCGAACCCAGATAACCGGTCAGAACGGTCACAGGAATGCGGCCAGCTTCAGTGGTCGTCTCGGTTGCAGACGGAGCTTCGGTTTGGGCTTCAGCCTGGCTCATGATTATGCCTCTTGAAGTTGTGGCCTTTTGAAATCGTGGCCCGAGGTGGCCAGTGCGCAGCCAGCGCAAAGCGGCACAGCACCGAAACCTCGGACAGGACATTTCATATAAGGGAAGGGCGGCGTGAATGCCATATGCAATGCTATAATATTACATTGATCTAATCACATTCCCGCCACTGGTCCTGCGAGTATTGTTGACCTATCCTGCCTGCCTGGTGAGACGTTTCGATTTGAACCGGTCAAGATCGAACCTGTCGACATCGCGCAGCAATTCAATAAAGCCGGACACCGCGTTGGCGATGAGCTTTTCCCCGGCTTCGGCTGTTGCCGCAGAGGCATTGCCCGCCACCCCCTCGGGGTTGAGATCGTGCATCTTCCAGCCGAAGGCATGAGGGCCATAGGCGCGCAGGAACTTGAATTCCTCGGCGTAGCGTGACTGGGCGTTGGAGAAATTGCTTGCCTTTGACATGTCCACCAGATCAGGGCGCAGCGCCAGCATCACCGATGTCTCAATGAAGCCGCCATGAATATCGAGCGCTTTTTCCTCCGGTGTAATCAGTCCTTCCGGCAGGCCGAAGCGGGTCCAGCTTGTGGCGACCGCCAGCATGTCGAGCCGCGTACGCAATTCCGTCGCGACAATTGTCATCAACGGTGAATTCCCGCCATGCGCGTTCAGCATGACCAGTTTGCGAATGCCGCCCGCATGAAGGTTTTCACCAATGCCGATCCACTGGTTCACGGCCTCGGCAAAGGCGAGGCTCTGGGTTCCTTCCGTGTCCATGTGTTCGATGGAATAGCCAACTGGCTGGGCGGGCAGAAAATTAACGTTGAGTTCGGCAGGCAGCGCATCGCTGACGCGCGCGACAATACCTTCAGCGATAATCGTATCCGTTTCAAACGGCAGGTGAGGCCCATGCTGTTCGTGAGCGCCAAGGGGCAGAACGACAATCATGTCGCTGTTTTGATCGCGCAGGTCGGTCATGTTTTCCTCGCTTTATTTGCTTTATTGGGTCCTGACCCTAACGTCCGTTAGCCATGACAGCAACCGGGCCTTGTTGTTTCATAAGTCGGACAATATTTTAAGATATATGAATGGATGGGACTATCGATCAGGCGACAGGAACTGGTTTATTTTGAACAGCGTATCTTGTCCGAAAACCATTGGATGTTTTTCGGGATGCGTATCAAAGTGGCAAATAGGGCGAGGTGGCGATGAGCAAGGACAATAAGGCGGTTGTACTATACCGGCTGCAATCCGTGGCGAGACTGTCGCGGACGGTGCTGGCCACGCGGCTTCTGGAGCAGGGGCTCTATGCGGGGCAGGATGCGGTCATGCTGCAACTGGCTGCCGAAGATGGGCTGACGCCGGGCGTTCTCGCGCAGCGGCTGGGTGTCCGTCCACCGACCATCACCAAAACCATTGCGCGCCTGCAAAGTCAGGGGTTCGTCGCCAAGCGCGCTTCCGAAACCGATCAGCGCCAGTCGCATGTTTATCTCACGCAGGCCGGTCTTGAGACAATCAAGGCAATCGAGAAGTCCATTCGCAAGACCGAAAAGGACATGCTGAAGGGCCTCGACAAAAAGGATCGCAAGACCTTCCTCAAGATGTTAGGCCGGATGGAGAGCAATCTTGCGCTTCGCGGCGTCGCGCGCCTTCCAGAAGAGCCCGAAACGGAAGTGCTCGAAGAGGACGAAGCGGAATAAGCCTGTCATTTATCAAGCTCTAACTATTTGTTTTGACGCGCATCTTGGCGCGAAAGCCTGAAACACTTTTCATGATGTGCGCTATCGAAAATGCTTCCAATTCAAGGATTGCAATGGCATAACCATTCGCAGGACGAACGGTCGTGTCTCACCTTGTCAGGTTGCGGCCGCGTCTCCGACTGCGGCACGGACCATTTTGGGGAGGCGACTTGGCCCAGAAAATAAAGCTATCGACCATCGCTGATGCGCTTGGTGTTTCGACAGCCACAGTTTCGCTCGCTTTGCGAGACAGTCCCCTTGTTGCAGACCAGACCCGCGAGAAGATCAAGGAACATGCCCGCGCCATCGGTTATATCTATAACCGTCGCGCTGCGAGCCTGCGTACATCACGTTCGGGGATTGTCGGCGTCGTGGTGCATGACATCATGAATCCGTTCTTCGCGGAAATTCTCAAATCCATCGAAACGGAACTCGACCGGTCGCGACAGACTTTCATCCTGTCCAACCATTACGACCAGCTCGAAAAGCAACGCACCTTCATGGATACGCTTCTGCAGCTCGGCGCGGACGGGGTCATCATGTCGCCCGCCATTGGCACGCCGCCGGAAGACATTCAGCTTGCTGAAGATAACGGCCTGCCGGTTGTGCTCATCGCGCGTAGCGTCGAGGGCGTTCATGCGCCGGTTTTTCGCGGTGACGACGCCTATGGCATCGGCCTTGCCACCAATCACCTGATTTCGCTCGGTCATACGCGCATTGCCATGATCGGCGGTACAGATCAGACCTCGACGGGCCGTGACCGTTACCGCGGCTATGTGCAGGCAATGGAAAAGGCCGGCCTCGAAGTTCGTCCCGACTGGCGTATTGCCGGACCACGCACGAAGCAGGGCGGTTTTGAAGTCGCGCCGCAATTTCTGGCATTGAAAGACAAGCCGACCGCCGCAGTCTGCTGGAACGACCTGACGGCCATCGGCTTGATGAACGGCATTGCCCGCGCCGGGCTGGTGCCGGGCGAGGACATTTCCGTGACCGGCTATGACGATCTTGAGGAAGCGGCGATCGCGACGCCAGCGCTCACGACCGTCTGGAATGGGCAGCGTGAAGTGGGACGCCGTGCCGCACGCGCGCTGCTCGACCAATTGAACGGCGTCGAGGTTTCTTCAATGCAGGAACTCATCAAGCCGGAACTGCATATCCGACAATCGACGTCCAAGCCGAAAAACGGCTGATTCCCCCACACCGGCCATCCTCTTACAGGTCGGTTTCTCTTCCTGCATGAGGAATGCCATGACAAAACGCGACGCGACAATTCTGGTGCTCGGCAATTTCGACGATTATGCCGTGCAGAGGCTTTCGGGCGAGTTCAAAGTCCAGCGTATTGCGCGCGGCGACACGGCACTTCTGGATGCTGCATGGGCAAAGGACGTGAAGGGTATCGCCAGCATGTCGACCGTCGATGCGGCGCTGATCGACGCTTTGCCCAACCTTGAAATCGTCGGTAATTTCGGCGTCGGTTACGATGCGGTGGACGCGAAACATGCCGGTGCGAAAAATGTCATGGTGACCAACACACCGGATGTGCTGACCGAGGAGGTGGCTGATACCACCATCGGCCTCCTGATCGACACGGTGCGCGAATTGTCGAAGTCGCAGGAATTCCTACGCGCGGGCAACTGGGGCAAGGAAGGCCGCTATCCGCTGTCCAGGCTTTCGCTGCGCGGCCGCAAGGTCGGCATTTTCGGCCTTGGCCGTATCGGCAAGGCGGTGGCCCACAGGATTGAAGCATTCGGCCTGCCGATTGCCTATCACAATCGCCGCAAGTCGCCCGATGTCGCCTACGAATATCATGCGAGCCTCAAGGCGCTCGCCGAGGCTGTCGACACGCTCATTCTGGTCGCGCCGGGCGGCACGGAAACGGCCAAGGCCGTGAATGCGGAAGTGCTGAAGGCGCTTGGGCCCGAAGGTGTGCTGATCAATATCGGACGCGGTTCGGTGGTGGATGAAGATGCGCTTGCCGAAGCGCTGCAAAACGGAACGATTGCCGCAGCCGGCCTTGATGTGTTTGCAAACGAGCCGCACGTGCCGCAGGCTTTGCTCGATGCGCCGAACACGGTCCTGCTGCCGCATATCGGCTCTGCCTCGGTCCAGACCCGTCGTGGCATGGCCGATCTGGTGATCGACAACCTTATCGCGTGGTTCGACACGGGCAAGCCGATCACGCCGGTGCCGGAAACTGCGCATGTGAAGAAGTGAAAGGATAGGCTAACACTCGTCTTTAGCCCATCCGCTTCTTTTCGTTATTCCGCCAAACTATGCTGTCGCACCGCCTCTCCAAAAGCCTCGAAGATCTTGCGGGAAGGGGCATCGGAATGCGCCCAATATTCCGGGTGCCACTGGACACCGACAACAAATCCCTTGGCGTTCTTCACCGAAACGGCTTCTACCGTTCCATCTTCGGCCACGGCTTCGACTTCAAGCTGCGGGGCGAGCTTGTCGATGGCCTGGCGGTGAACGGAATTCACACGCACGCTTTCTTCTTTCAGGATTTCTGCAAGGCATGAGTTCGGGTTCAGCTTGATCGGGTGCTGGATGGCGAAACGCTCGGCCTGGCTTTCCGATTCCGGCGCGCGGTGATCCATCCGGCCTTCTAGGTCCTGGATTTCGGTGGCGAGCGTGCCGCCCAATGCGACGTTCAGTTCCTGTATGCCGCGGCAGATGGCCAGCACCGGCACGCCCTTTTCGATGGCTGCGCGGATGAGTGGCAGTGATGTCGCATCGCGTGCATTGTCATAGGGCTCGAAAGCCGGACCCGGCTCGACGCCGTAAAGCGCGGGATGAACATTCGATTTGGAGCCCGTGATGAGAACACCGTCGACTGCATCCAGAATGGCGTCGAGATCCATCTTGTCACCAAAACTTGGCACCAGCAGCGGGGTTACTTCCGCAACGTCGATGGCCGCTGCCAGATATTGCTGGGGTGCTGCGTGCCAGGTGTAGTTTTCAAACGGCTTCACATCGGTCGGCACGGCGACGAGAGGGCGAGAAGTCTTGGGCATAATGTTCGTATCCACCAGTCGGATTATGCTCTTATTTGCTCTGTTCCTTACTGCTCCGCAATGGGCCGCGCAATCACGAACAGGTGTCGTCTTGCGGCTGCGCCATGGGTCTTTCCTCGTGCCTTCTGTGTATTGTGTTGATTTGAACCGATTTTTACGCTCCAACATGGTTCAAATGCCGATCTCTATATTCTAGAAAGCGATAAAGAGGGATTGGCGGTTGAGGGGATGAATGACTGACGATCAGCTTTTCTCCGTCAAGGGCAAGGTCATTGCCGTGACGGGTGGGTCTTCGGGGTTGGGCCTCAGAATGGTGCATGTGCTGGCAGGGCACGGTGCGCGCGTGATTTCGATCTCGCGCACCCATGCAGGCGAAGGCATTTGCCCGTCGGGCGGCGAAGTGCTGGAAATCATGGCGGATGTGACCCATCCAGATGAAGTCATTCGCGCTTTCGACGAGGCGGAACGGCGTTTCGGACCGATAACGACGCTTTTCAACAATGCCGGTGTGGCTCATATGGCGCGCGCGCTCGATACGACCCGCGACATGCTTGAGCATATATTCGAGGTCAATGTCGCCGGTGCCTTTTTCGTGGCGCAGGAAGCAGCGCGCCGTATGATCGAGCACGGAATGGGTGGCTCCATCGTAAACACAACCAGCATTCTGGGCGAGCGTCCGCAGAAAGGTGCCGCCGCCTATTCCATGTCCAAGGCTTGCGTGACGCAGATGACGCGGGCGCTGGCGCTCGAATGGGCTGCTCACGATATTCGCGTCAACGCGATTTCGCCGGGATGGTTTCCGACGCGAATCAATGAAGATCAACTGCGAGGTCCTGCGGGGGGCTACTTCAAAGGGCGGAACCCGATGCGGCGCCTCGGCGAGCCGGAGGATCTGGACGGGGTTGTACTGATGCTGGCTTCTGATGCCAGCCGCTACATGACCGGCTCGATCATCACTGTGGACGGGGGACACCAACTCTGACAGGGTTGGAATGTTTGTTTTCTGGCTATTTCCCGCGCTGAGTCTCGTAAGACCGGGTTTTTCTCTAGCAGGAGGCTGTCTCTTGGTAGAATATCCACTTCGATTAATCTGGATTAATTCTCGCGCATGCTGAAACTAACCAGATTCTCTTCTCCTATTGTGTCCATCTCAGTAATATTGGGGTCACTAAAACATTGATGCCTGCAACTGTAATTGCCGGTCACCGGTCGTGCGGCGGTGGTTTTCCTTAAAAATATCTGAATACATCTTATGGTGGTTGTCGTAACAGCTTGTGGTTTAATATCCCGAAAGATATTTTTAAGTCATTAGTGCGATATTGCCTCCCCATGTAAGGGATTAATGCGTCGAATGTGGCAAAGCCGTAAACCTGAGATACCTGCAGATGTGCGGCTATCTTTTCTCAGAGCGCTGTACGGCAATCGTACGACGCTTTGGTTTGGTTTGCTTGCTCACGTTGTGGCCTGCGTCGTTATCTATGTGAAAACCGACGACTGGCGCTACCTCGTCTTCGCCGGTGTCTTCGCGGTCATCGCAGTGGGCCGCATCTTCGATATGCACAAGTTCGATCAGGCGAAACAGCAATCACTGTCCCATGCGGATCTCGACCGGTGGGAAACGCGCTATCTGGTCGGCGCATCGGCCGTCTGCCTGACGCTTGGCATGCTGTGCTTCTTCTCAAGCTATGTGCTGCGCGATTCCTTCGCCGAGCTTGCCAGTCTGACCGTTCTGCTTGCTTCGGTCGTGTCCATTGTGGGCCGCAACTATGCTTCGGCCAAAGCCGTTGTCCTGATGTCGGCCTGCACGCTCATTCCGGTTCTGGCGGGGCTTATTCTGGCAGGGACGCCGTTTCACGTCATCATCGGTCTGCTGCTGATCCCCTATTTCCTGTCCAATATCCAAATGGCGAACGGCCTGCGCGAGTTTCTCTTCGCCGCAGTTATGGGCAAGCGGCGCCTCTCCATCGTGGCAGGGCGTTTCGATGCGGCGCTCAACAACATGCCGCAGGGCCTGCTGATGTTCGACAGCCAGCAGCGCATTGCAGTTATCAACAACAAGGCCAAGGCGATGTTGCAGATCGCCGAGCACACCAAGCTGCATGGTCGCAAGCTAGACGTTCTGCTGCGCTATTGCGCCAAGAAGGGACTGTTTCCGCAGAACGACCTGAAAAACGTGCACGTGCGCATGCAAGACCTTCTGCTCGGCAAGCGTACGCGTGACATTTTCGAGCTTTCAAACCGACGTTACGTTGAATGTATCGGCAACCAGACCCTCAACGAAGGGGCGGTTCTGATGTTCGAGGATGTGACCCAGCGCGTGGAAGCTGAAGCGCGTATCCAGCATATGGCACGCTATGACGGCCTGACCGGCCTGCCCAACCGGAACTATTTCGAGACTCTGGTACGATCGTTGCGGGCAAGCCAGGAAAAGGGCACGCGGGCCGCGCTCATCGTTATCGACATCAATCATTTCAAGCATGTCAACGACACGCTCGGGCATCATAACGGCGACGTGTTGTTGCGCCTGTTTGCGGAACGTCTGAACTCGCTCGATCCGCAACGTTTCGTCACCTCACGCTTTGGCGGCGACGAGTTCGTGGTGTTCGTCTTTAATCTCCGCAGTGAGGCCGATGTAACGGGTGTGATGGATCGCATCATGACCGTTGTGACGGGCGTTTACGATCTCGACGGCGATCAGGTGGACATCGATATCAGTGCGGGCATTGCGCTTGAGGAGGTTGATAGATGCGATGTCGGCAGCATGCATATCAGGGCCGATCTCGCCCTCTATGAAGCCAAGAGCAGGGAAGACAAACCTTGGTCTATCTTCATCGATGCGATGGATACCAAATATCGCGGACGCCAGAAGCTCAAAGCCGACTTGCGGCTCGCCATCAAGCATGGCGAGATCAAGGTCGTCTATCAGCCCATTGTCAGCGCTCAATCCCTGCGTGTTGTAGCGTGTGAAGCGCTGGCCAGGTGGGAACACCCGGAGCTGGGGTTTGTCCCGCCAGCGGAGTTCATCCCGCTTGCAGAAGAAATGGGGATCATCACCGACATCACCCGTTTCGTGCTTGCTCAGGCTTGTGCCGACTGCCTCTCCTGGGGCGACCGGATCGGCGTGTCCGTCAATCTCTCCGCCATCGATCTGAAAAGCAGTGACATCGCGCGCGACATCGCCAATGTCTTGCAGAAATCGGGGCTTCCAGCACATCGCCTTGAAGTGGAAGTGACGGAAAGTGCTATCATTTCAGATCGAAACAAAACCTCTATGGTGCTGCAGCGGCTCAAGAATGCCGGGATCAATATCGCGCTGGACGATTTCGGTACCGGTTATTCCAGTCTCAGCTATCTCAACACCCTGCCACTAACCAAGGTGAAGGTCGACCGCTCTTTTGTGCGCGACATCACCACCGACCGGCGATCGCTGATGCTGCTTCGCGGCGTCACCCAGCTTTCGCATGAGCTCGGATTGGGGGTGACGGTTGAAGGGGTAGAAACCGAGGAACAGCTTGCGCTGATCCGTGTGGCCGCAGGTGCCGATCTCGTGCAAGGCTATCTTCTCGGTATGCCTGTGCCTGTCGAAGCGATCAGCACCATGACCGCAAAAGCCGCAGCGCGCCGTGATGGCGGACGTACCGTCGCCTGATCGCTCCAGGACATTTAGCGTCGCGAAAACCGTTTCGCATTCCTCCTGACATGCTCTGAAGGTTAACTGCTGCTCTCCTTCCAGCGGATGGGACGCATAGCAAGGTTTTTTGGAACATCTTGCGAGTATTGGTTCTTTTGTAGAACACGAAAATTTGAATATCATTGAATTAATAGGGATATTTTTCGGTTACTCTATCATGATCCTATTGTCCTAGGAGGGTTTATATATGTATATTTATATATACTTATATAAACTATGGCAAATGGATTTATTTAAGGGAGGGGCGATGAAACGATTTCTTCGTTATGCTTTGTATGGGTTGATTGGTATTGTTGCTATTGCCGGTGTCGGCACTGCTGTCTTCTGGAAGAAGATTCATGAAACCTGGGCGGTTTATCAGTATGCGCAACTATTCAAGCCCGCACATATTTTTGAAAACTTCCGCAGTCTTTATAAGATCTATCCTTCTGTGCGCATCCCGCGTGAAGGTGAAGTCAGCCCGCTGCCGAAAGCGGAACGGCCCCTGCCGGAAACTTTTGTCTACAAGGGTGAAACCCGCAAGATTTCCGACTGGCTGCAGCGTGGCGGCACAACGGGCTTCATTGTCCTGAAGGATGGTGTGATCGTTCATGAAGAATATCGCCACGGCAATACTGAGGCGACGCAGGCAATTGCATTTTCAGTCTCGAAATCAGTTGTTTCTTTCCTTGTCGGCAATGCCGTTCGGGATGGCTTGATCGATATTAACCAGCCGGTCGATCATTATGCGCCCGTGCTGGCTGAGGGCGGCTACAAGGGCGTGACCGTCAAGAACGTGCTGCAGATGGCATCCGGTATCGGATTTAATGAAAACTATGGTGATCTCAGTTCTGACATCGTTCGATACGCCGTCGAACTTCTGACCGGTTCGATCACGAGTTTCACCGCCCATCTGAAGAATGCACGCCCGCAAGGAACTCTCAGCCATTACGTGTCGGCGGATACCCAGGTTCTTGGGTTGGTTCTGGAAGGCGCGACCGGTGTTCCTTTTCAGGATTACTTGAAGGACAAGCTCTGGTCGAAGCTTGGGGCGGAGGCGGATGTCTATTGGGCGGTGGACCCGCAGGGCGAGGCTGCGGCTTCGGCAGGTATGAATGCTGTCCTTCGTGACTACGCACGCTTCGGATTGCTCTATCTGAATGAGGGTCGCAACTTCAAAGGAGAGCAGCTTGTACCAGCGCAATGGGTGCACGATTCGATTACGCCGGATGCGCCCTATCTGATGCCCGGTCGCAAGGATGCGCTTGGCAAAATTCCTTTCGGCTATGGCTATCAGTGGTGGACGCCCGTTGATTGGCAAGGTGACTATAGCGCTGTGGGCATTTATGGGCAGTTCATCTACGTCAATCCTGCCAAAGGCGTGGTTATTGCCAAGACCTCTGCTCAGGCCAGCTTCAATGTGGACGGACAGGATATGAAAGACGAGTCGATGCATGCATTTCAGGCTATCGCCAACGCGCTCTGAAGCCCTGCTTTTGAATCAAGGCAAAATTGCGAAATGGCCTGTAACAGGGCCATTTTGCATTTTCAGCCTGCTTGTTGCGCGTAAAAGCGCAATTCAATTGTGGCGACGGAGTGTCGATTGAATGGTAATAGAAAGGCACTGCAAAAAGTTATATCTTTACACACTGATAAAGCCGCATATTCTGCGCACTGATTTGTGGGGTGCGGAAAACCGATTGCATGACGAATACGGCTGTTACAGGCGACAAACCGCCATTGTCCAACTTCGCGCGACAGCTGTTGCAGTTTCTCGATCGGGTGGAGTATCGCCGTATCGTGCATGCGGAGGACCTCGAGGAAATCGGTCGTCTGCGCTACCGTTCCTATCGAACGCGCAATGTCATGCATGAGGCGGAAGTGCCATCCATCGTTGATGATATCGACCGCGACAGCCATGCCTTTGTCTATGGCGTGCATGTGGACGGGCAGCTGGTCAGCACGCTGCGTATCCATCACATCACGCCAGATCATCGTCGCGGCACGAGCTATGCGCTGTTCCCCGATATTCTCGATCCGCTGCTCAATAGCGGTATGCATTTTGTCGATCCGACCCGCTTTGCCGCCGATCCAGAGCTTCTGAGCGAATATCCGGCCATTCCTTACATCACATTGCGCATTGCAGCGATGGCGTCCGAATTTTTCGCGGCGGATCAATGTCTTGCCTCGGTCAAGCCGGAGCATATGGCCTTCTATAAACGCATTTTCGGAACCTCCGTCATGGCCGATGCGCGTGAACATGAGGGCTATGGAATTAAGGTCGGGCTCGGTGCTGCTCCCATCCGCAATATTCGCGATGCGGTGGCGGTACGCTTTCCGTTTTTCAAATCACAGCCGCATGAGCGCCATGCGATGTTTGGGGATATGCGCGGTGGTGCCGTGCCGCTGACAATCCTGCCGACAGCTAAATATACCGGCCTTGGCGTATAAGAATCTAAAAGATCGCCGCAGATTAAACAATTAAATCTAGCCAGAAGGGTTGTTTCGCTTTACGAAGATTGCGGAACCGCTTGAGCGGAGAGAGGGTAGCTGCGACGAAAAGCCGTGCTTTCAAGGCATGGGTTTATTCGCTCGCACATTGAAGATTGCAGTTATTTTCGCTTAACATGACGGTGTATAGGCGGAAATTCTGAGTGGGTGGAACTAAAATGGCAGAACATCATACGACGGCTCCGGCTGAACTTGGCGCACCGATGGACTATGCTGAGCATGAGAAAACTTATGCCGGTTTTGCGGGCCTGGTTAAATGGAGCACAGTGGCGCTCGTCGCCCTTATGATTGCCATGGCGTTCGGCTTTTTTGCTGGTGGTTTCTTCTCCGCGACCGTTCTTTTCATTCTAGTTTGTGTCGCTGCCTGGTTCATCCTTTAGTGCATCTTTCCGCTGTCGGATGAGGTCATCCGGCGGCGCACCGATGCAGCTCGGAAGTCGCCGGACTGGAATTAAACCGCACGATTTGATCGAATGCCTTGGCATGGAGTACCGTGCCGAGGGTTTATGTGTGTCTGTATCTTAGTTTTTTTTAACAAGCCTCTGGAGCCGTCTTGCGCTCCAACCAATACTCAAGCCGCATTTATGCGACGCCATATGGAAACATTGGGCTGCAGAATGCTCCGAAGCTTGCATGTTTGCATGACCGGAATCAATTCCGGATGAACGCCACGAAAGGGAAACCAGCTTGGCCCAGACGTTATTTATCCCGAAAGAGAGTGACCCCAACGAGACGCGCGTTGCGGCATCGGCGGAGACGGTGAAGAAATTCATCGCGCTCGGCTTCGATGTCGTGGTGGAAAAAGGCGCGGGTGAGAAATCGCGCATTCCTGATGCCGAGTTTACGGCAGCCGGTGCGCGGGTCGGTACAGCGACAGACGCCAAAACGGCGGATGTCGTGCTCAAGGTGCGACGTCCGACGGACGCAGAACTCAAAGGGTATAAATCAGGCGCAGCACTTTTCGCCATGCTTGATCCCTACGGCCATGACGACGCTGTCGCGGCACTCGCCAAGGCTGGCATTTCGGCTTTCACGATGGAATTCATGCCGCGCATTACCCGTGCACAGGTGATGGATGTCTTGTCGAGCCAAGCAAACCTCGCCGGTTATCAGGCGGTGATCGATGCGGCGGAAGTCTATGACCGCGCCATGCCGATGATGATGACGGCAGCAGGCACCGTGCCCGCCGCAAAGGTGTTTGTGATGGGGGCGGGTGTTGCCGGTCTTCAGGCCATCGCAACCGCGCGCCGTCTCGGTGCTGTCGTCACGGCGACCGATGTGCGCCCGGCCGCCAAAGAGCAGGTCGCCTCGCTTGGCGCGAAGTTTATCGCCGTCGAGGACGATGAGTTCAAGGCCGCGGAAACCTCCGGCGGCTATGCCAAGGAAATGTCGAAGGAATATCAGGCGAAGCAGGCGGCACTTGTTGCCGACCATATCGCCAAGCAAGATATCGTCATCACGACGGCGCTTATTCCAGGCCGTCCGGCACCGCGGTTGGTTTCCAAGGAAATGGTCGCTTCCATGCGTCCTGGGTCTGTGCTGGTCGACCTCGCGGTTGAGCGTGGCGGCAATGTCGAAGGCGCTATCCCAGGCGAGGTTGCTGACATAAACGGCGTCAGGATTGTCGGTCATCTCAATGTGTCGGGACGCATTGCGGCGAGCGCGTCTCAGCTTTATGCGCGCAACCTGATCGCCTTTGTCGAGACACTGGTCGACAAGGAAAGCAAGCTTTTGAAAATCGACCCGGAAGAAGAGCTGGTAAAGGCAACGCTCCTGACCCATCAGGGCAAGATTTTGCATCCGGCTTTTGCCAAGGTCGAAACAGCAGCGGCACCGGTTGCCGTCGCGGAAAAAACGGAAAAGCCAAAGGCCGCGTCGAAGCCGAAAGCGGAGAAACCGGTGACAAAAACCGCCACGCCCAAGGCGGCTGCCAAGCCCGCAAAAAAAGCAGCAGCGAAAGCGCCGAAGACGACGTCTTCCCCCAAATCTCCCGTTGACGGAGGAGAGGCATAATGGTCGATACAAATCTCGATAAAGCTCTTGAGAGCCTCAATCAAGCCGTGGACGCCGTGCGTCAGGCTGCTGAAAATGCGGGGGGGCTCGGTGACGCAGCAGCGGCTGCCGCTCATGCCGCCTCGGGCGGGGCGATCGATCCGTTCGTGTTCCGCTTTGCGATCTTCATTCTGTCGATCTTCGTCGGCTATTATGTCGTGTGGTCGGTTACACCTGCGCTGCACACCCCGCTGATGGCCGTTACCAACGCCATTTCATCAGTGATCGTGGTGGGTGCACTTCTGGCTGTTGGCCTTTCACTTTCGGGATGGGCAACCGGCTTCGGTTTCATTGCGCTCATTCTGGCGAGCGTCAACATTTTCGGCGGCTTTCTGGTCACCCAGCGCATGCTCGCCATGTACAAGAAAAAAGAAAAGTGAGGCTGAACCATTATGAGCGTTAATCTCGCAGCCTTCCTTTATCTCGTTTCCGGTGTTCTGTTCATTCTGGCACTGCGCGGCCTGTCGCATCCGACAACCAGCCGTCAGGGCAATATGTATGGCATGATCGGTATGGCGATCTCCATCGTAACCACGCTTCTGCTGGCGCGTCCAAGTTTCGGCGGTCTGGTTCTGATCGCCATCGGTATCGCAATTGGTGGTGGTATTGGTGCCGTTATTGCCCGTCGCATTGCCATGACGGCCATGCCGCAGCTTGTTGCTGCGTTCCATTCGCTGATTGGTCTTGCTGCCGTGCTTGTGGCCGCTGCCGCACTCTATTCGCCGCATTCCTTCGGGATTGGCGAAGTGGGCCAGATCCACGGCCAGGCGCTCGTGGAAATGTCGCTGGGCGTTGCCATCGGCGCCATCACCTTTACTGGGTCAATCATCGCCTTCCTCAAGCTTGACGGCCGCATGTCAGGCAAGCCGATCATGCTGCCGGGACGCCATGTCATCAATGCGGCCTTGGCCGCAGCCATCGTGCTGCTGATCGTCGTGCTTACGAATACCGAGAGCCATTTCGTGTTCTGGCTGATCGTGCTTCTGTCGCTGGTCTTCGGCGTGCTTATCATCGTGCCTATCGGTGGTGCGGACATGCCGGTTGTCGTCTCCATGCTCAATTCCTATTCGGGCTGGGCAGCGGCGGGCATTGGCTTCACGCTTGGAAATCTGGCGCTGATCATCACCGGCGCGCTTGTCGGTTCGTCCGGTGCGATCCTGTCCTATATTATGTGCAAGGGCATGAACCGCTCGTTCATTTCGGTCATTCTCGGCGGTTTCGGCGGTGATACGTCCGGCGGTCCGGCAGGAGAGGTCGAGCAGCGGCCGGTCAAGCAGGGTTCCGCCGACGATGCGGCCTTCATCATGAAGAACGCTTCCAAGGTCATCATCGTGCCGGGCTATGGCATGGCGGTTGCGCAGGCCCAGCACGCACTGCGTGAAATGGCCGACAAGCTCAAGGCCGAAGGCGTCGAGGTCAAATACGCCATTCATCCGGTGGCCGGTCGTATGCCAGGCCATATGAACGTGCTTCTGGCCGAGGCCAACGTGCCTTATGATGAAGTGTTTGAGCTGGAAGACATCAATTCGGAATTCGCACAAGCCGATGTTGCTTTCGTGATCGGCGCAAATGACGTCACCAATCCGGCTGCGAAAACCGATCCGAAGTCACCGATCTTCGGCATGCCGATCCTTGATGTCGACAAGGCAGGCACGGTTCTGTTCATCAAGCGGGGCATGGGCTCTGGCTATGCGGGCGTGGAAAACGAACTGTTCTTCCGTGACAACACCATGATGCTCTTCGCCGATGCGAAGAAGATGGTAGAGAGCATTGTGAAGGCCCTCGATCACTAGGCAAGACCAAGCCCTATCCTGAACCGGTGCGAAGCACCGTGTCGAAAGGACCGGGCTTGGAACTTTCTGGGCCCTCGAACTGCGACGGGCTTCGGATGATGCTAAGCTTCGCGCCGCACCTCAGGATGAGGTTGCTGGTGCAAACTGAAAAAGGCGGCTTCGAGCCGCCTTTTTGTTTGTGTCTTGAGGTTGGGTCAGCCGTAGATCATCTTGTCCTGCAAAGCGCGTAGTTCGGCGATCTTCGAGCCGGGCTGCGGCGCAGCATTGGCATAGGTGATGAGTTCACCTTTTTTGATCGGCGCGATGACGGTGCCATTCTGCAGCAGGCCGCAGGGAATGGCCTTGGCCGCGCGCGCTTCCGGCGTCGTCATGATCCACGAGCGGTAACAATATTGCCCGATAGCGTCCAGATGGTCGCCGGGCTGCAAGTCTTTCTTGGCAACTGCACAGACTTCGGCCACCGGCTTTGGCAGCGGCACCATATCGGTCTTGCCATGCAGCACGACACGCGCCACCGTCAGTGGCACTTCCAGCGAGGTGAGGTGAAAAGGGCGGTGGAAGGTGAAATAGGGGCCTTTGCCCATTTTCAGGTCTTCCAGACGCTCAACAAGGCGCGGATGTTCCATCTTGGCGATAACGAAGACACCGGGCGACACACCGCGCCCGATGGAGTAGTCAACCACACCGGTTTTGTTGAGGACGCCGCCGTCTTCTTTCGGAATCAGCGTGCGGTTCAGCTCGTCGATTGCAGCCTTTGGACCATGCATCCCTGCAATATCCGGCACAAGGCCGGTTGCATTGGCAATGGCCGCCATCTCTACCATGGTCTTGGAACCGTCGACGAACTCGACCAGCAGGCGGACATTCATGTTCCGGCGGTCGGCCTCTTCCTGATAATCATCTGGTGTGGCGTCGAAATTGAGCGGGTTGTTCTTGCCCTTGCCAGCGGCCACGACCTTGTGGCCCATGGCGGAAACGAACTCGATCAGCTCCATGCAGGATGAAGGCTCATCGCCTGCGCCAAGGGAATAGATCACGCCCTGTTTGTCAGCCTCGGCCTTGAGGTATGGCCCGATGGTCACGTCCGCCTCAACGTTCATCATGACAAGATGCTTGCCGTTGTGAATGGCCTTGATGCCGGTCTGGGCACCCACTTCAGGAATGCCGGTCGCATCGATGATGACATCAAGCAGCGGATTGGAAAGGATCAGGTCATTGTCATCGGTGACGGCGATCTTGCCGCTTTCGATTGCACTGGTCATTGCGGATTGGGTGCGGGTTTCTTGGGCCATGTCTTCGTCGCCATAGGCGGTGCGGACGGCCTTGAAGGTGTTGGGCAGTCTGCGAGCTGAAAGCGCACCGACTTCGATACCCTGCATTCGCGCAACCTGCGTGACGATGTCGGTGCCCATTTCGCCAGCGCCGATAAGACCGATGCGGATCGGCTTGCCGGTTTCTGCCCGCGCCGCGAGATCGCGCGCCAGTCCAACCAGTGCCACATTTGTCGTCATGAAACTCTCCGCAAAATGTCAAAGCCACACAAGCGAGATAAATTTGTCACGCCTGTGTTGATATAGGTGCGTAATAGGTGAACAGTCTCTATATCAACACTGGCATGCGCGCACCTTCAAACTGCGCGACAAAATATGCATATCCCAACGGGTGTGCCACCGGAGTTCCCATGATCAATGCATCTTCCTTCGACCTTGTGATTTTCGACTGTGACGGCGTTCTCGTCGACAGCGAGCCGCTTTCCTGTCTTGCCTTCGAGCAGGTCTATGCCAATCATGGCATGAAACTGCCGAAAGGTACGGTCGCCAAGGGCATCGGCATGAAGCAGGCCGATATCATGAAGATGATCGAGGACATGACCGGGCATCGCCTGCCGGAGGAAGCCACGAGCCAGTTCTGGCCCGAAACGAAAATCCTGTTCGCGGAAGCCTTGCAGCCGACCGTCGGAATTGCCGATTTCCTGCGCGAGCTGCCGCAGAAGCGCTGCGTGGCGTCGTCCTCGCAGCCGGAGCGTATCGCGTTCAGTCTGGAGAAGACCGGTATCAGCCAATATTTCGGCGATGCGGTCTATTCGTCCAGCATGGTCAAGCGCGGCAAGCCGGCACCGGATCTGTTTCTGTTCGCAGCCGACAAGATGGGTGTCGATCCCGCGCGCTGTGTGGTGATCGAGGACTCACCTTTCGGTGTCGAAGGTGCGATCGCCGCAGGTATGACGGCATTCGGCTATACGGGCGGCGGGCATACCTATGCCGGGCACGCCGAAAACTTGACGGGCAAGGGTGCACATCGGGTTTTCTCGCACTGGGACGATATTGCCCGGGAAATTCTGGTTGCCGCCTGAGCTTTATTGGTTAAACACAAGGCAAATCACATCAGCAGGAATAGCCAGCGAATGAAAGATGCAATCACGCTCGACCAGTTGCGCGAGGCAATCGGCACGGAAATCGGATGTTCCGAGTGGCGCGAAGTCACGCAGGAAATGATCAACCAGTTCGCGGATGCGACTGACGACCATCAGTTCATTCATGTGGACCCGGAGCGCGCCGCCAAGGAAACGCCGTTCGGCGGAACCATCGCCCATGGCTTTCTGACGTTGTCGCTGCTCTCAACGCTGGCCTATGAAGCGCTTCCGATGCTGGAAGGTGCCACGATGGGCATCAATTACGGCTTCGACAAGCTGCGCTTTATGTCGCCGGTCAAGACCGGCTCGCGCGTGCGCGCCCGCTTCAAGCTTGCCGATGCGGATATTCGTCCGTCAGGTCGCGTGGTCAATCACTATGATGTCACGCTGGAAATCGAAAACTCGCTGAAGCCTGCGCTGACTGCGACCTGGCTAACGATTGCCGTCGTAGCGCCACCGGAAGGTTAAGCTGCCGCTTCACAGCACTGGACTGGAAGTCGTCCTTCTTCATCGAGAGGGGCGGCTTTTCCTTTGTGCTCAGTCATCAGCTCGCGGAAGAAGAATGGGCCATGCAGGAACATGCCGAAGTCGTAGAAATTCTTCTTCTCAGCCCCACGCATGTAAAGCAGATGCATCAGGAAGAAATTGCCTTTTGAGCGCTTATAGCGGTTTTCGCTGTGCACGTTCTTGAAGCGGATGCGGTTGATGAGTGGCGGGGTTGCGGCCTTCAGCTTGAGGGTCTTGGCCGGGTCCGAGCCGTAGAAGTGAATGATGTCTGTCAGCACCTGAAATTCCGACCAGAAAGCCGGGCTTTCCTCTATCACCACGCGCACATCCTCACGCAGAGACTTTGCTCTGGGGTGAAGCGCGATCATCATCAGGCATGAACCGATGGCAAGCAGTGAAACTGGCTGCCTTGTCAGAAGGTCCGGACGTTCGCGCTGGAGATCGGCAAGTGCTTCCACTGCGGGAACTGTGCCCAGACTATGCGCAACGATGATGACCTCATCGGCTTGGCTTTTTTCGATCTTCCGCTTCAGGGCTTCGGCAAAAGCCTTGCGCCGCTGGTTGAGCTTCTCGTTGCGTCCGTGAATACGGTCATAGGCTGCCGACCAGTCATCCAGCAGATAGGACATGAAGAACCGGTCGCCAGGTTTGCGTACAAGCAGGGTCGCGACGATGGCTGACAGCGGAGCAGACCACAAGATATGCAGCACTGAAAGGTTTGCGGCGATCGGTGCATAGGCGAGCAGGGCAGCGATAGCGAGAATCGCCAGCGACAGCAGAAACGGCCACAGGAAAAACAGGACAAAGCGCCAGCTTGTCGTCAGATAGCGCCACAGCGTTCCGGTGAAGAGGATGTTCAGGAATGCGTGAAAGCCGGTCAGCATCCGCTTTGGTGTCGAGCGCGCGGCGTAATCGTCGAAAATATCCGCTGTGCCGAACTGGCAGAACTCTGTTTCCGTCTGCCAGCCATTGCCCATGGTGACGGCAGTGGTCGTGCCGCAATCATCAGGCTCTTCCGTCATGGGCGGCAGCTTGGTCTTTGCCTTCCACAGGCGGTCGAAATCCTTCAGGGCCTGGGCGTGGCGCACGCGGACGGCTTTCGGGTGCAGGCCTTCATAGCCTGTGAACTGGATAACGAGTCGTTTGCGGAGGGGCATCAGGAGAATCGGATAAAATGAGAGGGGCATTATCGGTTTGCTGGCAAAATGCTATGCGTAGCCATTGAGGCCGAATTATGCGGGAAACGTGCGCCATTTAGCCTATTCACGCGATTGCGACCATAGTAAATCGTGTGCAAGCCGGTGAATCACGCAAGCCGGTGGGCAAAATTGCATCTTGAGGTGGACAGGCTGGGCTCTTTCTGGTAATAGCCACGACCAATTTGCAGCGTATCCGTTGCGAAGCTTGGGAGCCTTTAGGCGTTGATCGGCCGGTCAGACCGGCTGAAATCGTTAAAAGACCCCCTAACGGCCTCAGGCTTAACCGAAATTCTAACCGATACGGGAATACACGTGCAGGTACTCGTCCGCGATAATAATGTTGATCAGGCTCTCCGCGCTCTCAAGAAAAAGATGCAGCGCGAAGGTATCTTCCGCGAAATGAAGATGCGCGGCCACTATGAAAAGCCGTCCGAAAAGCGCGCTCGCGAAAAGGCAGAAGCCGTTCGTCGTGCACGCAAGCTGGCCCGTAAGCGCGCCCAGCGTGAAGGCCTCATCGGCGGCCGCCCGGGCGCTCGCTGATCGACCCTGAAAACAGGCGCTGTTGAGCAGCGCCTTTTTTTCTTCCGGTGCCAGCCTTCGCTTGCGCCGGATTTTGCGTGTTTTCAGTTTAAGTTTTTAAGGTCGTTTCCAGCTCAATGTGAAGCGATTTTGTGTCGGCGAGATATATTTTCACTAATTCCGCTTCCATATTTAATGCAGCGTTACAGAAAGTTTCTGGACTTCTCACGCACCATTATGTGTAAAAACAAATGATTGGGATGTCCAACCATCAGGTGGACCATCCAAAGATAAGCCAAGCTTAAGCGTATGCCGCCTTTTTGCTGTTTTTATCTGCGGATTGCGACCACTATAATACCGTGACAGGCATAATAGTCCGGTACGAGCAAGCCCTGAAAACCGGGCTGGCACGGGATGGAGAAGAAGTAGAGGGGTCTTGCACCCTATGCGAGCGAAAGGAATGCAGCCGTTGCTCAAGCGCTTGAAGATGATGCAATTGTCAGGAACGAAAATTTCGGGAACTGAAGCATTGGATGGGGCAGGTCGAAACGGCCTTCTCATTGCCGTCGCACTTCTGGGTTTGACCGTTGCCGGCTGCCAAAGCTCTACGACCACGGCACTCAGCTCTGTCGACAAGGCCCAGGGATCGAGCGAGAATATCAGTTCGCTGACGAGCGTGATCCAGAGCAACCCGCGCGATCCGGAAGGCTACAATGTGCGTGGTTCCGCCTATGGCAAGTCCGGGCGCTATAAGGAAGCGCTACGTGATTTCGATCAGGCAATTGCGCTCAATCCGAATTTCTATCAGGCCTATGCCAACCGCGCGCTAGTCTATCGCTATATGGGCGACAGCACCAAGGCCGTGCAGGATTACAGCAAGGCCATCCAGCTCAATCCGCAATATGATGCCGCCTATATTGGCCGCGGCAATGTCTATCGGCAAGCCGGACGTCTCGATCAGGCGCTCAGCGACTTCAATCAGGCTATAGCCCTGCAGACGACCGATGGTCGCGCCTACCACAATCGTGGTCTAATCTATCAGGCCAAGGGCCAGCACAAGCAGGCCATTGAGGACTTCTCCAAGGCAATTTCGCTTAATTCTACGGCGCCGGAGCCTTATAACGGTCGTGGCATTTCCTATGTGGCGCTGGGCGATTACGACAACGCTTTCGACGATTTCAACACCGCCATCACGCTTGATCAGAATATTGCGGAAAGCTGGGCCAATCAGGCGCTTGTCTATGAGCATAATGGCGACAAGGCCAAGGCTGCCAATTCCTATGCCCGGGCTGTGCAGCTTGATCCGAAATACCAGCCTGCGAAAGATGGTCTGGCACGGACGCGCGGATAACCTTTTAGAGCCTGTTCCAAAAGTCGCCCTGTGTGACTGCAAGTGGCAATTTATCTGCGTTCCGGTGCTGATGTAGGTCTCAAAGACGCATAGTCTTATCCGAAAAGTCTGCAACTTTTCGGGACTATGGTTAGATGTACGCTCCGCTCCGGTACTCGAAAATCACCATTTTCGCGCACACATACCGCCTTTTTGATTCAGGCTCTCATATTGCCAAGTATTGATGATTGATAGCGGCGCTTTCCAAATTGGCGAGTGCCGCTTTTCTTTGTGATTGGCCGCGATATATTGAAGCTCATGTCGCTCTTCGATCACATCGGATTCAAAGCCCGTAACGTCAGTCGCAGCCTTTCTTTCTACGAAAGCTGCATGCCTGAACTTGGCCTGGAGGTCATTGCCCGGTCAGGCAGCGGTTTCTTCGTCAGCGGGGGAGAGCGGGCACTGGTTCCATTTCTCTGGATTCATGGCAGTCGCGATGGGGTGGCGGACGGCGAGGGCAAGCCCGGTGACCGCCTGCATCTCATGTTTACAGCCGGAAGCCGCGAGGCTGTGGAGGCGTTTCACGAGGCCGCGCTGAAAGCAGGCGGCAAGGATAGCGGCGCTCCCGCCTATCAGGGGCCGGAAGAGATGGGCTATTACGCGGCACTGGTCTTCGATCCTGACGGAAACACGCTGGAAGCGGGTTTCCGCGAGAGGAAAAGATAAGCGGACGGGAAGGATCAGGCGCGCAGATTGCGCTTGTCGAGACGGCTCACGAGCCGGTCGCCGATCCACTGGACGCCGCAAACCATGATGATGAGGATGATCACGACCGCGATCATGATCTGCGTCTCGAAGCGCTGATAGCCGTAGCGAATGGCAAGGTCGCCGAGACCGCCTGCGCCGATGGCACCAGCCATTGCCGATGCGCCCACCAATGTGATGATCGTGACCGTGAAGCCTGCTACGATGCCCGGTAGGGCTTCGGGGACAAGCACTTCGCGCACGATGGCCCATCGGCTTGCGCCCATGGAGCGGGCAGCTTCGATGAGGCCATGATCCACTTCACGCAGCGACACTTCCGCAATACGAGCATAATAGGGAATCGCGGCGATCGACAATGGCACGATGGATGCCCATGTGCCGATGGACGTGCCGACGATGAAGCGCGTGACGGGAATGAGCGCTACCAGCAGAATGATGAACGGAACCGAGCGGAAGCCATTTATGATAGCGCCGAGGACGGTGTTCAGTGTCAGGTTTTGTGCAAGGCCACCCCGTTCCGTCAGGATCATGATGAGCGCAAGCGGCAGACCGACGACGAGCGAGATCAGGCTCGAAAAGCCGGTCATGATGATGGTCTCCCAGAAGGAGCGCCAGAGAAGATCAAGCATTGCCTGAGACATAGCCGAGTACCTCCGTGGCGTCTGCATGGGTGTTGAGATAGCTGATTGCGACGTCGAGTTTCGCTTTGTCCTGTGCGGGTAAGCCAATGAAGAGCGTACCGACCGGCTCGCCCTGGATCGTATCCATGCCGCCATGGATGAGCTGCGGTGCCACACCAGTGGCAGCAGAAACTTCGTTGAAGAAAGCGCCTTTTGCCGCGGCCCCCGACAGTTTGACTTTCAGCACGGCGAGGTTGCCGGCTTTTTCAAGCCGGTCGCGCCATATGGCTGGCAGTTCGGGCGTCAGCACCTGCAACATGCTTTGGGTTACGGGAGATTGCGGATTGGCAAAAACTTTCCAGACCGGACCTTCTTCGGCAATTGAGCCGTGGTCCAGCACGATCACGCGGTCGGCAATCCGGCGGATTACTTCCATCTCGTGTGTGATAAGCAGGATGGTAAGGCCGAGCTTGGTGTTGATGTCTTTCAGCAGCGCCAGAATGGACTGGGTGGTTTCCGGGTCGAGTGCGGATGTCGCTTCGTCCGAAAGCAGCACAGCCGGTTCGGCGGCAAGGGCGCGTGCAATGCCGACGCGCTGTTTCTGGCCGCCGGAAAGCTGGGCCGGATAGTGCTTTGCCTTGTCGGAAAGGCCGACCAGTTCCAGAAGTTCCGCTACGCGCTTGACGCGTTCGGCCTTCGGCTTGCCCGCGATTTTCAGCGGCAAAGCGATGTTTTCCGCAACGGTCTTGGCCGAAAGCAGGTTGAAATGCTGGAACACCATGCCGATGCGGCGGCGCACGGGCCGGAGCGCATCTTCGCCAAGGCCAGTGATTTCGTGCCCTTCGATCAGGATCGAACCGGTATCCGGCTTTTCAAGGCCATTGACGCAACGGATCAGCGTGGATTTGCCCGCGCCGCTGCGACCGATGATGCCAAGGATTTCGCCGCGTGCGACGGCAAGCGAAACGCCATTGATCGCTGCCGTATCACCGAACATTCGGCGCACGTCTTTCATCTCGACGATGGGCGCTGATGCGGCGGGTGGCTTTTCAATGGTCACGGTCGTTTCTTCTATGTCTGGATAGGCCGCTGAGGGCAGCGGCTTGCTGTACTCGATAAGGCTTCAAGGAAGGATGATGCCTAGCTCAAGCCGTCAGCTCTTGCTGTGGCGATGCTTTAGGGCAATTTTTATCGGTACGTCAATAAAAGCCGTGCCGGAAACGGTTCCGGCACGGTCTTTCAAGCTTCAAGAGCAATTACTTCCAGGCGGGGATGCCGGTGCCCTTGTAGGCGCGGTCGATTTCGGCCTTCACGGCGTCGTTCTGGAACGAAGCCACAAGGTTCTTCACCCATTCGGCGTTTTCATCTTCGGTGCGGACCGCGATGAAGTTGTTGTACGGATTGTTTTCCTTCGATTCCCAGCCGATCGCTTCTTCCTTGTTGAGACCTGCCTTCGCTGCCCAGTCGTTGTTCACGATAGCTGCATCAAGGTCATCGATAGAACGGCCGACAACACCGGCGTCGAGTTCCTTGATTTCAAGCTTCTTCGGGTTTTCGACGATGTCGATGGGGGTCGCCAGAATGCCTGCATCCGGCTTCAACTTGATGAGGCCCTTTTCTTCCAGAACACGGAGCGCACGGCCTTCGTTCGACGGATCATTCGGCACGCCGACGACCGCACCTTCCTTCAACTCGTCAAGGCTTTTGTGCTTGCGCGAATAGATACCGATCGGCCAGACGGCGGTGTAGCCAGCAATGCTGATCTTGTAGCCGTGTTGCTTGATCTGCTCGTCGAGATAAGGCTTGTGCTGGAACGCGTTGGCGTCGATTTCCTTGCGTTCCAGAGCTTCGTTCGGCTGGTTGTAATCGTTGAAAGTCACGCGCTCGATGTTGAGGCCGTGCTTTTTGCCTTCCTCGGCAACGACTTTCCAGACGTCTTCGTCTTCACCGCCCATGATGCCGACCTTGATGGTCTTGTCTTCTGCGTGGCTCGGCGCCGACGCGAAGCCAACGGTCAGTGCGGCAGCGGTGAAGAGAAGGGCTTTCAGACCGGCGCGACGGGTCAGCGTATATCGGGAAAGAACTGACGACATTTTGTTTTCCTTGTTTAGAGCATAATCCGACCGGAATGAAACGAGGATCCATAAGATTATGCTTGAAATGAAGAACTTAGAGCGCCGATCTGATGCAATCAGATCGAAACGCGATCTAAACACTTTGGCGAGCTGGTCCCGGAAAGCGATCTTTTGAGATGATCTTTCTCCTCCTGTCCACCTGTTTGCCGATAATTCCCTTTTGTCGGACAAGAAACAAGGAAAATTATTTCAGAATTTATCGCAGCGATGATGCCGAAATTGCGTTCACAGACACGTGAGCGGATTGCAATTTCCGTCGGCTGGATGCTCGGAAAATCTGGTTTTATCTGTTGTCTGCAATAATCATCTGTGCGGCCTTCTCGGCGATCATGAGAGTCGGTGAGTTGGTGTTACCGGAAGTGATGGTGGGCATGACCGAGGCGTCGGCGACGCGCAAGCCCGCAATGCCGTTGAAGCGCAGACGCGGATCGACAATCGCTTCCGCATCAGCACCCATGCGGCAGGTGCCGACAGGATGAAAAATAGTCGTTCCGATATCGCCCGCGGCCTTTTCAAGCTGTTCCTGTGTTTCATAGCTCGGTCCGGGCTTGAACTCTTCCGGACGGAACTTCTGCAAGGGTGCCTGTGCCACAATTTGGCGGGTGAGGCGAATGGCATCGGCGGCGACACGGCGATCACTTTCGGTCGTGAGATAGTTCGGCCTGATGGCCGGTTGTATACGGTGATCGGACGATTTGATATGGATCGAACCGCGACTATCGGGCCGCAGATTGCACACGCTTGCTGTAAAGGCCGGGAAGGGGTGAACACCCTCGCCGAATTTTTCAAGGCTGAGCGGCTGCACGTGATATTGCAGATTGGCGGTTTCGTAGGACGGGTCGGAACGGGTGAATACGCCGAGCTGGCTTGGCGCCATCGACATTGGCCCCGACCTGCGCAGCAGATATTCCAGCCCGATCATCGCCTTGCCGACAAGCTTGCTGGCTTTTTCGTTGAGTGTGGAAATACCGCTTACCTTATAGGCGCAGCGCAGTTGCAGATGGTCCTGCAGGTTCTCGCCAACGTGGTTGCGCTCCAGAATAACGGGAATTTCAGCCTGTTGCAGAATATCGCCACGCCCAATGCCCGAAAGCTCCAATATGTGTGGCGAGCCGACAGCACCGGCAGCAAGAATGACTTCACGCTTTGCCTTCACCGTGCGGGTGGTGCCGTTCTGGTCAAATGTGACGCCGGTTGCGCGTAAATCCTTGATCTCGATGCGTCGGACATGCGCGTCTGTTTCGACACGCAAGTTCTTGCGATTAAGTGCCGGGCGCAGAAAGGCTTTGGCGGTATTCCAGCGAATGCCCCGCTTCTGGTTGACCTTGAAATAGGACACGCCTTCATTGTCGCCACGATTGAAATCGTCGGTTGCCGGGATTCCTGCAGCAACTGCCGCATCGCGAAAGGCATCGAGAATATCCCAGTGCAGTCGAGCGGTCTCCACACGCCATTCGCCGCCTGCGCCATGCAGATCGTCTGCGCCTGCATAATTGTCTTCGGATTTTTTGAAGAAGGGCAGCACGTCGTCCCACCCCCAGCCATCGCAACCGGCTTGACGCCATAGATCATAATCGCGGGCCTGACCGCGCATATAGATCATGCCATTGATGGATGAACAGCCGCCAAGCACCTTGCCACGCGGATAGCCCAGCGAACGCCCGTTCAGGCCCGGTTCGGCTTCCGTATTAAAACACCAGTCGGTGCGCGGATTGCCGATACAATAGAGATAGCCGACCGGGATGTGAACCCAGGCGTAATTGTCCTTTCCGCCGGCTTCGAGCAGAAGCACGGAACGGTTTGGGTCAGCAGAAAGGCGGTTCGCAAGGGCGCAGCCAGCCGTGCCCGCGCCAACCACGATGTAATCGTAGGTGTCGGTCATGATCTCATATCCAGTAAAAGACAGAGCCGCTGTCGGATCGACAAGCGGCTCTGGTGGTGTCGGTTATCCGAACAGTTTCTTGCCAATACGCGATGCGTAGAATTCACCCACGATCCCTTTTCGGAATAGAAGGACGCATGCCATGAAGATGATTCCGGTGACGATTGTCACGGGGAAGTCTGACGTTGCGAGATAGTTTTGCAGTGCGACGACGAAGGCTGCGCCGACGATGGGTCCGATGAGCGTTCCGATGCCCCCGAGCAACGCCATCAGGATCACTTCGCCTGACATTTGCCAGCCCACATCCGTCAATGTTGCAAACTGGAAGACGAGTGCCTTCATGCCGCCTGCAAGTCCAGCAAGTGCTGCCGACATCACAAAGGCTGCGAGTTTGTAGTGATTGACGGAATAGCCCAGTGAAACGGCACGGCTTTCATTCTCACGCACAGATTTAAGAATCATGCCGAAGGGCGAATTGATGATGCGCCAAATGGCAAAGACTCCAAGCATGAACAGTGCAAGCACCAGATAATACATGTTCATCGGCTGGTTGAGATCGATGATACCAAAGAGATAGCCGCGCGGTACGCCCTGCAACCCGTCTTCGCCATGGGTGAAGGCCGCTTGCAGACAGAAGAAGAAGAACATCTGTGCCAGCGCCAGTGTGATCATGGTTGAGTAGATA
>NZ_VCIG01000043.1:0-230800 GCF_006345815.1 Ochrobactrum sp. CGA5 | reverse complement strand
ACCAAAGGACAGAATGCCGGTATAGCCGAGCAACAGATTGAAGGCCGAAGCAAACAGCGCAAAACACAGCATCTTCATCAGGAAGATCGGGTAAACCATGAAGGGTGCTGCGATCAGTCCAATCAATGCGATAACAAGAATGACTGTCGAGAGGCTGTTGAGGGCCGGAGCTTTCGCCTGATGCGGCGCAGCCGTTGCTTTAAGAACAGTATCAGCCATATCAGGCCTCCTTCCCGAACAGTCCTGCGGGTCGCACCAGAAGGACGATAGCCATGATAACGAAGATGACGATGCTGGACGCTTCAGGATAGAATACCTTGGTCAGACCTTCGGCCAGCCCGAGCACATAGCCGGTGATGATGGCACCGAGGATCGAACCCATGCCGCCGACCACCACCACGGCAAACACCACGATGATGATGTTGGACCCCATCAGCGGGCTGACCTGATAGATGGGGGCAGCGAGAATGCCTGCGAAGCCGGCAAGCGCCGAGCCCAATGCATAGGTGAAGGTGAGAAGCAGCGGCACATTGATGCCGAATGCCTTAACCAGTGTGGGGTTTTCGGTTGCCGCACGCAAGTATGCGCCAAGCTTGGTTTTTTCGATCAGCAGCCATGTGCCGATGCAGATGATGAGTGAAGCCACCACCACCCATGCGCGATAGTTCGGCAGGAACATGAAGCCCAGATTCTTGCCACCTGCAAGTGATGGCGGCACGGCATAAGGCTGACCGGCAGCACCGTAATAATAGCGGAACGTGCCTTCGATCACGAGCGCAAGGCCGAATGTGAACAGCAGGCCATAAAGCGGATCAAGGTTATAGAGTTTTGAAAGGGCAGCGCGTTCAATGATGGCACCGCCCAGCCCCACAATCAGCGGAGCCAGAATAAGCGCTGGCCAATAGCCGATACCAAGGCCGCTTAACAGCAGATAGCCGACAAAAGCGCCGAGCATATATTGTGCGCCATGGGCAAAGTTGATGATGCGCAGAAGCCCGAAGATGATGGCGAGGCCAAGGCTCAGCATGGCATAGAAAGACCCGTTGATGAGGCCGACCAGCAATTGCCCGAAAAGCGCCTGCAAAGGGATGCCAAAGATCATAGTCATTGTTTCAGACCCCCAGTGCGTCGTTGAGTTCTGCCATGCGCGCAGGCAGCTCCGTGGTGGGGAAGTTTTCCGTCACCACGCCATGATCCATCAGATAAAACCGATCCGCGACCTTGGCGGCAAAGCGGAAGTTCTGCTCGACAAGAAGCACGGTCATACCGCGTTTCTTGAGTTCCACCAGTACATCGCCGATGCGCTGGATGATGACGGGGGCAAGTCCTTCGGTCGGTTCATCTAGAAGCAGGATTTTAACACCGGTGCGCAAAATGCGCGCAATCGCCAGCATCTGCTGTTCACCGCCCGAAAGCTTGGTGCCGGGGCTGTTGCGGCGCTCATAGAGATTGGGAAAGAGCTCGTAAATCTCTTCCAAGGACATTACCCCCTGGGCCCCCTGCGCCCCTTTGCCGACGACCGGTGGAAGGAGCAGGTTCTCATGCACGTTGAGCGTTGCAAAAATCCCGCGTTCTTCCGGCACAAAGCCAAGACCCGCGCGGGCAATGCGATGCAGCGGCACGCGCAGAATATCTTTGCCGTCAAGCGTGATGGTGCCGGTGCGCTTGCGGATGATGCCCATAATGGCGCGCAGCGTTGTCGTCTTGCCAACACCGTTGCGGCCTAAAAGCGTGATGGTTTCGCCGGGCCAGATGTCGAGATCGACACCGTGCAGGGCATGGCTTTCACCATACCAGGCATTGAGCCCACGCACCGAGAGCAGGGGTTGGCCTCTATTCATGTTCAGTTCCCATATAGGCGGTGCGTACGCGTTCGTCTTGTGCGACGGTGGCATAATTGCCGGAGGCGAGAATTTCGCCGCGTTGCAGCACCGTGACGTGGTGGGCAATGTCAGCCACTACCTTGAGATTGTGTTCGACCATCAGCACTGCGCGATCCTTCGCCACATCTGTGATGAGAGCGGCAATGATGTGCACGTCTTCGTGTCCCATGCCTGCCATCGGCTCGTCGAGCAGCAGCACTTTCGGATCGAGAGCCAGTGTGGTGGCGATTTCAAGTGCACGCTTGCGGCCATAAGAGAGATCGGCTGCCAGCGCATAACGGGCATCGGCCAGACCAACGCGCTCCAGCAATTCAACCGCCTTTGCATCAAGCCGGTCAAGGGAGGACAATGATCGCCAGAACTGTGTTGCAAGACCGCTCGGACGTTGAAGCGCGACCTTCACATTTTCCAGAACCGTCAGATGCGGAAAAGTGGCCGAGATCTGGAACGAGCGCACCAGACCCATCCGCGCCACCCTGGCCGGATCGGTCTTGGTGATGGTTTCTCCCAGCAGTGTAATCTCGCCGCTTGTCGGCTGGAGGAACTTGGTGAGCAGGTTGAAAACGGTCGTCTTGCCTGCACCATTCGGACCGATCAGCGCGTGAACGCGGGCATGTTCCACATCAAGATCGACGTCTTTCACCGCATGAAAGCCGCCAAACGATTTGCCCAATCCGCGCGCAGAAAGAACCGTCCGGCCGCCGGATGAGCCGCCATCGTGCGGCCCTGCGTCAGGCAGGGCCGTCATATTGCCAGTTGCTGTGTTCATTCAACCAGCCTCTTTTACTGCGTTACAAGCGGGCAGCCGCTTTCTTCCGGCTTCATGTAGGCCTGATCGCCAGGAATGGTTGCGAGAACCTTATAGTAATCCCAAGGCGCCTTGCTTTCATCAGGCTTCTTCACTTCCATCAGATACATGTCGTAGATCATGCGTCCGTTGGCGCCGACCTTGCCATCCCGGGCGAAGACATCTTCGACCGGCATTTCGTGAAGCTTCTTGGCAACGGCTTCGGTCTCGTCTGTGCCGGCTTCCTTGATCGCCTTCAAATACTGCGTGACGGCGGAATAGGTGCCTGCCTGAACCATGTTTGGCATGCGGCCAGTCCGGTCAAAGAATCGCTTGCTGAATTCGCGCGATTCATCGTCGCGATCCCAGTAAAAACCTTCGGTCAGTGTCAGGCCCTGAGCCGCCTCAAGCCCGAGACCGTGCACTTCCGACAGGGTAAAGAGCAGAGCGGCGAGACGCTGCCCGCCGGCAACAATGCCGAATTCAGCGGCTTGCTTGATCGCGTTGGACGTATCGAGACCCGCATTGGCAAGGCCGACCACCTTCGCGCCGGAGGCTTGTGCTTGCAGCAGGAAGGAGGAATAGTCGGTGGTTGCCAGCGGGTGACGCACGGAACCCAGCACCTTGCCGCCCTTGGATTCGACGAATTTGCTTGTCTGCTCTTCCAGCGAATAACCGAATGCATAATCGGCGGTGAGGAAGTACCATGTATCACCGCCCTGCTGCACGAGTGAGCCGCCTGTGCCGACTGCGAGCGCGTGGGTGTCATAGGCCCAGTGGAAGCCATAAGGCGTACACTGCTTGCCGGTCAATTCCGATGTGGCGGCGCCGGTGTTGATGGTGATCTTTTTCTTGTCTTTTGACAGGGCCTGCACGGCAAGGCCAACCGATGAGGTTGTCAGTTCCATGATGGAATCGACCTGCTCGGTGTCGTACCACTGGCGCGCAATGTTCGAGGCCACGTCCGGCTTGTTCTGGTGGTCGGCCGTGATGATCTCAATCGGTGCGTCGAGCACTTTGCCGCCGAAATCTTCAGCGGCCATCTTGGCAGCTTCGAATGACCATTTACCGCCGAAGTCGGCGTAGACACCGGACTGATCGTTCAGGATGCCAATCTTGACCTTGCCGTCGGAAATTTCCGCTGCCGACGAGATAGCCGTGGCGGCGAAAAGCGCTGCCGTTGCAAGTGCGAGACATTTCATGAAGTGCTCCTCCCAATAACACTATAAACCGCAACGGAAACGCCGCCCGGTATCCTCCAGTGAAGCAGTCTGTCGAGTTGGGAAACAGCTTCCTCTTCGCTGTTTTCCCTCTGCTTCCGCCCGATTCGTTCCTCCGCCCGGGCATTGATCTCTTGTCGCAACACTCGACGCAAATCCGTTTGGATATTTGTCTGAGTTGCTTTTTTGAACGGTAGCATTGACAAATGCGTACACGAACAACAATTTTTGAACACCGTCTGTTCAAAAATGTACAGGCGGGGCGGCGGAAGTTACTTCAGTTGTGTGAGAGGGGCGCATGCGGCAGTTTACATGGGACGATCTGCAATATTTTCTGGCGGTCGCGCGCACGGGTCAGCTCTCCACGGCTGCACGGCAATTGCGCACCAGCCATGTCACAGTTCTGCGTCGGATCGACCGGTTGGAGCAGGCGCTTGCAACCAAGCTTTTCGAGCGCAATCCGCGGGGCTATCTGCTCACGCCTATCGGTGAGAGGTTGGTGGCGTCTGCCGAAGTCATGGAACGTGAGGCGATGAAATTCCAGACCGAAGCTACGGGCAATCTGGCGGCGCTATCGGGTGTCGTGCGCCTTTCGACGCTGGAAGGTTTCGGCAATTTCTTTCTCGCCGACCGCCTGCCGGTATTGGCGCAATCCTATCCGAGCCTGTTCGTGGAAGTGGTGACGATCCAGCAGATCATGTCGTTGTCACGCCGCGAGGCCGAACTGTCGATCACGCTGCATATGCCGCGCGCTGGCCCATATCACAGTGAGAAGCTGACGTCTTATCGTCTTTTTATCTATGGGCATCGGGATTATCTGGAGCGCCATCCGCCGATCACGAAGCGCGAGGAATTGGCCCGGCATCCGTTTATCGGTTACATCGACGACATGGTTTTCACGCCCGGCCTTGATTACATGCGTGAAATCCTACCAGGGCAGCGCTGCACCTATCAAAGTTCCAGTATTCATGCGCAGCTTATCGCCACGCAGATCGGCTATGGTCTGTGCGTGCTGCCTTACTTCATCGCCAGTCGGCATCCAGAACTTGTTCCGGTTCTGCCGCGCGAAATGCATCTGGTGCGTGAATATTGGATGAGCTGTCACATTGATGTGGTGGCCGCACCACGAATCCGGGTGCTGAGCGAATTCATGATCCGCGCTGTACGCGAATCTTCAGCATTCTTCCTCGGGGCATCCCTGCTGCAGGCATGATATAGTGGGGGATTGCCGTCAGGCCAATCAGATCGTACCGCCGCCGATGGCGAAAATGCACGTGATAACGAGCGCGGTAAAGCCGAACCCGATAATGAATAGATTAAGCGTCCTCATGCCTCCTCCTTTTCAACCCAGGGCGGTTATCCTTGACTTGCGGTAGAATGTCTACCTTAAATTGTATCTACTTCTACTAAAGTTGTGGAGCTTGCTTTCAAACGGTTTCACGCTCGATATCGCGGCGAAGCACAATTGCCGTAGTGAGATCCTCTACAGTTTCATGAGTGGCAATGAGATCGCGCAGGCTGTTGAGTCGGTCTATGGAAGGGACTTCAACCTCGACGATCAAATCGAGCTGGCCGCTCACCGACGAGACCCGGCGTACTTCGGCATGACGTGCAAGTTCATCGAGGAGACCGAGCGCCGGGGTGCGCTTGAGGCTGACCAGAATCATGGCGCGGATAACATTCTTGTCGATCTGACCGATATCCGCCCTGTAGCCGCGAATGATACCACTCTTCTCAAGATTGGCGACGCGCTCTCCGGTTGCACTGCGCGAAAGACCGATGCGCCCTGCCAGCGTTTTCAGCGGAATGCGCGCTTCCTTGGAGAGAATGGCTAGTATCTCACGATCCTTCGCATCCAGTTCCCGCATGGTCGGTTCTTTCGTTCTGCCGTTAATGTGCCGGTCCATTCCGGCAAAGTGCCGGTCTGACCGACGCCTTGTCTGATGCCTGAAATTAGCGGACGTGCCAAGCTCATCCTGTTACTTCCCAGTCAGATTCAACCCGTGAAGCGCTTCCCATGACCGACATTTCGCATCCCGCTCCCGATTTTTCTCCGCAAGAGGCTGAAGTTCTGGCCCAGCTTCACTTCGGCGTGACAGCGATTGCCTCGGCACTCGACAGCGAGCGTGATCGCAATTTCAGGCTGAAAACGGGCAATGGATCGGGAGATTGGATTCTGAAGGTCGTGAATGCCAGCGAACCGCGTGTTGAAAGCGAGTTCCAGACAGCGCTCTTGCAACATCTGGCCATGGCCGATCCGACGCTTGCCGTGCCACGCCTGAAGGCCAGTTTGTCAGGGGACGTGCTGGCCTCTGCCGAAAAGGGAGCGGGCCAACCTCATGCGCTGCGGGTGGCGAGCTGGCTTCCCGGCACACCACTGGCCGAGGTCAAGCGTACCAGCAGGCTGATGCACAATCTGGGCGGCACACTGGGACAACTGGACCGCGCCTTGCAGGGCTTCATTCATCCGGGCGCCTTGCGCGATTTCGACTGGGATCTGCGTCATGCAGGGCGCGCGCGCGACCGTTTGCATTTCATCGACGCCCCAGAGGACCGCGCTGTCGTCGAGCGCTTCCTTGTCCGTTTCGAGCGTGATGTCGCGCCGAAGCTGCCGCTCCAGCGCGCGCAGGTGATCCACAGTGACGCCAATGACTGGAATGTGCTGGTCGACCCACAGGACAACGAGCGTATCGCCGGGCTGATCGATTTCGGCGATGCGGTTCACACCGTTCTTGTCGCTGAAGTGGCGATTGCCGCTGCCTATTCCATCTTGGATATGGACGATCCAATTGGTGCTGCCGCAGCTCTTGCGGCCGGTTTCCACGAAGAATATCCGCTTCTGCCGCAGGAAGTCGATCTCATATTCGATCTGATCGCGATGCGTCTCGTCACAAGCGTCACGCTGTCGGCTTCGCGTCGCGAAAAGACCGGCGACAATCCTTATCTTGCGATTAGCGAAGCGCCTGCATGGCGGCTTCTGCATAAGCTTGATGCCATGAACCCGCGCTTTGCGACCGCCATCTTGCGTAAAGCGTGTGGCTTCGATGCTGTCGACGGTGCGGGTGCGGTGCGTGACTGGATCAGCGCCAACCGAAAGAACTTTGCCCCGATCGTTCACCCGCATCCGGCGACCATGACCAAGGCGCTGGTGCCTTATGGCGATCCGGTCCATGTGATGACGGTCGATTCCGCCGAACAGCGCCCGAAGGAAGCGACTGCGTGGTGGGACGACTTCTGCGCCCGCAATCATGTGCAACTCGGCATCGGCCCGTGGGGCGAAAAGCGTACGGTCTATACCGATGAGGCGTTCCGTTCCCGCTTTATCGAAGGCGAGCGGCGTGTTCACCATCTGGGGCTTGACCTGTTCATGCCCGCAGGCACGCCCGTCTACACGCCGCTTGCAGCAACTGTGAAGAGCGTCGAGATCGAGACGGCGCCGCTCGGCTATGGCGGGCTGATCGCGCTGGAACATCAGCCGGAAGGCTGCCCGCCTTTCATCACACTCTGGGGCCACATGGCGCATGAAGCTGTTGCCCGGCTGAGGCCGGGGCAAAAGCTTGCCGCCGGTGATCTCGTCGGCCCTATGGGCGACATACACGAGAATGGTGGCTGGACGCCGCATCTCCATTTCCAGATTTCGACCGACACTGGCCTCTCGGCAGCGGAAATTCTGGGCGTCGGCGAACATGCCTATCTCGATGTCTGGGCTGATATTTTCCCGGATGCCGCAGTCCTTGCCGATATTCCAGCAGAAGCCTTCCACCAGACCGGACGTACGCGCGCCGAAATCGTCAGCGCCCGCAAGGACATTCTGCTACCGAACCTCTCCATCTCCTATTCCGAGCCGATCAAGTTCGTGCGCGGCGAAGGGGCATGGCTGATCGATAATCGGGGCCGCGCCTATCTCGATTGTTTCAACAATGTCTGCCATCTCGGCCATGCTCATCCGCAAGTGGTAGAAGCGATTGCCAGGCAGGCTGCGATCCTCAACACCAATACGCGCTATCTGCACGACAACATCATTTCCTATGCCGAGCGTCTGACGGCAACCTTGCCGGAAGGTTTGACGGTGGCCTCTTTTGCCTGTTCGGGCAGCGAAGCGAACAGTCTGGCGCTGCGCATGGCGCGCGCGCATTCGGGCCAGCGCGACGCGCTGGTGCTCGATTGGGCTTATCATGGCACGACGCAGGAGCTGATCGATCTCAGCCCCTATAAATACAAGCGCAAGGGCGGTAAGGGACGTCCGGACCATGTGTTTGAGGCCACCATCCCCGACAGCTACCGCGCGCCGGAAACTTGGCCGCTGGCTGAACATGGCAAGCGCTTTGCCGAAAGCATTGCCGAGCAGATCGAAGCCATCAATAGCCTCGGGCGCGGTCCGGCTTATTTCATTGCCGAGTCGATCCCGAGCGTTGCCGGTCAGGTCTTCCTGCCAGAAGGCTATCTGCAGGAAGTCTACGCTATGGTGCGGGCGGCGGGTGGCGTCTGTATCGCGGATGAGGTGCAGGTTGGCTTCGGCCGTGTCGGCAGCCACTGGTGGGCGTTTGAAATGCAGGATGTAGTGCCGGATATCGTTACCATGGGCAAGCCCATCGGCAACGGCCATCCTATGTCGGCTGTGGTAACGACCCGCGAAATAGCCAACAGCTTCAACAATGGCATGGAATATTTCAATACATTCGGCGGCAATCCGGTTTCCTGCGCGGCAGGTCTGGCAGTACTGGATGTGATTGAACGTAACGATCTGCGGCGCAACGCGCTCAATATCGGCAACTATCTCATCGACGGGTTCCGTTCGATGCAGAAGCGTTTCGATATCATTGGTGATGTGCGCGGGCAGGGGCTGTTTCTCGGTATCGAACTGGTCACTGATCGGAAGACCAAGGAACCGGCAACAGCGCTGGCCAAAAAGATCAATGATGGCGCGCGCGAACGCGGCATCTTGATGGGGACCGAAGGCCCGTTTGACAATGTGCTGAAAATGCGTCCCCCAATGATCTTTACACGCGCCAATGCCGATCATCTTTTGAGCGTTCTGGAGGATAGCTTCGCGGCTGCGCTGAAGTAGTTGTAGAGCGGTTCCGATGGAAACGGAGTCGTGGGAACCGCTCTATAGGTTTGTTTTTCCGCATTGTCCCACGCAAAACCGCTTCGCACTTTTGCTGGAAATGCTCTGAGTGAGTGGGAATTACAACAAGCCCGGCGGCATGCCGCCGGGCAACGGATTGGCTTTTTCAAAATTCTAAGCTGAAATTCTGGGAGGAGAGAAAATGAAAAATATTCTTTTGGGTTCGTTGGTGGCGGCGGGCTTTGCCATGTCGGCTCAAGGTGGGGCGCAGGCGGATACGCTTTCGACCGTGAAGGAACGTGGCAAGATCAATTGCGGCGTCAGTCAGGGTGTTGCAGGCTTTTCGTCGCCAGACGATCAGGGCAAATGGACCGGCTTCGATATTGAGTTTTGCCGCGCGGTATCAGCGGCGGTCTTCGGCGATCCGGACAAGGTGAGTTTCATTCCGCTTTCGACCAAGGAACGTTTTACCGCCTTGCAATCCGGCACTGTTGATGTGCTTTCGCGCCAGACAACCTGGACGCTTTCGCGTGATGCGGGCATGGGCATCCATTTCGTCGGTACGGCCTATTATGACGGTCAGGGCTTCATGATCCGCAAGGATCTGGGCATCGATAGCGCCCTGAAGCTCGATGGTGCGTCGGTCTGCACCGAACAAGGCACCACCACGGAACAGAACGCCGCCGATTATTTTAGCGCCAACACAATCAAGTATGAGCCGGTCGTCATTGATTCCGCCGATGGTATTCTGAAAGCGTTTGAGACGGGGCGCTGCGATGTTTATACGACCGATGCGTCCGCACTTTATGCGCAACGTCTCAAGCTGGCCGAACCCGACGCTTATACCGTTCTGCCGGAGGTAATTTCCAAGGAACCGCTTGGTCCCGCTGTCCGTCAGGGCGATGACAGATGGTTCAACATCGTTCGCTGGACCTTGTTTGCATTGGTTGAGGCAGAAGAGCTCGGGGTGACGCAAGCCTCGGCAGAAGCCGATCTCAACTCCAACAAGCCAGATGTACGCCGTTTCCTCGGGTCGGAAGGCGATAGCGGCCAGCAGCTCGGCCTGGAGCCGAAATGGGCCTACAATGTTGTCTCCAAGATTGGCAACTATGGCGAAATGTTTGAACGCACCATCGGTAAGGGCAGCCTGCTCAAAATCGACCGTGGCATCAATGCATTGTGGAACAAGGGCGGACTGATGTACGCTCCGCCGGTAAAGTAAATACGAACAGATCGTGGATGGAAAAGCCCCGGGAAACCGGGGCTTTTTTGCATTTACTTCTGTTTGGCCAGGCCCTGCTCGCGCATCTGGCTGAGGCTCATCTTTGGTGAAAGGGCTTCTGGATCGATGCGGATTTCGATGAGGCTCGGCTTGCCGGATTTTTCGCAAGCCTCGAAGGCAGGCGCGAAATCAGAGGTCTTCTCCACCACTTCGCCATGCAGGCCATAGGCGCGAGCAAGTGCTGCAAAGTCAGGATTGGCAAGGCCGGTGCCCGAAACGCGACCCGGATAAGTGCGCTCCTGATGCATGCGGATCGTGCCATACATGCCATTGTTCACGACGATGAAGATGGCATTGGCCCCGTATTGCGCGGCTGTCGCCAGTTCCTGCCCGTTCATGAGAAAACAGCCGTCGCCCGCAAAGGCGACGACCGTGCGTTCTGGCGCGGTCAGCTTGGCTGCAACCGCAGCCGGTACGCCATAGCCCATGGAACCATTGGTTGGCGCAAGCTGGCTGCGATAGGTACGGTACTGATAGAAGCGATGCGGCCAGGCGGAATAATTGCCCGCGCCATTGGTGATGATGGCATCGGCTGGCAGATGAGCGCGCAGCCATTCCATCACTTCGCCCATCTGCACATCGCCGGGGATGGCCGGCGACTTGATGTTGTCGCGGTAATCGGCATTGGCGCTGTCGGTCCATGCCTTCCAGCGTGGATCGGCAACCGGTGCAAGCTTTGCCGCCGCCGCACAGAAGGCAGGCATGGAAGCATTGACCGGAACGTCAGCATGATAGACGCGGCCCAGTTCTTCTGCGCCCGGATGGATATGGACGAGCTTTTGCTGCGGCACCGGAATGGAGACGAGTTCGTAGCCCTGCGTCGTCATTTCACCGAGGCGCGCGCCAACCACGATCAGTAGGTCGGCATCGCGCACGCGCTGCGCCAGTTTGGGGCTGATCGAGGTTCCCATTTCGCCCGCATAAAGCGGGTGGGCGTTGTCGAACATATCCTGGCAGCGGAAGGATGCCGCAACCGGCAGATGCATGTTTTCGGCGAATTTCTGCAAGTCGCGCACGGCGTTGGTATCCCAGCCGCCGCCGCCGACAATCACCAAAGGCCGCTCGGCTTTAGCAAGCTGCGCCTGCATGTCCTGCAACTGGTCGGCGCCTGGATGCATCTGGACCCGCTTATAGGCCGGCGCATCGCTGACGGCGGCATAGGATGTCAGCATGTCTTCCGGCAGGGCGATCACGACCGGGCCGGGACGTCCGTTTACGGCGCGGTGAAAGGCCTGGCTGACGAGTTCGGGAATGCGGGCGGCGTCGTCGATCTGAACGACCCATTTTGCCATCTGGCCGAACATGCGGCGATAATCGATTTCCTGAAATGCCTCACGCTCGACCTGATCACTGGCGACCTGGCCAATGAAGAGCAACATCGGGGTTGAATCCTGGAAGGCCGTGTGCACGCCGACCGAGGCGTTGGTCGCACCCGGGCCGCGCGTGACGAAGCAGATGCCGGGCTTGCCGGTCAGCTTGCCATAGGCTTCCGCCATATAGGCCGCGCCGCCTTCCTGCCGGCAGACGATCAGGTCAATCGCGTCGCTGGCATCATGAAAGGCGTCAAGCGCGGCGAGATAGCTCTCGCCGGGTACACAGAAGACGCGGTCGGCCCCATGGATGCGCAGCGCATCCACCAAAATCTGGCCTCCGGTACGGGCATTGGGTTTGCTCGTCATTGTATGCATTTCCTCAATCTCACCATGTCTGGCTTGCCTTTGGGCTCACCTTGCAAGGACGGTTTATCCGCCTCTTCTCAAAAAGATCGTCCCGAAAATCCGGGCAATCCATGTGTTGGGGGAACGGGAACTTATGGTCAGACGCACCCAATTGGCCGACAGGTGCACCGGGCCTGTTTAGTTTCGCGACAAAGCTTTGGTTTCTGCCGCTTGCTTCTCCTCCCAGTCAAGCAAGCTGATATGAACATAGCCAGCGGCGCGAATACAGATTAAACATCATGACCAAACTGTATGAACTCATGATGCACCGGTATGGAGGAATGGCGATGACCAGGGAAAACACGGGCAAAATCCTCGTCGGTATCGGCGGGTGGGCCTATGAACCGTGGGACAAGAGCTTTTACCCGGAAAAACTGCCGAAGAAGCGTCAGCTGGAATATGCCTCCAACAAGCTGACCTCCATCGAAATCAACAGCACCTACTATGGCCCACAGAAGCCTGCGACTTTCGCGAAGTGGCATGATGAGACACCTGACGATTTCGTGTTTTCACTTAAAGCGCCACGCTTTTCAACCAATCGCCGCGTGCTGGCAGATGCAGGCGAGAGCATTGAGAAATTCATGACCGGCGGCATGATGGAGCTGAAGGAGAAGCTCGGTGTGGTCAACTGGCAATTCATGGGAACGAAGAAGTTCGATCCGGTAGATTTTGAAGCCTTTTTGAAGCTTTTGCCAAAGCGTGTCGATGGGCGAGACCTTCGTCATGCCGTTGAAGTGCGCCATGACAGTTTCAATACACCGGACTTCATTGCGCTGCTGCGTGAATATGGGGTGGCAGTGGTGATTGCGGGCGACAGTGACTTTCCGCAATTTGCCGATATGACCGCATCTTTCGCTTATTTCCGCATCATGGGAACCAAGGAGGGTGAACCGCTCGGCTACAGCGAGGACCTGCTGGACCAGTGGGCAGCGCGCGCTGAGGCCGTTGCTGTTGGAGAGCTTGCAGAAGGATTGAAAACCGTCACTCCGCCCATTGCTGATCATATCGCCCGCGATGTCTATCTCTATGTCATCAGCGGCTATAAGGCGCATAATCCGCATGCGGCCATGGCCTTGATCGAACGGACAAAATGATGCCTCGTGGCGGCTCCTGATTTCATCTGAGTCGCCTGAGCCATCATGTCAAAATTCGATCTTTCCGCGCTTGAAGCCTTCGTTCGCACCATTCCGCAGCATTATAAGGGACCGGGCGGTGCGGTCGCGGTGGTGAAGGATGGCAAGGTCCTGCTGCGCCACGCTTGGGGCTTTGCCGATCTCTCCGCGCGCAAGGTGATGACGCCAGAGACGCGCATGCCGATCTGTTCGGTTAGCAAGCAGTTTACCTGCGCCGTTCTGCTCAACAGCGTTGGCGAGCCGGAACTTCTGGACGATGCGCTGGCCGCCTATCTCGACAAGTTTGTGGAAGAGCGGCCCAGTGTGCGCGATCTGTGCAACAACCAGTCGGGCTTGCGCGATTACTGGGCGCTGACGGTTCTGTGCGGGGCGGATCCGGAAGGCGTCTTTCTGCCCGAACAGGCACAAAGTTTGCTGCGCCGCCTGAGCACCACGCATTTTGCACCCGGCACGCATTATTCCTATTGCAACGGCAATTTCCGCATTCTGGCTGATTTGATCGAGCAGCATACAGGCCGAACGTTGATCGAACTTCTGTCGGAGCGCATTTTCACACCAGCGGGCATGAAAACGGCGGAGCTTATCCCCGATACCGCGCTGTTTAGCGAATGCACCGGCTATGAAGGCGACACAGTGCGCGGCTTTCTGCCTGCTGTTAATCGCATTCACTGGATGGGTGATGCCGGCATCTGCGCGTCGCTGGACGATATGATTGCCTGGGAACAGTTCATTGATGCGACCCGCGACGACGAAAATGGACTCTATCGTCGCCTGAGCGGCCCACAGACTTTCAGCAATGGTAACACGGCTCCCTACGGCCTTGGCCTCAAGTTCGAGGAAGCGGGTGGCAAAAGGCTGACCGGTCATGGCGGTGCTTTGCGCGGCTGGCGTTGTCAGCGTTGGCATTGCGCCGATGAACGGATTTCGACAATCGTTATGTTCAATTTTGAAGGCGGGGCGTCCGACGCCGCCTTAAAACTGATGAATATTGCGCTGGGTGCTCCAACATCGGAACCAGTTCGGGTGGAATCGGATGCCGCATGGTTTGGTTCATGGCTGGACTGTGAAACCGGTCTGGTGCTGAGTCTCGAAGATGCAGGCCGGGGACGCATCAAAGCGCGCTTCGGCACAGGCCCGGAAATCATGGACTTAGTGGGTGAGAACGAGGCGTGTTCCTCGATGACTACGATCCACCGCGATGGCGATACGATCCATTTGGTGCGTGAGGATGAAAATCTTAGCCTGACGATGCAGCGTCTGAGAGGTGCGGCACAACAGGATATTGCGGGGCTTTACCGCTGCGAGGAACTCGATGCCGATCTTCTGATCGTCAATGAGGGCGGTTCTTTTTACGGAGCCTTTGAAGGATTTCTCGGCAAGAGCGATATGTATTCGCTCTATGCGGCAGGACCGGATGTCTGGCTGCTGCCGGTGCAGCGCTCAATGGATGCGCCGTCGCCGGGCGAATGGAAACTTGTCTTCCGGCGTGACGCCAAAGGCGGGATAACAGGCATGACCGTCGGCTGCTGGCTGGCACGGCATGTGGACTACAGGAGAATTCAGGAATGAGTGAACTGAAAGTAAGAACCCGCGAAACAGGTGCGGTCGCCGAAATGCCGCAAGGCAAGTTGCCGACGATTACAACGCCGACAGGCGGTTCGGTGGAAATTGTCACCAGCGTTAGTCAGCCGGGTTTTAACCCGCTCGATCTGATCTATGCATCGGTTGCCGCCTGCATGGCGCTTAGCGTGCGTGCCGCTGCGATCAAACTCGCACTGCGCGACAAGCTGACCGATGTAAGGGTGGAGGTAAAAGGGGAAAAGGCGCATGAAGGTCCATCGCGTATCGAACGGTTCGACATAGGCTTCCATTTCGAGGGTGATCTGAGCGACGATGAAAAGCAACGCCTCGCCGAAATGGCGAAAGAAATCTGCACAGTCAGCAATACGCTGCAAGGTGATCCGCAGTTTGATCTCAAGATTTCTTAGGCCGTGTCGCGCTTAATCCTACCCATAGCGCTCGCTCGAGATTCTTTTCATTGTCGCATGTTCGCGAGCGCTAAATTAACCCATTTAGCTGCGACATGCTTTAGGGTCTGTTGAGATTTATACCAAGACTCTATGAGCCATGCTCACGATCCTTGGTGTTAAATCTCTTCGCGAATGCGTTCGACACCAACTGTGATGACGCTTTCCATCGCGGCGCGTGCTTTCTGTGGATCGCGCGACGCAATGGCGTGGGCAATGCGCAGGTGATTGGCCGCGCATTCCGCGATGCCTTCGGGTGAACTTGCGGGGGATGAGAGCTGAAACGAGATGGCAAGGGCTGCTTCGATCAATCCGCTCACCGAGCGCATGAACGGATTGCCGGACATGCGCGCAATTGCCAGATGAAACTCCAGATCCACTTTGGCAATGGATTCTGGCGTATGTTTTGGATCGTCGAATTTTGCAGCCAAAGCGTAAAGTTCAACGAGCTCTTCGCTGGTCGCATTTTTTGCCGCAGCTGCAGCCGCAGCGGGTTCAAGCGCCATGCGCATTTCAGCCAGATGATCGACAAAGACTTCATCAAAGCCTGCCTCAAAACGCCATGTCAGAACATCAGGATCGAAGAAGTTCCATGAACTCGCGCCCAAAACGCGGGTGCCGACCTTTGCTTTGGGTTCAATGAGACGCTTTGCGGCAAGGGTTTTCATTGCCTCGCGCAGAACAGTACGAGAAACGCCAAAACGAAGTGACAATTCATTGTCTCCCGGAAGGATCGAACCCTCGGGAATGGTGCCTGCGACAATGCCGCGGCCCAGCTCACCCACGACAACGGCGTGACTGTTATGCCGCTTGCGTCCGGTTATGGCCGTTTCCAGTAATCCCAATTCAGGCCTCCTTCATGCGTTGGCGCGCGAGTCTTATATCGGAAAACCATACGAGTCCTCGCTGTAGCGCAATGAACAGGAACAGCAAGATACCGATTGCGATTTTTGTCCACCACGAAGAGAGGGTGCCATCGAAAACGATATAGGTCTGTATCAGGCCCTGTATCAGAATCCCGACGAATGTGCCTGCAACCAGACCCGCGCCGCCTGTCAGCAATGTGCCGCCGATTACCACCGACGCAATGGCATCAAGTTCGACACCAACAGTTGCCAGCGAATAGCCCGACGATGTGTAGAGCGTGTAGACGATCCCTGCCAGTCCAGAAAGCACGCCGGACATTGTATAGATGCCGATTGTGGTTCTGCCAATCGGAACGCCCATCAGTTCTGCCGACTGTGCATTGCCGCCAAGTGCATAGATATTGGCACCAAAGCGGGTGCGGTGTGCAATGATACCGCCGATGATGAAGACCGCCAGCATCAGCATGGCAACAAAGGTCAGCCTGCCGCCACCTGGAAGCCGGAAGTAAAAGCCTTGCAATGTATCGATGAACGGATGCGAAATCGGTACGGATTGCGTCGAGATCAGAAAAGCTGCACCGCGCGCCAGAAACATCCCCGCCAGTGTTGCCACAAAGGGCGGAATGCTCAGGAAATGGATCATCATTCCCATCCAAGCGCCAAACAGGGCGGCGATGATCAGAACGAGGCTAAAAGCCATCAGCGGATGCACGCCCAATTGTCCGACAAGCACTGCCACAAAGACACTGGTAAAGGCAATGACCGACCCGACCGAAAGGTCGATGCCGCCTGAAATGATCACGAAGGTCATGCCAACGGCTGCGATGCCAAGAAAGGCATTGTCTGTCAAAAGATTACCAATCACCCGCGTAGAAAGCATACTGGGAAACTGGACGACACAGATTGCATAAGCGAGTAGGAAAATCGCGACGGTTGTGACGAAAGGCAGATTGCGAAGCACTCTCATTGCCGTGCCCCCTGTTGGCTTTTCTGGGGGGTGTTCGTGCTGCCAGTTTTGCGTTCAGCGCGCAGGAAGGTGAGGAAACTGACGATTGCTGGCGATTGGAACGTCAAAACAATCACGATAATGCCTGCCTTGATAATGAGGTTGAACTCCGGCGGAAAGCCAGCCATGAGAATGCCGGTATTGATCGACTGGATGATCAGCGCGCCAAGCAACGAGGCCATGATCGAGAAGCGTCCGCCATTCAGCGAGGTGCCGCCGATGACGACGGCCAGAATGGCATCAAGCTCAAGCCATAGACCGGCATTGTTGGCATCTGCCCCGCGAATATCTGCCGTGGCAATCAGCCCGGCAAGCGCTGCGCAAACGCCTGAAACCGCATAGACGCTGAACAGGAGAAAGCGGGCTTTAACGCCTGCCAGCATGGCAGCGCGGCGGTTGATGCCGGTTGCTTCAATCAGAAAGCCAAGCGCTGTCGAGCGCACGGCAATCCCGACAACAAGGCCCGCAAATATCCAGATCAGTACTGGGACCGGTATGCCAAGAAACGAACCGGAGCCAAGAGTTGCAAAGGAATCATTGTTGAAGGTGAGGATTGCGCCTTCGGTGACAAGCTGTGCGATCCCGCGTCCCGCGACCATCAATATCAGCGTGGCGATGATGGGTTGGATATCGAAAGCGGCCACAAGAAAGCCGTTCCACAATCCGCAGACCAGACCGGTGCCGAGTGCTACGGGTATGACGATGGCCAGTGGATAGCCAGCAACGATGAGCGAGGCAGCAGTTGCGCCGCTGATTGCCATAACCGCGCCGACCGACAGATCGATACCGCGTGTGGCGATCACCAGTGTCATGCCAATCGCGAGAATGGCGACAGGGGCCGCGCGCACCAGAATATCGATCAGACTTCCGTAAAGCCGTCCGTTCTGAAATGAAATGTCCAGAAAACCCGGTGCGATGATGGTGTTTGTGGCCAGAATCAACGCAAGGGCTGCCAATTGGGGGCTCAGTCTTTTAAGTTTCTTGGCCATGCGGGCGATCATGCGACAGCTTCCTTTTCGCTTCCGGTCTCGGCGATGGCTCGCACGATATTGTCGGCAGTGATTTCTTCGCCTTTGAGTTCAGCTACATGGCGGCGGTCTGAAAGCACGACAACGCGGTTGGCAACGGCGGCAAGCTCTTCAAACTCTGAGGAAATAATTACCAAGGACATGCCTTCGGTGCAGAGTTCGCCGATGAGTTTGAGAATTTCCGCATGGGCACCGATGTCGATACCGCGTGTCGGTTCGTCAAGGATCAGCAGGCGTGGATCGGTTGCCAGCCAGCGCGCCAGAATGGCCTTCTGCTGGTTGCCGCCCGACAGGAATTTGATCGGTTTGTCGGGATCAGGCGGACGAATATCGAGCGCTTTGATATAGCGCTGGGCAAGCGCCGTCTTTTCGCGCGCAGTAATCGGTTTCGACCAGCCGCGTTTTGCCTGTATGGCGAGTGCAATGTTCTCCGCTACGGAAAAATCACCGATGATACCGTCGGTCTTGCGTTCCTCCGGGCAGAAGGCGAACCGTTCGGAAATGGCTGCAACGGGCGAGGGCAGCTTTGTTTCCTTGTTGTCTACCATAAGTGTGCCGCTGTCTGCCTGATCGACGCCGAACATAAGGAGCGCAGTTTCCGTACGACCAGAGCCGAGCAGTCCGGCAATGCCAACCGCCTCGCCCGGTTTGATGGTGAGATCAAAAGGCGCAACGCTGCCTTTTTTCCCAAAGCCCGAAAAACGGATGGGCGCTGTTGCGTGATCGTTGACTTCCTCGGTTCGACTACGGCGCGCCGTTTCCTGCAACTGATGCCCGAGCATCATTGAAATAAGATCGGTTCGTGGCAATTCTGCGAGGTCACGACTGCCAACCAGACGACCATTGCGTAACACAGTGGCGCAATCGGCAATGGCATAGACCTGATCCAGAAAATGCGTGATGATGATGATTCCCAGGCCTTCTGCTTTAAGCTGACGCAGCACGCCAAACAGCATTTCAACTTCGCGGGCATCAAGACTGGCGGTCGGCTCATCCAGCACCAGCACCTTGCCGGAAACATCGACGGCGCGTGCGATCGCAATAATCTGCCGGATCGCGACCGAATAGGCTGACAAAGGCGCGCCAACATCGATTCTGAGCCCGTATCGGGCTAGCAGGGTGCTTGCATCTTTCTCCATGCGGCGACGGTCGATGAAACCGAGACGTTGAGGCTGACGACCGAGGAACAGATTTTCGGCGACTGTCAGATTCTCCAGAAGATTGACTTCCTGATAGACCGTGCCGATACCAAGTGTCTGCGCTTCTGAAACGGAAGCCGGAGCTATTGCTTGCCCATCAAGCAAAACCGAACCGTCAAAGCCATGATAGGCGCCGGTCAATATCTTGATGAGTGTTGATTTTCCCGCGCCGTTTTCGCCCAGAAGGGCATGAATCTCGCCGTCATTGAGAACGAAATCGACATCGTCGAGAGCGGTTACGCCGAGAAAGGATTTGGTTATTGAACGCGCTTCAAGCAGCGGTGTTGCTGGCGTCTCGCGCGCAGCGATGTCAGGGCGAGCCATAGCAGTCTTCCGTTAGCGGATTTCAAAACCAGAGCGTGTTGCATGTAATCTTACCCACAGCGCTCGCTCTATTTTTGTTTTGCCGCATGTCGTTATCGGATCGAAGCGGGATCAGAAATCAGTCCGGTGGACTGACTGCTCCGTAAAGGCGCCACCACTTTCCCGCGACATGCTTGGTTCCGGGCCGCGATGAGACGCGACCCGAAGGCATGATCCGAGGCTTAGTAGCCGAGGCCCTTTTTGGCTTCATAAACGGCCTTTGGATCATCAGCCTGTGTGTAAAGCTTGGATTCAGTCTGGATCCACTTTGGCGGAACGGTGCCATTGGCCTTAAGAGCCTCAATCACATCGAAAGCCGGGCCAGCCATGTTTGGTGTCAGCTCAACAGTTGCGTTGGCTTCGCCATTTGCCATGGCCTGGAAAATATCCGGAACGGCGTCAATGGAGACAACCTTAATGTCGGTGCCCGGCTTGAGGCCAGCTTCCTTAATCGCCTGAATGGCGCCGACCGCCATATCGTCATTGTGTGCGTAAACCGCGCAAATGTCCTTGCCGCCATTTTCCGCCTTGATGAAGCTTTCCATGACTTCCTTGCCCTTGGTCCGGGTGAAATCACCGGTCTGCGAGCGGGAAATCTTGATGTTGTCGTGGCCTGCAAGCGCTTCTTCAAAGCCCTTCTTGCGGTTGATCGCCGGCGAAGAGCCTGTGGTGCCCTGAAGCTCGACGACGGAGCACGGCTTGTCGCCCACTTCCTTGACCAGCCAGTCGCCAGCGACCTTGCCTTCATGCACCTGATCGGAGGTAACAGCTGTGAGATAGAGATCTTCGGGTGCATCGATCTGGCGGTCAAGAAGTACAACAGGAATTTCTGCTTCCTTGGCTTCCTTCAGAACTGCGTCCCAGCCGGTTGCCACAACCGGCGCAATCAGGATGGCGTCAACGCCCTGTGCAATGAAGCCGCGAACGGCTTTGATCTGGTTTTCCTGCTTTTGCTGTGCGTCGGCAAATTTGAGGGTGTGACCGCGCTTCTCAGCTTCCTGCTTTGTTACACTTGTTTCGGCGGCGCGCCAGCCCGATTCCGAACCGATCTGCGAAAAGCCGACTGTTAGTGAAGCGGCGGATGCGCTTGAAATCAGAGCGAATGAAAATGCGGCTGTCAGAGCCGTCAGACTGCGTTTCATATTAATTCCTCCCATTAAAAAGGCTCTCCCAGCCTTCGCTTTCATCAAGCATATAATATTACTTTATGGCAAGCATATTTCTTCCGTTCGCGTGAAATTGGGGGTGCGACAAACGTGCATTTCGTCTAATTATATAATTAAAACACTATGTTAATAATCATTCACTGTTGGTAGTCCCCGGAGGGTGGTCGTTGCCGAGTTTCGGTTGCTTGACAAAACAGCGATTGACGAAATAGTCATATTAATAAGAAGGAGCCGTTAGTTCGCGCATCTGTGTTTTTGAACGGTCGAGAAGAATGTTCCGCAAGCATTTTGCGGAAAATGGGAGGTTTAATGTTACGTCTGGTACAGATCCGCAATGCTGGCGGAGAAACGCATGTGGCCGCTTGCGATGATGAAGGCGCGGCCCATATCGTCAATGGCGTGACAACGACATACGAACTGGCATGGGCAGCGATTTTAGCAGGCATTAGCCTTGCTGAGCAAGTTGAGCGTAATGGCAAGGGTGAGGCTGTTGATCTTGATGCCGCAATCGCAAGTGGGCGTGTCGGCCTGCCGATTACGCATTCCGATCCGGCGCATCTGATTGTTGCCGGTACAGGATTGACGCATCTGGGTTCCGCTGACGGTCGCGACAAGATGCACAAGGCGGCGCAGGCTGCTGAAAAACCAACCGATTCCATGCGGATGTTCTTGATGGGCGTTGAAGGTGGCAAGCCTAAGCCCGGTGAAACCGGTGTGCAGCCGGAATGGTTTTATAAGGGTGACGGTTCGGCATTGGTGGCAACTGGTGGTGCGCTTGTTTCGCCTTCCTTCGCCGAAGATGGCGGCGAGGAGCCGGAGCTGGCCGGTATTTATCTGATTGGACCAGATGGTACGCCATTCCGCCTTGGTTTTTGCCTTGCCAATGAGTTTTCCGACCATGTGACCGAAAAGCAGAATTATCTCTGGCTGGCGCATTCCAAGCTGCGTCAGGCGTCGCTGGGGGCGGAGCTTTATGTGGGTGCTCTGCCGGATCATGTCGAAGGTGTCTCGCGTATCCGTCGCGGCGATCAGGTGATCTTTGAAAAGCCGTTCCTTTCAGGCGAAGCGAACATGTCGCACACAATTGCCAATCTGGAGCACCACCATTTCAAATATGCGCTGTTCCGCCGTCCGGGTGATATCCACGTGCATTTCTTCGGCACGGCCACGCTGTCCTTTTCGGAAGGCGTGAAGACGGAAAACGGCGACCGGTTTGAAATTTCAGCAAAGCCTTTCCGCTATCCGCTGGTCAACAGACTGGCGCAGGCGGCAGCCGAAGATATTGCCGTGAAGGCGCTCTGAAATGGCGGCGGCATCCAACATCACTTTGGCAATTGTCGGTCTGGGTAAGATTGCACGTGACCAGCATCTGCCATCGATTGAAGCCACGGATGGTATTGCGCTCAAAGCAATTGCCAGCCGCAATGCCGGGCTGGACGGCCTGCCGTCTTTCCACGATATAGATCAATTGCTTGGCAGTGATGTTGCCGTTGATGCGGTTTCGCTTTGCACGCCGCCGCAAGGGCGCTTTAGCCAAGCCTACGCCGCCTTAAAGGCGCGTAAGCATGTGATGCTGGAAAAGCCTCCGGGGGCAACGATTTCGGAAGTGCAGGCGCTGGTACGCTTTGCTGAAAAACAGGGTGTCACGCTTTATGCAACGTGGCATTCACGCGAAGCTGCGGCCGTTGAGCCTGCGCGTGAATTTCTCAAAGGTGCTGCAATCAAATCCGTTGCAGTGTCGTGGAAAGAAGACGTGCGCCATTGGCATCCGGGCCAGCAGTGGATTTGGGAGCCGGGTGGTCTTGGTGTGTTTGATCCGGGCATCAATGCGCTGTCCATTGTTACACATATCATGCCGGAACAGTTTTTCCTGACGAAGTCCGATCTCTATTTCCCTGAAAACCGGGCGGCACCGATTGCTGCTGATCTGGCTTTCGAGACGGAAAACGGCGTTCCGGTGTCGTTTGAGCTGGACTGGCGTCAGACCGGCCCACAGACATGGGATATTCGCGTCGAGACTGACAAGGGGACGCTGCTTCTCAGCCATGGTGGCAGTCGATTGACCATTGCAGGTACTGAAAAAATGGCCGAACCAGACCGCGAATATCAGCGCCTTTACCAGAATTTTGTGCAATTGATCGGTGAGAGACGCAGCGATGTGGACCTCGCGCCACTCACTCATGTGGCTGATGCTTTCCTTCTGGGACAACGCCACATCGTTGAAGCTTTTGAAGACTAGGAATTGGGACCGCAGGGCGGTCTCTTACCCATGCAGGACAGTGAAATGAATAAGCCCGTTACGCCGAAAGCTCCGAGATTCCGCTCACGCGCATGGTTCGATAATCCGGACAATGTGGACATGACCGCGCTCTATCTTGAGCGCTATATGAATTATGGCCTCAGTCAGGAAGAGCTGCAATCCGGTCGTCCGATCATCGGTATTGCGCAGACGGGTTCCGATCTTTCGCCATGCAACCGTCATCATCTGGAACTGGCCAAGCGCGTGCGTGAAGGCGTGCGCGAGGCAGGCGGCATCGTCATCGAATTTCCGGTCCATCCTATTCAGGAAACCGGCAAGCGGCCAACGGCTGGTCTCGACCGCAACCTTGCTTATCTCGGCCTCGTTGAAGTGCTTTATGGCTATCCGCTCGATGGCGTCGTGCTGACCATTGGTTGCGACAAGACCACGCCTGCCTGTCTGATGGCAGCCGCGACCGTTAACATTCCAGCGATCGCCCTGTCGGTTGGCCCGATGCTCAATGGCTGGTTCCGTGGCGAACGTACGGGTTCCGGCACAATCGTCTGGAAGGCGCGCGAGCTGCTTGCCAAGGGCGAAATCGACTATCAGGGCTTCGTCAAGCTCGTAGCCTCCTCGGCTCCATCAACCGGCTATTGCAACACGATGGGCACGGCCACGACGATGAATTCGCTCGCCGAAGCGCTCGGCATGCAGCTTCCGGGCTCTGCCGCTATTCCGGCGCCTTATCGTGACCGTCAGGAAGTTGCTTATCTTACAGGTCGTCGCATTGTTGAGATGGTCTATGAAGACCTCAAGCCTTCCGATGTCATGACCAAGGAAGCATTCATCAACGCAATTCGCGTGAATTCCGCCATTGGCGGATCGACCAATGCGCCGATCCATCTCAATGCGTTGGCACGTCATGTCGGCGTGGACCTGACGATTGACGATTGGCAGAAATATGGCGAGGAAATTCCGCTTCTGGTTAATCTCCAGCCAGCGGGTGAATATCTCGGTGAGGACTATTATCATGCAGGCGGTGTGCCAGCGGTCGTCAATCAGCTGATGGGGCAGGGCCTCATCAACGAGGATGCACTGACCGTCAACGGCAAGACCATCGGCGAGAACTGCAAGAATGCGACGATTGAAGACAGCAATGTCATCAAAACTTATGACCAGCCAATGAAGAGCCATGCCGGTTTCCGCGTGCTGCGCGGCAATCTCTTCTCCTCGGCGATCATGAAGCTGAGTGTTATTTCGGAAGAATTCCGCAACCGCTATCTTTCGGACGACAAGGACCCGAATGCCTTTGAAGGCAAGGCGGTCGTGTTCGACGGACCGGAAGATTACCATCATCGCATTGACGATCCGTCGCTGGAAATCGACGAACATACCGTTCTGTTCATGCGCGGTGCTGGCCCCATCGGCTATCCGGGTGCGGCGGAAGTGGTCAATATGCGTGCGCCGGACTACCTTCTGAAGAAGGGTATCAGCTCCTTGCCTTGTATTGGTGATGGTCGTCAGTCGGGTACGTCGGGTTCGCCTTCGATCCTCAATGCTTCACCTGAAGCGGCGGCTGGCGGTGGTTTGGCGATCCTGAGGACGGGTGATCGCGTGCGAATCGATATTGGTCGCGGCACGGCGGATATTCTGATTTCGGACGAGGAACTGGCAGAACGCCGCAAGGCTTTGGAAGCTGCTGGCGGCTATAAATATCCGGAAAGCCAGACGCCGTGGCAGGAAATCCAGCGCGCCGTTGTCGGCCAGATGGAAACGGGTGCGGTTCTCGAGAACGCGGTCAAATATCAGGATATTGCGCATACGCGTGGCCTGCCGCGAGACAATCATTGATGTCTGCGGCATTCATGGCCGGCGTTCAAAAGCCATTTGCGGCGGTCGCGGACTGGGGAACAACCCGGTTCCGTCTCTGGACGTTGGATGTCGATGGCAATGTTATCAATGAAAGCCGTGGCGATGACGGTCTGCTGCAGGCAAAGGAAGCCGGTTTTGAGCCAACGCTCGAACGGCACCTTGCTTCAGTTGGCGCGCCGGACGATCTGCCGGTTGTGATCTGTGGCATGGCCGGGTCGCGGACCGGCTGGATCGAAGCCCCCTATATGGGCCTGCCAGCCGGGCTGGATGGTATTGTAAAGGCGGCAGTGCGCATACCTGCGCGCCGTCACGTCATCATGCTGCCGGGCGTCGCGCGCCGGGATGAAGCGGCTCCGGACGTGATGCGCGGTGAAGAGACAAAACTGCTTGGTCTCGTGCATCGCGGAACACGGGATGCCGTAGTGGTAATGCCCGGAACCCATGCCAAATGGGTGCGAATTGTCGATGGTGGTCTGGCCGATTATCGAACCTTCATGACAGGCGAAATGTTCGCTCTTGTGAAGGACAAGTCTGTACTGGCCGGTGCGCTGGAAGGGGCGAGTGCTGTTGATGCGAACAGTGCGGCTTTCGTTGCGGGTGTCGGGGCATCGCTCGAAAACCCGGCATTGATTTCCAACGCGCTGTTTTCCATTCGCGCAGGATGGCTCGTTCATGATCGTAGGCCTTCTGATCAGCTTGCCCGCCTGTCGGGTCTGTTGATCGGACTGGAAGTCGCAGGTGCAAGCACGCTTTACGGCAAACCGCAAGAAGTGCTGCTCCTTTCGGACGCGACGATGGGAGCGCTCTATGCCAGCGCGCTTGAAATCGCAGGGCTGAAGGTCATGCGTGTTGCAGCCGACGAACTGGTGCGTGACGGCCTTTTCATGGCTGCAAAACACGCCTTCGGAGGAACCGCATAATGAGCGACCACATCACATGGCCCAAGCTGCGTTATCCGCTGGTGGCAATCCTGCGTGGGATTAGGCCGGATGAAACCGAAGCGATTGTCTCTGCCTTGATCGAGACGGGCTTTGAGGCGATTGAAATTCCGCTCAATTCACCAGAGCCGTTCGTGTCGATTGAGAAAGCTGCGAAGCTTGCGCCGGACAATGTACTGATCGGCGCGGGAACAGTCCTGTCCGTCGAGAATGTGGATCGTCTTAATGATGTTGGCGGCAGGCTTCTGGTCAGCCCCAATGTCGAGCCTGACGTTATTCGCCGGGCCAGTCAGTATGGCATGGTGACGATGCCCGGTGTTTTCACGCCGACGGAAGCGTTCTCAGCGATCCGGGCAGGTGCATCGGCGTTGAAGTTCTTTCCGGCGAGCGTGCTGGGCGCAGATGGCATCAAGGCGATATGCGCCGTCTTGCCGAAGGATATTCCGGTCGGCGCCGTGGGCGGTGTTTCCGAGGCTGATTTTGCGGCCTATCGGGCTGCGGGAGTGAGCTGTTTCGGTCTTGGTTCCAGTCTTTACAAGGCTGGACTGACGGTCGCTGAGGTTCGCGAACGTGCTGAACGCACGGTTGCTGCATGGGACAAGATCGCGGGCTGAGGAGGCTTGCGATATGAGGAATTCCGCATGGCCGGAAGGCGGGGGCGGAAACTTGGGAGAATGGCAGGCCTTAAAGGCCTGCTCCACTATGGGAGTGAGATAATGGCAGGCATAAAATCATTAACACTGGCAGCGGCATTTGCCGCCTTTGCCTTTACCGGCTTTGCACAGGCTGAGGATAAGGGCCTCGTCGGAGTGGCGATGCCAACAAAGTCATCAGCGCGCTGGATTGCCGATGGTGACAACATGGTGAAGGTGCTTCAGGAGCGGGGGTACCAGACCGATCTGCAATATGCAGAAGACGATGTGCCAAACCAGCTGGCACAGATCGAAAATATGGTCACTAAGGGTGCCAAGGTTCTGGTCATCGCATCCATCGACGGAACCACGCTTTCGGACGTTCTGGCCAAGGCCAATGATGCCGGCATCAAGGTTATTGCCTATGACCGCCTGATCCGCGATACGCCGAATGTGTCCTATTATGCGACATTCGACAATTTCCAGGTTGGCGTTTTGCAGGCGCAGTCGATCGAAAAGGCACTTGATCTCAAGAACAAGGAAGGCCCGTTCAATATCGAGCTGTTTGGCGGTTCGCCGGACGATAACAACGCCTACTTCTTTTACAATGGCGCAATGTCGGTTCTGCAGCCTTACATTGATAGCGGCAAGCTTGTCGTGGGCAGCGGTCAGACCGGTATGGACAAGGTAGCAACACTGCGCTGGGATGGTGCGACTGCTCAGGCACGTATGGATTCGATCCTGTCAGCTTTCTATTCCGACAAGAAGCTTGATGCTGTGCTTTCGCCTTATGATGGCATTTCCATTGGTATTCTGTCTTCGCTCAAGGGTGTAGGCTATGGCAGCGGCGATATGCCAATGCCTGTGGTTTCCGGTCAGGATGCCGAAGTGCCGTCGGTCAAATCGATCCTCGCTGGCGAACAGAACTCGACCATCTTCAAGGACACCCGCGAACTTGCCAAGGTGACGGTTGATATGGTTGACGCTGCGATGAGCGGCAAGGAGCCGGAAGTAAACGACACAAAGACCTATGACAATGGCGTCAAGGTTGTGCCGTCTTACCTGCTCAAGCCAGTTATTGTCGACAAGTCGAACTGGAAAGAAGTTCTGGTCGATAGCGGTTACTATAAAGAAGACCAGATCCAGTAATTCGGTTTCGGGCCTATCGAAGGATATGCCCGTGGCCCTTCTGCAAGCCATTGTCTCCAAATCCCCAGCCTTTTGGCTGGGGTAGGCATGGCAATTGACAGCGCTGTCTTTTGGAGCGGCGATGGCTTGCAGGAATTGTAATGGGAGCGAGCGATGAATGTAGCCAATCCTGTCCTGCGCGAGCAGCCTGACGGCAAGCCGGAAACCTCTGGAAAGCCGCTTCTGGAAATGCGCGGCATCAGCAAGTCTTTCGGTGTCGTTAAAGCGTTGAGCGACGTCAATTTCACGGTCATGCCGGGTGAAATCCATGCTTTTGTTGGTGAAAATGGTGCTGGAAAATCTACACTGATGAAAGTGCTTTCGGGGGTGTATCCCTCGGGCAGTTATGACGGTTCAATTGTCTTTGATGGAGAAGAGCGGCACTTCCGCGACATCAACGATTCTGAAGCACTGGGCATCGTTATTATCCATCAAGAACTGGCGCTTGTGCCGCTGATGTCGATTGCCGAAAATATTTTTCTCGTCAATCCACCCGGCGCTTATGGCGTGATTGATCGCGGTGAAGTCTATCAGCGCACAAAAGCGCTTTTGAAGAAAGTCGGCCTCACGGAATCACCCGACACCCTGGTGACGGATATTGGCGTTGGCAAACAACAGCTTGTCGAAATTGCCAAGGCGCTTTCCAAGCGTGTGCGGCTTCTTATTCTTGATGAACCGACAGCAAGTCTGAACGAAACCGACAGTGCGGCTTTGCTGGCATTGCTCAAGGAGTTTCGTGCGCAGGGCATCACTTCGATTCTGATTTCACACAAGCTCAATGAAATTCGTGAAGTGGCTGACAAGATCACCGTGCTGCGTGATGGTCGTGCGGTCGCAACGCTTGATTGCCATGAAGGTGAAGTCGAAGAAGACGAGATCATCCGCAAGATGGTCGATCGCGATCTGGAAAGCCGCTATCCCAAGCGTGAGCCGAAGATTGGTGACGTGATCTTTGAAGCTGAGAACTGGTCGGTTTATCACCCGCTTCACCCGGAGCGGCACGCGGTCAAGAGTGTTTCGTTTAACGTGCGCGCCGGTGAAATCGTCGGCATTGCAGGTCTGATGGGCGCTGGTCGCACTGAGTTCGCCATGAGCCTGTTCGGGCGTTCGTGGGGCACGAATATTACCGGTGAAGCCCGTATGAATGGCAAGCCGGTCGATATTTCAACAGTTGCCCGTGCTATCAAATCAGGGCTTGCTTATGTTACCGAGGACCGCAAGAAACTTGGCCTCGTTCTTGGCGAGAATATATCGCGCAACATTTCACTTGCGCATTTGCGCGGCGTGAGCCCCAAGGGTGTGATCGACAGTATTCGTGAAATGAAGGTCGCGAACAACTATCGCGATCAGATGAGTATTCGCTGCCATAATGTCTATCAGGAAACAGGCACGCTTTCAGGTGGCAATCAGCAAAAGGTAGTGCTTTCGAAATGGCTGTTTACAGGGCCTGACGTGCTGATCCTCGATGAACCGACGCGGGGCATCGATGTGGGCGCGAAATATGACATTTACACAATTATCAATTCACTGGCTGACAGCGGCAAGGGCGTGGTCGTCATTTCATCCGAAATGCCGGAGCTGATCGGGATCTGCGATCGCATTGTCGTCATGCACGAGGGCGCTTTCGTCGGCGAAGTGGCGGGCGAGGGAGCAACGCAGGAAAACATCATGCGCGCCATCATGCAGAACAAAGGAAAACAACAATGAGCGAGAACGTCATCCAGGGCGGTCAGAAGGCGCCAAGCAGCGTGGGGCGCTATATAAAGAACAACCTGCGCGAATCCGGAATGCTGCTCTCACTGATTGCGATCATGATCTTCTTCCAGATTGTCACCGGCGGCGTGCTGATGAAGCCGTTGAACCTGACCAATCTCGTGTTGCAGAACAGCTATATCGTCATCATGGCGCTTGGAATGCTGTTGATTATTGTGACCGGGCATATTGATTTGTCGGTCGGTTCGGTGTGCGGTTTCATCGGCGCACTGGCTGCTGTTATGATGGTTCGATGGGGAATTCCGTTCCCGATTGCTGCCATTCTGTGCCTCATTGCCGGTGGTATTATCGGTGCAATGCAGGGGTTCTGGGTCGCTTATTTCAATATCCCGTCCTTCATCGTGACACTCGCGGGCATGTTGGTTTTCAAGGGGCTGATGCTGGCAGTTCTCGGTGGACAGTCGGTCGGTCCATTCCCGCCTATGTTTCAGAAACTGTCATCGGGCTTTATCCCTGAGTTTATTGGGGCGACGGGCGGCATCTATCTCACATCGCTGATCCTTGGCCTGGTGATTGCTGGTTTCATTGTCTGGCAGAATACACGCTCGCGTGCGCGCCACATTGCGCATGAGGTGGAAACAGAACCTTTCGGCCTGTTCGTCATCAAGAATATCCTGTTCTTTGCAGGTATTGCCTATCTTGCGCTGCTGATTTCATCGTATCGCGGTATGCCTAACGTGCTGATTATTATGGCTGTTCTGATTGCAGCCTATGCGTTTCTCACCAATCGTACGGTTATAGGTCGCCAGATTTACGCCGTCGGCGGCAATCGCCACGCGGCGAAGCTGTCGGGCGTCAAGACCGAGCGCCTGACCTTCCTCGCATTCGTCAATATGGGGGTGCTGGCAGCGCTCGCCGGTCTGGTTTTCGCGGCTCGTCTGAACACCGCAACACCGAAGGCGGGTCTTGGTTTTGAGCTTGATGTGATTGCCGCCTGCTTTATCGGTGGCGCATCGGCTTATGGTGGCGTCGGGCGTGTGACTGGCGCTGTTATTGGCGCGCTTATCATGGGCGTGATGAACAATGGTATGTCGATTCTTGGCATTGGCATCGACTATCAGCAGGTCATCAAGGGGATAGTTTTGCTGGGGGCAGTGTGTATCGACGTCTATAACCAACGCCGCTGAGCCTAGGCACACCATACCCAATCTCATTCGCTTCAGATGCCCACGTGGTAAGACATATGTTCAAAATCGGCGCGTTATCGCGCTGGTGCTCCGCCTTTTCGGGGGCGAAGGCGAGAGCAAGTCGGGCCGGAACACTGTTCCGGCCCGATTTGCTTTTGTCAGATTGCAGTGCGCCTTGCGTGATCCAGATAAATTTCGCGCAGCTTTAGCGCTACCGGACCCGGCTTGCCACCGCCGATAGGTTTGTCGTCGATAAACGAAATCGGTGTTACAAAGGTGCCTGCGCTGGTCATGAATGCTTCTTTCGCAGCATAGGCCTCTTCGATTGTGAAAGGCCGTTCTTCGAGCTTCATACCTGTTTCAGCGATGAGCTGTAGCAGCGACAGACGTGTGCAGCCCGGCAGGACTGCATTGCTGTTGGGACGGGTGACGATGACATCATCCTGTGTGACGATATAGCCGGTGGACGACGCGCCTTCGGTGACAAATCCGTCTTCGATCATCCAGGCTTCATCGCAACCTGCATTCTTGGCTATTTCTTTGGCGAGAGCCTGCGGCAGAAGGCAAACGGTCTTGATGTCACGGCGCTTCCAGCGCAGATCATCAAGTGAAAGCACACGGGCACCGGTTTTCAGTGCTGGCTTGTCGAGCAGACTGGCTTCCTGTGTGAACAGGACGATTGAAGGCTTCATGCCCTTTGCGGGTACGAAATCGCGGTCGCGCCCGTCGCCGCGTGTCACTTGCAGATAGACGAGACCTTCGGTCAGATTGTTGCGGCGGATCAGTTCACGCTCAATGGTGATAATCTCGTCTTCGCTCATCGGCATCGGAATGCCGATCTCGCCAGTCGAGCGGCGCAGGCGTCGCATATGCGGTTCGCTGTCGATAAGCTTGCCTTCCAGCACGGCGGTTACCTCATAGATGCCGTCACCGAACAGAAAGCCACGGTCAAAGATGGAAATGCGCGCATCGCGGGCGGTGATATACTCGCCGTTGACATAGACGATGCGGTTTTCAAGTTCTTCTGCTGAAACGGCCATGATGGGTGTGTCCTGAAATGAAAGAGCCGCGATAGAGATCGCAGCTCTTTCATAGTTCACTCGATATTATCAAGGAACAACTATTTTCAGGCAGCCTGCTTTGCAGCCGCAATGGCTTCGCTGCGAATTTCTTCAGTCAGCTTGAGACGCAGTTCGGAGAATTCCGGGCTCGCCTTGACGTGGTAGGTGCGCGGATGCGCGATATCGACTGGCGTGATCGATTTGATCTTGCCCGGACGAGCGGTCATCGTAACCACGCGAGTCGCCATGAAGATGGCTTCCTCGATGTCGTGGGTGACGAAGATCACCGTCTTGTGCTCTCGCTCCCATATGCCGAGCAGAAGTTCCTGCATCAATCCTCGGGTCTGGTTGTCGAGTGCTCCGAACGGTTCGTCGAGAAGCAGGATCTTTGGATCGTTGGCGAGTGCGCGGGCAATCGCCGTGCGTTGTTGCATGCCGCCTGAAAGCTGCTTCGGCCAGTGATCTTCAAAGCCACGCAGCCCGACCTTGTCGATATAGCTGTCTACAATTTCACGTGCTTGCTTTTCTGGCACCCTTTTTTCGCGAAGTCCGAAACCGACATTCTGCCGGATGGTGAGCCATGGAAACAGTGTGTAGGACTGGAAGACCATACCGCGATCCGCACCCGGACCTGTCACGGGTTTTCCCTCCAACGTCACTGTGCCGGTGGTTGGCTTGTCGAGACCTGCTATGATACGAAGAAGCGTTGACTTACCGCAGCCCGAGGGACCGAGGACGGTTACGAAATCGTTTTTCGGGATGAGGAGGTCGGTCGGCTGCAATGCCAGTGTTGGCTTGCCGCCATGTACACCCGGAAAGGTGCGGCTGACGCTCTTGATGACAAGTTCCTGGTCGCTTTTCGTAACCATTATGCGAACCTCCAAGCAAAGAGCCAACGGTTGAAATATTTGAAGGCGAGGTCGGAGATCAGGCCGATAACACCGATGACGATGATGCCGAAAATGATCTGGCCGGTGGCCATGAGCGCCTGGCTGTTGATGATCATATAGCCGATACCGGACGATGCGCCGATGAGCTCGGCCACGATAACATAGGTCCAGGCCCAGCCAAGCACGAGGCGCAGCGTTTCGGCAATATCTGGCGCGCTGGCAGGCATGAGTACACGGCGGATGATGCCGCCGTCCGATGCGCCAAGCGTATAGGCGGCTTCGACAAGATCGCGCCGTGTGTTGGAAACGGTCACGGCGATCATGAGAATGATCTGGAATACTGCACCAATGAAGATGACGAGCAGCTTCTGCGTTTCGCCAATGCCTGCCCAGAGGATCAGCAGTGGCACGAAAGCCGATGCGGGGAGATAGCGCGCGAAAGAGACGAATGGCTCCAACAGTGCTTCGATGGGCTTATAAGCACCCATGGCGATCCCGAGCGGGATCGCGACAAGACTTGCCAGCACGAAGCCTCCCAGCACGCGCCAGACCGTCATGCCGATGTCGTAGAGGAAACCTTGATTGGCAAGGAGATCCCAGCCGTCTTTCAGCATAGTGATGGGATCGGCAAGAAAAGTCGGGGAAACGAAGCCACCCAGCGTGGCGATGCCCCAGAACAAAAAGAAGAGAATGAAAAACAGAACACCCAGCAATATCCGGGTCTGACTGCCTATCGGCTGTAAGGGTTGCATGACTTTATCCGTTTAGAGCGCGTCTCGAAACCGTGATAGGGTTTTGGGGGAAGACGCGCATTCAAAGCTTGGAATTCGCTTTTCTCTTATCCGGGAGGATGGAAAGAGCGGGGAAGATATCCGGGCGTTGTCGCCCGGATTTCCTTCTGTGGCAATTACTTGATGAAGCTTGTGTCCACAATGTCGTCGAGATTGGGTTTTGACTTGATTACACCAGCTTGCAAAAGCAGGTCGGCGGCTTCGGTCGAAAACTCCTTGAATTCCTTCTCGAAGAATTTCTGGTTTGCTGCCTTGTCCTGCCAGCGCAGATAATCGGCTGATTTGCCGAAAGCCTCGCCCGATTGCTTCACGTCCTTGCCCATGATCTCATAAGCTTTGGCTTTGTCGGCGGCGATCATCTCCAATGCTTCAAAATAGCTGTTGGCAAGCGCTTTGGCCGCATCGGGGTTCTTCTCAAGGAAATCGGGGGTGCAGCCGACCGTGTCCATGACTGCCGGATAATCGAGCGTGGTGGCAAGGATCTTGCCTTTGTCGGGTGCTGCGCGCACGGTGGACAGATAAGGCTCGTAAGTCATAGCGGCGTCGTTCTGACCAGCGACGAAAGCTTGTGCGGCCGGTCCAGGTTCCATATTCACGACTTTTACGTCCTTGGTTGTCATGCCGTTCTTGGCGAGCATGAAGGCAAGGAAGAAATAAGGCGAAGTTCCCGGAGCAGAGGCAGCAACCGTCTTGCCTTTCAGATCGGCGAAGGACTTCACATCGGCACGCACAGCGATGCCGTCGGCGCCGTAGGATTTGTCCATCTGGAAAATCTGCTTGGATTTAACACCTGCTGCGTTCCAGACAATCCACGTTTCAACAGTGGTAGCGGCGCATTGGATGTCACCGGAGGCCAACGCCAGATGGCGACTTGCCTGTGGAATCTTGTTCAGTGTGACGTCGAGGCCGTTTTTCTTGAAAATTCCGGCTTCCTTGGCAAGCGTCAGCGGACCGAACCCGGTCCAGCCTGAGAAGCCGATTGAAACTGCTGTTTCTGCATGCGCAGCAGACACAAAAGTGAAAGCCGCCATAGCTGCCCCGGCGAGCAATGATTTCTTCATGCGTAGTACCCCTTTTATACTGAGACTTGTTGTCTCTTCATTTCTGCCAAATTAACAGGACCTTGTCGTCTGTCTAGACAGTTCAGCACGTATAATAAATCCTCCCGCTATTTCAGACGCCTATAAATGACTGATCACGCTGAATTAATCGCGATCAGGTAACACGTTCCGTGCCCCGTGAGTTCAAGAACCGCGCCGTCGCAGTTTGTGAAGACCGCGCAATCATATTGCTCAAGTTTTCGGGTTTCACTTGCCAATGTCAGACCGAACTGACCTTCGGCACAGAAAAGAAGCGCCGGATTGCCGTTGGCCTGAGTGAGCGGGGCGCCCTCAACCGGCAAACGACGGACCATATGGGTAAAACGCCCGCGTCGAGTCATGACATTGAGATCGATAATGGTCGAACCGATCAGTCGTGCACTGGAGTTTGCATCCGCAGCAAAGGACAATGGCGCGCTGTGCCGGGTGAGGGGATTCGTCTGCCCCTCAATGTCGAGCACGATGCCGTCGCCCTCCAATACCGACAAGGTCCGATCAATACCGGGAAAGATGGAGAACGCTCCGTCGCTGGCCACCGTCGCCATGGAAATGCGCCAGTCGAAATTATCGACTGACGCACCCTCCGGATAGACTGCAATTTCAACCGTCACGCCGCCGCCGTTCTTCCACGGCATGCGGCGATGTCTTTCGGCCTTGAGGACAGTGATTGCCATTCGCCCTCAATTTCCAAGGATGGCTGGAAGGCGCAGGCCCTGCTGCTTTGCCCAGTCGAGCGCGATGTCGTAGCCTGCATCGGCATGGCGCATAACACCGGTAGCCGGATCGTTCCACAGAACGCGCTCCAAACGGCGATCAGCGTCTTCCGTACCGTCGCAGCAGATCACCATGCCGGAATGCTGGCTGAAGCCCATGCCGACGCCACCGCCATGATGGAGTGATACCCATGTTGCGCCCGATGCCGTGTTGAGCAGCGCATTGAGCAATGGCCAGTCAGAAACAGCATCAGAGCCATCCTTCATGGCTTCGGTTTCGCGGTTCGGCGAAGCCACCGAGCCGCTATCGAGGTGGTCGCGACCGATAACGATCGGTGCCTTCAACTCGCCATTGCGGACCATTTCGTTGAAGGCAAGGCCAAGACGGTGACGATCACCAAGACCGACCCAGCAAATACGGGCTGGCAGGCCTTGGAACTCAATGCGCTCCTTTGCCATGTCGAGCCAGTTGTGCAGATGCTTGTTGTCGGGCAGCAGTTCCTTCACCTTGGCGTCAGTCTTTGCAATATCTTCCGGATCACCGGAGAGCGCAGCCCAGCGGAAAGGACCGACGCCACGGCAGAACAACGGGCGGATATAGGCAGGCACAAAACCCGGGAAATCGAAGGCGTTTTCCAAGCCTTCCTCGAGCGCCATCTGACGAATGTTGTTGCCGTAATCGACGGTTGGAATGCCGGCATTCCAGAAGTCGAGCATGGCCTGAACCTGCACTTTCATTGAAGCGCGAGCGGCTTTCGCAACGCCCTTCGGATCGCTCTCCTGTTTGGCGCGCCATTCGGCAACGCTCCAGCCGATTGGCAGATAGCCATGCACCGGGTCATGCGCAGAGGTCTGGTCAGTAACAATATCTGGACGCACGCCGCGCTTGACGAGTTCCGGGAAGATTTCAGCCGCATTTCCGATGAGCGCAATGGACTTGGCTTCGCCTGCTTTGGTCCATTCGTCGATTTTGGCCAGCGCCTCATCAATGCTATGGGTCTTTTCATCGACATAACGGGTGCGCAGGCGGAAATCGGCGCGGGTTTCGTCACATTCAACCGCAAGGCAGCAGGCACCAGCCATAACCGCCGCCAGAGGCTGTGCACCGCCCATGCCGCCCAAGCCGCCGGTCAGAATCCATTTGCCCTTGAGATTGCCTTCATAATGCTGGCGGCCGGCTTCCACGAAGGTTTCGTAAGTGCCCTGCACAATGCCCTGTGCGCCGATATAGATCCACGAACCGGCGGTCATCTGGCCATACATGGCAAGACCCTTCTTATCCAGTTCATTGAAGTGATCCCACGTCGCCCAATGCGGCACCAGATTGGAATTGGCGATCAGAACACGTGGCGCATCCTTGTGGGTGCGGAAAACGCCAACCGGCTTACCCGATTGCACCAACAAGGTTTCATCATCGTTGAGCGTCTTCAGCGTTGCTACGATACGGTCAAAATCGTCCCATGTGCGGGCGGCACGGCCAATGCCGCCATAGACGACCAGCTCGTGTGGGCGCTCGGCAACATCGGGATCAAGATTGTTCATGAGCATGCGCAGCGGCGCTTCGGTGAGCCAGCTCTTGGCGTTGAGTTCGTCTCCGCGGGGACTACGCACTTCGCGCTCGTTATGGCGTGGATTGGACATGATGTTCTCCTCAGGATTTCAGTTCTGCGGCAATTGTTTCCAGCCGCTGCAAAAGGATTTTGAGATGCACGCGAAGCTTGTCCGCCTTGGTGTCGTCATAGGCGAATGGCACGGCCTCGGTCGCAAGATGGGTCGATTGGGCAAGCTCCATCTGGATGGCGTGGACGCCTGCTTTCGGCTTGCCGTAATGGCGCGTCGTCCAGCCGCCCTTGAAACGGCCATTGAGGACCGAAGTGTAACCTTCGGCCTGTTTCGCGGTCTCAACAGCTGCAGCCTCGATTTTCGGGTGGCAGGTTTTGCCCATATCCGTGCCGATGTTGAAATCCGGCAGTCTTCCCTCGAAGAGAAAGGGAATATGCGAGCGGATTGAGTGACAATCATAGAGGATGGCGACACCATGAATTGTCTTCACCCGCTCGATCTCGGCGGCAAGCGCCTCGTGATAGGGCTTGTGGAAGCGCGCAATACGGTCGACGATATCGGCCTGTGTCGGTGCTTCACCGTCCTTCCAGATGGCAATGCCGTCAAAGTCGGTTTCCGGGATCAGTGAAGTGGTGTTCTGACCGGGATAGAGGCTGACGCCAGCCGGATCACGATTGGCATCAATACAATAGCGGTGGAAGGTCGCCCGAACCGTGGTCGCGCCCTCGATGAGGCCGTCATAAAGCGTGTGAATGTGCCAGTCGGTATCGGCCAGTATCTTCCCATTGTCGTTGAGACGCACCCGGATGTCCTGCGGCACATCAGTCCCCGTATGCGGAAGACCAAGAATGACAGGCGAAGTACCCTGACTAACTTCGAATGGAGCCATGATCATGCCTCCAGAGACGGCAGGACGCCGCTCGAAACCGCCCCTACAAGCGCACCGTCAGCGACCAGATTGGCAGCATTCTTGAGGTCGTCGGCCATGTAGCGATCATCCTCCAGCGTAGGCACTTTTGCGCGCAGCACGCCGATGACCCTGTTAAGTTCCGGGCTGGTGGTTAGCGGCTCGCGCAACTCGACACCCAATGCACCTGTCAGCGCCTCGATACCGATAATGGCGTTGAGATTGGCGGTCATCTGCAACAGGCGGCGCGCACCGTGACAGGCCATGGACACATGGTCTTCCTGATTGGCGGATGTTGGGGTCGAGTCAACCGAGGCCGGATGCGCCATCTGCTTGTTTTCACTCATCAAAGCTGCGGATGTAACTTCAGCGATCATGAGACCGGAATTTAATCCCGGCTTACGGGCGAGGAAGGCCGGAAGGCCAAATGACAAGGCGGGATCAACAAGAAGCGCAATGCGCCGTTGTGAAATTGCCCCGATTTCGCAGATGGCCAGCGCGATCTGGTCGGCGGCGAAGGCAACCGGCTCGGCGTGGAAATTGCCACCGGAAACAGCGCGCCCGTCAGAGAGAACCAGCGGATTATCGGTAACCGCATTGGCTTCGATTTCCAGTGTGCGTGCGGCCTGTCGCAGAATGTCGAGGCAAGCACCATCAACCTGCGGCTGGCAGCGGATGCAATAAGGGTCCTGCACGCGCTGGTCACCTTCAAGATGGCTCTGGCGAATGACGGACCCTTCGAGCAGGGCGCGCAATGCCCGGCCAGCGTCGATCTGTCCTTTATGACCACGCAGGGTGTGGATTTCCTCGTGGAACGGTGCGTCCGACCCCATCGCGGCATCGGTGGACAACGCACCAGTAATCAATGCGGTCTGTGCAGCACGATGCGCACGGAAAAGCCCGGCCAGTGCAAGGGCAGTTGAGGTTTGCGTGCCGTTGATCAGCGCCAGCCCTTCCTTGGCGGCAAGCACGACCGGCTTCAGCCCCGCCTTTTCCAATGCCTTCGCGCCTGGCAGACGCTCGCCCTGATAGAAGGCTTCGCCTTCGCCGATCATGGCGGCAGTCATGTGGGCCAGCGGCGCAAGATCGCCCGAGGCGCCGACAGAACCCTTTTCCGGGATCATCGGGATCACGCCTTTTGCCAGCATGTTTTCGAGAAGCGTGATGACTTCGAGCCGCACGCCGGACGCACCGCGACCGAGCGAGATCAGCTTCAGCACCATAATAAGGCGCACGATGTTTTCCGGGAGAGCTTCGCCGACGCCGCAGCAATGCGACAGGATCAGGTTACGCTGGAGCGTGGTGACATCGCCTGCCGCAATGCGGATCGAGGCGAGTTTTCCGAAGCCGGTATTGATGCCGTAAACGGGCTCATCCCCTGCTGCGATTTCGGCAATGCGCGCTGCCGCTTTTTCAACGCCTGCATAGAAAGCGGGATCGATGCTGACGGGGAGACCATCGCGATAGATTTTTTCAAGCGTTTCCAGCGGGACAGAACCAGGCTTGAGGATAACGGTCATAAAAGGCTCCATTGCAAATGAATTAAAGCTGGCCTTTGAACACCCGCTTCCACAGCGGGTTGAAGCCGATGCGGTAAACGAGTTCGGCAGGACGCTCGACGTTCCAAATGGCGAGATCTGCATCCTTGCCGACTTCCAGCGTTCCGGCCCGATCGAGAACGCCAAGCGCACGCGCTGCTTCGCGTGTGACGCCCGCAATGCACTCATCGACCGTCATGCGGAAGAGAGTGGCGCCCATGTTCATGGTGAGCAGAAGCGAGGTCAGTGGTGATGTGCCCGGATTGTTGTCGGTGGCGAGCGCCATCTTTGTGCCTGCGGCACGGAAAGCATCAATCGGTGGTTTCTGTGTTTCTCGAATGAAGTAATAAGCGCCGGGAAGCAGCACAGCCACCGTTCCGGCCTTGGCCATGGCGGCAGCACCATCCGCGTCGGTATATTCCAGATGGTCGGCAGAAAGCGCGCCATAGGAAGCGGCAAGTGCCGCTCCATGCAGGTTGGACAACTGGTCGGCATGAAGCTTCACTGGAAGACCGTTCGCCTTGGCGGCATCGAAAACCCGGGCGATTTCGTCGGGCAGAAATGCGATGCCTTCGCAGAAACCATCCACAGCATCAGCCAGATTTTCAGCCGCAATGGCGGGCAGCATGTCGTTGATGACGCGGTCGATATAAGCGGTCTTGTCGCCGTTCATTTCCGGAGGCAAGGCGTGTGCGCCGAGGAACGTTGTGCGGATCGCCACGTCGCGCTCTTCACCGAGACGGCGGGCCACCTTCAGCGACTTGATTTCGCTGTCGCGGTCGAGACCATAGCCGGATTTGACTTCGACAGTGGTGACGCCTTCTGCAATCAGCGCATCGAGACGAGGCAGAGTTTCGCGCACAAGATCGTCTTCGCTTGCAGCGCGCAGATTTCTGACCGAGGAAACGATCCCACCGCCAGCGCGTGCGACTTCTTCGTATGTGGCGCCATTCAGCCGCAGTTCAAACTCATGGGCGCGGTTGCCTGCATGAACGAGATGCGTGTGGCAGTCGATCAATCCAGGCGTAATGAGCCGGTTGCCGCAATCTATTTTCTCAAAGGATGCATAATCGGCAGGCAGTGCATCTTCCGCTCCGACATACGCGATCTTGCCGTCTTTAACGGCAAGCGCTGCCTTGTCGATGAGGCCCAGACCATCGGCGTTTTCGCCCAGCGTGACGATACGGGCGTTTCTTAAAATATAGCCTGTTTTATCTGACATGAGCGTTTTCTCGCTTCCCCTGTTTTTCAATAATGTATATACATATTAACGGAGCCGCCAAGAGAAAAAATGCATCCACTTGCGATCTGTTGAAAGATCAGCGCGTAAATCTGGCGAAATGAGGAGCCTGTTCAAATGTCTGCTGCTGCCACAAAAACGCAATTTATCCATGTCGGACAGGCGCTTTTGCAAACAGGCTGGGCGAATGATGTGCGGCTTGGCATTGCTGATGGAAAAATCGCATCCGTTGAAACCGGCGTCAGTGTGCAGTCAGGAGATGAACACCATAAGGTGATTGTTTCCGGCATGCCAAATCTGCACAGTCATGCGTTCCAATACGGCATGGCTGGATTGGCTGAACGACGCGGTCCGTCTGCAGATTCCTTCTGGAGCTGGCGCGAGATCATGTACAAGTTCGCGCTCACCATGTCGCCGGAGCAGGCTGAAGCTGTGGCGTTGCGGCTGTACGTTGACATGCTGGAAGCCGGCTTTACGCGCGTTGGCGAGTTTCACTACCTGCATCATGATCGCGATGGTACGCCTTATAGCAATATCGCGGAAATGGCGGATCGCATTGTAGCTGCGGCCAAGACGGCAGGTATTGGTCTAACATTATTGCCGGTCTTTTATGTGCATTCGGGTTTTGGCGGTGCGGCTCCAAACGAAGGACAGCGACGGTTCATCAATGATGACGCAAGCTTCGCCCGCCTGATTGAAGCTTGCCAAAAGGCTCTGTCCGGCTTTGATGGCGCTGTGCTTGGTGTAGCGCCACACAGCCTGCGTGCTGTGACGCCAGACGAGCTGGCTTTTGCGGCAAAGCTTATACCCGATGCGCCGGTGCATATGCACATCGCTGAACAGCTCAAGGAAGTGGAGGACTGCATTGCCTGGTCTGGCCAACGACCGGTCGAATGGCTTCTTGATCATCAGGATTTGTCGTCGCGGTGGTGCCTCATTCACGCAACCCATATGACCGACGACGAAACACAACGCATGGCCAAGGCCGGTGCAATTGCCGGTCTTTGTCCTGTGACAGAGGCCAATCTGGGGGATGGAACGTTCAACGCCACTGCCTTCCACGCGGCAGGCGGAAAATTTGGCGTGGGATCGGATTCCAATGTACTGATTGGTATTGCTGATGAGTTGCGCCAGTATGAATATTCGCAGCGTCTCAAGCATCGCGCTCGCAATGTGCTGGCTGAGAACGAAGGGTCTACGGGCCGGGCCCTGTTCGATGGCGCAGTGACAGGCGGTAACATAGCCATGGGTCGCGCAGGCGATCGATTGAAAATGGGAGCTTCTGCCGATTTCGTTGCGCTCGATACAGCACGTCTGCCTCACGCGAAAGGCGATGGTGTGCTGGATGGCTGGATTTTCGGCGGTCGCGCTTCTGTTAAAGATGTATGGGTACGCGGTGTTAAACAGGTGGAAGGCGGACAACACCGCTTGCGTGATGAAGCCGAGCGTGCTTTCCAGAAGGCGATTGGTGAATTACTGGATTAAAAGGGACGAACGTGCAGGACAATTTATCCAGAAATGACGGACCTACGCTGTCGCTGCACCAGCGTATTCTGGATGATATTGAAACACGTATCATATCTGGCGAATGGCAACCCGGTCATCGCATTCCGTTCGAACACGAACTGACGGAGCAATATGGCTGTTCGCGCATGACCGTAAACAAGGCGCTGACGCAGCTTGCCAAAGCTGGCTTGATTGAACGCAAGCGGCGGTCCGGCAGCTTTGTTTCCTTTCCGCAATCGCAAGCCGCCATTCTGGAAATCCACGATATTCGCGATGAGGTGGCAGCACTTGGCATGCCTTATCGTTTTGAGCTGCTGAAACGGCGTGAGCGACTGAGCGGGCCTGCCGACGCCAAGCATATTGATATGCCACGTCACACGCCGCTGATCGAACTCGTCTGTCGACACTATGCCGGAAAGCGTGTGTTTGCACTTGAAGAACGCTTGATTAGTCTCGATGCTGTGCCGAGTGCAATCGATACCAATTTTGCAGAGCAGCCCCCCGGTCCGTGGTTGGTTGCCTGCGTACCGTGGAGCAGCGCGCAACATTCCATCCGCGCTGTCGCTGCAATTGAGGAGAATGCTGCGATGCTTGGCGTTGCTGCCGGTTCGCCCTGTCTGGTTGTTGAACGCCAGACATGGAATGCCGACCAACCAGTGACGCATGTGCGCTTCACCTATCCCGGCGACAGTCATGCGCTGGTGGCAAAATTCACACCATCGCAGGGGTAAGCCGGATCGGAAAGAAAAAAGCCGCCGCAGGGGAACAGCGGCGGCTAAAGGCAGCGTGACCGGGGTGGAGGTCAGGCTGCGCGTTTGATAGCGTCGCCGAGGACGGATACGATCGTATCGATCTGTTCCTTCTCCACGATCAATGGCGGCGAAAGTGCGATCACATCGCCGGTTACGCGAATGAGCAGACCCTTCTTGAAGCAATCCACGAAAACATCATAGGCGCGGGCGCCTGGTGCATCCTTGCGCGATGAGAGTTCGATAGCGCCAACCAGGCCAAGGTTGCGAATGTCGATGACGTTTGAAACGCCCTTGAGCGAATGGAGCGCTTCCTGCCAGTGATTGGCAAGCTCCGCACCGCGTGTCAGCAAGCCTTCTTCGGCATAGACTTCCAGTGTTGCAAGACCGGCAGCAGCAGCAACGGGATGACCGGAATAGGTGTAACCATGGAACAGCTCAATCGCATTTTCCGGGCCAGTCATCAGACCATCATAGACCTTGCGGGCGGCGAACACCGCGCCCATCGGGATGGCACCGTTGGTCAGTCCCTTGGCGGTTGTCACGAGATCAGGCACGACGCCGAAATGATCAACGGCAAATGGCGTGCCGAGGCGTCCAAAGCCGGTGATGACTTCGTCGAAGATCAGGAGAATGCCATGCTTGTCCGCTGTGGCGCGGAGGCGTTCCAGATAGCCTTTCGGCGGCAAGATAACGCCAGCCGAACCCGACATGGGTTCAACGATGACGGCAGCAATCTTTTCGGCGCCATGCAACTGGACGAGGCGTTCCAGATCGTCGGCAAGCTCGATGCCGTTTGCGGGCAGGCCCTTGGAGAAGGCGTTCTTTTCGATATCAAGCGTATGGCGCAGATGGTCGGCAGGAATCTGCGGGAAAACGCGACGATTATTGACGAGGCCGCCGACGGAAATGCCCCCGAAACCAACGCCGTGATAGCCCTTTTCGCGACCCAGAACCATGGTGCGGGTGCCTTGACCGATGGCACGCTGATAGGCGATGGCGATCTTCAGTGCGGTATCGACCGATTCCGAACCGGAATTTGTGAAGAACACCCGGTCCAGTTTTGCATCCGGTCCACCCGGTGCAATGGCTGCGAGCTTTTCCGCAAAGTCGAAAGCCACATTATGGCCCATCTGGAAGGTGGGTGCGAAATCCATGGTCGAGATTTGGCGCTCGACAGCTTCGGTAATGCGCTTGCGGCCATGACCTGCATTGCAGCACCAAAGACCGGCCGTGCCGTCCAGAACCTGATTGCCATCTGTGTCGGTGTAATACATGCCCGAAGCACTTGCGAGCAGGCGAGGCGCTGCCTTGAACTGCCGGTTCGCAGTGAACGGCATCCAGAAGTTCTCAAGGCTTGGCGTGTTGGTTTTGGTGAGCATCGTTACCTCCTATTTGAAGCCAGCAGGCCATGCTTTGCGAAAAGCAACAAGTCCTTTTCTTCAGAACATTAAGCCATTGTTTTTATGTGTGATAATTATCAAGTTTGTGCTATACTGAACATCATAAACATGGAGAGGATGTTTCGATGAGCATCGACATTGGCGGGAGGCTTCGTTATGTGCGCATGCGGCAGAATCTGTCGCAACGCGAGCTTGCCAAAAGGGCAGGTGTAACCAACTCCACCATCTCCCTCATCGAGGCCAATCAGTCCAATCCGTCCGTCGGCGCATTAAAGCGTATTCTCGACGGTATTCCCATCGGCATGGCCGATTTTTTCGCGCTCGAACCTGATGCGCCACACAAAGTATTCTATCAGGCCGAGGAGCTGGTGGAAATCGGCAAGGGGCCGATTTCCTATCGTCAGGTGGGTGACCATCTGTTTTCACGTTCGTTACAGATGCTGAAGGAGCGTTATGAACCCGGGTCTGACACGGGAAAAGTGCTTTTGATGCATGAGGGGGAGGAGGGCGGCATCGTCATTTCGGGTCGCATCGAAGTGACGGTGGGCAGTGAGCGCCGCATATTGGGGCCGGGCGACGCCTATTACTTTTCCAGCAAGCTGCCACACCGGTTCCGCTGCGTCGGACCGGCGCCGTGCGAAATCGTCAGCGCTTGCACGCCACCAAGTTTTTGAATCGCCTTGGGAAGGCGATTCAATCTTGTTCAAATATACTTACTCGTATCGGGAGATGCCGAGGTCGTCGGCTCGGATATCCGGCTTGTTGCCGGAAATAAGGTCGGCCAGCAATTTGCCGGAACCGCATGACATGGTCCAGCCGAGTGTTCCATGCCCGGCATTGATGAACACGTTGTCGTAGCGTGTTGCACCAATGATCGGCGTGGAATCCGGCGTCATCGGGCGCAGACCGGACCAGAAGGTTGCCGCTTTCAGATCACCGCCGGGGAACAGGTCGGTCACTGACAAATCGAGTGTTGCGCGCCGTGCGGCAGGGAGGTCCTTGGTGAAGCCCGAGACTTCCGCCATGCCGCCGACGCGGATGCGGTCGCCAAGACGGGTGATTGCGATCTTGTAGCTTTCATCGAGAACGGTTGAGACGGGAGCGCGATCCTCGTCGACGATCGGCGCTGTGATGGAATAGCCCTTCACCGGATAGATCGGGGCGTTGAGGCCAAGCGATTTGACGAGTGCGGGCGTATAGCTGCCAAGGGCGACGACATAGCGGTCGGCGGTCAGAACGCCTTCGGAGGTCTCGACGCCGGAAACCTTGCCGCCGGACATCAGCAACGATTTGATGTTGACGCCGAAGCGGAATTTCACACCCAGCCCTTCGGCAATTTTCGCCAGTGCATTGGTGAATTTGAAGCAGTCGCCGGTTTCGTCATGCGGCAGACGCAGGCCGCCGACGAATTTGTCCTTCACGCGGGCAAGAGCCGGTTCCACCTTGGCGCAGCCTTCGCGGTCGAGGACTTCAAATGGCACGCCGTCCTGACGCAATACTTCAATGTCCTTGCCGATACCGTCGAGCTGGTACTGTTCCCGGAAAAGCTGGAGCGTACCCTGCATACGCTGATCGTATTCGATGCCGGTTTCCTTGCGGAGATCGACAAGGCAATCGCGCGCATATTCGGCAACGCGCACCATACGGGTTTTGTTGACCTTGTAGCGGCTATCGGTGCAGTTCGCGAGCATCTGCATGAGCCAGCTATATTGTGCTGGGTCGCAGGTAGGGCGCAGGACGAGCGGCGCGTGCTTCTGGAATAGCCATTTCGCGGCCTTGAACGGAATGCCGGGAGCAGCCCATGGTGACGCATAGCCCGGCGAAACCTGACCTGCGTTGGCAAAGCTCGTTTCCAGCGCCGGGCCTTCTTCGCGGTCGACAACGGTTACCTCGTGACCGAGCTTGGCGAGGTAATAAGCGGTCGTAACGCCGATGACGCCGCTGCCGAGGATGGTGATCTGCATGTTCGCCTCTTGTCTTATGCTTTTATGTCGCTCACGCCGCTCTCCACGTAGACACGTGCATAACGGTTGCCGAGCGCAGTCAGAATTTCATAGGGAATGGTGTCGCAGTCGCGTGCCACATCTTCGAGACGTTGATGGGGACCGATCAGCTCCACAAGACTGCCAAGTTTCAGTATGCCTTCCGGCAGAGCGCTGACATCGAGCGTAATCGAGTCCATCGACACCCGACCGATGATCGGCAGACGCGTGTCGCCGAAGAACGCTGCGCCTTTATTGCTGAGGGAGCGGAACCAGCCATCGGCATAGCCGACGGCAATTGTTGCAACGCGCATGGGACCTTCGGCGATATAGGTGCCGCCATAGCCAACCGCTGCCCCCTTGTCGATCTCGCGCACCTGAATGACGCGCGCCGAAAGGGTGAGGACGGGAACGATCTCGCTTTTGGGTCCAACGCCATACAGCGCGACGCCGGGGCGAGCGAGGTCGAAATGATAGGTTTTGTCGAGGAAGCTGCCGCCCGAATTGGCGAAGGCAACCGGTAGTTTTGGCAGACGCGCGAGCAGCGCATTCATATTGGCGAGCTGACGGGCATTTGCTGCATTTTCCGGCTCGTCGCCGCTGGCCAGATGGCTGATGACAAACCTGATGTCGATATTGTCCAGAAGTGTGTTGCTTGCGAGAAGGCGCTCAAATTCCTTCGGTGACAGGCCAAGGCGCGACATGCCGGTATCGAGCTGGAGCAGGGCAGGCAGTTTCTTACCTTGTCTGGCGGCAAGTGCCGCCCAGTTTTCAACCTGTTCCAGCGAGTTGAGTACCGGCAGAATGCCTTCGCGGGCACAGGCTTCTTCCGTTCCCGGCTGAAGACCATTCAGGACGTAAAGCGTTGCATCGGGCTGGAGATACGGCTTCAGCGCAATGGCTTCGCCGAGATGAGCGACGAAGAAATCGCGGCAACCGGCATCGTAAAATGCAGGCGCAACACGGCTGGCCCCGAGCCCATAGGCATCTGCCTTGACGACGGCGGCGGCGCGGGTGGGGGCTATATGGCGGGCAATGGCCGAATAATTGTGACGCAGTGCCGAAAGGTCGATGGTCAATAGGCCACCGGCGGCAAGATCGCGCTCATCCTGTGAAAATTGCATCGACATATCAACCATTTACACTGTTCTTTCCAGACTGCTCGTCACTCTGCGAGAACGCTTGGAAGGTCGTTGTCGATATGGATCGTTTGCCTCCCGAAGCTTCTTGGCATATTAGTCGAAGACTATTCGAATGTTTTTGCTATTTATCGCATATTATGCGAATTACTGCATATCTTGCGCATATTTTAACTCTCAAGTTGAAGATTGTTCATGCCGACGCTCGACAGTATCGACCGCAATATCATCCGCTGCCTGCGCCGGGACGGGCGTATGACCAATAGCCATCTTGCCAGCGAAGTCGGTCTTTCCCAGTCCGCCTGTCTGCGAAGGGTGCAAATATTGGAAGAAAGCGGCGTTATTCGTGGCTACACGGCCATCGTAGGCTCTTCCGATGGTGACGAGCGGCTGGTTGCCATCGTGCGCATTACACTCGACCGGCAGACGGAGGAATTCCTGAACCGTTTTGAGGAGGCGGTCCGGCGGCACCCGGAAGTTCAGGAATGCTATCTCATGACGGGCGATGCGGATTATATCCTGCGCGTTGAAGCCGAAAATGCTGCGGCTTATGAGATCATTCACAAGGAAATCCTGTCGCGATTGCCCGGTGTCGCGCGCATTCATTCCAGTTTCGCTATCCGCACAGTGCTCTTGTCGAAAGCACCCACTTCACGTGGATAAATGCAAAAAGCCCGGCAAAAGCCGGGCTTTTCTATTCAGACGTGCGTTCTTTAACGGAATTCGTAGCGGAGACCGGCACGAATCGTATGCATATTGAAGCCATTGTCCTTGGCCTGCGTTCCGGTGGCCCCCGGTCCTTCGGCACTCCCGTAAGGATTGGTACTGCGGTCGGCAGCGTCGAAACCGTAGGCCTTGCCACCGTTGATGCGCATATAGCGATAGCCAACATCAAGCTTGAGCTGCTCGCTCAGATCGTAGCTGACACCGGCCATAAGAGCCATTGCGAAGCGCCAGCTATCCAGCCCATCCTTTTCACTGGAATAGGTGCAGCCTGCGCAGACCTCATGAGTTTTCCAGTCGTCATACTTGACATATGCAGCGCCGAGACCGGCACCGAGATAAGGCGTAACCGGTCCCATACGAGGCAGGTCAACATAGGCGTTGGCCATGGCCGTCCAGATATTGGCCGTAGATGAATCCTCATAATTGCAATTGTCTTCGACGGGGTTGAAACCCTTGCTGGATTTCACATAGCTCGGACAAGCAGTACGGCCGTTGATGCCCGCGCGGAAGAAATCCAGCGTTGCATCGGCACGGAACATATCGGTGAAGCGGTAACCGACGCCCACGCCATAAGTCGCGCCTGCCTTGAGGTTGAAGTCATCATAGCGCAGCGTGTCGTCGATGCCGCGATAGGGCGGATCGAACTGGTTCCAAAAACTCCAGTCTCCGTCTGTGCTGGATTTGAAATTGTAACCGAGGTCGCCACGAATATACCAGCCGGAGGAATTGACCGGTGCCGGCAATGGTTCAACAATAGCGTCTGGAATTATATCAGCGGCAAACGCCGCTCCTGATCCCGCCATCAGACTGACAGCTACAATGGTAATGGCGGCAGTGCACTTCATCGGTTCCCACTCCAAATCCGAACAGAAAAACGGTCCACAAACCGTATTGCCGGACATGGTAAAGAGATATGTTTAACACTTGGTTATTTTAGTAACCTTGCGATGCACCGTTCATCGCCACTCGCGTATAACGCGATAGTATTCCAGTTATTGCTAAGCTACAGGAGCCGACGCGGGGCCGGCTCCATTCAATCTTAAAAGTTTACGGAGTGGATGATCGATTTGTCGATATCGTTGATATTGCGCTTGCCGCACAGCGCCATCGTGACATCCAGTTCCTTACGGATGATCTCCAGCGCCAGCGTTACACCATCTTTGCCCATTGCGCCGAGGCCGTAGAGGAACGGACGACCGATGAAAACACCCTGTGCGCCGAGCGCGCGCGCTTTAAGTACGTCCTGACCGGAGCGGATGCCGCCGTCGACGTGCACTTCGATCTTGTCGCCGACGGCGTCAACGATCGGTTGCAGCATGGAGATCGAAGAAGGGGCACCGTCCAGCTGACGTCCACCATGATTGGACACGATGATTGCGTCTGCACCTGACTTTGCTGCCATCTTGGCGTCTTCGGCATCGAGAATGCCTTTGAGGATGAGTTTGCCACCCCATTGTTCCTTGATCCAGGCTACGTCGTTCCAGTTGAGCTGTGGATCGAACTGCTCTGCCGTCCAAGAGGAGAGGGAAGAAAGGTCGGTGACATTCTTGGCGTGACCAGCAATGTTGCGGAACGTGCGACGCTGTGTGCCCATCATGCCAAGGCACCAGGCGGGACGGGTCGCCATTTGCCAGATATGCTTCGGCGTGAATTTGGGTGGGGCGGAAAGGCCGTTACGAATATCCTTGTGGCGCTGGCCGAGAATCTGGAGATCGAGCGTCAGCACCAGTGCCGAGCAGCCGGCAGCCCTTGCGCGACTAATCAGGTTTTTCACAAAGTCGCGGTCCTTCATCACGTAGAGCTGGAACCAGAACGGCTTCTTTGTCACCGACGCCACATCTTCAATAGAGCAGATGCTCATGGTCGAAAGGGTGAAGGGAACACCGAAGGCTTCGGCTGCCTGTGCGGCAAGCATTTCGCCGTCAGCATGCTGCATACCTGTCAGGCCTGTCGGGGCGAGAGCGACCGGCATGGACACTCTTTCGCCGATCATCGTTGTTTCCAGCGAACGGTTTGTCATGTCGACTAGGACGCGCTGGCGCAATTTGATTTTCTTGAAGTCGTCTTCATTGGCGCGATAGGTCGACTCGGTCCAGGCGCCAGAATCCGCATAATCAAAGAACATCTTGGGGACGCGGCGCTGGGCAAGCCGTTTCAGATCGGCGATTTCAACGATGTTGGGCATCTATCCCACCCCTTGTGGTAATTTTTCTTGACCAATCGCATGACGGATCGTGCGACCGAAATCAAGTGGGAACAAGTATCGAATAACAATTGCCTCGCGGTTAATTGAAGGACCAGATAATTACTCTTATGATATTGGCACCCGCCCACGGCATCTCTTGTCAATCGAAGAAGGCGGTCCAGCAACTGGGTTAGAGGGTAACGGATGAGCAAGGCCACCAAAACCGGTTTTATCGGCAAGCGATCCGCTGCAGCGGGCGGCTGGGGCGCGTTGAAAAGCTGCGGCAAGCAACTGCTTGCAAGCGGCGCTCCGCTTTCCGGCGCGCGCACTCTTCTCAAGGCTAACCAGCCTGACGGGTTCGATTGTCCGGGTTGCGCCTGGGGTGATCCGGAACACGGCTCTTCCTTTGAATTTTGCGAAAACGGCGTGAAAGCGGTCGCCTGGGAAGCAACTGACCGGCGCACCACGCCTGCCTTCTTCCGCGAACATACGGTTTCGCAATTGCGTAGCTGGACGGATTACGATCTGGAAAATACCGGCCGCCTGACCCATCCGATGCGGTACAATGCTTCGACCGATCAGTATGAAGCCGTCGAATGGGATGAAGCGTTCAAGACCATCGGTGACATTCTCAAGAGTTTCGACAGTCCTGACCGGGTTGAGTTCTATACGTCGGGGCGCGCCTCGAACGAGGCCGCGTTTCTTTATCAGCTATTCGTGCGTGCCTACGGGACCAATAATTTCCCCGACTGCTCCAATATGTGTCACGAGGCAAGCGGCGTCGCATTGAAGCAGTCTGTGGGTGTCGGCAAGGGCACGGTGCTGCTGGAAGACTTCGAGAGGGCCGATGCGATTTTTGTCGTCGGCCAGAATCCGGGAACCAACCATCCACGCATGCTGGGCGATCTGCGTCGTGCCGCTGAACGTGGCGCGCGCATTGTCGTTTTCAATCCGATCCGTGAACGCGGGCTGGAGCGTTTCGCCGATCCGCAGAACAAGCTTGAAATGCTGCACGGTGGCAGCGAAGCCATAGCGAGCGACTATTTCCAGCCACGTCTCGGTGGTGATCTCGCCGCTTTTCGAGGCATGGCTAAAGCGGTTTTTGCAGCAGACGATGCGGCGCTCGCGGCAGGCAAGCCATCAATCCTTGACCGCGAATTTCTCAGTGCACATACGGCGGAACTAGAGGCCTATCGCGCGGCTGTTGATGCAACGCCATGGGACGCAATCGAGGACCAGTCGGGACTTCTCCGGCAGTCGCTGGAGCGTGCGGCAAAAATCTACATGGAATCGGACCGGGTCATTTGCACCTGGGCGATGGGGATCACCCAGCATCGCCATTCCGTTATCACGATCCGCGAAATCACGAATTTCATGCTGCTGCGCGGTAACATTGGCAAGCCGGGCGCAGGGCTGTGTCCGGTGCGTGGCCATTCCAACGTGCAGGGCGATCGTACCGTCGGCATCAATGAACGGCCTCCAGTCGCATTTCTTGATGCTTTGGAAAGGGAGTTTGGCTTTGAAGCTCCGCGCAAGCCGGGACACAATGTTCTGGGTGCCATTGGCGCCATGCTCGACGGGTCGGCGCAGGCTTTTATCGGCCTTGGCGGCAATTTTGCGCGGGCCACGCCGGATAGTCCGCTTATCTCGAAAGCGCTTTCCGGCCAGCGCCTGACGGTCCATGTCGCCACCAAGCTCAACCACTCGCATCTGGTGCCAGGACAAGATTCCTTTATCCTGCCTTGCCTTGGCCGCACCGAGATCGACCTCAACTCCAGAGGTGTGGCGCAGATTGTGACAGTGGAGGATTCCATGAGCATGGTGCACGGTTCAGGTGGCATCAACCCACCTGCATCTGCATACTTGCGTTCGGAAGTGGCGATAATTGCAGGCATGGCGCAGGCGACGCTTGGGCCGCAGCCGGTCGACTGGCTGGAGCTTGCCGATGACTATGATCTTATCCGCAACCACATTGCCCGTGTGCTACCGGATTTTTACGATTTCAATGAGCGTGTGCGGGTTCCCCGCGGTTTCCATTTGCGTAACTCCGCTCGCGAGCTGGAATGGAATACGGCAAATGGAAAAGCTACGTTCTGGACGGGTGCCCTGCCGGAAGCTGTCGAACATCAGCAGGCACGTGGTACGCCGGGGCGTTACGTGCTGCAGACATTTCGCAGTCACGATCAGTACAACACGACCATCTATGGCATGGATGATCGCTATCGCGGCGTTTATGGCGAACGACAGGTCGTCTTCATGAACGCAGCCGATATGGCGGATATCGGGGTAGAGGCGGGTGACCGGGCCGATATTGTTGGCGAGTTCGATGATGGCGTGGAGCGTATTGCCCGCGATTTCCGCTTTGTACCCTATGACATCCCCCGCGGTTGTATTGCAGGCTACTATCCTGAAATGAACGTTCTCGTGCCGCTCGCCAGTTCAGGTGACGAAAGCTACACGCCGACGTCGAAATCGGTGATCGTATCATTCCGCCCTCTTAAATCGGCTGTCGCGTGATGGATGAGGGCGAGGTGGAATATATGGCCTTCGTGGAAGCTCTCATGACAGCGTCCCGCGATCTTACAGGACTGGGAGCTGGCATTGTCGCCGCACTGGCGCTGGATATTGCGTCAGACAGTCGAAGCTTTGCGCGATTGTTTGGCGTCGCGCATGCGCTGGTACTGCGGGAAATTTCGGTGCTCGGGCAAGATCATGGTTACGTGCGGATCCGGCAACGCGACCCGCGCACTCAACGCACCCGCTATGAATTGAACGCCGCGGGACAGAGGCTCGTCGAGGAGGCAAAGATCTAGAAGGCTGTGCTCAACGGTCAATAGTCTTGAGAATTAACGTATTCTTGATTCCTAATTATAAATGCTCCGATAAGTAGCAAAGCCTTTCTATTATTTTGTGTAACCTTTTTCGAAAAGATTTTAACAGCGATAACTATGATGCCATATCTTTTACAATACCGCTTTTCTCTGCATGGCTTTAGCTGCATTCTCAGCGCAATCGAACCAGTGAGAATCGCGTAAATGGCAGTAAAATCATTTATTTACGGCTTCCAAAATGGGCGCAAGCGTGCTGCGAGGCAGCCCGTCGCTTTCCGTTTTGGAAATCCCGGTTTACTCCTTGTCTGTCTGGGGCTCCTTGTGCCAGGCCTTATTTCTCAGGTGCGGGCGGACCAGCTCAATGTCGTGCCGGTGGCAGTGATCAAAGCGGTTGCCAGCGATTATCAGCCAAAATTGACATTATCGGGTGCGATAGCGGCACGTTCGCTCGTCAATGTTTCGTTCCGTTTGAACGGTCAGGTTGTGCACCGCGTGGCTGAAATCGGCCAGCATGTGGAAAAGGGGCAGCTCCTCGCCAGTATCGACGACGTCGAACAGCAGGCCAATTTACGCGTAGCGCAAGCCACCAAGGATGCCGCACAGGCTCAACTCGTACAAACACAGGCCAATTTTGCACGGCAGAAGGCCTTGCTGGCACAAGGCTTCACGACGCGCAGTACCTACGATCAGGCAAACCAGAACTTGCAGACGGCGCAAAGTGCGCTTGCCAGTGCCGAAAGCCAGCTCAAAGATGCGCGCGACCAGTTGTCCTACACCGAATTACAGGCACCCGTTTCAGGCGTGATTACCGCGCGCAATGTCGAAGCCGGGCAGGTCGTACAGGCAGCGCAGACGGCGTTTTCGATTGCCGAGGATGGCCCGCGTGACGCGATCTTCGATGTGCAGGAAACGCTGGTCAATCATGCCAAGATCGGCATGGGCGTAACGATTGCGCTTCTGTCCGATCCTTCGATCAGCGCCGAAGGCAAAATCCGCGAAATTTCGCCGGTAGTGGATGCACAGACGGGCACCGTACGAGTGAAGGTGGGAATAGCGCAAACGCCACCCCAGATGGCCCTCGGAGCCACGGTGACGGGGACGGTTCATATGGACTCCGTGAAAGTCGTTGTACTGCCGTGGAGCGCAATGACTTCGGATTCAGGACGCACGGCTGTCTGGAGGCTCTCGAAGGATTCCAAGGTGGCAACGCTGGTTCCAATTAAGGTGCTTGCCTACGAAAAGGGGCGGTTGCTCGTTGAAGGCGGACTGCAGGAGGGCGAGCTGATCGTCACGAAAGGCGCACAGATGCTTCGCTCTGGTGAACCGGCTGATGTCGTGCAGGAACAGGAAGGACTGATTGCAAAATGAAAACGGCAATCCAGTTTCGTGCGATCCGGTCAATGGGCTGCGTCGCCGTACTTGGTGCGGCGGTTCTGTTGAGCGCTTGCGGCAAGGAAGAAGACAAACAAGCGGATACGGACGTTGTGCGCCCGGTTCTGTACATGGTGGTTGAGCCGAAGCCTGTAACGCAGACGGGCTTTGCAGGTACGATAGAGCCACGTTATTCCACCGATCTTGCGTTTCGTGTGCTTGGGCGGATCATCAATCGACCCGTCCAGGTAGGCGATCTCGTGAAGAAGGACGAGATGGTTGCAATGGTCGATCCATCCAATCTCGACCTTGCGGTTCAGTCGGCGCGGGCGGATCTGGCGAGCGCTGAAGCACAGTTTGCCAACGCGTCTGCCAGCGAGGAGCGCCAGCGAATCCTGCTGAAAGGCAACAATGTCTCGCAAGCTGATTATGATGCGGCAAAGCAGGCCCGCGACAGTGCCGAGGCGGGGCTTGAAAAGGCTAAGGCGGGGCTGAAAAAGGCGCAAGACCAACGCAGCTATGCTGTGTTGCGTCCAGATTATGATGGCGTCATTTCGGCAACGAATGCTGAAGTTGGACAGGTGGTTGCAGCCGGGCAAACCGTGATGACAGTCGCGCGTCCCGATATTCGCGAAGCAGTGCTCGATATTCCCGACAGCATGACGCAATATTTTGAGCAGGGCACGCGATTCAACGTACAGCTTCAGGCTGATCCCAAAGTCACGGGACAGGGGACTGTGCGTGAGGTTGCCCCCCAAGCAGATGCGCAGACGCGCACTCGGCGCGTCCGAATTGCTCTCGACAATCCGCCGGAAGGCTTTCGCCTCGGCGCTACGATCCGGGCGGCGGTGGCTGCACCCGAACAGAACCATGTGACGATGCCAATCCAGGCCCTGCGTGATGAAAACGGCAAGACTGGCATATGGGTCATCGACCCGCACAAGCAGACGGTTTCCCTTCACGATGTGCAGGTGATCGAACGACGCGGCGGCAGTTTTGTTGCCGGGGGTGTCGAAGTCGGCAGTTACGTTGCGATTGCCGGTGCGAATGAGTTGAAGGAAGGACAGAAAGTCCGCTTGGACGCGAAAGGAACGGGGCTGTGAAGAAGGGATTTAATCTGTCTGACTGGGCTCTGAACCATCGGTCCCTTGTCTGGTATTTCATGCTCGTCTTTCTGGTGGCGGGCCTGATTTCCTACATCGATCTCGGTCGCGAGGAAGACCCGGAGTTCACTGTCAAAACGATGGTCGTGCAGGCGAATTGGCCTGGTGCCTCCGTTGATGAAACGCTCAATCAGGTTACGGACCGGCTGGAAAAGAAGCTCGAAGAGCTGGATACGCTCGACTACACGCGCAGCATAACCACTGCGGGCAAGTCGGTTGTGTTTGTGTTCCTAAAAGACACGACACGGGCCGAACAGGTCAAAAAGTCTTGGACGGAAGTGCGACACTTTCTGAACGATATTCAGAATACGTTGCCGCAGGGCGTTCTCGGGCCGTACTTCAACGACCAGTTCGGTGACGTTTATGGCAACGTTTATGCCTTTACGTCCGATGGTCTTTCTATGCGGCAGTTGCGCGATTATGCTGAAAGCACACGGACGAAAATTCTGACGCTGCCCAATGCGGGCAAGGTCGAACTGATCGGTGCGCAGGACGAGGCGATTTATCTTGAGTTTTCGACGCGTCAGATTGCAGCGCTGGGATTGGATCAGCAGGCAATTCTGCAAGCTTTACAGGACCAGAACGCCATCACACCTTCCGGTGTCGTGGAGGCCGGACCGGAGCGCATCAGCGTGCGCGTCAGCGGGCAATTCAATTCGGAAGCTGATCTGCGCGCGGTGAACCTGCGTGTAAATAATCGCTTCTTCCGCCTTTCCGACGTCGCAACGATTACAAGGGGTTATGTTGACCCGCCGACATCCATATTCCGGGTGAACGGGCAGGATGCCATCGGCCTTGGCATCGGCATGAAGCCAAACGGCAATCTGCTTGAATTCGGTACGGCGCTCGACAAGATGATGAGCCAGGTGACGGCGGAACTTCCGGTCGGCGTCAAAGTGTTCAAAGTTGCGGATCAGCCCCAGGTTGTCACAGAAGCAGTTTCGGGCTTTACCGAAGCCCTGTTTGAAGCAGTTATTATCGTTCTGGCTGTGAGTTTCGTCAGCCTCGGGGTGCGTGCGGGCTTTGTTGTTTCGCTTTCGATCCCGCTGGTGTTGGCGATTACCTTCCTGGCGATGTCGCTGATGGATATTTCATTGCAGCGTGTGTCGCTCGGTGCGCTTATCATCGCGCTCGGTCTGCTGGTTGACGATGCAATGATCGCGGTTGAAATGATGGTGGCACGGCTTGAGCATGGTGATCCCATCAACAAAGCCGCGACCTATGTCTATTCGCATACGGCTTTCCCGATGCTGACGGGTACGCTTGTTACCATTGCGGGGTTTATACCAATAGGGCTGAATAATAGCCAAGCTGGTGAGTACACGTTCACCTTGTTCGTGGTGATTGCTGTTTCGCTGCTGGTTTCATGGATCGTGGCAGTTCTGTTTGCACCACTGCTGGGCGTCACCTTTCTGCCGAAGAAGATGAAGGCGCATGAGGAAAAGCATAGCCGTTTCTTCACAATCTTCTCACAGGTCCTGCTCGCGTCCATGCGACATAAATGGATCACGATAATTACGACCGTTGTGCTTTTCTTGGCTTCTGTTTTCGGCATGGGCTTCATCCAACGGCAGTTCTTCCCGGAATCTGACCGTCCAGAGCTGGTGCTCGACTGGACGCTGCCTCAGAACAGTTCCATCGGCGATACCAAGGCGCAGATGGAAAAATTCGAAGCGACTATGCTCAAGGATAACCCCGATATCGATCATTGGAGTACCTATATCGGGCAGGGTGCTATACGCTTCATTCTTTCCTTCGACGTTCAGCCCGCGAATCCATATTTTGGGCAGATGGTCGTCGTTGCGAAAGATCTTGAGGCGCGCGACAGGCTCAAGGAAAAATTCAACCAGGTTCTGCGCAAGGATTACGTCGGTACCGACGTCAATGTGAAATATCTTGAGCTTGGACCGCCGGTTGGCCGTCCGGTGCAGTATCGTATCTCAGGACCGGATATCCAGAAGCTGCGTGGTATCGCGCAGGATTTTGCCGGCATTCTGAGCGCCGACAAGCGGCTTGGAGTCGTCAACTACAACTGGAACGAGCCGGGTCGGGTCATTCGCGTCGACGTTATGCAGGACAAGGCGAGAAAACTCGGCATTTCATCAAAGGATATTGCGACGACACTCAACGGTATCGTTGGGGGGATCACAATCACACAGGTGCGGGATTCGATTTATCTGATCAATGTCATAGCTCGGGCCCAGAAGCAGGAACGTGACTCGATTGACACACTGCAAAGCCTTCAGATCGCAACCGGTAAAGGCACGTCGGTGCCATTGGCAGCGATTGCCAATTTCCGGTATGAGCTGGAACAACCGGTCATCTATCGTCGTTCGCGCATTCCGACGATTACTGTGGCTGCTGGGATCATCGACAAGACAATGCCGGACACGATCGTCAAGGATCTGTCGCCAGCCATCAAGACATTCGCCGACAAACTGCCGTCGGGATACTATATCCAGACGGCAGGCACGGTGGAGGAAAGCGGCAAGAGCCAAGGGCCGATCGCCGCGGTCGTTCCGCTGATGCTTTTCGTTATGGCGACGGTGCTGATGATCCAGCTTCAGAGCTTCCAGCGGCTGTTCCTTGTGGTGGCTGTGGCGCCGCTCGGTCTTATCGGCGTGGTGGCGGCCCTGCTGCCTAGCGGCAAGCCTCTCGGCTTCGTGGCTATCCTTGGCGTGCTGGCATTGGTCGGTATTCTCATCCGAAACTCGGTCATTCTGATCGTACAGATTGAGGAGGATATCCTTGAGGGTATGCATCCATGGGATGCGGTGATGAAGGCGAGCCAGCACCGAATGCGTCCCATCGCGTTGACGGCAGCGGCAGCAAGTCTAGCGCTGATACCAATTGCGCGTGAAGTGTTCTGGGGGCCGATGGCCTACGCCATGATGGGCGGTATCATAGCCGGCACGGCGATTACGCTACTCTTCCTGCCTGCCCTCTATGTCGCCTGGTTCCGCCTCAAGGAGCCGGAACGTAGCCCGGATGAGCCTCCAGCCGAGGTGCGTCCCGCTCCGCAGCCACATTAACAGAAAATTTCGCTTCCAGAGCGCCGATCAGTTTGAAACAGATCGGCGCTCTTTTCTTTGTATCAACGATCACCCGATCCGAATGCTGCTTCACACTTTTTCGGAATATGCGCGCAAGCGGACATTCTTCATGAGATTGTCACTTGCTATTGGTTCTATATAGGTTCTATCATGTAAGGCATGAATAGAACCACATTGATCGCTGCCATTGAAGGGCGCGGTTTGCATGATCCTCAGCTAACCGGGCCGCTTTACCGGAACCTTGCGCGCATTCTCGGTGAACTGATCGAGGAGGGGCAGCTTGCGCCCGCTGTAGGGCTGCCGCCGGAGCGTGATCTGGCGGAACAGCTTGGCGTCGGTCGGATTACTGTGCGCAATGCCTATAAGGAACTGCTGACGCAAGGCGTGGTAGAGGCACGACGCGGCAGTGGCACTTTCGTTGCTGAACGCCCGGCCCGCATCAGTCAGCATCTGTGGCGTTTGACATCGTTTTCCGAGGACATGCTGTCGCGCGGCAAGGAACCGGGCGCACGTGTTGTCACCAACAAGGTCGATAAGCCGTCCCCCGACGAGGCTTTCCGGTTGGGGATTGGCGTTGATACGACGGTGGTGCGGCTAGACCGTCTGCGTCTTGCCGACGGTGTGCCGATGGCTTTCGAACGCGCTGTGGTTCCACGCCATTATCTGGATAAGGATCGTGTCGAAGAAACCTCGCTTTATGACGCCTTGGCAAGGCGTGGCCACAAGCCGGTACGCGCTTTGCAGCGCCTGACAGCGGTTACGCTCGACCCTGGTACAGCACGCCTGCTCGGCGTTCACCGGGGTGCGCCCGCACTTCTTATCGAGCGTATCTCGCATCTCGAGGACGACAGGATCGTCGAATATACCCGTTCGCATTACCGCGCCGATGCCTATGATTTCGTCGCAGAACTGAAAATTGGAGAATGACTATGAACAGCCCTTCCTCCCTCATGCTGCAGGAAACAGAACAGTCACCTGCCGTTGTCGCCGGTCTGCTTGAGAAGGAGGCAGGTACGTTTTCGGAAATCGCACGTATTTTCCAGAAGAACGAACCCACCGTCATCACTACGGCTGCGCGCGGTTCGTCTGATCATGCGGCGACGTTCTTTAAGTATCTGATGGAAATCACAATGGGTATTCCGGTTGCATCCATCGGGCCATCGGTGGCATCGGTCTATGGTTCCAAGCTGAAGCTCCAGAACGGATTGCATTTTACCGTGTCGCAGTCCGGTGCCAGCCCTGACATTGTCGCGGCGCAAGACGCAGCAAAGAAAGGTGGTGCGACGACAATTGCAGTCGTGAACGTTGTCGATAGCCCACTCGGCAATGCCGCCGATGTCGTGCTCGCGCTGAATGCCGGTGAAGAAAAGAGTGTTGCCGCAACCAAGTCGTTCATTGCTGCCGTTGCAGCGCTGTCGGGCGTGGTCGCATCAGCCAGCGGTGATGCAAGCCTGCAGGCTGGGCTGCAACGCCTGCCGGAGGCGCTCGCCGCAACACGGCCGGATGGCCGCGAAGCCGTTGAGAATCTCCTCTTCAATGCTCGCTCACTTTATACCGGCGGACGTGGCACGGCCTTTGCAATCGCGCTCGAAGCCGCGCTGAAGGCAAAGGAAACAGCCAATATCCATGCGGAAGCTTTCTCTTTGGCGGAGCTCATGCACGGGCCGATGCGGCTTGTGGAAGAGGGTTTTCCGATCATTTCCTTCCTGCCGCGTGACGAGGCCTTCGACACCAACATGGAGGCTCTGAAGCGGCTGCATTCGTTCGGTGCGAGTATTGTGTCGTTGTCTGATGCGGAAACGCCGGGTTTCCGACTGTCATCGGCTAGCACCGGGAATGCACATCTCGACCCGCTGGTCTCCCTCATCAACTATTACCGCGTTATTGAAGCGGTTACGCGTCGTAAGGGCTTTGATCCAGACAAGCCGCGCAATCTCAACAAGGTGACGGTGACGGTATGACCAGGAAATCAGCAATAACAGGCGCACGCATTTTCGACGGTGAGCGCTTTCATGACCACAGCGCGCTGGTGTTCAGCGACGGCAAGGTCGAAGCAATTGTGCCGGAAGCCTCGCTCGGCGCGGCCCATGATATCGAGCGGCTGAACGGCGGCATTCTGGCTCCCGGCTTTATCGATGCGCAGGTGAATGGCGGTGGCGGGCGTATGCTCAACGATCAGCCGACGCCTGAGACCATGTTCACGATTGCCAAGGGGCATCGCAAATACGGAACGACGAGCCTTCTGCCGACGCTGATTACCGATACGACGCAGGTGCGTGACCACGCTATCGAAGCGGCAATTGAGGCGATCAAGGCCGACAAGGGCGTTGCCGGTCTCCATCTGGAGGGGCCGCATCTGGCTCCGGCAAGAAAGGGCGCCCATCTGGCTGAACTGATGCGGCCCCTCAATGACGCCGATATTGCGCTCTATATCCATACGGCTAAGCAGATCGGGACATTGCTCGTCACGCTTGCTGCGGAACAGGTCACGTCCGAGCAGGTGCGGCGCTTGAGCGATGGCGGTGTGATCGTCAGCATCGGCCACAGTGACACAACCGCCGAAGAAGCATTCAAGTGCTTCGATGCCGGTGCACGTAGCGTCACCCATCTTTTCAATGCCATGAGCCAGATCGGCCATCGTGCGCCGGGACTTGCGGGCGCGGCGCTTGATCACCCTGATATCTGGTGCGGTATCGTTGCCGATGGTCACCATGTCGACCCGATGGCGCTGCGGCTCGCTCTTCGAGCGAAACGCGGCGATGCTCATCTGTTCTTCGTGACAGACGCCATGGCTCTGGTCGGTTCAGACTCCGAAAGCTTCGAGATCAACGGGCGTGCCGTCCGTCGCGTGCCGGGCGGGATTTGCTCCAAACTTGTGTTGTCGGATGGCACCATTGCCGGATCAGATCTCGATATGGCGTCGGCGGTGCGTTTCGGCGTGGCCGAGCTGGAGCTGACGCTGGCCGAGGCACTTCGGATGGCGAGCCACTATCCTGCACGTTATCTGTGTCTCAATGATCGCGGTACGTTCCGTCCCGGCATGCGGATGGATGCAGTTCATCTTGATGAAGGGCTACTTGCGAAAGCCACTTGGCTTTCCGGTGAAAAGCAGATTGCGGGGAAGGGTTGATGACAGAAATCACCGATCGTTATTTCGATGACCTGATCGCCCGGCTCTCGGGTCTGCGTGATCGGCTTGCCGAGCCGATGACCAAAGCTGCCGAGCTCGTCGCCGCGGCTGCCAAGGCAGATCGCCGGGTCTATGTGTTCGGCACCGGCCACTCGCATATAATGGCGGAAGAATTGCACTACCGCGCAGGCGGACTGGCGATTACCGTGCCAATCCTTTGCGGAGCAATCATGCTGCAGGATGGCGCGGTGGCAAGCTCGCATTTTGAGCGCATCGAAGGGGCCGTTCTGCCGATACTCGAGCGGTATGGCATTCGTGAAGGCGATGTACTGATTGTTGTTTCAAATTCCGGCGTCAATGCGGCTCCCATTGAAGCGGCACGCTTTGCGCGGGAGAAGGGGGCTGCCGTTATCGCTGTCACCTCCGTCACCTATTCCAACGCAATCGCCAAAGGCCGTACGCAACTGCTTTCCCTGGCTGATGTCGTGCTGGATAATGATGCGCCTGCGGGTGATGCGGTGCTGGAAGTGGAAGGTAGTACGTTGAAGGTCGGACCGGTTTCGACTGCGCTTGGTGTCACGATTCTCAATGCTATTTTTGCCGATGTGGCTGCAAGGTTGGTGGGCGAAGGCGATGCGCCGATCTATCTCAGTGCCAACATGCCGGGCTCCGGCGATGTGAACCGTTCACTGGTTGACCGCTACCGTAGCCGCAACCCACATCTTTAAACTGAGCCGCACCTCGGAGCAGGGGGGGCGTTCAGAACAGAATTGGACAATCTTTCTTCTAAAGTTGCTTGATAGCGCAATCCCGTCAGTGCATTACGCATTCTGGCATGGCTGCGACCGCTTCGTGGATTAGGTTCGCGATGTGGTCGCCTGGCTTGCGCCTTCAAAAATTTGAGGAAGTCCGATGCATAATTTTGTCCTGACCGTCACCTGCAAGTCCACACGCGGTATCGTTGCCGCGATTTCGGGTTATCTTGCCAGCAAGGGTTGCAACATCATCGACAGCGCCCAGTTTGACGATCTGGACACGGGGCGCTTCTTCATGCGCGTCAGCTTTATTTCCGAAGAAGGCGTCGCCCTCGATGTTTTGCGGGAAGGTTTTGTGTCTGTTGCGGCGCCCTTTGATATGAATTTCGATTTTCACGATAATGCGCATCGCACCAAGACGCTGCTTATGGTGTCGCGTTTTGGCCATTGCCTCAATGATCTTCTCTATCGCTGGAAGATCGGCGCGCTGCCCATCGATATCGTTGGTGTGGTGTCAAACCATTTCGATTATCAGAAGGTTGTCGTCAATCACGACATTCCCTTCCATCATATCGCTGTCACTAAGGCCAACAAGCCGGAAGCAGAAACGCGCCTTATGGGTATCGTTGAGGATACAGGCGCTGAGCTGGTGGTTCTTGCGCGTTACATGCAGGTTCTGTCCGATCAGCTTTGCCAGAAGATGTCGGGCAAGATCATCAACATTCACCATTCCTTCCTGCCGTCGTTTAAGGGCGCGAACCCATATAAGCAGGCTTATGAGCGCGGTGTGAAGCTGATTGGTGCGACCGCGCATTACGTGACTGCTGATCTTGATGAAGGTCCGATCATTGAACAGGATGTGGCGCGTGTGACCCATGCGCAAAGTGCTGCGGATTATGTGTCTATCGGGCGTGATGTCGAAGCGCAGGTTCTGGCGCGCGCCGTTCACGCGCATATCCATCACCGCTCATTCCTCAACGGCAATCGCACCGTCGTATTCCCTGCGTCTCCAGGTTCATTCGCTTCTGAACGCATGGGCTGATCGACCGCCGATATTTACGCATTGACGGTCTGCAAATGGCGCTTTTCTGCGCTTCCGGTGCTCATGTATCTCAAAGTACACTCCGCTCCGGTTCTCGAGAAAGCACCATTTTCGCCGCGTCACTGCAAAAATCTCAACCGGTCGATGCGTTGCGGCTCATTGGAGCGCCGATCTGATTGGATCAGATCGGCGCTCTAACTATTTTTTTAACGCGTACCCTTCCCGAAAACCGTTTCACAGTTTTCGGGATGCGCTCTAAAAAAAACCCGCTACAAGCGGGTTTTTCTTTTGATCTCAGATGAGACCGATTAGTCGATGTCGAAGGAAACGCCCTGTGCGAGCGGCAGAGCCTTCGAGTAGTTGATGGTGTTGGTTGCGCGGCGCATGTAGCCCTTCCACGCATCCGAACCCGATTCACGACCGCCACCGGTTTCCTTTTCACCGCCGAATGCGCCGCCGATTTCGGCACCCGAAGTGCCGATATTGACGTTTGCAATGCCGCAATCCGAGCCTTCAACCGAAAGGAAGCGTTCTGCCTCCTGAAGGTTGAGTGTGAAGATCGACGAGGACAGACCTGCGCCAACTGCATTGTGCTGGGCCAGAACGTCGTCGAAGTCAGAATACTTCATGACGTAAAGGATCGGCGCGAAGGTTTCTTCGAGAACCGGACCTTCCTGCTTTGGCATTTCGACAATGGCCGGACGCACATAGTAAGCGTTTTCATGACCAGTATCGACGCGGTCGCCGCCCTGTACCTTGCCACCGTGAGCGGCTGCATCTTTCAGCGCTTTCTGCATGTTGTCGAAAGCAACCTTGTCGATCAACGGGCCGACCAGAGCGCTGGTTTCGAGCGGTGAACCAACGGTGACGCTGGCATAGGCCTTCTGCAGGCGCGGTACGAGCGCATCGTAAACGCTTTCATGCACGAAGAGGCGACGCAGCGTGGTGCAGCGCTGACCAGCGGTGCCCATTGCGCCGAATGCGATGGCGCGCAGTGCCATGTCGAGATCGGCCGATGGGCAGACGATACCGGCATTGTTGCCGCCGAGTTCGAGAATTGCGCGCGCAAAACGCTTTGCAAGGCGCGGACCAACTTCGCGGCCCATGCGGGTCGAGCCGGTTGCCGAAACAACTGGAACCTTCGGGCTGTCAACGAGAACTTCACCGACTTCACGATCGCCGAGCAGAAGCAGCGCAATGCCTTCCGGTGCTTCGCCGAAACGCTTGAGCGCGCGCTGGAAGATTGCGTCGCAGGCAAGAGCGGTGAGCAGGGTCTTTTCCGAAGGCTTCCAGACAACCGAGTTGCCGCAAACGATTGCAAGAGCAGCATTCCACGACCAGACAGCTACGGGGAAGTTGAAAGCGGAGATAACGCCGACAACGCCGAGCGGATGCCAGGTTTCCATCATGCGATGGCCAGCGCGTTCCGTTGCGATGGTGAGGCCGTAAAGCTGACGTGACAGACCGACTGCGAAATCGCAGATGTCGATCATTTCCTGAACTTCACCGAGGCCTTCCGAAGGAATCTTGCCTGCTTCGAGCGAAACGAGACGGCCGAGATCTTCTTTGGAAGCACGCAGTTCTTCACCAAGCAGACGGATCAGTTCGCCACGCTTAGGGGCTGGAACCGTACGCCAGGCGCGGAAAGCTTCGTCAGCCTTGTCGATGATCTTGACTGCGTCTTCCTTGCTGTGGGTCTTGACTGAAGCAATCTGCTCGCCGGAAACCGGGCTGAAGCCAGCGAGGTCGCCCGATGTGTAAAGGGATGAGTCAACGCCAAGCTTGGAAAGCAGCTCTGCGGCTTCCTTTTTCACGTCGAGTTTTTTTACAGCGGTATTCATGTTTTTCCTCTTAGCCTGTCAAATTATTATTCTGCTGCTTCAAGACCGCTCAAGCGGGCTTGTACAGCTTCGATGGATTCGCGTTCAATGCGGGCATAATGCTCGAATTCATTGAGAACCTTGGCACCAAGGTCTTGCTCGAAACGCTTCTGGTTGGGGCTTTCCACAAAATCCTGCGCGTCGTCGTCGCCCAGATTGGACTGGAAGATACCAGCGGCACTGACCGGCAGGAAGTCTTCATAGGTGATTGGGTCGAACTGGATTGCGCCGCCTTCGATCAGGGTCTCGATATCGGTATTTGCAGGGAAGGCTGCAAGACGTGCAGCATCCTTGACCGAATAGGCGAAATAGCCAAGACCTTCTTCGCGAATGCCTGCCCATGTGTCCGGGAAGGCCGCGAAAGTGTCGTTCAGCGCCTTAACATATTCAGCCGCATTCGAGCCATCGGGCGCAGGGCGGGCAATTGCGCGTGTGTCGTTGAGCAGCTTGTCGTAAAGCGCGCGCCCCTTTGGTGTGAGGGCTATGCCGCGCTGTTCGATTTCGCCGAAACGGGCAGTGTGGGAGCCTGGGGTCCATGTGCCATCGCTGCTGACGAATGAAACTTCTTCTTCCAGCGCCTTGAACGAGGTCTGGCGCAGAAGGATCGGGCATTTGCGGGTTGGTGGGCCTTCGACAACTGCCTTCGGGTTGATACCGCGATCGGGCATCTGAATCTGCACAGCGTCGATGTCGAGCGTGCGCGGCGTCAGGTGATTGATGTGTGGCCCCTTGAAGGAAACGACGTCGGCAATCAGCCGGTGTGCATCGTGGAGGCGATGATAAAGCTCGGCGCTGACATTGGCATGATCATGCCAGCGGAATGTTTCGAGCACTTCTGCAACGAATGTTTTCGCATCTGCTGCATCAAGGCCGCCATTGGCTTCCGCCTTCTCGACAAGCGAAATGGCGCCAGGCGTGAAGATATTGCGCTTGGAGAGAACCTCTTCTGATTCTTTGCGCAGCTTTTCATCGGCAATCAGATCGAGGCGCAGCAACGAGGTGAAAACACGGAACGGATTGTGCTTGAGGGCGCTATCGTCGATTGGGCGGAAGGCGGTGGAGTGCACTGGTACACCGGCAGCACTCAGGTCGTAATAACCAACGGGGAACATGCCCATGACTGCGAAAACGCGGCGCATCATGGAAAGCTCGGCTGCGGTGCCCAAGCGGATTGCACCATGACGCTCTTCGGAAATGCGTTCGAGAGAGTCTGTTTCCGTCAATCGCTCATGCAGATGGGTATCGTCTGCCAGAACCTTGGCGTTCACGTCCGCGACAAGCTCCATCAATGTGCCATAAGCAGGTACTTCCTGCTTATACATGGCAGACATTGCTGCCGAGAAAGCGGAGCGAATAGCGTCTGGCGAAATGATTTTATGCTCGTTCATTGCGAAAGCTTCCGTAGAACTTGGGTCATCTTGGGGGCGGACATGTTTTTTGCGGTAGGAACATGCCTGGATTATGATGAAAATGTATCATATCAGTGGTTTTGCCGTTATGATCGCGACGAACGCAACTATGTTAATGCGAGATTGGAATGAAGCTTAGCAGGAGACTGATCCCCGATATTGCCACGCTGCAGGCATTTGAATGTGCGGCCCGGCATGGCAGTTTCACGCAAGCTGCCAATGAGCTCAACCTGACGCAGAGCGCTGTCAGTCGCCAGATCAAGGACCTCGAAAGCCAGCTTGGTGTGTTGCTGTTTGAGCGTATCCGCCAGCGTATTCTGCTTTCTGATGCGGGACGCAAGTTCCTGCCGGAAGTGCGTCGGCTGCTCAATCAAACTGAGGATACGATGTTGCGCGCCATGGCATCGGCGCAATCCACATCCTCATTCAGTGTGGCAACTTTGCCAACTTTTGGCACGCGCTGGTTGATGCCACGTATTCCGGATTTTGTTCAGAAACATCCGGGTATAGCACTGAACGTAGCGTCACGTTCGGGTGTTTTCGACTTTGAAGAACAGCCTTTCGATCTCGCTATTCATTATGGCCAGCCGGTCTGGGCACATGCCACCTGTACTTTCCTGTGCTCGGAAGTCATTGTGCCGGTCGCCAGCCCCAGCCTCTTGAAAGCGCGTCATCCCGCGGCACCGGAAGAACTTGAAACTGAACCGCTTCTGCATCTGGCAACACGCCCCAAGATGTGGGCACAATGGTTTGAAAGCTGCGGTATTGAGGGTCAGTCTGCTTATCGTGGGCACAGGTTTGATCAATTTTCCATGGTGATCGGCGCAGCACTTGCCGGGTTGGGGTTTGCATTGCTGCCGCTTTATCTGATCGAACAGGAACTGCGGAATGGCGAATTGATCAAGCTTTTCGAGCAACAGATGCGGACCGAGAATGACTATTATCTCGTTGTCCCGGAAGGCAAACTTGAAAATCCGCTGACGCAGGTTTTCTGTCAGTGGATTGCGGGGCAGGTGGGAAATACTGATTATTCGATGCTCGTTCATTCCAAACCGGAATGAATTGTTGCACAAATAACGCTGTCCAACCGGCTTCCGCGGCGTGAAATAGAAACAGTCGGGCAGGGTGCCCGCATTCCACTATTTGAAATGGTTGCTCTCTATGTTGAACGATCCGCGCTCCCATGGTCTTTGGGAAAAGACCGCCCCTGCCGCTCCCAAGACAACTGTGCTGCAAGGTGATCTGACAGCGGATGTGGTGATCGTAGGCGGCGGCTTCACCGGTCTGTCGACGGCTCTGCATCTGGCTGAGAAAGGCACGCGAGCGATCGTTCTCGAAGGTGTCGAGATCGGCTATGGCGGTTCGGGTCGTAATGTCGGTCTGGTAAATGCCGGCATGTGGGTTATGCCGGATGACTTGCCCGGCGTGCTGGGCCAGAAATATGGCGACCGTTTGCTGGAAGTGCTTGGCAATGCGCCCAAGCTGGTTTTTGAAATCATCGAAAAGCATAAGATTGCCTGCGAAGTCGAAAAGCAGGGCACGCTCCATTGTGCTGTTGGCAAGAAGGGGCTCAGGGAACTTGAGGACCGCTACGAACAGTGGGCACGCCGTGGCGCTAATGTGAAGCTGCTGGACGCCAAGGAAACCGAAGCCAAGGTTGGAACCAAGGCTTATGCCGGTTCGCTGCTTGATCTGCGCGCCGGTACGATCCAGCCGCTCGCTTATGTGCGCGGACTTGCCCATGCTGCGGTTGCAGCGGGCGCGACTGTGTTCACAGGAAGTCCGGTGATCGGCGCTGAGGAAAAAAACGGTAAATGGGTAGTCAGGACCGCCAAGGGCTCAGTGACGGCGAACTGGGTGGTTGTGGCAACAAACGCCTATACCAATGCACCATGGCCAGCCGTGCGTGCCGAATTGGTGCACCTGCCTTATTTCAATATGGCCACGAAGCCGCTTTCCGACAATTTGAAGAAAAGCATCCTGCCTGAACGCCAAGGCGTATGGGATACGAAGGAGGTTCTTTCATCCTTCCGTTTCGACCAACAGGGTCGCCTTGTTTTCGGAAGCGTCGGTGCGTTGCGTAATACGGGCGCTGCGGTGCACAAGGCATGGGCAAAGAAGTCATTAAAGCGTCTTTTCCCGCAGATCGGCGAGGTAGAGTTTGAGGCTGAGTGGTATGGCAAGATCGGCATGACCGATGACAGCCTGCCGAAGTTCCACCGTCTTGGCCGTAACGTGGTGGGCTTCTCCGGCTACAATGGCCGTGGTATCGCACCGGGCACGGTATTCGGCAAACTGATTTCGCAACTTGTATCAGGTGAGATTTCGGAGGCGGACCTGCCACTGCCTGTCAGCGATCCGAAAGAACAGAATTTCCGCGGTCTGCGTGAGGCCTATTACGAGGTCGGCGCACAGGTTGCGCATGTAGCCGAAATGGTTATTTAAGTTTTCACAACCTGTCATAAAACTGCAGCGCGTTTCCTCTATTGCCATCCGCGTCTTCCCTTGTTTGGGGAAGTGCGGGCGGCGTGAGGCACAGGCAATCGATGTGACAAAAGCTCTCCGCAGAGGAAAATTCTGCCGGAGAGCTTTTTGCTTGTACGGCACCCAGATGCAGGATGTTTGACAGGTGCACCATGAACGGAAATGATCGTGCCTATCGCCATGGCCGTATCTGCACGCTATCACTTCGCACGCGTCAGGATTGTACCGGCATTGCCGGTCCTGCTGGCGAACACTATACAGAAATTCGAGGAGCGAATCCCATGAACAAGATGCTGAAGCGGGCTGCTGTCGTACCAGCGCTTCTTGCTCTTTCCATCGCCGTGGCACAGGCCGACACGCTGACGCTTTACACATCACAGCCCGAAGCGGATGCGACCAAGACAGTTGAAGCTTTTCGCAAGGCCAACCCGGATACGGATGTGCAGATTTTCCGTTCCGGTACGAGCGAACTCCTCACCAAGCTGGCCGCCGAGTTTTCGGCCGGCGCACCGCAGCCGGATGTTTTGCTCATCGCTGATGCTGTGACGATGGAAAGCCTCAAGAAGGACAAGCGGCTGTTGGCTTATCCGGAAGCCAAGGTTGATGGTTTTGCTGCCGATGCCTATGACGCCGACAAGACCTATTTCGGTTCGAAGCTGATCACCACCGGCATTGCCTATAATACCGCTGTGGCCCAGAAGCCGGAACATTGGGCTGACCTGACCAAGGCGGATTACAAGGGGCAGGTGGTCATGCCGAGTCCGCTTTATTCGGGCGCTGCCGCCTATCTATTGAGTGGTTTTGCGCTCAATAAGGAGCTCGGCTGGGACTATTTCAAGAACCTGAAGGCCAACGATCTGGCAAGCGTTAAAGGCAATGGCGCTGTGCTGAAGTCGGTTGCGAGCGGCGAAAAGCCATACGGTATTCTCGTTGACTTCATGGCGCTCAACGCCAAGGCCAAGGGTTCGCCGGTCGAGTTCGTCTTCCCGTCGGAAGGCGTGCCTGCCGTGACCGAACCGGTTGCGATCATGGCAACCGCCAAGAACGTTGACGGTGCCAAGAAGTTTGTTGATTTCATCCTGTCGGATGATGGTCAGAAGCTGGCACTTGAACAGGGTTATCTGCCTGCCAAGGAAGGTGTTGGCCGCCCTGCTTGGCTACCGGAAGGCACCAAGATCAACATCATGTCTATCGACACCCAGAAGGTTCTCGATCAGACTGATGCCGACAAGAAGCAGTTCTCCGAATTGTTTGGCGGATAAGGCATTTCGATGCGGATCATGAAAGACCTTCAGGGCCGTGATGCGGCCCTGATTATTGGCGTAACCCTCATTGTCGCGGTTCTTTCGCTTCTGCCGATGGTGCGCCTGTTCGTTGAGCTTGTTGCGCCGCAAGGACAGTTTTCGACATCTGTCCTTTCTGAAACACTCAGCAGTCGCTCTACATGGATTGCCACATGTCATTCCCTGCAAATCGGTGTTGGCGGCACGCTGCTGGCGCTGGTCTTTGGCATTGTGGCGGCGTTGCTCGTCGGTCTCACGGATATGCGTGGGCGCAATGTCTTTGTGCTTTTCTATGTGACTCCGTTGCTGATAGCGCCGCAGGTGACGGCACTGGCCTGGCTACAGCTTTTCGGGCCTTCGAGCCAATTCCTCAAGATCATCGGTATGGCGCCGCCGTTGGGAAGCCGCAATCCACTCTATTCCGTCTGGGGCATTGTTTTGCTGCTTGGCGTACAATATGGACCGCTGGTCTTTTTGATCGTACGGGCTGGGCTTCGCAAGCTTCCACGTGAGCTTGTTGAAGCAGGCTTAAGTGCCGGGGCCAGCAAATGGACTGTTCTACGTACCATCATCCTGCCGCTGATGACGCCATCGATTATCGGTGCCGCGGCTCTGGCCTTTGTTTCCTGCGTCGGCAATTTTGGCATTCCGGCGTTTTTGGGAATTCCATCAAATTATCTCGTTCTGCCGACACTGATTTATCAGCGTCTTGCCGGTGGTGGGCCAGCCGTGCTGTCCAGCGTTGCCGTGCTTTCGGTGCTGATCGGTGTGATCGCCATGGCGGGCATTGCTGCACAGGATTATGCCTCGCGTCGCCGCGATTTCCGTATTGTTTCGACTTCGCTGCCAGCCGCACCTTTTGCGCTTGGTGCATGGCGTGTGTGGGCGGAGTTGGCTGCATGGTTGTTAATTGTGATCGTGCTGTTTCTGCCGCTGCTTGGTCTCACGCTTTCAGCACTGGTTCCGGCCTATGGCGTGCCGCTGACATTTGCGACGGCAACGCTGGAAAATTTCCGCTTTGTCATGCTTGAACACAGCGGTTCAGCCCGCGCCTTTGGCAACAGTATTCTGTTGTCGGTGGTGACGGCGATCTTTGCGGTGCTGATTGCGGTTCCGCTCGCCTATATGTTGGCATGGCGCAAACGGCGCTGGACGCCGATCCTCAGTTTTGCAGCCGAGATGCCCTATGCTCTGCCGGGCGTTGTTCTGGCAATCGCTTGCCTGTTGATGTTCTTAAAGCCACTGCCGGTGATCGGCGTCAGCCTTTATAATACGCTCTGGATCATCCTCTTTGCGTATTTGGCACGCTTCTTCGTGCTGGCGCTGCGGCCAACAGTTGCGGGGCTGCACCAGATCGACCGCGCGATGGAAGAAGCAGCGCGCGTTGCAGGCGCAGGGCTTTTCTATCGCCTGCGTACGATTATATTTCCTCTTGTCGCCCCGGCGACGCTTGCAGGCGGTGTGCTCATTTTCATGACTGCATTCTGTGAGCTGACGGTTTCGGCGCTTCTTTGGGCGTCGGGATCTGAAACGCTGGGCGTGGTGATGTTTTCTTTCGAACAGGCGGGTGATTCCGCCTATGCGGCAGCCATATCCATGCTGGCTGTTGCGGTGACATTCATGCTGATGCTTGCAACAAATCTGTTTGCGCGGCGTCTTCCAAACGGAGTGCTGCCATGGCGCGACTGAAAATCGGCTCTGTTTCCAAGACCTTCAATGAGTTTCAGGCTCTCTCTGAAGTGTCTCTCGATGTGAAGGATGGTGAATTCGTTGCCATTCTCGGACCTTCCGGCTGCGGCAAGACCACGCTTTTGCGGATGATTGCAGGTTTTGAGGATGTTGATGGCGGTGAAATCCACATTGGTGACAGTCGCGTTTCGTATGTTGGAGGTAGTGTGCCACCTGAAAAGCGCCAGGTGGGTATTGTCTTCCAGAATTATGCGCTTTGGCCACATATGAGCGTGGCTGAGAATGTTGGCTATAGTCTGCGGGTGGCAAAAGTTGCCAAAGCCGAGCGCGAACGCCGCGTGAAGGAAGCTTTGGCGCTGGTTGATCTTGACGGTTTTGGTGATCGCCGTCCGGCTAATCTTTCGGGCGGACAGCGGCAGCGTGTGGCATTGGCCCGTTGTCTGGTGGCGGCTCCTTCGCTGGTGCTGTTTGACGAACCGCTTGCCAATCTCGACGTACACTTACGTGCTTCCATGGAAGATGAGTTTGCTGCTTTTCACAAGCGCACCGGCACCACGATCATTTACATCACGCATGACCAGGCGGAAGCTATGGCGCTTGCTGACCGTATTGCGGTGCTCGATCACGGCAAGCTCCAGCAATTCGATACGCCGCGCAAGCTCTATGAGGAACCGGCCAGTGAAATGGTTGCGTCCTTCATCGCGCATGGCATGGTTCTGCCGGCGGAGGTTGTGTCGTTTGCGCAAGGGGGGCATTGCGAAGCGCTGGTACTGGGAAGTCGAGCGCAGGTGCGTTGTTCGGGCATTGAAATGCCGCGCGCCAATGCGCAGCTCTGCGTTCGTGCAGAAGACCTGGCTTTGACCGAAACTGGCGGCATCGCTGTTCGGGTCAAGCGCTCGGTCTATCGGGGTGGCGGTTCCCGCATTGAGGCATCACCGTTTTCAAAGCCGGATGTTCATCTGCATTTTGAAGTGCGCGATCCGGTGCGGTTGGAAGAAGGCGATGAGGTTCGCGTCGCCATTCGCAATGGCTGGATCATTCCCACTGATGACATGCCGGTGAGAAAAGTCTCAACTGGCTTTCCGATCGGCAACAAGATCTGAATGTGAAAAGGGCGGCTTGTGAGGCCGCCCTTTTGCTTATTTCTTCTTCATCGCTTCCAGCAATGCAGCGCCGAAACCGCCGGTTGACGGCTGCTCCTGTTTGCGCGGAGCAAAGTTCTGCTTGGTTGCGGGGCCCGTATTGCGTTGGGTATCGCGTTGTGCATTGTTGCGTGGGGCAGGGGCTTCGCCACCGTCTTTCCTCATCGTGAGGCCGATGCGTTTGCGTGGTACATCCACTTCCGTGACACGCACCTTCACCACATCACCGGCCTTGACCACTTCATGCGGGTCTTTGACGAAACGGTCGGCAAGCTGGGAAACGTGGACGAGGCCGTCCTGATGCACGCCAATATCCACAAATGCGCCGAACGCAGCGACATTCGTGACAGTGCCTTCCAGCATCATGCCGGGTTTCAGATCCTTGATATCATCAATGCCGTCGGCAAAGGTCGCGGTCTTGAATTCAGGACGCGGATCGCGGCCCGGTTTGTCGAGTTCAGCGATGATGTCACGCACGGTCGGCAGACCAAAACGTTCATCGACGAAGACGCGCGGGTCGAGAGCCTTGAGCGCCGCACTGTCGCCCATGAGGCTGCGTACGTCGCGACCGCAAGCGGCGACGATCTTCTTGGCAACGCCGTAGGCTTCCGGGTGAACGGCAGATGCATCGAGCGGTTCAGTGCCATTGGGAATGCGCAGAAAGCCCGCACATTGTTCAAAGGTGCGGTTGCCGAGGCGAGCAACTTTCAGCAGTTCCTTGCGGCTTTTGAAAGCGCCTGTTGCGTCGCGATGTGCAACGATTGCCTCTGCCAGTGACGTTCCAAGGCCAGATACGCGCGCAAGTAAGGAGGCGGAAGCCGTGTTGAGATCGACGCCGACAGCGTTCACAGCGTCTTCGACCACGGCATCGAGCGAACGAGCCAGACGGGATTGGTCCACATCATGCTGATATTGGCCGACGCCGATGGATTTCGGTTCGATCTTGACCAGTTCCGCCAGTGGATCTTGCAGGCGGCGGGCGATGGAAACGGCACCGCGCAGCGATACGTCGAGCTGCGGAAATTCGGCTGCTGCGGCTTCCGAAGCGGAATAGACCGATGCGCCTGCTTCTGACACAATAACTTTGAGCGGCTTCGGCGCGGGCATATCCGAAAGCATGTCCACGACGAGCCTTTCGGTCTCACGGCTTCCCGTGCCGTTGCCGATAGCAATCAGCTCGATCTTATGTTTGCGAACAAGGCTGGCCAACTCGGCCTGTGTACCGCGCACATCGTTTTTGGGCGGAAACGGATAAACCGTCGTTGTATCGAGCAATTTGCCGGTTCCATCGACGATTGCGACCTTCACGCCGGTGCGGATACCCGGATCAAGACCCATGGTGGCGCGCGAGCCGGCAGGTGCTGCCAGCAGCAAATCTTTCAGATTGCGGGCAAAGACGTTGATGGCTTCTTCTTCGGCGCGCTCACGCAGGTCGCGCATCAGGTCAAGCGAGAGTGAAAGCGAGAGTTTCACGCGCCAGGCCCAGCCTGCAACTTCCATCAGCCAGCGGTCGCCGGGAAGCGTTGCGCCGATGTTATATGCGGCTGCGATCTTGCGTTCGACCGGCTTTACAGGCGATGTGTCGTCAGCGTCGATTTCAATGTCCAGCGATAGGAAATCTTCGTTGCGTCCGCGCAGCATGGCTAATGCACGGTGTCCGGCAACTGTGGCCCAGCGTTCGGAATGATCGAAATAATCCGAGAATTTCGCGCCTGCGTCCTGTTTGCCATCGACAACGCGCGAGCGTAAAATGGCACGGTCCTTCATATAGTTGCGCAGATTACCGATCAGTTCGGCATTTTCCGAAAAGCCTTCTGCGATGATGTCACGCGCACCATCAAGGGCCGCCTTCACATCAGCGACATCACCAGTGACATATTGCGCAGCAATGTCTGTGGGGACCAGCCTGCGGTCGGTCAGAATGGCTTCGGCCAGTGGGCCAAGACCGCGTTCGCGGGCAATTTCCGCTTTGGTGCGGCGCTTCGGCTTATAGGGAAGATAAAGATCTTCAAGCTCGGCCTTCGTCTGAACGCCTGCGATTTTCAGTTCAAGTTCTGGTGTGAGTTTTTCCTGACCGCGGATTGATTCCAAAATAGAAGAGCGGCGTGCTTCGAGTTCACGCAGATAGGCTAGGCGCTCTGAAAGCTGACGCAATTGCGTGTCATCAAGCCCGCCGGTGACTTCCTTGCGGTAGCGTGCGACGAAAGGCACGGTCGAGCCTTCGTCCAGCAGGCCAATGGCGGCGATTGCCTGCTCAGGCCTTGCATTGATTTCCGCCGCTATAATCCCGGCAATGCGCTTGGTAATGTCCGCCATGTAGTTTCCAATTCTAGAGCAACTTTCGATTCGATGGGGTCAAATCGGAGCTCTAATGTCTTTTTTAACGCGCATCTTGTCCGAAAGCCGTTTCCCACTTTTCAGTATGCGCTCCAATTCCCACGACCATAGTCGGATACCGGTTCGGCGCAATCAAGGCAGTAACAATGTTCCACAGGAAAGGCACCGCCTTTTCCTTTCACGGCGATGTGAACCGGTTCCCTCTTTATAAATCGGATTTAATCAATACTTATATCGTGAAATAACGATATTCATCAGGAGATCAGCGAGGTGACTGCGATGTTGGATGTTCAGCCTTTGCCTCTGGACGAGATACTCAAGGCGCTCGCCAATCCGGTGCGTCTCGATATTTTGAGCTGGCTCAAGGAACCGGAGAGCCATTTCTCCGGTCAGCACATGCCTTTGGAGATGGGCGTGTGCGCGGGCCAGTTCGAACGGTGCGGTCTCTCCCAGTCGTCCGTCTCTGCCCATTTGTCCGTGCTGACGAAAGCGGGTTTGATTACGCCCCAACGCGTTGGCCAATGGACTTTCTACAAGCGCGACGAAGAGGCGATATCCGCCTTGCTCAAAGCCCTGTCCAATCTTTAATTCATCCTGAAACGATCTTTCCAACTTGAAGGAAATGTATCCATGGCCACATTGTTTGATCCCGTCACAATAGGCGATCTCAAGCTTGCCAATCGTATTGTTATGGCACCGTTGACGCGCAATCGCTCGCCTCGTGCTGTGCCAAACGACCTCAATGTTACCTATTATGAACAGCGTGCGACTGCGGGATTGATCATTACGGAGGCAACGCCGATCAGCCATCAGGGGCAGGGCTACGCCGATGTGCCGGGGCTTTATTCAGACGAGCAGCTTGCCGGCTGGAAGCGCGTGACGGACGCAGTGCACAGCGCAGGCGGCAAGATCGTCGTGCAGATGTGGCATGTGGGCCGTATTTCGCACAACAGTTTGCAGCCTGATGGCGGCAAGCCGGTTGCGCCTTCCGCGATCACGGCAAAGTCGAAGACTTATCTGGTGCATGAAGATGGTACGGGCGAATTTGTGCCGACCTCTGAACCGCGTGCGCTGGACAAGAGCGAGTTGCCGGCAATTGTCGCCGCCTATGGAAAAGCCGCTAAGGATGCGGTTGATGTGGCGGGTTTTGATGGCGTGGAAATCCACGCGGCAAACGGGTATCTAATCGACCAGTTCCTGCGCTCTGGCAGCAATCACCGCACCGATGAATATGGTGGCTCGATTGAAAATCGCGCCCGCTTCCTGTTCGAAGTCGTGGACGCCGTGACAAAGGCTGTCAGTGCCGGAAAGGTCGGTATTCGCCTTTCGCCTGTGACCCCCGCCAATGACGCATCGGATTCCGATCCGCAGCCGTTGTTCGACTATGTGGTCGAAAAGCTTGGCTCTTACGGTCTTGCTTATGTCCATATCATAGAAGGTGCGACGGGCGGTCCGCGTGACTTCCAGCAGGGGCCGCAGCCATTCGATTATGCCCGTCTCAAGCAGGTCTATCGTGATGCGGGTGGCAAGGCTGCCTGGATGGTCAACAATGGTTATGATCGTACGCTTGCCGAAGAGGAAGTCGAAAGCGGCCGCGCTGATGTGGTTGCCTTTGGCAAGCCGTTCATCGCCAACCCGGACCTTGTTCGCCGCTTGAAGGACAACTTACCGATGAATGAGCTGGATCAGCAGCATATGTATGGCGGCGGTGCCAAGGGATACACGGATTACCCGGTCCTTGCCTGATTGGATAGAACGAAAGAGCCGGGATTCGATCCCGGCTTTTTTACAGACGCGCATTTCGTTGAATGCCATGTCATAGGCGAGCCCGCGTCGAGCGCGGTGTCGCCAGCAGAAGATTGGTTTCACTGGCTTTGATGCCGGGCACCAGCCGGATGCGCCGCAGGACCGCATCAAAATCAGTGAGCGTGGCAGCGCCCAGTTCCACCACAAGGTCGAAACGGCCATTGGTGGTGTGGACGGCGGAAACTTCCGAGAAGCCGCCAAGCGCCTTGACCACACGGTCGGCAACATGCCCTTCGATTTCAATCATCATGATGCCGCGCACCGGCAGATCAACGGCATCTGAACGCAGGATCACAGTGTAGCCAAGGATATCGCCGGATCGTTCAAGGCGCTCCATCCGCGCGCGCACAGTGGCCCGTGAAACACCAAGATCGATTGCAATATCCGAAATGCTGCGTCGTCCATTGTGGCGCAAAAGCGTAATCAGCTTTTCATCCAAATCGTCCATGCTTTCTCCATTTTGAAAAGCCAATCCGACATTCTGATAAACCAAACCGTTAAAATTGCCAATCCGGCTGCTTCACATCGCCAAGCGTAAATGGTCAATCTAAAGCATGTCGCAGCCAAATGGATTCATTTAGCATTCGTGAACATGCGACAATGAAAAAAATCTAGAGCGAGCGCTATGGTAGGATTAAGCGCAACACGCTCTAGGACAATAATTTCTCTGGAGTAGCGCTTTATGCATTGCAAGATATTGGGATTGCCTGTTCAGGAAGGTACAGGGCGTCTGGGCTGCAATATGGGTCCAGACGGTTATCGTGCCGCTGGCATTGCGGAAGCTATTCGTGAACTTGGTCACGAGTTTACCGATCTTGGCAATCTGGCCCCGGCTCAATTGCGTCCGGTGTTTCATCCCAATCCAGTGATCAAGGCTTTGCCACAAGCTGTGGCCTGGATCGAAGCAATCAGCGAAGCCGCTTATCGTGAGAGTGAAGAAGGGTTTCCGATTTTCCTCGGTGGCGATCATCTGCTCGCTGCGGGCACCGTTCCGGGCATCGCGCGCCGTGCCGCTGAAAAGGGGCGCAAGCAATTTGTGCTTTGGCTCGATGCACATACGGACTTCCATACTCTGGAAACGACGGGCAGTGGTAATCTGCATGGCACGCCTGTTGCCTATTACACGGGACAGAAGGGCTTTGAGGGCTATTTTCCGGCCTTGGCGGCGCCAATTGATCCCGCCAATGTTTGTATGATGGGTATTCGCAGTGTTGATCCGGCAGAACGCACTGCGATCAAGCAGACCGAAGTTGCCGTCTATGACATGCGCCTTATCGATGAGCACGGTGTGGCGGCCTTATTGCGCCGCTTTCTCCAGCGGGTGAAGGATGAAAACGGTCTTCTGCATGTTAGTCTCGATGTTGATTTCCTTGAACCGTCTATTGCGCCCGCTGTCGGCACCACGGTTCCGGGCGGTGCAACCTTCCGCGAAGCGCATCTCATTATGGAAATGCTGCATGACAGTGAACTGGTGACAAGCCTCGATCTCGTTGAACTTAATCCGTTTCTCGATGAACGCGGGCGTACCGCAACCGTGATGGTCGATCTGATGGCGAGCCTGCTGGGCCGCAGTGTCATGGACCGTCCAACCATCAATTACTGAGTTCAGGAGGCCGCATTCGTGACGCGCCGGATGGGTTCATTCGGTGGTGGAATGCTCAAGCTAATTGTATTACGCGCATCTTGTTCCGAAAATCGCTTCGCACTTTTCGGGATGCGCTCAAGGAGCAATAATGACCCAACCAAACCTCAATATCGTCCCCTTCGTCAGCGTTGATCATATGATGAAGCTGGTGCTTTCCGTCGGCGTAGAAACCTTCCTTAAAGAACTCGCCGACTATGTGGAAGAGGATTTCCGCCGCTGGGAAAGCTTTGACAAGACGCCGCGCGTGGCCTCACATTCCGATGAGGGCGTGATTGAACTGATGCCGACGAGCGACGGTACGCTGTACGGTTTCAAATATGTGAATGGACATCCCAAGAATACGCGTGACGGTCTCCAGACAGTCACGGCATTTGGTGTGCTTTCGGATGTAGGCAACGGCTATCCAATGCTGTTGACCGAAATGACGATCCTGACCGCATTGCGCACCGCTGCAACATCGGCGGTCGCAGCGAAGCATCTTGCCCCGAAAAATGCCCGCACGATGGCGATTATCGGGAATGGCGCGCAGAGCGAATTTCAGGCGCTGGCTTTTAAGGCGATCGTTGGTATAGACAAGCTGCGTCTTTACGATATCGACCGTACAGCTTCGGAAAAATGCGCGCGCAATCTTCAGGGCACTGGTATTGAGGTTGTGATCTGCAAAAATGTTGAGGAGGTTGTTGAGGGGGCGGAAATCATCACAACCGTTACCGCCGATAAATTGAATGCAACGATTTTGACCGACAATATGGTTGGTGCTGGCGTTCACATCAATGCGGTTGGCGGCGATTGCCCCGGCAAGACGGAACTGCACGGTGATATTCTGCGTCGCTCGGATATCTTCGTCGAATATCCGCCGCAGACCCGCATTGAAGGCGAAATCCAGCAACTGCCGGACGATTATCCGGTCAATGAGCTTTGGGAAGTTATTACTGGCAAAACGGTGGGCCGCAAGGACGCACGTCAGATTACTTTGTTTGACTCGGTAGGCTTTGCAACGGAAGATTTCTCTGCGCTGCGTTATGTACGTGACAAGCTGAAAGATACGGGCTTCTACGAGCAGCTTGATTTGCTGGCTGATCCAGATGAGCCGCGCGACCTCTACGGTATGCTTCTGCGTCATGAAAAACTGCTGGAAGGCGAAAAGACTAAGCCAGCGGCTTAATTCCTATCTCCTGAGCTGCTTTGCTTTATGGAAGATTCGCTCTCTACCTGTTGCAACCCTGCTGCGCTTGATGCCCGGCGGGGGCAAGCTTTCGCAATCAATGCGATAAATCCTTGGTGCCGTGCTTGATTTCCATTATTGCAAGATGTGGTTTCTGTGATGGGATGTATCAGGCATGGGCGACAGGATGGAGAACGAGACATCAACATCCTTCAGGCAATCGGGAAATGCTGTGCGGTCTGCCGCCAGCCCTGTCGTCTTTTGCGACACGCTGGGCCTTTATCAAGCGCCTGTCGGCCAATCTCTTGATACTGTTGTCGTGTTTGCAAGCCCTTGGGGGCTGGAAGAGCTTTGTACGACACGCAAATTCTGGCGCATCATCGCCGACCGGCTTTCGGTGCGGGGAATAGGTTCCTTCCGTTTCGATTGGCCCGGTACGGGAGATGGGCGCGACGACATCGATTTTTCCAAAGGACTTGAACTCTGGCGCAATGCACTTTGTGAAGCTGCCCGTAAGGCGCGTGAGCTGTCGGGGGCAAGCCGCGTCATCGTCATTGGACAGAGCCTTGGCGCAGCGGTTGCTGCCGAAACGGCATCACGGATCCAAGACATCGTGGCCCTGGCACTTTTGGCACCGGTCATTTCCGGACGCTTCTATACCCGCGAACTGGCTGTCTGGTCGAGCATGGTCGATGCTGATCTAGGACTGACGCAGGAGCAAAGGATCAAGAACAGCGTTTCCATCGCGTCGCTGACAATGCAGCCGGAAGTGGCCGCCGATGTGAAGAAGATCAATCTTCTGTCGCTGGCAACGAAGCCTGCACCCCAATGCCTTTTGCTGGCGCGGACGGATCGCCCGAACGATGCCGAACTGGCAACGCATCTGGAAGCGCTCGGCGCGGATGTAACGGTCGAGGCATTTGCCGATTACGACAAGCTGATTTCGAACCCGGTCATTTCGCGTCTGCCTGTGGAACTTGCAGGTCGGCTTGTCGACTGGGTGGCAGGTCTGGCGGGGTCGCAGATCGTGGGGAACAAGCCGGATGAAAGTGCTCTCGGCGGCACTTTGACTGGTGACGGTTTTGTCGAAACGGCGATATCTTTCGGCCTAGGCAATCGCCTTTCAGGCGTTCTCTGCGCACCTGAGGGAGAACGGCGCGGCAGGACGGTTCTATTTCTCTCCGCCGCTTACGATCGACGTGTCGGATGGGGGCGCACGACCGTCAGCATGGCACGCAAGCTTGCGCGAGAAGGGATAGCGTCACTGCGCTTTGATATTGCGAATGCGGGCGACAGCCCGCCTAATCCGGGGATGCCGGATCAGGTGCTTTATACCAACGGACCAGAGGCGGACGTTGCCGAAGCTCTCGACCATCTCGACGCTATTGGCTGGGGCCGCCCCATTGTGGCTGGGCGGTGCAGCGGCGCACTTCTGGGGTTCAGTAGCGCGGTCAAGGACGAGCGTATTTCAGGTGCGGTTCTCGTCAATCCGGTGGCTTTCTACTGGTCACCCGGACGCTCGGTGGAAGATGCCGTCCGCGAAGGTAATCGTACGCTGGAAGACTATGGCAGTCGCGCGCTGCGTGCCGAAACATTCCAGCGCCTGTTTCGCGGGGAACTGGATTTCCGTGCGATTTTGCGCAATCTCACGCGCGGGGTTGCAGGGCGTGTCCGCAGGCTGGCGCGTAAGCTACTGCGTAGCCGTACAGTGGAGGGGCGGACGGTCTATTCGGCTTTTGACGAATTGAAGCAACGTAGGGTTCCGCTGGCGCTCGTCTACGCTGAGAAGGACGTCGGTCGCGAGCATTTTAATTTCTATTTCGATCAGGCGGGCACTGGCGTTCAAGGATTTGACAATGTTTCGGTTGCCATCATTCCGAATGCCGATCATAACTTGACACCTGATCACTCACGCGAAATCTATATCGACCAGATACGCTCTCTGGCTCTGAAGTAATCAGAACCAGACGATCCGCGACGATCCGGCGATGCGAATTTCTCCAGACGGTTTTCCCGGCGCTGCATGACGCGGAATAAGGGCGATGCGTTTCGTCACGTTGGGAGCAAGATGAAACCAGTTCTCCGCCGCCCGCCAGTTACCTGCATCAATGCTGACCGACTGGGCCAGAACCGGTGTTTTGAGCTCGAGGAACCAGTTCCCGTTTTCTTCGACAGGTATGACTTCGATAGCGGCGTCGTGAAAGGCCGTCTTTCGTCCGAGTGGGAAATGAAATGCCTCGGCAATCGTCGTATCATTACGCTTCAGTCGCGCAATGGTCACGTCATGCGCGGGAGGACCGAAACGATAGGCGTAAGTGACATCGAAGAAGGCACCAAACAGATCCGTTGCAGCAATCGTAATTGCCGAGCGGCCAGCCATAAAAAGGTCGCGACGACCGGAAACCACCGGCTGCGAACCGGCGCGCAAGCATGCCAGTTCAAGTGAAAGATCGATGGGTTCGTCGCATTCGTTCAAAACATGGATCGCAAGGCCGTTGACGCCCTCATCGGTCAAGGCGACCTGTTGTGGACGGAAGGCACGCTTGAGGCCGTGCCATGAGGGCTTGGGCTCGCCGGTGGCATCGATCACGCCCCAACCGGCGCCGGGCAACAGGTCCTGAAACATCCAGAGAAGTCCGCCGAAACAGGTGCTTCCCGGGCGTCTCCATTCGGCGAACGTCGTTTCCATTACTTCCGCCGTAACAGCGCGGGAAAGGTGGAGATATTGTTCCACATCTTCACGTCGCAGCCGCGTTGGATCATAGCCGTACAGCATCTCCAGATAGGCGTCCCGCACATCCTCGAAATCCCAGGACACACCACGGTCGCGGGGTACGCGCGCTTTCCAACGCGGATCATGAACCGGTGGCACATCGAGTTGGGCTTTCAGCGTGCGCGCTTCGGGCACGTTAGAGAAGGCCAGACATTCGGTTGCAAAGCGGACTTCTGCGCGCCGCGCATCTTCTAGCGGACGGCAATAAGCGCTGACGCCGTAATAATGACTGACGCCTTTGTTGCTGATGAAGGGGAGGGCGCCATCGCAGGGCGAGTTTGGCACATAGGGAATCTCCGGGCATAGCTTGCCTGCAATTCCTGGCAGGATTTCTTCGGTAAGCGGGCCTTTCCAAGTTGCCTCCGGCAGGCCCATCATTGCACCCTGCTGGTAGATTTCACTGCCGCCGCAGAGGATAGTCAGCGACGGTGCATATCCGACAGCGGCCAGAAGCTGAGATGCCTCAGCCTGCACTTTTGCGACAAATGCTTCGTCCTTCACCGGATAATCGAAATTGGCGAACATAAAGTCCTGCCACACCATGATACCCAGCTCGTCGCAAATCGCATAGAAATCGGAGGTTTCATAGGCAGTGATACCACTCAGCCGCAGCATGTTCATGCCGGCTTCCTGCGCGAGCTTCAGCCATGGTTCGTAGTCGGCGCGTGCGCCGGGAAGCCTAACGATATCCGCAGAACTCCAAACCGCACCACGGCTGAAGACTTTCTCGCCATTGATCCTTAGTGCAAAGCTTTTCCCATCTGGTCCGCGATCAACTGCGATGTTGCGAAAGCCGGTGCGCCCGAGCAGGCGTCGTTCACCGTCGATTGAAAGCTCGACATTGTATAGCGTGGGATTGCCATGCGTATGCGGCCACCACGGTTCGACATTGGTAAGCGTCAGCTTTGTTATCCACTGATCGCCGGTATGACGCATGCAGGCAGCTTTCTGTCCCGCGCAAAGCAGTGAGAGCGTTTCGGCTTTGCCGTTATAGATAAAACTCACCTGAAGTTCGCCATTGCCGGCTTCGGTCAGTCTCGCCTGAATGGCCACGTCGGATATGGTTTCGGCATCCGGGCGGCTGATGGTAATCGGACGCCATGGACCGACGGCGTGCACTTCAGGGCACCAACCCGGCATATAGCCAAGGGCGGTCGTGCGGATAAGACGTAGACCCTGCGTATTCATCAGTTGTGTGCGCCAGCGAGCACGAGGGCCTTTTTGGCTGAGGCGGGGTGCAAGCGCACGAAAACAGAGCGCAAGCTCGTCCCTGCCGGTCAGAATGACGGGCAGGTCATGGCCAAGAAACATGTTCTCGGTTTGCAGCAGCAATTCGCCATTGAAAAAGACGTCGCATATCGTGGCAAGCCCGCCAAAATGGAGCGTGGCGGGGCCGGGCATCTCCTCAAGATCGAGAAAATACCAGGCGTCCTGATTGTCGAGCTGTACGGGATTGTTGCGGTGGAAGCGTCCCGAGTTTTCCAAGGCTTCCGCCACTGTTCCGGGCACGGGAGCATCATCGATGCTGTCAGCGGACCTGGCGTCATGCGGTGTTTGCGCCGCATCCGCACCGGTGATGATAAGCTGCCAACCAGTCGAGAGCGGGCGGCGGGTCGGATTCAGCTCAAGCTGCATCGCGACCCATTTCCGTTGCAAGCGCCACCATCAGCCGATCCCATGCATCCGCTGCCGGTTGAAGCGTCCCGGCCAATGCATCGAACCGCTTGCGCATCACGGCCCGGGCAAGCTGGAACTGAACAGCCTTTGCCGTCTCCGCGATCTGCAAGGCATCTGCCGAGGCTGTTGCAAAGCGCGTGCCTTGCCCGAGCCAGTCGAGATGACTTGCCGCAAGTTCGAAATTTGCGCCGAGCTGGCGCAGCGTGTTGAATGCATATTTATGGAAGAAGCCGAACGGGCGTTCCGCAATTGCTTCGACCTGAGCAGGAAAGACGCTGGCAAAGGCGCGGATCGGGTTTTCCTTCGGCCTGCGGGCAAAATGGCGTGGCAGAAGAATTTCGGCGACACGCCGCTGATGCGCTTCATCCGGCACAATCTTCGGAAATTTGGCGAACTCCGTATAGGGCAGGAAGGGCAGGTCGGCTTCCGTCAGATGACGCTGGAAGACGCCGTCGAAATCTTCACCTTCGAGATGATAGAAACCGCCATTGTGAAAATAATCCAGCGAGCGGTTTTCAATATCCATGCGATTGATGGCAATGGTGGTCTTGCCGTGCTCGGTGCGGTAGCTGACGCCATGCGTATCCGGCATGAAGTAACTGTCCATTTCGATCATGCAGAGACGTCCACGCGCGATCTGCGCGGCGACATGGCTTTCCACATGATCGAAAATCGCAAGCTCCGTCGCCCGCACGCCGTAAAGGGCTTCGAGGTCTTCCAGCGGAACCTTGAAGAAGGTGAACTGGTCGCCCTCGAAATCCTGTGTGAGCGTGAAGCCGAGCATGGCTTCGGGGGCGACGCCCAACGTTGCCAACACTTCGATCCAAAGATCGACGTAGCAGTTGGTTTCCGGCCAGACGCGTGTCTGGGCATGCAAGGCGTGCGGCGTGTAACGGTCGGGCGCGATGTTCGGAAAAACAGCCTGCATAGCCGCGATCAGCCCCACAATTCCTTGCGTACATTTTCAGGCCAGATTTCAACATCCAGACCGTGATGATGGAAAAGCGCCAGCGCGATGCGCTCCAGCCCAAAGCCGACGCAAGCCGTGTGTGCCACGGCACCGTCATCAAGTGTGAGGCCCCATTTCACGCCGAACTGGTCCTGATGATAGTTGAAGCTCATGCAGGCGGTCGGCTTTTCGACGCTGGTGATCGGGATCAGAAGTTCGAATTTCAGGTTCTGATCGCGCTGGTTGTTGACCAGCAACTTGCCAGCACGCCCGAAGAAAGGATCGTTGGCAACATCGATTTCCACCGGCAGCCCGACCTTCTTCATCATTTCAGTGCCGCGGTCGATCCAGAGCTGGCGGAATGACATGACATCCGATTCCGTACCCATGCGCACATATTCACGCATGCGGAAGAGCTGCTGGCGGGCAGGGTCAACTGACGGTTCATGACGGAAGCAATAGGATTGCAGATCGTAAAGCCCACCGCCTTGTGGCAACGGTCCGCGTTTCGCAATCGTCGGATATAGCGGATAACAGGCCGCAGGCGTCAGCACGATGTCTGTCGCCTTCTGCTCCAGCGTCCAGTCCTTGCCTTCATCCATGCACTTGATGAGGTTGACGTGGTCAAGCTCGCAACCGCAGAAACTGTGCACGGTGCCGGCCAACTGCGGGAAACTTTTCATATAGCCGCTTTTCTCAAAAAAAGCGCGGTTCATACCGGGCGGGAAACGAATGGCTTCGGCGCCATCATTGCCTCCGGTGCGATCGATCAGGCGTTCAAATGCCTGAATGACATCTTCAAACTGGCCGGAGCGCCCGTAAAGACCTTCTACGCCGGTGTCGATCAGGAGACCGGAATCAAAAAGCCGGTCTAGAAATGATCTCTGAGCATCCATGGCAACTATCCCAAAAGACTGGTGTTCTGTTTGTGAATGAGCAGCATGGTGGCAGTGTTGCCAAGGATGCGCTCGTTTGAAATCATCAGCTGTGCGGAATGCGCGTCACGCAAATGGCGTCCGAGGCTGAAAGGCGTGCCGTTTTTATAGCCCATGATGCCGCAAACAAGCATGGCGTGATTGATGATCTGAAGGATCGACTGTGACGCGGCAATCTTGAGATTGTTCATTGCAATCGCAAAGCCCATCGAGGCGAGCTTGTCCCGATCGTGCTTTGCTTCGCGATACGTCTTGAGGCAGGCGACGATTTCGGACTTCAGCATCTGAAGCATGTTGGACGCTTCGGCTACGCGCAAGGCACCAGGCTGTGGTGCTCCTGGATTGCGCTTCGCGGCGGCGCGCACGAATGCCTGTGCCCGGTTGACCGCATCGACCGCGATGCCATACCAGAGCGAGCTCCACAGTGTATGCGACTGGGCCAGCATGGATTGTGCTGCGATTTCGGCAAATGGATGGGGCAGGATCTGCACTTTGTCGGCTTCGCCACGGAACACAAATCCCTCCGAGCAGGTGCCCCGCATCCCAAGCGTGTCCCAATCATGCGTCTTTTCAAGCGTGTACTGGTCTTTCAGGAACACGGTCATCACCTGATCCGACGATGCTGCATCCTTGTGGGAGCGTGATGTGATCAGAATGGCATCTGCGTGAGAGCCATAGGAGATAACGGTGGCGTTCTTCTCCAGACGGCAAATATCGCCTTCTATCTCGATAGCGCAGATCGAGTTGCGGAGATCACCGCCAATGCCGCCTTCGGTCGTAGCTGAGGCAAGCAGAAGCTGGTCCTTTGCAACTTGGCGCATGAAGTCCCGATGCCATTCGACTGTCTGGCCGTGCTCCACCAGGCTCGAAAGCTTGATGTGGTGCATGGCGAAAATCATTGCGCTCGACGCACAAGACTGGCCCAGAATGCAGCATAGTTCCGCAATCTGATCGATTTCTGCGCTTTCGCCGCCGAGATCGGTCGGCACCTGAATGCCAAGCAGACCTTCGGCCTTCATCGCATCGATAGCTTCACGCGGGAAGCGGCTTTCCTTATCGACGCTATCGGAAAATTTACCCGCTATGGCTGCAACGCGGCCCACGCGCTCTGAAAGACTGTTCCCCGCCCCGGCATTCATTATGCGGCCTCTTTGTCCTTGAGAATCTGGGTAATCGTCTGTTCGATGGCCTTGATGCTCGCGAAAGACTTGCGATTAAGGTATTGCTCCGGAAACTCGATATCGAACTTGTCTTCCAGACCAAGCATGAGCTGCACCGAGGCAAAGGACGACAGACCTGCACTGTAGAGATCGGCGTCATCGGCAATGTCCGCCACTGGACCCGGTAGTCCGCCGACCTTGGTCAAAAGCTCGCGAATGGATTCATTCATAGTCTAACTCCCTGCATATCCGCTCAAGTCGAAGCTTCACGTTCTGGTTGCCACGATACGCGATCTATCTCGCGTTCAAAAAAGCTGCGGCAACTGTTCGAAATTCTGCCCCTCTATGCAAGTGCTATGTCGCGAATTTTAGTGACATCGCAAACATACCAGCGTGCGTTTGGCTTTTTGTGCTCCCACAAGCCTTTATTTTCTGTTGACGTGACTGAACTGTAGCCCGCCTATTCTGTGGACGTGCTTATATAGTTAAATATTAGATGACAAGATATGTCGCATTGCGCGCAAGAGTTGCGCTCTGTTTTGGTTAAAGCTGTCGGCGTGAATGCCGTGGCGCGGAAATCTGGCCCGTATTGGTGGCGATTGCCATTTCAAAACTGTCGGCAATGCGTCGAGCCCGATCAATGAAAATGATCGCTGCTTCCGCAGGGAATATTTCGCGGGCTGTGTTCTCGAAAAGGTCGAGCCAACGGTCGAAATGTTCGTTCTTTAGCTCTAGCTTGAGATGTGGCGCCATGGGGCGCCCTTCATAGCTGCCGGTCTTGAGGATAACTGAAGACCAAAATGCAGCGATTTGCGCGATGTGATGGTCCCAATCATGAACCGCATTGGCAAAGATCGGCCCGATTACTTCATCTTCGCGTGCGCGTCCGTAGAAAGTGGCCACCAGCTTCTCAATGGAGGCTGGATCAATGGACGGATGAGGCTGATTGATGAGAATGGGCATGATCGCTGTCTGATGTCTCCGGGTCGGAAAGCGGACTTAGGGTGGATATAGTCGGTGCGCCGATTACAATCCAGTGAAGTGTTGCCGCACGAACATCAGCTTCCCGTTGGCGAAGCCGCGGCCGCGATTTAATATTCTAATTTTCTAACATATTTGAGGGAGAGTTGAATGCGGGTATTCTTGGTTGCGGGTCTCTTGACCCTGATGACAGTCGGGTCAGGCTTTGCTGCTTCGTGCGAACAGAATTTCAAGTCCGAGGGTGTTCCACTTGTAACAGCAGTGAGCTATCGCTCGACGCAAAACTTCGCTGGTGTGAAATCGTCGACCGCCTTGCAGCGCCTGGCGCAAGCTGTCGCAGCCGAAGGTTTCTCTGGCATCAAGGTAAACAAGCAGCTGGCTTCCATAGATGCTTTCCAGGAGACGAGCGGATCGGGCCGTGTCCAGACCTTGCGCGTCACCGCACGGGCACAGGGTAAGGGCACCCGCGTCGATGCAATCTTCAGTATTCAGGCGGGGCAGGCGACCAGCAAGCCGGTGGTGCGCGAAGGACTTTGTCGTATTATCGCTGCTGCAGCAAATTAAAACTTATAGCCTGATGGCTATTGCCGTCAGGCTATCGTCTGCATCAATTCGATACGATTGCCGAATGGGTCGTGGATGTAGCAACGATCATAATCTTGCAGCGGCTCGTCCACGATTGTTTCGATGCCTGCTCGCGTCAGATGTGCAATCATTTCGTGCAGGTCATCGACCAGAAATGCAGGATGCGCCTTGCGTGCGGGCGAGAAAGGGCGCTCGACACCCAGATGAAGCCTGATTGCTCCCTTTTCAAACCAGCAACCGCCACGAGCCGCGAGATTCTCAGGCTTTGGAACGTCCGCAAAGCCGAGGATCGAGCCATAAAAATCGCGCGCTTTCTGCTCCTGACCTTCAGGCATTGCCAGTTGAACATGATCGAGAGCGATAATTTGCATGAACGTGCCGACGTTAAACAATGACGTGCACAACATAAAGCGCACCAATAGCCGGTCAAGCTATGTGAATATGGTACAAATGTCTGGAGAGCGAGGGCGATGGTAGCGGAGGAGGGATTCGAACCCCCGACACAAGGATTATGATTCCTCTGCTCTAACCTACTGAGCTACTCCGCCATGCGTCGCTTTACAGAGACAATTTAATGATCGCCGTTTCCGGCGAGGCAGATCATTGTTCCTGCAAGGAATGGCGGCGGTATATGTGCGGAATGAAAAGCTGTCAAGCACTCTTCGCATAGCTTTCGTCTTGTTTTCTATCATTTGCACCGATAAGGAACTTTGCATCAGCAAAGGCATAGTTTTATGGCACCTCGTATTGCGGTTTTGGGTTGCGGCTATTGGGGCGGCAATCACATTCGTACCCTGAAGAGCCTCGGTGCCCTTCAGGCAGTCTCCGACTCAAAGGCCGAACAGGCGGAACGCTTCGCGACCGAGTTCGGTGTTCCCAGTGTTCCCGTGGATCAATTGTTCACGCGTCCAGACATTGACGGCATTGTCCTAGCGCTGCCAGCGCAGTTTCATTCACAATATGCCATACAGGCAGTGAAGAACGGCAAAGACGTTCTCGTCGAGAAGCCGATCGCTCTCGACATTCCGGCTGCGGAAGCCGAAGTGGAAGCCGCCCGCGAAAACGGTCGCGTGTTCATGGTTGGCCACGTGCTGCGTTTCCATCCGGCCTTTGAAAAGCTTCTCGACATGGCTAAGAGCGGCGAACTCGGTGACATTCGCTATGTGCACTCGCATCGCGTCGGCTTCGGCAAGTTCCATAGCGAGTTTGATGCCCTGTGGGATCTTGCGCCGCACGATCTTTCGATGATTCTGGCCATCACCGGAGAGGAGCCCAGCGCGGTTCGTGGAGAGGGCGTCGCGACGCTCGATCATCTTACCGACATCGCCCATCTTCATCTCGATTTTCCGAATGGCATCCGCGGACACCTGTTTGCGTCGCGCCTGAACGCCTACCGTGAGCGCCGCCTGACAGTCACCGGCACAAAGGGTATGGCTGTGTTTGATGACGGCGAGCCATGGGATCGCAAGCTTGCGCTCTACAATCACGAAGTCTGGAGAGAAAACGACCACTGGTCTTTTAAATCCGTAGAGCCGGTCTATATCCCGGTCGAGGAAGGCATGCCGCTGACACGTGAATTGCAGCATTTCCTGCATTGCATCGAGACGCGCGAAAAGCCGCGTACGGATGGTAAGGAAGCGATCAGTGTGCTGCGTATCCTCACGGAAGGCACCATCCGGCACCCACGCTAAAGGGAAGCCGCGCGGTTCGTGTGAACTGTGTCAAGCGGTGTTACAGGAATCGCAAAACTTTGAACGCTCTGGCCATAGCGGGGCTGGTCGCAAGCGAATAAATAGGTTGCCGAGGATTCGCATATCCGTTTGTGCGGGCCAGATATATTGGAGCCAACATGCAGTTTATTGATCTTGGAGCGCAGCGCGCGCGTATCGAAGACCGTCTCAATGCCGCCATTTCCAAGGTTGTTGCGGAAGGCCGTTATATTCTTGGACCGGAAGTGGCCGAATTTGAAAAGAAGCTCGGCGAATATCTGGGTGTGGAGCATGTCATCGCCTGCGCTAACGGCACCGATGCATTGCAGATGCCTCTGATGGCACGCGGTATCGGTCCGGGAGATGCAGTATTCGTTCCGTCCTTCACCTTTGCTGCCACGGCGGAAGTTGTTGCGCTGGTCGGCGCAGAGCCGGTGTTCGTTGACGTAGATGCGAACACGTACAACCTGAACGTCGAGCAGCTTGAAGTTGCGATCGCCGCTATCCGCAAGGAAGGCCGCCTGCAGCCGAAGGCGATCATCCCGGTCGATCTGTTCGGTCTGGCTGCCGACTACAACCGCATCAGCGCCGTTGCCGACCGCGAAGGCCTGTTCGTGATCGAAGACGCCGCTCAGTCCATCGGCGGCAAGCGTGACAATGTCATGTGCGGAGCATTCGGCCATGTCGGTGCGACGAGCTTCTATCCGGCAAAGCCTCTAGGCTGCTATGGCGACGGCGGTGCCATGTTCACCAACGATGCCGAATTGGCAGACACGCTGCGTTCGGTTCTGTTCCACGGCAAGGGCGAAACCCAGTACGACAACGTTCGCATTGGTATCAACTCGCGTCTGGACACGATCCAGGCTGCTATTCTTCTGGAAAAGCTTGCGATCCTGGAAGACGAAATGGAAGCGCGTGACCGCATCGCCAAGCGATACAATGAAGCGTTGAAAGATGTCGTCAAGGTTCCCGCCCTTCCGGCCGGCAACCGTTCGGCATGGGCTCAATATTCTATCGAGAGCGAAAACCGCGATGGCCTGAAGGCGCATCTTCAGGCGGAAGGCATTCCTTCGGTCATCTATTATGTTAAGCCGCTACACCAACAGACGGCATACAAGCATTATCCGGTTGCGCCGGGTGGACTGCCGGTTTCGGAAAGCCTGCCGAACCGCATTCTGAGCCTGCCGATGCACCCCTATCTATCGGAAGCAGATCACGACAAGATCATCGGCGCTATCCGTGGTTTCCATGGCAAGAAGGGCTGATCAGCTTTTCAATCTGCTTGACGAAAACCCGGCGAAAGCCGGGTTTTTTATTTGTCAGGCTTGCAAGTTCAACTGCCAGGAAACGCCGTATCTGTCCTTGATCCAGGCGAAAAGCTTGCTGAAACCGTAATTGTCGAGTGGCATCAGTGTTTCGCCACCGTCTGAAAGCTTTTCAAAGGCACTGGTCAGGCTTTCCTCATCATGGAAGTCGATGAAAAGCGATACGGATGGGTTGAAGTCGAACTGATGCGAAATGGGGCTGTCGATCACGATCAACCGGTGCTCGGCGAAGGTCACGCGTGCGATCTGCACCTTACCGGGACTGCCGCTTGCTTCGTCATAGATTTTGATCGACTCGATCAGGAAGTCGGGAAAGATCGAACGATATGTTTCCAGAGCTGCGCCTGCACTGCCCTGAAACATGAGATGGGTGCAAACCTGTGTCATGCCGAAAACCTAACACGGTCCCGCCAGCTCCGGCAATTGGGCTGTTAGAGGTTCTTTTTCATGGTCCGCTTATCAATGCGCGCAGCAACAAAGCGGGCGATGGCAGGGCCTGCCAGAAGCACGATGAAGAAGCGGCTGGTCTGCATGGCAATGATAAAGGGCAAATCGACATTGCTCGAGGCTGCGATAATCGCAACAGTATCGGCGCCGCCAGGACTGGTGGCAAGATAGGCGGTTAACGGATCAAGGCCCAGCACGTGACCGAGCGCCATGCCAAACAACCCACAAACGGCAATGAGCAGCAATGTTGATGCCAGCACCGCCGGAAAGGCACGTGCGGCATGAGCGATGATGGCACGCGAGAAGCCGAGGCCGATGCGCCAGCCGATGAGCAGATAGCTGACTGCGAGCAACCATGGCGGCAGGTCTATGGTGAGGAAGCTGGTGTCCTGAAGCAACGCACCCAGTATGAGCGGCACGAGCATGCCGCCCGTCGGAATGCGGAGGATTTCTCCAAGGAACGAGCCGCCGATGATCAAAAATAATGTCGGTCCAAGGGTGGACCAATCGATGGGAGGAAACCAAACGATTTCGGCGGGCGCAACGGTTTCAACGCCAGTGCAGAGGCGTAGGACAAGAGAAGCGGCTGTGGCAACCAACACCACACGCAGATACTGCATAAAGGCAACGAGACGAGCGTCCGCTCCGTGGGCTTCGGCCATCAGCGTCATTGCGGTAGCCGCACCGGGAGAAGATCCCCACACGGCGGTTGTGCCCGGTAAAATGCGAAATCGCGCGAGCAGGTAGCCAATAAAAGTACTGGTAAACAGCACAAAGCCGACGGATAGCAGGATGACAGGCAGGTGCTGTCCCATGCTGGCAAAAAACTCAGCAGTGATCGAGCGGGCGATAAGGCAGCCGACGACACCCTGTGCCCCAAGCGACAGCCAGCGGTGAACCCGCAGCGTGCTTTCGCCTGCGGCCATAAGAATTGCACCGAGCATCGCGCCCAGAAGCATGGCGGCAGGTAACCGCAACTCTTCCCCTGCGAAAATCAGAATAGCGGAGAACCCAGCCAGAAAGACCCATTGGACCGGTCTGGCTGTGTTCTTGAAGCTGAGTCTGCTTGGGGGCGGGGTCGGCCCGGAGGGGGAGGTCTTGTGCATCGCTTCCTCACTACATCTGGCGAGAGAGCTATGCAAACCCGATTTCATTCGAGAAACATTGATATCTAAATATCAATATGTTGAGGGAAACGAGGTATTTACAGACAACGGCAAGACGCCGCTTTTTACAAAAGCAGCGTCGAGTATACTTTATGGTCGCGTCGATCAGCCAATCATGGCGCGACGCTGGTTTACGGGACGCTCAATCATTTCCCGTGGGGCCTTGCCCCCGTCGCGTTCTTCGAGCGCTTCGGCTTTCGTCAGTTCGGTTTCTGCGACTGACAATTCGGCTTCGGCCGCTTCCTTCTGGGACATCAGGTCGCGAATCGATACGAAGAGATTGTCGCGCCGCTGGCGTGCAGCCTTGGCAAAGGTCGGATAAGCGAAATGATTGATGTCAGTGATGCCAGCTTTTTTCTCTTCTGATAGAATCTGGGCGTCGAGTTCTCCGGCCATCCGTTCGAACTCGCCGATCATGAGGTCAAGCTGGCCCAGTTGACGGCGCTTTTCCTTCACTTGGAACAGTTTCAGCCTGACCAGGCTTTCACGTGGCTTCATACGCAATACTCCTTGAACACCAACCAGCTTTCATGTGTTGGGGCGTTCCCCCCGACTTTTATTAACAGGTGTAAACGGACACAACGCAACCGGCCCACACCCGAATCTTCTTGCGAATTCAAGACCCTAAAGGGAAAATCATCGCAACCGTTCTTCCGAAACGGCTCAGCAAGCGAAACAAAAAGTTAAGAATTCGCTTGTTTGGTAACCATTCCTTTACCGGCGAAGTTAATCATACGTGTTAGGACTTAAGGCTCGGTAAACCTCATGTTGTTTTTCGGCAACAGGTGAAAGCTAGAGTCAGATGAATCGCTTAGAGGAGATTCTTAATGCGATACTTTAGAATCTTAAAAGAAAGAATGTCTTTATGATTCAGTCGCGTAAGAGAATTTTCTAAATAGGGCAGAAATATGCTTGCCAAGCAGAATCATATTTTGTTAACCATTTGCTGGCACCTTCATGCAAAGGCAACGATAGTTCCGTGTGCTGCCGTGAGGGACATCGGGTCGGCTGCGGAAAGGGGATAAGAGATGCGCGTCCTTTTGATTGAAGACGACAGTGCTATCGCACAGAGCATCGAGTTGATGCTGAAGTCCGAGAGTTTTAATGTCTATACGACCGATCTGGGCGAAGAAGGCATCGATCTCGGCAAGCTATATGATTACGACATCATCCTGCTGGACTTGAACCTGCCGGACATGTCTGGTTATGAAGTTCTTCGCACCTTGCGTCTGTCCAAGGTGAAGACGCCGATCCTTATCCTTTCCGGTATGGCCGGTATTGAGGACAAGGTTCGTGGTCTGGGCTTCGGCGCCGACGATTACATGACCAAACCGTTCCACAAGGATGAGCTGATCGCACGTATTCACGCGATTGTGCGTCGTTCGAAGGGGCACGCTCAGTCGGTTATCACGACGGGCGAGCTGGTGGTCAATCTGGATGCGAAGACGGTTGAAGTCTCCGGCCAGCGTGTCCACCTGACCGGCAAGGAATACCAGATGCTGGAGCTGCTTTCGCTCCGCAAGGGTACGACGCTCACCAAGGAAATGTTCCTCAACCATCTCTATGGTGGCATGGACGAGCCGGAACTGAAGATCATCGACGTCTTCATTTGCAAGCTGCGCAAGAAGCTTGATGCTGTCTCAGGTAGCCAGAGCTATATCGAGACGGTCTGGGGGCGTGGCTATGTGCTGCGTGAGCCAGATGCGGAAATGCGCGAAAGCGCCTGATCGGCTCAATGATCCGAAATGTAAAAAGCTCCGCTTTGGCGGAGCTTTTGCTTTTTTGAGAGTGATTGTGCCCGAAGCATTACGCTGTAAAGCACGGCTCCATCGGACTTCGTTCCAATCAGCTTATGCTCTAAGCGGACAGAATGCCCGCAAATTGTTCCGTTAGGTAGGTGCGATCAAACGGTTTCAGGATATAGCCATTGGCGCCTGCGCGTTTCGCCCGCATGATACGAGTCACATCGAGTTCATAAAGGCACAGAATAATACGCGGTTGATCACCACCGGGCATGGCACGTAATTCTGTCACGACTTCCAATGCCGTCATGTCAGGAAGATCGTAGTCGAGCAGAACAATATCGGGCATGTGCGAAAAACAGGCTTCAAGTGCTTCCCGACCGGTTGAAGCCTCAGCAAACTCCGCAATGGTTTCGGAAAGGATGCGGCGCGCGACTTTGCGAATGACGGAGGAGTCGTCAACCAGCAGACAATGGCCCGCAATCGGTTCATTCGCCATGCAGTCTCCTCCACAAATGTGCGCTGGCCGCAACGCTTTCGACGAATATCTTATGATGCATATCCTGACCGGAATTGCATTGCCTGACTGATAGAGAGGTTTATTGCGGTTTGCCAATATGAGCGCGGGTTAGACCCGCGCTCCGGCGCGCTCACTCAGCCGAAAACACGATATCTTCCGCAGTAGCGTGAATGGAAATCTTCATGCCTGCTTCTTCGGCCAGCAGCAGCGTATAGTAGGGCTGGACGGAATGGGCGTCGATCGGTTCTTCTGGAGCGGCACCCGAATGAAGCTCAAGGAACTTCGGTGGAACGCGCAGCATGCGGCCCTTCACAGTGATGATAAAACGCGGTTCGGCCTCTCCACCTTCGAGGCGCACGGCCAGAGAACCGCCACGCGGTATCGCTGCATTGCCGATCAGAAGCATGTTGAGAAGCAGCTTGACCTTGTTCTTCGGCAGAAGGACGCGAGTGCCTTCCCAGCTAAATTCCGGCTTTTCGTTTTTGAAATATTCAGTCGCAACGTTCTGTGCGTCGCCTGTATCGATCTGCACGCCGGCCGAGCCCGCTGCACCGAACGCGATGCGGGCAAACTGAAGGCGGGCGGAGGCGTTGCGGGCGCTCGATTTGATGAGCGCCATTGCGTCCTCGTCGGCTCCGCCTTCTTCCAACAGTTCCAGACCATTATTGATCGCGCCAACCGGCGAAATAATGTCATGACAGATCCTGCTGCACAGAAGCGCACCGAGGTCGAGCGCAGAAAGGGTAACGGGCATTGGCATGGCGTTTTCTCCGGAACGCGGATCGATCCCGCTCGTTCCGGTTTGCCGGAACAGCGGACCGTTATCGGTTGACGAAACAGCTCGCAAAGCCAGAGTTTGCACGCTGCATGAAGGGTGGGCGAATCGCCCGGAATATCGGTTTAACTGGATACACGCGCCATCGAACCGTCGCAACAAAGCTCTCTTTTCCACCGGTACCGTCCTGGTATTCTCTCACATCAGTGTGGGAAAAGCGCCGATATCGCATGCCTTCGTAAAGCCAATTTCGAGGCTTAAAGGTTTGAACAATAAATTTGGGTCTAGAATAGGCGCGATTCGACCGAAATGTCCGGAAGAGACATGGTCAGGCTTTTAACAGGGCCGTCAGACAGAGGAGCGGAGAGCCAAAAGGAATTTTACATGGCCATACAATCCCTGTCGCAAATCAAGTTCCGCAATGCAGCGTGCTTCGTTGCGTTTTTTGCGGCGCTGTTTGTTTCTTTCATCGCTCTGCCAAATCAGGCGAGAGCGCAGAACACATACACTGCCGATGAAATCGTTGCATCTGGTCACAGGTTCTTCGGGTCGACTTCGGGCGGTATAGCAAGCGCGGTCGAGAGGGCGTTCCAGAGTTTTGGTTTGCCCAATGGCTATATTCTTGGTGAAGAAGGTTCCGGCGCTTTCATCGGCGGCCTGACCTATGGAGAAGGTACGCTCTATACGAAGAACGCGGGCGATCATAAAACGTTCTGGCAAGGGCCCTCGCTAGGCTGGGATTTCGGCGGGCAGGGCTCTCGTGTGATGATGCTTGTCTACAATCTAGATGACATCCAGAATCTTTACGGTCGTTATGCCGGCGTTGCAGGTTCTGCCTATGTAGTTGCGGGTGTCGGCTTCAATGTCCTGAAGCGTGAGAACATCATGCTGGTGCCGATCCGCACCGGTGTGGGTGCACGGCTGGGCGTGAATATCGGTTATCTGAAGCTTTCCGCCGCGCCGACTTGGAATCCGTTCTAGGAATTAGTTGCGCAAAGCCATCTTTTCAGTCGGAGATTGATTTCGCTGACTGGAAAGACGGTCGACAGCGCACTATGAATAGTAACTGCTTGTCTGAAACCGCTCGGGCCCATTTGAAACCGTGATCCAGTCCGCTCTCTTTTTCATGTTTGGCGTTCTTGTGGCGGTTTTCGTTGTGGTTTTGCTCGGCCCATCAGTCTGGCGACGGGCCTTTTTTCTGGCGCGCCGACAGGTTCAGGCGGAATTGCCGATAACGCTAGCCGAAATACGTGCTGACCGGGACGGGCTGCGGGCGGAACACGCTGTTGTGGTCAGCCGCCAGGAACAATTGCTAAAGCTTGAACGCCAGAAGAATGCGGAGCAGAAGGTTTTGCTCGCGCGGCAATATGAAGAGCTGAAACGCATTCCGCTCCTGGAACGAAGCCAGACGGAGATAGAGAAACAACTGGCGGAGCATGAGCGGGTAACGAAAGAGGCTGAGACGATGCGCGACACGGCCGCTGAAAAAGCCGAAATCCTACAGGCTGAACTGGAACGGATGCAGAGCCACTATAGCGCGCTCGAGGGATTGGCCGATACATTGCGTATCGAGATAAGTGGAAGCGAGACGGAATACAGCCGTCTGACAAACGAGATGACTGAAATGCGTCGAGATCGCAAGGAAGCCGCAGCGCGTTACAATGAAGTTTCGACCCAGCTGACCTCGGCGCAGACGGCACTGAAGAGTGAAAAGCGGCGCAACGAGGAACTGCAGCAGAAGCTTGAGAAACTGATGTCCGAGCTTTCCGATGCTCAGGAGAAAATCGAACGTTATAGCCGCAGCAATGCTGGCGCTAACGAACACCCGGAATTGGCGGAAATCCGACGCGAGAATGCGGCGCTTCGTGAAGAAATGGCCGTACTTGCCGCTCATATGGTAGCGGCGACCGCCAAAAAAGAAGGACCGGAATCCCCGATCCATTCAATTATCGAGGCTGCAGAAAAATCTGACGCAGAGAATGAAAAGACGTCCGGCTCCAAAAGTCTGGCGCACCGCATTCGCGACCTGCAATAAGCCCCGTTTTAGCAACAACGCCTAGCTGAAAACATCCGACCAGTCGGGATGACGCATAGCCTGTGCATGCATGAAACTGCAGCGCGAGATGATTTTCCATCCGCTGCGGCGCGCGTCAAGAACGGCATTCTTGGCAAGCGCCTGCGCGACGCCTTTTCCGCGCATCGCATCCGGCACGAAAGTATGGTCAATGGAGATGAGGGATGGACCGAGCTTCGTGTAGGTCATTTCGGCTTCGCTTCCGTCAAGAACAGCTGCATAACGCCCACCGTCGGAGCTGTCTTCCTTGCGAATCTCGATAGTCCCGCTCATGCCATCCTCCTGAACAAATAGGTGCCCCGATCAACGCATCAAGTTCACAATATAGGAACAGAATCTGCAAATAAAAACCGGCCACGTGGGCCGGTTTTCGTTTTGTTGATCCATGTCGGTTCGCGGAAGGTTTTGTTCCGCTCAGTCCATGATCCTCGTCTTCCAAGGGCCGTCTCGGCTATTGAGAAACGGCCTTAGTGACGATATTGCTGTATTCTGGTGGTCCTGAGGCCGGCGAGACCATGCTCATCGATTGAGGATTGCCAGGAAAGGAATTCCTCCACCGTCAATGTATAACGCTGGCATGCCTCCTCAAGGCTCAGAAGCCCGCCACGTACTGCGGCGACGACTTCAGCCTTGCGGCGGATGACCCAGCGCCGTGTATTGGCGGGGGGGAGGTCCGCGATGGTCAGCGGGCTGCCATCAGGACCGATAACATATTTCATACGTGGTCTTACCAGATCGGTCATTGTACTCTCTACACAACACTCAAGGACCTAATCGAGTAGGAGACTAACCTGACAGCTTTAAAAATTACCTAAGCAGCTGGTAACTCTCTGGTAAGACTTGAAAAAATATTCGCTTTCGCCCCGCTGTCGGCTTTTTTGGTGCATATGATCGGAAAATCTCGCGGGGAAGTGTGCGTTGCCTGTCGCAATCTGGACGATGATTGTTCCCGAACCCTTGGCAAATTGCCGCAGTTTAGCCTATATAGGCCCAGAAACCTAAATTTTGAGAAGCAGGGCACTTGCCCGGAAGCTGGAATCAATCATGAGCCTGAACAGCCTCGATCTACCGGGAAAGCCGGAAGACACGCGTGTTGTCGTCGCCATGTCGGGCGGCGTCGATTCATCTGTTGTGGCCGGGATTCTCAAACGTGAAGGTTACGATGTCGTCGGCGTGACGCTGCAGCTTTATGATCATGGTGCAGCCGTTCATCGCGCCGGTTCCTGCTGCGCGGGACAGGACATCGAAGATGCCCGCCGCGTTTCGGAAAGTCTCGGTATCCCGCACTATGTCCTTGACTACGAAGCGCGCTTCCGCGAAGCCGTGATCGACCCGTTCGCGAATTCCTACGTCAGCGGTGAAACGCCAATTCCATGCGTTTCATGTAATCAGACCGTGAAGTTCGCCGATCTTCTACAGACCGCACGCGATCTTGGCGCCGATGCTCTGGCAACGGGTCATTATATCCGCAGTCGTGTCAATGGTGCGCACCGTGCGCTTTATCGTCCTGTCGATACGGACCGCGACCAGAGCTATTTTCTGTTTGCAACAACGCAGGAGCAGATCGATTATCTGCGCTTCCCGCTTGGCCACCTACCGAAGGCTCAGGTGCGTGAAATTGCAGAGGAAATGGGGCTTACTGTTGCCAAAAAGCAGGACAGCCAGGATATCTGCTTCGTGCCGCAGGGCAAATATTCCGACATCATCTCCAAGCTGAAGCCGGAAGCGGCCAATCCGGGCGATATTGTCCATATCGACGGGCGTACACTTGGCCGCCACGATGGCATCGTGCACTACACCGTCGGTCAGCGCCGTGGTATTGGTGTCGCTACGGGTGAACCACTTTATGTCGTGCATCTCGATGCCGCCAATGCTCGGGTTATCGTTGGTCCGCGCGAAGCGCTTGAAACACACAAGGTCTTCCTGCGGGACATCAATTGGTTGGGCGATGCGCCTATCAAGGATTTACCTGAGAGCGGAATGGAAGTGTTCGCCAAGGTTCGTTCGACCCGACCGCCACGCCCCGCTGTGCTGCGCCATGCCGATGGCCAGACCTGGGTTGAGCTGGTTGATGGTGAAAGCGGAATCGCTCCAGGACAGGCTTGTGTGCTTTATTCCGATGAGAGCAACACTGCCCGTGTCTTTGGCGGTGGCTTTATTGGTCGGTCAGAACGCGAGCCGCAGGCAGAAGAAATGTTGCGCCGCCTTGTTGCTAACACAACAAGCGCCTCGGCAGCCTGATAGATTTGGAGCATCTCCTATTTTCATGCATGGAAATGCTCGATTGTGCTGAAACAAGAAACCTCCGGTTAGCAGCCGGAGGTTTCTTGTTTCAGAGGTGACATTTTCTCAAGAGAACTTGCTGAAGCGCGACAAGGCGATGCCTGATGCAGTCGCGACATTCAGACTGTCGAACGCGGTGGACATGGGAATTCGTGCTGTTTGCAGCTTCGTGAGCAGTCGCGGCGGCAATCCTTCCCCTTCCGTCCCGAGCAGGAGTGCCTGTCGGTTATGCTTGGTGGCATCATAGATACTGAGAAAAGAAGAGGGGCTGAGTGCGAGCAGATTAAAGTCGGCATCGCCAAGTGCCAAGATGATCTCGTCGATATTCCCTCCGTGGAAATATGGAACCTTCAGCGTGGCGCCGACCGACACGCGAATGGCCTTGCGATACAGCGGATCGCAACAGGTTTCATCCATCAGTACACAATCGGCTTCAAAGGCTGCAGCATTGCGAAAGATAGAGCCGACATTGTCGTGATTGGAAATGCCACACAAAACGACAATGAGTGATTTGGCGGGTAGCGTATCCAGAATTGTCCGAAGGCTCGGCTGTGTCTTGCGACGGCCCACTGCAAGAATACCACGATGAACATGAAATCCTGCGACCGCATCCATAGTAGTCTGCGGGACGGAATAGACAGGAACGTCCGGCGGTAATTGGCTGAGTTGTTCACTAAGACCCGCAAGCCGGTTCTCCAGAACAAGCAAAGATTCCGTCTCGAAGCGTGCCGAAGACGAAAACAGGACGTTCAGAACCACTTTGCCCTCAGCGATAAAACGCTGCTGGCGTCCCACGAGATCTTTTTCGCGAATGCTGCGATAGGGGAAGAGGCGGGCGTCGTCTGGATCGTCAACGTGCTGGACACAGCCGTGCGAATGAGAGTTTTCGTTCATCGCACGGCTGTGACCTCATGATGTTATGCGTGAGCGACTGCCGCCAGATTGTGTCTGCGCGGTGTTGGACTCATATACAGACTCGATAGTGTCGACAACATCAACTCGATATGCGGCGAAGAGACCATATAGTAAATAGTCTGTGCGTCGCGACGGGTTGAAACGAGATCAAGAGCTCGTAGTTTTGCTAGGTGCTGAGACAGGGCAGATTGGCTAAGATCAATCGCCTTGGCAAGCGTACCTACCGACATTTCATTATGAAGCAACTTACACAAAATTAGTAATCGCTTATTGTTTGCAAGCGCCGATAAGAAGTCGGCAGCCTGATCTACGTTTTCAATTAAATCAAAAAAAGTATTTTCATTGCTCATTTGCCGTCATACCCCCGTAAGACTCGACAAAGTTAAAAATATACATGCGAATTTAAATAAGCATGCATATACAAAATAAGGCGATATACCGAATTTGGAAAGCCCTTGCTTATATTCATTTCAGTGTAAAGACGTGCAATTTCGTCCCAAAAAAAATGCGGTTTTGTTTCAGGGGAGGGATTTTACCGTTTGGTCAGGGCTCTAGCGGCTTCTCGCACGGAATCAGGGCTCGTTGGCAGCACGTGGCGTAAAATGATATCGCCGCTGGCGATGTCGATGCCATCAGGGTCTAACCCTATCACTTTCCATTGCCCCTTAAAAGTACTGCTTTTCACAAGCTGTCGAGCAATTTGTGCAATCTCGAGTGCATGGTGTTCGTTGAGTTCGTCAAGGGCGCTTTGTTCGCTCTCGGCAAAGTCTACACTGATGGAGGCTGCGCACAACATGTCATCCCGCGTCAGGTTGAACGCCTTGCCAAAGCCGCCGTTGAGGCTGGCGCTTTCCAGTTCTAGCCTGAAGAAGACAAAGTCTCCTAGATCCACGTAAAGCGATCCTTTGGGATTGTGATTAAGATAGCGTCGCCGAATACGAGGATAGTCAGCGGAATCCTTCTCAACTTTCAGGGCCTGACAATGCAATGTGACGCGCGCATGCGCGAGGGGGTCTCCCTTGCCGATCTCGCCTAGAAGGAGTGAGCAAGCCGGATTTGCCAACAGCCCCGGCGTGTGTGCTGCCAATCCGGAAACAAGAATGAGGGGGGTTCCGTCAATGTCTGACGCTATAGAGACGCGACTTGCCAATGGTCTGCCGGTTGTTGCGTCGAAAACGGCAATAGCACCGTAACGCGATGTTCGCAGCAAGGTTTTGGCAAGTTGGATGGCCTCGGGTGTGGTCGGACGAATTGGATTGGCTTCGGGCATGACTATCGGATGAAAATATGACTAATGCTATCCACTTAATAATACGTCTCTACCGAGAAGGCCAGCGATTTCGGCGGAAAAACGTGTCGAACGGGCAAATTGCAAACAAGTTAAGACCAATCCGGTGCATCTGCATCGCGTCTAAGTGAATGATGCATAAGTTGCATTAGCTCATGCAAAATAGGTGCGAATAATATTATAAATCACGGAGGTTTAGCGCAATATTCCGAAATGACGCCTATTGTTGGAATAAAAATCTAATGAATAGAGTCGAAATCGGTTGAGAATGCGAACTGGTTCTAAAAATTGCGCTTGCAAAGTGAGGGGGTACACGTTTCGATAAGCGCAAGCTGCGAGCAATGGGGTGCGCGCGGCATGGTTTTTCCGTGGAGGCGGACAATAATGAAATTCTACCAAAAACTCCTGGCAGCGACCGCGCTGGTGGCTCTGATGAGCGGTGCTGCATCGGCAAAGACCTTTGTGTATTGCTCACCGGCTTCTCCTGAAGGTTTCGATCCCGCTGCCTATACTGGCGGTGATACGTTCGATGCCTCGGCTCATCCAGTGTACAACCGCCTTGCCGAATTTGAAAACGGAACGACGAAAGTTGTACCGGGTCTAGCAGAAAGCTGGGATGTTAGTGACGATGGTCTGGAATACACGTTCCATCTGCGCAAGGGCGTGAAGTTCCATTCGAACGATTATTTTACGCCAACCCGCGATTTCAACGCAGACGACGTGATCTTCTCGTTTGATCGCATGCGCAACAAGGACAACCCTTGGCACCAGTACACCGCTGGCATCACCTACGAATATTTCGACAGCATGGAAATGGGTGCGCTGATCAAGGAGATCACCAAGGTTGACGATTATACCGTCAAGTTTGTGCTGAACCGTCCGGAAGCGCCTTTCCTAGCAAATATCTCGATGCCTTTCGCGTCGATCCTTTCGAAGGAATATACGGACAAGCTCGCCGCCGATGGCAAGAAGGACGATCTAAACCAGGTTCCGATCGGCACCGGCCCGTTCCAGTTCGTCGCTTACCAGAAGGACGCTGTTGTCCGCTTCAAGGCAAACGACAACTATTGGGGTGGCCGTCCGAAGATCGATGATCTCGTCTTCGCGATCACGACCGATCCTGCTGTTCGCGCGCAGAAGCTCAAGGCTGGCGAATGCCACCTGATGTCCTATCCGGCTCCGGCTGACATCAAGGGCCTTCAGGCCGATTCCAACCTCAAGGTTGACGAACAGGCTGGCCTCAATGTGGCTTACTTCGCTTATAACACGCTGAAAGCGCCTTACGATAAGCCGGAAGTCCGCAAGGCGCTGAACCAGGCCATCAACAAGCAGGCCATCGTTGATGCCGTGTTCCAAGGGCAGGGCCAGGTTGCCAAGAACCCGATCCCGCCAACAATGTGGGGCTATAACGACAAGGTCGAGGATGACAAGTACGATCCGGAAGCAGCCAAGAAGGCTCTCGAAGCCGCTGGCGTCAAGGATCTCAAGATGAAGCTGTGGGCGATGCCTGTCAGCCGTCCTTACATGCCGAATGCACGTCGTACCGCTGAACTCATGCAGGCGGATCTGGCCAAGGTTGGCGTCAGCGCCGAAATCGTTTCGATGGAATGGGGTGAATACCTCAAGAAGTCATCCGACAAGGACCGTGATGGTTCAGTTATCCTCGGCTGGACCGGCGACAATGGCGATCCGGACAACTTCATGGGTACGCTTCTCGGCTGCGCTGGCGTCGGTTCCAACAACCGTGCCCAGTGGTGCTACAAGCCGTTCGAAGACTTGATCCAGAAAGCCAAGGTTTCGACCAGCCAGGAAGAGCGCACCAAGCTTTACGAAGAAGCGCAGGTGATCTTCAAGGAGCAGGCTCCTTGGAATACGCTTGCCCACTCGACGGTCTTTGTGCCGATGTCGGCCAAGGTTACGGGCTTCAAGCAGAGCCCGCTTGGCGACTATCGCTTCGAAGATGTCGATATCTCCGAGTAAAGTCTGACAACACCAGCGGCCGGGTGTGGAGGGTTCCTCCGCACCCGGTCGGAGTTTTTGTATGTTTCGTTTTATATTGAACAAACTCATCTATCTGGTGCCGACCTTCATTGGCATCACGATCGTTGCTTTCGCTTTCGTCCGGGTACTGCCCGGCGATCCCGTCCTGCTGATGGCAGGCGAGCGCGGCGTCAGCCCGGAACGCCATGCTGAACTGATGGCGCAGCTCGGCTTTGACCGCCCCATCTGGCAGCAATATCTGGATTATGTCTGGAACCTGCTGCACGGCGATTTTGGCCAGTCTCTGGTGACCAAGAAGCCTGTTCTCGTTGAATTTTTCACGCTGTTTCCAGCCACGGTAGAGCTGTCGATCTGCGCGATCATTGTGGCGATCTGCCTTGGCATTCCGGCAGGCGTCATCGCCGCCGTCAAGCGCGGTTCCTGGTTCGATCAGGGGCTCATGGGCATTTCGCTGGTTGGCTACTCAATGCCGATTTTCTGGTGGGCGCTTTTGCTCATCATCTTCTTCTCGGGCATTTTGCAGTGGACGCCGGTTTCAGGCCGCATTTCGCTCCTGTATTACTTTCCGTCGGTGACGGGTTTCATGCTGATCGACAGCCTGATGTCGGACCAGAAGGGCGCGTTCCTTTCGGCGGTCTCGCATCTCATCCTGCCGACCATCGTGCTGGCGACCATTCCGCTCGCGGTCATTGCGCGCCAGACGCGCTCGGCGATGCTGGAAGTGCTGGGTGAGGACTATGTGCGCACCGCCCGCGCCAAGGGTCTGCCGACGCGTCGCGTCGTGGGCATTCACGCGCTGCGCAACGCCATGATCCCAGTCATCACGACCATCGGCTTGCAGGTCGGTGTACTGATGGCCGGTGCGATCCTGACGGAGAGCATCTTCTCCTGGCCTGGCATCGGAAAATGGATGCTCGATTCCATTTTCCGCCGCGACTATCCGGTCGTGCAGAGCGGTCTGCTGCTGATTGCCGCCATTATCATGGTGGTCAATCTGGTGGTCGATCTGCTGTACGGTCTGATCAATCCGCGTATCCGGCATAAGTGAGGGTATCATGACACACTCAGCTATTCAGCCGGAAGCCGCGAACGACATTGGCAAGATGCGCGCGCTGAAGGATTTCTGGTTTTATTTCAGCGTCAATCGCGGCGCTGTAATCGGTCTTTTTGTATTCCTCGCGATCATTCTGGTTGCAATCTTTGCTCCGCTCATTGCGCCGCATGATCCCACGGAACAGTTCCGTGAATTCGTGAAGGTCCCGCCATTCTGGGAAAACGGCGGCTCGACGCAGTTCCTCCTGGGAACGGATGCGGTCGGACGTGATATCCTGTCCCGCCTGATTTACGGTTCGCAATATTCGCTGCTTGTCGGCTTCGTCATCGTCATCATTTCGATGTGCCTCGGCATCACCATCGGCCTTATCACCGGCTATTTCGGTGGCGGCGTCGATACGGTGTTCATGCGCATCATGGACGTTATCCTGGCATTCCCGTCGCTGCTGCTGGCGCTGGTTCTGGTGGCGATCCTTGGGCCGGGCCTGATCAATGCCGTTCTGGCGATCACGCTGGTCCTGCTGCCGCACTTCTCGCGTCTCACCCGCGCTGCCGTGATGGCGGAAAAGGAACGCGAATATGTGACCGCGGCCAAGCTTGCCGGCGCAAGCAAGTTGCGCCTCATGTTCAAGACCATCCTGCCGAACTGTCTCGCGCCCCTCGTGGTGCAGGCGACGATGTCGTTTTCCAACGCCATTCTCGACGTGGCAGCGCTGGGCTTCCTCGGCATGGGCGCACAGCCGCCAACGCCAGAATGGGGTACGATGCTTGCCGAAGCGCGTGAGTTCATCCTGAGCGCCTGGTGGATCGTTACGTTCCCCGGCCTTGCGATCCTGATCACTGTTCTCGCCATCAATCTGATCGGCGACGGCCTGCGCGATGCGCTTGACCCGAAACTGAAGAGGAGCTGATCAATGGCTCTGCTTGAAATCAGGAACCTTTCGGTTTCTTTCGATACCTCGACAGGACCCTTCAAGGCGGTGGACGGCATCGACATCACCGTCGACAAGGGCGAAGTGCTTGCGATTGTCGGCGAGTCTGGTTCGGGCAAGTCGGTCGGTATGCTCGCTGTCATGGGTCTTCTGCCCAAGACAGCAACTGTTACCGCAGACACCATGACCTTTGATGGCAAGGACTTGCAGGCGATGTCCGACAAGGATCGCCGCAAGATCATCGGACGCGACATTTCGATGATCTTTCAGGAGCCGGTTGCGAGCCTCAATCCGTGCTTCACAGTGGGTTATCAGCTTGAGGAAGTGCTGAAGCAGCACATTGGCATGAACGGCTCGGCCAGCCGTGCCCGTGCTATTGAGCTTCTGGAACTGGTCGGCATCCGTGATGCAGCGGAACGCCTGAAAAGCTTCCCGCATCAAATGTCGGGTGGCCAGTGCCAGCGCGTCATGATCGCAATCGCGATTGCATGCAACCCCAAGCTCCTCATTGCCGATGAGCCGACGACAGCTCTCGACGTGACAATCCAGAAGCAGATTCTCGATCTGCTGATGCGGCTTCAGGTGGAACACGGCATGGGGCTCATCATGATTACCCATGATATGGGCGTTGTGGCTGAAACGGCGGATCGTGTGATCGTGCAGTACAAGGGCCACAAAATGGAGGACGCTGACGTGCTGTCGCTGTTTTCCGCGCCCAAGCATCCTTACACCCGTGCGCTGCTCTCGGCTCTACCGGAGAATGCGACCGGCGACCGTCTTCCAACGGTGTCCGATTTCGTCTTTGAAAATAATGGTGCGGGAGAAGCGTGATGAGCGAGATTGTTCTCGAGGCGCGCGATATCAAGCGCGATTATCATGTCGGCGGTGGCCTGTTCGGCAAGCCAAAAGTGGTTCATGCCGTCAAGGGCGTGAGCTTCAAGGTGGAGAAGGGCAAGACGCTGGCGATTGTCGGTGAATCGGGTTGCGGCAAGTCAACGCTAGCCCGCATTCTAACCATGATCGATCCGCAGACTTCCGGTGAACTGACTATCGGTGGCACGGATGTGAACATCGCTCGCGATGGCCTGACGCCTGAGATGCGTCAGAAGGTGCAGATCGTGTTCCAGAATCCTTATGGCTCGCTCAATCCGCGCCAGAAGATCGGTGACGTTCTCGCGGAACCGCTCCTGCTCAACACCAACATGTCGGCGGAAGAGCGGCGCGCCAAGGCGATGCAGATGCTGTTGAAGGTTGGTCTTGGTCGCGAGCACTTCAACCGCTATCCGCACATGTTCTCGGGCGGCCAGCGCCAGCGTATCGCCATTGCGCGCGCGCTGATGCTCAATCCGAAGCTGCTGATTCTCGACGAGCCGGTTTCTGCGCTCGATCTGTCGGTGCAGGCGCAGGTGCTTAATCTGCTATCTGACCTGCAGGAAGAGTTCGGCCTCACCTATGTCTTCATCAGCCACGACCTTTCGGTGGTGCGCTACATCGCCGACGAGGTGATGGTGATGTACTTCGGCGAGGTGGTTGAATACGGTTCGCGGGACGATGTTTTCACCAATCCGCAGCACGATTATACGAAGAAGCTCTTTGCTGCGACGCCGCGTGCCGATGTCAATGCAATCAAGGCTCGTGTGGAAGCCCGTGCCGCTGCCAGGCAAGCCGCGGATAGCTGACCGCTATCTGGACTCGGCTTAGAAACATAAAACCGCACATGGAAATGTGCGGTTTTTGTTTGTGCGTTTTCTTTGCATAAGCCTATCGTATCGAAACGAAAGGCCGGCAAATGCGGCTCGCGGGCTTTGTTTTAGACTTGTGTTCCGCGTTGCTGGTGCCAGGCGAGCGCGCGCACAATGTCATCTGCTGCGATCTTGCCGATGATGGCGCCGTTTTCAATAATGCCGACATCCCCGCTGCTATCTGCCACGGCATTCATCAGCTCTCGCACCAGCGTTTCGCGCCGGGCGGTTGCTGCAAAAGGACGTGGCGCAGCATTGCGGTCAAAGGGTACCATGATGTCGCCTGCCCGAAGCACGCCGAGAGGGTTCATATGCGCAACGAAGTCTGTGACATAGTCGTCGGCGGGATGGAGAAGAATTTCCTGTGGTGTGCCGCACTGAACGATACGCCCGCCTTCCATAATGGCGATGCGATTGCCAATTTTCATAGCTTCATCAAGATCGTGGCTGACAAAGACGATGGTTTTCTTCAGGCGCGACTGGAAGGCCAGCAATTCGTCCTGCAGCCGGGTGCGGATCAACGGATCAAGCGCTGAAAACGGCTCGTCCATCAGCAGGATCGGCGCACCGGTTGCAAAAGCACGGGCAAGTCCGACGCGTTGCTGCATGCCGCCGGAAAGTTCTCCGACCTTGCGCCCAGCCCAATCCTGCAAACCCACAAGTTCAAGCTGGTCGCGGGCCTTGGTAAGACGCTCTTCCCTACCCATGCCGGAAATTTCCAGGCCGAAAGCGACATTTTCTTCGACTGTGCGCCACGGCAGCAGGCCGAACTGCTGAAACACCATGGAGACGAGTTCGGTGCGCAGATGGCGAAGGGTTCCGCGATCGGCCTTGCCGACGTCGATAGCGCGCTCGCCGTCCCGTACGAGAACACGGCCGCGCGAAATCGGATTAAGCCGGTTGATTGCGCGAAGAAGTGTTGATTTTCCAGAGCCAGAGAGCCCCATCAGAACGAGTATCTCGCCTTCTTCGATGTTGAGCGTACAGTTGTGGACGCCTAGAACGAGATCGGTTTCCGCCTGAATCTGGGAGCGGCTGTCGCCGCGATCCGCAAGAGCAAGTGCGTCATCAACATTCTTGCCGAAGATGATGCAGACGTCTTCGAGTGCGATAATGGTCATCCGCCTGCTCCTATTTCTCGCGTCCGGCGCGGAAGATACGGTCGAGCACGATGGCGACCACGACGATGACAAGTCCCGCCTCGAAGCCAAGGGCGGTATTGACTGAGTTCAGCGCCCGGACAACTGGCACACCGAGTCCATCAGCTCCGACAAGTGCTGCGATGACCACCATCGAAAGCGAAAGCATGATCGTCTGGGTCAGCCCGGCGAGGATTTGCGGCATGGCATAGGGTAGTTCGATTTTCCACAAGAGCTGTGATCGCGACGCCCCGAACGCTTCACCCGCCTCGATCAGCGATGACGGTGTCGACGATATGCCGAGATGCGTCAGGCGTACAGGCGCGGGTAGAACAAAGATTGCCGTTGCAAGCAGGCCAGGCACCATCCCGATGCCGAAGAAGACGATGGCCGGGATGAGGTATACAAATGTTGGCAGGGTCTGCATCAGGTCGAGGACCGGACGCATCGCGGCGTAGAGCGTTGGACGATGGGCTGCGGCAATACCGATCGGTACACCGATTGCCATACAGAGAAAGCAGGCCGACAGAACAAGGGTCAGGGTTTCAAGTGTGCGATCCCAGTAGCCCTGATTGATAATGAACAGGAAGCCGATCACAGTCAGAACGACCACAGAGATACGACGCTGGATGAACCACGCGATGACAGCGAAAATGGCGATCAGAAGTAGTGGATGCGGAAATTTGAGAATAAAAAGCAGCCCGTCAATGAGGCTTTGCATGACGGCGGCCAAGGTATCGAAAAAACCGCCCATATTGTCCGTCAGCCAGTCCACCACAGATTTGGCGGTCGGTCCGACAGGAATCTTATAATCCGTCAGCCAGTTCAACGATCAAGTCTCCTGCTGCGTGCTAGTGCATTTCCAGCAAAGGTGCGATGCGGTTTTGCGTTGGATAATGCGTAAAAAAAGAAAAAGATGCGGGCATCCCTGAAGTTACCGGGCCGTGTTCGTCGCAGTCCGGTAACGTGTCGGGATTAAAGGCCAAGCGCGGCCTTGACGGCTGGCAGGCCTTCCTTGCCGTCGACGGTCGTTACACCGGCGAGCCATTGGTCTAGTGCTCCCGGATTGGCTTTCAGCCAGTCGGTTGCAGCCTTTGACGGTTCTTCGCCATCATCGAGAATCTTGCCCATGATGTCGTTTTCGATATCGAGCTTGAATTCAAGATTGGTTAGGAACTTGCCGACATTCGGGCATTCCTGTGCGTAGCCGGAGCGGACATTGGTTTCGACCTTGGCGCCGCCGAGATTGGGGCCGAAGAAATCATCGCCGCCGGTTAGGTAAGCGATTTCGAAACGCTTGTTCATGGGGTGCGGCTCCCATGCCAGGAACACGACCGGCTCTTTGCTCTTGATGCTGCGCGCCACCTGCGCCAGCATGCCCTGTTCGGACGATTCCGCGAGTTCGAACGACTTGAGACCGAATGCATCCTTGTTAATCATGTCGAGAATCAGACGATTGCCGTCATTGCCCGGCTCAATGCCGTAGATTTTGCCGCCAAGCTTGTCCTTGAACTTGGCGATGTCCTTGAAATCCTTCAGGCCTTCGTCATAGGCGTATTTAGGCACTGCAAGCGTATATTTCGCTCCGGTCAGATTGGTGCGCAGCGTTTCGACGGTCTTGTTGTCCAGATAGGGCTGGAGATCGGCGGTCATCGACGGGTTCCAGTAGCCGAGGAACACGTCGATGTCCTTTTTGCTCAGCGACGCATAGGTTACCGGCACGGAGAGAACCTTGATATCTGTCTTGTAGCCGAGACCTTTCAGGATTTCGGTCGCCACCGCTGTCGTGGAGGTGATATCGGTCCAGCCGACATCCGAGAAGCGGACTGTCGAGCAGCTTTCCGGTTCAGCGGCGAAACTGGGTGTAGATGCGCCCAGCATTGCCGTTCCCGTGGCTAGCCCACCCAAGGCAAGCGTAAGCATATAGGTCGATACGGACTTCATTGTTCTCTCCATTTACCGGGCCGTTTTGACGGATTGATTATTTTTCCGGTTCCAGCTTTAGCAAACACCAAAGATTGCGCCATTCAAGTACCATAGCGGCGAAAATGTTCTCGATTGCGACGTTGGCCGCAGTTTCTGGCGGAAAACCGTTTCACACCAGACTTGAAACTGCCTTGAAGCTGTTCGTCGCTCATCATTTTCCGGAACCGACGGCCAAGGGGAAACGGGCAGGATTGCCACGCATTTGGCCGAAGCGAGTTGGCGCCATGTTACGGATCGGCCCTCGGGATTCAACCCTATCCGCGGAAAATGACGGATAAAATCAGTTGGATGGGGCTTCGAGGTTGTCGAAAAGATGAGCACACTCTATTTGAGAGCTGGAAGCTTTTTGAGATATGGCTGGTTGCGGATAGGACTTGCGATGCATAGGTCCGTAGGCGACGCATAAGCGGTGGAAAACCCGGAATTTCGGGTAAAAGGAAGGATTATTTACAGTGTGGAATGCAGTAAAGGGCGCTTTTTCCTTCCTGGGCCGTTTCATCGCGGCACTCGCTCGCCTGATTGCCATTCCGCTCGGCGGATTGTGGCGGCTTTTCCTGCGGCTCGGAATTTTGTGGAAAGTTGCGGTTGGGGTCGTCGTGATCGGTCTTGGCGGCCTTTACGTCTATTTCATCTGGCAGACTCAGGTATGGACAAATTTCGATCCTGACTATCCGGCCAAGTACAGCTATCAGGATGCGACCACGCCTGGTGAAGAGGTGAAAGCGGATACCGCCCCTGTTGAAGCACCGTCCACCGCAGCACCCGTGGAACAGCCTGCCGCCACATCCGAAACCAGTCAGACTGGCAATGAAGCATCTGCGAATCAGCCGGTTCAGGCCGCGCAATTGTCGTCTTCGGCGCGCAAATGTTCCCGTTCGGCCATCGCCGAAGTCGCCGCCGATCTCACCGACTTCAATGTCAACCAGAATGCGTGGATTTCCTCCATGCTTCTCTACAAGCTCGGTCTTTTCGGGCTGGACTGGGATCGCACGCCATTCCTCGACAACAAGGCGTCGTTCCAGCGCGGCATCAATGCTGCGGTACGCCGTACTGCGATTGAACTCGTCGACAATATTGGCCGTCTGCGCGGCACGTCGCAGATCGACGGCGATCTGCAAAAGGCGCGCGGCAATCTGCAATTTGCCGAAGATTCCTGGTATTTCGGCCTGAGCCCGTTCGGTCCGAAGACGCCGACGCCGAGCTATTACCGTTCGGCGATCAAGGATCTGCGTGCCTTCAACGGGCGGCTTGAAAATTGTCAGGCGACCTTCGATGCCCGCGCCGACAATCTGATCCAGTTTGTCGACCGTATCGCAAGTGACCTCGGTTCGACTTCGGCCATCCTCAAAGACCGCGCCGAGAATTACCACGCTGGCTGGTTCGACACACGTGCTGACGACCGCTTCTGGTTCGCCTATGGTCAGCTCTATGCCTATTACGGCCTGTTGCGCGCCGCTCATTCAGATTTCCGCGGTGTTCTGGCTGAAAAGCACCTCGACGGTGTTTGGGACGAGATGGAAAAGCAGATGCGCGCGGCACTCGACATGCAGCCCTTCATCGTTTCCAATGGCAGCCCCGATGCCTGGTTCACGCCATCGCACCTGACCACAATGGGCTTCTACATTCTTCGTGTCCGCTCCAATCTGGTCGATGTGAAGCAGGTTCTGGAGCGCTGACCGGTAATGGAACTGCCAGCTTCCTTGCGGCAGGCGGTGGATGCTGCGCTAGAGGGCGTGGCATTGGCCGACCTGAAGCGCGCATCTGAAATGCTTTCGCGCCGTTACCGCGCTGAAACGCGGGACGGACGCATGCACATTTCCGATGATCTTGCAGCAAAAGCCTATCTGGCGGCTCGCCTGCCTGCAACCTATGCGGCGGTTCGTGCCAGTCTGGACAGCGCTGCCGAGGTCTGTCCCGATTTCGCGCCGCAATCTCTGCTCGACGTTGGGGCCGGGCCGGGAACCGCGCTTTGGGCGGCGAAGCAGTGCTGGCCGACGCTTCAATCCGCAACCATGGTCGAGGCAAGTCCCGCAATCAGAGCCGTGGGCAGCGATCTTTCGCAAAGGAGCGGTCTGTCTCACCTCAACTGGCGGGCAGGAGATGTGGTTCGGGAGAAACTCGATTTTCCGTACGCAGATCTCGTGACCATTGCCTACGTGCTTGACGAACTTGCGCCTGAGAAGCGGCAGGCACTGATCGCGCGCTTGTGGGCGTCGGCGAGGCAAATGTTGGTGATCGTGGAACCTGGCACCCCGGCAGGCTGGCAGCGCATCCTCGATGTGCGGCGCGCGCTTGTTGCAGAAGGTGCAGTCATTGCGGCTCCCTGTCCGCACCAGTTCGATTGTCCGCTTGTCGAGCCCGACTGGTGCCATTTTTCGCGTCGCGTTGCACGTTCGCGCATTCATCGTTTGACCAAGGAAGCCGAAGTGCCGTGGGAGGATGAGAAGTTCATCTATCTCGCTGCGGTGCGCGAGGCGATCGAGGGTGTGGAAGCGCGTGTCATTGCCCCGACGCGGGTTGGCGGCGGCAAAGTTTCGGTTAAACTCTGCAAGGACGATGGTAGGGCAGAAGAACGTCTCCTGACCAAGCGTGATGGGGATCTGTTCCGTTGGGCGCGTCGCGCCGACTGGGGCGATGCGCTGATGAAAGATTGAGCCGGAAAGAAAACCCGGAACCAAAGCGATGAAGATCAGTCTGGTCCAGTTACGTCTGCTTGAAGCTGTCGCTGAAACCGGGAGTGTCGGTGCTGCCGCGCGGCGCTTGCGGCTTACGCAATCGGGAGCCAGTCAGTCGATTGCTACGCTGGAAAAAATCCTCGGGGTTGATGTGCTGGCGCGAAAGCGCGATGGCGCCGTCCTGACGGCGTTCGGGCAATCGATCCTTGCCGATGCCAGGACCGCCCTTGCAGCCATCGAGCGGATCGAGCTACAGGCACGATGCAGCGCTTCCGGCGTGCCCGAGCGGCTGCGCGTGGCGGCAATTCCAAGCCAGCTTGAATATGTTTTGCCTGATTTGCGCAAGAGGTTTCAGCGGCTCTATCCCGGCATCGATCTTAGCGGGTTTGAGGGCGGACACGACGAGGTTAGCCTTTGGGTGCGTGATGGTATTGCCGATCTTGGCATTACATCGTTGCCAACGCCCGAGCTTGAAGTACGGGAAGTTGTTCGCGAAGAACTTGTCGTGGTCGGACGACGCGACGATCCCTTTATGCGCAATGACACGATCGCCGCCAGGGACCTGCGGAACCACCAGTTGATCGCGGCGGCTGGCTGCGAAATGATTATCGACCGGATTATTCATGGCGATGGCGAAATGCGCAGCGAGCAGGTGCGCACCCGCGATGTGGCCACGGTGCTGGAAATGGTGCGGCATGGCATCGGCACGACGCTTTTGTCAGAAATCAGCCTGCCGGGTGCCGATCTGCATGGATTGCGGGCCCGCCGCCTCGATCCGCCGACGTTCCGCACGGTCTATATTGTTTTCCGGGCCGACAGCCCGGTCAGGCATCTGGTCGAAAGGTTCTGCGATATAGCAGTGGCGGCCAGAAGTCGCGCGGCATAAGAAACTCTAATATCTCATATCTTGCTTATCCGTGGCGCTCGCCCATGCCAGGGGTGCAATAGTCTGCGCTCTTTCTTTATCCTGCAGTGAGTGACCATGACAGCAATTACCGAAACCACCCCGACGAGCTCGATTTCCGACACCATACGCGGTCTAGCTTGGGGGCTGTCCGGGGTGCTGGTCTGGTCTGGTTCGTTTGTCCTGACCCGTTTCGGGTTCAAGACCGCATTGACGCCTTTCGACATCATTGCCCTGCGCTTTGGCGTGGCAGGGTTCGTGCTGCTGCCGGTTGTTCTTATGAAAGGGTTTGGCTTTCGCAAGCTTGGTCCCCTCGGCTTCGTGCTTCTGGCTTCCGGTGCCGGCGTTCCCTATGCGCTTGTGACCACCTGGGGCCTGCAATATGCTCCGGCGTCACACGCGGCAGCGCTGATTCCGGGACTGATGACCGTGATTGTTGCTATTCTCGGTACGGCGCTTCTCAACGAGCGTCTGGCGCCGTCGCGATGGTGCGGGGTCGTGCTGATCCTGATCGGTGCCCTGCTGATCGCGGGGCTGTCGCAACTGGGCGGATCGGAAATGCTCGGGCACCTTTTCTTTTTCGTCGCAGCACTGGTGTGGGCGGTCTATGTCATGGTGTTTCGCAGGAAGGGAATGGACGGGCTGCATGCGACTGCCGTCGCAGCTGTCACCTCGGCAATCGTCTATTTGCCGATCTATATGATCTTTCTGCCCAAGGGACTTGGCGCGACATCTTGGGGGGATATTGCCCTGCAAGGTTTCTATCAGGGCGTACTTACCTCGGCCTTTGGCGTCTTTGCCTTCAACCGTGCTGTCGTCTTGCTGGGAACGGCGGCAGGGGCAGCACTATCGGCGCTGATCCCTGTCATCACTCTGGTTCTGGCGCTTGTCTTGCTTGGCGAAGTGCCGGGCTGGACCGACACGCTCGCCGCCTTCCTGATCAGCCTCGGCGTGCTGGCGCTGAACAGGAAGGGCAAAAAACCTGCCGCCTCATGATGCCTGCAAGGCAGGTCTTGCGGCAGGGCGGTTGATGATGAAGACCATGGCGGCGGCGGCAAAGCACATTGCGCCCGCAAGGATCAGGGCCGGGGTGTAGCTGTCATAGTCGGTGCGCACGAGCCCCGCGAAGGCGGCTGCGGCCGCTGCGCCGATCTGATGGCCGGTGAAGACCCAGCCAAAGACAAGGCCAGCTTTCTCCGGGCCAAAACGCTCGGCGGCAAGCTTGACGGTCGGCGGCACGGTCGCCACCCAGTCCAGACCGTAAAAGACGGCGAACAGTGCCAGTTCGTAAACGGTGAAGTCGGTAAAAGTCAGATAGACCAAGGATAGGCCGCGCAGTGCATAGAACCAGAACAGGAGCCAGCGATTGTCGAATCGGTCGGACAGCCAGCCGGACATGATGGTGCCGATCAGGTCGAATGCGCCAATCACGGCGAGAATGCCCGCCGCACCGACTGGCGCAATGCCGAAATCACCGCAAAGCGTGATCCAGTGCGTTTGAATCAGGCCGTTCGTGGAGAAGCCGCAGACGAAGAAGGTCAGGAAAAGGACCCAGAAAGTTGCGGTTGAAGACACTTCGCGCAAGGTGACGAGCGGCGAAGCCAGCATGGCGCCAAGGCTCTTCCGGGGCTCAGGAGCCGGAAGCGGTGCGGTGCGACCGTAAGGCTTCAGCCCGATATCCGCCGGGTGATCGCGCATCAAAGCGAGAACCAGCACAAGGGCTGCAACAAGGAAACAGATGACGATGGTGAGCGATGTGCGCCAGCCGATCGTCTGGCTGACGCTGGCGAGGATCGGCATGAAGACCAGCTGGCCGGTGGCGTTGCTGGCCGTCATCAGACCAACGACAAGGCCGCGCCGCTTTTCAAACCAGCGTGCTGCGACCGTCGCACCGAGGACCAGCGCCGTCATACCGGTGCCAAGACCGATCACGACACCCCAAAGCGCAACCATTTGCCATTCCTCGGTCATGAAAATGGAACCGACGAGGCCAGTCGAAATCATGATGAGGGCGGCTGCAACCACCCGGCGCAGGCCGAACTGGTTCATGAACGCTGCCGCAAACGGTCCCATCAGGCCGAAAAGCACGAGGCGAAGCGCCATTGCGAAGGAGATGTTCGCATTCGTCCAGCCGAATTCACGCTGGAGCGGTTCGATCAGGATGCCTGCTGACCCCATAGCGGCGGCTGTCGCCAGCATGGTCAGGAAAGTTATGGCGGCGACGATCCATCCGTAATGGATGTTTCTCTGGTCGAGAAAGCTGGCAAGGCGGGCAGAAATCATCTTCAGCGCTTTCTGGTTCAAGCTAGCTATTGGCCAGCCACGGGTTTGATGGCGAAGCCGATCGCTCCATAGCGGGTATGCGGCTTCAGGTCATTGTTTTCGGTCAAGGGGTGTTTGATACCCGATCAATCGAGACTGCGAAGAAGGTTTTGCAATTGCTCTACGCCTTCCTTTCCCAGCCGAGTTTCGATTTCTTCTTGCGCCTGATTCCAGAGCGGAGCGCCTCGCTCCACGAGATGGCGACCTTCAGCCGTCAGCGCAACGCTGGTCTCACGGTGGTCTTCGCTGGCCGCCGGCTCGATCAGGCCCATGCGCTGCAGAACCTTCACATTGCGACCCATTGTCGAACGATCCAGCTCGGATAGATGTGCAAGTTCCGTCAGTGAAATGGAGCCAGCACGGCGTATTTTCCGCAGCGTACTGAACTGCGAAACATTAATGCCAAGCGGAGCCAGCGCATTGTCATAGATGCTTGATGTCTTGCGGGCTGCCTGACGCAGAAGGATACAGAAACAAGGATGAGGCATGTTGCGGGTATATACCCGCAATAGATTGATTGCAAGGCCGAAGTGAAAGCAGGGAGGTCGTTGCTGCCATTCAGTTGACAACAACGATGTGGGGGGATTTATCGTGCGTTAAACCCTGTTATACAGCGATACAGGCCGTCTCTTTCACTTCCTCCATCACGGCGTAGGTGTGCGATTCCCGCACGCCGGGCAAAGAAAGAAGCGCCTCCGAAAGGAAGCGCCGATAGTGATCCATATCGGATACACGGGCTTTGACCAGATAATCGAAGCCGCCGGCAACCATGTGGCATTCTAGAATGTCGGGATTGTTGCGGGTGAAGGTCGAGAAGGTCTCGAAGACTTCCGGCGTTGTACGGTCCAGTTTGATCTCAATGAAGACCAGCATGGCCCTGTCGAGCATCTTGGGTGAGAGCCTTGCCGAATAGCCGAGAATATAACCTTCCCGGGTCAGTCGCTTGACGCGTTCGGCGGTGGCTGTCTGCGAGAGATTTATGCGATCGGCCAGTTCGGTATTGGTCAGGCGTCCATTCTCCTGAAGGGCGCGCAAAATACTCCTGTCCATCGCATCGAGATTTTTCATCAGTGTCCCCAATGGCCGTTTATATGTGACGGCTCTGTTCTTGAATTTTGCATATGTATTTGAGTTGCCACGGAAATCAATCCGAAATCGGCTCTCGACGCAAGACGAAACTTGTTGGGTGGTCCTACATTTTTTTCGACTTTTCGGATGAATGCTGCTGAAAAGTCTGCATAAATGCAAACGGCAACTATAGGTTGCAATTAATATACAACCTTTGGTAATATTGCTGCGTATACTGAAAGTTATACTGCACGTAAAAATTGTATATGGGGTGGGCGACCCGGATATGGAGGAATTGTCCCAATCCTTCCGTTTCGTTCATCCCGCTTCTGAGGAAAACCCGGACAGCTTCAAACTGTCCGGGTTTTCTTTTGAAAGCTGCTGGAACTTCGTTCCGAAGATGGCGCGATTTCACGCTTCGCCGGTCGAATTTTCCGGTTGCAAGTGGACTCATTGAACGGTAACAGTATGTCCATGAACATTTCGCGCAATATCGTCATCAATGGTTGGTGGTGGGTCCGCTAAAAGCGGCCACGCAGGCGTTTGTGCAATTGCGTTTAGGAAACAGGCCGCTGGGATTATCCGGGCGGCCTTTTTGTTTGGCTGTTTGAATAAGACCGGCGGCAACCGGGTTCTGGAAATATTCGGAAGCAACTAAGATTTGGGATAGCCGATCATGAATGCGAAGATTGCGGATAGCGAGATATTCCGGCACGAGACGGCAGGCGGTATTGTCGTCGAGCGGGTGCGCCACCTTACGGCCTATAAAGGTGCGATCGAGACTTATATTGATGCTCTGAACGAACGGCGCGGTGCGGTGTTTTCGTCAAATTACGAGTATCCGGGGCGTTATACGCGATGGGACACGGCTATTGTGGATCCTCCCGTGGTCATCACCTCGCGCGCTCGCAGCATGCGCATCGAAGCGCTGAATGCCCGCGGGATCATTCTGCTGCGGCCTATCCTGGATACGATAAAGGCTCTTTCCGAAGTTGCGATCGATAAGGCTGAGGAAAGCCGTATCGAGCTGACCATCGCCGAGCCAAGCGGAACCTTCACCGAGGAAGAGCGCTCGCGCATGCCTTCGGTTTTTACCGTTTTGCGGGCGATTGTCGGCCTGTTCTTCTCCGAAGAGGATGCCAATCTTGGTCTTTACGGTGCCTTCGGCTACGATCTGGCGTTCCAGTTCGATCCCGTTGAGTACAAGCTGAAGCGCCCCGACGATCAGCGTGATCTGGTGCTGTTCATACCCGATGAAATCTTCGTCGCGGACCATTATTCGGCGCGTGCATGGGTGGATCGCTATGAATTCACCTGCGGCGGTTCTTCCACACATGGTCTTGCACGGGCTACGCCAGCCCAGGCATTCAAGCCGTCAGAAGCCAAGGCTGCGCGCGGCGATCACAATCCGGGCGAATATGCTAAACTCGTAGAGCGAGCCAAGGAAAGCTTCAAGCGCGGGGACCTCTTTGAAGTGGTTCCGGGCCAGACTTTCTATGAGCGCTGTCACACGGCGCCATCGGAAATCTTCCGCCGGTTGAAGACGATCAATCCGTCGCCCTATTCGTTCTTTATCAATCTAGGGGACAACGAATATCTTGTCGGCGCCTCGCCGGAAATGTTCGTGCGGGTCAATGGGCGGCGTATCGAAACCTGCCCGATCTCTGGAACGATCAAGCGCGGCGATGATGCAATTTCGGATTCGGAACAGATTCTGAAGCTGTTGAATTCCAAGAAAGACGAATCCGAGCTGACCATGTGTTCGGATGTGGACCGTAACGACAAGAGCCGTGTCTGTGAGCCTGGCTCGGTCCGCGTCATCGGTCGCCGCCAGATCGAGATGTATTCACGCCTGATCCATACGGTCGATCATATTGAAGGGCGCCTTCGTGACGGCATGGACGCCTTCGATGGTTTCCTCAGTCATGCGTGGGCTGTGACGGTCACCGGCGCGCCGAAGCTTTGGGCGATGCGTTTCCTTGAGGAAAACGAACGCAGTCCGCGCGCCTGGTACGGCGGCGCCATAGGAATGATGCATTTCAACGGCGACATGAATACGGGACTGACGCTGCGCACCATCCGCGTGAAGGATGGTGTGGCAGAAATCCGCGCCGGTGCAACGCTTCTGTTCGATTCCAACCCCGAAGAAGAAGAAGCGGAAACCGAATTGAAGGCATCCGCGATGATTGCGGCTGTGCGCGATGCACAGAAGAGCAATCATATTGCCGAAGAGCGCGTGGCGGCGAAGGTGGGCGAGGGGATTTCTATCCTGCTGGTCGATCATGAAGATTCCTTCGTGCACACACTTGCCAATTATTTTCGCCAGACGGGCGCTACGGTCGCGACAGTGCGTTCGCCCGTTGGCGATGACGTGTTCGATCGGGTCAAGCCGGACCTCGTGGTCCTTTCACCCGGACCGGGTACGCCGCAGGATTTCGATTGCAAGGCGACCATCGATAAGGCGCGCAAGCGAGAGCTGCCGATCTTCGGTGTCTGTCTTGGGTTGCAGGCGCTGGCCGAAGCCTATGGCGGCACGCTGCGCCAATTACGTATCCCGATGCACGGCAAGCCGTCGCGCATCCGCGTGTCGAAGCCCGAGCGTATATTCTCTGGCCTGCCAAAGGAAGTGACGGTCGGGCGTTATCATTCGATCTTCGCCGATCCAGAACGCCTGCCGGATGATTTCCTAGTGACGGCGGAAACGGAAGATGGTGTCATCATGGCTTTCGAGCACAAGCGTGAGCCGGTCGCCGCCGTTCAGTTCCACCCGGAATCCATCATGACGCTCGGCCACAATGCCGGAATGCGCATGATCGAGAATGTGGTCACGCATCTGGCGGGTAAGAACAAGGCGCGCCGCACCAACTACTGATCGAACGTGCTTCGTTCCTATGTCGAACCAGCCACAGCTATCGCTGCGGCTGGTTTTTTTATGCTTTTTCGATGTGTGCCCATTGCCTGCTTTGGCAACTCATTTGCAACTGTAATGCCTTGCATTTGCAGGAGAAAATTAAATGCGCGAACGTAAAAAATAGGGTACGAAGTTTTGCCTTTCTGGGGTATAGAACGGCTGTGAATTGCTGCTGCACATGCCACATACGTTGCGGATTCGTCCCACGTTCAAGCCAATGCGTGAGGGGCCAACAGTTGGCCCGCCCCGGTTTCGGGACAAGATAAAGACAATCAAAGGTTCATCATGGACGCGAGTGCAAAGGTTCGGCGGCTTGCCGCTTGGTCTATTCCCATTGCTTTCGGTGTGATGGGTCTGAAATATCTGGCCTACGCGCTCACAGGCTCCGTGGCTCTTTACTCGGATGCGCTGGAATCCATCGTCAATGTGATCGCTGCAATCGGCGCATGGTGGGCTATTCGTGTCAGCCATTTGCCCGCCGACAACAATCACCCCTTCGGGCACCATAAGGCCGAATATATCTCGGCTGTCGTGGAAGGCGTTCTGATCACGGTTGCAGCACTTCTGATTTTCCGCGAGGCTTGGTTTGCGCTTCAAACGCCGCGGATGCTCAATGAACCTTGGCTGGGTCTCGGTATCAACACGGCGGCCGCTGCCATAAACGGCTTATGGGCATCATTGTTGATTCGCACTGGTCGCAAGTCCCGCTCACCTGCGCTTGAAGCGGACGGCAAGCACATCATGACGGATGTGTTCACCTCCGTTGGTGTTCTGGTGGGGCTTGTTGGTGCTATTGTGACCGGTTGGGCCATACTTGATCCACTGCTCGCCATTCTGGTGGCAATCAACATTCTCTGGCAGGGGTGGGGCGTCATCAATTCCTCGATACAGGGGTTGATGGATATTGGTGTCGAGCCTACCGAGGAAATGCGCATTCGAGATGTCATTTCTTCCAACGCGGGTGGCGCTATCGAGGTTCATGACCTGAAGACACGTATTGCGGGCCGTGTCACCTTCATCGAGTTTCATCTGGTCGTTGCGGCGGATATGAGTGTTGGCGATGCCCATGCGATTTGCGACCGTATTGAAGAGGCCGTGAAGAAGGAGATCGACAGCGCGCACGTGGTTATCCATGTCGAACCGGAAGATGAGGCAAAGCTGCCGCCGGGAACCAGCGCGGTGCCGTTCGCCTGAATAAAATACTGTCTTGCACAGTACAAATCTCGCGTGTAAAAGCTTTTCTCATGACGATAACAAGCGCAACATCATTGGAACATTCCGCAGCGGCCTTCGGCGCGCGCGTTGATGTTTGCGTTCTAAACTCGCTTCTTACCCTCGGCCTTAGCGGCGATCGCCGGGCTCGCTGAAAGGAGCGTCCGGCGGTCGATCTCCGGTCGCAGGCCTGTGCTCCTTTCCAGAAAACCCTTTTAATCGATCAGTAGTGTCCGCGCTTGACGGTTTGAACCCGTCGAAAGCCGGGAGGAAACGAAAATGAATCAGTCTATTGCCGCGCCGCAATCACAATCCGTCTCCGAGCGTAAAGGCATGCCCGTAGCAGGCAGCAAATATTCGCCTTTCCCGGTTCCGCAGCTTGATGATCGCACCTGGCCGTCCAAGCGTATTGAAAAGGCACCGATCTGGTGCTCGGTCGATCTGCGTGACGGCAATCAAGCCTTGATCGATCCCATGGGGCATGACCGCAAGGAGCGCATGTTCCGCCTGCTGATCGAAATGGGTTTTCCTGAGATCGAAATCGGTTTTCCGTCCGCGTCGCAGACGGATTTCGACTTCTGCCGCTGGGCCATCGAACAGGGTAACGTCCCTGACGAAGTGGATTTGCAGGTTCTGGTCCAGTGCCGTCCCGAACTGATCACGCGCACCTTCGAGGCGCTGGAAGGCGCGAAATCGCCGATCATTCATTTCTACAACTCCACCAGTGAATTGCAGCGCCGCGTAGTCTTCGCCAAGGATGTCGGCGGTATCAAGCAGATCGCGACTGACGCCGCCAAGATGATTATGGATATGGCCGCGAAAGCGGGCGGTGGCTACCGTTTCCAGTATTCGCCGGAAAGCTTTACCGGCACCGAGCTGGATGTGGCTTTGGAAATCTGCAATGCGGTCATTGAGATCGTAAAGCCGACCGCAGACAACAAGCTGATCGTCAATCTGCCTTCGACGGTGGAGATGAACACGCCGAACATTTATGCCGACCAGATCGAATGGATGTGCCGCAATCTCGATAATCGTGAGAACCTGATTATCTCGCTGCACCCACATAACGACCGTGGAACAGGCATCGCCGCAACCGAGCTGGGCTTGATGGCCGGTGCGGACCGTGTTGAAGGCACGCTGTTCGGCAACGGCGAGCGTACCGGCAATGTGGATGTGGTGACGTTGGCGCTCAATATGTACACGCAGGGCGTGGACCCCGAACTGGACTGCTCCGACATCAACCGGATGAAGGAAGTCTATGAATATTCGAACCAGTTGAAGATTGCCGAGCGTCATCCTTATGTCGGCGAGCTGGTCTATACTGCTTTCTCCGGCTCGCATCAGGATGCGATCAACAAGGGCATGAAGGCGCGTCGCTCGGCCAACTCTCCGATCTGGGAAGTGCCCTATCTGCCAATTGACCCACAGGATGTGGGCCGTTCCTATGAAGCGATCATCCGCATCAACTCCCAGTCGGGCAAGGGCGGTATCGCCTACATTCTGCAGGCGGATTACGGCTTGAACCTGCCACGCAACCTTCAGGTTGAGTTCCGCGAGATCGTCCAGAACATCACCGATGAGGAAGGCAAGGAACTGCCGTCGAAGCGCATTCACGACGAGTTCCAGCAGCTTTATGTGACGCAGCCCGATGCCCGCATCAAGTTCGTGGATCACCACACCATGCCCGATCCCGAACAGAAGGGCCGCCGCATCCTGACCGCCGAAATCACTGATAACGGCGTGACCAAGAACATCGAGGGCAAGGGAACGGGACCGATTGACGGTTTTGTCGACGCGCTTTCCAAATATCTCGGTGTGAAGATGTCGGTTGTCGACTATTCCGAACATTCACTACAGCAGGGTTCGGACGCTTCGGCCATCTCTTACGTCGAAATGGCTCATCCAGGCGGCAAGCTGTTCGGCGCCGGTATCAATGACAATATTGTCAGCGCTTCACTGGAAGCCATCGTATCGGCCGCCAACCGCGTTATTGGCAAGTGAGACAACGCAAACAGAATAGAAACGGCGCTTCGGCGCCGTTTTTGTTATAGAGTTAATAAAGAATGCGCTCGTTGAGCTTCGTTATTTTCTCGCTTGCATCAGAGACGCCGTGCTCTTCCATCAGGCAGGACCATTCGCCACCAGGCCGCTTATCGATATTGAATATATTATAGCGGGCAGCGGGCTTGTGGCCGCCGAAATTCTGGCTCGCTGACGGCACGCTGATAACTGGAATCTGGCCATTTGGCCCCTCGATCTCGTAATGTGTGATCTGATGCGTATGGCCGTGAAGAACCAGTTCCGTCCCATGCTTGCGTATGATCTTCTGGAAACGGCGAATGCCATAGAGCCGCTTATGGGCAGGCGTCGCGCCATAGATCGGCGGGTGATGGATCATTACAACGCGGAAGAGCCCGCGCGCACCGGCTTCATCCAGCATTGCGGCCAGACGCTTGCCCTGTGCAGATCGGAAATCACCGCTCGCCATAAAGGGGGCCGTCGCCCGCGCTGACGACACACCGATCAATGCAACGGGTCCACGCACGCGCATATAGGGAAATCGCGGGCGGTTGCCCTTGTTGTCGATGGCGTCGCCGCGCATCCATGGTTCCCATTTCCGGCACGCCTTGTCGAGCGCGCCCGGAACATAAGCATCATGATTGCCCGGAACGACCGAGACATCGTCCGGGTTGCCCAATCTGGACAGCCAGTCATAGGCAATATCGATCTCAAGATTGAGCGCCAGATTGACGAGATCACCCGTCACTGCAATATGATCCGGCGTTTGCGCCTGCATGTCGCTGATGAGAGTGTCCAGAACTGTTCCATGCATCGCGTTTTTGCGATTGCGCAGCCAGTTGATATAGCCGGTAATACGCTTCGATGCCAATTCGCGATATCGTACGCGCGGCAGGGGCGAAAGGTGTATATCAGAGATATGGGCGAGGCGAAACATAAGGCCCATTTACTGGATAATGCGTGAAACCGAAACCTGTTTAGCGACTTTTTGTTGATGTCATTGCTGTTTTGGATAGAGGTATATTGCCTCGCGGAGAGACGGTATGCGTTTTCGTCATTTCATATTTCATACTTATTTTCTGATACGACGCCCGATGACGTTGGGTGTCAGAGCAATTGTCTTTGATGAAAAGAAGAATTCCGTTTTCCTTGTCAGGCATACCTATGTGCCCGGATGGCAATTGCCGGGCGGAGGGGTCGAACGCGGCGAGACCTTCGGGCAGGCGCTGGAAAAGGAGTTGCGCGAAGAGTGCAATATTGTGCTGAAGGGTGCGCCACGGCTTTTCGCGCTTTACAAAAACGCTCATGCATCGCCGCGCGATCATGTGGCGCTTTATGTGTGCAAGCAATTCGAGCAGACAGCGCCGCGTTTGCCTGACCGCGAAATAGCGGAGTGCGGCTTTTTTACCCTCGACAGTTTACCGGAGGGAACGACGCCCTCGACGAAGCGGCGCTTGCAGGAAGCGCTTCACGATTTGGAGCCGTTGCCCAATTGGTGAAGGCACGCTGCCGCGCCTCCACCGTGACATTCGGAATTTTAGAACCGGTAGGTGACGCCCGTACCGATAAGCCATGGATTGAGCTTGGCTTTGCCGCTGACTTCCGTGCCGCCGATCAGGGTGGCGTCGAACTTGGGTTCCAGGAACAGCTTCTTGACGTCAAAATTCACGCCCCAATGCTCGTTGAGCATGTAGTCGAAGCCGATTTGCAGCGCGCCGCCGAATGCATTTTTGACCTTGAGGTATTCAACGCCTGTCGCATCCTGATTGTAGAACATGGTGTAGTTGACGCCCGCTCCGACGTAAGGCTTGAAGGCGCCGAAATTAGTAAAGTGATATTGCATAGTGAGGGTGGGCGGCAGAATCCATGCCTTGCCGATTTTGCCCAGCCCGTCGATTGAGCCGGCACCGTTGATATTGGCATAGGTCGTGCCGAGAATGAGTTCGGCGGCAAAATTGTCGGTGAAATAATAGGTGATATCGAGTTCAGGCGTGATCGACTTGGAGTAGTCGAGATCCGAACCCGAAACGCCGTTCACATAGCCGGAATTCTGGGGGATGACGCCGAGCGCGCGAACACGAATCTGCCATGGAGACAGGGCTTCCGGCACAGCCTGAATTTCTGAAGCGGGCTGTGCTACGATGGCATCCGCAGCAAATGCAGCCGGTACGGTGAAGGTCAGCGCGGTCGCGGCCAGCAATCCACTCATGAAGCGGTTCATCTTCTCTCTCCTTAAGTCGTGGTCGGTCTTGGGAACGTAGTGATGCGTGCAATCTGGACCACGCAAGGAAACGCCCCATTGATCGAAATCAAAGGGGCACTTGAGATTTGAGAAAGTGCTGATGTTCCACCAATAGTGTTGCAGGAAGAACGCAGTTCATCCGATCAGGCCATAGAACATGTCCAGTTTGAACCGAAACGTTGGAAATGCTCTATCTTTTTGTTTTTACGCAAGATCGCTTCGCGCTTTTGCTGGAAATGCTATAGGGAAACGATCCCGCTCATGAGGTGCGGAGAAGTCGATCTCCGGTCCGAGCGGCACAACGCCGGTCGGGTTGATCGTCTTGTGGCTGCGATAGTAATGGCCCTTGATGTGCTCCATGTTCACAGTCGCGGCCACGCCTGGCACCTGGTAGAGCTCGCGCGTGTAGTTCCACAGGTTCGGGTAATCGGCAATCCGGTGCAGATTGCACTTGAAATGACCGACATAAACCGGGTCGAAGCGCAACAGTGTCGTGAACAGCCGCCAGTCGGCTTCGGTCAGGCGTTCGCCGGTCAGATAGCGCTGCCGCGAAAGACGGTCCTCAAGCGTATCAAGTGCTGCGAACAGTTGCCCGAACGCTTCCTCATAAGCTTCCTGCGTCGTGGCGAACCCGGCGCGATAAACCCCGTTGTTGATATTGGGGTAGATAAAATCATTGAGCGCATTGATTTCGCCGCGCAGCGCTTCTGGATAGAAGTCGAGCGAAGCATCACCGAATTCGTTGAAGGCTGTATTGAGCATGCGAATGATTTCCGACGATTCGTTGGAAACAATCGTCTGGCGCCGCTTGTCCCACAGAACGGGAACGGTCACGCGACCGGAATAATTCGGATCAGCGCGGGTGTAGATTTCATGAAGACGTTTTGAGCCGTAAAGCGCATCGCCTGTGCTGCCGGTCGTGCCGTAGAAGGTCCAGCCTTCTTCCGCCATCAGATAATCCACGACCGAGACGGAAATTACTTTCTCCAGCCCTTTCAGCGCGCGGAAGATCAGCGTGCGATGTGCCCACGGACAGGCGTAGGAAACATAGAGATGATAGCGGCCAGGTTCGGCCTTGAAGCCGCTTTCGCCGGTTGGGCCGGGGCTGCCGTCTGCAGTTACCCAGTTGCGGAATTGCGATTTTGACCGTTCAAAACGGCCTTTCGTGCTTTCGGTGTCGTACCAGACATCGTGCCACTTGCCATCGACCAGAAGTCCCATGAGATTTCTCCTTTTGGAAAGAGAATAGGTCGAGGAGCGCCATTTTGCAGGATCGCAAGCCGTGAACAGTGCGTAACGGTGCCAAAAAGAACAGTCATTTCCGCCATTTTGAAAAAACAGGCTTGATCTCTGTCCATTTTGGTGTAATGCACCTTCCAGATTGCGGTCGTCATGCCGCCTGGGAGAACGCTGTAATGGAAATGCTTTTCATCCGACGATGAAACTTGGACCGTGCCAAAACGCACGGAACGCATTCCATTGACCTGATGGTCCCCGACTTCTCCTATTGCGATCTTAAGCCCATGCAGCAGCTTGAACTGACCTATGCGCAGGAATGCCCGGCGCACGACATTGAAATTGAAGCCATTAACGCGGAAGCCTTCGGACCGGGACGGTTTACGCGCGCCGCGCATTTCATCCGTGAAGGCGGTCCGCACACTCTCGATCTTTCCTTTGTGGCGTTGATGGGCGGGATTGTCGTCGGGTCTGTGCGGCAGACGCCGGTTGTCATCGGCAAGACGCCCGCGCTTTTGCTCGGACCGCTTGCCGTCAGGCCGGAATGGAAAAAGCGGGGCATCGGCGGCAATCTGATGCGCATGTCGCTGGAGGCAGCCCGGAAGGCTGGCCACAAGCTGGTTGTCCTCGTCGGCGACGAACCCTATTACGGCACGTTCGGTTTCAAGATGGTGGCACCGGGTTCCATGCTCATGCCAGCGCCGGTCGATCCGCGCCGGATGCTCGCCTGCGAACTCGCGCCGGGCGCGCTGAACGGCGTCAGCGGCATCGTGCGCCATGCCAACCAGGCCTGATTGATCTTACCCTGATACTTCGACAGGCTCAGGATGAGGACAAGAGGTGAGAATGATCGGGGCGGGCTTACCTCCCTTCACGATACCACATGCCGCCAAAGACGAAGAGCAGCAGGCCAAGCGCCAGGAAGCCGGAGAACAGAGGCAGGCGGTTGACACTTTTCAACTGTGTATCTGCGGTTTCACGCAGGCCAATCCAGTCATTACCGCTGGCGTTACGGTTGCCGCTGATGGCGGTGATTGTAGGAACCCGGATCGAACTTCCGGCGCTTGCCCGCACCCGATGAACCGAGCCTCCGGTCGCGTCAGCGAGCGGCTTCAGGCGATCGGCCGTGGAGATGCTGTCTGCGAATTCCGGCGCATCAATCGGCCCCACATGGGCCAGTGCTTCCAGATCACTATTCTTCACCCGGAAGATGCCGATCTCATCCGTCTGCAATGAACCTTCAAACAGACCCGGCTTGCTTTGCGCAAGATTGACCTGCAATTCCTTGCCGGATGGAGTGGTGACGGTTGCAACACCCGGATTGTCGCCCATGGTCTGGCGGCGGATGGAAAGGATGCGGCCATTGCCGGAGGCGGTGAGCGCCTCTTCCTCCAGTTCGGGCTCCTGCATCAGCCAGTGGGCGATACGGCGATAGAGTGAAGCATAGGGGCCACCGCCCTCGAAGCCGCGTGCCCAAAGCCAGCCCTGATCGGAGAGGAACATGCCAACACGGCCTTTTCCGACGCGGTTGAGAACGAGCAACGGCTTGTTGTCCGCGCCGCTCATCACCGTTTCGCCCTGTGGCGCGGTGATGTCGATGGTGCGGAACCAGCGGCTCCAGTGTGGCGGCTCCTGATCGCTGCCGTCGAGACCACGCGTGACAGGGTGGCGTTTTCCAACAGTCGTGAGACGCGGATAGAACGCCTTTTCTGTCACTGCACCGGTGGGCATGGCGGGCAGGGCGCTATAAAGCGGCGTGCGGGCAATCGACATTTCGCCTGCATATTCCGGGCCTGCTGCCACCAGCAAGGCGCCGCCATTCTCCACATATTGCGCAATGTAATCATAATAGAGGAGCGGCAGCACATCGCGGTGCTGGTAACGGTCGAGAATGATGAGGTCGAACTCGTTGACCTTGTCTACGAAGAGTTCACGCGTCGGGAAAGCGATCAGCGACAATTCGTTGATCGGTGTACCATCCTGCTTTTCCGGCGGGCGCAAAATGGTGAAGTGAACGAGATCGACGGCAGCATCGGATTTCAGCAGGTTGCGCCATGTGCGTTCGCCGTTGTGTGGCTCACCGGAGACGAGCAGAACGCGCAGGTTCTCGCGAATGCCGTCTACGGTTGCGACAGCGCGATTGTTGGCGTCCGTTACTTCACCGGGAAGCACTGGCGTGGCGACTTCGACAATGTTCACACCGGCGCGAGGCAGGGTGATGGTTATGGGTGTTTCCCTGCCGACCTGCGCTTCTTCCGTGCTGACAGTTTTGCCATTGACGCGGATTTCGACCGGCGCCGGACTGCCGAGGCTTTTTCCTTCGTCGATCACTGTAAACGACATCTCGAGCGGCTTGCCGCTGATGCCATAGCGCGGCGCCTTGTTGAAACGGATACGGCGGTCGAATTCATCCGGTTTGCCTGTCACAAGCGCGTGCAGCGGCGCATCGAAGCCGAGCGCACTCTTGCTGGCGGGAATATCATGGACCTGACCGTCGGTAATCATGATCGCACCTGCAACGCGCGATGGCGGCACATCGAGAAGCGAACGCGCCAGCGGACCGAAAAGCCGGGTTGCATAACCGTCTTCGTTTTCGCCGGGCTTGCCTACTTCCACAATGCGGGTTTCAAACTGCGGCATGGTCGCAAGTTGATCCTGTACCGCTTTCAAGGTGGCATCCGTGTCGGTACGGCGGCCGCCTAGTTCCTGGCTCTGGCTGCGATCCACGATCACTGAGACCACGCTTTTCAGCGGTTCGCGTTCTTCATTGATGATAACAGGATTGAAAAGAGCAAGTGCAAGCGCTGCCGCAGCCAGAAAGCGGATCAGTCCGCCACGCATCCGCAATGCGATCGTGGCCAGAACCAGCAACACCAGCGGTAGGAGAATGGCGATCAGCCACGGTGTGGAGAGGAACGGTTCGAATTCGATATTCATTCTCACCTCCTACCGTCGTTCGCGTTCAAGATGAGGGGAAAACAAGACCGGGAATCGGAGATACTGTTGGAAAACATCACGCTAGTTCCCCAACCGCTCAATGAGGTCCTTGGCGTGGACCTGATCGGATTTGTAGTTGCCGGTCAGCATATACATCACGATGTTTACACCGCCACGGATGGCGTAGATGCGCTGCATCGGATCGTTCGGCACGGTCGGAAGCAGCGGATTGCCTTGTTCATCCACGGCCCATGCGCCTGCGAAATCATTGGCCGTGATCATGATCGGCGTCACGCCGTCGCCGGTGCGCACGGGACGCTCGTGGGGCGAAGCATTCGGGGTCGAGGCCTCGACCCAAAGTGGGCTTCCATCATAGCGCCCCGGAAAATCCGGCATTATGAAGAAGGATTTGGTCAGCACATGATCGTCAGGCACGGGTTCCAGCGGCGGAACGTTCATGCCGTCCAAAATGGCACGCAGACGCTGGTTGGCAGGGGAGGCGGATGGATCGAGGCTTGCTCCGGCCTGCAATTGGTCGCGCGTGTCGAAAAGCACAGTGCCGCCCTGCTGCATATAGGCATCGACCTTGGCAATTGCTTCCGGGCTCGGCATCGGTGCATCGGGGTCGATAGGCCAGTAAATCAGCGGATAAAAGGCCAGTTCGTCCTTTGCAGGATCAACACCGATAGGATCGCCCGGTTCGAGCGCTGTCTTGTCCATCAGCGCGAAGCTTAAGCCCCGCATTCCTGCCTTGCTAATGTCGTCGGTCTGGGCGTTTCCGGTGATGACATAGGCAAGATGCGTCTGCGAGACGGAATTGATGATCGCCTCGTCTCCCGGCTTGCTGTCGTCATGCACCTGTTCTGGAACTTTAGGTTGGGATTGTGCTTGCGCCTCGTCCAACCCGGAAGGAAGAAGATTGAAGGTGAGGGAAGCGGCCAGCAGAACAGCTATCCCCACTGTCTTGGCGCGCACTTTCATGCGGCGGCGGAAGGCGCCGCGCAGCCACAGCATCAAAAGCGTGTCAAGCGCGAGAAGCATCGTCGCAGCAGCGAAGAATGGCCCTGCCAGTGGAACCGACTGGTCCGATGTATAGGAGGCAGGCGTTATTCCGACGGACAGCGTTGGCTGGGCAATCGGTTGCAGCCTGATGTTTGCACCTTCGAAGATGTTGAGCGCTTTCAAGCCGTCCTCATTGCCATAGAAACCCGGTGGCGTGTTGATGCTGACGCTGGGCTGCTCGTTCTTTTCGACGATCAGCGGCTTTGCTTCGGATGTAGGCGGGGTCAGGGTGCCCGAAGCCGAAAGGAGCTGGTACGGAGGAAACGAGACTGAAGCCTGCTTTTCCTGCGCGCCGCTTCTCTGTGACAGCGAAACGATGCGGCGCAACATTTCCACGAATGAACCCGAAATGGGCAAGCTCGACCAGCTCGCGTCGGGAGAGATATGGAACAATACGATGTTGCCACGTCCACGCCGTTCGCCGGTCACAAGTGGTGTCCCGTCCTGTAGAACAGCGTAAGCCTTGTCGTTGAGGTCGAACGAAGGCTCGGCAAGAACCTGCCGGGTGATGGTCACATCGTCGGGGATGGCCAGACCGGCGAAAGGTCCATTCTCCGGGAAAATACGCAGCTTTTGCGGTTCTGACCAGGACAGCGTGCCCCCAAGCGCGCGTTCGCCCTTGCGCAATTTCACGGGCAGAAGCGGATCATTGTCGCTCGCGCCGGCGAGGCGTGGGCCTGCGAACCGCACCAGCGTACCGCCGTTCTCGATCCATTTGGCAAGCTGTTCGGTGACAGGCTGTGGCAGCGTGCCAATATCGGCCATGATGAGGATCGACGGCTTTGCATCCAGCACATCCGGCACGGATTCGAGAAGGTCGGCGGAGCGCGGTTCGATCAGATTGACATAAGGCGACAGGGCACGAGAAATATAGTGCAGCGGCGAGAGCAACGGCTGCGCCAGATCACCGTCGCCGCTGGCGATAAGTCCGACCGTGCGCCGTTCCGAGCCCGCATCGATCAGCCGTGTTGCACCTGCCTGTTCGATGCCATCCACGCGGATCACGCGGAAATCATTGCGAAGCTCCACCGGCAGGTTGAACCGTGCCGTACCTTCAGCACTTCCAAGCGCGAAGGAAAGCGGCGCTTCCGCGATGCGGCGCCCCTTGTCGTCATAGGCAGCGGCGGTCAGCGTGCGCGGAGCCGACACGCCTTCCGGGCGGATGGCAAACGCTTCCAGACTGTCAGCTTTGTTGTCTATGCCCGTCAGCGCGAAAGTACGGCTCAGGTCCGCGCCATACCAGAGAACCGAAGCGAGATGTCCCGACTTGTCGAGTTCTGCAAAGGTTTCCGCATCTTCTCGCGATGCCAGCCCATCGCTCATGAAGGCCAGCCGGACCTTTGCATCCGCAGGCAGGGCTGATGCCAGCCGTTCCATTGCCGACTTGCGGTCAACAGGTACGGGGCGTGGTTCCAGTGCCTGCAGGCGCTCGGCAGCGCGTTTGCCGTCATAGGGGCCGATTTCGGCATTGGCCGGTTCTGCCGAACCCATGATGTAGATTGGCGCGTCGCTGCCCTCGGCATCGGAGATGAGTTTCTCGGCGGCATTGACCCGCTGTTGCCAGTCCTCGGCGGAGGCCCAGCCATTATCGATGACGATAGCGAGCGGTTCATCGCCGGACAGTGCGACCGGACGCGGATTCCAGACGGGCGAGGCAAGCGCGAGAATGACGAGTGCGGCGATGAGCAGGCGCAGCAGCGTCATCCACCATGGGCTTTTTGAAGGGACTTCCTCGCGCTTGAAAACCTGTGCCAGAATGCGAAGCGGCGGAAAGGTTTCCTCCTGCGGACGCGGTGGCGTCAAGCGCAAAAGCCACCAGATGACCGGCAGGGCGATCAGTCCTGCGAGTATAAGTGGCGAACCGAAGGCGAAAGGCAGAAAATTCATGCGCCCGCACTCCCCGTTGTGCTGAGGGCATCATGCAGGCGTGCCAGCGCTTCTGCTGTCGGCCTGTCTGTTCGGTGGACCGTATAGCTCCAGCCAAGCCGCTTGCAGAAATCCGAAAGGGTTTCACGACGGGCCGTATAGAGGCGGCGATAGTCGTCCGCATAGGTTTCTGCGCGCCCGGCGACAAGCGTGGTGCCGGTTTCCGGATCGCGGAACTCGGTGCGGCCGAAATAGGGGAATGTTTCTTCCGCCGGATCGGCAACTTCCACAAGATGCGCGCGGACACCGCGCTGCGCCAGACGGTTAAGAAAATCGGTCAGTTCATTGAACGGATGCAGGAAATCCGATACGAGGACGACTTCGGAAAACCGGCGAATCTGGCCAATGTCTGGCAATGCTGCAACCGGTGTTTCGTGCATCAGCGCGCCCGCCAAACGTTCCGCGCCGTTGCGAGCAGAAAAAGGCTGGATCAGCGCCGGAAAGGCAATGCGTTCGCCGGAGCGCGAGAGAAGCTCGGCAAGGGCGAGCGTCAGTACAAGCGAACGCGCTTCCTTTGAAACGGGCGCGAGTTGCGAGCGATAGAGCATTGAAGGCGAGAGATCGCACCATAGCCAGACCGTATGGGCGGATTCCCATTCGCGGTCGCGGACATAGGTATGATCGTCGCGCGCGGAGCGCCGCCAGTCGATGCGGGCAAAGGATTCCCCGTCTACATAGGGCCGGAACTGCCAGAAATTTTCGCCGGGACCGCGTTTGCGCCGTCCGTGCCAGCCGTTCATGACGGTGTTGACTACGCGCTGTGCTTCAACCAGCAGATCGGGAATGGCCGCTGCCCGCGCACGGGCGCGAGCAAGTGTCTCCTTGCGATCTGCGGTGGAAACTTCTGCGCCAATGACCATCAGACAGCAGCCTTTACCAGATTTGCGATGACGTCACGAATATGCATGCCATCGGCGCGCGCAGCAAAATTGAGCGCCATGCGGTGCTGAAGGACTGGCTCGGCCAGCGCCTTCACGTCATCCACCGAAGGCGCGAGGCGGCCCTCATAGAGTGCGCGGGCGCGGGCGCACAGCATCAATGCCTGGCTGGCGCGCGGGCCTGGGCCCCAGGCAATATGTTTCTTCGCATGGTCGTTATCGGCGTCCGGGCGGGCAGAACGTACCAGCTTGAGGATTGCTTCCACGACGCTTTCGGACACCGGCATCCGTCGCACCAATGACTGCATTTCGATCAGCCGTTCGGCGTTGATGATCTCATAGGCCTTGGCTTCGGAAACGCCAGTTGTCTCCAGAAGAATGCGGCGCTCTGCATCCAGTTCTGGATAGAGAATGTCGATCTGCATGAGGAAGCGGTCGAGCTGGGCTTCCGGTAGCGGATAGGTGCCTTCCTGCTCCAGCGGGTTCTGGGTTGCCAGCACATGAAAAGGTGCAGGAAGATCGTAGCGCTGGCCGGCAACGGTCACATGATATTCCTGCATCGCCTGAAGCAATGCGGACTGGGTGCGCGGCGAAGCGCGGTTGATCTCGTCTGCCATCAGAAGCTGCGCGAAGATCGGGCCCTTGAGGTAACGGAACGAACGGCGTCCGTCAGCGTCCTGTTCCATCACTTCCGAACCGATGATGTCGGAGGGCATCAGGTCGGGCGTGAACTGGATACGCTGGCCGGAGAGCCCGAGCACGGTGCCCAACGTTTCGACCAGCTTGGTCTTGGCGAGGCCCGGTACGCCGACAAGCAATGCGTGTCCGCCAGCCAGAACGGCGACGAGTGCGCGCTCGATCACATTTTCCTGGCCGAAGATCACAGTCCCAACGCCTTCCTTGATGCGGGCAATGTCTGCGAGCGCCCGTTCGGCCTCCGCGACGATCTGTTCGGAGTTGGCGGTTTCAGGCGTGATGACGACACTCATGGGAACCTCGCAATGTGTGACCGCTCTGGCGGAACTGCCTCATAAATCGCATATAATACTGACAAGCCGTGAAAGGGTGACTATTTCATGGCTTTGGATCTATTTGCGCAGGAATAACCGAGTCGGATGATAAAAAGCACCCCTGAAGGCAAAGACGCGCTGCACGAATCCCTGTTGAATATGGGGCGTGATGTTGGAATGACCGGTGGACTGGAGGCACTGATCGCACGCGCCCATGCCGATGCACAAAGCGGACCGGCGACGAAAGAGCGCGGAATTCCACCGGTAGAGCGCTGGAATCCCGACTTTTGCGGCGACCTTGATATGGAGATCAAGGCGGATGGCACATGGTTCTACATGGGTACGCCGATTGGCCGCAAACAGCTTGTGCGGCTCTTCTCGACCGTGCTGCGCAAGGATGATGACGGTAAGACCTATCTCGTCACGCCGGTTGAAAAGGTTGGGATCCGTGTGGAAGATGCCCCTTTCATAGCGGTTGAAATGGAAGTCTCGGGCGCAGGCGAGGCGCAGGTGCTGACTTTCCGCACCAATGTGGGTGACGTGGTGACCGTCGATGCGCAGCATCCCTTGCGCTTCGTGATTGAGCAGTCAACTGGTGGTCTCAAGCCCTATGTGCTGGTTCGTGGAAGGCTGGAGGCGCTTATCGCACGTGCCGTCATGTATGATCTGGTGGCGCTGGGCGAGGAAATCGAAATCGACGGCGTGCCGACATTTGCCGTTCGCTCGGGTGGCGTGGTCTTTCCGATGATGGCGTATGACGCACTGGAGGCTGCTCTTCAATGAATGAATTCCCAGCCTTTTCAGCCGGTGATTTTGCCGAGCGGGTTCGGCAATGGCACCCGGACCACGATGCGGTAACAGGCGATCATTTGCTCAATCCCGATTTCACGCAGGCCATGGTGACCGCGAAGATGCGCGATGCGGCTGTACTGGTACCGGTTGTGGATCGTGGTTCGGAAGCCACGCTGCTCTTGACCCAACGTACTGATACTTTGCGCAAGCATTCCGGCCAGATTGCCTTTCCGGGCGGCGCGATCGACCCGGAGGATGGCACGGCAGAACGGGCGGCGCTTCGCGAGGCGAATGAGGAAATCGGGCTTGCGGCGGATCGCGCCGAGATTATCGGCAATCTGCCGCGTTATCTCACTGGCAGCGGTTTTTCGATCACGCCCATTCTGGCAGTGGTGCAAACTCCGTTTGACGTGTATCCAAACCCGGACGAGGTGGCCGATATTTTCGAGGTACCGCTTTCCTTCCTGATGAATCCGGCCAATCACCGCCGTGAAAGCAGGTTGTTCAACGGCAAGGAACGCTTCTATTACGCCATGCCCTATCACGAGCGATTCATCTGGGGGGCAACCGCCGGTATTATTCGCGGACTTTATGAAAGGCTCTACGTTTGAGCGAGAGTATGAATATTTCCGGCAAGGCAGATTGGCTGAAGGCAAAGCCGTTGCAAGCCCTGTTCAAGGCGCTGAACCGTGATGGCGGCGAGGCGCGCGTCGTGGGCGGCGCGGTGCGCAATACGCTGCTCGGCACCAAGGTGAGCGATGTTGATCTGGCGACGACGCACCTGCCGGAGGAAACCGTGCGGCTTGCTACGGAAGCCGGTTTCAAGCCGGTTCCGACCGGTATTGAGCATGGCACAGTCACCGTCGTCGTGCAGGGACATCCGTTTGAGGTCACGACACTGCGCCAGGATGTTGAAACCAATGGCCGCCATGCCAAAGTTGTATTCGGGACTGACTGGAAAGCTGATGCCGAACGGCGGGACTTCACTATCAATGCGCTTTATGTGACGGTCGATGGTACTGTTATCGATGATGTCGGCGGTCTTGGCGATATTGAAACCCGGACGCTGCGCTTCATTGGCGATGCGGAACAGCGGATTCGCGAGGATTACTTGCGCATCCTGCGCTTTTTCCGGTTTTTTGCCTGGTATGGTTCGGGACGGCCCGAGGGCGAGGGATTGCGGGCCAGCGCTCGGTTGAAGGACGGCCTCTCACAGCTTTCCGCCGAACGGGTGTGGTCGGAATTGAAGAAGCTCCTGTCCGCTCCCGATCCGTCGCGCGCACTCTTGTGGATGCGGCAGGCTGGCGTGCTGAACCTCATTCTGCCTGAAAGCGAGAAATGGGGTATCGACGCCATTCATGGGCTGGTGCGGACAGAGGCCGATCTCGGCTGGCAACCTGATCCGCTGCTGCGGCTTGAGAGCATCATTCCGCCCGACAGCGTGCGGATGGAAGAGATGGGCAAGCGCTTGAGAATGTCCAATGCGGAAAGGGCGCGGCTTGAAGCCTGGGCGCGGGCCGATGCGGTCAAGCCGGAGCTGTCAGAACAAGCGTTGAGAAAGACCCTCTATCGCGGCAGCAAGCAGGCTGTGCTTGACCGCATCCGTCTGGCCTATGCGGCAGCGCGGGCGGATGCTGCGGGCAGTGATGGTGCGATGATCCGCGCCGGTGGCTTCGCACGTCTTCTGGAATCTGCAGAGCATTACGATGCCCCTGTTTTTCCCGTCACAGGCAGTGATCTCCTGGCGTTGGGTTTGAAAAAAGGCCCTGGTCTCGGAGAGACCTTGCGGTCGCTTGAAACTTTCTGGATTGACTCCGGTTTTAGCCTTGACCGTAGCGCGCTTCTGGACAAACTTGAGCGTGGTTAGCGTGGTTAGCGTGGTTCGGTTCCGGGGTGCGGACCCTCACCGCTTTTTCTCCGGCATTTCCGAACACAGAACCGTGTTTCACTTTTATCGGAAATACCCTGAAAATGAATAGCCCATGGCTTGTTTGCAAATTTCAGCCGTAGTTTCATCGCTTTATAGCTGAAGCATGTTGCCCGAAAGGGGAACCGATTTTGGCGGGAAATACGCCCAAGACAGGCAATGAAAATTTCTAGCGCGCGTTTTGAAAGAACATAAGATGTCCAACCCAGATACATCGATACAAGACAAGGCAGCTACCGATCCGAAGCAGAAGTTTGGTACCGAAGGCATCGCCGCCATGGATCGGCCGAGCCGGATCACCCGTTTCTTCATGGGGATCGTATCCTGGGCCGAAGGTCTCAATCTGAAATATGCCAAGCTTGGCAATCCGCCGGTCTATGACAACGCGACCTTCCCTTGGGCTGCTGAGATCGAGAAGGAATGGCCGGCGATCCGCAAGGAGCTGGACAAGATTCTTCTGCGCCAGAGCGAGTTGCCTTCCTTTCAGGATATTTCCACCGATGTGAAGACGATCTCGACCGATAATCGCTGGAAGACGTTCTTCCTGCTCGGTTTCGGTGTGAAGTCGGAGCAGAACATCAAAGCCTGTCCAGAAACCTGGCGTATCGTCAACAAGATTCCTGGCCTCACGACAGCGATGTTCTCTATCTTCGAGCCGGGCAAGCATCTACCACCGCATCGTGGGCCTTATAATGGCGTTTTGCGCCTGCATCTCGGCCTCATCGTGCCGGAGCCCAACGACCAGCTAGCCATTCGCGTGGACAAACAAGTCTGTCATTGGCAGGAAGGCAAGGTGCTGATTTTCGACGATGCCTATGAGCATGAAGCATGGAACCACACTGACAAGACGCGGGTCGTACTGTTTGTCGATTTCGTCAAGCCCTTGAAGTTCCCGGCACGGTTCATCAACTGGTGCCTCATGAATCTCGCCATCTTCACGCCTTTCATCAAGGAAGGCCTCGATAACCACAATGAGTGGGAAAAGAAATTCTACGCGGAGGCGGAAAAGCTTCGCAACCAGCCGAAAACCTGAACGATTTGACACTGGTACGTCGTGTTTGTAAATGAGCAGGAGGGCTTATCGCCCTCCCGTTTTGTGTTCTTGCCGCGCTGCTTTTAAGGGGCGAGAATCTCATGAAGAGGAATTGTTGATGCTGGAGATTGTAGGAGGCCTTTGATCGTTCCGAACTAGCTGCACAATATGGAAGGCGCCGAGAGCGTCTCATAGTGCAGTGTTCAGGAGCGGAAACGGCATTGGCCGTGGATGGTTCGCCATCCGCGAGAGCTGGTGCTTGTCATGGTTTCCATCCAGGCATGAACAACAATGAATATCTCACGCATGGAACAGCGCGTCTTGCACGTGCTGGCGCAGGGCGGCTACATCCGCCATCTGCGCGAAGACGGACGTATCTGCGGAATCGAATGCTTTACCCGTGAAGGCTATCTGCTTTCTGATTGCACGATGGCAGTTTTCCAGCAATTACGCCGCAAGAGACTGATCGAATCCCGAATGGGCAGCCCTTATCGCATCTCGTTCAAAGGGCGCGAAAATGTTCGCGCTCAGCTCAACAACCGGTGAAGGAGAGCGTCATGCATATTCGCAAGGAGATGTCTGAAGACGCCGATGCAATCCGTCAGGTGACGGACGAGGCATTCCGTACCGTGGCTTATAGCAACCAGAAGGAAGGGGAGATCGTCGATGCGCTTCGTGCTGCAAAGGCGCTCACCTTGTCACTGGTTGCTGAAGACAAAGGCGAAGTTCTGGGGCACGTCGCCTTCTCACCGGTTCTGATTGGCGGCGAGGACAAGGGTTGGTATGGGCTAGGCCCGCTCTCGGTTCGTCCTGACCGGCAAGGTGAGGGGATCGGCGGAATGCTTATCCGCGAGGGCCTTGCTATTCTGCGGCAGGAAGGCGCCAAAGGCTGCGTCCTTCTCGGTAATCCCGGCTATTATGTGCGCTTCGGCTTCAAGGCCGAAGCGCGGTTGAAGCTGCCCGGTGTGCCCGCGGAATATTTCCAATGTCTGGCCTTCGGGCCAGACATGCCGGAAGGCGATGTCGCCTATCATGCGGCATTTGATTCATAATACAAAGGGCCGGTTTCCCGGCCCTTTTCATGACTGTCACGGCCACTTCACCACGGGCGGCATGGAAGACAGGATGGAATTCACATTGCCACCGGTCTTGAGGCCGAAGATCGTGCCGCGATCATAAAGCAGGTTGAATTCGACATAACGGCCGCGGCGGATGAGCTGTTCGTTGCGGTCCGCATCGGTCCAGTCCTTGTTGAAGTTCTGGCGCACCAGATGTGGATAGACGACCGAAAAGCCACGCCCCACATCGCGCGTATAGGCAAAATCCGCGTCCCATCCGCCTTTTTCTTCGGGCGAATGCAGCCAGTCATAGAAGATTCCGCCGGTGCCGCGCGGCTCATTGCGATGTGGCAGGAAGAAATATTCGTCGCACCAGTCCTTCACGCGCTGATAGTCGACAATATCCTTGTGTTTGTCGCAGATGAAACGGAAGGCTTTGTGGAAGGCAAGTGTGTCTGGATCGTCCTGTATGCGGCGTCGGTCAAGCACAGGCGTCAGGTCTGCGCCGCCGCCGAACCACTGGCGCGTGGTTACGACCATGCGCGTGTTCATGTGAACGGCTGGCACGTTCGGGTTCTGCGGATGGGCAATCAGCGAAATACCGCTCGCCCAATAGCGCGGATCTTCCTCAGCACCGGGAATCTGCTTACGGAACTCCGGCGAGAACTCGCCATAGACTGTCGAGACATGCACGCCGACCTTTTCGAAGACACGGCCATGCATGATGGACATGACGCCGCCACCGCCGCGCCCTTCATCCTTCTGCCATGGCGTGCGCACAAAACGTCCGGGTTCACGATCCGAAAGCGGGCCCTGTAATTCATCTTCAAGTTGTTCGTAGCTTGCGCAGATGCGGTCACGCAGTTCCTCGAACCAGCTCTGTGCTGCCTGCTTCTTCTCTTCTATGTCTGTGGGGATGATTGCTGGAATTTCGTCGCGTTGCATTGTTTGTTTCCTTCCAGCGCGGTTTGCCGGATCGCTCGGCGGTATCTCGAAGCCAAGGGTAAATGGATGAACGAATGTTTCTTGGCTTATCAAAGTCCGCCGCTGGGGCAAAGCACGAAGCATGCGATCGCCGCGCAGTATAGACCCTCTCCCCAAGAAAAGACTCGTCTTTGTCAGCCTGTTCCCCTATCTTTCTCTACTCAGGGTTTGGAGGCAAACGCATGACAACAGCACCGCCCCGTCCGCCGCTCGAAGGCTTGCGTAAGCAGCTGCAGAAGAGTCGCACCCAGAAAGGCTTGAAGCAAAGCCGTATGCCGCGCGACGGTTTTGTTCGCGAGACATTCACCCTGCCGAGGCCGGAGGCCCGCGAAAAAGCACGCGAATGGTTCGAGACTTTTCCGAAAGCTGCCTACTGGACTGAAATCGAAAGCTGGTGCGAACGCCCTGACGATGTGATTGAGTTCACCATGCGCCGGCTGGCCACTGCGGATTGAGCAATGCTTTAATCGTGACGGTCAAAGCCTTGAAATAGGATTCAGATTAGAGATTGAAGAAAGGCGCCCAGTGGGCGCCTTCCATGTTTGAATTGTTATTCCATTACGGGCTTAGTGGGCCGCGGTCTGCGGTGCCTTTTCCCATGCATTCCAGTTCTGAATGATGCTGTCTGCGTAGGCCTTGCCGACGCGATAGGCGTTGGTCGTCGCGAGCGGGAAACCGCCGGAATTTGCGGCAAGCGATTCAGCCGCGGTCTGGTCCTTGCTCTGACGGTCGAAGTTCGAGGCGGTGCGCAGCAAGGCGATGCGGTTGAAATCGAGCTTGCCAGCTTCGGAACCACGTTTCAGTGCGGTCAACGTAGCATTGTCTTCCATTTGCGAAGTGCAGTAGTCGGCCTTGCCATCGGTTACAAGTTTGGCCCATTCGGCCATGGCCTCGCCGAGCTTCGCACCATGCCAGTAGGTATCGCCCGAAGCCGTATCGCAGATCGTGACCTTTGGAGCGCCAGTCGCAGCGTCTTCAGTGTAGTGCTTGCGATATTCCTTGGCTGCGTCGCTATCGAGAAGCTCTACGTTCTTGGTCGTTGCCAGTGCATAATCAGCAAGCTTGCTGTTGAGTTCAAAGACTTCCGTGCCAGCAGCCCATTTCGGTTTTTCATCGGGCTTTGCCGCGCCGAGGCCGAAAAAGTCCGTGTGCCAGCCTTCCGGTGCTTCACGAATGTCGATGCGGTGGTTCAGATTGGCATCGATGGAATATTTTGCCCAATGCGCCGATCCCAGCGTGCCGTGCTTGGGATCAACACCGGCGATGCCGGCGATCAGGAAATAGGTGTGGCTGAGATCGAACTTGTCGCTCAACGCCAAAGCCGCCGTCGCGCTCGCGGCATTGGCGAAACCCATGGCCGTCGTCATATGGCAAAGGCCTTCGGCCGTGCAGTCGATCTCTGGATACTCGGGGCTCAGGCCCGGCAGGTTGATCTTCTGCGTGAATTTTTCGCCTTCAAGCCATGGCTTGGCTTCTTCGCCAAACATGGTGATGACCATCACCTTGGGCGCGATGGGGGAAGCCTGTTTGGCAAAGGCCGGAGCGCTCGCCAGCAGGGAAGCGGCAGAGGCAGCGAGAGCGATGGTGCGAACGGACAGGTTCATGGATGAAGCGAGCCTTTCAGACCGGATGGGGAGGGATGCCTTGCGAAGCCGGCCCCTTCGCAAGGCGTAATCTTGGATAGTTTATTCCTGCTGGAGGGAATCGCGTCTTTCCCTCCGCTGTCGCAGAGCTTCGCCCGCCGTCATCGCGACCGAAACCGCAAGATTTAGCGATCTCGCACCGGGCATCATCGGGATCAGAAGTCGTGCATCAGCGGAATCGTGAACAGCGTCGGGGACGCCGGACGACTCACGCCCGAAAAGCAGAATGTCATTTTCCTGAAACTGATAATCCGTGTAGGGGATCGCGGCCTTGGTGGACAGCAAAACGATGCGGCGTCCGGCTTGCTGTCGCCAGTCTGCGAAGTGGCGCCAATCCGCATGGCGGGTGAGGGCGGCCTGCTCCAGATAGTCCATTCCGGCGCGCTTGAGGGAGCGGTCGGAAACGTCGAATCCGGCAGGCTCGATGAGGTCGACCGCGAAGCCGAGGCAGGCGGCCATACGCAGGATCGTTCCCGTGTTGCCGGGAATGTCCGGCTGGTAAAGTGCGACGCGCAGTTCCATATGAAGCGGGTAACGCGAAATGCTTATCGCCGCAAGCGCCGAAGGCGGCAATAACCGGAACATCAACAGCTCCGGTGTTGTTATTTCTACGGAATGCATCTGTAGAAATATTCTTGTTTTGTTCCTCTTCCGTCTTGGCAAGTCTCCCGGGACCACCTAAAAGGTGCACCATGTTTAGATGGTTTGAAAAACGACTCGAAGCCTATCCCGAAGAGCCGCCGCGCGAACCCCCGCGCGGACTCGTAGCCTTTTGCCTTTATTATACACGCGGTGCCTGGCCGTGGATCATCGGCATGGCGATTTTCACAACGCTCATCGCCGTGATCGAAGTTTCGCTTTTTGCCTTCATGGGCAACATTGTCGATTGGCTTTCACACCAGTCGCGTGAGACTTTCCTCAGCAATGAAGGCTGGCGGCTCGCCCTGATTGCGGGCGTCGTCCTGATTGGTCTGCCGGGCGTGGTGCTGATCCATTCGCTGCTGATCCATCAGACATTGCTCGGCAATTATCCAATGCGTGTGCGCTGGCTGATGCACCGTTATCTGATCCGCCAGTCGATGGCATTCTTCCAGGACGAATTTGCCGGACGTATCTCCACCAAACTGATGCAGACTGCTCTCGCTGTTCGTGAAACGGTGATGAAGCTTCTGGATGTGCTGAACTATGTCATCGTCTATTTCGCGGGTACTCTGTTCATTGCAGCGTCTGCAGATCTTGTTCTGATGATCCCGTTTGCCGTTTGGTTACTCGTTTACATCGTTTTGTTGCGTGTCTTCATTCCGCGCCTGCGCACGATTTCGGAACAGCAGGCCGATGCGCGTTCGTCGATGACCGGACGTATTGTCGACAGTTACACCAATATCGCCACCGTAAAGCTATTCTCGCATTCCAGCCGGGAAGAATCATATGTGAAGGAAAGCCTTGATGGTTTCCTCGGCACTGTGCATCGACAGATGCGTCTGGTGACGATGTTCCATTTCACGCTCTATATGGCGAACTGCATCCTGTTGTTTGCTGTGGGCGCAATCGGCATCCAGCTTTGGATGAACCAAGCGATCTCCGTGGGAGCTGTTGCCGTTGGCATCGGTCTGGTGCTGCGGCTCAACGGCATGTCGCAGTGGATCATGTGGGAAATGTCTGCGTTGTTCGAGAATATCGGCACGGTGGAAGATGGCATCACGACGATTGCGCGCTCGCATGAGGTTGTGGACGTTCCCAATGCGCCGGCATTGCAGGTGACCAAAGGCAAGCTCGATTTCGACAGGATCGGCTTCCATTATGGCAAGGGCAAAGGCGTCATCGAGGACCTTACGCTCCACATCCGGCCTGGCCAGAAAGTTGGTCTCGTCGGACGTTCCGGTGCTGGCAAATCCACGCTGGTCAATCTGCTGTTGCGCTTCTACGATCTGGAGAAGGGCCGCATTCTGATCGATGGGCAGGACATTTCTGAGGTCACGCAGGATTCGCTTCGCGCCAATATCGGCATGGTGACACAAGATACGTCGCTGCTGCACCGTTCGGTCCGCGAGAACATCATGTATGGGCGACCGGATGCGACAGAAGAAATGTTGCAGCAGGCAATCCGGCTTGCGCAGGCCGACCAGTTCATTCCGCTTCTGACCGACCCGAAGGGGCGGCAGGGGCTGGATGCGCATGTCGGCGAACGCGGGGTCAAGCTTTCGGGCGGGCAGCGCCAGCGCATTGCCATTGCACGTGTGATGCTCAAGGATGCGCCGATTCTCATTCTGGACGAGGCCACCTCGGCGCTCGATTCGGAAGTCGAGGCGGCCATTCAGGACAGCCTCAACACGTTGATGGAAGGCAAGACCGTGATCGCCATCGCGCACCGCCTTTCCACCATTGCAGCACTGGATCGCCTCGTGGTTATGGACAAGGGGCGTATCGTGGAAGACGGCACGCATGAGGAGCTTGTGGCGCTCGGCGGCATTTATGCAAGTCTGTGGGCCCGACAGTCCGGCGGCTTCCTCGGCTTCGATGACAGTTCAGAGGATGCTCTGGTAGAGTAGGGGTGGAAGAATGCTGCTGGTGGCCCCTTCGGGCGTTGGGTTTGCCCTTCCTTCCGTGAACCAGTCCGGCAGCGTTCCTTTCGACGAGCCGGGTGCCGCTGGTTGATGCTCCCGGTTCCGATTCGGTGGTTCGGATGCCATTCAGGAAATCTGAAACGGCCTCATGAAAGGGATGTGATAGCTGTCCGTGGCGCTATCAGTGCAGGGCTTTGGGTCCACCAGTCCGTGGTTTCAAATGGCGAAGCGGCGAAAGTTGAAGGCTTTGCGCTGCCTTTGGTCTGTTATCGCTTTGCCATGCATTCCCTGAATTGAGTAGGCAAATCCGCCTGCGACATCGTGCCGTCATAAGGGCTTGGTGTCTGGACAAGCGATTTTTACACGCATAAACCGGATAGTGAAATGGAGGGAATTTCGTCCTGTGAGCACTTGCAGGACTACTTTTGCGCAAGTGCAAAAGAGGACGAGGGGAGAGTTCAATTGAACATGCAGGTTGAAAAGGAATTGGCACGTGAGCGCACACGACACGGCTGAGCCGACACGGCGTGATTTTTTGTATATTGCGACGGGAATGGCCGGTGTCGTCGGAGTTGGCGGACTGGCCTGGCCGTTTATCGACCAGATGCGTCCGGACGCTTCGACACTCGCGGCTGCGTCCATCGAGGTTGATGTTTCGTCCTTGACGGAAGGAGCATCATTGACTGTTAAATGGCGTGGTAAGCCGGTTTTCATCCGTAACCGCTCCGCCAAGGAAGTTGAGGATGCCAAGACAACTGCTCTTGGTGATCTCAAGGATCCGATCGCGCGCAATGCCAACCTTGCTTCGGACGCGCAGGCGACCGATCTCGCCCGCTCGGCAGGCGAAGGCAAGGAAAACTGGCTGGTGATGATCGGTGTATGTACCCATCTGGGTTGCGTGCCGCTTGGTGAATCCGGTTCTTTCGGTGGCTGGTTCTGCCCATGCCATGGCTCGACCTATGACACTGCCGGGCGTATTCGCAGTGGCCCGGCGCCGGAAAACATGCACATCCCGCAATATGCATTCACTTCCGATACGGTCATCAGGATCGGCTAACAGGTCTTGGGGAGAGAAGACATGAGTGGTGGACACTCCACATACACGCCGAAGACCGGCATCGAAAAATGGGTGGACGAACGGCTTCCCTTGCCGCGTCTCGTCTATGATTCTTTCGTGGCCTATCCGACGCCGCGTAACCTGAACTACATGTACACCTTCGGTGGCATTCTGAGCTTCATGCTCATTTCGCAGATCGTTACCGGCATTGTGCTGGCAATGCATTATGCTGCTGATACGGGGATTGCTTTCAATTCCGTCGAAAAGATCATGCGTGACGTCAACTCCGGTTGGTTGCTGCGCTACATGCACTCAAACGGTGCATCCTTCTTCTTTATCGCCGTCTATCTCCATATCGCCCGCGGCCTTTATTACGGTTCCTACAAGGCGCCGCGCGAGCTTTTATGGATTCTGGGCGTGGTGATCTTCCTTCTCATGATGGCAACCGCTTTCATGGGCTACGTGCTGCCATGGGGGCAGATGTCCTTCTGGGGTGCCACGGTTATCACGGGCTTCTTCACGGCTTTCCCGATCATCGGCGAGCCGATCCAGCAATTGCTGCTGGGTGGTTTTGCGGTTGACAATCCGACGCTCAACCGCTTCTTCTCGCTGCACTATCTGCTGCCGTTCATGATCGCGGGTGTCGTCATCCTGCACGTCTGGGCGCTGCATGTGACGGGTCAGACCAATCCGACAGGCATTGAAGTCAAGTCCAAGACCGATACGCTGCCGTTCACGCCTTATGCGACCATCAAGGACGCTTTCGGCGCGCTCGTCTTCTTCGTGTTCTTTGCCTACTTCATCTTCTATATGCCGAACTTCCTCGGCCATCCGGATAACTATATTCCGGCCGATTCCCTCAAGACGCCTGCCCACATTGTTCCTGAATGGTACTTCCTGCCGTTCTACGCGATGTTGCGCGCCATCACCTTCAATATCGGTCCGATCGATTCGAAGCTCGGCGGCGTGCTGACCATGTTCGGTTCGATCGCGATCCTCTTCGTCGTACCTTGGCTCGATACATCGAAGGTTCGTTCGGCTGTCTATCGTCCGTGGTTCAAGCTGTTCTTCTGGCTGTTTGTGATCAACGCCATCTTCCTCGGCTGGTTGGGTTCGCGTCCTGCGGAAGGTTCCTACGTCTTCATGGCGCAGCTGGGTACGCTCTACTACTTTGCATTCTTCATCATCATCATGCCGGTTATCGGCCTGATCGAAACGCCGAAGCGTTTGCCGAACTCGATCACCGAGGCGGTTCTGGAGAAGAGCGGTAAGGCCGAGATTGCCCCAGTGGAAATCCCTGTTGAAACTCGGGGCTGAACCAGCGAGAGAGATGAAGGACGTCACAATGAAAAACATCCTCAAGAATTTCGCTGCCTTCGGCATTGCTCCGCTGGTTGCGCTTGGTATTGCCTTCGCCGGTTCGGTGGGCCTTGCCTCGGCTGAGGAAGGCGGTAATGCCGCGGAACCCGCACATTTTCCGATCCACCATCCCAAGCAGGAAAAGTGGAGCTTTGCTGGTCCGTTCGGAACCTATGACAAGGGCCAGCTTCAGCGTGGCCTGAAGGTCTACAAGGAAGTCTGCTCGGCGTGTCACTCGATGAATCTGGTGGCCTTCCGTACGCTGGAAGACCTCGGTTACTCGCCGGAACAGGTCAAGGCATTTGCCGCTGAATATGAAGTGCAGGACGGCCCGAATGCGGATGGCGAAATGTTCACCCGCAAGGCGCTTCCGACAGATCACTTTCCGGCGCCATTCCCGAACGCAGCCGCAGCTGCAGCCGCGAACAACGGGGCAGCTCCTCCGGACTTCTCGCTGATCGCGAAGGCCCGCGGCGTCGAACGGGGCTTTCCGACATTCATCTTCGATATATTCACGCAGTATAACGAGGCTGGCCCGGATTACATCCATTCCCTGCTGACCGGTTACGACGAACAGCCACCAGCGGGTATGCATATTGCCGAAGGCACGCACTACAATCCATACTTCATCGCTGGCAAGTCGCTGGCCATGGCAAAGCCGCTGAGCGACGATCAAGTCACCTATGACGACGGCTCGCCGCAGACGGTGGATCAGTATGCACGTGACGTTTCGGCTTTCCTGATGTGGGCTGCAGAACCGCATCTGGAAGAGCGCAAGCGAACCGGTTTCCGTGTTCTGGTATTCCTGATCCTCTTTGCCGGGCTGGTTTACGTTGCCAAGCGTTCCATCTGGTCGGATGTCAAACACTGACAACGGATCATTATGAATTTGCGAATGGGCGCCGTAGGCGCCCATTTTTATTTGCGGTGCGGAGGAGGGGTAATCCTTGCGGCTGCCACACTTAAGCCATGAAAGTGACGGCGCGTCGCCGTAATGTTTCTGGCGAAGATGGGCAGTTTCTTTTGCAATTTGCTCGTTTGAGGGTGTAAAGGAGCTTTGCCCCAACTTTGCCTTGATTAATCTGACCGGCCTTCAGGCCGCCTGAAAGGATGGAAAATGGAATCCGGATTTAAAGCCAGCTTGAAGGATGCGATCCGCACCATTCCGGATTATCCGAAGCCCGGCGTCCAGTTCCGTGACGTGACGACGCTTATGGGCGATGCACAGGCATTCCGTCGTGCCGTCGATGAGCTGGTCTATCCCTATGCAGGCAACAAGGTCGACAAGGTAGCCGGTATAGAAGCACGCGGCTTCATTCTGGGCGGCGCAATTGCACATCAGCTTTCGGCAGGCTTTGTGCCGATCCGCAAGAAGGGCAAACTGCCGCGCGATACGGTGCGCATCGCCTACAGCCTTGAATACGGCATTGATGAAATGGAAATGCACCGCGATGCGATTGAAAAGGGCGAGCGGATCATTCTGGTGGACGATCTGATCGCTACAGGCGGAACGGCGGAAGCGGCGGCGAAACTTCTGCTTCAGATGGGTGCGGACATTGTCGCTGCCTGTTTCATCATCGATCTGCCCGATCTCGGCGGGCGCAAGAAGCTCGAAGCGCTCGGGGTCCCGGTGCGGACTCTCGTGGCCTTTGAAGGCGACTAAGACAGATATCATAAGGGATATTGATTGTGGCTTTGTCGTTTGGACTTCTGGTTTTTCCCTCCATTCAGCAACTCGATCTGACAGGACCTTATGAAGTTTTTTCGTCGGCAGAAGGGGCTGACGTTCACCTGATCTGGAAGGATCGCAATCCGGTCACGTCCTCATCGGGGCTCACCTTCATACCGACGGCGACTTTTGATGATTGTCCGCAACTTGACGTGATCTGTATTCCTGGCGGCGGGGTGAACCCGCTGCTGACGGATGACGTTGTGCTGGATTTCGTCAGGCAGCAAGCGCAGCGCGCGCGGTATGTAACCTCTGTCTGCACAGGCGCATTGGTTCTCGGCGCAGCCGGACTGCTTAAGGGGCGAAGGACGACAACGCATTGGAATGCCATGGATTTTCTAGAGCACTTTGGGGCGATAGCAACCGAGGCGCGCGTTGTTCGAGACGGAAATGTCATTACCGCCGGTGGTGTAACGTCCGGTATAGATTTTGGTTTGTCTATCCTCGAAGAGCTATTCGGACAAACAGAAGCGGAAACTGTTCAATTGACGCTCGAATACGCTCCCTCACCACCGTTCAAGTCAGGGACGCCCAACGAAGCTCGCGCGGAGGTTTTGGAGCGGGGCCGTGAACGTCTCGCCGCATCCAGAGCGGCGAGGGAGGCAATTTTTTCGGGCTGGAAGCGAGACTGATTACCGTTCTGGCAGTTTCACCATCGCGGCATTGTCGAAGGACAGCACCTCTTCGCCATTCTGGTTATGGGCGCTTGTCGTCATGGTCAGCATGGACCAACCGGGACGGGAAGCGAGTGGCCTGATGGCATGGACCCGGCGCCGGTAGGTGATCGTATCCCCGGCATAAACGGGCTTCGCCCATTTGAGGTTTTCAAAGCCCGGCGAGGGTCCAAATGTCGGCGGTGTTTCGCCGCGTTTCAAAGCTTCCTTCGTCGCCTGCACGATGGAAGCGACATTGAGCTTCATGAACACTGCCGTGGTGTGCCAGCCGGAAGCGCATAGCCCACCGAAGACGCTCTTCTTTGCTGCGTCGGCATCCAGATGGAACGGCTGCGGATCATACTTTCGAGCGAAATTGACGATTTCCTCGGCAGTAAACGTATAGCTGCCGATGACCAGGTTCTGTCCGAGATTTTCTTCCAGGAAACTCATGACGCTCCTCCCGCTGTCGCCTCGCAATAGCGGCGCAGCATCATGCACGGATGTTGCATTTCGCAAACGCTTTCGCCGCGCTGATTGAACAGCTCATGATGGAACGTTACCAGCCCGATTGCCGGGCGCGATTTTGAAATGCGCTTGTCCTTGATCGTTGTCACGCCATTCAGCGTATCGCCCGCGAGCACGGGGCGCTTCCAGCGCGTGAATTCGACGCCGGGACCACCTTGTGAAGTCGAGTTTGTGAGGTAGGCATCGCAGACCATGCGCATGATGAGAGATGCAGTTTGCCAGCCTGAGGCGGCCAGCCCGCCCAGCACGCTTGCCTTGCCTGCTTCCTCGTCAAGATGGAATGGCTGCGGATCGAACTCGCTGGCAAATTCGATGATTTCTTCCTTGCTGATCGTACGAGGACCGAAGGGAAGGGTCATTCCCGGTTCCATATCCTCATAAGCATATTTTGGCAAAGGCTTGCTCACCCTCGATCTCCTCCAAAGACACAAAAAGAAAAGGCCGCCGGTTTTGGGCGGCCTGATCGTATCAGGTATTGAAACGGAACAGCATCACATCGCCGTCATGGACGATGTATTCCTTGCCTTCGTCCCTGGCCTTGCCAGCTTCCTTCGCTCCGACTTCGCCATTGTATTTGACGTAGTCTTCATAGGCGATGGTCTGGGCGCGGATAAAGCCGCGCTCGAAATCGGTGTGGATGACACCGGCTGCACCCGGAGCCTTGGTGCCGCGCTTGATGGTCCAGGCGCGGGTTTCCTTCGGTCCGGCAGTGAAATAGGTGATGAGGTCGAGAAGCTTGTAACCGGCACGGATCAGACGGTCGAGACCCGGTTCTTCAAGGTCCATGCTTTCCAGATATTCCTTGGCTTCCTCATCGGGGAGCTGTGCCACTTCCGCTTCGATTGCAGCGGAGATGATGACCGTCTGGGCACCTTGTTCCTGGGCCATCTTGTCGACGGCCGCGCTGTATTCGTTGCCGTTGGCGGCATCGCTTTCTGCGACGTTGCAGACATAGAGAACCGGCTTGGACGTAAGAAGGTTCAGGCCCTTCAGCGTCAGAAGGTCTTCCGGCGAAATGTCCGCCAGCATCAGACGGACAGGCTGGCCATTCTGGAGCAGCTCCAGCGCCTTTTCCATCACCGGCAGAATGGTGAGGGCCTCCTTGTCTTTGCCCGTCGCGCGCTTGCGGATCTGAACGATGCGGCGCTCGATGCTTTCGAGGTCCGACAGCATCAGCTCGGTTTCGACCGTCTGGGCGTCTGATACGGGATCGATGCGGCCTTCGACATGGGTGATATCGTCGTCCTCGAAGCAGCGCAGTACATGCACAATGGCGTCGACTTCGCGAATATTGGCGAGGAATTGGTTGCCAAGACCTTCGCCCTTCGATGCGCCGCGGACGAGACCAGCAATGTCAACGAAGTTGATGCGGGTCGGGATGATTTCTTTCGAACCTGCGATTTTGGCAATCTCGCTCTGGCGCGGATCAGGAACCGCCACTTCGCCCGTGTTCGGCTCGATGGTGCAGAACGGATAGTTCGCGGCCTGTGCTGCGGCCGTTTTGGTCAGCGCGTTGAAAAGCGTCGACTTGCCAACATTTGGCAGACCGACGATGCCGCATTTGAAACCCATGATCGTACCTGTCAGACTAGAATGGAATTACCGTCGCTATGCGACATTGAGGTGTGAAGCGTCAAGAGGCGGCAAGCAGGCGTGTGGTGCTTAGTCTTTTTTGCCCAGCAGCTTTTTCAGCATCTCGGCCATAGGACCGCTTTCAGGAATGTTCGGTTTTTTCTGGTTCTGCCGGGCCTGACGGATATGGCTTTGTGCCTTGGGCGGCGCCTTTTCCATCTGTGCAGGGTCAGCCTTGAATCCGCTTGGCCGCTGATTGCCGTCGCCCATGGCCAGCGCAACGCGATTCATGAAACTGTTGTCCTCGCCCTTGGCGAGCATCGCGGCATTGTCGGCGACAGCGCCCAGAAGCGTGTCCAGCCATTCATTGTCGGCCTTGGCGAAATCGCCGAGGACGTAATTATGCACGAGTTCCTTCGCACCTGGATGGCCGATGCCAAGACGCATACGACGATAATTCAGGCCGCCGGGGAAGGACTGCAAATGCGCGTCGATGGATTTGATGCCGTTATGTCCGCCTGAGCCGCCGCCGGTCTTGATGCGCAGCTTGCCCGGAACAAGGTCCAATTCGTCATAGATCACGACGAGATCGGCAGGTGCCAGCTTGTAGAAGCGCATGGCCTCGCCGATAGACTGTCCCGAGAGGTTCATGAAAGTCTGTGGTTTGACCAGCAGAACCTTTTCACCATCAATCACACCGTCGGCGATTTCGGCCTGAAACTTCTTCTGCCAGTTGGAAAAGCGATGGCGGCGGAATATTTCATCCGCCGCCATGAAACCGATATTGTGCCGGTTATGCGCATATTTGGGGCCCGGATTGCCAAGACCTGCGATGAGCAGCATGGTTCAGAGCCCCCAAAATGCGGCAAGCGATTATTCGCCGTCCTTGGCTTCTTCTGCAGCGCCTTCTGCGTTTTCTTCCGACTTCAGGCCGGCAGGAGCAGCAATGGTGGCGATGGTGAAGTCGCGATCCTGAATGGCGGGCGTTGCGCCCTTTGGCAGCTTAACGGCCGAAATGTGAACCGAGTCGCCGATCTCAAGACCGGTCAGGTCAATTTCAAGCGCTTCCGGGATTGCATTGGCCGGAACGATAAGTTCAACGTCGTGACGAACGATGTTGAGAACGCCACCGCGCTTGATGCCCGGAGCTGCTTCTTCGTTTTTGAAGTGAACCGGAACATTTACGTGGACGACCGACTTCGCGGAAACGCGCAGGAAGTCGACATGCTGCGGGAAGTCACGGACCGGATCCAGCTGGTAGTCCTTCGGGAGGACCTGAATCTTCTTGCCGTCCACTTCGATCGTGGCAACAGTGGTCTTAAAGCCACCGCCATGAATCTTGTAGAAGATCTCCTTGTAGGAGACAGCGATTGCGAGGGGTTCCTGCTTGTCGCCATAGATGACTGCAGGAATCTGGCCGTTGCGACGCAGTTCGCGGGAGGACCCCTTACCAACCCGGGTACGCAGATCGGCCTTGAGCACGTAAGTCTCGCTCATGGCATTTCCTTTCGATGTTACTGGAGTGTCGCCCGCTGTATAATCTGCGCATGATCTTGTCCGAAAACCGGTTTCCACTTTTCGGGACCATGCTTCAACAAACGACATGAAACAGCCCGTATCGTCTGTCACAAGGTGAAAGACCGGACCGCTCCATTCCGCGTTGCCTCCAAGGGTGTCTACGCGGATGGCGGTGCTATAGAGCATAGCGCGCGGCGGTGCAAGTTTTTTGGGTTTGCCTCACACGGAGGCTGACGGGCGATAGTTGGAAAAGTGATCCCGATGGCCTATATTCGGATCGGTAGCTGAAGCGTGAACTCCAGCTAACGTGTACTCAGATAAAGAGCTGTACCCGCACTGTAGCTTGCCAGCCGGTGCGGGTTTTCTTTAATCTAAGCGTGAATATGATGGGGATTAACCACATTCAATTCACCTCCGAATAGAGGGCAAAGCCTTTGCCACGGTCGGAGCGGCTCATCCTCCCCGACGCGCCCGCTTGCTGGACGCTAGCTGCTTTTGCCCCCTGACAGGATTGCTATCAAAACTTCAGGTTGCAATCTACTGCCCGGCATCTGTGGGCATTTGTCTTAACGGGTGGCAATGACAGCCGCAAAAGTGTTAAGCGGGTGCCTGATCGACTGGCGGGTTTTCTGCGCGAGTCGTCTGTTCCTGTAATGTTGAATCAAGGAGGCGAGATGCAGGTCGGTATCGACATGGGTTCTGTCACGGGAAGCGGTTCTGCCTCGGCGGCAGCGCTTGGCGGTGGCAAGCAGGCCATGCTTGATCTTGAGGAGCTTCTCGCCACACGTCTGCTTGTGCAGGGCAATTCCGGCTCCGGCAAGTCGCATCTTCTGCGCCGCCTTCTGGAACAGAGCGCGCAATGGGTGCAGCAATGCATCGTCGATCCCGAAGGCGATTTCGTCACGCTGGCCGATGTTTACGGCCATGTTGTTGTCGATGCCGCCCGCACCGAGGCCGAGCTGACCCGTATCGCTGGACGCATTCGTCAGCACCGCGTTTCGGTGGTGCTTAATCTGGAAGGTCTCGACGTCGAGCAGCAGATGCGCTCAGCCGCGGCTTTTCTCGGTGGCCTTTTCGATGCCGAGCGCGACTATTGGTATCCGATGCTCGTGGTCGTGGATGAGGCGCAGCTTTTTGCGCCTGCTGCCGCTGGCGAAGTGTCGGATGAAGCCCGTAAGCTGTCGCTGGGGGCAATGACCAATCTCATGTGTCGCGGACGAAAACGCGGGCTAGCGGGTGTCATCGCCACGCAGCGACTGGCGAAGCTTGCCAAGAACGTTGCCGCTGAAGCCTCCAACTTCCTCATGGGGCGCACATTCCTTGACATCGACATGGCCCGCGCAGCCGATCTTCTGGGCATGGAGCGCCGCCAAGCTGAAATGTTCCGCGATTTGCAGCGTGGACATTTCGTGGCGCTTGGCCCTGCATTGTCGCGCCGCCCTTTGCCGATCAAGATTGGCAAAGTGGAAACCTCGGCGCGGTCTTCTTCGCCCAAGCTGATGCCGCTGCCCGATGCGCCGGAAGATCCGCTCGATCTCATCTTCACGCCAGCGCCGCAGGAAATCCGCACCCCCGTGCGCAGAGCGCCACCGCCCCCGCCGCCGCCATCGACGTCGGAAATCCTGGCGCAGGTGGCAAAACCCAAGCCCGAAGCCGAACTCGCACAGGAACCTTTGTTTCCGGGCATTGTGGAAGCCGAACGCGATGAGCTTCTTGAAAAGGTCATGCGCGAGATTGTTGATGATCCAGAAGCCTCGTTCCGATCGGTCGCGGTTCTTTATCAGGACTTTCTTGTGCGCTGCCGCATCCATCGCGTGCCAGGCGAGCCATTGGCGCTGCCAGCGTTCCGGCGCAGGCTGGCAGTGGCGCAGGCCAGTATCGAAGGCGATGTTGCAAGCGGCGAGACGTGGCAGCAGGCGCTTGCTCTCTCGGAAAGCCTCACCGATGACGTACAGGGCGTGTTCCTGATTGTGGCGCAGGCGGCGGTGACTGGCGCCCCTTGTCCGTCCGATGCGGCGCTTGCACGTGCCTATGGCACGCATTCGTTCAGCCGCGCACGGCGTCTGCTGACTTATTTTGAAGAGCGAGGGCTTCTGGTTGTCCGCAATGATTTCAAGGGACTGCGCATCGTCAATTTCCCTGACCTCGGCTGTGAGACTGCACCGGGCGACCCGAATGCGCCGGATGATCTGGCGGAAGAGGGTGCAGCCGCCGAGTAAAACAAGGTGTTGCCTGTGATAACTGTCATGAACCTGCAATGATCATCGACGACAGCTTGTGATGGAATCAATCAGGACGGTCACGTGACAGAGCTAGAAGAGCGGCCAGGTTTCGGGGAAATTTTCACGACATTCGGCAAGATAGGTGTTCTATCGTTTGGTGGACCTGCTGCGCAGATCGCCATGTTGCAGCGCATCCTTGTGGATGAGAAGAAATGGTTGGATCAGGAGCGGCTGATCCATGCGCTGAACTTCTGCATGTTGCTGCCGGGGCCGGAAGCCATGCAGCTTGCGACCTATTGCGGCTGGGTGGTTAAAGGCTGGCGCGGTGGCCTGCTGGCAGGACTGTTATTCGTGTTGCCCGGCGCTGTTGTCATGCTGGCATTGTCTACGCTTTATATCGCCTTCGGGCATGTCGAGATCGTGGCCGGACTACTGTTCGGCCTCAAGGCCGCTGTTCTCGCGGTAGTTTTCGAAGCGCTCTATCGTATGGCCAAACGGACATTGGCTTCGGGCTTTTCTTATGCGGTGGCGATTTCGGCCTTCATTGCGATAGCCTTTCTGAAACTGCCTTTTCCGCTTGTCATCCTGCTTGCGGCTGTCGCCGGTGGATTACGGCACCTCATTCAGGGGAGCAGTACAGCAACAATTCTGGGCGAGGCGACACCCGGTGCCTTGCGTGAATTTACGCAGCAGACGCTTATCTGGGGCGGCCTGTGGCTTTTGCCTCTGCTTGGGCTCTTCTTGGTTTTTGGGGGAGGGCATGTCTTTGTGCAGGAAGCAGCGTTTTTCTCAAAGCTGGCGGCGGTGACATTTGGCGGGGCCTATGCGGCACTGTCCTATACGGCGCAGCAGGCGGTCGAGCATTTCGGCTGGATGAAGCCGGGCGAGATGCTGACCGGACTCGGTCTGGCGGAAACCACGCCGGGGCCGTTGATCCTCGTGCTGGTCTTCGTGGGCTTTGTGGGTGCTGCGAACCTCTCGGGCCTGCCGCCGCTTTCGGGGGGCTTTTCCGGCGGATTGATTGCGCTGTGGTTTACCTTTGTGCCCTGCTTTTTATGGATACTGGCCGGCGCGCCATTCGTCGAGCGGCTGCGTCAGGTGCGCTGGCTGTCTGCCATGATGGGTGGGATCACCGCCGCCGTCGTCGGCGTGATTGCCAATTTGGCGCTGTGGTTCTCGCTGCATGTGATCTTTTTGCAGGTGGTCGAGAAGGCCGCCGGTCCTTTCACATTGCCGCTTCCGGTCTGGAGCACAATAGACAATGCCGCCGTCCTGATCGCAGGCGCGGCGGCATTGTTGCTTGTCGTCTTCAAACTGAACATGCCGCTCGTGCTGTTGCTGGCGGCATGTTTCGGGATCGCCATCAGGCTGGTATTCTAGGCTCCAAGCATATCGTGATGGGAAAACCGGTTTCCACTTTTCCGCGACATGCTTTTAGTCGAACAGGCTCGAAACCGACTCTTCCGCTGCCGTGCGGGCGATGGCTTCGCCAATCAGGTCCGAGATCGACAGAACGCGGATATTCGGCGCATCGTTGATTGCCGTGGTCGGCTGGATGGAATCGGTGATGACCAGTTCCTTTAGCTTGGACGAGGCGATACGGGCAACAGCACCGCCGGAAAGAACACCATGCGTAATGTAGGCGGTGACGCTTTTCGCGCCCTTGTTGAGCAGGGCTTCGGCTGCGTTGCAGAGCGTGCCGCCGGAATCGACGATGTCGTCGAACAGCAGGCAGTCCTTGCCGGAAACGTCGCCGATGACGTTCATGACTTCCGATTCACCTGGGCGTTCACGGCGCTTGTCAACGATGGCGAGCTGCGCGTCGATGCGCTTTGCGAGCGAACGGGCACGCACCACGCCGCCAACGTCAGGCGAAACGACCATGCAGTTGCCGGTGGCATAATTGGCCTTCACATCGCGGGCAATGACCGGAACGGCATAGAGATTGTCGGTCGGGATATCGAAGAAGCCCTGAATCTGACCGGCATGAAGGTCGAGCGTCAGAACGCGATTGGCCCCGGCTTCGGTGATGAGATTGGCGACAAGCTTTGCCGAGATCGGCGTGCGCGGACCGGGCTTGCGATCCTGACGGGCATAGCCGAAATAGGGCAGGACGGCGGTGATGCGACGCGCCGAGGAGCGACGGAAGGCATCGATCATGATGAGCAGTTCCATCAGGTGATCATTTGCCGGATAGGAAGTCGATTGCAGAACGAATACGTCTTCGCCGCGTACGTTTTCCTGAATCTCCACGAAGATTTCCTGATCGGCGAAGCGGCGGACGCTGGCCTTACCGAGCGGAATGTTGAGATACTGAGCAACGGATTCGGCAAGAACCCGGTTGGAGTTGCCTGCGAAAAGTTTCATTCTTTTGCCTCTGACGCCGATGCGGTCGCGGTTTGCAGTCTGGTTGTCGCAAAAGTCCGTCGTAACGGACAATCTCAAAAACTTTAAAGCTGCGTACTTATCTGACAGGATCAAGTACAGCAGCTTGCAAGGTTCTTTCGGATGCCGGGGCTATTGCAAAGAGTCATCGTCATTGCAAGGCCTTCGGAAACACAATTGCTGCAAAAAGGCCGGAAAACCGGCTTTCCCACAGTAGGCAAAACAGATTCAGCAAAAGATTTCAGTCTTTTGCTGCCAAAGCAAGTTTCTATGCGCGATTTGCCGCAAGCCAGGCTGAATATTCCTGCATGGTGCGGTCGGCGATTGCCTGCATTGCGGAAGCCGGAACCACGCTCCATGAATCTGCGGCAGCACCGGGAACTTTCTCCTGTCCCTGTATCCGGTGAAGGCGGTTGCCCGAAGCATCCAGAACGTCCCAGACGTAAAGCACCGTGGTCTGGTTATCTTCTGACAGAACGGAGAAATATCCCTTCATGACGTAGGCGGCGCTTGGATCGTTATTGCCTGCAAGCTGGATGCCCTTCGTCTTGGCGTCATCATTCATACGATGGGTGAGGGGCGTCACCACATTGACCGGCGCACCGACTATCGGGGCAATGTGCAACTTGCCCGGCTTGAGCGCTGCACTGCGCTGCGGCGCTGCTGCTGTGGGGGCTGCGGGTGTTGTACCCGTCGCAGGGCTGCCCCGCGTCGTCGCCGGTGCAGCAGTTTGGCCAGCCCCCTGATTGCTCCCTTGTACATTCAGAGCGGATTCGGTGCTGTTGCACGCGGCAAGGACGCTTGTGAGCGCTCCAGCCAGCAACAACATCGTTGAAAGACGTGCCTTGTTCATGTTCGGTTTCATGCTCCTGAAGGCGCGGGTTCTCCGCGGTAGGGCATTTTCAGTTCAAAGTATTCTATCGATTTTTCTCGACGTACATTTTTTCCGAAAACCGCATTCCAGTTTCCGGTGTGCGCTTGCGGCAGTTTTATCACCGATTGCGCCTCATTTTACAATCATATCAAGAGAATGGCGGGATAATGGCTGAGCGGCCCCATTTGTTGTGAGATATGTCTGACCCAGCGTCATGGCGGTCTGTGTGTCGGAATCCATGATGATCATATGCGCGAAAAGCGTCATATCCGGCTGGATGCTCTCCGGATTTCCGGCATAAAACATCTGCGGGTCCATCCATGATGGCGTGAAACGCGCGCCCACCGAATAGCCGCAGGCGTTGAGTCGGTGGCGGGTCAGACCATGGGCTTCCATGGTCCGCGCATGGGCGTCGAAAACGTCGCCGAATGTCGAGGCGGGCGTCATCGCAGCTTCCACGGCTTCCAATGCCTCGCGCGCGGCGGCATAGAGTTCCAGATGATGCGTGGTCGGCTTTCCGATGATCAGCGTGCGCATCATCGGCGCATGGTAGTGTCGGAAGACGCCCGACCATTCGAGCGTGAGCTGATCGTTCTTGTTCAGCCTGCGCCGACCGGACTTGTAGCGGCAAAGCAGGGCATCGTTGCCCGAGCCGATGATATATTCGTTCGCCGGATAATCGCCGTCGCCCGCGAAATTGGCGCTCATCATAGCGGCCAGAATATCGGCCTCGCTGGCACCTGCCTTGGTGAGTTTCACCGCAGCATCAAGCGCGTCGTCACTCAGCTCAGCAGCGCGCTTGGCACAGGCAACTTCGGCAGGGCTTTTGAGAAGGCGCAACCGATCCACCATGCCGGATGCGTCGTAAAGCTTGGCAAAGCTCTGCAACTGTTCGTCCAGCTTGCGGGCATTAGCGCCGGTAAGGCCGTGGGTCTGATATTCGATGCCGATCCGGCTGCCGAGAAGGTCGAGTTCCGTTAGTATATTGCGTAGGTCGGACGCCGGATTGGCATTCTCACGGTCGGTCCACACGACGATGTTCTCGATGTTCGACGTATGGCGTGCCTGCCGAAGATCGGCGGAGCGCGTCATCAGCACCATCGACCCGTCGGCTTTCACGACGAGACATTGGAAGAAGCAGAAGCCGAATGTGTCATAGCCGGTCAGCCAGTACATGCTTTCCTGTGCGAAAAGCAGAAGCGCATCCAGCTTTTCTTCCTCCATCTTCAAGGTCAGACGGTCGCGACGTGCGGCGAATTCTTCCGGCTCGAAGTGAAGGGCCATGTGGTTCTCCTAGTCTTCTATGATGGCAATCGCTGCAATCTGACGCCCGTAATCGGGTTCATTGCGATGGGTTGTGCGGCGGTAGGAATAGAACTGTTCCTCATCGGCATAGGTGCACTGGCGAAGGGATTCTGCCCGCACGCCAGCCTTTGTCAGGCGGTCGGTAATGAATGTCCACAGATCGAACAGCTTGTGGTCGGGCTTGTCGGAAGGCCGGAAATAGGTGGTGTAGGCAGAATCTTTGCCGATGAATTCGGCATAGAATTCCGGGCCGACTTCATAGTTTTCCGGCCCTATAGTCGGTCCGAGAACGGCAATGATATTCCCGCGCTTTGCGCCGAGACCGATCATGGCTTCGATAGTGTTCTCAAGAACGCCACCAAAAGCGCCACGCCACCCCGCATGGGCGGAGCCGATGATCCCCGCTTCGTGATCCGCAAAAAGCACTGGCCCACAATCGGCAGAGAGGGCGCCAATGGCGATGCCCGGCACATTTGTTACCATTGCATCAGCCTTCGGACGTGGGGCGCTGAACGGTTCTGTGACATGGAGGACATCGGGCGAATGCACCTGATGTACAGTCATGAGATGCTCGGGCGCAACGCCAAGGCTTGTCGCAACGCGACGGCGGTTCTCTGCAACCTTTTCCGGCGCATCGTTCGATCCGCTTCCGACATTCAGGCCCATATAGATGCCATCGGAAACACCACCCTTGCGGGTGAAAAAGCCATGCGCAATCCGCTTCCCGTTCTGTCCGACGGGCTTTTCAAGGAGAGGCGAGCGGAGCGGTTGCGGCATATCTGTCATCTTGTTGGCTTTCGTAAACGGCGGGATGGTGGGGGAGGAGGGACAGCTTGTCAAAATCTTTCTGATAGGGAAACGTCAGGCTGGTGCGAAAGGATAGAGGCGCGTCTGTCTGTCGCTTAATGCGAGAACCTTGAACAAGGTTCCCATTTGATCGGGTGCGGCCAGTCTTTCGACGTCCTGTTTGATTTTTTCCTGAAACGCCAGGTCCTTGCCTGCGCCGAGCCGTCCGGCGCGATCAAGAAGGCCCATTGCGAGCAGAAATTCCCCCTGCGTCATCATTCCGGTCTTGCAGCCGGTCGCCCGTGCGCTCTTGTTCAGGCTGTCGAAATCGACATGGCTGGTAAGATCGGCCACACCCGGATTGGCGAATACATCGTCAAACCCGTGTTTCAACATGGCTTGCAGCGTATCGCCGAAACCGGCTTCCAAATGGCCGTAGTCGATGTTGAGTGCCGCGCCGCGCGCGGTCGCTATACGGCGGGCAATTTCCTGCATCAAGGCCGTGCGCGCCGGGGCTGCTTCAAAAATCGCACCTTCGGGTGCTTCCGCATGGCTTGCAGGTAACAGCGCCGGATCGATGCCGCCCAGCCCGCTGACGAAATGGAAATCGTCTTTTTGGTCCAGTGCAATCATCCGTTCGACAAAGCGGCCACTGACCTTAACGAACTGCCGGAACGGGATTGCATCGAACAGTTCGTTGGTAACGAGGATCAAAGGGCCGTCGGGTATGTCAGAAAAGCGCTCGAACCAGTCGATCTTCGCACCCGCATCAGACAGCTTCCCCTTTTGCCTCTCGACAAGGCGCGGGCTGGTTTCCACCATGGCGACCCTTGCTTGGCCCAGCATTTGCGGGGCAAGCCTGTCGATAGTGCGCAGCATGTCGCTCATCAGCGTGCCGCGACCGGGCCCGATTTCGCACAGCACAGTATTTTCCGGGCGTCCCAGCGCATCCCATTCGCTGACGCACCAGATGCCGATCAGTTCGCCGAACATCTGGCTCACTTCCGGCGCGGTGATGAAATCGCCGTCACGTCCGAAAGGTTCGCGCGTCGTATAATAGCCTGCCTCGCGGTCACCGAGGCAGGCCGCCATATAATCGGCAACGCTGATCGGCCCGGAAGTGGCGATCAGGCGTTTCAGCCGGTCTTTCAGCGAGAGGTCAGGCATTCTTTGCGGCAGCCCGCTTTGCACGCCAGACGGCCCAAAGCCCGATCAGCACCATCGGCACCGAGAGGACCATGCCCATGGTCAGCCACCCGCCGAAGAGATAGCCAAGCTGAGCGTCCGGCTCGCGGAAGAATTCGACCGCGATGCGGCTGAGGCCGTAGCCTGTGACGAAAGCGCCGGCAATGAAGCCGGGTTTCTTCAGTTTGCGCCCGAACCAGACGAGAAGGAACAGCACAAAGAAAAGGACTATGCCTTCAAGGAATGCTTCATAAAGCTGGCTTGGATGACGCGGGAGCGGGCCGCCATTGGGGAAATAGACCGCCCATGGCGCATCGCTGACGCGGCCCCAGAGTTCCGAATTGATGAAGTTGGCGACGCGCACCACGCCCAGCCCGACTGGTACACCGGCGGCGATCGTGTCGAACATGCTCCAGACGTTGATGCCTCGTGAGCGGGCAAACAGGATCATGGCGAGCGTTGTGCCGAGAATGCCGCCGTGAAACGACATGCCACCATCCCACACCGCTGGAATGGCGAGCGGATTGGAGATATAATAAAAGAAATTATAGAAGAGCACGTAGCCAATGCGCCCGCCAAGCACCACGCCGAGCGCTGCCCAGATAACGAAATCATCGAGTGTTTCCGGTGCCATGGGCGGCTGGTTGTTGGCCCAAAGGCGGTGGCTTCGCAGGAGTTTCTTGCCGTACCACCAGGCGAACATGATGCCGACCACATAACCGAGGCCGTACCAGTGCACTGCCAGCGGCCCGACGCGGAAGATCACCGGGTCGATATTTGGGAAAGCGAGTGCCGATGCGGGTAGCAACGTCTCAATCATGAAATCACTCCGTTTTGTGACGGAACATGCTGGACCGACCCGTTGTGGTCAAGTTGTTCCCGCCGTGCTGCAAGTCGCATTGTGCTGCGCCTCGGGTGCTCATGTACCCTTAAGGCAGCCTTAAGTATATTCGCCACGGACACTCACGGTTGCCGTGGCGGCTATTTTCACGAGGTCCAGGGTTGTCGATTCAAGTGCGCCGAACCCGATCACTTTCTATAGCTGCGCTTGCATCGGAACCGAGACGGCCCTATTTCAAATTTATGTTTTCAACAGGTCTCTCCTGGAAATAAGGAATGATTGCCATGACCAGCGGACAGAACCGGGTTCTTGATGAACTCGCCAAGCTTGTGACGGATGCGGCGGGCGCTGCGCAGGGCGTGCGCCGTGAAGTGGAGACGGCATTGCGTTCGCAGGGGGAACGCGTGCTCAACACGCTCGATGTGGTGCAGCGCGAAGACTTCGAAGTCGTTCGCGAAATGGCAATCAAGGCGCGTGCGGAGAGCAGCGCGTTGCTGGCAAGAATCGAAGCTCTCGAAGCACGTCTTGCGAAATTCGAAGTTGATTCTGACGCCAAACCGGCAAAATCGGCTTCATCTTCGGCGAAATCCAAAAATAATCCCTGAATATTTATTAACAGGCCGCAAGTGGCAAAAACCCTTGTCTTAGAGTCGGTTAAGGCAAGGGTCGCGGCCGGTCCCCCGTATATTTCCACATGCTTTCACGGCTCTTTGCTCAAAAGGGGCTGGCGTTCAGATTCAGCATCAATAGACTGAAAACACTACATGATTCGTAATGTGGTCATGTAGGCGGCGGCGGGGGGGCTGAGTATCAGGCTTCGCGTCTTTCAGGCTGCTTTCCAGTATCAGTTGCGTATGTGCGTGTGCCATTGGGGCGCTTGCATGCCGATGTGCATGCCGGTTCCTCGACCGATCAATTCGTGCCTGTTTTCCTGCGCTTGTTCTTGCGCGGTGGCTGGCACGGGCGAGCAATGACTTGCGCGCCGGGAATTAGGAAGCATCTGGGGGCAGATGCTTCCCAGAACAGGAAACGGACATGAGCCTTCTTGAGCTTGAATTCGCACGTGAGGCGCATCCGGTGGATGTGATCGAACAGGTCGCGCATTCAAACGACTGGACGTTCGAGCGGACTGGCGACGACGAAATCGCAATTTCGGTTGCGGGCAACTGGACTGACTATCACATCTCGTTTTCATGGATGGAGGATTTCGAGGCGCTGCATCTGGCCTGCGCATTCGACATCAAGGTGGCAGAGCCACGTGTGAACGAAGTCATGCGCCTGCTGTCGCTCATCAATGAAAAGCTTCTGATGGGACATTTCGATCTCTGGCAGCAGGAAGGCGCGATCATGTATCGCCAGTCGCTGCTGCTGGCAGGCGGTGCGGAACCGACCAGCCGTCAGGTGGAGGTGCTGCTGTCGGCAGCGCTGGAGGCCTGCGAAGCCTATTTCCAGGCCTTCCAGTTTGTGGTCTGGTCGGGTGTCACGGCGCGAGAAGCGCTGGAAAGCGTGGTGTTCGAGACCGTGGGTCGCGCCTGACTTCCGTTAACTGAACTGTGCCCCGGCGCTCGCGCCGGGTTTTCTGCGAGGCCGGGAATGAGGGCCGGGGAGTGAAAGAATGAGCGAAGCAACCACCATCACCTGGGCAGATTTCGAAAAGGTCGATATCCGCAGCGGAACCATCGTGGAAGCTGTGCCATTTCCCGAAGCGCGCAAGCCTGCCTTCAAGCTGAAGATCGATTTCGGCGAAAAGATCGGAATCAGGAAATCGTCAGCCCAGATCACCAAGCACTACACGCCAGAGCAATTGATCGGCAAACAGATCATGGCTGTAGTGAATTTCCCACCGCGACAGATCGGGCCCTTCATGTCGGAAGTGCTGACGCTTGGCATGCCGGATGAAGATGGCGAAGTGGTTCTTGCAGCAATCGATAAGCCTGTGCCGAATGGTGGTAAGCTTTATTAAAAGCATGAGAATTTGCGTTAAGCGACCGCGTTGCCCCTCATTCTGATGAGCCGTTGAAAACGGCATCTTGCGGAAGAGGGCGAGCCCGTCCGGTTGACAGAACCAGAACGCTTTAAGCCGGAATATTGATGATAGCGCGTAAGCCTCCGGTCGGGGCGTCTTCCAGCGTGATGTCGCCGCCATGGCTGCGTGCAATATCGCGTGCAATGGCAAGCCCCAGCCCGCCGGTACCGCCTGAATCCTGCGTTCGCGCTTCGTCCAGCCGGACGAAAGGCTTGAACACGTCTTCGCGGCGGTCTTCGGGAATGCCCGGCCCATCATCGTCCACGATAACTTTCAGCCAGCCCTCGACGTGCGAAATCGAAAGCTCGACATTCTGCGCGTGGCGGAAGGCATTCGATACGAGATTGCTGACCAAACGCGAGAAGGCGTTCGGGCGCACATGGACCTCGCTGTTGCCTTCGATGTGATATTTGAAACCGCGCTCGCGCAAGCGCGCCTCGTGCTCCAGTTTTTCGCAAAGCCTGGTGAGGTCGTAGCTTGCCGCTTCCTCAGAACCTTCGCCGCGCGCAAAGGCTAGATAGCCTTCGAGCATGGTCTGCATGTCGGCGATGTCCTGATTGAGCGGCTCGGTGTCGATGGAGTGGCCGGTCAACGCGAGCTGCAACTTGAAGCGGGTAAGGATGGTGCGCAGGTCGTGGCTGACGCCGGAAAGCATGGCTGTGCGCTGCTCGATCTGGCGCTCGATGCGCGAGCGCATCTGGATGAAGGCAATGCCGGCGCGTCGTACTTCCTCGGCCCCGCGCGGATGGAACCCTTCGGGCATGGGGCGCCCCTTGCCGAAACTTTCCGCCGCTTCGGCAAGCTGCTGGATCGGCTTGATCTGGTTACGCAGAAAGGCGATGGCGATAATCAACAGAACTAGCGCGGTGCCGACCATCCATGTCAGGAAGATGCCCGTATTGGACGCATAGGCCTGGCTGCGCCGGGCAAAGACGCGCAACACCTTGTCCTCAAGCTTGATCCTGATCTCGATGAGGTCAGAATCGCCGACTGTGTCCACCCAGAAGGGGCGATTGATCTGGCGGGTAATCTCTTCACTGAGGAAGTAATCGAGAATGGCGAAAAAGGGCTTTGGTCCGGGAGGGGGCAGTGGATCGGGCGGCAGGATCGAAATGTTCAGCGCCAGCCGCTGTTGCGCAATGCGGATGAGATTATCGTAGCCCGGCTCTTGGGGATAGGTTTCAAGAATGTCGATGATGCCCGCAATATCGCGCACGACGGCGGTCGACAGTCGTTCGGTCACCATCTGCCAGTGACGCTCCATGAATACATAGGCGATCACGGACTGGAGCAAAACCATCGGGGCAATGATGATAATCAGCGATCGCGCATAAAGCCCCTTCGGCATGATACGCGCCAACCAGCGGGAGAACTTTCTCAAGGGCGATCTCATCGTGTCAAAACGTCCCTAAGTACTTACGGTTGCGCATCTCGTCGCACACCGCTTCGCTCTTTTTCTGGGAATGCGCTGCCGGAAATATTGCTGTCTGCAAATGGCGTTTTCCATGAACAACATCGCGGTTGTACTTTTGTACACGTCGCCCTGCGTTTTGAGAAAACACCATTTTCTGATCGCGATATTCCTGATTGCCGATGGTTGCTATTCGATGCTGAGCTTATAGCCGATACCGCGCACAGTCTGGAGCCAGATCGGATTGGCGGGGTCCTGCTCGATCTTGCGGCGAAGACGATTGATCTGGACGTCGATCGTGCGCTCGCCGACATCGCCATCCTGACCGGTCAGCTCGTGGCGGGGGATCGTTTCACCGGCACGTTCTGCGAAGATCGCCATGATGTCCTGTTCGCGATCAGTCAGCTTGATTGCTTCGGAGCCCTTTTTCAGCTCGCGACGCGGGATGAAGAAAGTATAGGGACCGAACACGATCTGTTCGATCTTCGGCTGCGCCGGAGGAGCGCCACGCCGCAGGATATTGTTGATGCGGAGCGTCAGCTCACGGGGGTCGAACGGCTTGGGCAGATAATCATCCGCCCCGGCGGACAGGCCGTCAATACGGCTATCGGTTTCCGAAAGGGCGGTCAGCATCAGGATGGGGACGTTCTTCTGTTCACGCAACGACCGTGTCAGCGAAACGCCGGTTTCGCCGGGCATCATCACGTCAAGGATCAGCAGATCGAAATCGATGCCTTCCAGCTTGCGACGTGCCTCAGCCGCGCTTCCAGCCATGGTGACGCGGAAACCGCTATTGGTCAGATATTGTGAGAGAAGGCTGCGGATGCGCGTATCGTCGTCAACGACGAGGAGATGCGGCGCGTCATCCGAGAGCGTCTTTTCTTCTTCTGCAGCCATGGCGTCTTTCGATCCCATTTCGTTCCAATTCGACTATGACGCAACGTGCGTCGGCCGGCATATTACCGACTGGAATGCGGCGCGTCTATTCACTGCCTTTATGGGCGCGTTTTTATGCAAGCACTTACTGCTACTTTGTGTAACACATTGGCTCAAACCTGCCGGGTCGATGGATCTTCGGCAGAAAACTCATCGATCTGCACACGCCGTTCGGGGTTGACCATATTGTAAAGAAAGCGCTCGATTACTTCACGATCCTGCGGTGCGCAATCCTCCAGAGCACGCGCGATGCGCCGCGACTGGGGAAGGGCGAGGGCAAGCGTGAGCTGGCGGCCGCTCTTGGTTGGATAAAGCTTGCGGTGGCGGCGGTCGTTCAGGCCGGTTGCCTGAACGACGTGGCCGTTGTCGATCAACTGCTTGAGCACGCGCGAGAGGCTCTGCTTGGTGATCCGCAAAACTTCCAGCAGTTCCGCAACCGTCATGCCCGGCTTACGGTTGATGAAATAGAGAACACGATGATGTGCCCGCCCGAATCCGATCTTTTCCAGAATAAGATCAGGGTCGGCGGTAAAGTCGCGATAGGAAAAAAACAAAAGCTCAATCACGTTGAGATCGGCAGCCTCCTCAGCCGTCAACGGTTTGCTTATATAATCCATATGGTTCGTCGAATTCACATCGGTGCTCCATTCTGTCGCGCTAAATATGTCAGCATTATTGACATAATTCAATCGCGCAGATAATTTTCGACAAGTGTAAGCCGGTTTTTTTGGAATAATGTTCGCACTGGTACATGCGAGGATGAGGAATAATTGCGCTACCTGGGCTCCTGCCGCCGTTTGAAAATGCGATGGATGGGATTGGGCTTCTGCAATGTTTCGTCAACGGAGGGTTTAATTTCTTTCCATGCATGCTTCGCTTGGGATTTGCGCAATATGTTTACGTAACATCAGAGCATTTTGAACAAAAAAGCCAGTCATTACGCAGAGAAAGGTGACCGCTTCACCAGTTATATCGATTTAGCTGGGGAAGACGGCTGCGGAGAAGTTTGCCCGACCGGAAATCGGTTTCGAGACAGCGCCGCGAAATGTTCAGGAGCAATAAAATGGCTGCGATTCCATTCGATCAACGGGACGGATTTATCTGGCTGGACGGAGAATTCGTCGACTGGAAAGATGCAAAAATTCACGTGCTGACCCACGGCCTGCATTATGCGAGTGCCGTGTTTGAGGGCGAGCGAGCCTATGGCGGCGAAATCTTCAAGCTCAACGAGCACACCGAGCGCCTGCATGAATCCGCGCGCATTCTCGGTTTCAACATTCCGTTCAGCGTTGCAGAAATCAACGATGCCTGCCGCGAACTGCTGACGAAGCAGGGTTTTGAAGATGCCTATGTGCGCCCGATCGCCTGGCGCGGTTCAGAATCGTTGGGTGTTTCGGCGCAAAACAACCGCATTCATCTTGCCATCGCCATCTGGCAGTGGCCGAGCTATTTCTCGCCCGAAGAAAAGATGAAGGGTATCCGGCTCGATATTGCAGAATATTGTCGCCCAGACCCGCGCACCGCACCGTCGCGCTCGAAGGCGGCCGGACTCTATATGATCTGCACGATCTCAAAGCATGCCGCCGAAGCCAAGGGTTACGCCGATGCATTGATGCTCGACTGGCGCGGGCAGGTTGCCGAAGCGACGGGCGCAAACGTCTTTTTTGTAAAAGATGGAGCGCTTCATACGCCGACGCCTGACTGTTTTCTTGACGGTATTACCCGCCGCACGATCATTGATCTTGCCAAACGCAGGGGGATTGAAGTCATCGAGCGGGTAATCATGCCGGAAGAACTTGCCGGTTTCTCTGAATGCTTCCTGTGCGGAACAGCAGCAGAAGTGACGCCGGTCTCCGAGATCGGTCAATACCGTTTCAAGCCGTCCGAGCTTACGAATCTTCTAATGAATGACTATTCTGCAGAAGTTCAGCCGAAGCGCGCGGCAGCCGAATAACTCGGTTTTAAACAGAAAAAGAGCGGCCTTCGGGCCGCTTTTTTGTTATTCCGTCCGTTATTGTTTGACATTGGGTGGTTTAGGCACAAGGTTTCTTTTATCGGAGTCTCGCTATTCCGGTATAAAACTCAGATGGGGTGACGATTATGGAAAGTCTACTACCTATCATTATCCAGCTCGTCGCTGGCGCAGTTGGCGGCAACATTGCTGGCGCGGTGAAGAATATCAGTCTGGGCACCACGGGTAACACGGTGGCTGGAGGCATCGGTGGAGTCATCCTCGGTCAGCTACTCCCGATGTTGTCGGGCGGTGGCCTTGATTCTGTTCTCAACGGTGTTGTCGGCCAGCTGGCTGGCGGTGGCGTTGGTGGCATCGTGCTTACGGCCGTTGTCGGCCTGATCAAGAACGCAATGGCCGCCAAGGCCTGACGCATTGAGCACATCCCGAAAGGCGTAAAACGGCTTTCGGACAGGCTGTGCTTAAGAGGCAGACAGGTAGAGCGCTGATCTGTTCAATCAGATCAAAAGCGCTCTAAAGACTGCATGGTTGTGGGGACAACCGGTACGACGAACTGTCGGGGCGCATTCCGAGAACCGTGAGGCGGCTTTCGGAGAGAGCTTTCGACAACTCTGGAGAGGGAAAACGGGCGGCGTTGAGTCGCCCGTTTTATTTGAACCTCACGCGGAATCGCAGAACCGCTCGATCTGCCTTTTTGAACGCACTACCCAGTGCATGGAAGCGAGATGGAAATCAGTCCAATGAACTGATTTTCTGCTTAGGTGCTTCGCACTTTTGCTGGAGATGCTCTATTTGTGTGTCAGAAAGCGCCTTCCAGACCGCAATTTATTCGAGTGGAGTAGTACCAATGGGGCAATTACAGGCCATCATCGTTCCCGTCACGCCGTTCCAGCAGAATTGCACCATTCTGTTCGACGGTGAGACCAAAAAGGGCGTTGTGATCGATCCAGGCGGTGATCTTGATCGCATCAGGGAGGCTATTGAGTCACAGGGGATCGATGTCGAGGCCATCTGGATCACGCATGGCCATATCGATCATGCTGCGGCCGCGCTCGATCTCAAGGAAGTGTTGAACGTGGACATTATCGGCCCGCACAGGGATGACAAGTTTCTCCTCGACAATCTGGAAGCGGCCGGCCTGAAATATGGCATCACCGAGGGCGTCCGTAATGTTACGCCGGATCGCTGGCTGGACGAAGGCGACAAGGTTTCAGTCGCCGGGCACGAGTTCGACGTCCTGCATACGCCGGGCCATGCGCCGGGGCATGTGGTGTTTTTCAGTCCAGAAGCGCGGTTCGCGATTGTCGGTGATGTTCTTTTCAACGGCTCGGTGGGGCGTACCGATCTGCCGGGCGGTGATCACGCGGCGTTGATTCGGTCTATCAAGGAAAAGCTGCTGCCACTCGGCGACGATATAGGCTTCATCTGCGGGCATGGTCCGGGTGGTCGGTTCGGTGAGGAACGGCGCTCCAATCCGTTTTTGAACGACGTTGGATATGCATAAGCGAAAAGCCGTTAATACAGACGACGACGCTGAGATCAGGGCCGTCGTCCGTGTAGTCTTTTAGCCTCATTATCCCGCATAGGGCTTCGCACTTTTGCTGGCGGTGCCCAAAAGGCGGGATTTTTATTGGACTCTGGCTTTAATTCGCAGAGCAGAAGTGATCGCGGCCGTCATAACCGCGATAGGTGCCGGTATTCGGATTGAACGACCGATAACGGTCGGAGCAATATTGATACCAGCCGCGGCTCCATGGTTCATAGCTTGAGCGATAATAAGTCACTCGGCGCGCTGGTGCTGCCGGGTAATAGGCCGGTGGCGGCGGAGGTGGTGCATAGACCGGGGCAGGCTGCACATAGGTTGGCTGCGGCTGGCTCAGTGCGCTGCCGATGAGGGCGCCCGCTGCAAGGCCGATCACGCCTGCGGCGACTGCATCGCCGTGGTCGCGGTGCCGGTCACGGTAATAGGGACGATCCCAGCCTCCACGATCCCAGCCGTGGCGGCCCCAGGAATCTGCCGATGCAGTTGCCAGCGGTGCGGCAACTGCCGCGATCGATGCTGCTGCCAGAATGGCTGTTTTCGCAAATCGGTTCATTGTTCGCTCCTTCAGAAGCTCGACTGCAATTTCTCCGATACGCTCGCCGAACGGGGCACGCACGTATCGTTTATGAATAACTAATTAACTATTTCGACATGAATGGAGGCTGAACAATGGTGAAGAGGTAAGGAAAACAGTCAGTTTCCGGTCAATTACATGCAGCTTCTGTAATATTTCGCGCCTGAATTGGCAATTCGCCCAGAGCGCGTCCGTTGAACGCGGATTCGCAGATCCGCCCTATCTCTTTGTTTGTATGCATTATCTTGCGCAGAGCCTGCTTCGCCCTTCTGCTGGAAATGCTCTGTGAGCTATCCAGAGGCAACAAAAAACCCCGGCGAAAGCCGGGGGTAAATGGTAGGTTCTAGTATGAACGATCAGCCGGTAACGGTGATGTTCACGGCCTTCGGGCCTTTGCCGCGACGATCCGGTTCCGTCTCGTAGGAAACCTTCTGATTGTCTGCGAGGCCAGTGAGGCCAGAAGCCTGTACAGCGGAAATGTGTACGAAGATGTCAGCGCCACCGTCGTCCGGCTTGATGAAACCGAAGCCTTTTTCGGTGTTGAAGAATTTGACCTGTCCGGTCTGTGCCATGGGATCCGTTCCTTTTCCTTGGCGCCACCGCTCTTGTGGAGACAGTGGTATTATAAATTCTGCCAAGCGCACCACACACCCGGCAGAGGGTTATGCAGGCAGTTCTCGACATTGGGAAGGAACCGATCATTGCCGAAGGGGAGCCTTCGACCCGGAACTTATAGCGGCCCCGGCACGCCGTTCTTCCAGTCTTCCATTTGTTCGCTAAATGCCCGAACGAGTGAAGACTGATCTATGAAGCGGTATTTGGCAAGCAAATTCTTTGGGGAGCATATGATTGGTTATCTTTGAACCGGCATCGTCATAATTTTTTACGATTGTTTCAAGAAAATCCACTGCCCATTTCCAAAACAGAACAGGCTATCCCTAATATATCGCGAATTTAACCGGATATGTCTTGGTATTCTTATCGATTGCGCGAAACTATGCATGCGCCACCGGCGGCGCGCAACTTCGCACAAATTCTGTCGGCTTCCCCGCGACTGTCGGCGCCGATGCGAACCGCGTAGATGCCGCGACGTCCCATCGGGGTCCGTATCCCGCTGATGACGGGATCGTGCCCAGCCAGTACACTGTTGAACTGCCTGCGCAGACGCACCCATTGATTGACGGCTGCGCTGCGGCGGAAATTGCCTGCGACCTGAATGCCCCAGGGCTTGGGTTTCACGCGCGACATCGGAATCGTGGCGCTGCGGATGATCGGCAGGCGCTTGCAGGCCTCGTCGAATGCGAGCTTGGGATCGAGCGGGCGGTTTACGATCTCTTTGCCCGCCGCGAAGTCGTCGGCAGGCGCTCCGGTAATATCCAGCACGTAATTTTCAGTTTCGAGCGGCAGAAAACCACCGGATCGCATCCAGCTTGAAACGCGCCCGGCTCCTGCATTATAGGCGGCGGCTGCGAGGCCCCAGTTGCCGAACGCGCCTTTCAGGTCGTGCAGGAAACTCGCGGATGCGGGGATGGCCTGCTCTATGTCGAAAGGATCGGCAAGGCCGCGTTCCTTCGCCGTATAAGGCATGAACTGCGCAATGCCCTCAGCCCCCACAGGACTGACTGCGTTGTGATCGAAACGACTTTCCTTCCAGATCAGTCGGGCAAAGAAATCACGCGGGATGCCATGGGCGTCGGCATTGGTGCCGATGAGCTGGCAAATGCGGCCGACGGTTGGCGTCGCCTTCTCCGGCGGCAGCGGCGGGGCATAGACCGGCGGGTTTGGTTCATTGGCTGCGTGGGATGAAGTAAAGCCAAAAGGCAGGCTGAAAAGCTGCGAAGCCAGAATAACCGCTATGCTGTGCCGGTACCGATTCATGCTGCCTGTTCCGCCCCTCAACTGCGGCCAAGGTAACCTATATGGGCGGCTTGTCGATATGGTGCGCAAGGTTTTGCACTTTTGCAAAAAGACTTGCCCTTATTGCGGGCTGCGTCATCTTATCGTGTGGGACAAAAGGAGAGGAAAATGCGATTTCACCAATTGAGACAATTTGCAGTTTTTGCGGGGATGCTGTTTCTCGCCGGTTGCGTTGCAGAAGGCGGGATGGATCATCGACCACCGATGCGTCCAGGACCGTCGCAGCCGCAAATGTGTCCGATGATCTATGCGCCTGTCTGCGCTACACGGGGTTCTTCACGAAAGACTTTCGGCAATTCCTGCCAGGCAAGAGCGGAAGGTTACCGGGTCGTTTCAAACGGCCAGTGTGGCTCTCGGCCCGGCTCCGGCTGGGGCGGACAGGGTGTCGGTCCGGTACGCCCGCCGCATCAGGGCAACAGGCCCGGCAGACCGGGCGCAGGCGCTTGCACCCGCGAATATATGCCGGTTTGCGGGCGCCGTGGTAACGACCGGCGCACCTTCTCCAACCGTTGCGAAGCCGACCGTGCAGGCTATCGAATCATGAACGGCGGGCAGTGCCGCTGAAGATGGCAGATGAAAGGGCGGCAGATGCCGCCCTTTTCAAGCTACGGGCTGAGATTTGATGGGTTTGAAACGGTCCATGTTCGTCTCGCCCCAGTCTTTGAGCGCAAGCAAAATAGGCTCGATGCTGCGACCCAATGGGGAAAGACTATATTCCACCTTCGGCGGCACCTGTGCATAGACTTTGCGCTCGATCAGACCATCTTCTTCCAGTTCGCGAAGCTGGTTTGTCAGCACTCGCTGCGTGACGCCGGGTATCTGTCGTCTCAACTCATTGAAACGCAGCGTTCCACCCAAAAGATGAAACAGCACAACGCTTTTCCATTTGCCCTCGATAAGGCCGATGGCTGCCTCGACCGCGCAACCGGGACTGCAATCAAAACGGGAGTGCTTTGCCTTGGCCACTTAAGTATCCTTTTAATACTAAGTTCTTTTATAGGAACTATAAGCTGTTTTTGTTCGTATTTTCATATTCATACAGTAGTCTAATATTTGATCCATAGCAAATGGAGCAAAGATAATGAAAGCTGTTGCCTATCAAAACGCCGGTAAGCTGGAGCGAGCGGATTCGCTTGTCGATATAACGCTGGACAAGCCGGTGGCTGCCGGGCGCGATCTCTTGGTCCAGGTGGAAGCAATTTCTGTGAACCCTGTCGATTACAAAATCCGTAATGGTGTTTCGCCCGAGGCTGGTCAATGGAAAGTGCTTGGTTGGGATGCGGTTGGAACCGTCGTAGAGACCGGTCAAAAAGTGCAGAACTTCAATACTGGCGATAAGGTCTGGTATGCAGGTTCATTGATCCGTCCGGGTGCCAATAGCGAGTTTCATTTGGTTGATGAGCGCATCGTTGGCCACAAGCCCGAAATGCTCGCTAATAGAGAAGCTGCTGCCCTGCCGCTGACGTCGATTACCGCTTGGGAAATGCTGTTTGACAGGCTTGATGTGCGTAAACCCGTAGCAGGTGCGACTAACGCCATTCTTATAATCGGCGGAGCCGGTGGCGTCGGCTCAATCGCAATCCAGCTTGCACGAGCGTTGACGGATTTGACGGTGGTCGCAACGGCTTCGCGACCAGAAACGCAAGAGTGGATCACGCAGCTTGGGGCACATCATGTCATTGACCACAGCAAGCCGCTGGCCAAGCAGTTTGAAGCTCTGGGGATCGGTGCGCCGGCCTTCGTCTTTTCGACAACGCAGACACAGGAACATCTTTCTGAAATCGTCGCGCTGATCGCGCCTCAGGGCCGGTTCGGACTGATCGATGACCCGGACAAGCTCGATATTATGGCTTTCAAGAGTAAGTCGGTTTCTGTGCACTGGGAACTGATGTTCACACGCCCGATCTATCAGACCGCTGACATTGCAGAGCAGGGCAGGCTGCTAAACGAAGTCGCGCGCCTTGTCGATGAAGGCAAGATCAGGACAACGTTGACCGAAGTCCTTTCACCGATCAATGCTTCCAATCTCAAGGCAGCGCATGGAGTGCTGGAGAGCAGCAAGGCAAAGGGCAAGGTCGTGTTGGAGGACTGGTAAGCCTCCAGCTCATTAATCAATGATGTCCGATCACCGTCCCGGTCGGCCTGTCTTGCCGGGGCGGCGCTTCTTGCGCGCTGTTTCTGCCGGGTCTTCGTAAGAGCCGATGCCGGTGCGCTCACGGCGGATCGCCGCATCGTTTCCACCGCTTGGCACTTCGGTCCGCTTGACCGTCATCTCGTCCAGCGTGTTCTTGCGGAACAGCGGTTTCGCCATGTCGGTGCCCGGTCCCATATCGTCGAGCGACGGCTTCTGGAACAGAGACGGCTTGCCGAGCGGGCGCGCCGTATCCGCGCCCATTTCATCCAGCGCCGGTTTGCGGAAACGCGAATTGCCAGAGGGTTTGCCCTTGTTGCGGCTTGCACCCGCATCGCCCGCCTCGAACTCGCGTGCCAGCGGATCGTCGGCAATGGCCAGTTCCGTTTCGCGCAAGCGCTTGATTTCGTCGCGCAGGCGCGCGGCCTTTTCAAAGTCGAGATCGGCAGCGGCATCGCGCATCTGCTTTTCCAGATGCTCCAGATGGGCGGTGAGATTGTTGCCCATCATAGCGCCTTCTTCAGCAAAGCCAGAAATATCGGCCCGGACATGATCACGCTCGTAAACCGAGCCGAGAATATCCGAGATATTCTTCTTCACCGAAGCAGGCGTGATGCCATGCTCTTCATTGTAGGCGACCTGCTTTTCGCGGCGGCGGCTGGTTTCATCCATCGCGCGCTGCATCGAGCCGGTAATATTGTCGGCATAGAGAATGACCTTGCCGTCAACGTTACGCGCTGCACGGCCGATGGTCTGGATAAGCGAGGTTTCGGAACGCAGGAAACCTTCCTTGTCTGCGTCAAGAATGGCGACGAAGCCGCATTCGGGAATGTCGAGGCCCTCGCGCAGAAGGTTGATACCTACCAGCACGTCGAAAGCACCAAGGCGCAGATCACGGATGATCTCGATACGCTCCAGCGTGTCGATATCGGAGTGCATGTAGCGCACACGCACCCCCTGTTCATGCAGATATTCCGTCAGGTCTTCAGCCATGCGCTTTGTCAGCACCGTGACCAGTGTGCGGTAGCCCTTCTTCGCCGTATCGCGAATTTCGCCAAGCACGTCGTCCACCTGCGTCTTGGCAGGACGGATTTCCACCGGCGGATCGATAAGGCCGGTCGGGCGAATGACCTGTTCGGCGAAGACGCCACCCGCTTCTTCCATTTCCCAGCCGCCCGGCGTCGCCGAAACGGCGATGGTCTGCGGGCGCATAGCGTCCCATTCCTCGAAACGAAGCGGTCGGTTGTCCATGCAGGATGGCAGGCGGAAGCCATATTCGGCAAGCGTCGCCTTGCGGCGGAAGTCACCGCGATACATGCCGCCGATCTGCGGAACTGTGACATGGCTTTCATCGATGAAAACCAGCGCGTTGTCAGGAATATACTCAAACAGCGTCGGCGGCGGTTCGCCGGGATTGCGGCCGGTCAGATAGCGCGAATAGTTTTCGATGCCCGCGCATGAGCCGGTTGCTTCCAGCATTTCCAGATCGAATGTCGTGCGCTGGTCCAGGCGCTGGGCTTCCAGCAGGCGGCCGGCGCGCGTCAGTTCGTCAAGGCGATGCTTCAGCTCTTCCTTGATCGACTTGATCGCCTGATTGAGTGTCGGACGCGGCGTCACATAGTGCGAGTTCGCGTAAATCTTCACCGATTTCAGGTCGCCGGTCTTCTGGCCTGTCAGCGGATCGAACTCGGTTATGGTCTCAATCTCATCGCCGAAAAGTGAAATGCGCCAAGCGCGATCTTCCAAGTGGGCCGGGAACAATTCGATCGTGTCGCCGCGCACGCGGAACGAGCCGCGCACGAAATTGATGTCCTGCCGCTTGTATTGCTGGGCCACGAGATCGGCGAGCAACTGGCGCTGGTCGAGCCGGTCCCCGATCTTCATTTCAAAGGTCATGGCCGTATAGGTCTCGACCGATCCGATACCGTAGATGCACGATACGGAGGCAACGATAATCACATCGTCGCGTTCGAGCAGCGCGCGGGTAGCCGAGTGGCGCATTCGGTCGATCTGCTCGTTGATGGACGATTCCTTCTCGATATAGGTGTCGGAGCGCGGCACATAGGCTTCTGGCTGGTAATAATCGTAGTAGGAAACGAAATATTCGACGGCATTGTGCGGGAAGAAGTTCTTGAACTCGCCGTAAAGCTGCGCGGCCAATGTTTTGTTTGGTGCTAGGATCAGGGCGGGGCGCTGTGTCCGCTGGATGACCTGCGCCATGGTGAAGGTCTTGCCCGAGCCGGTGACGCCGAGCAGGACCTGCGTGCGGTCATCGTTCTCCAGCCCCTCCACGAGGTCGCGAATAGCCGTCGGCTGATCGCCGGACGGTTCGAAGCTGGTTTCCATACGGATCGGAATTCCGCCTTCGGATTTCTCCGGGCGGGCAGGGCGGTGAGGCGTCCACAGTTCGCCATTCTTGAACAGCGGATTGCCGGAAGCGATCAGATCCGACAGGGCTTGAACCGTTGCCGTTGCGCCGGACGGATTGAGCCCGGTCGCGTCTTCCAGACTGATATCGAGACCGGCGACGGGATTGAGGCCAGCCGCTGCGCGTTCCTTGGCGGAAGCGGCACCACCCATCGAAGTGCCGCGGCCCGTGCGCGACGCTTCCTTGCTGCGCTCGGGAATCTTCTTGGGTTGTTTGGGGCTTTTCGCGCGTGGTTTTGCAGCCTCGTTGCCGATCTCTTTCGCCCAGTCAGCGATGGAACCGGATAAAGGCGAACCGGAAAACCCGGCCTGAGGTGCTTCGCCGAAACCACCTGAATGTGGCGTTTGGCCGAAGTCGCTAGCTTGGTCGAGCGAATCCTGGGAGTGTTTATCTTTTGAGGAAGCCATATACTCAATATGGAATTTCAGCGCCCAAATGAAAAGAGTGCGACAGCGAAATCCATCACACCCTTTTCGCATTTACCCATCCTCCTGACAGAAGGCTGTCAGGAGGGCGGTCTTTCTGAAGTGCTTTACAGCCTGCCACCGGGGCGTATACGGGGGCCGGGACCAAAGCCGGGGTGGAAACCCGGATGGTCATTCCAGCCGGGACGGTCCGTCCAATGCGGGCGTGGCGCTCCCCTGTACGACTGGCAATTGCGCCCGATACAGCCATTGTAAACATTGCCGCCGCCATTCCAGCCGCGATAAGGGCCAGGACCCCAACCGGGACCCCAATAGGGGCCGTTATTGGCGGATAAGGCCGAGCCGATAGCAATGCCTGCGATCAGCGGTATGCCGATGGCTGCGGCGGTCGATCCAAAATTGTTATTCGTCGTATAGCCGCCATTGCCGGTCTGAATGGCGATATAGCTCGATGCGGCCCAGCCGGTCATGCCACCATAGGTCACCTGACACCAGCCGTAGCCGCTGGTGCAGCCTGCAACTGTGATGCCGACGCCATTCGGGATCGCGCCAATGGTTCCATACTGGGTGCCGGGACCGACGCGAAGATTAATTGTCGATGTTACGATTGCTGATGATGCGTACGCATTTGTTGAAACAAGAATTGCTAATGTAACTATGGAAGATCTTACCGATAGTTTCATATGTCATTCCTCTAATATGCTTATAGTAATTACTTATAGCACGAAGATAATTATTTATATGCATCACGATTTTTCGATTTCAATTCATGATTAATGAATAACGGCCCCTTGAAATCGACGTTCATTCTAACGGTAAAAGGCTTCATGTGACACTTTTCTTCCGGGGACGCTTGTTTCATATTTGAATGCGACTCTCTCAAGCACGTAAGGACAGACATCGATGAGTACTGAAAATGTGCCGAAGGGCATGCTGACGTTGCGCGTTCCGGCCATGCCCAAGGATGCGAATGCGGCATTCGATATTTTCGGCGGCTGGGTGATGGCACAGATGGACTCTGCATCCGGCATTCGCGCGGCAGAGCGCGCCAAGGGCCGCGTGGTGACGGCGGCGGTTCGTGAAATGTCGTTTGCCAAGCCGGTGAAGATCGGGGATGCGCTCTGTGTTTATACGGAGATCACGCGGGTTGGGCGCAGCTCTATAACACTGCGTGTTGAAGCCTGGGCGCAGCGTTACCTGACCCAGCAGATGGACCTCGTGACCCATGGCGAGTTCATCATGGTTTCGCTGGATGAGAACGGCAAGCCGACGCCGGTGCCGCCGGAAGAATGAACCGATGCGAGGCAGCCCGGCGCAGACCGGGCTCCTTTATTTGCAGGCACGATAGCCGCTGCGCCGCTGCATCAGGTCGAAATGGAAGTGATCGGCATGTTCCGGGTTATAGCCGGGGCCGAGAACCGTCGTGAAATAACCGCAAGCGTCAGAGCGTACGCTGTTGAGCAGGCCCTTTTCACGGAAGGCGAAGAAGCCCGGCTTGCGCACCATAATGTTCTTGCCATTGTTCAGCACGATCTTGGTGACATCGATGGCGTTGCCGCGTGAATGTTCCGACATTTTCGCACCGCGACGGTTGTTCATGGTGCGGCAGGAATAGCCCCCGGCGTTATAAATCGTGCTCACGCCGGACAGATAGCGCAGCCGCGAGGCCGGTTGCAGATCGCCCTTTATCCAGCGTGCAAAGGCTTCTGTCACCTGACAGTTCAGCGTCGCTGCCGGTTTGAAGGCGATGGAACCGCTGTTGAAGCCCGATACTTCGATAGGGTTCTCGATATGGCAGGAACTGCTGCGATAGATCGCCGGCTTTTCCTTGAAGACAACGCCGAGCCGTTTCAGGCGCGTTCGGCAGGCCGCTTCGGCGTTGGACATCGTGTAGATGTTTTCGGCGGCTGTCACCGGATTTTGAATAGGAGCCGTGAAACCATAATCGCCAGAATAGTGCGGCTGGCTCTGCTGCGCGGATCGCGCGACATGACTTTCTTCTTCTTCGGCAAGTCCGACCACGCGCTCTTCCTGGGGCCCCTGCATGACGGGTGCGTTCATCACTGGAGCGACATTTGCGATCGGTGTATCCGGCACCACAATATCGGAGTTGCCGACATTGGCCTGCGGACGCGGGGCGCTCTCGCCGGAACAACCGGCAATGAGTGCCAGCAGGACGATCGGGAACGACGGGGCCAGGCCCCGCATTCGGGCGCGCTGGCGGCTGACTGGAACGGTGGCGGACAACGCAGAACTCATGTCCATACCTTTTCTTCAGGAGACCAGACCGATGGCGTTCCGCAAATACTAGCTTGCAAGCGTAAAGGAAGAGTCAGCGCCTGTGTTAAGGGCTGTGGCGTAAACGGGGCAGCGGCACAGCTTGATCCGACCAGATTAAAACGAGGATCGACAAGATTACGCTTCAATTAAAAAATAAGGGAATGCCGATCAACTCCGTAAGATCGAACTACGCTTCAAAGCCCGGCATTGGCAAAATCTCGCCATTGTTCTATCACCCCACAGCGGCTTCGGGCCATGCCGCAGATAACAACCTCCCGGTCCCTAAAGTCATTTCCATGTCAGCACTGATTTCGCCAAGCGTTCTGCCGATTCTCCTTCTCATCGGCTCGAACATATTCATGACTTTCGCCTGGTATGGGCATCTGAAATTCACCAGTACGCCACTCGTCACGGTCATTTTTATCAGTTGGAGTATAGCGCTGATCGAATATTGCCTTGCGGTTCCGGCCAACCGCATCGGGCACGAGGTCTACTCCGCAGCGCAGCTCAAGACCATTCAGGAGGTCATCACGCTGGTGATCTTCAGCCTGTTCTCGGTGTTCTATCTCAAGGAAGCCTTTACCTGGCACCATCTGCTGGGTTTTGCGTTCATAGCGGGGGGCGCGGCTTTGATATTCAAAGCTTGATGGCCTTATCTGGCTGGATCGGCGGCGTGAACCAGCCCGATCTTGCGTTTCCAGAACATGGGTACGAGCTCTACGGCCAGCATCGCGGCGAAAAGCAGCCCACAGCCGATAAAGCCGATGAACGTCAACCGGTCGCCGAGGAAGATGGCGCCGAAGAGAGCCGCGAAGAGGGCTTCCGAAGACAGGAAGATCGCGGCCTGTGCGGACGTCGTATAGCGTTGCCCGACAGCCTGCAAGGTGAAGGCGATGCCGGACGAAAATACGCCGGTGAAGAGGATTTCTTTCCAGGTGAGTGCGATGGCAGACCAGTTGACGTCTTCGACCATGGACGCGATGGCGATGCCAGCGAAAGCGCTGGTCGCGAATTGGATGCAACTGAGCATTATCGGCCTGCCAGCCCTGTTTGCTCTGCCGATGAGCACAACCTGCAAGGCCCAGAATACCGCGCCGCAAATCACCAGCCAGTCACCCTGTTTAATGGCGGTCAGCGTTCCACCGGAAAGCAGGAATATGCCTGCAAGACACGTTGCCGCGCTTGGCCAGACGACAGGATGCGGCCATGTGCGAAACAGAATGACGCCGAGCACAGGCACCATCACGACATAAAGCCCGGTCAGAAACCCGGCATTGGTGACGGATGTGGTGATCAGTCCGATCTGCTGGAGGACAAGCCCTGTGAACAGGCTCAGTCCGATAACCATGAAAAAGAGATAGTTCGAGCGGCTCAGGCTGGTATTCGCACGGCGTCCTTCGGCTATGGCCCATGGCAAGACCGTGAGCGCTGCGATCGCCGAGCGGATGCCGATGAAAAGAAACGGGCCAATGCTGGCCATCGCCGTCGATTGGGCCACGAACCCCATGCCCCAGATGACGCCTGCCAGAAGCAGCAGCATGTTGGCCTGTACGCGCGTCATTCTTACCTCGGTTCGATCTTTTCCTGTCGTCATGCTATAGGCAATATTGCTGGCAGGCGGCAAGGGAACTTCCGATTCTGCGACATTCGTGCATGATCTGCTGCCGGTCAGCGGGCTTTCTACCAGCGGAGTTTTTATGCTTTCTTTGTATCGTCAAGCCGCCGTCGTGGCGTCAGTTGCCACAACGATGCTGTTTCTGGACGGAGGCGAATCACTCGCTGCCTTCAAAAAGGTTCGCGACACGCTGGCTTTTTGCGATTTGGCGCAAAACTGTACATTGACTCTTACTCCGGTTGAGAGCGACGGCGCACCGGCGCTTGGTATCTTTCGCAGCAGCCAGCCTGGCTCAAAGCCGCTGCTCCGGCTTTCCTATGTCGACCCATCACAGAGAACCGGCAAGATGGAGATCTCCATCGAAGGTCAGACGCTGATCAATGTCGATGTTTCGGCATTGAAGGCGCGGGATGATCAGTTTGATTATACGGGTGATCTTGCCGGTATGCTTCATGCGATGAAGAACGGCCAGAAACTGCAACTGAAATTTGCCGGAAAGTCCTCGACCTATTCGCTTTCAGGCTTCGTTGGCGGACTGATCTATGTGGACGAACAGCAATCGCGCAACGGGACCGTCGAGGCATTGCAGGTCAAGGGCAGCAAACCGGCACCGGTTCCCCCTACATTAAAACTGATTGAAACGATCGAGGAAATACCAGCGGAAATCCGTGGGGACTTTTCGGACGAAGCTGCGGCTTGTGGCGGCGCCAGCCCCGGCACGTTCCGCAATGCAGGTGGTTTTGAAACGAAGATTGCCGATGGTCTTGATCTTATCGGCCTGCCTTGCGGCTCACCTGGGGCCTATAATCAGCCTTATGCCTTCTATAGCCGCTATGAAAACAAGATCGTGCCGATCTCCCTGCCGACCATTTCCGATGACGGCCCGACTGTGACCGATACGGCGTGGAATATCGATTGGTCACAGAAAACCTTGACGTTGACGGGGGTCTTCAAGGGAAGAGGGCTTGGAGACTGTGGCATCTACGATGTCTGGAAAGCCACAGACCGCGGCGAGGGCAGGGTGCGTTTCGTCCTGTTGCAGGAGCGGTCAAAGGGCGATTGCGATGGAAATTATGCTGGAGGCCCCGAGAAGTGGCCCGCAAGCTGGCCAGTCAACACGAAATAGGGGCCGCTTAACGGCGGAGTTGACAGAGACATATTTTTCCGCGTGAAATGGTTGATGGAAATGCTATAGTTCTATGAACGGTTATTCGAACGGTTCCGAGACGGATGTTTCGGTGACCGTTTTCTTTTTGTGTGTCGGAGGCTGGTTGGCCTTCGAAAAGCGCCTCGCACTATCCAAGCATTGCGCGAGGTGAGGCGGGCAAACCAAACTGCCGGTGCGTGCAGGACCTCCGGGAGAGGCCAAGCGCCGGATGAAGGAAAGGACTGGGTATGGAAAAGTTCCCTATGACCCCTGGCGGTTTCGAGAAGCTCAAGGAAGAGCTGCGCTGGCGTCAGCAATCGGAGCGTCCTCGTATTATTGAAGCAATCGCGGAAGCTCGCGCGCATGGCGATCTGTCGGAAAACGCCGAATATCACGCTGCGAAAGAAGCCCAGAGCCTGAATGAAGGTCGTATCAACGAACTGGAAGATCTGGTCGCACGCGCCGAAGTCATCGACGTCTCGAAGCTGTCGGGCGACCGTATCAAGTTTGGCGCCACCGTCACCATGATCGACGAAGATACGGAAGAAGAGAAAATCTACCAGATTGTCGGCGATCAGGAAGCCGATGTGAAGGAAGGGCGCATCTCCATTTCATCGCCGATTGCGCGCGCGCTGATCGGTAAGGGCGAAGGCGACACGATTGAAGTCAACGCACCTGGTGGTTCGCGTTCCTACGAAATCGTCGGTTTGAAATTCGTCTGATTTCCGTGACCGCCGACAAGTCAGATTCAGGGCTGGTTTCCAGACAGGTTCGGGTTGAGGACGTGGAGGTGGTGGCGCCGAATTTCAAGCGCCGCCTCTCCGGTGTCACATCGACAATCGTTCAGCTTATCCCTTTGCAGCGCGCAAAGGGGCTGAACATTGCGACGATGGGACCGGGGCTGCCGGATACGCTGCCACATCTGGGATGGGGCGCTTTTTGCTCCTTCTGGTCGAAACCAAGAACGAAACCGTTCCGCATCTGGCATGCGCGGCGCAATATCGAAATGCTTGCCGGTATTTTCATGCGGGATGTGCTACGCATGAAACTCAGGCTGATCTTTACCTCGGCAGCACAGCGAGACCACAAGCCTTTTACCAAATGGCTTATCCGTCGCATGGACGCGGTGATCGCGACGAGTGGCCGGTCGGGGAGTTTTCTCGAAGTCCCGCACCAGGTCATCATGCATGGCGTGGATTTGCAGCGGTTCCATCCGCCTCTCGGCGACGAGGACAATTTCACGGCGTCGGGCCTGCCCGGAAAATTCGCCATCGGTTGTTTCGGTCGCGTGCGTTCCTCCAAGGGAACGGACCTTTTTGTCGACGCGATGATTGCGCTTTTACCAAAATATCCAGACTGGACGGCGATTATTACCGGGCGCACGACTGCGGAACACCAGTCGTTCGAGGATGCGCTGAAGGCGAAGATCGCCGCTGCCGGCTTGCAGGACCGTATCCTGATACTGGGGGAGGTGCCAGACATCCGCGTCTGGTATCGTCGTCTGACGCTTTATGTTGCGCCGTCACGCAACGAAGGTTTCGGGCTGACGCCGCTTGAAGCCATGGCGTCGCAAACCGCAGTTGTTGCCAGTGATGCGGGTGCCTATGCTGAAATGATCGTGGATGGCACCGGTACATCGGTTGCGGCTGGCGACGGGGAGGCCCTGCGCAAAGCTATTGAGCCTTATCTTGCCGATCCGGCTTTGGCTGTGCGTGATGGCAAAAACGCGCTTAGGCATGTCCGCGCCACTTTTCCGCTTGAGAAGGAAGCCGCCGCAATCAGCGGCGTCTACGAGCGCGTATTCGCCGGGAAGTGATAAACCAGCTCCCGGCACAAGCTGTCACAATGTCAGAGGATCATCAGCGGTTCGTCCTTGACTGGACGAATTGTCAAAGCTGTGCGCACGGAATCCACATTGGGAGCAGCGGTCAGCTCTTCGATTACGAACGTCTGGAACGTGTTGAGATCGCGCGCGACGCAATGGAGCAGGAAGTCGGATTCGCCTGAAACCATCCAGGCACGGCGTACCAGCGGCCACTGCTTGGTTTTTTCGGCGAAAGCCTTGAGGTCGGCATCAGCCTGACGATGAAGGCCGACTGAACAGAAGGCGACCAGATCCTGCCCGAGCGAGTTGCCGTTCAATATGGCGCGGTAGCCCCGGATTACGCCGCTTTCTTCCAGCTTTCGCACACGGCGAAGGCAAGGCGGAGCGGAAATACCAACACGTTCTGCCAGCTCGACATTGGTGATGCGCCCGTTATTCTGGAGCTCCCGAAGGATTTTCCAATCGATTTCATCCAGATCGGCCTTGATCGGCATGCGTAACTCCGCGCGCAAGGAAATTTCATTCCGGGGTAATTATAGAACATTCATCGCCATTGTGGCGCAATCTAATCCTGCTCATATCAAATGAAGCGGGCGGATGTAAACTGCCTAACGCTCTGTCAACGCATCCAAAAAGTGCGAGTGAACAGGATATACACGGTGACGAGCTCCAGACGCCCTGCCAGCATCAGGAAGGAAAGGACCCACAGCGCGGGATCATGAACGGTGGAAAAGTTACCCACGGGGCCAATCGTGTCACCAAAGCCGGGGCCTATGTTGGAGAGCGCAGTAAGCGCGCCGGTGAAGGCTGAGACGAAGTCGAGTCCCAGCGAGGCAAGCAGCACAGCGCCTATAATTAGCGAGGCGCAGTAGAGGAACAGGTAGAGAAGCACGTTCTGCGCTATTTCGCCGGAAACTTCCGAACTGCCGTAGCGTATCTTGATGACAGCATGCGGCATGATGAGCCGGGCAAGATTGGCGCGCGTCAAGCTCCATAGGATGATGAGGCGATTCATCTTGATGCCACCGGATGTCGACCCGGCGCATCCACCCAGAAATGAAGCGAGAAAGAAAATTCCAATCGCTGGCGGTCCCCACAGGAAATAGTCTTCTGTGGCATAGCCCGTTGTCGTCATGATCGAGACGAAATGAAACGAGGCCGAGATCAGGGCGTCGCCAAAAGGCACATCAGACCCGAGCCGCAGAACCACCGCGAGCGCAAAGCTGAAGCCGATCACGATTGTGAAGAACAGTTTCACCTGCGGGTCGACAAGTGATTCCATGCGGCGTGGCATGAACGCCTTGATATAAAGCACGAAGGGCAAGGCTGAGAGAGCCATGAAAATCGTAGACACGACCAGAAGAGGGCGGTTTCCGGCATAAAAGCCGATGGAGCTGTCGTGCGTGGAAAAACCCGCAGTCGCAATTGTCGTGAAGCCATGATTGATGGCGTCGAACATGCTCATGCCGACGGCAAAATAAGCAATAATACAGGCAGCAGTCAGGCTGAGATAGGCAAGCACGATGCCCAGCGCGATCTGGTTCATGCGCGGGAGGATTTTTTCCGACTTGTCGGAGTTCTCCATATGGAAAAGGGCGAGCCCGCCCGCCCGTAAGGAAGGCAGCATCAGCAGGGCCAAACCGATAAAGCCGATACCACCGATCCAGCAAAGAAGCGAACGCCACAGGAGAATGCCGCGCTGCATATTGTCGAGCCCGCTCAGCGCGGTTGCGCCAGTGGACGTCAATCCCGACATGGCCTCGAAGAACGCAGCCGCGTAACTGATCGGCAAATGCGAAAAATAGAGCGGGATAGAGCCGAGGAAACTGCCCGTGAGCCAAAGGCAGGCAGTCAGCAGAAAGCCGAGACGCGGAGTAAAGCGCGTCGTCTGCTTTTGTGTCGCAAGCAGGATGAGCGCTGACAGCGCACCTGTCGCAGCGGCGGAGCGCACGAAGATCAGCCAGTCATCACTTCCGTCTCGCAAGTCGATTGCAGCGGGCAGGAGCATGGCCATTGCCATGATGAGGCCGAAACGTGCGCAAATATTGGCGACTGTCTTGTAAATGGCGGCCGACTCCGGGTTGCGCAGGTTATTCCTTATATCGAGCTTGTTTAGCGTGAGATCGATCCACCCGCAACGTGCTGGCGTGAAAGGGTTTGCTCAAAAGGTGACAAGCTGTGGCTAAAGCGCAGCAAATCCCCATGGAACCTTGCAAACAATCAGGTGCAGACCTACCTTGGCCATAAAGTCTGGGCATTGGCTGAACGAGACGCGAAAGTGATTCTGTTAAGCTGGAACCCACCCGCTTTAAATCGATTTTATAACCCTTCCAAAAACTGTGGAACATTTTTGGGAAGGGTGCCGTAAAAGCAAACCTGTGAAAACCAACATATGGAGCGCCGATCTGGCTCGATAAGGTCGCAGCGCTCCCGGACCGGAGAGAAACTTCATGTCACAGCGTCACGCGCCAGTCATAGTCATCGGCTCAGGTCCTGCTGGTTATACTGCGGCGATTTATGCCGCGCGCGCCATGCTGAAGCCCATCGTGATTGCTGGTTTGCAGCAGGGCGGTCAGCTCATGATCACCACCGATGTGGAAAACTATCCGGGCTACGCCGAACCCGTTCAGGGGCCATGGATGATGGATCAGATGGCGACACAGGCGCAGAATGTCGGTGCAGAAATCGTCCACGATATTATCACAGAGGTTGAAACCACGGTGCGGCCTTTCCGTCTGAAGGGCGATTCCGGGACGATCTACACCTGTGATGCGCTGATTATCGCCACAGGAGCACAAGCCAAGTGGCTTGGGCTCGACAGTGAACAGACGTTCATGGGGGGCGGCGTTTCGGCTTGCGCGACCTGTGACGGTTTCTTCTATCGCGGCAAGGACGTGGTCGTTGTCGGTGGCGGCAATACCGCTGTCGAGGAAGCGCTTTATCTTTCGCATATCGCCAAGAGCGTGACGGTCGTGCATCGCCGCGATGGTTTCCGCGCGGAGAAGATCATGCAGGATCGCCTGCTTTCGCGCCAGAACGTCTCCGTAGTCTGGAACAGTGTGATCGACGAAATCCTCGGCACCGAAGCAAAGCCACCAATGGGTGCGACAGTGACTGGCGTGCGCCTCAAGAACGTGGTGACGGGTGAGACGCAGGAACTCGATACGCATGGTGTTTTTGTTGCTATCGGTCACGCACCTGCGGTTTCTTTGTTCGAGGGCAAACTCAAGCAGAAGCCGAACGGCTATCTGTGGACCGCGCCCGATTCGACCGCTACCGACGTTCCAGGCATTTTTGCTGCGGGTGACGTAACGGACGATATTTACCGGCAGGCTGTGACGGCCGCCGGTATGGGCTGTATGGCTGCTCTTGAAGCCGAGCGCTGGCTTGCCGCACAGGAACCGCTGCACGAAGCTGCCGAGTAAAGCATTTCCGAGCCAAAAGTGTGAGATGGTTTTGCGTAAGGTAAATGCGGTGAAAACAATGAGAGGGGATAATCGTGGTCGCTCCGCTCGACTGGGATAAATTGCGCATTTTTCATGCTGCGGCTGAGGCCGGGTCGTTCACCCATGCAGCCCAGACATTGCATCTGTCGCAATCAGCTATCTCGCGCCAGGTGAGCGCGCTGGAGCAGGATGTCGGCGTCCCGCTGTTTCATCGTCATGCGCGCGGTCTCATCCTGACCGAGCAGGGCGAAACACTTTATCGCACGGCACATGACGTGCTGATGAAGCTCGAAAACGTTCGCTCGAAGCTGGCCGAGAGCAAGGAAAAGCCGACGGGCCGTCTCCGTGTGACGACGACGGTTGGTCTTGGTTCTGGCTGGCTGGTCGAGCGCATTCAGGAATTCGTCGAACTTTATCCCGACATCCAGCTTCAACTGATCCTCGACAATGAGGAGCTGGACCTGACAATGCGGCACGCGGATTGCGCCATCCGTTTGCGGCAGCCGCAGCAGCCGGACCTGATCCAGCGGCGGCTGTTCACGGTGCATATGCATGTCTATGCGTCTGCCGGATATGTCTCGAAATATGGGAAGCTGAGTTCGATTGACGAAATCGACCAGCACCGCGTCGTGACTTTCGGTGAACCGGCGCCAAGTTATCTGACGGGCCTGAACTGGTTGGAGGTTGCCGGACGGACTGACGGCAGCACACGTATTCCGGTGTTGCAGGTGAACAATCTGCTGTCGATCCGTCGCGCCGTGCAGCGGGGCGTTGGTATCGCTGTTCTGCCCGACTATATGGCCGACAAGGAATCCGGTTTGGTGCAGCTTCTGCCAGAACTGGAAGAAATTCCGTCCTTCGATACGTTCTTCTGCTATCCGGAGGCTTTGAAGAACTCCGCGAAACTGCATGCCTTCCGCGACTTCCTGTTCTCGAAGGCTCGCAACTGGACCTATTGATCGCATCTTGCGACACAAAAAAGACCGCGCTGGCAACCAGTGCGGTCTTTTTGTTGTGTCGAACAAGCAGGAGCATGTCACACCCTCATCCTTCGAGACGCTGCCTTCGGCAGCTCCTCAGGACGAGGGCGATGGCGTCTGCGACCTGACTCTTACTTGCGCGGCAACAGGCGCCGGACTTCCTTGGAGGCATCGGCAAGGGCTTCTTCCGGCGTGGCGGACTGCTCGACGACGCGCGAAAGATTGTCCACGATGGTCTGTGTCACCTTCACGCCGTTCGAGCCCGGAAAGGCATACCAGGGAATCATCACCGGCATCTGGCTGAGACCGGCTTTGAAGAGGGGGTTCTCGTCGTAGAACTTGCCGAGATACTCGTCGGATTTTGCAGCCAGTTCGTTATTCGGCACGTAGCCGGTGCCGGGAACGACAACGGAGGCACCATAAGGACCGGCGGCAAACTTGGCGAATTTCCATGCCGCATCCTGCTTGGCCTGGTCTTCGGTCAGGATGACAACCGCGTTGCCTCCGGTAGGCAGGCGACCTTTCTCAGCGTTGACGAGTGGGATTTTCGCCGTGCGAAGATCGAACTTGTCGCCGACATTCTTGATGGTGTTGCGCAGCGCCCCTGTCGTCTGGAACGAGAAGCCGACTTTTCCAGCCGCGAAAGCCTGTTCACCCGCAGCTTTGGTCAGAACCGGCATACCGCCTTCCTTCACCATGCGGTCGATCAGCTTGAAGGCCTGGAGACCCTCCGGTCCATCGAAAGCGACTTTTTTCTCATCTTTGGTCAGCATGGTGCCGCCAGCGCCAAACAGCAGCGCGGAGAACATCCAGTCGTCGCCCTGCCAGCGGAAGTCAATGCCCTCATTGCCGTTGCCGAGCGCCTTGATCTTGCCGCCCAGTTCAATCACTTCGTCCCAGGTGGCGGGTGGATTATCAGGATTGCCGCCAGCGGCCTTCAGAAGATCGGCATTGTAATACATGATCGGGTTGGACGTTGCGAAGGCAAGGCCGACCTGACGGTCGCCGACACGGGCAAGACTCAGCAGGTGATCAGTGAAACCCTGTGCTTCCATGTCGGCTTCTTTATCGACCAGCGCCTTCATGTCGACACCGATATTGCGCTCTGCCAGAACACGCAGGCGATTCAGACCAGTGAATGTGATGTCCGGCATTTCCGACGTTCCAGCCTGACGCATTATCGTCTGGATACCTTCTTCGTAGGTCGCCGACGGACTGACGAAGTTGATCTTGATGTCCGGATTTTCCTCCATGAACTTCTTGGAGATATCAGCCATGACATCCTTGAAGAAGCCCGGCATCGGATAATGAACATTGAGGGTCGTGTCGGCAAAGGCGGGCGAGCCGAGACCTGTTGCCATAGCCAGAGCGACGAGTGCACTGGACAAACGTTTCATGTTTGAACTCCTGTGGTGGAAGGGAGGGAAGAATTCAGCCTTTGAGGCCGGTGAGGGTGATGCCTTCGATGAAGCGGCGCTGGGCAGCAAGAAATGCCAGCAGCAGCGGCAGGGTGATGATGAGAGTCGCTGCCATCAATGCCCCGTAATCGTCGCCTGCTTCCGCAGCGCGGAAATAGAGGAGACCCAGCGGCGGCGTAGCGCGCTCCATGCCATTGATGACGATCAGTGGCCAGAACAGATCGTTCCAGTGCGCGACAACGGAGAAGATAGAGAAGGCCGTAATCGCAGGCCATGCATTGGGCACAATGACCCGCATGACGATGCCTGCTTCGGACATGCCGTCGAGGCGCGCGGCGCTGATCAGATCATCCGGCATCGCGCGGAAGAACTGTAGAAACAGGAAGATGCCGAAAACGGAGATAAAGAACGGTGCACTGAGAGCGAAATAGCTGTTGAGTACGCCGAGCTGGTTGAAGCCGACATAGAAGGGCAGTGCGGTGGCATGGATCGGCACGAGCAGACCGAGCATGACCATCATCATCATGGTGCGTTGACCCCGGAAGTTGAGCTTTGCCATGGCATAGGCGCAAGGTATGGCCACAACAACCTGAACGACCAGAACGAGCGCGCAGACGACCACGCCGTTGAACAGCAAAAGCCCCATCGGCACGCGGTTGAATGCCTTGGCAAGATTTTCCAGGAGCGCCCAGTTGTGCGGGATCAGCGACAGGGAGGATGAGAAAATATCCTGCTGCGACTTTGCAGCCGTCGACAACATGAAGATGTAAGGCGCGAGGAAAAGCAGCGCACCCATTGAAAGAATGCCGAGACGGAGCGAACGGGTGAAAGACATACCGAATTCCTCAATAATGGGTGCGGCGGTCCAGCACGCGGAACTGCAACATCATCAGGATCACGAGAACCGCAAGAAAGATCACCGTCATTGCAGAGGCATAGCCGACGCGCAGATAGACGAAGCCTTCCTGGTAGATGGTCCAGAGCAGGACTTCCGAAGCCTTGTTTGGGCCGCCTTCGGTCAGCGTCTTGACCGTCTCAAACACCTTCACAGCATTGATGATGCTGATTGTCGCGACGAAAAGCGTGGTGGGGCCAAGCAGAGGCCATGTGACGAGCTGGAAGCGCTCCCAGCCGCTTTTCACGCCGTCCACTTCGGCTGCGGAGTAGAGTTCTCGCGGAATGGCCGTGAGACCGGCCAAAAACAACACCATGTTGAAGCCGACGCTCTGCCAGATGCCAATCAGCGCAAGGCTGAAAAGCGCGGTCTCGCTGGAGCCTAGCCAATTGGGTCCGGCGATGCCGATCATGCCCAGCATGGCGTTGACGGGTCCGAGTGTCGGATGCAGCAGATATTGCCAGACGGTTGCCATGGCGACGAGAAGCGACGCAACCGGCAGGAAATAGACGGTGCGAAAGAACGATTTGCCGCGAACCTCGCCTTCGATAAGGAGAGCGACGCCAAGGCCGAGAAAGACGGAAGCGGGCGCTACGATCACGGTGTAGAGCGCGGTGTTCTTCAGTGAGATCAAAAATGTCCTATCACTGAAGAGTTCCGCATAGTTTTCCAGTCCAATGAACTCGAAGCCGTCGTAACCAAGTTCGAAATTGGTCAGGCTCCAGAAAATCACAGCGGCCGTCGGAAGGAGAATAAGCAGCACCGTCAAAATGATGGCCGGAGCCGCAAGTTTCCAGGCAAGTCGTTCTTCACGGCGACGGGCTTCCTCCGCAGCCGTGCGTGCGCTGGTGGCCGCGAGTCCAGATAGCGTAAGATCAGACATGTGCGGCAGCCTTTGTCGGCAATGCGATCTTGACGATGTTTCCGGCTGGCTGGCGAAGGCGCAGACCATCTTCCCCGAAGAGATAGGCGTTGCTCGCATCGAAATGCAGGCCGACGGGCAGGCCGACCACGATGTCGCGACCTTCTTCGGGTGAAAGCTTCACAGTGAGATGGTGTGTTGCGCCGGGAGCATCGAGATAGACGAGAACTTCCGAGCCGAGAAACTCTATCCGCGAGATCGTGCCCGCAATGCCTGTCCTGTCGTGCGGCTTGAGCTGGAAATGTTCGGGACGAATGCCGATACGGATATTGGTACCGGAATGGGCAGCTACGTCTTGCAAGACGGGACGGCCGGCAAAATGAACCATGCCGTTGTCACTGACCAACGCTTCCAGAATATTGATGCGCGGCGTGCCGATGAACTGCGCCACCTCGATATGACGAGGATCGTTATAGATTGCGGTTGGCGTATCGATCTGGAGCAGCTTGCCGCCCATCATGACGGCAACCCGGTCGGCCATGCTGAGCGCTTCGGCCTGATCGTGGGTCACGTAGATGGTGGGAACACCGGCACGGCGATGCAGCTCAACGATTTCCGCGCGGGTGTGAACGCGCAGATTGGCATCGAGATTGGACAGCGGCTCATCCATCAGGAACACGCCCGGCTGACGGACGAGCGCGCGGGCAAGAGCCACACGCTGGCGCTGGCCACCCGACATCTGGCCAGGTTTACGGTCGAGCAGATGATCGATCTTGAGGCTCGCTGCGGTTGCCTTGACCTGCTTCTGTATGGCGGTGCGTTTGCTGCGCTGGCCAGGAATGAGCGCGCCGATCATGGGCAGGCGTTCCACGGCGGTCAGATCACGCATTGCAAGCGGTACCGCGATGTTTTGCGCTGTCGTCAGATGGGGATAGAGCGCGTAGGACTGGAACACCATGGCGATGTTGCGGTCTGCGGGATGAGCGCCGGTTATGTTGCGCCCGGCAAGCTCAACGCTTCCTTCGTCCGCATGGTCGAGACCGGCGAGAATACGCAGTAATGTGCTCTTGCCGCAGCCTGAGGGGCCGACGAGAGCGATGAACTCGCCTTCCGCAGCTTCAATGGAAATGCCATCGAGAATGCGGTTCCCGCCATAGGATTTACCGATGTCACGGAGGACAAGCGTGCTCACTGGCTTGCCTCCTCGGTGACTTTTTCGCTGTCGCCGGCATGGTGTGGATAGACTTCATGCACCACATCGTCGATGACATAAGGCGTCAGCCCATCGATGCGGACAATGCTGCTCGTGGCGACTTCATTGAGATCGTGAATGGCAGCGCCGAGAATGCGCTCGCCGGGGAGGTCGCGTTCCATCGGACCAACGATGAAGGCAGCAGCGGGAGCCCAGATATAGTTCGTGCCGAAAGCCTCGCCTGACCACGCACGGTGCAGGTGACCGCTGGCATGTAAATGCACATTGTACTGCGCGAATAAATCATAGAGACGCTGGCGCGGGGCGGGGCGGATGCCCCAGTAACCGCTATCGCCTTCATCGGGATCGTCCACAAAGAGCGGCTTGTGGGCGAAGACGGCAACAGGCTTGCCATCGCTGTTCTTCAATTCATCTTCGAGCCACCGGAACTGGTCTGCTTCTTCGGCCTCACCGGAGCCGATGATAAGGCTGTTAAGGCCGATAATACGCCAGTTGCCGAAGTTTTCCGCCCAGCGGTCCGGTCCGATATGGCGACGCCAACGCATCAGGCGTTGTAGATTGACCGGCTGGTGGCTTTCAGGAAGGTGACCGATGTCGTGATTGCCCGGAAGGCTGAGAACACGCGCTGGAAGTTCATTCAGACAGGCACGGCAGAACAGAAGATCGGCCTCCACGTCGGCGCCATCCACTGTAAGGTCGCCAGTGTGGATGATAAGATCGGGCTTCTGCCGATCGATCCAGGCAACGAGTGGTTCCCAGTTGCGATTGAAGTGCGGCTTGATGGGGCTGAGGTGGGTGTCTGTAATCTGAACGATCCGCACGGGTACGCTCCTTCTCGGGTCTGTCTATTGTCGCAGCACTTGCTCGCGCACTTCAGGCGGCGCGACATGCACGGCATCTTGCCGGGGCTTTTAGGCTTGTTGTGTGACAAGCTCGCTGCACTGCAGTGACAGTTGCATGACATCTGCTTCAAGCGACTCAGAGAGGGGGGATTTGCCAAATTTGGAGGCATCGTTGTTATGCCGATGCTCATGCTTTAGGCGGCTAATCTGCGCATTATAATATTGCGAGATAATTTGTATCGCCATAAGTATTTGTTTTTAAATAATTTTAACTCTTGATCTAGACATGCGTAAAATGCATGGCTGCATTGCGCTAAAGTCGCATTGCAAAAACAATGGGCAAGAGGCATATAAAGGTCATCTCAGCGCTGCGTTTCCTCCTCCCATTTGCGCGGGCTGAGTGTTCCCCTCTGGAGGTTTGCCTCAAGGCACCTTCAAAACTCAAAGCCAGACATTTGTCTGGCTTTTTTTTTGGCTTTTTGCCTTCCCTCTTTTGTTCGTTGAATTGTTTGCACGAAAAAGGGGCCTTTCGGCCCCTTTGTCATTCAATCTTTTAGGCTGTTAGCGCAAGCTGGCGCAGAAGCGCTGAATGCGGGTGCAGGCTTCTTCGAGAAGTGCATCCGACGTCGCATAGGAAATACGGAAGTTCGGTCCGAGACCGAAAGCCGAGCCATGAACAACCGCGACCCCTTCTGCTTCCAGCAGTTCGGTGACGAAGTCTTCATCGGTTTCAATAACCTTACCGGCTTCCGTCTTCTTGCCGATGAGGTCGGCGCAGGACGGATAGACGTAGAAGGCGCCTTCTGGAGTCGGACACTTGATTCCTTTTGCCTGGTTGAGCATGGACACGACCAGATCGCGACGCGCCTGGAAAATCTTCTTGTTTTCCGGGATGAAATCCTGGGGGCCATTGAGGGCTTCAACTGCGGCCCATTGTGCGATGGAACAGGCGCCCGAGGTCTGCTGCCCCTGCACCATATCCATGGCCTTGATGAGCTGCAACGGGCCTGCTGCGTAGCCGATACGCCAGCCCGTCATCGCATAGGCCTTGGACACGCCGTTCATGGTGAGCGTGCGGTCGTAAAGCGACGGCTCGACCTGAGCGGGGGTTGTGAAGACGAAGTCACCATAGACCAGATGCTCATACATGTCGTCGGTCAGGATCCAGACATGCGGATGACGAACCAACACGTCAGTCAGGGACTTGAGTTCAGCTTCCGTGTAAGCTGCGCCGGTCGGGTTCGATGGCGAGTTGAAGATAAGCCACTTGGTCTTCGGGGTGATCGCCTTTTCCAGATCGCCGGCAGTCAGCTTGAAGTTATCTTCGATCTTCGTGTTGATGAAAACCGGATTGCCGCCGTTGATCGCCACCATTTCAGGATAGCTGACCCAGTAAGGGGCAGGAACGATGACTTCATCGCCAGGGTTCAGCGTCGCCATAAAAGCGTTGAACAGAATCTGCTTGCCGCCAGTGCCGACAATGGTCTGTTCCGGCTTGTAGTCGAGACCGTTTTCACGCTTGAACTTGGCAACGATGGCCTGACGCAGTTCTGGGATGCCAGCAACCGGCGTGTACTTCGTTTCGCCGCGATTGATCGCGTCGATGGCAGCCTGCTTGATATTCGTGGGCGTGTCGAAGTCGGGCTCGCCTGCACCGAGACCAATCACGTCCTTGCCCTTGGCTTTCAGTTCACGTGCTTTCTGGCTGACCGCAATGGTCGCAGATGGCTTTACACGAGAAAGGGCGTCGGCGAGAAATGCCATGATAGATCTCCATAGATGGCAGGCTCTGTTAACCGGCACCGGGCGCGGTCCGGCTTTGCGGGTTTTTCTATGTCCCATCGGCGCAGGAAGCGCAACAGAAGGATTGTGATTTCATCGGCAATTGCTGGATTTCGCAAAAATGTGTTGCCGAAACGAACAGATCCATCAGCAATGCTGACATATCAACGCAAAGAAACTGATTGGACACGAGGCCGCCGGGCAGAAATATTGCCGCACGATAGGAGAAGATCATGCTGACACTTTATGAGCACGCCGATTCCGGCAATTGTTACAAACCTCGCCTGCTTCTGGCAAAAATCGGCAAGCCCTTTCGTCATGTTGCGGTTTCCTCGCTTGATGGATCGACGCGCACACCGGAATACCTGGCCAAGAACCCGAACGGCAAGGTTCCATTGCTGGAACTCGAAGACGGGCGCTTCCTCGCTGAATCGAATGCCATTCTCTTGCATCTGGCGGAGGGGACGGCCTTGTTACCGACAGACGCTTACGAGCGCGCGCTGGTCTATCAGTGGCTGTTCTTCGAACAATATAGCCATGAGCCTTACATCGCAGTACGCCGGGCCTTGATGGTCTATCCAGAGCGGTCCCGCGATGCGACCCCGGAGCGTCTTGCGGCCACGCTAGCCGGTGGCGACAAGGCGCTGGCAGTAATGGAAGCTCAATTGAAGAAAACTTCGTTCATCGCCGGTGACGATTATACGGTGGCTGATATTGCACTCTATGCCTACACGCATGAAGCGCATCTTGGCGGTTTCAACATGCAGCAATATCCCGCTGTCCGTGCATGGCTACAGCGCGTGGCCAGCGACGAGGGGCATGTGCCGATCGACTGGTTGCCGTAAGTTTCATCCCGCCATCAGATCGCGCAAGCAGCGCGTGGCCATCAGTTTATAAGCGGCTATCAGCGCATCGCATTCGATTTCCGAAACCTCGACGGCGATGCGCATGGTGGATTCGCCGAAATGCATCAGCAGGAAGGCGGTTTCGTCCAGTTGTGACGGAAGTGTGCCGGGTGCCAGTCGACGGATCGTTTTGGCCAGTAGCTGGCCGTTCCGCCTGCTTTCCGCAATCTCCATCTTTGACAGGGACTTATCTGTCTGCGTGGCCGACCAGATATCGCGCATTGCCGGTTCCAGCCGCATCAGGGCCAGATAGTCATCCATCAAGGCATTGAAGGCGACAAGCAGCTCGTCAGCCGAACTGGCTGCTGCAAGTCCTTCCGCGATGCATTGGCGCGATTGCGCATTGCACCTCTCAAACAGGTAACGGATCAGCGCACTTTTATCGGGAAAATACTGATAGAGCGCGCCGATGGAAATACCAGCCTGCTGGGCGATTTCACTCATCTTGAGACTGTCGCTGCCTTTGGCGGCGATTAGAGCTGTAGCGCATTCAGCGATGCGACGAATTTTTTCCTGTGCGCGGCTTTGGCTTGGCGTGCGGCGCAGAACTGATGCACTGGCTGTCTCTGCTTGCTTGGCGGAATTCTGATTCATTATCGACCCACATATTTCGCTCTTGACAGAATATGAGGAACTCTCACATATTGCAATATGAGGGTTTCTCATATTTTAAAAGAAGGAAGACGAACGCGCATCGTGCGCGCAACGCTGCCGTTGACGGCGGATGGGAGGACCAACGATGACGACGAGTTTTCAACTGCTTGTTCTGCTGACGGCGTGGGGAAGCGCGATTACAGGGGGCATCTTCTATGCGTTTTCAAGTTTCGTGATGGCCGCGCTGGCACGCATTCCGGCCAATGCTGGTATAACGGCGATGCAGTCGATCAATATCACCGTTATCAATGCGACGTTCTTTGCTGCCTTTTTTGGTACAGCATTGTTGTGTCTGGTGATTGTCGCGCTGGGATTGACGGGTTTTGGAGGTCTGTCAAAGTGGGCGATGATTGGCGCTGTCGTCTATCTCGTCGGCACGATTGGCGTCACGATGATTCTGAATGTGCCACTGAACAACCAGCTCGCCGGGATGGATGCCAATGCTGCGGCGTCGGCGGATGTATGGTTCGCTTATGTACGCGACTGGAGCATGTGGAATCATATCCGCACCATTGCGGCTCTGATCGCGGCTTTAATTCTGGGCGCAAGCGCGCTGGCGAAGGGTTGAGTAAAGGCAGACAAACAAAAAAGCGGGCCCGAAGACCCGCCTTTTCTCTGCCTTGCGGCAAAACTTATGCTGCGACGAGGTTGTCGGCAGACGAACGGCCCGAACGACGGTCCTGTACGATTTCGTACGAAACCTTCTGACCTTCATCGAGCGTGGCCAGACCAGCGCGCTGAACGGCGGAGATGTGAACGAAAACGTCCGTGCCGCCCTGATCAGGCTGAATGAAGCCGAAGCCCTTGGTCGTGTTGAACCACTTAACTGTTCCCGTAGCCATGGGAAATTCCTTTGTAACATAGTAGTAGAGTAGTCCGTATGCTTCGCACACGTCCCTGTGAATCGAATTTATGGACAGGAGATCGTTAGGAAGCACGGCAGGCCGCACGGGTCGCAAAGTCACTTGACCGAAAAATCGATGCAACAACTATATGCGACAAATTTGACCAATACAAGACAGCTACGTTGCCAGCTAGAAACTGATTTTATTCAAGCTTCTCGCCATGCCGAGTCCGAGCCGGTTTTGCGCGCTCGATCGGTCGAGCCAAAATAGCCGGAACAGGATCGGAGCACCTCCGTCGCATGGTGTCATTTCATAATGATCCCAGGTTTCAGGCGCGGAACTTCTCAATTGCAAATGAAAGCAGTGGCGGCGATGCGGCTCCGTCCTTCCGAGTTCGGGGTAGTCATAATCGACGGTTTCGACATGGATCATGCCGTCGTCGTAGAGAAGCCCCGTTTCTTCGGCAAATTCGCGATAAGCGGCGGCGAGAATATCTTCTCCGGCATCGACCGTGCCGCCCGGCACCTGAAGCGGCGTTTCAGGAGAATCCGGTTCTTCAAAAACTAGAAGGCGACTGTTCCAGGTTGCATAAATGAGCACTTTGTCGATGGGCTGGATTGTAACGGTCATGGAGTGCTTCCGGCAGGGTTCGTGCTCTGGCCATAATTGCAACGAATGATTTGCGGTAAAACCCACATATTGTTGTGGGCCATCATGGGTGATTTGCGGGAAAAGCGTACTGATCTCCTATCTTTGACTTCCACGTGACGCAGATATTCAGCATGTTGCAGACATAACTGCGAGATTGAACGGGCGGATGGGCAGCGAGGCAGGACATGACGTCTGAATCAGACGAAGACAAGACGAAGCAGAGCGTGCCTAAAAGAGAGCGCCACAGTAGAAAGCCCAGACGCAGTGTCACCGAGCGTCTGCGTAAAAGTTCGGTCAAGCTGATCGGCGGCAATCCGTCACGCGACGGGACCGATCTTTTCTCTCAGGTGTCGATGATGGTCGGGGCTTTTCTGGTCTCGCCGGTTCGCAACACGCTGATCGCACTTGGGACCGGCATTTTCGTTCTGATTGTGCTGATCGCCATTGGACAGGTCGCTATCAATCGCTGGAACGAACCATTCTACGACGCGCTTTCACGTCGGGACATGCAGGCTTTTTTCCATCAGCTACTGGTCTTTTTCGGGATTGCGGGCAGCCTGCTTGTGCTTAACGTGTCTCAAACCTGGCTCAACCAGATGTTCAAGCTCAAGATGCGTGAGGGGTTGGCGCGCGATCTGGTGGGCCAATGGCTGGTGCCGGGCCGGGCTTTCCGTCTTGCCAATGCAGGCGAGATCGGTATCAATCCCGACCAGCGTCTGCATGAAGATGCACGGCATCTTGCCGAAATGTCATGCGATCTGGGCATCAATCTGCTTCAGTCGACGGTCATTCTGGTGAGTTTTGTCGGCGTTCTGTGGTCGCTTTCGAGTGGTTTCGTGTTTCATGTCGCGGGCTACAGTTTCTCGATCCCTGGCTACATGGTCTGGGCCGTTATCATCTATGCGGCTTCCGCTTCCTGGCTGACATGGATCGTCGGGCGCAGCCTGGTCAATATCAACGCCAATCGCTATGCACGCGAAGCGGATTTTCGCGCATCGCTGATGCGCGTCAACGAGCATCTCGACGCCATCACCCTCTCGCGCGGAGAAGGTGACGAGCGGCGACGCCTTGATCTGGATATCGATGCTGTTCTGACTGCGATCCGCAAGATTGTCTATGCAACCACGCGCTTGACCTGGGTAACGGCCGGTTATGGCTGGCTTACCATCGTGGCACCTATCCTCGTTGCGGCTCCGGTCTATTTCGGCGGTGGGCTGACGTTCGGCGGGCTGATGATGGCCGTTGGTGCGTTTTCGCAGGTGCATAATGCGCTGCGCTGGTTTGTTGATAATTTCGGGGCGATTGCAGACTGGCGGGCGACCCTGCTGCGCGTCGCGAGCTTTCGTCAGGCGGTACTGCGCATGGACGAGCTTGGCTATCTGGACCGGCAAATCGATCTTGCCGTCAACGACAGTGACAAGCTGACGCTCGATGATGTTTCCATCGCTGCGCCCGATCAGTGCCTGAAGCTTTCCTGCAAGGCCTTTTCCGTGAAGCCCGGCGAACGGGTGCTTGTCACGGGCGGAACCGAGACCCAGAGAACGCTCCTGTTCCGCGCATTAGGCGGGCTCTGGCCATGGGGTGAGGGGCGGATCGGTATGCCTGCCGGCGATGGCGTCGCCTTCATGCCACGGGCGCCTTATTTTCCTCCTGGCAACCTAAAGGGCGTGATCGTCTATCCGCTGGACATCAAAAGGTTTTCGGAAGAAGACTTGGAGAATGTGCTGCGACGGGCGGGGCTTGAGCGGCTTTCCACGAGCCTCGACCGGGTTGCGCGCTGGGATCGGGGTCTGACCGACGATGAACGTCAATGCGTCGCCTTTGCGCGCTTGATCCTGCAAAAGCCGCAATGGATCGTCATCGATGGCGCGCTCGATGGACTTGATGCCGAAGCCTATGATCGTATTCGCGATATGCTGAATACCGAATTGAAAGAAGCAGCCATCATTCATCTTGGCAAGCCACATCTGCATGATGGGCTTTTCACGCAGCAGGTCAATCTGGAAGATGATCCTTCAGGAAAGCCCCTGGAGATACCAACCCTTAAAACAGCATAAAAAAGCCGCCGGTTTATCGGCGGCTTTTCTAAGTTCATGATCTATGCGATCAGCGGAAGTAATCCTGAAGCGGACGCACTTCCAGCGATCCGGCCTTGAGGGCTACAATCGCTTCGGCTGCTGCTTCGGCTCCGGCCATGGTTGTGTAATAAGGCAGCTTCTGCATCAAGGTTGCGCGGCGGATCGATTTGGAATCGGATACCGCACTGGCGCTGTCGGTTGTGTTGAAGACCAGATGAATCTGGCGATTGCGGATCGCATCTTCAACATGCGGACGGCCTTCGATGACTTTGTTGATCTTGGTCGATTCGACGCCGTTGGCTTCGAGGAATTTCTGCGTACCGCCGGTTGCCATGACCTTGAAGCCGATGCTTGCAAGCTTGCGCACCGCGCCGAGTACACGTTCCTTGTCTTCGTCACGCACCGATACAAACACCGTGCCTTCGCGCGGCAATTCAACACCAGCACCGAGCTGTGCCTTTGCGAAGGCCAAGGCGTAGTCGTAGTCGAGACCCATGACTTCGCCGGTCGAGCGCATTTCCGGTCCGAGCAGTGTATCGACGCCGGGGAAGCGGGCAAACGGGAAAACAGCTTCCTTGACCGCGATGTGCGGACGGGATGGTGTTTTCGGCTTGCCGCCATAGGCTTCAAGCGCTGCTTCAAGGCTTTCGCCAGCCATGATGCGGGCTGCAACCTTGGCAATTGGTGTGCCAACGGTTTTGGCGACAAAAGGAACGGTACGTGATGCGCGCGGATTGACTTCGAGAATGAAGATTTCGCCATCCTTGATGGCAAACTGAACATTCATCAGGCCGCCAACATTAAGTGCCTTGGCAAGAGCCTCCGTCTGGCGTTCCAGTTCGGCGACGGTTTCAGGGGAAAGCGAATGAACCGGCAGCGAGCAGGCGCTGTCGCCTGAGTGAATGCCAGCTTCTTCGATGTGTTCCATGATGCCGGACACATAGCTGTTCTTACCGTCGCAGAGGCAGTCCACGTCCACTTCGATGGCTTGTGTAAGATAGGTATCGAACAGAAGCGGGTTCTTGCCCAACAGGGTGTTGATCTGGCCGGTCTTGTCGTTTGGATACTTGGCCTTGATGTCTTCAGGTACCAGTTCCGGCACCGTATCAAGAAGATAGGTCTGCAAGCCACGTTCGTCATGGATGATCTGCATGGCGCGACCGCCAAGCACATAGGACGGACGCACAACCAGCGGGAAACCAAGATCGGCAACGATCAGGCGAGCCTGCTCAACCGAATAGGCAATGCCGTTCTTTGGCTGATTGAGGTCAAGCTTGATCAGCAGCTTCTGGAAGCGATCACGATCTTCCGCAAGGTCGATGGCGTCCGGCGAGGTGCCGAGGATCGGGATACCTGCCTTTTCAAGCGCATTGGCGAGCTTGAGCGGGGTCTGGCCACCGAACTGCACGATGACGCCGTGCAGCGTGCCTTTTTCCTGTTCAACACGCAGGATTTCCAGCACGTCTTCTGCTGTCAGCGGCTCAAAGTACAGGCGATCGGAAGTGTCGTAGTCGGTTGAAACAGTTTCCGGATTACAGTTGACCATGATGGCTTCATAGTCTGCATCATTGAGCGCGAACGCCGCATGGCAGCAGCAATAATCGAACTCGATGCCCTGACCAATACGGTTTGGACCGCCGCCGAGAATGACGACTTTCTTGCGATCCGACACTTCGGCTTCCGAGTGCGGCTGGCCAACAAAAGGTGTTTCGTAGGTCGAATACATATAAGCGGTTGGCGAAGCGAATTCCGCAGCGCAGGTGTCGATGCGCTTGTAGACCGGATGTACGTCGAGATCATTGCGCAGCTTGGCGACATCCTCTGCGTCCAGACCGGTGAGGCTGGCGAGACGTGCATCGGAGAAGCCCATGGCTTTCAGCATACGCAGGTTTTCGGCATCCTGTGGCAGGCCGTGTTCGCGAATACGGGCTTCCGTATCAACGATTCCTTCGATCTGCTCAAGGAACCATGGATCGATCTTCGACACGTCATGGATCTGCTCGGTGGTCAGGCCAAGACGCATTGCCTGTGCAACCATACGCAGGCGGTCTGGCGTTGGTGTACCGATGGCTGCACGGATTGCATTCTTTTCGTCGCCTTCGTCGATGTTCGGAATGGCGATTTCATCAAGGCCGGTCAGGCCCGTCTCAAGACCGCGCAGTGCCTTTTGCAAGCTTTCCTGGAAGGTACGGCCGATGGCCATGACTTCACCGACCGACTTCATGGCGGTGGTCAGGATTGGTGATGAGCCGGGGAATTTTTCAAAAGCGAAACGTGGAATCTTGGTGACGACATAGTCGATCGAAGGTTCGAACGAGGCAGGCGTCGCGCCGCCGGTGATGTCGTTATCAAGTTCGTCGAGCGTGTAACCAACCGCAAGCTTGGCCGCGACCTTGGCAATCGGGAAGCCGGTTGCCTTGGAGGCAAGCGCGGAAGAGCGTGAGACACGCGGGTTCATTTCAATGACAATCATGCGGCCATTGGCCGGGTTGATCGCGAACTGAACGTTTGAACCGCCGGTTTCGACGCCGATCTCGCGTAGCACCGCAATCGAGGCGTTGCGCATGATCTGGTATTCTTTGTCGGTCAGCGTGAGTGCCGGGGCAACGGTGATGGAATCGCCGGTGTGCACACCCATCGGGTCGAGATTTTCAATCGAGCAGATGATGATGCAGTTGTCCGCCTTGTCGCGAACCACTTCCATTTCATATTCTTTCCAGCCCAGAACCGACTCTTCGATCAGAACTTCAGTGGTTGGCGATGCATCGAGACCACGTTCGATGATTTCAAAGAATTCCTGGCGGTTATAGGCAATGCCGCCGCCGGTGCCCCCGAGCGTGAAGCTTGGGCGGATGATGGCCGGAAGGCCAACCACATCGAGCGCCTGAGCAGCCTTTGCCAGTGCGTGCGTCATGTAACGCTGCTTGCGTTCAACCTCGCCGAGCTGCCACTCGGTTTCAAGCTTATCGAGTGCCTTATCCAGTTCGTCACCCGAAAATTGGGCCTTGACTTCGGCACGTCTGGCCTCGTGGCGCTTGCGATCCTCGTCCTTAATTTCGGTCGCATTGGCGAGCATCGAAGTCGGGGTGTCGAGGCCGATCTTTTCCATGGCTTCGCGGAAAAGCGCGCGGTCTTCTGCCTTATCGATCGCTTCCGCGTTTGCACCGATCATTTCAACATTGTAACGCTCAAGAACGCCCATGCGACGGAGCGACAATGCGGTGTTCAGCGCAGTCTGGCCACCCATGGTCGGCAGAAGCGCGTCAGGGCGCTCTTTGGCAATGATCTTAGCAACAACTTCAGGCGTGATCGGCTCGATATAGGTCGCATCCGCCAGATCCGGATCGGTCATGATCGTTGCCGGATTGGAGTTGACGAGGATGATGCGATAACCTTCCTCTTTGAGCGCCTTGCAGGCCTGTGTGCCGGAGTAATCGAACTCACAAGCCTGACCGATGACAATGGGGCCCGCGCCGATGATCAGGATCGATTTGATATCTGTACGTTTCGGCATGAGCTCATCCTATCTTCTTCGCGCGCATGATCTTGTCCCGAAACCGGTTCCCACTTTCGAGAGACATGCTTCTTAGCCTGCCAGAAAAGCCCGCACGGTTTTCCGGCGGGTTGGCAGTGTATTAATTCTGTGGGCTAAGCGGGCCTTATAGGCAATCATTTCGATAAGCGGAACCCCACAAATCGTTTTATTTCAAAGAAAGTGGGTGCATTCATGAAAATTCTTGCCCACCTCATGCTTTCTCTATGGATGTTGTAACCGAACCAAAGCGTTCGCGGGCCAATTTCTGGCTGGCGCGGTTGATCGGCAGCAGGTCGCCGTCATTCGTCAGCAGGCTGAAACCGCCATTGGCTTTGCGCAATCCTGCGACATGCCGGTCGGCAATCCAGTGTCAGCGATGTATCTGGGGCCTCCATTTACTTTTTATGTTGCCGTGCCAACTCTTTATGCGACAATTAAAGGTATAGTTTGGTGCCGCTTCGTTGAGGGTGGCGTGGTGCAGGGGAGTTGATCAATGCGCTGGCAAGGTCGTAGGCAAAGCGACAATGTGGAAGATCTGCGCGGGAACCAGGGTGGTGGTGTCGGCGGCGGGTTTGGTCGCGGTGGTGGTCTTGGCGGACCCGGCTTTCGAATCGTTCGGGGCGGGGGCATTTCTGGCATCCTGATTCTGGTGGTGATGTTCTTTGTGCTGCGTGCGGTTGGCATCGATCCACTGCCGATCCTGTTCGGTGATGGCAGTATGGGGCCAGGCGTAACGCAGCAGGCGGGTCAATCCGGTCGAACGGTTGCCGAAGGTGGCAATGTCGCGAATGACGAAACAACACAGTTCGCCCGGACGGTGCTGGCCGAGACGGAAGACGTGTGGAGCGGCATTTTCCAGTCGCGCGGTCAGACCTACACGCCGCCGACGATGGTTCTGTTTTCCGGGCAGGTTCGTTCAGCTTGCGGCTTCGCATCTGCAGCGTCCGGTCCGTTTTATTGCCCTGGTGATCGCAAGCTCTACATTGACTTGAGTTTCTATAAGGAACTGGCAAACCGTTTCGGTGCCTCCGGCGATTTCGCGCAAGCCTATGTCCTCGCGCATGAGGTCGGTCACCATGTCCAGAACCTGCTCGGCATTCTGCCGAAATTCAATCAGATGCGCCAACAGATGAGTGAAGCGCAGGCAAACCAGATGTCGGTTCGGGTTGAACTTCAGGCTGATTGCTTCGCCGGTGTGTGGGGCTACTACACGGAGCAGAAGGGTATTCTGGAGGCTGGCGACCTTGAAGAAGCCCTGAATGCGGCGCACCAGATCGGTGATGACACGCTGCAGCGCCGCAGTCAGGGTTATGTCGTGCCGGAAAGCTTCAATCACGGTACTTCTGCCCAACGCGCCAAGTGGTTCCAGCGCGGCTTCGATAGCGGTAAGCTCGAATCCTGCGATACATTCAGTGGCGATGTTTGATATCGTTCTGCTGCTGTAGACATACTGTAGAAGAGGCGGTTTCGACCGCCTTTTTCTTTGCGCCGGTAAATGTTGGCCCTTTTTGGCAGGAAGCCCGTAATATTCGCCTTGTCGTGAAATAATTTTCCAGATAAATGCTTTTTCCACCGGCGCGGCCTTTTTCCGATTTACAAGCGTGACGCTCATCAGTTTGAGCGGCGATGGCGCGCGAGTTCTCCAATCAACACAATTTATGAATGTTCCACGCTGTTGGTGGTGGAGCATATTTCAGGTGTCCCATGCATGATCCCCAGTTTGTACGGCGGGGCTTGTTACTCGTCTTTATGACACTGTTCCTCGACATTATCGGCATTGCGATCATCATGCCGGTTCTGCCGACTTTTCTTGAAGAGCTGACCGGCGCGGATATCGGCACCGCAGCCGTCGATGGCGGCTGGCTTTTGCTGGTGTATGCTGGGATGCAGTTCCTGTTTGCACCCATGATCGGCAATCTGAGCGACCGCTTTGGCCGACGCCCGGTGCTGCTGGCCTCGATCTTCACCTTCGCTCTTGATAATCTGATCTGCGCGCTTGCGGCTTCCTACTGGATGCTGTTTGTCGGTCGTGTTCTGGCGGGCATAAGCGGGGCGAGCTTCGCGACGGCATCTGCCTACATCGCCGATGTCAGCGATGACAGCAATCGGGCGCGCAATTTCGGTTTGATCGGCATTGCTTTCGGTGTCGGTTTCGCGCTTGGTCCCGTGCTGGGCGGTTTACTGGGTGAATTCGGTCCGCGCGTTCCGTTCTACGGAGCGGCGTTCCTGTCTTTCATCAATTTCATCCTCGCCTATTTCCTCTTGCCAGAGACGCTGACGCGCGAAAACCGGCGTACCTTTCAGATCGCCCGGGCCAATCCGCTGGGCGCGCTAAAGCAGATGCGAAATTACCCTGGTATCGGTTGGGTAGTGCTGGTCTTCTTACTGTTCTGGTTGGCCCATGCGGTCTATCCGTCGGTGTGGGCCTTCGTCGGCGCCTATCGCTATAACTGGAGCGAAGCCCAGATCGGTCTGTCGCTCGGACTGTTCGGTATCGGCGCAGCATTCGTGATGGCTCTGGTTCTGCCAAGAGTTTTGCCAGTGCTCGGCGAGCGGCGCACAGCGATCACAGGCTTGCTGTTCTCCTGTCTTGGCTTGATTGGATACGCCATCGCATGGAAAGGTTGGATGGTATATGCCGTCATTTTCCTGACGGCGTTGGAAGGTCTGGCCGACCCGCCGCTGCGTAGCATCGCGGCAGGCAAGGTTCCACCATCAGCGCAGGGCGAATTGCAAGGGGCGCTGACAAGCGTGTCAAGCATTACGACCATCATCGGCCCGCTCATCTTCACGCAGCTTTTCGCCGTGTTTACCGGTACGAGCGCACCGTTTGTCTTTGCAGGCATGCCCTATGCCGTTGGTGCCGGGCTTGTTTTTCTGGCGTTGGTTGTCATGGTGGCGCGGGTGCGCCCGAAACCACCGGCCAAGCTGTCGGAGGTTTGATCAGTACGAAAACGAAAAGGCCGGAATTTTCACTCCGGCCTTTCACTTTGATGGCTTGTGCAGAGTGTTAGGCTGCCTGTTCGCGTTCCGAAAGCGGTGTTTCGCCCTTCTTTTCGCGGATCAGGTTGATAAAGCGACGGAACAGATAGTGCGAATCCTGCGGACCGGGCGACGCTTCAGGATGGTGCTGCACCGAGAATACTGGCTTGCCGACGACGCGCAGACCGCAATTGGTGCCGTCAAAAAGCGATACATGGGTTTCCTCGACATGTTCTGGCAGCGAATCTGAATCGACCGCGAAGCCGTGATTCATCGAGACGATCTCGACCTTGCCGGTCGTGTAGTCCTTCACCGGATGGTTGGCGCCGTGATGGCCCTGATGCATTTTCTCGGTGCGTCCGCCGAGCGCTAGCGCCAGCATCTGGTGGCCGAGGCAGATGCCGAAGACCGGAAGATCGGTTTCGACAAGCTTCTTGATGGTCGGCACGGCATATTCGCCAGTTGCTGCCGGATCGCCGGGGCCGTTAGACAGGAAGACGCCATCCGGGTTGTGGGCGAGAACGTCTTCAGCGGTTGCCGTTGCAGGCAGCACGGTAACCTTTGCGCCGAGGCCGGTGAGCAGGCGCAGAATGTTACGCTTCACGCCAAAGTCGAGCGCTACTACGTGATATTCCGGGGCGTCCTGTTCGCCATAGCCGTCTGTGAGCGTCCATGGCGTTTCCTTCCATGTGAGGCTCTGGCCAACGGTGACGTCCTTGGCGAGATCGAGATTCTCAAGGCCGCTCCATGCGGCGGCGCGTGCCTTGAGCGCGTCGAGGTCGAACTTGCCGCTTGGATCGTGTGCAATGACCGCGTTCTGCGCGCCGCGCTCGCGGATGAGCGAGGTCAGCGCGCGCGTATCGATACCGCTCAGTGCAATGATTTCCCGCTGCTTCAACCAGGCATCCAGATCTTCCGTTGCGCGGAAATTCGACGGCGATGTGATGTCGGCCTTGAAGATGGCACCGACCGCACCGTGCCGATTGGCCGGCGTCAGGTCTTCGATGTCCTCGGCATTGGTGCCGACATTGCCGATATGTGGGAAGGTGAAGGTTACGATCTGACCGGCATAGGATGGGTCGGTCAGGATTTCTTCGTAGCCGGTCAGTGCGGTGTTGAACACGACTTCGGCTTCGATCGCGCCGATCGCGCCAAGGCCCTTGCCTTCGATCACGGTTCCATCGGCAAGGACGAGGATGGCGGTTCGCTTCTGAATAGTCCAGGGTGCTGTTTTCGGTGTGGTTTCTGTCATGGTCTGCACTCCTGTTTCGTTAGCCACGCGCCAGCGTATGCTGTTATTTCGTTACCAGTTGGAGCATCGATCTGATGCAATCAAATCGATGCTCCAACTGTTTGTCTTCATGCACGCCGTTGTGCCAAAACCGGTTCCGACTTTTGGGCGGCATGCTCTCGGCGGCACGTCCCCATGTTTCACCCCGCCACCGGTAAGGTAGCTTGAAAGATGAAGCGTCAAGGGTCATATATGCGCCAAAAGGCAGCGGGGATTTCAAACCTCCCGCCGCGAGCACGTGCCGATGTCCTGCTAAGCCTTGAGCAATAGAGAAACTTGAAGGCCGGGTCAATCGTCCGAGGCCATGCTTTCCTGAAATAATGACGATATTCGTCGTATTATTATTTATCGGGATGGTGGTTCGGACAGCTCGGCGATTCCATTCGCTTGCTGTATAGATGCAGGAAACGAACAAAACAGAACTTACATCGTCAGGAGAGACGTTATGCTTCGCCAGGAGATTTCCCAGGCCCTCACAACCGCGCTGAAAGCACAGGACAAGCGCCGCATGTCGACGCTGCGGCTGATCCTGGCTGCGGTTAAGGACCGAGATATCGCCAATCGCACCGCTGGCAAGGACCCCGTCGGGGATGAAGAATTGCTGGGTATTCTCGGCAAGATGATCAAGCAGCGTGAAGAATCCGCCCGCATCTATGAAGAAGGCAGCCGCCTTGAGCTCGCGGAAGCCGAGCGCGAGGAAATTGCGATCATTTCCGAGTTTCTGCCGCAACAGATGACTGAGGCGGAGGTCAAGCAGGCCTGTGCGGATGTGATTGCCGAAATAGGCGCCCAGGGACTGCGCGACATGGGCAAGTGCATGGCTGTTCTCAAAGAGCGCTACGCAGGCAAGATGGACTTCACCAAAGCCAGCGCTATCGTGAAGTCGCTTCTGCAATGAAAGCGTGAGGCATAAGCGCTTTCTTGAACCCGATGCGTATTTGGCCCCGCTCTGCGGGGCTTTTCGCATATCGTCAGCTCTGCTTGGCGGCTTTCAGACGCGTATCGCTGAGGAGCCCTTGTTCTTCGAGTACCGGATAGGCCATCGAGGCGAGAAGCGAGTTGATCTGCTTGAGATCACGGATGGTGTCGAGATGGATGCTGCTCGTCTCAATACTGCGAGTGGCGCCTTCGCGCAGGCGGCTGAAATGGCGCATGCTCGTCTGCTTCTCCAGTTCACGCAGCTGGTCCTTTTCCTGCACAAGCTGGCGGGCCGTGCGACCATCGCGTGAAACGATCACATTGAATGCCATATGCGCATTGGCTAGAACCATGGCGTGGAAATGGCTGAGCTCTTTCCAGCCTTCCTCGGTGAATTCCAGCTTGTGATCCATCTTCTTTTGAACATGCACCAGCATGTTGCGCACGATGATGTCGCCGACCTGCTCAAGCTTCACGCATGCGCCCAGCAATTCCTGCATGCGCAGTGACTCGAAATCGCTGAGCTCATGGGTTGCAAGCTTGGTCAGATAGAGCTTGATCGCGGCATGGCGCTTGTCCACGCGGTCATCGAGGGCTTCGAGTTCATCGATCCGCACCTGATCGGGCTTTTCATAAAGTTCGATGATCCGCCGCAGCATGACTTCGATCGTATCGCACACGCCGACAACTTCGCGCGTCGCATTGGCAAGCGCCTGCGAGGGCCGGTCGAGCACGGCGGTATCGAGCGCACTATATTGCTCGATCTCGATCGGCTGCTGCGAAGCCGGGGCGGTTTTGTCCGCATTGAGATTGACCAGTGCCTCGGTTGCGCGCAGCACAAGGCGGGAAAGCGGAATACCGGCAATCATCACGATGACGTTGAACAGGATATGCGCATTGACCACCTGTGAAACCGGATCAGCGCCGAGGAAGGCAACCGACGGTTTGAAGGTCTGGTAAAGCACCAGCATGACCATTGATCCGGCGCCACGCATCAAAAGGTTGCCGAGCGGCACGACACGAGTTTCAGGCGGTGCGTTCCGGGTCAGGATTGGGGCGATGATCGACGAACCCAGATTGACGCCGAGCACCATCACCACGGCAAGCTCGGGATGGATCAACCCACGCGAGGCGAAGGTGGTGAGCAGAATAACGGCTGCAACGCTGGAATGAAAAAGCCATGTCATGATGGCCGCGAGCAAATAGGCAGTGATCGGATCGCTTGACAGATAGTCGACGATGACTGGCAGCAATTCGCTCTGCCGCAGCGGTTCGGTGGCCTGTCCTGTCATTTCCAGTGACATGATGAGCAAACCGATGCCGACCAGAATGCGGCCAATCTGCCGCCAGTCACGGCGCTCGGTGGTCATGAAGATGCCGGTGCCGATGACAAGGCAGAGCGGCACCAGAAGCGTGAGGTCGTAACTCAGGATCTTGACAACGAGGGCAGAGCCAAGCTCGCCGCCACGCACAGCCATGAGGCCTGCAACACCGCTTACAAACCCCGAGCCGACAAAAGAACCCACGAGAAGCGTAACCGCTGTCGAGCTTTGCAGCGCGACAGCAAGGGCAAGGCCGAAGGCGACAGAAAGCAGCGGGTTCTGCATCTGGCTGCGCAGACGCCGGCGCAGCCGGTCGCCATAGGCACGCTCCACCCCGGTCCGCACCATGCGCGTTGCCCATAGGAGAAGGGCGACTGCGCCAGCCAGATGCAAAAGGACTACAGAACCATTCACGGCAAAATCCCTTCGGGTTGGAGGTGGGTTGAAACTCGGATTGATTAAGCTAACGCAACAAATGAAGAAAAAATATGTTCCGGCTAATCAAATTTCCAAGAGATATGGTCTTGTTTGCAGCAAAAAGCAATCCACTCCCGCAGTGTCATGACGAATATATGACAGTTTTGTGACAGAGCGCTTGTTTGGCAGCGACGTGTGATTAGCGGGGAGTGGCATGCCTGCACGATGGACTGTGGGAACAGGCGCGCCTATATAGTCTATCGACAATCATCTGCCTGACCGGCTGACCCGAAAGTGAAATCTGTAATGCGTTTTCCGCCCTCCTTTCTCGATGAGATCAGAGACCGCGTCCCGATCTCGACGCTGATTGGTGCGCGCGTTTCGTTTGACCGCAAGAAAAGCAATCCTCCCAAGGGGGATTTCTGGGCTTGCTGCCCGTTCCATGGCGAGAAGACACCGAGCTTTCATTGTGAGGATCGCCGGGGTCGGTATCATTGTTTTGGTTGTGGCGTGACCGGTGATCACTTCAAGTTTCTGACTGACCTTGAAGGGCTGAGTTTCCCGGAGGCGGTGGAGCGTGTAGCCGATATGGCGGGCGTTCCAATGCCTGCGCGTGATCCAGAAATGGAAAAGCGAGAGGCACAGCGCGCAACGCTTTACGACGTCATGGATCTGGCTGCGCAGTTCTTCGAAAACCAGCTACAAAGCGCCGTTGGCGCCAAGGCGCGCGCCTATTTGCGCGATCGCGGACTTTCGACGGCAACACAGCAAGCGTTCCGCATCGGTTATGCGCCGGAATCGCGCAACGCATTGAAGGAATTTCTCGCAGGCAAAGGCGTATCGCGCGAGCAAATCGAGGCGTGCGGCCTTGTCGTGCACGGCGAGGGGGTTGCCGTTTCCTATGACCGTTTTCGCGATCGTGTCATGTTCCCGATCGAGGATCTGCGCGGGCGCATTATTGCTTTCGGCGGGCGTGCGCTTTCTGCCGATGCTCCGGCCAAATATCTAAACTCGCCGGAAACCGAACTCTTTCACAAGGGACGGGTTCTCTATAATGGCTTGCGGGCACGCAAGGCCTGCCAGCCGCAAGGCGGCGAGCCTGCCAAATCCATCATTGCCGTTGAAGGCTATATGGATGTGATCGCGCTTGCGCAGGCGGGTGTCCATCAGGTGGTTGCCCCGCTTGGTACGGCGCTGACGGAAGAACAGCTCGAACTTCTCTGGCGCATCAGTCCTGAACCCGTGCTGTGCTTCGATGGCGACGGAGCTGGGCTTCGTGCCGCCCATCGCGCTGTCGATCTCGGCTTACCGGCCTTGCAGCCCGGCAAATCGCTGCGCTTCGCGCTTTTGCCGGAAGGGCAGGACCCGGACGACCTCGTCAGGGCGGAAGGTCCCGCCGCGTTTCATGCCATCCTGCGTGACGCCAGACCGCTGGTCGATATGGTGTGGACGAGAGAGACGGCAGGCGGCGTTTTCGATACGCCGGAACGCCGGGCCGAACTCGAAGCGCGGTTGCGGGAAATCACCAGCCGCATCGCGAATGAGGATATTCGGCGTCACTACAGTCAGGATATGCGGGAGCGAGCACAGGCCTTTTTCGGGCAAGGACGTCGTCAGGGGTATCAAAGCGGCGGACAGCGCAATTCGTCTTTCAATCGCAGGAATGATGGCGGGCGTGGAGGCGGCGGACCGGCAGGCGGCAATGGTCGTCTTGCGATTTCCGACAGTCTGGTGCGCTCTACGTTGGTCAAGGGCGGCAGGCCGGGCGCGGGATCTCACGCCCCGTTGCGCGAAACAGCAATTGTGCTGACGCTTCTCAATCATCCGCGGCTGATCGAAGAGGATTTCGAGACGTTGGCCGCGCTCGATCTGGGGCACGAGGCCCTCAAATCGCTGCATCTGGCCATGCTGGATGTGCTGGCCGCCGGTCATATTGAAGATGGCCACGCGATGCGGCGTGCACTGGGCAATGCAGGGCATGGCGAGCAGATTGAAATGCTCGAACTCGTGGTAAAGGGTGCGAAACTCTGGACTGCGACAGCTTTGGCCGCAGAAGACGATGCACGCGAAGCTCTTCGGCAGGCGCTTCACTTGCATCAGCGTGCGCGCACACTACATAAAGAGCTGCGAGCCGTTGAGGCCGCGCTTGAAACCGATGAGACGGGCGAATTGTTTGCGCGTCTCAGAGATATACAAAATCAGATTTTGAAAGCTGATGCGACTGAAGCTCTGATCGACGGTTTTGGCCTCTCTTCAGGGCGCCCGCCAGGCGGTTTTTGATTCGGTTTTCCGAATCAGCTTTGCTGGAACGACCGGAATGCGGGGGTTGCGATCCGGAAAACGTGCTCTATCTGGCCGACGAAGAGGCCGTGACAACAAATGATTCGCTTTTTAAGCGCGAATCAGGTGAGTCGCTCTTGACGTGTGGCTTAAATGACGGAATCACGACAGTCCGAACAAGGAAAAGAACAGAACCGGTGATATCCGAGGCTGCCAGCAGCAAGGTGAATTTGGGCTGGAGAAGGAGCGTTGTCTGGCCGACCGCCTCTGCCCACAAGAACTCGGAGATCAAGAAGCCCGATACCGATGGCAAGGTTAATCTGCCATTAATAGGAAATCGGCTACTCGCAGAATCAACTGACGGATTGCGGCCTCGCAAAACTGTCCGAGAACTCTATATATCTTAGAAGCGACCGGGGTCGCCTGGAGAAGAACATATGGCAACGAAGGTTAAGGAAAACGAAGAAGCCGAAGTCGAGCGCGAAGGTGCCGCCGACGGTCCGCTTCTCGACCTTTCTGACGATGCTGTCAAGAAGATGATCAAACTCGCGAAGAAGCGCGGCTACGTCACCATGGACGAGCTGAATGCCGTGCTGCCTTCCGAGGAAGTGACATCCGAGCAGATCGAAGACACGATGTCGATGCTTTCCGATATGGGCATCAACGTCGTTGAAGATGATGAGCAGGACAACGACCGCGAAGAGAACAACGACGACGACTCGGAAGAGGGTGGCGATCTGGTTGAGTCTGGCGGTACGGCTGTTGCCACCACCACGACCAAGAAAGAGCCCACTGACCGTACCGACGATCCGGTGCGCATGTATCTGCGCGAAATGGGTTCCGTCGAGCTTCTGTCGCGTGAAGGCGAAATTGCGATTGCAAAACGCATCGAGGCTGGTCGTGAAACGATGATCGCCGGGCTTTGCGAAAGTCCGCTGACCTTCCAGGCGATTATCATCTGGCGCGATCAGCTCAACGACTCCAACATTCTGCTGCGTGAAATCATCGACCTCGAAACCACCTATGCCGGTCCGGAAGCCAAGCAGGCTCCGGTGATCGAGCGCGTGGAAGAGGAAAAGCCGCGCGATGACAAGCCTCAGCGCCGCTCGCGTGATGACGACGACATTACCAATGTCGGCGGCGACATGCCCACGGAAGAAGAGGAAGAGGACGAAGACGAAGCCAACCTGTCGCTGGCGGCCATGGAAGCCGAACTGCGTCCACAGGTCATGGAAACGCTCGACCTCATCGCCGACACCTACAAGAAGCTGCGCAAGCTGCAGGACCAGCAGGTCGAGGGCCGTCTGGCCGCGACCGGCGAACTGTCGTCGAGCCAGGAGCGTCGCTACAAGGAACTGAAGGATCAGCTCATCAAGGCGGTGAAGTCGCTGTCGCTGAACCAGAACCGTATCGAACAGCTCGTCGAACAGCTTTATGACATCAACAAGCGTCTGGTACAGAACGAAGGCAAGCTGCTGCGTCTGGCCGAATCCTTCGGCGTGCGCCGCGAGGAATTCCTGAAGGAATATCAGGGCCACGAGCTGGACCCGAAGTGGGTGGAGCGTGTCAGCACGCTTTCAGCCCGCGGCTGGAAGGAATTCGCAGCCAAGGAAGAGCGCGCGATCGACCGTCTGCGGTCTGAAATCCAGATGCTGGCGACCGAAACCGCGATTTCCATCGGCGAATTCCGCCGTATCGTCAATCAGGTGCAGAAGGGCGAACGCGAAGCGACTATCGCCAAGAAGGAAATGGTGGAAGCCAACCTTCGCCTCGTCATCTCGATTGCCAAGAAGTATACGAACCGTGGCTTGCAGTTCCTCGATCTCATTCAGGAAGGCAATATCGGCCTGATGAAGGCTGTCGACAAGTTCGAGTATCGCCGTGGTTATAAGTTCTCGACCTATGCGACGTGGTGGATTCGTCAGGCAATCACCCGTTCGATTGCCGATCAGGCGCGCACCATCCGTATTCCGGTGCACATGATCGAAACGATCAACAAGATCGTTCGTACGTCGCGCCAGATGCTGCATGAAATCGGTCGTGAACCCACGCCGGAAGAGCTGGCTGAAAAACTCGCCATGCCGCTCGAAAAAGTGCGCAAGGTTCTGAAGATCGCCAAGGAGCCTATCTCGCTCGAAACGCCGGTGGGCGACGAGGAAGATTCTCATCTGGGCGATTTCATCGAAGACAAGAACGCGCTTCTGCCAATTGATGCTGCCATTCAGGCCAATCTGCGTGATACGACGACCCGTGTTCTGGCTTCGCTGACGCCGCGTGAAGAACGTGTTCTGCGCATGCGCTTCGGCATCGGCATGAACACGGATCACACGTTGGAAGAAGTTGGCCAGCAGTTCTCGGTTACCCGTGAACGTATCCGCCAGATCGAAGCCAAGGCACTGCGCAAGCTGAAGCATCCGAGCCGTTCGCGTAAGCTGCGTTCGTTCCTGGATAGCTAAGTTCGACGAAGTATACGGGAGGGGCAGGCGATATGTCTTTTTTAAAGCGTCTTTTCGGTGGAGGTTCTGCCTCCGAGACATCGGCAGAACCGAAAGAGGCTGGTCGCCTTGAACACAAGGACTTTCTGATTATCGCTACGCCCTATAGCGAAGGCGGGCAGTACCAGGTCTGCGGTGTCATTTCCAAAACGATCGATGGCGAAGTGAAGGAATATCGCTTCGTTCGGGCCGACCGTTGCCCTGGTATCGAAGATGCCGCCAGCATTTCGCTGAACAAGGGCCGGCAAATCGTGGATGAACAAGGCGAATCTATTTTCCGCTGAGCCGCCTGCGAGAAAAATAGGAAGCCGCGCATCTTGTTGCGCGGCTTTTGCTTTTCTGGAGCATAATCCGACCGGAGTGAGACGAGGGTCGATAAGACTAAGCTGAAATAGAAGAAGTTAGAGCGCCGATCCGATCTTATTAGATCGAACCGCGCTCTAACCGTTAATGCGGCTCGCACACCAAGGTTACAATTCTACGCACGACGGGCAAAATGCCGAGGAGAACGGGAAAGGCGACCACCCAAGAAAGAGCCCATGCCATCATCCAGCTCGTAACTAGATCTGGGTGGGTAATGCCAATGTTTTTGGCGGTTGCAATCAATGAGACAATAAATGTCATCATGATTGATAGTATGAAAGGCATCACAATAGATGCATAGCGTGCTGGCAGCTTTCTGCGGCGTGCGCATTCAAACTGAGACATGTGTATTTCTGAATATTATGCGGGGAAGGCGCAACGAAACATCAATGCGAATTGCCGTTCCCGGCGAGATTGATGCGTTGCCTAACGTAAGACGCTTACGGTCATGATAATGACGCGGTTTTAATAACCCGATGCGAATAGAATTTCAAGAACGCTGAATGGCGGCGATTTGTCCACGCCACTTCCAGCATAATTCCATTATACGCTGTATCATGAACGACAAACCATTTTGGCGCACCAAGACCTTGAACCAGCTCACCCGCAGCGAGTGGGAGAGCCTGTGTGACGGTTGCGGCCAGTGCTGCCTGCATAAATTGCAGGATGACGACACAAACGAGATTTACTGGACCAGCGTTGCCTGCACGCTGCTTAATCCGGATAGCTGTCAGTGTCGTGATTATCCGAACCGCAAGAAGACAGTGCCGGACTGCGTTTTTCTGACGCCGGAAATTGTTGACGAAGTGGATTGGCTGCCTGTCACCTGTGCCTATCGTCTGGTTGCAGAAGGTTCGGACCTCTATTGGTGGCATCCGCTGGTTTCGGGTTCCCCCGAAACGGTGCACGAGGCAGGTGTTTCCGTTCGCGGCAAGGTGACGGCTTTCGATCACGATCTTGAAGATGACGATGATTATCTGGATCATATGGTGATGCCGAGCCACCGCTGATGGCTAATCTGGGGTTTTCAATCATTGCGTAAATTTAATCTATGCTTCGAATAGGGAGGCGTAGATTACGTATTTTCGTAACCATTTGAATTCATTGAACTTATATAAGGTTTCGTTCGAGAGCGCCCTCCGCTTCGCGAAAGCTGAACGACACATGAACATGAGTTTTTATTTCTGTTCATCTATCGGGCGTTACGTCTTGGATGTCTCAGGCAAGACCTGAAAGCAAATCGAAAGAGGTTCAAAGATGTCTGCTATTTCGCTCAAGTCGCTCGTCGTAACCGCCGCTCTTGGTGCTGCGGCCATCTTCACCACGGCCGCTTCAGCCAGTGCCGCATCGCCGATTGTCGCTCCGGTTGTCACCACGTCGGCAGGTACTGCCGTCGTGAATATTGACTACAGGGGCTATCGCCATGGTCGTCCAGTCTATCGTGGTCCGGCCTGCTCGGTGGAAGGCGCCAGAATGAAGGCTCACCGCATGGGGATTCGCAACGCGCGTGTGATCTATCGTGGGAAGTCGGTCAGGGTGCGCGGCTTCCGTCACGGTCGTCCTGTCGGCGTTGTGTTTGCGAATGTGCGTGGCTGCCCGATCATTCGCTAAAAAGGCATAGTGAAGTTTCAAGAGCCCTGGCTTGAACAATTAAGCCGGGGCTTTTCTTTTGCTGAAGGCAAATGAAAAGGGGCGCTGACGCGCCCCTTCGTGATTACCAGCTGGCTTACCGTTATTCCTTTATTTCGAAAACAACATTGACCGAAACGTTGTAGCTGTTTTCGCCTGTCGCAACCGGAACGGCATCCTCCGGCGCTCCAGCAGCCATGGTCTTGAACTGGGCGCGAGCGATCGGCATCGGCATGGGTGGGCGGCTCTGTTCGTTGATCTCGACAACGCGGCCAATGCCGACACCAGCGGCGTCGGCAAGCGTCTTCGCCTTGGCGATAGCGTCGGCAACGGCGCGTTTACGCGCTTCATTGATCGTGGCTGCCGGATTGTCGTTGACGAAGCTTAGATCTCCACCCTGATTGACGCCGAGCGTGACGGATTCATCAAGCACGTTGCCAACCTTCGCCAGATCGCGCACGCGAACTGTCAGGCTGTTTGAAACCGTGTAACCGGTGATGCTTGGCTCTTTCAGGCCATTCTTGTCGTCAGGATAGACATAGCGTGGTTGGATGTTGATACCGCCGGTCTGCAGATCGCGGTCTTCAATGCCGGCTTTCTTCATGGCTTCGAGCACTTTCGCCATGGCTTCGTTGTTGGCGGTCATGGCTTCGCGCGCGGTTTTCCCTTCGCGCAATACGGAGAGATTAAGGATAGCCATATCGGGCGAGGTGGTCATGGTGCCTTCGCCGGTGACGGCGATACGCGCAGGCTGCTTCGTCATCTGATTCTCCTGTGCCAGGGCTGGTAGCGCCAGCGCGCCAGCGAGCATTATCGCGGAAAAGGAGGTTGCAAGAAGAGTGGTAGCGCGGTTGTTCATAAAATCTCCTGTAGAGAAAGTTGAGGCAGCTCTGACAAAACTGGCTACCGGAGCGGCTGGCCGTTCTGCCTTGGAAATCATTTGTTTTCTAAGTTCCCTCTCGTATCCGAGGCCTACGATACCAAATTCGAAATGTGCACCAATTGCAACTGCCAGTTCAAATCAGTGCTACCGTGGTTCTAGGTTGCATGCATTGCAACTGAATATGTGCGCAATAGGGCAACTGATGCATTTGACAGCTTGTGTCCCGGCTTTCTTTAGGGTAGGGCAAGGATGCGTGGGGCCTGTAGCTCAATTGGTTAGAGCCGGCGGCTCATAACCGCTTGGTTGGGGGTTCGAGTCCCTCCGGGCCCACCATTCCTTCTTATATCGTTTTATATAAATGGGCTGCATTTTATTGCATTGCAGTAAATCCATTTATTCGCTGGTGACGATTAACGTTTTCCTTTGAGCGCAAGTTATATGTGAATTCCCTTCAACAGTGCCGTGGCGCCGTAAGGTTGCTTAGATCACAAGCGCACTATGTAGTATAATAGTAGATGGGGCGCGTGATGTATTACAAGTAGCCGAGAAGATTGCATATTCAGCGAAGCGAATATCCTCTTTGTTCATGATAACGGCAATGAGATTAGCAATTTCATTGGGGCTTCAATGCCGGTTCTGGATTTTCCATCATATATCAGATCTGCAAAACACCGGTTCGTTTCGACGGATCGGTGTTTTGTTCTCACTGCAAACTTTCAACAAATTTTAGCAGTTCGTTAAGAAAATAGTAACGCGATGAAACAATTTTTTAAGTGACGTGAACTTGCAACAAAATGGAGGTCTTGGGCCATGAGAAAAAATGCAACCACCGTAGCGCTGGCATTGGCGGGGTTGGTGGCGAGTTCTCTCGCGGCTTCAGCGAAGACAAGTTATTTGGGTGAATTCCGCGATTGGGGTGTTTACCAGAACACCGAGCTTGCTGGTAGCAAATGTTACGCTCTGACCGTGCCGATCAATTTTCATCCGACGGGTGTGCGGCACGGCGACAATTTCGTGATTATTTCCAAAGCGGATGGCCAATATAGTCCGCAATTGGTGATGGGCTATCAGCTTAAGGCCAATAGTTCGGTCAACGTGATGGTAGACGGCGCTCGTTTTCCTTTTTTTAGCGAGGGGAACCGCGCATGGGCGGAAAATGTTGCCGATGAAGCGAAGCTTGTGCGTGCCATGCGCGCGGGCAAAACGCTCAACGTGCAGGCGACCTCAGCACGCGGTACAAAAACCCGCTATACGTTTTCTCTGATGGGGCTGTCGGCGTCTCTGCAGCGTGTGGATCGCTGCCAATAGCAATCAAGAAAGCCCTGCCGACTGGCAGGGCTTCGTCTTGAAAGGGGCGGCTTTATGAAAGCCAGGTCTGGCGACTATACCAATCATCCAGCTCGGAGCGCACGCGGTCCTTCTCTATGCCGTAGCGCTCTTGGATTTTACCTTCCAGCTGCTCGCGTCGGCCATTGATCTGGTCAAGATCGTCGTCGGTGAGTTTACCCCACTGTTCCTTGATCTTACCCTTGGCCTGTTTCCAGTTTCCTTCAACGCGATTCCAGTCCATTGGTGGTTCCTCCGTTCTGGGTTGGTTATGATAAACTAACGCAACGGAGCGCGATTGGTTCAGCAGAAAATTGCAGAATCCGCTCAGAGGCCGAGGAACTTGAAGGGCTCGCTTTCCTTGAAACTGTCGTTGACGACACCATTGAAGGTGTTGGTTTGATTGGGGCCAAGGTCGAGTTTCTTGACCTTCCCGGTCTCTGGTGAGAAGTCGATGTCCTTCAAGTCGACCCAAAAGACATTGGGTGTCAAAGCGGATTCAAAGAAATAGAGCTTGCGCTTCTGGTCAGCCACCGTCCGCCAACGTGTTGAGGAAATGTTTGGCTGGTCAGGTGTCGTCAGGCCAAATGGAACCGATGTGTTCCGAATGACGCTGAAAACACTGGCAATCGACTTGACAGGATCTTCTGTTTTCGGGACGGCGTTTACATAGAACGATGCGCGTGCGAACCGGTCGGAAGCGCGGTTGGTGCCCGGCAGCATGACGGTGCCACCAATCTGCGTCCAGTAGGAGTTGAGCGCCAGTTGTTCGTCGTAGGTCGGCGAGTTGGTCATCACTTGATATTGCCTGCCGTGATGGATCACCTGCTTACCGTTGATGTATTCGATGATCGCACTGTCACCGGTGGAATCTGATATGGCCAGATGCAAAGTCGCCAGCCTATCTTCGCCGGGAACGTTATCCGTCACGATGGTAAAAGGTTCTGTGCGGAGGTTTTTGACCGCTTCGTCGACTGTGGCAAAGTTATCGAGCACATATTGTGCCCATGCCGCGATGCTGAGGCCCGGGGTGCTGCCGTCATATTTTGGATACTCGGATTCGACCAGCCACAGGACGCCAACGGAAAGTCCTGCTTCGTTCAGACCGTCTGTTGTGGAAATATCGTAGCCCGAGGCGATAACGCTACCATATTTGGATGTCCAATGAAGCGAGTTCTCGCCCGCCTCGCCGGAACGTTTCATGCCGCGTGGGAATATCCAGAGATTGGTTGCAACATCCACTTTCCAATCCATGGATCGGGCGGTCATCACCTGATCGTTGGTCCCGTGATATACGAAACGTGTGCAGGCTTCGGCAATTGGCGCGGCAAACATGCTACCTGCAACAAGCGCTGTGGTGCATATGCTGGAAAAAGACCGCTTCAAAATCGGCATGGATCGTCCCCTCTGTGGATGCCCCTAATCTCTGGGGCAGGATGCCCGTTCGTTATTGGGCGAGTGCCCTCGCAGCGTGATATAAGGCAGTGTTTGTAAGCGGAAAGATAGGCACACGGGTTTTAGTGCGTGATACGATCGAAGTGAAACACGCTCTAACGCTCCCCCATGTATCCGCGCTGCTTCCATTGCTTGAGCGGCATGATGTCTGGCAGTCCACCGCCTGCCTCATACCAGGAATCGACAGCCCATTTCTGGCCCTGCGTGTCTTCAACGACAGCCGTCCAATGCGGGTAGCGACCGTCGAGAAAAGCACCGCGTGACGTGCGGCGCGCGACCGTGTGGTGCTTCAGCCAACCGCGTGCTTGCAGATAACGCAGGAAGTTATCGGTATTGGTCGATTCATCGATGCAATCCATCTGGCCCCTGATGCGGGCCTTGCCAAACTGCATTCTCGGCTTGTCCTGTACGCCGACGAAGGCGGTGCTACGCTTTTCAAAGATTGCAACTGCCGTCCGAAGTGCTTTCCGCTCGCTTTCTGCGCTGCGACTGCCATTCCGCATGAGGTTACGTATGCGCTGCTGGTCCTTTGCGGTCAGTGTAACCTTGGTTCGGTAATGGCATTCATAACCATGACAGACGCTGAAGGTCTGTGCCGAAGCCAGTCCGGCTGGCAATCCCAAACCTATGAGGGCGCTTAGGCCCAGAAGTTTCATCAAATCGCTGCTCCGCGTTCGATTGAAAAAGTTCACTGCAATTTCAGTAAGATAAAGCAGGTCGAATCTCTCAATAGCTTAGCTACGTTTGTGACTGGTGAAAAGGAGAGACGGCTCAAGGCGTTCCAGTCCCTGATAGGGATTGGCGTGGATTGCGAGTATCCAGAGGCAGAATGAAGCCGTTAGCGAATAAATGACGAGTGCTTTTACACCAGCTCGCACGCGGTCTGCATGGGTTGCTGCGATGGTTATCGCCGTGAGGAATGTCAGAGAAAGTACGAGATACCATTTGTAATAGTCGATTGAGGTCGATCCGACGGCCAGACGCGTATTGCGCGCGTCCTGCAGTTCATCGAAATCATTGATAAGTTGGGAGATAACTGGAGAAGGTACATCGCTACGCGCAAGATTAATGATCTCGCGCCTTATGTTCTGTAATGCGGTTTCGACGGAACCGGCCGGCTCGACATTGATCTTCTCGCGCCATTCATCATTGATTACAGCAAGGCGATAGCCGGTAAGCGCGGCAGTAAGTTTGGGTGCGTTCAGTATTTCTGTTTTGGACGTGCCGATGAGGCGAGAAATGGCTGAACGCTCTTCACTGATAGCCTGATCGGCTCGCGAGTTGACGCTCCAGATATCGGCGGCAACAAAACCGAGCGACAAGGCCCAGGCTGTTGCAATGGTGCTGATGAAGGCGCCGATTGGAATAGATAGAACGTCGTTAGCGGCATGCTTGGACAACATGTCGAGTGCGAAGCGTCCAACGGCGTAGAACACAATTCCAAGTACGGCGAAGGCCATAAAAGAAAGGTAAGTCGGCAGCTCGAAGATATAAGTCATTCATTTCCCCCACGTGAGATGGAGCTTATTATTATGGAAAGTCGTTGAATTTTACTTAGAGCTGATCAATAGGCGTGAATAAAAAGCCCGCCGACTTTGCCGGCGGGCGAAACACACGAAACTAGTTCTGTCGCAAATTAGAACGAGACAGAGAAACCGATGACCGGCCCGTGCTGGGTCACGTCATATTTGAAATTCTCGGACGTTTCGTCGTCCTTGTAATCCTGATAGAGCGCCCGATAACCGACGCGAAATGTCGTAGGGACATTAAAGACAAGCGTGCGGTAACCGAGATAAATCTGGCCGTTGGCGCTGAGTTTGGTCCCGGCTCCGAAGCCGCCAATGTCGGCTTCCGCAAAAATATTCCACCGATCATTGATGTCATAGAAGACACGTGTGCCGATGAATGGATCAGTCCAATCCACCTTGCGCGATCCGCTGTAAGGGCCGACTTCAAGTCCTGCCTCCAACTGGGTCCAACGAACACCGACGGTTGGTTCTATTGCAAAAACGCGCTGGTTTCCGAATAGTGTCGTTCCTTCGAGCTGTTGCTCATAAATACGGTAGTAAGCGCCGACTGACAGAACCGTGGTCTTGATGTCCAGGGCAAGCTCATTGTCCCGGAGGTTCTCGTCCTGGCTGGTCTTGACGTACTGGCCATCGACAAAGAAACCTATCGTACCGTTGTTGATATCGACATTGCCCATAAAGCTCATATCGAGATTATCGAGAATTTCGCTAAAGGGGACACTCACATCCGTGCTGCGTCCGAGAAGACTTGCTTTGCCGTTCAGCGAAGCACCCCAGACATAAGGACTGAAAACCACGCGCCAGCGCTGCTGATCCTTGATCTCTGGTTGCGGCTTCAAAGCATCCGCAGCGAACGATGCGGCTGACGCACCCATTAAAGCAGTTATAACTAATATAATGCAGATGGAGAATTTCACCAGTAAATTCCCGCTATCGTTACGCAATCTTCTGTCTTCCACTGAAAAAACCCCCTAGCTTATGTATTAGCAACTTCGATAATACATCGGATTCAAATCTTTTTCCATATATATGTTAATCATTCGGAGAAATAAACTGAAAATTGATACTTATATTAAGGTTTGTTCTGTTGACTTTCAGTAGGTGCAGTCATCTATTTGCGGTGTAAACAGGACTCCTTGAGGCCTGGAGAAATTAATTGGGCAATTTTAGAAATGACAAATCGTGGAGTAACGAGGTCATCATGAAAACGAAACAGTCTATCTGGAAATCGTCTCGCCGGATGTTTGCGCGGGGTGCTGCAACGGCTCTCATCGCTGTGGCTCTCGTCGCTCCTCAGGCAGCATTCGCCTGCACCAGCTTCGTTCTCCCGACGAGTGATGGCGGCATGGTCTATGGGCGCACGATGGAGTTCGCGTTCGAACTCAAGTCTGATATGATCGTCGTTCCGCGAAACTACGCTTTCACTGCAACCGCTGCCAACGCGAAGCCCGGCAAGCAATGGAAAAGCAAGTATGCCGTGATCGGCATGAATGCCTTTGGTGTTCCTGCTCTCACCGATGGCCTGAATGAGAAGGGGCTTGCCGGCGGCATCCTTTATTTCCCGGATTTCGCCAAGTTTCAGGATCCTTCCACAGCCAAGCCGGAAAACAGCCTTGCTCCTTGGGAGTTTCTCAGCTGGGCTCTAACCAATTTTTCAACTGTCGCTGAAGTGAAGGATGCACTCGCCGGGGTTGATGTTATTGATGTGAAGCAGCCCAATATGGGGCTCACGCCGCCTATGCATTACACACTGCACGATGCAACCGGCGCATCGATTGTTATCGAGCCGATTGATGGCAAACTCAAGGTCTATGACAATCCGCTTGGCGTGATGACGAATGCCCCTTCCTTTGACTGGCATATGACCAATTTGCGCAATTATGTTCATCTGTCACCGGAGAACAACCAGCCTTTGACTGTGAATGGTGCAACGTTCAAGCCGCTGGGTGAGGGTTCCGGTATGTTGGGCGTTCCCGGTGATACCACGCCTCCGTCAAGGTTTGTCCGTGCAGCGGCTTTCGTTTTGTCGGCGGCAAAAGTGCCGAGCGGTCCGCAAAGTGTACGCTTGGCAGAGCATATCGCTAATAATTTTGACATTCCCAAGGGATGGATTGTCGAGCCAGGCGCACCACTCGAATATACGCAGTGGACAAGCATTGCCGACATGAAAAACATGATTTACTACGTCAAAACCTATGACGATCAGGTCCTGCGTGGCGTGGCTTTCAAAGATTATGATCTTGATGCCAAGGACATGGTGACGATCAAGATGCAGCCGCGGCTGGCTCCTCCAGCACTGACCGGCAAGTAGTCTTCTGGGGGGTTCGAAGTTTGGAGCGCCGATCCGATCGGGTCGGCGCTCTTTTTATTTGTGCAGTCACTTTCAGAATAAGTTCCTGAAAAGAGGGTTCTGCTAAGGCACCTCATCGAAAGCAGTCGGACCACCCTCATTTTCCAAATTGGCGATGCGCCGAGTTTCCGACCGATTGAACTTCAGGCGCACGCCAGCGCCGCCGCCGTTTTCGGGGATGAACAGTGCTCCCGCTTTTTCCAACGCATCGGCCAATGCTTTTATTTGTTCATCCGCTGGCTTGCCGAGCTTGCGTTCGAATTGCTCGATGGTCGCAGTGTCGATGCCGGATAGTTGAGCCAGACGATCACGCGAGAATTCCACAAGGGCTCTGGCAGCACGGCATTGAGGTCCGGTTATCATCGTATGGTTCTCCCGTTGCGGTTATGTACGAAAGACAAATGCTGGAAATATTCTAGGGGCATTGCAATCCGACTGAAACAGATCGGCACCATAAATGTTTGTTTCGAAGCGCGCGTCCAGAAAATTGTGAAACGGATTTCGGGATCGCTCTAATGATGGCCGGAGTTACCGCCCTTGATCCCCGTACCGTTGATGATGGTTTCCAGCAACCAGGGCCGGTGGTCGATTATATCAGAAAGCTCCTGTAGACCTACTTGCGAACCGGCTTCTTTCAACAGTGCATCAGCTATAGAGGCTGATCCGTTTTTGCCTTCCTGGGCCGTGCGATGCGCCCTTCTGATCAGAAGTTCCGATTGTGAAAAACTGCTCTCGGCGAGTCTTTTTTCTATCCGACGCTGTAGCTCTTCCGGAGCAATCATCTGCTGAATATCCTTATTTCTGAATGGTGCGTCGCCGATAGCGGTTTGCCACCCACCCTGTGAATGTATGTTGAGACAAAGTTTTCGCCACGCGACAATTCGTACAAATCTAACGCTTCAGCCGATTTTATTGTGATGGCGAGCAGGTGCGATTGCGAAGTCGTTGGAGTTTAGTATCACGAAATAGTAACGAAATGTTTCAGCACATCAAATCCGCAAAGAAGCCAAATTATTGCCACGCTTTCTCTTGTTTGCATCTCATGGCCTTCTTACATAGCCTCTACGCCTTGGCGGGAAGAGCAGTGGTCAGGTAGAGCGCGCGACGGGAAGCGGATACCGCTTCGCGGGACGTTCGTTGTAGCGGCCGGTGCAAGTTTCCGTTTGATAACAATAATAATTCGATGGTTTGCAATGGCCACTCTTCGATACTTTATCTGGCCCATGGTTTTCACCGTACTGGGTCTCGCAGGTGCTCTCTGGCTAGGCTACGAAATGACCGGCACCTTTGGGGGAATGGTCTCCATCTTCATCATCTGTGCTGTTTTGAGCGTTCTTGAAATCTCGCTTTCTTTCGATAACGCTATCGTCAATGCGCGTATCTTGCGCGACATGACACCGGAATGGCAGCATCGCTTCCTGACCTGGGGCATCGTGATTGCGGTTTTTGGCATGCGCATCGTCTTCCCGCTGGCTATCGTCGCGGTTGCCATGTGGACCGACCCTATCTCGGCGTTGAAGCTTGCGATCTGGCAGCCGAATGAGTACGCCCGCGTCATTGCGGATTCGCATACGGGGATCGCGGCCTTTGGCGGGACATTCCTGCTGATGGTCGGCATGAAGTACTTCTTCGATGTCGAAAAGGACGTGCACTGGATCAAGGTCATCGAAAGCCGCATGTCGAAGTTCGCTTCTGTGCAGGGGGTTGAGATCGGCGTTGCAATCGCCCTGATCATCTTCTTCTCCTACCAGCTTGATGCCGAGCATTCGCACACTTTCCTGATCGCAGCCCTGTTCGGTCTCCTGACCTTCCTCGCTGTCGAAGGACTGGGCGAGGTTCTGGATGCGACGCAGGAACAGATGGACATGGTCCACCGCGGAGGCCTGGGCGCCTTCATCTATCTCGAAGTGCTGGATGCCAGCTTCTCGTTCGATGGTGTTATCGGTGCGTTTGCCCTGACTACGAACCTTTTTATCATCGCCATCGGTCTTGGTATTGGAGCATTCTATGTGCGTTCGCTCACCATCATGCTTGTGGAGCGCAAGACGCTCGGCCAGTACCGCTATCTTGAACACGGCGCTTTCTACGCGATCCTGGTTCTGGCGGTCATCATGTATGTGCAGACGCTTGTGCATATTCCCGAAGTCATCACCGGCCTTATCGGCGCGGCTTTGATCGGCCTCTCGTTTATGTCTTCCTTGCGCTACAACAGGCTGAATCCGAATTGGCAGGAAGATGCCGAAGAGGTCATAGGACACTAAATCGGTATCGTGATCTTGGATTAGAAGGGCAGCTTCGGCTGCCCTTTTTGTTGGGTGCGCCGAGCATGGCGCGTGGTGCGCAATCACCGTTTGACCGGGATGGTATCCGGTCGATGACTTGGAGGTGAAAGTCCTCTACGGGCCCTGGTGATGGGAACCGTTAGCCGAACAGCAAGGGCGTCGTCGTGAGGCGGGG
>NZ_VCIG01000042.1:365863-484989 GCF_006345815.1 Ochrobactrum sp. CGA5 | reverse complement strand
ATCCTCTATCGCCGCACCAAGCATTATCTGCACCTGAGCGAAGCCGAACACGCCGCATTCATTGCATGGTTTGACAACGCTAAAATTGCCGCATGAGGAACCAATGGCCCTTACGCTTTCGCTCAATACCAATCCGCTGGTCAATCGCTTTGCAGAACCGGATGATCTGATTGAAACCGTTGCGCGCGATCTGCGCCTGCGCGACCTTCAGCTTACCCATGAATTCATCAATCCAAGCTGGCAGGCTTCGACCATCCGCCGCCTCACCCGCGACATGGACAAAGCCCTTCAGCGTACCGGCGTTCGCGTAACTTCTGGCATGACCGGCCCTTATGGCCGTCTCAACCATTTTGGCCACCCGGACGCGGAAGTTCGTCGCTATTATGTCGACTGGTTCAAGACTTTTGCCGATATTATTGGCGATCTTGGTGGCAAGTCGGTCGGCACACAGTTTGCGATCTTCACTTACAAGGATTTTGACAGTCCTGAACGCCGCGAAGAACTGATCAAAATTGCTATCGACTGCTGGGCCGAGGTTGCCGACCATGCGGCTGGCGCTGGTCTTGATTATGTCTTCTGGGAACCGATGAGCATTGGCCGCGAATTTGGCGAGACGATTGCTGAATCCATCAAGCTTCAGGACCGACTGACCGCCGCCAGTATGGCAATCCCAATGTGGATGATGGCCGATATTGATCATGGCGATGTGACCTCGTCGAACCCGGATGATTTCGATCCCTATGCATGGGCGCGTGCGGTGCCGAAAGTCTCACCGATCATTCACATCAAGCAGAGCCTGATGGATAAGGGTGGTCACCGTCCGTTCACCGCTGCTTTCAATGCCAAGGGCCGCATTCAGCCTGAGCTGCTGCTCAAAGCATTTGCCGAAGGTGGTGCGGTGGACAATGAAATCTGCCTTGAGCTTTCCTTCAAGGAACGCGAGCCCAATGATCGCGAAGTCATTTCGCAAATCGCAGAAAGTGTCGCCTTCTGGGCTCCGCACATTGACACCGGCGCTAAGGACTTGAAGATATAGACAATTTAAGGAACCGGATCGCTTTCAATGGCAGATGCTGAAGATTCACTGGCGCTGCGCGCCGCATGGCTTCATTTCGTGGCAGGCATGACCCAGTCAGCCGTCGCGAAGCGCCTTGGCCTGCCTTCCGTGAAAGCGCATCGCCTTATAGCCAAAGCCGTCGCCGATGGTGCGGTGAAGGTCAGCATAGACGGTGACATCACCGAATGTATCGACCTCGAAAACCGGCTCGCCGATATGTACGGCCTCGACTATTGCGAGGTTGTGCCTGACATCGGCGAAGAAGGACTGCCGCTCATGGCGCTTGGCCACGCGGGGGCGGATTTTCTCCGACGCGAAATCGAACATGGTGACCATGAAGTCATCGGAATCGGCCATGGCCGCACGCTTTCGGCCGCAGTCAGCTACATGCCGCGTGTTGTCGCCAACGATCTGCGCTTCGTGTCGTTGCTCGGTGGCCTGACTCGCAATTTCGCCGCCAACCCGCATGATGTGATGCACCGTATCGCCGAGAAGACCGGCATGCCCGCTTATGTGATGCCAGTGCCCTTTTTCGCCAACACGGCAGAAGATCGCGAAGTGCTGCTCGCACAGCGTGGCGTCACCACCGTTTTCGACATGGGCTGCCAGGCTGAACTGAAGATCGTCGGTATCGGCACGGTCGATGCACAAGCGCAGCTCGTCACATCCGGCATGATAGAACTGGCCGAGGTCGAAGAGATCGCCAACCTCGGCGGCGTTGGCGAAATGCTTGGCCATTTCTTTGATGCCGATGGCAAGCGCCTTGAAACCGCGCTGACGGCCCGCACCATCGCTGCATCGGTGGAAAACGCGGATATGAGCCGAATCGTGGGCCTTGCGGGCGGGCTTGCCAAAGCGGAAGCTATTTCCGCCGTGCTGAAAAGCGGGCGTCTTTACGGCCTCATCACCGATGAGCGAACGGCAAAGGCCCTTGTCGGAGAGCCAAACGGAAAATAACAAAATAACATTTTTATCATGGATTTTTTTGTGATTTTGTGATCTAACACCGCGCAGAAAATGTTCCGCCAATGAGATCGGATGAGAGCGTGAAGCGCGACGACAGAAGACAGGCGATCATAAACCTTCTGGTCGAAAATCAGGCCGTCGATCTCGACGATCTGGCGGATCGGTTTGCTGTTTCCAGGATGACAATCCATCGTGACCTGGACTCGCTGGAACAGTCCGGCGTGCTGCGCAAGGTGCGCGGCGGCGCGACGATTGACGCCGGCACGCAGTTTGAAAGCGATTTCCGCTTCCGCGAGCGGCAGGACGGCGAAGCGAAGCAGAAGATGGCCCGCGCAGCGCTTGAACTGGTCGAGCCGGGCATGACCGTGATGATCAACGACGGATCCATGGCGGCTGTCCTTGGCGGCATGCTTCGGGAAAAGCGCCCGCTGACGGTTATTACCAACAATGCTGTTATCATTGATGAGCTGAAAGGCGAGAACGGGATCAATCTGATTGCGCTTGGCGGAACCTATTCCGCCAAGTTCAACGCCTTTTTCGGCATCCTGACGGAAGGTGCCCTGTCGCACCTGAGTGCCGACATCGCTTTCATCTCATCGCCCGCAGTCAATGGCAAGCTCGTCTATCACATGGATGAGAATGTTGTCCGCACGAAGCGTGCGATGACGGCTTCTGCCGCCCGCACCTGCCTTCTGGTTAATCACCAGCGGTTTGGACGCCCGGCCCTGCATGTGATGGCCGATCTTTCCGATTTCGACGCGATCATAACCGATTCATCCCCCGACGCGACCGTGCTGGAAGAGCTTGAGCAGGCCGGGGTCAGACTGACAATAGCAGCAGACTAGGAACAGTTACGCATGACCAGATTCTGGATTGGCACAAGCTGGAAGATGAACAAGACGCTGGCCGAAGCCCGCGTTTTCGCCGAAGCACTGAAAGCTGCCGACGCAAGCCGCTCGCCCGAGATTCAGCGTTTCGTGATTCCGCCTTTCACCGCCGTGCGCGAAGTGAAGGAAATCCTGTCCACCACCTCCGTAAAGGTTGGCGCACAGAACATGCATTGGGCCGATCAGGGTGCATGGACCGGCGAGATTTCGCCGCTGATGCTCAAGGACTGCAATCTCGATATCGTCGAGCTCGGTCATTCCGAGCGTCGTGAACATTTCGGTGAGACCAACGAGACTGTTGGCCTGAAAGTCGAAGCCGCTGTGCGCCACGGCCTTATCCCGCTCATTTGCATCGGCGAAACACTGGAAGACCGTGAAAGCGGACGCGCGGCCGAAGTGCTTGAGGAAGAAGTACGCGGTGCGCTTTCCAAGCTCTCCGACACGCAGAAGCAGGCTGAAATCCTGTTCGCCTATGAACCGGTCTGGGCCATCGGCGAAAATGGTATCCCGGCGTCGGCTGACTATGCCGATGCACGCCAGGCGGAAATCATCGCAGTTGCGGAAAGCGTACTCGGCCGGCGCGTGCCTTGCCTCTATGGCGGCTCGGTCAATCCCGGCAATTGCGAAGAGCTGATCGCCTGCCCGCACATTGACGGGCTTTTCATCGGCCGTTCGGCATGGAACGTCGAGGGCTATCTCGACATTTTGGCCAAGTGCGCCGCCAAGATTCAAGCTAACTAAGGAGCAATATCATGAAAGTTGCAGTAGCAGGCGACAGCGCTGGCGAAGGTCTGGCCAAGGTTCTGGCCGATCACCTGAAGGATCGCTTCGAGGTTTCCGAAATCTCGCGTACAGACGCTGGCGCGGATGCATTCTACGCCAATCTCTCCGACCGCGTGGCTTCCGCCGTTCTCGATGGCACTTATGACCGTGCCATTCTGGTTTGCGGCACCGGCATCGGTGTTTGCATTGCAGCCAACAAGGTCCCGGGCATCCGCGCCGCGTTGACGCACGACACCTATTCGGCAGAGCGTGCAGCGCTCTCCAACAATGCCCAGATCATCACCATGGGCGCCCGCGTCATCGGCGCGGAAGTGGCCAAGACCATAGCCGACGCTTTCCTCGCGCAGACCTTTGACGAAAACGGCCGCTCGGCTGGCAATGTCAACGCGATCAACGAAGTTGACGCGAAATACAACAAGGCTTGATTGGCCAGTCATTAAAAGCAGAAAAGCGGCCAGTTGGCCGCTTTTCTTTTGTCACTTTAGAAAACTTAGCTGAACTTCGGATCCAGCGAACCATCGCGATAGCGCTTTGCCATGTCGGAAAGCGGGATCGGACGGATCGAGGCAGCATGACCGGCGGTGCCGAACTGCTCGAAACGCTCCTTGCAGAGCTTGGTCATCGCAGCCATTGCAGGCTTCAGGTATTTGCGCGGATCGAACTCGCTCGGATCTTCCTGCAGGACGCGGCGAATCTGGCCGGTCAGCGCCATACGGTTGTCCGTATCGATGTTGATCTTGCGCACGCCATGCTTGATGCCGCGCTGAATTTCCTCAACCGGAACACCCCAGGTCGGCTTCATCTTGCCGCCATACTTGTTGATGATTTCCTGCAGCTCTTCGGGCACGGAAGATGAGCCGTGCATGACAAGATGCGTGTTCGGCAGCTTGCGATGAATTTCCTCAATCACATGCATGGCGAGCACGGAACCGTCCGGCTTGCGGCTGAATTTATAGGCGCCATGCGACGTGCCCATTGCGATTGCCAGCGCATCGACCTTGGTTTCGCGTACAAACTTCACCGCCTCATCTGGATCGGTGAGAAGCTGGTCGTGCGACAGCACGCCTTCCGCGCCGTGACCGTCTTCTGCATCGCCCATGCCGGTTTCGAGCGAACCCAGAACACCGAGTTCACCTTCCACCGAAATGCCGCCCAGATGGGACATCTCGCTGACCTGACGTGTGACAGAGACGTTATAGTCCCAGTCGGCAGGGGTCTTGCCATCAGCCTTGAGCGAACCGTCCATCATGACGGAGGTAAAGCCTGCCTGGATGGCGGTCATGCAAGTGGCGGCTTCGTTGCCGTGGTCGAGATGCACGCAGACCGGAATATGCGGATAGATTTCCGTCACCGCGTCCATCATGTGACGAAGCATGATGTCATTCGCATAGGCACGCGCGCCGCGCGAAGCCTGCAGGATGACTGGCGCATCGACGGCATCCGCCGCTTCCATGATGGCCAGCGCCTGTTCCATGTTGTTGATGTTGAATGCCGGGACGCCGTAACCCTTTTCAGCGGCGTGATCGAGCAATTGCCGCAGCGTAATGCGCGCCATTTCTAGCCTCCTAGTCAATGTTAGATCAGGTTATTTCGCGAAGTATTCGCCGAGGATATCCACCTCTTCGGCCACGCCGAACACCAGCGCACTGCGCTCGTGATAGGTTTGCGGGACGATATCGAGAATGGGTCTCGAACCGTCGGTCGCCTTGCCACCCGCCTCACGGGCGAGGAAAGCAATTGGATTGGCTTCGTAGACGAGCCGCAGACGGCCCTTCTCGTAGCCGGGGCGGCTGTCATTCACATAGAAGAACAGACCGCCGCGCTGCATGATGCGGTGCATGTCGCCAACCGCAGCACCGAGCCAGCGCATATTGAAGTTACGTCCGCGCGGACCATCCTTTCCAAGGAATGCGTCGTTGACATAGGCTTGCATGCCCGTGGACAGATGCCGCTGGACGGATGCGTTGAACGCCAGATCGGAGGTGCGTTCCGGCAGCGTTACATTGCGGCGCGTGATTTGGAAAATCCCGCTTGCCGGATCGAAGGTCGCGAAAATCACGCCCTCACCCACTGAAAAGCCGAGATCAACCGAATTGCCATAGGAAACATAACCGGCGGCAAGCTGGCGATTGCCGGGCTGCAAGAACGGCTCCACTGTGTCTGCCGGGAAAATCGAAAATATCGTGCCAAGTGGCGCGCCGAGGCCCACATTGCCCGAACCGTCGAGCGGGTCGATGGCAACGGCAATTAACCCATCCGCCTTACCCGCCACGGGGAGGTCGGCTTCTTCCGATAGAATGGACGCCGCACCCGCAGCAACCAGCAGATCGACGAACAGATTGTGCGAACCGACATCGATGCACTTCTGCTGGTCCTGATCGCTGTTGACGCCCACGAGCTTGCCCGGATCGCCCGGAAGAGAACCTCGTGCAATACGACCGGCAAGCCGTATCGCCCCGGCCAGAATAGCCTTGATCGCATCGGCAGTCGCAAGGCGCAATGCGTCCTTGCCTGCCCAGTTGTCGAGATAGGCACCGACAGCTTCGGCTTCCACGCGGTCGCTATCGCCTACCAGAACGAGGGGAGAAAAATTGCCAGCCATTGTCATTTGCCCTGCTCCAGCAAGAATTTTGCACGGGCGATAATCGCCTCTGCGGTGATGCCGAATTTTTCATAAAGCACTTCGGCGGGAGCCGAAGCGCCGAAGCCATCCATGCCGATCACGTCGTCTTCGCTGTCGACATAACGCGTCCAGCCGAATTTACCTGCAGCCTCGACGGCGATGCGCGGCGCGTCACCCAGAACGCCCTCGCGATAATCCTTGCTCTGCTTTTCAAACAGATCCCAGCTTGGCATGGAGACAACCGCCGTCGCTATGCCTTCTTCGGCAAGCTTTTCTGCTGCCTTCACCGCAAGCGAGACTTCCGTGCCCGTGGCAAGCAATGTGATCTGGCGCTCGCCCTTCGCCTCACGCAGCACATAGGCACCGCGTGCCGAAAGGTTCTCGCCATTGTCGGTACGAAGCTGTGGCACGTTCTGGCGTGACAGGGCCAGAACCGAAGGCGTATGCGGATCGGAAACCGCCACAGCCCAGCATTCCAGCGTTTCAATCGTGTCTGCCGGACGGAAAACATGAAGGTTCGGCATGGCGCGCAGGCTGGCCAGATGTTCAACCGGCTGGTGGGTCGGGCCATCTTCGCCGAGACCAATGGAGTCATGCGTCAACACGTGGATGACACGCACACCCATGAGTGCCGAAAGGCGAATGGCGTTGCGGGCGTAATCGGAAAACACCATGAAGGTGCCGCCGTAAGGGATGAAACCGCCATGGACCGCGATGCCGTTCATCGCCGCGCCCATCGCAAATTCACGCACGCCGTAGCTGACATAGCGACCGCTCTTTTCCGGCGTGAAATCGCTGTCGACGGCAGGAACACGGGTGAGGTTCGAATGGGTAAGATCAGCCGAACCGCCGATCATTTCCGGTAGCGCCGCCGTCAGGCTTTCAAGCGCGATCTGGCTTGCCTTGCGGGTCGCAACATTCTGCGGCTTGTCGAGGAGGCGCTGCTTTGCGTCGTGGACCACCGCCGCAAAGCCCTCCGGCAAAATGCCGGCAATACGACGGTCGAACTCGGTACGTTCCGCTTCCGGCAACGCATCGACGCGCTTCTGCCATGCTTCGCGGTCTGATGCGCCGCGTGCACCGGCTTCACGCCAGGCATCCAGCAGGGGACCAGGAATCTCAAAGGCTTCAGCCGTCCAGCCGAGCGCTGCCTTGGTGGCGGCATTTTCCGTAGCACCTAGCGGCGCGCCATGCACACCGCTCGTACCGGCGCGGTTCGGAGAACCATAACCAATGACCGTCTTGAGTGCGATCAGCGTCGGACGGTCGACCTGAGCCTTGGCACGCGTCAACGCGGCATCGATGGCATCATGATCGTGACCGTCGACCTTTTCGACGTTCCAGCCGCACGCCTTGAACTTGGCCGGAATATCGTCGGTGAAGGCGATTTCCGTGCTGCCATCAATCGTGATGCCGTTATCATCGTAAAGCACGATCAGCTTGCCAAGGCGAAGATGACCAGCCAGCGAGATCGCTTCCTGTCCCACGCCTTCCATGAGACAGCCGTCGCCGCAAAAAACATAGGTGCGGTGATCGACAATATCCTTGCCGAACTGGTCGGCGAGCGCGCGTTCGGCGATTGCCATGCCGACCGAGCTGGCAAGACCCTGACCAAGCGGGCCGGTGGTCAGCTCAACGCCTTCAGTGTGACCATATTCTGGATGACCGGCGGTCTTTGAACCCCATTGGCGGAAGTTCTTCAGCTCGTCGATAGACACATCCTTATAGCCCGCCAGATAGAGCGCGCTGTAAAGCAGCATCGAACCGTGACCATTGGAGAGCACGAAACGATCGCGATCCGCCCAGTTCGGTGCCGCGGCATCAAATTTCAGATGCTTGGAGAACAGAACGGCTGCCGCGTCTGCCATGCCGAGCGGCATTCCCGGATGGCCGGAATTGGCGGCGTCCACAGCATCAATCGAGAGAGCGCGAATGCAGTTGGCGAGTTGCAGCATATCTGATACGGGCGGGGCGAAATTCATCGGCGGCAACCTCCTTGCCAAAAGCAAAGCCTTGAGCATGTCCGGCAGACGAAACCCGGTTCGGCGCCGATATGCGTACAACAACAAAGCCAGGGCGCATTGTGTAACGGGGCGTAACCCCGACTGGGTGCAAAGCGCTCGTGCTGCCCGAGATTTTGCAGTCCTTTCAGGGCCAGCCTCTCAGACACCAATTCCGGTAACACCGTTTCAAAAGCATAACAATACGGCCATAACATTATAACGATTTAAATGTGATCTTGAGTGTGATTTTTCTTTCCACACCCCTGCTTTAGGCTATTCGGGCGGACCAAATCGCGGTTCTGGCGACGCGACTCACTTCCCGAAACACGAAAAAGCAGTCCGCAGGCGACCCGCAGACTGCTCCTTATAATAGTATCGAGATGAGGCGATTACGCCCCGGCCATACGCTGGCGCCTCTCACGCAACAGCATCGGGCCGTATTCCAGGACATAGAGCCCGAAAGCCCCCATCCAAAGTAGGGCAGATGCTGCGAGGATGGTGTGGAAGAAATTCGGCATGACTTCCGCCAGTGGACGGATCAGCGCTGCCGCGACAAGGCACAGATAAGCGACTTGCGTGACGGGCGAAGCCGTCAGTTCGCGCCCGGTATGGCCGCGGGTGGCCCGCGTCATGACCGCCAGCATCATGCAGCCGATCGCACCCACGGTCACGACATGCAAGGCGGAATATGGATTAAGGCGATCAATGGCCGAAAGACCGATGACAAAAAAGCCGAGCGGGATAAATGCATAGGCGACGTGAAGTACAAGCAGCAGCTTTTCCCGCGCTACAGACCATCCGCGCCAGCGGTAAAGCCGCACGATGTGAAACAGGGCTGCAATCCACGCCAGTACCGCAGTTATGGTTTGATCGGGAGCTGCGATCCAGCCGATGCAGGCAGCCATCCCGACAAGGATACTAAACCCGTCATAGCGATTGAACGGGACCGGAAAGCGCGTCGTCCCCATCTTGTTGAGCCAGTTGCGGGTGAAGCTTGGCACAATGCGCCCGCCAATCACCATAACCAGAAGGACATAAGCGCTGACCCCGATGCGGTTGGCCAATGCCACGTCGCCGTCGGTCAGGATCAGATAATGGAAGACAAGATTGGCGCCCATCACCGTTGCCACGCCGACCAGCACCTTAAGGTTTTTCCATTGGCGCCCAGCAATGATTTCCCGCGCACAGATGGAAAGCAGCAAAGGCAGAAACAGGCTTTCGACAGCGACTGCAAAGCGCACATCGATGAGATCTGGCTCCAGAAAGACGAGGCGTCCGGCAAGCCATACGCCACAAAGAAGGGCAAGCGGTGTGCCCGACACCGGCAGGCCTCCCGTCCAGTTCGGAATGGCTGTCAGCAGAAAACCCGCCAGGACGGCTGACGAGAAACCGAATACCATTTCATGAGCATGCCAGTTCAATCCACCATAGGAACCGCCCAACGGCATTCCGAGCGTCAATGACAATATCCAGAAAAGCATGGCCAAAATGGCCCATATGGCTCCGCCCAGAAAGAAAGGGCGGAAGCCATAGCTGAGGAGGACGGGACCGGTCATTTTCAGTCCGCGCGGCATACCTTTTTGATCGGATGGCATCGCAGCAGGTACTGCTTGCAGGCTTGGCTGTCTGGTCATGATGTCCTCGTCATGAAGCCGGTTCAAGTTCGGCTCATCGAGAGTTTTCGGTCACTCTTGCTTAATTTGCGCTGGCGACGACTTTTTCCAGCCGTTGCTGAACGACCTTTGGCTTCTTGGCCGAAACGATCTGGTCAAGATTGGCTGGATTGTCGCCCACCGCGATCAACGCGATCATTCCCATGGCATAGTGTGGTGTGCACTTTACCAGATATGCACCGGGTTGGTTAACCGTCAGCACATAGTTCTCGTTGATCTTGCTTTTGAATTTTTCGGCACCTTCAGGGATCATGTCCTTGATGGATTCAACATTATGCCCCTTGTCGACCGGCACGAAGGTGATTGTGTCGCCGGGATTCGCCTTGATATAGGCAGGCTCGAAAACCATGGCGCCCTCAGCGCCCTTGTTGAGCATGTGAACTTCAATATTTTCAGCAAGGGCTGGTGCCGCCAGCACAGCCAGAATGCCTGCTGCAGCAAGTTCGATCGCGAGGTTACGCATTTTCATCCTGATCTCCATCGATTGGCGCACCTGCCTTCTCGGCTTTAACGCGCCATGTAACGGGATTTAGACCTGACGCCTGTCGGCCTCTTTGATCTGGATCAAACACATGAAGTTATTCCTGATAATGGCGCTCAGAATAAAACCGATTGATTATCTGCATCGGAACATCGCACCATTCGATGTGCCCGCCAGCCCTTTTGCCGCAGCCTCCAGTCCTCTGGTGCGGCATGACAATCCTGCATGCATCTTGTATGCATTCTACGAACGATATTCGCCTACACTCGGCCCCGCCCCAAGAACAGCGCCCAAGAATTGGCAAGGAATGAAAGAATGAGCGACACCATTTCGATTTCAACTGAAGAACTCGCCAAGCTTGTGCGAGAAATCCTTCGCAAGGCTGGTTTCAGCGCCGATCATGCCGCAGCCATTGCGAAGACAATTGTGGCGGGCGAGCGCGACGGCTGTAAATCGCATGGTGTCTACCGTATTGAAGGCTGCCTTCGCACGCTGAAGAGCGGCAAGGTTGTCGCCGATGCCGACCCGGTCGTCACGACCGACGACAGCGCGGTCGTGCGTGTGGACGCCAAGGGCGGCTTTGCCAATCTTGCATTTGAACGCGGCACACCTGCCCTCGTGGAGAAGGCGCGCAAGCTAGGCATTGCGGCGCTGGCGATTAACGACTGCACCCATTTCGCGGCCTTGTGGCCTGAAGTCGAAGCACTCGCCGAACAAGGCCTTGCGGCAATTGCCATGTGCCCCAGCTATGCCACTGTGGCACCAGCAGGCGGAACGAAGCCGCTTCTCGGCACCAACCCCTTCGCCTTCGGCTGGCCTCGCTCCGGCGAGTATCCTTATGTGTTCGACTTTGCCACGAGTGTTGCCGCGCGTGGCGAACTGGAGCTTTACCGTCGCGCCGGAAAGCGACTGCCAGAAGGCTGGGCCGTCGATGCGGACGGCAACCCGACCACCGATCCCGAAGCCGCCCTTGCCGGCGCGATGTTGCCGTTCGGCGGGCACAAGGGATCGGCTATTTCCACGATGATCGAACTTTTGGCCGGTGTGATGATCGGTGATTTCACCAGCCCCGAGGCCCTAGACTTCCTTGGCACGACGACGCTTGCGCCGCGCCATGGCGAACTCATCATTGCCTTCGACCCTGCCCGCATGGCAGGTGGCCGCGGCAACCCGCAGGAGCGTGGCGAGATCCTGATCGATGCGATTGCCGGACAGGGTGCGCGCCTCCCATCGCAACGCCGCTTTGCCGCGCGCCGCGATTCATTGGCAAAGGGCATCACGCTCAGCGCCGACGAGATCGCACTGTTGGAAAAGCTGAAGGAAAAGGGTCTCGACGCAGTGTCGTGAACCCAAACAAAAAGGCGCCGGAGTTCGGCGCCTTTTTCTTTTATCTGCATTTGTTTCAGGCGGCGTATTTCGCCGCCGCACCGCCCTGCTTGTTCCAGTCGGCATACCAGCTCTGGAAGAGCTTCAACTGGGTTTCGCAATAGCCACGCTGGCTGTCGGACAACTTGTCAGTCTCATTGAAATGCAGCTCATATTCCGGGTTGCCAGTCAGAACCATCATATGCTTGTAGAAGAGCACAAGGTCCGGGCCTTCATCGAAAGATGACAGCACGTCCAATGCGGCTTCCAGTTCCAGCGCCAGCTTGCGCGCTTCAACATCGCCTTTGGCCGCAGCCTTCGACAACGCTACCAGGTGCTGGACTTCTTTCGGCAGCACATTGCCGATACCGGTGATCGCACCGGTTGCACCGCAATTGACGAAGCCATGGAAAACGCCGGTATCGACACCAACCATCAGGGTCACTTCATCATCGGCGCTGGTGATGTTTTCGGCTGCGTAACGCATAGCTTCCGCACCGCCGAATTCCTTGAAGCCGATCAGGTTCGGATGTTCCGCACGCAGGGCGAAGAACAAGTCTGCGCGGGTTGCAAAACCATAGTAAGGGCTGTTGTAGATAACGGCTGGCAGATCGGGAGCCGCCGCAAGGATCGCCTTGAAATGGGCCTTCTGCGCCGACATCGACGAACCGCGCGAAAGAACGCGTGGAATGACCATCAGGCCCTTGGCACCGACTTTCTGCGCATGGGCAGCGTGGGCAGCGGCGATCTTCGTATTGACCGCACCGGTACCGACGACGACGGGCACGCCAGCTTTGGCAAGCGCTTCGACGCCGGCCATGCGTTCTTCGTCCGTGAGAAGCGGCCAGTCCCCCATGGAACCACAATAGACAACCGCAGACATGCCCTTCGCGATCAGTTCCTTGCCTTTGCGGACCAACGCATCGAAATCAGGCGTGCGGTCAGGCTTGCAGGGGGTCATGAGGGCCGGAATGCAACCGGAGAAAATGTTAGAGGTCATAGCGTTTTTCCTTGAGCGCTTTTCACACAACCTGAATCTACAATCGGTCTGTCGAGCGTTGTATTGAATCAAATATACACTTTGTATTTTTCTTGTCGACCAAAATTTTATTTCTGGTTATGATTGCTTGACGGTTGGGATTTAAACTGGTGTTAAAAAGGCTGTTGCACTGCCTCATAAACACCCACAGAGGACAAACAGGATCATGGACAAAGACGACGCAAACCAGGCAGCCGACCGGAAGAAGGGTTCAGGCGTCAAGCTGGTTTACGACGTGCTGCGCGACGAGATCATCGATCTTTCGCTTGCGCCGGGTAGCCCCATCGATGAAAACCAGCTTGCCGAGCGCTTTTCCATGTCGCGCACGCCTATACGTGAAGCATTGGTGCGGCTGGCAAGCGATGGCTTCGTGACCACACTTCCCAATCGCTCGACCGTTGTTTCCAACATCGATTTTCTCAGCCTTCCCGCGTTTTTCGACGCAGTGACGCTGATGTACCGTGTAACGACGCGGCTTGCCGCCCGCAACCGGACCGACAAGGACCTTGAAAACATCCGTGCACATCAGGAAGCTTTTGCCCGCGCAGTCCGCTCACAAAACGCGCTGGAAATGATCGCAACGAACCGTGATTTTCATGCGGCCATTGCGGAAGCGGGACGCAATCCCTTCTACACCACTTTCTTTTCGAGGCTTCTTGATGAAGGTCGCAGGCTGTTGCGCCTTTATTACCAGTCGTTTGCCGATCGCCTACCCGAGCGCTACGTCACCGAGCACGAAGACATGATCCGCGCCATCGAAGAACGGGACGTGGATACCGCCGACCTGCTTGGCAAGGTGCATGGAGACCAGATCGTCTATCAAATCCGCAAGCTGATCGCGGAAGACCGTCGCGATCAGCTTGATTTATAGGGCGTTTACAGCAGAGAGGCCGCAATCATACGGCTTCAGGCAAGCGTCGGGGGGCCGTTACGCGGTCGAACCATGCAAGCGTCGCCTTGCTGTCGGGAGCCAGAAGAACGCCGCAATCACCGGCGAAATCGTTCCAGCCTTCGACATAGGTCTCCCGGACCACGGTCAGCACCGGAATCCGGCGCGAATACGCCGTTTCGATGATAGAGCGGAAACCATGTCCTTCCGTTTCACCCTTGCCGAAACGGTTGAGGATCAGAATGTCGGCTCCGTTATCGAGTTCCGTCAGAAGCGGGCCTGCCACATCGGCGAGCGCCGCCGGGTCGAGACGACACCCCTTCGACCCCGAACCGAGCGGCTGCGAAATAATCTGCGTCATGCCGGTGCCGATATGCTCGATCTCGATTTCACGGCAGCATTCATCCGCGCTGCCTTCGCGGTGCTGGATAAAACCCACCGCGCGAAGTCCCGTTTGCCTCGCCCGATGCGCTACACCTGCCAGAAGCTGGTCCACCGGCACGTCCTTTGCGGCCAGAATAGCTGCAAGTGTCGGTTCATGGCTCATGCCTCGGTTCCCTCATTCGACAACAGATCAATCCCCGTAATATCGGCATCTGCTGCGAGGATTGCGATATATTGCGACACGGCCTTGGACCAGGTCGAGGCTTCCAGCCAGCCGGCAATCCTGTCGGCGACATAGTCGAACGGCAGTTCTTCACCCTCGATGCGACGATCGAGCCGCACGATATGAAAGCCGAACCGGCTCTCAATCGGGTTCGGCGTTATTTCACCGGGTGTAAGGCGCTCCAGCGCCCGCTCAAATTCGGGCACTGTGCTGCCGCGTGTGAGTTGGCCAAGATTTCCGCCATGCGCACCTGACGGGCAGGACGAATATTCAAGCGCAACCGAGGCGAAAGTGGCCGGCGCGGCAATCACCGAGGAGGCCAGATGGGCCGCAGTCGCACGGGCCTTTTCGCGCGCTTGGCTGTCGGCCGGATCGGCGGCGATCAGGATATGGCTCGCCTCCAGAATGGGCGCGCTTGTGAAGCGGTGGCGGTTGTTTTCGTAAAAGCGCAGCGCTTCCTCGCGCGTTGCGGAAGGCACTTCGACCTCCCGTTCGATCACCATGCGCACCAGCGCATCCTCGTCAGTCTCGCTGCGCCCTTCGGCGTCTTTCTCGCGATCGGGAACAATACCGGTTTCCCTTGCGCGCTGCAGAAGAAGCTCACGCACGGCGAGCGCCCGCGCGGCGGCAAACAGCGCCGCACCGGGGTTTTCCGACGGATGGTTTTGCGCCTCCGTCAGAATGTCGGTTTCGTTGATCGCCACGCCGTTGACGGACACCGCGTCGAAGACCGGACGCGGCTTCGGCGGCACCCGCGTATCCGGTTCCTGATAGGTGGTGTAGCCGGTCGGGTGATTGTGCTGCCCTGCGGCGGGCTGTTTCCGATCGAAAAGCGTGACCATAAGCCTTACTCCGCAGGTATGCGCATTTGCGAGGGCTGGACCGTTTGGTTACGTTTGCGCACAACCTGATAGCCCGGACGCCAGATGTAGCGCACCGGCGCGCTCAGCATATGCACAAGGCGCGTAAACGGAAACAGCAGGAAGATGGTAAGCCCCAGGAAGATATGCATCTTGAAGATGATCGACGCATTGGCGATATAGCTCGATGCCGCCGGGTTGAAGGTGAAAATGCCTTGCGCCCAGTTCATGAATGTTACCATTTCGCCGCCGTCGAGATGCTGAAGCGAGATCGGGATGGTGCTGAGCCCCAGCAGAAGCTGCAACCATAATAGAATGATAATCAGCGTATCAGTCGGCCTTGAGGATGCACGAACACGCGGATCGAACACACGGCGATGCACAAGCATGCTGGCGCCGACGATTGCCATTACCCCCGCGATGCCACCCGCCACGACGGCGAGTATCTGTTTTGCCTCATGGCTGACGCCCAGCATGTCGAAGACCCAGATCGGTGTCAGCAGGCCGACAAAATGACCGGCGAAGATGAACAGCACGCCGAGATGGAACAGCACCGAACCCCACATAAGCTGCTTGCGTCGCAAAAGCTGGCTTGAGCCCGAACGCCACGTATAGGGCTCGCGGTCGTAGCGGAAGATCGAACCAAGGACGAGCACGCTCAATGCGATGTAGGGATAGATGCCGAAAAGAAACGTATGGAGGTACGCCATTTTCCGTCTCCTATATATGCGAAGGGTTGGACGGGGAGCCGGGCTTGCGCTGTGCAGCACGCATCTGCATGCGTAGCCGGTCCGGCCCGCAGGAGTTTTCACCCGCATTGCCGCCAAACGTCACTGCTTCTTCTTCCCATATGCGGTCGAGCGCGGCGAGGTCGTTCGGATCGTCTTCCTCTTGCCGAAGCAATTCTCCGACGAGGTTCTTGTCCGGCTTGGCATTGGCGACGTGAAGCAGCGCGGCAAAGGCGTTGGCATAGGGTGACTGCCGCTTGCGCAGACGCTCACCAATGGCCGCGGTAATATGGCCGGTCTGGGTGAGAAGATCGTGGATTTCTTCCGGCGAGCGCGTCGACAGGAATTCGAGGAACAGCGGCAGATAGTCCGGCAATTCCTTGGCATCCACGACAAAGCCGTTGTCGTCATACATCTTCATGAGATCGACCATGGCCTGGCCGCGATCGCGGCTTTCACCATGTACATGCTCGAAAAGATGCAGTGACAGCGACCGTGTGCGGTCAAAAAGATGCACGTAGCGTTCCTGTGCCTCGTAGAGGTCGCAGTCGCAGACATACTCGACAAGACTGTCGAGGAGCCTGCGGATGCCGGGCGAGAGTTTTTCCCCGGCAAGCGCCTCTTTCAGTTCCTCTCCGCCAAGCTGCAGCTCAGGCGTCGGATAGGACAGCAGCAGCGATATGATTTTCAGGGTCTTGTTCATTACACCTGCTCCCTGAAAATGTCGGTTGGCGTCTGGACGACCTTCTGGCGCTTGGAACCGAACAGGTCTTCCGTCGATGTGCCACCTGAGCAGCCATTGCCGAAGGTGAAGCCGCAGGAGCCGCGCATGTCATAGGCGTCTTCGGTGACTTCGCGATGCGTCGTCGGGATGACGAAACGGTCTTCATAGTTGGCAATCGCCATGATGTGGTACATTTCCTCGATCATCGCCCCGCTCATGCCGACGCGGTCGGCAATCGCCTCGTCGATAACGCCATCGACGGTCTTGGCGCGCATATAGGCACGCATGGCGAGCATGCGTTCCAGCGCCGAGATGACCGGCTCTTCCTTGCCTGCCGTCAGAAGATTGGCGAGGTAGCGGACCGGAATGCGCATGGAACGGACATCCGGCAGCGGACCATCCATGCCGAGCTTGCCCGCAGCGGCAGCCGATTGGAGCGGCGAGAGCGGCGGTACATACCAGACCATCGGCAGAGTGCGGTATTCAGGATGAAGCGGGAAGGCAATCTTCCAGTCCATTGCCATCTTGTAAACGGGTGAATGCTTGGCAGATTCCAGCCAGGCTTCCGGCACACCATCCTTGCGCGCCTGTTCGATCACGGCAGGATCGTTCGGATCGAGGAAGATGTTGAGTTGCTCCTGATAGAGATCCTGTTCATTGGCCGTGGAAGCGGCTTCCGAAATACGGTCTGCATCATAGAGCATCACGCCCAGATAGCGGATGCGACCGACGCAGGTTTCCGAACAGACGGTCGGCTGGCCTGCTTCAATGCGCGGATAGCAGAAGATGCACTTCTCGGACTTGCCCGAACTCCAGTTGTAATAGATTTTCTTGTAGGGGCAGCCGGAGACGCACATGCGCCAGCCGCGGCACTTTTCCTGATCGATCAGGACAATGCCGTCATCCTCGCGCTTGTAGATCGCCCCTGACGGGCAGGCTGCAACGCAGGTCGGATTGAGACAGTGCTCGCACAGGCGCGGCAGATACATCATGAAAGTGTTTTCGAACTGGCCGTAGATTTCCTTCTCCACGCCTTCGAAATTGTAGTCTTTTGAACGCTTGGCGAATTCACCGCCAAGAATTTCTTCCCAGTTCGGACCCCATTCGATCTTTTCCATCCGCTCGCCGGAAATCAGCGAGCGTGGACGGGCGGTCGGCATGGTCCTGCTTTCGCCTGCTGTCTGGAGATGGCCGTAATCGAAGTCGAACGGCTCGTAATAGTCGTCGATTTCCGGCAGGTCCGGGTTGGCGAAAATCTTGGCGAGGATACGCCATTTGGCGCCCATCTTCGGCTCGATTTTACCGTTCTTCTTGCGGACCCAGCCGCCGTTCCACTTTTTCTGGTTTTCCCATTCCTTGGGAAACCCAATGCCGGGTTTGGTCTCGACATTGTTGAACCAGGCATATTCCACGCCTTCACGGTTCGTCCAGACGTTCTTGCACGTCACCGAGCAGGTGTGGCAGCCGATGCACTTGTCGAGATTGAGCACCATTCCAATTTGCGCACGGATTTTCATTCTGCTGCCTCCTTCGCTGCGGAGCTCTGGTTGCCTTCCTCAAGCGGCCCTTCCATCCAGTCCACATGGTCGAGCTTGCGCACGACCACGAACTCGTCGCGGTTGGCGCCGACGGTTCCGTAATAGTTGAAGCCATAGGACTGGTGGGCGTAGCCGCCGATCATATGCGTCGGCTTTGTGATGATGCGGGTGACTGAGTTGTGAATGCCGCCGCGCTGGCCGGTGAGCGGCGAGCCGGGCGTGTTCACGATCTTCTCCTGCGCATGATACATGAAGATGGTTCCATCCTTCATGCGCTGGGAGACGACCGCACGGGCCACGATGGCGCCGTTGGCGTTGTAGACTTCCACCCAGTCATTATCGACGATGCCGGCCCTTGCTGCATCCGGCTCCGAAATCCAGACAACCGGCCCGCCGCGATTGAGCGTCAGCATCAGGAGATTGTCCGTATAGGTGGAGTGGATGCCCCATTTCTGGTGCGGCGTGATGAAGTTCAGCACCAGATGCGGCTGGCCGTCCGCCTTTTCGCGGATTGCCGGGTTGACCGTCTTGGTGTCGATGGGCGGGCGATAGACGCAGAAGCCCTCGCCGAAGGCGCGCATCCACAGATGATCCTGATAGAGCTGCTGACGGCCGGTCAGCGTGCGCCACGGGATCAGCTCATGGACGTTGGTATAGCCCGCATTATAGCAGACGGTTTCGGACTCGATGCCCGACCATGTGGGAGACGAGATAATCTTGCGCGGCTGCGCAACAATATCGCGATAGCGAATCTTCTCATCTTCCTTGGGGATAGCCAGATGAGAATGGTCGCGGCCTGTGAATTTCGACAGCGCTTCCCATGCCTTGACCGCCACTTCGCCGTTGGTTTCCGGCGCGAGCGACAGAATAACCTCGGTTGCGTCAACGTCGGTATAGATGCGCGGGCGCCCCTCGCTCGCACCCGGCTCATGCACCTTGCCATTCAGTTTGGCGAGCAGCTCGACCTCGTGTTCGGTATTCCACGAAATGCCCTTGCCGCCATTGCCCAGCTTGTCCAGGAGCGGCCCGACGGAGGTATAGCGCTTGTAGAGGTTTGGATAATCGCGCTCCACAACCACAACCGAGGGCATTGTCTTGCCGGGGATTGGCTCGACTTCACCCTTCTTCCAATCGAGGACCTCCTTAGGCTGCGCCAGCTCGCCCGCCGTGTCATGCAGGGTGGGCACGAGAACGATGTCCTTCTCGACGCCCAGCACTTCCGGCGCCACTTCCGAGAACTTCCGGGCAATTCCCTTGAAGATTTCCCAGTCGCTCCGTGCTTCCCATGCCGGGTCGGCTGCGCTCGACAGCGGATGGATAAACGGATGCATGTCGGACGTATTGAGATCGTTCTTCTCGTACCAGGTGGCAGTCGGCAGAACGATATCGGAATAGGCGCAAGTTGTGGACATGCGAAAATCAAGCGTAACCAGAAGGTCGAGCTTTCCTTCGGGAGCATTCTCATGCCACACGGCCTCACGACTTTCCTGTGCGCCTTCCTGTCCCAGATCCTTGCCAAGCAGCCCGTTGGACGTGCCAAGCAGGTGTTTCAGAAAATATTCATGCCCCTTACCCGATGAGCCTAACAGGTTGGAACGCCAGACGAACATGTTGCGCGGCCAGTTGGCCTCGTGGTCCGGGTCCTCGCAGGACATGGTGATGGTGCCATTCTTCAGCGCATTCGCGATGAAGTCTTTCGGCTCCTTGCCCGATGCGGCTGCCTCCTTGGCAAGCTCCAGCGGGTTGGTCTGGAGCTGCGGCGCGGAGGGCAGCCAGCCCATGCGCTCGGCACGGATGTTGTAGTCGATCATCGTGCCTTCCCACGCGCCTTCGGGTGCGGTGGGCGAGAGAATGTCCTGCACCTTCACGGTCTCGTAGCGCCACTGATCGGTATGCGCATAAAAGAACGAGGTGGAGTTCATGTGGCGTGGCGGACGGCTCCAGTCGAGCGCGAAGGCAAGTGCTGTCCAGCCGGTCTGCGGACGCAGCTTTTCCTGCCCCACATAATGGCTCCAGCCGCCGCCAGACTGACCGATACAACCGCACATCACCAGCATGTTGATGATGCCGCGATAGTTCATGTCCATGTGGTACCAGTGATTGAGACCGGCACCGAGAATAACCATGGAACGACCATTGGTCTTTTCGGCATTGGTTGCGAACTCGCGGGCGACAGCAATGATCTGGTCGCGGGGGACGCCGGTGATCTTCTCGGCCCAGGCCGGAGTGTATGGCAAGCCTTCGTCATAGGACTTGGCTGAGTTCTCATCGCCTAGCCCGCGATCCAAACCGTAATTGGCAGCAAACAGATCGAACACTGTTGCGACCAGCACCTCGCCCTTTTTCAGCTTGAGCTTGCGGGCCGGGACCTTGCGCACCAGCACGCTGTCATGGTCGGTGCCTTCGAAATAATCGTGCTCGCGATTGCCAAAATAAGGGAACGCCACATCGGCCACGGCATCGTGCGCGCCCGCCTCAATGAAACTCTTGGCGAGTTCCACATCCTTGCCCCGGCCATCCTTTTCTTCGAGGTTCCACTGGCCGTCATCGCCCCAGCGGAAGCCGATGGAGCCTTGCGGGGCAACATAGGCGCCTGATTTCCTGTCGAAAGCCACTGTCTTCCAGTCGGGATTGTTTGCTTCGCCCAGATCGTCCTTCAGGTCGGAGGCGCGCAGGAAGCGGTCCGGCACATAGCGTCCGTCTTTCTTCGTGAGCATGACCAGCATCGGGAAATCAGAATATTTACGGCAGTAATCCTCGAAATAGGGCACCTGCCGGTCGAGGTGATATTCGCGCAGGATCACATGGCCAAGCGCCATGGCAAGCGCGGCGTCGGTGCCCTGTTTCGGATGCAGCCACAGGTCGGAAAACTTCGCCGCCTCCGAATAATCGGGGGAGACCACAACCGACTTTGTGCCTTTGTAACGCACTTCCGTGTAGAAATGCGCGTCCGGCGTGCGCGTCTGCGGTACATTGGAGCCCCAGAGCATCAGGAAACCCGCATTGTACCAGTCAGCCGATTCCGGCACGTCGGTCTGTTCGCCCCACGTCATGGGTGAAGCGGGCGGCAGGTCACAATACCAGTCATAGAACGACATGCAGACGCCGCCGAGCAACGACAGGTAGCGCGAGCCCGCTGCATAGGACACCATCGACATGGCCGGGATCGGCGAGAATCCGATCACCCGGTCCGGCCCATATGTCTTGGCCGTATAGGCGTTGGCCGCAGCGATGATCTCGTTGACCTCTTCCCACGTAGCGCGGACAAAACCACCAAGACCGCGCACCTTCATATAGTCGGCACGCTTGGCAGGGTCCTGTTGGATCGCTGCCCACGCCGCGACCGGCGTTTTCAAGGTACGCTCCCTGCGCCACAGCTTCAGGAGACGGGAGCGGATCAGCGGGTATTTCACACGATTGGCAGAATAGACATACCAGCTATAGCTTGCCCCGCGCGAACAGCCGCGCGGTTCGTGGTTCGGCAGATCGGCGCGGGTGCGCGGATAGTCGGTCTGCTGGGTTTCCCAGGTGATGATACCACCCTTGACATAGACCTTCCACGAGCAGGAGCCGGTGCAGTTCACGCCATGGGTGGAGCGGACAATCTTGTCGTGCTGCCAGCGCTTGCGATAGGCGTCTTCCCAGTCACGGTTTTCATTGGTCGTGACGCCATGGCCTTCCGAGAAGGTGCCGACATTCTTGCGCGCAAGAAAGTTCAGGCGATCGAGGAGTAGACTCATGATTTTATCCTCACTTGATTTCTTCAGGCAGCGGCAGCGGCTTGTTTGCTGCGGTGCTCCACGTCATAGAGCAGGCCGCCTTTTCGGGTGTAGACGCCCCACGTGATGACGAGGCACGTCACGTAGAAGATCAGGAAGGCCCAAAGTGCCGCTTCCGGTCCGCCGGTCATGCTGATCGAGGTGCCGTAGCCCTTCGGGATGAAGAAGGCGCCGAAGGCAGCAATGGCCGAGGTGAAGCCGGTGATGGCAGCAGATTCCTTGTCCGCTTCATGACGGCGCTCTTCCGGAGTAGCGTTTGGCATCAGCCGTACCATTTCCTTCGACATGATCGCCGGGATCATCTGGAAGGTGGAGGCATTGCCGATACCAGTCGCGAAGAACAGCAGGACGAAGGAAGCGAAGAAGCCCCAGAAAGCATTCGGCTGATCCTTGACGCCGACGAAGTACAGCACGCCAGCCACGCCGACCATCATCAGCACAAATGCCCAGATAGTGACGCGGCCCCCGCCATACTTGTCCGCCAGCCAGCCGGAACCCGACCGCGACAGCGCGCCGACCAGAGGCCCGAGAAAGGCGAACTGAAGCGCATTCACTTCCGGGAACAGGATGTTGGTCAGAAGCGGGAAGCCAGCCGAGTAGCCAATGAAAGAGCCGAAAGTCCCCGTATAAAGCCAGCACATAATCCAGTTGTGCTTGCGGCGGAAAATGACGGCCTGGTCGGCAAACGAAGCCTTGGCCGACGCAATATCGTTCATGCCGAACCAATTGGCGAAAGCCGTGACGACGATGAACGGCACGAAGAAAAAGCCGGCATTCTGCAACCAGAGCGGTGTGCTGCCGGCTTCGGTGGCAACCATTGCCGGATCACCGCCAAGCTTGCCGAATATACCGGCAGTGATGACCAGCGGAACCACGAACTGCACGACGCTGACGCCAAGATTGCCGAGGCCCGCATTGAGCGCCGCCGCATTGCCCTTTTCATGCTTCGGGAAGAAGAACGAGATGTTGGACATGGAGGAGGCAAAATTGCCGCCACCGAAGCCACAGCACAGCGCCAGCAACAGGAAGATGAAGTAAGGCGTGTTCGGATTCTGTACCGCATAGCCGATACCGATGGCCGGAATAACCAGCGACCAGGTCGTCAATGTCGTCCAAAGGCGTCCACCGAAGATCGGCACCATGAAGGAATAGAAGATACGGAAGGTCGCGCCCGAAATGCCGGGGAGCGCTGCCAGCCAGAAGAGCTGGTCGGTCGTAAACTGTTAACCACCAGCGGCAGCTTCGCCACCACCACAGACCAGACCTGCCAGATGGCGAAGGACAGGAGAAGCGCCGGGATGGAGAGCCACAGATTGCGCTTCGCGATCTTCCTTCCCTTCTGTTCCCAGAAGGTTGGATCGTCCGGGCGCCAGTCGGTAAGGACGGAATCGCCCTTTGCCGGCTTGATTTCGGCCTTCTTCAGACCCTGCAATTCGGCGAAGGCCGGAAGCTCTTCCGTGGCCGTGCCTTGCGAGGCGCGTTCCATCTGGCGGATCGAGACATGCATCCACGCAAAGGAAACCGCAACGATCACAAACAGGAGCATGAAGCAGCTCGTCCAGAGGCCGGTCTGATCCAGCAGCACACCGAACAGGATCGGCAGGATAAAGCCACCAAGGCCACCGATCATACCAACGAGACCGCCGACAGCGCCAACATTGCCTGGATAATAGACAGGGATATGCTTGAAGACGGCTGCCTTGCCCAAAGCCATGAAAAAGCCGAGGATGAAAACCGTGATAGTGAAGCCGATCACGCCCATTTCGGCGTGGAAAGCCAGCGGACCGTTATCGCTCTGAATGACATAATCCGTCGGTGGATAAGACAGCACGAAGGTTGCGACCAGCGAAACGGCGAAGGTCCAGTACATGACCCGACGTGCGCCGTAGACATCCGAAAGATGTCCGCCATAGGCGCGGAAAAGGCTGGCCGGGACGGAGAAGAACGCCGCGATTATGCCTGCGAGGCGAATATCGACGCCATAGACATGAATCAGATATTGCGGCAGCCACAGTGCAAGAGCCACGAAAGCGCCAAAGACGAAGAAATAATACAGCGAGAAACGCCAGACCTGAATATTCTTCAGCGGCTCCAGCTCCATCAGGGTGCTGGTCGGTTTTTCGCCTTTGCGCCGACGCTCGACCAGAACGGGATCATCGCTCGTGGTGAAATAGAAAATCAGCGCCATGACAACCATCGCAGCGGCCCAGATTTCGGCAACCGCATGCCAGCCCAGTGCAACCATGACCATCGGCGCGAAGAACTTCGTCACCGCCGCGCCGACATTGCCCGCGCCAAAAACCCCAAGCGCGACACCCTGCTTTTCTGGCGGGTACCAGCGCGAGACATAGGCGACGCCAACCGCGAAAGACCCGCCTGCCACGCCGACGCCCAGCGCTGCAATCAGCATCTGGGGATAGGTGGTGGCGTATGTCAGAAGATAGGTGGCAACCGCCGAGACCAGCATCGTGAGCGTGAAAATGGCGCGGCCGCCATAACGATCCGCCCATATGCCTAGGATCACCCGGATCAGCGATCCGGTCAGGATAGGTGTGCCGACGAGCAGGCCGAACTGGGTTTCGGTCAAGCCAAGCTCGGATCGAATTTCAATGCCGATGATTGCAAAGATGGTCCAGACCGCAAAACAGACGGTAAAAGCGGTCGTACTCATCGCTAGCGCCGTGGTCTGCGCCCTGGGATTTTCCCCTGCGACATGTTGCATAGGCGTACTCCGAATTGAATACCATGGAAGGTTTCGTTGGCACTTATGCGTCGGCTGTCAGATGAATACATTGATTAAGATCAATATCGGCAGACTATTCAAGTTGAATTTTAAATATTCGTACGTTAACAGCAAAAATAGATTTAATTTGATCAAAGTATTGATTTATTCATATTGTTTAATTGATATTTATCAAGCATAATTGACACATCAGAACTTGAGTATAAAAGTGAGGTTTAATGCGGAAGGAAGACATAGACGCATTGAGAAATTTGCCGCTTTTCATGGATATGGCGGATGCCACGTTCGAGCGGATCATACGTCCGAGCTTCGTTCAGTCATTTCCGCCGCGGACGACCTTGATCAAGGAAGACGAGCCTGCGGACTTTCTGTTCGCAATCCTCGATGGTCTTGTGCTCATGTCGGCGAAATCGGACGAGGGCGAGACCGCACTGGAGATACTCCGCGCAGGCGACATATTCATTCTCGCGGCCGTGCTCAATGATGATGTGTGCCTGCAAACCGCGCAGACCCTGACGGCCACCCGCGTGTTGATGGCGCCCTCAAGCCTGGTCCGGGATTTGATGAGCGAGGATGTAGGCTTCATGCGCGCTGTCGTCTTTGAAACCGCACGCTCCTATCGACGCCTGGTAAAAGAACTGAAGGCGCAAAAACTGCGAAGCAGTGTACAGCGTCTCGCCAACTGGATCGTCAAGGAATCGCTGTTGAACAACGACGCGGACGTCGTGATGATCCCTTATGAAAAACGGACGCTTGCCGCCTATCTCGGCATGACGCCGGAAAACCTGTCGCGCAATTTTGCAACGCTCGTCTCGCATGGCGTCAGTGTGCAGGCATCCGCGATCAAGATCACGAACAAGAACAAGCTGCTGCAATTCGCAGCACCTTCCCATCTGATCGACAGAGAAGAACCGGCGCGTACAGTCGACAGGGTTTAAAGCTTCCGTCTCAGGTCCAGAAGTAGCGCACGATATGGAAGAAGACGGGTGCCGAAAAGACGAGGCTATCGGCGCGGTCGAGCATGCCGCCATGTCCTTCGATCATGTGGCCCCAGTCTTTAACACCGCGGTCGCGCTTGATGGCGGAAGCCACCAGACCGCCGAAGAAACCCATGATGCATGATGTCGCCGCCAGGGCGCCCGCCTGCACCGGCGAAAACGGCGTGAGCCAGGCAAGCCCGGCGCCCAGAAGCGAGGCGCTAGCGACCCCGCCGACAAACCCTTCCCAGGTCTTGGATGGCGATATGCTGGGCGCGATGCGATGTTTTCCAAACAGCTTTCCAAAAATATATTGCAGCACATCGCTGCCCTGCACCGTGGCCACAAGAAACGCGATCAGAAGCAGCTTTTTGCCATCGAAACCGGGAATGTCCAGCGTCATCAAGGCGGGCACGTGGCTGATACAATAGACTGACAGCATGATGCCCCATTGCTGCTCGCTGATACGCTCCAGAAAGCGCGACGTATCCCCGGAAAGGGCGGTCAAAACCGGCATGGCGAGGAAGCAGTAAACCGGGATGAAAATGGAATAGAGCCCATACCAGTCGATCCATATCAGATAATATTGTACCGGAATGACCAGCAGGAACATCCCCAGCAGCACGCGGTGGTCGGCGCGTCGTGTCTGCGTCAGCGTCGCATATTCGCGCAAGGCGGCGAACGAGATCAGCGCGAACAGCATGATCACCCCGCCTTTCCCGAACAGGAAGGCTATGCACATGGCCCCGACCATGATCCACCACGCCTTGATGCGGGCATTGAGATTGAGCAGTGTGGATGAGAGCGGCTTCTGCGCGCGCCATGAAAGAACACCGGCAACCGCGCTTGCCGTTATCAGAACGCCCATGAGGCCAAGGAATAATCGGGTCGTTTCGCTCATGGATGTTTACCGTTATGGGGCTGGATATCGAGAAGGCTCTGGCGGGCACGGGCGAGAAATTCCTTGCGGTCCTCGCCATCGCGAAGCTGCACCGGCGCACCGAAAATAACCCGGCACAGAAGCGGCACGGGCAGCATGGCACCCTTGGGCAGCACTCGCGACATATTTTCGATCCAGCACGGCACCAGTTCGACATCGGGACGCGCCAGCGCCAGATTGTAGAGGCCGGAACGAAAACGCAACAGCGCCTCATCGGTCATGTTGCGCGTGCCTTCGGGAAAGATGATGAGCGAGTGCCCCTCGGCCAGCGCCTTCAGCATCACTTCCATCGGATCCTGTGTGCGCTCAACCCAGTTGCGTTCAACGAGTACGGTGCGCAACAGAACTTCGGCCATGAACTGGCGGACGCGATTGCCTCGCCAGTAATCGGCACCTGCAACAGCGCGGGTACGCGCGCGCTCTTCCTGATCGAGACAGGAGGCAAGCAGGATGAAATCGCCATGGCTTGTGTGATTGGCAAAATAGATGCGCTGATTGCGCGACGGACCAGTGCCGCTCCAGATTGGCCGCACGCCGGTGATCCCGCGCGACAGGATTGCCAGAAACGAACCGAAAATCGATTGCGCCTGATGGCGGATCATTTCCCGCATGTCACAGCCCCTGCCCCAATGGCTGACCTGATGGCACTATTGCCAGCAGAATGAAAAGCACAATACCGAGTATCGTGAAGAACCGCAGGCGCCCAATGATGCGCCGCGAACCCTTTATCCTTTCTACAAGCGAGCGTGCCGGACCTTCATTGGGCCGGAGTCCCATGCGCTCAAGCATATGGTCCACTTCGCCCAAACCCGTTTCACCGGAACTGGCTATCAACCTGAAAAGCGCAGCATCGAACAGAAGATGCGCGGCGATACCCAACACGATCAATGCGCTTGCCAGAAGCAGCGGCCAGATAAGCCAGAAAGCCAGATCATGCACAGGCCGTACGAAGGGTGCGACGGCGAGAAGCACGACGGCGACGGTGATGCCGAGAAAGCCATTGCGGCGCAGAACGATTGCCATGGAAGTTGCGGGAGAGTTCATGCCAGTCCCCCGGCAGAATGCAGATGGACCGGCCAGCCTTTGGTCAGGATGAGCTCTTCGGCTTCCCTTGCATTGGCGGCGCGGCCGGTAGAGACGAGCCAGTCAACCGCAACGGTTGCGCTGCGCTGAAAGCCAAGCGCGCAACAGATGAGGACCGGGCCGTGGTGGCGTGCGGCTTCAACGGCATCGGCAGCCAGTTGCACTTTTTCGGAAGACGGCGCGACCAGATCAATCGTGCCAAAACTTTTCCATTCGATAGAATGGGGTGGCGGCACCATTTCAGCGGCAAGATCAATGACGGCAGCAAAGGATGAGAGTTCTGCGGCTTTTGGAAAACGCCCGAGAAACACCCCGTCGGCAAGCTCGACATACGGCGGCAGCTTGCGTGTCCAGAACCGCACATTCAGCCGGGCAAAAAGCCGGTAGGGCCAGAGCAGCCAGCGGCTTGCGAGACTGACCGATCCATCCGTCCGCTTCTGGAAAATGCCAGCGCCTGCGCCGAGATAGCCAAGCGCCACAACGGCCAGTGCGGTTGCAGGCCAGAGCCAGAAAATCGCATAGCCGGTGACGGTCAGGCCATGGATGGCAAGCGCCAGAAACAGGATTGCACCCGCCAGATAGCAAAACCCGATCTTCCTGGATTTTGGGTCGAATGTGAACTGAAAACCTGCCAGCGACGAAGGACCGCTGCGTGGAAAAAGCCACAAGGCAAACAGGCCGAGCAAAGCGCCCGCTGGAATATCGACCGCGTGGTGCTGGTAGGTGGTGAGCACCGACAGGCCAATCAGCAGACACCAGACATGCCAGACTATGCGCACGGCATCGTCCATCGCGCGACGCATCTGATCCCAGATGATGATCAAGAGCGCGATATGCAGCGATGGCGCCTGATTGAATGGTTTGTCGAAGCCGCCGAGCACATCGAACATAAAGCCCGGAAGACCGGCTGTCGCAGGCTTTACGAAGGTGGCTGTCAAAGGAAAGGCGACGAAGCAAAGGACCGCAATGATTTGCGCCGTCAGATAGCGCTTTGCCAGCCGGTCGACCTGTTCCGGGCTGTCATTGACGAACAGCGCAATCGCGTAGAACAGATTGACGGACCAGTAAGGAACAATGCTCCACGCGATGAACGGAACCTGGCTTTCCCATCCGAAAGCCAGGTTCGGTACGTGAGCCTGCTGCGATGCGAGCCAGTTAGCCGTACCATAGGTCAGATAGAAAAAGGGCGCTAGAAACAGAAGCCAGTAGACAGCGCGACGGATTACAAGCCGTCGCGAATATCCGTCAATATCCGTCAAGTGCATTGTCACGCTTCGCCATCTCCCACGCGCTCAGCAATCGAGACGGTGAAAATGCCCCATTGATCGATGCGCTGTTCAATCTTGCGATAACCCGCCTTCTCGACAAGCTGGTCCATTTCGCCTTGCGTGCGGCGGCGCATCACCCATGCCTCGCCGCCACGATGCGAGGTCAGCGCCCGCGCGATCATTTCCAGTTGCGGATGCCATGGCTGGTTCGTGTAGATCAGCAATGAACCGGGCTTCTGCGCGCGGGCAAGCCCCGACAGCGACCGATTGATCAGCGCATTATCAGGGAAGAGTTCGTAGAGACCGGACACTATGGCAAGGTCTGGCTGCGGCGCGACCGCTGCGAGGCTTTCCTCGTTGAAAGCATCGCCCTCTTCCATATGAGCAACGGCTTCCAGCCCGCGCTCCCTGATGAGCTTGTTGCCTGCCAGCACATTGATCGGCGAATAGTCGCGTAGGTGAATGCTGTCCGGCAGCGCATCCCCCCGCACCACCGCATCAATGACATAGCGGCCATGGCCGCAGGCAATGTCTAGAATATTGCTCGAGCGGCCTTCGCTTTTAAGCCGTTTGATCGCCACACCGATCAGTTCTTCCAGGTGCACCTTGCGCTGCCGGATGCCACGCCAGCCAATCGCTTCCAGAAACTGCTTGTCGATGAGCTTGCCGCCCGGTCCAAGGCCGCGTGGTTCATTCTTATAGACATAATCGAGTGTGGAACCGGAATCGAAGCCTGTACGCTTACCGACTTTCAACCCTTCCGAAAACAACGCGCCGAAGGCTATCGAAGCGCGTGTCGATGCCCAGTAGAGGCCCTGCGCCGTCAGAAGCGATAGCGGGCTCGACAACCGGTCCGCCTCGTCGCGCGTGTGGCCGACAATATGCGCTTCGGTCAGATCAGCGCATTGCGGCGTTTCGGAAAACCGGGCCTCAATGAAATCGTGGATGAGGTCGATTGCCGGTTTGCGATCCCGTTCGCCGAGCGTGTCGTGATAGAAGCCTTTCAGAACATGCCGCTCCTTGATGCGGCTGCCGAGATTCTCGAAGAAGCGATGTTGCGGTGCGGGACGCACGACAAAATCGCTGCCGGAAATGAGTAGCTGCGTCGGAACGGTAATCGCCCGCGCATCGTCCACCACGCGCTTTGCCGTCTCATAGAGTTGCAGCAGGATATGCGACGCGATGGGTCGCGTGATCAGCGGATCGGTACGATAGGATTCGATGCGTTCAGGATCGTGGGTCAGGAATTGCGGCTTGACGTAGGAATTGACGTAAAACGTGCCTTTCAGCTTCTGCCACAGACCGATGCCTTGCTTGGCGAATGGCACATAAAGCTTGATGTCAAAAGCAGGCGAAGCCAGCACCAGCGCCCGTACATTCGGCGCATAATCATGCACCCAGGCAGCGGCCAGCACCGCGCCGACGCTCTGCGCTATGATTGCCACGCCTTCGATGGCCATGCCGGTTTCCTGACGGATATGGGTGACAAAACTGTCGAGGTCCCGGATCGACGTACCAAATGAGGGCGAGAAGCCGCGCACGCCTGGCGACTGGCCATGACCGCGAGCATCCCAAGCATAGAAGGCGTAATCGTCCAACCCCAGTTCATCGACAAGGTGCGCAACACGTCCGCTATGCTCGTGCCCGCGATGAAGCAGCACAATCACGCCTTTCGGCTTGCCGGAAAGTGCTGGCCAGAAACGGTAGAACAGCGACGTGCCGTCATGGGTAACGAACTGACTTTCCTGTCCAGCGCGATGCCGGTTTGTTGCGTGCTCGTTCATGCATCCCTCTTCTGGCATTTCACCGTTGGACAATTGTCCCTATTTCTGTTGAGTGAAACATAATGTTTGAATAAACGAGCTAGAGCGAACCGCAAATAGCTGTTCAATATTTATTCTTCGTTTCCCAAGAGATTCTTGATGTCAGTTTATCAACTCAAGTCGCGTTTCCAGAATTTACTGAGACCTCTTGTCGTGCGACTTGCTGCGGCGGGTGTAACGGCCAATCAGGTTACAGTCGTCGCTGCACTGGTCTCGATCATACTTGGCGCTTTTCTGGGGTGGAGTGGAAACGCAGCATGGTATGCACTCGTCCCGGTATGGCTGTTCCTGCGCATGGCGCTGAACGCCATCGATGGAATGCTGGCGCGTGAACATGGGCAGAAATCGACGCTTGGCGCTTATCTCAACGAGATCGGCGACGTTGTTTCCGATGCAGCCCTCTATGCGCCTTTCGCATTGGTGGCGCCGTTCACCGGCCCGTGGATTTTTGCAATTGTCTTTCTCGCTACCCTTACGGAGTTCGCAGGCGTAGCGGGTGCGTCTGTGGGTGCGAGCCGCCGCTATGACGGCCCGATGGGTAAGAGTGACCGCGCCGTCGTCTTCGGCGTACTGGGTGCCTGGATCGCCATTGACGGCGGCCTGCCGAACTGGATTTTCTGGCTGCAGCCCCTCCTCTGCCTGCTTCTGATCGCGACCACGGTCAAGCGCATCGCAAACGGCATAAACGAGACAAAGAACCGATAAACGGCGTCCCTGCACTGGCATTGACGCAATCGGGACCTATGTTGGTTCCCATTCAATTCCAGCTCAATCGGAGGCAATGCCAATGAAGAAAGCTAAGATTGTCTTTCTGCTTGCGGGCATAGTCACACTTTCGTCTGCACTTTACCCGGCGCATGCGGCCAGCAATGACAGCTCGAAACAAAGGGCGAAGGAAGTCACCGCTGTTGTCGATGCCGTTGCAAAGAAAATGCCCGGCCAGCCGATCAATACGGTGATGTATATCCGCTCCAATAATTTCGAGGTTCTGGCAGGCGACTGCACGGTGCGCGCGCATATCGTCTCGTCGGGTCACAAGGCGAAAAGCACCTCTCCCGACAGGATCAAGGTCCGGCTTAACAAGCGGCGCTGTGCGCGTTAGGTCCCATTGAGCTGTGACTTGGCAACGGTCTTGACGACCCAGTCGGCAAAAACACGGAGACGGTTGCTCAGATGACGGTTGGGTGGATAGACCAGATAGATCGGCATCGGATCGATTTCCCATTCCTGCAGGACAGGGCGCAATGCACCGTTTTCGATGTCGTCCTTCACCATGAACAAAGGCGCCTGCACCACGCCCAGTCCTGCCCGCGCGGCAGCGAGATAGGTGGTTGATTCATTGGCAGCCACCACATAACGTCCGTTGACCTCGATTTCCTCCGTCCCCTTTTTGAAACGGAAAGGCATTTGCTGGCCGGTCGATGGCCGGAAATAGCCAACCACCGTGCAATTATCGCTCAGATCGGATGGATGCAACGGGGTGGAACAACGGTCGAGATATTCCGCTGAAGCGCAGGCGATGAAATGCATGTCGCCGATGCGCCGCGCAATCAGCGACTGGTCGGTCAGTTCACCGATGCGAATGGCGCAGTCCACATTCTCCGCAACGTAATCGACGGGTCGATCCGAGACGCCGAGATCGATCTGGATATCGGGATAGCGCTGATGAAACTCCATCAGCGCCGGAATGATGATAAGATTGGCGACCGCGCTTGCCATTTCAACGCGCAGGCGGCCCTTGGGCAAGGTCTGGGCGCTCGACAGACTGCCGTCAAGCTCTGCAAGATCGGCCAGCAAACGTGCTGCACGCTCGTAGTACAGCGCGCCGTCCGGCGTTACGAGAACACGGCGGGTCGTACGATTGAGGAGTTTTGTACCAAGATGCGCTTCCAATCCCTGGATAAGATTGCTGATCGTCGCCTTGGGCATATTGAGCGAGGCGGAGGCGCGGGTGAAGTTACCGGTTTCGACAACCCGGAGAAAAGCGCGCATGGCCGAGAGCTGGTCCATTATCAATTTGCCATCATTGTTCGAGATTCTGGACAGTGTAACCAATCATAGGGGACTATTCCAGCCTATAGACAATGATAATATTCAACCATAGCGGTTCGCCGCTGGAGCATTTCCGAGCCCAAAAGTGTGAAACGGTTTTGCGTTCGGAAATGGTTGGAAATAAAATGGATAGAGCGGCTCAGACGATTCCGTAAAGCAGGACCCGCTCTAGACACGAAGGCCAAGAAAGATGTGCGAGAAGTTTACGGTCGAGACGTTGCAGGTTCATGGGCAACCCCATGGGCAAACGGGTAACGTCACCTGCACGGCGCGCATTTACAAGGGCACCAAATTGCTCTCTCCGCCGCCGGTGGTGTTGCACCTTCACGGCGGTGCTTTCTCGGTCAACTGCCTTGGTGCCTGCGAACGCGTTGCTGAAACACTTGCCGAGGCAGGTGCGGTGGTCGTGTCGCCGGAATATTCGTCGGCTTGCCTCAACCCGTTCCCGGCGGCGCTTGAGACGGCCTACTCAATTCTGACTTCGATGCGCGCGCGTTGCCCGGAATTTGCGCACAAGAAGTCGATGCTGTTCGTCGCCGGTGAAGAGGCGGGCGGTAATATTGCTGCGGGCGTGGCCCTCATGGCGCGCGATCAATATCTGACCGACCTTAAGGGTCAGATACTGCTTTCGCCCATGCTCGATCCCTGCCTCGCCACGGCGTCTTTCCGCAAATATTGCCCGGAAAGCGCCGTCCAGACAATGTCGGATGGCTGGCAGCATTATCTGGGCGAGTGTGCGGGTTTCACCCACCCCTATGCTGCGCCCGCCCTGTGTACGCGTCTTGCTGGTCTTGTACCCACTTTGCTTGTTACCAGCGCCGAGTGCCCGATGCGTGATGAAACGCAGGCCTATGCCGAGCGTCTTCGTCAAGCGGGCGTGAAGGTTCAGTCTCATGTCCTGCCCGGGAAAGCCGGCTGGATTCCCGAAAACAAGGTGGCGGACACCGACTGGTCGCCACAAGAACATACACTTATCGACCTGTTTGCCGATTTCTTCCGGCAAGCAGGAGCAAAGCCAATCGCAGCTTAAAGCATGTCTGCCCAAAGTGGGAACTGGTTTTGGGATAAAGTCATGCTTGAAGACAATCGGGTTTGAAGTCCTCCCAAGCTTTGGCCTGATGCTTACATTAAAGCCGGCCCGCACCGGTTTTCCTTTATCGAAAGCATAATCTTACCGATCCTCGTTTCACTCCGGTCGGATTATGTTCCAGGAGATATAACATGACATCGATCACAGCCCGCCGGGCCCTATGGGGCGCCGGCCTGAGTATCCTATTGTCTGCAGCAGGCAGCGGCGCCATTCTCTTTGGTGTTCCGCATCTCAAAGCCGATGCCGCAACCGATATTTCCGCGCCCCCGCCTGCCGTGCCGGTTTCTGTCGCCAAGGCGGAAGCACGGCGTATTGCGACCTGGGAAGAATTTTCGGGTCGTCTGGAAGCGATTGACCGGGTTGAAATTCGGCCCCGCGTCGGCGGCGCCATCCTGAAAGCCCATTTCCGCGAAGGCGCTCTGGTTCAGCAGGGCGACCTGCTCATCACCATCGATCCAGAACCCTATGCAGCAGCGGTGGAAAAAGCGAAAGCGCAGGTTGCAGCCGAAGAAGCCCGCGTTGCGCTGGCCAAGACGGAACTGGAACGCGGACGCCAGCTTGTGACCACCCGCACGATTGCCCAGAGCGGCCTCGACCAGCGTTCCAGTGCTTATGACGAAGCGCTGGCAAGCCTGCGTTCAGCCAAGGCCGCGCTTCGTTCCGCCGAGCTTGATCTTCAGTATACCCAAGTGCGCGCGCCGATTTCCGGTCGCGTCGGGCGGCTGGAAGTTACCGCAGGCAATCTGGTCGCCGCGAGTTCCGCGTCGCCGGTCCTGACCACGCTTGTTTCGGTTGATCCGATCTATGCGAGCTTCAGCGCCAATGAGGAAGTTGTCACCAAGGCACTTGCCAAGCTTGCCGGATCTCCCCGCGGAAACGCCATTGAGCGCATTCCTGTCCAGATCGGCACGGCTTCCGATGATGGTACGCCTATCTCCGGCCATATCCAGCTCATCAACAATGAGGTCGATGCCACAACGGGCACAATCCGCGTTCGCGCCGTAATCGACAATCCAGATGGACGGCTCATACCGGGCCAGTTTGTCCGTATTCGTTTCGGCGAACCGGAACCGGATGAAAGACTCGTGGTGAGCGATCGGGCGATTTCTTCCGATCAGGACAAGAAGTTCGTCTTCGTGGTCGGCAAGGATAACAAGGTCGAATACCGGCAAGTGGTTCTCGGTCGCAATTATGACGGCCTGCGTATCATCGAAAGCGGGTTGAAGCCCGGCGAGAATATCGTCGTGAATGGCCTGCAGCGCATTCGTCCGGGGGTGGTTGTCGCACCGCAACCCGTCACCGAGGCACTTGCCAAAAGCTGATTTATAACAGCGCGCTTGAGCGCGCATAACGCAAGAACTCAGCCGAGAAAACCCGCGAGATCTTCCGATTTCGTGGGACAGGAGAGTTGTTGCCCATCCGCCTAAAGGGGGATACTGACATGAACTTCTCACGCTTCTTCGTCGACCGGCCGGTCTTCGCTGGCGTTTTGTCGGTTCTGATCTTTGTTGCCGGTCTGATCGGCATGACAGGTCTGCCGATCTCGGAATATCCAGAAGTCGTGCCGCCACAGATCGTGGTCCGCGCGCAATATCCGGGCGCCAACCCAGCCGTCATTTCACAAACCGTCGCCACGCCGCTTGAAGAACAGATCAACGGTGTCGAGGGCATGCTCTATATGCAGAGCCAGGCGACCGCCGACGGCGTCATGACTCTGACCGTCACTTTCGCGCTGGGTACCGATCCCGATCAGGCCCAGCAACTGGTGCAGAACCGCATTTCACAGGCCGAACCGCGCCTGCCGGAAGAAGTGCGCACGCTTGGTGTTACAACTGCCAAAAGCTCGCCCGACCTGACGCTGGTCGTTCACCTTATCTCGCCGGACGGGCGATATGACGTGAACTATCTGCGCAACTATGCCGTTCTGAATGTCAAGGATCGCATTGCCCGTGTTCCGGGTGTCGGTCAGGTTCAGATATTCGGCGGTGGTGATTATTCGATGCGTGTCTGGATCGACCCGCAGAAAGCAGCCGAACGCGGGCTTTCTGCAAGCGACATCGCCAATGCAATTCGCCAGCAGAATGTTCAGGCGGCAGCCGGTGTCATCGGCGCATCACCGTCGGTTTCGGGGCTCGACCTTCAGCTTTCAGTCAATGCGCAGGGCCGCCTTCGGTCGCCTGAAGAATTCGCCGATATCGTCGTGAAGTCTGGCAGCGAAGGTGAAATCACCCGACTGGGGGACGTTGCGCGTATCGAAATGGGCGCCGCTGATTATTCCCTGCGCTCGTTGCTCGATAACAAGTCGGCGGTGGGCATGGGCGTGTTTCAGGCCCCCGGCTCCAATGCGCTCGAAATCTCCGAAAACGTCCATGCCGCCATGGCAGATCTAAAGAAGACCATGCCGGAAGGCGTTGATTTCGACATCGTCTATGACACGACCCAGTTCGTGAAGGCTTCTATCGAGTCGGTCATTCATACACTGCTCGAAGCCATCGTTCTGGTGGTGATCGTCGTCATCCTGTTCCTGCAGACATGGCGCGCCTCTATCATTCCTCTGGTTGCCGTTCCGGTTTCCATCGTCGGCACATTCGCGGTCATGTATGTGTTCGGCTTCTCCATCAATGCACTCAGCCTCTTTGGCCTCGTCCTTGCCATCGGCATTGTCGTCGATGATGCCATCGTGGTGGTGGAAAATGTCGAGCGCAACATCGAACAGGGACTGTCGCCCGTCGAAGCAACCTATCGCGCGATGCAGGAAGTGTCCGGGCCGATCATCGCCATCGCGCTGGTTCTGGTTGCGGTCTTCGTACCGCTTGCCTTCATTACCGGCCTGACTGGCCAGTTCTACCGCCAGTTTGCTCTTACCATCGCAATCTCGACGGTGATTTCGGCCTTCAACTCGTTGACACTTTCGCCTGCTCTGGCAGCCCTGCTCCTGCGCGGTCACGATGCGCCGAAGGATCGGCTCACACGGATCATGGACAAGCTGTTCGGCTGGTTTTTCCGTGGCTTCAACCGCTTTTTCGGTGCAAGCTCGGAAGCCTATGGGCGCGGCGTCGGCGGGATTCTTTCGCGCAAATCGCTGGTCATGGGCCTCTATGTCGTGTTGCTTGGCGTCACCTTCGTTCTGTTTCGTGCGGTGCCCGGCGGTTTCGTTCCGGCCCAGGACAAGCAATATCTGATCGGCTTCGCGCAATTGCCGGATGCAGCAACGCTCGATCGTTCCGAAGACGTGATCCGCCGCATGAGTGACATTGCCCTCAAGCATCCGGGCGTGGCCAATGCCATTGCCTTTCCCGGCCTGTCGATCAACGGTTTTACCAACTCGTCGAACTCCGGCATCGTCTTCGTGACGCTGAAGCCATTCGAGGAGCGCAAGACCCCGGAACTGTCGGCCAATGCGATCACCATGGAACTGAACCAGCAATACGGCGCCATCCAGGATGCTTTCATCGCCATGTTCCCGCCGCCGCCCGTTCAGGGTCTCGGCACGACGGGCGGCTTTAAGCTCCAGCTTGAGGACCGCAATGGGCTTGGCTTCAAGGCGCTGGACGATGCAACCAAGGCGTTTCTCGCCAAGGCCTATCAGACGCCGGAACTGGCCGGTCTCTATTCAAGCTACCAGATCAATGTGCCACAGCTTTATGCGGACCTTGACCGCGTGAAAGCGCGTCAGCTTGGCGTGGCGGTGACCGATGTGTTTGAAACCCTCCAAATCTATCTGGGTTCGCTCTATGTCAACGACTTCAACGCCTTCGGGCGTACCTACAGCGTGCGTATTCAAGCCGATGCGAACTATCGTAGCCATGCCGAGGACATCGGCAAGCTGAAGGTTCGCTCGCAGTCAGGCGAGATGATTCCGCTGTCGGCGCTTCTGAAGGTCGAGCAGACAGTGGGTGCGGAACGCGCCATCCGTTACAACGGTTTCCTGTCCGCCGATATCAACGGCAATCCGGCTCCCGGATTTTCGTCGGGTCAGGCACAGGCTGCCATTGAACGGATTGCCGAAGAAACCCTGCCTCCGGGCATCGCTTTCGAGTGGACGGATTTGACCTACCAGCAGATTCTGGCTGGCAGCTCAGGGTTCCTCGTCTTCCCGCTGGCGCTGCTGCTGGTCTATCTGGTGCTGGCTGCGCAATATGAAAGCCTGGCCCTGCCGCTGTCGATCATCATGATCGTACCAATGGGGATCATGGCAGCGCTCACCGGCGTCTGGCTGACCGGAGGCGATAACAATGTCTTCACCCAGATCGGCCTGATCGTTCTTGTGGGGCTATCGGCGAAGAACGCGATCCTGATCGTGGAATTCGCCCGCGAGCTTGAGCTGTCCGGTCGAAGCGTCGTGCAGGCGGCGGTCGAGGCAAGCCGGTTGCGTCTGCGTCCTATCCTGATGACTTCGATGGCCTTCATCATGGGCGTGGTGCCTCTGGTGACATCGACCGGAGCCGGGGCGGAAATGCGCTCGGCCATGGGCATTGCGGTCTTTGCTGGCATGATTGGCGTTACGGCGTTCGGCATCTTCATGACGCCGGTGTTCTATGTGCTGATCCGCAAGCTCTCCGGCGAGCGCCCGCTGAAACACGCAGGCGCAAAGATCGAAGCCCCGCATCTGGCGCCGGGGGAATAACCCCGCCGTCGTGCCCAGGTTCATATAGCAAGGCCGGAGCAATCCGGCCTTCTTTCATTGGGGACTGTTCTTGGGTGGCCGCGATATCGCCCGAATCTCTTCTTTAACAGGGGGCTTGCCTGTTTCACGAAGGAGAAGATTGTTGCTCAAGCCCGGTTTGCTTGCCCTCGCCCTTGCGGTCACTGCGTTGACGGCATGTTCCGAAACGACACCCCGCCCAACGGCAAGTGCCACTCCTGTAAAGCCGTCGGTCGACCCGACACCCATCACCGGTAACTGGTGCAGCTCGGATGGGCAGCGGTTCTCCATTTCCGGCGAGCGTTTCGACAGTCGCGACAGCCAATGTTCCATAACGCGAATGAACAATTACGAAGGGACGTTTACCGTTTCGATGTCCTGCACCGCCAATGGCCAGCAGTCTAACGAGAACATTACCATCTCACCCGTCGGCCAGTCGCTTCATATCTCGTTCCTGTCGATGGGCGGCAAGCGCGCTGTGGTGAGCCGCTGCGCCTCCTGAATCCCCCAGATTCACATTAAGGCGTAACCATGATTTGGCGCGATTTTCGCGCCAAATGCGTTTTCCCGAACGAACCCGGTGCAATTTCCCATGGGGAATTGCGGCAAGCGCCCGGCGCAATTACGGCAAAAGTACGACGAAGGGCTCTTTGGAAACGATGTGATGCGACAGGTCGCTCCGGCTCTGCTAAACTTGCCGTTGCAATGCTACATCCAAACTGAAGGGAGACAGACATGAAAGTCGTATTCGTGACTACTGCTGTCCTCGCTCTGTCGGTTACGGCTGCGATGGCAGACTGCACCTATCATAGTGCTCAATCCTCCACCAAGATGGAGAAACCTCAAACGACTGCAAGCATTCAGACAACGGCCCCGGAACAAAAATAACTATCATCTCTTCATTTCGTGACGACCGCGCTGAGACGCCGGTCGTCATTTTTTGAAATCACAATAGAGGCAAAAAAAAGCGCGCCCTCCAGGTGAAGGACGCGAAAGAGGTGCAAGCTCGCTCTGATCGAGGAACCCGAACGGCAGGTTCACAAGGCTCGACCAGATGCCAGTCGGCCATTCTTGTCCGGCAGCGATCAATGAATCGGGATCGGTTTTTGTTCGTAGCTCGAAATGCTTCATTTCGAGAGTAACCGTTATCGCCGCTTCTGCGCCATCCAGACTGGTTGGCTGCTTATCGACCCCGACTCCCCGCGGTCGATAAGCAGCCCCCGCCCATTTTTGCGCCAGCCTCCTAAGCCCCAACAGGCCGGCGATCATTTAGTGAACGCTCCAGTAGCGAAACACAATTCCCCCATTCGGGGGGATAGTCCATAAAGAATAACCTGCCATCTGTTTCAGAAACGGCCCGCAAATGCCGGTACAGATTGAAATATCGCGTGAATCTGTTTGATATTTATTTGGAATTGAACCAAAAATTTTTTGGCTGTGGATGGAAGCTGGTGCTTTTGAAGGGAGATTTCACGCTGCAAGCTCAAGAGAACCTTGAAATTGCACGAATCCTCACGTTTAAGCTCCGTTACAATCGCAATGTTTCATTTCTGGAGATACCTCACGTGTCATGCGCAACCTGGATGTTCGCTTTCCGGCGTCTTCTGGCGCTCCCGGCACTGATCGCGTTTTTCGCCGTCTGCCAAATCACCCACTTCACCGGCGCGGCCAATGCTGAGTCGCACGCCGCATTGAAGAACACGCTGACCATTATTGCTCCTAATGGAACAACACGTGTACTAAGCACCGATGAGTTCGCGAACCTGCCACAGAATAAGTTGCAGACCAAGACTGCATGGACCGAAGGCCCCCAGAGTTTCGAAGGCGTATTGCTGCGCGACGTTTTAGCGGCGGTGGGGGTTGACGGGCGAGATGCAACCAGCCGTTCGATCACCGTACTTGCGCTCAACGATTACAGCATCAGAATTCCACTGGAGGATGCGTACAAGTACAATGTCCTTGTCGCGCGCAGGATGAACGGGCGCGAGCTAAGCCTGCGCGACAAGGGACCATACTGGCTCGTTTATCCCCGTGACCAGCATCAGGAACTGAACGATTCGCGCTATGATCACCGCTGGGCATGGCAGTTGAAGCAGATCGAGGTGAAATGAAACTAAAGCGGGGCTATATTCTCTCCGGCCTGGTCATGGCGGGTTTTGCAGCCCTGCTCGCTTATGCGTTCAGCCAGCTTCTGGAAATCCAGAAATCACTTGCAACCTATACCGGCGAGAACATGGTCTGGGCCATCACCAAGACCGAACGCGACGCCGGGCGTCTGGCCGAAACGGCGCTGACTCTGCCAGTCGGCAGCACGAGCAGAGCAGATCTCTCGCTCCGCCTTGACGTTCTTTACAGCCGGTTCACACTTCTGGCCGATGGTCCGCAGAAGAAATATTTTGCCAACATTCCGGGCGCTGCCGAAACGATCCAGCGAAACGCAGACCGGCTTCCCCAGATCGAGGCGATGATCGAAGCCAAGCCCGAACAATTCGACCCCGCCGCAATTTATCAAGCGCTGGTTCCCATGCGCGAGGAACTGACCAAGGTCGCCGATGATGCAACAATCGTGGAGCAAGACCACGGCGGCGCGCAACGCGACCAACAATTGCAGTCGATTTATCTGATCATGTTCGCGGTGCTGGGCATCATGGCCACCGGTGCCATCCTGTCCTGGCAGGTGGTTTCCAACATTCGCAAGGCCGAGCGCGCCCATAAGGCGTTGCAGGAGTACAAGCAACAACTGGAACACACTGTCGCCGACCGTACCGCCGCCCTGCGCGAGGCGCTGGAGAGCGAGCGCAAGGCCAAGGAGCTTTACAAAAGCTTCATTACCACCGTGTCGCACCAGTTCCGCACGCCTGTATCGATCATCGACATCATTGCCCAGCGCTTCATCCGCCGTGCCGACGAATTCACGCCCGAAATCATCATCGACAAAGCCAAGCGCATGCGTAATGCCAGCCGCCGCCTGATCCTGTTGCTGGAAAGCACGGCCAATGCGGAACGCCTTGATGAGAATGACTTCCAGATCAACCGGCAGCCGGTCGATTTCTCAGAACTGGTCCGCAACACCTGCACCTATCATCAGGAACTGCATCCCGAACTGGAACTGGTGACAGACATCCAGGAAAGCGAGGTTTTCTGTTATTGCGACGGCATTCTGGTCGAGCAGATTTTGGTCAACCTGCTTGGCAATGCCACCAAATATTCTCCCGCCGACAAGCCCATAGAAGTGACTACCGAGGAAGACGACAACGAATTCCGCTGCATCGTTCGCGATTATGGCATCGGGATACCGGCGGAGGATTCAGAGCGCATTTTCACCCGCTTTTTCCGTGCCAGCAACGCATCGCACATGGCGGGTACCGGCCTCGGCCTCAGCCTGTCGCGCACCTTGGCCGAGTTGCACGGCGGAACGCTTGTCTTCACTTCAATTGAAGGACAAGGTACGGTGTTCATTCTCACTCTACCAAAGGTGGCCCAGCATGCGCCTGCCTGAAATCCCGCACATGCCGACCGTTCTCTGTATTGAGGACGAAACACACATTCTGGAAGAACTGATCGATGAATTGAGCACTTCAGGTTTCAACGCCATCGGTGCCGCCAATGCGAGCGAAGCATTGCGCGTGCTGGACACGACGACACCTGACATCATCATCTGCGATATATTGATGCCCGGCACCAACGGCTTGCAATTTCTGGAACAGATTCGCAGCTCCCGTACTGACCTTGCCGGAACGCCGTTCCTCTTCCTCACCGCCCTTGCCGATCGCAGCCATGAGCTGACAGGAAGGGAGGCAGGTGCTGACGACTATCTCACGAAACCGATCGATTTCGACCTTCTCATTCTCACAATCCGCGCAAGGCTCAATCTCGTCGCGCGGGTGAAAGCCATATCCGCCCATCCTGCCATCATGGAACCGGAAGGTGAGTTCATCCATCTTTCACGCCGCGAAACCGAAGTGCTGAAAGAGATCGGGGCGGGACACCGGAATGGCGAGATCGCCCGGAAACTTGGACTGTCAGAACACACGGTCAGCGATTATGTGAAGGCCATATATCAGAAACTGAGCGTTTCTTCTCGCGCCGAAGCAACTCGTGAAGCGATAAGGCGCGGTCTGGTCGATATGAGATAGGCGAGCGAATTCAAACATATTTGTTTGGGGACGACCGGCAATGTTCTCGACAATCCGAAGACCTCGAACTACGGTTTGCGTATGAAGCAACCGGTTCGACAACGCGCTGTCTTCTTCATTGGAGGCTACGATCCGAAAACGCCGGAGGCGTTCTTTGGACGATTGAATAGAGAAATCAACAGGTTCGAGGCGCTCTGGGGGCTTCGTTCCGAGGTTTCGGACGTCAGCGTTTCGCCCGATAGCGAGATCGGCTCCGTATCCATCAAGACGGCCCCCGCCGATGCCAAATGGAGTACCGAAACAGACTTCAATTTTCTTGTTCTGGACAGAATAGTGCTGGCGGACTTCGATCGTTCCCTTCCTGTCAGGCTGGCCAAATATCTCGTCGCCTTCGGCGATTTCGTCCTAACCGGCACAGCCTTTCGCTTCTTTGCGAAAGCCTGGCGTTTCGGATTCTATTTCCTCTATCCATTTCTCGTGCTCGCCTTGTTTGCCGCCGCGAGCTATGCGGTAGCGCGCTGGACTGCCCAATGGCTGGGTAGCGCGAACTGGCTCGTCGGCCTGGTGGCTTTTTTTGTGGCGCTCGCCGTTCTGGGCAAGCGATGGTCAACCAACCACCTGATGGATCTGTGGTCGTTTTCACTCAATTTCATTCGAGGAAGACGACAGGACGCCGAAACGCTGATGCAGCGCTTTGCAGCCCGTATCGTCGAGCGCATCGCCGCCAAACATTATGACGAAGTCATTCTGATCGGCCACAGCACCGGCGGCATGCTGATGCTGGACGTTGCGGCCCGCTGCCTTGCCATCGACCCGGAGTTCAGCGGCCGCGCACCCACAGTGACCGTGCTCACCCTCGGATCGACTGCGCTCAAGGCAGGCTATCACCCTGCGGGCAAGCATTTTCGCGAAGGCGTACAACGACTGGCCGATGATGGCAAAATCGACTGGGTGGAGATCCAGTGCCTGACAGATGCGATCAATTTCTACAAAACCGATCCTGTCGCCGAGATGGGCCTGAAACGCGAACCGCAACGCGCCTTCCCTGTCACGAAGACCGTGCGCATAAAAGACATGCTGCAACCGGAAATCTACAAGCGTGTGAAGCGGAATCTTTTTCGCGTGCACTATCAATATGTATTCGGAAATACGAAGCCATATTGGTATGATTTCTTCCAGATTTGCTGTGGGCCAACTTCGCTTAGAGACCGAACGGATGACCGAATAATCGGTGCTTTGCCAATGAAAGAAAGTGCTGCCGAATGACACCGACACTGGCCGCAATCGTTTGGGGCATAGGGCTTGTTGCCTGGGTCGTCATCCGCATCCCGCACCAGCGCCGCGCACGCAAGATCAAGGTCGCCAACGATGCAAGGACGCTGACCGACAGGCTGGCGCTGGGTGCGGCGACCATCGGTCTGTCGCTGATCCCGATTGTCTATGTCGCAACGGGCTTCCCTGCGTTTGCCAACTATGCATTCCAGCCATGGCTGGCCTGGATCGGACTGATTGTCGAAATCGCTTTCCTCTGGCTTTTTTATGCGAGCCATCGCCAGCTGGGCAAAAACTGGTCGGTCTCGCTTGAAATCCGCCGCGAGCACAAGCTTGTAACCGACGGCCTTTACAAATATGTCCGCCATCCGATGTATGTGTCGTTCTGGGCTTGGGCGATTGCGCAATTCTGCTTGCTGCCGAACTGGTTTGCCGGGCTGGCAGGCCTTGTCGGCGTTGCGGTTCTTTATTTCTATCGGGTCGGGCACGAGGAGGCAATGATGCGGGCGGCATTCGGCGCATCCTATAACGAATATGCGCGCCGAACCGGTCGTATCATTCCGAGAATCAAGTTCTAGTGATTTGGCTGAAACGGATCAGCGTTCTAGATACCTGCTCCAACGCATCGTGTCCGAAAGCTCCTTTATAGTTCCAGCATGCGCTCCCACAGGTAATCGACGATGAATTCAAAGCTGAACAGTTTGCGTTCGAAATCCGTGACCCGTCGCGGCCTGCTGTTTGCCGGAGCAGCACTCGCACTCTATGGCAGCGCGGCGCAGGCGGCACCTAAAAGCCCGTCCAGAAAGTCGCCGCAGGCCGATGTTTATCTCCTGCGCGGTTTCGGGGACATTTTCTCCACCGGCATCGATGAGATCGGTAAGCAACTGCAGGCCAATGGTGTCGATGCGCATGTCGAGGGGCACCAGGCCTGGCGTTTCGTGCTGAACCAGATACTGGCCGACCAGCGGAAGAACCCACGCGCGCCCGTGGTTCTGATTGGCCATTCGCTCGGTGCCAACGCCGTCATCGATATTGCAACCGCTCTCGAACAAAAGGGCATTCGGGTTTCATATATGGCTACTTTTGCCGCCACAGCACCCGCCCCTCTGCCCGGCAATATCCGGCGTGCCGTGAATTTCTATTTCAAGCAGCACGGTTGGGGATTGCCGCTGACCGCTGGCCCGCGCTTCAAGGGGAGCCTCGACAATCGCGATTTCTCGGGCATGAAGGATATCGGCCATTTCAACATCGAGAAGCAGCGCCCGCTTCAGGAGGAAGTGGTGCGCAATGTGCTGAGCGTCGTTCGCTCAAGATGACCTGAAAAGCCTATTAGCGGAAGAGAATGTCTGCTGTTTCCAGTAATCTGTTGAAATAGCGTGTATTAATCTTGAGGGTTTGCCATAGCTGGCTCCGCTAGGTTATCGCAGCAAGATTTGTATGTAGATCGTAACAAGCTTTCTGAAACCAGGAAAAGGCAATGAGAAAGCAGAGCAATTACGGCGACGATCTCCATCTGCGCATGCGTTCTGGCGGCAGTCGCCAATGGGGGTTCATTCATAAACGAACAGGAACAGTGGGCGTTGACGTTGCGGACATATGCCGCTTTGTACCACCACGAAGCGAAGCAGACATAACGCGTGACTATGCACGATGTGCTGCTGGCCTTGCAGCCGGCACCATGCGGCCAGCCAATGAGCGGCGACAAGAAACACCATCGCAAAAAATATTAATTTTGATTTCCCCTTGTAAAAACGGATACTAAGGAATATATTGTTAAATATCGATTTTGTCATTGAACGACAAGCTGCTCATAGCGCCTGATTTTTCTTTCAATTTCGGAATAATCGCAACGAATTATATTCGTTGTTTCTTTAATCACGCAAATTGAAAGGTATTCAGTGTGGCTAACGGAACGGTAAAATTCTTTAATGGCGGCAAAGGTTTTGGATTTATCCAGCCTGAAGATGGATCGCCAGATGTATTTGTTCACATTTCTGCGGTCGAGCGCGCCGGTTTGCATACGCTCAACGAAGGTCAGAAGGTGAGCTTCGAGCTGGTGGCTGATCGCCGCTCGGGCAAAAAAGCTGCTGATAATCTGCAAGCGCTCTAGTTTGACGTTTGAACACTGCCTTCGATCTTTGACCACGGATGTACTGGCACTGATCATTAAGGCGATTAGAGGTCGGGTTCTCCCGACCTTTTTTGTTTGTACCATTAGCGAAGGTCAAGACTTCCCAGGGGAGTTCTCAGATGGCTATTAAAGACATCAGCCAGGCCAACTATGCCGACGAGGCCGCCGCAAACCATATGCATAGTCGTTTCGGCGCAAGCGACGATGATATTGCACGGGCGCGCGAGCAAATGGCTCCCCCGTCCAGAGACTGGACAAAGCTGTCAAACATTTTACGGCGATCATGTGGAGGATTGTCTCGCACCCGTTCATTCCGCCATCAGAAAGTATGACCTTTTTAGACAAAGGACGTTGAAATGCTTGAACCAAAATCGAGCGCGCTAACAAAAGATACGCTCTTTAAGAAGCCTCTATCACGCATGGAAGCGAAGAGCGCGATAACGGACAAAACTGCAAAAGCAATTCTCCAAACTGAGAAAGCGGCTGTGGACGCTAAAACCGAACGCCTCCGAGCCGCGCGGTTGGAGCAAAACCAAACACCAAAGCCATAGTTAGGAATTAGATGCAGGTACTTGTACGAGATAACAATATTGATCAAGCGCTGCGCGTGCTCAAAAAGAAAATGCAACGAGAAGGTATTTTCCGCGAGTTAAGAGAACGCCGGGCATACGAAAAGCCATCCGAGAAGCGCACTCGTGAGAAAGGCGAAGCAGTCCGACGCGCGCGTAAGGATGCGAAAAAGAGAGCGCAAAGGGAAGGGTTGCTGCCTAAACCCAAACGCAAAGCCCCGACCACACGCAGGCAAAGCCAAACCCCTTCTTCGACAGCTTCTAATTAGACATTCTGCCCAACAAGCCCCGCGCGATCACACAGCGGGGCTTTCTGGTTCAAATCTTCCTGTCCTGCACCAATACTGCAAGTACCTGATCCAGCGGTTGGTCTGTCTCTGTCGGGTCGTCAAGGGTTGACGCCCGAACAGGCTATAGAGCAGCTTAAAGCAAAAAAAAATCAGGTTATGGCAACTGGCAAAGAATCTGAAAACCAAACCAGAACAACGGGAATGGCGGAAGAGAATGGGAGTCGAACCCACCAAAGACCGTCTATCGGCCCCTCCCGGATTTGAAGTCCGGACATGCCACCGGGCATGTATCCCTTCCAGATAGTGAATTCATTCCTTTAATTCGTATCGGCACGCTGGAGCAACGGACCGAACTCCAACCTGCTGCTACCCTTTCATTGGCTGCTCTTTCCTACAGCACCAACAATCAAAACGTCAATCTGAACGGCTGTATCCCAAAGGCCGGTCACTGAATGATGCAGGTGCCCGGCCACTCATTGCACTGTCTGTTAGCGCAGCCCGCCACGATAGCCAGAACGAATATCAGGCAGATGCTCGTCGAAATAGATTTCATTTCGCTCGTCCGGCTATCCTTATTTCCCTTGCGTAAAATCGCCGAACAAATCCAGCTTTCGGCGGTTCAGGCGGCGCATGTCGCCACGCCTTATCGTGAGGCTGATACGATCGAAGAACTCCAGTATCTGGATTGCCACCTTGCGACCGCTATCGACCCGATCGCGGAAGCGCGCCGCAATGAACCAGCCACTATCAAAAGCCGCGTCCATGTCCGACAGAATGCCGATCATTTCGGCTATTGTCGCCCGCAGGAAAAAATGGTCATGCGCCACTTCGTGCGCGCGGCCCATGCGCCCGGAAAGCTTGAGCAGGCGGCGAACATCCTCCTCCCGCTCATCGAGCAATCCTGCAATATCACGCACACGGGGCGGACGAAAACGGGCGTCGCCTCCAAGAAGCGGTGCTATACACTGCCAGAGCGCCTCATCGGCATCGCTCATCGTCACTTCATGATCGCGAAGGCGAAGCCAGGCGCCATCCAGTCTCAGCAGGTCTGCCTCGACCAGCGCAGCGATGGCAGCGCGAAAGGCTGGCGCAGGCAAGCGCGGCTTCAACGACAGCCGCAATCGTTCCACCCCCATCCCGATCAAGTCCGGATTCTCGTCGTGGAAGACACCGAGCCGCACGAGAATATCCTCACGTAAAGCATTCCAACGCTCCGGCAAAAGCAAGAGCACCGAGTTTGCTTGGCGGAGCATTACGGCATCAAGTTCCTCTGCAAAACCTTGTGGATCATCTGTCAGTGCGCGGTCGCGCAGGAATGCCGCCGCGTCGAGATAATGCGGTTCGACAGACAGAAGTGCGCGCGCCGCTTCCACAGGGTCGTCGATGGAATGAGCATTGAGCTGCGCCATACGTTCCAAGCTGCGACGCTTGCGTTGCGGCGGGCGCAGATCGAGAAACCGTCCGCCGCCGATGGTGCGTTGCGCGGATACATCCCGGATAACAAAGCGGTCTCCCGCTGCCGCCGCGACAGGACGATCCAGTACCAGTTGCACCCGGTCCTCGGTACCGGGCCGAAGCTCCTCATCCCGCAAAAGCACGATACGTGCACCCACCTCGGTTGCGGCATGATGCAGGCGAACCGGAAACCATTGACCGAGCAGCTTTTGCTCCGAGGGCAGAATTTGCAGCGATGCATCAATGCGGTCCGTCGGACGATGAAGGCCGGGGGACACCAGCATGTCGCCGCGATGCACCGCCTCTTTCGATACACCCTCGCCTGCCAGATTGAGTGCGCAGCGATCACCTGCCTGCGCAGTTTCGCTGGGCCGGTTCTGGGCGTGGATGCTACGGACCCGCGCTTCCCTGCCCGACGGGCTGATGACCAGATGGTCGCCAATACTGACCTTACCCGAAAGCACCGTACCCGTAACGACGGTGCCAGCGCCCTTGAGTGTGAAAGAGCGATCCACAGCCAGACGAAAACGCCCCGTTGTCCGCCGCTCACCGAATGCATGGGCCTGCACTTGCAGCATGGTTCTCAGCTCATCGATCCCGGCACCGGAGACAGTAGAAGCCGCCAGGATGGGAACATCGGCAAGTCCCGTCAGCGCCAGTTCGTTGCGTATAGCTGCTTCCACTTCGGCAAGACGGTCAGGATCGACAAGATCGGATTTTGTTATGACGGCGACACCGCGCCCGATGCCGAGCAGATTGACGATTGCGAGATGTTCGCGCGTTTGCGGCATGATCCCGTCATCGGCAGCGACAACCAGCATGACGAAATCGATGCTCGCGGCACCGGCAAGCATCGTATGTACGAACTTTTCATGCCCCGGTACGTCGACAAAGCCGAGTATATCCTTTTCGTCGCTGGACAGGGGCAGATAGGCAAAACCGAGATCAATGGAAATACCCCGCGCCTTTTCCTCTTTCAGCCGGTCCGTATCGACCTGTGTCAGCGCACGCACCAGCGAGGTCTTGCCATGATCAATATGCCCCGCCGTTCCGATGATCATGGCTTCTCGTTCAGCGCATTACGCGCCGCCCCGATGAACGGTGCGGCGAGCGCGCTGCCGCCCTTCTCGGCCCGCAGCAAACATTCGTAAGCCGCCAAAGGATCGCGCTCCACGCCCATGCCAAGATGCAGCGCCGCACCAAGCATGGCCTCTCCATCCGGGTCGCCTGCGACAGAAGCCTTCCGCCACCAATGTACCGCCAGTGAGGGATCACGCGGGACACCCAAGGCATTATGATAGATCATGCCAAGCCGGGTCATGGCTGCGGCAACACCGCCCTCCGCTGCTTTCAGCGCCCATTCACGCGCCTCAACCGGGTCGGCGGTTATCACCTCCCCTTCCATGAGCATCCAGCTTAGCATATCCTGCGCCTGCGGATCGCCCTGTTCGGCGGCAAGCCGATACAGCCTTGCCGCTTCCAGATAGTCGGCTTCAATATCTTCACCCTTGAAGAAGAGCGACGCGAGATTGCGCTGGCCGGAAGCATCGCCAGCCGCAGCTGAGAGCGCCAGCCAGCGCTGCGCAAGACCGACATTTTTCTCAACGCCCATCCCGCCTGCAAAGCAGGCGCCGATATTGTTCTGCGCTCGTGCATTGCCTGCACGTGCCAACGGCTCCCAGATGGAAAGCGCCGTTGCGTAATCACCCGCCTTCGCAGCGGCAAGCGCTTTGTCCAGCGCTTGCGCTGTCGCATCCGGGTTCGGCTTGCGGGTAAAAAGATCAGCGAACCGCATAGGACAACAGGTTCCGGACGAAACTGTTCTCGTCATCAAGGCAGCGCAGATCGAGCACAAATGCACCCTTTTCGATCCGCCCGATGACCGGCAAAGGCAGCGCACGCAATGAACCGCCGAGTGCTGTCAGCGCGGAGCCGCTACCGTCTTTAGGCACAATCGACAATCCGGCGCTTGGAACAGTTGAAAGCGGCAACGCACCAGAGCCGATCTGGCTGGCACAATCCGTCACCGTCACGATGTAAGCCTCGCCAAGAGCTTTCTCCAGTTCCGGCTTGAGCCGTGCCGCCTGTGCAACCATTTCGGATTGCGGACGTGCCAGATAGCGCATAGTCGGCAGATATTCTGCTAGCCGTTGCGGATTGCGATAAAGTTTCAGTGTCGCTTCAAGCGCCGCGAGCCTGATCTTGTCGACCCGCAAGGCCCGCTTCATAGGGTTCTTGTTGATGCGGGCAATCAGGTCGCGCCGCCCGACGATGAACCCCGCCTGTGGTCCACCAAGCAGCTTGTCACCGGAAAAGGTGACTATATCCGCACCTTCGGCAACCGCTTCGCGCACCGTCGGCTCATGGGCGAGACCGAAGGAGGTCAGATCAGCAAGTGTGCCGGAGCCGAGATCATTCACCAGCGGCACGCCCTTCGCTTGCGCAAGCGCGGCGAGTTCCGGCGCTGTAACTTCCCGCGTGAAACCTTCGATCCGATAATTGGACGTATGGACTTTCAGCACCAGCCCTGTTTCGGTGGTGATTGCATTCCCGTAATCATGCGGATGGGTGCGGTTGGTAGTGCCCACTTCGACAAGCCGTGTCCCGGCGCGGGTCATGATGTCCGGCATACGAAAAGCGCCACCGATCTCGATCAGTTCGCCGCGGGACACAATGGCTTCCTTGCCCGAGGCAAGGCTGTTCAGCACCAGAAGCACGGCAGCGGCATTGTTGTTCACGACGGTTGCATCTTCCGCCCCCGTCAGTTCACAGACAAGCGCACGGAGATGATCGTCCCGCTCGCCGCGCGATCCTGAAGACAGGTCGAACTCAAGCGAAACAGCCTGCCGCATGGCTTGCGTCGCGGCCTCGATTGCGGCTTCGGCAAGAATGGCGCGTCCCAGATTGGTGTGCAGGACGGTTCCCGTCAAATTGAATAGGGGGCGCAAGTTCAATTGCACTGACGCTTCCAGCAATTGAATAACCCGTTCAGCCAAATGCGTGTTGCTTGAAAGCAGGGTGCCCGATTTCACCGCCTCACGCTCATCGCCCAACACCTTGCGCACCGCTTCTGTCACCGCCCCATGGCCAAAACTATCCAATGCGCCGGAGAGTTCGGGCATTTGCAGGATGGTATCCACGGACGGAAGATGACGCAGCGAAGCTCTGATCTGGTCCATACTGCCTCACAGTCCGGCAAGCAGCGGAGAGAAGCCGCCACGCCGGTAAGGCGTCTCGCGCATCAGCATATCGAGACCGAGACTTGCAATATCATCGGTCATCGGATCGGCATCTGCTGATAGCTGCTGATAGATGATCTTCACCCAGCTTTGGCATTCGTCGCAGGTTTCGGCCTTGATGATGCCACCGCCTTCTTCGACTTCCTTGTAGCCGATGCCCTTCGTGGAGCCGCAGCATACGCATTTGACCCGCACATAATGCCAGAGCGTGTTGCACACGGCACAGGAACAGAAGCGAGCGCCATGCGCACCGTGCCATCCCACGACCATTGAGCTTGACGGCGTGCTGCCACAAGTCGGGCAGACGCCATCGGCCACCGGCTTCACCGATTTCGGATCAAGCGCCGATGCAAGCCGCGTGAAATGGAGCTGTAGACCTGCCCAGACATAGATGTGTTCAGCAATCGCTTCCGGCGGCAGCAAACCGGCAAAGATTGCCTCGACCATCCGGCGACGCTCATCCCTACCACCACTCGCCACACGTTCCAGCGCGTCGGCGGCATCCTGTGGCTTGGCAATCATGCGGGCGCGCTCGAACAGCCGGTCGAAGATGGTGTCAAGCGCCTCTTGCGATGCCGCATCTACGCGGTCTATCGCAGGCATGCCGAACTCTCCTCCCCGCGCGTTGTTCTGCGGCACGTCGACAGGACCGAGACTGGCATTTGCGTCGGACAGGGCTGCGCTCAGGTCCGCTATGAATTCCAGATAGGGTTTCAACGGGCTGACCGAGCCCAAAAGACGCAGTCGCGCAGCTCTTTCGGCGAAGAGTGTGCCGGGGTCCGGCAATTGCACGAAGGGAGGTGCCGATATTTCGCCGATGACCGTCGGGTCCGGCATCAGATCGTTCTTGCCTGCCATATCACTCCTCACGAACCCAACGGGCCACGTGGACCACTGACTATTGTCATTCTGGGGCGACTGCCGAGCTTTTCAACCCTACAGTATTGAAAATATCATGCAGCAGGCTTGCTCCCGCCCTGTTTAACTTTCCGCTTCGACGCCAGCTCGCGCAGCCATTTACGATGATGCCGCCACGCCCAGCCGCCGGTGACTGTGCCGCGCGTCATGGCGCTGATCGTTCCCTTGACCCAGATCGCAGCGTAGACGTGCACGATCCAGACACAGATCGCCGCCACTGCAGCCATGGAATGAACAAGCAGAGCCCAGCGCTGCTGGTCAATGCTGGTTGAGGCACCGAAGTATTCATTCCAGATCATCACGCCGGAAATGATCAGGATGATAATGAGGACGGACATGGACCAGAAAACGAGCTTCTGACCAGCGTTATATTTGCCGACTTCGGGCAGCTTTTCTTCATGGCCGGCGATCACGTCATTGGCATGCGCGAGCCATTGGTTGTCTTCACGCTTCCACAGATTGGCGCTCCAGAAACGCAGGAAAAGCCCAAGGAAGCTGAAGAAAAGCACCACACCGATCCACGGATGGATGGTACGTGTCCATTGTCCGCCGCCGAACAGGCCCGACAGGAAAAACAGCGATGGGTGAAACATCGCAAGGCCGGACAGTGCCAGCAGCACCAGGCTGATCGCGGTGATCCAGTGATTGATACGTGCACCGCCTGAATAGCGGTGCACCTTGACCGGCTTGCCGGGTTCTATCCCGTCACCGCGTTCCACATCGTCAAAGTAGGTCTTGCTCATGAGCTTTTCTCTCCCGTGAGCTTTTCGGCCTGTTCCTCGTCGTGCTCTGTCACGACGTTCGGACCCTTGAAGATATAATGCAGCAGACCCGCTGCAGCGGCCAAACCCATCGCGGCCATGCCTGCATATTTGGACACGCCTTTCCACGCCTCCACAACCGGGCTGATGCGCGGATTGTTCGGCAGGTTGGCGTAGATTTCGGGCTTGTCGGCATGGTGCAGCACATACATCACATGCGTCCCGCCAACGCCCGGCGGATCGTAAAGGCCGGCATTTTCAAAGCCGCGTGATTTCAGATCCTTGATGCGGCCGTCGGCCCATTCCTTCATCTCGTCCTTGGTTCCATAGACGATGGCCTGCGTCGGGCATGCTTTGGCACAGGCCGGACCTTGTCCCACTGCGATGCGGTCGGAGCAGAGCGTGCACTTGTAAGCTTTGTGTGTCACTTCAGAAACACGCGGAATGTTGAACGGACATCCCTTGATGCAGTAGCCGCAGCCGATGCAATTATCATGGACGAAATCGACGATGCCGTTGGAATATTGCACGATTGCACCCGGCGCCGGGCAGGCCTTGAGGCAGCCAGGGTCTTCGCAATGCATGCAACCATCCTTGCGGATCAGCCATTCCAGATTGCCAGAGTCGGGATTGTCCCACTCGGTAAAGCGCATCAACGTGAATGTATTCGGCGTCAGATCATGCGGGTTGTCATAGACACCGACATTGATGCCGATCTCCTCGTGCGTGTCGTTCCATTCGGCGCAAGCCGACTGGCAGGCCTTGCAGCCAATGCATTTCGACACATCAATGAGCTTCGCCACCTCGGTCTGGCGCTCGGCAGGCTGCGTCACATTCGACGCCGACCGCCTGATCAAGTCCTTATCACCGAAACGCGGCTGTTGCGGCTGGACGCTAGGATTGGGAACGGGTGGAAACATCTCTAATCCCTCCTATGCTACAGGCGCGCTGCTGCGCTCGATATTGACCAGAAACGCCTTGAACTCCGGCGTCTCGATGTTCGCGTCGCCAACGAAAGGTGTCAGCGAATTCGGGCCGAAGCCCTTGCGGGCAGCGCCCATGAAGCCCCAGTGGAGCGGGATGCCAACAACATGCACTGTCTTGCCGTCACAGATGAGCGGCTTGATACGCTTAGTCACCACGGCCTTGGCCTTGACCGAGCCGCGCTTCGACCAAACCCGCACCCAGTCTCCCTTGGCAATGCCCTTCTCCTTCGCCAGCTCTTCCGAGATTTCCACGAAGAACTCGGGCTGCAAAACGGCATTCACCGTGACGTGCTTCGTCCAGTAGTGGAAATGCTCGGTCAGGCGGTAGGAGGTCGCCGCATAGGGGAACTCCTCCGAAGCCGTTTCCGCAAACTGCTTGAAGTCGTCGTTGAAAACACGCGCCACCGGATTGCCCCGAATGTTAGGTGCGATCACATTGGCGAGCGGCGATTCAAACGGCTCATAATGGGCTGGGAATGGACCGTCGCGCATCATGCCGCGGCTGAACAGGCGCGAAGAGCCTTCCGCATTCATGATGAAAGGTCCGACTTCCTCCGGTTTGGCGGTCGGCGCAATATCCGGCACGTCATAACCCGTCCATTTCGAACCGTTCCACTCAATGAGCTTGCGGCTCGGGTCCCACGGCTTGCCATTGATGTCGGCCGAGGCGCGGTTATAGAGGATGCGACGGTTTGCAGGCCAAGCCCACGACCAGTTGAGATAGGCGCCCGTCTCATCAGGGTCGTGATTGTCACGGCGGGCCATATTGTTGCCAGCCTCGGTGAAGCAGCCAGAATAAATCCAGCAGCCCGATGCCGTCGAACCATCATCGCGCAGCGCCGCAAAACCAGGCAGTAGCTTGCCCGCCTCAGCAATAACCTTGGTTGGATCGGCTGGATCGGTCACAGTGCCGATGGCACGACCGTTCAGTTCCTTGGCCAGTTCTTCCGCCGTCGGTTCACCCTCATCCTCATAATCCCAGACGAGATTGAGAATTGGATCGGGGAAGGCACCGCCTTCCTTACGATAGAGTTCCTTCAGCCGCAGATGTATCTGTGCCATGATCCAGTTGTCTGTCTTCGCCTCACCGGGCGGCGTCGCACCAGGCCAGTGCCATTGCAGCCAGCGCCCGGAATTGGTGAGCGAACCCTCGTCCTCAGCAAAGCAGGTGGAAGGCAACTGGAACACTTCCGTCTGGATGGAAGCCGAATCCACATCGTTGAATTCACCGTGGTTTTCCCAGAAACGCGAGGTTTCCGTTTCCAGCGGGTCCATCGTCACGAGGAACTTCAACTTCGACAAAGCATCTGTCAGCTTCTTGCGATTTGGCACCGCCATCAGCGGATTGAAGCCCTGACAGATATAGCCGTTGACCTTGCCTTCATGCATCATGTCGAAGATACGAAGCATATCGTAATTCGGCACGTCCAGCTTCGGCAGCCAGTCATAGGCGAAGTCGTTTTCGACGGTCGCGGCACTGCCCCACATCGCCTTCTGGAAACTGACAAAGAATTTGCGATAGTTCTGCCAGTAGCTCATCTGGTTCGGACGCAGCGGCTTGAAACCGCGTGTCGAGATATAGGTGTCGAAATCGACCTCTTTTTCGACCGGGATGTTCAAGTAACCGGGCAGAAGGTTGGACATGAGGCCGATATCGGTCAGTCCCTGAATGTTAGAGTGACCGCGCAGCGCGTTCATGCCCCCGCCACGCACACCGATATTGCCGAGGATAAGCTGCAGCATCGCCATGCAGCGAATATTCTGCGACCCCTTGGAATGCTGCGTCCAGCCCAGCGCATACATCGACGTCATTGTCTTGTCAGGCGCCGAGCATTCGGACATCATCTCGGCCACTTTCAGGAATTTCTCCTTCGGCGTGCCGCAGATGCGTTCCACCATGTCCGGCGTGAAGATGGAAACATGCTGTTTCAGCAGGTTCCATACGCAGCGGGGGTTCTGCAGTGTATCGTCAACGACCGCATAGCCGTCATCGCCGATTACATAATCCCAGCTCGAACGGTCATAATCCCGCTTTTCCTCATCGTAGCCCGTAAACAAGCCGTCCTTGTATTCAAAGCCATCCTTGATGATGTAGCTGGCATTGGTGAAATGCTTCACATATTCCCACTGCACCTTGTCGTTCTGGATGCAGTAGTTGATGACACCGAGCAGGAAGGCAATATCCGTACCCTGCCGGATTGGCGCGTAGAAATCCGCCACGGAAGCCGTGCGCGTGAAACGCGGATCGACGACGATCAGCTTCGCCCCGCGATTGGCCTTGGCCTCCGTTACCCACTTGAAGCCGCATGGATGCGCTTCCGCCGCATTGCCGCCCATGACGACGACGAGATCGGTGTTCTTGATATCGGTCCAGGAGTTGGTCATTGCTCCACGGCCAAATGTTGGGGCGAGACTCGCCACCGTCGGGCCGTGTCAGACGCGTGCCTGGTTATCGAATGCAACTATGCCTGTGCTGCGCACCACCTTGTAGGTGAGAAACGCTGTTTCATTGGTGGTTGCCGAAGCCGCGAGGAAACCTGTCGAAGTCCAGCGGTTGACCGTGGTGCCCGCCGCGTTCTTCGCTATGAAGTTGGCGTCGCGGTCGTCTTTCAGGTGCCGCGCGATACGGTCGAGAGCATCTTCCCAGGAAATCTGCTTGAACTCGGATGAACCCGCCTCGCGGACCCGCGGATTCTGCAGACGGGTCTTCGCGTTGACGAAATCCTTCAGTGCCGCCCCCTTCGGGCAAAGCGTGCCGCGATTGGTGGGGTGATCCGTATCGCCTTCGACATGGACCAGATCAGCTTTCTCGCCTTTCCTGACATCGCCCTTGGAATAGAGGATGATGCCGCAGGCAACCGAGCAGTAAGGACAGGTATTTCGGGTTTCGGTCGTGTTGGTCAGCTTGAAGGGGCGAATGGCTTCAGCATAGGCGGTTTCCACCCCGCCGAAACCGAAAGACCCAAGCGCCGAAGCCGCCACTACCGCCCCCGTCCCGCCCAGAAACTGGCGTCGTGAGAGCTCCACATTCATTGCGCTGCACCTCCCTGATCGTCAGAAGAAAAATACCGCAGCATATTCTTCTTTAAATTGGACTTGCCTAAGATCAGTTCACCGCAATAAAACCAAGTTGTCAACAGAAGCGCGACCTAAAACAATTAACAATAAGGTGTAGTTACCAATAACATGATATTCTTAGTCATGTATTCATGCGCGAGCCTTGCAGTAAGAATGGCCTGAAAACGTGCTAGCTGATTGACGTTCCCTTGTAAAAGCGCCACACTGATGTCGTGGCTTCTTTTGTTGCTCCCGAGTTTCGGGGCTTGAATTTTGAGTGGCTCTTGCTTCGCATCGGCTTATTTGACCCGATGCGGTGGCGTTGTGCGACCCTCAGCCCAGCCTCGTTTGAAACGGGCAAAGTCGCGTCCAGATTTCCTGTAATCATTGCATGTTTGTCACTTTCCGGCCTGAAGGTCGTGAAGCGATTTTTCTCGGGCAATCGCAACAAGAACAATTCAAAGCAAAAAGGGGATCGTCATGAACCGTCGGGAACTTCTTAAATCCGGTGCGGCTTGCGCCGCCTTCAGCATGCTGCCGAATTTTGCATCTGCGGCCAGCAACACATTCGCGCCGCAGCCATCGGGCTGGCGCAGCTTCGAGATCACAACCAGCATTGCACCTGTCGCCTCAGGAGAGCCCATTCGAGTCTGGGTTCCTATGGCCGGGTTCGATGGCAGCGACTGGAACCGTCCGGAAGGCAATCGCTGGACGACAAACGCCAAGGTCGCGCGGCTCGACCGCGATGCGGCCAGCGGCACCGACCTGCTTTATCTTGAATGGGACGCAGACGAAGCAAAGCCGCAAGCCGAAATCATCAGCCTCATCTCCACCCGCGACCGTGCAAGCAATCTCGATGCTTCGATAAGGGCCGTGCCGCTGACCCAAGCCGAACGCGAACGCTATCTGGCCGGGACCCGCCTTGCGCCGGTGGATGGCATCATCAAGCAGACCTCTGACAGGATCGTTGCGGATGCGGATACCGATCAGGAGAAGGCGCGCCGCATCTACGACTGGGTCGTCGCCAACACATACCGGCGCGCCTCAACGCGCGGCTGCGGTGATGGAAACATTGTCGCCATGCTTGACAGCGGCGATCTCGGTGGCAAATGCGCCGACATCAATCCTTTGTTCGTGGCTCTCGTCAGGGCAGCGGGAATTCCGGCCCGCGATCTTTATGGCGTGCGCGTCGCGCCTTCCGCCTTCGGCTACAAGAGCCTTGGTGCAAAGAATGAGACCATCACCAAAGCCCAGCATTGCCGCGCCGAAATCTATCTCGACGGCATCGGCTGGGTCGCGACCGATCCGGCGGATGTGCGCAAGGTGATGCTGGAGGAGGAAAAGGGCGGGCTCCCCGCCGATGATCCGCGTGTCGCAGCCGTGCGGCAAAAGCTCTTCGGCTCCTGGGAGGGCAACTGGATCGCCTTCAATGACGGCAGCGACATCGCCTTGCCTTCTGCTCAAGGACCACAACTCGGCTTCCTCATGTATCCGCAGGCCGAAGTCGCCAGCACCCGTCTGGATTGTCTCGATGCGGACGCCTTCCGCTACGCCATGACCGCACGCGAAATAACGATATAAGTTCTGAGGACATCATGGATATCGCATCACCTATTCGTCTCAGCACGCTTGCCCATGGCGGCGGCTGCGGCTGCAAGCTGGCTCCGGCGGTCCTGCAGGATCTGCTGGCGGACCAACCCGCCATGCAGCCTTTCAAGCAGCTTCTCGTCGGAACTGAAACCGGCGATGACGCCGCCGTTTGGCAACTGGATGACGAAAACTGCGTGATCGCTACCACGGACTTCTTCATGCCGATGGTAGATGATCCGTTCGATTTTGGACGCATCGCGGCCACCAATGCGATATCCGACGTCTACGCCATGGGAGGAACGCCGATCATGGCGCTGGCGATCCTCGGCATGCCCGTGAACAAAATGCCAGCGGAAATGATCCGCGAAATCCTGAAAGGCGGTTCCAGTATCTGTGCTGAAGCTGGCATTCCGGTCGCAGGCGGGCATTCCATCGACGCGCCGGAACCGATCTATGGGCTTGCGGTCATCGGGACCTGCAAGCTTTCGAGCCTGCGCAAGAACAGCGGCGCGCTTCCGGGAGACACGCTGATCCTGACCAAGGCAATCGGAGTCGGTATTTATTCCGCCGCGTTCAAGAAGCAGGAACTCGACAGCGCCGGTTACGATGAAATGATGGCGTCTGTTACATTGCTGAACCGCATCGGGGCCACACTTGGCAAGGATGACGCCGTCCACGCGGTCACTGACGTCACCGGCTTCGGCATCCTCGGCCATGCGCTCGAAATGGCGCGCGGTTCAAAAGCCGGCATTGCTATCGCCTATGACGCCCTGCCCTTTCTCAAGCAGGCCGAACGGCTGACAAAAGACGGTTTCGTGACCGGAGCATCCACTCGCAACTGGGCAAGCTATGGACATGATGTGCAGCTTCCGGACGATTGTCCGCTCTGGAAACAGCAATTGCTGACCGATCCCCAAACATCTGGTGGGCTCCTCGTATCCTGCGCGCCGGAGGCAGCAGAAAGGCTTTTGAATAGCATCCGCGCCGCCGGTTATCCATCTGCCAGCATCATCGGCAGGGTGACGGATGGTGATGAGCGCGTAACAGTGACAGGATAAAATCGCGACAGCATCGGCCAGAAAAGCGGAATCGATGTTTTGGCCAATGCGTAAATCCAATAGTTCAGAGCATCCTTGTGCACTTATAAGCACGCATGGAGCTCCAAGGCCACTCATCAACAGCTCCCTGGCTGATTGGTCCGATCCCCTCTGGAAATCACCGGCACGAGGCGATAAAGGCAATAGCGCGTCCCGAAAAGTGCGAAGCGGTTTTCGGGAAAGATGCGCGTAAAATAACAAACGGACAATATTTTCCAGAGGGACATCATGGGCTATTTCCCAAGCTGGCGTTTGACATCAAACGCCGTCGTGCTTCCTGACGAGCGCCTGCCGGCCGCCGCCGCCATTCCTATGGGCGTGCAACATCTTCTTGCAATGTCCGGCTCGACCATCGTTGCACCACTGCTGATGGGTTTCGATCCCAATGTCGCCGTCTTCTTCTCCGGTATCGGCACGCTTTTATTCTTCCTGCTGACGGCAGGTCGTGTGCCAAGCTATCTCGGCTCGTCCTTCGCTTTCATCGCAGTCGTCATCGCCGCAACAGGCTATGGCGGCTCCGGTCCAAATCCCAATATTGGCATCGCGCTCGGCGGTATTATTGCCTGCGGCGCGCTCTATGCATTGATCGGCCTTGTGGTCATGGCCATCGGCACGGGCTGGGTGGAACGGCTGATGCCGCCGGTCGTCACCGGAGCCATCGGCGTTTCCATTGGCCTCAACCTCGCTCCGGTCGCCGTCAGCCAGTTGAAGGGAACCGGCACACATATAACCATCGCGCTGCTCACCGTTCTCTGCATGGCGATGATCGCGGCCTATGGACCGCGCGGCACCAAGCGCCTCTCAGTGCTTTTTGCACTGTTGTTCGGCTATCTGCTGGTCCTCATTCTCGGCAACGGCCTCGGCATTGTACCTGGCATCGACTTCACCGCAGTCAGCAATGCCGCTTGGTTTGGCCTGCCGCATTTCACGACGCCGGAATTCAACTGGCAAGCGATCACCCTGATTGCACCGGTCGCAATCGTTCTGGTGGCGGAAAATCTCGGCCACATCAAAGCCCTCGGTTCGATTACCGGCCAGAACATGGATCGTTATATCGGTCGCGGCTTCCTTGGTGATGGTCTTGCAACGATGATTTCCGGTTCGGGCGGCGGCACCGGCGTTACCACCTATGCCGAAAATATCGGCGTCATGGCGATGACCAAAGTCTACTCGACGCTGATCTTCGTCATTGCCGCAATCATGGCGTTGATCCTCGGCATGTCGCCGAAATTCGGCGCGATCCTGCAAACCATCCCGGCCCCGGTTCTGGCAGGACTTGCCGTTTCGGTGTTTGGCCTCATCGCTTCGGCCATGGCCCGCATCTGGATCGTCAACAAGGTGGACTTTGCGGATTCCCGCAACCTCTTCACGGCGGGCGTGGCACTCATTTTCGGCGCTGGCGACTTCACGCTGACGATTGGTGATTTCACTCTTGGCGGCATTGCAACATCGACGCTTGCGGCGCTTGTCTTCTACCAGTTGCTCGGCATTGGCCGCAGCGAGAAACCGGCTGTATAAAAGCGAGGAGGAGCGGGCGTTTTTCCCGCTCCTCCGATGCCAAAACATTTCTTACTTGCTCGGCATCAATTACTATACTTCTATAGCCGTCTATGTCTGAGGCGGAAAACATCCGGATGAGACGGGTTCATGATATCAGACCTTTTCGAACATAACCGGCAATGGGCTGCGGAAAAGCGCCAGGAAGACCCTGAATATTTCAGCCGACTGTCATCGATGCAGCGCCCGGAATATCTCTGGATCGGATGTTCGGACAGCCGGGTTCCCGCCAATGTCGTCACCGGATTGCAGCCGGGTGAAGTGTTCGTGCACCGCAACGTTGCCAATCTCGTCCATCGCGCCGATCTCAACCTACTCTCAGTGCTTGAATTTGCAGTCGAGGTGCTGGAGATCAGGCACATCATCGTCTGCGGTCATTACGGGTGCGGCGGCGTTCGCGCCGCCATGGCCGGATATGGCCACGGTATCATCGATAACTGGCTCCAGCCAGTTCGCGATATTGCGCAGGCAAACGAGCCGGAGCTGAGCAGCTTTACCGACCCCGAAGAACGACTGAACAGGCTTTGCGAGCTGACCGTCGCCTCACAAGTGGAAAGTCTGTCGCGCACGCCGGTTCTGCAATCAGCTTGGAAGCAGAACAAGAATATTGTCGTCCACGGCTGGATCTATGGCCTTAAGGACGGCTTGTTGCGTGACCTCGGATGTGACTGCACGAAAAGCGTTCTGCATTTTTCATGTCAGCAGGCAGGATAATCCTCTAGCAGTTTTTCGGCCCTGACACGCATGCCCGATCCCAGTTCGAGCGAACGGCGTGCAATCTTGTCGAAACAAACCGTCGTCGTCTCGTTCACCGCGCGTAGCTCGCCATCCAGCGAACCTACCATCATCTGGCGAAAGGTGATGGACGAGCGCCCGACTTTCAGCACATGCGAACGGATTGTAAGAAGGTCCCCGGCAGGCACTTCCTGCTTGTATTCGGTTGTCGAACGCACATCCGCCCAGCCAAAGCTTTCATCGGGAATTTTCCCGGCAATATGCCCCAAGAGCTGAAAGCTCGCATCGTCGAACATCCCGGTATAGTGCCGGACATTCATATGCCCCATGACATCGCACATCCACGGATGCGCGACGCCGATAAAGGTAACGAGGCCGCTCATCGCGCCACCGAGTGATAACCGCCGAGGAAGGCTGTGAGATTATCGCCGAGCGCATCGCACAGATAACCGCCCTCCTGCACGATGACGGTCGGCAGGCGAAGCTTTGCGATTGCTTCGGCGATGCGTCCGAAACCACCTGTCGTGACCGACAATCCGCCGAACGGGTCGCCCTCAAACGGGTCGAGGCCGAGTGCGACCACAATCGCATCGGGCGCGAAGGCTTCGATGCGGCGGAAGGCCGTGTCGAGCGAGGCGAGGAATTCGGCGTCGCCCGATTTGCGCGGCAGTGGCAGATTGAGGTTGTAGCCAAGTCCCGCCCCCTCGCCGCGTTCGTCGGCATGGCCCCAGAAAAACGGATAGAAGCGCACCGGATCGGCATGGATCGAGACGGTCATTACGTCGGGGCGGGCATAGAAAATGCCCTGCGTCCCGTTACCATGATGCAGATCGACATCAAGGATCGCGACGCGCTCTGTCTTCGAACGCAGGCGCTGGGCTGCGACCGCCGAATTGTTGACGAAGCAGAAGCCGCCTGCCACATCGGCAAAGGCGTGGTGTCCCGGCGGGCGGCAGAGCGCATAGGCTGCGACCTCGCCTGCAAGCACCGCATCGGCCGCATCGACCGCACTCCACGCGCTCCAGCACACACTTTCCCATGTATGTTCGGCTATCGGGCAAGCCGTATCGGCCATGTGATAGCCAACCTGTCCCACGGCGGAAGCCGGATAACGTCCGTCACGCGCCAGCGGGTGGATGTTCGGGATTACCTCTTCCGAAGCCTCCTCAATACGCCGCCAGCGGGCATAGATGTGCTGAAGGAATTCCAGATATTCCGGCGTATGCACGGCAGCGATCGGGCCAAGGCCATGATTTTGCGGCCGGACAATTTCGCAGCCTGCAGCCTTCGCACCGACGAGCAGGCGTTCGACACGCTCCGGCTGTTCGGGGTTCGGCTGCGGCGCACCGCTGGAAAGAAAGGCTTTCGGGTCGTGACGCTTCTGCTCGACAGCATAAAAGGCTCTCATGACTACTCCCTGATTTGATTAATACGCGCCAGACGAGCAAAATCATCGCCATAGGCTCCGTGATCGCGGTCGGATTCGATCCAGACAATACCCAACCGATCATAAAATCTTTGCGCAGCGACATTGTCCCGGTCCACTGCCAACCGCAGATAGACACCGCCCCGCGCCATTGACCAGGAGGCGACGTGGCGCAAGAGCACTTCGCCTATCCCCTTGCCGCGAAAGGCCTCATCCACGTAGAGGTCCTGAACATAGACGCCGGGTTTGCCGTACCATGTCGAGAAGATCGGAAAGAACAGGGCGAGCCCTGCAAATGCTTCGTCCACTTCGGCAATCAGGCTGGTAAAAGCAGCATACGGCCCAAAACCGTAACGACGGAAATCCTCAACCGTGCTGGAGATTTTGTCCCTGGCGCCAAGTCCGGCCCCCATCGTACAGATTGCTTCGTGAATCTGTTCGACATCGGCAAGTTCGCCAAGCCGGACCACAACGTCTTTTGTGCTGTTCATCACGATCCTCGGCATTAGAACATTTCCTGTTTTACGCCTGTCTCCCGAAACCGGTTCCCACTTTCAGGAGACATGCGCTAGAACGCCACCCTGTCCCCGCCTTTCAGACCCAGATATTCACGCGCCTCGTCAGGCGTGGCAACGTCCAGCGACAGACCATCCAGAATGCTGCGGATGCGCCGCACCTGATCTGCATTGCTTTTGGCAAGCTGGCCGCGCCCGTCATAAAGACTGTCTTCCAGCCCGACGCGGACATTGCCGCCCATGGCAGCCGCTATGGTAATCATCGGAATCTGGTGCCGTCCCGCCGCCAGAACGGAGAAGGAATAATCGTCGCCAAAAAGCTTGTCGGCGATCCGCTTCATATGCATGAGATTGTCTGGATCGGCCCCAATGCCCCCCAGAATGCCAAAGACAAACTGGATGAACAGGTGACCGGAGACCAGCCCCCGGTCTCGGAAATAGGCCAGCGAATAGAGATGACCGACATCGTAGCACTCAAACTCGAAGCGCGTGCCGCAGCCCTGTCCGAGGCCGGTCAGAATGCCTTCCATATCGGCGAAAGTGTTTTTAAAAATCGAATGCCGCGTGGCTTCCAGCAGTTCCGGCTCCCATGCGTATTTCCACTCACGCGGCTTGTCGAGCACCGGGAACAGCGCGAAATTCATTGAGCCCATATTGAGCGAACACATTTCCGGCTGTGCCTTAAGCGGCGCGGCCAGCCGGTCTTCCAAAGTCATCAGCGATGAGCCGCCGGTGGAAATATTCACCACGGCAGATGTCGATTGCTTGATGCGCGGCAGAAACTGCATGAACAGGTCCGGGTTGGCGGACGGCCTGCCATCGCGCGGATCGCGGGCATGGAGATGCAGGATGGATGCGCCCGCTTCCGCCGCCGCAATGGCTTCGCTTGCTATCTCGTCCGGCGTCACCGGCAGATGCGGCGACATGGTTGGAGTATGCACAGAGCCTGTCACCGCGCAGGTGATGATCACCTTGCGGCGCGTCTTCTTCTTGTCGGTCATGATCCAGTTTCCTTACGCATTCACAGGCAGCTTGAGTTCACGCGCCAGAACCTCCAGCGTATCGCCGAGGATAGCGGTGATTTCGCCGACCTGTTCGCGGCTCACGATCATGGGCGGGCAGACAAGGAAATGATCGCCCTCGACGCCACCGCGCGTGCGACGAGAGTAGATGATCAATCCGCGCTCATAGGCGAGATCAACCATGCGCTGATGTGCGTTCAGTTCCTTCGGCAGAGGCTTCATGGTTTCAGGGTTGGAAACGAATTCCGCAGCGAGCAGCAGGCCCTTGCCGCGCACATCGCCGATGAAAGGGAAGCGCTTCGCCAGTCCTTCCAGCTCGCCCTTCAGCGCATCGCCCATGCGAGCGGCATTGCCGACCAGATCGAGACGATCAATCTCCTGAAGCACCGCCTTGCCTGCCGCGCAAGCCAGCGGATTGCCAGCATAGGTGAAGCCATGCAGGAAGCCGCCCGCATCCAGCACCGGCTGCACTATATGGGCTGGCGCCGCCATCGCGCCCAGCGGGCAATAGCCGGAGGCAAAGCCCTTGGAAAGGGCGATCAGATCGGGTTTGCAGTTCCAGTGATCTCCACCCAGAAACTTGCCGGTACGCCCGGCACCGCTCATCACCTCGTCGTGAATGAGCAGGATCCCATAACGATCGCAGATTTCGCGGATGCGTGGATAATAGCTGTCGGGCGCGACCAGCGCGCCGGTGGAAGCACCGCCGATTGGTTCCATGATGAAGGCGAGCACGCTTTCAGGACCTTCCTCCTGAATTTTCTCCTCCAGCATGTCAGCATATTTCTGCCCGCGCTGTTCCATCGAAAGATTATCACGGTCGAGATAGGCGGTCGGCGCCGGCACTTTGGGCATTTCGCGCATGATGGGCGCAAAAGGTTCGCTCAGGGCCGCATAGCCGGTGACAGCCAGCGCGCCAAGCGTGCAGCCATGATAGGACGGGAACCGCGAAATCACTTTCCAGCGCTTGCCCTGCCCGGTCGCGACCGCCCATTGGCGGGCAAGCTTGATGCAGGATTCAACCGCTTCCGAACCGCCAGAGACAAAGAAAATCTTGTCCAGGCCCTCCGGCATACGCTCGGCAGCCATACGTGCCAAATCTTCCGCCGGCTCGTTTTCAAAGTGCAGGCGATAGGCGAAGGTGACGCGATCCATCTGCTCTTTCATAGCGTCGAGCACATTGCGATTGCCATGGCCGATATTGACCACCATCGCCCCGCTCGACCCGTCGATAACCCGGCGCCCGTCCTGATCCCAGATGTAGATGCCTTCGGCACGATCCACCAGCGGCTTGCGCAGGCGAGACTGGTAGAAAAGATGTGATGCCGGACGTTCATTCTGTGCTTTTGTGTTCAGCATGGCGTTACTCTGTCAGCGCTTGAGATATTGGTTGAGAACATTGGCGGTCACACGTTCGACCATCCGGTCGCCACGTTTGAGAGCCGCGACCCACTCGCAGCTTCCGACGTGGAAGACCTCGCCCTTGCCGCGCGGGAAATTGACGATCATGCCGCAGCCGCGCTTAATGCGTTCAACAGCTTCATTGCCATTGTCGCCGATCAGCGTATCGGCCACAAATTTGGCATCGGCATCGGAGAGGAACTGGTCGTCGGCTGGAATATCAGCGCTCTCTTCCTTCAGAGACGACATGCCAAGCGCCAGAATCTGTAATCCATCGGGAGCGCCGCTGCCCTCCTCCGGTTCAGGCAGACCGCCCCGGATTACATAATCGAGCCCGTCGACTTCATATCCAAACGCATGGCCTTCCGCGCCAAGAAGATCGCCGTAATAGATTCCCGTGCCAGCAAAGGCCCAGTGTTCGGGGCGATAGACCGGGAACCCCCGAACGCCGCGTGGTGCGCAACCGCCCCAGCCGACATAAAGCCCGCGCAGCGCATTGAGACCGAAGGTTTCAGCGGCAGGCCGCCCGGTTTCCGCTGCTTCCCAGCAACCGCTGGTGCGGCGCGGATCGGCAGAACGATAAACCGGGTCTTCAGCGCGGGCGCGATATTTGTAGCAAGTCTGGCGCTTGCCATCATCCTCAAGCCGCGTCTGCCACATGAAATTGCCCGCAAAACGGGCCGCACGGCCGCCGCCATCGACATAATGATCGACAGCATCGCGCATTTCCCACGTCCAGTATTCGTCATGACCGACAAAGACCACACAATCATACCCGTCGAGAATTTCGGGTGAGAAATGCAGCTCATGCTGGCTGGCGAGATCAACCGCATAGCCTTCCCGCTCGGCCCAGCGGAAGAAAAGGCTGTCATAGCTTGCCCAGCCGGAAGAGGCATACTTCTTGGAATAGCCGTTGGCATAGGCCCATTCCATATGCGGGTAGCGAGGGGGCGCGGCGGGCGGCGTCACGATTTCCAACGGCACCCGCGGCGCATCGGACGGCAGCACAACAAAGCCGCGGCAGAACGGCCGCTCGATGCTTACCGTCGTCGCATATTGATCGCCGTTCGGCCCCGTGATGCCCTGATAATGGTTGGAACCACCCCAGGTATTATAGGCCGTCCATGTGCCTGTCGCAGCGACTTGCAGGATACGACCGGTTTTACGGCCTGCCGCTGGACGCAGAATGAAAAGGTGATGGCAATGAATCGGCTCACCGTCATTGCCATGCGCCTTCAATGTGATGCGATAAGCGCCAGAAGGCCAGTTCTCATCCGTCTTGAAGGCATACGTCGTTTCCCATCCGCAACCGACGACCGAACATTGCGCCGGTGTTTCCTGCCATTTGCAGTCAATTCCGCGTTTGGAGAAGACCGGCGTTTCTACCGCACCATCCCGCACGATTTCGATATCGAAACGCGAGGCGGTTGCGCTCACCTGCAAATGGACAGTCGCGCCCGGAAGATAGGAATAGGCGTCTGTGTAGCACCAGATTTCACCGCGCGGCCCATCCATGCCAGGATATTCGTAATAATGGCCGAGGACAGCCTCGCGCCGCTGCGCCGGGGTCAGTCCGAAATCGGGAAAACCGCTGACGTTTCTCTCGCTCATTTCAACACCTCACGCCGCAAGATATTTCTTGAGGAAAGAACGGGTACGCTCCTGCACCGGATTGCTCAGAATCTGATCTGGCGGTCCTTCTTCCACCACCACACCACCATCCATGAACAGGATGCGGTCGGCGACCTCACCGGCAAAGCGCATCTCGTGCGTGACGATGAGCATCGTCATATGTTCGGCGGCAAGCTGCTTCATGACAGCATTGACTTCGTCCACCAGCTCGGGATCGAGTGCCGAAGTGGCTTCGTCAAACAGCATCACTTTCGGCTGCATAGCGAGCGCGCGGGCAATGGCCACGCGCTGCTTCTGACCACCTGAAAGGCGTGAAGGGTAGACGTCGATCTTGTCGGCAAGCCCCACTTTCGTCAAAAGTTCCAGCGCCAGCGTGCGTGCTGTGTCCCTGTCCATGCCTTTGAGCTTGATCGGACCAAGCGTGATGTTTTCCAGCACCGTCAGATGCGGAAACAGATTGAAGTGCTGGAACACCATCCCCATCTGCTGGCGCACCGCATTGATGTGCTTTTCAAAAGCCTGTCCAGTCAGCGGCTGGTTGACCTGCACACCGTCGAGCCACACCTCCCCGCCATTCAGCGTCTCGAGATGATTGATCGAACGCAGAAGCGTGCTTTTGCCGGAACCACTGGGGCCGATAATCGCAACGATCTGACCACGAACCACTGAAAGGTCGATACCTTTCAGCACTTCCAGCGCGCCATAAGCCTTGCGGGCACCCTTCACTTCAACCATCGGTTTTGCAGATTTGGAGCTGCTCATCGCGTGACCTCCACTTTTCTTTCAATGCGCCGCAGTCCTGCTTCGAGGACGAGATTGACCACGTAATAGATGGCCGCAACTGTGATATAGAATTCAAACGGGCTGAAGGTTTCGCTGATGGCAAGCTGGGCACTGTGCACCAGCTCCGCAATGCCAATGATCGAAACCAGAGACGTATCCTTCAGAAGCACGATCATGTTGTTGCCGATTGGCGGGATCGTGTTGCGGATCGCCTGCGGAATGACGATATAGCGCAGAGCCTGACCGTGGCTGAAACCGATCGAACGGGCGCCTTCCATCTGGCCGGGATCGACAGCAACAATCCCTGCCCGGATAATATCGGCATTATAGACGGCAAAGTGCAGGCTTAGGCCGATAATGCCGGCGCCAAGCGCGGGAATATCGATACCGACCTGCACCAGCCCGAAATAGATCAGAAACAGTTGCAGCAGAAGCGGCGTTCCCATGAACAGCCACATGAAAAACCGTACCGGCCAGGCGAGGATCGCAGGCGCATAAAGCACCACCAGCGCGAACCCTATCCCAAGCACAAAACTCAAGAATGCCGAAGCAACAGTCAGAACCAGCGTCCACCACAGTCCGGTCAGAAGCAGATCCGTATAGGGAGTGACAATGCTGAAATCGAGGGCTTGCATCCAGTTCTCCCTCACTGCGCCGCGAAGCGCTTGTCGAGAAGATCGACCCCACGCGCCACGATATAGATGATGATCATATAGAGAACGGCAGCGACGCCGAATATCTCGAACGGTTTGTAGGTCGAACCGATGAAACGTTGCGCCGTATAGGTCAGTTCAACCACCGAAATGGTGGAGACCAGCGCTGACCCCTTAAGAAGGGCAATAGCGTTGACGCCGAGCGGACGGATCATCAGGCGAGCCGCCTGCGGCAGCACGACGAGCCGCATAGTCTGGCCCCGCCCGAAACCGATGGAGCGCGCCGCTTCGCTCTGCCCGCGATCCACACTCTGGATTGCGCCACGGATCGATTCCGACATGTAGGCGCCGATATTCAACCCGAGCCCGATAACGCCGGCGGCAAACGGCTCCAGATTGATGCCGATCTGCGGGCCGCCGAAATAGAGAATGAAAAGCTGGACAAGACAGGGTGTGCCACGAAAGACACTGACATAGGCGATCGCAAATCCCCGCAGAATGGGTGAGCGGGACAGACGCGCCGCCACAAGGAATGCTGCCACTGCAAGACCCAGGATAAGGGCCAGCGCCGAAATTTGCACAGTTACCCATGCCGCCTCCAGAAAAAACGGGAGGACGCGCTGCATCAACGCAAAATCCATCGGAAAACTCCGGTCAATCGGTTCTCAGCCGGCCCGGGCAATTACCGGGCCGGGATGACAGATCAGCGGATATCGCTGCCGATCCACTGCATCGAGATCTTCTCGTAGGTGCCGTCGGCCATGATCTCGTCCAGAGCCTTCTGCATTGCTGCCTTCAGCTCAGGATTGTTCTTGCGGATTGCGATGCCGATGGCGACGCTACCGCCTTCGATGTCCGGTGTATCAAGCTTACGGACCTTCTGCCCGGTTTCCTTGATCGCTACCATGACCGGGATGTTATCCACGACAATGGCGTCAACACGACCGGAATTCAGTTCGAGCATCAGTTCCGGCAAGCCCTTATAGGTGCGAATGGTCCAGCCGCCCTGCTCACGCGCCCATTTCTCATGGGTTTCGCCAAGCGTCACGCCCAGCGTCTTGCCCTTGAGATCGTCGAGCTTTTGAACGGCAGAGTCTTCCTTTACGAAAACCGCACGGCCCGCGTGATAATACGGCCCCACGAAATCTACTGCCTTTTCACGCTCCGGCGTAATCGTCATGGAGCCGACGACGGTATCGAACTTGCCCGCACGGAGACCTGCAACAATACCGTCCCACGCGGTAGTGATGAGCTGCGGCTTGAGCTGCATGCGCTCGGCAATCGCCGAACCTATGGAAGCATCAAAACCCACAACCTCATTCTTCTCGTTGACGAAATTGAACGGCGGGTACTGGCCGCTCATAGCGATTTTCAATTCGCCCGATGCCTTGATCTTTTCCAGATCGTCCGCCTGCGCGGGCGCAACCGCAAAAACTGCGGTGGCGGCGACCGCGGCAGCGGCAATGAAACCCGTGAATTTGTTAAACATGCTGTTCCCGACTTCCCTTTGTTTGTTTTTCTTGAGGCTTGTTCATGCCTCCCAATTTTTATGATTGCTTTTATGCATACATTTCGCAAATAGATAATGCGAATGGATTGCATAGATTTCATGAATGGATGAAACCATGTCGCTGCACCGCCCCGAACGCCTTGTCTGGGATCTGGACTGGAACCTGCTGCGCAGTTTCGTGGTGATCGCCGAGGTCAAAAGCATTACCCGCGCTGCCGAACGGCTCAACCTCAAACAGCCGAGTGTGAGCAATGCGCTGCGACGGCTCGAAGACCGCATCGGCCAGCGCCTGGTCGAGCGAGACGCCACCCACTTTGAACTGACCGAAGTCGGCAAACTGCTCTATGAACAGAGCATTGAGGTCTTCGGCGCGATTTCCCAACTGCCGCAACTTGTGCGCGGGGTTGGAGACGACGTAACCGGCCATGTCACGATTTCCGTCGCCAGCCATATTGTTTCGCCCATCTTTGATCGGGCACTTGCGCTCTTCCACGAACAGCATCCCCGCGCGACACTGACCATCAATGTATCCGCCAGCACCGAAGTGGCCCGGCTTGTGCGGGAGAAACGCGCTTCCTTCGGCCTTGGTCTGGTGAGCAATCGAGATCCCGCCCTCGACTACACTATGGTCTATCGCGAGTTCTTCGGCTTTTTCTGCGGTCCCCGGCACCGGATGTTCGGCCAGTCGGGGCTGACGCTCGCCGATCTGAAGGGAGAGCCATCGGTTTCGTTCCAGACGGATCATATTGCCGACGCGTTGCGCCCTGTGGCGCTGCTACGCAGCGAGGCGCGGCTTTCGCCGGATGTTGTCGGCACGTCCTCAAGCCTTGAAGAAGTACGCCGGATGATTATCACCGGCCTTGGCATCGGACCGCTTCCGCTGCATGTTGCGCGGCGCGAGATTGACGACGGTCTTCTCTGGCGTCTACCGCCTTATGATAACCCACCCGCCATTGATGTTTTCCTGATTCACAATCCAGAAGCCAATCTCAACAAGGCCGAGAAAGCCATGCTTGCCGGGCTGAAGGAACTAATTGTCTCTACCCCGATGGAAGAGCGTATTTACGGAAATTGACGAGCGGGCAAAGCCCGCTCGTCAGAGGATCATTCCGCCGCTTCTGCTGCGCATAGCGCGTCACATTCGACAGCCTCCCGCCCGCCGGACAGGCTGACCTGACCAAGCGCGACGGTTGCAACCGCGCTGAAGCTCGCGACAACAGAAACCCAGAAGCCGTTCGCGGCACCGAAATTGTCGACCACCCAGCCGGAAACGAACGCGCCAAGCGCCATTCCAATACCAATACCGGTCATGACCCACGTAATACCTTCGGTCAGCATCGTCTCCGGCACACGGCGTTCGATCAGGCCGAATGCCGTGATGAACGTTGGCGAAATCGCGATGCCGCTGAGAAACACAGCCGTTGCGAGAAGTGTGGTCGATGTTCCGGCAAAGGGTAGCGGCAGTGCAGTCAGGGCCAGCACGCTGACGGCGATCATTAGTTGGCGCTGCAAGGGGATACGAAGCGCCAATGCACCAAGCGTTATCCCGAGAAGGAACGAACCGATTGCATAGACACCGATTACAAGACTGGCTGCGCCCGGTTGACCAAGTTCGCGTGTGATCGCCACGACGCTAACTTCGGCTGTCGCAAAGGTGGAACCGACGAAGATGAGCGCCAGCGTGATGATCTGAACGGGGCGTGACCAAATTGCGGAACGTTGCGGACTGCTCTGGTCAAGCGGGCGAACCGGCGGCTCGCTGGAACGCTGCAAAAGAAAGGCAATTGTGCCAACGGTCAGGAAAGCCGTGCTGATAAGCATCCCCGCTTCGGGAAACAGTGACACCGCCAACGCCACGGAAAGGGATGCGCCTGAAATATAGACCAGTTCGTCCGCCGCCGACTCGAACGCAAACGCGGTATTCAATTCAGGACGGTTGCGAAAAATTTCTGTCCATCTTGCCCGGACCATTGCCGGGATACTTGGCATTGCGCCCGCAAAGAATGCCGAAACGAACAAAGTCCAGTTTGCCCACCCCTGGTTTGTAGCTATGATCAGAAGTGCGAAGGCGATAACCGAAACGATTGTGGTAGGCATGACGATGCGGCTTTGCCCGTAACGGTCGACAAGCCGCGATATCTGCGGCGCTATGAATGCATTCGTCAGCGCGAAGGTGGCGGAAACCGCGCCAGCCAGCCAATATTCGCCATGGGTCTGCGCCAGCATAGCCACAATGCCGACGGGTGCCATTGCGATAGGCAGACGGGCAAAGAACGCAGCCGCCGAAAAGCCGATAGCGCCTGGAGCGCTGAAAATTTCTCTATATGGATTAGCCATCAGAGTGGGTCCTTGAAAGGGGAAACTACAATACTTGCATACGGTCCGTATGTTAATTAAATAATTGATACGCTGCGTATGTCAACTAATATACGCAGCGTATGCAAATAAATGGAGCGACGATGCGTAAACCGCGAAGCGAAATGATTGCCGAAACACGAACAAAGCTGATGGCTGCGGGCCGCAAGGCTTTCGGCACCGTTGGGTATGCCGAAGCTTCAATGGATGACTTTACCGCCTCTGCCGGGCTGACGCGCGGCGCGCTCTATCATCATTTCGGTGACAAGAAAGGTCTTCTGCAGGCTGTGATCAACGAGATCGATTGCGAGATGGCCGCAAGACTGTGCACGATTTCTGCAAAGGCGCCCAACCGCTGGCAAGGTTTTGTCGACGAGAACACGGCCTATATCGAGATGGCGCTTGAACCGGAAATCCAGCGAATCATGTTTCGCGATGGACCGGCCGTGTTCGGCGACCCTTCAAGTTGGCCGAGCGCCAATGGCTGCATCCGCACGATAACCACAAGCCTCGACGCCTTGCGCGAAGAAGGTGTCATCGTGGATATAGACTCGGAAGCAGCCGCGCGTCTGATCAATGCGGCGAGCAGCAGTGCCGCGCAATGGATTGCCAACTCAGATGATCCCGAAGCCACATCGAGACAGGCGGTCAGGGCATTCCAGACGCTTCTCGAAGGCTTGTTGAAACGAGAAAACTGAGCTAGCCCGACACAATCGACGTGAAATCGGCCATGCCCGCGAAGCGGGCGGCACGGACCTTGCCATATTTGCTTTTGTCCACGACAAGATGTTTCTCGACCGCGCGCTGCATGGCCATCTGCTTGATCGGCACTTCATGAAAGTGCGAACAGGTGATGCCGTGCTGTTCATCGACGCCACCTGCGGACAGAAAAGCCTTGTTGATATTAACGCGCTTTAGCACGTCGATACCCTCGTCGCCCGAAAAGGATGCCGCTTCCGGGTGATAGAGCCCACCGAGAACGATGAGGCGTACATCGCTTCGCTGCGACAGGATTTCCGCAATATTGAGAGCATAGCATACGACGGTAATGTGCTGATTCTGCGGAATCCGGTGGGCTAGATGCGGCATGGTGGTGCCGCAATCGATGAAAACCGTATCATAGGGTTCAATCAGGGCCGCTGCTGCGGCACAAGCCTGCGCTTTCGCAGCGGCATGGCTGTCTTTTTCAAAGTCAAAGACATAATCGCCATTCGAGCCGTCCTGGGTGGGGATAATGTAACCGCCCAAACAATTCAGCATCCCGCCATCGCTGCCGATATCGCGTCGGATGGTCATTTCCGACACGCCGAGACGAGCGGCCGCATCACGCAGACGAAGCACGCCGGCTTCATCAACCAGCGCCACCAGTTCGGCAATCCGCTCTTCCTTCCGGCTGATTCTGCTCACACTGTCCCCATTCCTTGAAGTCCGCTCATCCGTTTATACGTCCGTCACATTTGAAGCAATGCGTTCATCCGATCTTGACAGGCTGAACATAAATGTGAAACGATCCAAACATAATGATCGAATTGTAACATTATAATTCGCATTGTTGGGAGGATATGACAACAGGGTTTTGCACACCTCGAACAGAATTCCATTCTTCGAGGACGTCAGACAGGCGGGAAAACAGCTTGAATTTTCGCCCGGCCGGGAAGCCGGGCATGGAGGAGAACGCCGACGCACTCACCGTTCCTGAGTTGCGTCGGCGTAGCAACAATTGTGTTTGTCCGAGCCATCAAGTTCGGGTGACCAAAGAATTCCCAGGGAGGAAATACCGGTGAAAAGATTTCTAGCATCCGTGGCGATTGCCATGTCCGTTGCCGTGCCGCACGCTTTTGCGGAAGGCGTCGTTGATACGTCGAAGATCAACAAGGAACTCATCACGACTGCCAATGACAAGAAATACACCATCGCAACCGTCGTGAAGGTAGACGGAATTGCCTGGTTCGACCGCATGCGCGACGGCGTCGACCAGTTCAAGGCCGACACCGGCAATGACGTCTGGATGGTAGGCCCAAGTCAGGCGGATGCTGCGGCACAGGTTCAGATCGTTGAAAACCTGATTGCGCAGGGTGTAGACGCTATTGCTATCGTGCCGTTCTCGGTTGAAGCAGTGGAGCCGGTCCTGAAGAAGGCGCGTGAGCGTGGTATCGTCGTTATCAGCCACGAAGCATCCAACATCCAGAATGTCGATTACGATATCGAAGCCTTCGACAACAAGGCTTACGGCGCCAATCTCATGAAAGAGCTTGGCAAGTCGATGGGCGGCAAGGGCAAGTATGTCGCGACTGTCGGCAGCCTGACCTCTAAGTCGCAGATGGAATGGATCGACGGTGCCGTCGAATACCAGAAGGCCAATTTCCCGGAAATGGCAGAGGCGACTGGCCGTCTCGAAACCTATGACGATGCCAATACCGATTACAACAAGCTCAAGGAAGCGATGACTGCCTATCCCGACATCAAGGGCATTCTTGGCGCGCCGATGCCAACCTCGGCGGGTGCCGGACGGCTGATCGCCGAAGGCGGCCTGAAGGGAAAGGTCTTCTTCGCAGGCACAGGCCTCGTCTCGGTGGCTGGCGAATATCTGAAGAACGACGACATCCAGTACATCCAGTTCTGGGACCCAGCCGTAGCTGGCTATGCCATGAACATGTTGGCCGTCGCAGCGCTTGAGAAGAAGAATGACCAGATCAAGGCCGGCCTCAATCTGGGGCTGCCGGGCTATGAAAGCCTGCTGGCACCCGACGCTGCCAAGCCGAACCTGCTCTATGGTGCAGGTTGGGTCGGTGTGACCAAGGAAAACATGGATAAGTACGACTTCTGATATCCGTGGATGTTCGATGGGAGGAGCTTCACGCCCCTCCCATCCTGCAAATCGCATTCCAGCCTTGCACGAGGCCCCCCATGAGTGAAAACCTGATTGAACTGCGCCATATCGGAAAACGCTTCGGTGGCGTCAGGGCATTGGACGACGTTTCCTTTGCCATAAAGCCCGGCGAAATCCACTGCCTCGCCGGCGAGAACGGCTCCGGCAAATCCACCATTATCAAGGTTATGTCGGGCGTTTATACGCCGGAAGACGGCGAGATACTGATCGACGGCAAATCTGTCGGCAAGCTCGATCCCGTCAAGTCGGTTCATCATGGCATTCAGGTGATCTATCAGGATTTCTCGCTATTCGGGAACCTGACTGTTGCTGAGAATCTGGCAATCAATACTTTTCTCATCGAAGGCCGCAAGGGCGTCGACTGGAAACGCCTGCGCGAACTGGCGCATAAGGCGCTTGACCGGCTTGGCGTCAGCATCGACCTCGATGCGGACGTGGACAGCCTGCCGACTTCCGGCAAGCAGATCGTGGCGATTGCGCGCGCTGTCATGGCTGACGCCCGCCTCATCATCATGGACGAGCCGACCACTGCACTGACACGACACGAAGTCGATGCGCTGTTCAAGATCGTGCGCGATATTCAGGCACAGGGCATCGCTGTGCTTTTCGTCAGCCACAAGATGCGCGAGATGCTGGAAATCAGCGAAAGACTAACCGTTTTCCGCAACGGCAAGAAGGTTGCCGAAGGCCCGATCTCCGATTTTGACGAACCATCGATCACCCGCGCCATGACTGGCCAGGACCTCACATCGGACCATTATCACTGGACGCCACGTGAAGGCGCTTCATCCAATCCGATCCTCGAAATCAAAGACCTCTCTGTTCCGGGCTCGGTCGAGAATGCCAGCCTTGCTCTCAACGCGGGCGAGATCGTCGGCATATCGGGATTGATCGGCTCCGGCCGCACGGAATTCGCGCTCGCGCTCTTCGGCATGAAGCCGGATTTCACTGGCACTGTTCGCATTGAAGGCAAGCAAGTGCACCCCAAAACCGTGCAGGAAGGCATTGCCTGCGGCGTCGCCTATGTACCGGAAGACCGCCTGACGGAAGGCCTGTTCCTGACGCAATCGATCGAACGCAACATCATCGTTACATCGATCGAGAAATTCGTGCGCGGCCTCTTCATTGATCGCAAGAAGGCTGACGCCACGACCCGCGAGATGTTTTCGGCAATGCATATCGTCGCCCCCGGCCCGCACACGCCGGTCAATCACCTGTCGGGCGGCAATGCACAGCGCGTGGTGCTGGCGCGCTGGCTTTTGACAGGGGCAAAAGTGTTGATCCTCAACGGTCCTACCGTCGGCGTCGATGTCGGCTCCAAGGCGCAGATTCACAACATCATCCGCAGGCTCGCTCGCGATGAAGGGCTCGCCGTCCTGATGATTTCCGACGATGTGCCTGAACTGGTGCAGAACTGCAATCGTGTGCTGGTGATGCATCGCGGACACTTCGTCGACGAACTATCCGGTGAAACCATGACCGAAGATGCCGTCAATGACCGGCTCAAGACGCTGAATTGAGGAACCGGCACATGAAGTTTTTTCGCAGTACCGAATTCATCATTGCCTGCGTGCTGTTCGCGGCGATGGTCATTATCGGCCTTATCAACCCGGCCTTCTGGTCGCTGGACAACATCTTCGGCCTTCTGCGCTCCAATGTCGTGATCGGCATTATGGCGCTTGGCGTTCTGCTGGTGATGATTTCCGGGGGCATCGACGTCTCCTTCACCGCTTTTGCCATCGCGGCCATGTATCTAACCGTCCGCGCCATGGTCTATCTCGGCTATGACGGCGTGTTCATTCCGTTTGTCGCGGCAACGCTGATCGGCCTGCTGCTTGGCGCATTCAACGGTTTCATCATTCATCGCTTCAAGATGATCCCGCTGATCGTGACGCTGGGCACCGGCTCCGTCGTGCGCGGGCTGGTTCTGGGCCTTGTCGGCACCAGCACCGTCAACATCAACAAGATGCCGAAGGAACTGATCGAATTCGGCAAGATGGATGTTGTTTCGCTGACCAATGCCGCGGGAACAGCCTTCAGCCTTACCGCGATGTTCCTCGTCTATCTGACGCTGGCGCTGCTGATCCATCTTATCCTCAATTATACGATGATCGGCCGCAGCGTTTATGCCTATGGGGGCTCACCGGAGGCGGCGAAGCGCGTCGGTTTCAATACCCGCCGCACCATCTTCTTCGTCTACTGCGTGGCCGGGGCGCTTGCAGGCTTTGCCGGTCTTTTGCATTCCTCCATGATCTGGCTTGCCAATCCACGCGATTTCGTTGGACTGGAGCTGGACGTGATTGCAGCCGTGGTTCTCGGCGGCGCGTCAATCTTCGGCGGACGTGGCTCGGTTCTCGGTACGCTGATGGGCGTCTTCATGCTCGTCATGGTCAAAAACTCACTCATCATCATGAAGGTGGACACCACATGGCAACGCGTCGTGGTGGGGCTCATCATCATCGCCGCCACTGCCATCACCGCATGGCGTGACCGCAAAAGCATCGCCTGAAGGGAGAACGCGACATGAAACAGTCTTTCGACATGCGCCGCATCCTTGGCGGAGACGGCAATATTCTCCAGCTCATCGTCATCACTGTGCTGGTCTTTGCGCTAATGACTTGGATGAACCCGGACAAGTTCCTGCGGTATTACAACTTTGAATCCATCAGCTACATCATGCCGGAGCTCGGAATCCTTTCCGTCGCCATGATGATTGCCATGCTGACTGGCGGTATCGATCTGTCGGTGGTGGGCATCGCCAATCTGGCGAGCATCGTGGCCGGAGTCTATTTCCACTCCTCCATGGTACAGGCGGCACAGGCTTCCGGCTCAGGCATGCTGTTCTATACCATTATCGGCATATTGCTTGCTTTGCTCGTCGGGCTGGTATCGGGGTTGGTCAACGGCCTTTTGATAGCCAAACTGCGCATCACGCCGATCCTTGCCACGCTCGGCACCGGACAGGTGTTGATGGGACTCGCTCTGGTTCTGACCGGCGGCCCAGCCATCGTCGGCTTCCCGGATGTATGGAACTGGGTCGGTAATGGCAAGATATTCGGTATTGCTTCACCATTTCTGCTGTTCGTCGCCGTGTGCATCGTCGTGGCAATTCTGCTGACACGTACGACGCTTGGCATCAATCTCATGCTGATCGGCACCAATCCGCGCGCTGCCGTTTTTGCCGGTATCCGCAAGGATCGCATGATCCTCTATTCCTACATGCTGACCGGAGTGCTGGCTTCAATAGCCGGGATTATTCTTTCCGGCCGCACGAATGCCGCCAAGTCGGATTATGGCGCATCCTATCTACTACAGGCAGTCCTCATTGCCGTTCTCGGCGGCACCAATCCGGCAGGCGGAAAGGGGCGCGTTCTGGGCATTGCCATCGCGTTGATTGCCCTGATGCTGCTTTCTTCCGGCTTCCAGATGATGCGATTTTCCAACCATCTTATCGATTTCATCTGGGGCGCTTTCCTCATTCTTGTCATCGCGATCAACGCATCGCGCAATCAGGGCAGGTGATCCGCTATGCAAGAAATCGAGTTTCATCTTCGTCGCCAGGATTTTGTCCAACAGCCGCATGTGATCGCCAATACCTATGGCCTCAGCGTCACCGCCTTTCGCTATCCAAGCGGCATTGAGGCGCTGCTGGTCGAGAACGAACGCGGCAACATCATCGTGCTGCCCTTCATGGGCCAGATGATCTGGGGCGCGGAATTCGACGGCGTGGACCTCACCATGGGCAACAGCTTCTCCATGCCGCGCCCGGCAACCACCATCGTCGAGACCTATGGCTGCTTTGCATTCCACAGCGGCATCCTGCGCAATGGCTGTCCTTCGCCTCAGGACAATCATCTTCTGCATGGCGAAATGGCCTGTGCGAAAATGGACAAGGCCGGTCTTCTCTTCGGCCATGACGAGCGCGGTGCCTTTGTCGAAATCACCGGCGAATATGAATATGTGATGGGCTTCGGCGCGCATTATCTGGCACGGCCAAGCGTGCGGCTTCATGCCGACGAAACGCTGTTCGACATCACCATGGACGTGGAGAACCTTTCATCCGCCCCGATGGAGTTGATGTATATGTGCCACGTCAATTTCGCCTATGCGGAAGGTGCGCGGATCGTGCAGCCGGTGCCCTATACGCCGGATCACGTGCAGGTGCGGACAGCCGTTCCCGGCCACGTTACGCCTAATGATGATTACCTGTCGCTGATCGACGAGCTGGCCACGGATCCAGCCGCAATGGAAGTACTGGATGAACCGGAGCGTTACGACCCCGAACAGGTCTTTTATATTCGCGGCCTGCCGAAAGACACGGATGGCAAGACGCATCTGATGATGCAACTTCCAGAGGGCGACGGATTTGGCATTTCGTACCCGACCGACATCTTCCCCAAGACCGTGCGCTGGATTCTCGCGAACGGGGACGCTCAAGTTGCAGCCTTTGCCCTGCCCTCGACCTGCGAACCGGAAGGTTATCTGGCGGAAAAAGCCAAGAACAATGTTCAGGTACTGGCATCGGGCGAGCGCGCCGTTTTCCTCGTGCGCGTCGGCTATCTCGATCAGCCATCTGCCGAGCAATTCGAAACAAAAATCCGTTCACTCCAGACCGCCTGAATTTAGAGGACGCACCCAATGACGAAGAAAATCGGAGTGGTCGGCTCCAACATGGTGGACCTCATCACCTATGTGAACCGCATGCCCGGCCCCGGCGAAACGCTGGAGGCCCCCACATTTGAAATCGGCTGTGGCGGGAAGGGCGCCAATCAGGCCGTGGCTGCCGCGCGCCTTGGCGCAGATGTGATGATGGTCACGCGTGTGGGCGACGATATTTTCGCCGACAGCACAATCAGCAATCTGAACCAGTTTGGCGTAGATACGCGCCACGTGCGCAAAGTTCCCGGCAGGTCGAGCGGCGTTGCACCGATCTTCGTCGAGCCATCCGGCGAAAACTCGATCCTGATCGTCAAGGGCGCCAATGCCGATCTGCTGCCTGCGGAAGTCGACAAGGCCGCGGATGACCTGAAAGCCTGTGGTCTCATTCTGATGCAGATGGAAGTTCCGGTCGAGACCGTCTACCATACCATCGCCTTTGCCGCCGAAAACGGCATTGAAACCATTTTGAATCCCGCGCCTGCCGCCGCAGATCTCGATCCCGATCTGATCCGGCAGGTGACTTTTCTCGTACCGAACGAGAGCGAGTTGGCAATCCTCTCCGGCTTGTCGACCGGCACGGACGATGAAATCGTCGCCGCTGCACGTTCGCTCATCGCGCGCGGCATCCGCACTGTCATCGTCACGCTTGGCGGACGCGGCGCGCGCATGATTACGGCAAGCGAAATCGTCAATATCCCACCGGTCAAGGTCACACCCAAAGATACGACCGGCGCGGGCGACGCCTTTATCGGCTCCTTTGCCCGCTTTTACGCCGAAACCGGCGATGTGGAAGCCTCGCTTCACAAGGCGGCTCTTTATGCCGCCCATTCCATCACCAGACCCGGTACGCAGAAAGCCTATGCCAGCCAGGAAGAATTCCAAACGTTCTGCCGCGATCACGCCCCTTCCATTGAGCGTGCCTGATCGCCCGCGAGCGTAACCGAACCGATGAACGGACAATGAAATGACCGATGCTCTCCCCCGCAACAACGGAACACCGCTCAAGCCGGAATGGTTTGAGGACGTGTCCGTCAATCGCAGCGCTTCCGAGCGTCGCGCCGCGACAATCAGCGCCCGCCGTTCTGTTAAAAAGGAATATCAGGCGGCTTGGCTCATCCGCGCCATCCAGTGCATAGACCTGACGACGCTTGCAGGCGACGATACGGCAGGCCGTGTACGCAGGCTCTGTGCCAAGGCGCGCCGCCCGGTACGTGAGGATATTCTTGAAGCACTCGGCCTTGCAGATGCAGGCATCACTACCGGCGCGGTCTGTGTTTATCCGACCATGGTGTCTCATGCCGTGAAGGCGCTCGACGGCTCCGGGATTCCGGTTGCCTCGGTGGCGACGGGCTTTCCCGCCGGTCTGACGCCGCTGCCGCTCCGGCTCGCTGAAATCACCTATGCCGTCGAACAGGGTGCGCATGAAATCGACATCGTGATTACGCGCGAGCATGTGCTGACGCAGGACTGGTCGGCCCTTTACGACGAGATTGCCGCCATGCGTGAAGCCTGTGGAGATGCGCATATGAAAGCGATCCTCGCCACCGGCGATCTCAATACGCTGACTAATGTTTATCGCGCCTCGATGGTAGCGATGCAGGCGGGTTCCGATTTCATCAAGACCTCAACGGGCAAGGAGGACGTCAATGCCACCTTGCCAGTGAGCCTGACCATGGTTCGGGCGCTGCGCGATTATGGTGAACTTTCCGGTCAGAGCGTCGGCTTCAAACCGGCAGGCGGCCTCAAGACCGCCAAAGACGCGCTCGCCTGGCTCACCCTGATGAAGGAAGAACTTGGGCTTCGCTGGCTGGAACCCGATCTGTTCCGCATCGGCGCATCGTCGATGCTTGGCGATATCGAACGGCAATTGGAGCACTTCGTGACCGGACGCTACTCCGCCGCCAACCGTCACGCTGCTGCATAAGGATTTCCAGAATGCGACCCATCAAGGACATTCTCAAGACCATGGAATACGGACCTTCCCCCGAAGCAAACGGCGATGTGAACCTGTGGCTGGAACAGCATGGCCGCTCTTTCGGTCACTATATCAACGGTGCATTTGTCAAACCGGAAGGCCGCAAGGCAATTGCCGTAGCCAATCCGGCCAGTGGCGACAAGCTCGCAGAAATCATCTGCGGCAATGCAGATGATGTCGATCAGGCGGTGAAAGCCGCCCGCGCTGCTTTTGGCAAATGGTCCAAACTTTCAGGCTACGAGCGCGCCAAATATCTCTATGCTATCGCCCGCCATATCCAGAAGCGTGAGCGCTTCTTGGCCGTGCTGGAAACCATGGACAACGGCAAGCCGATCCGCGAAACCCGCGACATCGACATTCCGCTCGCCGCCCGTCACTTCTATCATCATGCGGGCTGGGCCGAGATGGTGGAAGACGCATTCAAAGGCTTTTCGCCCGTTGGTGTCTGCGGTCAGGTCATTCCGTGGAATTTCCCGCTTCTCATGCTGGCATGGAAGATCGCACCAGCTTTGGCTGCCGGTAACACAGTTGTTTTAAAACCTGCCGACTTGACGCCGCTGTCCGCCATCGCCTTTGCTGAAATCTGCCATGAAGTTGGCCTGCCCGCCGGTGTCGTCAACATCGTGCAGGGTGATGGAACAACCGGCGCGGAAATCTGCGCTCATAACGGCGTGGACAAGGTGGCATTTACTGGGTCGACCCAGGTTGGCCGCGTCATTCGTGAGCAGATTGCCGGATCAGGCAAGAAACTCTCGCTGGAACTGGGCGGAAAATCGCCCTTCATCGTCTTTGAAGATGCCGATCTTGATGCCGCGGTTGAAGGCGTGGTCGATGCCATCTGGTTCAATCAGGGCGAAGTTTGTTGCGCCGGTTCACGCCTGCTCGTGCAGGAAGGCATTGCCGACCGATTCTATGCCAAACTCAGAAAGCGGTTAGAAACACTGCGCGTCGGCGATCCGCTCGACAAATCCACCGACGTTGGTGCCATCGTTTCATCCGCTCAGGTGAAACGAATTTCCGATCTTATCCAGAAGGGCATCGAGGAAGGCGGCGAACTCTGGCAGATGCCGAACCCGCTGCCCACAAAGGGCAATTATATCGCCCCCGGCTTCTTTACCGATGTGGATCAGGCCTCAACCATCTGTCAGGTGGAAATTTTTGGGCCGATTGCGGCAGCGACAACCTTCCGCACTCCGAATGAAGCTGTCTCGCTCGCTAACAATACGCGGTACGGGCTGGCTGCTTCGATCTGGTCCGAGAATATCAATGTCGCACTCGATCTTGCAGCGCGGGTGAAGGCTGGCGTCGTCTGGATCAACTGCACCAATATGCTTGATGCGGGCGCAGGGTTCGGTGGCTACCGCGAAAGCGGATTCGGTCGCGAAGGCGCACGCGAAGGCATGTATGAATATCTTGTTTCCGATTGGGAAAAGGCCCTCCCCTCGACCAAGCTTGCGGAAGCCTTCGTGCCATCAGCTTCACCGTCCGGTGACGATAAGATCATCGTCGACTGTATCGACCGCACGATGAAAAACTATATCGGCGGCAAGCAGGCACGCCCGGATGGCGGCTACAGCTATTCGGTCAAGGGCAAAGGCGGCGCGGTCATCGGCCAGGCTGGCATCGGCAACCGAAAAGACATCCGCAACGCTGTCGAAGCGGCCAACAAGGCCGGGAGCTGGGGCGCGGCCACGGCGCATAACCGGGCTCAGGTGCTCTACTATCTTGGCGAAAACCTTGATGCACGCCGCGCTGAATTCGTGGTGCGGCTGATCGAAAGCACGGGGCTAACCGAGAAGAAAGCGGCAGAGGAATTTGACGCTGCACTGCGCCGGATTTTTTATTACGCCGCACAAGCCGACAAGTTCGACGGAGCGGTTCATTCCACCAAGTCGCGCCATGTGACACTCGCCATGAACGAGCCATGGGGCGTGATGGGCATTGTCTGCCCCGACGAAGCGCCGCTTCTCTCACTCGTCTCTCTCGTCTTGCCTGCCATTGCCATGGGCAACCGAACGGTGGTCGTGCCCTCAAGCCGTCATCCTCTTATCGCAGGTGATTTCTATCAAGTGCTCGACACATCCGATGTACCGGGGGGCGTGGTCAACATTGTCACCGGCGAACGTGACCTTCTGACGAAGACATTGGCTGAGCATGATGACGTTGCGGCGGTCTGGTATTTCGGTTCACGCGAAGGCAGTGCCATGGTTGAAAAGGCATCAGCCGGAAACATAAAGGCCACATGGGTCAGCAATGGCCGCCTGCCCAACTGGCTCAACGGAACCGAAGGGCAGGGGCGGGATTATCTGCGCCGTGCAATCCAAGTGAAAAACATCTGGGTGCCTTACGGGGCATAGGCTAACGATCAAGCCCGCTTCGGCGGGTTTTTTCTTGAGCGGCTTTCACCTTCACTGAGGTACCCACAGAATAGTGTCGGGATTAATCCCCATAAGCAGTGCCTGTGCGACTGCTCGGGCCTTTAGTTCTTCGCTTGCCTCCGGCTCACGTGAAAGCACCCAGAAATAGCTTCGCGTCGATCCGACGATGATCGACCACTGGTAATTATCTTCGTCGATATCAACGATATTATAGCCACCGTAGAAAGGTCCGAAGAAGGAAACTTTCAACGCACCTTCGTCAGGCGACCGAACAAAACGGGCGGTTCCCGTAGCTTGGGTCCAGCGCCCGTTCCATGGATCGAAACCGCGATTGACCACTTTGACGGTTTGATCGGAATTCAATGAATATTCCGCCGTTGTCCGGGTTAAACCGCGCTCGAAACGGTTCTCAAGGCGCCCGACCTCGTACCATTTACCGAGATAGCGCGTGAGATCGAAGGGCTTTACCGGCACGATGCCCTGTGGGATTTGCGGCGAGCTTGCCCGCGTCAATGCGTATCCTATCGCCAATCCCGTCAGACCAAGAGCGAGTTTTCCAAATCTCATTGTCTTCCCTTCCTTTGTCGGATGCACAGACAAACCGATGTGATGGCGATTGGTTCCGAACTGCGAATAATACAGGCTTCCGCGGCGTCATCCCACTGTCATGCAATCGGAATAGAAGCTCCCAATCTTTTTGGATTGTGGGAAAATGTTGCATTCCTCGAATATTAAAGCGGATATCGCCGTTCAAGCCGAAGGGCTGAATCTGGCCTATGGCACGGCCACCATACTGAAGAATATCGATCTTTCACTGCCGAAAGGACAAACGCTCGCTTTGCTCGGGCCGTCAGGTTGCGGCAAAACAACCCTGCTCCGCCTCGTGGCCGGTCTACTCGCCCCGACGAAGGGTTCAATCACGATCAACGGCGTCACCGTTGCCGATGCTTCGGCGGGATTGTTCATTCCGCCTGAAAAGCGTCATCTTGGCATGGTATTTCAAGATTATGCGCTCTGGCCGCATATGACTGTTTTCGGCAACGTATCCTTTCCACTCGAAATGAGGGGGCTGGGGCGCATTGAGCGGGAAAAGCGCGTTGTCTCGGCACTCGATCGCGTCGGCCTTTCTGGTTTTGGCGAGCGCGCCGTCAGCGACATGTCGGGCGGTCAGCAGCAGCGCGTCGCCATTGCCCGCGCTATTGTTGCAGAGCCGGGATTGGTATTGTTCGACGAACCGCTTTCCAATCTCGACCGCGAACTGCGCGAAAACATGGTCACCGAGATCGGGCAGCTTGTCACCAATCTCGGCCTGACCGCGATCTATGTCACCCATGACCAGAGCGAGGCTTTCTCGCTTGCCGATCAGGTGGCTGTCATGCGCGCTGGTGTGATCGAACAGCTCTCCGCTCCTGAATCTCTTGTCGCGGAACCGACGACACCGGCGGTCGCAGATTTCCTGCGACTTGGCTGCGTCGTACCCGTAGAGCAACGCGACAATGCCTACAGGATTGCGCGCACAGAAATCCACATCGCCCACGCTTCTGCCGCCGAACAGGCGACGCATGTGTTGTTGCCGTCGCGCTCGGTTCGCAGTGTTCCCATCCATGGGGATGCCATTCCGGCAACGGTGCTGCGCTCGCAGTTTCGCGGCGACGGCCATCTAACCACGGTGCGTATCGGTTCACAGCAGGATGGGCACGAACTGACCTATCTCGACAGTATCCGCCTTTCCCCCGGCGTTGCAGTCGGCATCTCGGTCGATGCCAGCCAGCTACGCTGGTTCTCACAATAAAACCATTCCATCAGGCAATATCTCAGGAGGCAAACATGAAGAAAACCATTCTTGGCGCAGGGCTTGCGCTTGTCACCGCTTTGCTGGCCAGCACGGCTGCCTATGCAGACATCACGGTTTATTCGGCAGGTCCAGGCAGCCTGATCGAAAAACTTGCCACCGGCTTCACCGCCAAGACCGGCGCGAAAGTCAACGTCTTTCAGGCAACGACCGGTAAGGTGATGGCCCGTATCGAAGCGGAAGCCGCCAATCCGGTTGTCGATGTTCTGATCTCTGCATCATGGGATACGGCAACTGACTTCGCCAAGCGTGACTGGCTGGTCGCCTATACCAGCCCGAACGCCGAAAACGTGCCGGATTTCCTGAAGAATGAAACAGCGGTCGCGCAAGGCGTCTCTGCCCTCGGCATCGCCTGGAACCCTGCCAGCAAAACGCCGAAGCCAGCCGAATGGGCAGATCTCGCCAAGCCTGAATATAAGGACCTCGTCAATCTGCCGGACCCGGCACAGTCGGGCGCGACCTTCGAGCTCGTTGCGGCCCTACAGGCTCAGCAGGGCTGGGACCTGTTCCGAAACCTGCACGAGAATGGCGCAACTGTCGCCGGTGCCAATGCAGAAGCTCTGAACCCTGTTCTTCAAGGCGCCAAGGCCGCCGTGTTCGGCGCCGTCGATTACATTTCGTTGGCGGGCAAGGCCAAGGGCGAATCCATCGACGTCATTTTCCCGGCATCCGGCACGGTGATCGCGCCGCGCCCTGCCATGATCCTCAAATGGTCGAAGAACCAGGACGAGGCCAAGCAGTTCATCGACTATATGCTGTCCGATGAAGGTCAGAAAATGGTCGCCGATACTTACCTGATGCCATCGCGCAGCGACATCCCGGCCAATCGCCCGCTTATCAGCGATCTGAAAATTCTGCCGATTGACGCCAAGGAAGCCTATGGCAAGCGCAACGAGACGCTGAAGGAGTTCGGCGCCGCTTTCACCGCCAGCAACTGATAGCTGAGGGACAGACAAACATGAAAACAGGCAGTGCGGCGGCTGGCAATCCGCTCGGATTTGTTGCGGTCGCCGGACTGGTATTCATCGTCGCGGTGCCGTTCGTCTTCATCGTCCTTCAGGCAATCTTTCCGCAACTTGGGAGAGGCTCGCTGGCCGAGCCTTTCCTGCATCTCTCGGCCCTGTTTGAAGACCCAAAGCTTTTGCGCATGAGCGGCAATACTGTTCTGCTCGGACTTCTGGTGGTGGTGCTTTCCGTCCTCATCGCCGTACCGCTTGCAGTGTTCCGGGCGCTCTACAGGGTGCCGTTCGCGGTGGTGTGGGACGTGCTAATGCTCGTGCCCTTCATGATCCCGCCCTATATCGCCACGCTCGGCTGGATCATGACCCTGCAACCACGGGGCTATCTTGAACAACTCGCCGGGTTCAATCTGTCTCCGTTCCTGTTCTCAGTCGCCGGCATGAGCTTCGTGATGGCACTGAACACATTTCCACTTGTCTATTTTGCGGTCTCGCGCACAATTGAAGCGGTTGGCGTTCGCTATTCCGATGTCGGACGGGTGTTCGGGGCTTCCCCCTGGCGCTCCTTCTTCCGTATTACTCTGCCGCTGGCAACGCCGGGCCTCGCGGCAAGCCTTCTACTGGTTTTTGCCGCCGCCATAGAGGAATATGGCACACCAGCAGCACTTGGACGTCGCTCGGGCTTTGAAGTTCTGGTGACGGAAATTGACTTGCGCATTTCCGACTGGCCCATCGATCTTGCGGGTGCTGCCGTCTTTTCGCTGGCGCTCGTCTGTCTTTCGCTGGCAGCCTTTCTGCTTCAGCGGTGGATATTGACGCGCCGCTCCTATGTGACGACCGGTGGCAAACCGCAGGCAAAAGATAAACGTCCGCTCGGAGCGCTTGCAATTCCCGTGGTGTTTCTGTTCGCCGTCGTCGCCTTTGCTGCGACCGGCCTTCCCCTGCTGGCCATTCTGGCAACCGCTCTTTCAAAAACCGTATCTGGCGGGCTGGCGCCATCGAACCTCGGCTTTTACAATTTTGCCGCCATTGTCGAGAACAGCGCAGGCGGCATGCGCGCACTCATCAACAGTCTGTCGCTCGGTGTTGCAAGTGCCCTTCTGACAGGACTGCTCGGCGCAGTTGCCGCCTATGCCGTGGTGAAGATGCGCTTTCGCGGGCGCTTCTGGCTCGACATATTGACCGTCCTGCCCAATGCCTTGCCCGGCGTCGTCGTAGCGGTCGGTCTCATTCTGGCATGGAACCAACCCGCGCTATCCGTCTCGCCCTACAATACGCCGCTGATCCTGCTGCTCGCCTATTGCTGCATTCTTCTACCGCAGCCGATCCGCTATGCATCGGCAGCCTTCCACCAAATCGGCGACAATCTGGAAGCTGCGGCACGTGTTTGCGGCGCAAACAGCTTCACCGCTTTCCGCCGCATCATGTTGCCACTAATCGCTCCAAGCCTCGTAACGGCCATGCTGTTAGTCTTTGCAGTGGCCACGCGTGAACTCGTCGCATCAATACTGGTCGCACCAGTTGGAATGCAGACAATCTCAATTTTCATCTGGCGTCAGTTCGAACAAGGCTCGGTCGGCCTCGGCATGGCCATGGCATTCATCGCCATTCTCATCACCACGCTTTTACCCTTGGTTCTCATGGGGTTGTTGAAGCGCTCCGGCCTCGTTAGAATTTGATCTCCGCTCCCGATCGGGAAATGTGCAAGAGATGAACAAACTGAATGCAGTTCGATAAGCGCAGTGATCGCCGGTAGAATGTCGCCGACATGGCGGCGGCGGGACGTTCAGCAACTCGGCGGTACAAGCTCGAATATACTTACCGACGCTGCAATCTGGAAAGTTGGCGACGGCTGACCACCGGCCATTGGCTTAAGCCAAAAACGGCCCGTTCCTACCTGCCTTATACAGCCACCAGCGGAGTATCCTCGTCAAACATCTCCGAGAGGCTGCGCAGCGGGTCCTCTTTGGAACGCTTCCGTATCTCAAGAAGATTGTTCAGCCCTTTGGCAATGCGCCTCGCATAACCCAGATCATTGAGAAGTGAACTAAGCTGCATGCCGCTGATCTTGCCTGCACGGTTCAGGGCGAAGAGGCGGGTACTGAAATCCAGTTCGAAAATTCCGATGCGATCCGCAAATTCCTTCTGGCGCACTTCCCAATTTCCGCTGGCCGCATCGGCACGCGTGAGCAGCCGAACATCGTGCAATACCTTGATGAGATAGTGACGCAACTCCACATAACCCTCGCGGACGGGTGAATCGTCCTGACGGAGATAGAAGCCCAAATTTTTCTGCAAATGCTTGGCGTCCTTGACAATCTCTACGAGCTGAAGCGCAACCATCTGGCAGGTCATCCAGAAGGCCCGCCGCTCCTTGTCTTCCGGTAGCTCCACCTTTCCGATAAAGCTCAGAATATCACCATAGACGCCCTTTATATAACGGCGATAGAGAAAATCGGCATCCGCATAGTCATCGTCTGGACGCGCACGCATGACAGCGTCATCGTGCTTGGCGCGGTTGATTTCGCTGACCGGCAAATAAAGCGCATTGCAGATGACTTCAATGCTGAGACGCCCCAGATGTTGCAGTTCGCGCACTACCGCAGCTCCAGCCGTGTCCAACGAACTGAGCGCCGACTTGTCCAGATAACGCGCTTGAAGTGGCTGTGCGTCAAGCGCGGGTCGTTCAGGATGCGGGATGAGAACACGGGGTTCGGAACTGACTGGTAAGACACGTTCCAGAAATCGGGCGAATGGTTGAAGCATCGGCCAAAACAGCAGAACACCAAGTATGTTGAACTGGCTATTGAAGAAGGCAAGCATGATGAGCTGATTGTCACCCAGCCCAACAGCCGCCGTCAGAAAGATTGCCAAACGAACAAAGATGTCCATGACCAGCAATGCGAGTATCGCCGTCACAACATTGAAGATGACATGGGCAAGAGCCAGGCGCTGCCCGCTGCGATTGCCGCCCAATGCCCCGGCAATGCCAGTCGTCACACTGCTGCCTACATTGGCGCCAATGGCAATTGCAGCCGCCTGCCAGAGGCCCACCTGACCAAGACCAAGTGCAGTCAGAGCCAGCATGAGCGTGGCATGAGTCGACTGCAAAAGCAGGGTCAGCACAAGCCCTACGGCAGCAAATATCAGCCGACCCAGCCAGCCATCGACATTGTACTGCGCCAGATTCAGGTTCCCGGTCACGACCGAGAAGCCTTCCTTGATCTGCTCGATGCCAAGAAAGATGAAAGCGATGCCGAGCAGTATCCGCCCGAACGCCTTCATTTTCGGACCGAGGAAACTCGCCAGCACACCAAAGACCAACAAGGGCAAGGCAAAAGCCGACAGGCTGAAATTCTGCCCCGCCAGCGCAAGCAGCCATATTCCGGTGGCCGATCCCAAATTTGCACCGAAGATGATCGCGATACCAGCAGGGAGCACAATCAATCCGGTGGTGATGAAGGCAATCGTCATCAAGGAGACCAGCGTGCTCGACTGCATCGTGGTCGCGCCGACCAGACCCACGAGAAGGCTCTTCCAGGAAGTCGACGTGCCGCGTGCCAGCATCCGCTCCAGTGCGCTGCCAGCAAGGTTGCGCAACCCTTCTTCCAGGCACTGCATTCCGAAGAGAAACAGTGCCAGTCCAGCGCAGAGCGTGAGCCAATGTTCGTTGCGCCAGAAACTGTAACCCAAAGCAAAAAAGACAAGCAGCCCCGCAAGCCGGACAGCCTGCTGTCCAAGCCCCGAACCCGAAGAAGCACCCTTTTCCATGCGTACCATTGTCACTGCTGGTCCGTTTCCCAAGCTGCCAGGCCAGATCGCCAATCCTGCAATCGGATTCGCGTTCCCATCACCTTTGCCAGAATTAGTTTAGCAACAGGTTGATAGAGCAGTGGCACACGCACGTGACGGCCTGAGCGCAAACGGTCCTGACTGCTTTCGTGGACAACCTACCGCATCTGAAGCGAGCGGATTTTGCGCGCGCTTGCCTGTAAAAGCTTGAAAGCCTCAAAACGCCCGTCATGCCATTTGGCGCGTTCGGCACCCGGCTTATTCACCTCTCCAAGCTCCGACATTGCTTGCATCGCGGAAGCCAGATCAGGATAGGCACCCGCAGCAACTGCACCCAGCATTGCTGAACCAAGCAATACAGGTTCCGGCGACGTGGAGGCTGCGATGACAAGGCCTGTCGTGTCGGCAAGCACCTGTCGCACCAGATGCGAACGCGCAGCTCCACCAGAAACCACGATGGTATCGGTCACGATCCCCTTTGCTTTCTGCGCCTCGACAATCTGCCGCGCACCATAGCCGAGGCCGCATAGCCCGGCGAGATAAAGTGCCGTCAGGCTATCGATTCCCGCATCGAGATCCAGCCCGGCAATGATCGCTCGCGCATCGGGATCAGCAAATGGTGCACGATTGCCAAGAAACTCCGGCACGACATGAATGTCGCCGATGATCGCAGCCGCTTGTTCAGCGCCGCCCCTCGCCTCGATTTCGGCAGCAAGACAGTCCGCCAGCCCCTTGCCTTGGGCCGTCGCCTGCATTTGAGCTTCCGCCGCGAAAGGATGCATGTGGATGAGATGATCGATAGCCGCACCCGCTGCCGATTGCCCGCCCTCGTTGAGCCACAGGCCTGGAACCATCGCCGAATAATACGGTCCCCAGACACCGTCCACGAAAACTGGCTGTTCAGTGGTTGTCATTGTGCAGGCCGACGTGCCGAACACATAGGCCATGCGCGACAGTATCCGGCCTTCCTCTCCGCGCGCACCAACCGTTCCAATCCCGCCGGCATGAGCGTCGATCAGACCGGCGGCAACCGCTGTACCAGGCACGAGACCAAGCTCTGCCGCGGCTTGATCGCTCAAGCCGCCAAGCTTCTCGCCACCAGCGCGAACGTCGGTTCCGATGCGGATGAAATTTTCATCCGCCAGTTCATCAAGCCCCACTTCACGGAAATAGGTTTCATCCCAGCGCTTTTCATGACTGAGATAGGTCCACTTGCAGGTGACCGTGCAGGCCGATCGGGCCAGACTGCCGCAAGATTTCCATGTAAGAAAATCGGTAAGATCGAAAAACTGCCATGCCGTAGCGAAGGTTTCCGGCTTGTTTTCCTTGAGCCAGAGCAGCTTCGGCGTTTCCATCTCTGGAGAAATTGCGCCGCCAACATAATCGAGAACCTTGGCCTTGGTGGCATTGATGCGCTCAGCTTGACCGACTGCACGATGATCCATCCACACGATTATATCGCGCGCTGGATCGCCGGATGGACCAACGGCAAGCGGCTTGCCGCCCTCGCCCAGCACCACGAGCGAGCATGTCGCGTCATAGCCGATACCGGCAATATCAGCCGGATCGACACCGGCAATTTCGACAGCTTCGCGCACACTTTCGCAAACAGCCTGCCAGATATTGGCGCTCGACTGTTCGACAATGCTGCCCGCCTCACGCCAGATAGCGATATCGCGCTTGGCCGAAGCAAGCATGGTACCGCTGGCGTCGAAAAGACCGGCGCGAGCGCTGCCGGTGCCGACATCGACGCCTAGAAAATAACTGGTCATGGTCACTCCCATTTAAAGATCGAGACTCTGAGGAAGAATGACCAGATCACGAATCGTGATGTTGCGCGGGCGCGTCAGCATGAACATCACCGATTCCGCGACTTCCTTCGGTTCCATCAGACTGCCATTAGCCAGCGCTTCATCCAGCTTTGCCTTCGGCCAGTCGCTAATAAGTGCGGTAACCACCGGACCCGGCAGAACGCCACCAACGCGGATACCGTGCGGGGCGACCTGACGGCGAACCGTATGCACGAAAGCCTGAACAGCGTGCTTCGAGGCCGTATAGATCGGCTCCCAGATCACCGGCACCACGCCGGCGACAGAGCTCGTCATGATGATGTCACCCGTCTTGCGTTCCATCATATGCGGCAGCACGGCATGAATGGTGCGGAACGCTGCGTTGATATTAAGGTTCAACATGCGGTCCCATGCATCCGGGTCGCCTTCCCACAGCGGACCACCGATATAGGCACCGGCATTGGCGTGAAAAACGTCGAGTTTGCCCGTCTCTGCGAGAATCTGCGGCATCATTGTGGCGACCGAAGCCGGATTGAGCAGATCAATGACCAGCGGTCTGGCTTTATCGCCAAGCTCTGCGCATTTTTCGTTTAGCGCCTTCTCGTCACGGTCGACAAGAAACACCGTCATACCCGCTTCGATCATGTGCTTTGCACATTCGAAGCCTATGCCAGAAGCCGCACCTGTGACGGCGCCGATTTTTCCGTTGAGATCCTGAGCCATTTTCAGTCCTTGTAGGTTTAGGCGCGACCGTGCGACTGGCGCGAGCGGCGGGCAAGGGAATCGACAATCACTGCAATCGCGAGCACAGCGCCTGTGATCATGTAACGAAGCGACGATGATAAATCGAGCAAGGTCAGACCGCTGGCAATCGATTGGATGACGATAATACCGAGCAGAGCCGACCAGGCGCTGCCGCGTCCGCCGAAAAGACTGGTGCCGCCGATGACTGCTGCCGCAATGGCATTGAGATTGACATCGCCGGTGCCAGCCTGCTGGCTGGAAGACGCGAGGCGGGCCGCAGCCAGAATGCCACCCGCAGCGGCCAGAACCGAACAGGTCATGAAGGCCGACATATAGATGAACTTCACATTGATACCAGCCCGGCGCGCGGCTTCGCGATTGCCGCCGACGGCCTGCATCGCACGGCCCCATTTCGTGCGGGTGAGCGCATAATTCAACGCAACTACCAGCGCAACGAACAGGCCAAACATCCAAGGCACGCCGCGCGACTGGTTGAGATAAAGCACCGCACCGCCGATAATGATCGTGATAACGATGGCTTTAAGCGCGATCCCGGCTGACGACGGCGCCGACAGTCCGGCCTCACGGCGACGCTGTGCGGAGCGGAACCCAGTGAAAAAGATGGCAAGTCCCGCAACCAACACAAGCGAATAAGACAGCGGACGCGGCATGACCAGAAGCTGGCCAAAGCTCACGAGCCAAGAGCCGTACGGTAGATTGATCGAGCCTGTGTTGCCGAGCAGATAAAGCTGAAGACCAAGCGCTGCCAGCAAACCGGCGAGCGTGGACACAAAGCTCGGCATGCTAAAACGGTTATAGAGAAATGCATAAAGCAAGCCGATCAAAGCCCCGGTGCAAAGCGCCGCAAGCATAGCAAAACCAACAGGCCAGCCATGATTGACCCAAAGCACGCCGACGATGGCTGACGCAAGTCCGCTAACCGAACCCACCGAAAGGTCGATTTCACCCAGCATCAGAATGCAGACGATACCGAGCGAAATCACGCCAATGGTCGAGCAGTCGAACAACAGGTTTACGAGATTGTTGCTCGATAGAAAAACCGGGTTCAACGTCTGGAAAACGGTCCAGATGATGACGAGACCGACGATGACCGGCAGCGATCCAAGATCGCCTGAACGAACACGGTCAAAGAAATTGCGCAGGGCGCCTGAAACGCCCTCATCATGGCGCACACGGGTGTCCTGACGGTCGAGAGGAGTATTTCCAGTTGCCTGATTCATTGTGCTTCTCCCCGATCATCGGCCTGACCGGCTTCATGCTGCGCCTGACGCCGTTCGGCACGGCGCGAAACGGAATTGCTGCTCGCGCCGGTAATGGCCGCGACCAGTTCCTCATTGGAGGAATCGGGGTAGAAGACACCGTTGTTTCGGCCAAGCCTCAGCACGACGATGCGGTCTGCAACCGCGCGAACATCTTCCATGTTGTGGCTGATCATCAAGACACCGAGCCCACGATCGCGGACGCGCTCGATGAGATCCAGCACTTCCGCCGTCTGCGCGACACCAAGCGCTGCGGTCGGTTCATCAAGCATGATGAGCTTTGGGTCGAGCAGCAGCGAGCGCGAAATCGCGACTGTCTGCCGCTGACCACCGGAAAGGGACGCGACCGGCTCACGCACGCTCGGGATACGGGCAGAAAGCTCGTTCAAAAGCTTCCATGCCTTTATTTCCATCGACACCTCGTCAAGACGATAAGGGCTCATCTCACGGCCGAGGAAAATATTGGCAACGACATCAAGATTCTCGCACAGCGCCAAGTCTTGAAAGACCGTCGCAATGCCAAGGTCGAGCGCCACACCTGGCGACGAAAGCACGACTTTCTCGCCATTGAATTCGATAGTACCGGATGTTGGTTGGTGAACGCCTGCCAGTGTCTTGATGAGGGTTGACTTTCCCGCACCGTTATCGCCCACAAGCGCGACGACTTCGCCCGGAAAGACTTCCAGATCGATATCGGTCAGCGCTGAAACGGCACCGAAGTTCTTGGATATGCCGCTCAGACGCAGCACTGGTTGCCGCGACGACGCGGTTGGTTTGTTTTCCTGGGACATGGTTCGCTTTCCCGGCATATCGCGCGATATGCCATTATCGCATGGAATCGCCCGACCGGAATTCCTGTCGGGCGTATCGTTGCTTACTTGGTGATCCCGAGCTTCTTGCAGCCTTCGGCATAACGGTCGACGCAAAGCGTTTCAGCGGAAACGATGTTCTTATCGATGATTTCAGCCTTAAGGTTTTCGGCCGTCACGACCACCGGAACGAAAAGCTTCGACGGCGTGTTGTAAAGCGTGGCTTCAGCCTTCGGGGTTTCACCGTTCAGGAGCTGGCCTGCAACACGTGCTGCTTCTGCGGCAACGATTTCAGACGGCTTGTTGATCGTGTTGTACTGATCGCCGGAAATAATGAGCTGCAGGGCTGCAATCGTCGCATCATTGCCGGTCACCGGCGGAAGCGGATCAATGCCAGCGGCCTTCATCGCAGCAATCGCACCGCCTGCGGTGCCGTCATTGGCAGCCACGACACCGACGATCTGATCGCCAAAGCGGGTAATCTGACCACTCGCCCACTGCTGAGCCTTGCTCGGTGCCCATTCTGGTGTGTCATATTCTGCAAGCGTCTTGTAACCGCTGTCCTTCAGACCGGCATGAATACCGTTCTTGATGAGGCCTGCTGCAGCATCGGTCGGCGAACCGTTGATCTGCAAAACGCCGCCCTTGTCGCCCGGCACACCCTTGTCCTTCAGGTGTTTGACCAGCGATTCCGCAATCGACTTGCCGATGGCTTCATTGTCGAACGACACGTAAAAATCAGACTGCGCATCGGGGATCGGACGGTCATAAGCGATGACCTTGATATCCTGCGACTGGGCAAGCTTGACCAGCGAGGCTGCCGCTGCCGTATCGACCGCGTCGAGCACGATCACCTTAGCACCTTGCGATATGACCGAGTTGAATTGCTGCTGCTGTTTGCTCGCATCGCCATCGGCATTGAGATAAAGCACCTTGCAGCTTTCGCAAATTTTCTTCATCTCCGCCGCGAAGCCCGGATAATCGCGCTCCTCATAGCGCGTCGATGCCTGGTCCGGCATCAGAAAGCCGACCACTGCATCCTTCACTTCCGCCTGAGCATTGCCAGCGAAAGACGATAGCACCACCGCAGCAAAAGCTGCCTTACCAAATATATTTTTCATGTCTCACTCCCATCGGGTTTTCAATTTTGTACTTTACGCGATCTTTCAGACGAACTTACTCGCTACTACACCCCATGTGTTCTCCCTACAGCGACCCTCAGCCCCTCAAACTCAGGTATTCCAACGCCACCTTGCTTTGCGGCGTACCAATCAAATCGAACTATGCTGACGGGGCTTTTTACGCACAAAGGGAAGCCTTTTCTGGCTTTGGCATGTGCGCGCCGCTCCTCTCGGCATACAATTATGGTGCACCATCGATAGTGCAGCATAACCATCGCTCACCACCCTGCATCTGGTCAAGAGGAAAATGACAGAGGAATAGATCGGATTACACCTTCCCCTACTTGCAGCAAACACTATCGCACCACTAATATCGGGACCCAACCAAGACAAAAAAGCAGGCTTGATGAGCATCTCCCGGAAAGCAACCATTTACGACATATCCGAACGCGCTGGTGTATCCGCATCGACCGTTGCTTCGGTTATGAATGGCTCATGGGAGAATCGAAGAATTACTAAAGCAACTGCAGACAGAATTCGAGTAATAGCGGTTGAACTCGGCTATACCACCAACCTTCAGGCACGTGGGCTGCGCATATCCAATTCCGGCATGATCGGCATGATCTTGCCTATGCTGGACAACCGATACTTCAGCTCCATGGCCGCATCGTTTGAAACGGTTGCGCGCTCACGGAATCTTATCCCCGTTGTAGCCAGCACATTACGCGATCCGCAGCAGGAACGCAGCACTGTGGAAACATTAATTGCCCACAATGTCGACGCCTTGTTGATCGCGGGCGCAACAGATCCAGACAGTGTCGCCGAACTCTGCGAAAGGGCTCATCTGAAACACATAAACGTGGACCTTCCCGGAAAGCATGGCGCATCCGTAATCAGTGACAACTATGACGGTGCACGCGTTCTGACGCATCAGATTGCCAGCCGCAGGTCTCATCGAACAGACAACGGCTTCTACTTCATCGGTGGCGTGGATAGTGACCACAACACGCGCGAACGTGTGCGCGGGTATAAGGATGAGCTGGCTGCGCTGGACATACCCGTTCACTCCGGCGCCATCATCACGAATGGTTATGGTCCTAATGCCGCCGCGATGACGATCCGTGAGATTTACGGCAGGTTGAACAGGTTGCCGGAGGCACTTTTCGTGAATTCGACGAGCCCTTTTGAAGGCGTGGTCAGCTTTCTCAAGACATTGCCAGTCGACGAGGTTAGGGAGTGCTCCATCGGTTGTTTCGACTGGGACCCGTTCATCGAAGTTCTTCACTTCCCAGTTGTAATGATCCGGCAGAATGTTCAAGCAATGATCGAACGCGCATTTGAACTTCTGGATGAGCCAACTCAAACAAAAGATTTGCGCGAAATGATACCGACAGAGCTCATTGTTCCCCGAGATATTTGAACTTCAGTATCGATTGTTTGCTCCCATTCGCAGCCTGACGGGTTTGCAACTATAGCGCTCAGCCACCAGCACACGTTTTCGAAAATCAAACAGTGCCAAATACCATTTCTCAATCGGCGAAGGTAAAACCCTTACCCCGAATTGCGTGCAAAGGCAGCACAATCCCTGCTTTCTTGGCCCGTCGTCTCAGCCGGCTCACAATAGTGTCCAAATGAGCATAGTTGAACTCATAGATATCTTCTCCGAGTGCATCGACCAGCGCATGCCGTTCAACTATAGCGCCACGCTCAGACAACAAACGGCTCAAGATCCGTTGTTCGGATGTCGTCAGCCGGAGACGTTGCCCCCGACCATCGGTGATGACCCAGCCGCTTTCCACGAGCGCCCATTGTGGGGAAGGAGACGATGACACTAAAGTGGACCGCTCCAGACGATTATAGAGCGCCATCACCGTCGCAGCGAGTTCTCGAACATCGACTGGTTTGACGAGATATGCATCTGCGCCCGACTCAAGACCATGAATACGATCATCGATGGAACCGCGAGCTGTCACCATAATAATGCCAACGGATTGCGATGCTCTCAAATGCGCTGCTGCGGACAGCCCGTCTTCTCCCTTCAGTCCGACGTCGAGAATAACAATGTCTGATGGCTTGGCTGCGTATGCTCTGTAAAGAGATATAGCAGATTCAAACCCGAGACTATTCAAGCCCAGATTGGTAAGCCCAAAGACCATTTCCTCGCGGAAGTCGTCGTCATCATCAACCAGATATACGAGAGGGATACTGCCGCCGCCGCCTTCACGTTTTCCATCGAAATTGAGACGATTTCGTAAGATATCTGACATTGTCGATCTCAAGCGTTTATGGCGTTACCGGTATCGGCTAAATTTCGGATATACAGATATACACGGGCAAGCAGAAGGGTTGATGTACTTGCTCCTTGATCGCGCGTTGTTTCCGGCCTTACCTCATACAGCAATGAAGCCTTCGGCGCATTATCCAGACGTCTCAGTTTTGTAGCCCGGCGGTCTCATTTGGCGTATTTGGACACCGTCGCTTCCAAATCTCAACAAATGTGCTCGAAGTTCCGGAACCAGCGGCTCAGCCAACCGCTCGCGTCGCGCCTCACCCGGCATCAAACCGAAACGTGCACGGAAACACCGCGAGAAATGGCCCGCGCTTGAGAAGCCATGTTCAAATGCGATCCTGGCAATAGATCTCGGAACTATATCTGTGCGCGTTATCTCAAGAAAAGCCGCGTCGAGCCGGCGATTTCTGATCACACCCGCAGTGCCGCCGTCTTCAGCAAACGCACGGTAAAGGTGTGCACGAGAGACATTGAAACGACGAAGTATCAAATCCAGACTAAGGTCGGGATTATTGAGATTCTGGTCGACGAAATCCAAAACTCGCTGACGTAAAGCGATGCTTAAGGGTCGAAGTTCGTCATCTTCGACTGGGCGGAGACCTCGCAAGGCTGCGGCCAGGATGGTAACCAGCGATTCCTGTATTGCAACAATTTGATCATTTGACAGATGCTCCCTCAGGCCATTCAATCCCTCAAGGTAAGCGGTGATCAACTTCGTCATCGGAAGATGTGCTTGCAATACCAGACCATGCAGGTTTACATGCCCTGTCGCCTTAGCCAGTATTCCACGCGGTATAAGGGCAGACAGTGTGCCCCCTGCACTCACATCACTCTGAAGAACTTGGGTTAGATCAAGGACGCAGATATCCCCGGGTCGGGCCGTCAGATTATTGTTAGCGAAGTCACCCCGAACTTCGCCTCCCGTTACAACAGCCACGAGGAATTGATCCAGACCACTCCATGCGATTATGCGTCGGTCGCGATTATATCGTTGGGCGTTGAATGTCACAGACGCAAAAGTGAAACCGGCAATTTCGCGAGACCTTATCGTGCCCTCCAGTTGGCCACCTGCGCTTCCTGGGATCGGTGTCGTTTCATAAAAGGGTCGGGAAGCCTCTCGCCAAAAGTCATTTCTCTGACAAGCCTCGACCCAGTCGGTCGAAACAACAATGTCCTGATCGGATTTGGCCTCACAGCAATTTTTCTTAATCGACATTTGCCGCCTTATCCTTCGAACCAAATGCGGGTCGAGGTGTGTGCGTTGTTATGATGCGTGTTTTAGTCTGCCGGATGCTCCGCACCAAGCTCGATCCCGGATCGACTCAGGCACAGCTTCCCGGCCGATACAAGGGCGAGACGATAGCGCCATATTATATCAGTAATGTCTAATGTTATTTCTGTTAATATTAATTTTCAACATTTTACAAAACAGCCTATTGATACGCTATAAGTATATTAATCAATGCTTTCTTATCGAATGCAAAACCGTGATCCTTTTGCTCATAAAATTTCTTACGTCCGGAGGGTAATGATGTCTAAATGGACAATAGCTGCGATGGTTTTATCTAGCACAACGTTCACAACGCCCGTCGTCTTCGAGGCGAAAGCTCAAACGACAGTAGAATGCCGATCCAGAGATTATAAATACGATGAATGTTATGCTGGCCCCTTGTCTAAACCTCAACTTATTCATCAGACATCAAGTGCGTCTTGCATATTGAACCGAACCTGGGGGTATAATCCGAAGAGCCGCTATATTTGGGTTGCTCAAGGCTGTTCTGGTGTATTTGCCGATGTTGGCGGTTATCATCACGGTCGTGGCGACGGATTTGATCCAGGCGCACGCCAGTATGATCATCGAGGCCATGACGTCGGCGGGATTGTGGCAGGTGCGGTGCTCGGTGCGATTGTTGATGGCATGTTAACCGAGCACAAGAATAAGCGTCGTCACACGACGAGTAACCACCGTTATACAGACGACTATAATGGTTGTCATGGTATTGGATGCAGTATTGATCGGCCCGAGAGTTCTGAGATCGATATGACGCCCCAATTCGACAGAAATGGGGAGCCAAACTACGACACCCACGGCAACTACATCGGATGTCATGGGGTCGGTTGCCTGGTTGACAATCCAGAATAGCACTCTTCTAGAGACAATAGACTGACAAGAGTTAGAACCCATATAAGTATTACAATTAATCCGGCGAGATTTAATAGGAATAGGCTCAGTTCCAGCGACTTCAATAAATAATTCAAGTGGGGATTGGATGGAAATCATCAGAATAAGGTACTTACTGCTCGCGTTTATACCCCTGGCAATCGCCGGTTGCGTTACAGCAGAGGAAGTAGATCAGGATACTTGCTCCTCCTTCGGGTTCCGACCTGGAACCGATGCTTTTGCAAACTGCATGATGGAACAAAGCGCACGACATGAAGAGGAAGAACAACGCGCTCAAGATCGGATTTATGCACAAGAACAGCGCGACCGTGAGCGCAAAAGGGAGCGTCGCCGCCGCGAAGAAAGACAGATCGATACAAGGTCCCAGTTTGATAAGGACGGCAATCCGAACTTTGACACACAGGGGAGTTACATCGGTTGCCATGGGATTGGGTGCGAGGTCGATAATCCGGATACTTCGTCTGGCGATGATAATTAAGAATGTGAACGGTATCGCGGCTTATGCCTGAAAGCAGTTTGACCCGCAAAAAGGCCAAGCCCAGACAGCAACTGGTGCCAAATCTATCGCCGATGACATTGGGGGTATCTGTGTCATGGCTAGCTTTAGTTGCTTGCCTTGGCTGGTGGATTTCCCACCTCGCACTCGCAGCCGAAACCAGGAATTTGGCTGCTAGTGCCGAGTATGAAGCCCAGACAACGGCGCGGATTGTCGACCGGCTGTTCACGGAAATGAACAGCGTTGCAAACATGGTTGCGAAGCAGAGCCGGGTAATCGAGCTTGCCTCTCGCTATCGGGTTGATCCTCCTGGTTTTTCAGAATTAACGCGGGAGGAACGGGCGAACATTCTTACGAGTGATCCAATGGTTCGCATGGTCGGCGACTTCATGACCCGGCTATCCGAAGATCTCAGCTATGCTCGTATCTATATGAACAACTTGTCACACGATACGCTGATATCCAGTCAATGGTCGGATTCCTTCAACATAGTGGGGCAGATTTATACCGGCCGGGCATATCTCATTGACGCCTTGCGCGACGGTAGCGGGCAATTATTCGGTATCGCTCGTTTAAACCGGATGCCATCCTACTTTGTTACCAGCCGGATCGAAGACATCAACGATCAGCCTTTGGGTTCGGTTACGGTGCGTTTCGACGCTCCGGTAATGGCACATTATCTGACAGGCCGACACATCGCATTGATCGTGAACCGCCAAGGACGAGTCACAACCGCCTCGTCTGAAACGTTCATGCTACGAAATGTGGCGGCGGTTCTGCCGCCGGAAACTCTGCAGCCTTCGAACAGTGACGAGGGCCCGGGAGAGGCGATGGCCGTACGTCAAGTTGCGCAAGCAGAAGAGGGCGACCAATGGATCATCGATGGCCACCCCTATCTGATACGGCGTCAGCCATTGACCAATGCGCGATACCAGTTGCTTACGCTCGCATCACTTGATCACTTGCCCTCCATGTGCCGGCAACATTTTGTAATCGCCGGAATCGTCGCGACCTTAGGCCTTGTGCTGATTATTCTTGCTGGCCGTGTGGCTGAGCATCGTACTGAACGTCGTCAGCGAGAAGAACAGGATCGCATTCTGGCCATCTCGCAGGCAGCGGAACGCGAACTGACAATCAAAGTTCGAGAGAGGACGGCAGAACTTGCCGAGAGCAATGCATCGCTGAAAGCTGAGGTGGAACGCCGCCGACTGCTCGAAACGAAGCTCAAACAGTCCCTTGATTCCGTTAATGAAGCTCTCGCACAACAACAGGACTTCGTAGCTGTGGTGTCGCACGAATTCCGGGGTCCATTGGCCGTAATTGCCGCTGCTGCGGATAATTTGCTAGTCTCGTTGGCCAATGGCTCTGACAGCATCAAATTGCGCATCGGCAAAATAAGCCGCACTGTTAAAAGAATGGCGCTGCTAATCGAAAACGTGCTGGCTGGTGGTCGGATTGATGCCGGACAATCGCAATCCGAGCACACGGAAGTCTTCGACCTTAACGAGATTATGCGAACAACCCGAATGGGGCTTGATGACATTGCCGCGGATCGTATTGATTTTGTTCACAACCACGAAATACCAGTTAAGGGTGACCGCATTCTTATAGAGATTGTGCTGCACAATCTGATCCAGAACGCGCTGAAATACTCGCACGCGACGACCCCCGTGAAAGTGCAGTTGTCGTCTGATGCAAGCACGGCTCTTATTTGTGTGACTGACCAGGGCAAAGGGGTCGCACCGGATGAGCGCGAACTCATATTCATGAAATACTTCAGATCGTCTACCCAAAGTACAACGGGCTTTGGCTTGGGACTATACATATCGCGCGAAATCGCCCGACAGAATGGGGGGGACGTCACACTGACGGCCAGCGACGCCAGAGGCTCGACGTTCTGCCTTTCGCTACCCATTCACGCAGAAACCGGGGCCAATACCATCCTGTTAGCGGATAAAGACAGTTCATCCGGCTGACTTCTTAAACTGTATGTATGGAATGACCGAGTAGTTGCTCCGAATGTCGGACGCTCTGCAGGCACTAATCGATCAAGCTTGGCAAATTGTGCAATCCGGGTTCGCTGAGACGGATGAAGTGACGTCGGCTCCGACGCGATACCTGAGAGCTGTCTGCGTCCGGATACAGTCAGTCCGTCAATGCTACTATCAGAAAAACAGCAAGGCAATGACAGGAAGTGACAGTTTCTGCAATTGCCTTGTGAGGTTATGCTGTTAAAAATATCAGTCACAAACATCCCATAGGTGAGGGGGATTTTGCAGAGCTCAGTATTTTCGCGCTACAACCATGCAGTTGCTTCTTAATAGTAATTTCGGGCCAATAAACCGAATTACTCATAAACCTCATAGAGTATGCATATCCAGTAATCTATTTATTCTTATTTCATAAGAAATATTATAGAGCGAAATAGAAATACTTTGAATTGGATCAGATTCGGAAGGGGGTCTCTTTGAGAACAAGGCAACAAAAGAGCGAAAATAAACTTTACAAAGAAATAACCTTCTTTCGTGGAGGTCGCATCGGCAAGTACAAAGGGGTCGCTGGTGGAATAGCGCCCTGTGACGCAGAATTGATTCTGTCGCTAGCTGGCGTTTCGGTGGTTTCTGCTGCGGCATTTACATCACTGTTCGTCTGGTCTTCACCATCATTGGCAGGTGACTGCGCCCCGTCTGGCGCCGAAACCTGGAGCTGCTCCAGCGCTGCTTCGAGCACGGGCAGCGATCCGTCGGTGTATATTTCGTCTGCCACGCCGGTGACGATTATCACAGAGCCTGGATTCGGGATGTCAACCGCGGGGGGCGCGATCAGAGTCGACGCAATCGGCGGGATAACGCTGACCGACGGAAATGCTTCATCCATCACGTCCTCTGGTGGGCAGGGTATTTTGGCAATCAATGATGGAACCGGCTCGGTTGCAATCACATCAAATGGGGCCTTAAGCGGTACTGAGGGAGTTTACGTCACCAATTACGGCACTGGGTTCACTACAGTCATATCTTCCGGCACTGTGACGGGAATATCCGGTGACGCTATCTACGCCAACAACGAGGGGAACGCGACAGACTTGATTGTCAGTCAGACTGGCGGGACAATCTCTGGCGCGGACAACGGAATTCACACGGTCCATGGTAGCGTGGGAGCGACCGTAATCGCTGTCGCCGGTGACGTGAGTGGAGCACTTGACAACGGTATATGGGCGCTAAATTCAGCCAGCGCCACAGACATTACCATCACACAGGGGGCAGATAGCACAATCACCGGCTATACGCATGGCATTCGCGCCGATAATTGGGGCACCGGCGCTGTGACGATCACGACAGCCGGAATTGTAAACCAGACCCAGACCGGCGCGACAAATAACGACACCTACGGTATTTACGCCTACAATGATGTGTCGGCGACGGACATTAGCCTTATCCAAAGGGAAGGGTCGGTCTCCGGCAATTGGTTTGGCATGTACGCCAATAACCGGGGTACCGGAACAACGACGATCGTCAGTTCCGGAGACGTCACGGCAACCGTACGAGCTGGCCTTTATGCCTTTAACGCCAGCACGGCGAAGGATATGGTTGTCCAGCAGATGTCGGGATCGGTCAAAGGTGGTACCTATGGTGTTTTCGCAGACAATGCGGGTACAGGCTCGACTATAGTTACGTTGTCCGGCGACGTGACTGCTTCCGGTGACTACGGGGTCTATGCACGGAACAGCGGCACCGATCTGACTGTAAAACAGACTGCGGGTTCCATTGCGGGCAAAACCGGTATCCTCGCCTGGAACAGGGGTACGGGTGTGTCATTGGTCAACGTCGTTGGCAACGTGAGTGGTGGGGCCAGCGCGGGCATCCAGACAATTGCAGCGAGCGGTGCAACTATCGACATTGCAGCTTCGGCAGCCCTGACCGCAACATCCGGGATCGCCATTCGGGATGGTGGTGTTGCTGGTAATCCAACCGCATCGGATACGGTCGGGGGCAATGTCACCGTTAACAGCGCCGGTACTGTAACCGGCGATGCGATCCTGGGCCTCGGCAATGATATCTTCAATCTGGCTGGCGGGACCTATACCGGTAATATTTACGGCGACGACAGGGACGACGCCCAGAGCAATGATGGTGTTGCCAACCATGAAGGCAATGACACGTTCAACTGGACGGGCGGCAAGCTGGCTGGAGGTTTCTACGGTCAGGACGGTTCCGACACGGCAACGGTAAGTGCATCGACCTATGATGGCTCGCAAGTGCTCAACGGCGGCGATGACACTTCCGTTGCCGATGGAATGATTGATACGCTGACACTCAAGGGTGTTTCGGCGACCACCAATGGCGGCAAGATTACCAATTGGGAAATTGTAACTCTGGATCAAGCTCATCTGTCGATTGATGACGGTGCGTGGCATGTCGGCGAACCCGATGAGGGAACAACCGGTGTTAATCTCACGAACGGATCCACGCTCGACGGAATGGCATCACTTGACTTCAACGGCAATATGACGATCGATCCTACGTCGACCTTCATTGGAACGGGCGACGGAACCGGGATTTATTCGTTCAGCGGAGACGTGGCCAATGCCGGAACAATCACGACGGTCGATGATGCAGTCGGCGATGTCGTGATCATCGGTGGAAATTATAATGGCAATGGCGGACAGATGTTGTTCGACGTTGTTCTTGGCGACGACAGTTCAAGAACGGATATGGTTGTCATTAATGGCGACACCTCCGGCACGACGAATGTGGGCATCAACAATGTCGGAGGAACGGGCGCGCAGACCAATGAAGGTATCCGGATCATTGAGGTGAACGGTGCTTCGAATGGTTCGTTCTCGCTGCTCGGCGAATACTCGATTGGCGGCAAACAGGCTGTCGTTGCAGGCGCTTATGCGTATCAGCTTTATCAGGGCGGCACTTCAACACCGTCTGATGGCAACTGGTATCTACGTTCACAGCTTATGCCGACTGATCCTGAAACACCGCTTTATCAGGCTGGTGTTCCATCCTACGAGGCCTACCCACAGGCTTTGATTGGCCTAAACGGTTTGCCGACTTTGCAGCAGCGCGTTGGCAATCGTTTCTGGGCAGGTAACGGCAACAAGGTTATTGCGCAGGGCGCTGATCCGGTCGGCACACCTTACGCCGCCCCGGAAGAAACCGGCGTTGCAATCGAAGGCAATGGCGTATGGGGTCGCATTGAAGGCGCGCATAACAGCGTCGAACCGCGTTTCTCAACCTCGGCTACCGATTACGACCAGAATGTCTTCAAACTTCAGGCCGGCATTGATGGACTGCTAAGTGAAACGGAAAGCGGCAAGCTGATAGGTGGAGTAACAATCCATTACGCCCATGGCAAAACCGACATAAATTCTGTTTACGGCGATGGTGAGATTCGTACTAACGGTTATGGTTTTGGCGGTACACTGACGTGGTATGGCGAGAACGGTTTCTATCTCGACAGTCAGGGACAGGTGACGTGGTACAGGAGCGATCTGAATTCCCTTCTTGCCGACATGAGCCTGACCGATGGCAATGACGGTTTCGGCTATGCCCTCTCACTGGAAGGTGGCAAGCGGATTGCCATAGGTCCTGAGTGGTCCCTGACGCCACAAGCACAACTGGTCTATTCCAACGTCGATTTTGACGCATTTACCGATGTTTTCGGTTCTCGTGTCAGCATTGATCGCGGCGAGAGCCTGCAGGGCCGTCTCGGCCTTACACTTGATCATGAAAACTCGTGGCAAAATGACAATGGTATGCTCAACCGTACACACGTCTACGGTATTGGCAATCTCTACTACGAGTTTCTTGAAGGAACGAAGGTCGATGTTGACAGTGTGAGTTTTGCCAGCCGCAATGATCGTATTTGGGGTGGGCTTGGCGTTGGCGGAACCTACAACTGGGACGATGACAAGTATTCGATCTATAGCGAAGGTCTTGTCACAACCAGTCTCAATAACTTCGGCGACAGCTATTCCGTCAAGGGAACGGTGGGCTTTCGGATGAAGTGGTGAATACAATCACCGAGGGCTGATGTTGGCGCCCGAACGCATTCAACATCAGCACGCGTGAAAGGCCGCTGTCAGTCCGCCCCCTATAAACTGACAGCGGTCTTTCAAATTATTCAGTGCGGCAAGATGGCGTTAGCCCATTGGTTGTCATCCAGCAGAAGCTCAAAGGAATCACGTTTATGGTCGATCATTCCATCAAAGGTAAAACCGTCCTTATAGCGGGCGGTGCCAAGAATCTCGGTGGCCTGATTGCCCGTGATCTCGCCGCTCACGGTGCCAAGGCAATCGCCATTCACTATAACAGCGCTGCAAGTAAGTCGGATGCAGATACCACCGTTGCAGCAGTGAAGGCATTGGGCGCTCAAGCCGTTGCGTTTCAGGCAAACCTCATTACAGCAGGTGCGACCGAGAAGTTGTTTGCCGATACCATTGCAGCCATTGGCAAGCCTGACATTGCCATTAACACTGTCGGCAAAGTTCTAAAAAAGCCAATGGCAGAGATTTCGGAAGCCGAGTACGACGAGATGTCTGCAGTGAACGCCAAGGCCGCATTTTTCTTCATCAAGGAAGCCGGTAAACAACTCAATGACAATGGCAAAATCTGTACGCTCGTTACATCCTTGCTTGGCGCTTACACACCATTCTATTCTAGCTATGCTGGCACAAAGGCACCTGTCGAACACTTCACGCGCGCAGCTTCAAAGGAATTCGGCGAGCGTGGCATCTCAGTAACCGCTATCGGCCCAGGTCCGATGGACACGCCATTCTTTTACCCTGCTGAAGGCGCAGATGCAGTAGCTTATCATAAGACAGCGGCTGCATTGTCGGGTTTCTCGAAAACGGGACTTACGGATATTGAGGACATAGTCCCTTGGATTCGCCTCCTGATCTCGGAGGGATGGTGGATGACCGGCCAGACTATTCTCGTGAATGGCGGCTATACGACCAAGTAATAATAGTAATTAAGATCGTTGCCGCTCGGACAATTCTAATAGATGTTCGATAGGAACGGGTGGGGATTCGAACATGAGACGACTAAGGACAGCGGCTTTCTTAATACTTGCTACAATGCATTCAACGGATGCATATGCCGATCTGAAAACGGCAGATCGCAAGCTGAATGATCTCTATAGCCAAGTCATAAATTCTCTGCCTGCCTCGAACCAAATGCAGCTCAAGGAGAGTCAGCGCAATTGGATCAAGTATCGCGATAGTGAGTGTCGATATCAGCAAATAAACTACGCGATCATGGCTTCTGAAGCAGATTGCAAGGAAGTTCTAACTCGCCAAAGGGCTGACCTCCTCAACCAGCAACTAGGCTGGTTGAGAAAAATTGCGGACAATGCCGAGGCCGATTCCGCGACAGAATGTAGGCAAGAGATCGGTGTGAAAGCAGCAAACGTTCTTGTCAATCAATGCAAAGAGATTTCACCTGCAACGCACCCGCCGTGTAATGCGAGCAATTCGTGCGACATGATCAGGGATGAAATCAAGCGGGGGTGCACCATGGTTGCTGATAAGAAGCCACCTTATTGCCAGTAGAAATGTTCTTCAATCCGTCGGCGAGGAAGCCTACACTTGCGGAGTTTCGGACAAGGGGAAACAGGTTCAGCATGAGACGAACCAGCGCACAATTGCCCTCAGCTTTGTCGAACTAAAAAAGTGCAGGCGGTTCTGCTCATCACCGGCCGGGAAAAGCGGCCGCAGCGAATGCGCTTCTAAAAAGTGGAATCATAAACGGGCTTATTATCGATGGAGACGCCGCGCTCGCGCTTAACGATATTTCTTAGTCAATGGTTCTTAAAGTGCCCACCGCTTTGATTGCAGAAGCCACCAATTCATATCGGCGTCACTGGTCTTTCAGAGCTTCTCCGGGGACCGGGGAAAAACTTATTGACCCGCCGCTGCAGGGCTCGGAATTTTTCACCGCGCGATTTCACCATATGTTCCTCAAGCGGAGGAATACCCGATACGTGAACCAAGAGCCAATACATCTGGATTGGAGCAAGCAGCGAAAGCCAACTCAGCCAAAACTCGTTGATTGCCAGCAGAGGCCATGCACACCAAAACATCCATTCAAAGAAATAGTTCGGATGCCTTGAGTAAGCCCAAAGTCCGGTTTCGCAAACTTCAGTTTTCGCTTCTGGCGTCTTGCGAAACCGCTCCAGCTGCACATCGGACAACGCTTCACCTGCAAGAGCTATCACGATAATTACAGTCGCGATCATATCAAAGAAATAGGGAAAGCCGGGGCGACTGACGGCCGCAAGATATACTGCCAGCACCAGTACGAAGGCTGCTACTGCCTGTGTCTGTAAAAACCAGAAAAGGCGCAAGGAAGCACTTTCCCTCCATTCCTTCATGAGCTTTGCATAACGCGGATCTTCGCCATGCCTGATGCTTCTCCAAGCGATGTGAAAGCCAAGCCGCAGCGACCACATCAGAATGAGGATCAGTATCGCTGACCGCCGATGCCATGTCGCATCTGCCAACAGCACTGCCAAGATTGAACCACCCCCCACCGAAAACGACCAGATGGCGTCGATCCAACCGCTTTTGCCAGTCTTTCGTTCTATCAGCCAAGCAAGCGCCATGATGGCCGATAGACAGAAGGCAACAATCAAAAGCAGACTGAGTTGCATGGCGGACCTTTGGCTGATGTTACGTTTCTACAGCTCTTACGTTCGCTTTTACCTTTTGGTTTCGTAACCTAACCGAAAAACCAAAAAAATTTTAAAGCCTGCTGATCCAACGCCACTCTCACAACGTAAAACGATCAAAAGCAGCATAAGCTCAGCACAGTGAGGGTCTATGAATATCAACAACCGTCCGGCCAGTTCAAAGCCTCTCAGGGTCGCGATTATAGGCAGCGGGATTTCCGGGTTGTCTGCTGCGTGGCTGCTTTCGCAACGACATGATGTGACCGTTTTTGAAGCATCAAACCGCATCGGCGGCCATAGCAATACAGTCGAGTTTGAGAGTATCCACGGACCGGTCGCGGTTGATACCGGGTTCATTGTCTATAATGAAGTGACCTACCCCAACCTGACGGCATTGTTTCGCACACTTGAAGTCCCGACTGTCGCGTCGAACATGTCGTTTGCCGTTTCGGTCGGAAGTGGCGCCTATGAATATTCAGGCGGAACCGGCTTGGGTCTGCTTGCCCAGCGCTCCAATCTGGTCAGTCTGCGCTTTTGGTCGATGATCCGCGATCTTCTGCGGTTTTATCGTAATGCTCCCAAGGATCTGAGCATTATGGGCGGTATTTCGCTGGATGATTATCTTTCACGCAATGGCTACGGTCGAGCCTTCCGTGAGGATCATCTTTACCCAATGGCGGCCGCAATATGGTCCACTCCCGCTTTGGAAGTGGGGCGTTATCCAGCTGCAAGCTTCGTTCGCTTCTGCTGCAATCATGGTCTTCTTGCGCTTCGGGACAGGCCTGTCTGGCGTACAGTAACAGGTGGTAGTCGGGAGTATGTAAAGCGTATCACCAAGCCTTATGCAGACCGGATCAAGCTTTCGACGCCCGTCAAATCCGTGCGCCGCCTGGAACATTCGGTCGAGTTGATTGATGGGAACGGCGCTTCCCATGTCTTCGACGAAGTTGTGATCGCCACTCATGCCGATCAAGCCTTGCGGATGTTGTCCGATCCACGCTCGGATGAAAGTCGCATTCTCGGAGCGTTTCAATATTCGCGAAATGAAGCGGTTTTGCATAGCGATGCGTCGCTCATGCCAAAACGTCGAGCGGCATGGTCGAGCTGGAACTATCTTACCAATGCGGAAACTGGCTCGACGCAGCCATCTATTACCTACTGGATGAACCGGCTGCAACCGTTGGGTCCTGGGCCAGAAGTTTTTGTTACGCTCAATCCCTGCCGCGCGCCACGCGGAGAACTTGTGATCCGACGCGAAATCTATGAGCATCCGATCTTCGATCTAGAAACGGATCGCGCACAGAATGAAATCTGGTCATTGCAGGGGCAGAACCGGACATGGTTTTGCGGTGCCTATTTCGGCTCTGGCTTCCATGAGGACGGGCTTCAAGCAGGTCTTGCAGTGGCGGAAGATCTGGGTGGGCTGCGCCGCCCATGGCGGGTCGAGCAGGAAAGTGCGCGCATCGTTCGCCATGCTTTGCCTGTTCGGGAAAGGGCGCTGGCATGACCGAAAGCTTCCGGTCAGCACTGTTCCCCGGCTATGTGACGCATGCTCGTCTGCGGCCGAAGGCTCACAAGCTGGCATATAAGATCTATTCGCTGCTGCTTGATCTCGACGAGTTGGAAGCACTTGATCATCAATTGAAGCTGTTTTCGCTCGACTGTTTCAACCTGTTTTCTTTCTACAGAAAAGACAGAGGAGATGGATCGGCCGCACCACTGCGCGAGCAAGTGGAACGCGCTATGCGTGCAGCAGGAACAGAACCGGATGGTGGTGCCATCCGCTTGTTGACCATGCCAAGGATTGCTGGCTGGGCTTTCAATCCGCTCAGCGTTTTCTTTTGCTATAATCGTAGTGAGGAGCTTGTAGCCATCCTCTGGGAGGTTGATAACACCTTTCGCCAACGCCACGGCTATATGATCCTTGTCGAAGCCCATTCGAGCGAACGTATTGTGCAAATCTGTGACAAAGCGTTCTACGTCTCGCCATTTCTGGATATGAGACTGCGATACGAGTTTGAGGTCACGCCACCGACAGACAAGCTCTCCATACGCATCAATTGCTTTGACGACGAGGGCCTGCTGCTAACAGCTCGTCATCTTGCGCGGCGGGTCGAACTGAGCGACGCCGCATTGTTGCGTGCCTTCCTTGCAATACCGTTTCTTACATTGAAAGTGGTTGGCGGGATCCACTGGGAAGCCCTGAGAATCTGGTTGAAGGGCATTGGCTTGCACCAACGCCCGCAGCCACCACAAGATCCGATCACACATATACGCCGAGAGCCGTCTCGGCAAAGGAGTAAGGCTGTATGAGTCATATCAATGAGACCTCTCCGCTTCCTGCCTCCAACTCGCGCAGCCATTCCGGTTTAAGCCCTTCGGGGCGTCTTTTGCGTCGATTAATCCATCAGGTGCATCATGGGCGACTGATACTAGTCCTACCGTCGGGACAAGTAATGTCTGCTCAAGGCAGCCTCGCCGGACCCGATGCGAAAATAATAATCAAGAGCTGGCGCTGCCTGCGTCGCCTGCTGACAGGCGGCGATATTGGCTTTGCGCAAGCCTATATTGAAGGCGAATGGACGTCACCCGATCTAACCGCGGTCATCCGCTTTGCGGCACGCAATCGAAACACACTACTCTCGACTTTACGCGGTTCATTCTGGATGCGGACGCTGCACCGTATCGCACATCTTTTCAATGCAAACACGCGTCGTGGCAGCCGGCGCAACATCGAAGCCCACTATGATCTCGGCAATGATTTTTATCGCCGCTGGCTCGATCCTTCGATGCTTTATTCATCCGCGATATGGAATGAGGAAACGCAAAGCCTGGAAAGCGCGCAACGGTATAAATTGCAGCGTATAGCGGACAAACTCGCACTTGAGGGCGGCGAAAAAGTTCTTGAGATCGGTTGCGGCTGGGGCGCTCTGGCAACGTTTCTGGCGACGCATCATGGAGCTCAAGTAACCGGTATCACCCTGTCACCGTCACAGCTTGCATGGGCAAAGCAAACCGTAGCGCAAGCAGACCGGAAGCATGATGTTGATCTTCGGTTGCAGGATTACCGTGATGTAGAAGGACAGTTTGATAGGATTGTCTCTATAGAGATGTTCGAGGCCGTTGGTGAAGCCTATTGGCCGGAATATTTCGCAACTATGAAGCGTTGTTTAACGCCGGGTGGCCGCGCTGTTCTACAGATCATTTCAATTGAACATCTGCGTTATGAAAATTATCGCCGCAAGGCTGACTTCATCCAGAAATTTATCTTTCCGGGCGGCTTTCTGCCTTCCGATAAAGTGCTTGAGCGCAATCTGTTGAAGTCTGGACTTGTTGTAAAAGACATCGAACACTTTGGCCATTCCTATGCTCGGACTCTTGCCGAATGGCGTCATCGTTTCATCTCCAATTGGCCCGAAATCGAGAAGCTTGGTTTTGACACCAGGTTTCGGAGGCTTTGGGAGTATTACCTTTGCTATTGCGAAGGTGGTTTCGAGGAAGGTGCTATCAATGTCGGCCTCTATACTATTGAGCATGCGTAAATCCAGTCCACGAATAGGGAATGCGCCGATGAAATGGATACTGACGGTCAGCGTAATGACAATGTTGCTTCCATTTGCTGCGCAAGCGGGCGAAATCAACGGTAACTGGGCGCGCGGGGATGGCAAAGCACGGGTACAAATTGTCGGATGTGGCAAGGACATCTGCGCCACCAACACTTGGATCAAGCCCGGAACACCAAGAGAAAAAGCCGGAGATCAGTTGGTTATGAGCATTAATGAGACTGCGAGCGGGCAATATGCAGGCACAGCTTTCGATCCGCAACGCAACCTAACCTACAAAATCAAAGTGAAAATTAACGGTGACAACATGACCTCCAACGGATGTGTTCTGGCTGGCCTCCTGTGTCGGAGTGTAGGCTGGACGCGCATAAAATAAGAAAGTTGGTTGAGATGAAGGACTATCTTATTGCCTATATGGCAACAGCGGTTGCGTTTCTGGCTATCGACTCCATCTGGCTCTCCAATATGGCCAATATTATCTATCGGCCTGTTATGGGCGATATGATGATGTCTGGATTTCGGCCGGCGCCTGCTGTTGTTTTCTATGTGATTTTTGTCTTCGGGCTGGTCTTCTTTGCGGTCAGGCCGGGACTTCTGGCAAGTAGCGGTACAGTCACCCTTCTTCATGGTGCGTTGTTGGGGTTCATCGCCTATGCCACTTATGACCTGACCAATCAGGCCACCTTGAAAAACTGGTCTTGGTCGCTGACTATAGCAGACATGATTTGGGGTACCGTTCTCTCTGCCACATCTGCTTACATCGGCTATTGGGTAACTTCACGGGTCAGTGGATAAACTGGAGCAGGTATATGCAAAAGCTTGGTCTTCTGACCGTCTTTGTTTTGGTGATTATCGTCGTCGGAATGGGAATCGGTATCGGCTTTCCGCCGGGTGACTGGTATGCATCGCTTGAGAAGCCTTGGTTTACTCCGCCCAATGGTGCATTTGGTCCTATCTGGACAGTACTCTATGTTTTCATTGCCTTTGCGGGCTGGCGTACATGGTTAAGCGATAGCGGTTGGCAGCGTCGCGGACCATGGATTGCCCAAATGGTGTTGAACTTCATATGGTCGCCGATTTTCTTCGGGGCACATATGACCGGGCTGGGGCTTGTCGTGATCATCGGCGTCTGGTTCTGCGCGCTTTTGTTTATAATTCGTGCTTGGCAGCCAGATCGTATATCGGCACTGCTATTTGTGCCGTACTTGATATGGTTATCGCTTGCGACGGCCTTGAATGCGGCAATCGTCGTTTTGAACTAACAAGAAAGGCATATTTACAGGCTTTTCTCTAGATGCCAATCAATGGCTGCACGAACCGCATAAACAAGCTCTGGAATTTGAGCGGAGCGTCGGTCACGGCAAGGCAGATGCAATCGCCATCCGGTGAAGCAATCGGCTGGTGCACGAGATCAGCATCCGCTTCCTCAATATCCCCGCGTGCAAATATCCCGGTTCCGTCATGGAAACTGCCGCTCAGAACCAATGTCAGTTCGCGCCCTCCATGCCCATGCTCTGGCACAGGTTTCCCTGCCGGAATTCGCAATAGGCGAACCTGTGTTTCGCTATCACGTGTTTCAATTGGCACTTGATAGGCACCCCGGCCAAGTGTTTTCCACTTCAGATCTGGCAAGTCGCCGCCAACATAGGACCGCAGCGGTTCCGGTATTATAGCAGGCAGTTTTATTTCGGCGCTTGGCGCCGGATTTGCCATTGATTGCGTTGTTTTCTGGAGCCTGTCTTTGAAACTGTCCCATGTGCCTGGTTCGAGTTTCTGCGGCTCAACTGTTTCAAGCAGCTGCCCGCCAATCTGTTCAAACTGTTTAAGCCTTGAGCGGCAGGCAGGGCAAAGCGCAAGATGGGTCGCAACAGCAATGCTCCAGCCTTCTGACAGCACGCCTGTAGCGTAGCTTGAGAGGAGTTCGTCGCTCAGATGATGTTTGATATCCATCAGTGCACCCCCGAATTATCGAGCGCTGCGCGCAATTTGGTGAATGCCAATCGCAGACGGGATTTAACCGTGCCAAGCGGCAGATTCAGCTTCTTGGCTATAGCGCTATGCGGATGTTCGTCGAAATAGGCGAGTTCCAGCAAAATGTATTGCTCTTTGGGTAGAGTTGCCATGGCAGCACGTAACTCCTTGGCGGATTGCTGGTTAGCGACTTTCAAGTCCGCTGGTTGATCCTCATCAGGCATGAAGACCGGATCTGTCGGATCAACTTCTGGCCGACGGTCGCGTCGCAGCGCGTCAATGCGCTGGTTACGGGCGATAGTGAAAATCCAGGTCGACACTGCTCCTTTGGAAGAATCAAACTGGTCAGCCTTGTTCCAGACCGTAATCATCGTTTCTTGCATCAGCTCTTCCGCTGTTTGCGTATCTGCAGATAGTTTCGCCATATAGGCCTTCACCCGAGGCGCATAATGTCTGAAAATTGCCTCGAATGCGTCCACGTCGCGCCGCGAACCAACCGCCTGCATCAATTCCTCCATTGATGGCTCACTTTCATAGGCGGCCGGTTCGTCCATTCGTGCTGAACCCCATACGCTCAGGTTTGAAGAAGCCAAAAGCTATACCGAGCCTTCATATGCCATGTTGCGAAAGGAAACTAATTATTCTTGCTATATAATACGTAGGCAGATTTAATTTGGATCACATAAATTTCAAACAGAACGCATCCTCACCAGCTTTCGATATCATTTCAACCCACTTGCCAAGGAACTTTCATCAGTTATGGGTTAGCTTATCGGGACAACATCAACCTGAAGCGTCTCACTCTAGCATTGGAAGGTACGAACCAGCCGCTTGGGTTCACAGGACCGAAGCACATCGTAGATACGCCGGAGAGTATGTTGGCTAAAGCTAATTTCTTCTGAGGCCAATCCGGCTGTTAATCCACTCTGGCTTCTCAACAAGCCTCGAGCATTTAAGGTCTGCTAATATGATGTCTTGCACTTCTTGCGGCATGTCTGTAGCCCGTGGATGCCCGCTCTCGCGACCGACATGCATCAAGAGTTGTTCGCAGAACGCCAGTATTTCTCCATCCGCATTGAGCAATTTCATGAAAACATGCAACCGCTTGTGATCGGCATCGACCAAGACCAGCTCTACCTGCAATATTTCATCTACATGACATTCTTTCAGATATCCAATGCGACTATCAAGCGTATAGAGCGTGGCCGCGTTGGCCTGCCGATAAGCAGCATCGATTCCTATCCTGTCCATATAGGCGGTTGCAGCATCGGAAAAAACGATGCCGTAAGCGTAGTCTCCCATATGACCGTTATAGTCGATCCATTCGCTTGAAACACGAGTGCGATAGATAGGTAAGGCCTTTGTCATGGCTATCTCCTCCGCTCAAACCAGGCGTAAAATTCACCCACGATCCCTTTTCGGAATAGGAGGACGCATGCCATGAAGATGATTCCGGTGACGATTGTCACGGGGAAGTCTGACGTTGCGAGATAGTTTTGCAGTGCGACGACGAAGGCTGCGCCGACGATGGGTCCGATGAGCGTTCCGATGCCCCCGAGCAACGCCATCAGGATCACTTCGCCTGACATTTGCCAGCCCACATCCGTCAATGTTGCAAACTGGAAGACGAGTGCCTTCATGCCGCCTGCAAGTCCAGCAAGTGCTGCCGACATCACAAAGGCTGCGAGTTTGTAGTGATTGACGGAATAGCCCAGTGAAACGGCACGGCTTTCATTCTCACGCACAGATTTAAGAATCATGCCGAAGGGCGAATTGATGATGCGCCAGATGGCAAAGACTCCAAGCATGAACAGTGCAAGCACCAGATAATACATGTTCATCGGCTGGTTGAGATCAATGATACCAAAGAGATAGCCACGTGGTACGCCCTGCAACCCGTCTTCGCCATGGGTGAAGGCCGCCTGCAGGCAGAAGAAGAAGAACATCTGTGCCAGCGCCAGTGTGATCATGGTTGAGTAGATG
>NZ_VCIG01000042.1:363418-365611 GCF_006345815.1 Ochrobactrum sp. CGA5 | reverse complement strand
ACCAAAGGACAGAATGCCGGTATAGCCGAGCAACAGATTGAAGGCCGAAGCAAACAGCGCAAAACACAGCATCTTCATCAGGAAGATCGGGTAAACCATGAAGGGTGCTGCGATCAGTCCAATCAATGCGATAACAAGAATGACTGCCGAGAGGCTGTTGAGGGCCGGAGCTTTCGCCTGATGCGGCGCAGCCGTTGCTTTAAGAACAGTATCAGCCATATCAGGCCTCCTTCCCGAACAGTCCTGCGGGTCGCACCAGAAGGACGATAGCCATGATAACGAAGATGACGATGCTGGACGCTTCAGGATAGAATACCTTGGTCAGACCTTCGGCCAGCCCGAGCACATAGCCGGTGATGATGGCACCGAGGATCGAACCCATGCCGCCGACCACCACCACGGCAAACACCACGATGATGATGTTGGACCCCATCAGCGGGCTGACCTGATAGATGGGGGCGGCGAGAATGCCTGCGAAGCCGGCAAGCGCCGAGCCCAATGCATAGGTGAAGGTGAGAAGCAGCGGCACATTGATGCCGAATGCCTTAACCAGTGTGGGGTTTTCGGTTGCCGCACGCAAGTATGCGCCAAGCTTGGTTTTTTCGATCAGTAGCCATGTGCCGATGCAGATGATGAGTGAAGCCACCACCACCCATGCGCGATAGTTCGGCAGGAACATGAAGCCCAGATTCTTGCCACCTGCAAGTGATGGCGGCACGGCATAAGGCTGACCGGCAGCACCGTAATAATAGCGGAACGTGCCTTCGATCACGAGCGCAAGGCCGAATGTGAACAGCAGGCCATAAAGCGGATCAAGGTTATAGAGTTTTGAAAGGGCAGCCCGTTCGATGATGGCACCGCCCAGCCCCACAATCAGCGGAGCCAGAATAAGCGCTGGCCAATAGCCGATACCAAGGCCGCTTAACAGCAGATAGCCGACAAAAGCGCCGAGCATATATTGTGCGCCATGGGCAAAGTTGATGATGCGCAGAAGCCCGAAGATGATGGCGAGACCAAGGCTCAGCATGGCATAGAAAGACCCGTTGATGAGGCCGACCAGCAATTGCCCGAAAAGCGCCTGCAAAGGGATGCCAAAGATCATTGTCATTGTTTCAGACCCCCAGTGCGTCGTTGAGTTCTGCCATGCGCGCAGGCAGCTCCGTGGTGGGGAAGTTTTCCGTCACCACGCCATGATCCATCAGATAAAACCGATCCGCGACCTTGGCGGCAAAGCGGAAGTTCTGCTCGACAAGAAGCACGGTCATACCGCGTTTCTTGAGTTCCACCAGTACATCGCCGATGCGCTGGATGATGACGGGGGCAAGTCCTTCGGTCGGTTCATCCAGAAGCAGGATTTTAACACCGGTGCGCAAAATGCGCGCAATCGCCAGCATCTGCTGTTCACCGCCCGAAAGCTTGGTGCCGGGGCTGTTGCGGCGCTCATAGAGATTGGGAAAGAGCTCGTAAATCTCTTCCAAGGACATTACCCCCTGGGCCCCCTGCGCCCCTTTGCCGACGACCGGTGGAAGGAGCAGGTTCTCATGCACGTTGAGCGTTGCAAAAATCCCGCGTTCTTCCGGCACAAAGCCAAGACCCGCGCGGGCAATGCGATGCAGCGGCACGCGCAGAATATCTTTGCCGTCAAGCGTGATGGTGCCGGTGCGCTTGCGGATGATGCCCATAATGGCGCGCAGCGTTGTCGTCTTACCGACGCCGTTGCGGCCTAAAAGCGTGATGGTTTCGCCGGGCCAGATGTCGAGATCGACGCCGTGCAGGGCATGGCTTTCACCATACCAGGCATTGAGCCCACGCACCGAGAGCAGGGGTTGGCCTCTATTCATGTTCAGTTCCCATATAGGCGGTGCGTACGCGTTCGTCTTGTGCGACGGTGGCATAATTGCCGGAGGCGAGAATTTCGCCGCGTTGCAGCACCGTGACGTGGTGGGCAATGTCAGCCACTACCTTGAGATTGTGTTCGACCATCAGCACTGCGCGATCCTTCGCCACATCTGTGATGAGGGCGGCAATGATGTGCACGTCTTCGTGTCCCATGCCTGCCATCGGCTCGTCGAGCAGCAGTACTTTCGGATCGAGAGCCAGTGTGGTGGCGATTTCAAGTGCACGCTTGCGGCCATAAGAGAGATCGGCTGCCAGCGCATAACGGGCATCGGCCAGACCAACGCGCTCCAGCAG
>NZ_VCIG01000042.1:0-363408 GCF_006345815.1 Ochrobactrum sp. CGA5 | reverse complement strand
GTTGCAAGACCGCTCGGACGTTGAAGCGCGACCTTCACATTTTCCAGAACCGTCAGATGCGGAAAAGTGGCCGAGATCTGGAACGAGCGCACCAGACCCATCCGCGCCACCCTGGCCGGATCGGTCTTGGTGATGGTTTCTCCCAGAAGCGTAATCTCGCCACTTGTCGGCTGGAGGAACTTGGTGAGCAGGTTGAAAACGGTCGTCTTGCCTGCACCATTCGGACCGATCAGCGCGTGAACGCGGGCATGTTCCACATCAAGATCGACGTCTTTCACCGCATGAAAGCCGCCAAACGATTTGCCCAATCCGCGCGCAGAAAGAACAATCTTCGACGGCTCTGCTTCTCGCAGAGCCGTAGCATTTTGAATTGCCGTGTTCATCCAATCAGCCTCTTACTGCGTGACCAGAGGACAGCCGCCCTTGTCGATCGGACGGAACGCTTCATCACCCGGAATCGTACGCAAGACTTTGTAATAGTCCCACGGCCCCTTGGACTCTTCCGGCGACTTGACTTGAACGAGATACATATCGTGGACCATGCGACCATCTTCGCGCAGCTTGGCGTTGCGAGCGAAGAAATCGTTGATGTCCATAGTGCGCATCTTGTCGAACACCGCCTTGCCGCTCGTGGACTTTGCGGCTTCGGCAGCTTTGAGGAAGTTCATGACCGACGAATAAACACCGGCATGAACCATGGTCGGCATCTTGCCACCCATCCGTTCGCCAAACCGCTTCGACCAGGCACGGGTCTGGTCGTCATAATCCCAATAAAAGCCGGTCGTAAGCGTCAGATCCTTAGCTGTTTCAAGCCCAACGCTGTGCACGTCGGAGAGAAAGAGCAACATGCCAGCGATCTTCTGCCCGCCCTGAGCAACGCCATATTCATTGGCCTGTTTGAGGGCTGTCATCGTATCGCCGGATGAGTTGGCAAGCGCAATCACATCCGCACCGGACGCCTGGGCCTGAAGCAGAAATGATGAAAAGTCGGTGGTTTCCCGCGGATGGCGCACAGCGCCGATCACCTCGCCGCCACTCGCCTTTACTGCTTCTGCCGTATCGCGTTCAAGGGCATGGCCAAACGTATAATCGACAGTGATGAAGTACCACTTCTTGCCCCCTTCCTGCGTCATGGCCCGCCCCGTTCCATTGGCGAGTGCATAGGTGTCCCAGGTCCATTGCGCGGTGGTCGGTGAACAGGCTTTACCGGTCAAATCCGAGGATCCCGCCGTCGATGCCAGAAATGCCACATCTTTGTTGCGGGTGATCTCCTGTACGGCCATTGCGACCGAGGAGGTGGGAACGTCAATGATTGCCTTGACATTATTCTCATCGATCCAGCTTCGCGCCAGAGCCGAACCAATATCGGGCTTGTTCTGGTGATCGCCGACGATGATCTCAATCGATTCGCCATTCAATTTGCCACCAAAGTCCTCAACAGCCATCTTCGCCGCCACGACGGATCCTTCGCCCGCAAGGTCAAAATTCATGCCGGACATATCCGTCAGCACGCCCAGACGCACAGGTTCAGCCAAAGCCGGACTTGCAATCATCATCGCGGCAAACGCGCTCGAAAGCATCGTTGATTTCAATGTCATAGGTTTCCTCCTCCCAAATAACTACGAATTCAGACCGATTGACTGCTGCGTTCGGCAATCAGCCTGGCTAGATAAAACTGATCTGCTTCATAAGGTGCGGCCCAGTTGGCACGGTGTTCCCGATCAATGGCTCTCTTGGTCATCCGCAAGGCAAGCGGCGGACATTCCGCGATGTCTCCCGCAAGAAGCGTGGCCGCCGCAACCGCCTCGCCCGGCGATGATACTCTGTCACAAAGACCGAGATTGAGGGCTTCCTCCTCTCCGATCCGGGCATTGGTGAAAAGCGCTCGCTTTGCCCGCGTCGGTCCAATCAGCGATGACAGCAGCGGCAGTCCACCCCATCCAAGCGTCATGCCAAGGCGAACTTCCGGAAACTGGAAAAATGAACCCTGTGCCATGACCCGAAAATCGGCGGCCAGAGCCAATATTCCACCACCGCCCACGGCCGGCCCCTCGATGGCCGCAATAATAATCTGGGGCAGAGTACGCCAGCGTTCACACATGACACCACCAAGCGCCATTGCAGAATGGCGGGAAACCGTATCGGCATTGGAACGCCAGAGCTGGTCATCGTTGAGATCGACGCCGGCTGAAAAGCGGCTCGGCGTTCCGGTCAGAACGATAACCTGAAGCGTGTCGTCCGTAGAAAGCTCATCGGCTGCCTGGATGAGCGCGCTGATTGATTCTTCGTTAAGGGCGTTAGCCTTACCACCACGGTCATAGCGCACAACCGCGATCGACCCTTCGCGCTGAATATCGACAACGGCCATTTCCCCTCCCGGATGAATTGTCTTTGACATACTACTGAGTATGTTGCATATTCCAAACGGGTTTGCAACGGCCCTCTTTAAAGGGTAGTCGCAAACTGGGTAGGAGGATTTCAGAACATGACACCAGACCAGCGCGCGCTTGACCGCGATCATTCCGTGTTGAGATATATTCTCGATCGTTACGCAGCCGAACGTCCGATGGCACCTTTTGTGGATTTTTGGCCATCGCTCGAATGGGATTATCGCACAACGCGCGAGCGCGTTCGCCGACGCGCTGCCACGTTGCAGTCGCACGGCGTGAAACGTGGTGACCACGTTCTATGCTTCATGGGCAACGGTGAGGATCTTCTCGTCACCTGGTTTGCAATCAACTATATCGGCGCCGTTTATGTCCCGATAAACACAGCCGCGCTTGGCCGTCCGCTCGAACATATCCTTGACGATGCCGACGCGCCTGTAATGGTAGCCCGCGCCAATCTCGTGCAACGCTTGCAGGATGTTGCACCGGGCAAGCTGCGCAAGGTTCTCGTGGTGGAGGGAACCACCAATTGTCAGGTCACGGGCGTCAAAGTCCTGCCGCTTATCGACGTGGAAGTCGTTCAGGAAACCGATCTCGTTCTCGATAAGCCAATCGAGCCCTGGGATACGCTTGCCATCATGTATACATCTGGCACAACGGGCAACGCCAAGGGCGTTATAACCTCCTATGTGCAACTTTATACCATGGGGCCTGACGCCTTTGACTGCGTGGACGAAACGGATCGCTGCTTGATTTGCGGTCCGATCTTCCATTGTGGATCAACGCTTTATGTCTATGCCATGCTGGCGCGCGGGCTTTCCATAGGCATGATGCGTGAATTCAAGACGCAGCATTTCTGGCAGGCGGTCCGCGAAACACGTTCGACCTATTGTCTACTGCTCGGGGTGATGGCGAGCTTCCTTTTAAAAGAACCCGTTTCCACAGATGATCGCGACCATCCGCTTCGCCGTGCGTTCATCACTCCTTTTGGTGAAGATGGTCCGCTTTTCGCGCAAAGATTTGGCGTGGAAGCCTGGACAATCTACAACATGACAGAGATTGCAAGTCCGCTTGTCGCGGGACCAGACATCACCCAGAAAGGCATCGCCGGTAAGCCACGCCCCTGGTATCAACTGCGTATCGTCGATGAAAACGATATCGAAGTGCCAGATGGAACCGCTGGCGAACTCATTATTCGTTCGGATCGTCCATGGGCCTTGATGAAGGGCTACTACAACAATCCGAAGGCGACCGTCGAGGCCATGCGCAATGGCTGGTTCCACACGGGCGACAGTTTCCGCAAGGATGAAAACGGAACCTATTTTTTCGTTGACCGCCTGAAGGATGTCATCCGGCGGCGCGGTGAGAACATTTCTTCCTTCGCACTGGAAGCCGAGGTACTGTTCCACGATAGCGTGCGGGAATGTGCGGCCATCGCTGTGCCGAGTGAGCTGAGCGAGGATGAGGTGCTGATTGTCGTTACACCAGTGGAAGGGCAAAGAATCGTCGCTGAAGACTTGATTGCATTTCTCGCCGCTCGCCTGCCGCGCTTCATGGTACCGCGCTATGTACGGATTCTGGATTCTCTACCGAAAACCTCAAGCGGCAAGATTCAAAAACATGTCCTGCGCAGTGAAGGCATTACCGGCGACACAATCGACCGGGAGAGCGTCAGAATTGCGCGCATCGGCTAACTTCCGGTCTTCCTGGCTATTCGAAAGACGAGATACCCATGAAAAATTTCGTATTCAACACCACACCCTCAATCCATTTGCAGACGGGCGGTGCGGCGCATATCGCCGATATAGCCGGGCACCTTCTCGGCGGACGGGTCTTGGTAGTAACCGACAAGGGCCTACGTAAGCTTGGCCTGCTCGATCCCGCCATAAAGAGCCTCGAAACGGCAGGTGTTGCCGTCTCGATCTTTGATGCTGTGCAGGCCGACCCGCCGGAAAGCAATGTCCTTGCCCTCAAAGACCAGATCATTGCGCATAAAGCGACAGGGGTACTAGCGATTGGCGGAGGATCCTCAATGGACGCCGCCAAGCTTGCGGCGCTCATTGCAAGAAGCGGAGAGAAACTGGTCGATATTTACGGCGCCAATCTGGCACGCGGTCCCCGTCTACCGCTGGTTCTGGTGCCAACGACAGCAGGCACGGGATCGGAAGTCACACCCATTTCCATCATAACCACCGGTTTGTCACAGAAAATGGGCGTGGTTTCACCACTTCTGCTGCCGGACATGGCTGTGCTGGATGCCGATTTGACGGTCGGCTTGCCGGCAGCGGTCACCGCCGCAACCGGCATCGATGCAATGGTGCATGCGATTGAGGCTTATGCATCGGCATCGGCCAACAACAATCCGATATCGCGCTCGCTGGCGCGCAACGCCCTGCAACTGCTCGGCGCCAATATCCGCATTGCGGTCTTTGAGGGCGACAATCGCGATGCACGCGCTGCCATGTTGCTCGGTTCGCTGCTTGCCGGTCAAGCCTTTGCCAATTCTCCGGTTGCAGCTGTTCATGCCCTCGCCTATCCGATTGGCGGACATTTCCATGTGCCGCACGGCTTGTCCAATGCGCTCGTGCTTACGCATGTGCTGCGCTTTAATCTGCCGGAAGCGAGCCATGTTTATGCAGAAATTGCAGCAGATGTTTTCCCGGAACTCGGTGCAGTATCGGCAGAAAAACGTGCTGAAGCCTTTGTCGAAAAACTGGCAGACCTCAGCCGTGAGCTCGGCGTGCCACAAACTTTACGCGAAGTGAATATCACGGAAGATGATCTGTCCCTGCTTGCGCGCGACGCCATGAAACAGACGCGTCTTCTGGTCAACAATCCACGCAAGGTAACCGAGGCGGATGCCTTGGCGATTTATAAAGCCGCATATTGATAACAACACGAGCAACCTAATGAAAAAGGCCGGTTTTCACCGGCCTTTTCGTTTCCAATCAACAAATTTCGAACAGGCCCGCAGCACCCATGCCGCCACCGACGCACATGGTCACAACCACATAGCGTCCATTGCGCCGTTTGCCTTCGATGAGGGCATGCCCGGTCATTCGCGCGCCCGACATTCCATAGGGATGGCCTATCGAAATAGCGCCGCCACTCACGTTCAGCTTTTCATTGTCGATGCCAAGCTTGTCGCGGCAATAAAGCACCTGTGCTGCAAAGGCTTCATTCAACTCCCACAGATCGATATCATCGACCGTCAGGCCATGCTGTTTGAGCAGTTTCGGCACGGCATAAACCGGGCCGATACCCATCTCGTCAGGCTCGCATCCAGCGACGGCCATTCCGCGATAAATACCAAGTGGAGAAAGGCCCCGCTTTTCCGCTTCTTTTGCTTCCATCAGCACGGATGCCGAAGCACCGTCCGACAATTGTGAAGCGTTTCCAGCGGTAATGAAGCCCCCCTGTGCTACAGTCTGGCCACCGGAAAAGACTGGCTTTAATCCGCGCAAGCCTTCCAGTGTAGTTTCAGGGCGATTGCCCTCGTCCATCGCCAGCTCAACCATTTTTGCGGAGACTTCGCCTGTGGCCTTGTCCTTTACCAGCATGGTGGACTGAATCGGGACAATCTCAGCATTCAGGCGTCCTGCGGCTTGTGCAGCTGCAGTGCGCTGCTGCGATTGCAGCGCATATTCATCCTGCGTCTCACGCGATACACCATAACGCGCCGAAACGATTTCCGCCGTCTCGATCATGCTCATATAGCTGGCAGGCAAATGCTCCGTCAGCCAGGGATCGCGCCAGCGATAAACGTTCATATGCTCGTTCTGCACCAGCGAAATCTGCTCCACGCCACCGCCAATCGCAATCGTCATACCATCGCCCGTGATCTGTTTGGCGGCCGTTGCAATAGCCATCAGCCCCGATGCGCATTGACGATCCATCGATTGGCCCGGAACTGAAACCGGAAGTCCTGCCCGTAACAAGGACGTGCGGGCGATATTCATGTGCGTCGTGCCTTGCTGAAGCGCAGCACCGAGAACGACGTCCTCTACTTCCGCGCCATCGATTCCCGCGCGCTCGACCGCAGCGGCAATCGCGTGGCCAGCCAGCGCTGGCGCAGTCGTGTCGTTGAAGGCTCCGCGATAGGCTTTGCCAATCGGCGTACGCGCAGTTGATACGATTACAGCTTCTCTCATCAGAGCTCCTCCACTGACGCTGGAACGTAAAGCCTTACGGCTAATTCTCTCAGTTCCGGGGTAAGCGGAACAGGCCGCCGCGTGTCGCGGTCAACATAGACATGCACATATTCGCTTTTTGCTGCGGTAAGTTCTTCGCCATCCCTGAAGATACCGAAGCCCCACAACAGACTGGTATTGCCGATATGCTCGACGCGAACCCCGACAACGACATTATCAGGATAGGAAATCTCGGAGAAATAATTCGTGGAATTGCGTGCAACGATACCAATGGGCGTGGTTCCGTTCAATTCCAGTGCACCAGCCGCTATAAGCGAACGGTTCAAGGCGGCATCACAATATTGCATGTAGACGACATTGTTGACGTGGCCATAAATGTCCATGTCGCTCCAGCGCGTCTGCATTTCGTAGAACTCCCAATAGGCTGATCGGGGTTCAGCCTTCGGGCGGGGTTTTGAGGCCGTCATTCGATAGCCTCATTAGCGCGCGACGTAGCGATGATGCGATCCACATGCGCCAGCCCGGCATCGGTCTCGATGAAACTGGTCATGTCATCAATTTTTGTAAAAGCAGCGGCAACGGCTTCCGGTGTTCGCTCGCCTTTCGGCAGATAAACGCCTTCGCTTTCCACAATTGCCATGCGAGCCACAATACCGGCACCGGCCAGAAGCACCGTGCGGCTTGGCGCTTGTTCGCTCACGAGAAAAAGAGCAGCGGGAACGACATTTTCGGGCGCGAGACGTACCAGCATTTCTTCGTCCAGCACATCGCCGGTCATGCGCGTGGCCGCAGTCGGGGCAATCGCATTGACATGAATATCGTACTTATCACCTTCAAAATGCAACACATTCATCAGGCCGACAAGCCCCGCCTTGGCCGCACCGTAGTTGGACTGGCCGAAATTCCCATAAACGCCCGACGTGGAAGTCGTCATCAGGATGCGGCCATAGTTCTGGCCTTTCATGATGTCCCACACAGCGCGGCTGGCATTGGCCGATCCATTAAGGTGCACGTCAACCACGGCGCGAAAATCGGACATCTCCATCTTCGCGAAGCTCTTGTCGCGCAAGATACCGGCATTGTTGATGAGAATATCGATGCGACCGAATTCTTCAACCGTGCGCTTTGCCAGCGCCTGCATGTCTTCGAATTTCGTAACATTGCCCGCATCAGCAATCGCCGTGCCACCGGCAGCGCGAATTTCCGCCACGACTTTTTCTGCTGCTTCGGACGCACCGCCAGTTCCATCGCGACTGCCGCCAAAATCGTTCACAACTACTTTAGCGCCACGCCCCGCCAGTTCAAGCGCATAGGCGCGCCCAAGTCCGCCACCCGCACCAGTTACAATTGCGACGCGATTTTCAAAAGAGATGGTCATGGCAGTCCTCAACTCGTTGTCAGTATCAGCCAGTCTGCGGCGAGCGCTGGCTTGGATTCATGTTCGATTTCAACCGTGGCGTTCAAAGTCTTGAGTTCGCCGGTCCCTTTCGGCTGCGCCGATTTGGCGGCAAACACGCCGCGTATCCTGGAGCCAACCTTTACCGGGGAAAGAAAACGGACCCTATCAAAACCATAGTTAATCTCGACCCTCCCCGGCGCAACTTCCGGTAAAACCTGACGGCTGAGTTTAGTCAGAAGACCGAGAACCAGAAAGCCATGCGCGATGGTACCGCCAAAAGCAGTTTCAGACACCGCCCGTGCGGGATCAGTGTGAATAAACTGGTGATCATCAATCACATCGGCGAAGCGATCGACAAGTTGCTGGTTGATTTCCATCCAGTCTGAGCAAAGAGGCGCCCCATTCACAGGCGCAACCGATGCGGTCGCAGCTAAATTCTGTTTTATTTCCAATGATATGTCCTCCGATCGTTGAAAAATGAGCCTTTGGCGCATCAATCAACAACATACTGAGTAGTATGCACTTGAACATAGGTTTGTCTAGTGGCATTTTCGTGGATAAATTTTATAGCTTTGAGAACTCCTCAAACCCGCGATGAATCGGAGAAACAAATGGCTGAAAGCCGCCGACGCAATCGAACAGACAGTACTGGTAATGCAGTAATCCTGGAAACGGCTGCCCAGTGCTTCATGGAACAGGGGTTTTCTACGACCAGCATCGACGACGTTGCACGCCGCATGGATTCCACCAAGGGCCGCATTTATCACTATTACTCGTCCAAGACCGACTTGTTCTTCGATGTGCATCGCGAGGGAATGGCCCGTCTGTTCAATGCCGTTGAACCGGCCATGATCACGAAAGGCTCGGCTTTGCATCGACTGCAAGAGATGCTGATGGCACATGCACTCGCCATGATGAACAACGTTGCTTTCGAAGCGGTTGTGGTCCAAGGCGTGCACATGCACAAGCTGGCGGCAACGACACCAGATCAGCGCCGCACACTCAATGAGCTTATTTCTATTCGCCGTCGGTTCGAAGATTTATTCAAGCAGGTTATCCGCGACGGGATCGATGACGGCAGTATTCGGGAGGTCGATGTGTCGATAGCTGCCAAAGCCGTACTCGGCGCCATCAACTGGTTGTCCATCTGGTATCAACCAAGAAGCGCTGAAACCGAGAACGACAAGATCGCGTTGGCCAAAGAGATTGTGGGTATCCAGATAAATGGGCTTCGAGCTTCGAGAATGAAGACGACGCAGTAAACCATGCTTCCATGCATAATAACTGCTGATACTGACGCCTGCGAAAGCGCCTAGCCGTGACAGAGACATGTGGGCCTTCTCCATATCGATGAACGCAAACTTCATCGACTTGTCTCCCAAGCGAAGAAGGCCGTCGCTTTTTTAAACATCGCGCTCCTGACGAGGGAGCTCATTTTCTTTTCGCTGGCGGGCAAGCTTGGCTCATCTCTTCATGCGGACCAAAAACACTGGACCGCTGATTTCCGAGGCCAACGTGACCGATTCCTTCGCACGCACGCTGCCGACATCCGAGATAATACTGTCCAAATCACGTGTTTGTACGGAGTAAGATTCGACTGTTGTAGCGGACTGAGCTCAGGTCGTGATTGGCTGTTGAGAAGTTTTGATACAGCCAAACCGGTCAACTTTTGAGCCGATTAAGTGCTTACCTCGAAGAGAAAGCAAAAGACCGTGAACTTTATGTCGCAAATCCAGAAGTGCAGGCTATGCCTTTTCTAAGAAGCATCAGTGGCTATTTATTTCCACGTCTGCTTCTCGGTACTTCCACTCGAGATCAAGAAATGAATCAAAGCCTGATTGATACGTCGGTTGAAAGTTCCCTCAAGCTATGGAGGAGCAAACCTCTTGGAGGTTAATGGGGGGCGGCTCTTGGCAAGCAGCTAAAACCTCCAAGTAACACCCAGAACTGGTCCGGTGAGGCGTGAATCGAACACGTAGCCATCACGCTCGTAATCAACATGCAGCGCCTTATAGCCTGCTGAAACCGACAGGTGATCGGAGAACACATAATTGACGGTTGCAAGTGCCGACCAAGTCAGTTCAGAACCCGCGCCAAAGCCCCCAATATCCGCCTGCGACTGCAGGGAAAGCTTGTCCGTTAGACGCACGAGAGCCCGCGTCCCGACCACCGGATCCATCCAGTTGAAGCTCTCACCATAGCTGCGCGATAGGCCGAGCGCCTTGACTGTCACATCGTTGGAAATGCGCCAGAAGCGTATGCCGGCGAGCGCATCGAGCGTGAATTTCGACGTGTCAACAACGCGATAACCGGCTTGCAGCGTGGCCATGAACTGCTTGCCGTCCACGTCCCCCTTGACAACGGTTCCCGATGGAACCGCCAAGGGCAGTGGCGGAAGATTACCATAAGCGTGGCTTTCGGTGGTATCGACATACATCATATCGCCCGAGACAACGAACCGATCAAAGCGGCCCCAAACATTGACGAAGCCACTGAAATTGAGATCGCTCAACACATCGGAAAAAGACTTTTCAACGCCGATGGTCGGGGCGCGCTGGAAAGGCGAAATATCCCCCTTGAGACCCGCGGCCCAGACATAGGGCGTGATTTGCAAAGCCCAGCGCTGACTTACCACGGCAAATGGAGTCTCGGGCGGGATAGTAACCGCATCAGCAGCATTCGCGGTCTTCACGCCCGAAAACGACAGGACAACAGCAACGACAAAATTACTCAGTCTATTCATATTGCGTCCTTCAAGCAGAAATTGGGTTCTTGTCTATGCGTCATCCTTTTTGATGAGCTTCATCGTTCGATCTGGATCGGCAATCCACGAAATACCATGGAGCGTATGGCCATTCGGTTCGAAAACTCCCAGGAAAGCCCAAGGAATCCGAAGCGACAACATGTATATTAGAGGATACTTCAATAAAAAAACTCCCCCAAATTTCCCGGCGCTCGTCCTTGCAGAATTATAACTTGTGCTGGGTCTAAGTGATTTCACCATCGGCGCTTACTGTACCCATACATGGGAAGGCGAAGCCTATATCGACGCCATCGTCATGCATTCATGGCTCGGCATCGGTACGGAATCGGTCGCAGACTATAGTTCCAGCTTCCATGGCAAGGAACGGACAGCCTCTCTCGAAGCAGGCAAGAAGTTCGCGATCAGCAAAAAATGGGTGATCGAACCGCAGGCGCAGATTTACTGGCAGTATCAGAACTTCGATAAGGCTACCGATCCTGGCGGCACCATCCGTTACGACAATAACGATTCCTGGATGGGCGTATTGGAGCGCGCCTGCAAGGCAATTACACGATTAACGACCTGCCGTTCAATCCGTTCGTACCGGCCAATGTATGGCATCAGCTCAAAGCAAGCGATACTATCTACTTCAATAACGACAGGCTTCGTTCATCCTGGGAGGAAACCAGTCTTGAACTCGGTACTGGTTTCAAGACCAAGGTTAACGACAATACTGCGCTCTATGCCAATGCATTTTACGAATTCAACATCGGGGGCGAGCGTTTCAGGCTTCTCTCCGGCAGCACGTGTTTCGTGGTAACACATCGGAGCTATACGCTCGAATTCTTAGCAATGCAGACGGCCTGCCACAGGAAGGAAGACAATAGAGGGTTAGGCGATTGCGCCGGAATTATTTCGGTCGGGCCTCGCTGCTTCGCCGTCGCAGTTTCACGAGGTCAGGTCACTTACAGCATGATCGCGACTGCTATGGTCGGCAATGAAAGACAGCCAACCACAGAATTAGCTGACGCCAGTCCAATTGCGATATAGGATATATGCCGCAACGATAAAAATTATCGCAGCGAATATGCGGTTCAAAGTGTTCTTATATGCACTCAATCGCGTTGCGAGCATCATTCCAAAAAGCCCTCCGACAACGCCGCCTCCGATAAACTCGGCAGCGAGCCACCAATCCACCAGACCCGAACTGGCATAGTTCAAAGCCGTGGCCAGTCCGAAGGCCCCCACCGAAAGAAGCGACGTTCCGATTGCATTGATCATCGGCATACCCGTTGCCAGCATCAGGCCGGGCACGATCAGAAAGCCCCCGCCAATACCGAAGAAGCCAGATGCAGCGCCCGAAGCGAGAGCTACCGCTGCCGTTGTGAGACACATTCTCAAGTCAATCGGACGGCGTTCAACATCTATCTTCTTTTTGGGCTTCAGCATGAACAGCCCGACGACAATCATGAGAATGCCGAACAGAAAGATGAGACGGTCACCGTCCAAAGCTTTCCCAAGACTGGAACCTACAAGTGCACCGACGACGCCGAGCGTGGAAAAGACGATACCACAGCGCCACCAGACGTGCCCCTTCATCGCATGGCTCACAAAATTCGCGAACGCATTGACCGAAACAGCAAGCGCACCCGTGCCGATGGCGATGTGCGGCTGGCTTACACCAACAACGTATAGGAGCAACGGAGTTGCAAGGATTGAGCCGCCACCGCCGAGCAATCCCAGCATGAAGCCAACAACACCTCCGGATCCTACTGCCGCTATGATAGAGTTACTCAAGGCTGTATGCTCCCAATTCTGTCACGCATGACCAGCACTCATTTTTCTTTCTCCACGCAGAAGATGTCATAAAGCGAGGCGACCAATCGCGCCGCTTTATCTTCCGCGAGCTTGTAAAATATCTGCTTTCCTTCCCGTCGAGTTTCGACGATCTCGGAGCCGCGCAGCACCGTTAGGTGCTGCGACAGATGTGGTTGATGAACATCGACTTTCTCTTCAATCTCTCCGACAGAGTATTCACCTTCCACCAGCGTGCAGACAATCATCAAGCGCACTGGGTGGGATAATGTTTTTAACAAATCCGCCACCTCGCCTGCACGCAGGGAGAGCTCTTTCGGAGAAAGCCCTTCCTTCATCATTGACTTCATACCAATGTTCACTCCCAGGTGGCTCCTTCCAATGCATCCAGAGGAAACTTGAGATAGCGCTTGCCATTGGCTTCCGGCTCAGGGAGGCGTCCTCCACGTATGTTCACCTGTAGAGCATGCAGGATGAGCTTCGGCATTGGCAGCGTTTTGTCGCGCTTGTTTCGTAGAGCAACGAACGCCTCTTCCGATACGCCGGCGAGATGCGGATTGTGCTTCTTTTGATCAGCCACGGTGCTTTCCCAACGCGGTTCCCGGCCGCCTGGCTGATAATCATGACCGGTGAATATCCGCGTTTCGTCAGGAAGTGCGAGAATATCCTGGATCGAGTCCCACAAGACCTTCGCGCTCCCACCAGGGAAATCTGCACGTGCAGTACCGCTGTCCGGCATAAAGAGTGTATCGTGCACAAAGGCAGCGTCGCCGATTACATAAGTGATAGAGGCGAGTGTATGCCCCGGAGAGAACATAACTCTGGCATCAATGGAACCGACCTTGAATGTCTCCCCATGGGCGAACAGCCGATCCCATTGCGAGCCGTCGGTGGCCAGCTCGGGCCAGTTGTAAATCCCCTTCCAGAGTTTCTGGACGTCGATTACATGCTCGCCTATCGCCGTTTTCGCCCCGGTTTTCTCCTTCAGATACTGCGCTGCGGAAAAATGATCCGCATGCGGATGGGTGTCGAGAATCCATTCGACCGTCAAACCGTTATCGCGGACGTAATCGAGAATTGCATCGGCATTGATAGTCGCCGTTGAACCTGACTTCTCATCAAAGTCGAGAACAGGATCTACGATCGCGCACATGCCTGTTGCCGGATCGGATACGACGTACTGAACGCTCCAGGTTCGCTTGTCGAAGAACCCCTTTACCTCCGGGCGATGCTCAGCGAAGCGCTTAAGCCATGCGGCTGCGGCACTCGTATCAAAGCCGTGCCCACGTCCGAACGGTACAACTTCGTCAATAGACATACGCCCGTCCAAGACCTCGCCGATCAGGTATAGGCTGAGCGAACGCGTACCTGTCTTGCAATGAGCGAGCACGGAACCTTCAGATTTTCCGACCGCCGTCTGAAACGCACGCACGTCAGCTTCAGTGATCGAGTTCATGGTAACCGGAATGAAAGCATAGGAAAGACCGCCCTGATGGGTTGCATCACGCTCGGCCTGATTTCCAGGCTGGTCTGCATCCTCTCCGTCGGGACGGTTATTGATAAGTGTTTTGAAGTTGCTGCTGTGCAGCGAGCTGAGTTCTTCCCGGTTTAGTTGCGAAGATACCGATAGCTTCTCGGATATCGTGGTGATGGCCATTTCTGCCTCCAATATATCATTATATGAAATACTATAATATATATTATATGCGTTTTCAAGCCCGCATCGCAGGGCTTTTTCACGTAGCTTTCACTGAGCTTCTGCCAACAGACCGAGCGCAGTTCCGTTATGACGGCATCGCTTCGGCGGCATACCTGACACTATATAGGCTACGGCCCCATCATCCTCCGACACCTGAACAATTCGCTCACCGGAAACTGGCATCTCAGGCGTTATCGCAGGCGGCGTGTTGGCAGTAAAACTCACGGCGAATATCGATGTTTTGCTCAGTACGGCAGCCTGAAAACTCCGTTGGACATTTTGCGGCAAGTTGTGTGAAGAAGATTGACCGTAATCAGTGTGAAGCGGATGAATGCATTTTATCGTCCGTTCGTTCTGTAAACCGGGGAGACCTGTAGAATGCGATTTTCAGGTGAAGATCGATCAAAAACAACCCTTTTGATTTTTGCCTTCTGCGGACTTGTCATCGGGCTCGGCTTGCATTTCTCCGGCTACTCATTTGGCGCGCGACTAATTTGGACTATCGCCACTTTGCCTGTGCTGGCGACTCTGTTCGTCGAAATTCTCCGGAGTTTATGGCGAAAGGAGTTCGGGCTGGATATCGTCGCGGCGTTGTCGATGTCGGCCGCGCTGGCATTTGGGGAGATGCTGGCGGCTTCGATTGTCGCCCTCATGTACACCGGCGGTGCCTTCCTTGAGAGCTATGCCGAAGGACGGGCACGCCGTGAGATGCATGCTTTGCTGTCCCGTGCGCCCCGAACGACAGTACGTTATATTGATGACCATCTCGAAGAGGTTGCCGTCGATACGGTTCGTCCAGGTGATCGCCTGTTGATCCGCCAGGGAGATGTCATACCCGTCGACGGGCGCATCACTTCCGCAAAAGCTTTCGTCAACACGTCTGCACTGACCGGAGAATCGCTTCCGGCTTCGCTTACATCTGGAGCCGATGTACTAAGCGGATCAACGAATGCTGGCGATGCGTTCGATATCGTAGCCACTCACGAAGCGAAAGACAGTACTTACGCTGGCATCGTTCGCCTCGTAGAGGAGGCACAGAATTCCAAGGCCCCGATGTCGAGACTGGCGGATCAATGGTCTGTCGGTTTTCTGATCGTGACTGTTATGATCGCGCTCGGTGCGTGGTGGTTCACAGGAGATCCGATAAGGTCGGTAGCCGTTCTTGTCGTAGCGACACCATGTCCTCTCATCCTTGCGGTTCCGGTGGCTCTTGTTGCTGGACTGTCGCGCTCCGCGCATTTTGGTGTATTGGTGAAGGGCGCCCGTCCATTGGAGAATATGGCTCGTATCAATACACTAGTTCTGGACAAGACCGGAACGCTGACTGATGGCCGCCCACAGATCACCTTGATCCAGCCCGAGCCAAGATTCACCGAAAATGAGGTATTGTGGTTCGCCGCTTCCCTTGACCAAGTCTCCAAACATCCAATGGCACAAGCTCTTGTCGCTGCAGCTCAGGGGCGCCGCATAAATCTTGTACTGCCAACTGACGTTAGCGAGCTGGCAGGCGATGGAGTGGCTGGCAGAGTGAATGGTAGAAGTGTCATTGTCGGCGGGCACAGCTTTGTTGAAAGACAAGCTAATACAAAACTTAGTGAAATCCCCAGCACGGAAGCTGGAGCGGCCCTCGTTGCAGTCGCAATAGACGACAACATCGCGGGCTATATCGTAATGGCTGATCCGTTGCGCGGCGATGTGGTCGATACGTTAAGCGGTTTGCGCAAGGACGGCGTCAGGCGCATCGTGCTGGCGACAGGTGATCGCGCTGCTGTGGCCAAACGCATCACCAACGGCTTGGGGCTTGATGCCATCTACTCGGAACTTTCACCCGATCAAAAGGTGCTGACCGTACTCAGCGAGCGCAAGAATGGCCCTGTGATGATGGTAGGAGACGGCGTCAACGATGCGCCTGCGCTTGCAGCGGCAGATGTCGGCGTTGCAATGGGGGCACGGGGAGCAGCTGCATCGGCTGAGGCAGCTGACGTCGTTCTTCTCGTCGACAGAATAGACAGGCTCCGCACGGGGATAGAGATTGCAAAGCAGTCACGGCGGATTGCCATTGAAAGTGTTATAGTGGGTATTGGCCTTTCAGTTATAGCCATGGTCGCTGCAGCGTTCGGTTATCTGTTGCCTGTCCAAGGTGCATTGCTCCAGGAGGTGATTGACGTCGCCGTTATCCTCAATGCGCTTCGAGCGCTAAAAATCTCACCTAACATCGACTGAGGGTCGTAGCGCCACGAAAGAATGCGAGCTCGTGAAAAATGCACCAGCATCCTTTCACCGAATTGCGGATTCTTTAGCGTGCCTTTCGACCAGCGCGTCAGTGCGATCGCGGGACTGGTTCGGCTACAGGAGTCATCTCTGGACAATCTCGCAGCCCCAAGAGGGCGATGTTACGTTAACTTGAATCCGGATTCATCAGAGATGTTGCGGCGAAGATTGCCCTCAGGCAATGACTGCAGGCGGAGCTTTCCATTCTGTGATCGCCAAAGTTACGGTGAGCGCTGTTTTCGGATGCGGAGTGTTATGAGCGGGGTGCAAGGCCGCACTGCAATACGTCCATCATCATTGTCGAAACGTTTGCAACGGAACCGTCATTACTGAGTTTGGGCAGTATACTCTTGCGGGATGAGAATAGATACGGTGGCGCCACCACCTGGCCGATTGCTAAGTTCAAGTTTTCCGCCATGGGCGGTTGCGATCGCCTGTACGACAGACAGGCCGAGCCCCGTTCCTCCCGTAGCTCTGGAACGAGACGTGTCTCCGCGCCAGAACGGATTGACAGTTATTTCACCCGTTTTTTCAGGAAAGCCGGGGCCGCGGTCATGGATATGGACCGCGATAAAGCCGTCGGCACGCAGTTCCGTTTGGCATCGCAACACCCCACCGCTCGCAGCATATCGACAAGCATTTTCGAGAATTGCGAGTATGGCCTGCCGAATGCGCTGGCAATCGGCGACCGCCTGCATCGGCATCAATTCTTTCTCAACTGCGAGCTTGCTTGCAGCAAGCATAGGCTTGGCTGCATCGAGCACGGCATCCACCAGCTCGGCTAGTTCAAAATGCTCACGGTCCATGACAAGCTTTTGTCCTATCGCAAGCGACAGGGTACGCAAGTCTTCGACAAGCCGAGACAGCCCCTCGACCTGTAGCAAGAGGCTTGCTACAGTTTTGGTATCCAATGGAAATACGCCGTCCACCATTCCCTGCATCGAGCCGCGCAATATGGTAAGCGGCGTGCGCAACTCATGCGCTACGGCCATATTGTTGAAGCGCAGCCTTTCTTCCATGGTTTCAAGACTTGTCGCCAGCGCATTGAAGCTGTCAATGAGGCTTTTAACCTCTACCGTGCTTGTATGAGACTCATCCAGTCTGACAGAAAAATCTCCAGATTTCAGCCCTTCTGCGACCTGTGTCAGCTGTTCCAGAGGTCGTGCGATCCTCCTGGCCAAATATATCCCGATGATGCTGCAAATAAGCGCGGAAGCCAGTCCGCAGACGAGTACCGAAAGATAGAGTTGAAAATCGACAGGGTCGGAAAGGCTATCGAGGTGGTCGAACAATTCTCTTATTGCCGCCGCTTCCGGCACGATACCGGAATTCATATCGCGATAGGCCTGGGCTGCATTGGCAGGCAGGCTTTTTATCACGCCCTCTTCAAGATAGGCCGCGTAAGAGGTCACGCCCAGATAAGCCAGGCCAACGCTGAGCAGAAGCATGGCGGCAATTATGATCGCAGTCAGTGTGGCAAGCGGAAGCGCGGGGAGTTTCATTTGGGGTCTGCCAAGCGATAACCGATACCGCGGACTGCGGGGAAGAAATCTCTCTGTCCAAGCGCCTCAAGCTTCTTTCGCAAATTTGATATGTGAGTATCCACCGTGCGAACCAGCGCATCGCTTTCCGGCAGGCAGGCATCTAGAATATCGGCGCGATCAAAGGCATGTGTGGGACGGCGGACCATATAAGCGAGAATTCTGAACTCGCTCAGGGTGAGTTGGAGAGCAATCCGCTCTCCGTCACGATTGACGAAAGCCGAATAAGCATTGAAATCAACCTCAATCGATCCGAACCGCCGGAGGGTCTCTTGCTGATCTCCTTTCGTACGGCGCAGCACCGCCTTGACCCGGGCAACCACCTCCTGCGGGTTGAACGGCTTTACAACGTAATCGTCCGCACCAGGACGAAGGCCGCTGAGCCTGTCGATGTCTTCGGCCAGAGCTGTCACCATGATCACGGGCGTACTTCTGGTCTGCCGCAAGCGCGCCAGCACAGCAAAACCGTCAAGTTTGGGGATGCGGACATCCAGCAAAACAATATCCGGCGACAGCAGTGCGTGATGTTGCAGCGCTGTTTCGCCATCGGCTGCCCGTACCGTGCGATAGCCTTCCCGTACCAGATAGGCATCTAAAATCTGCGCAATTTCCGGCTCATCTTCCACAATAAGAACGAGACTGTTGTCCACCAGGGGCTCCAAATTCTTCTCGATGTATTCGACTTTCACCTAGGCAAAGGTTGTGCGGACTATGACTGGCAATTCTTGAACGTGCAATTTCCAAACACTATGCGCACGGTGCACGGACCCGTTTTAGACACGGTGCTGTCTTGATCTTCGCAAAGTCTTGATAATCGGACCTCAAATCGCAGTCGCTCAACTCTTCCGAGGTGTCGACATGCAAGAATCCGTCCCGTGCTCCAGCCATTTCACCGCAGCGGCCGATCATCTCAAACGTTACAGGATTGTCTCATGGCCAACGCATCTGCTTGCAATCATTATCCTGGCTGCGAGTTTTAGCCTGGTGGTATTCCCTTCCGTCGATCTGACCATTTCACGCTTCTTTGCGAACGAACATGGCTTCCCGCTGTCCGAGAATCCATTCTTGAAGGCTGTACGGGACATAAACCGTCAGGGTTTGATATATTTTTTGCCCGTCATGCTGCTTGCAATGAGCCTCCATTGGGCGCTGCCGCGCAAATACGCGTTCTGTCCGCCGCATAAAGCTCTCTTTGTGCTCCTGAGCTTTTTGCTCGGCCCATTGATTACGGTACAGTTTCTCAAAGTCGCTATCGGAAGAGCCCGTCCGCGTGATATTATTGAGTTTGGTGGAACGGCTGATTTCTCCCCTGTATGGCAGTATGCAGCAGCCTGTACACACAATTGCTCCTTTCCTTCCGGTGAAGCCGCTGTCGCCGTTGCAACACTGTCGTTAGTCGTCTTTGTGCCGGCGCAATGGCGGTCTCTTGCGACTATTCTTGCAGTTCCGGTCCTGTTTTTTATTTCCTTCAACAGGGTTCTCTTCGGTGCGCATTTCCTGTCCGATGTCATTGTCGCCTGGAGCTTGGTCCTATGTCAGATGGTGTGGCTCTGGCAAAGAATTACGAGTCGTGCCGAGGCGATCGACGACAGCGTGAGGCGTTTTGGCATAGGCTTTTCCTTCTGCCGCGCCGCTCGACGAGCAAACGGTAATTCTCCATGTAACCTTGACGAAGCTAGCGAAAAGTCTGGCGCATGCTCTCCCCGCCAAGACAAACAATAATCATGCTCGCTGAACAAGTTTCACATCCCATTTCCGCCGAAAGGCGGCTTAAAAGAGACCTGTTGAAAAGTGACGGACCAACTACCCAGAATGTACCCTGAAACATCTGGCTGCTTCCCAATTCGATGTGGCGGCAGATAGTCAGTATTGTTCCAAGGCTGAAGTTCCTCAAAACTCTGACTTTCGTGTTGTGCGGCGTTGTGTCAACGTCGACGCTTCCAGACACTTGATCAATCACCGCGTCTCGAAGCGCCGCAGAAGAAGCTGCCGGATTGGCGCGATTTTCTCTGCGCTGAACGACCACTGTCCAGTTTCGTGACACGGGAATACAATTCAATAGGGGGTAACAATGAACGCAGCGAAAGATGCCCAGTTCTGGAACAGCGTAGCAGAAAAATACGCAAGAAGTACCATCGCTGATCCAGTCGGATATGAGCGCACTTTGAATTGCACACGTGATCATCTTGTATTTGAAGACCGAGTATTGGAATTGGGCTGCGGGACAGGCACCACTGCGCTTCGTCTTGCTCACAGCGTTCAATTCTATCTCGCGACGGATATTTCGGCGCAGATGATCGCTATCGCGCAAGAAAAACTGCTGAAGGAGTCCGTACCGGGGCTTCGTTTCGAGACGGCCACTGTGGAGTCACTGGAAGACAAACTGCCGTTCGACGTCGTTCTGGGATTCAATTACCTGCATCTCGTTCGCGACCTGCACGGAACGCTCCAGCAAATTCACGCTCTGCTCAAAGTCGGAGGGCTTTTTATATCAAAAACCCCCTGCGTGGGCGATATGAGTATACTCGTTCGACTTGCTATACCGTTGATGCGCATCGCTGGGAAAGCCCCTTATGCAGGGATTTTTCAAAGTTCCGAACTAGAACGGAAGATAGCAGATGCTGGCTTCGACATCGTTACCGTGGAAAACCATGCAAGCAAAGGGACCGAAGTCCGGCCCTTTATCGTGGCGCATAAAAGGTAACGTTGTTACGCATCCGTTCTCGCTTTGCGCGCCCTGGATAGCGTTGGGATTGCTTAACAAAAGTAGATAGACAATTCCATGCACCTTTTATCAATCTGATGGGTGATTTTCTGCATGAACCATGCGGAGAACCCTCACGTGGGAAGATTTGTGTGAAGTTAGTTAAAACACACCGTCATCCCTACGATATCGAAGCTCCAAGCCCGACTATGTGACACGGAACCGCGACGCCACGTCGAAGTGCTGTCCCACATAGATTTCGGGCGACGTGACAAGCGTTGGGAGCAAGATCACTAAATTTCGGCTACTCCTGGCCTCGTCACCTCCCAACCGAACTCCAGCCGCAGAAATCTGGACAATACGCAAGCATACACCCTCCGTTACCTCAAGCAGAGGCACCACGGTGGTTAAGTCGATGGCATCCGGATTTTCGCTCGCACCGTTTTGTAATGCCCCGGAAGCATTCACATTGCCACATCAACGCCGCCGCGGATCACCTCTGTTTATTCGCATCAGCGGCAAGGGCTGCGCGGCGTGGCCCTCTATGCGAACAACTTCAAATCCGGCATCCGCCGAAGCTCGCATACGCGCTCAGCCAATGATCTGGTCTCCATTTGGAACCAGTCTTTACGCATCCTGCTCCCCATTGATGCGCGATCTATATGTATTAGCCCCTCTATTGTCGCGAGCAGGGCGACCGACACGTATCAACCAATACGGCGAACTTGGGACGAAAGCTCGTTCCATTCGCTTTGAAAGGATCAGAGTTTCCGGCCAGGCATGTCTGCGCGCATGACGAAGCGGCAGTTCGTTTAAAACTTGTTGACAGGGCGAGACTGTGTATATTTTATAAATACAAAGAAAATACACAGGGGAAATTCGTGATGCAGCCAGCTGAAGAACCGATGAATCGGTCCACTCATAAGAGGAGAGGCTGGGCAGAGAGTTTGACCGGCTTGTCGCAGACTATCCTCAAGGGTGAAAAGGTACTGGCAGGACTGTTCATAACGATTCTTCTGGCCCTGATCCTGGTCAACGTAGCGACCCGTTTTGCCAAGCTACCGATCTACTGGATTGATGAGGCTTCAGTTTTGTCGATGATCTGGCTTGGCTTTATTGGTGCTTCGGTGATGACGCGTCTACGAATCGACTTTGCGGTGACGCTTCTGTCCGATCATCTGTCGCCCAAATGGGTTACGCGGCTGCGCGCGCTGGCGACGGCTTTCTCTTTGGCCTTCGCACTCGGCATGATCACCATGTGCTGGCTTTGGATGGATCCACTGGGAATCGCGTCCCACGGTTTTGACGCCAAGGCGTATGCTGCCGAAACGTTCAATTTTCTCTATACGGAAAAAACGCAGACACTGGAATGGCCGACTTGGCTAGTCAATCTCGTCCTGCCGCTTTTCGCTATCACGCTTACCATTCACTGCGCGGCTAACCTTCTTGAGGACTTGGGCATAGCCCGCAAACGCGAGCAGGTCTCTCTCGCTACTGCGGAAGGAGCAGCGTAATGTTTACCTTCGCCGCTTTCGTAGCCCTCATGCTGATCGGTCTGCCGATCTCGATCGTTCTGTGCCTGACCGCTGCTGCCTATATTTTGCAAACAGGCAATACGGTGCTGTTTGTTTCCTTTCCAACGCAGATGTTTACAGGACTGGATAGCTACGGCCTTATCGCTATTCCGCTTTTCATCCTGATCGGTGAAATCATGAATGGAGGTGGCATTACGCGCCGCATCATCGACATGGCCATGGCATTTGTCGGTGCGCTCAAGGGTGGGCTTGCCTTTGTCAATTTGATAGCCAACATGTTCGTCGCCTCCATTCTTGGATCAGCCGCGGCTCAAGTGGCCCTGATGTCCCAGATGGTTGTGCCGGAAATGGAACGCAAAGGCTATGACAAGACCTTTGCTGCGGGGCTGACCGCATATGCCGGTATGCTTGGGCCGATTATTCCACCCTCGATCATGTTCGTGGTGTATAGCGTAATGGCTCAGGTTCCAATCGGCAGCATGCTGGCAGCCGGCATTATTCCGGGCATCATCCTGTTCGTAGCCTTCTGCACGGTCATCGCTCTGATGGGATTAGTCTACAACTATCCTCGCGGCGAACATCTGCCTGTGCGCCAGCGTGTCATCATCACGCTGAAAGCCCTACCGACACTCGTCATTCCCGTGGTCATCGTAGGTTCCATCGTAACCGGTCTCGCCAATCCAACCGAAGCAGCGGCAATGGGCGTCATTGCGGCGACCCTCGTCGGTCGCTTCGTGACTGGCGACCTTCGCTTCGCACAACTACCGCAGATGTTCGTGAAGGCGGGCGTCCTATCGGCAAGCATTCTGTTCTTGATCGCCGCAGCGGCCGTCTTCTCTTGGGTTCTCGTTTACGGAATGGTTCCGCAACGGGTGGCCGAATGGATTCAATCCATCGCTAGGGACCCGATCACCTTCATGCTACTGGTCAATATAATCCTGCTCATCATCGGGACGGTGATCGACGGCGCGCCCGGCCTGATCATGACGGTGCCGATCTTGCTCCCCATCGCCACGGATGTCTACGGTATCGATCCGGTGCATTTCGGCGTCGTCGCGGTCATCAATCTGGTTCTTGGCTTCCTGTCACCGCCGGTAGGGTTGAACTTCTTCATCGCCGCCGCCGTGACGGGAGCGAAGCCTGGCAAGATGTTCATCGTCACACTTCCGTTCTTCTTCGTCTGTTGCATCATACTGGTGCTTCTGTCGATCTTCCCGGCGCTTTCAACCTACTTCTCATAACAGCAAACCAACAGAGAGGGAAAACCAATCATGATATTCACCCGCCGCTCGTTCATGAAGACCATGTCGCTCGGTGCAGCCATGGCCGTTACGACACCGACGATCTTGCGCGCCCAAAGTACCAAAGTCTATCGGCTCGGTATTACCACTCCTCCCGGTCATCCCTGGAACCTTGCCGCCGAAGAGGTTGGCAAGCGCCTGTCGCAAGAAACCAACGGACGCCTGTCAATTCAGGTCTTCCCATCCAACCAGTTGGGCAATGAAGGTGCGATGCTGCAGCAGATGCAGTCCGGCGCGCTCGATCTCGGCTGGATCATGACTGCCGAACTCGGTTCGCGCATCCCACAGATCGCCGCGATAAATGCACCTTGGCTCGTCGATAGCACCGCGAAAGTGGCGAAGCTGGTCCGGCATCCTACCGCCATCAAGCTGCTCGACGTCTTACCTGCTGAAACTGGCACGGTCGGTCTCGGTTACGGCATCACCACGTTGCGCGTCGTGTTCACCGGCAAGGAAACCACTGGAATCGATGACATAAAAGGTATGAAGCTGCGCATCAACACGACGCCTGCCTATCGCGATTTCTATCAGTTGCTGGGCGCCGCGCCAACACCGATCCCGACACCGCAGGTTTTCGACGCGATGTCGAACGGTCAGGTGGACGGATTGGAAGCCGATCTCGACCTGTCATGGAATCAGCGATACGACAAGGTCGCCAAGACCATGCTGCGCATGAATGCCATTTTCATGCCCTGCGTCGCGCTGGCGTCCGGTCGCATATGGAAAGGCGTACCCGACGCCGACCGCGAGCTGATTTCCCGCATCACTCGTGAGGAACTGGACAAGCAAATCGATGCCACAGTCACCAAAGAAGCTGCTCTCCTCCAGAACTTCAAAGAAGCAGGCATCAAGATCGTAGATGTCGATCTAAATAACACGGCCGACATCATTGCCGCTTACGATAAGATTTGGCTGCCAAAAGCGCCGGTTCTGAGTGAGCTGCGTAAGGTCGGCGCTTCACTTTAAAGCAGAATCTGTTTCAATCTTCCCCCAATACCCTCCTGTAACTCGGCAGGGTATTGGGCTTATAATTTAACACCACGCGGCTCGCTTATTAGTACACCCCGAATTTGAACCACAGTTCAAATATTGCCGGACTGCACAGCCACACTTACCCGCCCCACAGCCGAAACTGGTTACTGATGTTCTCCTGGGCGATAGATTTCTGTATGGATGATGCCATCCGCACCGCACCATGCGCGATACATGCCTGGGCTGTTGAAAGGAAGGCAGATATTTCCTTTTGCATCCACGGCCACCAGACCACCTGAACCGCCAATCTCGCCCAGTTCGGTCACGACATCGCCAGCTGCTTTTTGCAAATCCTGTCCTGCCCAGCGCATGCGCGCATCAATCTCGTGACCAACGGCCCAGCGAATGAAGTATTCGCCATGTCCTGTCGCTGAGATCGCCGCAGTCGCATCGTCCGCCCATGTCCCGGCGCCAATAACAGGACTATCGCCAACGCGCCCGGGTGTCTTGGCGGTCATACCACCGGTGGAAGTTGCTGCCGCGAGGTGGCCGAAGCGATCAAGCGCAACCGCCCCGACAGTTCCGTGCTTGCGAGCAGGATCCCCATCATCGGGGAGCCCCAGTTTGCGGCGCTCCATTTCGGCTCTGAGGGCGTTTAACCGATGTTCCGTCCCGAACCATTCTGGACTCTTCATTTCGAGACCAGCATTTTCACAGAAGCGTCGGGCACCTTCACCGGCCAGAAACACATGCTCGGTCGTTTCCATTACGGCGCGCGCGGCCAGTATAGGATGACGGGGCCCACAGATACCCGAGATCGTACCACATTCGCGTGTGGCGCCGTCCATGATCGCCGCATCCATTTCATGAGTGCCATCGGTCGTGTAGACCGCGCCACGGCCTGCATTAAACAACGGATCATCTTCCAACGCCATGACCGACGCCGTAACCGCATCAAGCGATGTCCCACCCGCACGCAAAATATCAAGGCCAGCTTCAAGGCAAGCACGCAAACCAGCATGAAAAGCCGCTTCGCGCTGCGGTGTCATATTGGATTTCAATATCGTTCCCGCGCCACCATGCAGCGCGATAACAGGCATCGTTTCAGACATTCTGACCTCTATTAACGGAAGGAATTCAAGCTTTTCTGAGAGGGTTAGCGCAATGCAAAGCTCATCGCGGAAAGAGCAGTCATCCAGCCGATCACCTCTGCCATCGTCGCGCAATCAAAGCCGATCGTGACCGCATCGACACGTCTGGCTGGTGGGAGGATCGCCATTTGATCCGCAAGGGCCGCACTACCCATTGTGAACTCTAATTTATACGGACCGTTCAACAGGAACGGCTTTTTATCGCCAGCTTCCCGGACGGCGCGCATCGCCGCGTCCTTCAGCATGGTGCGGGCTCGCTGGACCGATACCTGACGCGCCGCGCGATGACCGAAAGATTGTTTAACGACGACAAATTCCGCATCGGGAAAGATGCCGATATTTTCTTCCTTTGTGCAATCGTCGCCGGAAACAAGACCGACCGGGACGCCAATCTCTCCAGCATAGGCTCCATATATGCCTGGCTCTCCATAAGGTTGGCCGTTGATACGCACCTCGCGAAAGGCAAAGCCATTCGTTGTGTGAGCGAGCACGCCGCCTTTGCCGGCCATGGAGTGATGTCCGACCATGAAAAACAAGTCGAAGTCGGCGGTCAAGCCGCATGCCATGTTCATTGGCTTGGGCTTGCCAAGGATCAGATCCGCCGAAGGGTGCAGCAGGGACGGCAGAATATTTGTCATCGGCCCGTGGGAGTCGTTGACGAGAATTTCGGCTACATCCGCCTCCACCAAGCCTTCAACAACGGCATTGACTTCTTCGGTCATGAGAATGCGAGCTTTCTCATATTCCGCATGGCCTGCCTGACCTTGGGCAGGCGCTACGACACCTGCAACACCCTCAATATCAGCGGAAATGTAGACACGCATGACAGGGACTCCTCAGTCGGATCGCAGCTTCGGATCGAGCGCGTCGCGCAAGCCGTCGCCAAAAAGATTGAAACCGAGCACAGTGACGAAAATTGCAATGCCGGGGAACAGCGTCAGGTGGTCGGCGACCCCCATATAAGTCCGTCCATCGGCCAGCATGGCACCCCATTCTGGGCTTGGCGGTTGCGCACCAAAACCGATGAAGGAAAGAGCAGCAGCCGTCAGAATGGATGTGCCGATACGCATGGAAAAATAGACGATGACATTGGGCAGGGTACCGGGCAGGATGTGGCGGAGCATAATGACGCGATCGGCCACACCGATGGCACGCGATGCATCGACATAAACCGTACGCTTCAATTGCAACGTGGTGCTGCGGGCAAGCCGAGCAAAGACCGGGATCGAGAAGATCGCGACCGCGTAGATGACGTTGGTGATACCCGGTCCAAGAACCGCAATTACGGCGATAGCCAGCAGAATGCCGGGAAAAGCGAGTAACAGATCACAGATACGCATGATGATCGAATCCACCCAACCACCGTAAAAGCCGGAAACGATGCCAAGCGTCACACCAAAAAGGGCACCCAGCGTTACCGAAAGAAAGCCGACCGCCAGAGAAATGCGTGCGCCCCAGATGATCCGGCTGAAAATGTCGCGTCCATAGGCATCAGTCCCGGCCCAATGGTCGCCACTTGGGCCCTGCAATACGGCATTATAATCCGGCGCACTGGGATCATAAGGAGCAATTACAGGTGCCAGAATTGCCGCCAGAACCAATGCGATGATAAAGATCAGCGCGACAAGCGCAACTTTCTGCTTTTTAAACCGGCGCCAGAACTCGGCCAATGGTCTGCGCATTTTTTGGGTGGGCTCCACCACAACACTTGTCGCACTCATTTGTAGCGGATCTCCGGATTTGCGAAGGCATAAAGAACATCGACCAAAAGGTTGATGAAGATGAACTGCAACGAAAACAACAGGATCAACGCCTGAATGACGGGATAATCGCGATAGGAAACTGAATCGACCAGCAGCCTGCCCACACCCGGCCAGGAGAACACGCTTTCGACCACGATCGAACCCCCGAGCAAAAAGCCGAATTGTAGGCCAACCATCGTAATAATGGGGATCAGCGCGTTGCGCAGCGCATGTTTCCATATGACACTGCGCTCTGGCACACCTTTGGCGCGCGCAGTGCGAACATAATCCTCACGGGCAATTTCTATGAACGCCGAACGGGTAAATCGCGCCATAACAGCGGCAACGCCAACACCGAGCGTGAATGAGGGCATCACATAATGCTGCCAGGTGCCGTAGCCCCCGGTTGGAAACCAGCCGAGCTTGACAGAAAAAATATTGATCAGAAGCAGGCCAAGCCAGAATGGTGGGAATGATATGCCGGAAACCGCGATGATCATGCCGGCATAATCCGGCCACTTGCCACGTTTCACTGCGGAAATCACGCCGATCAGCAAGCCAAAAAGCGAGGACCACAACATAGCGAATACGGTGAGCCAGACAGTAGGCATCAGCCGCTCGCCAATCTCCTCGGTGACCGTGCGTCGCGTCTTCAGCGAAACACCGAAATCGCCATGAGCCGCACGTGTCAGATAACGCGTGAATTGCTCTGGCAGCGGCTTATCCAGGCCAAGCGAAGAACGAACCGCGGCGACGTCCTGCGGGCTGGCATCAGGCCCAGCCACAAGGCGTGCGGGATCGCCTGGCAGCATATGCACAAAGGCGAACACGCAAACCATCACCATCACGATGACGGGAATGGTGGCGACAAGCCGTTTGATGAGATATGCAAACATAAATTCCCTTTCGGAAAGCCAGCGCTGGCCTCAAAAGGCCAGCGCTCGTTTCACGAGCTGTTATTCAGCAAATGCCGCTTCTTCGAGCAGGAAGCCACGATCCGGAAGCATATAGACACCGGATAGAGCTTTGCTTTTGGCCGAGAGGTTCTGGTTCACGCCAAGGAATATCCAGGGCGCACCTTCCCACGCCGCCTTCTGTGCTTCAGCATAAAACTCTGCCCGCTTGGCTGGATCGGCAGTGCTGATCGCGCCTTCAATGGCTGCATCCACTTTCGCATCCTTGAAGTAAGCAACATTGAACATTGCTGGTGGAAAGCTCTGGCCGTATAGCAGAGGGCGAATGCCCCAGTCAGCATCACCTGTCGATGCGGACCATCCGCCGTAATACATCTGCACTGCGGCATCTTCCGGCTTTTCGACAGACCAGATCTTCTGGGCGGCCACACCTGCCTCAAGCGGCATTACGTTCACTTTGACATTGATCTGTGCAAGCTGCTGCTGAATGAACTGAACAGCGCGAATGGATTCCGTGTTGGAATTGGCCCAGATTTCAGTTTCAAAACCGCTCTCGTGACCGGCCTCCTTCATCAGCTCCTTGGCTTTGTCGAGATTGTACTCGTAATTGCCAACCGGCACGTGGAAAGCGAGGTTTTTCGGGATGATGGAATCGGCTGGCTCACAATGGCCGTTATAAACGATCTTGCAATATGCATTCTTGTCAACGGCATAGTTCAAGGCTTGTCGAACGCGCACGTCATCGAACGGCTTCTTCAAATTGTTGAGGGAAACGTACCATTCGACGATGGACGGGGCCTTGTCCACCTCAACATTAGGGTTCTTTTCCGCAACCTGGATCAGTTCGGGAGGAAAAGACGGTACGAACTGCGCTTCACCTGTCTGGAGCATTGCAAAGCGCGCGCCGGATTCCGGCACCGAGCGAACGGTTACACCGTCGACTTTGGGAAGGCCATCTTTCCAGTAGCTGTCGTTCTTCACGACATCCAGCGTATCCGCCGACCAGTTCTTGAACTTGAATGGTCCGGTTCCGACTGGATTGCGTCCGATATCCTTGCCATACTTTTCAAGAGCTGCTGGCGAAATGATCATGGCTCCCGGATGAGCGAGGGAAGCAATCATTGCTCCGAACGGCTCCTTGAGAACCAACTTGACGGTGGCGTCGTCAACAACCTGAACTTCCTTGACCATGGAGACAAGGCTGCGACGCGAAAGCTTGTTGTCAGGATTTGCGAGACGCTCGATATTTATCTTGACCGCTTGAGCATTGAAGTCCGTGCCGTCGTGGAACTTGATGCCTTTGCGAAGCTTGATGGTGAACTCGGTCGCATCGTCATTGGCTTCATAGCTCTCAGCCAGAAGCGGAATGAGTTTCATGTCCTTGTCGAAGCCGAAAAGGCCCTGATAGATCAGACGAAGCGAGGTCTGCGACAGCGTATCGTTGATATTCGTGGGATCGAGACCCGTCAGATTGTTTGGCACGGCAACGGTGAGCGACTTCGCCCATACCGTACCCGGCAGCACCATCGCGGCGGCCAGCGCCGACGACAGCAACAAGTTTTTCAGTTTCATTGTCATCTCCTTCCTAAGATCAATGAAAGTCGCCAATAGGATGCCGCGCGACGAAATGGCCGGGCTCGACCTCGACCAGAGGCTTGACGACAGGCATGTCGTCGGGTGCGCGTACCGGGCTCGGTATCTCCCCCTCTATAAGTGGACGGCTACGCTCGCGTCGCTGGGGATCGGCAATGGGAACTGCGGACAATAGCCGCCGCGTATAGGCATGCTGCGGATTCTCGAATATCTGGCGTCGCTGTCCGATTTCGACGATCTGGCCCAGATACATCACCGCTACGCGATGGGAGATACGCTCCACCACCGCCATATCGTGGCTGATGAATATGTAGGAAAGACCGCGCTTCTCCTGCAATTCCATCATCAGGTTTATGACCTGTGCCTGAATGGAAACATCGAGCGCCGCAACCGCTTCGTCGGTAATGAGAATATCGGGATCGCCCGCAAGAGCACGCGCAATACAGATACGCTGGCGTTGGCCGCCCGAAAACTGATGCGGATAACGGTGCGCGTGTTCCGGCTGCAGGCCCACATCGCGCAGCAATTCCACCACACGATCCTGAATTTCGGACCCTTTTGCGAGACCGTGTGTGATCAAAGGTTCCGCGATGGAAAAGCCAACCGTCAGGCGGGGATCAAGTGATGCAAACGGGTCCTGAAATACGTACTGGATCTTGCGGCGAATGGATTTCTTTTCAGCTCTTCCGAGCTTGAAGATATCCTTGTCACCATAAAGTACCGATCCGGCGGTTGCATCCTGTAGCATCATGATGGTGCGCCCGGTCGTCGACTTGCCACAACCCGATTCACCGACGAGCGCCAGTGTTTCACCCTGTCGCAGATTGAAACTGACCTGCTCGACTGCGTGTACGCGGCCGGTTAGTTTCGAGAACAGCCCGTTCCTGATGTCGAAACGGGTTACCAGATCGCGCACTTGCAGGACCGGCTTAGGCGACTTGATCGTGTCTTGCGGCGGGTATTCGGCAAAACTGTCCATGCCGGTTGCGTCGGCCTTCAGAAGAGGAAATCGGCGCGGCAGATTTTCACCATTGAGTGCGCCGAGGCGCGGAACGGCTGCAAGCAATGCGCGGGTATAGGGGTGTCGCGGCGCTTCAAATATGGCATCGACCGAGCCTTCTTCGACTTTCTCGCCACGACGCATAACAAGTACCTTGTCGGCCACTTCCGCCACAACGCCCATATCGTGGGTGATGAAGAGGACGGCCATACCCATCTCTTCCTGCAGCAGGCGGATGAGGCGCAAAATCTGCGCCTGAATGGTGACGTCCAGAGCCGTGGTCGGTTCATCGGCAATCAAAAGACGCGGCCGGCAAGAAAGAGCCATGGCAATCATGACACGCTGGCGCATGCCACCCGATAACTGGTGCGGATGACGATCAAGTATGCGCCGGGCATCGGGAATACGAACCTTTTCCAACATGCGCAGTGCTTCAGCCCGCGCTTCGGAAGAAGAACATTTCTGATGCAAACGCACCGCTTCTGCGATCTGTTCTCCGACAGTAAAAACCGGATTGAGAGAAGTCATTGGCTCCTGGAAGATCATGGCAATGTCGTTGCCTCGAATATCTTCCATGGCATTGAGCGAAAGCTTGGTGAGGTCGCTTGTTACGCCATCGCGGCCGGTAAACTGAATAGTGCCTTGCGTAATCTTGCCACCACCGAATTCCACAAGGCGCATGATAGCGAGCGACGTGACGGATTTGCCAGACCCCGATTCACCGACAACCGCCAGCGTTTCTCCAGGTTTGATCTCGAATGAAAGATTGCTAACTGCACGAAACGTGCCATCGTCGCCCTTGAAATCAACGCTGACGTTCTCAACACGTACGATCGGTGCGTCTGCAGGATTACTCGGCTTCACTGGCATCCGTGGTCCTCGATTTGGACTGCGGCTGACTTTCATCTTCCGCATAAAGGTATGGTATGAGGGAGCGCGTTACCGAGACGGCATCTGACACGCTTTGGTGATGTGCCGTCAGCACGGCGATGATCGCTTCGAAAGCCGCGAGCGCCCCAATCGTTGAACTGTGCAGGACAGGATGGCTCGCAGGCACGAAAATCTGCTCATGACTGAGTGGACAAAGCGGTGAGGCAGGACCGTCGGTCACAGCAATACAGTGTGCTCCCCGCCCCCGCGCAAGTTTCAGAAAATCAAGCGTCGCCTGTGAATAGCGTGGCAAGGCCATCGCTATCACGAGGTCGCCGGGGGCTAGGCGGAGTACTTTTTGAGCAACACGCTCAAGTCCACCCGCCCCGTTCAGCATGATCTGCGACTGGGTAAAAAGGATGGACTTGTCCGCGAGATACTGCAGCATGTTCGCGCTAACACCGAAGCCAAGAAATGCAACACGCGGCGCGTTCATCATTTGGGCGGCAATGTCCTCCCACAACGTGTCGCCGCCGTCCTGCATGAACTGCTGAACAATCTCCGCAGCGCTCTGGAAAGAATCTTCAGCAATTTTTCCTGGTGGGATGTGACGGGCGCGATCGACGTTTTCCACGGGACGCAGCAATGACTGATAGCCTTGCACAGCAAGGCCCCGGAAATCCGTAAAGCCCCCCAACCCCAGCGCGCGCACGAAGCGAGTAATAGTCGCCGACGAGGTGGAGGTTGCTTTGGCGAGCTCCTCGATACCCATCGTCGCGACCGCAAATGGATTGGCGAGTACAAAATCTGCAATCTTCTGCTGGTTCGAGGTCAAGCTGTTTCGGCTAGCCTCGATCAATGTAGCCAGATTCATGTTGTTCCCGCTTTTTTATGCGTTTATGAAAGCTTGCTTATCAGACTTTGAATTATTTGAAAATCTTTTTCATATCGATCCGTGCATTTATTGCGTTCGACCATACGTCTCGAAAATTGCGGCTTGGCTTAACGGTGTGAAACTCCTTTTGTCCTGGCAAGGGCATGCGAAGCTACTTTTACACCGCTCAGGTTCTCAGTATCAGATAGAGATTCAGAGGTTCGACGACCTATCAACATCGCGACGGTGAACAGGGACAAAATTCGGAGAGACGGTCGCGCATTTTTTCAGCGAACTACAAGCTTGTTGGTCTCTGGGCGTAGTTATGATGCGCAGATCGAAACGAGATGCCCATTGGGTAAAAATTCATATCCCGCCATACCAGTCATATCCATAATCCTCCCAATACCCGCCTTTTCCTCCCTGAATATTGGCGAAGCTCGACACCAGCTCAATCGATTTGATGTATTTGCTCATCTTGTAACCGAGTTGTCTTTCGACACGCAAACGGAGGGGAGCGCCATTTTCTACGGGAAGGACACGATCATTGAGACCATATGCCAGAATAGTTTGCGGATGACGGGCGTCAATCAGGTCTATACTGCCGTAAAATGATGCTGCACCTTTCGCACCATCTACCTTATCGAAACAGTGGAAAACGACAAAGCGCGCGGATGGCACGGGACGTACAACATCGAGGACCTGGCTCAAGGGAACGCCAGTCCATTTGGCAATTGTACTCCAGCCTTCCACACAGTCGTGGCGAGTGATCTGGGTGCGGCGTGGCATGTTGCGCAGCTCCTGCAGCGAAAAGCCGACCGGCTTTTCCACAAGACCTGTTACCTGCAAAACATAGTCCGAGAAATCAGCGGCACGAAGTGCCTCATACTCTTCTGTCGCAGGATTGGTTTCGCCATTAGGTTTTTGACCTTGACGCAACTCGCTTTCCCCATACTCCCTGGCGAGAGCGCTATCTCCCTGCAGTTTCCTTTGAAGGAAGTAGGTCAGATCGTTGGCCTTTTCGAGGACGTGCCGCGTAACGCTTTCATTGTTGCCGACAAAATCGAAAGCATCGCAACCGCTCAATATAATGGAAGAGGTTGCCGCTCCTGAAAAAGTAAGGAACTGCCGTCTGGAAATATTCAGCTTTCTCATGGGTGCTTATCCTTGTCGTTTTCCGGAAGATCGGCACGATACCAACCAGAAATCATTGATCGCATTTCGTTGATTGGACCTGCCGCAAGCACCATGACGATATGAATGACGACGAATGCGCAAAGAAGGAAAACGGCTACAAAATGAAGCGTCCGGGCTGTCTGGCGTCCGCCGAGCCATTCCGTCAGCGGCATAACGGCATCCATGCCGGGAGACATGGCAAGCCCAGTCACTATAACCATTGGGAAAAGACCGAAAAATACCATGCAATAGGTCAGCTTCTGCATCGGATTGTATGTTTTTCCATGCTCGAAGCGAAATTTCAGATGGTTGAGAAAATCGCCGGGCAGGCGCTTTCCGTCCAATGCAGTAGGCAGCAGATCATGCTTCAGATGCCCATTCAGAACACTGCCGACCAACCATAAAGTGAGCGTACCCACCAAAACCCAGGCAAAGAAGAAGTGTACCACGCGTCCGGTTGCAAGATCGCGATAGGATGGAATGGTCAACACTGAGGGAAATGCCTGATAGTCGGGAGAACTTGAAGCTCCCGATACCCCAAGAAAACCGGTCGTCTGGAAGCTTTTGCCCAAAACGTCGACGCGACCTTCAGGACCGTTTTCGCCATCGACCGCGTAAATTGCCAGAATGGCATTTTCATAGTCGAAACCGGATTCATTCCCCAAATAGAGCGTTGGGTGCGCATTGAATATTTGTAGCCCCGACAGCAGCAGAAAAAAGAGGCTTGCAGCCCATGTCCAATGTGTGAGGCGCGTTAGCAAGCGCTGGCGATAGATAAGCTGTTTCATGATGTTGCGCTCCGGTAATTTACCCGCCAATCCTGCGGGAGGACTGGCGGGCCAGAACATTTACTGAGGCTTTTTCATGGAGTCAGACTGCATCGCGTCCTGTTTCATGGCATCGCTCTTCATCGCTTTGTCGTCATGTTTCTTCATTTTCTTTTTTGTATCGCTATGCATAGCATCGTCTTTCATGGCGTCATGCTTACCCATGGCATCCTTCTTCATAGTGTCAGACTTCATGGTTTCGGTTTTCATCGTGTCTTGCGCGAAAGAAACCGGCGTGAAAGATATAGCTGCAAGCAGTGCGAGCGCCGGAAGGACGGCGATGTTCTGTTTAATGGTCATGACGATACTCCTGTTTGATCTGGGCGCCAGCGGCGCGTAACGGGAGGAATTTCGACAGACATAGGCAAATGGTTACATCGATCACGGCGATGTGATCATTTATCGAGAGATGTAACTTTTTCCGCGTCTTTCACGAATATGCCGGTGATTGGAGTTGCAACCTGACCTGTTCAAATGAAGAAAGGTTAAAACAGCTGATGATACTGGCGCTCGACGGAGACAAGGCAGCCTATCGGACCTTGCTTGAGGACTTGGGGCGCCAACTGAAACCTTTTTTTCTCCGGCGTCTTTTCGGAGACAAATCCCAAGCGGAAGACCTCGTTCAGGAGACGTTGCTGGCAATCCATACCCGGCGCATAACCTATGATCGAGGTAAGGCGTTTCTACCTTGGGTAAATGGAATAGCGCATCACAAGCTTATCGATCACCTACGCCGTCACGGGCGTGAAATGGCTACACCTCTGGACGAGGATGTCCCTGTTTCCGATGAAGGCGACACCGCCGATGCGCGCATGGACGTGGATCGGATATTAAGCGGCGTTTCTGAGCGCACGGCTGGTTTGATCCGCAAAGTAAAGATCGAGGGGCAATCCATAGATGAAGCCGCACGCGACGCCGGCTTGAGCCAGAGCGCGGTCAAAGTCGCTATCCACCGTGGTCTTGCAACACTCACCCAGCGGTTTGGAGGCAAGAAGCGTGACTGATGATCTGATCAACAAGCTGACGGCCAACCTCAAACCGGTTGCCCCTCGCGCAATGCACCAGCTTCTCTTGCGCTATGCGACAGGAGGCATTGCAGGCGGACTGGCGATCATGCTGGGCTTCCTTGGCGCGCGTCACGATTTGTTATCGGTGATGACGACCGCCGCCTATTGGATGAAATTTGGCTACGCGGCTCTGCTTCTCATCCTATTGATCCCTGCTTTATTCACCCTGTCGCGACCAGTTCGCGCAGAACTACACTGGCGACCGCTGGCCATACTTCTGGCCTGCTTCGCAAGTGCGGCTTTAATTCAGCTAATGAACGCAGAACCTGAACAAGCACAAGTGCTGATCTGGGGGCAAACGGCGTTGGTCTGTCCATGGCTGATTGTTCTAATCGCGCTTCCCACGCTCACGCTGCTACTCGTCGCCATGCGGCGGCTTGCTCCGGCAAATCCTGCTCTGACCGGTCTTGCCGCCGGCATCGTTGCAGGCGCCGTGGGAGTCCTCATCTATTCGTTACATTGCCCGGAGTCAGGGATGCCGTTTATTGTGATCTGGTATACGCTCGGTGTCGCAATCACAGGCTTTCTGGGTATGATTGGCGGGAGAGTTTTTTTGCATTGGTAAAAAAGACAGCGATCAGTCTTCGATTACTGCACTGCGGCCGCATGTGAGCGACGTGCTCTGTGTACCCTGTTTGTATAGGCACTTTCGTATCGGTCTCGGTAAATTGGCACTTTCACGCACTCGGTGAAATATGGTTCGCGGATTTAACCCAACCCAAACAAGTAGCCAGGTTGAGTTTGATGATTTCTCAGCTCTTTACCTCGGATAGCCAAGTCCTGAGACGAACGATCATTCCGGTTTGCTGAATCAACAGGGGTGTCTGAACCACAAAGTGTACTCCCGACAAAACAACCGCGCCTGCTGATCGTTGGATGTTCTGTTTTGGGTTACCGATCCTTATCCGCTGCGGCCCTTTGTGCCAGGAAATCGATGACTGCGCGCACGGCGGGAAGCTGTCCACGCTTGTGTGGTGTCAGCATCGTTGTCATCACGCTGCCCGCAGTCCACGCCGGTAATAAACGGACCAACCGTCCATTCCTGACTGCCTGCGCCGAGATCATTTCGGGTAAACAAACAATCCCCAACCCCGACTCGGCAGCCTTTATCAAAGTCATAGATTCATCGGCATAGAACTGTGATCGCGGCACGACTTCTATGGTGCGGCCGTTTGAGTCACTCAACCGCCACGCTTTCATTGTCATCGAGGACATCAGACCGTCGTGCTCGCTCAACGTTTCGGGTGTTGTTGGCTCGCCGCGCTGGGCGATGTAGGATGGCGAAGCTAACAGAGTAATTTGATCCTCACTCAAGCGCCGTTGCAAAAGGTCAGAGTCAGGTAGCGATTCAAAGTGACTGCGAACGGCAATGTCAAATCCCTCCTGCACCAAATCCACGAAGCGGTCCGTCACGTGAAGCTGGACCCTCAGCCTTGGATACTGCCGCGCCAGAAGAGGCAAGCGTTCCGCGAGCTGAAACTGTGCAGCTGGCACTGACGCTGTGATCCGCACCGTGCCGCTTGGTTCAGCCAACCGGCGGTGTACGACGGCTTCGACCGCCTCCGCTTCAATTATCGCGGCGCAAGCATGATCGTAGACTTCACGTCCCAGGTCGGTCAGCGTGAACGTACGCGAGGTGCGGTGTACCAATTGTACGCCAAGTGTTCTTTCCAGGACTGCCACCCTTTTGCTGATCGTGGATTTCGGACAATCGAGCCGTCGAGCTGCTGCAGCGAAGCCCCCGTTATCAACTGCTTGTGTGAAGAAATGCAAGTCGTTGAGGTTAAGCATAGAAGTCTACATTTGTGTACATTGAGTCTCAAAATGACAGTCTTTTAGATAAAAGTCTACGTTTGTAATATGATTCAAGTCAACAAACGGAGATACAAAATGAAACCGATATCCGAACCAATCCTCACCTCCGGCTTTCCGCTTGGCAGTTCTGCTGGCCTCGTCGCTGCCTGCGAATGGCTTGGACAGCCCTATCGCGTTACCCGTGTGGACATGCTTGGGGAGATGCGCACCGAAGCCTACAAACGTCTGAACGGCAGGATGGAAACGCCGGTGCTGATAACCCCTGAAGGTCACGTTCTGACTGAGACGATGGCGATCGTCCTGTGGCTGGAGGCACGTGATACCGAACGCCGGATAAGCTTCGAGCGCGGTACGCCAGAGGCCGACCGCATGCATCAATACATCGCGTTCCTAAACACGAGCTTTACCGGCGCATTCTTTCCGATGTGGGTCGCGCTTGAAGCGGAGGAAGTCACCGAAGGCGAAAAGAGAATCTTGTACAAGATGGGTCGTAGCTTTGTTGCCAAACGCCACGAACAACTCGAAGCGATGATCGGCGACACCGACTATCTGTTAGGCAACGAGCCGACTTTGGCGGACGCAGTATTTGTCGGTGTAGCGCGATGGGCGGATTTCCACCATGCAATCGAGCCGCACGATTATCCGCGCATCCTGCAATTACGCCATCGCCTTGAGGCTGACCCCGCGTTTCGCTTTGCACTGGCGGTCGAAAACGGCGAGCCAGCCACCGGCGGCGGTGCTATGAAAGGGCTTGTTCCGCTTGAAGAGGTGCTGCGAAATACAGGAAGCTTCCTGGCCGCATGAGTTTCAGAAGGGGGCTGCACGCCCCCCTGCCCATCTCTTCGTCGGCGAGTGTTGATCACATAGGAGCAATCCGGCCAGCCCTTGTCATCGCTGTCTTGCTGCTCGCGGCAGCGCTTGCCTGAGACCGAGACTGGATTGCATCTGGATGGTAAGTTCTGCGGGTCAGCTTCGGCGGCAGGAACGCTTTGATCGTGCCTGCAGGAAAGTGTACAATACAAGCTCGTGGGCACATCCAGAATGATTTTTTGCTGAAGTGAAGTAATTGACACTCCAGCCGAGTACGTTTTTTTCCCAATGGCAACCGTTGACCTTTTGCATGACTGCGATAATTCATTAGGGATTGATTGTATGATCATCAGTGAGTGTTAATGATTAGACGCTTTGTAATTAATCCGCCAGTATTCTACGGTTCACTCCTTGTGATCGCCATATTTCTCGCGATAGGAATATTATTCCCGAATAGGTCGTCTGAAATATTCAGCCACATTCAATCAACGGTTCTCGAAAATTTTGGTTGGCTCTATTTATTGTCAGTGGGAATTTTCCTGGCAAGTGTAATACTCTTATGTCTCGGAGAATACGGGCGCCTCAAGCTAGGTCCCGACGACTCCACGCCGGACTTCAGCTTTATTTCCTGGATTGCGATGTTGTTCGCCGCAGGAATGGGCATCGGTTTGATGTACTATGCGGTTGGCGAACCTATGACGCATTTCATGGCGCCACCCACAGCCGAACCGAGAACAGTAGAAGCCACGCGCGAGGCTATGTCAGTAACGTTTTTCCATTGGGGCATTCACGCATGGGCCGTGTATGCAGTCGTGGGGCTATCGCTAGCATACTTCGGCTACCGCTATAACTTGCCACTAACCATTCGCTCAGGTCTCTATCCCGTGCTGAAAGACCGTATCAACGGTCCGATCGGCCACGCCGTGGACATTTTTGCTGTCGTCGGCACAATGTTTGGTATAGCGACCTCACTGGGACTTGGCGTCGCACAGATAAATGCAGGCCTGAATTACCTGCTTGAAGTGCCTATCGGGCTTCAGGTGCAATTACCTCTCATTTTGGCAATTACTGCCTTGGCGACAATATCCGTGGTAACAGGCCTGGATAAAGGCGTCCGAATACTCTCCGAGACCAACCTTATTGTTGCAATTCTTCTTATGATTTTTGTTCTGGTGGTTGGTCCGACAGCTCAGCTCTTCCGGGACTTCGTCCAGAACATTGGCTTGTACCTTGATACGCTGGTGCTTCGGACCTTTAACATATATGCGTACGAGCCGACGCCATGGATTGACGCATGGACACTTTTTTACTGGTCATGGTGGATATCGTGGTCACCATTTGTCGGTATGTTTATCGCGAGAATATCCCGGGGACGCACTGTACGGGAGTTCGTGACAGCCGTATTATTCATACCGGCTGGCTTTACGTTCTTCTGGATGACTGTATTCGGCAATTCCGCAATTTTCATCGACACAACGACAGCAAACGGAAGGCTCGGTGCAGACGTGGCTGCCGATGTCTCCGTAGGGCTTTTCAGGTTCTTTGAGTATCTTCCGCTCACGGGCCTGACCTCTACGCTGGCAGTGCTGCTGGTGGCGATTTTCTTCGTCACATCATCGGATTCCGGCTCGTTGGTTGTTGATTCAATTGCGGCTGGCGGCGAAACTGAAACAACAACCGCGCAAAGAGTCTTCTGGTGCACGCTGGAGGGCATCGTGGCCGCCCTGCTGCTAGTCGCCGGCGGATTAGGAGCGCTACAATCTGCGACGATTGCAAGCGCACTTCCGTTTTGCATCGTGATGCTCGCTCTCGTTTGGTCTCTTTTTAAAGGAATGAGAGCTGATCTGGCGCAGCGAACGGCGAACATCGCCGGACCAGTATCCGTATCGAACCAACCCGGTTCGGGCGTCACCTGGCAACGCCGCCTATCTCTCTTGATGCACGCCCCCTCGGAGAAGGAAGTGGAAATCTTCATTAACACGCAAGTGAAACAGGCTCTCGACGCCGTCGCGGAAGAACTGAACAAGCGTGGTCGTTATACCGAGATCAATCAAGACGAAAACGGTGGCATAAACTTACGATCGCCTGCTGAGGGCGTACGAGACTTTATCTATGGTGTATTGCCTGTTTCTCACAGGCTTCCTTCATTTTCACCAATGATAGTCGGTAAGCCAGAGTTTCGCTTTGAAGCAAGAACCTATTTTTCAAGCGGTGGCCGCGGTTATGATATTATGGGGATGTCGCGGGATCAGATCATCTCCGATGTTCTCATTCAGTTTGAGCGATACCTGAATCTGGTCGTTACCGCGGAGGTACATCTTGTTCATAGTGCACCCGAACACACGACCGAGACTTGAACGGTAATCCCGCGAACGTGATACTGGCCGCAGCCTCGGACTTGAAACCCAGCGCGGCTATCATCGCCATTAGATCTCGCAGATGTACCCGTGAGTATTGACGAAACGCTTGCGCCGGAACCTTCGGACTACTGCGCAGAAACAGGACGCATACAATCGCGTCCTGTTGAGGATCGCGATCAGAATGTTTTGCCGATCTTCAGACCGAACCCGTGGTCCCGATTGTCGTTTCCGAAAGCGGTGCGATAATCGAACCGAACTGTCCAATCCAGGTCGAGCTCCGCATCGAGCGACATTCCGAGCGTCAGGTGGTCACGCCGCGAAGTCTCGATGTCGAGCCAGTAAGGTAGATTAGCAAGGTCGACATAGCCCAGATCGATCCGGCTGGAGCCAGCAAAGTCATGCGTGTACTCAATGCGTCCGCCCGGTGTGAGCGTTCCCCAGCCAGTCTTGAAAGCATAGGCCGCCCGAAGGCCAACGATCCCCGATATCGTGTCAATGTCCTGGTTTCCGTAGCGCAGACCGAAAGCCCCTCCGCCATCCTCTATGAAGCCGTCGAGCCACGTGCGGGAAAGTTCCACCCGGCCATAGGGCGAGACAAGCCATCTTTCGTTACGGAGTTCATAGGATGCGCTCAACGATCCGAAGACCTGTTGTCCTGAGCGGCTGCCTGTGGCGAAGTCACCAGTGGTGGTTATATAGCGATTGCTGTCGAAATCGAGCCAGCTCGCGCCGACGAGCCCATCGATGAAGAATCTATTCGCCGGCTTATAGCTTCCATAAAGCGCGGCACTATAGGCACGCCCGGTATTTTCGGTTCCGTTCGCGCCCACATCCGTGCGATCACGTCCGAACCCGATGCCGAAACCACCGATGAACTTGTCGGAAAAGCGGTAGTCGACGCCACCACTTACGCCGACGAGAGTGCTGTCGAGATCGATGCCGCCTGTATCGCTCTCGCTGAAATCCACAAAACCGCCTGTCCAAATGGCATAGCTTCCCAAGTGCGTATCCCAGCTATCGGGCGCGCCAGATCCGTTCGCCTTGCCTGCGGCAAATCCCGTGCCAGCTGCTCCGCCGGAAGATTGCGGTGCATAGCTGAGAAGACCAGGTATATTGGCTCCGGTTTCGTTCAATGCGCGGACGGCACGATCATTGTCACTCGCCACGTTCTGATTGTAACCCAATCGCACATTCATGCTGTTTCTACGACGGTCGCCTTCATCGTGCAGCTGTTCCAATCGCCCGTTGAAATTGCGGGTCTGCACCTGCGCGAAACGCTTCGCCGTGTCGACCTGCGCCTTCAGCAATCCAATCACTTCGGCATCTTTTGAAGGATTTGGCCGTGCAAGGACCACGAAAGAAATCGTTCCGGGTGCTGAGTTTCCGTATGCGTTCGAGAGTGTGAAGCGAATATCTGCGCCACCCGAGAAGGTCGAGCTGGAGGCGAAGACGAGCAGGAAGTTCTGCCCCTTCTGTTCGATATGTGCAGAACCGGCACCCCTGTCTGAAATATCCACAATTCCGGCCCCCGTAAACGGGCCGCCCGTCGCACCTTCGGAGAGTTCCACGGATGCTGTCTGACCCGCATTTATTTCGATAGTGCGCGACAGGACGGTCGGAGCGGGCAATGCTCGATTGACCTTAACCGTATAGGTTTGTCTGGTCGCCCCGTCCTGCGCCGTCACGACGACAGGAATCTCCGTCGTCCCGATCGCAAGGGCAAGCGGCTGACTGGCGCTGCCCGAAGCAACCGCAACGCCGTTGACGGTAATCGTCGTATTGGGGTCGTCGGCGGTCGGCGTCAGGGTGAGGCTGGCAACGGAATTGGCGACTGCAACGGCATAACCGAACGTAGTCGCATCGAACACTGGATCAAGCTTGCCAAGGCTTGGCGAGAGGCCGGTCAGCAAAGCGTTGGTCGAGGCGGCGCGGACGACGGTAACTGTGTAGGTCCGCAGGGTCGTTCCGTCCTGCGCCGTCACGACGACAGGGATCGCCGTCGTCCCGACCGCAAGGGCGAGTGACTGACTGGTGCTGCCCGAAGCAACCGCAACGCCGTTGACGGTAATCGTCGTATTGGGGTCGTCGGCGGTCGGCGTCAGGGTAAGGCTGGCAACGGAATTGGCGACAGTGATGGTATAGCCAAGTGTGGCAGCATCGAACGCGGGATTGAGCGCGCCAGTACTCGACACAAGACCCGCCAACGATGCGTTGGAGGATCCGCTGCGCATCCAAGGCGTTCCCGACGAGTACGCTGTAATCATCGGATTGCCGGGCGTATCTGTAATCGACCCGTCCGCCAAGACGTCGAGCCGCAATGAGCCGATGCCGGAAATACCGGTGACGCTGACCGTATATGTCACATTATCCGGAGTGGCGACGCCGGTAATGCTCCCTGCGGTACTTCCCGTCGTTGTGAGAACAAAATCCGATGCATCGACACCAATCACCGGCTTTGAGAATGTCACCAGGAAGTCGACAGCAAGCGCGTCCGAGTTCGGGCTGCCATCGACTGCGCTGGAAGTTACCGTTGGCGCGGCGGCGTCAATGAATACACCGCTGGTGCTGCCTATGCCGTTGAGAGTCAGGTCGGCAGGTATGCCGGAGCCGTTTGCAATTGCGCCGCCATTCAGGCCAATGACGCTGCCGACCTGAATGCCATTGAGATCCAGCTGGCCCGGATTGACAAGATATTGGAAGACAAGTGCACTCGACCCGCTTCCGGACACATAGCTGGCATCAACCGTTGTAGCGCCAATTACTACGGAAACGCTTGGCGAACCGCCCGTAGTATTAACGAAAACGGCTTCGTCGAAGTTGACGGTGAAGAAAAGCACATCCCCTGCACGATAGTATCCGTTGGCGGGCACGCTCACGGAACTGACAATCGACGGGACGCCGGCATTAATCTGAAATGAATAGGCCCGGCTACCGCTATGTGGACCGCTGCCAGTACTGCTGTCGGTGGCGGTGACGGTGAAATTAAACGTCCCACCCATCGAAGGGGTACCGGCAAGCACTCCCGCTGAGCTCAGGCTCATACCGGCGGGTAAGGCCCCGGCGGAGACCGTATAGTTGTATGGGCTCGTCCCGCCACTAGCGGTCATAGTTTCACTGTAGAAAACCCCGACTGTTGCGGCCGAAAGACTGGCTGGAGCCAAAGTAATATCGGGTACGGGATCGTCGTTGGCGATGGTGCCCTGCCCCTGAAGATCGCCAGCGACTGCGCCTGCCAGGTTGGTGATGTTGACAAAAAACGTCTCATTGGGCTCGTAGGTCGTATCGCCGTATACATCGACATTGAAGACATAGGTGCTCTGCCCTGCCGATATGCTGGCGCCCACGATGCTGTTTGCCTCGTAGTCCTCACCCGCTGTTGCCGTGCCGTCGGCGGTGGCAATATCAAACGTTACCCCGCCGGGTCCGGCGGGACTGCTGAGCGATATGGTGAACGGTATCGTCGTAGTGCCAGAGTTAGCTTCAGAAAAGTGGACATTGTTAATCGTCAGAGTCGGGATTGCGGGCGGGTTATAAGTAAAGCCACCCGTTTCCGTATCTGTGCCATCGGGTGTCGTCACCGTCACATCCACCGCCCCGGCCGTTCCCGGCGGCGTTACTGCCGAAATAGTGGTGCTACTGTCAACCGTGAAACTCGCAGCAGCCGTGCCACCAAAGGTCACGGCCGTTGCACCGGTTAAGTTCGTTCCGGTTATGACGACCGGCGTACCACCCGAATCCGGACCACTGTTCGGAGAGATGGAGCTGATTGAAGGAGGTGCTGCGTCGTCGTTCAGGATCGTGCCTGTGGCAGTGGAAGGCGCACCGACACCATAACCGGAGCCGGGCAGAACTGTGATTGTAAGCGTTTCGTCTGGCTCCACGGTGGCATCGGAAACCGGATCTATCACCACGATGCCGCTCGTCGAGCCGGGTGGAATGGTTATAGTCAAGGTCCCGCCAACATAGTCGCTACTATCCGCGCTGCCGCTGTAACCGAGATTGACGATAGTGGTTGTCGCCAGGTTCTGGCTGCGTGTGATCGTGTAAACCATGGTGGTTGCGCCGTCCTCATTCACCGCGGAAGGGCTGACGCTTATGGACACTGACGGCGCCGCTGCGACCGTCAGAGTGAAGTTCTCAAGCTCGAAATAGACGCCCGGTCCAGTGCTGGAATCCGTGACACGCAGCACCAGAGGGTAAGATCCTGTTGCGCTGGAGGTGGTACCGCTTAAAAGACCGCTGCTGGATAGGGATATCCCTGTCGGCAAAGCGCCGTTCTCCAGGCTGAAGGTATACGGACCGACACCGCCGCTGGCGCTGATGGTTTGCGAGAACGAGATGCCCTGAATGGCCGTTGCCGATGTCGGAGAAATGGAGATCGTCGGGTTCTGCACCGTACCGGTGTAGCCTTTATCGACAAACTGCCCGATATTGTCGGTCACCCTCACGGTAAACGCGTAACCACCGCGCTGCGTTGGTGTGCCGTTCAGAACTCCCCCGGAGGTTAAGGCGATTCCAACAGGTAGCGATCCAGACTGCAGGCTGTAGGTGTAAGGCGCCGTACCGCCACTGGCCGACAGCGCCTGACTGAATGCCGTTCCCGCTGTCATCGTTGCCAGCGCGCCCGGCGAGACCGTGATGGGCGAGGCCGGCGGATCAATGGTTATGTTGACCGTCACGACCCCCAGGTCGTTATCTTCCAGAAAGAACTGATCGGTCGTCGCCGAATCGCCACTATGAGCATAGGTCACAAACTGCGTGCCGCCACTATTGGCGCCGATGGTCACCGTGCCGTGTTGTGCGAAAGGCGCGATCGGACCGCTCATGCCCCCGTCAAACGGGCCATCACAAGTGCTGACATCGATGTCCACCGACCCACCGTTGGCGACAGTGGCGCTTAAAGCCGAACAGTAGACTGACGACGCGGCTGAAGCAGCAACCGGCATCCAAAGAAGCAAAGCTATCAGAATCGCCCCGATCGACAGGCTTTTTCGGCCCGATACCGGTACCCCCATCTCCACTCCCCCCGTGTTCCCCATTCACGTTAGACGGAGGTATTGGAGTCCCCTCCCCCGAAGAGGGCACCATAAATCTTACTTCAGAAAGTTTGCAAGCAGTTCAGTGCGTAAATCTTACTAATTTATGTTTAGTACCAAACTTATTAGTTGCCGTTAGTCCAACTTCTTGACGGCGAAGCCCTTCTGGTAACCGTACCAAGCGTATCCAATCCGAAGAGTGATCCTTGGCGCAATCTCCTGCCCTTCCCCAGGCTTCAGTACGCATTGCAACACGCCCATGGCGACCGTTCACTCCGGCATTCCCAGCCGCCCTGAGAACGGTTGTTCGGAAGGGCGGCCGGTCTTCGATGGTACTTCGGACGTCAGTTCATGCCGAGCAGCCGTGGCAGGAAAAGCGTGACTTCCGGCAAATAGGTCACGATACCGAGGAAGACGAGCGCAGTGATCAGCCACGGCATGGCCGATTTCGTAACCTCAGTCAGCCCCAGCTTGGATATGGCCGAGCCGACATAGAGGTTGAGCCCAACCGGCGGCGTGCACAGGCCGATTTCCATGTTTACCACCAGCATGATGCCAAAATGGACCGGATCGACACCGAGTTTAACGGCAACCGGATAAAGTATCGGCGCCATAATCAGGACGATGGCGGACGGCTCCATCACCATGCCGATGAACAGCAGGATGACATTCACCATCAGCAGGAAGCCGATCTTGCCGAAGCCGAGGCTGACGATCCAGTCGGAGAGCGTCTGCGGGATCTGCTCCGACGTCAGGATGAAGGCGAACATCACGGCATTGGTGATGATGTAGAGAAGCATTGCCGACATGGCCGCTGAGCTGAGCAGCACCTTCGGCACCTGGCGCAGTGTAATGTCCTTGTAGACCCACACCGCGATGACGAAGGCATAGACTGCACTGACTGCTGCCGCTTCCGTCGGCGTGAAGATGCCGCCATAGATGCCGCCCATGATGATGACGATCAGCATCAGGCCCCAGACGCTGTCGCGGAAGGCACGTCCGCGCTCGCCCCAGGTGGCGCGGTCCATACGCGGATAGCCGTTCTTCCAGGCGCGGTAGATGGTGGTGGTGCCCAGCATCGATGCGAGCATGAGGCCCGGAATGACGCCAGCCATGAAGAGTGTGCCGATCGACGCCGACATGACGGGCTGGCCCTCCGGTCCGGTTACGACCATGCCAGAGGTGGCCACTGCATACATGACCATGACGATAGACGGCGGGATGAGGATGCCGAGACCGCCGGCCGTCGCCACCGTTCCGACGCCGAACTGCGGCGGATAACCCTGCCGGACCATGGCCGGGATCAGGATGGACCCAACGGCCATGACAGTCGCCGGGCTGGAACCGGATATGGCGGCGAAGAGCGCACAGGACAGCACCGCCGCAAGGCCCATGCCGCCATACCAGTGGCCGACCATGGTGGATGCGAAGCGGATCATGCGCCGCGCCACGCCCCCATGAGTGAGGAAGTTGCCGGCCAGGATGAAGAACGGGATCGCCATGATCTCGAACTTCTCGATGCCGGTGAAGAGCTTCAGCGCGATCGAATCCATCGGAATGGACGTGAATGCGAAGAGGAAGGCGAAGACCGTGAGGCCGAGCGCGATGGAGACCGGCATACCGGTTACGAGCAGCACCGCCAGGATTGCGAAAATGATGAGCGCGGTCATCCGTGTGCTCCCTTCGCGAGGTCGTCGGCCTCGTCTTCAAGCCCGTCGACAGCGCCATGGTCGTGATGAGCGATAAAGCCCGTCGTGAGGAAGAGGTAGAGGGCCTGAATGAATCGGAAGCACATCAGCGCCGAACCGAGCGGCACTGCGAGATAGATGATCCACATAGGCATTTCGAGGTCAGGCGAGATCTGGCCACCTTTATGGACGTGATAGACGAAATCCGCGCCGATCCAGGCGATGATCGCCGTGAAGATGATGCCGCCACTCATGGCGATGACGGTGACGATGCGCCGTGCATTGCCCTCAAGCTTTTCGACCAGAATGTCGACGCCGACATGAACGCCCACGCGCACGCCGTAAGCGGCACCGAACTTGGCCATCCAGACGAAGAGATAGATGCAGGCTTCCTGCGCCCAGGTCAGCTTGATCGCGTTGATGGCCTTGAAGGCCGAACGCGCCGACGATTGCAGCCAGGGCAGGTCGTTCGCCCTGCCGACGGCGACCATGTCGGCGGCAAAGCCGATGGAGAAACGGTGGACGACCGCAACGAAGATCAGTGCAACGGCTAAGGCCATCAGCACGGAAATGAGGATTTCTTCGAAGCGGTCGAGGATACGCAGCAACATGGCGAACCTCGCTTTCCTGGGAAATAGGGGTGCGCGTCGAAGCGCGCACCCATGTCGACGGGCAAATGAGCCGCGCGCAGGGTCAGTTCTTGCCGAGCGCAGCGCGCGCTTCGGCGATCAGGTCAGCGCCGATACGGCTCGACATCTCGTCCTGCACCGGGCGAAGGGCATCGATCCATTCCTGGCGCTCTTCATCCGTCAGCTCGTAGAACTCGGTCGTGCCAGCCGCCTTCATCGCAGCGATTGCCGCTTCGTTTTCCTGCTTGGCGATGGAGTTTGCATATTCCGTTGCTTCGGCCATTGCCTTTTCAAGCTCCGTGCGGACTTCCGGCTGAAGCTGCTCCCAAAACGCCTTGTTCACGATCACGGCATAGCCGAGGTAGCCATGGTTGGAGAGCGTGGCGTGCTTCTGCACCTCATGCATCTTCTGGGTATACATGTTGGACGGCGGGTTTTCCGTGCCGTCGACGACGCCGGTCTGAAGCGCCTGATAGACTTCCGAGAAGGCCATGACCTGCGGAACAGCGCCAAGCGCCTGCATTTCGGCTTCCAGAATCTTCGAGGATTGGATGCGCATTTTCAGGCCTAGGAAATCATCCGGCGTGTGCAGCGGCGAGTTGGCCGACATGATCTTGAAGCCGTTATCCCAATAGGCTAGGCCCTTGATGCCTTTGTCCTCGAGCTTGGCGAGCAGCGATTTGCCGACATCGCCGTCAGTGATCTTACGCAGGTCGTCATAGTTGCTCATCAGATAAGGCAGGTCGAACAGTTCGAACTGCTGAACGCCGAGCGGACCGAACTTGGCGAGCGATGGCGCGAGCATCTGCACGGCACCCAGTTGAAGCGCCTCCAGCTCCTCCTTGTCCTTGTAGAGCTGCGAGTTGGGATAGACCTCAACCTTGACCGCGCCGTTGGTATAGGCTTCCGCCAGTTCCTTGAATTTCTGCGCGCCCTTACCCTTCGGCGTGTCGGGGGCGACAACGTGACTGAACTTGATGATCAGCGGCTCGGCAAGTGCTGGCATGGCGGTCGAAAGGGCAATGATGGCGGCACCCGCAAGACGGGTGAAATTGCGACGTGTAAACATAGATTGTCCTCCAGAATGGCGTCGCCCCTCCAGGCGAGTGCCATTTTATTGCCATCTTGCGGAGCGCAGCGCTATTGTGGGAAACCACAATGCGTGACTGGAAAATTGGAGGAGACGCGTCTGAGCGCAAAGGACAAAGATATTACAGCCGAGCCTGGGACGGCGGACCGCCAGACCCGGAAATCCGGTTCGGACCCTTGGGAGCAGGACAAGGCTTTGCCTCGGTGGCGGCGGCTGGATTTTCTCTCGCTCGTGCCGCTGGTCGCAATTGCGACGCTGGCGCTCGGCGTTGCCGCACTCGTGTGGATCGTCGATCGCGGGGAGGAAGCGCAGGCCCGCGTCAAGATAGCGACCGATGCGCTGTGGGTGGAGCAGACCCTTCGCTTCCAACTTTCCGTGCACGAGGATTTGCTTGTCCGCCTCGCGCTGGAACCTACAGAGCCGGCCGCGCAACCGGCGCTGGACGCGCGCATAAAACTCCATATCGCCACCAATCCAGAAGTGCAGTCCGTGACTTGGTACGATGCTTCTGGCAGGGTCAGGCATGCGCTGCCCGGTAGCGGCGCACCACAGGACGCCGCGCTGGTCAACCTCCTTCGCCAGCGCGCCTCCCGAGCGACACGCCCCGTCTATGGCGATATCGGGGAAGACGGTATCGTCTCCATCGGCCTGCCCATGACGGGTGCGGAGGGCGTTGTCTCGGCCACTATCTCTATTCCGATCCTGCTCGAACGGCACGTTCCGTGGTGGATCGCTGAACAATACGGCGTGCGCGTCATCAATGCCTCGGAGGAGACGGTCGCCGCTCGTCAGCGGCTTGAACCGTCCGCCGACAATCCGCGCCATGTCATCAGCTTTGACCCACCCTTGCGCGGCACGCTGCTTCAAATCACGGCCTATGACACGCCGGGTGGCTTCCGCTCGGCGCTACTGCTCGGCACGATCACTGCGCTTGCGGCCTTTGCGATTCTGGCGCTGCTCATCCTCTTCATCAACGCCCGGAGGCGGCGCAATGCGGAACAGCGCCTCAGGGGCGAGACCGCTTTCCGCCGGTCGATGGAGGAAAGCCTGACCGTCGGCCTGCGCGCAAAAGACCACAACGGTCGCATCCTCTATGTCAATTCTGCCTTCTGCAATCTGGTCGGCTGGTCGGCAGAAGAGATTGTCGGGCGCATGCCGCCAATGCCCTACTGGGACTCCTCGCGTGTCGAGGAAACCGTCGAGCGGCAGAAACAGCTTCAGGTCGGCGGTGCCTTCAGCCAGAGCTTTGAGACGCGCTTCCGCCACCGGGACGGCCAGGAGATCGATGTGCAAGTCTATGAGGCCCCGCTGATTGATGCGGGCGGTGTGCATCGCGGTTGGATGGGTTCGGTAATCGATATCACCGAAGCGAAGAAGGCCGCCCGGCGGGCACGGCTGCAGGACGAGGCGATGGCCCGTACCGGCCGTCTTGTAACGCTCGGCGAAATGGCCTCAACCCTGGCGCATGAATTGAACCAGCCACTCTCGGCCATCGCGTCCTACGCCACTGGCATTCTCAATCTGGTCGACCAAGGCAAGATGGACCCAGCCGTCCTGCGCGGCGCGACAGAAAAACTCGCCCAACAGGCAGCGCGCGCGGGTCTCGTCATCCAGCGCGTGCAGGACCTTGCGCGCAAGCGCGAACCACGCTTTTCCCCAACGAAGATCGAGGATGTGATCAACGAAACCGTCTCGCTGCTGGCCGCAGACGCACGCGAGCATCAGGTTCGGCTCGTGCCGGAGATCGCCGCGACGCCGGCGGTTGCCGCCGACCGCATCCTTATGGAGCAATTGCTGATCAACCTCATCCGGAACGGCATGGAAGCGATGGGTGACAGCCGCAGCGGCGACAGCCTGTATATCCGCCTCTTTTCCCGCGACGGTGACACCGTCATCGAAATCATCGATCAGGGCGGCGGCATCAAGCCGGAGATTGAGGGCAGGCTTTACGATGCCTTCGCCAGTACCAAGGCTCAGGGGCTCGGCATGGGTCTCAAGATCTGCCGCTCCATCGTCGAACTGCATGGCGGACAGCTTACCTTCCGCCCCGCAGATGGCGGCGGCACCGTCTTCAGCGTCATCCTGCCGGCGATGAAACAGGAAACAGTACCGCTTGGAGAAGGGCAAGCCGCATGACGGGAACCATTCACATCGTCGATGACGAGGAGGCGATCCGTGATGCGCTCGCCTTCCTGCTCAGCTCGCGGGGGCTTGCAACGCGAACCTGGCCGTCGGGCGAAGCGTTTCTCGCAGCCCAGCCCGTCGAGGACTGCGCCTGCGTCATCCTCGATGTACGCATGGGCGGCATGTCGGGGCCGGAAGTCTTTGAGCGACTTAAGGCGGCGGGGGGCGCGATGCCGGTCATCTTCCTCACAGGCCATGCGGACGTTCCCGTCGCGGTGCGCGCGCTGAAGGCCGGCGCCTTCGATTTCGTGGAAAAGCCGTTCAACGACAACCAGATCGTCGATCTGGCACTCGGCGCCATGGCCGTCCATGCCGCAGGCGCAGCGGACGCCGCCGCTCGCCGGGACCGGGACACACGCAAGGCGACACTTTCCCAGCGCGAGCGCGAGGTGATGCAGCTCATGTTGACGGGCGCCCTGAACAAGCAGATAGCCGATACCCTCGGCATCGCGATGCGCACGGTCGAGGTTCATCGCGGGCGGGTGCTGGCGAAAATGGGGGTGCGGAACGCCATCGAACTGGCGACCCTGATGGGGTCCGTTTCGGCAGAGGACGAAATGGCGCTCTCTCATGAACGGTCCAGGTCTCCCGGAGCCAACTAATCTGCCAGATTGGCTCCACTCTTTCGATTATCACCAAGTGCGAACATGCGTCCTCGGGTGCTGTCCGATTTCATGATACGCGACGGTCTGGCACAATGTCGCAATCAATCGTTTGGTCTCCCGCTAACAGTGGCGCAAGTACTTGGAATAGCATCCGAACGCCATTCGCTCCTCTATAATTGAGGAAGGATTGCGTGAGGCGGGACACGGTAGAGTCGTCGTCATCAATGAGATGCGTGACATTGCGCGGATGATCGAAACGCTCAATCCCGATGTGATCGTCATTGACATCGAAAACACCAACCGGGACATGATGGAACATCTGTTTCAACTGACACGAACCCTCAGCCGTCCGATTGCAATGTTTGTTGATCGTTCCGATACGGCAGTTGAGGCGGGCGTTTCGGCTTATATCGTCGATGGGCTGAAGAAAGAGCGCGTGAAGCCTATTCTCGACATGGCGGTCAGCGCAACTGGTCCGATGCGTCCTACAAGACCTATGTGCGCCCGCTGGCCTTGCCTTGGCCGTACCAGATGGAAGCCTCCAAGCCCCAGCATCAACGCATCGTTCTCAACATCATCGATACGCGCGCAGCGACATCAGAGACTGCTCAGACTGCGGAGCCGGTGAGCATCATACTCCGTGACGCAAGTGGCAGAAGGCCTAATATCGGCATCATCATCACACCGGAAGAGGCCAAAGCAAGCCTTGCAGCAGTTGGTCTGTTGCAGGAAATTGGCCCACAGGAACTCTTATTTTATTACGATCCTATGGCAGGGCACCGAGGTTCGGCCTTTGAGGATTTTGCAACCTTGGCCGCAAAATATATTGGAAGCACTTCGCTTGAAATAGCATTGCCTTGCCAAGCGGCGCTGATTGATGAGACGTCCGCAATCGCTTCTAACATGAAAGCGGCTGGTTTTATCCCGGACGCGATCATTGTCTCACCATCCCCATGCGTCAGAACCCATACGGCAGCAAAACGATGGAAAACCCGAATGGAAAATTCGCAGAAGCATTCGCCTTTGGCTACGCCGCATCTATCTTGGATGCGGAGCTCGACTGCTTGACTCTATCCGCCATAACCGGCCCATTTGGACTCATCGGGCAAGAAAATGAACGCACGCCAACTGGACAAAGGCAACCCATATTCAAATCCGTGAAATCACTATAAAGAATGGCGGGGAAAGTATGGCGTTGTTGTCGTTCTTCTCGTCCAGCATGTGTTCTTGCCTTCGCGGTCCAGGGTGAGCTCTAGCTCGTGAACATTAGCTCTACGATACAAGAAGTTAGCTTCAATCAAAGTATACAAACGACGCTGGATCCTTATACGGTACAATCCTATCCTGGAAACTTTTAGGGATGACAGCACACATTGCGGTACTATCTGATGGGTTTTGTCGCAAGCTCTCGAATGGGAAAAAAGCGTCCTATGTTTGGACGAACTTATGCTACGAGTTCTGCAAAGATTTGAGATGGCTTGCCGTTGATCAGGATGGCTTTGTTCTTGAGGCTCTGCTGCAAAAAGACGCCGTGATCTCGGAGCTGCCAGGCTATATATCCCTAAACTCTTGTCAGGCCAGAGCGCAGTTCCTTGCATCCGAAACCGCACATGGTCGCGTCAGTTCCAGCCTTCATTCTGTATGGTTCCTGTTTACAGAAAATCCTCCCTTATAAAGTTGAATAGTTTCATCTTGTTTTTGTTGATGGTAATCATTACAGGAAACTCAGATTTGGCAGAAATTGGAGATGGGTAGGCGCGCGATGCACAGGATGTTTTTAAGTGTGGGTATATGCGCAATAATCGGTATGCTGGCTACGCCGACCTATGCAGCGTCCACCTCTTATCCGCTTACCATCGAAAACTGCGGCGTGAAGGTGACCTTCGACAAGGCCCCGGAGCGCGCCATTGGACTTGGGCAGAACAGCGCGGAAATCATGCTGCTCCTAGGCCTCGAAGACAAAATGGTCGGCACCGCATTCTGGCCGAACAAGGTTCTTCCACAACTCGCCGAAGCCAATGCACAGGTCAAGGTTCTGACAGTCGAGTTTCCAACCTTCGAAGCCATTCTGGCGCAAAATCCAGACTTCGTCGCAGCCGCGCTGCCAAGCCTGCTGGGCCCTTCGAGTAAAGTTGCTAGGCGTGAAGACTTCGAGAAGGTGGGCGTTCCTAGCTATATCTCGCCGAGCACATGTGTCGCTGAAGGAGCCGCTAAGGACAAGTTCGGATATGGTGACCGATCAAAGCTCTGGAACATGGAGACGCTTTACCAAGAGATTGACGAGATCGCCCGGATTTTTGACGTCAGTGATCGGGGAGATGCCCTGATTGCTGACCTGAAGAAACGTGAAGCTGCACTGCGTGCCGATGCGCCCAAGGACGGAAAAAAGCTGTCCTACGTCTTCTGGTTCTCCAGCCCATCGCCCTCTGCCGACGCCTATTTGGGCGGCAAGAACAGTGCTTCGGGCTTTATTGCCGACGTTCTTGGCGGAACGAACGCGATCACATCCGAGGCTGAATCTCCCGCGCTTGGCTGGGAAAGCATTATTGCTAGCAATCCCGATGTCATCGTCGTTGCGCAGGTCGATCGCAATCGATGGGATCTCGATCAGTCGGCTGCCAAGATCAAGTTCCTGACGACAGATCCCGGCACGAGCCAGATGCCGGCAGTCAGAAACAAGGCGATTGTGGTCATGGACGGTCAGGCCATGAACCCCACCGTGCGCACGATCTACGGCGCTGAACAGATTGCTCAACAGCTGAAAACTCTGGGCCTTAAGTGACAGCCGAAAACATAAACGGTTCATCAGACTTACCACTCCGACGCCTCTGTGCTGCAGCAGGAATCAGTTTGGGGTCGCTTATTGCGATAGCGATCGTGATCGGCATAAGTGTGGGCATTGGAGACATGCCTATCCCGCTGTCAACCACTTATTCGGCTATCACCAATAGACTTGGCTGGACAATGATCCAGCTCAACCCGATCCACGAGACCGTGATCTGGGAGTATCGCTTAAGCCGTGCGCTTGTAGCAGCTTTCTGCGGTGCGGGTCTGGCGCTGTGCGGTGCGATCATGCAGGCTTTGCTGCGCAATCCCCTTGCAGAGCCTTACGTTCTCGGTATCTCTGCCGGCGCCTCAACTGGAGCAGTGGCTGTCGTTATCCTGGGTATCGGGGCAGGAACTGTTTCGCTTTCAGCGGGTGCGTTTGCCGGAGCGTTCGCAGCGTTTCTGTTTGTAGCGCTGCTTTCCAACGGGGCGCGGGGCGGAGCAGACAGAACGATCCTGGCAGGCGTTGCGACATCGCAGCTCTTCAACGCGGCGACCTCGTATATCGTTACCACCTCGGGCAATGCTCAACAGGCGCGAGACGTCATGTTTTGGCTCCTTGGTAGCTTTGGCGGCGTTCGCTGGCCCGAATTCGCCCTCGTTTCTGTCGTCGTCGGCTCGGGCTTGCTCATCGCGATCTCCTACTCCCGCGTGCTTGACGCCTTTGCCTTCGGAGATGAAGCGGCGGCCTCTCTGGGAATTGATGTTGGTCGAACACGGATCATTCTTTTCGCACTTACCGCAGTCATGACCGCTACGATTGTGAGCATGGTAGGCACCATCGGCTTCGTCGGCCTCGTCATTCCGCATGCCGCCCGTTTCGTGGTGGGACCGCTACACGTGAAGCTGCTCCCTGCCTGTGCAGTGACCGGAGCGGTGTTCATGGTTCTGGCTGATATTGCATCGCGCACGCTGATTTCTCAGCAGGTATTGCCGATCGGCGTGGTCACCGCACTTGTGGGCGTGCCCTTCTTCTCTATCATTCTCTACAGGCTGCAGCGGGCGTCATGAGTATAACGGCGAACAATCTGGTCTGGAAAATCGGATCAAAGACCATTGTTGATGGGGTCTCCCTCGTCGCCAAACCCGGCGAAATGTTGGGAGTGCTCGGCCCGAATGGCTCCGGCAAGACATCTCTGCTTCGTCTTCTGGCCGGACTTAAGCGACCCCTTAAGGGAGAGATTCTGCTTGATGGGGAAGACATCCGCGGGCTGCGTCGCAAAGCAATAGCGCAGCGCGTAGCATTCGTCGAACAGCATGCCACCACCAACGCCAATCTCCGGGTAATAGATGTCGTCCGGCTCGGTCGCTTCCCGCACAGATCGATGTTTTCTGGATGGAGCATCGCCGATGATGCTGCCGTTAACGAGGCGCTCGACCGAACTGAAATGACCGTCAAGAGAAATGATTCATGGCAGAGCTTGTCGGGAGGAGAAAAGCAACGGACCCACCTCGCCCGAGCACTTGCCCAAGCACCCAAAGAGCTGATCCTTGATGAACCAACCAACCATCTGGACGTTCATCATCAAATCAGTCTTCTTCGCCTCGTCTCTGATCTTTCAGTTGCCTGTATCATTGCGCTGCACGATCTGAATCATGCTGCGATGTTTTGCGATCGATTACTTATCATGCAGGCAGGAAAACTCGTCGCGTCCGGGAAACCCGACGAGGTGCTGACACAAGACTTGCTGAGAGATGTCTTTTGTGTAGAAGCACACGTATCGTCCTCGCCTTATCACGGTAGGCCACATCTTCATTTCGTGCGGTAATCACGATTGGCTGGGCGGACTCTGCTGGAAGGTTTATCCTCGACGCATCCAACGCGAGAATGCCTCACGTGACACCGGTGGGCACTGGGTGGGGCTTTGTATGCAGCGATCAGTCGCCCGTCACGAACAGGTTCCGGTATTTGGCGGCCATGCATCTCGCCGACTTGCTGATGCGGCGGCTATTTCTTATCATTCCCCGCAAAAGCAGCCGTGAGACCAAGGCCGATATAAACGAGGCCACTAACCCAACGCTCCGCTTTCAGATAAGCAGGCCGACGCTTCAACCATTTGGCGACTGTTCCTGCTGCAAGGGCATAGGAGCTGTCTGTCAGGACACCAATCATCGTGTAGATGATCCCAAGAACCGCTATCTGCATTGCGACAGAACCTCGACCGAGGTCGACAAACTGCGGCAGAAAAGCCAGAAAGAACAGCGCTGTTTTCGGATTGAGAAGGCTAACGATGAAGCCCTCGCGAAAGAGACGAAGGCGGCTTCGCACAGGCAAGCCGTTTTCCACGTCGGAAAAGTCCGAGTGGCCAAAAAGCTTCTTCAGGCCGAGCCAAATCAAGTAGGCAGCACCGGCGTACTTTACAGCGCTGAAGCTAAGCGCAGATGATGCGAGGAGTGCGGACAAACCTATCGCAGCTGCGGCCACATGAACCAGTGTGGCCGCATGGATGCCGAGGATCGAAACAAGTCCAGCCGAGCGACCCTGCTCAACGGAGCGCGCAAATATGTAAAGAACCGCTGGGCCCGGTACAAGAAGCAGCACCAGTGTGGCACTGACGAACAGGCTGAGATTGGTTGCACTGGGAACTGCCATATCCATGTTGTCTTACTCCGCGCTATTTCTGACTGCTTCGTCATCCGCAAAATTACAGAGATCGAGATGGCTATGCATTTGTGTGATTGCACAGTGTCCGTCAGAAAGCGGGATTTTTCCTGCCTCGCTTCAAGAACATCAATCGGAATGTCAGGCTTCGATCCACAACGGCTTGGCAGCACGCTGCACTGTCAAATCCCCGTTTCTCGACAGATCACCACCCGCCAGCCATCGGGATCCTGGTAAGTTAAGCTGCGCTCGAGCCAGTATGGGTTTTCCGGTTCTACCGGTGCATTACCGAGCCTGAGCATCCGCTCATTGAGCTGAGCATAGGCACTGGGCTCGGTGACGTAAAGGACCAGCAGATTATCACGGCTCGGAGCAATGCACGGGCTTCCTTCCGCGTGTTGCGTGAATTCAAGGTGCACCGACTTGCCAGGAAGACCAAGCATAATGCCATCATAACCGGCATGATCTTCGAAACGGGCCAGCTCTGGCATACCCAAGCCGTCTCGATAAAACGCGATCACGGCAGCGAGTTTGTCTGTTGGCCTTGCGATACGCACCTGTGCAGGAACGGCGTTTCCGCCCAGTGAATAGATCGACGGCAAAGTTCTTTCCGGATTGTTCATGCTTCTGCTCCTTTCCAATCAATGCTGCGTTGAAAGCTTGGTGGCAGATTGTATCAACTGCCAAAGTGCAGGCCCCTGCATGACCAGGACGCCAGCGACGACCAGTAGCGCCCCCAGGAGGCGGGACCCTGAAATCGAGCGCGGTACGAAACCGACCAGGCCAAAATAATCGATCGCCATCGAAGCGAGGATTTGCCCCGCAACGACTGCCGTCATGAGACCCGCAGCCCCCAGCTTCGGGGCGAGCAGCAGTGCTGTCGTAATGTAGATAACTCCGGTTATACCGCCGATCCAAATCCATTTCGGCTGAGTGGCAAGATTGGCAATTGTGGGTGCAGAAACCCGTAGCGCGATCATGATTGGCACCACGCAAGCGGCACTTACGGCAAGCGACGCCATCGTCGCCCAGAGAGGATGCCCCAGCGCGCGACCGAGCGCGGCGTTCGCACCAGCCTGCAAGGGGACGAGAGCCCCGGAAGCCAACGCAACGGCAAGGAAGGTTAATGACTGCATGAGAAAAATCCCTTCTCAGATTGAACGGACTCGGTTTTAATTATTATCATTGCCTATTTTAAATTCATTTATTCCACCCTATTATGCATTGTATGAATAATTTGCGAGGCGTTGATCTCAATCTCCTGGTGGTTCTTGATGCGCTACTTTCCGAGCGGCACGTATCACGCGCGGCGCTCCGATTGAATATGAGCCAGCCAGCTGTCAGTCACGCGCTTGCCAGATTGCGTATGCTCCTTGATGACCCGCTCTTTACCCGTCACGGTGGTGGACTAAAGCCGACCGTCCGGGCCCTTCAACTTACCCAGCCCCTGACAGAAGCTCTTGCCCAGATACGTGCAGTGCTGGGCCCCGACGGCTTCGATCCCGTACAAAGTCGCAACGTCTTCCGACTTGCAATGTCAGATTATGGCGCCAGCATCGTTCTTCCCCGTCTGGTGAAACTGATACGGCGATCGGCACCGGGAATTGATCTGTCGGTTACCCAGTTAAGTCGGGAAGGAATGATCGCCGGAGTGGTTGATGGAAATGTCGATCTAGGACTGGGAGTGTTTCCACAATTGCCCAACCAGGTTCTCGCCGAACCTCTATTCGTGGATGAATATGCATGCCTTGTTGATCGCGCGTCGCTTCCGTCACCGGAAATGCGTATTGATCGTGACGACTATCTCAGCCGGCCCCACGTATTGGTAGCCGTTCACGGAGAAGCCTCGACCGAAATTGACGAAACAATTCACGCAGCCGGCCTCAATCGCCGGGTGGCGCTGGTGCTACCACATTGGAGTGTCGCACCAACAACAATCATTGGTACCGACCTGATCCTGACTATCGCCGCAAAGAGTTTACAAACCTTCCGAGGTAGTAAGGAGCTGGCAGTGCTGGATTCCCCCATTGAATTGCCGCTGATCCCCTTCATGCAAATATCCCATCGGCGCAGACAATCGGACCCTGCCCTGCTGTGGCTTCGGCGCCTAATCGCAGAAGTTACTCAGTTCGCCGAAATCCCTGCATAGTTGATTCAGCGGTGGGCTAGCCCCTCCCAATTGGCTTTTTGCAGCACATCCCTGAGGCCCTTGAAAGCTCCCTGTCACTTCGACGGAATGCGGAATTCCATAATCAGCTTGTCCGGGATCGTCACATAGGCTTCGCTGCGACCGTTGAAAACACGGCTCTTCCAATCAAAGACAATGTGCGTGGTGTTGTCTGTCGTCGCCGCAGTGGTCACGGTCATGATGGCACCGGCACCAATCGCATCGGAACGAGCCCAGGATCGCACGCCGTCATGCCCAGTGAGGACACGGCCCCAATCGTTGATCAGACCGTCCGGGCTAAACGCGGCAACGAATGCCTCCTCGTCGCCTGAATTGATGGCATTAATGGCGGACTGAAGAGCTGGCGGGAGATCGATCGACATGTTTGTTCTTTCTTGCTGGAGCGAAGGCAAATGCGCGGGGTTACTCCCCGTCACTTGCCAGATGGCGATTGCTGCGACTGCGGGAATGGCGAATACGACAAGGAGGATTGGAAGTTCCTGCACGACCGTATAGCCAGCGCGGGTAACACCGACCCACATATTCATCAGGGCAATCACGAACCAGACGGGAATAAAGAGTTTCGCTCCCGCAACTACGCCGGAGAAATCACCGCCCCAAAGTTTTCCGAAGAGGGTAAAGACCCCGAGCAGAAGAACGCCTCCGGTGATGACGAGAAACATATGCATGGGATAGTTCCTGAATAAGTACCCGACCGGCACTGTATGGGACGGCGGCGATGGAGGATATTGTTTAACCGGCATGACTGTATCAAGCAGCCATGCCGGTGGATGTGGGCCTTGTTTACTTGGTCGTGTAGCCACCGTTCACCAGGATGGTCTGGCCGGTCATCCACCAACCTTCTGAGACCAGGAAGCGGATGTAGGGGACAATATCCTCAATGTCGGTCAGGCCGGTTTTGGAAAACTTCGACAGTGCCGCCGCCGTCTTGTGGTAGGCGACCGCATCCTCCCCCTCTGCCGGATAGAAGAACGACGTGTCCATCGGGCCAGGGCCAATCGCTGTCACCGAGATACCGCGCTCGCCAAACTCCTTCGACGCTGCTCGCGTAAAGTGCTCGACCGGCGCCTTGGTGCCAGCATAGGCAGCATAGAAGGGCGTGTAAGCACCCAGAAGCGACGTCACGAGTGTGCAAATCTTGCCATTGTCGTTTAGATGTTTGCCGGCCTCTTTGAGGAAAAAGAAGGCGGACTTTGCATTCACCGCGCTCATCTCGTCATATTCGGCTTCCGAGATCTCGACGATCGGCTTCTTCAACACCTTGCCGACAGTGTTAATCGCGATATCCGGCTTGCCAATGGCCGCGACGGCGTCAGCGAACAGCTTTTCCATCGCACCGGCCGTCGTGAGATCGGCCTGGATTGCAACGGCCTCTGCGCCAGCCGCCTTGACCGCGGCTAAGGTCGCATCCGCGTCTGCCTTGGTTTGTGCACTGTTATAATGGATCGCGACCGCCTTGGCGCCCTGCCCGGCAAGATCGCGGGCGATCAGGCCACCGAGGTTCTTCGCGCCGCCGGCAATGATGACGGTTTTGCCCTTGATGCTGTGATCGGTCATGGCGTCAGTCTCCTTTGGTATGCGACCGCGTCATGCCGTCGCTTTCAAGTGAGTAAAATATCGTCTACGATCACCCTATAAAGATGATCATTCTGACATCACCTGTCGGAATTTCTGGACAATAAGAGATGTTCGCGCTGCGAGAGGCATTGACCTTGCACTGAACCCAGGATGGACCGCAGGGACTGGAATTTTCCCGCTCTCCTCCCGATGGCAAGCTGATGCCATCTGAGATGAAACGGTTACAGCAGCTTGAGATTGAGCATGCCACGTCCATTGCCGATTTGTCTTTGGACAAGGCCGAACTGAAGCTTTGATCAAGAACACCAGTCAGACGCGAGTTCGCTACGGCTATCCGTTGAATGGGCAGCTTCAAGCTGATCGTACAGAGGCTATTCGTTCTGAAGCCCAATCTTTTGGCAGGCAGCAGCAGTTGAGCCAAGCGGATGTCCGTTCGACGATCCACCGTTGATTCCCAACTACAAAACCTTTGGCCCGATCAGAATGCCTGACAATCTCAATTACCGATACTTCGATAAGTGCCACAGCAGTTGCCAGCTTTCCGCCAGCATCTCCGCCTTCGGAAAAGAACTTCTAAACGGTAGGATAGGTCAGCGCGATATCGCTGACCTATAATCTTCCCGATCACCACCTCATAGATCAATACGCAGCCGAGCGCGGGCAAGATTGCAGGCCCCCCGATGGCGGCGGGTTCTCGACGAAAGAGCAGGGCTTTTGGCTGGTCAGGCTTCGGCCGGGGCATCTTTCGGCTTCAGGCGTAGGATAAGCGGAACCAGAACAAGCGCGACTGCGGGAAAGACGAGCCAGTTGATGGTTTGCCAGCCCGACGAATGCAGCAGCGATCCTGCAAAGAAGGAAGCGCAGGCCACGGTGCCGAACATGATGAAATCATTGGCACCCTGTGCCTTACCGCGTTCAGCCGGCGTGTGACAGTCCGTCACCATCGCAGTCGCGCCGATGAAACCGAAATTCCAGCCGATGCCAAGCAGGATGAGCGAACCCCAGAAATGGCCAATGTCGAAACCGCCAAGCGCGATAACGGCAGAGAAGGCAATCAGCACCAGCCCGAGCGCGGTTATCTTTTCCTTGCCGAAACGGGCAATAAGTTTTCCGGTGAAGAAACTCGGCGCGAACATGGCCAGCACGTGCCACTGGATGCCAAGCGCTGCATGATCGACGGAATGACCATGCCCCACCATGGCGATGGGCGCCGCTGTCATCACGAAAGTCATCAGCGCGTAGGAACACACACCGGCGGCTACGGAAAGGATGAAGCGCGGCGAACGTAGAATTTCGCCAAGCGCGCGACCTGTGTCATGGATGGCACCAGGATCTTTTCTGATCTTCGGCGCGCGAAGCATGAATAGAACGGGAAGTGCCAGAAGGCCCAGAACCGCCTGACTGAGAAAGCTACCTGCAAACATAGCGTTTGGAATGGTGTCGCGTGTCCAGATAACGAGCTGTGGCCCAACAATTGCCGCAACGAGCCCACCTACCATGACCCACGATATGGCGCGCGCCTTCATGTCGCCCGTTGCCGCATCGGTTGCGGCAAAGCGATAGCTCTGGACATAAGCCGCGTAGAAACCGGCAGCCAGCGTTCCCAGACAGAAAACAAGGAAGGAGGCTGCAAAAATACCCGCGGCTGCGATCAGGCCCGCCGAAGCTCCGACAAGCGCACCCAGCATATAGGCATTGCGGCGACCGAACTGGCGCATGAAGAATGCAGCTGGCAGGGTGCCGAGTGCAAGGCCGAGATTGAACAGGCTGACAGGAAGCGTGACAAGCGCCGGGTCGGAAGAAAGTTTCTGGCCCACCAGACCGCCGAGCGAAATCACGATAGGCGGACTGGAAGCACCCAGTGCCTGCGCAATCGTCAGGACAACAATATTGCGCCGTGCAGTCGTCATGTCGGTCATCGTCAACCCCTCAATCCTTGAACTCGGAAGGGTTTTATCGGAAAGCGCTTTTGCCAGCAAAATTATTCTACCTACCAGCGGAAAATTTCCCGGAACCATGATGGCCGCAGTCATAGTGATAATGTCGTCGGGGTGTCATCAAGTACTTCTAACTTGCAACTCCTCTGTTTGATAGGAGCCAGCAATGTCAGAGAATCTTTCCCAGCAAAGTCTGTTCAAGACCAGCCAGTTGGAAGAAGCAGACGCCGATCCGCGCAATCCGTCCGATAACCCAACCATGGGCGAAATCATCAGTCGACGCTTTTCCCGCCGTGGTTTTCTGCGCGGATCGCTCGCTGTTTCGGCCATTGCGGCAACTGTCAGCCCCCTGGCACTGGTGAGCGCCGGTGATGCACGCGCCGCATCCGGTTCGGCTTTTTCCTTCAAGGAAGTCGAGGCCGGGGTGGATGCCCATCACCATGTCGCAGAAGGCTATGATGCGGATGTGCTCTTGCGCTGGGGCGACAAGCTTTTCCCCGACGCACCGGAATTTGATCCCACCAAACAATCTGCCGAAGCACAGGCACGCCAGTTCGGCTACAATAATGATTATGTCGGTTATATTCCAATTGAAGGCTCGCCCGAGCATGGCCTTCTCGTGGTCAATCACGAATATACCAACCCGCACCTGATGTTCCCCGGTCTCGTCAAGATCGTCGATGGTAAGGTGGAGCAGGCTCCGCTCTCCAAGGAACAGGTGGATATCGAAATGGCCGCCCATGGCGGCACGATTGTCGAAATCCGCAAGCAGAACGGTAAATGGCAGCCGGTGCTTGACGGTGCGAACAACCGTCGTATCACCGCTAGCACCGAGATGGTGCTGAGCGGTCCGGTCGCCGGTCATGACCGCGTCAAGACCAGCGCCGACCCTTCCGGCACCAAGGTTTTTGGAACGGTCAACAATTGTGCAGGTGGGGTCACGCCCTGGGGTACCTACATCATGGCTGAGGAAAACATTCACGGCTATTTCACCGGCGAACTGCCGGAAGGTCATGCGGAAGCTGCCAATTACAAACGGATGGGTATTCCTGAAGGCTCCTACGAGTGGGGGCGTTTCTACGACCGGTTTGACGTTTCCAAGGAACCCAACGAGCCGAACCGTTTCGGCTGGATCGTCGAGGTCGACGTTTCCGATCCGAATTCAGTACCGAAGAAGCGGACCGCGCTTGGTCGTTTCAAACACGAGGGTGCGGAATCCATCGTCAGCAAGGATGGGCGCGTAGTCTTCTATCTGGGCGACGACGAACGTTTCGATTACGTCTACAAGTTCGTGACTTCGGGCAAGTTCAACCCGGATGATCGTGCCGCCAATATGGACTTGCTGGATGAAGGCACGCTTCACGTGGCGAAGTTCTATGAGGACGGCAAGGTTGAATGGATGCCTCTGATATTCGGCCAGGGTCCGCTGACCGAGCAGAACGGCTTCAAAAGTCAGGCAGATGTGCTGATCGAAACCCGTCGCGCCGGTGATCTTCTCGGCGCCACCAAGATGGATCGCCCCGAAGACGTGCAGCCGAATCCGGTCAATGGCCGCGTCTATGTCATGCTCACCAACAATACCAAGCGCAAGGACGATCAGGTGGATGCCGCCAATCCGCGCGCCAAGAACGCCTTCGGCCACATCATCGAGATCGAGGAAGACGGGCAGGATTTTGCGGCCACGACAGGTAAGTGGGAAGTATTATTGAAGTGCGGCGATCCTTCTGTTGCCGAGGTTGGTGCCAGCTTCTCCACCGACACGACGCGCAATGGCTGGTTCGGCATGCCGGACAACGCCGCCGTCGACAGCGCGGGTCGGTTGTGGGTTTCGACAGACGGCAACAGCAACAAGGCCACTGGCCGCACGGACGGGCTTTGGGCTGTCGACACGGAAGGCGATGCGCGCGCGACCTCGAAACTGTTCTACCGCGTGCCGGTGGGAGCCGAAATGTGCGGTCCGCTGTTTTCACCTGATGACGAGACGGCTTTCGTTGCCGTGCAGCATCCAGGCGATGGCGGCGAGGATTGGGACGGCCATGGCCGACCGTCCTATTACGAGGACTTGTCGACCCGCTGGCCTGACTTCAAGGACGATATGCCCGTGCGACCTGCTGTGGTGGCTATTACCAAACAGGGCGGCGGCAAGATCGCAATCTGATCGATCGGAGATTATGACGAAGGCTCCGGCGAAAGCCGGGGACTTCGCCAAAGGTTCACGGAAGCGTCAAGCCAGCGATACAAAGCCAGCCTAATTGCGTCCCTGTGTTTCAATTCCAAACGGGGACTTATCATGATATCGCGTCTCGTCGCCTCGACCATGCTTGCCGGTGCCGTCGCATTGGTACTTCCGGCCTCCGCTGAAGAAAAGGCCTTTCCGGCCACGCTCAAGGCTCATGCCATTCTGCCAGCGAACACGATTATCGCTGCGCCTGATGATGCGGCCGAACATCTGAAGACGTCAGGCAAGTTCACCACCGCCGACCGCAAGCGTACCGAGGGTACCGGCAGCTTGGAAGGCAAGGACGGTGTGCGCAAGACCGGCCTTTCTGTGCCGTTCAATGGCCAGCCTGTACAGGGTTTTTCCGGCATCAAGACCATGGAAGACGGTAGTTTCTGGTCTTTGTCCGATAATGGCTTTGGCTCCAAGCTCAATTCGCCGGATGCCATGCTGATGTTGCACAACGTCAAGTTCGACTGGGACAAGGGGACGGTTGAGCGCGTAAAAACCATATTCCTCAGCGATCCAGACAAGAAGGCTCCGTTCCCTATCGTCATGGAAGGCGCTGAGAAGCGCTATCTGACAGGTGCCGATTTCGACGTAGAATCCATCCAACCGGTGGGGGACGGATTCTGGGTCGGCGAAGAATTCGGGCCGTTCCTGCTAAAGTTCGACATGGACGGCAAACTGACCGATGTGATCCCGACTTTTGTCGGCGAGACGGAAGTGATGTCGCCGGACAATCCGAAACTCGCATTGCCTGCCAATCCGAGCCTCAAGCTCCCGGCTTACAATCTGAAGCGCTCCGGCGGCTTCGAGGGACTGGCCATGTCGAAGGATGGCTCTAAACTCTACGGTCTTCTGGAAGGCCCGCTTTTCGTGGATGGCGCGCCGGAAAAAGCCGAAAGCGGCAAGACGGCACTTCGCGTCATCGAATTCAGCGTTGCCGACAAGAAGTGGACGGGCCGTTCCTGGCTCTATCCTCTGGCAGAGGGTGGCGAAGCCATCGGCGATTTCAACATGCTTGATGAAACCACAGCGCTGGTCATCGAGCGTGATAACGGCGTCGGCACGGTGGACAAGGCATGCGCCGATCCGAAGCAGCCGCAAGCCGATTGCTTCAACGTGCCGTCAAAGGTGAAGCGTATCTACAAGATATCGTTCGACGATAGCAATATCGGTAAGGACGTGCGCAAGATCGGCTATATCGATCTGCTCACCATTGCCGACTTGGAAAACAAGCGCCGGCAGGGCGGACGTGAAGGCATTTACGATATGCCTTTCCTGACCATCGAGAATGTTGATCGTGTGGACGACACGCATATCGTCGTCGGCAACGACAACAATCTGCCATTCTCTGCAGGTCGTTTCCTCGACAAGGTCGATGACAATGAATTCGTGTTGCTGGAAGTGCGCGATTTCCTGCAGGCTGAATAAGCCCTACGAACAGTCAATATGATGAAGCCCCGGAGAAAGCGCCGCATATAGGGCGTTTGAAGGCGGCCTGCGCTTGCATCGGCAGGCCGCCTTCAGCCTTAGTTAGTCGTCTGGTCGCCACCATTATTGCTGTCAGCGCGCGTGAAATCCCAGTAAATCACGCCTGGCACTTTTGCGGCAAATAACGAAATCGCAAAGCAAAGAGTAAAAGTCGGTGTCGCCGCGCAGCTCCAAGGCATACGATCTGCCCGTTCCCTGTCCCGGCATACTGGTCAGCCTATCAACGAACTCGTCGAAGGCGCACGAAAGCTTAACTATAGTTTATTGCGGCAGGATTTTCTTGTCATGGTTGCCGTTGAAGGTGTAGTGGTTGTGTCATAGCCAAAACCACATATAGCAAATTCTCAATTTAGGAGCGATTTAGACCGCTATATACAACCATCGCTTTTCTAAATTGCTGTTTCAATGGAATTGCAAGCTTCTCTTTCAGGAAGGAGAAGAAATCCCAGGATCTCAAAACACGTTCAGGCTCGGTTCATCAATGATGATCCAGAGTTACCCGGGGATTGGAGCCTTCCCGAGGCCCCAGTTAATTACATCACGTTAATCACTACGAGCTCAGAATGACTCTTCCTACAGCTGGCCATGAAGGTCTGACTCATGGCGGGTTCGCCACCCCCGAGAAACTTGCCAACCAGATCCGCGCTGTCTGGCACGAAAGCGGCTTGACGTGGAAACCCACGGCCCGCTGGTTTCCCCGTATGCCCGCGCATCTGGATGAGATATTCGGCCTCCTGTTCGACATGGATGCAGACGGCCATGTCGATGCAATTCTATTCGCCGATGAGCGGCGTTCGTCGCCCCTGCATAACATTCGCGATTTTGTCGGATCACTTCAGTCTCCGCTGATAGACCTCAAGGGGCGTGCGGGCGATTTTGCTGACGCGCATTTCGACCTGCAAGAGCCCCGGACCTGGACAGAAACCGCTCGACGTATTCTCAAATTTCGCCAACAGCGGGACGCGCTTCCACTCCAATTCCGCAATTCTGTTGATCCCGAGATTCAGTTGCTTTCACACCTGTATGTTTCGAACAAGGAGCTGCGGGGAATGCGTTATCCACTGGCGCCAGAGGCAATTTGTTATCCAGGCTTCTATTCGGCGGCCAAAACTGTTCCTCTTGCCGAAAGCCTTGCGTTGCGTGGCTTTCTCAAAAAGCGTTTCTTCGATCGGCTGCATGAATGTTCAAACTGTCAGTCGCGCCGTTTGTCGGTACGTGAAGAATGCCCGTCATGCCGCTCGGCCGACCTGCACGAAAGCTCACTTATCCATCATTTTCATTGCGCATCCGTATTACCGGAAGAGCAGTTCCGGCGCGGAACGGCGCTTGTATGTCCCAAATGCCAGCGCCAGCTTCGCAATTATGGCAAGGACTATGACCGACCCGGTGAGGCTTATACCTGCAACACATGTGAGACTACATCGTCTGAAGTGGAAGTCGGTTTCGTCTGCTTCGATTGCAACTGCCGTATCGATGGCGAGGCAATTCGGCAAGTCGATCTCTACAGCTACCTCCTGTCAGATGCCGGCGTAGCGTTTCTCGAGGGCGATCCGTCTGCAATCACGTCTTCATTGCCGGTTTCATTACAAAGAGAGATCGATCGCATCGACGCGACCGCCAATGCGAATGCTGTCCTTGCCGAAATTCGGTTCGCCAACGGCGAGGAATTGATTACGTTGAACGGGCGGCCCAGTTTTGACAAATCCCGCGATCTCTTTTTCGAAACGTTGCGTAACCGTCTCGGCGTCGCTGCTTCGCTCTTTGTAGACGGCGATATGGCCTATCTACTTGCAGAGCGTTTCGATATGGATTTTGAACGCGAATTGCGGGATGCTGTGACCAGGAGCGGCGAAATCCTTCGTCTCAAGCTGTCTCCTGTGCTGACGGTGAAACAACGTCTCGGAAGAGCCTGATCGTGAACACGCTGGAACTGGGCTTCGCATTTCTGCTGAGCCAGACGACCCTTAGTATCATGTCGGTCTTCTGGTACACATTGATCTTCGAATTTCCGCGCTACATTCTGCCATTTCTTGTGGCAGGGATGGCCATGCGGTCGCCTGATTATGATGCGCTCCCCGATGAAGAGGAGATTGCGGCCCGCAAGCATCCAAGCGTGAGTGTCATTCTTGTGGGGCATAATGAAGAAGATGCGCTTGAAGCCTGCGTCCGCTCCATGCGCGAACAGTCATTGCAGAATTTCGAGATAATCATTGTCAGCGACGGCTCCAACGATGGCATGACCAAGGTAGCCCAGTCCCTTGTCAAACAAGGATTGGCAACCAAGGTGTTGTCAACCAGCTTACGTGGCGGCAAGTCCAGCGGCATCAATCTGGCCTGCGCTTACGCTTCAGGCGATATCATAATCAATGTTGATTGCGATTGTTCGTTTGACCGATACGCGTTCGAATACCTTTTGGAGCCGTTTTCAGATCCAGATGTGGGCGCGGTCTGCGGAGATATCGCTCCTCGCAACAGTAGCGAGAGTGTTATCAGCCAGTTTCAAGAAATCGAGTATTTGCAATCCATTGCAGTTGGCAAACGTATCGCCAGCGCCGTTAATCAGGTTGTATGTGCCTCTGGAGCCTTTAGCGCTTTCCGACGCAAGGCTCTGGATGACATTCGCGGCTTCGACGTTGGTGGTGGGGAAGATCTCGATACGACCATCCGCCTTCGTCTCAAAGGCTGGCGCATTGAATTTGCGCCCGAGGCAGTATGTTATACCGACGTTCCTACGACCTTTTATCAATACATTCGGCAGCGCTTGCGCTGGGAACGCGACGCAATCTGGATCCGCTATCGCAAGCACGTGCGATTGATGAATCCTCTATCGCCTGCATTCCGCATTACCGAGGCCGTCCATCAATGGGACTTCCTGCTTTTTAATGTCGTGGGAGCCTTCATCTTTCCAGTCTATCTGGTCTGGCTGTTCATCCAGTATGGAGCCTTCACGCCAGCAATTCTGATTGCAATGCAGATCGGTCTGCTGGTTATCGACGTGCTTATTCTGGCAGCTTCAGCCTGGTGTACGGGCCGACATGTGTTCCTGCGCAATCTTTTGTTTCTGCCGGGTTACTCCCTGTTCATGACCTATGTCATGCGCCCCGTCAGGCTCATAGCCTATATCGATGAATGGGTGTTCTCCGGCTCCCATCGCGACAATTACACGCCGGTGAAAGTCCGCATGCAACGTCCCTGGTAACAACGGAAAGTCAAGTGAAACGTCTACGCAAAAAGTCTCGCATTGATGTACTCGATGCTCAAAAACGCTCGTCATCGGGTAAGCTTGGTCGTACGGTTTATCTCGGCCTGGTTGTGCTTTTCCTGGGCTCGCTCGCCTATTATCTGTTCGGCAACATGTTCGTTCTGTCTATTGATGGCACTGTACTCAAAGAACGCTACTTGGTTAGCGCCAACTATCCGGGCAAGGTGACCGAAGTTTTTGTCAAGGAAGGTGACGAAGTGCAAGCCGGTACCCAGCTTGCCCGCATTGAATCGTTCGAGATGATCCAGCAACTGGCCGATATCGCCTTCAAGGATAGCGATCTCGCTATTCGGGAGGGGCAGCTCCAGGGTAAATTGGACTCCATCACCGCTGTCTTCCCTCTCGCTGATCGCACCGCACGCGAAACGAAAGGCACTTCGAGCCAGTTCGATACTGTCTCGGGGAAAGGCATCGTGTCTTCGCTTGCCAAGGATGATGCACTTCGCAACAGCCTGCAGGCTGCCGAGCGGGTTGCCCAATTGCAAAGCGAAAAGGCAGCGACCGAGAACGAACTGAAGCTGCTTCAGCAATCACGCGCGATCTATCGTCAGGCGATGGACAAATTAAATGGGATTTACGATCAGGGTTTCCTCCGCGCGAGCATGGCGGGAACTGTGGGTGCCAAGGTGCCCCTCCCAGGTCAGGTTGTGAAATTCGGCGACGAACTTATGCAGCTAAATGGGGGAGAGTCCTATATTCTCGCCTACCTTCCAGACGAGTATCTTTTTGATGTCCGCACAGGCATGTCCGTCAACGTCTCCGGTGGAGCACAGTCCGCCAAAGGAAGAATCGAAACTATCCTGACGGTTGCCGATGCCCTGCCCGCGGAGTTTCAAAATATGTTCCGTCCGCGTGATCGGTCTCGGCTGGTTCGCATCGCGTTTGAGAATAAGAATCCCTTCGCAGTGTCGCAGAAAGTAACGATTTCCGGGTGCGCTTTCGGGTATTGCTGGGCTCGGTAGAACAAGACCTTATTGAAGCGGTGACGGCACCGTAGCCTTAACCTGTGCTTGGCTGCGTATTGATCTTGCCAAGCCGGAAATACAGCCACGCCGCTTCGACCATCGAGCCCTCGGCTTCAATAACCTCGCTCGCGGTCTATCTCACCTATAAGCGCTTCGCCCTTGTGCAACCGTTGCAGGTTCTCGACCAGTATTTCAGCCGCTCCGTGGCTGTCAGTCACGCAAGCGATATGAGGCGTCACGATCACCTTTGCATGAGACCAGAGGGGATGTCCCGCCGGAAGCGGTTCGGGTGCTGTTACATCGATAAACGCCGACGAAAGCTGGCCGCTATCGAGAGCTGTGAGAAGCGCGTCATAGTCCGTATGCGGTCCGCGACCGACCAGAACCACGCTTGCCCCCGTCGGCAGGCGCGCGATAAACTCGGCATTGATCAAGCCTTCTGTTTCCGCTGTGAGCGGCAGAAGGCAGACCAATATATCTGTTTGCGCAACGAAGGCTTGAAGCCCATCCGCGCCGGAAAAACATTGCACGCCCTCAATATTCTTCTCGCTTCGGCTCCAGCCGGACAGAGGGAAACCGAAGGGCTTGAGCGCTGTCAAAGCGGCTTGCCCCAAATATCCAAGTCCCATTACACCCACCCGGCGGCGACCTGCACTTGGCTGAGGTAAGGTCTGCCATATCTCATTGCGGCATTGTTCCACATAACGGGGCAACTGTCGGAATAAGGAGAGCACTGCGAGTGTCACATATTCCTGCATCATCCGTGCAAGACCTGGCTCAGTCATGCGGACAATGCGGACGTGAGAGGGAATCTCTGCCTCCAGGAACTGTTCTACACCCGCCCCACTTGAGAAGATGGTCTCAAGCGCCGGGAACCGCTCCTGCAATCCTACAGGAGCCTGCCAGCAGAGCAGATGACGCACCCTCGCCGCGGCATCGGCATCCAACTCGCCGGACAGAAACTCTACGTCCGGCAGTTCGCGCGCGAATACATCGCGGATCGCACCGGTGCGTGCCGCGTCCAGATAACAATAGAAAGCCATGACGCCTCCCCCCCGCGCAACACGCAGCCGTGTGGCACATCAGTACAAAGCATTTCCAGCAAACACGCGAAGCAGCTTTAACTGGAAATGCCCCGGATCAGTGATTGAGAACGCGGCGCAGGAAATCCTGCGTACGCGGATGCTGCGGCGCACCGAGCACGTCCTTCGCCTGCCCCTGTTCAACGATGACGCCGCCATCAAGGAAAAGCACGCGGTCAGCCACATCGCGGGCAAAGCCCATTTCGTGCGTCACGACCAGCATTGTCAGCCCCTCTTCGGCAAGGCTGCGCATGACATCCAGCACATCGCCCACCAGTTCGGGATCGAGCGCAGATGTTGGCTCATCGAACAGGATCGCCTGCGGTCGCATGGCCAGGGCGCGGGCAATCGCAACACGCTGCATCTGACCGCCGGAGAGCTGGCCCGGATAATGGTTGGCCCGGTCTCCCAAACCAACGCGCTGAAGCAGATGCTCGCCATATTTGCGGGCTTCGGCAGGTTTCTCGCCTTTGACGTAAACCGGCCCCTCAATAACATTCTCAAGCGCAGTCCGATGGGGAAACAGGTTGAACCGCTGGAAAACCATCGCCATACGTGTGCGAAGATCGCGGATCGAGCGATCCTTCGCGTCAACCCGCTGGCCTTCGATCAGAATGTCGCCGCCCTGATAGGTTTCGAGTCCGTTCAGGCAGCGCAGCATCGTCGACTTTCCCGACCCCGAAGGGCCAATCAGACAGACAACTTCACCCTTCTGCACCTCGGCGCTTATACCCTTGAGAACCTGAAGCGGACCGTAGGATTTGGTGACGTTCTTTATTTCAATCATCGCCATGATCAGTGCCCGTTTCTTTTACCAAAGAGCTTTTCGAGACGCCCGACAGCCATCATCAGTGGCAAGCTCAGGCAGAGGTAGAACATGGCAACCAGCGTATAGACGCTCATGTTCTTGAAGGTCGAAGAAGCGAGCAACTGACCTTGCAGCGTCAGTTCGGCAACCGTAATGGCCGACGCCTGCGAGCTGTCCTTCAAAAGCATGACCATGATGTTGCCGTAAGGCGGCAGAATCACACGAACGGCTTGCGGCAGGATCACGCGACGCATGGTCATGAACCAGCCCATACCGATAGATTGCGCGGCTTCCGTCTGCCCGTGATCGATCGCTTCGATGCCAGCGCGGAAATTCTCTGCCTGATAGGCCGAATAGGCAATGCCGAGGCCAATGATACCGGCCTGAAGAGCGGAAAGAGCAATACCGAATTCCGGTAGAACGAAGTAGATATAGAACAGCTGCACCAGGATAGGAATGCCGCGAATTACATTGATGATAGCGCTGGCAACAGCCGACAGCCAGCGGATTCCCGACACCCGCATCAGCGCCCAGACAAGTCCGAGAAGGGTCGAAAGGACAAGGGAACCCAAGGTCACGAGAAGCGTATATTTCACGCCTTCCAGCAAGATCGGGAAGAACTCGCGGATGTCCATGAGAAAGTTTTGCATTGGCTTTAACTCTGATTATTTGGCGCGATCAAACGGGGATGAGGCCCCGTTTCGTGCGCAGACCGGAAAGCATGATGAGCTTCTGCTTGGACGCACTTGGAGCACACCTGAAACTTACGAGCACGGGGATCGATCCCCATGCTCGCACCGGAATTATTTCAGTCCGTATTTCGCAAGAATTATCTGCAGCGTGCCGTCCGACTTGATGCGGGCGATAGCCGCATTGATCTTGGGCATGCGTTCGTCGCCTTTGCGCAGTGCCAACCCAAACTCGCCCCCAGCCGAAGCCTCGTAGCTCTCGACCATCTTCACGTTCGGGAAGCGTCCCTGAGAGAGGTAATAGGCAGCCATTGGACCATCCCCGAAACCGGCGTCGATACGCCCGGCATTCACGTCGGCAATAATATCGGGAATACCCTTATAGACCTTCACCTCACCGAACAGACCGCTTTTCTTGAAAAGATCAACGAAGGTTGTCCCCACTTGTACACCGATGGTCTTGCCCTTCAGATCCGCATAGGTCTTGTAGGCCGTATCATCGGAGACCGGTACGAAAACGCCCTCACCGTAACCATAGACCGGATCGGAAAAGTCCACGACTTTTGCACGCTCTTCAGTGATGAACATTGCCGAAGCGATCATGTCGATCTTGTTCGCGGTGAGTGACGGCACGAGTGCCGAAAACTGCACGGCCTCAAACTCCGCCTTGATACCGATATCAGGTTCAATGGCCTTGACCACGTCGATCAACACCCCATCCATGGCTTTGGTTTCCGTGTTCACAAAAGTGAACGGCAAACCGGTGGGCGAAGAACCCACTTTGACAATCTCCTGCGCCAAGGCGGGCATAGAGACCCCCATAACGACCGCCATAGCCGCCAAACCAAAAATTTTCTTGAGACGCATGGCATTCTCCTTCCTAAATGCAGCGATAAGCCTGTTATTCGTCACGCTGGTTGTGAAACCGCGTTTGATAAAGTGAAATTCGTGGTGACCAGCGTTCGCGTTACGGCTCACTTGTCGCCACCTTGCGCACGCAAGCTGTTTCTCAATGCCCGTTCACTGGATGCTGTGGCTTCCAACTTACGATCCTTCCGTTCAAGATCGGCGAAAACCAGCGGCATGAACCAGGCCTTTCCGCGCCACGTCGGCACAAACCGCGGCGGACGGAAATCGAAACTGCTTTCGCTGTTCGGCACAGCCAATATTTTCTGGGCGACCTTGAAGCCAAGCCATGGTGCCCAGACAACGCCTGAGCCACAGAAGCCGGTTGCATAGTGCACTGCCCCACGCTGGAAAATTCGCGGCACCATGTCCCGGTTCATTGCCACATAGCCGAACCAGCTATGCGAGACGCCGACACCTTCAAGCTGCGGGAAAACCCTGCACATTTCTGTATAGTTACGCTGCGTAGCGCTATCGGGGTCACCACGGCTTGTTACATCGCGACCACCGAACAAAATGCGCCGTCCATCCGGTGACGGTCGGAAATAGTACGTCATCGCCCGAGTGTCGGTGAGCATTTTCAAACCCGGTACCAAGTCGCGTACACGCTCCTCGCCCAGATCTTCAGTTGCGATGATCCGCGAACGCAAGGGTACCAATCGCTGACGCAACCAGCGGTCTGAATGGTCGGTATAACCATTCGTGCAAACCAGAACCTCACGGGCTTGAGTTCGACCACGCGCAGTAATGACCGTCTTCTTATCGGCCCCCTCATTGATGCCTTCCACACGACATTCACTGTGGATCAGCACGCCTTCGGCAACCGCCAGCCGCACCAGTTCTGCATGGAACTTCGCCGGATGCAGGCCACCAATATCCATGCGCACGCTACCGCCCGCATAGAGGTCAGTCGCGATATGCTGATGAACCTCGCTAAGGGGAACCGCATAGGATTCGATACCGGTTGCGCGCTGGATAGCTTCGGCGCTGCGAGCCATGGCGTCATATTCCGAGCGCGTCATCGCGCCGCTGAATCGACCCACAAGCTTGAAATCCGCGTCGATACCTTCCCTCGCCAGAAAATCGATCATGAAGCGGCGCGCTTCATGGCCTTCGGCAGCAATCCTTGCTGCCCGTTCCATGCCGAATTTGCGGATCAGCGTCTTGTCATCAGGGCGAATATTGCCGCTGGTGAAGCCACCATTACGACTGGAAGCACCAAAGCCCAGTTGCTCCCGCTCGAAAACCTGGACCTTCCGCCCTGCGCGCGCAAGATGGAGTGCAGCGCAAAGTCCGGCATAACCCGCACCAACGATGGCTACATCACAATCCGGCTCAATTGCACGATGCCCGGCGCTACACGGCGGGGCCGCCTCCCACCAGTAGGGCGTATCCTTGTGAGCCATATCTTTAATGTCCCCCTCCATGTTTTGGATGGATTATATTTTTAGTTTATTGAATGTCTGGCAATTATGAAGCAGAATAATGAAAACTAATCAACCCCGATTCATTCCGGTTCGTAGCGAGAGCCACTAAAGGAAGCCAAAAGTGAACAAGGCAGAGATATCCCGGACCGCCCCTGTCAGCGAACCTACACCGAACGATGCGGGGGATATCGGCGCACGTATCCGCACGCGCAGGCAGACACTGGGCCTCACTCTCGGCCATCTGTCGGAAGTGTCAGGACTGTCGACCGGTGCGTTATCCCAGATCGAACGTGGCCTGGTGTCGCCAACGGTGCGCACCCTTTATACAATTGCCGATGTGCTCGCCATGAGCCCGGCGCAGCTCATTGACCCACAAGGATTTGCAGCGGCAGGTCGCGCCAATCCCTACGTACTGCGCGCGGGTGAGCAGCCCGAAGTGTTGAACGCTGGCGGCGTCATCAAGCGCCGTGCTTCACCTGAACTTATCGAGACCATGAAATCCTTCGCTGTGCAGATCATTCCTGGCGGGAGTTCCGGCGAGGAGTGCTACACCCATTCCGGCGAGGAACTGGGTTATGTCATTTCGGGCAGTTTCACGTTGCAGATTGAAGATGCTCAATATCTGCTTTCGGCAGGAGACGGATTTGCCCTGCCTTCAACGACCCGCCACAGATTCTTCAATAATGGTGAAGCCGAAGCTTTCGTTCTCTGGGTGAACAAGCCCGAGTGAAATCGCCTGACGGGCAGAAGAAACGCGCTGGAGGAAAATAAGAATGGCAAGCAGTCCTGAGAGTTTTTCGCGCTCGCTTTGGTGGAACGCAGCTGGCGAAGCGAAGGTGGACCACCCCAGACTGAACGGCATACATGAAGCCGATGTCGTTATTGTCGGCGGCGGTTTTACGGGTCTTTCAAGCGCATTGTTCCTTGCCGAGCGTGGCAAAACGGTGGTGATCCTTGAGGCGCGTCATGTCGGCTTCGGCGCGTCTGGACGTAATGGCGGGCAGGTGATTCCCGGCTTGAAGCATGATCCCGAAGATCTCCTTGCGACCTATGGACCCGAACATGGCAAACGCATGATCGATCTTGTCGGCGGCGTAGGTGATCTTGTCTTCGGCCTTGTGCGTGATCATGCTATTCAATGTTCGCCCGTTCGTGCCGGATGGATTCAGGCTGCGCATTCCCAGCTTGCAACCGCCGCCGTTCACAAACGCGCCCGGCAATGGCAGGCACAGGGCGTTGAAGTCGAGATACTGGACCGCGCGCAGATTGCCAGGCTTTCCGGCACGGAACGCTATTTCGGCGGATGGCGCGATCCACGCGCCGGTGCCCTGCAACCGCTGGATTATGCCCGCGGGCTCGCCCGCGCCGCCTCAACGCACGGTGTTCAGATTTTTGAAGATTCGGCCGTCACCGCTCTCGCGCAGGAAAAGGGCGAATGGGTCGCAAAGACCGCGAATGGATCGGTTCGCGCACGCGAAGCCCTCGTCGCGACCAACGCCTACACTGGCAATCTTGTACCGGGTCTTGCCCAAAGCATTCTTCCGGTGCAAAGCATGCTGATCGCGACGGAACCGCTTTCACAAAAGCAACGGGGGCAAATCATGCCGGGAGGTGTGGTTCTGTCTGAAACACGCAAAATCGCTTTTTATATGCGCCAATCAGAAGATGGGCGTTTTCTTATTGGTGGACGCGGCGCCGTAGGAATGAACGAAAAGAGAGCGCTGATGGAAGCGCTGAAAGCCGGAATGGTGAGACTGTTTCCACAACTGGAAGGCGTTGGCATAGATTACCACTGGTCTGGGCACGTGGCACTCACCATGGATGGCCTGCCCCATCTTCATAATCCCGCCCCAGGCTTGCACGCCATGCTCGGTTATAATGGCCGAGGCGTTGCCATGGCGACCGCCTTTGGCAAGATGTACGCCGAATACATCGCAGAAGGCCGTCCCATGGTTTATCCGGCTACCAAGATTCCGCGCCTTGCCTGGCATGCGATCCGAAAGCCCGTCATGGATCTTGGTATCCGCTGGTACTGGATCAAGGACAGTCTTGGCTTCGCATCCAAATAACCCTACGCAGAAAGAAACGAACTTGCTGAGAAACGTAATCAATCTGGGCGAGGCGCCTTCATGCGCCTCCGATCTGGAAGCAGCTTTTCAAGCCATCACTCTGGACAGCCAGCCTACTGAAGCTTTCGGCGTCGGACGCGCGGTCCTTTCTGGAGAAGGAAAGGAGGCAAAGAGCCTGTTCCCGTCGATCATGATGCTTCGTGACGGCACTCTGACGCTCAAGAACAGTAACGGCCCCGAAATTCTGCTGGGCAAGGGCGAGGCAGCGAGCCTGCCAGCGGGTAGCTTTGCATGGAAGGCGCAGGCGGCGGATTGCGTCATTCTAACAATTCATCAGGAAAACGCGCCCGTATCATTCACCAAGCTTGACCTTGATCACCCTATGGCGCCTGGCGGCGCGCCTAATGCAGCACTGCTCACCACGCCCGCTCCAACGACCTTCCGTTATGAATTCCAAGGTGATGATCCGCTTGCATGGGGCATATGGGCGACCACGCCTTATGCCCGCCACCCTATCACCTATTCCTTCTCGGAACTGATGATGTTGCGCAAGGGCGAGGTTACCTTGTCCAACCCGGACGAAGGAAGCGTGACGTTTGTGGCAGGCGACATTTTCCTTGTTCGCTGCGGCGCCGTCGCGGCATGGCACAATCCGGTTGATCTCCAAAAACTCTGGATCATTCACAGTCCGAATTGAACTCAATCCAGCGAGCGGTTCTGGTCATCAGCGGCCGATGACAACCGCTCTTTTGATACCATCCGGCGGATCGTTCCGGTGTGGCATCTCGCCCTGCTCAATCTGACATAGCGACGCGAGTTATGACATCCCATCACGGATTGGCCGCCACCGCTGAAACAGAGCCCCAGAACCACCCGAAACAACCAACAGCGACGGCACAGTAAGGCATCTCTATTGCGTTGGAAAACTTATCCGTTCTGACGAAAAGTAAACCTAATCTTATGTTAGGTTTCGTCAGCCTGACGATCAAGTTTCATATTCTGGAAGGGTTTTCGGTGAGGCTTGGGGCGAGTTTTTAGCAATGCCGGCAAAGCCTTCTCGGCCTCTTCAAACCTATCCTGATTTGGTTAAGAAATCTACCCCCACCTGAACAAAGTTGGACCAACAGATGGGCAGGCGAAGCGTCATCCTCACATGATCGAAGGCCGGATCGTACAATCAACCAAGTCAGGAAGGGGCAACCGAATAGAAACCGACGTCTACGCAGTAACCGGTGCTAAGCCTTTTCAAGTCAAAGTTCTTGCTTCGCTATTTCAGTCAAGTGCCGACCTCCCTCCCCCAACTTCCATGCGCTCATCTGAACGAAGGCATCATATTGCATGACCAAAGCCATGTTCGTTGCGTTATCGTGATGGGGACAGCCTGTCGTCCGGCGGATTATCACACCTCGCGCCAACCCAACGCACATTCCGTAAAAGCTTCGACCAACACCATGTGGGAATGAACCTCCGGCCAGAGATGTGCAGAGAAGTAAACGGGCTGTCCTCCGCCGCCTCGGCTCAAAATTGCCTGGCGCGCGCTTCCTTGCAATAGAATTTCGCAATCGGCTGTCGTTTCGGCCTCGCAATGATGGCATCAAACCAGTGCCGTTAGAGAATCGGTCAGAGGCATTGCTTCACGGGAAAAGCCGCGCTTCTAGTGTGTGGAAACAGACTCTTAACAATTGAAAATGAATGGCAGTTCATATTGGTGATTTGTAGACCGCCGTCTAAATTCGATAAAAATACATAAAAACAAAGAGATAGAAACATTCCGAGCGAATCGATAAAATTTTCCTTAGTTTAAACGTCGACGCTAACTCTTTGTTAATTCGGCTGCCTCTTGCGATACAATAAGAATCGGACATAATGACGGTATTTAGGCGGTATCAGTTCCAATGCCGTCACTAGGGACCTCAAGTAAATGAATATCGCAAATCCAGCAGCAGCTTTGTCGTTTGACGACATGATACTATCGCAAGGGCGCGAGATTTCTCGCAAGCTCAACCTGCTGCGTCACGAAAATTTTCCACCGGATGCGCGCAAGAATATGTTGCGCCAGTTTTCGATGGCCGAAGCTGCATATTTCCTTGGTGTGTCACCCAGCAATCTTAAGAAACTACATCTGGAAGGCAAAGGTGTCGAGCCGACCATCCTGACAGGTGGCCGCCGCGCCTATAGCGTCGAACAGATTCAGGAGCTTCGCCAGTGGCTTGACCAGAACGGTCGCGCCGAAGTGAAGCGCTATGTCCCGCATCGTCGCGGCAATGAAAAACTTCAGGTCATCGGCGTCGTCAACTTCAAGGGCGGGTCCGGCAAAACCACCACGGCCGCACATCTGGCGCAACATATGGCTCTGACCGGCCACCGCGTGCTGGCAATCGACCTCGATCCGCAGGCTTCACTTTCGGCCCTACACGGCATCCAGCCGGAGCTGGACGAATTTCCGTCACTCTACGAAGCCATTCGTTACGATTCCGAAAGGAAGCCCATTCGCGAAGTCATCCGCCGGACCAATTTCCCCGGCCTTGATATTATTCCGGCCATGCTTGAGCTTCAGGAATATGAGTATGACACGCCGCTCGCCATGCAGAATGGCGGCGAAGGCAAGACTTTCTGGAACCGTATTGCGCAAGCTCTCTCCGACGTGGACAGTGACTACGATGTGGTCGTGATCGACTGTCCTCCCCAGCTAGGCTATCTGACGCTCACGGCACTTTCTGCCGCAACATCCGTCCTGATTACTGTTCACCCGCAGATGCTCGACCTCATGTCGATGTCGCAATTCCTTCTGATGCTCGGCGATATTCTGAAAACCGTCCGTCAGGCGGGCGGTGCGGTACAGCTCGACTGGTTCCGCTATCTGATCACGCGTTATGAACCAACCGACGTTCCCCAGGCGCAGATGGTCGGGTTCATGCAGAGCATGCTCGCCTCGCATATGCTGAAGCACCAGATGCTGAAATCGACAGCGATTTCGGATGCTGGTTTGACCAAGCAGACTCTTTATGAGGTTGAGCGTTCATCAATGAACCGCGGCACTTATGATCGCGCCATGGAAGCCATGGAAGCGGTCAATACCGAGATTCGCGGCCTCATTCATGAGGCATGGGGACGATAGACCGCCGTCTAAAGCGGCGAATGTTGAATAAAATCAGGTCTCTGACCGGTTTGAGGATATGAGAATGGCGAGAAAGAACATATTCGAAAGCGTTATGCGGGACGAACCGGCGGCTGATCAGACCTCGCAGCCGGTCGAAAACGTATCGCGCCGCTTCGGTGCCGCCAAGTCTCTGTCCGCTTCAATTGACGAGCTGGCAAAACAGGCCGCACAGAAACTCGATGGCGAAACCATTGTCGAGCTGGATCCCGGCAATCTGGATGTCTCATTTGTCGCCGATCGTCTACCTGAAACAGATGATGAAGAATATCGTGAGCTTCTGGAAGCTATTCGCGAGCGCGGTCAGGACAGTCCCATTCTTGTGCGTCCGCATCCCGAGACCACCGATCGCTATATGATCGTTTTCGGTCATCGGCGCGCCCGGGTCGCCCGAGAGCTTGGCATCAAGGTTAAAGCGGTTATCAAGCCTCTCGCCGACCTGGAACATATTCTGAGCCAAGGTCAGGAAAACTCAGCCCGCGCCAATCTGAGCTTTATCGAGCGTGTTTTCTTTGCTGCCCGCCTGGAGGCGCTTGGCTTTGAACGTGAGGCCATACAGGCTGCATTGACGGTCGATTACCAGACCCTGTCGAAGATGCTGACCATTCCGAAGGCCATTCCAGAGCATATTCTGCTCGCTATTGGCCCGGCAAAGGGCATAGGTCGGGACCGCTGGCTGGAGCTGCGCAAACTGATCGAAATACCGGGCAAGAAAGATGCAGCGGAAGAGCTTTTGGCAACCTCCGCCTTTGAAAAAGCGTCGTCTGTTGATCGCTTTGAGCAGCTTTATGGCTATCTGAAAGGCGGAAGGCAGAAGAAGCCTGTAACCAAGGCAGCTCTGCGTCCCGGCGTCAGCTGGACGGCTTCAGATAAATCCGTCAGCGCAGTTATCAAACAAAATGGCAAATCAGCTACATTGGCGCTCAGTGCTGCCAACGGGCCTCGTTTTGCCGATTGGCTTTCTCGCAATCTGGACGAACTCTATGCGTCGTTCCAAAGCGAGGAGAAGTAAGTAGGCGTACCGGCGGCGGTTGCTGCCGTGAGTTTGTGTAGCGTTCAATAGTAAGTGTGTTTGCGTCGAAACTGTTCAGGAAGAGGAACGAGACAGCAAAAGAAAAAGGCCCCCAAACGTCGCCGTGTGGAAGCCCTTCTCATTGGTTTAGCAGCTAGAGAATCGCAAATCCACGAATCACTGTCAAGTGTAATTAGCGTCATTTCGGCGGGTGGATTTCTTTTGCCTTGTGGAAGGTGAAAGAAAATGGAGATTCAATTGGCCTCGACGCCGTTTGGCAGTCGAAGGATGACGCTTGCCTTGTTGGCAAGTCAACAGAACACACAGCAAATAGCATCGGGAACGGTTGCCGATAAATGGCAACTCCATCGCTGGCTGTGTGAAGCAAAGACGCAATTCGGCCTGAATGATCGTTCTCTGGCGGTTCTTTCAGCCTTGCTGTCATTCTATCCGGAAACGGAACTGAATGCGCAAAACAGCCTGATTGTGTTTCCGTCCAACAAGCAACTGGCATTGCGTGCCCATGGTATGGCCGATGCAACCTTGCGCCGTCATTTGGCAGCGCTGGTCGATTCCGGTTTCATCCTTCGTCAGGACAGCCCGAATGGCAAGCGTTATGCCCGTCGTGCGAAAGGCGGTGACGTGCAGATAGCCTTCGGATTTTCACTGACGCCGCTATTGGCCCGTGCTTGTGAACTGGAAACGGCTGCGGAACAGGTGAGGGCGGGAAAAGCAGCGTTACGTGAAATGCGTGAACGCCTGACTTTGCTTCGCCGGGATATCACCAAGCTTGTTGAATTTGCCGCTCAGGAGAAGCTTCCTGGAGATTGGCAAGGCATTCATCATCGTTTTCGCCAGATCGTCGACAGCATTCCGCGTCGTGCAGAGCGTGAAGAGCTGGCAGCTCTGGTTGAGTCCTTGCAGCTCATCCGTGCCGAAATCAATAACGCATTGAAACTTCATCAAAATGTTCAAAATTTGCACGCCAATGAAGCTCAAAATGAGCGGCAGCAAATTGAATCGAATCCAGATTCCCATTCTGAAAAGGCAACGCCTGAATTTATCGACCAGCGCGTGAATGACATCATCAGTGCTTCGGTTGAACCCACGGTTTCGCTCGACATGGTGCTTCGTTCTTGTCCAGAAATCACCGTCTATGCTTTATCATCCATCCGACATTGGCAGGATTTAGCCAACACAGCAGAGAAAGTACGATGTTTCCTCGGCATTGATGGAAAGCTCTACAATCACGCAAAGAAAACGCTGGGAACACATAACGCGTCCATTGTGATTGCTTATATCTTGCAGCGCTATGAACAAATTCAATCCGCCGGTGGTTATTTGCGAATTCTGACGGAGAAGGCTGCCAGTGGCTCATTCTCAATCCGGCCGATGCTCATGGCTGCTCTGAATGGGCAAAATCATTAACCAAAACGTGCCGTCAGCATGACATAAGCAAACGGCTAGTTAGGTTTCGTATCGTTCAGGAACTTTAAGGAGATCAAGCTATCCCGTGGCAGCCCGAAAAGGGGCATGGAGGCTGGAATCATAGGAAGATCACCCGAAAGACCCGGCAAATGCAGACTTATGTACTCGCTCCAGTCGGGAAACTTGAAATCAGTCCAACGCCTGAAAGCGGCGGCGACGCGACCGACGGCGAGGGCGTAACGTGTTCAGGTCTTGTGCCTGACCGACTTTACGAGGTGGAGGAGGTGAAAGAAGGCGCATGATGAAGAGGATGCAGCACCCGATGGTGAATATCCAAAGTATCTCATCGGTGAGATCATTAATCATGGCGCAATCCAGAGCAAACCGTTTGTCCGTTTTCGCGACGCGCGAAACGGTATTCGGAGACAATTATCTGCTTGCGAGAGCGCGGCCAAATCACGAAGGCGTGCTCTATCTCTGGGACGGTCGTACTCTCAGATAGGGGCCCGAGGACAGTCAAAAAGCGCTGGTCACGAAGTCAGTAGCGGAATGCTGCGATTAGCGGCTTTGGTTAAGCTAGCCGGAGCCACGGGCAGGGAACTCCCCCACATCAGGGGCAGCCATTGCTGTCCACAGCTTGACGATCCGATTGAGACGCTCCGCTCCAGCGCAGTTTGAACCATTGATCAGACTGCTTCCTTCAGAATAGCGCGGGTAGGCAGTGGTGCTGTACCGAGATAGCCTGCAATCATCCGGGTGATATGTTCCACGATATCCGCTTCATCGGAAAGGGAGTGACCGCAATCATTGAGGACGATGGCATGGGTCAACGTCTCCACCGTGGTGACGCAAATAAACGCAGCCGTATCAAGGTCTTTAAGGTGAACGTCGTCCTTACATTGTTCCAGATACTGCCGAACAAGATGTAGCGTATCCTTTCGGATAGCTTCCACATCTGCAAGTTTTCCAATACGAGGGACTTCTTCTTTCAAGATGCGGTGGAGCTCGGGATCGACCCGATGGGCGGCGATCATCGCGCGAATAAGCTCGCGCATGGCGCTGTTCAAGTCGTTTGAAGCGCATTCCTGCATCGCGTTTTCCAACAGAGCCAGGATATCGCGATTGTGCCTTGCGACGAGCGCAGCCACAAGCGACTCCTTATTGGGAAAGTATTGATAGAGCGATCCGATACTCACACCGGCCACTGCGGCGATGCGATTTGTGCTGGTCCGGGCATATCCTTCACGCACCAAAACGCGAGCAGTGGCATCCAGTATCGCCTCGACAGTCATTTTCGACCTCTCTTGCGAAGCCGATTTTCTAGGATTTGTTGGGTTCAGCTTGGCCATCTCTTGAATTTCCCCAATGCGAGTAGACAATGTGAGTAAACACTCACATATTCCGTATAAATCGTCAATATCCATGAAAATGAAGGGCTAATCGGCGATTAAAACCGAAATTATGCTCCAGTTTTCAAATCTGAACACTAGAAACTAAGAGTTATATAATACAATGAAAAGCATCAATGGTTTTTTGCTTGGAGCTATGGTGGTAGTCGGAACTGGCTGTGTTAGTTCTGCACCAGAAAATAAGAACGTTTTGTTGGGCGAATGCGCTTTTGCGCAGCAGAGTAAGTCATTCAAAGAAGAATGTGATACGCCCAAGCTCGGTTGGAAGGGCGCAAACGGCAGCGATTTCATCATTAGCCAGTAACGGATACGAATAGGGGAAAACGTAAACGTCGAACCCTTTTGACCAATCTCCTGACAGCTGAGCCAGGAAGATGAGGGCGGCAGGTTGGAACGCTTGTCCGCCCTTTTGCTCCGCTTCTGATATAAGGGATCAGATGAGCATCCCGGACATGCTTAACGTTTCACGGATGTGATGTGAGTAATGGAGCGTGCGGCGGCCGTCACAAGCGGGGCGAATTTTTCTTCTGACTCTTCCGGTGTGAAGCGGCTGCGCGAAACGGCGATATTGATTGCACCATAAGGACGCCCGTCCGAATCCAGAACCGGTGCAGCGAGAGACAGGTCGCCGTGAAAGTATTCTTCAAACGCAGTTGCATATCCCCTGTCCGCCGACAGCTTGAGCTTGTCATGAAGCTCTTCAAGATTCCACGTCGTGTGAGGCGTGTAAGGATGAAGGTGCGATCGCTGGAGAATGTCTTTTGCCTCGTCTTCAGGAAGCGCCGACAGAATGGCAATTCCTGGTGCAGTACAGTAGGCAGGTAACCGCATACCGGTGACGACGTCGTTGTTCAAAACATGGCGGCTCATGAAACGCGACACAAACACTATGTCCGTCTCATCGAGCACGGTCAGGTTGACCGTCTCTTCCGTAGTCTTGCTGAGATGAAGGAGATAGGGCATCCCCCGTTCGACAAGCGCACTTGCCCGACTGTAATGATAGCCGAAATCAAGCGCCTTCACGCTCAATTCGAAACGTTTGGTGTCGCTGTTCTTCGTCAAATAGCCCAGCTTCGTCAGTGTGTGCGTAAACCGTTGTGCCGCACTGATGTCCAGCCCTGTCTCCTCGGCAATTTGAGACAGGCTGAGGTTTGGACGGCTTCCGTCAAATGAACGCAGCACCCGAAAGGCCTTTTCGACAGACTGCACAAGCAGCGGATCGCGATCGTCGCTACGGTTCTGGGTAATTGATTTTACTGACTTTTCCGCTTTGCGCGCCATGTGAAAACTCGCTCATGATAATTGCCGATTAATAACAGGATGCTCAAACATTTTAAAAGATGCTTGACATACAAAATAGACCTATTCACACTATAAAATAATAATTATTGCATTGCAATAAAAATACAGTGTTTACAGCGCGAAATCCAAGGGAGAACAAAATGGATCGCTTTATTCTGACGGAGCGTCGCGGCGAGGTCGGCATTATTACCCTCAATCGCCCGCAAATTCTGAATGCCTGGCACAGTGCCATGCGCCGTCAGTTGATCGAGGCATTCGATGCATTCGAGAACAATGCGGAGATTCGAGCGATCATTCTGACGGGTGCAGGCGATCGTGCATTCAGCGCCGGACAGGATCTTAACGAGACACGTACTTTCGACGCCGAACGGGGCAAGGAATGGGTCGGGGAATGGGAGCAGCTCTACAACCGTATGCGTTCGTTGTCCAAGCCGCTGATCGCAGCACTCAACGGTGTCGCCGCCGGTTCTGCATTTCAGGTTGCGCTCATCTGCGACTTTCGCATTGGTCATCCGGCCGTTCGTATGGGGCAGCCGGAAATCAATTCAGGTATTGCCAGCACCACCGGTCCATGGATCATGCGCGAGATACTCGGCCTCGCACGTACCATTGATCTGACGCTCAGCGGTCGCCTTATGAATGCTGATGAATGCCATGCCATTGGCATCATCAATCGGATCGTCGATCAGGACAAGGTTCTGGACGAAGCGCTTGCCCTTGCGCGTGAGCTAGCCGCCAAGCCGCCGGTTGCTATGCGCCTCGACAAGCAGCGTTTCCGGGAAATGACCGAAGACGGATTCCGCGACTGTCTTGCTGCTGGCGCGCGTATCCAGAAGGAAGCATATGCATCTGGCGAACCGGCGCGGATGATGGAACAGTTTCTCGCCGAACGCGCTGCCCGCAAGGCATCCTGACGATCCAAAATTGCCGGCCGCTATAAAGGTGGGCGGCTTTTATACCGCAATGCAAGCCTGAAATACCTGCAGGAGGGAATAATAATGAAAAATGGGAAGACGATTACGCTGCATCGCCGCGACGTGTTGAAACTGGGCAGTGGACTTGGCATAGCTCTTGCCGCTCCGGCTGTCCTGACAAGACGAGCATTCGCCGCCGATACTCTTACTGTTGCCGATCCAGGCGGACCATACAGCCCAGGCTATCGCAAGGCTTTCTATGATCCATTCGAAAAGGCGACCGGCATCAAGGTTGTGAATGTTGCTCGCGATGCTGAGCCGACCGCGCAGTTCCGTGCAATGGTGGAAACAGGCTCATATAGCTGGGATGTCTGTACGCTGACGCTTTCGGCCCGTGACATTCTCCAGAAGCGCGACCTGCTGGAACCAGTCAATATCAATGCGGCAGACGTGCCGGGACTCATGCCGGAAGCGTTGACCGACGTTTGGCTTGGCGTCGATGTCTACTCCACCATCATGGCCTATCGCACCGACAAGTTTGACGATGTTTCTGCGCCAAAGTCCTGGGCCGACTTCTGGAATGTCGATAAGTTTCCCGGTCGTCGTTCCCTGCGCAAGAACCCCATCGATACGCTGGAACAAGCGCTGCTCGCCGATGGCGTCCCGCTGGACAAGCTCTACCCACTCGATGTGGATCGCGCCTATGCCAGCCTTGAGAAGATCAAGGAACATGTAGACGTCTGGTGGACAGGTGGTGCGCAGTCAAGCCAACTCATCCAAAGCGGCGAAGTCGACATGATCGCGCTGTGGAATGCACGTGCGCAGGCTGTAATTGATGGTGGCGCTCCAGTCAGAATCGGCTGGAATCAGGGCCTCTATTCTATCGAGGGTTGGGGCATTCCTAAGGGATCACCGCGCGCTGAGATTGCACGCCAGTTCGTCAAGTTTTGTACCGCCCCAAAACAGCAAGCGCTCTACACGGAGTTTCTTGCTTACGGCCCCACCAATCTGGAAGCCTACGGACATATTCCCGAAGAACGCGCCGCTTCTCTGCCGACCTACGAAGCAAATCTCAAGCAGATGGCCATCGCCCAGGAAGACTGGTGGAGCGCCAATCGTTCTGAAATGACCGAGCGCTTCAACGCGTGGATTCTGGGCTAGGACGGAAGGGAGGTGATTGAACCTCCCTCTCCATACAAAACAAAAGGTGGAGCGGCGTCCAGTTGGATGACTTGCTTCGGATTTGAAGGGAACACCATGCTTGCCAAGCCCGAACAGGCTCAAGAGCCAAAACTTCTCGTTGACGGACTGTCCAAGCGTTATGGAGAAACAACCGCGCTGAAACCAACGCATATCGCAGTTCAGCCTGGTGAGTTTCTAACGCTCCTTGGACCTTCAGGGTCCGGCAAAACAACGCTTCTGCAAATGATCAGCGGGCTCGTTGCACCAACCGAGGGACGCCTGTTCATTGATGGCAAGGATGAGACTGACACGCCGGTTTACAAGCGCGACATTGGGCTTGTCTTCCAACACTACGCCTTGTTTCCCCATCTCACTGTGGAGGAAAATATTGCTTTTCCGTTGAGAATGCGCGGGCAGGGTGCCGTGGAGGTCAAGGAGCAAGTCCAGAAAACGCTGGAAATGGTGCAACTTTCCCGTCTCGCATCGCGCTTCCCGCGTGAGCTTTCAGGTGGACAGCAACAGCGCGTTGCCCTCGCCCGTTGCTTTGTCTACCAGCCGTCCATCATCCTGATGGACGAGCCTCTCGGCGCGCTGGACAAGAAACTACGCGAGCATATGCAGTTCGAGATCAAGCGCCTGCATCGTCAGACCGGCGCTACCATCGTTTATGTCACCCACGATCAGGAAGAGGCGCTGGCATTATCGGACCGCATTTGCCTGATGAATCATGCAATGGTGGAACAGATTGCGCCGCCGCAGGAAATCTACTCCCGGCCCGCGACCACTTTTGCCGCTGACTTCATCGGAATTTCCAACATCTTCCGCGGCAAGGTCGAAACTGGAAAGGACGGTCGCAGACATCTGGCAACCAGAAATGCGAAACTGCTGCTCGATAATACCTGTGACGCCAGTGCTGGAGAAATGGCGCTTGTCGTGCGCCCGGAGCATCTGGAACTTGGTGAATCCGGTGCCAACCGTGTCAGCGGTCAGGTCGCCGAGGTTGTTTACGCCGGTTCGGAGACACGTATTCTCGTTGATGCCGCCGAAGCCAGCTTACTGACTGTACGTGTTCTGCCGGGCAAACCCATTCCGGAACTCGGCGAAAAAGTAACACTGAGCTGGCACCCGGAAGCGGCCGTTCTGGTGACACCATGAGCATCGCTGTCATTTCTCCATTACGTGCGACCCGGTCCCGCTTTCGCTTTGGCCCACTTTGGCTGGCCTTGCCTGGCCTGGCATTTCTCGTCGTTTTCTTCCTTGTGCCCGTCGCTCGCCTTATGGGTCTCAGTTTTGAAGATGCCGATACCGGCGCGATGACGTTGACGCATTACACGAGGATATTCGATACGGGGGTCTATTTCCGCGTCCTGCTGATCACCTTCCGTATTGCGGCCCTGACCACACTGTTCTCACTTCTGTTCGGCTATCCCGTCGCCTATTGGCTGTCACGTCTTCCAGAACGGAAGCGTGGACTTATGATCCTGCTCGTAATGGTGCCATTCTGGACAAGCTATCTGGTGAAGAGCTTTGCCTGGGTCATTCTTCTGGGAAGAACTGGCGTCATCAACCAGCTTGGTCTTGACACAGGCATTCTGGGCAAACCGCTCGAAATGCTGCACAACGAGTTCGGCGTCATGATTGGCATGGTCCATGCAATGATGCCGCTCGCAGTTCTCACCATGTTGCCGGTGATGACCGGCATTGACCGCAGGCTGACACAGGCATCAGGAACACTTGGCGCCGATCCGGCCAAGAGCTTTTGGCTGGTTTATTTTCCGTTGTCACTGCCGGGTGCAGCGGCTGCCGGCCTTCTCACCTTTATTTCCTCTCTCGGTTTTTTCATTGTCCCGGCTTTGCTCGGCGGGCGTCAGCAGACCATGCTGGCTCAGCTCATCATTGTGCAGGTGCAGGAAATCCTGAACTGGGCATTCGCCGGCGCTTTGGCGGCCATGATGTTGATCGCGGCAATGGTTACGTGCTGGATTTATGATCGTGTGTTCGGCCTTTCCAGCCTTTCCGGGGACACGGGGAACGATAAAAAAGGCAAGAACGGTATCCTGCGGCGCTCGGGTCTACGCATACTCGAAACCTGTGCAGTCGTGTCCAGCAAATCCGCATCGGTGGTCCGCGCGATGATCGGACAGGCCGCCGCCAGCCGTCTAATGGGGCTCTATTGCGTCCTGTCCTGTGCCTTCCTTCTCTTGCCCACACTGATCGTCATTCCGATCGCTTTCACTTCGTCACAGTTCCTGGAGTTTCCACCTCCCGGCTTCGGTCTTGATTGGTTTCGTGCTTATTTCACTTCCGATCTCTGGGTGTCCGCTACCCTGCGCTCGTTCGGTGTTGCATTTGCTACTGCAATTCTGGCGACTGTAATCGGTGGATTTGCTGCCTTGGCGCTTGCGCGTTCAAGATCGCGATGGTCGGGATTGATCTTTGCCTTCTTCCTGGCACCGATGATCGTGCCGCGCATCGTGATCGCCGTCGGCCTGTTCTATTTGTTTGCGCAGATCGGCCTGGTCGCCACGAATACGGGCCTCGTAATCGGCCATACTGTACTTGCCTTGCCGTTTGCCTTTGTCGCAATCGCAGCCGTGCTGAAAAGCTATGACTGGCGGCTGGACCAAGCTGCAGCAACGCTCGGTGCAAACAGAGTGCAGGCTTTGCGTTTCGTGACGGTCCCACTCATCCGCAGCGGCCTAACAGCGGCATTTCTCTTTGCCTTCATTACATCCTTCGACGAACTGACAGTCGCGATTTTCGTGAGTGGCGGTATCAAGACCACCCTGCCGAAGCAGATGTGGGATGACATGATCCTCCAGCTCAATCCGACACTCGCTGCTGTTTCAGTTGTCGTCTTCCTTGTAGTCACGACGCTTCTTCTTGCGGCGGAGAAACTCCGCCGCTCCTCCTGACCCCAATTGAGTGCCACCCATGACTAAGAAATTTGAAGGCTTTCTCGGAAGCTTCCTGACCAAGGCTGTTCAAAAGCCAGAACAGATTTTTGCGCTTTTCAATGGTGCCCCGATTACCTTTGCAAGCATCGACCGCAAATCTGCGGCGCTTGCAGCACATCTTCGTGCACGCGGTCTTAAACAAGGAGACCGCGCGGCTGTGATGATGCGCAACTCGGAACTGTCGCTTCCAGTGCTGTTTGGGCTTGCACGGGCCGGAATTGTCTGGGTTCCGGTCAATGCGCAGCAGCGTGGTGAAGGCCTCCGCTATATTCTGGAGCACTGTGAGCCGGGCATCATCATCTGCGATCCCGACGCGCAGGAAACGATCCGAGAATGCGGAGCAGAGATTCCTGCGGGAAACTTTCTTCTGACTTCGGGTAACAGCTCGGTTGCGGACATAGCGCAAGAAACGCCAAGCTTCGAAGAAGAACCGCCAACCGCCACCGATCTGTTCGCAATCATGTACACTTCCGGCACCACAGGACGTCCCAAGGGTGTGCTTGTCACTCACGGCATGATGCGGCTTGCAGGGGAGGCCGTCCGAACACTGACGATGGCGCGTGCGGACGATGTTTTCTTCGTCTGGGAACCTCTTTATCATATTGGCGGCGCACAGCTCATCGTACTTCCCATACTGGAAGACGTTTCGCTCGCGATGGTCGATCGTTTCAGTGCCAGCCGCTTCTGGTCGCAGGTTCGCCAGTATGGCGCCACGCATATCCATTATCTGGGCGGCATCCTGCAAATTCTTCTCAAACAGCCCGAAAGCGCTGCGGACCGGGAGCACCCCGTGCGTATTGCATGGGGCGGCGGCTGTCCAAAGGAAGTCTGGCCCTTGTTCCGCGACCGCTTTGGTGTCGAAATACGCGAATGCTACGGCATGACGGAAGCCTCCAGCATTACTACCTGCAATGACAACGGCACCGTTGGTGCAGTAGGCAAACCGATGCCCTGGTTCACCGTAGAAATTCTCGATGAGAAAGGCATTCCTGTCGAGAAGGGTGAGAAAGGGGAGATCGTTGTCAGTTCCTCGCTCCCCGGCGCATTGTTTCAGGGATATCTTCGTAACCCCGAAGCCACCGAAAAAGCATTACGGAATGGTGCCCTTCATACAGGCGATTCCGGTTCATTCGATGCCGATGGCAATCTCTGGTTTCATGGACGCCTGACCGACAGCGTTCGGTGCAGGGGCGAGAATGTCTCGGCGTGGGAGGTTGAGCATATCGCCGGCGCTTATCCAACTGTTGAAGATTGCGCAATGATCGGCGTTGCTGCAGATGTCGGAGAGCAGGATATCAAATTGTTTGTAAAGCCGAAGAATGGCAGCCAGGTCGACCCGGCGGCTCTGTCGGTGTGGCTGACAGGCCGTCTCGCAAACTACCAGAACCCCCGTTACATCGCGGTGATCGAGGAGTTCGAACGCACTCCGAGCCAACGCATCATGAAGCATAAATTGTCGAAGGCTCTTGATGACTGCTGGGATCGTCTGGGGTGATGCCTGCCCTCGGGACGAAAGCAATTTGTTGACATAGCGTGATCAACCAATGATGCGGAAAAGCGCAGTGTCCTTCACAAGGACACTGTAACCTTAACCTGCGCTTGGCTTTATAGTGATCTACGAAGCCAAGATTCCCGGTGCAGCCGGCGATGACAACAGTTTTGCCCTCAATGTCGTGGCTTCAACCTTCTTTTGGGAAGTGACCGCGCCACACTGTCGCTTTCAAGCCGGAGGAGCATCGTCTAGAATAGGAGCATAAAGACGGTTACTCTGACATCACCTGTCAGATCGAATAGACAATTGGGGCAGGGCTACCTTGGATCGCATCGACCTCTTCCGTATCTTCGCCCGCGTCGTCGAATGTTCGAGTTTTACACGTGCTGCCGATACGCTTGGCGTGCCGCGCTCCTCTGTTTCAGCCGCGGTTATCGAACTGGAGGGGCGTCTGGGCGCGCGGCTGCTCCACCGAACCACCAGAAAAGTGTCGACGACACAGGATGGTGCCGCATTTTATGAACGATGCCTGAGCCTAATTGCGGATATGGAAGAAGCGGAAAACCTGTTTCGGAAAACTGCGACGCCATCCGGTACATTGAGGATCGACGTCCCCGGCCGCATCGGGCGCCTGATCATTGCGCCAGCCTTGCCCGAGTTTCTGGATGCCTATCCGGAAATCGACATACATCTCGGGGTAACTGATCGCGCCGTCAATCTTGTCGAGGAGAGTGTCGATTGCGTTCTGCGCGTAGGTCCATTGTCTGATTCCGGGCTGATCGCCCGATCATTCGGGGAGCTTCCGCTGATTAACGTCGCGAGCCCGGCATATCTGGAGCGGTACGGCATTCCCGAAACGCCTTCTGACCTTTCCGCGCATTGGGCCGTTAACTATGCCTCTCCGTCGAGTGGGCGCGTCGAGCCTTGGGAATGGGCCGAAGCCGGTGTAACGCGTTCCATTCCAGTCCGCAGTCGCGTCACCGTCAACAGCGCTGAAGCCTATATCGCCTGTTGTCTTGCTGGCCTCGGCCTCATCCAGATTCCGGCCTATGATGTCAAACAGCATCTGGAAGCGGGCCAACTGGTTGAGGTAATGGCCGATATACGCGCCGAGCCGATGCGAATGACATTTTTATACGCACACCGTCAGCACCTTTCCCGTCGTCTCCAGGTCTTTGCCGAATGGCTTGAAAAACTGCTGAAGCGGGAGCTGCTTTTGAAGACGGGGGCAGATTGATAAAAAGCCCGTTCTCTCTGTGCATGGCGAAAGCCTGGCGTGGAAGTTTTGTTTAGGCGCAGCTATGGTGCGGCGATTGAGCGATGGAGAAAGCCGTTGAAGATTTTTGTTTTCGGCAGTGTGAATGTTGATGTCAGCGCCCGGATGGCCGCGCTGCCGCGTCCGGGGCAGACCGTGAACGCATTGGGTTACGGTATTGGCCTTGGTGGCAAGGGAGCAAATCAGGCGGTTGCAGTCGCCAAGCTTGGCGGCGATATTCGCTTCGTCGGTGCTGTCGGCGATGATGCCTTTGGTGAACTGGCCTTGAAGCAGATGCGGGAATTTGGCCTCAACACCGAAAGCGTGCGTGTGATTGACGGTGTCGATACCGGCATTGCGATCATTCAGGTTGAAGAAGCGGGGCAGAACACGATTGCGGTCTGTGCCGGGGCCAATGCGCGCTGGTCGGCTGCCGATATTGATGCTTATGCAGCAGAAGTTGCCAAGGCGAAGATCACGCTGTTGCAGCGTGAAGTTCCCCATGAGGCCAATCTGGCCGTGGCAAAGGCGGCGCGTGCGGCAGGCGGCAGTGTTTTGCTTGATCCAGCCCCGGTTGGTGACGCAAGCCGCATGGCGGACCTGATTGCGCTCAGCGACATCATTTCTCCCAACGAAACGGAAGCTGCCGAAATTACCGGTATTGAGCCAACCGATCTCGCTTCGGCGGAGGCCGCTGCGCGCAATCTTCTGGAGCGGGGACCGAAGACGGTCATCGTCAAGCTTGGAAGCCGTGGCGCGCTGCTGGTGACGGCGGACGAGGTGAAACACTTCCCGCCGTTCAAGGTCAAGGTGGTGGATACGGTCGCAGCGGGCGACAGTTTCAATGGTGGTTTCGCGGTTGCCTTCTCGCAGGGCCAATCCCTGCACGATTGCGTGCGGTATGGTTCAGCGGCGGGTGCGATTGCGGTCACAAGAGCCGGAGCCGGCTCTGCTGCGCCCACCGCTGAGGAAGTGGCAGCGTTGCTGCAAAGCCAAAGTTGATCTGGCCTTTTAAAATTGTGACAAAGTGAAGATTGAGGGCAATTTGCGCCAATCTCGCTGAAATTCAGCAGGAAATACCGGAAAAGTACCTCGCCAAATAGGGTGAAGAAGCCGCGAAAGTGTGACTCTCGCGGCTTCTTTCTGGCCAAAATAAGATTCAGAGCGTTGCGAGGCGCTCGGTCAGCAGGTTGAAGAAACCATCCGCATCCACATCCTTGATGAAAAGCGCGTTCTTCGGACGGTCGGTCACTTCCCACCAATCAACGACTGTTTCGCCGATGGTAAGTTCCGAATTGATTTCGATTTCCACATTGCATTGGCGCCCGGAATAGAGTTCCGGCTTGATGAGATAGGCAATCACGTTCGGGTCGTGCAGCGGGCCGCCATCGGTGCCGTATTTGGCTTCATCGTAGCGCTCGAAGAATTCGAGCCATGCCGCAACCACTTCGCCGACATGGGTGCCGATGCCGCGAATGGCGGCGATGCGTTTTTCCGTGGTAAGAACCTTGTGCGTCACATCGAGCGGCATCATGGTGATCTTGATGCCGGATTTGAACACAACTGCCGCGGCGTGCGGATCGACATAGATGTTGAATTCCGCCGATGGCGTGATGTTGCCGCCCTCGAAATAGCCGCCGCCCATCAACACGATTTCCTTGACGCGTTCGGCAATCTTCGGCTCGCGGATCAGTGCGGATGCAATGTTTGTAAGAGGACCAAGTGGGCAGAGGGTGACAGTGCCGGCTTCTTCCTTCATCAGCGTTTCTATAATGAAATCAACGCCATGCTGCGCTTGAAGCGGCATCGTCGGGACGGGCAGGTCGTAGCCGTCGAGGCCTGTCTTGCCATGGACGTTTTCAGCCGTCACGAGCGGTCTCACCAGGGGACGGATGGAGCCTGCAAAAACCTTGGTTTCGGGCTTTTTCGCCACTTCGCAGACTGTGCGGGCGTTGATTTCGGTACGGGCCAGCGGGCCGTTTCCTGCAACGGCTGTAATGCCGAGAATGTCGAGCTCGGGGCTTGCCAAGGCCAGAAGAATGGCGACGGCGTCGTCCTGACCGGGATCGGTATCGATAATGATTTTACGGGCCATAATGGGTCTTTCTACAAATTAAACTGCGTTGCGCGCGGCAGTGACCGTCTGGTCGACAAGCGCATCGAAGGAGATTTTCGCCGGGCGGCGCATATAAGTAACGATATCGTCGGCCAGAAGCGGCTTCGACCATCTCTCGGCGATAATGCCGGGCCCGCGCTGGATGGCGATCATGCTCAGTATCTGCGCGGCATTGCAATCAACGTCGTGGCCGATACCGCAGACGATTTCGAGAGTGCGGTCGAAATCTCCTTCGCCGAACCACAGCGCAATCACCTGTGCCGCTGCATTCGGATAGACGTGAATCCAGTTATATTCGGCATATTCTGCATCGCATTTCGCCCATGCGTCCTGCCAGTTATCGGCAGAACGGCAGGCATCAAGCGCAAAGGCCAGAACCGCGCCATATTCGGTCTCGGCCGGGAAAAGTGCTGCCGTCGAAACGAGCAATTCATGCGTGTCTTGAACGGCAAAGGCGCGCGCTGCCATCACAGCATTGAAAACCTCGCCCAGAATACCGTTTCCGGCATGGGAGATTTCGGCGTCCATCCAGGCGAGCCGGGCAGCTTCACGGGCGCGACCAGGCACCACCATGCCGCAGATTGTGCCGCGCATCTGCGCGCCGATCCATTCATCGAATGGATTGTCGCAAGTGCCGGTTTCAGGCGCGGTAAGGCCGCGACGCATATTGGAAAGCGCGATTGCCTCTGCCGACCAACCAAGCGGGATCAGCGAGGTCCAGCGCTCGGCAATGTCGGCGCTGGTCACGGCAGAACCCTTGTGGCTAAAAGCCTCCAGAAAGGCGATTTCAAAGGTAATATCGTCATTATAGGTGTTGGGTTCGCGCACATAATCGCGGATCGGTCCGAAAACCTCGGCGATGTTTTCAGCCGTATAGCCTTCGAGCGCCGTGCCAGCGGCAGCGCCCACGAGTTGCGCCATCCAGGCGGCTGCAGTGCGATCGCGGAAGTCTTCGGACTGGATGGCACAGAGCACGTCGTCAGGCCATTGAACCGCAGCGTCGAATTCGTCCCATGATCTATAGCGCACCGTCTTTTGCGATGGGTGGTTCGGGTCAGGCTTTGCCGCACGCATCAGGATACGCAGACGCATGTCGATGCGATAGAGCGTTTCAAAGTCACCGCGTTCAAGTGCCGTTAGTCCGTCGCGAAGAAGTTCTTCATAGGGCGCAAGGACAAAACCCTTGTTTTCCAGTGATTGCAACGCACCGGCCATCAGGCATTCAGGTGCTGCCGATCCCGGCACATTGCTTTTCCAGAACAAGGCCATAAGGTCGTCCTGCGCCTTCATGACAGCACTTGCATCCCAGGTCTGTTCTTCTGCCGTGCGCACGACTGGCTTTGTGTCGCGCAACAGATCGCGGGTCAGTTCCCAAGCCTTCATTTCATGCTCATTTCAATATTTTGGATATGCATTTCAGGAGTTTTTCAGTTGCTTTGCGCGCCGCTGTCGCCGCGCCGCGTGGATCGTTAGCACGACGACTGGCACGAGATAAGGGATCATCTGCATCAGTTCGAACGGCAGTCCTAGGCTCTGTAGCGTAATGGCGAGAGACTCCGCCGCTGCAAGAACGAGGCTCGCCACAAGCGTTCCCCATGCTGTTCCCTGCCCCATCACTTCCGCCGCAATGGCGATGAAACCGCGACCTGCGGTCATGTTCTGGGCGAACCATGTGACATAGCCAAGCGACAGATAGGCACCGGCTGCGCCGCCGAAGAGACCGGAGAGGACAAGCGCTATCATCTGCACCCGGCCTGTATGAATACCGGCAGCACGTGCAGATTTCGGATCAACGCCGGTCGCACGCAGATGCAAGCCGAAGCGCGTGCGCATCATGAGAAGGCTGACGGCAGGAACGGCGAGAAGGGCTGCAAAAGTCAATATGTGGATATTGCCGACGAAAGGCACGGGAAGGCTTGGCAGCGCACCGCTTTTCAAAGCGCCCGACATACCTTTGTCTCCCGTTGCAAGATACAGTCCGAGCGTCGTTGCCGCAGCAGCCGCAATGTTGAGCGCGATGCCGGTCATGATAAGGTCGGTGCCAAGCTTGTTGACAGACAGAGACATGAGCCAGCCGAGAAACGCGCCGACGATCAATGCTGCAAGTAGGCCAACAGCTGGGCTTCCAGTTGCGGCACTGGCCAGAACGGCGATGAGTGCTGCCGACAGCATCATGCCTTCCATGCCGATATTGAGGACGCCCGCGCGGTCGGAAATCATCACGCCGAGAGCTGCCAGTAATAGCGGTGTGGCGACACGCAGGATGGTGCCAATGAAGGATGGATCGAGGATTTGTGCGAGAACCATGCTCATGCCTGTACTCCGGTCTGCACTCCCGCTTGTTCTCCTTCGCGATTGCGAAGGTTGCGGATCAGCCGCAATACGGTCGGATGATTGTGAATGACGCTTGCTGTCGCGCCCACCATGATGGCAGCGGTTACAAGTCCCACCACCTCCGTCGGAATGTTCATGTTGCGGGCCAGAAGATCGCCGCCCACCTGTACGAAACCGAGGAAAAGTGCGGATGGAATAAGCAGGAACGGATTTTCACGCGCCAGAATGGCGACGACGAGGCCGGTCCAGCCATAGCCGGGCAGGTCAAGCCAGGCAAAGCGGGCGTGAAGGCCCAGAACTTCGAGCGCACCGGCCATGCCTGCGACCAGACCACCAACGATTTGCGCGCGCATGATGATGCCCTTCAGGGGGAGGCCAAGATGGTTGGCAAAGCCCGGGCTTGAGCCTGCAATACGAATATTGAGGCCTGAGCGCGTCCAGTAAAGCCAGATACCGCCAGCGATACAGGCCAGGATGGCAATGATCGAACCGCTGTTGAGGCGCGTGCCGGCGAGCAGGCGGTCCAGCTTGGCTTCCGGCGGAATCCTGAGCGACATCATCCCGCCCGCATTGGGATCACGGATGACATAGTTGAGGACGAACAGACCGAAAAACAGGAAGGCATAGTTGAGGACGAGCGACGTCACCATTTCCGATGCGCCAAACCGTAGCCGCAGCGCTGCCGGAATGGTGCAGGCGAAGCTGCCCGCCACAGCGCCGCACAGGATGGCCACTGGCAGAGAGAACCAGCCGAGCGAAGGGAGCAGAACTGCCCCCGCCACAGCGCCGAGCGCGCCAAGGAAGAAGCCGCTTTCTGCGCCCAGATTGAACAGGCCGGAGCGGAACATGATAGTTATCGCAAGCCCGGTCAGCATGATGGGCGTTGCCGCTTCCACCACATTTCCCATATGGCGAATACTGCCGAATGGCCCGAGGAAAAACGTCCTGAGAACTCCTGCGGGGTCGTCCTGCATCAGCGCCAGAGGCACCAGAAGAACGGCCATGATGATGGCGATCACCAGCACGGTGAGGAAGAAGGGAATGAGATAGGATACAAGTCTGCGCATCAGGCAACATTCCTCGTGCCAAGCATATACGGGCCGAGAACCGCTGGTGTGATGTCTGGTCCGTTTTCCAGAACGGCGACAATGCGCCCGTTGAAGAGAACCACGATGCGGTCGCTCAGGCGCAGCAATTCATCGAGATCGGCGCTGACGAGCAGTACGGCGCAGCCGCCCTGTGCCACTTCGTCGATACGACGGTGCAGGAAGGCAGCCGCCGAAACATCAATGCCACGTGTCGGCTGGTCGGCGATCAGGAATTTCGGATTGGTGGCAAGTTCGCGCGCAGCGATGAGCTTTTGCGCATTGCCGCCGGAAAGGGAATCCAGCCGTTCGGTAATGGCGCCTGCACGCACCGAATATTGCTTTATCATCCCGCTGACACGCGCCTTTATCGCGCTCCATCGCAGAAACGGCCCCCAGAATATCTGCTTGTCGGGGATAATCGATCCGGCTCCGGCTATCGCGTTTTCTGCGAGCGACAGGCCGGGTGCGCCGCCTTGCGAAAAGCGATCGGCAGGCAGATAGGCGAGGCCTTGTCTGCGCCAGCCTGCCGTGTCGGCGGGCAGCATATCCTCACCGTTGAGGGTGATGGTGCCGCTGGCTGCTTCGGCCAGACCTGACAATACCGATACGAGACCGCGCTGGCCGCTGCCATCGACACCGGCGACGCCGACGATCTCGCCTGCGCCCACGGTCAGGTTCACATCCGTGATGCGGTCTGCCGGATCAGCTGCTTTGGTGGTGACGCCCCTCATGTCTAGAACGGTTTTCATTGCGCCGTGCTTGTGCGCGCGCTGTGGAATGTCGACCGCATGGCCCATAACCATCTGCATGATGGCATCGTCCGGTACGTCGGCAAGCTTTTCGGTACCCGCTACGGCACCGGCACGCAAAACGGTCACGCTTTCGGCCAGTTCGCGCACTTCGTTCAGCTTGTGGGAAATGAAGAGGATGGTAATGCCTTCGTCGCGGAGCGACTTCAGCTTGCGCATCAGTTCCTCGATCTCCGGCGGAGAGAGAACGGCGGTCGGCTCGTCCAGGATCAGGAGCCGGGTACGGCGCGCCAGAGCTTTCAGGATTTCAACCTTCTGCTGGGCGGCGACGGAAAGCGCGCCCGTGATCGCGTCCGGGTCGGCGTGGAGATCATATTGCTGCATCAGCGCTTCGACCATTTGACGCGCGCTGACACGGTCAATCAACCCGGCCTTCACAGGCTCATGACCCAGAATAATGTTTTCTGTAACCGTCAGGGTCGGCACAAGCGAGAAATGCTGGTGCACCATGCCGATGCCTTGTGCCGCGGCATCTTCGGGTGACCAGGACGCGATATGCTGCCCATCGACGATGATTTCGCCTGCCGTGGCATTTTCGATGCCGAACAGGATTTTCATGAGCGTGGATTTGCCTGCGCCGTTCTCGCCGCAAATGGCGTGGATTGAACCGGCGCGGATCGAAAACGACACGTCGCGAAGCGCCTGCGTGCCGTTCGGATAAACCTTGCTCACATCGCGGAAGGCGACGATTGGGCGGAAGGCGACGATAGCATCGCCGCCTTCGATATTTTCAGCTTGTTTTTCCACGATCAGGGACGAACCTTGTTGCGGATCGCGTTGAGATCCTCGGTGCTCATGCCGAACGCGGTCGGAACCGTGATCTTGCCCTCGGAAATCTCGTCGGAAGCCTTCTTGATGGCGTCCTTCATTTCCTGTGTGGCCATGGAAGCCATGTTGCCGTCCTGTACAATGCCGACTGCGCCTTCCTTAAGGCCAAGTGCTTCGGCCTTGCCGAACGGAAGGTCGCCTGCCTTGAAACGTTCATAGGCTTGCAGCAGGCTCACATCAACGTTCTTCAGAACGGAACTGACAACCTGCTTGGCCATGGCCGGATCGCTGTCCTTGAAGATCGCTTCCTGATCGGAATCAACGCCGAGAACATATTTGCCGGTCTCCTTGGCAGCCGAAAGCTGGCCGAGGCCGGTCTGCGAGGCGACGACAAAGCCGAGCGAAACGTCGGAACGATACTGTGCGAGACCCAGTTCCTTGCCCTTTGCGGCATCCATGAAGGAACCGGCATAGGAAATGGCGATCTTGGCATCAGGCATCACGGACTGCGCACCGGCAATATAGCCGACGAGGAAGTCGTTGATGACTGGAATGTCCATGCCGCCGAGGAAGCCAAGATTCTTGCCGGTATCGCCGAGCTTGCCTTCCTTCAGCAGCGAAGCCGCCAGCATGCCGCCGAGATAGGAACCTTCGTTCTGTTTGTACTGGATGGAATAGACATTGTCGTAGCCGCCTTCTTCATAAGGCACGCTTGCATCATAGAGGATGTACTTCTTGTCTGGATATTGCTGGGCAACGGAACCAACGGTTTCCGACATCTGGTAGGTGCCGCCGATGATCAGGTCCCAGTCCTGCTCGGACGCATCGAGGAACACCGGCTCCCATTTGGTCGGGTCGTCGCCGATTTCGAGAATCTTGGTCTCGACGTCGTCACCATACTTGTCCTTGATCATCTTCATGCCCTTGGCGGCGCTGTCGAAGAACGACTTGTCGCCGAGCGCGCCATTGATGATGAGCAGGATCTTGTCCTGGGCTTGCGCGGCTGTGGTGGCGAACGTGCCCATCGCCGTCGATGCGGCAAGGGCAAAGGCAAGGTGGATTATTCCCCGTCTGGTGGATTTGATCACAACAGAACTCCAATAGTGTAGCGTTATAGAGATGGATTTTCTGCTTTGGATAATTTGCCTCCGCCCACAGAACCCCCACACCTGAAGAACGATCAAACGCTGACGACGTGTGTGAGTCAATCGCCAAACTTTTTGCCCGCTGTGGACAAAGCAAGTCTGTTGCGTGGAACGTTGCTAAAGCTTTCGTTTATTTCAACAAAGCTTGATTGGGGTGCCGCAGCGTCGGGTCGAACGGATTAAGCTTTTGCGAGATGATCGCGGCTTCCTTGCGTAGAAGCTCCGTGACCGTCTGCTGGCGCTTTTCGGTCAGGCGCGCGGCAAGAGTACCGATGCTGAGTGCTGCTACGGCTTCACCGTCGCGGTTGAGCACAGGCACGCCAAGACCTGCCATGCCGTCGATCATGTTGAAGTTGAAGGTTGCGACACCTGTTTTGCGTACTTCCTCGATCATGATACGCAGGTCAACCTCGTCCACGGCGGACTTGTCCAGAATGCGGGGCATGTTGAAACGAATAATCGCTTCTCGCTCTTCCTCCGGCAGGAAGGCCAGGATGGCGAGGCTGCCCTGACCGATACCGAGCGGCACCTTGCCGCCAATATCGCCAGTGAAGGAGCGGATCGGAAACGGCCCTTCCACACGGTCGAGGCAGACTGCATCGAAGTTGCTGCGCACAAGCAGGAAGACCGTATCGTTGAACGTGCTCGAAAGCCGGAGCAGCGACGGGCGTGCTATGCTTAATATGCCGTCGCGCAGACGTGCCTGCGCGGCGATTGCAAAAAACTCCAGCGAGAGGCGGTAGGCCTTCTTGTCGGGAAGCTGTTCAACAAGGTTTTCCGCAATCAGCGTCTTCAGCAAGCGATGCGCCGATGGCTGGCTGAGTTCGAGGTCCCGCGCCAGATCGATAAGCCGCACGCCATCATCCGCACTGGCAGCGAGACCTTTCAGAATATGGATGGCCTTGACAAGACTTGAGTTAAGCGCGGCACCGGATTTCGAATTCTCAGATGTATCACCCATAAAATTGCTTCCAAATTTTGTATTATGAAAGAAATATATAATTTCTTCCAAATTTGAAAATTATAATTTGCATTCATACGGATTTTTCCGCCATCTAAAACTGTCGCCAATGGGAAGGTCCGGCAAGGCACTGGAAAAGCGCCAGCAAGCGGATCGGCGGTTTTACTTGTAATCAAGGGGAACGCTGCGGCTGCGTAGGCGGCTGGGCAGTCATGCGTTCAAACGGACAAGTCAGGTCAGCGCTTAAAGGCGCGATCAAGCCGCTCCCGCCAGCCAGCCCGACGAAGAGGCGACGTGAGACAACATCACGGCGCTTCCGCTCCCCCGCACAATTCTGCGGAAGTCATGCCGAGAGGGAGACGAAATGAGCTTTTTGACCCTGACCGGAATTTCCCGCCACTACGGCAAGTTCGCGGCCGTCGACAATTTCAACTTGGCGATTGAAAAGGGCGAGTTCATTTCGCTTCTCGGCCCTTCGGGCTGTGGCAAGACGACGACCTTGCAGATGATCGCCGGTCTGGTGACGCCGACGGCAGGTTCCATCACGCTCGACGGCCGTGAAATAACGCGCCTTGCGCCAGCCAAGCGCGAACTCGGCGTCGTCTTCCAAAGCTATGCGCTGTTTCCGCATATGACGGTCGCGCAGAATGTGAGCTTCGGCCTCGAAATGCGCAATGTTTCCAGGGCAGAGCGCGAAAAGCGTGTTCGCGACGTGCTGGAGCTGGTGCATCTGGGCGCGCTTGCCGATCGTTACCCGCGTGAAATGTCAGGCGGCCAGCGTCAACGTGTAGCCATTGCCCGTGCGCTGGTTATCAATCCGCCGGTTCTGTTGCTCGATGAGCCGCTTTCCAATCTCGATGCACAGTTGCGCGAAGAAATGCAGTTTGAACTGCGCCGCATTCAGCGCACAGTTGGTATCACCACCATCATGGTCACGCATGACCAGGCCGAAGCGCTCTCGATCAGCGACCGCATCGTCGTTATGGAAAAGGGCGTCATCACGCAGGTCGATGCCCCTTACAAGCTCTATGAGCATCCGCATAACCATTTCATTTCCAACTTCGTTGGCAAGTCGAATTTCCTCAAGGCGCGCGCCGAAGGGGATATGATCGCGCTGGCCGAAACCCCGATCCGATTCCCTGCAAATGGCAAACAGGTTTCCGGTGAGCTGTCCGTCTTTATCCGTCCCGAAAAGGTGCAGCTCGTGGCAGCGGGTGAGGGGCATATCGCCGGAGAAGTGACGACGCGATATTTTATGGGTGCGCAGTGGCTGCTGGGCGTGACAACGCCTGCGGGCCAGCTTTCCGTCGCCCTGCCCAATCTCGGCAACCCGCCCCCATCGGAAGGCACGGCGGTCGGACTGAGCTGGAACCATGAGGATTGCCGCATCCTCACGGCAGGGGTGAACTGAGCATGTCGGCCGTCACCTCACAGGATACTTCCGCCGCGCCAAAGCAACGGCGCGATCTGACCCCGCTTTTTCTGGTTGGGCCATCGACGCTTTTGTTTTTCGCACTGGTGCTGCTGCCGCTCGGCCTTACCGTGCTGCTTTCCTTCAACAGCTACAGCTATGACAAGGGTATCGAGAACGTCTACTCGCTTGCCAATTATGTGCAGGTTCTGAAAGACCCCTATTATCTCTCGATCTTCTGGCGAACGTTGAAGCTGGCGCTGATCACAACCGTCATTACGGTGCTGATTGGCGTGCCGGAAGCTTATATTTTGTCAAACATGCGCAAGCCATGGCGTTCGATCTTTCTGCTGGTCATCATCGGCCCGCTTCTGGTTTCGGTCGTGGTCCGCACATTTGGCTGGAGCATGTTGTTGGGCCGCAATGGCCTCGTGAACAGCGCGCTCGACATGGTGGGACTGCCGACAACGCAAATCCTTTACAGCGAAACGGCGATTGTCATCGGTCTGGTGCATATCATGCTGCCATTCATGGTGATCCCGGTCTGGACCGTGCTGCAAAAACTCGATCCGTCGGTGGAAGCTGCAGCGCTGACACTCGGCGCATCGCGCCTGACAGCACTTCGCCGCGTGGTGTTTCCGCAGGCAGTGCTTGGCATCCTGTCCGGCAGCCTCATCGTCTTTGCGCTTTCGGCCAGCTCCTTTGCCATTCCGGGTCTGCTCGGTGGACGTCGCCTCAAGATGGCGGCCACCGTTGTCTATGACGAGTTTCTGATTGAACTGAACTGGCCGCTGGGCGCTGCCATCGCCATCATCGTTCTGGTCGCCAATCTCGCCATCATGATTGCCTATAATCGTCTGCTCGAAGGGCAGGCCAAGAAGAAGCTGGGATAGAGCCATGGTCAAGAACGGTCCTTTTGCCCTTTTCTTCCACACGCTGATCGTCATCTTCATGCTGGCGCCGATGGTTGTGGTGTGTCTGGTGGCCTTCACGCCGGAAAACACATTGACCATGCCGTGGAGCGGCCCCAATGCGGGCTTGTCGCTGCGCTGGTTCGAGGCCGTGTTTGCGCACAATGATTTCATGACCTCGTTCTATAACAGCGTGCAGCTCGCCTTCTTCTCGGCGACGATTTCGACGCTTCTGGCCGTGCCGTCGGGGCTCGCGATTGCCCAATATAGTTTCCGTGGCCGCGATGCGCTGAACGCACTTTTCCTGTCACCGCTCATCATTCCGCATCTGGTGCTGGGCGTTGCATTCCTGCGCCTGTTCTCACTAATGGGCTTCACTGGCTCCTTCGTCTGGCTGGTCGCGGCGCATTCGATTGTTGTCACGCCCTATGCGCTGCGCCTTATCCTTGCTTCGCTGGGCAGCATGGATCGCAATGCGGAAAATGCGGCGCGCACGCTGGGCGCGGGTGAATGGACCGTGTTCCGCCGCATCACCCTGCCATTGCTCTTGCCCGGTCTGTCGGGTGGCTGGCTGCTTGCCTTTATCAACTCCTTCGATGAGCTGACGATGTCGATCTTCGTCACGTCGCCCTCGACGGTCACGTTGCCGGTCCGCATGTATATGTATGCCAGCGAGTCCATCGACCCGATGATGGCGGCGGTTTCGGCCCTGATGATCCTCGTTGCCACCGTGAGCATGATTATCATTGATCGTCTGTTCGGTCTCGACCGGCTGTTGGTTGGCAAGGGTTGAGCGGGCAGACCATGACTATACCGGTTCCCCCTTCGGCGGCTCAGTTCCGCAGACGGTATCGGCTGGCCGAGCAGCCGATCAGCTTCTCACTCGACGGTGTTTCCTTTGAGGGACGTCGGGGTGACACGGTGCTGACCGCCATTCTCGCCGTGCAGGGAAAGCTGCGTCATACCGAGTTTACCGGAGAGCCGCGTGCCGGCTTCTGCCTGATCGGCGCGTGTCAGGATTGTCATGTCATGACGGCTGAAGGCCGCAAGCTTCGCGCCTGCACCACCCTTCTGGAAGATGGCATGGCCTTTGTGACGGAGCCTGCGAAATGAGTGCGGTGCTCGATCCGGTTATCGTTGGCGCTGGTCCGGCAGGCGTTCGCGCCGCCGAAATACTGGTCAAGGCGGGTCTCAGGCCCATCGTGCTTGACGAAGGCTTTCGTTCCGGCGGCCAGATCTATCGCCGTCCACCGCTCGATGACGGGCGCAGCTATCGCAGCCGTTACGGCTCGGAGGCGCACAAGGCTGAAGCGTTGCACAAAACCTTCGACGCATTGCGCGGCGCAATTGATTATCGTCCGGAAACGCTGGTCTGGAATATCACCTGGAACGATGGTGATCGTCTCGATCTCCTGACCAAGGGCATGCATAGCCAGTTGCCCTTCGGCCATCTCATTCTGGCGACGGGTGCTACCGACCGGGTTCTGCCGTTCAAAGGCTGGACCAAGCCCGGCGTCTATACGCTTGGTGCATCGCAGACAGCGCTCAAAGCGCAAGGCTGTACGGTCGGCGAACGTGTGGTGTTCATGGGATCGGGCCCGCTGCTTTATCTGGTGGCCTGGCAATATCATCATGCCGGCGCGAAGGTTGCTGCGGTGCTGGATACGGCGCCTTTCGCTTCAAAATTCCATCTGGCGCATCTGGCGCTTTATGCGCCGCGCATTGTGGCGCTCGGTGCTTATTACGGCCTGCGGCTGAAGCTTGGCGGGGTGCCGATCCATTACAATGTGCGGCCGGACGAAGTTCTGGGCGAGGGCCGTGTCGAAGCCATTCGCTATCGCACGGGCAAGCGGGTTCGCGAGGCCGAGTGCGATGCGCTGGCTTATGGTTTTGCGCTGCGTCCTGAAACGCAGCTCGCCGATCTTGCCGGTTGCGAGTTCCGTTTTGAAGAACGCGACCGCGCATGGCTTCCTGCTGCTGACAGGTTTGGCCGGTCAAGTCGCGAAGGCGTCTATGTAGCGGGTGACGGTGCAGGCATTGCCGGTGCGGACGCTGCTGAAATTCGTGGACAACTGGCCGCGATTGCCTTGCTGCATGATCGGGGCCTGCCGTTTGACAAAGGCATGGAGCGCGACCTTCTCGCAAAGCTCGATCATATCTATCGCGAGCGCCTCATTGTCGAAAAGGCTTTCCCGTTTCCCCATGACTGGTTTGATACTGTTGCTGGCGATGTCACGCTTTGCCGTTGCGAAGAGATCGCCGTGAGCGATGCCAGGGCGGTTATCGGCAAAGGCGACACGCGCGAGATCAACCGGCTCAAGGCGCTCACCCGCGTGGGTATGGGACGTTGTCAGGGCCGCATGTGTAGCGCTGCAGCCGCGGAACTTCTGGCTTCGATGCAGGACAAGACGCCCGCTGAAGCAGGTCGCATCCGCGCGCAAGCACCGGTCAAGCCGATCCCGCTTGGCTTTGGCGCTTCGGACAGAGAAGGCGCTTCGTCATGACCAGACATCTTCAGGCCGATGCGGTGATTATCGGGGGCGGGATTGTCGGCGGTTCGGCGGCGCTTTTCATGCGTCAGGCAGGGCTGTCGGTCATACTGCTCGACAAGGGCTTTTGCGGTGCGCAGGCAAGCGGCGTCAATTATGGCGGCGTGCGCAGGCAGGGCCGCGCGCCGGAACAATTGCCACTCGCACAGCGCTCGCATGCATTGTGGGCGCGTCTGCCGGAACTCATCGGCATTGATGGCGAATATATCCGCAGTGGACATTTGAAGCTTGCCCGCACGGAAGCGCATTTCGCCATGCTGGAGGCCTATGCTGCCAAGGTGCAACCGCTCGGTCTCGATGTCGAGTTGATCGGTGGCAATGCGGTGCGGGAGCGTTTCCCATGGCTTCCGGGCGACGTGGCGGGTGCTTCGCTCTGTGCAGAAGATGGTCATGCCAATCCGCGTCTGGTTGCACCTGCCTTTGCCCGAGCGGCATTTGATGCCGGTGCCACCGTGCTGGAAAATACGCCGGTCGTCGAAACGCGTGAAACAGGAGACGGCTTTGCCATTCTTGCGGCAAGCGGCATCGAAATCCGTTCGCGTCTCCTGTTCAATTGCGCGGGTGCCTGGTCGGATCAGTTTGCGGCGTCGTTCGGCGAGCCGGTACCACTCAAGCGCATCTATCCCTCGATGGTCGTTACCGAGCCCATGCCGTTTCGCCTGCCGATGAGTCTAGGAGAAGAAGGCGGCGGCTTTTATGGTCGTCAGGTCACGCGCGGTAATTATGTTATGGGCGGCGGACGCGGCGCACCGCTTGAAAACCCCGACTTTTCGCGGCCCTCGGTCAATGCGGCCTCCTCGGTGATGCTGCGCGCCATCGAACTTTTCCCGCATCTGAAAGGTGCGCAGGTTATCCGCTTCTGGTCCGGCACTGAATCGGAAATGCCGGATGACAATCCGGTGATCGGGCCAAGCAGCCGGGTCAAGAATCTCTTTCATGCCTTCGGATTTTGCGGTGCCGGTTTCCAGACCGGCCCGGCTGTCGGCGCCATTCTTTGCGATCTTGCCGTGCGCGGCGAGACGGAAACGCCGATCGATGCCTTCCGTATCGATCGGTTCGATATGAACTCAAACCACAAAGGGGAGTAGCATGAAAAATCAATCCATCACCCAGTCCACCCTGTTGGCGCTCGGCCTGTCGGTCGCTTTTGCTTCCGCCGCTTCGGCTGAAACCAAGACGCTTTATATCGGCATGAATGGCGGCAATTTCGAGCGCGCCTATACCGAACATGTGCTGCCGGATTTTGAAAAGGCCAACAATGTCAAGGTCGTGGTGGTGCCGGGCACTTCCGCCGATATTCTCGCCAAGGCGACGGCGCAGAAAGACAATCCGCAGATGCACGTCATGCTGCTCGATGATGGCGTGATGGTTCGCGCTATCAGTTCCGGCCTGTGCCAGAAGATTTCGGACGATCCGGTTCTGGCCGACATTCAGCCTGCCGCGCGCCTTAAGGACGACATGGCGATCGGCGTTGATATGGGCATGACCGGTATCGCCTACAACAAGAAGCTTTTCGACGAAAAGGGTTGGGCAGCCCCAACCTCGTGGATGGATTTCGCTGACGAAAAATATGCGAATGCCGTTGTGTTCCAGTCGGCTTCCGCTTCGACTTTCGGCCTCCATGCATTCCTGATGTTCAATCGCATTCAAGGCGGCGACGAGAAGAATCTCGAGCCGGGCTTCGAGAAGTTCCCGGACATGATCGGCAAGAACGTTCTGGAATTCATCCCATCTTCGGCCAAGATTTCGGAAATGGTCCAGACCGGGGAAGCAGCAATCTTCCCGCTGACGCCAACCGGCGTGAACAACCTCAAGGACAAGGGCGTTCCGGTTGAATATGCGCAGCCGAAGGAAGGCTCCGTGGTCCTCGCTGTGACTGAATGCGTGCTTGCAGGCAACAGCGAACCGGAACTGAGCCAGAAGCTTGCTCACTATCTGCTTTCCGCCGAGGCGCAGAGCAAGGCACTCGACCATGGCAACGTCATCCCGTCGAACCAGAAAGCCAAGGCCGGTTCGCCGGAAGTCCAGGCCAAGCTGGATGCTTTCAACGGATATATGAAAACAGCCAAGACGCTCGACTGGGATGCGGTCAATGAAGGTCGCCAGCAGCTTAACAGCCGCTGGAACCGAACCATCGAAAAGTAAGACCGGCAACCCATTCTGAAAGCGCCCGTTCCGGGAAACCGGGGCGGGCTTTTTGCTTCAGGCCGCTTACGCATCCTATGCTGATATTGTAGCTTACCAGCAAATCATCCTGGCAGATCTATGGATTGGGGCAAGCGTGAAAAAAGCGGCAGCATTCGCAGTAGTTGGAATTCTGATGGCGGCCCCTGCACTGGCTGAAGATAACTGGAAAGCCACCGAGGAAATCAAGACCTATGCCATAGCGGGAAAGACCGGTCCCGAACTTTATGAGTCCATCGGTGAGCGTGGCCCGAAGATCGGGGGCGGGAAAACCCGCGTCATCGCCCATACGAGCTATGTACTGACCTGGGACCGGCAATTCGACCGCTCCAACAATGCCTGCACGATCCTGTCGGCCACGCCCAAGCTAAAAATCACTTATACGCTCCCGAAACCCTCGCAGAAGCTTGTTTCCCCGGTGAAGGAACATTGGGAGACGTTCTCGGAAGGTATCCGCAAGCATGAGCTTGTGCATGGCGACCATGCCAAGGAGATGACGCGCGAGATCGTGCGCCGGACCGTTGGCCTGTCGGTTCCAAATGATCCGAAATGCCAGAAGATCCGCAAAGTGCTGATCAAGGAAATCACCGATATGGTGGGCGTGCAGCGCGCTCAGGGCCGCGCCTTCGACAAGGTCGAGATGGGCAATGGCGGCAATGTTCACCAGCTCATTCTGGCGCTGGTGAACGGCGGCTGATTTCTCCGCGTAGACGTTTCTCACGTATGGGTGTTTTTCTCTCGAATATCGAGCGAAATGGCGCACTCGGGACAGCGTAAAGGCGTTGGATCAAAGAAACCGCCCATACTTCAAAAATGGACGCAAGGATAAGTTTCCGGATTCTACGCTAACGACTCAAGACCTCAGCCCGGCTATTTTCAATCATCTTGTAAAGCAATCGGAAAACACCGAGCAGTGCGCTTCTATTCAAGCGCGTTGAGGGGATTTCTTTGCCTTTTACCAGATGGCGCAAGCGAAATAGTGGTGTTGGAGGTTCTCGTGAGTATAAACTTCAGATCATCGGGTATATCTGCAGAGCGCATGTCGACACGGCGCATTCTGGTGGCAGGCGGTGCCGGATTTCTTGGCTCTCATCTTTGCGAACGTCTTCTGAACGAAGGAAACTTCGTCATCTGCGTCGATAATTTCTCGACGGGACGGCTTGAGAACCTGCGTAATCTCCTGCGTTACGACACGTTCAGCTTCGTGCGCCACGATATTGTCAACCCGATCGATCTGCCGGTGGACGAGATCTACAATCTCGCATGTCCCGCATCACCACCGCATTATCAGGCTGATCCGGTTCATACGATGAAGACGAGCGTTATCGGCTCACTCAACCTGCTTGAGCTTGCAGCGCATTATCAGGCACGGATTTTTCAGGCTTCGACATCTGAAGTGTATGGCGATCCGCAAACACATCCGCAGCCAGAGGCCTATTGGGGCAATGTCAACTCCTTCGGCCCCCGTTCTTGCTATGATGAAGGCAAGCGTTCAGCCGAAACGCTGTTCTACGATTTTCACAAGCAGTATGGCGTCGACATTCGTATCGTGCGCATCTTCAACACCTATGGTCCGCGCATGCGGCCGGACGATGGCCGTGTTGTCTCGAATTTCATTGTTCAGGCGCTCAAGCGCGAAGACATCACCATCTATGGCGACGGCTCACAGACCCGCTCCTTCTGCTATGTCGATGATCTGATCGAAGGCTTCAGCCGGCTGATGAGCAGCCAGGTTCAAAAGCCGGTCAATCTCGGCAATCCGGGAGAGTTCACTGTCCGCGAACTGGCTGAGCAGATCATTGCGCTGACAGGTTCCTCCTCGCGCATAGTCTATCGTCCGTTGCCCACCGACGATCCGCGCCAGCGCCGCCCCGACATCATGCTCGCCAAGCGTGAGCTTGGTTGGGAGCCACAGGTTGCCCTTGTTGAAGGACTGACGCAGACGATTGCCTATTTTGAACGCCAGTTGGTCAGGCCGTCGGCTGAGCTTTTCGAGGTGGCGAGATGACCCGGCGGAACGTACTCGTCACCGGTGGCGCGGGCTTCATCGGGAGCCATACAGCCAAGCTTCTGCACAAGAGCGGATTCTCGCCGGTCGTCTATGACAACCTGTCGACTGGTCACCGGTCTTCTGTGCGTTGGGGCGAGTTTGTCGAGGGCGACACGCTTTCACAGGAGCAGCTTATCGCTGCCATCAAAATCTTCGATCCGGCTGCCATCATTCACTTTGCGGCTTCGGCCTATGTGGGAGAGTCCGTCACGGACCCCGCAAAATATTATCGTAACAATGTCGGCGGCATCCAGTCCGTTCTGGAGGCCAGCCGCCTGACAGGCGGACGCCCGACTATTTTCTCGTCGAGCTGCGCCACTTACGGCATTCCGGATATGTTGCCGATCCGCGAAGGCGAAACCCAAAATCCGATCAACCCTTATGGGCGCACAAAGCTGATCGCGGAACATATGCTGGCGGATTATTCGGCAGCCTATGGCATTCCTTATGCGGCGCTGCGCTATTTCAATGCCTGCGGTGCCGATCTGGATGGCGAACTGGGTGAAAAGCATGATCCTGAAACCCATCTGATACCGCGCGCCATGCTGGCGGCGACGGGGGTGGCCGATTGCCTGGAAGTTTACGGCGATGATTACGACACACCGGACGGTACCTGTATCCGCGACTATATCCATGTGGTCGATTTGGCGCGGGCCCATGTGCTGGCGGTTGAGCATCTTCTGAATGGCGGTGGCAATCTGGTCCTTAATCTCGGAACCGGGCGCGGAACATCCATCAAGGAAATCGTGGATGCGATAGACCGGCTGACCGGCCGCACGGTGCCCGTCGAAATGCGCGCGCGCCGGGCAGGCGATCCGCCGGTTCTTTATGCCGATCCGGCTGAAGCGGCCGCAAAGCTCGGCTTTCGCACCCTGTACTCCGATCTCGATACAATCATCCGCACGGCAGCGCCCTTCTTTGGTTTGGAGATGCGGACATGACGCGGCACAAGCTTGATCCAGCCATCAACGCTAACACAGGGGAAAGGGAACCATTTCTGGCGCCCATCTTCACTGGCCGCAAGCGTGCGGAATATGTGGTGGGCATTGTCCTCTGGGCCTTAGCCCTCGCCTATTTCTGGCAATGGTGGCTGATGAGCGCTACGCCCAATCACCTTGCGGGTTATATTCTGGTGACGGCGCTCCTGGCCTGGATCACGATCCTGCCGCTCTATTTCATCACGGTTTTCTTCCACGCGGCGCGCCCCACCGGGCCGCTTCGCATTCCTGCCGGAAGCCGCGTCGCCATGGTTGTCACCAAGGCGCCGTCGGAGCCCTTCGAGGTGGTGGCCGAAACTTTGCGCGCCATGCTGGCGCAGGATGTGCCACACGATACCTGGCTCGCCGACGAGGACCCTTCACCCTCGACGCTTGCCTGGTGCCGCGAGCATGGTGTGTTCGTTTCCACGCGCAAGGGGCGCGCCGATTATCATCGGCAGTTCTGGCCGCGCCGTACCCGGTGCAAGGAAGGCAATCTCGCCTTCTTCTACGATCACTATGGCTATGAGCGCTATGATTTCGTCTCGCAGCTCGATGCGGATCATGTGCCTGAACCGGGTTATCTCTTCAACATATTACGGCCTTTTGCCGATCCCGCTGTCGGTTATGTTTCTGCACCGAGCATTTGTGATCGCAACGCACGTGAAAGCTGGTCGGCGCGTGGGCGTCTCTACGTAGAAGCCAGCATGCATGGTTCGCTGCAAGCCGGCTATAATGGCGGCTTCGCCCCACTGTGCATCGGCTCCCATTATGCGGTGCGTACGGCAGCGCTGAAAGAGATCGGCGGTCTTGGGCCAGAACTGGCCGAGGATCATTCGACAACCCTGTTCATGAACGCGCATGGCTGGCGGGGTGTTCATGCGCTGGACGCAATCGCCCATGGCGACGGTCCGCGCACCTTCGCCGATCTCGTGACACAGGAATTCCAGTGGTCGCGCAGCCTTGTGATGATCCTGCTGCAATATACGCCGAAGCTGATTGGCCGGTTGCCGCTGCGGCTGAAGTTCCAGTTTCTGTTCTCGCAGCTCTGGTACCCTCTCTACGCTTTCTTTCTGGGACTTGCATTCGTCTTACCGATAGCCATTCTGGCTTATGGAGATAATTTCGTCAGCGTTACCTATCCTGAATTCCTGACGCACTTCCTGCCGCTCTCGCTCGTCACGTTGGCGCTGGCATTCTGGTGGCGGTCGAGCAAGACATTTCGCCCGGTCGACGGAAAGATTCTTAGCTGGGAAGCGATGCTGTTCCTGCTGGCCCGGTGGCCCTGGGCTCTGGCTGGTACCTTGGCGGCCTTTCGCGACTGGCTGACCGGTTCCTTCGTGGATTTCCGCGTCACGCCGAAAGGCTCATCGGAGGTCGATCCGGTACCGCTGCGGGTGATCGCTCCCTATGCGCTGATCTCCGGGCTCTCGATCTTGCCGGTGCTCTTTATCAGGGATGCCCACGAAACCCGAGGTTTCTTCATTTTCGCCATCGTCAATGCCTGTTCTTACCTGTTGCTTACGGCGATGATCGTGATCCAGCACACCCGCGAAAATCGGGTGCGGATGACCAGCCGCCTCTATCGACCGGTACTGGCATGCAGCTTTACCGCACTGGTCGCGCTGACTGGCTTTACCACTGTTGAACGCGGTCGCGATGGCATCGAGGCACTGAGCTGGGGCACGAAAAGCTTCACGATATTTGACGACCGGTTCTCGGTTGCCGGTGCCGGTGTGGGTGGACGCGACATCCACAGGACAATTTTCAATCCACGCTGGCGCACAGCTCCAGCCACTGAAACAGACTAGCAAGAGAGGCGCGAAAAAATGAAGATCGCTGTCATCGGTACGGGATATGTCGGATTGGTCAGTGGCACGTGTTTCGCAGCATGGGGACACGAGGTCGTCTGCGTCGACAAGGATGCCCAGAAAATCGCGCGGCTTGAGCGCGGCATTGTGCCAATCTACGAACCGGGGCTGGATGAGCTGGTGGAACGCAATTTCGCCTTTGGCCGTCTCAGCTTCACCACCAGTCTGGCGGAAGCGGTAAAGGGCGCGGAGCTTGTCTTCATCGCGGTTGGCACGCCAGCGCGTGCGGGTCATGGCGATGCTGACCTGTCCTTCGTCTATATGGCCGCTCGCGAGCTTGCGCCATTGATCGAAGACTCCAGCGTCGTCGTGGTCAAGTCGACCGTTCCGGTCGGGACCGGCGATGTGGTGCAGAAGATCATCGGCTCGGTTCGCCGGCCCGGCACATTCTCCGTTGCGTCCAATCCCGAGTTCCTGCGCGAAGGTGTCGCTATTCGGGATTTTCTGCAGCCTGATCGCGTCGTCATAGGCGTGGAGGACGAACGTGCACGTTCCGTGCTTGTTGCCCTTTATGCGCCGCCGCTCGAAGCCTTGAAGACGCCAATCGTAATCACGCAGCGGCGGACGTCGGAGCTGATCAAATATGCGGCCAACGCTTTTCTCGCCACGAAGATCACCTTCATCAACGAACTGGCGGATCTGTGCGAGGAAGTCGGCAGCGATGTCACCGAACTGGCGCTTGGCATGGGGCTGGACAAGCGTATCGGCACCAGTTTTCTCAATGCAGGGCCAGGCTATGGCGGCTCCTGTTTTCCGAAGGATACGATAGCGCTGTTGCGCACCGCCCAGGATCACGGGGTTGCCCTGCGGCTGGTCGAGGAAACGGTTACCGTCAATGAAGCACGTAAGCGTCGCATGGCGCTGAAGGTACTGGATGCACTCGGCGGCAGCGTCGAAGGCCGCACCATTGCCGTTCTTGGCCTGACGTTCAAACCCGACACGGATGATATGCGCGACGCGCCGGCCATTCCGCTCATTGAAACCTTGCAGCGTTTCGGCGCTAAAATTCGAGCCTATGATCCGGCAGGAATGGAGAATGCGCGCCGCCTTCTCAGCGATGTCGAGTTTTGCGACGACCCCTACGAATGTCTGAACACAGCCGATGCGGCGGTGATCGTGACCGAATGGGACAGCATTCGCAAGCTGGATCTCGTTCGGATGAAACGGGTCATGCAGGACGCGGTACTGGTCGACCTGCGCAATGTCTTTTCACCGGCGATTGCCGAGAATCTGGGCTTCCAGATTTCGACAATAGGCCGTTCGGTTCAACAGCGGCAGGAAACAAGACCAACAAACGTTCTGCCGCATGCGCGCATCCGTCAATCGCAAGAACCCTTGGCGGGTGCGCGCAACCTGAAGGTCGTGGGAGGTGCAAATGAAACATTCGATGTTTGAAGGCCAACGGTCCCGCTATGGCCGGAGCACGGAAACGAGCAGAGGCGCTCTGACACTCGTTGTCGTGCTGGTCGGGATCGGCGCGTCAGCCGGTGCAGCATCGGCCGCCAATGATGGTCTGCCCGATGGTGCCCGCGTGATGACTCCCGCCGAAATCTACGTGCTTTATCGCGACAAGAACTGGCAGTGGGCAGATGGCGCGGGCCGGATGGAAAGCCAGAACCGCCGTTTCACTGCTCGTGTCGATGGGGATAAAGGCAAGGCCTGGGCGGAAGGGCGCTGGCGGATCACCTGGTCGGGTCAGATGTGTTTCGATGCGAAATGGCATCTGGCTCAGGGTGTCTTCCCAAACAAGACCTGCTTTTCCCACCGAGTCGTCGATGGGACGATCTACCAGAAACGCGAGCCGGACGGAGACTGGTATGTCTTCCGCCACGCTGGCGGAAACAAGGATGACGAGGCGCGCAAGCTCGTCTCCATCAAGACAATAAAGCCAAAAACGGAAGCGCTCAATCTGGCGCTGCCCGTTGCGCAATCGCCAACGCAGTAAAGGAGGCGGCGATGAAAACCTCATATAAAATAGCAACAGCCATTCTTTGCGGTGGACTGCTTTCAACCGCAGTCTACGCGGCGAGTGGTGTGTCGGGTGCCAATGTCGATACCCGTAACATGTTCCACGACAAGCGGCCGGTCATAACCCCGCAGTCCATTACATTCGGAGCCTATGATCCGCACGGGGATTTCACCAACGATGCGAATTCCCGCATAGAGCATCTATTCCTTCCATGGGAAGATGTCGATCTGACCAGCCTGTCGACTGCTGATGCCTATGCACAGGAGCGGGGCCGTGAATTGCTGATCACCGTGGAACCATGGTCATGGGCTCGCGACTGGCGCGTCGCGCCCGATGATCTTCTGAACGGCATCGTACGTGGCCGCTATGATTCAAACATGGCTGCCGTCTGCTCTGCTGCTTCCAAGCTGAAGAGTCCGGTCACCATTCGCTGGGCGCAGGAAATGGACGACAAGACAGGGCAGTTCACCTGGTCCTATTGGTCGGCTCAGGGGTATATCCGGGCCTATCAGCACGCGGTCAATGTCTGCCGTAAGACATTGCCGAACGCCAAATATATGTGGTCGCCGAAGGGAGATGCGGGGCTGGAAGCCTACTATCCGGGCGATGGCTATGTCGATGTGATCGGCCTTTCGGTGTTTGGCTATGAACCCTACGATATGCTTGAACTCGGTCGCGCATCCACCTTTGTCGAACGGGCAAAGCCGGGATATGACCGTGTGGTGGGTTTCAATAAGCCGATTGTTATCGCCGAACTCGGCTACGAGGGAAGTGACGCCTATGTCCGCGCCTGGGCGCAGGAGACCAATAAGCCGCAACCCGAATTTCCAGAACTGACAGCAACCGTCTACTTCAATGACCGCGAAGTCTATCCGTGGCCACGTGGTGTCGGGCGGCCTGACTGGCGGGTTGCGAACCATCCGCTTGATTGAGCCGAGACGTGAAGCGTTCCGGTCTGATCATGCTCGATATTTGTTTCGTTGCATTATCCTTCACAAGGCCGGTTCAAGCCTTCGCTGGAAATGCTCTAACGTCTGAACAGGAATACGACAATGTTTTCGATCCATTTGAGAACCGTCAGCGCGGCGCTGTCCGTGCTTCTTATGGCAGGCGCTGCCGATGCGGCGCCGAAGCCGAAAAGCGAAGATCCGGTTGCCATCAAGGCTGCTGCGGCCTCACCGTTATCAGCCCAAGCGCTTGAGGCGCTTTACTCTGGCAAAACGTGGAAATGGAAGGATGGCGGTGGCTATTTCTCTGCCGACAGACATCGTTTCACCGCCTGGTCGCAGAAAGGCAGGGCGTGGTCCTATGGGCAGGGGCACTGGTATGCCACCAATCGCGGCAAGCTCTGCCTGCGGGCCTATTGGGTCAGCAAAGCGGGCGATGGCGGCAATATCACCTGTTTCATCCATCGTCAGAAGGATGGCGTGATCTATCAAAAACGCTCATTGGGCGGTGACTGGTATGTTTTCCGCAACAATCCGCCACGCCGGACGGATGAGGCAGCAAAGCTGCTGCGCGGTGATCGTATCAGCAAAGGGCTGGCAATCATGAAAGCCAAGGCGAGATGATCGCCAGGCAAGCATGCCGGCTCGTCTGATCTGTATTGAGTTGTGGCGAGCCGGTATGCCTTGGAGCTTATACTGAAAATTTTTGCACATTATGCTCTAATCGCGGGGGAAGCAGCGAGATTTCTGCCCGAAGCCGCTTGGCGTGCACACATAGGGCGTACCGGTCGCATATTGCGACGCGGACACCTTGATGACTTTTGCGGTTGCCGGTTTGTGGAAGCGAGCCTGGTTACCTACCTTGAACTTAGCGAGATAAACCGAAACTGTTTCGCTTTTTTGCTTGCGGGTGTCCTTGGCTTCTGCGCCTGCCGTCAGACATAGAGAAGCGGATAGTCCAACGATGATAGCGGCAGCCCATTTCAAGCTTTCGCGGCGTACAGCATATGCAAATACATTGTTCATGCGATTGCCTCCGGTTGTTACTGCCGTTTTTCTATCGGATGCGTTTTAATATTTTGGCCGGATTTTCATGAAAATTTTCATCAAATGGGATGCAAACAATCTGCTTTATAGTCCGTTCCGAAATCTTTGATGTTTCCGGCCCGAACATTGGCTGACTGATAGTGTTCCGGCTTATTTTGATTTTATGCAAGTAGATGCTACTATTGACACAGGGACTTGGGTTGCGGTCTCCGTGGCTTGAGCCTTCGGGTTGGTTTAGGGAGTTGCCGTGACATCCCAAAGCGACAAAGCCACGCGTGATCTTAAGCCCGATTTTGTGGAACGCCGCCAGTCAGCGCGTGTTCCACTCGCGCCGCTTGGGGAAGATGCCCGAAGCGCCAATATTCTGTCTCCGCTGGTCTTCACGACGAACCAGCTTGAGCCTTCCGCCCAGTTCGCTGCATGGCAACAGCACGTAGCTCCCCTCTATGAGGTCCGTCTGCCGGACGATACGAACGCCGCAGATGGCTTTCCGGTTACCCAGAAAGTCTGGAATCTGCATGGAATGCTGCTCATAGAACAGACCGCCCCGCCGTTCAGTTACGAGCGATCGGCGGAAAAAGTCCGCTTCAGCCCGATCGATCATTGGCAGGTCAGTTTTTTGCGCAGCGGTCAGACATGGACGGCGGTAGATGATCGTGTGGCGGAAAACGAGCCCGGCATGATCAATATCCGTTCATTTGGCTATCCGTTTCGCGGTCGCGCACTCGCAACGGAAGCGGTACTGCTGATCATACCCATCGATCAGTTCACAGCTTTGGGTGGCATGCCGGAAGCATGCAACAATGCGACGCTTGGAGGTTATCGCGCCAAGCTGCTTATCGATTTCGTATCGACGATCGAGGCGGGATTGGACCACATAACGAGCGAAGACCTGCCGGAATTGCGCGACGCCTTGCGGCAGCTCGTATTCGACACCATCGCGCCGCTGGTGAAGGAAAGTGATGCGAGCGAGCATAATGCTTCTCTGGGGCTGATGACCAAAGCCAGACGTTTCATCCAGAAAAACCTCATGTCCCGCGAACTCACGCCAGATACGCTCAGCAAAGAACTCGCAATCTCACGCACGCATCTCTATCAGCTCTTTGAGGGTTCGGGCGGGGTGCTCAGCTATATTCGCCAAAAGCGGCTGCTTGCAGCCCACGAGATGCTCGCGGATGCATCGGAAAACCGCAAAGTATCCGATGTTGCGCAATTGTTTGGCTTCGACACGGCAGCCAATTTCACGCGGGCCTTCACCCAGCAATTCGGGTACAGCCCGAGCAATGTCCGTAAGTCGCCGCCGCGAAACGATGGCCCCAGCGACAATCAATCCGACGCAAGCCGATCCCTGACTTTCTCCGACCTGTTACGAACACTGGCCATGTACGATACATGACAGGGTAAACGAACGCGCGGCTCAGTCTGGCTGACAGTCAGACAAACCGCTTTCTCCCGCTTGCTTTTGCGCAAGATATTGCGGACGTTGTGCTCTGGACTCCCATTCGGGAGAACATACGGGAGGAAAGACATGCAGCATTACAGACTGAAATCGCTTTCCCTTGCCGCTGTTATCGCCGTTGCGGGCCATCTGCCTTCGGCTTATGCGGCATCACCAGCCCCGGCAGAAGGCCAGAATGGCATGGTGGTTACGGCGCAGCATCTGGCCTCACAGGTGGGTATTGACGTGCTGAAAAGCGGCGGCAATGCCGTCGACGCGGCCGTGGCCGTCGGCTATGCGCTGGCGGTCGTTTACCCGACCGCGGGTAATCTTGGCGGGGGCGGTTTCATGACGATCCGCTTCAAGGACGGCAAGAGTACTTTTCTCGATTTTCGTGAGCGCGCACCGCTCGCCGCCACCAAGACCATGTATCTAGACAAGGATGGCAAGCCGGTAGAAGGCGCCAGTACTGAAACCTATCTGGCCATCGGCGTACCAGGCACGGTGGCTGGCCTGGAGGAAGCGCGCGAAAAATATGGCACCCGCAAGCGTGAGGAGCTGATCGGCCCGGCCCTGAAACTTGCCAAGGACGGCTTCACGCTCGAGCTGGGGGACATTCTCTCGTTTGCCGACGGCAACGAAAGACTGGCGAAAGACCCGGCAGCGGCGAAAATCTTCCTGAAAGACGGAAAGCCGCTTCCTCTGGGTGAGAAACTTGTCCAGCCGGATCTCGCCAAGTCCCTTTCGGCCATTTCAGAAAGAGGTCCAGCGGCCTTCTATCAGGGCGATATCGCCGATCTGATTGTCAAATCGAGCAAGGAAAATGGCGGCATTCTCGCCAAGGCTGATTTCGAGCAATACAAGGTCCGTGAGCTGGAACCGGTCAAGTGCAGCTATCGCGGTTATGATATCGTCTCATCGCCGCCGCCTTCTTCCGGTGGACTAATTATCTGTGAAATCCTGAACGTGCTTGAGGGGTATCCGATTTCCTATCTCGGCTATGGTTCTGCGGAGACCACACGTTTGATGGTGGAAGCGATGCGCCACGCCTATGTGGACCGCAACACGGCATTGGGAGACCCTGATTTTATCGATAATCCAGTCCAGAAGCTCACCAGCAAGGATTATGCGGCAGAAATCCGCAGCCGCATCGATCCCTATCGCGCTGGAGTCAGTGAGGCGCTGAAGCCAGCCGAATTCAAGGAGTCCAACGAAACCACGCATTATTCCATCGTGGACAAGGATGGTAATGCCGTCGCAGTGACTTATACGTTGAACGGATCGTTCGGCACGGCCAAAGTGGCCGAGGGCACGGGCATTCTTCTCAACAATGAGATGGACGATTTCACGATCAAGCCGGGCGTGGCCAATCTCTATGGACTCATACAAGGCGAAGCCAATGCCATCGAGCCGCGCAAGTCGCCGCTTTCTTCAATGAGCCCGACCATCGTGTCGAAGGACGGTAAACCGTTCATGGTTATCGGCAGCCCCGGCGGCTCGCGCATCATCACGATCACGCTTGAGGCAATCATGAATGTAATCGATCATGGTATGGACATTCAGGAGGCTATTGACGCCCCGCGCATCCATCATCAGTGGCTGCCTGACCGGGTCTACATGGAAGCGAATGCGCTTTCGCCGGATACGATCCGGCTCTTGACCGGTATGGGCTACACTGTCGGTGAGGACCATAATTGGCCAGTGTGGGGTGAGGCTGCAGGCATTCTTGTTGGCGGCAAGGATATGGCGGCTATCGAGAAGGGCGGCGACAACCGCTATTACGGCGCTATCGACAGCCGCGCCGTCGCTGGTGCCGCCATAGGGTACTGAACTGGAACCACTCCAATATTAACAGAAGGCCCAGACAGGAAGCGGGGAGACGAGATGAATTCACGTCTCCCCATATTGAGGCTGATCAACCGGCGCTTTTATCGGGTATCCGTGCGCTCTTCAGTATTTCGATGACCATCTCGGAGGCTTTGTTAAGCGAGCCAACCGGTAGAAACTCGTAAATCGAGTGAAAGTTGTGCGCGCCGCAGAACAGGTTCGGGCATGGCAGTCCCTTTTCGGAGAGCACGGCGCCGTCATAGCCGCCACGCATCGGCAGCGGTGTCGGTACTACCCCGATTGCTTTCATGGCCTGTAGGGCAAGCACGACCGGATAGCGGTTTTCGCCTTGCAAGCTTTCGGCGGCGTTCCGATAGACAGGCTTGTAGTCCACATGAACCGTGCCTTCTCCGTGGAGCTGGTTGAAACTTGCAGCCAGGTTCTCGATGAATGCACGCCGTGTTTCGTAACCGTCTTTCGTGAAATCGCGGATGTCGACAATCAGGATTGTCTCGGCAACAGTCCCGTGAATGCCCTTGGCCCAATAATAGCCCTCGGTGCCTTCCGTATACTCCGGGCGTTCGCCGCCCGGCATCATTGAAAGGAATTGCTGGGCATAGAGAATAGCATTGCGCAGCTTGCCCTTGGCCGACATCGGATGAGCGGGCTGGCCTTTGAAAGTGAGGCGGAACTCACCCGCATTCCAGTTCTCATACACGATCTCGCCAACCGCACAGCAATCGAGCGTATAGGCGAAATCGGCTTTCAGGGAGGCGACGTCGAGCGCCTTGGCTCCAAGCAGTCCGATTTCCTCATCCGGGACGAAGACGACCTTGACGGTGCCGTGTTCTATTTCGGGGTGGGTGGTCAGGACCTGCATGGCATGCATGATCTCGGCAATGGCGGATTTGTTATCAGCGCCGAGCAAGCTGGTGCCGTCCGTCACGATAATCCTGTCCCCGACATAACGTTCCAGCTCGGGGAATTCGGCAAGCCGCATGGTGGCGCCGGTCGCCTCGTTGAGCACGATATCGCCGCCCTTGTAATCGACCACATGAGCGCGGGTATCGGTTGTATATTCGCTGGACGTATCGAGATGGGCGACCCATGCGATTGTCGGAAACTGATGATCGGCATTGGAGGCATTGGCAGGCAGCGTGCCGACGACGATTGAATGGTCGCGCTCCTCAACCTCCATGCCCATGGCGCGCATTTCGCTGGCGAGCAACTTTGCGAGATCGGTTTGCCCCTGGCTCGACGGAAGTTTGCCTGTATTCGGCACAGCGGTCGTGTTGATGCGGGTATAGGCTAGGAAGCGGTCTACGATATCCATCTTATTTTCTCGGCTAGTGGTCGGAATCGGCCCGGATTCACACAGGCACGAAAGAAGGATAGCGGGCGTTGTTTCACGCCTGTCGGATTATGCTCCATGCCCGCTACCTGTAATCTATCGCCAGCCATCAAGCTGGTAAGGGCCAGGCCTATTCCTCAATGTCGACGTCCTCGAAAAGATAGCCGCCAAAGGGATCGATGCGGAAGTCCTTGACCTTCTTGCTGATCGGCTGCTCGACGATCTGATGGGCGATTGTCAGCCAGGGAGCCTGTTCCTTGAAGACGACCTGCGCCTGCTCATAGAGCTTGGTGCGTTCTGACTGGTCGGTCGTCAGCTTGGCTGCCTGAATGAGCTTCTCGAAATCCTGATCGCACCAGTTCGCGCGATTGGCGCTGCCGATGGCCTTACAGCTCAGCAGGGCTGCGAGGAAATTGTCGGGATCGGCAATTCCGCCGGTCCAGCCGAGCATGACGGCACCGTCTCGGTCCTTATCCAGAGAACGCTTTAGATATTCGCCCCAGTCATAGGTGACAATTTCCGCCGTGACGCCAACCTTGGCGAAATCGGACTGGATAAGCTCGGCAGCGCGCCGCGCGTTCGGCATATAGGGCCGCTGCACGGGCATGGCCCAGATTTTCATCTTCAGGTCTTTGACGCCTGCTTCATCAAGCAGCTTCCGCGACCGTTCGGGATCATAAGGATCATCCTTTACGTTCTTATTGTAACCCCAGATACTCGGGGGCAGAGGATTGACCGACGGGACTGCCGAGCCGAGATAGACCGCATCGATGATGGCAGCCTTGTTGACCGCCATGTTCAGCGCCTTGCGGACGCGCACATCATCAAACGGCTTCTGCTGGGTATTGTAGGCGAGGAAGGACAGGTTCAGGCCTTCCTTGTGCAGCATTTCAACAGCCGGGTCCTTCTTCATTTCCGCAATATCGGCGGGGTTCGGAGCGGCAATGACATGGCATTCGCCCGACTTCAGCTTCTGATAACGCACTGCCGCATCCGGCGTGATCGCAAAGATGAGATTGTCGATCTTCTGTTTGCCTGCCCAATAGTCAGGATTGGCCTGATAGCGGATGGCGCTGTCCTTCTGATAGGCAACGAACTGATAAGGGCCGGTTCCAACGGGCTGTTGGCTGAACTCCGCAATGCGGCCTTCCGCGACGAGCTTGTCGGCATACTCCCTGGACTGAATAACGGCGAATGTCAGCGACAGCGTCGAGATAAAGGTCGCTTCGGGATGCGCCAGCACAAACTTCACTGTGTGATCGTCAATCTTCTCGATTTTCTCGATCAGCGAGGGAAAGGAATAGGCCCCGAATTGCGGCCATGTACCCTGATTGTAATAGGGATTGTCCTTGTTCCCCTGGCGGTCGAAGGTGAAGATTACATCATCCGCATTGAATTCACGCGTCGGGGTGAAAAAACTTGTGGTGTGAAACTTCACGCCTTTTCGCAGATGAAAAGTATATTCCTTACCGTCGGCAGAAACGTCCCAGCTTTCCGCGAGGCCGGGTTCCAGCTCCGTCGAGCCTCGCTTGATCTTGATAAGTCCGTTGGAAACATTGCGCGCCGATGCGTCATAAACGGCACCGGATGTCGTCTGTGCTGCGTCGAACATTTCAGGAGACGCCTCGGAGCAATAGATCAAGGTCTTGGCAAAGACCTGTCCAACTGCCGTGCTGTTGAGGGCAGCCGCGACCAGCGCGGCTGAAAATAGTTTTCCATATGTATTCATGAAGCTGCATTCCCTTGCTGGCGACGCGACCGACCTTCGGCGGTGTGTTTGTTTAGTATCGACTTTTCCAGATGATTCTAAACGACACTTCAATTTTATATGAGCGCGCCGAGGCGCACGAAGCAAGCTCAAAAGGTTGGTTAGACATGCGTGGAAATGGTCTATCCGGCGTTGCTGTCTCCCGGCATTTCGGGGATCATCTGGCGCAGCAGATTTCGCAGGATGGAACGCACGGCGACGGTGGCCGCTGATTGTTCGCGGTCGCGGGGCGTGATGAGACGAACCTCTCGCACGATTGCCGGGTCCGTCAGCGGGCGGGCCACGATGCCGCGACCGCGCAGAGCGGTGAAAGCATAGGCAGGCAGTACAGCGATACCGGCATTGACCTCCACCAGCGACAGGACCGTATGAATCTGGTTGACCTCCATATGTGGTCGAAGCGCCAGTTTCGCCTGTTCAAAGCCGAGTTCTGTCAAAAGCCGGATGTTGCTTTTCTGGGTAAGCGTAATGATCGGCTGATTGTCGAGCTCAGACCAGCACACGTGTTGATGCCCCGCGAAATCGTGATCAGGCGACACGAAAATCATCAATTGATCGCGCAGTGCCATCTGGCTTTCAACATCCGAATCCTCACCGGAAAAAGTGCCGACGCCGAGGTCGCACCGTCCGTTCCGAACCTGTTCGATGACGATTTCAGGTCCGACATCCTCGATCTTGATGACAAGGTTGGGATGTTCGTCGGCCACACGGCGAACCAGCCGCGGAAGCACTGTCGTGCATAGCAATGGCGGAGCGGCGATACTGACCTGACCGCGCCGCAACTTGCCCAGATCGCGTACGACTTCAGCGGCACGATCAATTTCGGCAAGGCCGGCAAGCGCGCCTTCCGCAAAGGCTCGTCCTGCATCCGTCAGGCTGACGCGCCGCGTCGTCCGGTCGAACAGCCGCGTATCCAGCACCGTCTCCAGATCGCGTATGGTGTGGGAAAGATTGGCCTGGGTCGTTCTGACACGCTCGGCTGCACGTGAAAAATTTCCCAGTTCGACCACGGCCTGAAAGCATTCGATCTGGCGGAGAGTGGGACGCATCAGCTCACTTATGAGTTTTTGTTTATGAATATATTCTACTTACAAGACTTCTCGAATGAAAGAAAGTGAGGCTCGATAGGAAAAACGCGGGTTTGGAGTGACCCGCCCCGAAGCGAGGATTCCGATGAAATATGACCGTCAGAACGCCAAGGCCCACTCGCGCGCAACGATGCGCGGTATATGGGCTGCGGCAAACACACCTTTCAAAGAGGACGGATCGATTGACGAAGGCGGCTTTCGCAAGAATGTCGACCACTGGATCAACGATCTGGGCATTGACGGACTTTTCGTCGCGGGAAAGCAGGGCGAATTCTTCTCCATGTCGGTTGACGAGCGCAAGCGCATGTTCGATCTGGCTGTCTCGGCAGTAGGCGAAAAGGCGCAAACGATCATGTCCTGCTCGGACCAGAACATGGACGTGGTTATTGATCTGGCCAAGCACGCGCAGGCATGTGGCGCGGACTATATTGTCGTCCACGCACCGGTTCTGCATTTCCTGCGGGCGCAGGATGAAACGCTCTTGCGCTACTATGAAACGATTGCCTCGAAGGTGGATATCGGCCTTGCACTCTGGTCGCATCCCGACAGCGGCTATCTGATGAGCCCGGAGCTCTGTAATCGTCTGGCCGACATCGAGACAGTTGTCGCAATCAAATATTCGGTCCCGCGCGACATGTATCGCACGCTCACGGAACTTGCAGGAGACCGCATTCTGGTCTCGACCGCATCGGAAGACGAATGGCTGGATAATATTCTCGAGCTAGGCTGGCAGCTTTATCTCTGCTCTTCGCCGCCTTATACGCTGCAAACCAAGTTTGACCGCCGCATGCGGGACTATACCGACTTGGCCTTTGCGGGCAAAGAAGCTGAGGCGCGTGCCGTCTGGCAGAGCCTCGAACCTGTCCGCCACGCCTTCAAGTCGACGCGACCGGCTGAAAAGCCAACTTCGCATCAAAAATACTGGCAGGAGCTGCTTGGCCAGGTTGGTGGACCTGTTCGCGCGCCGATGCTTGAGCTGACCGATGCTGAAAAACGCGCAATCCGGGAGGCATTCGATAGCTGCGGTCTCAAGCTATCCTGATAGAACCGAAAAGGGGAACAAGAATGACAAAACTCAGCGCTTTCAATTTTCAGAAATGGATCGATGAGCACAAGCATCTGCTCAAGCCACCTGTGGGCAATCAGCTTGTGTTCAAGGATGCGGACCTGATGGTCACGGTTGTCGGTGGCCCGAACAAGCGCACCGATTATCATGACGACCCGGTCGAGGAATTCTTTTACCAGCTCAAGGGCGATATGCTGTTGAAGCTGCACGATACGTCGACAGGCGAATTTTACGATGTGCCGATCCGCGAGGGCGATATCTTCCTTCTGCCGGCGCATATCCGCCATTCGCCGCAGCGCCCCCAGGAAGGATCCATCGGTCTGGTGATCGAACCGGCCCGTCCCGAAGGCGTTCTTGACGCCGTCGAATGGTATTGCTTTGAATGCAGTGGCCTCGTTCATCGCGCTGAAGTTGATCTGGAATCCATCGTCGACGATCTACCGCCGCTCTACGCCGCTTTCTACAACGATGAGAAATTGCGAACCTGCCCGCATTGCAACACTGTCCATCCCGGCAAAAACCCGCCAGAAGGCTGGGTTGCGCTCTGATGAGGCGCGCCCGACGAAACTGTCGGGTGCTTATCCATAAAAAGACAAGGGGAAATGAAATGAGAAACAAACTCCTGATGGTCGGCCTGCTGGCAGGGCTGACGACTGGCACCGCGACCGCCGAACCGGTCAAGATCGGTGTGATAACGACATTGTCAGGTCCCGGGGGCTATCTTGGTCAGGACGTGCGCGACGGCATGAAGCTTGCCATTGATGCGGAAGGCGGCAAACTCGGAGGTGTGCCGGTTGAATTGGAGGTCGAGGACGACGCCGCCAAGCCCGGTAACGGACGACAGATCGCCGAGCGATTCATGTCGGAAGACGGCGTGAAGCTGTTTACCGGCATCATCTTTTCGAATGTAGCCGGTGCAACGGTGCCGGATATCGTCGACAATGACAGCATCTATATCAGTGCCAACGCGGCGCCCTCGAACATGGCGGGCAAGGGCTGCAATGCCAATTATTTCGTGGTTTCCTGGCAGAATGACTCGCTCCATGAAGCATCGGGCATTGCTGCGGAACAGGAAGGGTTCAAGCGCGCTTTCATTCTTGCGCCGAATTATCAAGCAGGCAAGGATGCGCTCGCGGGCTTCAAGCGCCGGTTCAAGGGCGAAGTTGTCGGTGAAATCTACACCCAGCTCGACCAGACCGATTATTCGGCCGAGATGGCGCAGATCCGTGCGGCAAACCCCGATGTGGTCTTCCAGTTTCATCCCGGCGGCATGGGTATCGCTTTCATGCGCCAGTATCAGCAGGCCGGTCTGCTCGGCAAGATTCCGATGGTGCTTTCCGAGCCGTCCAGCGATGCTGTGATCCTCAAATCACTGGGGGACGCTTCGGTTGGAATCATGGCCACCAGCCACTGGAGCCCGGATATGGACAATGCCGCAAGCAAGGAGCTCGTTGCAAAGTGGAAAGCTGCTTATCCTGACCGGCCTTTAACCTATTACGGCACGCAAGGCTACGATGTGGCTCGGCTGATTGCTTCTGCATTGAAGCAGACCGGTGGCGTTGACGATATCGACGCAGTACGTGAAGCGCTGCGGAAGGCGGATTTCCAGTCGGTGCGTGGCAATTTTGCCTTCGGCCCAAACCAGCATCCGATGCAGGACTGGTACCTTCTTGATGTCGTCAAGGGTGAGGATGGCAACCCGACCACCAGGATCAAAAAGAAGCTGATCGAAAATTACGGTGATTCCTATTCCGCAGAGTGCAAGCTCTGACATCCACCGTCCGGCGCGCGCGAAAGTGCGCGCCACGCTTCCTTTCATTTCTCATGAAGGTCGTTTCCTCCAATGACACTCATCTTCGAGCAACTTTTAAATGGCCTTCTCTACGGCGTTATGTTGTTCCTTCTGGCGGCAGGGTTGACGCTGATCTTTGGGATCATGGGCGTTATCAACCTCGCTCACGGCTCGCTCTACATGATCGGCGCTTTCATCGGCACCTGGGTGGCCGTGCAGACAGGAAACTTCTGGTTGGGGCTGCCGGCAGCCATTTTGGCGGCAACAATTGCAGGTATTGTGATCGAGCTTGGCATCATGCGAAAGCTCTATCAACGCGATCATCTGGATCAGGTGCTGGCGACTTTCTCGCTTATTTTGATTTTCAATGAGCTGACCGTTCTGATGTTTGGCCGCCAGCCGATTTTCACGCAGCTACCGGCATCGCTCTCCCAGCCGATCGAGCTGTTTTCAGGCCTGAGCTATCCGCCGTTCCGTTTGCTCATCATTGTGGCCGGTCTGTCGGTCGCCGGCGGTCTTTATCTGCTCATCAACCGCACCCGCATCGGCATGCTGGTCCGTGCAGGATCGACCAACCGCGATATGGTGCGTGCGCTTGGCGTCGACATCCGCCTGCTTTATACGCTGGTTTTTGCGCTTGGTGCGGCTTTCGCGGGCCTTGCCGGCTTCATGACCAGCCCGATTTTGGCAGTTCAGGTCGGTATGGGCGAACAGATTCTTCTCGCCACTTTCGTGGTTGTGGTTATCGGCGGCGTCGGCTCCATCAAGGGAGCTTTTATCGCGGGTATTTCGCTCGGCATCATCGATACCTGCCTGCGCGCCTTCCTGCCTTCCATTCTGCGCCACTTCATGGCGGGGCCCGAAGCCGACGCGCTCGGCGTGGGTATCGCGTCCATGGGCATTTATCTACTGATGGCTATCGTTCTTCTGTTCCGCCCGAGAGGCCTCTTTCCGGTGGGAGCCTAAATCATGTCATACCGCTTTTTGTTCGTTCTTCTCGGCTGTGTGGCGCTCGCACTTTTTCCTTTTGGGGCCGAAGCGCTGGGGCAGACGGCTGCGTCCAGCCTCGTCGCCCGGATCATGATCTATGCCATTGCCGCGGCCAGCCTCAATCTGATCCTCGGCTATGGCGGGATGGTTTCCTTCGGTCATGCCGCCTTTTTCGGGATCGGTTCCTATGTTGTGGGTATTCTTTATTTCCACCATGCCGAAGAGACGATGCTTTTCGGTTTCATTCCCGGTTCTGACCAGTTTCTGGTCACCGTACCGGCGGCAATACTGGTTGCAGGCCTTGCCGCGCTGATCATCGGTGCTCTGGCATTGCGCACGTCTGGCGTGCAATTCATCATGATTACGCTCGCCTTCGCGCAGATGCTGTTCTTTCTCTTTGTTTCGCTCAAAACCTATGGCGGTGAAGACGGTATCATCGTGCGACGGGCAAATGATCTTTTCGGTCTCAGCCTGCGTGACAAGACGACGATGTATTATGTCATCCTCGTTTCTATGATCCTATATTTCGTGTTCCTCTGGCGGGTCGTTCATTCGTCCTACGGCGCGGTTCTTTCCGGCATTCGCCAGAGCGAGCGGCGCATGACGGCCATGGGGATCGAAACCTATCGCTACAAACTCTATGGCTTTGTGATTGCCGGAATGGGCGCTGGTCTGGCTGGAGCGCTTCTCACCATTTTCATGCGTTTTGCGAGCCCGGATACGCTGCACTGGACCAAATCGGGTGAGTTGATGGTCATGGTCATTCTGGGAGGCGTCGGCACGTTCTTCGGTCCTATTTGGGGAGCGGCTGCGTTCCTGATCCTGCACACCTATCTTGCCGCCTGGACTGAGCATTGGCAGCTTGTCATGGGCATCATTCTGCTCGTCGTGGTTTTGGGAACCAAGGGCGGCATTGTGGGCGGTTGGCGCGCGCTTTGCCGTCCGTTTCGCAAAGACCGCAAGGTGGAGGTGGCCGCATGACTGCGATATTGCAGGTCCGCGATCTGGTGAAGCGTTTTGCCGGTCTGGTCGCGACCGATCATGTGACGCTCGACGTTACACAGGGGCATATCCATGCCCTGATCGGTCCGAATGGGGCGGGAAAGTCGACACTTATCAACCAGCTATGCGGTGAGCTGACGCCTTCATCCGGGACGATCAGCCTGATGGGCGAGGATATTACCAAACTGCCTGCCGCCACACGTGTCGGACGCGGATTGGGACGCACATTTCAGATATCGACGCTCCTGAACGACATGAGCGTGCGCCAGAACATCGCGATGGCGGTGCAGGCGCGCGAGGGACACAATTTCCGGATTCTCGACAGTCTCAAAGGTCGCAGCGCCATCTGGCGTGAGGTTGATGCAATTCTTGCTGGAAGCCGTTTGGCCAATCACCCGGAAAAACTTGCAGGCGATTTGTCGAGCGGCGGGCGCAAGCAGTTGGAGCTGCTTATGGCGCTGGCCGGAAAGCCGAAGCTTCTGCTCCTCGATGAACCGATGGCTGGGCTCGGCCATGTCGAAAGCCAGGAAATGATCGAACTTTTGCAAGGGCTGCGCGGCAAGGTTTCGATGCTGCTCGTCGAGCACGACATGGAGGCGGTGTTTGCGCTCGCTGACCGCATATCGGTGCTGGTCTATGGCCGCGTCATCCTGACGGGTACGGTTGAAGACATAAGGGCGAGCGAAGCTGTGCGGGAAGCCTATCTCGGCGGGGAGGAGGAACTGTGCTGAAAATCGAAGGACTTCAGGCCGCTTACGGACATTCGCAAGTACTGTTCGACATCTCGCTGGAGGTGAATGAGGGGGAACTGGTCACGCTCATGGGCCGCAACGGCATGGGCAAGACCACGACCATACGCACATTGATGGGCCTGCTCACCCCGAAAGGCGGATACGTCCAGATCGCAGGACGTGACACGACCAGCTATAGCCCTGAAAAAGTGGCACGTCTCGGTGTCGGTCTTGTGCCGGAGGGGCGGCAGATATTCCCCACGTTGACAGTGCGGGAAAATCTGGTCGCAACCGCGTCGAACCGTTGCAAGCGGCAGTCGCCGTGGGATCTTGGCAAGATATATGCGCTTTTTCCGCGTATGCAGGAGCGTGCGGACCAGACGGCGGGCACGCTTTCAGGCGGCGAGCAGCAGATGCTGGCCATCGGGCGCGCATTGATGACAAACCCGCATCTTCTGATCCTTGATGAAGCGACGGAAGGGCTTGCCCCTGTCATCCGCACGGAGATCTGGCATTGCATCATGCAATTACGCGAAATGGGCCAGTCGATCCTCCTGATCGACAAGAATATCGCGGTGCTGAAGAAGCTGGCAGATCGCCACTATATTGTCGAGAAAGGCCGAACAGTCTGGTGCGGGACGAGTACCGACCTCGAAAGTGACCGTGATCAGGTACATGCCTATGTCGGTATCTGAGACAATCGTCCTCGTCGGATGGGGTGCTATCGGCAAGCGGGTTTCGGACCTTCTCGCAGAGCGGAAAAGTTCCGTAAAGATCGGCGCGATTGCGGTGCGTGACAAGTCGGGCCCCCGCGACGGACTGCCTGCCGGAGCCGTGCTTATCGAAAATTTTGCCGAGCTTGCAGCCACCGGCGCAAGTCTAGTGGTGGAGGCGGCAGGTCGCCCCAGCGTCTTGCCGTGGGGCGAAGCGGCGCTCTCCGCCGGAATGGATTTCGCGGTTTCATCGACGTCGGCTTTCGTAGATGATGCCTTGTTTCAAAGGCTGAAGGACGCGGCTTCGGCCAGCGGTGCGAAACTGATTATTCCACCTGGCGCGCTCGGCGGCATCGACGCGCTTTCGGCAGCAAGCCGGCTTTCGATTGAAAGTGTCGAGCATCGCATCATCAAGCCAGCAAATGCATGGGTGGGAACTCCAGCCGCCCAACTGGTGCGGCTTGACGAAATCAGCGAGGCCACGGTTTTCTTCACGGATACAGCCCGCAGGGCAGCAGATGCTTTTCCGCAGAATGCCAATGTCGCGGTGATTGCTTCACTTGCCGGGATTGGTCTTGATCGTACCCGCGTTACATTGGTTGCGGACCCGGCAGCGCGCCTCAACACCCATGAGATCATAGCCGAGGGCGATTTCGGCAGGATGCATTTGCGGTTTGAAAATGGCCCGCTCGCAACCAACCCGAAATCATCTGAAATGACCGCCCTTGGTCTGGTCCGCGTTATCGAGAACCGCGTCGCTACGACCGTGATTTAGAGCGCATCCCGCAAAGTGTGAAACGGCTTGGAACGTAGATATGTGGAAGAACAAAGATGGCATGTCGTGTCTGGCTGAAGAAGCAGGCTTCGACCCTGCCCAGCTTGATCGTGACTATAATGCCAAGGCCACTGTTACACCGGAAGAGTTTGCCGCCGAAATGGTGCGCTATCGCGAGGCAAGTGTTGCGCCCCGCACCGATTGGGGCCGACATTTCGATGTGATCTATGACGAAGAAAGCGGACAGCGGGTCGATATCTTCGGCCCGCCGTCCCTGGGCGGATTGAACCCGGTATTTGTGTTCGTTCACGGTGGTTACTGGCGTGCTCTGTCGAAGGAGGATTCCTCCATGATGGCGGGAATGCTCGCAGCCGAAGGTATTGCGACTGTCACTGTTGATTATCGTTTGGCGCCGGAAGCATCGCTAGCGGAGATTACACGGGAGGTGCGTGCAGCCCTTGCTTTCGTCTGGCATCACGGACGGGCGTATGGTCTCGACCCGGACCGGATAGCGGTCGGAGGGAGTTCAGCGGGCGGCCACCTTGCCGGAGCGCTTCTTGCTGAAGGTTGGCATGGTGATTTCGGCTTGCCGTCAGACGTTGTGAAGTTTGGCATGCCGGTCAGCGGACTTTTCGAGCTTGCGCCCCTGGCGGCAACTTTTCCGCAGGAGTGGTTGAATCTCAGCCCGGCTGACGTCGATCTGCTCAGCCCGCTAAGGCACATTCCCGAGTGCGGCTGTCCGATTACGGTGGCATGGGCAGAGCATGAGGCGGATGGCTTCAAGCGTCAGTCGCGCGCTTATGCCGAGGGCTGGACTGCGGCAGGCGGAGTGGCGGAAACCATCGAGGTCGCCAGCCGAAACCATTACGATATTCTGATGGACTGGTGTGCGCCCGAAACCGAGATGTCACAGGCTTTGCTCGCTGGCATTCGCAGCATCCGTTAGCGCGCATTTCCAAAGAGAAACCTGTGACCGCGTCGTAATGCGCTGCTTGCAGTCTTGCGCGGGAAAGCTTTGTCGGCGTTTGTCTTAATTCATGCGATTATCCTCATGGATATATAGTTTCAAGATGAATTGTCGCATGAATTAAAACATTCCATTGTGACCGTAACGATGATCTGGGCGTGGCCCGAATTTCTAGATTGCAGAGGCTTTCTGATGCAAAAATCCGACGTGCAGCTTTTCATAGGCGGTGAGTGGCGCAAGACCGTCAATACGCTTCCCATCATCAATCCGGCGGACGAGACCGAAATCGGACAGGTTGCGGTCGCAGAACGGGAGGATCTGGAAGCTGCACTTCAGGCGGCGTGGAATGGCTATCAGGTCTGGCGCAAAACTGCGCCTGCGGCCCGTGCTGCAATCATTATGAAGGCGGCGGCGCTTATGCGTGAGCGGCAGGAGGAGATCGCGCGTGCGATCACGCTGGAAAACGGGAAACCGATCACCGAAGCCCGACTTGAGGTTATTCGCGGATGTGAATTCTTTGAATGGGATGCTGGCGAGTGCATTCGTTTCTATGGCCGTGTTATTCCGAGCGCACCCGGCATTCGCTATATCGTCGTGCACGAGCCGATCGGTCCGGTCGCGGCATTTGCACCGTGGAATTTCCCGATGAGCCAGCCGGCCCGCAAGATTGCGGGCGCTCTGGCTGCCGGTTGCTCCATCATCCTGAAAGCTTCCGAGGAAACGCCAACGGCGGTGACGCACATCGCGCGCGCCTTCCAGGACGCAGGATTGCCAGCAGGCGTGTTGAATCTGGTTTTCGGCGTTCCAGCCGATATCTCGCAATTCCTCATCCCACGCCCCGAAATCCGGGCCATTGCGTTCACCGGATCGACTGTTGTTGGCAAACATCTGACCGAAATAGCTGCACGCCACATGAAACCGGCTCTGATGGAACTCGGCGGCCATGCGCCCGTGATCGTTTGCGAGGATGCTGATCCGGTCGTCGCGGGCATCGCCTCGGCGCGCCGCAAATACCGCAACTCGGGTCAGGTTTGCACATCGCCGACGCGCTTCTTCGTTCATGAAAGCCACTATGAACGGTTCACCGCGGCGTTTATCGAAACAGCGCAATCGATCCGTGTCGGCAACGGCTTGGATGAGGGGGTGCAGATGGGCCCTGTTGCCAATGATCGTCGCGTCATGGCGCTGGAAGAGCTGGTTAGCGACGCCGAGGCGAAGGGCGCAAAACTGCTTTTCGGTGGTCATCGCCTGAAGAACAATGGCTATTTCTTCCCGCCCACGGCTCTGGCTGAATTGCCGGACGATGCCCGTGCGATGTCGGAGGAGCCGTTCGGTCCGCTGGCACTGATCAATCCGGTTGCGTCTCTTGATGCGGCTATTGAGAAGGCGAATTCGCTTCCGTTCGGTCTGGCGGCGTATGGCTTCGCAAACTCAGCGGAGAATGTGGATCGTCTGATGTCGGGGCTAGAAGCGGGAAACGTCTCGATCAACACGCTTGAGGCTTCCGTTGCCGAAACACCGTTTGGGGGCGTCAAGGAAAGCGGACTTGGCCGAGAAGGCGGCGCCGAAGGACTGCATCATTATACGGTCGTAAAAAACGTCTCGCACCGTCTGGTGAGCAGTCTCTAAACGACTTGGTCCCAATCACGAGGCTTTCGCCTGTAGCAGGTCCCATAGGAGCAAACCGGCTTTAGTGCCCGTTTTCAACCGGACCTCTAGGAGCCGAGGACATCGATAACGCTGGCGAGCTGCATGTCATGTTCTCCGGCCCCCATTGTACGCCTTAGGACCTCGGAAATGGTGACAGCGGCACCGCGCGCTGCGTCGACCAGTGTGTGGCCTCGCGTAAGTTTGGCGGTCAGGAGACCGGTGAAAAGATCGCCGGTCCCGACTGGTACGATTGGCAGGCGCGGCGAGGTCAGCCGCGTACAGGTTTCCTGATCGAAGACGACATTTTCCAGCAAGCCAGCTGGCGTGTCAGCGAGATTGCAACCTGTCACGACCAGTCTTGCGCCGCGATGCGCCTGCACCTGACCGGCAGCGGCTTCAAGCGCAGACCAGGATGTTGGTTCGGTGCTTGCGACAAGCCCTAGCTCGAACTGGTTGGGGGTCAGCAGATCGGCCAGCGGAACAAGTCTCTCGATGATACATTCCACTACTGGATCGGCAACGAAGATGCCAAGATTCGCATCGCCCATTACCGGATCGCAAATATACTTTATGTCTGGATTGATCCGACGCGCGCGTTCGACGAACGCGGCGACCACATCTCCGTTTGCCTGAGAACCGAGATAGCCCGAGACTATATAGCGGCTTGTTTCAATCAGACCGCGTTCTTCAACGCCGCGCAGGAGATCGCCGACCAGTTCGGATTCGAGAACCCGCCCGCGCATGGTTTCGAAATGCGGATTGTTGGACAACAAGGTCGTGGGGACCGCAGCGACATTCAGCCCATGGGCCTGCATGGGCAGAACCGCAGCGCTGTTGCCAACATGCCCGTGCACGACCTGGCTCTGGATTGAAATGATGGAGGTGGTCATGCCGTGGATTTTCGCAATCATTTCACAGTTCCCTCGCTGACGGCCAGGTCAGTCCGTTCACGGCGCGGCAGGCGACCATTGAGAACGACATAGGCAACAAGCCCGATTATCAGTCCCCAGAAGGCTCCGCCGATGCCGAAGAGATTGATGTTCGCAGCCGAGGCCAGAAACGTGATCAACGCTGCCTCGCGGTTTGTAGGGTCAGACATGGCACCAGCCAGGCTGTTTCCAATCGTGCCCAACAGAGCCAGACCTGCGAGCGTTGTGATGAAGCTTGCCGGAAATGCCATGAAAACAGCGGCGAGCGTCACGCCGAACACGCCGACCAGCACGTAGAAGACACCGGCCGCAATACCGGCGATCCAGCGCTTTGATGAATCCTCGTGTGCTTCGGGTCCGGTCGCGATTGCCGCCGTGATTGCCGCGATGTTGAAGGCATGCGACCCGAAGGGAGCCATGATGAGCGAACCGAGACCTGTTGCGGTGACGATTGGATTAGCGCTGGTTTTGAAACCGTCATTGCGCAGAACCAGCATTCCGGGCATGTACTGTCCTGTCAGTGTGATGAGGAACAATGGTAGCGCGACAGACAGCAGGGCATTGAGAGAGAATTCGGGCATGGTGAAAACCGGAACTGCAAACTCCAGCCGCAGTCCAGACAGGTCGACCCGGTTTTGTAAAAGTAGAAAAGCCAGCCCAAGCACGAGTATGCCAACCACGGCGTAGCGGGCGGAAAACCGTTTCAAAACGACGTAGGCAACAATCAGCAGTCCGATCAGCGTGGGATCGGCTGTGGCGCCACCGAAGGCTCCGATTCCGAATTGCAGCAGAATTCCGGCCAACAGGCCTGAAGCTATGCCTGACGGTATCAGCCGAATGACTTTCTCAAAATAACCTGACACACCGAGAATAATGAAAGCCAGGGCCGAAATCATATAGGCACCGATCGCCTCGGCATAGGGTGTGGTGGCGAGCGCTGTGACAAGAAAGGCAGCGGCGGGCGTCGACCAGGCGGTGATGATCGGCTCGCGATAACGCCAACTGAGGTAGAGACCCGTCAGGCCGACGCCGATGGAGACAGACCAAACCCAGGAGGCGGTCTGCTCCGGGCTCAGTTCTGCAACTTTTGCTGCCTGAAAAACAAGAATGAAAGTACCGCCATAATTCACGATGACGGAGATCAGGCCCGCCACGATTGGATGAGTAAGATCGCTCAAGCGGATTTTTGATGTTGAAGCGCGGGATGAAACCATCCTGGGAAACCTCCTGGGAATCGAGGCGCGTGGCCGACAAGATAGCTTGACAACTAGTCGTTTAATGGCCTGATAGTTCCATCCATTTTGGCAATTAGGACCAGTCCATTTGTTCAAGCACTCCCAACTTGAAACGGTGAAGGCGTGGATCGCCCACCCCGCCCATGCGGCTATGCCGCTCCACGCCCGCATCCAGCGATCAATCCGGCAATTGATTGTCGATGGGGCGCTTGGGCCGGGAAAAGCGCTTCCGGCTTCGCGCGGTCTCGCCAGATCGTTGGGTGTGTCCCGAGACACGATCGAAGCCGCTTATACGCAACTGCACGCGGAGGGCTTCATCGACCGCCGGGTAGGCAGCGGCAGTTTTGTGGCGCAGATAACGGAGTTCACGCCCGGACGCAGTGTGTCCCAGCGCGACGCTCTTCTGCGCAATCAGGCACCCAATCTGAGCAAGCGCGGAGCGGTCATGTTTCGCAGCGGTGGCGTGCGTGAGCTGCTGACGCCGCGGCCTTTCGCTCATGGCGTTCCCGAGACCCGGAACTTCCCGCTTCCGCTTTGGGAACGTCTGGGACGGCAGGTGTTGAAGGAAGCCGGTACGCGGGCGTTGCTGCACGGGCATCCGCAGGGAACCGAGCCTTTGCGACGTGCTGTCGCCGAATATGTGAACCTGGAGCGCGGCGGTCGTGCGACTCCTGACAGGGTTCTGATCCTGACCAGCTCACAACAGGCGTTGGCTCTGTGTGCAAACATGCTGTTCGATCCCGGCGACCGCATCTTCATTGAGGACCCGGCCTATTACGGTGCACGCAAGGCGTTCGATGCTGCAGGTCTTGAATCAGTCCCGGTCAGCGTGGACGACCAGGGCATTGTGATCGAGCGGATGGCAAGCGAAACAAACAAGGCCAAGGCCGTGTTTCTCACGCCTTCGCACCAGTTTCCAACTGGTGCGACCCTGTCGCTGGATCGCCGCCTGGCGCTGATCGAATGGGCTGCCCGCCAGCAGGCATGGATTATCGAAGACGATTATGACAGCGAGTTTCATTACGCTGGAAAGCCTACAGCCTGTGTTCAAGGCCTCGACCGGCATGACCGGACAATCTATATTGGCACTTTCACCAAATCGCTCTTTCCGGGTCTGCGGATCGGCTACATGGTCTTGCCGCCGCAACTGGTCAGGCCGATGACCGTTGCGCGCACTCTGCTCGACGGGCATTCCGCACCAATTGCGCAGTTGACGCTTGCCCGGTTTATGGAGGGTGGACATTTCGGGGCATATGTCCGTGCCATGCGCAGCATCTATGCGGAACGGCGCGATGTGCTTGCGGGGTTGATCGAAAGACATCTGGCGGATTTTGTTGAGCCGCATGTATCTGCCGGAGGGTTGCAAATGTCTTGCTTGCTCACCGGTGATTTGTCGGAGCGCAATGCTGTCGCCGCTGCCCAACGTGTCGGCATTGAACTCCTTGGCTTGTCCGGGCTTTATGCTGCCGGTAATGGAAGGGCTGGCTTCCTGATGGGATTTGCGGCCTATACGCCGACAGAAATCGAGGTCGCGGTCAGAAAACTGGCAGCGGCCTTTCGGGCGACACCACATTTGCCAGCCTCATGAAACTCCCATAACTCACAAGGCTTGACCGAATTATAATTGTCAGTTGGTGCAATATTCTTTCTGAACAGCAGCCGATACCGGGATGCAATTTATGAACCTCCACACCAGAAGCACCCGATCTGACGCGCTTCCGCTCTTCATGTGGTTGCTGTTCAATCTTCTGGCGATCGGTGGCCTTATTGTCTATGAGCGTTCCGCTTTGTTGTCCGACCTTCAAACTGCAAGCTTTACGTTGCACCGTGAGGCTTCACAACGTGCCGATCAACACGATGCCCATTTGACGGCGCTTTCGACGATTGCTCAATCCAAAGTGCGAACAGCCGATCTCTCGCAGGACGATGTTTTCGTTGAAGTGGCGGCAACGGTCATTCGCTTCTATCCGCGCATAGATGAGATTCAATTGGTGCCGATGGAGCCAACTGTCCCGGTGACCGGCACCAGAAGGATGGAACCGGAACTGGCCGATGCCATACGGGCTGCGGTTCGCTTATCCCGTGGCGTTCCCGAATTGTTGGCACCGACGGCACGGCCCGGACACTATTTGATCGTAAAACGCAGCCCGAATACGGATAATCCGCGCGACGGCCTGGCACTGGCGATCGATGCTGGCAGCCTGATCACCTCTGACGACGCGTTCTGGAACCGTGAAGGCGTTGCCCGACGCATTGTCATGCCCGACGGAACCGTTCTGTTCAGCAGCCCTGTCTCCTTTGGCGAAGCGCGTTTCTCCAAAAAACTGGGCAGTGCCACACAGCCGCTTCTTTTCCAGACCGCGCTTGCCATGAAATGGACTGATCTGTTGCCTCTTGACCAATTGATCCCGCTTCTTGTCCTCGTGAATCTGCTGTTCTTTGGCGGGTTAGTCATCGTGCGCCAGACACAACGTACACGCCATGCGGAACGTCAGGCAGAACTGAGCGGCTTAGATGCCCGGCTGGCTCACGCTTCCCGTGTCAACGTGATGGGTGAAATGGCAAGCGGGATGGCGCATGAACTTACACAGCCTCTGACGGCAATTCTCGCCGGGGCGCAGGCAGGGCGCCGCTTGTTGATCCGCGCCAATACGGAGGCCGTCGCCCAAGCGCTGGAGGATATGGTGGATCAGGCGCGTCGCGCATCGGCAATTCTGGATCGGTTGCGCAATTGGTCTCGTCCGCAGCAGCGACAGACGGCACCTGCCGATTTGCGCCTGTCGCTTCAGAACGTCGAGGCCTTGCTGACGTCGGAAGCCGCTCGGCAGAATGTCAAAGTTGAGCTTGTGATGCCCGAAACACCTTTGATGGCCGCTGTTGATCCGGTGGAAATGGAGCAGGTGATGTTCAATCTTCTGCGCAACGCGATTGAATCGTTTCATGACGATGATCAAAACCGGTGGGTTAATGCATCGCTGAAAGCCGACGGGTCGGTCGCGATTCTTGAAATTGCGGACAATGGCCCCGGCGTTGCGCCTGATCTCTTGCCGCGCCTCTTCACCCCTTTTACCACCAGCCGGACGGAAGGAACCGGCCTCGGTCTGGCACTCAGCCAGCGGCTGGTGGAACGTTTTGGCGGCGAGATTTCCTATACTCCACTGGAGCGCGGCGCACTGTTTCGCGTTGTCCTCCCAATTGCCGAAGACGCGGGAAGTTAAGAGAAATGGGTCAGCCAGTCTATCTCATCGATGACGATGAAGCAGTGCGCAAGTCGCTCGGTCTTCTTTTGTCGACCATAGACATTGAAGTCAGGAGTTTTGCCGACCCTTCTGTATTTCTATCTCAGCTGCCACGACTCAAGCCGGGGTGCATGATTTTCGACATTCGTATGCCGGTCGTGACGGGTCTGAAACTTCAGGAGGTATTGTCTGAACGGGAGATTGACTGGCCCGTGATTATCATCTCTGGCCACGGAGATATCGAAGCTTGCCGTCGCGCCTTCCGAAATGGCGCGGTAGACTATCTTTCCAAGCCAGTCGACGAGCAAGATCTGATCGACGCAATCCAGAAAGCACAGCAATTGCTTGAACATCGGCTTGGCAGTAAGGCGCTGAAGGCCGAAACGCTGGCATTGCTAGATACGCTGACAGCGCGCGAACGCGAAGTGCTCGACCGTATCGCGCAAGGTTTCACTAGCCGGCAAATTGCCGACGGTCTTCAATTATCGCCCCGCACGATAGACAGCCATCGGGCGGCCATCGGGGCAAAACTGGGCACAACCTCGCAAGCAGAAATGACCCGTTTGTGGCTGGAGGTCCAGTCAAATCCGTAGAACTACCGATAAGGTCGTAAATGCTACGGATTTCGTTGAATGCTGGCGGCGACTAAATGTGCCTCATCACAAACGAGGAACGATCATGATCCGTAAACTTGCAATAATCGCTCTGTCGATGGCTCCGGCTACCGCTTTCGCTCAAACGCTTCCCACCACGCCTTATCTGCCGCTTGATCTCGCAACCAAGGCTGCACAGGTAGCGCTGGATGCCTGCATTGCCAAGGGCAATAATGTAAGCGTCGCCGTCGTGGCTCGAGATGGATCGACCAAGGTTCTGCTCAAGGCCGATCTTTCTGGCCCACACACCGGCAATAGCGCAGAAGGAAAAGCGTTCACGTCGGCAGCTCTGGGTCGCAATTCCGGTGAAATTGCAGATTTTATCGCGTCGAAACCAGCCAATAATGGCATGCGGGACATGGATTCTCGCTTTGTGATCCAGGCGGGCGGACTACCGATCAAGATCGGCGACGCGCTGGTGGGCGGGATCGGCGTCGGCGGTGCGCCATCCGGTGCTACCGATGCGGAGTGCGCCCTTGCCGGTCTTCAGGCTATCGAAGCAAAATAAGAAAGACAGTCGGGACTGGGTATTGTTCAGTCCCGACCCATTTTCATGACATCTTGCCTCTTCGATCTGTATTGTTCTCGTGCGCCTCAAAAACCGACTGAATCTGGCGATCTGATTCATCGGAGGCCGTCTCTATCCGGTGTTCGGTTATCAGTTCACTGATTATCGTCAGAAATCGCATCAGCGTTGGCGACGTGTCACCGGCGCGATAGGTGGCATATAAAGGGATTTCAGGCGGTGAGGGATGAATTGGTTTGAAAACGACTTCCGGCTGGGCCAGCTGCCGCATGCTGGCGGGCAACAGGGCGACGCCGATGTTGGCGCCCACAAGGCTCAGAAGCGATTGCACCTCGACAACCTGCTGGCGAATTCTCGGCGTGAATCCGGCTTTGACACAACACTGATAGAGAAAATCTGCAAATCTCGACTGCTGAAGGCCAAACATTACGAACGGCTGATCTTTCAGTTGCATCAAGGAGACGCTGTTCTGGCTGGCGAGAGGATGTGACTGTGGCATGGCTACCATGAGAGCTTCCTGCATGATGATCTCTCGGTGCAGGCCGTCCTGATGCGGCGGCATGCGAAAAAGACAAACATCAATGCGCCGCTCAAGCAGTCCCTGTATCTGGAGCGCTGGTGTTAATTCGTGGAGTTGCCAGTCGACATCTGGATAACGGCTCGTGAAGATGTCGAGTGCTTTGGGGATGATGCCGACCAGCGAAGAACTGATTACGCCAATGTCCAGTCGACCGATGGCGCCTGCGGCCGTCATACGGGTCGTGACAACAGCCTTTTCCAACTGCTGGAAGATCAGCGGAACCTGCTCCTTCAAAGCCAGTCCCGCTACAGTCAGTTCGACATTGTGATGGCTGCGTTTGAACAGCACGACGTCGAGACGATCCTCCAGTTGTCTGATCTGCTGACTGAGAGGAGGCTGCGACATGTTCAAACGGACTGCGGCGCGACCGAAATGGAGTTCTTCCGCGACGACCAGGAAATAACGCAGTGTTCGCAGATCAAAAGGTTTCAGGTGATTGTAGGCCATATCGAAAATCTTTCACCGAGCGAAGCAAACAATATTGTACGACCCAAAGGACGAGGGGCGATAGTCCTTGAGAATACGAAACTCTGTTGTCGAATACGGCTTGCTGGCGGCCTCACTCACGACTACCCGCGAATATGAATAATCGCAACGCATCTTGATTTCATTACCCTGTTGCATTTATGGGGTCCGTGTCAGGTGTGGGGATGAAGATCTGGAGATTTTCAAGGGATGCTGACCGGTAATTCCTTGCCCATTCACTCAAGACTGTGCGGCTTCCCATTTTCGAGGTTTAAGTGTTCGATATCATTCTCATTTTCGCTGTTCTCAGCGTGACCATGCTGTTTGACTGGACCAGACAGTCTTCAAAGTGATCGCTTGCAGCAATCCACGTCTCAGAAGAGTTACAGTCGGCCTTTGGGTCGGCTTTTCTATTGTGCGCGGTGCTCCTGATCGGAGCGATAGGTTTCTGGGCTGAACCAGACCATATCGAAATCGTCTCACAATGCACTGAAAGCGATATTGTACGTCTTACCATCAATGCGGCGATAGTGGGCAGTGACGAAAATCACTGCTGTCGGAAAATAAGCCTGCCGTCGTCTGGCGAACGGTTGCTGCACCAAAGGGGGACGCAGTTGGTTTTCTCGAGGATCGGTCCTTAACGACCGGGAAAAGGAGACCAATCAATGATCATCGATACCAGTTGCTATCCGACCAATCTGGTCGATCTGGCCTGGCAGCATGATGGCGATCCGTTCAGCGGTGAGCGCCTGATTCAAATGATGGACGGCCCCTATACGATCAACGGCAAACCACGTCGCATCGACAAGGCGTTCATCCAGCCGCCGCAGGGCAATACTATCTATACATGGACGGATGGAGAGCTGGACGGGCGCCAGTCCATCGATGCCTATATGGCCTATACGCTTGAAATGGTTCAAAAATACCCAGACCGCTTCATTGGCTGTTTCGTTTATAATCCGCGTTGCGGCGTACAGAACGGGGTCGAGGCCATTGAGCGCTATGTGAAGGAACATGGCTTCCGCATGGTCCAACTGCAAGCCAACATGCATGCATATCGGCCTGACCGTGCCAAGGACTGGCTGCGCCCTGCGCTCGACAAATGCCGGGAACTGGGTGTGCTCGTCAAGCTGCATACCGGTGATGGACCCTACAGTATTCCGACGGAGTGGATTCCGCTCATCAAGGAATATCCGGATATCAATTTCATCATGGCGCATTTCGGTGTGCAGACCGGAGGGGTCTACTGTTTTGAGCCTTTCCAATGGGCAATGGAGTATCCGAACGTGTTCTGCGAAAGCAGTTGGTGTCTGCAGTCGCGCATCGTTGAATTTGCCAAGGATTTGCCGACGCACAAGATCCTTTACGGTTCAGACACGCCGCCTAACGAACCGGGTATGTGGCTGAACCTGCTCGAAGTGCTGTGCCACGAACCGCCGCAAGGGATGAATCTCGACGAGGATACGCTTGAAGATTATCTCGGCAACAACCTCGCCCGTATGTTGGGCATGGAGCCGACACCTCCGCCTGCCACCTATCAGGATGCAGTCGCAGAACTTGAACGTCATGGCATCGAAAACAAGCACTACCTGGCGACCCTTGCTTAGTTCAGCGGAGAATCCACATGATTATCGATACCCATCTGCATCCTACCAATCTGGTCGATGAGGCCTGGCGCCATACCGGTGAGCCGTTTACCGGCGAACGTATGCTCAAGCTTATGGACGGTCCGTATATGATTAACGGCAAGCCACGCCGGATCGATATGGGCTTCATTCAGCCGCCACCCGGCAATACAGGCTACCGCGATGGCAACCGCCGCGGACGCGACGGCATTCGTGACTACATGTCCTATGTCGCCGAACTTTGCCAGAAATATCCAGACCGCTTCATCGGCAACTTCAACTACAATCCTCGGTGGGGTCCGGAAAACGGCGCTGCGGAACTGGAATTCCATGTCAAGGAATATGGCTTCAAGATGCTGAAGCTGCATTCCAACATGCATGGCTATCGCCCGGACCGCGCATTGGAATGGTTGCGGCCTGCCATGAAGAAATGTGCGGAGCTGGGCGTCGTCGTGCTCATCCATACGGGCGACGGTCCCTATTCGATCCCCACGCAGTTCTATCCCATCATTCGTGAATTTCCGATGGTCAATTTCATCATCGGTCATTTCGGGATACAGACGGGCGGAAACTACTCGTTCGAAGCATTCTGGATGGCGATGGATACGCCGAATGTCTATTGCGAATCCGGCTGGTGCTTCCAGTCGCGCATTGTGGAGTTTGCAAAGCAGTTGCCCCCGAACAAGATCGTGTTCGGTACGGATTCGCCACCGAACAATCCCGGCATGTGGCTACGCGAACTGGAGGTTCTGTGTTCGCCAGAGCCACAGGGCATGAACCTTAGCGAAGACATTCTTGAGGATTATCTGGGCAACAACATAGCCCGCCTTATCGGTCTCGAACCGACCAAGCCTCCCAAGGATCTGGCGGAAGCGGAGAAGCGTCTCAAGGCCACCTACGTCTGAGGCACCGTGCGGGGTGCTCCTGCGCACTCCGCACATTTCAGGAAATGACATCGGGAGAAGTCATGAACGAGTTGCATTCAGTCACCAAGACGGGATCACAGGATTTTCAGAGTTTCGCGAACGTCTATCGGCAACTTTACCCCGATGACGTGGTTCATATCCGCGAACCCCTGCAGGACGGTCGCGATGTCACAGCACTGGTGGCGAGGCTGGCAGAAAAGGGCAAGACGCCCATGCTGGTCTGCGATCAGGTTCAGGGTAGCGAGGTGCCGCTGGTCACGAATGTGTTTGCATCGCGCGAACGGATCGCACGCATTTTCGGAACACCTGTTTGCGAGCTTCATGGCGAGTATCAGAAACGCGCTAATGCTCCGATCGAGCCTGAATATGTCGCCGATGGTCCGGTGATGGAACAGGTCGATGAAAGCAAGGACGTAGATCTCGAAAACCTTCCGATGATCCGGCATTTCGAGAGTGATCGCGGTCCCTACATCACAAATGCTATCATCGTTGCGAGTGATCCTGAAACTGGTATTGCCAATCTCAGCTATCACAGGTCGATGCGGCACTCACAGTCGGCACTTGCAACGAGCCTGCATTCGCGCGGTCATCTATGGCGGATGCACCAAACGGCACGCGAAAACGGTCGGCCGCTGCCGGTGGCGATGGTGATTGGTGCGCATCCGCTTTTCATGCTGGCTGCTTCTGCGCGGCTGCCATTCGGTGCAGATGAGCGTGCTGTTGCTGGCGGACTGATGCGTGAGCCGTTACGTCTGGTCAGGACGCCGCGCTACGCTATCGGTGTCCCGGCGGCGGCAGAATATGTACTGGAGGGACATCTCGATCCGCATGCACATGTTGAGGAAGGGCCGTTCGGTGAGTTCTCGGGATATTCTTCGGATAGGTCGACCAATACGCTGTTTCACGTAACGGCTATCATGCGTCGTCGGTCGCCTTGGCTGGTCGACGTCGTGGGCGGCGCGACAGACGAGCATCTCAACCTTGCCCGCCTGCCGCGGGAAGCCGAAATGTTTGAAAAGCTGAAGGCGCGGTTCCCCTCAGTGACGCGGCTGCACTATCCCACCTCTGGAACGCATTTCCACTGCTATGTGGCGCTGAAGCAAACTCGCCCCGGCGAGGCGCGCCAAGTCATGATGGGTCTTCTTGGTTGGGATCCCTACCTGAAAACTGTCATTGCCGTCGATGACGATATAGACGTTACGCAGGACAGTCAGGTGCTCTGGGCTCTGGCTACACATTTCCAACCGCATCGTGATCTTTTCACGATCGACGGTCTTCCCGGCAGTCCGCTCGATCCATCGTCAAGCTCTGACGGTACGACATCGCGGCTGGCGCTTGATGCGACGCGAAGCCCTGATTTTCACGGCATTCGCGCCGTGATCGGCGATGACGCGCTGGCACGTGCGCACGATCTTCTCGGCGATCTGGCCGGAATAAGACCAACAGGAACGCCATCATGAATGCCGTCTCTCCACGCCCACACGACTATCGTCCGCGCATGGTGGTTGGTATCAGCGGTGCGTCAGGCTTCGTGTACGGTTTCCGCCTTCTCGAAATTCTACAGCGGCTTCAGATCGAAACGCATGTCGTGGTTAGCCGGTCGGCGCTTTTGACGATGACACACGAGACCGACTACAAGCTCGCCGATATTCGCGAGTTGGCAAGTCATCTCTACAAAGCCGACGATATGGCCGCCAGCATTTCCAGCGGATCCTTCAGAACCATGGGCATGGTTGTGGCGCCGTGCTCAATGAAAACGCTTGCGGAAATTGCGCATAGTCTCTCGGGGAGCCTGATCAGTCGGGCGGCCGACGTCACACTGAAGGAGCGGCGAAAACTGGTGCTGTTGGCCCGGGAAACGCCGCTGACGCAGACGCATATTGCCAACATGCTGACGGTCACCCAGATGGGCGCCATTGTGACGCCCCCTGTTCCCGCCTTTTATGCCAGACCCGCAAATATCGCGGAGATGGTCGATCACACGGTTGGCCGGGTTCTGGATCTTTTCGATCTGGAGACGGGTGGCGTGCGGCGATGGCTCAAAATGCCCTGACAATGACAATCCAAGGGAGAAAAATGATGTTGAAGACAGTCAAGGACAAGATTCCCGTCACGGTGCTCACCGGCTTTCTCGGTTCCGGCAAAACGACCTTGCTGAACTACATTTTGAAGGAAAATCACGGCATGAAGATCGCCGTGATCGAGAACGAATTCGGAGAGATCGGCATTGATGGCGATCTGGTTGTTGGCAGCACGGAAGAAATCTTCGAAATGACCAATGGCTGCGTTTGTTGTGTGGCCGAGGCACGTGATGATCTGCTGCGGGTTATACGTCAGCTTCTAGAGAGGCCGGAACGTCTTGATCATATCATTATTGAGACGAGCGGACTTGCCGATCCCTATCCGGTTGCACAGACTTTCTTCCTCGACGATCCGATCCGCAATGAAACCAATCTCGATGGCGTCATCACGCTGGTTGACGTGAAACATATTCGCCAGCATCTGGACGATATCCATCTGGATGGCATCGACAATCAGGCGGTCGATCAGATTGTCTGTGCAGACCGTATCGTGCTGAACAAGGTGGACCTGGCACAGGACGCAGATATCGCCGATGTAAGCAGGCGCATCCGCCAGATCAACGAAACTGCGGATATCGTGTTGTCGAGCTATGCGCAAATCGACCTGACCAAAATTCTGGGACTGGCTGCCTTCGATCGCAATCGCAAGATGGCCGCCGAGATCGATTTCGACTGGCACGTGCACAATCATAATCGCCACAGGCATGATGGTCACGTTCATGATGGGGATCATGGTCGTGATCACCCATGGCTCGGGGACGCCAGTCATACCCATGACGCATCGGTCACGTCCGTCGGTATCGAGCTTCCGGGGAATATGGACCCGCAGAAAATTTCGCGATGGGTGCAGGAACTCAAGCGACAGAACAACGAGAATCTGTTTCGAATGAAAGGCATCTTTTCCGTTCAGGACGATGACTATTGCTATGTCCTGCACGGCGTCCACAACGAGATCGAATTCCGCCCCAATCATCCATGGGCAGGGGACGAACGCTCGAACAGGATGATTTTCATCGGGCGCAATCTCGACCGGGCTTCGCTGCAAGCCCGAATGGAAGCGTGTCGAGCATAAAAGGCCCGTATCGACCGGCTTCGGAGCCGGGAGTTTATCTGCTGCATCGCCCGATGCGGGATGATTTCCGAAGCTGGTTTGATGGAATAGGTGAAAAACGTCGAGACAAGACGTCACGAAAGGAACGGCCACAAGTCGTTGGAAATTGACTCAACAAGGGGAACAACGATGATATCTGCAATACATCCAGTTGATGAAATATTGCCTGCCAAGAAGACACTCACGCTGGCGTTGCAGCACGTTGCAGTGTCGTATGTGGGATCGGTCGCAGTACCGCTGATTATCGCCAATGCGCTCGGCTTCAGTTCTGAGGAAACCATCATCCTGATCAGTGCGACCTTCTTCTGCTCAGGTATCGCGACACTGCTGCAAACAATAGGATTTTGGCGTTTCGGCGTCCGTCTTCCGATCATGAACGGTGTAGCCTTTTCCAGTGTCTCGGCAATTATTGCCATTGGCTCCATGCCGGGTGTCGGGATCGCGGGCATTTGCGGTGCCGTGATTGCAGGCGGCATCTTCATTATGCTGATCGCGCCGATTACCGGGCATCTGCGCCGCTTCTTTCCACCTGTCGTCACGGGCTGCATCGTCACCGCCATTGGCGTGCAGCTTCTGCCGGAAGCCTATCAATGGGCAGGCGGCGGACGTGGCCAGTCCGATTTTGGCGACCCTGCTTTTCTTGGCGTGGCGCTGCTGGTGCTGATTGTCATCCTTGCGTTCAACAGGTTTGGATCGCCACTCCTGAAAAATCTGGCTGTACTTTTCGGTATGGGTGCAGGCGCTCTGGTCGCCTTTCTTCTGGGGATGGGCAATCTCAACCCGGTAGAAGCTGCCCCTTGGGTAACCGTGCCGACGCCGTTCCATTTCGGGCTGCCGACTTTCGCCATCTTGCCATTCATGACGATTGTGATCGTGATGATCGTCCAGACAGTAGAATCCATGGGGCTGTTCATTTCGATCGGTGAGATCGTCGACAAGGATGTAAAGCCGGAGCAGGTAGCCGATGGTGTGCGCGCCAATGGTCTTGCCAGTGCGGTTGCGGGCGTCTTCGCGGGCTTTCCCTTCATCGCTCATATGGAGAATGTCGGCCTCGTCATTCTGAGCGGCGTGCGCAGCCGCTGGGTTGTTGCGCTCTGCGGCCTCATGCTGTGCGTTATCGCCTTCTTTCCAAAGTTCGGCGCGGTCCTTGCAGCGGTGCCTGCACCGGCACTCGGAGGTGCAGCGGTAGCGATGTTCGGTATCGTTGCTGCGGCTGGCATCCAGTCGCTGTCCAAGGTCGATTACGCGAATAATCAGTACAATATCCTGATCGTCGCGTTGACGCTGGCCATCGCTTTCATTCCGATCATGTCGCCGAATCTATTCCAGCAGCTGCCGGACTGGACGCAGTCGATCCTGCATTCGAGCGTTGTAGTGGCTTGCGTGGTTTCCGTTACGCTTAATCTCGTTCTCAACGGATTGGGCGACAGCAACCTGGTTCATGGCAGTCATCTGGCCGAAGCTAAGTCCCAGACCAGCGGAGGCTGATCCTAATCTGCGGAGCCGGGTAGAGAGCCCGGCTTGCCGCCAAAGGTTCGTATCCGCCCGCTATGGAGGCTGCGGAATACATGCCTGCGGGACGGCTTCGTTTTACTTTTTCAGCTCCATTCACATAGTGAGGTTCAAGATGGATAATCTGTACCAGCAATCCAACGTGCCGTGCCGCTGCCTTGTCCGGGGAGGTTTGGTTGCTGTCAGCGCCCGCGATGTCCGGCAGGCCGACATGTTGATTTCGGAGAAGGGCATCATCCTGGATATTGCACCCGACATCGAACCCGAAGGTGATATGCGGCTTATCGATGCGGCAGGATGCATTGTTTCGCCGGGTTTGGTGGACATGCACCAGCATCTTGATAAGACTGGAGTATTGCGTTTCGCACCCAACCCATCCGGCACGTTGCAGGGGGCACGTGATGCTTTCGCGAAATACGCGCGGCAGGCCCCACCTGACGACATTTTCAAGCGGGCGTCCCGAACCATTGAGCGTTGTCTTAGCCGTGGTACTCTGGCTATCCGAAGTCATGTGAATGTGGACAAGGATGCTGGTTTTAATGGCATAGAAGCTCTGGCGAAATTACGATCTGGTTGGGTCGACCGGGTGAAGCTGCAGCTCGTGGCCTTCATGATCCCGCATCCCGGACAGGACCTCGACTGGCTGGAAGCCAATATTGATCGCGCGGTTGCGCTGGCTGATGCCGTCGGGGGCACGCCCGCCGTGGCAGAAGACCCGGAGCGTTATCTCGATATTCTGTTCGCCGCCGCTGCACGGCACGGGCGTCCGGTCGACCTGCATCTCGATGAACATCTCAACCCGCAACGCCCACTTTTCAATGCTGTTTTCGAGCGGGTCCGCCGCTATGGGCTGGAGGCCCGTACCGTGCTCAGCCATGCTTCGGTTCTTAGCGCGATGGATCGGAGGGATTTCGAAGCAATCCTGGAACATATCATTGTGTTGAAACTCGGCGTTGTCACGTTGCCAGCGGCCAATCTTTATCTTCAGGGACGCGATTGTGACAAGCTGCCACCGCGCGGGCTGACGCGGGTGGCAGAGATCGTGCGTGCCGGTGTGCCTATTGCCACAGCATCCGACAATATCGAAGATCCATTCGTTCCGACCGGCTCTGGCGACATGCTGGAAATCGCACGCTGGACCCTGCTTGCAGGACATCTAAAGGGCGACGAACTGGCCACTGCCTATGCGATGATTACCGCAATTCCTGCAAAACTTATGGGTGTCAACGATTATGGCTTGCATCGGGGCGCACGGGCTGATTTTCTGCTGGCCAAAGCCGAAAGCATCGACAGCTTCGTGGCCGGCGGAACACCGCATTTGCGTGTTTTCTCCAGTGGAACGCTTGTATCGGAGACGCAAGTCGCCACGGTGACTGCGGCGAAGGCGCAATCCGTCATGCGCGAACCGGCCTGAGACGTCGCGCGTCTCCGGACAAAGCGAGAGGGGCACAATGGCCGGGGAATCGACAAAGCGGCTGACAGCGTTCGGCATGGTTATCCTGCGCGAAGTGATCAGCGTCTACTGGACGCTGATCAAGATCATGCTGCCGGTGATGGTTCTGACACAGCTTGTAATCGAGATGGGCTTGATCAAAGCCATCTCACCTGCCTTCGCTCCCGTCATGCAGGTCGTGGGGCTGCCTCCGGAGGCCGGCTTCGTTTGGGCGATGAACCTTTTGGTTGGCGTATGGAGCGGGGCAGTGGTGATGTTCACCGTCTTGCCGGTTGACACACTCACATCGGCACAGGTGACGATCCTCGGATCGCTGTTCCTTTTTGCCCATGCTCTTCCTATCGAACAGCGCATCGTGCAAAAGGCCGGTCCGCGTTTGATTGTCTCGACACTGATCCGGCTTGGCGGCGGGCTTGTCTTCGCGTGGGGGATCAAGCTGATTTCCAGTCATACCGGCTGGCTGGCGGAACCGGCGGCGCCGAGCTGGGTGCCGGGCCACTATGATTCTAGCTGGAGCAGCTTCGTCGCCGATACGGCGTCTACACTGGTCTGGATATTTGTTGTTCTGCTTGGTCTGGTGGCGGTGTTGAGAACGATGGATGCGCTCGATGTGACGCACTTCCTAAACCTGCTTCTTTCACCCTTGTTACGCATGCTCGGCATATCGAAGGATGCCGCTCCGCTTACTGTTGTGGGGCTGGTGCTGGGGCTATCCTATGGCGGTGGCCTCATCATTCGTGAAGCGCAGCGCGGACACATCCAGCCTCGGGACGTCTTTCTCGCGTCGAGCTTCATGGGACTCTGCCACAGTCTGATCGAAGATACGCTGATCGTGGTGGCTCTCGGTGCGGATATCTATGTGGTCCTGTTCGGCAGGCTGATTTTCTCCGTTCTGCTGGTTGGGATATTTGCCAGATTTTTGCGCGGAACTGGTGATGCGTTCTTCTTCCGCTTCCTTTATCGAGATACTCTGTGCGGCAAATCCCGATCACAATACGGACAGGTTATCGAACAATCATCGGATTCTTGAGTGGCGCCTGCAAAAGCGGTGTCCTTGCCGCGACAGATGCTGGTTGGAGGATGATTGCCTTGGCGTCCCGTGCAAGTGAAAGGATGGCTTACTGCGCCCTCTGACACGTGTCACTCACTTCCATAGCCGATTGGGTCTATGTAGGTCACGAGAGAAAGGATGTTGGATCTCGTCTCTACCTTGCAGAAGAACAATCAAATATCAGGCCGCGTGGATCAGGGATGAAGGCTGATCCAGTACGAGCCTTCAAAGGGGACGGCAGCAAAACGCTTGTTAATTTCTGCCAGTGTTGCTTCAGGATTGATGTCTGCGAACATTTCCGGTCTCAGCCAGACGGCGAAGGCTTCGGCGGCCAGAATATTCAGGGGGACGGCATTAAAGAAGTTCCACAATCCATGCACGCGCTTATCGTGCACAGCCTTCAAGCCGACCCGAAAAGGATTTTTCAAGGCGTTTGACAGAGTGCTGCGCGCTTCCTGCTCGCTGACGCCTGGCCCAATCGAAAAGCCGCTATACTTGCCTCCCGGCGACGAGGTGGCGATGTAAACCTGCGGGTCGGCAGCAACGATAAACTCGCTGCTGATCACGGCCCCCTGTGGCGGTCCGTCCGCAGCGATATTTCGGCTGCCGGTCAGTGTGATGAACTCGCCCATGCTGCTTTGTCCGTAGGCGTAGCAGCATTGGTCGGCATTGGGAAAGGCTTCAAGCAACACCGTCGGCCCGGCATCGTTCTTCGCCACCCGATCGCGAATTCGGGCAATGCGTTCGTCATAGAAATCCGCAAAGGCGTTGGCTTGTTCTTCGCGGTTGAGTACCTTACCCAGCAGACGCATGTTCTTCGACGTGTTTTCGAGTGCATGGTTGCCGAAATCGACGACGATAACCGGTATACCCATTTTCTCGAGATAGGCGATTGCCTGCACACCCTCATCATTGCGCATCTGCCAGTCTGAAAGGATGGCCAGGTCGGCTTTGACAGAAACGATCTTCTCGACCGAAACTGTCATGCCGTCACCGATGATTGGCAGCTTGTCAATTTCCGGGAAGCGCCCTTCAAAACCAGCGTAGATTTCCGGGTTGTCTCCCTTGAGATCGTCTGCCCAACCGGCCAATAGGCTGACGGGATCGGGATGGATAAGTGACAATGCAATCAGATTGAAGCCGCTGCCAAGCAATACGGACTTCGGTTGGGCTGCAATGGTAACGTCCCGGCCAAGCGCGTCCTTGACATGAATGGGATAGGTTACATCTGCACTAGCGCTTCTACCAACGGCTAGCCAGATTACTGTCAGGCAAATAAAAAGACGGATCATTTCGTTACTTTCTGGAGCGGTTCCAGGCACAGCGGAGCCGCTGGAACTGCTCTAAGTATTTGTTTCGTCTCATTATCCTACGCAAAACCGCTTCGCACTTTTGCTGGAACCGCTCCAAGTTCAGATAGCGCTGTCGGGGCTTGAGAACTTTACTCTGCGTACTGGCGTCTACCAGGAGTATTTCAGGCTGCCGACAACCGTGCGGCCTTGATCGCGATAACAGAATCCCGCAGAACAGACCGGCTTGCGCGTGTCAAAGAGATTGGTGGCGTTAACTTGCAGTTTTACGCCTTCATAGTCCTTCTTGATGGCGCCGAAATCGAAATCAATCGCGGCGTCGACGAAAGCGCGCGAGCTGTTTTTCATGGTGTTTTCGTCATTGCCATAACTGGAGCCGACAAAGCGCACGCCTGCGCCGACACCCAGACCGTAGAGGAAACTGTTCTCGGGCAACTTGTAATGCGCCCAAGCCGATGCCATGTGGGTCGGCACGGACGAGATTTCATTGCCCAAAGTGCCTTCCGGCCCGTCCTTTATACGGGTCTGTATGTAGCTATAGGAGGCAATGAGGGACAGGCCGTTGTCGAGGCTGGTACTGGCTTCTAATTCCAGGCCGCGCGAGCGCAGTTTACCGCGCTGGACCTGAATGTTGGCTGGGCCGCTATCCAGCTCAACCACTTCGTAATAGAGGCCGTTGTCCTGATTGATGTTGAACAGAGCTGCCGTCAACAGGGTATTGCTGTTGGGCAACTGGTACTTGATACCGATTTCCTGTTGTTCACTTTCTGTTGGCTCGAACGGGTTGCCCGTTGCCTGGTTAACACCGGCATTGGGCGAAAAGGCTGTCGAATAGCTTGCATATGGCGTAATACCCCAGGGGGTCTCATAGGTAAGCCCGGCACGCCATGTGAAGGCTTTGTCGCTCTGATCGAAATCGGTTGAGGTGCTGGTTGTCAGATCGGTGTTTTTCGTGTCGGTGCTGACCCAGTCCTGACGGCCGCCAAGGGTAATGGTCCATGCGTCGTAACGGATTTGATCCTGCATATAGACGCCAGCCATGAACTGGTCCTGAACGTTTCTCGTCTGGAAATCTATTGGCGCTACAGGGCGTCCCATAGACGGATGTCTGGTATCCAGCGGGGGCGAGTAGCCATAACCATTCAATCCCTTCCATTGCAGCTTCGTCAGTTCGATACCGGCCAAAAACCTGTGCTCAAAGTTGCCGGTATCGAAATTCGCTTCCAGTTGGTTATCGATAGTGAAACTGGTCAGGCGCTCTTCAAAAGTGCCGGCGCTGCTATCGAGAAGCAACGGATCGTCCTGATTGGCCTGATAGGCAAAGGCCCAGTCGGCCCCGATCTTTGACGATGCAAGGCGCGCATTCTGGCGGAACACGAATGTGTCGTTGAGGCGCGTTTCAAATTCATAGCCGATACGCCCCTGGGTTTGGACAGAGTCGTTGAAAGCGGTGTTACCTGCAAAAAAGTCGGAGACCTTGTTCGTAACGGCATCATAATAATAAGCGGCCGTGCCACCGGTTTTGGTGCGAGAGAACTCGCTGAGGATTGTCAGACGCGTATCTTCGTCCGGTTTCCACGTAAAGGCTGGTGCAATGTAAATGCGGTCGTCGGGAACCGATGGCTGTTCGGTATCGGCGTTTCGCCAAAGGCCTGTCAGGCGGTAGTAAAGCGGGTCACCTTCCTTAACTGGACCGGAGAGATCGAACTGGGTCTGATAGCGATTGTGGGTACCGTACTGGACCTGCACTTCATGAAGAGGAGTTTCGGTTGGACGCTTGCTGATGAGGTTGAACAGGCCGCCAGCACCAGAAGCACCATAGAGGGCTGACGATGGGCCACGCAAAATCGAAACGCCTTCCAGGCCATATGGTTCGGTCTTGAACAGTGCGGAACTGGCTCCGGGCTGGCGGAGATTGTCGCGGAACACACCAGTATAAGTGACGTCGAAGCCGCGCACGGTGAAGGAATCGAATCGCGGATCGAAGCCGTAACCACCAACGCGGGCACTGGGCGTATAGGCAATGGCATCAAGCAAGGTCTGCGGATTGCGATCCTCAAGCTGCTGTTGGGTAACAGAGGAAATAGACTGCGGGGTCTGGACAAACGGCGTGTCGATCTTGGCGCCGGTTGCGCTACTGCGCGCCACATAGCCGTCTGCATCAATTACGCCGCCGCTGCCGCCATCAATCACGATTTTGTCGAGAACGACAGCACCTTTCTCCGTCGAAGATGAGGCGGATTGCTCCTGCGCAATTGCCGTGGCAGCAAGAGCGATCAGGGATGTACCGGCTAGAATTGTGCGGCGAAGAGGCATGCAGTCTGAACGCATAAAGAATATTCCCACCATGATTTTGATAAGCATGAGTGATATACTCATGTATTTATACTGGCAAGAAATTACATGATAAAAAGAGTCATATTTTAAGGTTTGTAGTCATCATGCAACAATCCGGTTGATGCGGGATGCAGCCTCAATGTCATCGTGCCGTATGATGGCGTCCTATTCCCTCATGAAGAGAAGGAGCCGAGGGGGTAGAAGCAGCGACTATGTAAGCCAATTCAACAAGCCCAAGCGTCTGGTTTCGGTGATTATATTTAAACGTGATAGTGAGGACCGTTTCGTCGGACGCATGGTAAGCTGCACCTTTCGTAACGAGAAGGCACGATAATGCGCTTGATAATGGGAATGCTTCTGGCGGTGTCAGCATTTGGGTGGGGAGGCCCTGCTCGGCAATCTTGACGAAGTGGCCAATAAGGAAGGCCGGGACAAGGTTATCCAACCGGTTGCACATTACCGTCAGTTCTTATCTTAACCAGCGCCGTGATGTCATTTGGGCCGAATATCTACAAACGGCGCTCATCGATCTCGCGCCGGCCGTGGTGATCGACGACAAGGCGGGCGTGCAGTTCATGGGTGATTAGGCCAAAGGCGAATTCAGCAAGGCAGGGAAAAGCCTGGCATCGATTTTGTCTGCGGGCGTTTCCGGGAGCTGAAGGCTCAGTGGCTTTCAATGCCGGTCAGTTTGCGGCTTTTGAAGTTGGCGAACACAAGAGCAACGCGCAGCCAGCACTAGCGACCGCTGCGGAAGACGTCAATTTCCAGTCGGCCTTCGATGTGGTGAAGGGGTCGGCACCCGCGAATTCAATGGTCAACTCAACGGAGATCAGGCGTTGAAACAGTTGACAGGTAGCACGTTCTTTGAAGGCATGACGCTGATGGCGCGTACAGGAGTACAATGGGGGTGGTATCGGCATTGATGAATGCGGCAAGTCTAACAGTGTCTTCTGTCGACATCGACGCTGGGTTGAGACCAGAGTGTTCGAAACAATGCTTGAAGCTCTAGCTGAGCCAGCGGAACGGGATCGAAGTGCCGGCATGATCGACAGCACTGTCATTCAGGTATGTCATTGTTACGTTCGACCTAAAAAGGACCCAAGAGACGAAATCGCTGGCTGATCGCGCGACTGGTTCACAATCAATCGCGATGCTCAGGAAGGACTGCTCGGCTTCGCCTTGATCCTAAGATAGACGCAAGTTGGCTCTAAGGTTCGCGCCGTTGCTCCGAATATATTGGACCGGATTGAGGCGTTCCTAGCCGACGAGGGTTATGATGCTGATGCCATTCGCGAAAAGATCGCGAGCGGCAACATCCAGGCAAAAAACAGCAGACGCGATCTAGTCCTACATAACCAAACCAAACACAAATGTCTCAATCAGATCGAATCGCGTTCTAATAGATGGTGGCGGGCTGCATCCGATACGACAAGATCAAGGTATCTTACCTCGGCTTTGGCGCAGTCGTTGCAGTTGAACTATAGATGCCCAATGTTCACGAGCGCTAAAGAGTCCACAATTGTACGCTCGGTAATATATCAGAGGATGAATCAAAAAGAAAATTGTGAAATTTCTACGATTATTTGATTGCTGTGTGAGAACTCTTAATTGGCGAAATCCCGTTGTGTAATCAACAAGAATAAATAAATAAAACTAGAGAAAACAATTTTATATGCATTACTCTAATAAGTAAATTACTAATTTATAATGAATTGATAGTATAGTTTCTATAATAATGTAGGTTATCTTTTGATTTACTAATATAGTCAAGGTATTGACCGTATCAATATGATGTTGTATGTTACATAATTATCATGTGCACGTCAAATATAGTTATATATATGATTCATCATGAATAATAATTCAAAGAATAGCCGTTGGAAATATTTCACAATTCGAACATATTGTCGATGTTCTTGAAATAAACTCCGATGAATATTTGGAAGGAAATGCGACGTAGATGGTTGTTTGTCGTGCGTGGGCTCTGAAAGGGGTGACTGTTTTGCGAGATTGCCGCTTTTTATGTGCGGGTGTTTCCGCGCTGGCGCTTGCGATCAGCGGGGCTGTTTCTTCTGTTGCATTTTTTAACCTCGATGGTGCCTATGCGGCGGATCTTTCCGGTGCGGCCCCTGGTGGTAACAGGGGTGGCCATCCTGTTGGCGGTTCCGGAAACGGGTATGGTGGAACGAGCTACACAGGTGGGGCGCCGGGGGCTTCAGTTGACGGCGTTGGCGGTGCTGGCGCTACTGAGGGCACTACGGCTGGCGGTAAAGGCGGCGCGGTCGGCGCAAGCACCGTCGGGGGTAGCGCTGTTTCCATTACGGGGGGGAAGGGCGGCGCTGGTGTTGCGGCATCCAACGGAAATGCGACCGGTGGCGGTGGCGCTGGGTTGTTTCTAGGAAGCGGTGGCACGTTCAATCTGATGGCCGGCTCCCGTGTAACCGGCGGTCAGGGCGGCGATGGTGGTCCTGGGGGCTACAAAACTCGGGGTGGTGGTGCCGGCGGTGGCGGTGCCGGTGTTGTATTGAACAATACCACGTTGAGCAATTCATTGGGATCGGTAATCCGTGGTGGGGCAGGCGGGGTGTCTACCTCTCTCAGTGGCTATTCGTTCAGTCCGAGCGGTGCCGGTGGCGGTGACGGTGTGGTCGTCAATCAAGGGGGAAATTTTACCAACTTGGGTTCAGTTGCGGGCGGAGCCGGAGGGGACGCGGGGGGCTGCAAGGCGGTGGTGGCTACGGCGGCAACGGTGGTTCTGGTATTCGGATAGGGACTGGCTCACACGTGGTGAATGCCGGTGTCATTACAGGTGGTAAGGCCGGTGCGTCCGTTGGCGTTACAGGTTCCGCTGCTGCCGGGAATGCTGTCGATATCGTCGGAAATAATAATATTTTCGAGATTTGGGATGGCTCCAGTATTAACGGTAACGTTGTCGTTAAATCAGGTACGAGCGGTAATATGTTCGCGCTTGGTGGGAGCACGAATTCTACGTTTGATGTGAGTTCAATCGGCGTCAAATATTACGGCTTTCAGAAACTAGGCAAGTTTGGCTCATCCACGTGGCAGCTAACAGGTACGTCAAGCCTTGCTTTGCCGTGGACGGTTTCGGGTGGTTTCCTGAAAATTGCCAGCGACAGTGCTTTAGGCTCAACTAATAGTTCATTGACGCTTGATGGCGGCGGCTTGATCTTGGATGGCGATTTCGATGTCAATCGTGACATTGTCGTCGGTGGTTCTGGTGGACGAATCCAAGTCGGCGATGGTGAGAACAAGCTTACAGGCGCCATTTCAGGTAGCGGAACCCTCGCCAAATCGGGGGCTGGCACATTACTTCTAACGAGCGATGACAGTGGTTTTACCGGTCTGACTCAGGTTAATGCCGGACAACTTGAATTCTATCGGGGCGCGAAGGTAGGCGGAAATCTGATCGCGTCTTCGGGGGCTACGATCACTGGAACGGGTACTGTTGGCGGTATAGGTACTTTTGCAGACGGCAGCACCCTCTATGTGCAGACTGGTTCGCCAATGACGTTTGGTCGCGGTTTGACCTTTCAGTCCGGCAGTACTCTTGATGTAACTTTGAGCGGAGCGCCATCGGAGACACCATTAATCAATGTGAACGGCGATTTGGCGCTGAACGGAACACTAAATGTCAGCGATGGCAGCTTCATGGGGGATGATGATGGTGGACCTGGCATCTATAGATTAATCAACTATACCGGTAATCTAACGTCCAACAACATGACAATCGGTCATGTTCCTAAAGGTTACGATAGCCTCGAGCTGCAAACTTATGATCCGGGGCATGTAAATATCGTAAACACTCAGGGAATGGTGTTTCGTTACTGGGATGGTGGTGATGCTACCCGCTATGGTGATGGAAAAATTAGCGGCGGTAGCGGTGAATGGAATAATCTTAGTGGCAACGATAGTTGGACCGATTCGAGGGGACAGCTGAACGGTGAGTGGACAGACGACACATTCGCTGTGTTTCAGGGATCTTCAGGTCGGGTATCGATAAGCTCCGATTTCACGCCAACCGTTACTGGAATGCAATTCTTCGTTGACGGCTATATGCTGGATGGCGGCAGCATAAATCTGGATGCTGGCGACAAAACACCAGTTATTAATGTCGGCAACGGTCAATCTACAAGCTCTAATTTTACAGCGATAGTCAACTCCAAGCTGACTGGAGGAGACGCTGCGGGAGTCGGCCTGAACAAGACAGGCTATGGAACGCTTATTCTTACAGCGGAAAATAGCTATGCAGGCTCAACGGAGGTATCGCAAGGTGCTTTGCAGCTTGGCAATGGCGGTACGACCGGTAGTATTCTAAGCACCAGCGATATCGAACTGGATCGCTCCAATGGAGATTCTGGGCGCTTGATCGTCGATCGCAGCGACAACATCCAGTTGGAGAATAATATTTCTGGCGAAGGGCAAGTAGTTCAAAAAGGTGCGGAGGCAACAACATTTACGGGAAATAATACATTCTCGGGCGGTTTGACTGTTTTAGGCGGGGAGGCCCATGCTGGGCGTGCCGGCAACTCTTTCGGTTCTGGTCAGCTAAAAGTTGCAACCGGAGCGAAGGTCTACCTCGATAATTTCGATACTACGGTGGGTGGGCTTGGAGCATCCAACTCCAAAAACATCACGTCCGATGGTGATATTGACCTTGGTTCAGCGATCCTAACATTGAACCAGACTGCCAGTGGAACATTTGCCGGTTCTATTTCAGGAACGGGCGGCTTGGCCATGAGCGCTGACAGTAAGGGTTCCTCCCTGACACTTTACGGTGCTAACGATTATTCCGGTGCTACGAATATTCTCGCAGGTACGCTGATACAGGGAGCAAAAGGCGGCTTTAGTAGCGCCTCGACCTTTAACGTCAGTAACGACGCCGGATTACAGCTTGGTGGCTTTGATACCAATATGGCGTCGTCGACCAATCACGGAACTGTTCGTTTTGGCGGGCAGGGTGGTACAACTTTGACTATCGCCGGCAATTACGTGAGTAGTGGCGGTACCATTGTCATGACGTCCAATCTGGATGGTGACGATTCCAAGACAGATATGCTGAAAGTAACCGGTGATACTGAAGGTGACACCACGCTGCAAATCGTCAACCGAGGTGGCTTTGGTGGCCCAACTGTCAATGGCATCAAGGTTGTCGATGTAGGCGGCCAGTCGAATGGTGACTTCAAATTAAAAGGCGACTATGTCACCAAGGATGGACAGCAGGCCATTATGACTTCGTCGGCCTTTGCCTATACATTGCAGAAGAACAGCGTAGCCGATCCGAACGGCGGTAACTGGTATTTGGTCAGCCAGAATACTCAACCAAAGTCGGATACATCTGATCCCGGTTCCAATCCTGGCCGTTTCAGTGCGGCAGCACCGATCTATCAGGCTTATGCAAATTCAATGCAGGTTCTGAATAGACTCCCTACGCTACAACAAAGGGTCGGTGACCGTTATTTTGACGATGTATCGGCAATCGTCCGCCTTGCAGGAGAAGGTGGTGAGCCAGCTACCGTTGCAAATTGGGCGCGCATGATAGGCTTCACAGCGTTACCACGACAGGTCCCTTAACGCAGGGCATCAACACATTTTTGCTTCAAACGGGTATTGATGGTGAATTCTATGAAGATGCCAACGGACGTCTTATTGGCGGGCTAACGGGACAATACGGACAGTCCAAGTCTGAGGTATCCAATTACGATGGTGATGGCACCGTCGACACGCAGGGGTGGGGGTTCGGTGGAACTCTGACTTGGTACGATAATGACGGATTTTACGCCGATGGTCAGGCTCTCATCAGTTCGTACTCGACGGATCTCAATTCTGATACGTTAGGTACACAACTATCGAGTGGCAACAAGGGCATTGGTTATGCCGCGAGCGTGGAAGTTGGACAGCGCTATATTCTGGACGACAATTGGTCTGTGACCCCACAGGCTCAACTTAGCTGGTCTTCTGTACGGTTCGATGATTTCAGCGATATCTATGGTGCGAGTATCAGCGATAAAGGCAGAGACAGTCTGATTGGACGGTTTGGCTTCGCAGCAAGGTATAGCGACAACTGGCAGGGAAGTGACGGAAGAACTGTTGAGGCCAATGTTTATACATCGGCTAATTTCTACCAGGAGTTTCTTGGTGGTACTCGTATTGATTACGCCGGCACGTTACTCGACAACACCACGGATAACCTGTGGGCTGGTATGGGTGTTGGTGGATCCTACAGATGGGCGGATAAGAAGTACACCATCTACGGTGAGGGAACGATGAATACCTCTATCAATCATGTAGGTGAAAGCTATTCGTTTAAAACTACGGTCGGATTCCAAGTAAAATTATAAGTTATTTGGTTCTGTTTGGAATTAAAAGGTATTCTTTGGCATGAGAAAATTTCGCTATTACACGTTCTTATCCACTGCGATAGCGATGGCGACCTTACTGATCGGCACGTATTTCCATGAAGAAATCGCCGACATCGTCAGCCACAACGTATATATTAACAGCCTTATACTTGGAATCTTCTGTGCTTCCACCATTTATTTGCTAATAGATGCTCTATTTACTATTAGGAAAGAACATTTATGGCGACGTTACGGGGCAAACAAACGCTGCGCGCGCGCGATATTCGGTCGGCGATTTGAAGCCATACCGGAGCAAACAGGTACCATTCTGGATGAAATGATCCAAAAATGGAAAGAGTCCATTGGCTGGAAAGCAACAGCTATAGATTACATCTCAGGTTCTTTGGTCGGTGTTGGTTTGCTTGGAACCTTCATTGGTTTGATGCATACCATGGGGTCTGTATTCGACGTGCTTTCTTCGCAGGCATCTGGAAAAGATCTGGTTGCGGGGCTAAGCGTTCCGCTCTCCGGTATGGCGACTGCGTTTTCCGCGTCGCTGATGGGACTTACCAGCTCGCTCACGCTTGGCCTTCAGTCAATGCTGCTTGATAAATCTAATCATGAGTTTTTTGCCGGGATTGATGATTGGGCGATCTCTGAGAAAGAAGAAGTACAAGACGTTGCGATCGGTTCGAAGAGCCGTGGTGGCGGAATTAAGTACCTGAGCAATCTGGCCAAGAGCACCGCCGATCTCAATGAAAACGTTCTTGGATTACTCAAGGTCAATAGCGCTCTTGCGAGCCATTCAATGAAGGGATGGCAAGAAGCGATTAGGGAAATCAAGGAGCTACGGAATTCCTCTGATGAACATTTTAAGATGAGCTCCCGTCATTCAAGCGATTCAATGAATGGATGGCAAGAGGCAATTCGGGAAATCAGAGAGTTGCGAAACTCCTTTGATGAACTTTTCAAGGTTAGTTCCCGTCTTTGCGAACTGGGTGACGAGTCAAACCAACATGCAATAGCACTCAATAATACGATGGCTGCAAATACCGCTCGTGTCGAGCGTATGCGTGTAGGTTTGGATTCTGTGATGGAGGGCAGTGTTTCGCGCACTGGAGAATTGGGTGATCATGTTCGTCAACTCAATCAAAATATTGCTGTTCTCGTCGATAAGTCCAGTGCGGACCAGAATTCCCTGGAACGAGTGGCCGAATTCCAACGTTTGATGCATGATGCAAGCTTTGCTTGTCTACAAGAAATCGTTGCCGCCCGAACGACATTAGAGTCGGCATTTAATCGTCGAACGATGGAACAGGCAGTAAAATAATGGCAAGATACGCAACCTATCTTTTGTCTGTTTCTCTTTTGGTCATGGCAGCTCCAGTCTCGGCTAAGTCGTTGAAAGACGCTATTCGGGACGGAATAAACTACAACACCTCCGGTAAGATTGCTGATGAACAAAGCAATGCGGCTAAGTATAAGGTGGACCAAGCATACGCATCCTATTGGCCTCAGGTGAATTTGATTGGCAAGACCAAGACTAATGACAGAGGATATGGTGCCAGTTACAGCCCAGACGATGATGAAGGGAGTATGCTGACATTTGCTTTTCAGTATACACTTATTGATCTGACTAGGGATCGTCAGATTGCGGCCGCACATAATGCCTATAACGCCGCGAAGCGGAATGCAAAAATTCAGCAGGAAAAACTGGCCTTTGATATTGTTAAGGCCTACCTGGATGTGTGGCGTAAGCAGAAAATCAAAGCTGTGACAGGTGACTATGCTAACTCGATAGAAAAGCTTGCAAATAAGGTTCAGGCCAGAGTGAACGGAGGTCTTTCCGAAGCCTCAGATTCAGTTCGTGCCATGGCGGCTTTGGATGAGGCGCGTACCCGCTTGGAAGACGCTGACAAAGCTTTGGAGGATGCGAAACTAACCTTATCTTCTATTATTGGCCAATCCTATACAGTCAACGAAAAATTTGATGAGAATAAGAAGCCAATAATACCAAAGCTTCCTGCAACACCTGAATTGTATGAAAATAGTTTTGTAATTAAAATGCTTTCTGAAAAAGCAAAGCAGAAGAAAGAAGAATACGAGTTCGCAAAAAAGGACCCGTTTCCGAAGCTTCAGCTTCTTGGAAATTACAAGGAACGGTTTGAGGATTCTGACGCACCATCATCCCAGTTTTTTCTGCAGTTCAGCATGCCGCTGATGGATGGGGGCCTTAGCCGCGGAAAGACGAACGAGGCCCGTTCGATGAAGAATATAAGCGAATATCAGCTTCAGTCGGGTGTAAGAGATCTAAATAAGAATTTTTCTATCTTAAAAATGACTTTGGATAAAGAGAGCAAGATATGGGAGCTTAATAGGGCATCCATTGTCAAGGCAGCAAAGACACTTGATCTTTATGATAAAGAATTTGTGATGGGTAATAGACCTTTGTCTGATATAATATCGGCCCAAAGGGATCTCTATACAGCTAAGATTTCTCTTCTAAATTCAAAGTATAATTTCAACTCGATTTTATCCGCATTGTATAATCTTTATGGGGATACGGCTAGTTCAATAAAGTTTATGTAGGTCGCAATGTCCCAAAAAAAGAATCACATATGGCCGGCTTATGTTGATCTAATGACGGTATTGCTGCTGGTATACATACTTGTAAACAGTATGTTTTCCGTCATTATATCTGGTGCTAACTTGGATGATAGTAAAATCACAAGCGCGGGTGACAATACTGATACTGGATCGGGTCAAATTAACTTGCCAATGGTTGGTGATGTGCCTAGCGCTAGCGCGGCAGTCAACGATGACACAAAGTTGGCAAAGCAAGCGCCAACAGCATCAGAAAATGGCAAAGAAAGCGACATTGATAATACGGGTGTATTATCTTCTGACGATGAACAATTGAGAAAATCAATAGAAAATATCGTTCAGAATAAAATCAATAAAGAAAGTCAAAAGAATGGGATTGTTGAGTCTCAGTCTGACAGTAATGTATCCACGACATCGAGTGCTGTCGACCCGGGATCCCAAGAAGGACATGTAGCTCAAGGAGCGGATGGAACTAACGCAGGGGGATCCTCTACAGGGCAGAGGGGGGAGAGCCTAACCCTCCAAGCTCAGAAAAAATTATATGATCATTCTGCCGGTGATCTAGAGATCAAGTTTCAACCACAGCAAGAGAGCTATTCGGAAGCAGAAAAGCAAACAATTCTATCTTGGATTAAGAAAAACCAAGGGCAAAATGGCTACTATGAAGTTGGCATTTTTGTGCACGAGATAGAAGGTACGAGCGCGAGTAGTTTGCTTACACAGCAGGCGAGCCTCTACTATCAACTTCTGGTATTTTTTAAATCTCAGGGCGAAGATTTGAGCAGAGTTCATCTTAGAAACGCGGTTCCTTCCGATGATGTCGAAAATGTGGTTAAAGCGCGATATATCCCTTGTGAAGGAGCTTGCTCTTTTAAGGCAGACTAACAGGGGGACAAATGGACGGCAGTTATTGCTATTTCTTGCCAGCTTTGTCCTTCTTGCTGCAATCTTAATAATGAAAGTGGATATCTCTATACAGGCACATGGTTACTTGCAGATCAAGGACAAGAATGTGGTGGTAGAGCATCCTATCGGCGGACGCGTCGAGAAACTGTTCGTTAGAGAAGGTCAGGAGATTGAGAAGGGGCAACCTCTGGCTATTATCGATAATAGTTATGTTTCAGAAGAGTACAGTAAGAATAAGTCATTAGTTGGCGTTCTGAAAGTTCGCATTGAAAGAATTCGCTCTGAAATTTCTGGCAAGGAATTTGTATATAGTGGAGAAGAATATTCTGATGATGGTCTAGCGTATAGACACGAGTTTGATGTTTATCAGGCCAACAGAAAAAATTACGAAGATGAATTGAAAATTAGTCAATCAGTAGAGGATGAAAGGCGATCGGAGCTTCTTTCTAATAAAATACTGATTGATGGATTGAGAAAGCAGCTGGAATACGACCAGAAGCAAGTGAAGATGGTAGAGGGCTTGGTGAAGGTAGGGGCTGCTGCCCAGGGAACTTTGCTTACGCGACGTTCGGAAGAGCAGAAGACTGTTAATGACCTTAATAATGCCATTTCTAAATCCAATATTCTGAGCGATCAAGTTGCGAAGGCTAAACTCGATACCGAGAAGATAAAGAAAGCATATATAAGCGAAAAGCAAAATGAGCTTTTGAAGGTTCAGGATCAACTGGCTGAAGCACAAGCCAAGTTGTCCGGCGCACATGATAGAAAGCAGCAGGAGAAGATACTTAGTCCGGTACGTGGAATGATCCAGAAACTGACAAAATCGCATGAAGGTAGCGTTATAGCACCTGGGGGAGAGATATTGGAAATAACTCCCAAAGATGTTCCGGTGGTAGCTTCTGTGAAACTCGAAACAAAGGATCGAGATAAGATATGGGTCGGCATGCCGGTTAAAGTAGAAATTAATGGATATGAGAGGGCAGCAGAACATTCGCTGAAGGGTAGTGTAACTTTGATTAGTGCGGACTCCTTTTCGGAAGAGCGTGGTGCTAGATACTATCAATTTGAGATCTCTATTGATCAGAACGAGATAAAATCTAAGCTGTATCCTGGGATGTCTATTGTATCTTACTTTTTGATCGGAAAACGGTCAATTTTCGAGTATTTTTTCAAGCCCTTGTTGAAAGGGGCTAGCCATGCTCTTTCGGAGCCGTAATTTAATTTAAACGAATGTCGTCATGGTTGGTTATTGTATAATATAATCTAACCCAGAATGGAAATATTTAAAGGAGAACTTCGCATGGAGAACTCAAAAGAACAGATTGTTCTTATTAAAACGTTGCAGGATAATTCTCTGCCATTCCCTCTGAACGGGGCATCGATTTCCATTCACGGGCAGGATTTTGTTTTCAAGACCGCTTCGGGAGAGGTGTTTAAATTACCATTTGCGGCTCAGTTTGCGGGGTTAACTGACAAAGCATTTGATCTTACTTTTGCAGACGGTCAGCATTTGACCTCGAAGCAATTGGTCGAACGAGCGATTGCCAATTATACCAAGAATGACGTTCATCTATCGAAATTTGATGGGGATGCTCCGCACGTATCGCAGGATCAGCATCCTGTTGAAAAAGTGATCGTGAAAACCGTCGTTGAAAAGGTGGTGGTTCCTGACGCCGGCGCGGCCGTGCATGACGACGATTCATCTGGCGCGCACTCAAGTTCTGATGCCCAAGACGTGCAGATGGATTTGATCGACATTCGTCCAGCACCTCAGCCGTTCCAGTTAAGTTCAAGTTCAGGTGGTAGTCGGCATTCAGCTGATCCTGTGCCTCCAGTAACGCCCGGCACCCCCGGCACTCCTGGCACCCCTGGTGTGCCGCCGTTGCATCAGTTCCAGCTGGATACTGTCACTAATAGCTACGATCACACGGTGATAGCGGGTGGTGGATCTCGTACTGATTCTAGCTATGACAAGCAGTATGGACCGCAACTTATTGATTTGACTGGCGAGAGCGACGCCTGGACTGTTGATGCACGTATTCGTGGTAGTTCAAATGACGAACATACTCTGACGCGCATTTTCAAGATGGACAGTGCCACTGAAATCACAAGTGTCACTGCCAATCAGAGCAGTAACTATCACATAGTCACGTCGGATACGTCAGAAGGCCAGCAACTAGGCTTGGCGAAGAATGAATTCGCTGTCGTCTATTCGACAGATGCATCCGAGCAGTTTCAGGTTCACGTAGAATTCAATCCGCCGACGGCAAACGGGGATACGTCGTATAGCTATGGATTTAAGATTGTTAACAACCCCACAGCGACGTACGACGCGGATGGGAACGTGCAGCTTGGTGCAGAGCCTTCTCCTATTGTAGTAAAAGGAGGTGCTGGCGATACTACTATTATTGCCGGGCACGGTAACGATGTTTATGACGGTGGCGGGGGCCATAACGTTGTAGATTATAGGGAATATGATCACGGCATAACCGTGGATTTTCAGGCAGATAATAAAGATATTTTAAAGACTTACGATCTGAATGATACGGATTCCGCTAAGATATCATCTGATGGTGCATCATCGTCTCAGGTCATAAATGGTATTCAAGAGATTTACGGTACTAAATTTGATGATGTATTCATTACAAACGATGGCAGTCACATCTTTCATGGCGGACTCGGTAATGACACCTTCATAGGCTACGGTGGAAATAATGTCTTCGATGGTGGTACCGGGAATAATACGGTCGATTACCGGAATGTAGGCGGGCAGACGTTTGGACATATCGATATCGCATCTGATTTAGGCATTGATCTTAACGGTGTAGAAATTGATCTTTCGCAGAACATCACGAAGAGGAATGGATGGACAGATGCGCAGGGTAATTTCGGACAGGATCAACTGAGTGGTATTAATACTGTTTACGGGACGAAATTTAATGACCTTATTACGGGTGGTGACGGCGACGATGTAATTTATGGTGTCGCCGGAGACAACATCATTAAAGCTAGTGGTGGGAATGATAAAATCGACGGTGGAAGCGGCAATTCAATCATTGATTATTCCAGCTTAACAGCGGAGGTTGACGTCGATCTGAATGCAGGTGCAGCTGTCAAGCAAGGCATCGGAACGGATCATTTGACGAACATTTATCGTGTTGTCGGCTCAAGTGGCGGCGGCGCTCTCGTCGGTCGTGATGGCTATGCAAATACTTTGGTCGGTACAGATGGTGACACTTCCTTTTCTGTACACGGTGGCACGGATTATCTGTATGGGGGGAAGGGCAACAACGTATACAGTGTGACTGACGCTGTTGTCACTATTCATGCCGATGGTCTGTCGAATAAGGCAACGGTGAGTAATGGTCTCCTTACCTATTATGGTTCGGAGTCTGGCAATGATACGATCGCGGACACACTTGGCGTAAACGATGGGAAGACGACGGTCTATGCCGGGAAAGGGTCTTTGGATATTACATTCAACACGCTATCGTACAATGAAATCTACGCTGGCGGTGGCGGCAAGTTGACCGTTCATAGCGGCAACTCTTACAATCACATGTTCCTAGACTCCCAAACCAGTACAACATTGGATTATTCCGGTTACACATACGCTGGCTTTAAAGCCAATCTTGCGTCAGGTGTGATCATTAATAATTCGGGAGCTTCCGATACTATCGCGCGCGGATATATCGATAATCTTATCGGAACACAATCTGGTAGCGGGATTTACGACGCGAAGGGCTATCAGCACAATCTAAATATAACTGCTTTTTATGGAAGCAATACCATCAATATGGGCGACGGTGACAAAAATAGTGTCAGCGTAATGCAGGCTTCTGGAAGAAACATTATTGATGTTGGGTCTGGCAAGAACAATACGATTACAATATATGGTGGCGATAGTAATAAAATTACTGCCAACCATGTGAATGTACAGAATGATGTGCATATAGTTGGGTCATCAAATAGTAATATTATTGATATTGAGAAATCAGCGACAAATAATATCGATTTCTCTAATGATTCGAATTCGAATTCATTTACTTTTGGGGCTGGAACAAAGAATAATAGTGTCAATATACTTGGTAAAGGGTCAAATAATACCTTTAAGGCGGGTGTTGGCACGGATCACAACGTCTTCCATATAACGGGAACCGGTTCGAACAATACCTTCACGATACTTGGAGGTGCGCACAATGAGATATATGTTGATGGTGGAGGAACTAATAATAAAGTTGATTACAGCGCAACTACAGGTCAGATGAAAATTGACCTTGTAAATGATAAAGCCGATTTAAACGGCAGTGGGGGCCATGACGAGTATAAAGGTATCACGTATATTGTTGGTAATAAAGCTGTAGGCAATACTTATACGTCTAAGGATGGAGTTAATACTACCTTTGATATACGCTTGGGCACACATGCAGTTGTGACGGCAGCAAATAATGCAAGTAACCATTACATGGTTACGGCAAACCATAATGATACTATTGTTTACACGGACGTTAATACGTCTGCAACATTCACTTTGGCAAAAACCGGAGGAACAGTAACAAAAGGTAGCTATACTGACACTATTTCTGATGGATACTTCAATAAAATACTCGGCACCAATCATGGGGACACATTCAAGATCGGCGCGGGTATGAATAATCTGGAGATCGATGCCGGTAGTGGAGATGATGTTTTTCTCCTCGATACTACCTGGGGAGTGAAGGGGTCCATTTTCAACGGTGGCCAAGGTAATAACACGTTCACATACTATGATACCAGTACAAATGCGTTCACTGTAAAAATAACAGGATCTCAAGGAGATCACTTCAATTTTACTGGAGGGTACGGTAGTTCTGGAGCAAATGGTCAGTTTCAAGCAAACGACTTCAATAGCCTTACTTTGTCTGGTAGCAATGTGAATACTGTTGATTGGGGCGGGGTGGCCAGAAGTGGCGTCCATATTGCGATCGCGACCCACGGATCAAGCAATACCAACACATTTCTAGTTGTCGGTGGCGGAAACGTTATTGATGGTGGAATTGGTGCCACGGTGACATCCTACAGCTATGTGAACTATTCCTATTATTCGAGTGCAAATAACACAAACATCAACGTTAACCTTCAGACCGGTTCTGTTCATTTCAGCGACAACAGGGCAGATGACACGTTGCATAATATCAATGCTATTGCTGGTTCTGGCGGAGATGATACCATAGTGGGGCACACCAGCATGAACGACATCTTCTACGAGAGTGGGGGAAGCGATCATATAGATGGCGGTGGTGGGACCGGCAATATATACAAGGCAACTTTGGGGCATGTCGTTGCTAACTTTGATTCAGGCACGATAGGAAAATTTGACGACAACGGTGTTGCTATTGGCACTGATACTATCAGCCATATCCAACAGTTTGACTCAATGCACAATGTGGGTACGACCGAGATTACGGCGTCGAGTAGCTTCTCAATGACGTTCAATCTGTCGGGCGGAGGTAGTTATCACTTCTTCGGCGCCCAGCACTATGCAGACACAATAAATGTAAGCGGATCGAGCCACCTCGATTTAGACTATACTCATGTGAATGATAATATTACCGTTAGTCTAGGCAGTGATGCGAACGGGAAGTTGACGAATGTCACTAAGGGCGGCGGCATTCACGATGTAGTGCACGGCGGAATTACTAGCATTGAAACCTCTGTAGGTAATGATACGTTTAATTTCACTAAACTTGCCGATCTGAATGGTATTCAAATTGACGGCGGGGGCGGCAGCAATACTCTGCACTTGAACTCTGGAGGGGAAGCCGATCTTGACCTGGGTGGTCTAAGCAATGTGAAGCACATATCCATTATAGATCTGACGGCGACACAGCATAACTCGATCAATTTTAATATGGATCAGTTTTTTGCCCACAATGATGAAAGTGCGGTAACCATGAAGATTAACTACGGCGACTCCACGCGCCTTAATCTTACATATGACCATACCCACTGGACTCTGGATCAGTCGGTAGCGGGGCATGATGTGTATACCAACAGCACAACGCATAATACGTTCACCGTTGATCATCCCGTCGCGCCACCACCAGCGCAAACTGCTTGATTCAATACCTGTATCGTAAAAGCGACATGTGTTTGCGGAAATGGCGATTTTCGAATGCTAAAGCGGCGTATGCTTAATAGGCATGCACGCCTACAGATAGAAATCGCCATTTCAAGCTACCGATGGCGTCTTTAAGATCTGGCTCCAATCGGCAACTGTATCAATTTAATATTTTAGCTTAACTGTTGCATTGAAAGTTTGATCTGTTGATGAGTGTGCAGCGAGACCAAGGGTGCCTATCGTTAATATCGGCGGCGCATGAACTGGCCCATTTTGTTGATGTTAGGCTTCCAGCATCTTTCACGGGACGGGTATTCGAACTGTATCCCGACTCTGAAAGGTTTGATGATATTCTGAACTTCATCAGCATCGCTTTGGGTGGCTTCTTCATTCCCGTGGGCGGTTCAGCGTCAAAGAATAAAGCCGATAATTGCCTCGTTTACCAAAATGGCAGATGGACAATAGGCACTGATGGGCTGGATGAACAGAAAGGGCAGTTCTTCAAGTTTGTCCCCTCCGAAGAGACCCAAAAGTTAACTTTGTCTGGAATGATTCGTCTTTGGATCAAACGACGGACGGGCTTTTTTTCCTACTTTCTGATTGCGTTCATCATCAACGTGCTCGCTCTTGGTACTCCCCTTTATATGAACGCGATCTATGGGCGAGTTATACCTGCTTCCGCAGAGGCTTCTCTTTGGACGCTATCCGTTATGTTGATGGCATTTTTTCTTATTGAGGTTTATCTAAAGAAGAAGAAAGAAAGCATCGTTTTTAAACTTGTTAGTGATTTCTCTGTATTCTTCGAGCCTAACTATATTAGACAGATGATATCAATTGTATCCAACGAGCGCAACAAGTGGGGTGGCGCGCGTGCCATGGGTCTTACCAATCTAGTCAAGCTAAAAGGTGCCCTATGGATACTGATTTCATCACAGTATATAGATATTGCTTTTTGCCTGATGTACTTTCTGGTTATCGCAATAATTGCACAGTATCTGGTCGTTGGCGTTATTGTTATGGCAATAATACAGGTCTTTGCGGTGGTTTTTTTTGATTACAAGGCCAAGTTGGATTTCGACAATCTGCAACAAAGAAGCTCTGGACTTCCAATTCCGTTCCTGGATGATTATAAAGCAAATGGAATGGATAATTCATTTATTTCGATATATTTAAATGGCACCGAGCAGAATAATAAACTAGAAGAAAGAAAACTTTCCCATAGAGTTTCGATGAATTCAACGTTATCGTTTATATCATCGTCACAAACGGTAGTCATTGTTGTATTCGCATATTATCTACTGCAATACGGTGAATTAGCACCAGGTGCATTATTCGCGACTATTATTTTGTCGGGCAAAATCAGTCAACAGATTTCTTCTCTTTCTTCTTTCTTACCATTAATCAGGAGTATGAAAGAAACATTTCAGCAGATTAATGATGTTTTTCCGAAGGAAGTAGTGCCTCTCCGATGAGTATTGGCGACCAGCAAGATAAGGATGGCTGGGGAGTTAAAAATATCGAATTTTCTTTCGAAGAAAAGTCTGGTCGTAAAGTACTGGATAACATCAGCTTTGACATCCGTTTGGGCGAAAAGGTTGCAATTGTGGGGGCTGGAGGGAGTGGGAAAACAATTCTTTCTCGCCTTTTGTTGGGTTTGATAGAGCCCACTAGAGGACGAATTTCCTTTAATAGTAAGAATCATCCACGCGTTTCAGCGCTAAGGGAAGACACTTATTACTTCCCTCAGAGGAGCTTTCTTTACAGTGACACTCTATTCGAATATTTTGGGTGCAATGATGAAGAGAAACTAAAGAAGGTTCTATCTTTACCTTTTATGAGGTGGCTACCGCAAACATTTGCTGGCGGTATGTATGCTCGCTTAGATACTGCATCAGGTGTTTCTGTAGATAAAATGCAGATGCTGGAAATGTGTAGATTCTCAGTGAGTGAGAAGAACTTTTGGCTCTTGGACGAGCCGACGGCTTTTGTTGGAGCTAGCGTAGAGAAACAATTCTGTTCAATTATGTCGGAAAGACTCCAGCCGTCTACAACATTGCTGCTCTTTACTGGACGGTCAAATATGCTTCACTTAGTTGACCGGGTTATTTTCATAGAAGATGGTCGAATTGCTTTTGACGGATCTCGAGAAAAATTTCTATCGATGTTGACCTGAACTGCGGTGTTCCCTGAATAGCGCCGAGTTGGTAGGTAATCCCCCCTCTTTAACGGGGGATTACCGTATTAAACGTCTTCGGCACCCGAGCGGCTTATATGGCGTTTTAGCAAGGCCGCAGCAAATTCGAAATCCTTGTTCGCGATTGCTTCGAGAATGCCTAAGTGATCGCTGCAAGCCTTACGAATGCGCAGTTCGCCCAACCGGTCGAAGTCGGAATATTCCGTCATGCGACGCAAATGGTTTTGCCAGCGAACAGATTGCGTGAAAAACCGATTATTTGCCCATGAAACGATGGTTTCATGGAAGTTCGCATTGGCGTTGAACCAGAGATCGCGTGTGAGACTTTGGAGCGGCAAGGCCAGTATCTCATTTTGCTCGCGTTGGAGTGCGGCAAGCTGGCTTGGGTCAGGCGTATAGTCCGATTGGGCCAGTGCTCCACATTCGATCACCAGACGGAAAGCGTAGCTTTCATTGACGGCACGTTCATTGTCGAGTGACTCAGCAAATCGCCATCCATGGCCGGGGAGGCGTTCTGCCAGACCCTCCGTTGCAAAGCGCATCAACACCCGGCGTACTGCGCCACGTGTTGCACCCAGTTGGTCAGCAAGCTCGGCTTCGGACACTTCATCGCCGACAATTCCAGAGGCACGCGAACTCATCAGGCGCCGATAAAGCTCTTCAGCTTCTGAAGGGGGAAGAAGCTTGTCGTTCAGCTCATCCGGTTGCGGAAGGCGATGCAGTTGATATCCGCGATTTGGCGTCTGACTGACAATACCGTGCTGCACCAGAAGGTTGAGCACCTGACGCACGGGCGAACGCGAAACGCGAAGCTCTTTGGCGATGGCCGCATCTGACAGTCTGTCGCCGACATTCCAGCGTGCAGCGGATATGAGCAAGACCATTTTATGTGCGACTTCCGCCTGCAGACTGCTCAGACCGGATTCGCTTTCCGTTGATCTTTTAACGTTCACATTCACGCGCAGCGTCTCCTGATTGTGCGTTCTCCCATGAAACCATGCTCAAAGAATACGGGATATTTCGCAATAGGCCATTTCTTTCTCGTATGGCCTATCCCATTGGAATGACAGGCCGAGTTCTTGTAGGAGGGTATAAACCAAATTGTTCAATATTCTAATAAAAAACTGTTGACTCCGCAATGATTGAGTGTGAATTGTATTAAAGAGATGCAAAATACAAAAAAGCGAATGTGGATCAAGTATGTCAGTTACCCCATTTCCATTCATTACAGTTTCGGGTGCACCGGAAGAGCGTGGGCGTCAATATGGGGTTTTGGCTGCGGAGCGTATTCGGCGTAGTGCTGGCCTATATTCCGGCACGCTGGACGCATTCGGCCTTTCGGCTGAGCGTAAGCAGAAACTGATTGAGGAGTTTGCTGGCCGTATCGAAGAATTTGACGCTTCCTATGTTGAGGAAATGCGCGGAATTGCCAAGGGGGCAGATGTCGCGTTTGAGCAGATCGTCATGATCAACGCGCGTACTGAAGTCGTCGCAATGGCGCGTGCAGAAACGGGTTCGCCTGATCCGGAAGAGCAGGATGACGGCTGTACCGGCGCTCTCATCATGCCTGCAAAGAGTGCTTCGGGTAATCTGGTTCATGGTCAGAACTGGGACTGGCGTTCAGAATGTGTTGAGACCGGTATCGTTCTGCGTGTACGCAATAATAATGGTCCGGATTTCGTTACTTTTGTCGAGGCAGGCGGTTTGGCGCGCAGTGGCTTCAATGAAGCTGGTATCTCGATCACCGCCAATTATCTTGAATGTGAACGTGACTATAAAACGCTTGGCGTGCCGCTTGGTCTTGTGCGTCGCAAAGTGTTGGAGCAAGAGCATTTTGCGAAGGCCATCAAGGCTGTAGCATCGACGCCGAAGTCCTGCTCCAACAATATCATGATTGCGACCAGTGCTGGTTTCGGCATTGATTTTGAATGTGCACCGGATGAATCCTTTCCGATCCTGCCGGAGAATGATCTTATCGTTCATGCCAATCATTGGGTAAGTCCGGTCGCGCTTACCAAGCTGCGTGATATCGGTATCCCATTTGTACCGGAAAGCTTCTATCGCGACTGGCGCGTGCGTCAGTGCCTTGAAGGCCATGACGGAAAAATTGGTCGCAAGGAGCTTAAAGAAGCGTTGTTTGATGACTTTCTTACGCCTTATGCCGTGTGTCGTCCGCCGCGTCCCGGCAATCACGACAATATAACGGCTACAGTTGCCATGGTGGTGATGGAAGCAGCGCTGGGCATGATGGAAATCGCGCCGCTGCCCGCCTTGAACCGCCAGTTTGCAACCTACTGTCTGCAAGACTACACGCCGCTACCGTCTGATGCCGCACCGCGTGCGAAATCCCTCTTTATCGAAGGCTAAAGACATGTTGCGCTTTGCGCTCTCCAGAATAGGAATGGCCATTCCGACATTGCTGATTGTGGCAGTGGCTGTGTTTGTGATTGTTCGGTTGATACCGGGCGATCCTGCGGCTCTGATGCTGGGCGATTCTGCAGATGCTGCGACGCTGGCTGCGCTGCGCGAACAGCTTGGCCTCAATCACAGCATCCTTACCCAGTTCCTGATCTGGGGCGGCAATGTTTTACATGGCGATCTCGGTGTTTCCATAGCCAACCAGCAACCGGTGCTTTCACTGGTTCTGGAGCGGTTTTCGGTGAGTGGACGTATAGTCCTGTCCGCAGTGGCGCTTTCGACGCTTGTGGCGGTTCCGCTTGGAATGATCGCGGCCTGGAAGCAGAACAGCCTGACCGATCTGACGCTCGTGACCTGCGCCACTTTGCTGCTTTCGATTCCAGCGTTCTGGATGGGCCTGTTGTTGCTGCTGGCATTTGGTCTGAAGCTCGGGTGGTTGCCGATTGTTGGCTATGTCAGCTTCAGTGAGAACCCATGGAAGGCATTTCTCTATCTGGTTTTGCCGGTGATGACGCTGTTTCTGCACGAAATTGGTGTGATCCTGCGTATGGCGCGCGCATCGACGCTCGAAGTGCTTAACCTTGATTATATTACTCATGCACGGGCCAAGGGACTGTCGGAAGCAACCGTGATGTGGCGCCACGCTTTTCGCAACGCATTTGGTCCGACATGGACATTGTTGGGCCTGATCCTTGGTAATCTGCTTGGTGGCATTGCTGTTGTGGAAACGGTTTTCACTATTCCGGGTCTCGGTCGGCTTCTTGTTGATGCGATTTTTGCCCGCGACTACCCGGTTATTCAGGGTTGCTTGCTGTTCACGGCCTGTGTCTATGTGTTGGTCAATCTGATCGTGGACCTTCTTTATCCGTTCTTCGACCCGAAGGTGACGGCGAAATGAAAAACATCTCTCTCAATGCGCTGATCGGCGGAACCCTGAGCGCAACGCTCCTCACGGTAGCTATCGTCGGTTCGTTCTGGACGCCTTATAATCCCTTGACGCTCGACTTTACTGCGCGTCTTGCATCGCCAAGTGCTGCACATTGGCTGGGCACGGATGAATTCGGACGCGACCAGCTAAGCCGCCTTATGAAAGGCGCATCGGCCAGTGTTTCCATCAGCGTGTTAACTGTCTTGATCGCTACATTGGGCGGAATACTAATAGGAGCGATCAGTGGCTTTCTGCGTGGCTGGTTCGACCGGTTGCTGATGATGGTCAATGATGCGCTTCTTGCATTTCCCGGCATATTGATGGCTCTTGGACTGTTGGCTGTTTTTGGTGCGAACAAGAACGGCATCATTCTCGCGCTCGCTCTGGCTTATATGTCGTCGGTCATCCGCGTGGTGCGTGGCACAGTCTTGAGCTTGCGGGAACGGGAGTTCGTTGAGGCTTCCCGCGTTATGGGAAACTCGGAAATCTATACGATGGTACGGCATATTCTGCCCAATTGCCTGGCCCCTGTTCTGGTGATGGCAACGTCGATGTGCGGTTGGGCAATCCTTGCAGAAAGCTCGCTCAGCTTTCTGGGTTTGGGCGTGCCGCCACCAGCGCCAACATGGGGAAATATGCTGGCCGGAAGCCGCAACTTCATAGACCAGGCTATTTGGCTCGGTATCTTTCCGGGCCTTGCAATCTCACTGTCACTGCTTGGCATTAATCTTCTTGGTGATGCGTTACGCGATCGCCTCGACCCACGCATGAGGAAGCGCTCATGACTTCCGCACCCCTGCTTGAAATCGATGATGTCAGCTTGCGAGTTGGTGACAGTACGCTGGAAATAGTCAAGCGTGCCTCCTTCTCTATAAGCCCCGGTGAAATTCTCGGCATTGTTGGTGAATCCGGTTCTGGCAAGACGATGCTTGCACGCGCAATCATGGGGCTGGTTCCGGCATCCATTAAAACAAGTCATGGTGCAATCCGTTTCAAAGGCCAGAACGTTTCCACCATGTCGCCAGTTGCATTGCGCGGCCTTCGTGGCGATGGCATCGCAATGATCTTTCAGGAGCCTATGACGTCGCTCACTCCGTCGTTGACTATCGGGCGTCAGCTCGACGAAGGGCTGGAGCTCCATTTCCCGGCGGAAAAAGCGCAACATGCCGAATGGATCAGAGCCATGTTGCTGCGTGTTGGTATTACCGATCCCGATCGGGCGATACAGGCGTTTCCACATGAGTTTTCAGGAGGAATGCGCCAGCGTATCATGATCGCTTGCGCCATGCTCATGCAGCCTGATTTGCTGATTGCGGACGAGCCTACGACCGCACTTGATGCGGTTATCCAGCGGGAAGTCATGGAGCTTCTGGTTGATCTCACGCGTGAACGTGGCACGACAGTTTTGCTCATCAGCCACGACCTTCCAATGATCGCGAGATATTCCAATCGGGTTGTCGTCATGCGACATGGGGAGGTGGTTGAGACAGGTGATACCGCTGATGTTCTCGCCAAACCGCGACATGATTATACCCGCAAGCTGCTTTCAACATTGCCGGTTCGTGGCCCTGCGCGTGTGGTGCCACAGGCAGAACCGTTGATCAGCGTTCGCGATCTGGTTGTCGATTTTGAAGGGCGCGGCGGCTGGTTTAAAAAAGCTGGCGGCAAGCGTGCTCTGCATGGCGTGACGATTGATGTTTTGCCGAATGAGGTTGTTGCTGTTGTTGGTGGTTCAGGTTCGGGCAAGACCACTGCCGCGCGCGTTATGGCCGGCTTGATCCAACCGAGTGAAGGCAAGTTACTCTTCAAAGGGCAGCCGGTTACAAAGCGTTCAGCCCATTATCAAGACTACCGTTTTCACACGCAAATGGTGTTTCAGGACCCTTATTCATCGCTTGATCCGCGTATGAAAGTGGGTGCGCTGGTCAGTGAGGCACTGCGGTTCTCAAAAGAACTGTCTTCGAGCCAAAAGTCCGAGCGGGTCCGTGAGACGCTCGATGATGTCGGTCTGGGTGGCGATTACGCCAATCGTTATGCGCATGAAATGTCGGGCGGTCAGCGCCAGCGCGTGGCGATTGCGCGTGCTCTTGTGCGCCGTCCGGCCTTTGTGATTGCCGATGAAGCCGTCTCGGCGCTCGATGTCACGGTGCGGGCACAGGTTCTCGATCTCTTTGCCAAACTTCAGCAGAGCTATGGCTTTGGCTGTCTGTTCATCACCCATGATCTGGGCGTGGTGGAGCAAATTGCTGATCGTGTGGTCGTCATGAATGAGGGACGCATCATCGAGCAGGGAACGCGCGATGAAATCTTCGATGCGCCGCAAAATGACTATACCCGCCGCCTTCTGTCGGCCATTCCGATGCTCGAATTAACGGGCGAGGGCGGCGTCAAACTGAAATGGCGTGGTGACGGTGCAAATACAAAATCTGGCGAGGAGGGCGGTCATGTCCATCATTGAAGAAAAGCCAGCAACCAAACGTCAGGGTCATGGCAAAAAACTCAGCTTCTATGACTTCGGAGCAACCACTTTTTTCGCGAGCCAGTTCGACCAGCGGTTCAGCTACTGCCTTTACGTGCCTGAAGATTACGACGAAGATGGCACAGAAACACATGAGCTGATCGTTATCATTCACGGCACTGGACGCACCGCTGCACAATATCGCGATCATTTTGCAAATTTTGCGCAAAAGAACCGTTGCATTGTGCTGGCACCGTTGTTTCCCGCAGGCATTGTCGTGCAGGGCGATCTCGCCAATTACAAACGGATCGCGTTCCACGGTATTCGTTTTGATCATGTTCTGTTGTCGATGATCGATGAAGTGGCGGCCAAATATCGTCTCAAGAGCAATCGCGTGATCATGTATGGCTTTTCGGGTGGTGGGCAGTTCTGCCAGCGCTTTTTCATGCTGCACCCGCAACGGCTCAAAGCCGTTTCTATTGGCGCGCCCGGTGTCGTGACTTTGCTCAATAGCGATTATGACTGGTGGGTCGGTGTACGCGACGTTGAAGCCCGCTTTGGCTGTCGCATTGATATTGAAGCGATGAAAGCGGTGACGGTTCAAACGGTTATTGGCGAAGAAGACACCGCTACCTGGGAAATTGCTATTCCGCGTGACAGTGCCTTCTGGATGCATGGTGCCGATTTGCAGGGAAATTGCCGAATCGAGCGCATTGAGACCCTCGCAAGATCGTTCGAGAAGCATGGCATACCAGTTCGCAGAGATCGGGTTTGCGGCGTGGCGCACGAGCCCTTCAAAGTGCTTGAGCCGGTGGAAGCGTTTTTTGCCGATGTTCTCAGATCACACGGCTGACCATACCGCAAAGTCAAAAATAAAGGGGAAAGTAGAATGTTCAAACCAATTTCACTACGCTCTGCATTTGGCATCGCGCTTCTTGGTTTCAGCACCACATGCTTCCAGGCACAGGCTGCGGATGATGAAACCTTGCGTGTCGCAATTCACTCCGATGTTGCCAGCATCAATCCCGGCGTCAATCGTGATGCCAATGCCGATATGGTTGTAGCACACATCGCTGAAGGTCTGGTCGCTTATGGCGACGATCTGGCGATTAAGCCAATGTTGGCGGAAAGCTGGACTTCAAACGCTGATTCTACCGTTTATGATTTTAAGCTCCGCCAAGGCGTCAAATTCCAGAACGGTAAAGAGCTGAGCGCCAAAGATGTTGTGTGGAACTTCGAACGGTATCTCAAGCCGGAAACCGGCTTCCAGTGCGTTAATCGTTATAATGGTAAAGTGGACTCAGAATTGACGTCGGTCGAGGCTGTTGACGACAGCACCGTACGTTTCAGTTTTGCAGCGCCAGCGCCAAATTTCGTTATCACCATGGCGACTATTCAATGCACACCATGGATATTAAGCCCTGAATCTGTTGACGCTGATGGTAAGTTCGTAAAGCCGATTGGCACTGGTCCCTATGCTTTTTCCAAGTGGGAACGCGGTCGCTTTCTGGACCTCACTCGTTTTGACGATTACGTGGCGCTATCAGGAATTGTTGATGGTTTGGCCGGTAACAAAAAGGGTCATGTGAAAACGATCCAGTTTATGACGGTTCCTGATTCAAGCACGCGCACCAATGGTCTTTTATCGGGCGAGATCGATTTCATCGATGAAGTTGAACCGACCGGGGTCAAGGATCTGGAAGCGAAGGGCATGAAGGTCAATGTGCAGCAGACGCCTGCATGGATGGTGCTGCAAATTCAGTCGGCTTCGGACAAGCTGAAAGATCCGCAGATGCGACAGGCGATTGCTCATGCTATCGATCTCAATCAGTTGGCTGTGGCAATTGGCGAGGGTATGTATACGCCGAACCCGTCGGTCATTGCACCAAACACGGTTTATTCAGACAATCAGGCGGCCGCCTGGCCCGCTTATGATCCAGCCAAGGCGCAAGAGCTGCTGAGTAAGACAGGATACAAGGGCGAGCCGATCAGTCTTCTGGTTGCCAACCGCCAGAACCGCGTACAGGTTGCGACTATCATTCAGGCTTTCCTTGCAGCATCAGGCATCAATGCGCAGCTTGAAGTGCGCGATTGGGCAACCCAGCTCGACCAGTATCGCCGTGGTGCATATGAACTAGCGGTCTTTGCCTACTCTGCCCGTCTCGATCCGTTACTGTCGTTCCAGTCAATGATTGGTGACAAGAAAGTCGATGCCGCGCGCCAATGGGATGATGCAAAGGCGGAAGAGCTTCTCAAGCAGGTGTCAGCGACAAGTGATGTCGAGGAGCGCAAAAAGCTCTTCAACGAACTCAACAAGCTGATGGCCGAGCAAGTGCCGATCCTTGGTTTGGTAAATTTGCCATCCATTACGGCGACAGGTCCAAAAGTGAATGATTACAAGGGGTGGGCTGGCGATACAGATCGTTTCTGGATGATTAGCAAGGCACAGTAAAACGCTCCTTTTCGACAGTTTAGCATCTGGATATTTCCATGACGTCCACATCCTTTGATTATACCCGGACCGACGCGATTGGTCTGGGAGAGGCTATTCGAGCTAAAATTCTCTCGCCACGCGAGGCTGTTCAGGAAGCATTTGCAGCGATTGATCGGTGTAACCCTGAGCTCAATGCTGTCATCCTTGAGATGCGTAATCAGGCAGAAGAGCAGCTTAAAACATTGCCGGAGGGGGCGCTTAGTGGTGTCCCGGTTTTGTTGAAGGATGATTGTCCGTCTTATGATGGTGCCGCAATGTCTTTTGGTTGTCGGGCGGCTGAAGGTAATATCTCGCAACGCGATCATGAGCTGGTCAAACGCTATAAGGCCGCTGGTCTGGTCGTTGTAGGAAAAACCAACCTGCCCGAGTTTTCCTGCAATATTGCAACGGAATCCTCTTTGCATGGTCCGGCCCTCAATCCTTGGGACGTGAAGCGCAGTATTGGTGGTTCATCCGGTGGTGCGGCAGCAGCGGTTGCAGCGCGTATGGTTCCCATGGCTTATGGCAATGATGGAGCGGGATCGATCCGGATTCCTGCATCCTGCGGCGGACTTTTCGGGCTGCGTCCATCGCGCGGGCGTGTACCCTGCGGTCCAGTCTCGACGGAGAACTGGGGTGGCATGGTTAGCCATCACGTGCTGACGCGTTCGGTTCGCGATTCCGCGATGATGCTCGATCTGACAGATGCACTTGAGCCGGGTTCGCTTTATGCCGCGCCAGCTAAAACGGATCTTTTTGTCAACAGTGCCAAAACCATCCCGCGTAAGCTGCGCATCGGTGTTTGGCAGGAGCCCGTTTTTAGTGAGCATCTTGATGATCAGGTGGTTGCCGCACTCGAAGCGACAATCGCGTTGTGTGAACGGCTCGGCCATACAGTCGTTCTCGTGCAGCCAGATTTTGACGGCGAGCAATTGGCAGATGCCGTGCAAAAACTGATAGCTGTTTACACTGCAATTGAAGTTTCCGATGTTGCTGCGACAACTGGCAAGCCTGCCAATGATCTCTATTTCGAGCCGTCCAATCTGGGGTTGGCTGCTTATGGTGACGGTTTGTCCGCAACAGATGTTATTCGGGCGCGCCTGATCGCAAACAGTACGGCTCGCAGTTTCGGTCGCTTGTTTGAACAATGCGATGTGGTTTTAAGTCCCGTGATGCCGGTTGCATCATTTCCGCTTGGAATGCTCGACGTGCGTTCACCTGACTGGGAAGATTTTGTCCGGCAGTTTCTGCAACTCACGACTTTTACCCATCCGGTCAATGCCGCAGGACTGCCTGCGATGAGCGTTCCGCTGCACGAGACATCTGATGGCTTCCCTGTTGGCAGCCAGTTCATTGCTCCTTATGGGGCAGAAAATCTGTTGTTTGAACTTGCAGGGCAGTTGGAAGCCATGTGTCCATGGTCTGATCGGTTGCCTGCAATTCACGCCTGAAATCAAGAGACAAGCGATGCTTTATACAAAGCCCTATTTCCAGCCGTCCGATGTCAGCGAAGTTTTCGATCTTGTTGACAGAACGGTGCTCGGCACTTTGATCACCAGCCATGAGGATGGAGTTGCAATTTCCCATCCGGTTTTCATGATTGATCGGACGAGGGGAGAAAGCGGCACGCTGGTCTCGCATGTTGCGGCATCCAACGATCACGCTGCGTTTCTGAAACGCGGCTTGCCATCAATCGCGATTTTGATGGATATCGGTCATTACGTGTCTTCGTCCTGGTATCCTGGTTACCCGGAAAGAGACAGTGCGCCGACATGGAGTTTCATGGTTGTCCACATTCATGGAATACCAAAAATATTGTCGCAAGCAGCGAGCGCCAAGCATCTCCATGATCTGGTCAGGCACATGGAAAAGGGCAGGGACAAGCCTTGGCAGATGAAGGAACTTGGCCCCGGCGGTCTTGAGCGGCGTCTGCCCAACATCGTTGGATACGAAATGCCGATTGAAAAGATGGAAATCAAATTCAAGCTTGGGCAGGACGAGCGATCGGCAGATATGAGCGCTGCGATCAAAAAGCTGCGCGAAGAGGGGCGGGATGATGTCGCCGAAATGATGGCGCGTCATTGCAAGCTTTGAGGAGAAGAAGGTCAGGCATATAGTTCTTTTTTATCTCCTACCTTAACAGTCTGCGAGCTTGTTGCCGGCGCTTTGGGCTGCATTGGGTACATCTACGCAGACGCAGTTCGATATTCTATAGCGCATCCCCAAAGTGCAAAGCGGCTTTCGGAAAAGATGATTGTAGAATAGATGGATAGAGCAGTTCCAACAACTCCGTTCTAACCGGAATCGCTCTAACACTGGGTCTGGACCCTGTATCATTTCGCCACCCGATGACGCGCGTGCTGTCCTTGCATCACAGATAGCTGGACTGCTTAGCCCGTTGTTGCGGTTTCTGTAGCAGTGTGCGGTTCCTTCTACACCTTGGCTATGAAGGCGAGTGATGTCAGCAGGGTGGGCCTGAGCCGCGCTGCCTCCAGCACATCAGCCAGCCAGATTAAACAACGGGCCCGTTTCTGGCGTCGAAAGGCCTGGGACGCTCGGAAACTGTGCGTGCAGCATTTTCGATGAGTGGGCCGAAGCTGTCGCTGAATCGTTCTGCCGACCATTCCTGCAAATTTCCGGCGACATGGATCGCCCCGATGGGTATACCGTTTGCATCTGTGATCGACGCGCCGATTGCTATCTCGTGGGGCAGAAGCTGACGGCAGAGAACGGAGTGTCCCCGTCTGCGCGTAGCATTGACTTGTTCCATTACTCCGGCAAGATCGGTAATCGTATAGGGCGTGAACGGGGTAAGGTCGGAACGATTTACGATATCGGCAATCCGGTCATCCGGCAGACGCGATAAGACGGCAATGCCGCCGGCCGTGCAATAGGTCGGAACCGCATTGCCGACGATAGTGGCGCTGAAAACTTCATGTTTTGACGGCATACGCAAAGCATAGACCACGCGTATATCATCGAAAAGCGATAGATCTACGCGCTCGCGCACCCGTCGGCGCAGTTCCAGCATAACTGGATTGGCCCGCTGCAGCATTGGGTTCAGCCGCAAAAAATCATGCGTCATATCGAGAATTCGCAAGCCTGGTAGATAGCCGCGATCTTCCGGGTCACGCGCAACCATGCCGAGTTTCATAAGCGAGTTAACGATACGCTGCGTCGCACTGCGATCAAGCCCAGACGCGGTCGCGATCTGTGTCAGGGATAGCGGATGTCGAGCGCTCTGGAAGGCTGACAGTACAGCGACCGTGCGCGCAACCGAACGTAGAAACAACGGGTCATCTTTAAATTCGTCCGCTTCGTCAGGATCGAAAGTGGACAGTCCAGTCAGGTCACGAAATTGGTTCATGGGAACAAGCTTTAATCGTGATTCACGGATTGACAAGCAGCAAAATTGATTCCTATCATAAAAAACAATATAGATGTATCGCTGACAGATACACAGTTTCGTCCTGGGGATAAATCGGTAAATGGGAGTATGCTCGTGCTCAAGCGCGTGGCTGTGGCTGGCTTCTTGCATGAAACGAACACTTTTGCCTCGGCGTCAGCCGATATGGCAGCGTTTATTCAGGGGGGTGGATATATTCCGCTTTCTCGCGGCGAAGCGGTCTTGCAAAATGCGCGGAATGTAAATCTCGGCATCGCCGGTGCGCTGGATTTCGCTCGCGAGGCTGGTTGGGAGGTCGTGCCTATCTTGTGGGCCGGTGCCATACCATCCGCCCCGGTCAAGCGGGATGCCTATGAAGCCATCGCTTCAGAAATCGTCGAAGGGCTTAAGGGTTGCGGCGCGCTCGACGGGATTTTCATTGACCTGCATGGCGCTATGGTCGCCGAACATGTCGACGACGGTGAAGGAGAGCTTCTTGAGCGTGTCCGGGCGGTTCGTCCGAACGAGCCGATATCTGTCGCCCTCGATCTCCACGGAAACATCACGCAAAAAATGTTCGAAAACACCGACGTGATGGTGGGGTTCCGCACCTATCCTCACGTCGATATGGCCGAAACCGGCTATCGGGCGGCACGGGCATTACAAGCTCTGATGGACAAGCCGGAAGGCTGGCACAAGGCAATGCGACAAGGGAATTACCTGATCCCGATTGCCTGGCAATGTACGGATGAGGAGCCGGCCAAAGGCCTTTATGCCATGACGGCGGAGCTGCCTGAGAATGTGCTGACGGCATCCTTGTTCATGGGCTTTCCGGCGGCAGACTTTGCCGAATGCGGTTCATCGGCTTTCGCTTATGGCTGGAATCGAGAGGCCGTTGAGGCTTGTGCAGATGAGCTCATTGCCGCGCTGGCCGCTGCTGAACCTTCCTTTGCCGGCACGGCTTACCAGCCGGAAGAGGGGGTGACGAAGGCTATTGAACTGGCGCGGTACGCGCGCCGACCGATCATCATCGCGGATACCCAGGATAATCCGGGAGCAGGTGGTAGTTCCGATACAACCGGGATGCTTCGCGCACTCGTTGCCTGCCGCGCAGAGCGGGCTTCCATCGGCTGCATTCACGATCCAGAAGCTGCAAGGATTGCTCATCAAGCAGGCGAGGGAGCGACAGTGCAAATCGCGCTCGGCGGCAAGTCCGGGATAGAGGGCGACGCGCCATTTAAGGCATGGTTCACCGTTGAAAAGCTTTCCGACGGCAAGGCTCATGCGACAGGACCCTACTATGGTGGAACCTGGCTGAACATGGGACCGTCAGCCTGTCTGCGTCTGGGCGGCACACGGATCGTCGTCACCACCAATCTCGCCCAGATGGCCGATCGTGCGCTTTATCGCATGGTGGGTATCGAGCCAGAGAAGGAAGCCATTCTCGTCAACAAGAGCTCGGTACATTTTCGTGCAGACTTTGCACCCATAGCCGAACAACTTCTGGTCTGCACCGCACCGGGTGCGATGCCGCTCAGCCCAACCAAACTGTCATGGAAAAAATTGCGTTCGGGCATACGGCTGGAGCCGCTTGGACCGGAATTCAAATAAAAACAAAACAACCTTCAGAGGAACCACGCAGATGCTGTTTGTCAAATCTCCTGAACCTGGTCCTGTTCTTCGCAGGCTGAAGTATGGTCTTGCCGCTTCCTTGATTGCTCTAGGCGCTGGAAACGCGTGGGCGGAAACCACGCTCACTGCAGTGATGCATTCGGATTTGCGTATCCTTGATCCGATTATCACAACGGCGCATATCACGCGCGATCATGCCTATATGATCTATGACGTGCTGATCGCCGTGGATGAGAACTTCAAGCCGCAGCCGCAGATGGCCGACTGGACCGTGTCAGACGACAAGAAGGTCTATACTTTCACGCTGCGTAACGGCCTGAAATTCCACGATGGAGCACCTGTGACTGCCGCTGATGCCGTGGCTTCACTCGAACGCTGGGCTAAACGCGATGCTGGCGGCCAGCTTATCATGGACATCACGGATTCGCTCAAGGCGACCGACGATAAAACCCTTGTCTGGACCCTGAAGGAGCCGTTTTCGCCCTTCCTCGATACGCTCGCCAAGCAGGCCGCTCTGCCTCCTTTCATCATGCCTGCGCGTATCGCGGCGACGCCGGCCGACACGGCAATCACCGAACATATCGGTTCCGGGCCGTTCAAATTCGTGCCGGGCGAGTTCCAACCCGGTGTCGGCGTGAGCTATGTCAAGAATGAGGATTATGTTCCGCGCCAGGAACCAGCAAACTGGATGGCTGGCGGCAAGGTCGTCAATGTCGATAAGGTGCGCTGGGTCACGATGACCGATGCTCAGACAGCGGTGAATGCCCTGACTAGCGGCGAGATTGACTACATCGAGCAGATTCCGGTGGATCTTGTTCCATTGCTGGAAGGTGACGACGGTGTTGTTCTGGAGCAACGAGATCCTCTGGGATACCAGACGATGGGTCGTCTCAACTTCAAGCATCCGCCTTTCGACAACCCCGATATACGTCGTGCGGCTTTCCTAGCCATGTCACAGGAACCGGTGCTTGCCGCTCTCATGGCTGACCCGAACTATTACAAGGTTTGTGGCGCGATCTTTGGTTGCGGAACGCCCAATGCGACCAATGTCGGTTCAGAGAGCATTACAGGCCAGGGCAATATCGAAGAGGCAAAGGCGCTGTTACAGAAGGCGGGCTATGACGGCAAGCCGGTTGTGCTGATGCAGCCGACGGATGTGAGCAGCCTGTCTCCACAGCCTGTCGTGGCCGCACAACAGTTGCGAGCAGCCGGGTTCAACGTCGACATGCAGCCGATGGATTGGCAAACGCTGGTCGGCCGCCGTGCGTCCAAGGACGAACCGTCGAAGGGTGGATGGAACATCTTCTTCACCAACTGGCAGATACCGGAAGTCTGGACGCCACTGAATTCAGTCATGTTGAATGGTCGCGGCGATCAGGGCTGGTTCGGCTGGCCGCAGGATGACAAGATCGAAGCGTTGAAGAAGGAGTACATTTCGGCCCAGACACCTGAAGACCAGAAAGCCGTGATCGAGAAGATTCAGGCACACACCCTGGAGAATGTACTTTACATCCCGCTTGGCGAATACAACCCCCCGCAGGGGCGTCGCACCAATATCGTTGACATGCTTGGTTCGCCAGTGCCGGTCTTCTGGAATGTGAAGAAGACCGAAGAGTAACTTTGCCCGCCGTTATCGTTCTCATCCGTTTCGGGCGTGATAACTCCCAGTCCACCGCGGAGCCGGCTTTTCTTGTCGGTTCCGCATCACGCGGGGCGTGCATATGGCTGTCTATCTCGTAAAACGCATTTTTGCGCTGGTGCCGGTGCTGTTGCTGGTATCGATTTTCGTCTTCCTCCTCCTGAGACTGACGCCGGGCGATCCGGCTGCAATTCTCGCGGGCGACGCAGCGACGACGGAACAACTGGAGCGTATTCGTGAGGCAATGGGCCTCAATGAACCGATCCTGACGCAATATCTCACCTGGATGGGGAAGATATTCCAGGGCGACCTTGGTGTTTCGCTGATTTCGGGCGTGCCCGTCATGGATATGGTTTCGCAGCGCATCGGCCCGACGATTTCGATCGCTGTCCTGACCATCATTATCGCGGTCCTTGTAGCCATACCGATGGGTGTAATTGCTGCTTGGCGGCACCGCTCTTGGATCGACTATCTGGTGATGAGCTTTTCCGTTCTGGGCTTCTCCGTTCCCGTTTTTCTGGTCGGTTATGTGCTGTTGCTGCTCTTTTCGGTCAATCTGGGCTGGTTGCCGGTACAGGGGTTCAAACCGATCTCCGCGGGTCTCGGCGCCTTCTTGGAGCGGGCAATCTTGCCTGCGCTGACGCTGGCTTCCATCTATATCGCACTTATTGCACGCATGACCCGTGCGGCGATGCTGGACGTTCTGGGCGAAGATTACATCCGCACCGCGCGAGCCAAAGGCGTCAGCGATCGCCGTCTTCTATTTGTCCATGCTTTAAAGAATGCGGCTGTGCCGGTCGTCACCATTGTCGGGACGGGCTTCGCGCTCCTGATCTCTGGCGTCGTGGTCACAGAAAGCATCTTCAACATACCCGGCATCGGCCGCCTGACGGTCGACGCAGTGCTTGCCCGCGATTATCCGGTAATCCAAGCCATGATCCTGCTGACGAGCGGACTCTATGTGTTCGTCAATCTGTTGATCGATCTTTCATATACATTGTTCGACCCGAGGATTCGTTATTGATGCGCACAGAATCGACATCGGCCGGCATGCACTCGATGCTTCGCCTGTTCTCGTTGCCGCGCGTCGCCCGCGTTGGCATCGGACCGCTGATTGCTGCCGTGCTTCTCGCCGCAATCATTCTTCTAACTCTTATCTCTCCGTGGATCGCTCCCCATGATCCGTTGGCCATGAACCCGATGATGCGTCTCAAGCCGCCATCAGACCAATATCTGCTTGGCACGGACAATTACGGTCGGGACCTTTTCTCGCGCATGATCCTCGGAGGGCGTATTTCGCTTCTGATAGGGCTTCTTGCCGCGGCTTCTTCTATCGCGGCCGGCGTACTCATCGGTCTTATAGCAGGATTCTTCCGAACTGCTGATGCGATAATCATGCGCATGATGGACGCATTGATGGCGATGCCTTCGATCCTGATCGCCATTGCACTGGTCGCGCTCAATGGACCGTCGATCGGCTCGGTGATTGTTGCAATTACCATCCCAGAAATCCCTCGTGTGGTAAGGCTGGTCCGTTCGGTCATTCTAAGTGCCAGAGAGGAACCTTATGTCGAGGCCGCCTTAGCGCTCGGGTCCAGCACGCCAAAAATCCTGTTCCGCCATCTTTTGCCGAACACGATGGCACCGCTGATTGTGCAGGGCACATACATCGTTGCATCGGCGATCCTCACTGAAGCGATCCTTTCCTTCCTCGGGGCTGGCATCAGCACCGAGATACCGACTTGGGGGAACATCATGGCGGAAGGGCGTCAATTCTTCCGCATCAAACCGTCGATCGTGCTTTGGCCGGGACTTTTGCTGACGCTCTGCGTCCTCTCTATCAACCTTCTGGGCGATGCGGCACGCGATACGCTCGATCCGCGCCTGAAAAAGCGGGAGGGCTGACATGGAACTGAGAAATCGTGACTTTTCGGCAGAGCCTGTCGTCTTGGAAGTGGATGATCTCGCCGTGGCGCTTCCCGCTGGCACCCCCGTACTTCGTGGCGTGAGCTTCGATATTCGGAAAGGCGAAACAGTCTGTCTCGTTGGGGAATCGGGATCTGGAAAATCCGTCACTTCCCTCACTGCCATGGGTCTTTTGCCGCAAAATGCATTGCGGGTGACGGGCGGTGCAATCCGCCTCGACGGGCAGGACCTGGTGCAATTTTCACCAGCTGATATGAAGAAGATGCGTGCCACGCGCATCTCGATGATCTTTCAGGAGCCGATGACTGCGCTCAATCCTGTGATGCGGGTTGGAGAGCAGATCACGGAAGTTCTGGATATACATACCGGACTTTCGGCAGCCGCCAAGCGTGCCAAAGTAATCAATATCATGGAGCAGGTTCATCTGCCGGACGTGGAGCGCATCTATCAAAGCTATCCGCATCAGTTGTCGGGTGGCCAGCGCCAGCGTATCATGATCGCCATGGCGCTCATTCTGGAGCCTGCGGTTCTGATTGCAGATGAGCCGACCACGGCGCTCGACGTAACGACGCAGAAGCAGATTCTGTCACTGATCGCGGAACTACAGGAAAAGCACGGAACAGCCGTTCTGTTCATTACGCATGATATGGGCGTGGTTGCTGAGATCGCGGACCGGGTCTGCGTGATGCGCAGTGGCGAAATCGTGGAGCGTGGCACCATTCGTCAGGTTCTGTCTGAACCAAAGCAGCAGTACACGAAGGATCTGCTTGGTTCCGTACCAAGCCTCATTCCGCGCTCTTCGCGCGAGCGACAAGCGCTCGATGCTGTCATTCGGGTGCGTGATCTCGGTATGACTTATCGAAGCGGCGGTCTTTTCAGCAGAAAGCCTGGCGTCAAGGCGTCGCGTGAGGTCAGCTTCGATCTCCAGCCAGGGCGAACACTCGGCATTGTCGGCGAATCCGGTTCAGGTAAGACCACCGTGGCGCGTTCAATCATGCGCCTGATAGAGCCGACGGAAGGCGAAATTATCGTGGGTGGGCGCGATATTGCCCATCTCGGAAAACGGGAGATGAAGCCGTTTCGCAAAAAGCTTCAGGTTGTGTTTCAGGATCCATTCCGCTCGCTCAACCCTCGCTGGACCATCGAACAGAGCCTGACTGAAGGGCCGCTGAACTATGGTGTCTCCTATGAGAACGCAGTTACCGAAGCCAAGCGTCTGCTCAAGATCGTGTCATTGCCGGAAGATGCCCTTAAGCGATATCCGCACCAGTTCTCGGGCGGGCAGCGTCAGCGCATCGCGATTGCGCGTGCTGTCGCTCTTCGTCCAGATATTCTGGTTGCCGATGAAGCCGTGTCTGCGCTCGATGTGTCGGTGCAGGCGCAAGTTCTTGATCTTCTGGCGGAATTGCAGAGGGATACCGGCATCGCAATTATTTTCATCACGCATGACCTGCGTGTTGCAGCACAGATTTGCGATGAGGTGCTGGTGATGAAACGCGGACAGGTTGTGGAACAGGGCAACGCCGCTGACGTGCTGGGTAAACCTTCCCATGACTATACACGCTCGTTGATCGAAGCCGCCCCGGGCCGTTTCTGGGATTTCGCTGCGGGACGTCCCGCAGCCTGATCGAAGGGCTGCCGATGGCAGCCCCGATCTTCTTTAAAGTTTCAAACAGGAATGAAATCATGCCCATCATACCGTTTATTCACGAGAAAGCCGGCGAAATGCGCGCGGTTTTCGAGGATCTTCATCGCCATCCCGAAATTGGTTTCGAGGAGAAACACGCTTCAGGCGTTGTGGCTGGTCTTCTGGAAAAATGGGGCTTCGATGAAGTCCATACCGGTATCGCCGGAACCGGTGTCGTCGGGATACTGACGGGGCGCAACGGTGGCAATCGCCGCATCGGCCTGCGTGCCGATATGGATGCGCTGCCTATCGATGAAACTTCCGGCGTTCCCTACAGCTCACAAAATCCCGGACGCATGCACGCCTGCGGTCACGATGGACACACGACGATGCTGCTCGGCGCGGCACAATATCTGGCGGCAACGCGCGACTTCGAAGGCAGCGCGGTATTCGTATTCCAGCCCGCAGAAGAAGGTCTCGGCGGAGCGCGCCGCATGATTTCGGAAGGGCTTTTCGAGCGATTTCCCTGTGACGAAATCTACGGAATGCACAATCAGCCTCTGGGTACACTCGGCAAAGCTGCGATCCGAAAAGGCGCAGCTATGGCTGGGGCCAGCTTCTTCGACATCAAGCTGACTGGCAAAGGCAGCCATGCGGCCCAGCCGCATAATGCGCGTGACGTACTGGTGATCGGCGCCGATCTTGTCGGCCAGTTGCAGACCATCGTGTCCCGCAACATTCCAGCTACGGAAGCCTGTGTCGTTTCCTGTACGCAATTCCATACTGGCAGCGCCTATAACATCGTGCCGGAAGTCGCCACGATCACCGGCACAATCCGTTACTTCGAACAGCGGGTCTGCGATCTCGCCGAAAGCCGCCTGCGAGAAATCTGTGCCGGCGTGGCAACAGGTTACGGCGTCACTGTCGATGTCGATATCCGCAATGTGTTTGATGTTCTGCGCAACGATCATGAATTGACCGACGCCTATATCGCGGCAGCGCGCGATGTGCTGGGCGAAGAAAACGTGACCGATGACTGCCCTGCCTTCATGGGCAGCGAGGATTTCGCGGACATGCTCGCCCGTGTGCCGGGCGCTTATATCAATGTGATGCATGGTGGCAAAGCTGCCCTTCACAACCCTGCCTTTACGCTCGATCCCGCGACATTGCCTATCGGATCATCGATCTATGCCCGGATCGTGGAAACTCGTCTGCCAGTAAATAAGGAACTTTCCGCATGAGTGCGCGTGAATTGCCGTTTGATCTCGATGACATGATAGCCCGCCTGCGCCCATGGATCGAAACAGAAAGCCCGACCTTCGATGCAACGGCCGTGAATCGCATGGTTGACGCCGCCGCCTATGATTTTGCCGCTGCCGGTGCGAGCGTCGAATTCATTCCCGGACGTATGGGCTTTGGTGGATCGTTGCGCGCCCGTTTTCCACATGCGGATCAGGGGAGTCCAGGCATTCTGGTTTCCGGCCATCTCGATACTGTCCATCCGCTCGGCGTCATCGATGTGAACCCCTATCGCCGCGAGGATGGCAAGATTTACGGTCCGGGCATTCAGGATATGAAGGGCGGCAATTTCGTGGCTCTTGAGGCAATGCGCCAGATCGTCCGTTCGGGACTGGCGGCAAAGCTGCCGGTGACATTCCTGCTGACGCCCGACGAGGAGGTGGGAACGCCTTCCACACGCGATCTGATTGAACAGGAAGCACTCAAAAACAAATATGTTTTGGTTCCCGAGCCGGCGCGTCGTGACGGCGGTGCCGTCGTGGGACGTTATGCGATTGCCCGCTATAATCTCGAAACGGTAGGACGTCCGAGCCATGCAGGCTGGCTGCTTAAGGAAGGACGCTCTGCAATCCGCCGCATGGCGGAAAAGATCCTGGAGATCGAAGCTCTCACGACGGATGACTGCACTTTCTCGGTTGGCGTCATTCATGCCGGACAATGGGTCAATTGCGTTTCTTCTAGCTGCAAGGCCGAAGCGCTCAGCATGGCGAAGACCCAGCAGGATCTGGAAGACGGTGTTTCTCGCATTATGGCGCTTGCTGGCGTAAAAGACGATGTGGAATTCATCGTCACGCGTGGCGTCACACGCCCGGTCTGGGAACACGGACAACCGCAGGATATGAAGCTCTTCAATTTCGCCAATGATATAGCGAAGGAGATTGGGTTCACGATGACAGCCCAGAGTTCAGGCGGTGGTTCTGACGGCAATTTTACAGGCGCACTTGGTGTGCCAACGCTCGATTCTATCGGCGTTCGAGGGGAAGGTCTTCACACCTTGGGTGAGCATATCTTCGAAGACAGCCTGATAGAAAGGGCGCGTCTCCATGCGGGCCTGTTTCTGCGGCTCAGCTAAACAAAGCGGGCACAGCCATGCGCGATGAGAAGCGACTTATAGCCCATGAGGTTCCGGGGCTGAAGGAAGATGTCACGATCAGGGTCGACCAGTGGGGTGTTGCCCACATTCGGGCGAACAATTCTCATGATCTCTTCTTTGCACAAGGCTGGAATGCTGCACGTGATCGTCTCTGGCAGATCGATATTGCGCGCAAGCGCGGTCTCGGCTTGCTGGCGCGCGATTTCGGTGCTGGCTATCTCGAACAGGATAGGGCGGCGCGGCTATTTCTCTATCGCGGTGATATGGCACCCGAATGGAAAGCCTATGGTTCGGAGTCGGAAGAAATCTGCTTCGCATTCGCCAATGGGATCAATGCCTATATCGATGCCTGCGATGCGGGTTCGATACCACTTCCGCCGGAATTTGGATTGCTGGGCCATCGTCCAGACCGATGGAAGGCAGAAGACGTGGTTCGTGTGCGAACCCACTCGCTGACACGCAATGCATCTTCCGAGTTGGTACGATCAAAGGTGATGGCCGCAGCAGGAAACGAACTTGGCGCAAGGCTTGATGGATTGCGCAAGCAGTTGTCTCATGGTGTCGTGCCGAAGCCGGCCGATGGGTTTGATCCGGCGATCATGACGGATCGTGTTTTGCGTGATTTCAATCTTGCTGTCAGTCCGGTAACGTTCTCCCGGAGCAGGCTTGCGGCCACGCTTGAGGAGGCGGCTCTCTGGACGACCGTTATGCCATCGGGTGAGATTGTCAGGGCTTCCTTCGAAGAAGGCTCAAACAATTGGGCGATCTCAGCTGAGAAGACTAGCACAGGACGCCCGATACTGGCGCTTGACCCGCATCGGACACATGTCCTGCCATCTATCCGTTACGTGGTGCATCTATCGATGCCTGGCCTTGATGTGATTGGCGCCGGTGAACCGATGGTGCCGGGTATATCGATGGGCCATAACGGGGTTGCTGCTTTTGGGCTTACTATTTTCGGCGCGGATCAGGAAGACATCTATGTCTATCGGACCCGTGAAGATGATCCTGAACAATATGCCTATCAGGATGGTTGGGAAAAAGTCGCGACCATCACGGAAACCATTCCAGTGAAAGGCTATCCAGACCAGTCGGTGACGCTCGAGTTTACCCGTCATGGCCCCGTCATTTATCGCGACGCTAAGAATAATCGGGCTTTTGGTTTGCGAACCGTCTGGATGGATGCAGGTATGGCGCCTTATATGGCCAGCCTCTCCGTTGTGAAGGCGAAGAGTTATGAGGAATACGCCGAAGCGTTGAATGGCTGGGGTTGTCCATCCGTCAATCATATTTACGCGGATAGGACCAACAAGATTGCATGGAAACCCTCGGGTGCGACGCCTCTTCGTGAGAATTGGGATGGCTTGTTACCTGTGCCAGGTGATGGACGCTATGAATGGAACGGCTATCTTGCACCGCAAGCAGGGCCGACTGAGGTCAATCCAGCGCGTGGTTTCATCGCTACAGCCAATGCGATGAACCTACCGAATGACTGGGCTTCTACCAGCCCGGCCATTGGTTTTGAATGGCTCGATAGCAGCAGGCATGACACGCTGCATCGGGAACTGTCGCGTGATACGCTGATTTCTCTTGAGGATTGCGTGCAATTGCAATGTTCGACATTTTCGCCAATTGCCGCACGCGCACTGAACTGCTTGAAATCGATGGGCTTGACCGGCAAGACACCAGCGTGGCGATTGCTTCGGAACTGGGATGGCGATCTGGCGGCAAGCTCAGCGCCCGCCGCTCTATTCGAGGTCTGGTTCAGCAAGCATCTCGGCCCGTTTGTCGCGCGTAGAGAAGGTGCAGAGCCCTACGTCATTCCGATGCTTGCGCCGTTCGATCCTCCAAGTATCGTGGAATGGCTGGAAGAGGCGGCGCCTAACCGCGAAGCCAATAAAGATATTGCGCAAAGTCTTGATGATGCCTGGGCAGAATGCACGTCATTGATGGGAGAGAAACCGGAGGAATGGTCGTGGGGCCGTGTTCATCAACTTAAGCTTTCTCACCCCTTGCAATCCCTGACGGATGAGGCTTGGTCGCCCGAGACTTTGGAGTTGGGCGGCAGCAGCTCCACCCTCAATTACGCCAATTACCGGCTCGCCGATTTTTCGGTTTTGGCTGGACCATCGGTACGGATGGTGATCGATGTGGGGGAATGGGACAACAGCCTGTTTGTCAACAATCCCGGACAGTCCGGCGTGCCGAGTTCACCCCATTATAAGGATCTTCTTGCCCGCTGGCATAATGGCTTCCATTGTCCGCTGGTCTATTCCCAAAAGGCTGTGGAGGCTGCAACCATACGTACAATCATGCTGAAAGCATAACCAGCTGGCATCGCTCAGCGCTCTGGGTTCTTCACCGAGAGAAGGGCGTGGTTGGTACACGCTAAATCTGGCAAATTATAAGCCATACTGGACATAACCGCAAACTTGTCCGTGATTTCTTGCGTTGAAAGCGCCTCAATCTATTCAAGAATGCCGAGTCTGTCAGTTGGCAGATTGCCTTGGCTTAACGGCGCAGGAAGAAAGATGCCACAACGTTGTGGCGCTAAAAGGCGAACGGATTCCTGGGCGAAGTAATGTCGTATCGCAACCGGTGCAACGTCGGTGCCAGGCTGAGGAAGCCAACCAGCGCAGCGCAAGTGCGCACCATCGCTCAACAGATGCTTGCTGTCATCTTAACTCGAATATCGCAATAATTTCAATGAGAACGAATGGTGGGCGTGACAGGGATTGAACCTGTGACCCCTACGATGTCAACGGCGGCTTGCTATTTCCCGATACTTCCCGGAATTTCACTAACTTACTGTATTTAATGAATAAAAATTTTATGCGCATCCTTGATCTTCCCGAATATTCTGTTCAAATCATGTGCTGAAAGTTGCTAATCTGTTGCTAGGATTTGATATGCCAATTACGAAAAACGACGTAGACGGCCTGACACCCGACACAATTTTGTGGGATGACGGCAGGGGTAGCGTGGCAGGTTTTGGGGTGAGGCGGCAGCGCGTCGCTCGAGTGTTTATTCTCAAGTATAGCGTTCGAGGGCGTTCGCGATGGATGTCTATTGGAAAGTATGGATCACCATGGACCGTTGAAACAGCTCGTCTCGAGGCAAAACGCCTTCTAGGCTTGGTAGCATCAGGTGGCGACCCGGCGGCCGCGAGAGACGAACAACGATCTGCTGAAGGTCCGTTGACTGTCGCGGAACTCTGCGACGATTATATGAAAGCTGCCCGTGCAGGTGCCATTTTAACTCGCTTTCACCGACCTAAGAAGGAGTCGACGCTTCAGATTGATGTGGGTCGCATTGAGCGACACATTAAGCCACTTATCGGAAAGAAGCATGTGATCGAGGTGGATTCTAAAGTTGTCAAGCGTCTGATCCACGATATCACGGTGGGAAAAACAGCTACGAGTATCAAAACTGGGACCCGCGGCAGAGCAATTGTAACTGGGGGTGCAGGTTCTGCTGCTCGCGTCGCGGATTTGCTGTCAGGGATTATGACATGGGCAGTCGATGAAGGCTTGATCCGCGACAATCCTGTTCACAGAGTTCGCAGATACCGAGGACAGCCACGGCAAAGATTCCTATCAGAAGTAGAACTGAAACAACTGGGAAAGGTGCTATCTGCCGGACGCGATTGTAATGAAAAAGCAATTCAGCGTTATGCTCTGACAGTCGTTCATCTACTTGTGTTGACGGGATGCAGACTAAACGAAATTGCTTCTTTGAGATGGTCTGAAGTCGATTTATCTCAGCGATGTTTGCGTCTCGGGGACACGAAGACGGGGCAAAGTCTCAGAGCAATTGGTAGCGCAGCAACGAAAATCTTATCGAACATCGATAAACTGTCTGGTTCAGACTGGGTATTCCCTGGAGCAAGGGGAGACGGCCCGTATCAAGGAACGAAACGTGAGGCTGCCCGAATATTTCAAACAGCGGAATTGGATAATGTCACTTGCCATACTCTCCGGCATACGTATGCGTCTTTTGCTTCGGGGTGTGGGTATTCTGATGGCACAATAGCTGGACTGTTAGGGCACAAGGGAAGAGGCGTTACTTCTCGCTATATACATCGTCCGGACAGCGCGTTGCTTGCGGCTGCGGAGGACGTCAGCGAGCATATCAAAGGGCTGTTGAACGTGACGTCTAACGACGCGAAATAGCCTAATTTATGACAACTGGCCAGCGGGTATACCTGTTCTAGCAGGCATTAGTTCGGCCTTGGGCGCGCTGCTAGACCGGGTTGAAGATGCTGCTCCCTTGGGCAGACGTTAGGTGGAATTGGCGAGCAAGATGGGCATTCTAGCCGGGCCGCCGAGATTTCAGAAAAAGGCCCTTGTTTGTCGTGTCCTGACTGTTCTTGAAGGCTTTATGGGGACATATTTGACAAACAATAAGAAACAGCCTGATTGTCGGTAACGCGCATTCAAGTCACCACCGGGGTGAATAAGGCATATACTAATTGGAACGCCGTGCGCAGGCCTTTTTACTGGGCGTTCTATGCCTCGTTCACGACCGGAGTAACTTCCCTAGCGCGGTTTCTCCTCCGGCTGCTGTTTCGGCGGTTAGGCCTATTGCGGTAGGCTGCCCGCCGATTGTACCGTCAACGGCTGCGTCTGCCCTTCATGAGCATGTAGGCCATTAAGGCCACCAGACCAACAGAAACCCACGCGGAGCGGTGCCTGGGACTTCTCGTGCGTATTGTACGACATGTTGGCCACGTTCACGTGCATCTTCGGCGAGAACATTTACAGCGTCTTTCGTTGATGCGAGCGCGTCATCAGTCGCGCTGGATAAATTGCTGAGATGATCTGACAGGCGGAAAGATAGGCTGCTGTCCTCTCTGCGCGTGCGTAGATCTGTTCGGAAAGCATGCTTTCGGGGTGCCATGCCATAAGATTCTCCTTTTAAATTATCGGACCGAAACGGCGAACAGTAAGGAATTGTTCGAGTTTTTGCATATTATGCCTGGCCATTAAGCGGCCATTTCCCGGCAAGTCGCGGCACATAGATCACAAGCGGCGACACATTCGTCCATCCCGTCGAGTGCCTCGCAGCTCTTGGAGCAGGCCTCGCATATTTCAGCACAGGCTCGACATACCGCTTGGTGCAAAGGCGTCCGCAAGAGCATGATATGGGCACAGCTCCTGCATATTTCGGCGCAAGTAAGCATGGTTCGAAAGTGTGTGGGTTCGACATGTTCCCCACCTTCTTCGAGGCAGTGTGTGGACGCCATTCCGATGCATGTCTGATAACAAGCTAAACATGCATCAATGCAGGCTTTCATCTCGTTATTGTTCATCGTTCCTCCTCCCTACTGTTCCTTCCTAAGGAACGCATCGAAACTATAACTGTTCCAAACGAAGATTTCTTGGTGCTGACCGCCCGGTGGCGCACTTGACTGGGGGCCAAGGTTTGATCCCGATACTTGCAACGAATTAAAGAGCAATTGACTCTTGATCAACAGTGCGAAGGCAAGCACGTCCAGACCAAACAGCCGTAGCACGGAAGCCGTAGTCTACCGCAAACTCTACGAGACATCCCGCGGGCAACGCTTACGTGCGCGACAACTGACCGCGGCATCCGTTGTGTGCCTATCGCTTGCAGCAAGAGGACGTCACGTCGTCACGTCAGCTACGGTATGTACCACGTGCGTAGATGGTCGACATGGATAAGACTTACAATAGACAAGAAAGTGTGTTCGAGGCGCTTTTGGAGGCGCTGATCGAAGTAATCGGGTATGTTGATAGGGCTGAACCCTTCAGGATTATTGTACTGGGTTGATGATCCCAGTGGCGCGCGAAAGCGTAGAGCCGCTGGCGGCGGTAACATCGCCGGGGCTGGTTTCTGCCAAGCATCAATCTCTGCTGCATTTCGTAGAGCAAGAGCCCTGGTCTGATGACGCCTTGATGTGGAGGGGCCTGAATTGTCATCGCCGACGCTCAATGAGGTCGGCGTAGCAAATTAATTGTGGTGATTATCAAACGCGCTAGAATGGCTATCTGCCCATTCGCTTCCGCCTGGAATTCCCAGAACTGAATTTGAAGAATGTCTATGGATTGCTTGAGCGCACCTTTCACCGAAAACAAAGGCGCTGCTTGCTGCGCAGAATGACTGAACCGCCTGACTATTCGTCGGCACGCACCTGTGCGTGCGAAATTAATCCGAAGATGAAAGTTCCTCCAACGACGTTCCCGAACAAAGTTGGGAGCCCGAATTTAAAGATGCTATCAAACGGGGTGACTTCTCCAATCATAAGTAAAAATAGCACCTCAATTGAACCCACTACGATGTGTGTTAAATCGCCGATAGCTATGAGGTATGTGATGAGAAAGATTAATGCTAGGTGCCCCTGCTTTGTACTGTGAAGCATCCAGACCAACGTAGCAATAAGCCAGCCTGACATTATTCCCTTACTGAATAGTTCATTGCTGCCGTTGGCTATAAGGTGCTTACCCATGTCAACAAACGTATTGGTCACTTCGTCCGAGAAAATCGGCATACTAACCATAACGAAGGCTGCAATTGCACCGCCAATCAAGTTCCCGAAGAGAACAATGGTCCACAACCTGATCATTTTCACGAAATGAGACAGCGTCGGCTCTGTCATAAAAGGCAAGACAGGAGTGATCGTATTCTCCGTGAATAGCTGCTGATTGGCGATGATGACGATGATGAACCCGACCGTGTATCCTGCGGAGCTCACAAGGAAGAAAAGATCGCTGTCTGGAAGGTAAGTCTCCAAAATTCCCCGAGCGATCATGGATGTGCTCATAGAAATTCCGCCTGCAATGGCTGACCAGAAAAGCGCCATTGCATCTCGGTTGATTTCCTTCTCACCATCACGTCGGATTAGCTCGTGGATGGCGGCTGACTTCGATGGAAGTCTTTCCTTCAGCCCGTCTGCCGTCGGCTCCGTCTCTTCCGAACTGGACATCCTGATCCCCTGACTATTTTCGCTTTCGGCAAATAGTGCGCTTCAGATGTTTGTCGATAGGACGGAACCCGAATGGTGGCGGTTCGTTTAGTCTGTCTTGGACAGGAGAAATGAATGCGTAAGTCGATATTGTTCTTAATTTTAGCCGTTGCTGTAATCTTGGGATTTATCTTCGCAACACCTTATTATTATGGGGTGTCTCCTCAGAACAGCGGCGAACAAGGCTCTTCTGAGGTTCAATAGGCCCTTCTTTCGTAAGATGCGGAGTGAAGATGTAAGGCAGTTCCATGATTTAAACTCGGAGTAGGAAAATGAAAAACTTAGTCATATTTGCGCTACTACTGATCGCCCCGAATATAGCAGTTGCACAGGAATCAGGTATGCCGACACAGTCAGGCACGCAAGAACCGGAGGTGCCAGGCAATCCGCCATCGTCTCCTAATCAGCCGCCGTCTGACCCAGATGCGGTTCACGTTCCGCTAAATTCCGAGCCACAGAAGCAGGACCGCGTGAAAAAAGAGGAAGACGAATGCGCACCGGGAAAGGATGCGAAGACCTGCGTTGAGCGCCAGCGCGGGCGAAAATAGAGCGCTGTTTGGGTGGTCCAGTTAGGCCCAAATATGTTGCACTATTAAGGACTATTTCACCGGATGTGCTTTTATGCGTATCAGAATATTCTCATGGCGAAACACGCTGACGTGAAAAAATTACACCGAGAAGATCCAATTGAACAGTATGGGCTGAATGATGGGCCAAGAAGATGACCAGCAAGAAAACACTTAAAATCAGAAACTTAAAGAAGCATATGGCGGAGAGGATGGGATTCGAACCCACGGTGGAGTTACTCCCATGCCGCATTTCGAGCGCGGTATTGTGCCGGGATTAAAGGTTAGACCTAACTATACGAACGGCTGTGGAAAGATCCTCTGTAAAAGACATGGCAAAAGTGCCGGTAGTGCACAGGTACAGTGAAGTGTATGACATATGGCAAAAGGGGAATTTTGCCATATGTAGTCGCGTCAAACTAGCGTTCATATTGACCGGAAAGGGGCCGACTGCGGACTGTCCGGTTCTCGCCGAAAATCCGAAGAAGCAGACATTCGGCATCCAACCCGATTGTAGTCATATTCGCTGTCGATCGGCAGCATGTCCGCGCTCAGGTGGTGACGGTCGATATATTCTGCCGCACCCCAAAGCGATCTCGTCCCTTCAGGTTTGTCAGGTTCTATCCGACGCATCACGTTCTCAAAAGTGGTAGTTGTCAATCGATTGCCTGCCCTCGATACTCTAAATCGACCGGAAGGGTCTCAATGAGATAGCCGGTTTTGGGCAAAGCCGTTGGTTTGGGTTTATGGGCTTCATAATCACGGATCAATAAACCCGAGCTTGCATAACCTTCTTGATTGGCAATGCGAGTTAGCGCCTGGTTCCAGGAATACCCTCTTCACGGCGAAGAAGTTTGGCTTTCCATTTCAGCTCATTAATAGTTGCAGATAGGCTATGTGAGCGCTCGAATAGAAAAAGCTCCAAGTCAGACCCTGTATGTTGAACACTTTCCCTTTGTAGGGGGACTGGGGTGTCGGACGAGTGTAATTTTAAAAACGAATATTTGGATTTCAAGGGAGTTCGGCCCGACCTGATCTTCTAGCAGACGATGAAGTGATTTCGATTGCAGCGGGTTGAAAGAGACTGCGAGCTTTGCGACATTGGAAATAGTAAACTTTACATTGACTTAAGAATTGGTGCCGCATCGGTTGCTAACTAATAGTGCACGAGGTTATTGATGGGTCCGGAGACGCTGTTCGATAAGTCGTTCTTCGAATGCTAACCGTCGACGAGGCGGCTAAACATAACGGACAATGCCAATGAATGCGGAGACGACGAATTCGGTTCGCTCGCTTTCGAACCGCAGGGGGACGCACTGACATGAAGCCGATAGGAATCATCGACTCTGAGCGTTTGCGGAACATTCCGAAAAAATCCCAAGCTCAGCACGAGTTTTGTTTCCATCTCCACGACCTCATGGCTGGCCTGCTAGTGCAGATGGAAATCCAGAAAGCGGGACATATCCATTTCGAGATCGAATCGGAGGACGATAAGCGTCTGCTTGAGAGCGGAGTCCATATCCTGGACTTCCTAGAAAAAACTGGCAGAGGGGAATTGGAGCGTCGTGCGGTGGTGAACCACGTCTGCAATGCGCTCTTTGCGGACATGCTTCACTTTATCTACGAAGCACTTCGCTCCTTGGAAAAAAGAAAATTCACGGTCGCGTTTTCGCTGCTCAGAAAACCACTCAAGGAAAGCCTGCTGATCGCGGCGCAAATGTGTGCGGACGAAAGAGCATTCTTCGACAAACTGAAAACGGATGCCAAAAACCTCCTGCGCAGAACCGAACTCGACGAAGCTGGTATCAAGAGCCTCCTTGAAGCAGCGATGACCGCCACGAAGGGCTCCAGTTTCACAAATCCCGATGCTGTCTACGATGCAGCCTTCAACTTCCAGAACGAAGCGGGATTTGCAGGACTCTTCGACAAGGCTACCCATTTGGTCACCGAGTTTCGGCGAAACCAGACAGAAGACTACAACCTGAACTTCATTTTCAAGAATCCACTGGATGATGACATCTATTCAGGTGGCACGTACTCGCAGCTGGCCATGCTGCTTTTGTTTTTGCACGTCATGCAGATCGAGCTTTATGGGCGCATGCGGGAGTCCAGTAAGAAGTATCAAAACTGGATGCTATTCACTTCGCTGGGAACGTACGAAGCTCTTTTCACCAAGGATCGATCCCGTATTACCAACTTCGTGAATTCGAACTTCGGGGAATTCATGCAGTGTCCGGTGTGCAACGCGCAGCTTCGCATCAAGAAGTCGGAAGCGCCGAGGCTATTTATCGCTGAGAGCATCGAGTGCGATGGATGCCTGACAAATCAACATTTTCCGTTTGGCTGGTTGCTCTCGAAAGTCGACCTCGATTTGTTCGATATTTAGATCGCTGGGTGGTGCGGAGGACAGAACGAGAACGAAAGCTATGCTGTAGACGCCAAGGACGATAATATACCGGACATGAGCGAGTCGACCGAGCATACACAGTCCGCCGAGCTTACCGCCGGCAGCGGATTCACCTATGAGGATAGGGTTGCTGGCGTCTATTTGGCGAGCCTGCTCGCAGAAACCGGTGCACCGAGCCTTGACGCATATGTCGTTGCGAGGGTGTCGTTCCAACAGTCGTCCTTCGGTCACCCACTCGACGATCTTATCGTAGATGCGAATGCCAACGATGGCTCCGCCGCGCAACTAAGCCTTCAAGTTAAGAGATCGCTTCGAATTGGGGCGGGAACGACCAATACCGACTTTCGAAGCGTCATCACAGCCAGTTGGGATACGTTGGCCAAGCCCGATTTTCGGGAGGGCATCGATCGATATGGCTGTGTGGTGGACACCATCTCGGCCGATCGTCTTCGCGCGCTACGAAATGTTTGTGACTGGGCACGCGCCAGCGCCGATGCAACACACTTTGCCAAACGTTTCGCAACAGACGGCCCCGCAAGCGCAACGCACCGCCAAATAAAGAATGCAATAGAGAGCATTCTGGCCGAGTACACAGGCGCGAAACTCGATGAAGCTCAATCGCATCGGTTTCTCAGGCATTTCGTGGCCATTCAGATGGATGCCTTGCATGAGGGCGAAGCCACCTCACCCCTGTTAGTTCAGCAGCTCCAAAGTGTTCTCGCCGATTCCAAGTCAGGACGCGGTCAGGACTTCTGGGAAGCCCTGCTGCGCCTCGCCAGCGAGAGCCGAGGACGGGCAGCTTCCCTTGAACGTCCTAACCTCTTGTTGGCACTTAAGGGACGATTCCAATTTCGCGGTAGCAGTGTATTGCGGAACGATATTGAGCTTGTAAAGACCATTGCCACGGACTGGCCGCAATCCATTGAAGTTCGGATTGGCGGTGTGGCGGTTCCACGCCCGAAACTACATGAAGCGCTGGACGAAGCCGCAAAAAATCATCGGTTCGTTCAAGTCCACGGGTTGCCAGGTACAGGCAAAACCGCCGCACTGAAACATCTTGCCCTGAACTGTCTGGCCGCGGGCCCGATTCTGTTTCTGACTCCCGACCGCTTGGCGGGGAACAGTTGGCAGGCCTTCGCGCAGTCCATCGGATTGTCCTGCCATGACCCGAAGACCCTGCTCGCGGAAATCGGGGCGCTAGGGACGCCCTATCTGTTCATAGACGGCATCGATCGCATTGAGTCGGCGCAACGCAACATTGTCACTGACCTGCTTCAACCGATCCTGCACTCCGAGGCGCTGAGCGACTGGCGCGTCGTTGTCACCGCTCGTGACATCGGGATTGAGCCGCTGCGCAACTGGCTCCCCGCTGAGCTTTTTGCCATGCAGGGTATCGGCATGGTGGAAGTCAGGCCATTCGATGACAATGAAGCCACCGCGCTTGCGGACGACCTGCCTGGTTTGCGTCCCCTGCTGTTTTCTACACCTCAGGTGCAGCAGATCGCTCGTCGTCCGTTCTTTGCATCGGTGTTGGCCCGAGAGCTGTCCTCTGGCGATACAATTTCGGCACCGCGATCGGAAATCGACCTGACACAACGCTGGTGGCGAGGCGGCGGCTATAACGCCTCCTCTTCCGAGGTCTTGCTGCGACAACGCGCGATCATTGACCTTGCGCGCGCTGCCTGCCGTCAGTTGGGACGGCCTTTTGCGCTTTCCCGGCTCAAGCATGCAACGATCGATACGCTTCAGGCGCTGATTGCGGACGGCATCATTGAGGAAGTTGAGGAAGGCCACAGCGCAAAATTCTCTCACGACATTTTTTTTGAATGGTCATTTCTTCACTCGCTTAAGGACGAAGACGATTGGATTGGGGCAATCAGCGCAGTTGGCGAACCTCCGGTACTCGGTCGTGTCGTTGAATTGCTGTCACAGTTGGAATTTGCCAACGAAGAGAATTGGCAATCAAACCTAGCGCGTATCGAGGCCTCAAACCTGAGAAGTCAGTGGATGCGCGCATGGCTACTGGGTCCACTCAGCGCGACAGATTTCAACGAACACGTGGAAGTGTTTGACCGGGTTGTCGACGCTGACAACTACCGATTGCTGGAAAAAGTGTTGGTTTGGTTTCAGGCGGAACGGACGCGCCCAAACGACTACATCCTATCGCACAACGCGGCGACCAAGGACCTCGATCGAAGTGAGATCATTCGATATGCCGACGCGCTCGGATGGCCATCCGACTTCACGATGTGGCAGCAAATGCTGGGCTGGATCTTTGCCAGGCTAGATGCTCTTCCGAAGACGCTCGTACCGCAAATTTTGCCGGTGTTTGAGGTCTGGCAGAACGCTCTTCGCGGAATTCCAAATGTCATCTCGGAGCGGATCGTCTCTCAAGCGTTCGCATGGCTTACAAGCATCGAGGCCGTTGAGTATCCTCGCCGCTTTTCAACGGATTTGGGGGAATGGGGTGATGTCGGCCGACGTGAAGCCCTTTCAGGGCTGGCATCCAAGCTTCGTTCCCTTGTGATTTTGTCTGCGGAGTCATACCCGAACGTGGTCAGTGACTATCTGGCTAGGTTTTCGACCCAGGAGCGTATCCATTTCGACGTCTATCAGGACATTATTGGATTCTCAGCCACGCTGGCGCAAACCCATGCCGAGGAGCTAGCGGCGTTTGCGGAGGCGCAACTCATAAAGGAGTTGCCGGAAGATACGCAAAATCGCCTGCGCCGCGAGGCACAGGAACACGCCGAAGAAAGGGAGCGACTACGTGCCAAACCGGAAAGTGAACTGACACAACTCGAACAGCGCATGTTGGACAGCCCACCGTCCCTTGGCCTGATTGGCGGCGTCTCTCACTGGGACTGGGATCATCTGGCGATCGACGACAGCAGGGGTACCTATTTTCCCGCTTCACCGCTTAGAGAACCATTTCGGTCATTGTTCCAACACAGCGCTGAAACCGCACTGCGCCTCACGCGCCGGCTTTGCAACCACGCCATCACCGCCTGGCGTCAATTGCATCGCCTCGATTACGATCGACGCGGTACACTCATTTCATCGGAGTTCGCTTTTCCCTGGGGCACGCAAATAATGTGGGGTGGCACCAGAGAATACCTTTGGGGCCGGGGTTGGTGGGGTCCTCAAGCCATCAAATGCGCTCTTCATGCAGTGGATTCGTGGGCCTTCGAGCAAATTGAGGCAGGCGCCGAACCGGACGAAGTAATCCGGCGCATCGTCGAAGGCCATGAAAGCGTCACACCGCTCGCCATCGCCGTTTGCATCGCTCTCGAAACAAAGCGCGTTTCTGAAGCGACGCTGCCGCTCGTGACCAACCAGCGTTTGTGGCACGCTGATGTCCAACGCTGGGTCAACGAACACGGCAGCTCACAGTCGATGTTGATCGGGTTCAGGGGGAAGCGCAGCGACCGACCCCATATCGAGGCCGTTCAAAAGGACTTTGAACGGCCATGCCGAAAAATGGAGCTGCGGCAATTGGCGCAGCTCTTTGTGCTTTGTGGCAACGATGCGCTTCGCGAAGCAGCACAGATAGCGATACAAAACTTCCCCAACGACCTGCCGTTCGAATACGAAGAGCAACGAAAAAACGATGTCCATGCTCAGCAATTGCGGGAAACCGCAGACAATTGGGCCGAGTGGGGCAAGTTGGAAAACTACCGCAGCCAAAAGCTCCCGGACGAGCCAGGCAAGCAGCTCGTCTACCTGGAGAACCCCAAGAGCGAAGAGCCTAAATCGGTAGAGGCTGCGCAGCGTCACGAACAAACCATGCGCGAAATGGCGCTGTTTAATTGGGTCACCGATACATTTCAGAACGGTACCATATCTGCACGGATGACTATCGGCGAGGCGTGGGAAACGGCAAAGGGTATCGACCACGCGCAAATGTTTACCCAGCGAGACAGCGGGGACATTAGCGATATGACGCGCGGCGCGGTAGCGGGAGCGGCAGCCGTCGCCTTCTGCTTTCCGGATGAGAGCAGCGACGATTTTCGGTCGTGGGCCAGGGATGTATTGGACCGTGCGTTCCGAACTCCTGAACCCGACGAAGACTGGTTCGCTGGCTCGATTATCCCGTGGCACCCGCTGCTGTTTGTTGCCAAGGCTCTGGCAAGCCAAGTTTCGCAAGAGTCCGAACATCACGAAGCAGCGGAACGACTTTTGGCCCTGACGGTGCATCCGTTAGATCAGGTAAGCCGTGAGGCGACCAAGCAGTGCCTTGCATGCTGGGACAGCGACCGGCGACTTGCATGGACCGGTCTCGATCTCGGATTACGCCTCTGCATTCGGCAACGGCCACCGCGCGGAAGTGGGGGGCGTTCGTTTGATGCTCAGCGTGAACAAACCGAGCGACTGGACGTCGCGCAAAGTTCGATCGAGGCATACCTCGCGTCTTCTGGCTACCCTGAACTGATCACCCCTCCAGCAGCGTGGGAGTTGGCCCCGCAAGAACGAATGAACTGGTTCGCTGAAGAAGGCGACGGCATTGACCAGGAGGACGATGACGCCGAAATGGTCTGGCAGGATCCTCGTCGCTACTGGGATTGGGATTCAGCTAGAGAAGTTCTTACGTTCATTCCAGTCGGCAAGCTCATGGTTGATGCTGAATTGCGTACGAAGTTCCTCACGCTGGCCGATAGCCTGCTGGATTGGACGTTGGAGCGAATGAACCCTAGCTGGCGAGAGGACGACCCGCACGGACGTGACGATAGGCATACCGACCTTCTTCAATGGATCGGTCAATTGTCGAACACACTTGCCTATGTCTGTACCCACCTCAGTGAAGAGGACGCGACCACTCGATATCTGTCAAAAATCTATCAGCTCGACGACGAGCAAAGCCTGTCGCTCCTCTCCGGCTTTGTCGATATTTTCATTTGCCTGACAGTGCTGGACGCCGATGAAGTGTCGCCTGATGCGATTGCCATTCTTGATTCCGCGTTGACCCGCGTCCTTCAAGACAGAACCTTCGAACGGCGTTCGTATCGGGAAGGCGAAGTCTACGGCTATGACCTTCCTCGTCTCATTCCGTCATTCATGTTCGTCCATGTCCCCAAGGCCGACATGGCCGCACGGTTTGCAAACGGCGACTGGTCAGAGATTGAAGTGGTGATGCCGCTCGTCGACAAGTTCATCAAAACGGCGGGTTGGGTGCCCTCTGTGGCAGAAGACTACCTTACACTTGTGGAAAGAGCTGCGGAACACTACCCGCCTGAGCGGTTTTCCGATCAGGTGATCGCAATTTTCGAGATGGAAGACCTGACCAGAGCGGGCTGGACCAACACCATGTTGCCCGCTCGTATCGCGGTCATGGTACAAAACCTGTCTGAGAAGAGGCAATCTCTCGATATCAGCCTAGCACAGAAGATGTTACGGATTCTGGATTTTCTGGTCGATATGGGCGACCGCCGCAGCGCTGCACTTCAGCTGAGCGAGACGTTCAAAAACATCAAGAGAGACATGCCTTTCACTGATGCCGCCCAGTGATAGGTGGGTTGCAGATGCAACCCTGCCCTTAGAATGGGATGTGAGGGGCAAGCAAAATCGCATGCGTTGGTGCGCGCGCAGTCGGGTCTGATGCAATGCGGCTTCCGACGGACCTCATCCTCCGCTCCGACATGCGCGTCAGATCGAGCGAATGTCCGCTTTTCAGGTGTTCAAGATCGGCTTCGAACGACTGAGATGAAGGCGCGTTACGGTCCGGCAGCTACCGACCTCATTGCAGACGATCGCGGACATTCTCCGGATCCTCGAAAGCAGCTCTTCGTGCAACGGATGAATATGACCAGATCGGGGCCGACTGCTTACAGTCCGCTTCCGATTAAGTGCCAGCAGACAACAGTCCCTTTAGTATGGCTTTTAATCAGACAAATAAAGCTACCGACAAATAGTCGCGTGAAAGAAGAGCCTTGGTTGCAATATTCGCTGCCTGATGACAAATTCTCGGCCGTGCAAAAAGGGGCAGTGAGCGAAAAATGACTTTGGTCGAAGGTGTGAGATTAATTGGCGATACCTCGGAATCCGATCCGATCTTTCAAGCCTGCCTTAATCAGCATGGTATGTATGAGACGATGCGTTTTGTTCTTCGGCTCAGTCCGGTAAATCATGCTTTAATTGAGAAACTAGACGATCACCCGATACGATTCGCCGATTTGTCGCCGGAGTTGATCGAAGCATTTTCTATATACCTGCATGAAACTGTGCATTGGTGGCAGCACGTCGGGTCGACTTCTGGCCTCGTATTAAGCCTCAGTTATTTAGCGCAAAGCCATTCGAATTTGAATGATCTTAAAGGTATTATCGCAACACTAGGATGTAAGAAGCCGCTTAAAGGGTATACAGATCAAATACTCCAACGGGAGGGTGAAGCTGCCCAAGCTAAGCTTGCTAGAGCCAATACTGTCGTCAATAACGCCCTAGATATTGAGCATTACAAGCTACTTGCCCTTGAGCCACGAGAAAAAGCCGAATGGCTACAGCAACAGACGCATTTTGAAGCGGCGGGGCACGACTATCTGATCACCTACGCTCAGGTTATGGGGTTGATCGAGTCCGTGGCGGGCGTGGGTATTTCACTCTTTGATGAAATGGAAACCATTGAGTCTTCACTCGAGCGTATGAAATCTCAAAAGATTGAGGGCTTTTATCATGGCTCACCCATTCGACTACCTGCCGTAGGGATGAAGGCAATCTATGAGGGGCAAGCGCGCTTCATCCAACTTCAATTGAGCCACGCCTTAGTGTCCGATCCTCCGTCGCTTGCCAGCATGAAGGATAACGGATCACTTTTTGGTATCTATTTGGAGGCATTTGAAGCGTTTCTAAGACTGACCGAGAGTGAGTGGCCTGATGCCATCGATTCTCCCACCGTTGGGCTTTTTTTGCTTATCTGTGACCTCTCAATAAATCCAACGAGAGGTATCCCCCTCAAAATTGAATCATACAAAGATTTCCTTCTGGACGTAGATGCTGGTAGTCGCTTCACGTTATTATGCCTTGTGGTCAAAGAGATGCCTCACCTAAAAAATGCGGTCATCGATTATTCGAGAGACGAATATGTCACAATCGCGAGTGAATTAACTAGAGCAGCTGGCTATGATGATCCGATTGAGGGCATCAGCGCTGTGATTAATTGGCTCAAAAGCGCACCCGAACTGCAACAACTCATGGAGGAATATCGGACATTTGAATACAATCCGATGAACGTGCCGATCCGGGTATTTGTCTCCCACTTTATTGCTTTCTACAGGGACAAACTTGCCCATCCAGAGTTTTTCTGCTGGCCGGGCATCTATTTGACTGGTCAGCGGCATCAGAAAGAAGCTGGGGAACTTTGGCTACGCCATCTATCGCTGTTTAGTGATCGTGGCGACAAGCAGGGGGTGTACCCACGAAAGCGGCCAGATAAGTCTGACGAAGCGATCATGGACATGTTTGAGAAGTTCTACGGGAACATGGCTCTCTACGATCTAACACGACAGTGGATTTTGCATGATGGAGCATTCGTCAATGACTTCCGCTGGTTGGCAGAGAACTACGATCAAGCTGGTGTAGAAGAGTGGGCAAATGACACCTTCAAGCAGGTTTACGGCGTGCATTTGAATGATTTTGAGATAGTCCAGTGAGTTTGTACATTCCAATCAAAATGCAGCGGATGCCTGACGGGTTGTTTCCTAATCCTGGCACCCCAAAAGCGGTCAGTCAGGAAACCACCCCGTCACCGACGTTTGTAATAACCTAAGCAGAACGGCCGCTTTTGGGACTCCCTAATGGTAGGCCAATGGCTGAAATGAAGGCGCAAAGCGGACTGGCAGCTTAGAGGCTACCGAAACCGCGTTCAGTCGGAGGCTATAGACCTTCAACGATATTACCTAGCTTGGGTATTTTCAGGCAAAATGAGGTTGGAATAAGTTGTTCCAAGCGCCAATGAAAGCTCGTAAATCGTTATGATTGTCGGGTTGCGCTGTCCCCTTTCAAGGCTGCTCAGATACTGCTGGCTGAAGCCTGAACGCTCCGCCACTTGTTCTTGGGTCAGGCCCTTTTCTCTTCGTATCCGGGCAAAATTATCGCCAACGATTTTTCGCACATCCATGCGTGGATTGTTGGCACTTTACATACTATAAGTTTATCAACTATAGTATGTAAAGTGGACATCAGATGGCAGCGCGGACGCTATGCTGTCGCGGCGTGTGCTGCGAGGAGGGACTCGATCACGTGAGGTAATAGTTGCGATGCGTTTAACGCGCTAACTGCGCTTCGGTTTTCGGCCCGCACGCATGGGCCGAGGCGCTTGAGCTCCGTCAGGCACTTTTGAAACTAAATCCACAATGTCTATCGACAACGCTTCAGCCAGTCGCTCGAGCAAATCGATAGTGGGGTTGTAGTCACCCGTTTCGATGCCGCTGATTGCGGTGCGATCAACATTTGCATCGACCGCAAGGTTCTCCTGCGTAATGCCCTGGTTTGAGCGTATTTGCCTTAAATTCCAAGCAATTCGGGTGCGTGCGTTCATGCCCGAACGCGACCACCTTGATCCTTATTAATCCATCGTATATATTCGACATATTAATCATAGGCGGCACCCTTCGGCACTTACGCACAGCTGAAGGCGTGCCGTTTCGTACATTTGGACACCATCTTGGGGGAGTAAACATGCATCATTATGTGAATGCCATGCGGCAGTATGCTGTGTTTTCGGGGCGCGCGACGCGGTCGCAGTATTGGCTGTTCAGCCTGGTATTGTTCGGAATGTTGATCATTGCCTTGATGATGGATCAGGTTTTTGGCGATACGACCACTGATGAGCCTGCGGGGGTAATTACCGGCTTGGTGTATTTGGCCCACCTGGTTCCGTCGATCGCTGTTGGCGTTCGTCGCCTGCATGATACCGACAGATCAGTTTGGTGGTTGTTGGCGGTGTTCGTGCCGCTGATTGGTCAGCTCGCCGTGCTGATTTTCATGTGCCTGCCATCGGCGCCAGGCCGAAACCGATTTGACCTCGCACCGGGATCCGAACCGGATGAACGATTTGCTGGATCCAAGCCTGCGACTCCAGCTTCGGGGGACTCTCTCGATCAGTTGGAAAAAATCGCATCGTTGCGCTCCTCTGGAGCGATCGACGAAGATGAATTCCAGCAATTGAAAGCCAATGTGCTGCCCCGCTCGTCCAGGTGAGGTGGGGCCATGGGGGAGCATTTTCTATCAAAGCGGCGGCGTTTGCCGCTGCTTGGCCTATCATCAACGATGACCTTAGCGTTATCAGAACATGCCTGGGCAGGGCAGGGTGATGCGCGATCATCGCTTCTGGCGTTTGCATTCATTGCTGCCATCATCGTTATCATGGCTGTAATATTCATCCCAACCATCGTTGCGTTTCGTCGACAACATCCGAACCGGTGGCTCATATTCGTCGTCAATTTTGCCTTCGGCGGCACGGTTGTCGGTTGGGTAGCCGCGTTGGTTTGGGCATTGCATTATGTGCACATTAGCGAAGACGGCAGCAATGGCGGAGAAAGCGGCATCAATCTCTTCGTCAATGACCCTGTTAATGTTCGCGTCGATCCCAGTATGAACGAGGATCAGAAGATCGCTTTGCCGGTTAGCCCGACAAGCAACCCAAATCCATCGAAGGACCATTCGGATGCTGAGACCGTGAATGCGTTGCAGCGTTTGAAGACGCTGTTCGAAAGCGGAGCGATTTCGGCTGAAGAATTTACAGCACTTAAGGCACCTATCCTCAAACGCTACATTCACAAGACGGGGTAAAATATGATCATGGAGCAGAATCATTCAGCGCCAGCGCTTGAGCTCGCACAAAGTTCGAACACTTTAAAGTTCGTTCTTGGTCAGGTTTTTTTACTCAGTTCATTCATTGCATCGCTGAGTTTTGCTGCGAGCGTCCTAGTGCCTTCAGTGAGCTACGCCAACGAACCGCAAATTATCTTCCAGGAAAACGGCTGGATCGCTTTTCCAAAGCAAAAAGACCCGGAAAAAGGCTGCGTCATGGGGCGTCACATCAAGAACAATGTGCACGCCATTATATATGTAAACAACAATGAGACTTTCCAGATTGGTTTGACGTCAGCTGATTGGCGCCTTGAACAAGGAACGGAGTGGAAGGGGGCGATTGCATTCGATAGCGACCGGTCAATAGCGACGACGGTGAGAGCGTCGTCACAAAACACAGTTGTCGTGCCATCAGGGGCGGGAGAAGACAGCCTTGAAAGCCGTATCCGTGCTGCAGCTAAGGTTCGTATAACCTTCAACAATGAAACCTTTAGCATTTCGCTCAAGGGCTCGAGCAACGCACTCGATATGCTTTGGTCCTGCGCCGAAGGCCGTATGGGGGCTTCGAGCTTCAGCTTGCCAATACAATCGGGATTTTACGCCATTGCTGACGGCAATTGTTCTGACGGTTTAGGGCCTAACGTCATTTATACCGATAGCAAATCGCTGAACTGGCCAAGTTCCGCTTGCCGTTTTGAGAATGTCGAGAAAATAAGCCAGTCGCAATATAGTGTGAAGCAAACCTGCGGGCGCAATCTCGATGACGTCGAGACGACCGAAGATATCTATACGATCCAAAGCGCGACGAGGTTTTCATTCAAGTACGGCGACCAATTGACAGCGCTAAACCGGTGTAACCCTAAAACCCTGCCGCAAGCTGCTGGGGTCACCTCGCCATTCTACGCATTGCCGACGACTGAAGAGATCGCCGAGTATGCTCGATCAAAGATTGAAGCCGATGATGAAAACGGCCCGCATTCAACAGAAACTGCAAATTCAACACCCAATCTTTCCGCCATTGATTGTCTCATTGCGGTCGGCGGCGAAACATATGCTGATGGCGCGTGCCAGTGGCGAGCCGATAAAAGTGGCAGCTTCTCTGTTTATTCGGGCAAGTACTCGGCTGCTGTGAATGTCGACCATGTCTCGACCGTTCATAGCGGATACTGGAACGCTGGCAAAGGTAGTTACAGTCAGCCCGATATTGCTATTGGTTATATGCAGCAGGACGGAGCTTGCTGGAAAAGCACAACAGCAACGATATGTGCCTGGAAAATTGGCGAGCGCCAGCGAGGGGGCGACCAACAATTTCCCGGAGAAAGTGTCGTCCAAAAAAGCATGACGGGGCGAATTGTCGTCGGTTCGACCGACAGTGCGTTCGAAATCACGGGGAGTGACGGCGGGAATTCCTACGGTTTCCTGACCCAATCTAATGTCGGCCAAGAAATCTTCAAAATCTGCCAAATGGACAATGAATGCCGGATTGAAGGCAATTTCAATGAAGAGCGAAAATGGATCGAAGCCGTCAGCCACGTCGAAAAAATGCCGTCTGCTCCGGGGAGCGTGCAGTCAGAGCAAACTTTGCTCGCAAAACACAGACCCGGGTGCATTTATTGTCAATTCTCCTACCGGCCAATCCGTCCTCGATGAACAGCAGCAAATGCAGATGAAGAAAGATAGCCCACTCATGTATTACATGTTTGGCATCGTAAACTACGGCCCTGGTAAGCCCGTTCAACTGGATCATGACGATATCGCTGTTGTGAAGAGCCAAGTCGGGCAGCAGCTTCGGGATGAGACGTCGGCACGTTTCCGGGATGATATCGCTGCGGCGAGGATCTTTGATGGCAGTTATTCCGTTTGTGGTTCAGTGAACGGTAAGAACCAGTTTGGCGCTTATTCTGGATATGCTCCCTTTTGGGGCATCTATAACGAACAAAAGAAGAGCTTCGATTTTGTTATTATCGGTAATACGGCGGTGCGTATGTGCCAGGAGACTGGTGTAACAAAGGCGACAAACATTCCGTTTTGATGTGGTTGGGTTTGGGTATGCTTTGTCAAATGGCATGACACGCATTTGGCAAAACCGTGTGAAAGCACGCGTCATTTTGTTCATACTCTTCCTCGAAGAATAAGCAGTGTCTCCAACGAGAAAAATGAAGTGGATACTACTAAGATATTGATATTGCTTCTATAATTATGGCTGCATCTTGACAAGCGATGAACTTTCGGCTTTAATGCCGACATCGTTTGTCAAGTCGAGGCCCAAAATGGCGCAGCACCGGCAAGCCCGCACGGTGAATACAACCCAGATAAAACAAGCGCTTCGAACAGCAAATACCCTCCGACATCCTGACCGCAATGCCGCCATGTTGCTTTTAAGCTTCAAGGCTGGACTTCGTGCAGGCGAAATCGCCAAGATCGAATGGTCAATGCTGCTCGACGCCAACAACAAACTCGGCACGTCCATCAACCTGCCGGGTCGTATTACGAAAAATGCTCATCCTCGGCGTGTGCCGATACACCCCGATCTTCGAAAAGCTTTGCAAAAGCTTGCAAAGGGTAGGGGCAATTTGAATGGCCCTGTCATCGTAAGTGAGCGGGGCAGGGCAATGTCAGCAAAATCCATCGTCAACTGGTTTAAGCATATTTATACGCTCGCCGGTTTGGAAGGATGCTCATCGCACTCAGGCCGCCGGACATTTGTTACGCAGGCCGCTAGGCTTGTTCACAAAGCCGGTGGATCACTGCGCGATGTGCAGCTTCTCGCCGGTCATCGATCGATCACCACCACCCAATCCTATATCGATGGCGACAGCGATGCCCAGCGCAAGCTCGTTCGATTGATCTGAGCCAGCGTTCAGTTACCTAACTCCAACAACAATGAAATGAGCCTAGATCCTGAACAGAGGAGAACCTCGCATGACCAACGGCCTAGAACAAAGCAAGAACATATTGCAATCTCAAATCATCGCGGCGCTCAATGATCGCTTGCGCAAATACGGGATCGGCGGTCGCATTATGATGACACAACGGATCGCGGCACTTCAGCAATCAGAGATACACGACATTGTTCAGGCCATTCGCAGCTTTGATAGTTTCACCGAGGAAAACGATCCCCATACCGAGCATGACTTTGGCTTCGTTCAAATCGCCCAGCATTCGGTTTTTTGGAAAATCGACTATTACGATGAGAGCTTGTCGATGCATTCACCTGACAAGGCAGATCCCAATGTGACCGTGCGGGTTATGACCATCATGCTCGCTGATGAATATTGAGCAACTGGCAATCGCAATCATGGCGGATAATCACCGGCCAAAGCTCAGGCCTTATCTCCAGGGCAACCTCGATTCACTTTGCGGTGTATATGCCCTGATCAACGGTATTCGCTGGGCCTTACGAAATGAATTGGTATCGGCCAAAGGCGAGCATTGGGAAGAGCTGTTTCGAAAACTGACTGATCACGCCATTAAAAGCCGCGGTCACCTTGAGCTGGTGAACGATGGCTTGTCATTATACGGCATGATCGCCTTGACGCATGTTGCACAAGATCACATGCGTGAATATCACAACATCGGGGTTGTGATGCGCCGACCGTTTGCACTCAGAAGGCCCTTAGAAGCAATGGAGTCGGTGAATACAATCAGCGATCACCTTGCGCAATCCAATACTGCGGTGCTGGCCGCGGTGTATGGAACGCTCAATCACTGGTGCGTCATTAAGCAACTCGACGAGCAGCGCGCGCATCTTTTTGACAGCGACCGCCAATCGCACTTAGCCATATCAGCGTTTCAGCCAGCAGGATTCATCGATCCGAAGCGGCGTCGTACTCACGTTCAGCCGGGTTCGATTATTTTGCTAGAGTTCGCATTGCGTATAGACGTATAAAGATTTCTTTATATCGCTTGCGATCTCTCTTGACGAGAATGAAATAGTATTGCAACTTACAAAAATTCTGCAGCCTTGAACAAGCTGCTGAACGCAAACGATCTAGATAATTAAGTTTATCAGACAGATCGGTGTACCCGTTTAGTGAAGGCTAAATGTAAGTGTTTCAATAGAAGCCGGTATATCCGACGCTTCGCTTTTTTGGATGCAGTTGTTCATGCATCCGCACAAGAAAAAGCAGAGTTGGCGAAAAGACTAAGTTGAACGTGGTTTTTTAACTGCGGGTGATGACGTCTTTGAGCTGACTCGAGATTCAGAGCTCTGCATTCAAAGACCTCGTCTTCCGCCTTTGTCGGGAGCACTGTCATGGTCGAGAAAAGAAGGCAGCTTTCTTCTCTTGAAAATTCATATCTTGAACTGACCGAACATCTCGTTCGTCAGTATGGGCTTTCTCTTGGCGTTTTCGCAAAGTCGGTTAAACGAAAGCCGCGAATGGCGAAGGCTATCTCGCCGCCGCCCATTACTTATCAGCCTGAACATCTTTTAACTTCGGAACAAGCGGCAGCGATCCTAGGGCTTCGCTCAAAAACGCTCGCCAATTGGCGCGTACAGGGCGTTGAGAAGCTGCCCTTTCGTCGGATCGGCGGCGCTGTTCGATATCAGTACGGCGATTTGCTGACCTTCATCGAAGCGCGCAAACACGAAAACACTTCCCAGTATTAGTTCAAAGCATGGAGGCAGAAATGAACAAGAGAGCGAAAATCGATCTTAGCGATGCAACCAAAGAAAAAATAAGTACGGCCCTTCAGAATATAAATAAGAAGAAGGATATTAAGATGGATTTGATAAAAGAATTGAATGATCTTAAAGAGGAAAGAAATAATCTAGAATTACGCACGCGAGAAAAGACATACAGTATAATTACTCGAGTTTATGGATTAGCTCGTGCATGTAAAAATGACAATGATTCTTGGCAAGATTTTTGCAGGGAAGAATTTTTTAGATCCAGAAAACAAAAACCAAAATCGCATAAGCCAGAAGAGGCGCTGCGTTTCTTTTTTGCGTACCTCTTTGATGGCTCAGCAAAGGAGCGACAAACGCTGAGCAAATACAATCGCGCTTTAGCGGCAGCATTTGCGGAAGATCTAGCGCCAGATGTTGTTGCTGAAATGCTTAAGAATGAAGGTATCGAAACGCTTGCGCGAAAAAATGCCAAAAAGAGAGGAGTCGGCAATTCGGAGACTGGTCAACCGATCATTATTTATCAGAAATCGCCCGCTTACATTAAAAGGCTGGCTGAAATGGGGTGTGAGGGTGAATTTATAATAACATCACATGTATCAGTCAAGAAAAAGAATGAGAATTCTACAAAAATAACACGTATTGGCACAGATATATCGCCCTTGTAACACACAAATAGCCCTTTAATAATCGGTATAACCAACATTATACCGATTATATTACTAGCCTAAACATCGATATTAACCAATAAGGGTGTCTTACCATGACGATGCCGGCGATACTGGACAAAGAAGCATTTGTTAATGCCCACAACAAGCAGCGCAGCAAGCTGCGTAAACTCATCCTGACAATTACCGGTTGGGATGCCCTACACAGCGAAGCTACGAAGAATTTGAAGCAATGTAATGCTTTGTCGCTTAAAGCGACAAATGTTGAAGCGCGAATTGCGTTTGCGGAGACAATGCATGAAGAATTCAGTAGCTATCTCGGGCGTAACCCCGAGTTTCGTGCTTTCTGGGTAACCATTGCTCCCAATACAGCAATTACCTCCCTAAATGGAGATCACCTCAATGCACTAAGGTGTTTAAAGCGGTGTTTATTTAGGTTCATTGAGTTTGACTATTGGGGATTGATTGAGCCTGGTTACTTTCCAAGAGGCGGGTTCAACGGCACAGGAAAGAAAACGGTGTCCTGGCACGCCCATTTATTTATATGGGTTAGATCGGGTATTCAAACGGCTGAGTTGGCTAAGAAAATACAAGAAATAAATCTTCAAAATGCCGATAAAATGCCATTGGGCTTATCAGCCGCCTATTGCGTCGAGCATCAACTAGAAGCCATTCTGAAGCGTGTTTGGTATGCGTGTAAGGCACCGTTGAAGCAATACTCGATCGCTCCGAACAGAAACGGACGCTTCAAAATTCAGAAAGCAGAGCTTCGCCCTGGTCAAGCCGCTGAACTGCATAACATACTTTGGGACACATATATTGACGACCTTTTGGTTGGTCGGGGAGAAGGCAATGAAATTCTCAAAAATGCAGCCTACCAGGTGAAACGGAAACTAAAGACAGCTGAGAATAAACGTCAGGAACGGTTGAGGTTACTCGCTGGTATCATTTAAGTTAATCTTCCGATAGCGTGCCGTCGGACGATAAATATCGAATGGATTATCGAGCAATTTCCAGCGTCACTGAGCTGGAAATTCATGGGTTGCTAACATATGGCGAAAACGTGATTTTGCCATATGTTGTAATTTGTTGAAGGCTTTGCTCTTTCAGTATCTGCCAAAAGGATCGATTTCATCCCTTTTGAAAAGCTAGATGTGATCGAGCTTTTTCTAGATAACTCTGATAACATCATAGATTCTTCAATTATCATTATAGATAGAATATTTATAATTACGCGTCGCTAAGCAATATCGGAACAATTGCGGCGTTCTCCGAGTTTGTCTCACGCAGCAAAATCTATGTCTTCAACGAACATAGGGGGAGAGTGAGATGGGTGAGTTGTTGTTTTGGATTGTTCTGGTGGGACTGCCAGTGCTTCTCGTAAGCGGCTTCGCATATGCACACTATCTGAAGCGTACTGGTGGTACCAAGCCAGGCGAAGATGGCGCTTAGCGGAAGAAGGGCTAAATCGATGGCACGCCGTGCAAACTGGAAAGGGCAGTTGAAAATTGATCAGCTTTTGTGCCCCGTTGCACTTTTCACAGCGGCATCAACGTCTGATCGTGTGTCATTCAATCTGATAAATCGCAAGACCGGAAACCGCCTCAACCGGGAATTTGTTGACGGTGACACGGGCAAATCGGTGCCGCGGGAAAATCAGGTCAAGGGCTATGAAGTGTCGTCGGGCACCTATTTGAGTTTCGACGAAGCGGAAATCGCCGCGGCCATTCCCGAAAGCGACAAGACGCTGAATGTCACCCGATTTGTCAAATGCGACGAAATCGACGATGTCTATCTCGACCGGCCATATTATCTTACCCCAGTCGGCGACAGCGATGGTTTCGTACTCGTTCGCGAGGGTATGAAATCTGAAAATGTAGCCGCAATTGCCGAGACTGTCCTTTTCCGCCGCGCGCGACAAGTTCTGATCCGTGCCGACGATGATGGTCTGATAGCCACGACGCTCAATTTCGAATATGAGGTACGAGCGGCAGCGGAGGCATTTGCCGACTTGGGCATTTTCAAGTTCGATCAAGAAATGCTCGACCTGGCGCAGCATATTATCGACACCAAGATGGGCAGTTTCGACCCCGCAGGCTTCGATGACCGGTACGATGCAGCACTGGCAGATTTGATAAAGGCGAAGATTGAGGGGAAGCCGCTCAAGAAGCCGGCTGCGCCGAAGACTGCCGAGGTTATCGATCTCAAGGAGGCTCTTCGCAAGAGTGCAAACCTAGGTCGGGTCGGGCAGGCGGCGACCAAAGCAATAAAAGGCAAAGCCAAGTCCGGGGCGGCATCTGGAACAAAGTCTAGAAAAAAGGCCGGCTGATCATGGGACAGTCACTCGAAACCTATCGCAGGAAACGCGATTTTACCCTGACTAACGAGCCGCGCGGTAAGTCTTCGCGCACAAAACGCGAGCTCTTTGTCGTGCAAAAACATGATGCTCGCAGACTGCATTATGATTTTCGCCTTGAGATGGATGGCGTGCTGAAAAGTTGGGCTGTGACGCGAGGTCCAAGCCTTGTTCCTGGCGAAAAGCGACTGGCCGTGCATGTGGAGGACCATCCGCTTGAATATGCGGACTTCGAAGGCACGATCCCTAAAGGCAAGTACGGTGGTGGTACAGTTATCGTCTGGGATACAGGGCGTTGGAAATCCACTGCTGATGCACATCAGCAATACAAGAAAGGGCATCTTGAGTTCGAGCTCACAGGGGAAAAACTCAAAGGTCGCTGGCATTTGATCCGGATGCACGGAAAGCCAGACGAGAAGCGAGAGAATTGGCTCCTCATCAAGGGGGAGGACGAATTTTCCAGAAATCCTGATGAACCTGACATTCTTGTAGAGATGCCGAAATCGGTAAAAACCGGCCGCGCCATCGCCGATGTCGAACACGAAGCGCCAGGATGGTCATCGAAAACTGGTTCGATCAACAAAAAGTCGAACGCTCAAGGGGATGGTGGGCGCGCAAATATCAAAAATGCGAAGAAGCGACCGATGCCGAGTTTCGTCAAACCTGAGCTCGCTACGCTCGTATCAGTTGCTCCAGATGGAAACCGCTGGCTTCACGAGATCAAGTTCGACGGTTATCGCATCCAGGCTCATATTGCGGGGGGCAAGGTCGCCCTTTATTCGCGTGGGGGACTGGATTGGACTGAAAAATTTGGCCAGCAGATTGCCAGAGATCTTGTTGGTACGAGCGTGAACGAAGCCATATTTGATGGGGAGATCGTTGTCGAAAGCCAGTCGGGACTGTCTGACTTTTCAGCTTTGCAAGAGGATCTAAGGGAGGGACGTTCTGATCGATTCGTTTATTACCTTTTCGATCTACTGCATGTTGATGGCAAAGACCTTCGCCAGACGCCTCTGGTTGAGCGCAAAACGCTGCTCGAAAAATTAATTTCTGCATCATCGTCAACACTTCGCTTCAGCGAGGCCTTTGATGCCGATGGGGCTGCGGTACTGAAGAATGCCTGCGGACTTGGCCTTGAGGGCATTGTGTCGAAGCTCAGGGAGGCATCTTATAGAAGCGGTCGCAGCAACGATTGGCGTAAGTCGAAATGCATTGGACGACAGGAATTCGTCATTGCAGGCTATGTTCCGTCGACGGTAACGCGAGCGGCAATCGGTTCGCTCCTTTTGGGTGTACAGGATAAGAAGGGGCTGGTTCCCGTAGGCCGGGTGGGAACAGGCTTTTCGGTCAGGATTGCAAAAGAACTTTACAAACGGCTGCAAGCCATGCGGCAGGGAGGGAGCCCATTCGCCGTGCCGCTGACGGCAGATGAAAGGCGCGGAGCCAAGTTCGTTACACCGCTGCTGGTAGCGGAAATCGAATTTCGTGCCTGGACTGCCGATAAGCGATTGCGTCACGCGTCCTTCAGGGGGGTACGAGACGATAAGGCTGCCAAGGACGTCATATGGGAGAAGCAAACCATGTCACCCCGTATTTCCAGTAAAGGCCCCGAGGAGATCGACGTGAAGCTCACACATCCCGACCGGGTTTACTGGCCGGGCGAAGGTGTCACAAAACAGGGTCTCGCAGATTATTATTCCGCTATCTGGTCCAGCATCGAACCTTTCATCGTCAACCGCCCCCTGGCATTGTTACGCTGCCCAACCGGAATTGACGGAGAACACTTCTTTCAAAGGCACGCGTGGAAGGGGTTGAATGAACATATTATCGAAGTTCAAGATCCAGAGAACAAGGAAGAGGAGCCTTATATCAGCATTCGGGACTTCAACGGGCTGATCGGTCTGGTGCAAGCCGCGACGCTGGAAATTCACCCCTGGGGTTCTACGCTCAAAAATTGGGAGCTACCGGATACGTTGACAATGGATCTCGATCCGGGTGAGGGCGTTCCATGGTCGCGCGTGATCGAAGCCGCAATCGAGACCAAGGAACGTCTGGAAAAACTCGGATTGAAGACGTTTGTTAAAACGTCCGGTGGCAAGGGACTACATGTGGTCGCGCCATTGAAGCCGAAGGTCGACTGGGACGCCCTCAAGAGCTTTACAAAGGCTATTGCCGACCAGATGGCTGCAGACAGTCCTGATCGCTATGTTTCGACGATTTCCAAGGCCAAGCGCAAAGGCAAAATTCTTATTGATTATCTGCGCAATCAGCGCGGCATGACTGCTGTAGCACCCTATTCGCCGCGGGCACGTCCTGGTGCTGCAGTTTCCATGCCGCTTGGGTGGGACGAAGTGACGTCAGCAATAGGCCCCGCCCATTTTACTATTGTCAACACGCCGAACCGGCTGGCCGCATTGAATAGCGATCCCTGGCAGGATTTTCGCAACGCGGAAACGCCGCTGCCTAAGCTGAAGAAATAGGCAGAACTCTTCGCATCAGCTTTTTGTATTTTCACCGGCAAGGCTTTTTCGTAGGGCATCCATGATGTTGATAACATTGCCTTCGGTTTCAGGTGCCGTCTTGCGCGGCTTCGATACCGATGCCGTTTTCTTTTTTTTCTTTGCAGCAATCATCGACTGAAGGTTCTTCTGCATTGGGTCCTGAAGAAAATCGGGTTTCCAATCTTCTGTCTTGCCCTTGATGAGCCTGCGGACCATGGAAAGAAGCTTCTTGTCGGGTTTGCTATCTTCAATAGTGGAAAAGTAGTCGGTGGCATTCCGCACTTCATCGCCGAAACGCAACGTCCACAAAACAATTCCGCGACCGCGCGGTTCGAGAAGCACTGCTCTTTCGCGTCGGTACATGACAAGCCGGGCCAGACCGAAGACTGCGCTTTTAACCATTGCCTCCCGGATGACGGAAAAGGCTTCTTGGCCCACCTTGTCGGAAGGCGCGAGATAATGCGGCTTGTCGTACCAGATCCAGCCGATACTGTCCCGCGGTACGAACTTGTCGATGTCTATAGTTCTTGTGCTCTCAAGCGCCACAGCCTCCAGCTCATCCTCTTCAAGAATGACATAACTTCCGTCACCTTTATCGAACCCTTTGACCTCGTCATCATCCCGCACTGGCTTGTGCGTAACCGAATCCACGTATCGGCTGATCACTCGGTTGCCGGTCTCAACATTCAGGGTTTGGAAGCGCACTTTCTCGCTTTCGCTGGTCGCAGGTGTCAGCTCCACTGCACAGGTGACGAGCGAGAGTTTGAGATAGCCTTTCCAGAAAGCGTGGGGCACGAACTGATCCTCCGGAAGAACAGGATAACCTGTTTGAAGCCCGATAGTTCCCGATTAGATTTTTTCCGTCTGGGAACCTGTTGTGGTTTGTAGTGGTTATTCGGCAAGGAAAGTACGACTGGGGTTGCAAATTGCTTAAAAAGTTTTCCGCTGTTCCGCTGCTACAAAACAATGCTGCTCATGGGTTGGTCCATGTCAGCGACACCGCGCCGGGAATTAGGCGCCTGCGTTGTGGAGCCGGGTTTCGTTATGTTCGGTTTGACAAAAAGGCGATTTCAGTCGCGGATCGAAACAGGATTGCTAAGCTTGCCATTCCGCCTGCTTGGAACGATGTCTGGATATGTTGCGATCAGCGCGGACATATACAGGCAACCGGGCGTGATACGCGCGGAAGAAAGCAATATCGTTATCACTCCGCGTGGATGGCGATGCAGGAGGAAACCAAATTTTCAAGTCTGCCAGATTTCGCCGGTGCACTCAGCCGACTGCGCAAAGTGGTCGATATCGATATGCGGCGACGCTCGCTCTGTCGTGAAAAGGTCGTTGCGACCGTCATCTGGCTAATGGATCGACTATTGCTGCGGGTCGGAAATCCAGATTATGCACGCGACAACAAGAGCTTTGGGGTCACTACGCTTCGCAATCGGCATTTGCGGGATGAGCGTGGCGGATTGCGGCTCGCATTTACTGGCAAATCGGGCAAAATGTGGAGTCTCAAGCTTGCCGATAAACGAATTGCGCGTATCATACGCTCCATACAGGAACTGCCTGGGCAGCAGTTATTTCAATATATTGACGGGGCGGGTGATCGCTGTCCCGTCTCCTCTCAGGATATAAATGACTATCTGCGAGTGACTATGCGGTCCGATTTCACGTCGAAGCATTTTCGAACTTGGGCTGCAACGGCAACTGCCCTTGAGTTGCTACGCTGTCTCGATTTGCCTGACAGTGACAGGGCGCAAAAGCAAAGGCTTAATAGCGCAATCGATAAGGTTGCGCACATGCTCGGCAATACAAGAACGGTATGCCGGCAGTCTTACATACATCCTGCCATCCCCGAACACTGGCTGGCCGGAAAACTTGGCTCGCAGATCGATGCCGCTGGAGCTATCCGGCTAGTTGCGCCCGAACTTAGCGATGCCGAGCGTCGCACTTTGAAATGGCTACTTTTCATCGATGCGGAAAAGAGCTGACCAACGGATGACGATGGCTGTTGACGGTCCGCGATCTCGCGGCACGATGCGGTTATGGATTGGCAGGCACAGAACGCCATTGGTCATCATGATGGCTCGATCAACATGTTTTAGGTTAGCGGAAAGACTTAATTAACTGCTTTTAACAGTAGGTGGCGAAATGTCGGCTCTCGATCTGGTTGTGACATTAATACTACAGACATATTTCATTCATGAGTTATCTTTTAAATAACGAAATAACCTTAGGCTTATTAGGTCACGGAGAAATGCCATGAAAATTAAGTCTCTTCTTTTGGCGTCAACTGTTGCTCTTATTGCTACAACGGGTGCGAAAGCTGCTGACGCTATCGTTGAGGAGCCTGCGCCGGTAATCGTTGCTGAACCTATTTTTAGCTGGACTGGCGCTTATATTGGTGGGCAGATCGGCTACGGGTGGGGAAAATCGGAATTCGAAGATGCTTTCCGTGTGAAACCGGACGGTTTTCTCGGTGGTCTTTATGCCGGTTATAACTTTGATGTCGGCAATAACTTCATTCTCGGTGTCGACGGCGATATCACCTATAATAATCTAAAGGACAACTACAGCGCTACTGACGGAGATATTGCTGGTGACCTTGAGAGCAAGTTGCGGTGGTCGGGTGCTGTTCGCGCACGGGCCGGTGTCGCATTTGATCGCTTCATGCCCTATATCGCGGGCGGTGTTGCATTCGGTAGTGTGAAAAACACGCTTTCAGCAACGGACGGTGTGGATGAAATCAGCGTATCGCAAAGCAAAACCTATACTGGCTGGACGGCCGGTGCGGGTGTGGACTACGCTGCTACTGACAACCTCATTCTGCGCCTTGAATATCGCTACACTGATTATGGTAAGAAGGACTTTGATTTTGGCACGGATGTAAGTGTCGAAGACAAGTTCAAAACACATGACGTTCGTTTAGGTGTAGCTTACAAGTTTTGACAAGCATTATCTCAGAGATATGAAAAGGCGGTCCACGAGGTCGCCTTTTTGTTGCGAAGTCTCATGAGTAACATTCGCCTGGCATTTACGCTTTGAATCCAATATGTTTTTCCTTGGTCGCCTTTGAATCTTCCGCATACCGGTATGGAAAAATTTATGGATAGTGCAGTGCTTTTCTTGCATGCGCGTGGACAGTCGGCCGATGAAATCCGGATGTTGGATTGGAACAGCAATCCAATCGGAAAGCCAGAAACTGGCCCACCTCTCTGATAACCGCGGTTCAGATGATGCCTGGCTTCGCATTTCCCAAAGGCCATTATCTGGGGACCGGAATTCACCACGATTTATAACGATGCCTTCCGACAGATTCTCGGTGAGAAAGAGAACTGCATGGGAGCTTCATTCCGCGATATTTGGGCCGAGGCTTGGGATGAAATTCAACCGATGGTCCAGAAGGCCTATGCGGGTGAAGCCATCTTCATTGAAGACTTTCCCTTGGTCATCGATCGGCACGGATACCCCGAGCAATGTTATTTTACCTTCTGCTATAGCCCGATTTATAATGAACGGGGACAAATAGCCGGCATGATGGATACTGTCATCGAGACCACGACAAAGGTTGAAGCGGAAAAACATGCTCGCATACTGAATGCCGAACTCGCTCATCGGATCAAAAATACCTTTAGCATAGTAGCGGCGATTGCTGGTCAGACTTTCAATAACAATGCTGATGAAGAAGTGATCAACACCTTTACCAGACGCCTGTTTGCACTCGGAAATGCACACGATGTGTTACGATTGGGCAAAAGCTCCGAAGGTTCGCTTCGTCAGATTGTGAGCGGAATAACAAACGCGCTGGCGGTGGCGGATCGCGTACAGATAAGCGGACCGGATGTGCTGATCGGCCCTAAAGGAGCTTCAACGCTGTCGCTTCTAATTCACGAACTGACCACCAATGCGATCAAATATGGCGCTCTTTCAAACAATGAGGGTCATGTGCTGTTGGAAGTAGCTGTGTCAAAAAAACAGGATGATGCAGTTTTCTCGTTGCGTTGGGCTGAATTTGGCGGGCCACCTGTTATCGCGCCAACTAAGACCGGGTTTGGTTCCAAGCTCATAAAAATGGGACTGTTAGGCGCCGGTGAGGTTGACGCTGACTATGGAACCGAAGGGTTTGTTGCGAAATTCTCTGCCCCTCTTCGCCAGTTGCAGGGTGAAGGTCGTCTTTTTGACTCTACTTAGTTGGCTCAGGAATGCTTAATTCTAGTCCCCCGCGTCATGAGCTTTATTAAACGGCTGACAGATGGGTATCTGACGTGTTTAGGTCGCTTTGAGATGGATTCTGAAAGGTCATGCTCAGCCAAAGAGTTAAGCCAGAATTCTTGACATCGAAGCGGCATTTCGAAAGCAAGTCTTGCGTCTTCGGTACTCCCAATGTCGTGCGTGCATAAAAGGCAGACCGTGATAACGACGCTGAGACTATCTAGTTTGAACCTATTCCATTGAGACAGCAATATATTCTCGGCATCTGCTACTGTTCTCACTGTCTGCGTGATGCCGTCCGCAATTTTAATGACCACAGCGTCATCCCGGTGTATCTGTTCCATGGCGAGCTTATAATCGCGGACAACAAGGGGAGCAGGTCAAAACCTTCATCAATTTGAAAGTCCCGTGGTTTGCCAAGTCTTATCGCCAGGAGTCGATAAGCTCATCCGTGCAGACGAGTTCCAATTGCTCACTAAATCGTTGGTGACAAAGAGAGATAATTGCGTCGTGGGTTTGATCGGAAACGCTGCATACTGCATCGTGGACAATGATCACCCGATATCCGCGATCTACGGCGCCCAATAGTGTTGCGAGAACACAAAGATCGGTCTCCGCTCCGCTAATGATCAAAGTATGAACGCGCTTTTTGTGCAGATATCGCTGGAGGAAGCCTTCGGTCCAGGGGGAGTAAACAGTCTTATCGAGTACAACAGCAGGCGGCGAAAAATCTCCCAACGGGTCGACGAGGTCCATGAATGACGGATCGATACGATTGAGAGTAAGGGTCTCCCACTTGCGGTAATAACCTCTCCATGCTCCCAGGGCAGCGTCGGGTGACCTTGGAGGTATAAAGCGGGTAAAGATCGTTTCTTCACTGCGCTGGGAGCAGATATCCACGATATTGGGCAAGATCGCGTCAATCCATGGCACGTGCCAAGGCGAAGCAGGTCCGAAAAGATTCTGCATGTCTATGCAAAGATGCATGCAGCCGCCTCGCAAATCTCCGCGTAGAAGCCCGGTTTCCAGAGGCATGTTATTCTTCAAGTCTTTCTACGACGATTTGCCCACAGGCTCCCTCAAGCAGACGCAACATCCGCGCAGTTGCTTCGTTCACCGCGTCGGCTGTTGACAAGTGAACATGCTGCGGGTTCTGGAAGTAGACAGAAACGGCAGTTCCTGCATCGTCATAAAACTGAACCGAATAAGCTTCATCGTCTTCCATCGAAACGACTTGGGTTTCCATAGCCATTTGCCAAACTCCTGCCAAATATGCCGAACCAGCCAGAATTGCTTTCGTTCCAGATTGAAATTCCCGGGGTTTCAGCGACGAGGCGAAGCCGAATACGGCTGGTTCCCACGCTCATCGCGCTCCGCTTCACAACCGTACGCTATCGTACAGACAGACCTTGCGGAGGAACTAACTGGCTGACTGGGCCTTACTTTACCTGGGGAAGGAGGAGACACATGCCCTCGATATCCGAGTTCGAAGAAGAGTTGCTGGCACTTGGACCTGCGCTTCATCAGTTCGCCAGAACGATGTACCATCAGCGTTCCGACGTAGAGGACCTTGTTCAGGAAACGCTATTAAAAGCTCTGTGCAATCGCGATAAGTTCGTCCCCTATGGATCGCTCAAATCCTGGCTGTTCACCATCATGAAGAACATTTTCTGCACCAGGATCAAGATATCCCGCCGCGAAGATGCAATTGAGGATCGGGAGGGACTAACAATCAACCCATCGCAGGATTGGGCCATGGAATTGCAGGATGTCGGGGAGGCTTTCTGTAAACTGTCGCCGGCACATAAGAGCGTTCTTGACCTAGTGATATTTCGCGGGCTGAGTTACGAAAAGGCTGCGATGGCGGCGGGCTGCACGGTCGGAACGATCAAGAGCAGGCTTAACAGAGCAAGAGCGCAACTCGAAAGCGACTTGTATCCGGCTGAAAAGAGTCTTCGGAAACGATAGCTTAAACGAATTTCTGCGAGTGATTGGTGTTGGCCGCGAAATCGTGATGCCGGATCTCAAATCGTGAGTGAGCGAGCCTTGCAGCTAGCTCTGAAATGTAATTAAGATCACGCAAGCCGCTTTCATATAGTCGTATTATGCACTCTGCGAGCTCAGTGGCCGAATAAGCACGGTCACTTTCTTCGAGAATTATTGCAGATTGAGCAAAGCAACTACGCATGAAATTAACTTCAGCTGATGAGTAAATTCTGCTGGCTTCATTAAATAACGGCATGTCAGCCTCCATCAAGAAACGAAGCTTCAACGATACGCCGTTTACCGGACTTAGATAGTCTTAAAACCTGTTCTTTCGCATTGGTGCGGTAGCGTACCGAAAAAAGCGTTTACCGATCGCTTCTCGGAACCAACCATCCTTCCGCGTGTTTCCACTTCATGATGATGGAATGAGGTTCACGAAATGCCGTTTCCTCCACAGAATGCCATTGCTAACAAACTTTTGGCTTTGCTTCCGCCCTCCGATTATGAAGCCCTTATCCAGGAAACTACTTATGTGGAACTTCCGCGTGGGACGGTGCTTGCAGAAACGGGGAAACCGATCGCGAAAGTTTATTTTCTTACGACAGGTATCGGCTCGGTTATTGTGACGACCGCCGAAGGAAAACGTGCAGAAGCGGGAATTTTCGGCTTCGATGGGTATATTCCAACGTCTGCAATCGCTGGTGTCGAAAACAGTTCTTATGACGTCCTGGTTCAGGTTGCTGCGCAAGGTTATGAAATGCCTTATGAGAAGTTTCGGCGGTGGATGGACGAAAGCCGCAGTTTTTCCAGGATCATGATCCGCTCTATCGAGGCGTTTTCCGTTCAGCTTGCCTATACCGCCGTCTCGAATGCCATTCATGAAGTCACGCAACGATTGGCCCGATGGTTGCTGATGTGTGATGACCGAATATTAGGCAAAGAAATAGCAATCACTCACGAGTTCCTGTCGATAATGCTTGCAGTTCGTCGGCCAAGTGTCACGAATTCTCTTCATGTTCTTGAAGGATTGGGCTTGATCAAGTCTGAACGAGGAGTTGTCTTTGTTCGTAATCGTCACGGGCTGGAACGCTATGCTCGAGATGCCTATGGCTGGCCGGAAAAGGAATACGTGCGGCTGATGCAGGGATTTGAACCTCTCGGTGACGTCTAGTTTTGAGCGCCGAAGAGCTGGCTATATTCTTCTTCGGGTTTTCCGTAGGCTTCGCCAGCAAATTCTTCGAGACCCCTACGGTCACGTATTGTGATGCGGCCTCGCTCTGATCGCACCAGTTTTTTGCCTTCCAGTAGGTGAAGTCCTGTCGTAATGCTGGGGCGTCTTACACCGAGCATGAGAGCGATGAAGTCGTGGGTCAGGATAATTTCATCCCCGTCAACACGATCATGTGACATCAAGAGCCAGCGCGCCAGCCGCTCGTGAACATGCAAGTTTACGTTGGCCCAGACAGTATAAGAAACCTGTGAGGCAAAAGTCTGAATGTAACGGGCCAACAAACTGGCAAACACGCTGTTGCGATTAATTTCCTCTCGTGCAGCACTGACGGCAATCCGATGACCATAGCCGCTGACTTGCATGATAATTTCATGAATGCTGGTTGTAGCGCCAACCGCTCCTGACGTTGGTGAAAACCCTTCGCGTCCGACCATGCCAGCCTCTGCCAGCTGACCTCTGGTCGATACGGCGATGACCGAACTGATCCCGCCGCAAAGAAAGTATAGATAGTCGATCGATTGATTGGCCCTGACAATAACTTGACCACGCTCAAGCGTGACAGGTTCCAGGGACGAACAAATACTATTGAGAATATCTGGAGGCAGGCTCTTCAACAGGCGGTTGTGCAGTTTAGATTCGTCGTACATCTGTGCTACTTCGGGCAAAGTACCAGCTATTCGCCGTTGTGCCCCCCAACTCTCTTTGACGGTTGGGGTTCTATAACACTCTGATCCGGCAAATGATTTTTGGTACGGTAGCGGACAAATCTGGAAATGAGTTGCGACCGAATTTTCCTTTGACGGCAAGCTGAAACTTTTTGTCCCGCTATTGGTTGCATCTTCAAAACCCGAAAACAGGAGGCACAGATAATGCAATTCAAATTGTTGGGAGAAGGAGCGGGGCAGCGGATCTTCGTCGTCATTCTCGCTCCGGAAGAAGCGGTGGTCGCGACACTTACCCGATTTGTCCAGAAAAGGGATTTAACGGCAGCCTCGGTGACCGCGATTGGAGCTTTCCGACGCGCTACGCTTGGATTTTTCGACCTTGAGCGACAAGACTATCACCGGGTCGAACTTGACGAGCAGTGCGAGGTACTCAGCTTGCTGGGTGATTGCGCTCAGGGCGAAGAAGGCAGTCCGATTCTTCATTTGCATGTGGTTTTGGGAATGCGTAACGGTGAGGCGAAAGGCGGGCACCTGATTGAAGCCTTGGTGCGGCCGACGCTCGAAGTAATGATTAAGGAAAATACCAGCACTATGGAGCGGACCTATCGACCGGAATTCGGCATAGCGCTGATTGATCCACGAAAATAACAATGCAATGGAGCCATGGCCGCAAAGCGAACGAGTACGCATCACAAAATCGGCTTGCCGCCAGTGACTGCTATTGTAGCGCCGGACGTGAAACTCGATAGCGGGTCTGCCAGCATGACATATGCGGAAGCGAGTTCCGCTGGTTGGGCCGGTCTTTTCATTGGCGTCTGTTTGCCAAAATTCCGTACCGCCTCCTCAGGAAGGGTCGACGGTATGAGTGGGGTCCAAACCGGGCCGGGCGCGACCGCATTGGCACGGATTCCCTTTTCTGCAAGAAGCTGGGCCAACCCAGCGGTAAAATTCTGGATCGCACCCTTTGTCGTCGCATAGGCCAGAAGAGTTGGATTCGGCATATCTGAATTGATGGAAGCCGTATTGATGATCGCAGCGCCGGGTCTCATATGAGAAAGGGCCGCTTTTGTCAGATAAAACATCGCATGAATATTGACGCGAAATGTTAGCTCCCATTCTTCGTCGCTGATATGACCGAGTTCGGTGAAACTTGCCTGATGAGCGGCGTTGTTCACCAGAATATCGATTCCGCCTAGTTCGCCTACCGCACGATCAATCAGGTCGCGACAGGTTTGGGCATGCTGGATATCGCATTTCATCAAGACGGCTTTTCGACCGTCTTTCTCGATAAGCGCTTTGGTTTCCAGTGCATCCTCATCCTCTTCCAGATAAGCAATCAGGATATCCGCGCCTTCCCGTGCAAATGCAATCGCAACCGCACGACCAATGCCGCTGTCTCCTCCAGTAATGATTGCCCTCAACCCCTTCAGTTTCCCCGAACCGCTATAGGTTGTTTCGCCGTGATCCGGTTTCGGATTCATCTTATTGGTTATGCCCGGCATCGGTTGCTGCTTTGTTTCGAATGGTGGCTTGGGATATTGGCTTTCCATATCGGCTTGTCCTTCCTTTTCACCCTGTCGCCCTAACAACGAAATACGCTGCTTGTTCCAGGCGTTCAGAAGCATTTGAAGGAGAAACAGTGATCAATCGATTTGGGAGGATTATTAATGTCCCACGTTACGATGAAGAAACAATGCTTCCGCTATTGTGGATAGGTCTCTGTGGCGCGCGCTGAGTACAAATCCTGCGAAGCCCAGGCTGTCCAGGATGGGGTTGTCTGATAGGGCGAATATGAAGGGTATGGCGCTCTGTTCCAGTTCGGCGACAACCGGAAGCACCGCTTCCGGTTCCAGAGTGACATCCATAACAACAGCGTCTACCCTCCCACGTTCCAGATAATACAGTGCTTGATAAGCCGTGTTTACCGGACCGAGAACGACAGCGCCAGCCTTCGTCAGACAGGCTCCTGCTTCCTCTGAAAGCAGAAAACCATCTTCAAAAACCAAAATGCGCTTTCCTGAGAATAAACGCATTGTATCATCGCTAGATCTAATCATTACAAACAGTTGGCCATGTCTGAAACCGAATGACAAGATGTCTCGTGCTGATTTCACATCACGAACCACAACGCGATTTTGCGAATGCAAATGCCTGGATAACATCATCTAGGCGCGTCCCACGATATCGTGGAGCTTATGACGAGCGCGATGCAGGCGGCTTTTCACCGTTCCGATCGAGCAATCGCAAAGCTGGGCCGTTCGTTCATAGCTTTTGCCCTCCAACACTACCAATGCCAAAACGCGGCGATATTTGTGAGGCAAGGTTTCAATTGCTGTTTGCACGTCGTGCGCCTCGAGCGTCAGCTCCTGCGATGCTTTGACTGAAGCTATGGGTGAAACGCACTCGCTCACGCCCGGTGCTTCACGGTTCTGGATGCGAATACGCGTGCAGAACGTGTTGCGCATGATGGTGAAAAGCCAGGATTTCAGGGGCGAATAGGGAACGTATTTTTCTCGATTGGCCAGTGCTTTCAGCAATGTTTCCTGAACAAGATCCTCAGCATCTTCTTTCTGACGGTAAAATGTGCGGGAAAACGCGCGCAAAGCCGGTATCATCTCAACGAGATGTTCTGGCTCCAGCATGTAGTCGGGATTTGGCTTGAAAGACATCGTCTTAGCCTTTCCGAACAAAAGTCCGGTTTGAGAATGGGGCGGCACAAGGCCGCCCCTTTGAATTACGAATTCTTATGGCTCTGTTGACCTGCCTTTACATGCTGCTCATGGGTTCCCCCACGGGAAGACGTCTGCTGCTGTTGCTTGTCGCCGCCTCCGCTGCTCGCATGCTTGCCATCGTTCTTGTGGCTTTGCTGGCCGGCTTTCACGTGTTGTTCGTGTGTGCCACCTTGCGTGTGGTTCTGTGCCATTCTCTTTCCTTTCAGTGGTTTTAGACCATTGATTGTTGGGAGTGGAATTTGTCGCGCGTGACATAAGCCTAACAAGACAGAGCAAATGATGTTCCGGGAAAACGACTGTAATAAACTTCACGTTTCGGCGGCGCGCTCGAACTCCGCGACTTTGGCCAGTTCTTTGAGAAACATCGCCCGTTCGCGATCAAAGCCGCTCTGGGCACGTAAGCGTAGCAGGTAGGATGGGTGGATCGTCACAAGGATAAGGTGGTTCTCGAACTCGAGAGGGATGCCGCGTATCGCTGCGATTTTCATCGGCTTTCCGAAAAGGGAACGGGCGGCAACTGCGCCCAGCGCAACGATGATGTGGGGTTCAACCAGTTCAATTTCCTGCTGGAGCCACCAGCGACAAGCTTCAATGTGGCTGGTTGACGGGCGCTGGTGAATGCGTCTTTTACCGCGCTGTGTATGTCGAAAGTGTTTTACCGCATTGGTAATATAGCATCGCTCGCGTTTGATACCGACTTCGTTTAGGCAGGCATCGAAGAGCCGACCTGCAGGGCCAATCAAGGGCCTTCCTCCAATATCCTCCTTGTCGCCAGGTTGTTCGGCAACAAAGAAAACTCGGGCGCCGGTGCGCCCTTCGCCAAAAACCGTCTGTGTTGCATTTTGATAGAGCTCACAACGCCGACAAGTCCGCGCTTCCGCGCAGACTTGTTCAAGATTCTGTTGGCGACGGGTGATTGCTGGTACTGTCATCGCCGACCTGTTGCCGAAGGCGGCGTCTGTGATTCCGTGGATGCAGGCGGCTTGCTATTGTCATCCATGAAACCGCGACCGGGGCGCATTTTCCCGTAAAATTCGACTGCGCCCCAGACAATCACGGCCAGTATCAGGCTGGAAATGAGTATCATTAGAATACGCCGTCCATTCAAACCTTGACGGGCCTTGCGCGGATCTACTTCTTTCATAGTCAATCCGCCTAGCCCCAGCGCTGACGTTCGCGTTCAATTTCGTCCGCAGTGTAGGGCGCGCCCGACGCATTGAAGCTCTCCCATCCTTCTTCGATATAAGCATCGCGTCTTTGGCCGATATTGACCCGCGCCCAATCATCAAGAATAGCTTCGACCTTCTCTCGCTCCGTCTCATCGCAACGAACGGCAACCAGAGTACTGCCACGGCGAATGGCTTCGCTATAGGCCTGCGCCTCTTCTTCGGGCACGCCGGTTTCCACGAGAGCGCCCACAATACCGCCTGCGACGCCGCCGGCAGTCGCTCCGCCGACCAGTCCGACCAGTGTGGCGGTGAGCCAACCGCCCGCCACGACCGGACCGACACCCGGTATGGATAGCAGGCCCAGCCCGGTCAACAGCCCGGCACCACCGCCTGCTACTGCACCAAGACCGGCGCCGGTTTCAGCACCTGTGACTGCGCTCTCTTCGTCCTTCAGGGCCTCGCCTGCATATCGACCATCTGTGTTATTCGAAATCAGGCTGATATTTTCAGCCGGAATCCCGGCTTCTTCGAGCGCTCTAACGGCATCGACGGCTTCGTCGTGATTGTCGAATAGACCCGTGATATAAGCCATTTTCATCTCCTTTATGGTGTTGCGACTACAACCGGTCACTGCGTGGTGATGTTTCCCTGAAAGTCGAGAAGAACTTTGACAGGCTGACCGTCACGCGCGGCTTCGGCGCGCCAGATGCCATCTTCGCCGAGTTGAAGATTCATAATGTTGCTGAACCCCTCTTCGGTCAGGCGTTCCTTTGCCTGATCCTCGGTAAAACTGTTCTGCCCAGGCACCGGTGCCTTCGGATTTTTCTCTCCGGGCGTGGTAACTGCGGGAGTCTGAGGTTCTTCAGTAGGTGTAGTTTGGGCAAACGCCGCTGGTGCGAGCAGCAAGAAGGCTGCGCCTGCGAGATTTCGAATAGACCGTTTCATCGTTGGCTCCCTTGTTTCTGAGGGACTGTCCCAACCAATGAACCCTTACATTGTTCCGTTAGCGTGCTCCGAGAACCATTTCTCTGATCCAACGGGTCAAAAGCTGATTGTAGACCTTTTGATGATGGTCTCCGGTAAGTGCGTGATCCGCGCCACCTATCATCCGAACGGTCAACGATTGAGAATTGATGAAGGCAGTTTGATAACTTGCGACCGTGGGATGTGGGACGATGATGTCGTGTTCGGACTCGACCAGCAGTACATCGCCAAGAAATTCTCGGGCCTGTCGAAGTGCGCGGTTATCATCAAACTTTACGAGTGTCGAACGATAGGATTGCAGGTCACTGCGGTCGAGCCGTGCTTTAGGGACTTGCCAAAGCTGGTCACGATAAAGTGCCGGGGCTCTTAATGCCAGCCAACGGACGGGCCGAAATTCGGTCAGCAATGTCGCGAGATACCCTCCATAGCTGCTTCCTATGACCACAATCGAACCGTCTTCGACCATTTTGAGGCTGGCCAGCCGGTCATATGCAGCAATAGCATCGTCAAGATTTTCACCGCGCGTTACGGTTTTGTTGCTGGACAGCAATTCCCCATGGCCGCGCATGTCGAAGGTAAGACAAACACAACCGAGCGAGGATATCGCATTTGCTCTTTCGATATCGCGTTCCTGGCTACCGGCCCAACCGTGCAGAAATAGAACGCCCGGAATGGTGGTATCCGGAGAGATGACAGTCGCGGCCAGTTCGTGCTGGTCGACGCTGACGGCGGTGGCGTTACGGATCATGATAGATTTTCTCTATTCGCGCATATTTGTGGAGAGGTCGTCCGAAATCGTCGTCGCCGACGTAAACGACGAAATCGTCCTCGTTGAATGTAGATGGCTGACCATAGCTCTCGCGCAATACTGCCTGTACGGCGGTAACAGTTTCGTCCTGCGCCAGTTTTTCCAATGCCAGAACTTCGGCAGGGGAGGCACCTCCCACACGCCATGATTGTTCCAATACGCCGCAGCGGACGCCATTTTCCGTTATCGGCCCGACAAGAACGTCGTAGTTTCTGCGCGACGCAACGAGACCGAGATGTTGAAGAGCTGCTTCATCGTAACGTCTGGCATTCTCTACGATCCTGCGTGCAACGGGCGATTGGACTTGGTGAAGCAGAGCGTCCCAGCCGCCGCGCACCACACGCAAACGGCTACCCGCATAAACTTTACTCCCGTCCTCGTCGCGCGAAGTATATTGACGGCCTAGATAGCTTCCGATGTGATCTTCGATCTGGACCTGTCCTACGGAATAGGTGGTAGAGTTTTCAACGTCCTCTTCGACGACGAGCCCGTTCGCAATTTCGCGATCAGATACGGTTTCCAGAAATCCGTCGAGGGCGCGAACGGTTTCGATGACGGTCTGGTCTTTGCCGCCGGACGCATAGGGATTTTTGAATCGAACCTTGTGCTTTTTTAGCAGGGCACCAGCGGCATCCAGTGCATGGCCATGTGAAAAGACCGAAAAGCCGGGTAGAACACAATCCTGTAAACAAGCTGCAAAGTTTCCTGCCCAACCTTCCGGCAAATTGTCATCGTCGTGCCAGTGTGGATGGGTAACGAGTTTCGTTGCCATAAAACCGTGGTGAACGATGCCGCCGTAGAAGTTCTCAATGCTCATTTCGGGGTGCCCGTCCTGGCGGACCAGAGCAAAAGTCGGTACGAAAAACGTTTCGTTGTTCTCGTCAAAGCTTTGCAGGGTGGGCCGCAATTGCCTGCCGGTCAGCGAACATAGGCGGGCAGCCAACGCTTCCACGCTGGCTACATTGTGAGGACTGTCGGAAGACTGGCAAACGACACGAATTTTTCCCGTAGGATCACCCCGGAATAGGGCACTTTCCATGTCATCACCTCGCTAGCGGTCTTGAAAAGTCTGCGCTCAGGCGGCTTCCGCACGGGGATTGGCAGAGGACTCCGCGAGTTTCGTCAGGTCCTTATCGGTCTGACCTTCTTCCTGCAGGGTCTGGTCGAGGAGTTTCGCCACATCCTTGTGGCCCAGGGTTTCGGCCCAACGCTTCAATGTGCCGTAACGCGTGATTTCGTAATGTTCGACCGCCTGGGCCGCAGATATCAAACCGGCATCAAGGGCGGGACTATTCGAAAACTCTTCGATGATCTCTTCCCCTTCAGCGATAATACCTTCAATGGCATCACAGGTCTTGCCTTGCGCACGCTTACCGAGAATCTCGAAGCATTGCTGCAAACGTTCGACATGTCCTTCGGTTTGTTCCCGGTGCTTTTCGAACGCGTTCTTGAGCTTTTCATCAGTGGCCGCTCGGGACATTTTGGGAAGCGTTTTCAATATCTTACGCTCCGCATAATAAATGTCCTTGAGCGTGTCGTAGAATAGGTCATCGAGATTGCGTTGCTTGGTGCTGGCCATTTCCGGCTCCTCCTTGTGGTTATGAACTGTTCTTGTCGTGCGGTTGAAAATTGCGACGACGGCGCACCTAACCCGCTAGGAATAATTTTGTTTCGCGCGATCGAAAAAAACAGGCGAGCAGTCGCGATCAGGGTTGCGTCGGGGAGCTGGACGGTTGGGTGGGACTTTCTGGAGAGACGTCCCCCTTGTCCGATGTGATGAACAGGGTTCCCAGCCCGAACAATGCGGCGGCGAACATGATGACGGCAAGCCACTTCAGGATAATCATCGTTATTTCCTGTCCGTTTTGTCAGGACTTCGACTTATGCTCCGGCTTGCCCTTCTGTCTGGTGGAGGCCAATTTTTCGAGCTCTTTCTCACTCATGGACTTGGCCATTTCCCTGGATGCTCCACGGAGTTGACTTTTTGATTTGTCTCCACGTTTTGCAGCCAAGGCCGCGCCGGCAGCCTGTTGTTGTGCTTTGGATTTCGCAGGCATCTTACATCTCCTGTAAGGGGTCGGTCAGTCTCGATCGCTGCGTTCGCGTCTCATTACACGCGGACCGGGATTGGCAAGGTCATTCGGACGCGCGCCATTGGGGTCGTCAAAATCGAAGTTCTTTTGCGGATCGTTCGGTTGGGGCTGGTGTGGATTGCCAGGTGCGTTGGACTGCTCATGCGTCGGGCGTGCTTGATGGTCCCGTGTTTCGCGCTGGGACGGTTCGCCCGCGCCGACTCGATCTTTGTTGAAAAAGAGCAACCCGCAGTTTGAAGGGTCAGTATTGAACATTGTACTTTCTCCATTGCGAAGACCCGGGTGGTTAATAATGGTCCGGAACAAGCTGGCAGATACTTTGTTCCATAAGAGCAGGAAGCTTTGCGAAGCTGCGCGTAATCCTGGGTCACGGCTGCAGAGCAGTGAAAGGGGAACATGAACTGCCCTCGACGGTTATCGAAACTTGCAACAGAGGAGTTTTGATATGGTCCAGGCAAAGAAATGGTCAGCCGACGTGACCGAACACAGCGACGCGTTAGATATCGAACCGCATGTGTTCGAGCAGGATGATCCGAAGGAAATCGCAGCTTCCCTGAAACGCTCGGCTGACAAGAGCCACAAACGCAAGGCGGAACCGTTTCGCTCGGCCATGTCCATGCTGACCTTCTACATCAACCGCGCTGGCAAGAACTTGCCGGAAACGCGCAAACAAGTGCTGGAAACCGCCATGGAAGAATTGCGCAAGGCTTACGGCAAACCAGATTGGACTTAACCTGCTTTGGACAAGGGAGGGACCAGTGAAAATCTATATCGCTGAATGGTGGACGATCGCTTTATCTGCGGGTTCCGGGGCAGCGTCCGACCCGCCGGAAATTCCTGAAAATGAACCTGAAGGCATTCCGGTTGAGCCGCCGGAGACCATTCCGCAACCAGATAAGGGGCCGTTCAGTCCCGACGAACCTGAACAGATACCGCCCCCTCCTATACCTGAACATCCATCACCCGGGCCGGTCAATCCGGGCCAGCCGACAATGCTTTGCGCGCCACCCTCCTGTTATTCTGAACCGGGATAAGGAGCGGCCTTCAACAATCGTGCCAGATGTCCGCAATTGGCAGCCAGTATTTTGGTAGCGGAAACCACTGTTTCGGGTACCTCTCCCAGATCGACGAAATTGGTTGATTGCATCGCCTCGCCCACCCAGTAGGTTACGCCGTTGGCAGGCAGGGTGAAGCCCACATCGTTCAACGCCTGATAGAGCTGCGATGACACGAAATGTGCCCCGTCCTCGTTCCCAACCACTGCCGCGACGGCGACATGCCCGTAAGACGGCATTCGGTTGGCATCATCGGTCTCTGAAAGAAATGCATCCATACGTTCCAGCACGCGCTTGCAGATGCTTGATGGTTGACCGAGCCAGATCGGCGTGCCGAAAATAAGAATATCCGCATCGAGGATTTTGGTTCTGAGTGCCGGCCACTCGTCGTCTTCGCTTTCGCGCGATGTAACGCCGGGATCGATGTTGAATTCACTCAGCCGCACATGCTCCGTTTGCACGCCATAAGGAACAAGATGTGTATCGAGATAATGTAGCATCCTGTCGGTCGAAGATGGATTCTGGTCTGCACTTCGCTTCAAGGTGGCATTGAGCGCGATAGCTTTGAGGGGAGGAAGGGAAGACACTGTCATTTTCCACCTCCCTTTCTCCTGGTGTGCTTGGGTTCACTCAACGCATCAGCAAGGTTTTTGCGGTCAGGATCGGCAAGATTGTGCCCCGCGGCATCGCGTTTCTTTGCGGGATCGTCGTCAGCGGGTTCGTAACCACGAGGCCGGTTTTCCGGCGGGCCTTCCCATTTCGGCTTCTGATCGGTGGTGCCGGTTTTCGGATCGTGTTTCATGGAAACCTCCGTTTATTGAGACGGCGGCCCAACCTTTCAAACCTCGGATTGTTTCATTGAGTGAAAAGGAGCACCGAATGATGGAGCGGGAAATGGCAAGGTTGAAGCAATGAAATTCTGCGGAACAATTGGTTTTCCTCATGGTTGGAGCTTAGAGGCCCATAATGATGAAAACAGTTCCACCGGATAAAAGCTCTGGCGCTCGCGCAAGAGGCGCGATCCAACGGGGTGAAACCGGCGACAAGGTTCCCGGCTTTGATCCTGCGGTAGCGCCAATGGAAACAGATGCAGAGGCTGGCGGCAGCGCTCAACCGGTTGAAGATCACGGGACACGGCCGTTAGCGGCTCCGGTAAAACCCGATGATAGCAATGCTTCCAGTCATGCGTCCGGCCTGCGCGCATGGCCACCGAAAGAGAATGCGCGATCCGCAAGAAAAACTACGCAGATGCGTGAAGGTCCAGCCTACATGGTCTGGTGGTTCATCATTGCCGTGGTTGTCATCGGATATTTTATAGTCTCATGGATGTGGTCATGAACAAGCGATCAGAACGTGAACGAGGGGAGAGACAGGCTTCGCCGCGAGCGCTCCGATATTTTCCGCGCTTCGTATTAGTCATAGTGGCAGTTCTGCTCCTTCTCCTTCTCGGGTGGAGCCTGACCGGTGGTGGATCGGTAACGCAAAAGCAAGGCATCCAGACACCTCCCGCCATAGGTTCCGCCGACCAGAAGACCAAGCCGCCGGTAGAAAATGACCGACCAGAGACCGGCACGGGCGGCGACCAGCCGGTGCAGGCGCCCGCTCACCAGAAATGAGGATCAATCATGAACGAGAAATCAACTACCCCACTGACGGATGATGAAGACATCAAGTTCCTGGCCGAGAACTCGGATATTTCTCCGCTGCAGGCTCGGCAGTTGATCGAGCGTTTTGGAAGAGATCGACAAAAATTGCTTGAAGAAGCAAAGAAATTTAAAGCGGAAGGGTAGAACCATGGCTCAGATCACACGTGACCACGATGAGATCCGCCAGTGGGTTGAAGACCCAAATGGGCGGCCCGCAATGGTGGAAACCGGTAGTGAAGGCGGTCTATTGCGTATCGATTTCGCAGAAAAAGACCAGAATCTGGAGGAAATCAATTGGGATGATTTCTTCGCCATCTTTGACGATAGAAAGCTGGCTTTTCTCTACGAAGAAACGGAGGATAGCCGCTTTAACAAGTTTATAGGTGCTGAGCAGAATTCCTGATTGCAACTAACCCGCAAACCCTAGTTCGGTTCGGAATTCAGGAAGGAGCCTTCGAACCGGGCAGAACGTTCACATTCGCTGCGACGGGCGTATCAGGGTGACGCTCCATATATCTCTTGTGAGCAAGTCGCGACGCCAGTTCCGCGATGTAGTTCAAATCCCTCAGCCCGTTCTGGTAAAGCATAACGATTGCAGACGAAAGGTCAGTCGCAGCATATTCCCTGTCGCTTTCTTCAAGAATGATCGCGGCGTTGGAAAAGCAGCTGCGCATGAAGTTCACTTCTTCTGGCTTATAAATGCGGCTCGCTTCGTTGAAGAGCGGCATCTCCTTCTCCTTTCCGAAGCATCGACGATACGCTTCCAGACTATTTAAGATAGCCCCATTTGATCACTTCGTGTTTCAAGCGCGCTGAGGGATCAAGGTAATCGTCCGCTGCCGTCTTCGGGGTGGCGTTCGAGATTCTGTCTGTTGAGACAGTCGAGAACCCGCTTTGCCTCTTCTTCGTTCAATGCGATCTGCAGCTTGCCTTCGAACGTGATCGGATTACCCTCGAAAGCGTCAATCACCGACCACGTACCATCGCCATTTTTGTGAAGTTTGTATCCGTTTTCTATCATGGTCTTCTCCCGTTCTTCGCGGCCAAAATCATATCAGTTCATGTCGGGCCAGGCCTTATTTCCCACAAGCGGTACGAACATCACACCGCCGAGATCTTCCTCGTCGAATTCCTCCGTAGATTTACGGGTGATGCACAAAAGGCGCTGGGTACCCGCCATACTGCCGACCGGTATGATGAGCCGCCCGCCTGGTTTGAGCTGCTCTTTGAGCGGGGAGGGGATTTCCGGAGCACCCGCTGCAACAATTATCGCGTCGAAAGGAGCTTCTTCTGGCCAACCATTGCTGCCGTCGCCCGTGCGCACATGGATATTATCGCAGCCGAGGTCTTCGAAGCGTTGTTGCGCGGCTTCGGCAAGGGTGGAATACCGTTCGACAGTAAATATCTGACCGGCAATCTGTGCTATGATCGCCGCAGCGTAGCCGGAGCCTGTTCCAATTTCGAGAACGTGTTCACCCCCACCCAGATGCGCCGATGCAATCATAAAGGCAGTCATATATGGTTGTGAGATCGTTTGGCCATTTTTGATTGGTAGAGGTGTGTCTTCATAGGCAAACTCGATAAAGCCTTCATCGATGAATTTCTCACGAGCCAACGTGCCCATCGCTTCCAGCACGCGCGTGTCATGGATACCGCGATGGACAAGCTGCTCCACCATTTGGACACGAGCTTTCTCAAAATTTCTCATTGTCGCTCTCTCGGGTCGAAATGGACCCAATCCATTCTCTGTAGACATCAGCACCAAGGCCAGAGAAACAGGAAAAACGAAAGGCCCGTCCAAATGGTTCCAATGAACGGCCCATAGGCGAGCGTGGCATCAGTACTACGCTAATCAAATGCGATGCAGCATTTCATGAGAAAGGCCGTGTGCTGATTGCGAGCTTTGCTCCCGGATCATCATATCGGTATCAACTGCTGGATTTCACGATAGACGGGTAGTATCCCGACTGGCAATGAGATGTGACGATTGAATACCGATCGTCAGAAGGAACGTCAGGGAAAATCAGCCGCGCTAAGGAGTCGGCGTTTGTCTGCGTTAGTACCAAAAAGCTATCATAATTTTCAAGTTGCTAGCGTGTTGCTAAGCTAAACTCATTCTGGGCGCAAACGTTCAGTTTGCAAAAATTATCTTAACAATTTCAAGGAGATCGAATGGTGGGCGTGACAGGGATTGAACCTGTGACCCCTACGATGTCAACGTAGTGCTCTCCCGCTGAGCTACACGCCCATTCGATGTGGCGCATACACCATATCGCGTTGCGCCCGTCAATGCCCTTTTATGAAGTTTTTTCGTCTTTCTGTTGACGACAAAACAAAGGGCCGCAAATCTGCGGGATCGCCTCAAGCGGCGATCAGCATTTTTTCGATTTCATTTACCAGATCACGCAGGTGGAATGGTTTGGAAAGCACCTTTGCATCGCGCGGTGCGTCCGAATCGGGGTTAAGCGCGACAGCGGCAAAGCCGGTAATGAACATGATCTTCAGATCCGGGTCGATTTCTGTCGCACGCCGCGCCAGTTCGATACCATCCATTTCCGGCATGACAATGTCGGTCAGCAGAAGGGAGAAAGGTTCTTCCTGCAATCTTTCATAGGCACTCGCACCATTGTCGAAGTGCGTTACGTGATAACCGGCTTTTTCCAGCGCCTTGACGAGGAAGCGGCGCATATCATTGTCATCTTCAGCTAGAAGGATTCTCTTCATTGTTCCGTCCGAATTCTGTGTCGTGTTCATCGCCCAAAAGCTGACCCTTAACGACTCAATATCCACCGTAGAAAACGCTTCTTTGGTAAATATGGAATGAATGCTCGCACGAATGTTAATTGTTATGGCGCGTATTTGGCAACAAGCTGTTCAGTGTGACAGGATTGTCGCATATCGCACGCCGTGCGAGGGTCGCAAGTTTCTTCTTCCGGCCATTTGCACGTATGCACTGTCTGACGTAATTTATTGCGTTACTGACGTCGATTGTTGTCGGACGACCGGAATGGTTGAAAACGGGTGAAGAATGAGTTTGGAGCGTGATTTTAGTCTGATACCGCCCTTCGAAATATGCGCTCCGGCGGAACAGCGTATTCCATTTGTCTTCAATTCACCGCATAGCGGGCGCTACTATCCGCACTCCTTCGTTGAGGCGTCGTGCCTCGACGCCTTAAGCATACGCCATTCGGAAGACTGTTATGTCGATGAGCTTTTTGCTTCGGCCATGCGGCTCGGTGCCCCTCTGCTCAAAGCGCATTTCCCGCGTGCTTTTCTTGATGTCAATCGCGAGCCATATGAACTTGATCCCCGCATGTTCACGGAGCCGCTACCGTCTTTCGCGAATAGTCAGTCGGTGCGCGTTGCAGGTGGGCTTGGCACCGTGCCACGACTGGTCGGTGAGGGGCAGTTGATCTATTCGGGACGCATTCCGCTTGCCGAAGCCTTCTATCGCATTGAAGATCTATACAAGCCCTATCACCAGACGCTTGATGCGCTGCTTCAGTCCACGCGCCAGCGTTTCGGCTATGCGGTTCTGGTCGATTGCCATTCGATGCCTGGCGGCAGCCGACCCGGTGAAGTTGGATCGCGCCCGGATTTTATTGTCGGTGATCGTTTCGGCCGCTCGTGCAGCGAAAGGTTGACGCAAGCGGCCATCGATCTATTGCGGGATCTGGGCTATACCGTTGCACACAACAAGCCCTATGCTGGTGGGTTTATAACGGAGCACTACGGACGGCCCGCTGTGGCCTGCCATGCCCTGCAGATTGAAATAAACCGCAGTCTTTATGTGAACGAGCAGAACCTGCAAAAACTCGCCGGTTTTGAAATGCTTTGTGCCGATCTGCATGGGTTCCTGAGCGACCTAACATCGCTGCCGGATGATCTCTTTATCGCTCCGCCTCTGGCCGCAGAATAATCCGTTCCGTTGGATGCCTCCAGCAGATAAAAAGAACCGCGCCCGAACAATACGAGCGCGGCCAAAGACTAGGGAGGAAATGCCCCGAAAGGCATCGACAGGAAAACCTGTCTGGGATTTAAATTACGTCTGAATGGCGATAACGTCAAGAAAATGCGCATATTTTTTGAGCTAATTGTGTTTCGCCTATTATATGGGCAATGTTAGTGCAGTTTGCATAAGTATGCACCATGTGTTGGAAACAGGAGTTCGGGGTTGCTGATCGATAAGGCATTTTTTTCTGAAGTGGCTGATGCCGCAGCGCGCGAAACACTGCCGCGGTTTCGCCAACTGACGGAAATCGATAACAAGTATAGCGTCGGTTTCGATCCGGTAACCGAAGCGGACCGGGCAGCGGAGCGTGCGATTCGTGCGGTTATTGGCGGGGCTTTTCCCGACCACGGTATTCTGGGGGAGGAATATGGGCCGGAGAATATCGACCGCAGTCATGTATGGGTGATTGATCCTATTGACGGAACGCGTGCCTTTATTTCTGGCCTGCCGGTCTGGGGGACGCTTTTGGGTCTTACTGTCGATGGCGATGCAAAGGCGGGAATGATGTCGCAGCCTTTCACCGGCGAGTTGTTTTACAGCGACGGCAACGGTGCCTATCTGGTCCGCAATGACAGCAGCGAAGCCCCGCGGCGTTTGTCGGTGCGCAAGAATGCGGCCTTGGCCGACGCAACGATGTTTACGACGACCCCGGCCCTCTTCAAAGATGAAAGCCGCAAGGGATTTGATCGCTTGGAAAGCGCTGTTCGACTGTCCCGCTATGGGGTTGATTGCTATGCCTTCGCCATGCTGGCAAGCGGTTTCGCTGATATTGTGGTTGAAGCGGGTCTACAGCCCTTTGACATTGTTGCTCTCATCCCACTGATTGAGCAGGCTGGCGGCGTGGTGACGCAACGCGATGGGTCCCCGGCGGAAAAGGGCGGTGATATCGTTGCGGCGGCTTCTCCTGAACTGCACCGCGCAGCGCTTGATCTGTTGAATAGCTAGCTAAATACCGGAGGCCATGGGTTCGATGGTCTCCGGCATCGTTTCCACTTGGGATGAACCGGGAATGAAGGCATCGAAGGCTGCCCAGAGTTGTTCACGGTAAAAGTCGGCTTCTTGAAGTACCTCATGACGCGCGCCGTTGATTGTCGTCAGCGAGACGTTACGAGTCCTTGCCACAAAGCGCTCGATCATCGGCGTCGAAACCACGCGGTCAGCGCCAGCGGCAATGATAAGGACAGGTACCGACGGTCCTGCGTAGAAATCCGGCTGATTGATGCGTCGCGAAGTTTCTAGTGCGCTCCAGAGCCAGCAAGCTGTCGGACCACCAAGCGCAAGTTCCGGGTGAATGCGTGGGATTTCCATATTGCGCATGAAGCGCGCCGGGTCGCTGGTTAGCGGATTGCCTGCAAAGGGACGTGACGCCAGCCTGCGTCCGCCGGAAGCATAAACCCGACCGAGACCGAGCCATCGAAAGGTGGCGGCGATGCGACGTACATTGTCATCGCTCAGCCTTTGTCCATCAAGCCCGAGGAAGGGCGCGCACAGCACCATGCGACTGATGCGCGATGTTAGCCTGTCCATGGAGGAAAGTGCCACAAGCGCACCCGCAGAATGGCCGAGAATGTACAATGGCGGGGGGCAATCAGGCAAAGCAATTTGATCCAAAATAAGGTCGAGATCGTCAGAATAGTCGTCAAAACTGCGAACATAGCCGCGCTGACGATCCTTCAGCAGCCGATATGAGCCGCCTTGCCCGCGCCAGTCGAAGGTCACGACGGTGAAGCCGCGCGCGGTCAGATCGCCCATGGTTTCGAAATACTTTTCGATGAATTCATTGCGCCCCTGAAGCAGGACAACCGTTCCCTGTACCGGCCTCGTTTCTGGTTTCAGTATGGCATAGCGCAGGGTCTTGCCGCTCTTTGCTTCAAGCCAGCCAGCCCTTATTCCGTGCGGAATGGGATTCGCATCGGTCTCGAAAAGCAGTTCCGACATCCGATTGCGAGCCTTTCTGTTTCAGATACGAAATCTTTGTTTCCAGCATAATGGGCCAATTGATGACAAAAAGTAACCGGAAGTTCGAGTACGAACTTCCGGTTTAAAGAACAGCCGGTGCAAGGGACGTTACACCGACTGGTCTGTAGAGAAAATTTACAGAAGCATTCAGTACCCACCAGGGCGGCGTTCGCCGACAATGCGGCCCGTATAGGCGTCAACCATAACGATCACACGGCGACCGCTCGGTCTTGTGGCACGAACGAAATAGGTGTCGCGTTTGAGGCGCATATCGCCCACATCATAGCCGCGGCGTTCCAGCGAGCGCGCGATACGGCGCGGTCCCATGATGTCGCGACGGCCATAATCATCGCCCCAGCCTGGGCGGCGGTCCGGCCCGCCGTCCCAACCGGGACGGGGACCCGGATAAGGACGCGGCGGACGATAGCCGTCATCATCATAATATTGAATCTGAACATGCAGTCCGCTCTCGGCTGCAAGGGATGATGTCGCAAAACCGGTTGCGACGGTGGCAAGTGCGGCAAAAGCAAGAACAGCTTTTTTCATAACCGTAATCCTTTGATGAACCTGCTTTGCAGCAGGCATGGTGGGACATTAGCCCCAAGCGGCTGAACGCTCGCCAAAGATGATGTTCATTTTGGGTTCATTGTGCGGCGAATCCCCAAAATGTAGGGCCCTATTGATCAGGAGTTGTTACGCAGCGTGACGGCGCGTGTAGGCCATCTTTTGTAATTGCCACTTGCCGGCGGACTTGAAATGAAAAAGAGCCGTTCCCAAATGAGTTTTGCGGTCGCCTAAAAGGGGCCGCCGGCATCAAGGAATTCGCCAGAAGGGAATTTCGCCGCCATGTATGATCTCGAATGCGCCAAGCGCTTTTCGGCAACGATCATGCTGAAACAAGCATTATGTCGCTCTAAAGGAGGGCTAACCCATGCGTCACGTAGATTTTTCCCCGCTCTATCGGTCCACGGTCGGTTTCGATCGGCTTTTTACTATGCTTGATACGCTCGCTTCGCCGGAAGGTAATCAGTCCTATCCGCCGTATAATATCGAGCGCACGGGTGAAAATGCCTATCGCATCACCATGGCGGTCGCGGGCTTTTCCGAAAGTGAACTCGAAATCGAGGCGCATCGCAACCAGCTGACTGTCAAGGGTCAGAAGGTAGATGAAAATGCTTCTGATGTAGGCGAGGTTCTCTATCGCGGTATTGCCTCACGTGCTTTCGAGCGTCGTTTCCAGCTTGCCGACTTCGTTGAAGTCGCTGGTGCGAGCCTCAAGAACGGGCTCCTGCACATTGATCTCAAGCGCGAGATTCCTGAACAGATGAAGCCGCGCAAGATTGAAGTTACGAAGGCTGCTGCCGATAACACTCAGCAGATCGAGGCAAAAACCGCGCATTAAGTTCGGTGTATTATGAATAGGAAAAGGCGACGCTTTAAGCGTCGCCTTTTCGCTTTTCAGAGGTGCCAAAGAGCGTCAGGCGATCAGATCAGCAAACTGGTCGATGTCTTCTTCCGTATTGGCAAAACTCGTCACGAAGCGGGCGAAAATCTCGCCGTCGCTGATGCGGTTCACTTCCGAATGCGGCGGGTTCCAGTCGTAGAAAATTGCTCCGTTGTTGCGTAAGCGGTCATAGACCGACTGCTTCATAATGGCGAAGACCTCGTTGGCTTCCGGCTTCCAGGCTAGGCGCATTTGGCTCGATGCATTGATATGACCGGCGAGGCGTGTTGCAAGTGCATTGGAATGGCGAGCCAGTTCCAGCCAGAGATTATCCTGGAGGTAAGCGTCAAACTGAGCTGCAACAAAGCGCGTCTTGGAAAAGAGTTGTGCTGCGCGCTTGCGGATGAATGGGAGGTCTTTTGCGCGGGTAGGGTCCATGAAGACCAGCGCTTCCGCGCACCAGCAACCATTCTTCGTACCGCCAAAGGATACGATGTCTACACCTTGTTTCCAGGTCATTTCGGCTGGCGTCATATCAAGTGATACAAGCGCATTGGCAAAACGTGCACCGTCCATATGCAGCGGCAGACCGGCATCGCGGCAGATCTTGGAAATGGTGGCGATATGTTCGGGCTGGTAGAGCGTACCAACTTCCGTTGCCTGTGTGATACTGACGGCCATGGGCTGTCCCGCATGGACAAAAGCCGGGTTGAACCGCTTCAGTTCGCGCTTGAGAAGCTCGGGATCGATACGGCCATGCGCGCCATCAATTGGATGCAAGCGGGCGCCACCGGTAAAATATTCAGGAGCGCCGCATTCATCCTCGATAACATGGGCTTCACGGTGCACCAGCGATACCCCGCCGGGTCGGTTGACGCTGGCAAGTGCCAGCGAATTGGCGGCTGTACCTGTTCCAACAAAGAACACGGCAACTTCACGCTCGAACAATTCGTTGAACCGCTGTTCTACGCGCTTGTCGATTTCGCTTGCGCCATAGGCTGCCGCAAAACCTGCAGCATGCAGCGAAAGGCTCTCGGCGATTCTCGGGTGGGCGCCTGCCCAGTTGTCTGACGCAAAATGCACGTGGTTCTCCAGATTGGTTGAATGGGCTGTCGCACAGTCGATGTTCTATAACCTGCCTGACAGAAACGGTTAAGGCCCGGATTGCGCGAAAAATCTCATCAGCTTGCCTATTTTTTAGGCATTCTGGCGGTATCCGAAAGCGCGCCAAACTGACGCAAGAGCGGCTAAACGTAATTAAAATCCAGTAAAGTAAAGCCTTTTGATATTTTATTACGGATGATGCTGAGAAAAATTGCGTTTCCATCTTGTGAGGCAATTTGAATTCTGTCATACGTAATTAGGACAGCAATGCTGTCCAATTAAATGCTGATGCAAACGGAAGCGGCACAACGCTCTCCGAAAAGTTTCAGAAAGAGGCGCCGTACTGGCAGGAAATAGCCTGGCGGTAACAGGCGCCCCGACTGCGACAGGAGGAATTCTAGTGCGCCATTGTCTGGTGGGCTGAGTGCCGTCTGTCCAAGCCTGATGAGAATAAGGCGCTAAACATCGTTCCTCGCACCGGCTCTGCCGCTTGCCCGGAACTTCGTCCAACGCCTTTTCGACAAGGCTTCCATATATCTAGAGCAACGGCGGGATGGTTGTCACATCATCTCGGTATATACTGATCGCGCGCCTCATGATGAGGGCCAAACGGAGGGAATGACGATGACGCATTTGACGCCATCTGTATTGAATGTGGTTTCTCACAACGTACAGAACGGAACGGTCAAAGCTGCAACGACCGCTCCCAACCGAACGACGCGAAAAGCGAATGCGGCGGGCACACCGCCCGCCCAAGGTCTCTATGATCCACGCAATGAGCATGATGCGTGCGGTGTTGGCTTTATTGCGCACATGAAGGGCAAGAAGTCGCATCAGGTCGTGGAAAATGGCCTCAAGATGCTTGAAAACCTCACCCATCGTGGTGCGGTTGGCTCCGACCCTCTGATGGGCGATGGCGCCGGTATTCTGGTGCAGATCCCCGATCGCTTTTTCCGTGAGGAAATGGCGCGTCAGGGCATCGATCTGCCGCAGCCGGGCCACTATGCCGTGGGCTATCTCTTCATGCCGCGCGATGAGACATTGCGCGCGCATTTCGAAGAAATCGTCAAGGAAGTCATTGCTGCCGAAGGCCAGACTTTCATCGGCTTTCGTCAAGTGCCGGTTGATAACTCTTCGCTGTCCAAGGCTCCCGATATTGCTGCAACCGAGCCGTTTCACGTTCAGGTTTTCGTTGGCCGCAGCGCGACGATTGAAACCGACGATGAATTTGAACGCCGCCTCTTTGTGCTGCGCAAGGTCATTTCCAATCGCATTTATCAGGAAAACGATGGCGACGATAAAGGCTTCTATATTGTCTCCATGTCGGCACGCACCATCGTCTATAAGGGCATGTTTCTGGCCTATCAGGTAGGAAGCTATTATAATGACCTGAAAGACCCGCGCTTTGAAAGTGCTGTGGCGCTCGTGCATCAGCGCTTTTCAACCAACACGTTCCCATCCTGGCGTCTTGCGCATCCGTACCGTATGGTCGCGCATAATGGCGAAATCAACACGCTGCGCGGCAACGTCAACTGGATGGCTGCTCGTCAGGCATCGGTCGATTCGGAACTGTTCGGCAACGACATTTCCAAGCTGTGGCCGATCTCCTATGAAGGCCAGTCGGATACGGCCTGCTTCGACAATGCGCTCGAATTCCTGCATCAGGGTGGTTATAGCCTTGCGCACGCCATGATGATGCTGATCCCGGAAGCATGGTCGGGCAACAAGCTGATGTCCGATGAACGTCGCGCGTTCTACGAATATCATGCAGCCCTCATGGAGCCATGGGATGGTCCTGCGGCTGTTGCCTTCACCGATGGTCGTCAGATTGGCGCAACGCTTGACCGTAACGGCTTGCGTCCGGCGCGTTATATTGTGACCGACGATGATTTCGTCATTCTGGCTTCGGAAGCAGGTGTTCTGCCTGTCGAAGAAAAGAAGGTCGTCAAGAAGTGGCGTCTTCAGCCGGGACGTATGCTGCTTATCGATATGGAAGAAGGTCGTATTGTCTCGGATGAGGAAATCAAGTCCCAGATCGCGCAGAAGCATCCATATAAGCAGTGGTTGGCAAACACACAGCTCATTCTGGAAGACCTCAACCCGGTTGAACCACGTGCGCTGCGCAAGGATGTGAGCCTGCTCGACCGTCAGCAGTCGTTTGGCTACAGTCAGGAAGACACCAGGATTCTGATGTCGCCAATGGCCACGACCGGTCAGGAAGCCATCGGTTCGATGGGTACGGATACGCCGATTTCGGCCATGTCGGACAAGTCGAAGCTGCTTTACACCTATTTCAAGCAGAACTTCGCACAGGTCACCAATCCGCCGATTGATCCGATCCGTGAAGAGCTGGTGATGAGCCTTGTCTCTTTCATTGGCCCGCGCCCGAACATTTTCGATCTTGTTGGCACCTCGCGCCGCAAGCGTCTGGAAGTGCGTCAGCCGATCCTGACCAATGGCGATCTCGAAAAGATCCGCTCCATTGGTCATACGGAAGATCGCTTCGACACCAAGACACTCGACATTACCTATAATGTCGGGGAAGGCGCTGCGGGAATGCAGGGTGCAATCGAGCGCCTGTGTGATCGTGCAGAAGCGGCCGTTCATGGCGGCTACAACATCGTCATCCTGTCGGATCGACAGGTTGGGCCGGACCGCATTCCGATCCCGGCGCTCTTGGCAACGGCTGCGGTTCACCATCACCTGATCCGCAAGGGTCTGCGTACATCGGTCGGTCTGGTTGTTGAATCGGGTGAGCCGCGCGAAGTGCATCATTTTGCCTGCCTTGCAGGCTATGGTGCGGAAGCAATCAACCCGTATCTCGCTTTCGACACGCTGCTCGACATGCATCGTCGTCGTGAGTTCCCACCGGAAGTCGATGAACATGAAGTGGTCAAGCGCTACATCAAGTCAATCGGCAAGGGCATTCTCAAGGTCATGTCCAAGATGGGCATCTCGACGTATCAGTCCTATTGCGGGGCGCAGATTTTTGATGCGGTCGGCCTTCAGACGAGCTTTGTCGATCAGTTTTTCTTCGGCACGGCAACGAGCATTGAAGGCGTTGGCCTTGATGAAATCGCGGAAGAAACCGTGCGTCGTCACACCGATGCGTTCGGCAACGATCCGGTTCTGCTGACGGCACTCGAAGTCGGTGGCGAATATGCCTACCGTATGCGTGGTGAAGCACATCTCTGGTCGCCGGATGCGGTTGCGAAATTGCAGCATGCCGTTCGCACCTCGAACCCGGATACGTTCACAGAATATACGTCGATGCTCGACTCGAAGGCGGCACAGGCAAAGACTATTCGCGGTCTGTTCGATATTCGCTTTGCGGACACAAATGGACGCAAGCCGGTTTCGATTGACGAGGTGGAATCCGCTGCCGATATCGTCAAGCGCTTTTCGACGGGTGCGATGTCCTTCGGTTCGATCTCGCGTGAAGCCCATACGACGCTCGCACGTGCAATGAACACCATTGGCGGCAAGTCGAACACGGGTGAGGGCGGCGAGGAGCCGGATCGATTCTATCCGTTGCCGGATGGCACGCCGAATCCTGAACGCTCTGCAATCAAGCAGGTGGCATCAGGCCGCTTTGGTGTGACGACCGAGTATCTGGTCAATTCCGATCTCATTCAGATCAAGGTCGCACAGGGCGCAAAGCCGGGTGAGGGTGGTCAGTTGCCGGGCCATAAGGTCGATGCAACCATTGCCAAGACTCGTCACTCGACGCCGGGTGTTGGTCTCATTTCGCCTCCACCACACCATGACATTTATTCGATCGAAGATCTGGCACAGCTCATTTACGATCTGAAAAATGTCAATCCGGTAGCCGATATTTCGGTTAAGCTGGTGTCAGAAGTGGGCGTTGGTACGGTTGCGGCGGGTGTCGCGAAAGCACGTGCTGATCATATCACCGTCTCGGGCTATGATGGCGGCACGGGAGCGTCTCCGCTCACCTCTTTGAAGCATGCCGGTTCGCCATGGGAAATTGGCCTTGCCGAAACCCATCAGACGCTGGTGTTGAACGGTCTTCGTTCGCGTATCGCGTTGCAGGTCGATGGCGGCCTTCGCACTGGTCGTGACGTGATCATCGGCGCGTTGCTCGGTGCTGACGAGTTCGGTTTCTCGACCGCGCCGCTGATTGCTGCCGGCTGCATCATGATGCGCAAGTGCCACCTCAACACCTGCCCTGTAGGCGTCGCCACGCAGGATCCTGTTCTGCGCAAGCGCTTCAAGGGCACGCCTGAGCATGTCATCAACTTCTTCTTCTATCTGGCGGAAGAAGTGCGCGCCTTGCTGGCAGAAATGGGCTTCACCAAGCTTGAACAGATCATCGGCGAAACCGACCTGCTCGAAAAGCAGACTATGATCGATCACTGGAAGGCCAAGGGTCTCGACTTCAGTCGTATTTTCTACAAGCCGGAGGCGGAGAAGCACGAAATCTACTGGACCGAACGTCAGCATCATCCGATTGAAGATATTCTGGATCGCAAGCTGATTGCTGAGGCTATGCCTGCGCTGGAAAACAAAACACCGGTCAAGATCAATGTCGACATCAAGAATGTGGATCGTTCAGCAGGTGCTATGCTTTCCGGTGAAGTGGCAAAGCGTTTCCGCCACAAGGGGCTACCGGAAGACACCATCGCCGTTACGCTACGCGGTACGGCTGGCCAGTCTTTCGGCGCGTTCCTGGCCCGCGGCATTTCGTTCGAGCTGATCGGCGATGGCAATGATTATGTCGGTAAGGGTCTTTCAGGTGGTCGCATTGTCATCCGCCCGCCGGAGGATACGCGTATCGTCGCTGAAGATTCCATCATCGTCGGCAATACCGTGCTTTACGGCGCGCTTGAAGGCGAATGTTACTTCCGCGGTGTTGCAGGCGAGCGTTTTGCCGTACGCAACTCCGGCGCTGTCACGGTTGTTGAAGGCGTGGGCGACCACGGCTGCGAATATATGACGGGTGGGGTTGTTGTGGTCATCGGGCAGACAGGCCGTAACTTCGCAGCAGGTATGTCAGGCGGCGTCGCCTATGTGCTTGATGAGGAAGGCGACTTTGCACAGCGCTGCAACATGGCGATGGTCGAGCTGGAACCGGTACCGGAAGAGGATGACATGCTCGAAAAGCTGCATCATCACGGTGGCGATCTGATGCACAAGGGTCGTGTTGATGTATCGGCAAACATGACGCGCCACGACGAAGAACGTCTGGTGCAGCTGATTGCCAACCATCTGCATTACACGGGATCTACGCGTGCCAAGGACATTCTCGATAACTGGGAGAGCTATCGCCCGAAATTCGTGAAGGTCATGCCGGTCGAATATCGTCGCGCTCTGGAAGAGATGGAGCGCATGCAGACCGGTGTTGCAGCGGAATAATTATCATCAAACGCGGTGCTCGTGCGCCTGAAATGGCGAATGGCACCGCGATAGGAGCATAGAATGGGTAAGGTTACTGGTTTTCTTGAGATCGACCGGCAGGTGGCAAAGTACCAGCCGGCATCTGATCGTATTCGTCACTTTCGTGAATTCACCCTCCAGATGACGGATGGTGAAGTGCAGAAGCAGGCGGCGCGTTGCATGGATTGCGGCATTCCGTTCTGCCATGGCCCGACAGGCTGTCCTGTGCACAATCAGATCCCCGACTGGAACGATCTCGTCTATAACGACAACTGGGACCAGGCGATCCGCAACCTGCATCTGACCAACAATTTTCCCGAGTTTACAGGTCGGGTTTGCCCGGCTCCTTGCGAGGAAGCCTGCACGTTGAACCTTGAGGACGCACCTGTTGCGATCAAGACGGTTGAACAGGCGCTTGGCGACAAGGCTTATGAGCTGGGGCTTATCGTGTCACAGCCTTCGGCGCAAAAGACTGGAAAATCGGTGGCGGTCATTGGTTCAGGTCCGGCAGGTCTTGCGGCTGCACAGCAGCTGGCACGTGCGGGTCACATGGTCGATGTCTATGAACGCGAAAGCCGTCCGGGCGGTCTGCTGCGTTATGGTATTCCTGATTTCAAGATGGAAAAGCATCTCATCGACCGTCGTGTTGCGCAGATGGAAGGTGAGGGCGTCCGCTTCCTGTGCGGTGTGAATATCGGTGTAGACAAGCCACTGCGCGGTTTGCTCGATACGTATGATGCCGTACTTTATGCGGGCGGTTCGGAAAAGCCGCGTCCAGCCGGTATTCCCGGTGCAGAGCTTGAAGGCGTGCATGATGCCATGCCTTATCTGGTTCAGCAGAACCGTCGTGTTGGCCGCGAAAACATTGAATCGGTTGCCTGGCATGAAGCGCCGATCCTCGCCGGTGGCAAGCATATTGTTGTTGTTGGCGGCGGTGACACGGCATCTGACTGCGTTGGTACGGCTTTCCGTCAGGGGGCGGTCAACGTCACCCAGCTCGACATTCGCCCGCAGCCGCCTGAAAGAGAAGATAAGCTGAGCGTCTGGCCTTATTGGGCTACGAAGATGCGGACGTCTTCCAGTCAGGCTGAGGGCGCAAACCGCGAGTTTCAGGTCGCCACACTTGAATTCATCGGCGAAGACGGCAAGCTTACGCATGTGAAATGCTGTCAGGTCGATGACAAGCGCAAGCCGATTGCCGGAACGGAGTTCTTCATCAAGGCTGATCTTGCGTTCATCGCTATTGGCTTTTTCGGCCCGGCAGAAAACAGCGTGCTCAAGGAGCTGGGAGATAAGCTTGAAATTGCAACGGATCGTCGCGGTGGTACATCGGTGAAAGCCAATGAGAAGGATTACCGCACCAATGTCGATAAGCTCTATGCAGCAGGTGATGTGCGCCGTGGTCAGTCGCTGGTTGTCTGGGCAATTCGTGAAGGCCGTCAGGCAGCCCATGCAATTGACGCTGATTTGATGGGAAGCTCGGTTTTACCGCGTTAGAGCGCGTTTCGGTTTGATTGGATCAGATCCGCGCTCTAGCATTCCAATGAAAAGCCCGGCTCAAAGCCGGGCTTTTTGTACGTTTATCTTGGTCCGAAAACTGTTTTCCATTTTTTGGATGCGCGTTAGCTTTTCTGGCGATTTTTGTGAATTGCCAGATAGACAATACCCAGGAATACAAACCACACAGGCGTTATTTTCAGAGCGACAGCCGTATCCGGTTCCTGTGCCAGCGCCCAAAGGATGAAGGCGAAGAAGCCAAAGACCATGGCAACGGCAGCGCGGCCACCGGGCATCTTGAATGTTGACTTCTCATGCAGATCAGGCTGTTTGCGGCGATATTGAAGATAAGATGCCAGAATGATCGACCAGATGAAGATGAAGAGAAGTGCGGAAATCGTCGTGACGATGGTGAAGGCTTCTATGATGCTCTGGCCTGCATAAAGCAGAACAACGCCCGTCAGCAGGAAGATACAAGAGAAGAACAGCGCATTCACGGGGACTTTACGGCTGTTGAGCTTTCCGAGGGTTTGCGGTGCGAGGCGTGACGTTGCCAGACCATAGATCATGCGCGAGGTCGAGTAGATGCCCGAATTGGCGCTCGATGTGGCCGAAGTCAGCACGACGAAGTTTATAACGTGAGCTGCAATGCCAAGGCCTGCCAGCGAGAACATGGCAACGAACGGGCTGGAGTTTGGATCAACCTGGTCCCATGGGATCACGGTGACGATGACGAACAGGGCGCCTACGTAGAAAAGCACGACGCGGATCGGGATCGAGTTGATGGCTTTTGGCAGATTGCGCACTGGGTCCTTGGTTTCCGCAGCAGCAGTGCCGACCAGTTCGATGCCGACGAAGGCGAAAACCGCGATTTGGAAGCCAGCAACGAAGCCGAGGAAACCATTGGGGAAGAACCCGCCATGGTTCCACAGGTGCGCGACCGATGCCTGGCTTCCATTCGGAAGCGTAAAACCGGTTGAAAGCATGTACACGCCAGCAATGATTAGCCCGACAATGGCGACGATCTTGATGAGGGCGAACCAGAATTCAATTTCACCAAAATTGCGCACGGTTGGCAGATTGAGCGCCAGAAGCGTGAAAATCAGACCGAGTGCCGGTATCCAAAGCGCAAGTTCCGGGAACCAGAACGAGACATAGCCCGAAACAGCAACCACGTCGGCCACACCGGTCACAATCCAGCAAAGCCAGTAGGTCCAGCCGGTGAAGAACTGCGCCCACGGACCGAGATAGTCGCCCGCGAAATCAGCAAATGAACGATATTCGAGATTGGACAGAAGGATTTCACCCAGCGCACGCATCACAAAGAACAGCATAAAGCCGATGATCGCATAGACCAGCAAAATCGATGGTCCAGCGAGCGATATGGTTTTGCCCGAACCCATGAAAAGGCCGGTGCCGATTGCACCACCGATGGCGATCAGCTGAAGATGTCGATTGGATAGGTTGCGTGCAAGATGGGTTTCCTCCTCCCGATGTGGATCGACAGAAGGCTTTGATGCGATGTTCATTCAAACGCCTCTTGTGGTTGGCCGACGCTGACAACGACCTCGCTCATGCGGGGAAGAGCGTCTTTCCGCTCTGCCGCTTCAGGCAGACGGGCCTTCTGATAGACGATACGAGTGCTTCTGTGAACAGCGCGGAATGTAACAATTGGCATCATATTCAATAGAGAAAGACGCTGCTGGACAACAAGCTAGCAGCTCAATCGTACCATCAGGAAAGAAATTTTAGGGATTTCCGCTCTTTTGTGGCCAAGAAAAATCGTCTGCCCGTCCGGGTGAAGGCTTGCGCGTATTCCACGCTGGGCGCACAGTTTCTGGACGCGCGACGATGTTGCCGCCGAGTAGAACGCCACTCTCATCCTTGTCAACGTCCCGAATGCTGACAGGCGCAACGCGATCAACCGGCTTGGACGGATCTTGTGCGCCCGCGTCGGGCAGAGGCCGGTCTTCTTCCTTTGCTCCGTCGAGATAGGCGCGGAGCGGCTTTTCTGCATAGAAAGCGAGTTTGCGCTTGCCCGCCGAAGTAATGTTGATGCCGTCATTGCCACGCAGACGCGCGGTCTGACCATTAATATCGAAACCTGTCTGGGTAAAGTTGCCATCTTCATCGACGAAACCATCCCAGACATCGGCAAACTTTCCGCCCGCCTTTTCAGTGGCGCTACGATAGATTTCATTGAGCGCTAACATATCCTGTGACATGCCTTTCGGGCGGAATGGCAGTTGCCCGATCCAAATCAGCGGAAAATGCTTGTCATTGATCACCTTGATGAAAGTGGCGACGCGCTTTTGATATTCTTCGTTCCATTCCGGTGACCGAAGCGGCAGGCTCGCGCCCTTCTCGGTGATCGCCTGCCTGTCGTTGGAGCCGATCATCACTACGACAGCAGCCGGTTTTTCCTCGTCCAGTATCTTGCCGATGTTGTCGGGCCAATCAAAATGGTCGTTACGCACAAAGCCGGAGGAGCCGTTTATCCGGGTTATGACCTGAAGGTCGGGGTCGGATGCAAAAGCGACGTCGAGACCTTCGGCAAGGCCGTTGCCGATGAAATCACCGACGACCAGAATCTTCTTTGCATCCGGCTTTTTCTCCACGATTTCAACAGCGGGGCTCGCTGTCGGTGGCGGTGCGGGGCGTGAAGCGGGAGAACTTGCTTTGGAACGCTTTGCCTTCGGCCGAGCGCGCTGTGGTGCGGGCTGCTGATATTGGCGTTGCGGCTGCACTTGCCGCGAGCCGAACAAGAGATCGAAAAGTGTGCGCGGACGTTCTTGTGCGGAGGCTGTAGCAATGCCTGAAAATAGCATCGCTAACACAGCCAGCATAATGCCCGCAGGCTTCAGCAACCGTCTCACAATCCGACTTTCACGCATCCCTCTTGCCTTCTTGGCTGGTGAGCTCGGTTAGGCGAAAAACGAAACGGGTCGCACTGCTGTTCAAGTGCGCCCATTCAATCAATCCGATAGTTTCGTCCTATAGTCTAACGACGTCGCAGAACCGACAGAACTTCCTTGCTTGGATGACCATCCGGTTGAAGTCCGTTGCGCTGCTGGAAGGCTTCGATAGCGGCGCGGGAGGTGGAGCCGATCTTGCCATCGATATTGCCGTCATAATAGCCGAGTGCCTTTAGATGTGTCTGCAACTCCTGCTTCTCGTCCATGGTAATTGGCGTGAACGGGCGGTTCCAGTCTTGGCGCAATCCCTGATAGCCGCCGATCCGATCGGCAAGCAGGCCAACGGCAAGGGCGTATTTGTCGGCGTTGTTATAACGCTTCAAGACAAAGAAGTTCTTCGTCATCAGGAAGGCAGGCCCTTGACGGCCATCCGGCACCTTCAGCGTAGCCTTTTCGCCAGGATCAGGGAAAGCGCGTCCGTTGGCGCGTATCAGACCAATCTTCTGCCACTCGGCGATCGAAAGCGAACCCGAAGGGAACTTGCGCCCTTGCGGCAGGACAACCTCATAGCCCCAGGTACGGCCTGGCTGCCAGCCATTGCGATGCAGAAGATTTGCGGCTGTACCAAGCGCATCGGGAATAGAGTTCCAAATGTCGCGCTTGCCGTTACCATCGATGTCGACGGCATAGGCCTGATAACTGGTGGGGATAAATTGCGTGTGGCCGAGCGCGCCAGCCCAAGAGCCGGAAAGATGACCTCGATCAATGTCGCCGGTCTGGAGTATTTTCATTGCGGCAATGAGCTGTGTGCGGCCGTATTTGGCGCGGCGCTTGTCTGCATAGGCAAGGGTTGCCAGCGAGCGCACTGCATCGCGCATCACGTCATCGCGCTTGAGAATTTCGCCGTAATTGCTTTCCATCGACCAAATGGCGAGAAGAATATTGCGGTCCACCGAGAAACGCTGCTCGATGCGCTTAAGCCATGGACCCCATTTGCGGGCCATGTTCTGGCCGACCGAGACGGAGTGCTCGTTGACGCGGTTATCGACATAGTTCCAGACCGGTTCGGTGAATTCGGGCTGATAGCGTGCTTTCTGCAGTACGACCGGGTCTGGCGCATCCACGCCGCGAAACGCGTGGTCGAAAGTGGATGGTGAAACACCTGCTTTTATGGCGACAGGGCGAAAACTGGCAACCCATTGGCGAAACTGCGCGTCAGCCAGTGCTGAACCGGCCGTCAGCGTTGAGGCGAGCACGACTATCGCAACCGTTGCGGCTGTTTTCAGCTTCATCGTCTGGCCCACCGTGAATGGAAATCGCAGCATTCTGTGTTTCCCTTCTGCAATCAAATTTAGCCGATACCGGCGCGTTTTCCTTCGACCTGGATTCTGCTTGCCCCGGATTGCATTAACCAATTAATAACATCCGGTGTGGAAGTTGAGCCAGCAGAAAATCCCGGATCGAACCGTCGAAGGTTCAAATTAGAACCTGTCGGTTAGCAATTGGTTTACCATCGCTCGCTCGGTTTAAAATTTGCCCGAAGTTTCGAAAAATTTTTGAATCAAGCAACATTAAGGTCGGGTCACTGAATGTGATGGGACTGGCCAGGTAATTTCGTCGTTCTTTAATGAAAAGGCCTTATTTGAAATTCAGTCGGTTCAATGCTTTGATAGCAAACCTGAAATAGTGAAATCGAGGAGAGGAATGAGTTCGATCCGAAAAATTCGCAAGGCCGTATTCCCTGTCGCAGGTCTTGGCACCCGCTTCCTGCCCGCCACCAAATCAATTCCAAAAGAAATGCTGACGGTCGTCGACAAGCCCGTCATCCAGTATGTGGTCGATGAGGCACGCGAAGCTGGTATCGAACATCTGATTTTCGTCACCGGACGCAACAAAGCGGTCATCGAAGACTATTTCGATGCGCAGGTTGAGCTCTATTCCACGCTCGCCGAGCGCGGCAAAACGGCGGAACTGGAGCATCTTCAGGATATCCAGCCGCAGCCGGGAACGACCAGCTTCACCCGCCAGCAGGTACCGCTCGGCCTCGGCCATGCGGTGTGGTGCGCCCGCGAGCTCGTTGGTGACGAGCCGTTCGCTCTCCTGCTCCCGGATATGGTCATGCAGTCCAAGAAGGGCTGTTTGAAGGAGATGGTCGAACTTTATGAACGGACCGGTGGCAACGTCATCGCCGTACAGGAATGCGACCCGGAAGAAGCGCATAAATACGGCATCGTCGGCAAGGGGGAAGCCATCGGCAGCGGTTTCGAGATCACGCAGATGGTGGAAAAGCCCGCCAAGGGCACGGCGCCTTCCAATCTCTACATCAATGGTCGCTACATTCTGCAGCCGGAAATCTTTGAACTGTTAAGCAAACAGGAAAAGGGCGCGGGCAATGAAATTCAGCTTACCGATGCAATGCTGAAGCTGGCCGATGCCCAGAAATTCTTCGGCTTCAATTATCAGGGCCTGACATTCGATTGTGGCTCGAAAGCCGGTTTCATTGAAGCCAATGTTGCCTTCGCGCTGTGGCGCAACGATATTCGTCCTTCGGTAGAGGGGTCTATTGGCAATCTGTTGAATACCATCAAACCTGCCTGACAGAACCGATCTGATCCCTGATAGCGCCCCCTGGAAAGGGGGCGTTTTTTATAGCGGCGCGAAAGATTTCCGTGAAACTTGCTGTATTTGACAATGACAATAGGTCTTTGAACCAGTAGGTCCCTCTCAAGAAGTACGAAAAATTTTTCGGGTGCAATAGATCAAACCGTTTCCTCCCCACATAAGGAATAAAGCATGCAGGAATTCCAGCAGACGTTGGGTGCAGGCGCGCTCATCTCGATAGCGGTTGGCGCAGTCCTATTATTGCTTTTGCTCATCATTCGATTTCGTGTCCATGCGTTTGTGGCGCTTGTGATCGTCAGCCTTCTGACGGCGCTGGCGACAGGCATTCCGGCGGGAAATATTCTGACGACAATCACTTCCGCCTTCGGATCAACCCTTGGTGGGGTCGCGCTGTTGGTCGGCCTTGGAGCGATGCTGGGACGTATGCTTGAAACATCCGGCGGCGCGCAGGCGCTTGCCGACGATCTCATCCGGCGGTTCGGTGAAGAACGCGCGCCCATGGCACTGGGTATCGCATCGCTCATCTTCGGCTTTCCGATCTTTTTCGATGCAGGGCTGGTTGTGATGCTTCCCGTGGTTTTCACCGTTGCGCGGCGCCTAAAGGGAAGTTTGCTTCTCTACGGTATTCCAGTCGTCGCAGCTTTTTCGTTGATGCATGTTTTCGTCCCTCCGCATCCGGGACCAGTCGCAGCATCTGAGCTTCTGGGTGCTGATGTAGGTTTGCTTATTCTCGTCGGGATTGTGGTCGTCATACCTGTCTGGTTTATTGCCGGGCACTTGTTCGGCGCGTGGATTGGCCAGCGGATCAATCTCCCTATCCCTGACAGTTTTGATGCCGGGAAAAAGGCAGAAGAGGCCGTAAACCCTCCAAGTGCCGGCCTGGTCATATTGCTCCTTCTGCTGCCGCTGGTCCTCATCTTCGTCAATACGGGTCTCGATTTTGCCCGCGCGCAAGGTTGGGTGGACGCCAACGCCAACTGGTATCAGTTGGCGCGAATGATCGGATCAACGCCAGTCGCTCTTCTGATTTCGGTGTTGGTGGCATCCTATGTTCTGGGGCTGCGGCGCGGCAGAGACCGTGCCAGTGTTGAACGCATTCTCGATTCGGCGCTCGGGCCCGTATGTTCCATCATTCTGATTACGGGCGCGGGCGGCATGTTTGGCGGGGTCCTGCGTGCCTCCGGCATTGGTGACGCCCTGTCAAATGCATTTGCCGATACCGGACTGCCCGTCATCGTGGCAGGCTTTTTGATCTCTACCATTCTGCGTGTTGCGCAGGGATCGGCAACGGTGGCGCTGATAACGGCTGCGGGGCTTATTCAACCTGCCGTTCAGGCTGCCGGTTATAACGAACTTCAGGTTTCGGCAGTGGTGATCGCACTTGCGGCGGGATCGGTCATGCTTTCCCATGTCAACGATTCCGGCTTCTGGCTCGTTGGCCGCTTCTTCAACATGGATGTCAAAACAACGCTGAAAACCTGGACTGTTCTGGAAACCCTTATCGGTCTTCTTGGGTTCGGGATTGCGTGTATCCTGTTCTGGCTCGCTTAAACTCACGACAATTCGGCATTCAAAAAGGAAGGCCGAATTGTCTCCGTTCTAGCGTTGCACCTTCACGCCGAGATAGACGCTGTCAGCCGTATATTCACGGTCGGAGATCCTGCTCGTCAGGAACTCGTGACGCAAACGCGCATCCAGTCCGACGAAACGGTTGATCCAGTAGGTTGCTCCGATCTGGGCGCCGATCGTGTAGTCGGTTCCGGTGCCATCCTTGTTCTGCCGGATATTCGCGTCGAGTCTGCCATTAAGGCTTAGATCGGAACGTATGCGCCGGGAGACATCGAGGCTTGCAAAATGCATTAACGACCCGGCAATGCCGGGCGTGGTTGAGGTGTCGACCATTGTCTGCGCATAAAGGCGTACATCAGTTCCACGCAATGGCGACCAGTTGAGCGCCGCATTGATCGACGGGCCGCTGATGGCGCTGAGGCGGGAATCATCGCTGTTCGCACGCATGTAACCGGCTGCGAACTCGCCGTTCAGCTTCTCCCCCATGTCCAGCATCATGCCGCCGCGTAACGCAAACTGCGATCCGCTACGCTCATAGCCGTTGCTGTCCACTGCCTCGTCAAAGATACGCCTGCCCAATTCGACTTCGGTGAAGGGCTTGATTGCCGGGGACAGGCTGAAGCCGCCGCGCAAAGTAATACTGGCATAGGTGTTGTCACGATCTTTTTGGCTGACTGTGCCGCCGGATGACAGCTCCGCATCGCCATAGATGTTGTGCTCTACCCGTCCGGTTGCACTGCCGAAGATCAGGCCCATGTCGCGTTCGACGCCGAGACTTCCATTGAGCGTGTGAACCAGAGGCCGCTGCAAGGCGCCGACAACACCATTGGGACTCGACGCACTCTCGCGGCGCAGCCGGTAGCCTGCGCCAGTGTTGACGGTTATCTGGTCTCCGAGGTCGAAGCGGAGTTTGCCCTGAATGTCGACTTGTGGCTCGGAGACGTCTTCTCCTGAAATGGACTTGGCCCAAGTGCCGGATGCGTCGAGCGTTGCCTGATGCCGCGCCCAGTCTGATTGGGCGTTGAGTCGCAAAGTGGTTTCGTTGAGAACGGCGCTGGAACCGGTAGCGCTATTGTCGCCGTTGGTCGTGACTCGAATACCCTGTTCGAGCGAAGGGCGTAGGACAAACGAACCAGTGCGAATGCCTATCGGCGCGAACGGATCGGCTTCTTGCGTGGAGCCGCGCCCTTGCTCCGGTGTCTGCCGGAGATTTTCGCGCTGCACGCGTCCTGCTTCCTCGCTCGTCTCGGCATCGATCGAGCCGACACGAATATTGTCGGGCTGAAAAGGCCGACGTTCCTGCGGCGCGGAAACCGTGGGAGCCGCCTGTGCGGCGGTGGCCGGGTCTGTCGCTGTCGTGTTTTCAGGTGGGGTGTAACTGTTGTCGGCCGCCTCGCTGGCGCCGTCGTCATATCCCGGCGCGGCAAGTCCGCGACTTGCGAGCGTTTCCGGCGAGGAAGCCGAAAGTACGTCCTCGGCGACGCTTCCGCGCAGATAGGCTTCCTGAGCAAAGGCAGAACAATGAAACATTGCCATAGCCACGCCCGACAAAAACAGGCATCGCAGCCTGCGGGCAATGGGCGTCGAACCGCCAGATGGGGTCTTGGCAAAAAGCATGTCGTGTTTTCAAACCGTCGCAACGTGGTGGATGAACGGTAAAGGCACATGGTTAATTCTTGGTTGCCGCGGTCCAATTCATGACCATGTGCGCAACACAAATGTTTGGACAACCGGCTGCGAAAAAGCTAACCCTTGCCGCCATGGAAAAGCTCGATCAGATCATCCCACCGGCAGATGCGGAAGCGGCCATTGCTTCGGCGCTGCGCACCATCAAGACCGAAAATGCAGGCCTCGTTGCGCTGGAAGAAGCTCTGAATGATGGCCTTTCCGCTCCTTTTGTCGAAGCGGTGAAGCGTATCGTTGCCTCACCTGGGCGGCTGGTCGTCACGGGTGTAGGTAAAAGCGGCCACATCGGCTCCAAGCTTGCTGCCACCTTTGCATCGACGGGAACATCGGCATTCTTCGTGCATTCGGCAGAAGCCAATCACGGTGATCTCGGCATGATTGGACGCGACGATGTCATTCTGGCCATCTCTTGGTCAGGTGAAACATCGGAACTGAAGGGGATCGTCAATTATTCGCAGCGCTTCCGCATTCCGCTTATCGCGATTACCGCAGGTGAGAACTCGGCACTCGGCCGCGCGGCGGATGTCGTGCTGCTACTGCCGAAAACTGCAGAGGCTTGTCCGCACGGTCTAGCGCCCACGACTTCGACCATGATGCAGCTTGCCATTGGTGACGCGCTGGCGATAGCGCTTCTGGAAGCACGCGGCTTTACCCCGAGCGACTTCAAAACATTTCACCCTGGCGGTTCGCTGGGCGCGAGCCTGATCCACATCCGTGATATCATGCATCGCGGCGAACGTCTCCCGCTAGTAAAGGTGGGCACGACCTTGCCGGATGCGATGAAGGTTCTGGCGCAAAAAAGCTTTGGCTGCGTGGTGGTTGTGGATGAAGGCGGTGATCTGGCCGGTATCGTCACAGATGGTGACATCTCACGCAATCTGAGCCGCAATCTTGCGGCTCTTTCGGTTGACGACATCATGACACGCAAGCCAAAGACGGTCGACCAGAACATGCTGGCTACAGCCGCGCTCAGCACGATCAATGAAAATCACATAGGTGCGCTTATCGTGGTAGACGCCGGACGCCCGATCGGGCTGGTGCATTTCCACGATCTGTTGCGGATAGGTGCTGCTTGATAGGGTATCACGCCTAGCATTTTGTAGTGTAGGCGTACTACTCTATTCGGCGACTTCAATCTCCAGCGATACCGGATCGAAGGCAATTATCCGGACTTCTGTTCCGGTTGGCAGATCAGGACCTTTCACGCGCCACGTCGTATCGTTGATACGGATACGCCCGCGTCCATTGACGATTGGCTCCGTCAAGGTGGTGCGCTGACCGACGAGTTGTTCGCCGCGACGATTGAGCAAGGGCTCATCGCCATCGGTGCTGCGCGAGCCGAAGAAACGACGTCCAGCGAGCACGAAAATTACGGCCAGAACCAGAAACACAACGGTCTGAAACTGCCAGCCAAACACTGTTGTCGAAGATAGGAGAAAGGCGAGTGCGCCAGTCACGAGTGCAGCAAGCCCGAACCAGATGAAGAAAAAGCCGGGCGCCGAGATTTCCAGAATCAGCAGGATCAGCCCGAAAACGAGCCAATTCCAGATGCCGAGACCAGACAGATACTCAATAATCATGGCGCCCTCTGTTCTTATTTGCGAGCAGTTTTAGCGCCCGGTAGATGGAACGCTGCGTGTGCGGGAAGGGGTCGGTGGCTGTGGTGCCGGTTCTACTGGCCTGCCGCTGTCACCAAAGACTTCTTTGGCGATTGCGCCAATACCGCCAAGCGAGCCAATGAGAGAGCTTGCCTCAAGTGGCATCAATATGACCTTCTGGTTTTTGGCGCTGGCAATATTGCTGAGAGCCTCTGTATATTTCTGCGCCACGAAGTAGTTAAGCGCCTGCACATTGCCGTTGGCAACGGCGTCGGAAACCATGGTGGTGGCCTTCGCCTCTGCTTCGGCCAGGCGTTCGCGTGCCTCTGCTTCGCGCTTGGCCGCTTCCAGCTTGCCTTCGGCTTCGAGAATTTGTGACTGCTTCTGCCCTTCAGCACGCAGAATCTGTGCGTTGCGGTCGCCCTCTGCTTCGAGAACCTGCGCGCGCTTATCACGCTCCGCCTTCATTTGGCGCGCCATAGAGTTGACGATGTCTTCCGGCGGATTGATATCCTTGATTTCCACACGCGTCATTTTAAGGCCCCACGGATGGGCAGCCTCATCGACGACACGCAGCAGACGATCATTGATCGCATCGCGGTTCGATAGCAGCTCGTCGAGATCCATCGAGCCCATAACGGTACGGATATTGGTCATCGTGAGATTAAGGATTGCATATTGCAGGTTTGCCACTTGATAGGCCGCCTGCGCTGCATTCAGCACCTGGTAAAAAGCCACGCCGTCAACGCCAACGATGGCGTTGTCGCGGGTGATGACTTCCTGGGTCGGCACATCAAGTACCTGCTCCATCATATTGAGGCGCGCACCGATACGGTCGAAGAACGGTACGATCAGGTTCAGGCCCGGATTGAGCGTACGCGTATAGCGTCCGAAACGCTCGACCGTATAGTTAAATCCCTGTGGTACGGTTTTGATGCCGGCAAACAGCGTCGCCAGAACCAGTGCGGCCAGAATGAGCAGCGTAATATCGAAACCGGTCATTGATTGTTTCCCTTTTTAGGCAGTAGGGCAATATGGCAATAGATGCTTTAGCAAGGCAAACATACTGTCATAATTACCTTTTGCCTCACACCCATCCCTGCAATTCGCGGCGCACCAGTGTCTCGATGACTTTCATGCCATCCTCGCTGTCGTTGAGACAAGGAATATGGCTGAAATTCTCGCCGCCATTTTCAAGAAACTCTTCAGCGGCTTCGTTGCCGATTTCGTCCACTGTTTCCAGACAGTCGACTACGAAACCCGGATTGAGAACGGCCATGGATTTGACCCCGTGCTTGGCAAGCTCCTCCACCGTTTCGTCAGTGTAGGGCTGGAGCCATTCTTCGGGACCGAAGCGCGACTGGAACGTGGAGCGAAACTGGCTGTCATCAAGGCCCAGCCGAGCCTGCAACAGGCGCGATGTTTCAAGACATTGCTGGCGGTAGGGGTCACCCTTGTCGGAATAGCTTTTCGGAATGCCGTGATATGATGCAAGGATCACTTCCGGCTCGAAAGAAAGCGTTTCCAGATGCTTTTCAATGGAGCGTGCCAGCGCTTCAATGTAAACGGGTTCCGTTTCATAGGATGGCACGATGCGCACCGCTGGCTGGAAGCGCTTCTTCATGAGGACTTCAAAAAACTTGTCGTTGACCGTCGCGGTCGTTGTTGCCGAATACTGCGGATAGAGCGGGAACATGACAATCCGCTCACACCCTTGCTGCAGCAGACGGTCGGTTACGCTTTCGATGGAAGGCTGGCCATAGCGCATGGCCCAGTCCACAACCACGTTTGGATAATCGGCAAGTGCTTTGGCAAGCTTCTCACCCTGCGCGCGCGTATAGGTCCGCAGCGGGGATTCGTTTTTCTCCCGGTTCCAGATGCGATCGTAAAGCTTCCCGGAACGCTTCGGGCGAGTGTTGAGAACGATGCCGTAAAGGATCGGATACCAGATAAGACGCGGCCATTCGATAACCCGGCGATCCGAAAGAAACTCGGCCAGATAACGGCGCATTGGGCCATAACTCGTGCCATCCGGCGTACCGAGATTGACCAGCATAACACCAACCTTCGGCAGCTTTGTCTGCACCCCCGGCTTGACCGTCTGGCCGGATTGCTCCGGTGCTTTATCCATCTCACTCATGTTCCGACTCCTGTTCAGCCGGAAAACTAGAGAAAAAAAGACAAATTACAATCCTGACAATTGCCGCTGGCGAAATTCTATTGGCGCGGGCGTTCCCCGCGCCGTAAGTACGTGAAATCCAGGCAATATATCGTGGGTTTATGCTGGTGTACGACGTGTCAGGGAGAAGCGCGAGCCCGACGACGACGTGCAGTTGAGCTGCGTCGGCGAGACGAGCGCGCAGTTCACCTTGGAAGATGTCCCGCGCACGATTGAGCGCATGTCGATTTCAACAAGCTGCGGCGACTGGTACCGATAGTTGCCTTCCGCAAGCTTTTCGTTCGTGTCGGTGGCGCGTGTCTCGAAAATGCCGCCGTTGAACGACGAGACGATGCCGTTTGGATCGACCCATCTGCCTTCGATGCCAGCGGGGGCGCGAGAGACGGTTGGAACATTGCCGCCAACCGGGCCAGTCGTTTCACACGCGGCCAACGCCAGCGACATGACTGCAAGAGGGGCAATGATGCGGAAGCGTTTCATATCGGTGCTCTCCATTAGAGCATTCCCGGGCCAGAACCACACAATGGCTGGCCTCTGAAATGCGTAAACCAAGTATTTAGAGCGGCTTCAACGATTCCGCGCTGATTAGAACCGCTCGTGAATGACTAGTTTGATGTATTGAAACTTGCACGAAAACAAGCCCTCAATGTGAGGATTACGCGATTGTTGCGAAACTGCCGCAATGAAAATTGCCTAATTTCGTTGGGCAGTTATTCAGTTTAGCGAACCAGAATATTCCGGAATTGCCATGGGTCTTTGGCATCAAGGTCTTCCTTGAACAAGTGACCTCGACCTTCCAGCGGTGTCCAATCGGTGTAATAACCGTTCAACGGACCCAGATATTGCGTCTGGACTTCAAGACAGCGGCGGTAATCCATCTCGTCGGTCTCGACGATGCCGCTACGCGGATTTTCCAGTGCCCAGACCATACCCGCAAGAACGGCCGAGGAAACCTGTAGGCCGGTCGCATTCTGATAAGGTGCAAGCTTACGTGCTTCGTCGACGGTCAACTGCGAGCCATACCAATAGGCATTCTTGTCGTGGCCATAGAGCAGAACGCCGAGTTCGTCGCCGCCATCCAGAATTTCATGCTCTTCCAGAACATGCTGCACAGGTTGCGCCTTACCACTGGCACCGAACATTTCGTCAAGCGCGAGGATGGCATCATTGCTCGGATGATAAGCGTAGTGGCAGGTCAGGCGGAAGTCGAGCTTGCCCTTCTTGTCGCGCAGCGTGAAGAAATCAGCGATGGAGATCGCCTCATTGTGCGTGACCAGCAAGCCGTACTGCGCACCGAGCGTCGGGCACCAGGTGCGGACACGGGTATTACCGCCGGGCTGTTCGAGGAAAATGGCCGCCTTGTTGCCCTTTTTCTGCTTGCGGGCGTTCTTGGGTATCCATTTTTCATGGCTGCCCCAGCCAAGTTCTGCTGGTTGCAAACCTTCGGCAATGAAGCCTTCGACAGACCATGTATTCCAGAACGTGTTGAAAGGCTTCGGCTCTTTTGCGCGCTGTGTATCCCGCTCCGCGATGTGGACGCCCTTGACGCCAGCCTTCTTCATCAGTTTCGCCCAACCGCGGCGATCATCTGCCGCCGGTTCGGTGAAATCGAGCTTCAGCTCCGTAGCAAGGTCGATGAGCGCCTTTTTGACGAACCAAGAGACCATGCCCGGATTGGCGCCGCAGCAGGAAACGGCGGTTGGACCGCCGGGGTTCTTGCGCTTTTCAGTGCGAACCGTTTCGCGTAGCGCATAGTTGGTGCGCGATGCATTGTCGGCCTTTTCATCGAAATAGAAGCCGAGCCAAGGTTCCACCACGGTGTCGATATAAAGTGCGTCGTGCTCGCGGCTATAACGCATCAGATCAAGTGATCCGGTATCGACCGACAGATTGACGATGAAGGGCTGGCCTTCTGCTTCTTTCAGAAGCGGCCCGAGAATTTTTTTGTAGTTGTCCTTGGTGATTGCTTCCTTGAGGAAGCGAATGCCTTTTTCATCAAGGATTTTGCGGTTGGCGTCGCTTGGATCAATCACGACCATGCGCGACTTGTCGAATTTGAAATGACGTTCAATCAGCGGCAGGGTACCGCGCCCGATCGACCCGAAGCCGATCATGATTACAGGGCCGGTAATCTCGCCATAGACTTGCCATTTCGCTTTCGCCATTTTCTTCCTCTAGGTGGCCGCAGAATTGCGGCGTTGGGTTATCTCCAACCCGGTTTAGCTTATGCGCGGGAACGATAACACAACTTCATACAAAGAAAGAAACGTCACAAGCCTATGACATGAGTACATGTTTAATGCGGATTAGCTTTTGAGAGCACGATCCGACCGGCGTGAAATGGGAATCGATAAGATTATGCTTGAAAAAACAGGATGCTAGAGCGCCAGACTGACTCGATAAGATCGAAGCGCGGTATAAAGCGTGTCGCCCCAAAGCGGGGGCCGGTTTAGGGACAAAACATGTGTGAAAACAACGGTTTAAGCCTCGATCAACTGTGCACGGATCATGCCGCGCAGCGAATTGCCGACAAGGATGTTGCGCGCGCTTTTGAGCGCTTCAACGGTAACGATACCCTCTTCGACAACATTGTTGTTCAGCAATTCGCGGCGCAGCACACCGTTAAGGAGGCCGCATGAAAGGGCGGGGGTGGTGCAGGTCGTGCCGCCAATATCGAGAAATATCGACGTAATTGTTCCCTCACAAACTTCCCCGCGATCATTGAGCAGGATCACCTCATCGACCTCGGCCGGTGAATACTCCTCACGTGCGGCGATATACGCCTGTCGCCGCGTCGTTTTGTGATGCAGCAAGGGATCGTTGTGATCGAGATGTGTGCTGGCGATTGCGATCCGCCAGATCGTTTGGCAGGAAAGGGGTTCATATGGGGTGCTGGAGATTGTGATAACCCCGTCTGGCGTAAGCGTAAGGCGCAGTTTCAAGGCTTGTTCACCTGTCCCGCTTTCCGCAATCTTCTGCCGGACGGCTTCTATATTGCAGGAAAAGCCAAGTTCGCGGGCGGAATTCTCAAGGCGCGCCATGTGTAGATCGAAGCGCAGAACGCCCGAGAGCGGTTCCCAACGCATGGTTTCGATAAGCTGATAATCCGGTTCCATAATCACGGCTTGCGCCCCATGTGGCTCGACAATGCTGCGAACCGTGCTTTCAGAAGACATTCCTCGTACTCCGCTTGCGCCGTGGAATCGAAGACCACGCCACCCCCGACATTGAAGATCGCACGATTTTCATCCAGAAGCGAGATCGTGCGAATGGCGACATTGAAACGCATTCGTCCGCTTGGCTCGACCCAGCCGAGCGAGCCGCAATAGATGTCGCGCGGCCCGGTCTCCAGTTTACGCAGGATTTCCATGGCGCTGATCTTCGGCGCGCCGGTGATGGAGCCGCACGGGAAAAGGGCGGCAAAAAGCGAGCGCAATTGCAGGTGTTTTTTCAATCTGGCCCGCACGCGGCTGATCATCTGGTGAACTGTGGGATAGGTCTCAATGCGGAAGAGTTCTGGCACGTCGAGCGACCCCACCTCGCTAATAAGCGAGATGTCGTTGCGCAACAGGTCCACGATCATGCGATTTTCGGCTTGGTTCTTTGGATCTTTTAGCAGGAACTGGCGGTTCCGCTCGTCTTCTTCGGGCGTTGCCCCGCGGGGCATGGTGCCTTTCATCGGATGGGTTTCAATCCACCCGTTGCCGTCGACTTCGAAGAAAAGTTCCGGCGACCGTGAAAGTACGACCGGCCCTCCAAGATCGCAATAAGTCGCATAGCGGACTGGCTGATGCAGCGCGAGCATGTTGAACAGGCTCAGCGGATCGCCGCCCCAGTCTGCATGGATCGGAAAGGTGAGGTTGCCCTGATAACAATCACCTTCGCGTAAGTGCTGGTGCAATCGCTTGAAGCGGAGCGCGTATTCCTCGAATGACCATTGCGCAACCGGGTTGCGCAAAAAGGTGGCATTGTTTTCGCAGTGGCTGCGCATGCGCTGGTCGGAAGGCCCATCGAAAACGCCGAAACAGAGAAGCGGTGCCTTGCGTCCCTCCGGCAGCAGCGACTTCAGCTTGGGTTCAAGAAGATAGCCGGCTTCATAGGACAAATAACCCGCGAGCCATTTTCCAGCATTGTGGGCCGCCTGCATGGCATCCCAAGCGGTTTCGAACTCATCCGGTGTGTCGGCGCGGATGATCGATGAGGGGGCCGTGAAAAGCACATCGCGGCCCGCCTTGTCATCCCGGAAGAGGATAAGCGGCTTGTTCCCCGATCGGCTCACAGGTTTGCTCAGTCTTCCATGGCTTCAAGCTCGTCGATGATACCTTCGATCACCGACAGGCCCTTGCTCCAGAAGTCTGGGTCGCTCGCGTCCAGACCGAATGGCGCAAGCAATTCCTTGTGGTGCTTGGTGCCGCCAGCCCTCAGCATATCAAAATACTTCTGCTGGAAGCCTTTTTCCGAGTTCTGGTAAACCGCATAAAGGGAGTTCACAAGGCAATCACCGAAAGCATAGGCATAGACATAGAAGGGTGAATGGATGAAATGGGGGATGTAGGTCCAGAAGGTCTCGTAACCCGGATTGAGGTTGACGGCATCTCCAAGGCTTTCGCGTTGTACATCCATCCAGATTTCGCCGATGCGTTCGGCGGTCAACTCCCCTTCGCGGCGCTCGGTGTGGACACGGCGCTCGAACTGGTAGAAGGCGATCTGGCGCACGACCGTGTTGATCATGTCCTCCGCCTTCTGTGCCAGCATGGCCTTGCGCTCGCGCTTGTCCTTCGTGCGCTCCAGAAGCGAACGGAAGGTCAGCATTTCGCCGAACACGGACGCGGTTTCAGCAAGCGTCAGCGGCGTTGAAGCCATCAGAGCCCCCTGATCGCCCGCCAGAACCTGATGCACGCCATGGCCCAGCTCATGTGCCAGCGTCATCACATCGCGCGGTTTGCCCATATAATTGAGAAGCACGTAAGGATGCGCAGACGGGACTGTCGGATGCGCAAATGCGCCGGGTGCCTTGCCGGGGCGGACTGGCGCGTCAATCCAGTTCTTATCGAAGAATTTTTTCGCAATCTCGGCCATTTCTGGCGCGAAATTGCTGTAGGCGGAAAGTACGGTCTCGCGCGCGTCGTCCCAAGGGATAAGCGCCTGTGGCGTTTCTGGCAGTGGTGCGTTGCGATCCCAGTTTTCGAGCTTTTCAAGGCCGAGCCACTTGGCCTTCAAAGCATAATAGCGGTGCGAAAGGCGTGGATAGGCATCTTCAACCGCCTTGGCGAGTGCGTCTACGACTTCCCGCTCGACACGATTGGCAAGGTGACGGCTGTCGGCGATATCTTGGAAACCGCGCCAGCGATCGGATATTTCCTTGTCCTTGGCGAGCGTGTTGGTGATCAGCGTGAATGTGCGGAGATTGGCTGCAAAAGTCTTGGCCAATGCCTCGGAGGCCTTCTTGCGCACCGCGCCATCGGCGTCCTGAAGCATGTTGAGCGTCGGCTCGATGCTCAGCTCCTCGCCGTCTATTTCAAAGCGAAGACCGGACATCGTTTCATCGAACAGGCGGTTCCAGGCGCTATAGCCAGTAACGGACTTTTCATGAAAAAGCTGCTCCAATTTATCATCAAGCTGGTATGGCTTATCCATACGCAGATCCGTTAGCCACGGGCGATAATGGCCGATGGCGGCATTGTCGTTCATCGCCTTTTCGAGAACAGCATCGTCGATACGGTTCAGTTCCAGGCCGAAGAAAATGAGATGTGTACTGGCATCGGTCAGCTTTTGCTGCACGTCACCGAAAAGCTTCATACGCTTCGGATCAGATGTGTCGCCATAGTAATAAAGGCCGGCGAAGGAGCCAATACGGCCCATCAATTCGTCCAGCGCCTCGAATTGCTTAATAGCATCGACGAATTTGCCGCCATGGGCCTTGGCTGCTTCATCGCCGAGTTTGCCTTTCCAGCGTTCCTCGAAAGCTGCCGCATCCGTCATGGCTTTTTCGATGTCGTTTTTCAGTTCCGCGCTGTCCGCAGACGGATAAAGATCGCCAAGATTCCATTCCGGCAGGGTGCCGAGGTTGGTCTTTTCGGCGGCAGCCGCATCGCCAGCCGGTGCATGTAAAACTTTGTTGAAGGAAACGGATTCTGAAAAGCGGGTCATGAATATTCTCCAAGAGCATTTCCGACAAAGTGCGTAGCGTCGACGCGGGGAAATCGGTTGACTGAACTGATTTCTTATCTCACTTCGATGCGACGAACCATGCATACAAACAAACTGATAGATCAGTTTCACGATTCCGCGTTAACCGGAACCGCTCTGTCGGGCTTCTTCTCGCACGTCTTGCCAGGATCGCCAAGAGCTGTGAAAAGGCTTCGACTATCTGTGATAACGTGTTCGTTGTTGGATTGCAGGGAAGCAAATCTATGAACCAGAAGTTGGATTCAGGATACAAATTTGTGAATGGGACGATGGGGCACATTTTAGTATCTTGCATTCGTTGAAGGCTTGACCGCAAATAACACGCCTAGAATATAAGACACTTAAACTGTTTAAATATTTTGGGCGCGGGAACCCCATAGGTGATGATAACTTTTAATGGCCACGCGCATACTCATAGCGGATGACGATCCGATCCATCGGCGCAATCTCGAAGCGATAGTCATGCGTATGGGCTATCGGACCATCCTGGCGGATGGCGGCGCAAGCGCGCTCGGCTTCGTAAGCCAGCGTAAGGACATTGTCCTGATGCTGCTCGATCTGTCTATGCCGGACATGGATGGCCTGACGGTTCTACGGCGCATGCGCGAGGCGGGAAATAGTGTTCCGGTTATCGTTCTCGTTCAAAATCATGATCTTCAGCCAGTTCTGCAGGCAATGAAAATGGGCGCGGTCGATTTCGTGACCAAGCCGGTCGCCTTTGAGCGTGTACAGGTTTCTGTTTCCAATGTGCTGAAGATTGATGCGCTCACGCAGGAAATCCGCCGTGCTCGGTCCTCGCTGAAGTCTCATCTCACTCTATCCGACATGGCAGTCAAGAGTCCTGAGATGGAGCGGATCAGCATTCTGGCGCGTCGTGCTTCAGCGCTTGATGCGCCGCTTCTGATTGAAGGGGAACCCGGCAGTGGCAAGGAAACGCTGGCCCGTGCCATTTGCAGTGGCGGCGCCCGCTGGCGCGGTCCCTTCGTAACGGTCGATTGTCGCACCTTGACGACGGATAATGCCGACGAAGTCTTCTTCGGCGTTTCGATAGCGCGGCGCGACCGCCGCGAGGACAATGTCATCCGCAGTTTGGGAAAACTTGTGGAAGCCGATGGCGGTACGCTTTTTCTTGATGAGGTGGGCGCGCTACCGCGGCATACGCAGATCAAGCTTTTTGCCGCCATGCAGTCGGGTCAGTTTGAGGCCAGCGGTGGAGGTGAACGTACGCTTTCCAACGCCCGCATCATGGCATCGAACAGCCGCCCTTTGGCCGACCTCGTACATATGGGGCGGTTCCATGCCGGTCTTTACCATCTGCTTGGTTCCTTTGCCGTCGCTATGCCGCCGCTGCGTAACCGCCTGGAAGACATCCCGATCCTGCTGCATCAGTTCATGATGCGCTATGTAAACGAGGAACGGATGGGGCATATAACCGGTATCACCACTCATGCGCTGGAAAGGTTGAAAGCCTACCACTGGCCCGGCAATGTGCGGGAGCTTAAAAATGCTGTTTATCGGGCTGTGCTTCTTTGTCAGACTGGCGAACTGACGGCGGCTGACTTCGCGCAGATCGGTACAGGAACTGAAGCGGCAAGAGCTGTACAGCAGTCCGCACGGTTCAATCTTGTTGATCATGATCCCAGCACAAGCGTTTCGGCGGGCTTATTCAGCGGAATTGATGGAGCGGGTGAGGTGCGTACGCTTGCTGCGGCCGAAGAGGAAATGATCCGGTTCGCGATCGCTCATTACGATGGCCAGATCAGCGAAGTTGCCCGGCGTCTCGGCATCGGAAGAACCACGCTTTACCGGAAGCTGAAGGAATATGGCATCGATGTGGCATCGATATCCGGTAAGGTGCCGAGTGGTGAGGAAGAGGAGGAAGCCACTCCTCTCAACCATGCAGCCAGCCAGTCAAAGCATGCCTAACTGATTGAATTTTAGTGACTTATAATAAGTTTCTGCTGTCCTTCCCAGGTGGTGTTGCCGATTAAAGACTGTTAGTAATTTTTTAACCATGGTGAAAATAGGTGCACGTGTGTGGCTTTTTTGCCATGGTGTTTCCTCATTTGTTGTTCACTAAGCGTCCATTAACCATTAAATCCGACAATCGGAGCTCAAGCGGAACTTGGACGCAGGCTTATTGTGGCATCACAAAGAAAGTCCCGAGGGGCGCTTGGAGAATTCCTCTGGGGGCGGAAAACGGTAAGGCGATACGATTCGATGAACAGCATATCGACCATTAAAGCGCGCTTTGCGAGGGTTTGGACCGGGGTGAAGGCCCTTGCGTCCGTGCCATCCGCCCTTGCCGCAGCTGCGGTTCTCATGGCGTTGTCTCCTTCGCAGGCTTCGGCTGAAACCCGTTCTCTCAAGCTTTATTACGTCCACACCGGCGAAAAGGCTGAAATCGTCTTCAAGAGAAATGGGCGCTTCGATGCCCAGGGTTTGAAGAAGCTGAACGTTTTCCTGCGCGACTGGCGCCGCAACGAGCCGACAAAGATGGACCCGCGCTTGTTCGACCTGATCTGGCAAGTCTATCGCTCCACCGGATCGAGCCAGTATATCAATGTCGTCTCTGCTTATCGTTCACCGGCAACCAATTCCATGCTGCGTTCGCGCTCGGCGAAGTCCGGTGTTGCGAAGAAGAGCCAGCACATGCTTGGCCGCGCAATGGACTTCTACATTCCCGGCGTTCCACTGGCGAAGCTGCGTGGCATCGGCATGCGCTATCAGATCGGTGGCGTCGGCTATTATCCGCGTTCCGGTTCGCCCTTTGTCCATATGGACGTCGGCAATGTTCGTTCTTGGCCACGCATGAGCCGTCGCGAGCTACTTGCACTGTTCCCGGATGGCAAGACGGCTCACCTTCCTGCCGACGGCAAGCCGTTGCCTGGTTATGAGCAGGCATTGGCCATGATCGAAAAGCGCAAGGCTAGCGGTGGCGAGATCATGGTGGCTAGCAATTCTGCCCCGCGTCGCAGCAAGAGTCTGTTTGGGGCGCTGTTTGGCGGTGGAGCTGATGAAGAAGAAGACACTGGCGATGTAAGCGCCCCGCCGGCCCGCGCAACGCCTGCACGCCGTGCTCCGGCTGCGGTTCCTGAAGAGCCGGTCCAGCAGCCGCGCGAAACAATGGTTGCAGCTCTGCCTGCCCGTGACGCTCCGCTTCCAGTGCAGGCGCCCCGTCCGGAAACAGGCCTTGGTGCCCAAGCGCAGGCCGCAGCCGAAGTTCCCGTTGCCGCGCTCAATGTTCCGATCCCAGCCCGCAAACCTGCGATGGCGCCGCAGGATGCTGTTGCGTTGGCCGCAGCCGAACCTGCCGCTGATGCTGCGGCAGCAGCCCGAGCCAATGTCGATGCAAACACGCTTCAGATCGCTGATGCCGGTACGCCTTCGCCGCTGATGAATGGTTTCGTGCCAATCCCATCGGCCCGCCCACAGCTTGAAACGGACAATGTGCAGCTTGCAGCCGCGGTGGTCCCTTCGGCGCGTCCGACACGCCCGGATGAAACGTCCGTCGCAAGCGGTCAGGATGCTATTGCCGGGCTGGTCAATCGCGAGCAGACCGAACCGACCCAGGTTGCTGACGCAGGCAATGTGGCTGTTCCGCAGCCAGGTGAAACGGCAGCTTTCCCGCTGCCGCAAGCAGCGCCGAGAGCCAACACGCAGCTTGCTTTGCTTTCCAAGAAGGATGAGATTGGTGAACTGATCGCGCCGCCATCCGACGACTACTATGACAGTAAATCAGTTGCAGATGCTGCGCCAAAACAGGCTCCAGCACCGGTGCAGACGGCCTCTGTTGCCCGCACGGCACCGGCAAAACCCACCGCAAAACCGTCTGCCGCAATCCATAAAAAGGTCGTGGCGATTGGCAAGTCAGCCGAAACAGGCGTTCGTACCACCGCAAAGGGCGGACGTTATGTGGCCAAAGCTCAGTCCAAGCCGCGTGCGGTTATCCAGCCAGCCGTGATGCCGACTTCGGAAGTTGCCATGTCGACGGAATCGGTATCCCGCACCGTGCCGGTGACCAATCCGGTCCTCCGCAACGATGCGATGCGTTCCGCGCCCGCCATGGTCTACACGGCAGGCTTCCAGCGAGGCAATCTGCCCACCGAACGCGCCAACCAGTTCAGCGGCAACGCCGTTACCTTCCTGACAGTGGCCAAATTCACGGAAACTAATTAATCGTCGATCAGACGAAAACAAACCAAAGGAAAGGGGCCTTAAAGGCCCCTTTTTGCATTGGGATATAGGTATGTTCAGCTTTTCAGATTAGCCGCTTCGCTTGCAAGATCGGTGATTGCATCCCAATCGCCTGCCTCGACAAGTTCTTTCGGTGCAACCCAGGAGCCTCCAACGCAGACAACGTTCGGTAGCGACAGGTAATTTCTGGCGTTTGCAAGGCTGATGCCGCCTGTGGGGCAGAAGAAGGTTCCAGCCAGCGGCGAGGATAATGCTTTCAGGAAAGATGCGCCGCCGGCTTGTTCCGCGGGGAAGAATTTCAGATGTGTGTAGCCTTCCTCGCGTAGCGCCAGCATTTCGCTTGGTGTGATGGCAGCGGGCAGAAGCGGCACGTCGCTGTCATTGGCTGCGGCGACGATATATTTTGTGGCGCCCGGGCTGACAATGAAGCGCGAACCGGCTTTCTCGGCATCCTCGTACTGCCTTGCATTCAGGATCGTGCCGGCGCCGACGATTGCTTCAGGCACTTCCGACGCAACTGCGCGGATGGCATCCAGTGCGGCCGCCGTGCGCAAGGTGATTTCGATTGCGGGCAATCCGCCCTTGGCAAGCGCGCGCGCCAGCGGAACAGCATGTTCTATCTTGTCGATCAACAAAACCGGAATGACCGGCTGGCCTGTCATGATGGGAACGAGAAGATCTGTTTTCTGGGACATCGGCTTGCTCGGCTGTTTGAGTGCATAAATCGATTTAAAGCATTCTTAGCAAAAGTTTGAAACGGTTTCGCGTCGGATCATGCTTTAAAACTGATGATTAGAGCGGTTCTGTCTTGACGGGAACCGCTCTAAGCCCCCTTCGGCCGTTTGTCCACCACAGAAGGGCTGCGTTCATGCAGCGTTTTTAAAGTTGCTGAGCTGCTTTTGCCAGCGCTGATAGGCGTCGGCCATGCGGTCGTCATATTTATTGCGCGCAAAAGCCGGGCCATTATAACGCCGGGCAAATTCGCGCCAATGATGGTTCTTCAGTACGTTGAGAAGCGCTGCTTTTTCGATAAAGCGCAGCATCAATCGCACTTGCCCGGAAATCGACCCGCGTGCTTCCGCTACAAGATCATCGACGGTAGCATAACCAAGCCACTCCCAATGCGCACCCATGACCTGTCCCAATCCCCAGGAGGTGGATTCAAGCGCGGCCTTTGTGTTCAAGCCCATCGCACGTTCAAGCAGAAGCCAGCGCGCAGCTTGCGATTTCGGATTGCGTATCTGGCCTGCGACCGGGGCCGAAAGCCCGTTGCTCCTTGCATAGTCGCGTAGACGACCGGACAGCCTGCGGTCGAAATAATGCCCTTCGAACCGGATGGCCGGTTCCTTGTTTCCGCTTATATCAAACAGCGCCCGCCCGCCACTTTCCACTTCAGCAATTGCCAGCAAGGCCGCCGGGTGGACTTCCGCTTCATTTGCCAATGTCGTCAGGGCTGTAATCGTCTGGCTGTCGAACATGTATTTCTCCTCGAAAAGTTGCTCTTCGAAGCAGATTTTGAGATGACTTGGCCGGATGGGGATAAAGTTGACTTGAATTCGCCGTTTACGGGGATTAGTTGCGAGGTAAATTTCAAAGAAGATAGAACCGATGAGTAATTTGCCTTTCACCGTTGCCGCCCTTTATTGCTTCGCGCCGCTCCCGCAGTATGAAAGCCTGCGCGAGCCGTTGGCGCAGCTTTGTTGCTCGAACGGCATCAAGGGAACTTTGCTTCTGGCAGCCGAAGGCATCAATGGGACGGTTGCGGGCACCGCTGAGGTGATTGACAAGCTCGTCCAGCACATCACGGCTGTTCCCGGGCTGGCTCGGCCCGAGCTCAAATATTCCCACGCCACCGAAATGCCGTTCCATCGCATGAAGGTGCGGTTGAAGCGCGAGATCGTCACCATGGGTGTCGAGGGTATTGATCCGCTGAAAAGCGTCGGCACTTATGTCGCGCCGCAGGACTGGAACGCTCTCATCGCCGATGAGAATACTGTCGTGGTCGATACGCGCAACGATTACGAATACGCCATAGGTACTTTCGAAGGGGCGCTCGATCCGCAGACCAAGACATTCCGTGAGTTTCCCGATTGGGTTGAACAGAATCGCGACAGGCTGGAAGGCAAGAAGATCGCCATGTTTTGCACAGGCGGAATTCGCTGCGAAAAGGCGACGGCCTTCGTCAAGGGGCTCGGTTTTGACGATGTCTTTCATCTCAAGGGAGGCATTCTCAAATATCTTGAGGATGTCCCGCGTGAAGAAAGTATGTGGAACGGCGATTGCTTCGTATTTGATGAGCGCGTGGCCGTAGGCCATGGTCTTATTGAGAGTGATGTTGAGTTGTGTCGCGCCTGCCGTCGACCAGTTTCGCCGGAAGACAAGCTTTCGCAGTTCTTTGAGGAAGGCGTTTCCTGTGCCGGTTGCTATGACGAGCGAACGCCCGAAGACCGAGCCCGCTACGCGGAACGCCAGAAGCAGGTAAAGCTTGCCGAGAAACGCGGAGCGCACAAGCATATCGGTAGCTGATGCCGCATGCTCCTCATGGGGCTGGTCAAACAGATTTCGCTGCATTATGGTGGCATAGGTTTCGGAACGGTCTGAATTCGTTACGGAATTTTGGGCGGCTTATGGATGGACGCCCGTGCATCAAGGGTTTGACGGCATCCGGGTCGCGTTTGCCTCCATCACACCCATCATCGCAAGTCGGGGCATTGGAGTTCTCCAATGTTCGCACAGGAACAACGCCGGCTTTCCGGCGGATGATGGATTTGTCTGTGGCTACGGGCAATATGGAGGGTACTCATGAAAAAACTCATCGCTGCATTTCTAATCACGGCCGCCGCTGGTGTTGCCTCGGTTGCTCACGCTGCCGAGAAGGTGACTGTTTTTGCCGCCGCCAGCATGAAAGATGTGATCGAGGAGGCTGCCAAGCAAATGAACGCCAAGGACGGAACCGAAGTGGTTGCATCGTTCGCGTCTTCGTCGGTTCTGGCCAAGCAGATTGAGCAGGGCGCTCCGGCGCAGATATTCATTTCCGCCGATCTCGACTGGATGGACTATGTCGAAAAGGCCGATGTCATCGACAAGGCTTCGCGCAAGGTCATCGCTGGCAATGCGCTGATAATTGCAACGCAGAAGGACACGCCAAAGGGCGAGGCCAATGCGCTTTTAAGCGTCGGTCGTTTCGCTATGGGCGATCCTTCGAATGTCCCTGCAGGCAAATATGGCAAGGCAGCGCTGGAAAAGCTCGATATCTGGAAGGATGTCGAGAAGAACGCGGTTTTCGCTGAGAATGTGCGTGTGGCGCTGCAATATGTCAGCCGCGCCGAAGTGAAGGCCGCCATCGTCTACGCATCGGACCGTGCCGCAGCACCTGCACTGGTCGAAGCCTATCGCTTCCCTGCGAGCAGCCACGCACCGATCCTTTACCCAGCAGCGCTTGTTGCGAAGAACGAGACCGATGCCGCCAAGGCTTTCCTTGCGTTCCTTGAAAGCGATGCCGGACAGGCGATCATCAAGGAAAAGGGCTTCGTGGGCGCTGCGGAAGCTGCCGAATGATGATGGCCAAAGATGATTGAGACAAATGTCTGGCAGATCGTGTCTCTGTCGCTCCGGGTTGCCGGAATAGCCATCATTGCCGTTCTGCCGGTTGCCTTTATCGTCGCTTGGATTCTTGCCCGGTTCAATTTTCCGGGGAAGTCGCTGGCGCAGGCTATCGTCACCATGCCGCTGGTCTTGCCGCCGGTGGTGACGGGCTATCTGCTTTTGATCCTGTTCGGGTCACGGGGCGCACTCGGCGCACCTTTGCTGGAATGGTTCGGCGTTTCCTTTTCCTTTCGCTGGACGGGTGCGGCCCTTGCCGCCGGTGTCATGGCGTTTCCGCTGCTCGTCCGCCCGATCAGGCTTTCGATAGAGGGACTGGATCGCGGGCTTGAAGAAGCGGCGCGCACGCTTGGCGCCAGCCGCTTCACGGCCTTCTTCACGGTCATTCTGCCGCCTTTGCTGCCGGGAGTGCTTGCAGGCGCAGTGCTTGGCTTTGCCAAGGCGCTGGGCGAGTTTGGTGCGACGATAACCTTCGTGTCCAATATTCCAGGCGAAACGCAGACCCTGTCGCTTGCTATATATGCCTTGATGCAGACGCCATCGGGCGATGCCGAAGCATTCCGTCTGATTGCTGTATCGGCTGCCATTTCAATTGTTGCCGTGGTGCTTTCAGAATGGTTGCAGCGCAGGCTTGCAGGAGCAACCAAATGAGTGGGCTTGCCGTTTCGATTGCGGGCCGTAATGGCAATTTCCTTGTCGAGGCTGATTTTGCCGCCGACTGGGGCGTAACGGCTTTGTTCGGCCATTCCGGCGCGGGCAAGACGACGCTTCTGAAAATGATCGCCGGAACGCTCCGCCCCGAACGCGGACGCATTGCGGTCGGCGATTTCACGCTGTTTGATGCGGGAAAAGGCATCGATCTGCCCCCGGAAAAGCGCCGCATCGGCTATGTGTTTCAAGACGCGCGGCTTTTTCCGCATATGAACGTTAAACACAATCTGACTTATGCGCGCTGGGCCGGACATAGACAAGCCACCCGCAGCTTTGACGAGGTCGTGGCGCTGCTCGGTGTTGACCGTCTTCTCTACAGGCGACCATCGACGCTTTCCGGCGGTGAACGCCAGCGTGTCGCCATTGGTCGGGCGCTATTGTCCGATCCGGCGCTGCTTTTGCTGGACGAGCCGCTTTCCTCGCTCGATCATGCGCGAAGGCAGGAAATCCTTCCCTTCATCGAGCGCCTTCGTGATGAAAGCCACGTGCCAATCGTCTATGTGAGCCACGAAATTGATGAAGTCGCACGGCTTGCCGACGAAATTGTGCTTCTGTCCGCTGGGCGGGTGATGGCAAGCGGTGCAGCGGCGGATGTGTTCCCGCTGATCGACGCCGAGGGCGAAAGCGGCGGCGTCCTGTTGGAAGGGACGGTTTCCTCTTACGACGAGCGCTACAAGCTGGCGGAGATCGATCTGGGCGGGGCGTCGTTTCAGCTCAGTGATGCAGGGCTGAAACAGACTATGCATGTGCGGCTGCGCGTGCGTGCGCGCGATGTTTCCATTGCGCGCAAGGTGCCAGAAGCGATCAGCATCCGCAACCTCTTGCCCGTCACGGTGACAGGTATCGAGGCGGGCGAGGGGCCGAATGCCTACGTCACGCTTGATTTCCAGGGCCGTCGCCTCGGTGCGCAGCTCACGCGGCGTTCGGTTGACGAACTGGTTCTGCGAACCGGAGATCATGTGGTTGCGTTGGTGAAGGCGGTTTCGGTGGATCGGACAGCGATCCGGGAAAAATGACACAGGGACAATAATCCAGTTTTCGCGCTTCTTCATTTATGTTCCTGTCTCGGCCGAATTGGAGATTGTGTATGACTGATTTGCAGAACTGGACGCCTCGCCCGAAGCCCGAGCGCATAGTGCTTGAAGGTCGCTATGTGCGGCTGGAGCCGCTGGATCCCGCGAAACATGGCGACGAACTTTTTGCCGCTTCATCGGTGTCCGATGCGGCTCAGCGCTTTACCTGGCTGTTCGAGTCTCCGCCCGCAACGCGGGCGGATTTCGAGCCGTGGCTGGAAAAAGCGTTCAAAAGCGAAGATCCGATGTTCTTCGCGGTGATCGACAAGGCAAGCGGCAAGGCTGCCGGGCGGCAGGCGTTGATGCGTGTTGACCCGGCAAATGGCGCAATCGAGATCGGCAGCGTCTATTGGGGACCGCTGATTTCGCGTAAGCCTGCCGCTACGGAAGCGCAGTTCCTGTTCATGCAGTATATTTTCGACGAGCTTGGCTATCGTCGCTACGAATGGAAGTGTCACAACGAAAACGGGCCTTCCAAGCGAGCCGCTGAACGTTTCGGCTTTACGTTTGAGGGAATTTTCCGTCAGCATATGGTGGCCAAAGGCAAGAATCGCGATACGGCGTGGTTTTCCATTCTCGACAGCGAATGGCCTGCATTGAAGAAAGCCTATCAGGCATGGCTTGCGCCGGAAAACTTTGATAGTGACGGTCAGCAGAAGAAGAAGCTGGAGGAGTTCCGTGATCTTGGCTGAGCGTAAGAAGAGCAATCCGGCAATCGCAGCCGCCATCATCTTGCTTGGCTTTGGGACGCTGGCCTATTTTGTGCCAAGCATAATGTTGGCGCTGGGCGAACGCTCGCAAATCGCGGCGATTATTTTCGCGATCGTTTTCGTTCTTGGCTTCTTCGCCATTTTCTGGTTGCGCTCGCGCCGCCAGAACAAGGATTAACTAACCAGCGAAGCGCTCAACAACAGCGCACCTGTCAGCGCGATGAACAGGGCGGCGGCGACTTCGATTGCCGCCTTCAGACGGCCTGACATGGCATTGCTGCCTGCAAATCGCAGGGCCGTGTTCTTTGCGGTGACGGCGAGCGTTGCAAGAACAGCCACTGTGATGAATGTACCGAACGCCATGGCGAAGACCGAGAGAATGCCGCCTACCATCAGGCCATTCAAAAGCGCAAATGTCAGCACGATCAGTGCGCCGGAGCAGGGACGCAGGCCCACCGACAAGATCGCAGACCATGCTGTTTTCCAATTGAAGTCGTCGCCGAGTGTCGATGGATTGGCGATATGGGCATTGCCGCATGCAGCACAAACATCAGCCTGGCCGATGAAGACGTGATCCGGTGCAGTAGCGGCTGTGGGTTTGTAATTGAGCTTTACCGTGCTGCCGGTGGCTGCCGCACGCGTGGCCTGCGAAATACTGCCTTGCCAAGCCGGACCGGAAGCTGTCACCGGTTCTGGCGCTGCGGCAAAAAGCGATGAGGCAGGGCTAGGGTTTGCTTTGTCCTGCGTCTTGAAAAGCAATGGCAGTTTGCGCGCCAGAAGCCAGAGGCCAAAAAACAGGACAAGCGCAAAACTGGCGATTTCCATGTAGCGGGCGGTCTGGTTCATGGAAATGCCGGTGCCGCGCAGCAGGAACCATGCGAGGCCCACGACCGCAATCGCCATGATTGCCTGCAAAAGCGACGAAATGAACGAGAGAAAGATACCACGACGCAGTGCCGTCTCATTGGCGATCATATAGGAGGAAATCACCGCTTTGCCGTGGCCTGGCCCCGCCGCATGGAAAATGCCGTAAATGAATGAAAGTCCAACCAGAACTGAAGCCTGCCATGGGTCGTCACGCATGGCTTTCAGCGCATTCGTCATTGCGAGGTAGAATGCGCGTTGCTGCTCGTTCATCCACAGAATGATGTGGGCAAAAGGCCCGGTTGGCTTCATTGCCACCTCATTCGCGCCGATACCAAGCGATGATTGCGCATAGGCTTGCGCAACGATCATTGTAAGGCACAGGGTTAGAATGAGGGTAGCCGGTCTTTTCATCAGCCTGAGTTTCCTTTCGGCGCACAGTCGATCTCAAGACGAGTTGCGAATATTTTGGACATGTCCGTGCCTGCGGGATCGTTGAAAAAGGCATCGGTCAGCGTCGCCTGGTTTTGGGCTAGCGCCTCATCTGGATCGGGACGCACGACCTTTGAGCTGCAGCCCGCTGGCAGTCCTTTCACAACCAGATCGTTGTCGTTCAAGTAATCGATCGCAGTATAGAAAGTGGGGTCATAGACACCGAAACTGATCTTGTGGCCCGCCGCTAGCTTCAAAGGTTTTTCAGGTTTGCTCGTGAAAATGATGAGCAGGCGATTGTCGGTAAAATCTGCTGCGAGGTCGGTTGGCCTCGCCATTTTAACATCCTTACCGTTATCCAGAACGGTCTGGAAATATTTGAACTCGGCAATCGAACCATTGATGACGTTGCCGAGGTCCGCCAGCTCTTGTCTGTCGAGCTGTAGATCGCCGTTCTTGTCGAATTCCATTAGCACGGTCGAGGAGAAAACGTCGTCGAAGCGCCAGACATGTGCCAGCTGTTGCACAGTGCCGTCAGGTGCGATGGTCAGTTCCAGTCGTGCGTCCGCAAAAACATGCGGGTGAGCGAGCGCAGTCGTCGGCAGAACGCTGGCCAGCAGCGCAGTTGCGGCAGACCGGATAAACCTGCTTTTCAGCCAAGACGACGAAGCCAACATAAAACTTTCCGTTAGAGTTTTCTTACGCTTATGCCCGAAGACGGCGAAAGTACGACGCTGGAGCATGCCCTGCCCAGAAGCTTCACACTTTTCAAGATGTGTTTATTCCCGTTCCTTGAACCACTGGGTCAGAAAATCAACCAATGCCCGGATTTTCGCCGGAAGATAGCGCCGATGCGGATAGACTGCGTAGATGCCGCCATCCTTCACGATGAATTCGTCCAGACACGCGACCAGTCTACCGCGTTCGATTTCCTCTTCGGCGATGAAAGCCGGCAGCATGCAGAAGCCCAGTCCGGCGAGTGCGGCATTCTTGGTGGCGACAGGACTGTTCACCTCGATCGGACCGTTGACGGGAACGGTCATCATCGAACCGTCGGTATTGCGGAAATGCCAGTTGTTGCGCGAGCGAGCATTTGTGTCGATGATGCAGGGCCGGTCGGCCAGATCTTCTGGACGTTCAGGCTTGCCGACGCGGGCGATGAGTTCCGGCGCGCCGCACAGGATGGAATGGAAGGGTGACAGTCTCTTTGCAATGAGGGAAGAGTCCTGCAAGCGGGTGATGCGGATTGCAAGATCGAAGCCTTCTTCCACCAGGTCGACAAAACGATCATCTAGCCGCACGTCGAGCACGATTTCGGGATGGGCGAGACAAAAGTCGATCAGCGACTGGCCGATAACCGCATCAGCAAAAGTGCGCGGGGCCGACAGTTTGATGCGCCCGCGCGCATCTGAGCTGGTTTCGCTGACGGCATCCTGCAGCGCATCGATCTCGCGGATAATCTCTACGGCCCGGTGATAATAGGTGTGTCCGGCTTCGGTCAGCGAGAATTGTCGTGTGGTGCGGTTAAGAAGGCGCGCACCGAGTTCGTCCTCCAGTTCCCGCACGTATTTGGAAAGAAGTGCTTTGGAGCGCCCGATTTTTCGCGCGGCGGCGGAAAAGCCTTCCGCCTCGACTACGTCGATGAAGGCGCGCATACGTGTGAGGGTGTCCATGGTCTAGCCCTGCTTCCCAATGATGTTTCTGGCCAATGCGATCAGCGCCCGGTCGCTGCCGCGTGGTCCGATGAAGGAAATGCCCAAAGGTGCGCCCTGCACCTGTCCCAAAGGTAATGTGATCTGAGGCAAGCCCGAAAGTACCGAAAGGCAGAGCAGACGCAGGGCCTGCTCTCGATAGGCCTGCAACGCCTCGAAAGGTTCGTTTGCCAGCGGAGCCGCACCCGGTACGGTGGGTAGCGCCAGCACAGCATCGTTACCGATAATCCGTTCAAGTTCCTGTGTGAATTGCGCCCGACGCTTACGCTGGCTGGTGACGAGATCAGCGTGGATCTCCGCACCGAAAGCAAAACGGTCAGCGACGCCGGGGCCGAGCTTGCGATCACCCGAAGAAATCCAGTCGCCATGCGTCGCCCAGGCTTCCGCACCCTGGATATGGCGGAAAACCAGATAGAGTTCATCGAGTGAGAGCGTCGGCTGACTCGCCGCCTTGAGACTCGCGAAATGCGGACGCACTTCGGCAAACACGGTGCGGTAAGTATTCGTTTCGGCCTCACCCAGCAAAAGCTGTTCCAGAACGGGCATATAGAGAAGCTGTGTCAGCCGGAATTCTCGGGCGTCGTCGCCAAGCAGAACAGAGCCGACCCGATCGTACAGGTCGATGTCGCGCGCAAACCAGCCGATCGTGTCGAGCGACGGCGCAAGCGGCATGATGCCTTCGAGTGGAACGCGACCATGGGTCGTGCGCAGGCCAATCAATCCGCAAAAACTGGCGGGCGCACGAATGGAGCCGCCGGTGTCGGAGCCGAGCGCAATGTCGGCAAGCTTGCCCGCCACAGCGGCAGCCGAGCCGGAAGAGGATCCACCGGTAACGCGATCCGGGGCTGCCGGATTAATCGGATGGGGGAAATGTGAATTTTGGCCCATCAGGGAGAAAGCAAGTTCATCCGTCTGGGCCTTGCCGATAAATTCGGCACCGGCGGCAAGCAACTTTTCCACTACCGGAGCCGATTTCCCGGCGAGGGGTGATTCGGCTTGAATTTGCGGATTGCCACATCCGGTCACCATTCCGGCGACATCATAAATGTCTTTTACGGCCAGCCTTTCGCCCTTGAGTGGCCCTTCCGATGCGTGAACGGACGGCTTTGCAGCTTTTGCAATAAGGGCGTTGAAGGGGTCGAGACTGAACATTGTTCACAACATGCGGCGAATAGAGGGGTTTCGGAGGCATCAGAACCGAAGCAAGCGGCTCGAATGTTTCACTTATAATGAACAATGGCAAGCACGCCGTTCAATCGGGTTCCAGGAAAATAAATTCGTTCAACGAAATATTTGTCATTGAATGGTCACGAGTTTGCGCTTATATCGCGCTTGCCCAAAGTCGCACGTGCCTGTGGGTGTCCGCCGATCCTCGAATGGTGAGGAATTCGGTACGGTACCTGGACCTAACCGCTCCAGTCGATCTGTTGGCCAACCGCCAGATCGAGGACATCTTGAAGCAACGACGGTGCGGGCCTTTCTAGTGTCTTTCGGCTGTCCAAAAGCCGAAATTACTGAAGAGGCACACCTTCATTGCCAGAAGTGCGGATGCGGTTCTCCAATTCCAATCCAAGGCAGACAAAGCGGAGTAACGCGGACTTAGCGTTGTTCCATCGCCGCATGAGTTTTCGCTTGACATCAGCACCTCCAAAGGCTGGCATCACGGCGGATACGTTCATGTACACTTTGTCCCCTTACAAACGGCAGAGACAGGCCGTGCGGGAGAACGACCATGGCAACGCAGCGTATCATCGACTTCCTTAACACCCGCCGTCCAGACGGTCCTTGCCTCGTCGTCGACACCGACGTCGTGCGCGAGAACTATGAAAGCTTCGAGAAGGCTTTGCCTTATTCGCGCATCTTCTATGCTGTGAAGGCAAACCCTGCGCCGGAAATCCTGCGCCTGCTCGCTTCGCTCGGCTCATGCTTTGACACCGCTTCGGTTGCGGAAATCGAAATGGCGCTCGAAGCTGGCGCAACGCCAAACCGCATCTCCTATGGCAACACCATCAAGAAGGAGCGCGACATTGCGCGCGCTTTCGAGTTGGGTATTCGCCTTTATGCGGTCGACTGCGTTGAAGAGGTGGAGAAAGTTGCTCGCGCTGCCCCTGGCAGCCGCGTGTTCTGCCGCGTGTTGACAGATGGCGAAGGCGCCGAATGGCCGCTGTCGCGCAAGTTCGGTTGCGTGCCTGCGATGGCCATCGACGTTCTGCGCCATGCGAAGGCCCTCGGTCTCGATTCTTACGGCGTATCGTTTCACGTCGGCTCGCAGCAGACAGATCTCACCGCATGGGATCGTGCGCTTGGTGATGCGGCTTCGGTGTTCCGCACGCTTGCCGATGAAGGCATTGTTCTGCGTATGGTCAACATGGGCGGGGGGTTTCCGACGCGTTATCTCAGGGATGTGCCGACTGCTCAGGCTTATGGCATGGCGATTTTCGATGCGCTGTCGAAGCATTTCGGTAACCGTATCCCGGAAACCATTATCGAACCTGGCCGTGGCATGGTCGGCAATGCAGGCGTGATCAAGACCGAAGTGGTTCTGGTCTCGCGCAAGGCGGACAACGATAATGTACGCTGGGTCTATCTCGACATTGGCAAGTTCGGCGGTCTCGCAGAAACCATGGACGAGGCGATCCGTTATCAGATCGTGACCCCGCATGACGGCGGCGAAACCGAACCTTGTGTTCTGGCTGGCCCAACCTGTGACAGTGCGGACGTGCTTTATGAAAAGACGCCGTATCCGCTGCCTATCTCGCTGACCATCGGTGACGAAGTCCTGATCGAAGGCACGGGCGCATATACCACCACCTATTCGGCGGTGGCGTTCAACGGCTTCGAACCGCTCCGATCCTACGTTATCTGATCGATCGGATTTGGTATGCTCCTGAAAAGTGGGAACCGGTTTTCGGATTAGGTCATACCTTTAAGTGTCGATTGATCCTCTCAATCCGCCCAGTGCTGCAAGGCGCTGGGCAGGGTGTGCTGCTGCCGCTTTGCGGGGATAGATGTCATGAACGCAACTCTGGAAATTCAGGAAAACGCTGTAATCGTTGTCGCTTCGGCTTTCACGATAGCGTGTGAAGGGTTGGAACACGTGCTTGCGCGCGAAGCTTTGCTTGATCGCGCCATGGGTGAGGGCCGTCGCCGGAAATCATCGGAAAAGCTGCGCCGTGGCCGGTTGCCTGCTGATGGGCTGGCTTTTGTGACGGAAAGCGTGGATGGCTCGCTTGCGGGTACCGTTCGACTATGGGACGTCCATGCCGGTCTTGATGCGTTTGGTTTTCCCGTGTCTGCCTTGCTGCTCGGTCCTCTGGCTGTCGATCCTTCCGCTGCGGGTTGCGGTATCGGTTCAGCCTTGATGCGCCATGCGATCAGCGAAGCGCAGCGGCTCGGCCATGGCGCGATCCTGCTCGTGGGCGACCCGGAATATTATGAACGCTTCGGCTTTACTGCCGAAAAGACAGGTGAACTAGCCATGCCTGGCCCTTATGAAAAGCGGCGCTTTCTGGCACTTGAACTCGCGCCCGGCCATCTCGACGGCGCGCATGGTGTTCTGCGTGCCAGCGGACGCAAGGTGCCGCGCGTCGAGACCTCTTTGCGGCAGTCTGTCTAAGTTAGGATAAACGGAGCAGCCGCCCGAAGTTGCGGGCGGCTGTGATTGCAAGGCCCGCGAGGAAACCTGCAATCAGCCCTGCAATGACGATCAGCTTGCGCGATGTGCCTGCCGGATCAAGTGGGGGGCGTGCCTCTGAAAGAACCCTGACATTGGCCGTATTCAGCCCTTCCTGTTCGTTCGTTTCACGCGAGCGCAAGAGAAAAGCTTCGTAGACCGAGCGCCGTGCTGTGGCTTCGCGCTCAAGCTCACGCAGTTTCACCAGATCGCCGCTACTGTTCGCTTGCTGTGATTTGAGTTGTGCCAGACGGGCGGTAAGGTCTTTTTCCTGTTGTGCGGATCGGGCGGCTTCGACTTGTAGTGAGGAGCGAATTCGACGCAACTCGGCATCAATGTCGTTCAGGACGGTGCCTGCCTGCGACTGTGCCTGAATGAGGGCCGGATGGCGTGGCCCGAGCTGGGTGGAAAGGCCGCTTGCAGTCTGGCGAGCCTGCGCATATTGCGCGCGAAGCGCCGTCAATGTGTTGGACCGCAGATCTTCCGGTAAAGTCCCGGATACCACGCTGTTGGGAGTGGCGCTATTCAACACCTGCACGCGGGCTTGAAGCCGCATGGTTTCGGCGCGCTGATTGGTCAGTTGATCGTTGAGCCGCGTCAGGTCGTTATCGCTGATCAGCTTGCCGTCGACATTGACGAGATCATGCGAGGCGCGGAAATCGGCTGCTGCGCGCTCAGCTTGCTCAACATCGGCGCGCATATCGGCAAGGCGGTTCGACAATTCGTCCGAAGTACGCCGTGCGGCATCGGATTGCAGCGATGCAAGCTCAATTTGGAAAACAGAACTGATCGTGTTCGCAAGCGATGCCGATTTCTGCGGATCACGTGTTTTCACCGAGATCGAATAGATGAAGGTCTTGGCATCGCGACCGATAGCGATGCTCTTGTGCAGATTATACAGAACGCGTGTTTGCAGCGTCTGGCTGTCGCTTGCCTTTTGGGGAGACAGCATATCTTTGATCTGTGCAAACAGCCCGGCGATGCCGGTCGGGACCAAGGTACCGTTGAATTCAGGGTCTTTTGTAAGGTCTTTCTTGTCGATCACCTTCAGCAGCACACTGCTGGATTCGATGATACGTGCCTGACTTTCAGCAACGGCGAGCGACGCATCGGTCGGGAGCTGACCCGGCGTCAGCTCATCTCCGACGGTCTTGATGTTGCGAGGGTCGACCAGAATATCCGTCGACGCGACATACAACTGAGGCAGGGACAACGCATAAAGCGTGGCCACCACACCGCCCAGCAACGTGCTGACAAGCAGGAGTTTCCGCGATCCTCGCAGCACGTCGATGGCCATCCGTGGATCGATCAGCGGTTTCCACTCAGCATCCGGTGCAGGCCTGTCAATGACAGGGCGCTCGTGCTCGATCAGTTCGCGGGGCTGCGCGGACGCTGGAGCGGCGGTTTCGATGATGGCTTTACGGCGTTCGCGTTCCTCAACTTTGCGTTCCAGCTCCGCTTCGATCAGCGCAATGCGTTTTTGCAGTTCGGCGACATCAACATCATCCAGCTCTTCGTCGAGAGCGGATTCTGGTGTGTGCTGCGCGGCGTGATCGTGCTGGCGAAAAAATGCAGCGCGTTCAGCCGATGTCGCGGGCGGGGTCCATGGTGGTACGGTTTCATTAGTAGGACGATCAGCCGGACGAGCGTCGGAGAATGCGAGAAGAGGTTTCTCCACCCCCGCCTTTCTGCGCTCCTCGTGATCGCTCATTGCCGAAATCGTCCGTATCTGTAAGCGTCTCAACCGCGTCCGGTTTCAACTGCAGCTTTGAAATCGAGAAGCCAAGGTTCCCGCATGCCAAAGCGGAATCCGGTTAGCCCACACCTGAAGGCTGAATGTAATTTTTTATAGAAAACAAAACGTTAAAATAGTGGCGTGGCGAGGTGCCAATTCTCTCAATCTGCAACCTCAGCTTTTGCTTGATTGCTCTTTGAGCTTGCAAAGAAGAGTTTAAGCCTTTTTAGCTAAATCTCTATTTTACGTCCCCGTTTGGCAAAACGGCAAACGCACCAGACCACGGTAGATGAGGCTCCTGTTGATAGCGAAAGCGCTGCGGAAACTGTCAGGCAACAATGCCAGAATGGTGCGTGACTACCTGTCCCTGTTTTCCGGCTCCGCTGGCAGGCTTTTGGTTTCACTCGTCTATTTCATCGCGCTTGCAAACACGCTTCCAACCGGTGATTTCGGGATATTTGCTACCGCATCGGGCACGGGCGTGGTTCTGTCACGCCTCGTTTCTCTAGGCTTCAGCTCACCACTTTACCGCATATCGACAGTGAAGCCGCGCTTGCTTGGTATCTATACAGCGGGTTTTCTGGTGGCCCTTCTGGTTTCCTTGCCGCTGTTTGCGCTGGCGTCCTGGCTGGTCTATCTCATCTTTTTCAGCCGCGACATTTCCTTTCTGCCTTTTGCTGTTGTGGTGTTTGCCGAAGCCTTGCTCTGGCGTTCGACGGAAATCATTATCATCGTCAACAACGGCCTGCGCCGGTTCGGCATATCGGCGGGGCTGGTGATTTTCGGGACGGCCGCGCGCGCCGCGGCTGCAGTGTTGTTCATGTGGCTGGCGAGTGTTCATGACATTGCGCATTGGGCGTGGTGGTACGCGGCTGCCAATGGCGTTGCGCTGCTTACGGCGCTGCAGTTCTACCCGTCTATCCGTCTTCGGTTCAAACCGGCACTTTATATGCGGCGGTTGTCCGATGCGATTGCGGTCATGGGGGCCGAACTGCTGTTCTATATTCAGGCCGAGCTTGACAAGCTTTTGGTGTTGACTGTCGGCGGGCCTGCGACGGCCGGTCTTTACGCGATCATCATGCGACTTGTCGACCTGACGGCGTTACCGGTGCGGTCCTTCAACATGATGCTGGTGCAAAAGCTCATGCGCACGCCTGATATGCTGTCCTCGTTGCGCATCCGCGCCGGGCTGGAACTTGCAGTCTTTGTCGTCTCGGTGGCAGGTCTTGGTGCAATGGTCGTGTTTCTGCAAATCTTCCCGAATGCACTCGGTTCAAGTGTTGCGCCTATTGTCGGATTGCTGCCCCTGGTGCTGCTCGTTCCGGGGTTCCGCAATCTCATAGAATATCAGACGGAAATTCTTTATGCGCGCGGACAGTCAGGACTGCGGACACTGAGCATGGTGCTGATGACCACCGCCAAGGCATTCTTCGTCTGGCTTCTGTTGATGAATTATGTCGATAACCACGCATGGATTCTCGGGCTAAACGTCGTATTCGCCGGGCTATATCTTTTATCGCTGGTCTTCACTTATACAAGCATTCGTTTGCCGGCAAAACGGGTTTGAAACTTATGCGCCGATGATGCGCCGAATGTCGTCAACCGAAAGACCGAGGAAGGACTGCATGCCGATGGCGACCTGATGCGGTTCCATCTCGGCGATGAAGGTGTGGAACTCCTCTTCGCTCGGTGGTGGTGCGAACCATTGCATCCGGCAAAGATCGCGGGTATCGCTGTAGTGGCCAGAGCCGTGTAGTACGTCATCGACATAACGGCCATAGATGAAGCACTCGGAAAAACGGCGTATGTTGCCAAGTGCGGCTACCCAATGCTGTCCCGTATGGGCTTCGATCCTTTCGCACATCGAAATCACGCTATCACGTCGCCATGAGACGAGCTGGCCGATATAGTCGTTCAGACCGCTTTTCCCGTTGTTGATACCAAGCAGCTTTGCCGCATTGGCCGCCCAGACCGGATGCTCCGGCCATTCAGGATTGGAAAGCGCATTCGGACGCACGAAAAGCCGAAGCCTTTCGCCGCGCCAAAGCGTGCCACAATCGAAGGCACGTAGAAAGGCGGTGTCGGAATCCGTATAGAGAAATCCGTCTTCCTCCACCGCACTGGCAAGCGCTATGCGGCGCAACTGTTGCACATGCCATCCACGCAGCGGCTTGGTCCGAAGCGAGAGCCAAACCCGTCTGCGCCACAGATAGGTCGGGTCCCAGAAGGCATGCAGCCACGAGGGCAACAGATCGCGTTCATCAATGATGACACGTTGTGGGCTTTCGAGCTTGCGGAACAGGGCCACATCCTTGCCGTCGACAAGGATATAGTGCTTCGTGAAACCGCCGACATACTTGTCGATGGTCTCGCAAAGCAGTTTGCAGCGCTCGAAATCTTGATCCCAACTGGCTGTGACGATTGCGGTTCTCACCGAGGTTCTCCCTTCATCCAGCCTTTGGCGACACGCCACAGGAATACGGGATTACCGATAAGATAGCGTTTTGCGAGCCTGCGGGGCTCCTGTAACAGACGGTGCATCCACTCCATCTGGACCTTGCGCACCCATTGCGGGGCGCGCTGCACGCGACCCGTATGCAGATCGAACAATGCACCAACGGCACTGGCGACGGTGCAATGTTCCGCCGTGATGTGTTTGTCGATGAAGAGTTCCTGGCGCGGCACACCCATGGCCACGAGCAAGATATCTGGATGAAAATCTTTGAGCTGACCAAGAATGCTGTCGAGATCTTCGGGCTTGAAGAAGCCGTCGGAAATGACGCGATAGTCATGGCGCGGTATTTGCTGGATGAAAAGCTGCGCGGCATCCGCAGCAACGCCCGGGCCACCACCCAGAAGGGCGACTTTCAGAGGATGCTTCATGTGCTCCAGCAGGGCCGGAATGAAGTCGGTTCCATTGAGATTGGCGGGGAACTTGCTACCGTAGGCGACCTTGCTGGCAATATCGACCCCAACGCCGTCTGGCAGGATCAGGAATTCCTCCAGCGCGGCACGATAAGTCGGGTCGGTGTCTGCGATGTTGGAATTATTGGCATTGAGCCAGCCCTGTTTCATGAACCGGCCTTCATTGATGCGGTTCTCGAAAAAGGTGAAGGCGCTGTCCCAGTCGAAACAGGCGACCTTTACGCCAAGGATTATGCGGTAAGTGACATTCTCGGAATGCATCATGCCTGGTCCGTCATTTTCTCTTCGCCATGAAGCGCTTTCAGACCTCTGGCAACAGCGCGGTCCATGCCTTCGATTTGTGACCGTGTGAAGGCTTTGCCATCCAGTCTCTGGCGATCCCCCGATCTTATTGTTTCAATGCGCTCGACGATTGCCGCAGCAAATGCCTGCGGGTCGTCGGCTATGGTGCAATTGCCCGGAATACTGCCGATACCGCGCACGGAATGTGATGTGGCGACGCTTGGCATGCCCAGCTCGAATGTCTCAATGGTCTTGAGCTGCACGCCCGTTCCCGCACGGCTGATAAGCGGCACGAGCGCGCCGCTTTCCACAAATTCGGTCGCGTCCGGCACCTTGCCAACAAAATCAACTCCGGGTCCCAGACCTGACCATGCCGCTATCAGATCGGCAGGCGTGTTGCCTGCAATCGCAATAGAAATATCGTCGGGAAGATGCGGCTTTACCTCGCGCAGGAACCATTCCAGTCCGATGCGGTTCGGATGCCATGTCCATGTGCCGATCAAGGCAAGGTCGTATTTTACAGCCCGCGGCTGTGCTATCTGCATCCCTCCGGGCGTGACGAGCGGCATTGTTGCAAACCGGTCAGGGCCGAGCCCAAGCGCCAGACCGTCATCTTCTGCGAAAGTGAAGACGAAACGGGCATTCCCGATGAGGCGGCTTTCCAGTCTTTTGAGAATACGGGCTTCGCGGCCGAACAGGAATTTCTGGATGGCGCTGTCGGCATCCGCGGCGTTTTCCTCCGCCGAGCGATACTCCACATTATGCGCCACGAAAAGCGACGGTTTGTCCTTGAAGATGTCTTCAAACGCGCCGGGCAGGGTAACGCCGTTCAGCACATAGGCATCGAAAGAGCCGATCTTTGCGATGGCCGCGTGCAATGCCTCAGCCTGAATCACCCGTAACTTCGCCGAGGAAATCGTCAATCCGGTCAGGAATGATTTCAGCACCCAGCCAATTTTACGCCTGATGCCGGCGCCTTCGGTCCGCACCTCGACTTCACCCAAAACGACGGTGTCTGCGGCATCGGCTTTCAACCCCGGCCATGTGAAGCCAAGAACGGTGACTTTTATCCCTGACCGACGCAGGCCGTCGACCACAGCCGCGTTTGCCACTTCATAGCCGGTCGTCGGTACTCCGTGTGGAACAATCGATGTTACGAAAACAAGGTGAGGGGACGGCAATTCAACTCCTGAGCAGTCATTCTGGCGCGCGCAGCATGAAAAATCATGGGGGTACGTTTATGCATTTTCTAATGCATCATTCATCTTAAATCCCTTAACAATTCGGGCTGGCATGCTCTATGAAAGTTTTGATCAGTGTTTAGAGCCCCTCGGTGAACTTTTCTTTAAATGTTTTTCAATAGTGGCGGATAAACAAATATAGAAGTTCGGAATATCCGGTAGCGTGTATGTCTGATTTACCAAGTCATATAGAAGTAATTGCTAAAACACCTGGGCTTCGTTTCGATGAGGTCGAGGTGGTGGTGACGCTGCCGACGTTCCGTCGGCCGGAACATGTCATCCGCACCCTGGATACGCTCAACGCCCAGGTCACAGGCCGCCGCTTTGCGGTCGTGGTGATCGAGAACGAGGCGGAGGACCGGGAAGGTGCGAAGGTTGCGGCACCACAGTTTGAGGCCGGGAAATATACCGGCATGCTGATCGTTGAATCCGATCGCGGCAACTGCAACGCATATAATGCGGGGTGGCTGACCGCGATGACCTACTTCCCGAACTTCAAGTATGTCATCGTCATCGATGATGATGAACTGGCTGATCCGGCCTGGATCGAAAACATGGTAGCCACTGCGGAGCGCTATAACGCCAGCCTCGTTGGCGGCCCGCAATATCCGATTTTCGAGAAGCCGGGCGCGGAAAAATGGGCGAGACACCCCGTCTTCCTGCCGCATTACAACAAGACCGGTCCGGTTCCGATCATCTATTCATCCGGCAATCTGTTGATTGCGCGTCCGGTGCTGGAAGCCATCGGCTATCCGTTTATGGACCTGAAGTTCAACTTTACCGGGGGCGGCGATTCAGATTTCATCAATCGCTCGCGAGCAAAGGGCTTCAACATTGCCTGGTGTAATGAAGGCATTGTCCGCGAGACCATTCCGGCGCGACGTCTGGAAAAGGACTGGATCACTGCACGCGGTTTGCGAAACGGCGTTCTTTCGACGCTGATCGAACAGCGCCAGCGCAAGAACGAGCCGTTCGGACAGGTCCGCGTCTTTCTGAAAAGCCTCGCCCTTCTCGGTTATTCTCCGATCAAGGCGCTGCGGCGCGGCTTTGCTGCGCGTTTCGTGCCGGTCGGGACCTATTTCATCCATATCGGGCTGGGCCGCGTCATGGCCCATTTTGGATATCTGAATGAGCAGTACCGCAACCCGGATAAGAACTGACACCCGTTCCGACGTTGCGACGCAAACCGATATGCGGGCGACAATCCGCACGATTGCGCTCGTTATTGCCACGATAACATTCTGCATCCTGCTGATTTCGTTCCGTCCGTTCAATCCGTTGAGCGCTGTGGCGGATGGGGACGCATCGAGCGGCGGCGACGTCATCAATCAGCTTGGTTTCGGCTGCCTCGGCGCGGTGGCGCTTCTGTCGCTCGCGATGTTCGCGGACCCCAAAAAGGTGCTCAAAATCGTCAGTCCCGGCTGGCTGCTGATGTTTGCTTTCCTGTTCGCATCCGTCTTCGCAAGCCCTGATCCGTCAACCGCCATACGCGGTGTGCTTTTGACGATGATCGGCATTCTGACCGTCATTGCTGTTTTGAGCCTGCCACAGGACGGTGACGCCTATGCGTCGATGCTGGTCACGGTGGCTTCGATCGTGATTGTCATTTCCTATGCGGGCGTCGTCCTCCTGCCCAATCTCGGCACCCACGGCGCCGACGCGCTGGAACCGCAAAACGCCTATCTCTGGCGCGGCGTCTTCACGCACAAGAATATCGCCGGTCCGGTCATGGCTGCCTTTGCCTTTGCCGGTGTCTATCTGTGGCGGCGCGGCTGGCGCGTGAGCGGCTTTCTGATTGCGGTCTCGGCATTGATCTTCGTTTCGCAAACCGGATCGAAGACCACGGCGGCGCTGGTGCCTCTCGCCATGCTGCTCGTGATCGTCCCCGGCATTTTCGGTCTCCGTTTTCTTGCACCGGTGGCAGTCTTCACGATCCAGTTTCTGCTTGCGCTGTTCACCTTCGGTACGGTTCTTTTCGAGCCGATGCATCCGTTCGTTCTTCAACTTGATGTCGACCCTACTTTTACCGGGCGCACCTCCATCTGGGCCTTTGCCGTTGAAGCGCTTTCCCAGCGTCCATGGACCGGCTTTGGCTATGAAAGCTTCTGGGGCACGCCCATCGTGAAAGAGGCAGCGAACCCCTACTATCTGGATTGGGATGTGCGCGGCATCGTACATGGGCACAATGGCTATCTCGATATAGCGCTATCAATGGGGATTCCGGCGCTGATATGCGCCATCTTCGTCGTCATCGTCATGCCTCTGGTCAACTATATGCGATGCCGTCCGGTACGCGAAAATCTGCTGCTTGCCGATTTTTTCCTGATGATCGTGTTTTTCGGAACGTTGAATGCCATGTTGGAAAGCTTTTTCTTTCGGCGTATGGACCCGGTCTGGCTCACGCTCATCCTTGCGGTCTTCGGCCTCAGGCTGACCGCGAAAGTCATCATTCACAAAAGGGTCGTCGGAGCCACCGCATGAATATCGCAATTGTTGGAACCGGGTTCGTTGCCGACTATTACATGACCACGCTGCGCAATTATCCCGAACTCAAACTGCACGGTGCCTATGATCGCTCGCCTGAACGGCTGAAAGCATTCTGTGCGCATTATTCTGTTGAGGCTTATGAAAGTTTCGAGGCTGTTCTGGTCGATCCAGAGGTGCAGATCGTCGTCAATCTGACCACGCCTGAAAACCATTTTGAAGTCTCGCATGCAGCACTCTCCGCCGGAAAACATGTCTATTCCGAAAAACCGTTGGCGATGAACTACGACGATGCGGAAGCGCTGGTCGCTTTTGCACGGCAATCCGGTCTCACGCTCGCCGCAGCCCCGGCAAACGGCCTCAGCGAAGCCTATCGGCTGGTAGCAAGCGTAATCAACGGCATAGGCACGCCACGTCTGGTTTATGCTGAAATGGAAGATGGCCCGGTGTTTCGTGACAAATGGTCGACCTGGCGTTCGCAGTCGGGCGCGCCGTGGCCGGGCCTGCACGAATTCGAGATCGGTTGCACGTTGGAACATGCAGGCTATGCGCTGTCATGGCTGGTGTCGCTATTCGGCCCGGTCGAGCGCGTATCGGCATTTTCCGCCCTAACCTTTCCCAACAAGGGGCCGGGAACCGAGCATCTGCACATGGCACCCGATTTTTCGGTCGGCTGTCTTGTTTTCAAGTCTGGGCTGGTTGCACGGCTCACATCCGGGCTTGCGATGCCGAAGAACCGCAGCCTGACAATCGTCGCCGACAAGGGTTCGATTGTGGTCGACGATCTATGGGATAATCGCTCCGCTGTCCGTCTTGAGTGCACGGAAGAAAAACGTCGTTTTTTGGCGCGCATGTTCGGCATTCTGGAAATGCGCATCGGCAAGTTCATGTCGTGGAAACCGACCGTCGGGACAAAACTGTCCTACCCGAAGGCCGACAAGCGGTCGCTGCCCATGTATCCCTCGCAGATCGATTTCGTCCGCGGCATCGCCGATCAGGCACGCGCTATCAAGACCGGCGACAAGGCGTTCTTCTCCGGTGATGTGGCTCTGCATATCACTGAAATCGCGCTTGCCTTGAACAATGCCGGTGAGAATGCACAGCCATACATGATGAGAAGCAGTTTTTAGAGGGCCGATCTGACTTTATCCGCTCGACTCTCTAAAAATCTGCCTTAGCACGCATCTTATCCGAAACCGTTTTGCACTTCTTGGGATGCGCTTCTAACCTTTCGACAGTACCTTGCGGACGATGTCAGCTACGGCTGCACTCTGGTCAAGCGGCATGATCGCATTGGAGATTTGGCCGCTGCGCACCGCATCGCGGACCGCTTCGGCCTGAAACTGTAGCCCGCTGCCGGAAAAGGCATAAGTCTCGATTGTGCGACCCGGCAGGGGCAGGCGGTTCATAACCTTTCCGATAAGGCCTTTACCGCTATTCGGCCCGAGCGATGACCGCGCAGCGAAGGCTGAAAACAGGGTCAGCCTCTGGGCTTTCAGAAACGGCGCATGGATCAGGATCGTGCCCTTGGTTCCCTTGATCAGCATGCGATTGTCGCCATCGCGATCGAAACCGCAGGAGAGGCTGGCCGTGGCACCCTGCCAGCCAAGCTGGAACTCGGTGCGCATGTCCACACCGCTTCTGGCGCGCTGCCAGCGACCATCAACGTGATCCGGCAGACCTAGAAAATACAATGCCAGCGATACCGGATAGACACCGAGATCGAATGCAGCGCCGCCTCCAAGGTCTGGCTTGAAGAAACGGCTTTGCGGGTCGTAGGCACGGATGTAGGACAGATCGGCCTCGATGCGCGTCACTGCTCCGATACGCCCGCTGTCAATATGCTGCTTGACCGCCTGGATCGCCGGCAGAAAGCGACTCCACATCGCCTCCATGGCGAAGACGTTTTTTGCTTTTGCCGCAGCTTCAATCTGGTGCGCGCCAGCGGCATCCAGGGAAAGCGGCTTTTCGATCAGGCAGGGCTTGCCCGCTTCGATTGCCTGCAAGGCTTGCAACACATGCATGGCGCTTGGGGTTGCAATATAGACTGCATCAATATCCGGCGCAGAAAGGAACGCGCCTGAATCGCCAAACGCCTTGTCGGCGCCGATACGTCGCCGGAATGTTTCGGCGGTCTCTGACGCCCGCGAGCAGACTGCGGTAACGCGCATTCCAGTACTTGCCTGTATATCGGCAGCAAAGGCAGCGGCTATCGCGCCTGTGCCCCAAATGCCCCAGTGGAAATCCGTCTTTGCCTGCTTGTTGCGATTCACGTGCTTGCCCCGCAGCTTCATACAAGTGCTATATAACCCATATAATGCGGCTAACGAAGTTGCTTTGTCCTGTCAGGATATCCTTCATAACAATCGGGAGGGAAACGTGATGAGTGGATTTGTTGTGGCTGTGGCGCGGGATGACAAGCACCATTTTTCAAAACGGGTTGTGCCGGAAATCCGCATTGTTACAGGGCTCGGCGTGGAAGATGATGCCCATCAGGGCGTGACGGTGAAGCATCGTTCACGCGTGCGTGCTGACCCGACGCAACCCAATCTACGGCAGGTCCATCTCATTCATGCCGAGCTGTTTGACGAGCTGGCTGAAAAGGGCTTTGACGTCGCGCCTGCCGATCTTGGCGAGAACATCACTACGCGCGGCGTCGATCTTCTGGGGCTGCCACAAGGTGCTTTGATCCGAATTGGCGACGAGGTTGTTCTGGAAACAACAGGCCTGCGTAACCCTTGCGCCCAGATAGAGAATTTCCAGACCGGTCTTCTCAATGCCGTGCTGGATCGCACGCCCGATGGCGAACTTGTTCGCAAGTCCGGCATCATGACCATCGTTCTTGCAGGCGGCACGGTGAAGGCGGATGACACTGTTGCTATCGAACTGCCGCCTCTTCCGCATCGCAGGTTGGAAAGGGTGTGAAAATCGCGGAATACGGGGTTTTGGAGTGAGCCAACCGATTTAACGCGGCACTTGCAGGGGCAAAACCGGTGATTTTCGTCTAGGGAGGTCTATCAACTTTGCGTCATATGCCCTAGATCATCCCACAATAGGATACAGATTGACATGCGCTGCTGCCGAAGTCCGGCTTGCAGCCTATTCTTATCGGTTCGGCTTGTCGGCGTTCGATGTTCTGCATGTGTCTAGACGACGGCCGGTCGGTTGCATTTCTGAAGGGCACAAAATGGAAAAAGCAGATATCGGAATGGTCGGCCTTGGCGTCATGGGCTCCAACCTGGCGCTGAACATAGCCGAGAAAGGCTACACGGTAGCCGTCTACGACCGTGATGAGCCTGTGCTCAAAGCCTTCATCGAAAAGGCTGGCCCGCTGCGCGACAAGATTATCCCTTGCCCCACTTTCGAGGATCTGGCTGCCAGCGTCCGCAAGCCGCGCCCGATCATCTTCCTCATCAAGGCAGGCGCTCCTGTCGATACTGAGACCACCCGCCTCAAGGCTTATCTTGAGAAGGGCGATATTATGATCGACGCCGGTAATTCCGACTACCGCGATACGGTGCGTCGTCTGAAGGCTCTAGGCCCTAACGACCCAACCTTCGTCGGCATGGGCGTTTCCGGCGGTGCAGAAGGCGCGCGTCACGGCCCGTCAATGATGGTTGGCGGCACCGAGGAAGCTTATGAGCGTATCGCGCCGATCCTGCTCGCCGCTGCCGCCAAGTACAAGGACGAGCCTTGCTGCGCGCTGGTCGGGCCGGATGGCGCCGGTCATTTCGTCAAGACGATCCATAACGGCATCGAATATGCCGACATGCAGATGATCGCAGAAATCTACGGCATCCTGCGCGACGGTCTGGGACTTTCGGCTCCTGCCATCGGTGACGTGTTCGAGAAATGGAACGAAGGACCGCTCAACTCCTATCTGATCGAAATCACGGCCAAGGTGCTGAAGGCGACCGATCCGCAAACAGGCAAGGCGATGGTCGACATGATCCTCGACGAAGCTGGCCAGAAGGGTACGGGTCGCTGGGCGGCCATTGAGGCGCAGATGCTGGGCGTTCCGGCAACGGCCATCGAAGCGGCAGTTGCCGCGCGCTCGTTGTCCTCGCTGAAGGCCACGCGTGCGCTTGCTGCAAATGCCTATAAGCCGGGTTCGCGCAGCCTCGACATTTCCGATCAGGCAAAATTCCTTGCCGATCTGGAGCAGGGCCTGCTTGCAGGCAAGATTGCCGCCTATGCCCAAGGTTTCGCAGTGATGGAAGCTGCATCGCAAGAGCATGGCTGGAACATTCCGCTTGCTGAGACCGCCCGTATCTGGCGCGCAGGCTGTATCATTCGTTCGCAGCTTCTGGACGACATCGCTCACGCTTTTGAAGACAGCGAAAGCCGCAATCTGCTGCTGGCACCTGCTTTTGTTGAACGCATGAGCAAGGCTTCCAAGGGCCTTCGCCAGATCGTTGCCAAGACAGCGCTCGCCGGCCTGCCTCTGCCTGCGCTGGGCTCGGCCCTCAGCTATTTCGACAGCTTCACGCAGGCGCTTGGCACAGCCAATCTCATTCAGGGCCAACGCGATTTCTTCGGCTCGCACGGCTTCAAGCGTATCGACAAGGACGGCGATTTCCACGGTCCTTGGGGCTGATCTTTCGGTCCCTGCCCCGCCTGCAAAAGGCGTCTTTCTGCGATTCGGTGCTCACGTACTTTATGTACGCTGCGCTCCGGTTCTCGAAAGCCACCATTTTCGGCACGTCATGAACCGAAATCGCATCAGCCCGTCGCGCACGTAACAAACAAAAAAAGCCGCCCATCGGGCGGCTTTTTTACTTTAATCGGCCAGCACGAGCAGATCATGCGAGGCGAAATGCACCGTCACCTTGTCGCCGCGCTGCGGCGGAGGCTGTGTTGGGTCGTTGAACGTGTCGAACGAGAGGCGATTCTTGCCGAGCGCCACGCGCGTGCGGATGACAGAGCCGAGGAAGTGAACATCCTCGATGGTCGCGTCGAGCGAAGTATCGTGGCTTTTGCGTGCTTCGAGGCTCACAGCCTCCGGGCGCAAGGCAAGGGTCAGCGGTTTACCCTTTGGATGGTGGTCGAGATTTTCCTGCACGGTTATCATGCGGCCGTCGAGCTCGATGCTGTTTTTGCCAGGTTCGCTGACCGAGGCTTCCAGCATGTTGAGCGTGCCGACGAACGATGCCACGAAGCGCGAGGCCGGCCGGTTATAGATGTCGAAGGGCGAGCCGATCTGATCAGCGCGGCCTTCATGCATGACCACAATACGATCGGAGATTGACAGGGCTTCTTCCTGGTCATGGGTAACGAAGACAGTCGTAATGCCGAGCTTCTGCTGGATGGCGCGAATTTCTTCGCGCAAGGATATACGGATTTTTGCATCAAGTGCCGATAAGGGCTCGTCGAGCAGAAGAACCTGCGGCTTGGTTGCAAGCGCGCGGGCCAGAGCGACGCGCTGCTGCTGGCCACCGGACATCTGATAGGGATAACGATCCGCCAGATGGTCGAGACGGATGAGGCTGAGCATCTCCTGCACCGTGGCATCGATTTCCGCCTTAGGTTTCCCGGCAACCCGCAGGCCGAATGACACGTTCTGAGCAACCGTCATATTGGGGAAGAGCGCGTAGGCCTGAAACACCATGCCGATATTGCGCTGGTTCGGCTTCAGATCGACCACATCCTTGCCGTCGATTTCGATAGCGCCACTATCGGGCATCTCGAAACCGGCGATCATGCGAAGAACAGTTGTCTTGCCACAGCCCGATGGACCGAGGAAGGAGACGAATTCGCCCTTCTCCACAGCGAGGTTGAAATCGTGGACGACGGTATTGGCGCCGAAGCTCTTTTTCAGGTTTTTGATGTTGAGAAAAGCCATGAATGTTACCCGGCGGTTGTCTTGAACTTATTGAGGCGCGAGACGAGCTGCAGCATGATGATGCTGAGCCACGTGATGCCGAACGAAATGATTGCCAGCGCCGACGGTTCGTAGGCACGGTTTGCGCCGACGAGCTGCAAATAGGGACCGAAGGCCGGGCGGTTCAGGAGCGAGGCCAGCGTGAACTCGCCGATGACGATGGCGAATGTGATGAAGGCACCGCTCATTACGCCGGAAATCACATTCGGGAAAATCACTTTGAACATGATGCGGCCCCATCCCGCGCCGAGGCTTTGTGCGGCCTCTGTCAGCGTTCTGACGTCGATGGTGCGCATCGCCGTATCGACGGCGCGATACATATAGGGCAGCGACAGCGTCATATAGCCGAACATCAGAAGCAGGTCGGTTGCCCGCGTGGACGATGTGAATGGCAGCCACGACGACGAATTGTAGATTCGGAGGTATCCGAACACAATAACGATGGCCGGGATGACCAGTGGCATCAGCGTGATGAACTCCATCACCGGGCGCAACTGCGGCAGGCGCAGCCGTACCCAATAGGCGGTGGGCACAACCAGCAGAACACCGAAAATGATGGTCAGCAGGCCAAGTAGGATCGAATAGCCAAAGGTGGCCTGGAAGTTTGGATCGGAGAAAACGACGCGATAGGCATCGAAGGAATACTCGCCGCGCCGCATACGCAGCGAGAATTCAAACGTACCGATCAGCGGGACGAGAAAATAGATCGCACCGATCAGGAAGGCGATCCAGGCGCCGATCTTCTGGGCGTTAATGCCTTTCTTTTTCATCGCTGCCACCTCTCGGCGCGAATGCGCAGCCAAATATAGATGAGGTTGGAAACACCCGTAATGACAATCATGCCAAGTGCCAATGCGTAGCCGAGGTTCTGGTTATGCAGAACGTCGCCGCGAATTTGGGCATAGAGCAGGATCGGTACGATGTTGAGCGATGAACCTGTCAGAGCATAGGCGGTAGCAATCGCCCCGAAGGCATTGGCGAACAGCAGAAGCGTTGTGCCGAGCAGGCTGGGCCACAGGATTGGGAAAGCCACCATACGCCAGTATTGCGCGGTGGTTGCGCCTAGAATGGATGAGGCTTCCCGCCATTCTTTTTTCAGTCCGTCGAGCGCGGGCGTCAGGATCAGCACCATCAGCGGTATCTGGAAGAACAGATAGGTCAGCGTCAGGCCAAAAAAGGAGAGTAGGTTGAAGCCTGTCGAATAAAGATTGAAACCAAACCACTCTCTGAGCAGGATCGTTACAAAGCCGGTTCGTCCCAGTGTCGCCAGAAAGGCGAAAGCAAGTGGCACGCCTGCGAAATTCGACGCTACGCCAGAAAAGGTCAAGACCGTTGGGCGCAGCCATGAAGGCAGGTTGCCGAGAACGACCGCCCAAGCCAGAAAGAAGCCAATAATCGCGCCACCAATGGCCGATGCAAGGCTGACCTTGATCGACACCCAGTAGGCGCTCATGATCTGCGGCTGGAACAGATCGTGGATGTTCTGGAGCGTGAAGTTTCCTGCTGGGTCCTGAAATGCACCGATGATGAGATACATCGTCGGCCAGATCAGAAACAGAATGGCGAAGATGAAAAACGGTGTCACGCCAAGCCAGGACAACGGAAGCGGGCGTTTGCGCACTCCGCTGGGGGCTGGTGTTTCGGCTATTGAACTCATACGTTCTTTCTTTAGACCGGTTCCCGCTAGAACGGAACTGATAGAACCCGTTCCAACTTCTTGTTTTATTTTTTGCGATCAGCAGGGCGGCCGTTGGGTCCTGCCGGAATTGCTGTCATTCTTTTAAACTGGGCATCCTGTTTGCCAAAAAGCTGGTGCTGTTTGGAAAAGAGGATCGGCTGCTAGGAGAAAGCTGCCTGGATATCGCGCCGACCGTGTAAGGCCGACGCGATATGTGGTCGATGCAAAAGCGCCCTTTGACGCTTATTGGACGTTTGCGCCTACGACACTGTCCCACTCCTTGGTGATCGTGGTCTGTGCAGCTTCGATCTGTTCCAGGGTCGGGAAGATAGCCTTTTCATAAGCGTCTGCCGGTGGCAGCTTGTCGAGCAGTTCCTGCGGAATCTTGCCGGCCTTCGCCATTGCATTGAAGCGGATCGGGTGGCAGTAGCCCTTCAGATAACCGAGCTGGCCTTCGTCCGAATAGAGGTGTTCCATCCACAGCTTCGCAGCATTCGGGTGCGGCGCGTAGGCGCTGATTGCCTGAACATACACGCCAGCGATAACGCCGGACTTCGGAATGACGGTTTCGACTTCCGGATTGCCCTTGAGCGTGTCACGATCGGCGAGCGCGTTATAGTCCCAACGGATGACGATCGGGGTAGAGCCCTGCGCCAGCGAAGCAGCCTTGCCGATGACCGGAACGAAATTGCCGTTGGCATTCAGTTCCTTGTAGAATTCAAGGCCCTTTTTGCCTGCGGCTTCGCCCGGTTCACCGCCACGAGCGATGCCGGCAGCATGAACACCGAGAATAGCCTGTGCCGAAACGCGCGGGTCACCTGCAAGCGCGACAGAGTTTGCATAGTCGCTCTTGAGGAGGTCTTCCCAATCCTGCGGAATATCCTTGACGATGTCCTTGTTCACTTCAAACGCCAAAACACCGTAGTAATCGCCATACCAGTAGCCTTCGGCATCCTTGGCGCTGTCTGGAATTTCGTCCCAGGTTGCGACCTTGTAAGGCTGAATGAGGCCATCCTTCTTGGCCGATGCGCCGAACGCAAAGCCAACGTCGATGACGTCTGGTGCCTGAGGACCTTTGTTGTCCTTGTTGGCCTTGATGGCTTCAATTTCATCGCCCGAACCGGCATCCGGGTTCAGTTCGTTGACCTTGAGGCCATATTTGTCCTTGAAGCTCTTGATGATTTCGCCATAGCCGCACCAGTCATGCGGGAGAGCGATGGTTGTCAGTTCGCCTTCTGCCTTGGCTGCGGCAATCAGTTCGGCTGATGGTTCGGCAGCGGCGATGGAAACCCCGGCAACGGCGATTGCCGTCGAAAGCGACAGCAGACGCGCTGTGTAAGCAAGCATTGTTTGACTCCCCTGTTTAAGGTCCGGCGAACGCCCCCGGTCGATTCCGGTGCTCGCGCATTCCCGATACCCGCCCTACATGACGGTTGGATGACAGTTTGTTGCTTGTCACAAACTGTCAGCGGTGGAAAGTGAAACACGTTTTCAGGGACTTAGCAATTCATCCATTCGCGGGAAGGGCATTTTTATGACAGGAATTGTGACAGTAAATTCGTCACTGTCATAATTCTGGAGGAAGCTTTTCCCTGCGCGACAAGGGTTTTTCCGATTGCGCCACCAACGGTGGATATTGGCGACAAACGAAAATTTCCGAAAGACGGGTGAACCTTTATTGTTTTCGTATGAAGTCGAGAGGCAGGAGGCCGGGGCATCCCGAAGGGCGTGAAACCGGTCTCGGAAGAGACCCGTTTCCAAGCAAATACTGAGAGCGCATGTCTGATTCATCCAGATCGAAAAGCGCTCTAATGCCCCCCGCCGCCACCGGCAACCTGTTGCGGCTTGCGCAGCATGATGGCGCAGACAGCAAGCGAACAGAACATCATCGTGAGGATGAAGAACACGTCGATGAACGACAGAAGGGTGGCTTGCTGGCGCACCATCCCGGAGAGTTTGGCTATGGCGATTGTCGCGCCGTCCATGCCCGCAGCATTGTACTTGGCGGTCAGATTGGCGACTATTTTCTCCGCTTCTGCATTGCCCCATCGGACATGCTCCGCCAGACGTTCGTAATGCATGTCACCACGTCGGGTCAGGATCGTGTTGATAACGGCAAGGCCGACGGCTCCCCCCAGATTGCGGGTTAGGTTGAAAAGGCCGGAAGCGTTTTTCAAAAGAGCAGGTGGAAGCGTGCCGAGCGCCAGATTGTTGATCGGCACCATGCAAAGCATCAGTGAGCAGCCGCGCAGAATTTGAGGCAGCAGCAATTCGTAGAAATCCCAATCGGCAGTAAGACCAGTTACCATCCATGTGCCTGCCGCAAAGCCGAGAAAGCCGATCGTCATCATCAGGCGGGGGTCCATCCTGTTGGACAGGAAACCGGCTACCGGCGCGGTGAAGAACATGGCCAGACCGCTGACGAAAAGTGCTTTGCCAATCATCAGGGCGTCATAGCCGCGAACACTGCTCAAATAGAGCGGATAAAGATAAGTGAGGCCGTAGAGACCGACACCCATTACAAAGGAGAACAGCGAGCCAAAGGCAAAATTGACATTCTTGAAGGCACGCAAATCCACAATTGGCTGTTCTGCCCTAAACGCGCGATAGAAAAAGACGATGCCGCCGACTGTCATGACTATGGAAAGGAAGAAGATCGCGTCGTCCTGCAGCCAGTCGTTGCGCGGGCCTTCTTCTAGGACATATTCCATGGAGCCGAGGAATGCGGCCATGCCAGCAAGTCCCCACCAGTCAAACTTGCTCAAAAGCGAGCGGTCGCCTTCGTCGAAGTCGATAAGATTCCATGCAGCGATGGTGACCAGAATGCCGGGGCCGACATTGACCAAAAACAGCCAGTGCCAGGAAAAAGCGTGGCTGAGATAGCCGCCGACCGTCGGGCCGATGGTTGGCGCAAGTGTCGCGACCAGTCCGATCATCGGCGAAACGATGGAACGTTTGGACGGCGGGAAAATGGTGAAGGCGGCTGCGAACACGCTGGGGATCATGCCGCCGCCGATGAATCCCTGAATGGCGCGGTAGACGATCATCTGCTCAATATTCGTCGCTGTCGCGCAGAGCATGCTGGCCAGGGTGAAGCCCGCCGCCGAGAAGGTGAAGAGAACGCGCGTCGACAGCAGACGCCCGAGGAAGCCCGACAGCGGAATCATGATGACTTCCGCGATCAGATAGGAGGTTTGAACCCAAGAGATTTCGTCAGAGCTGGCACTCAAACCCGCTTGGATTTCGGCCAGCGATGCAGAGACGATCTGGATGTCCAGGATTGCCATGAACATGCCGAACACCATGGCCAGAAAGCCGATGGCCTTCTTCGGGTCGATGCGGTCATCTGCCGGGACCAATGGTCCCATTGTCGTGTCTGCAGCCATGACGGCGCACTCCGGAATGAAAGAGAAAGGCGGCACGAAACCTGCTTTGCCGCGCCGCCGTCTTTTACTTCAAGTCACCCACAGGGCTCGATCAGTTGGCCTTCCCATCGGGCGCCGTGCGCGTATCGATATCGACCACGACACTCAGGCCCGCGCGGATCTTTCCAGATTCCAGCGCTTCCTTGGGGATCATGATGCGAACGGGAACGCGCTGAACGATCTTGGTGAAATTGCCGGTCGCATTTTCCGGCGGCAGCAGTGAGAACACTGAACCCGAAGCCGGAGCGATGGACGCCACTATCCCGTCAAACTTCGCGCCGTCGATAGCATCGACATAGATATGCGCGGTCTCACCGGTCTTGATCTCTGCGAGCTGCGTTTCCTTGAAGTTCGCATCAATATAAAGCTCATTGATTGGAACCAGGGCCGCTATCTTCTGGCCAGGAGAAACGAGATCGCCCTTTTTGCCTGAAAGATTGCCAATCACGCCGTCAAACGGCGCGCGCAGCACCGTGAAGGACAGATCACGTGCGGCTTTATCGCGGGCAAGTTCCAGCGACTTCATAGCGCTTTCGACTTCGCTATATTGAGCGTTGAGCACTTCGATATTGGCCTTTGCAGAAGCGATCTGCGCATCGCCTCCGGCGACCTTGGCGCGGGCCTGATCCAGTGAAGACTGGGCGGTGTCAAGATCAGCTTGCGCGACAAAACGCGTTTCATGCAACTTCTGCACGCGCGCAATTGTGTTCTGTGCGTTGGTCAGGACAGCGGTTGCGGCTTGCTTGTCGGCATTGGCCTGCTGGAGCAATGCCTGTGCGGCATCAGTCTCGGCCTTGATGCGAATGAGGGTCTGCTTCTGAGTTGCGAGCTTGGCTTCAGCTTCGTCGAGCGCGATCTGGTAATCGCCCGCATCAAGCTGGAAGATCACATCACCAGCCTTGACCATCTGGTTGGCAACCACCGGGATATTTTCGACATAGCCGGTAACTTTGGGTGCGATGGACGCGATGTCACCCTGCACATAAGCGTCGTCAGTCGAAACCATGAAACGCCCGACGGTCCACCAGTCATAGGCGAACCAGAGGCCGCCAGCGACCGCGACTGCCAGAATTCCGGGAATAAGGACACGTTTGCCGAAGCCTTTGTTCTTGCCGTCCTTGGCGATCTCGCCGGGTTCCTTGGGTGCGGCTTCCTGCGGTTTCGGTGCGGTATGGGGCTGCGATCTCTCGTTCAGAGGCGCCTCACTTGTCGCCGGCGAGGTTGCCGAGGCGAGGTTCTTGGCGTTGGGGAACGGATGAATATCGGCCTTATCAACGGACTTCGGGGCGGACATAGGGAAACTTTCTGTACATCCTTTGGATTGAACCGATCGGTTCGATGTTGACATAAATCAATAAGATGCTCATATCAAGAGGATATCGAACCGCTTGGTTCGAAAAAGTTAAGAGTCTCGAATAATGAAGCCTGATCGCAACACCAGCGGAACAACAGATACGATAATGCATGACCGGAATCGGCATGTCGAAAAAGGTGTCGGTCGATCCGGCGACAGCAAATCTTCCTGCTCCGAGATAGAGTGTGGCCGCACACGGCTGGGTGCGGGGCAGGACCCGGCGAAACGCCGCCAAATCCTCGAAGGCGCTCAGGATGTTTTCCTGCGCATGGGTTTCGATGCCGCCAGCATGAATGATATCACGCGTGAGGCAGGCGTGTCGAAGGGAACGATTTACGTTTACTTCAACAGCAAGGAAGATCTGTTCGTCGCATTATGCGAGCATTATCGTGATACAATGTTTCGTGAACTGATCGACAAACTCGATAAGGGTTTCAATTCGCGACAGGAACTGACCGATTTCGGCGTTGCATTGGTAACGCTGATAACGTCACCGACGGCCGTGCGCGCTCAGCGCATTGTTCTGGGCGTCAGCGAGCGCAAGCCGGAACTAGCGGCGCGTTTCTATGAGCGCGGGCCGAAACGCAGCCTCGTCCTGATGGCTGAATATCTCAAGGACATGATCGATAGGGGGGAACTGGAACCTTTCGATCCTGAGAAGATGGCCTATCAGCTTTCTGATCTGTTTCTTTCCGGCCTCTACAGGCCCCGTCTGTTCGGCGTGCTGCCTGAGCCGCCGCCAGCGGAAACGATTCGCAACAATGTCGAGCTGGCAATCGATTTCTTCTACCGCGCCTACGGTAGGGGGCCGGCGAGTGTTCAAAAAGAGAGCAGCTGATTTGTCAAAATCGCCGCAGATGCGGTTATTCTTCATCCGACCTATAAACTTCGCGTGAAGGTCTTAATTTCTGCCCGGTTTTTGTGTGTAATGGACTGCACTCTATTATTTGTGGGTTGTCAGAGACCCTATATTTTATGTCACTTATAAATGATTGAAAAGCTCTTCGTCTACGATTCGCTGATATTTGAAATACAGTAACTGGCAGCGCTTGAGCTTGAGTACCAAGGATATTGTAGAAATGACGCTTGACCTCATTCATTTTCCGAACTTCAAGAAGACCTTCTTTGGAACGGCCTTTCAAAGCGATACGCTGGCTCTCTTGACGCGAATTCGCGACGAGATCGGTTGCCGCCATATCATGCACACCTATCGCGGACGCATGGGCGATTGCGCAAAGACGAACTCTTCCGATCTGACCGTCGTAATGACTGTGCCGACTACCTGGAGTGCCCGTTACTCCGCTAAGAACTATTTTGTCATCGATCCGATCTTTCAGGAAGACGCACCTTATTTTCACAACGACGCCAGCGGCATCGTTCGCGATCTTCGGGAAGACGCCGATCAGTGTCCAGCCGTTGCTGAGTTACTGGCGGATGCGGAAAAGCATGGCCTGGGCAATATCTTCATTGGCGTCTCGGCCCGTAGCCAGAAAGGTGCGGTTGGCTGTTCCCTGTTCAGCTTTGAGATCAGCCCGGATGAGGATCGCGAACAGTTCCTGACAAAGCTTCGCCCGCGGTTGCTGAGCCTATCCGGGATCATTCATTCGGCCCTGTGCGGCTGCAAGGATGTCGCGACTGTTGCAAGTCTTCTGACCCCGCGCGAAGTTGATTGCCTGCGCTGGGCTGCGAGCGGGAAGACGGATGGCGAGATTGCGGAAATCCTGAGCATCGCTCGCTGGACCGTCGTGACCTATCTACAGAACGCGAAGATCAAGCTCAATTGCTCCAACCGTACTTCGGCCGTGGCAACGGCTCTGTCGCTCGGCATTATCGAAATGCCAGAGGTTCACCATCTGGTGTAGTTACAGCGCCATACGAAAACAGAACACCGGATGCTGAGGCATCCGGTGTTTACATATTTTCAGCGTGTTTGCCTCACGTAAAACCGCTTTGCACTTTGCGGGAAATGCTTCAGGCTCGCTTTCTAAGTGGCAGGCGTGCGGCCTCGAATGCGTTGGCAAGTCGCACTGTATTTTTCGCCGGGTCTTCGTCCGCGTCTTCGAACGCGATATGGTTCAGCTCCACGCCAGCAGTTTTGTCGGTCAGCGTCAGGCGGAAATAGGCGTAGACGCCCTGATTGCGAAACTCCATATCGAGCACGATGGCAGGCGCTGACTGCCAATCGCAGAGATAGTCGCCGCCATGACCGAGTTCGAGTGTTCCGGGAAAGAAATAAAGCTCGGTCGCGGAACTGACGATATCGGCAATATTGGCAAAAAGCTCGCAGCGTATGAACGCGATGTAATCCGCTGGATCGACCAGCCGGAGATCGGTTGCGACCTCGCGCAGGTTCCGTGCAATGATCGCCTCTCGTTCGTTCGAGAATTGCAGGCTTTTCATAGTCTCACCGCCGATCTGGGGAACAGGCTGTCACTGTTCTGAAATATATAAATAACATGGACATCCATCAATGTATCGCATGTCGCGTGTTGATGACCCGTATAAGCTCAGCCACCGCCTTGTAGAACTCAGGTGCAATCATTTGATCGACACTCACCTGTTTATAGAGCGCACGCGCCAACGGAACGTCCTCGAATATCGGGATAGAATGCTGTGCAGCTATTTCTCTGATCTTCAATGCGATGAGATCCTGTCCCTTTGCGACGACGATCGGGGCGGCGTCCTGATCGGGCTTGTAACGCAGTGCTACGGAAAAATGCGTCGGATTTGCGACGATCAGCGTTGCTGTCGGAACAGTGTTGATCATCCGGCGGCGTGCGCGGTCACGACCGAGCGAACGCAGGCGCGATTTGACCAGAGGGTCACCTTCCGACTGCTTCAGCTCGTCTTTGACTTCTTGCCGGGTCATGCGCAATTCCTGCCGCCAGTGAATGCGTGACCAGGCGAGGTCGAAACCGGCAATTGCCGTAATGGCCAGAACATTGGCGACAAGCAGGCGCACCATGTTCTCGCGCAGAAATTCCGGCAAAGCGCTTGGATCGGAGGCGACTGCATCCGTGAAAAGGCTGTTGCCGCCGAAGAAAACGACAAAGACAATAACGCTCGCAGCGAGAAATTTGGCAAGAGACTTGAGAAACTCCACCTGACCGGCGCGCCCAAAAATACGCTGCCAGCCCTTGAGTGGGGATATGCGCGAGGCTTGCGGGCGGATGCGCTCGCCAACGAAACGCGGCGCGTTCTGGAACGCGGAAGCTGCAATACCGGCAAGCGGGATGATGATGAACACCGGTACCAGGGCTGCACCGACTGCCAGCGCCAGCACGCCAAAGAGGCGACTTGCGTCTTCTGCACTGTTGAGGAGCCAGTCTTCTGGACGGTCAATCAGTTCGCGCAGGAAGACGGCAAGTTTCATTGTAGCCGGGCCTGCGACAAAGACCGCGATAATCAGCAGGGAAGCAATGCCAGCGAGGATCGGCGTTTCGCGGGAGAAGGGCATATTGCCCTTTTCCAATGCGTCGCGGATCTTCTGCTCGGTCGCTTCTTCTGTTTTGCTTTCCTTGTCAGCGTCATCGGCCATAGGTCACACGAAATCAGGACGAAGCTTCGCTTGCGTCAAGGGTGATGATACCGCGCTCGGAAAGGTCAATGGCGATACGGGCTATCGCGCGGCGCGCATCGGCAATGTTTTGTGCGGTTACGTTGCCCTGCTCGGCGCCAAGTTCAGTCTCAACCATTCGGCGGCCCCGGGTCGAGAGCGATGAGAGAACAAGTTCCTGAAGTTTTGCATCGGCTCCGCGCAGTGCGATGGCGATCTGTTCCGTCTGCACTTCATCGAAGAGCAACAGGCGCGCGCGTTGCGACAGACGTTCGATGTCTTCAAAGGTGAAAAGCTTGGCCTTGATGCGGTTGAGATCGTCGCGGTTGAGATCCTCAAGGCTCGCCATCAGTTCTTCCATCTCGCTCCTATCGAGCTGGTTGAAGATGTTGGCGATCTGGCCGTGATGAGCTTTGACTGGCCCGGAATCACTGCGGCCTAGAAGATCGCGCCGCAGCACGTCTTCGAGAAGTTCCACAGCCGCCGGTGCCACATTGCCGATATGAAGCGACCGCTGCACGACGGCGTTGCGTAGTTGCGGCGGCAGGATGACGAACAAGCGGGCCGCAAGGTCGGACGGCAGCTTCGACACGATGTAGGCGATGATCTGCGGATGCTGGTCCGCCAGATATGCTTGCAGGCTTTCCACCGGCAGGCGTCCGAGTTGTACCCACACCGATTCCTGAACGAGCTGCGGCTGTACACGGTCTTCCAGAACCGCATCGACCTCGTCTTGCGGCAGTGCTTCCCGCAGCAGGCCTTCAAACCGCTGGGCGGCTTCCGAAACCGGAGCACCTTCGGCAAAGGAGTCCTCGAATTGCTTGACGAGCTGCTCAAAATCGAGTGGGGAAATAGGCTCCAGCGTGCGGGCATGACCGGCAAGCTTGCGCAGGTCCTCGGCATTGAAATGCTTCAGAAGACGAGCGGCGGCAGGCCGTCCGATCGCGACAAGGATAGCCGCCGCCTTTTGCGGGCCGGTCAGCGTATCGACGATGCCGCTGGCTCCAGCTTCAAAGTCTTCCACAAGGGCTTGCTGTTCATTGTCGGCCATGATGTCGTCCGTTACTTGCCGATGATTTCGGTGAGACTGACACCGAAACGCGAGGAATCGTCTTCAAGAACGATGACCTCACCGCGGGCGATGACACGGCCATTGACCACGATATCGACCGGATCACCGATCTGCTTGTCGAGGGTGATGACGGCACCGCGACCGAGCTTCATTAGATTGGCAACCGGCATGGTCGTGCCGCCAAGAACCACCTGAACATCGACGGGAATTCCCATGATGAGTTCGAGATTGGGCTTGGATGGACCCTTCTGTGTGCTGCGTGACTTTTCCTCACGCAGTTCCTCAATGGCTTCGTCCAGTTCCTGCTGCATGTTCTTGTCCTTGTTGTCAGCGCTCATGCCTGCCCCGCAATGTCGACGGTAGCTTTACGGACCGCGCGACGCACGAAAACCGGCAGCGCGCTCTTTTCCTTCGGGAGCGATTGTTCGGTGGCGGTCGCGATTTTCTCTTGTACTCGTGGTGTGCTATCGGCGACATTGCGCGCATGGCGCATGTCGCGAGCCAGCGCCTGGCGTAGCCGGTTCAGTTCCTCAATGGCCTCGTCCATCTCGCGGCGCACGCGCTGCGTTTCGGCAAGACGGGCTTCAAGCTTGTTGTTCTCGTCGGCCAAAGCCGTGCTGAGGTCGGTGCGTTCGTCCTGGATCGCCTTCACGGCGCGCTCCAAACCGTTGGAGGCGGCTGCAACGCGCAGCGCCAGCACTTTGCCGAGCTTGATCGTCTCGTTGGCCTTGCGGCCAACCACGATCAGCGCGGCAAGCGAGGCAAGAGCCATCAATGTAGAAAGCACGTTAGCCAGCAACAAGCTCATCGATGAAATCCTCTTCCTGATTGACCGGGTCGCCGACCTTGACTGTGAAATGAATGCCCGATTTACCGAGCGTGCACTTGAAAAGCTGCTGATTGCCAGCGCGCAGGCGCACCTGCTGCATGGCATCGGCAGGCAGCTTCAGAACCTGACCGATTTCTAGCGTCGACAATGCTTCCAGCGTCATTGATCCCTGCTGTATGAAAGCTTCGAGTTCGATGCGCGCACGGCTGACTTCCTGCCGCATCTTCTTCGCCCAGCTCGGATCGGCCTGGTTCATCGGGCGGCGCAAAAAGGCAGCCATGGCGTCCTGCATCGGCTTGTGCGTGCTGCGTGGCAGAAGCAAATGTACTCGTCCGGTTTTGCCTGCGGCAGTAACATCGATGCGGCAGGCGAAAAGGCGCGAGAGCTCGAAATTCTCACGGTCGAATTCGGCTGTGTCGGTGCATTCACCGGCGGCAAAAAGCGCCTGTCCGTTTCCGGCGAAGACCTGATCGAGAGAACCGGCGAGATGACCGGCAAGAAGAGCCGAAATCTTTTGTTCCAGCATGCCGAAAGGCCGGTCCTCATCGACGGAGCCGACATTGCCCTGTGCGCCGAACATGGCTTCGATCACGGAGAAGACGAATGTCGCGTCGGCAGTGAGATAAAGCGAGCAGCCCCAGCGCTCGGCCTTCAGCGGCGCGATGATCACAGCTTGGTCGAGAATATCGGCAAAGGCAGCCTCGTCGGTGCTTTCCACCTGACCTGCCTCAACGTCGAATGCGGCAGCGCAGCCATGTTTCAGCCGATCACAGAAATGCGTTGAGGCATCCTTGAACACATGGGCAAGCGATTTCAGGTCGTCGCCTGAAAGGCCCGCTGCCCGCAGCAGGTTCTCGGCCAGAACATCATTTTTGCGGTTTTGCCCCAAGGTGGTCATGTTACGCTGCCTGCTGGGTCGGCGCGCTCGCCATGGTTTCCTGCTCAACCACATCGATGGTCGGGCGATCATAGGCGGAGATAGTCTTGCGGCCATACTCCACGGCGATCTGCGGCAGGGAGCCGTTCATATAGGCGAGAAGTGTCTGCTTCACGACGATGTAGAGGCGATTGTTCTTTTCTCGGGTCGATTTGATCTTGGCTGCGATCGGGCCAACCACGCCGTATGAGAAGAAGATACCGGCAAAGGTGCCGACAAGGGCTGCGCCGATCAGATGCCCCAGGACTTCTGGCGATTGGTCCAGCGCGCCCATGGCCTTGATCACGCCGAGAACGGCGGCAACAATGCCGAGCGCCGGAAGGGCTTCGGAAATGCTGACCATGGCGTGGTAAGGCTTGAGCTTGTCACGGGCGATGGTGTGGATTTCCTCGTCCATCAAGGCCTCGATTTCATGAGAGCGTACGTTGCCGACAATGATGAGACGGCAATAATCGCATATGAAATTGGTGAGGTCTTCTTTCTTCAACACGCTCGGATAGGCCTGAAAGATCGGCGATTCCTTCGGGTTGTCGATATGCACTTCCACTTCGTTGCGCGACTTTGCGCGCAGCTCACGCATCAGGCTGTAGAGCACGCCAAGAACGTCGAGATAGTCACGCTGTTTCGGGACCGCGTTGCTGAATGCCTCCATACAGGCGCGCCCCGTGTCTTTCACGAGCGAGAAAGGATTGGCGATGAAGAAGGTTCCAAGCGCGGCACCTAGAATGATGACGAATTCCCAGGGCTGGATGAGTACGCTGACATGTCCACCCATGGCGATAAAGCCGCCCAGCATACAGCCCAGTGTGATGACAAGACCGACAATAATGCCCAAAGCTAGAGACTCCTGCGTACAAGTTCGTTCATCGCACTTTATGGATCGCGGCTTGCGCGAACCTTGCCTGTAATGGCCGGATCAAACCAGCTTCGGACAAGCTTGGCCCTGCATAAGGATTGAAATACCGGAAGGGAGTCATGCGCATGGTCGATACGATGACGAGCTATCGCCTGATCGCGGCGGATATGACGCGGTCGTTGCAGCGTGTTTCAAAAGAACCGTTGGTGGAGCGGGAAACCGCCTACTACAAGGAGAATATCGGCAAGGTGAAATCCATCGATGATTTCATGGCCGATAGCCGCCTTTACAATTACGCGATGAAGGCGTTCGGTCTGGAAGACATGGCCTTCGCCAAGGCATTTGTCCGCAAGATATTGACCGAGGGCGTCACGAGCGATGATGCCATGGCCAACAAACTCACGGACAAGCGCTACAAGGAATTTGCAACTGTCTTCGACTTTGCGGGCAAGGGGGCGGAGGCAACCCAGAGCACTGCGGCACAGCAAGGTGTTGTGGACAAATATATTCGCCAGACGCTGGAGACGGAAGCCGGAAGCCAGAATGAGGGCGTGCGGCTGGCGCTTTATTTCGCGCGCAAGGCACCGGCGATCACCAATGCCTACGAAATCCTTGGCGATAAGGCGCTGGTGTCGATGATCCAGACGACCTTTGGCTGGCCATCGAGCATATCCAACGCCGATATCGACAAACAGGCGAAGATGATCGAGGACAAGATTGACTTCACCAAGATGTCGGACCCCGATTATGTGTCGAAGCTCATTTCGCGTTTCACGGCCATGTATGAGATGAACAATCCAACAGCAAGCAGTCCGGCGTCGATTGCGTCCCTGCTTCTGGGGGGAACCTCTTCCGTCGGCATTTCGATGGACATTCTGAGTACCTTACAGAACTTCAAGCCGGGCGGACGCTAGATAATGCAAAGCAATTCGATCTATGTCGGGCTTTCGTCACTCATCACGCTGGAACGGCGGATGGATGCCATTGCTCATAACGTCGCCAATGTCTCAACCGTCGGTTTCCGTGGAGAAGGCACCAAGTTCGATACCATTGTTTCGAGCAAGGCCAGCGACGACGTCAGTTTCGCCACGGCAGGCAAGAGCTTCATCCGCACAGAAGCAGGCCCGATGATCAAGACCGATAATCCGCTGGATGTTGCGGTCAAGGGCGATGTCTGGATGTCGATTTCCACGCCGCAGGGGCAGGTCTATACGCGCGACGGGCGCATGAACATGCTGCCGACAGGCGATCTCGTCACCGTCACCGGCCATCCGGTTCTCGATGTCGGCGGAGCGCCCATCGTCCTCAATCCAGCTGGCGGCGCGCCGAAGATTTCGATCGATGGCGCGATCTACCAGAATGGCGCGCAGATTGGCGCCATCGGTCTCTACACGATCCCCGCCGATGCGGATTTGACCTATGCCGGTACGTCCGGCGTGATCCCGAACAAGCCTGCACAGCCCGTAGTCGATGACAACAGTGTGGGCGTCGTGCAGGGCATGATCGAGGGATCGAATGTCGATGCAATGACGGAGATGACCCGTCTTATCAGCGTGAGCCGCGCGTTTGAGCAGGTCAACAACCTGTTGTCGCAGCAGGAAAGCACGGTATCTGAAGCCATCAAGACCCTGGGCTCCAGAAACGGATGACGCCTGATCTGCCGCTCTCCCGTCTGGCCGCTTTTGCCCGTCAGCAATCGGCGGTGCCAAAACCGTTGACCGGTATCGGCGGAACGGTCAGCGACGTTTCGCGCTCGGCGATTGCCGTGCGCGGCCTTTCGCGTAAGGCGCGTTTGGGTGAGGCAGTCGCAATCCATACGCAAGGGACCCACAGCCTTGCCGAAATCATCCGCGTGGCTGACACGCAGGTTCTGGTAAAACCCTTCGATGACCGTATTGTTCCCTCGCTTGGCGCTGCGGTTTTCGAGGAAGGGCCGTTGCACATCCGCCCCGCGCCGGATTGGCGCGGACGTGTCATCAATGCGCTTGGGCAAGCGGTTGATGGGAAGGGCGCGTTGCAGCCCGGCACACGGTCGATGGCATCCGAGAGCCTCGCTCCTGCTGCCTTGCGTCGCGCACGTGTCGATAGGGGTTTGCGCACTGGCGTCAATGTCATCGATATTTTCACGCCGCTTTGCTTTGGCCAGCGCATTGGCATCTTTGCAGGCTCCGGTGTCGGCAAATCGACGCTGCTTGCGATGATGACGCGAGCGGCGGATTTCGATACAGTCGTGCTGGCGCTGACTGGCGAGCGCGGACGTGAAGTGCGCGAGATGCTGGAAGAGACCATGGCGGGTCATCTCGACAAGACCATCACGATAGTGGCGACAGGCGATGAAAGCCCAATGATGCGCCGACTCGCACCGAATACGGCAACGGCGATTGCCGAATACTTCCGTGACCTTGGCCAGAATGTCCTGCTGATTGTCGATTCCGTTACGCGCTTTGCCCATGCGGCGCGTGAAGTGGCGATTGCCGCTGAGGAGCCGCCGGTTTCGCGCGGCTATCCGCCAAGCGTCTTCAGCCAGTTGCCGCGCCTTCTGGAACGTGCGGGGCCGGGTATCGGGCAAGCGGGCGGCAGTATCACCGGGATTTATTCAGTGCTGGTCGATGGTGATGACCATAATGACCCGGTATCCGATACAATACGCGGTACGCTCGACGGGCATATCGTGCTTGACCGTGCGATTGCGGCGCAGGGGCGCTTTCCGGCCGTGGATATTCCAGGGTCGGTTTCGCGCCTTGCGAAGCACAACTGGACGCCGGAACAGCGCAAGCTGGTCAGCCAGTTGCGGGGCATGGTTGCCCGTTTTGAGGAAACGCGCGACCTGCGTGCCATCGGCGCGTACCAGAAGGGCCATGACGGCCTTCTGGATCAGGCGGTCGATCTTGTGCCGCGTATCTATGACGCCTTGCAGCAATCGCCGGAAACCGGCCTATCGGACGATCCCTATAACGACCTTGCCGCAGCTTTGCGCGGCGACAAACAGGCGCAAAACGCATGATGACGGGCTCTCAAAAGACAAAGGAAGACAGGAACTTCGCCCAGCTTACGGCAGAGGTCGAAGCTGCTGCAAGGCAGGAAGGTATGAAAAAGCCGCAGAGCAAGGTGGATCGCTACCTGAAGATCGCGGCCATCACGCTTGCTGCTGGAAGCGCAATGCTACCCTTCATCACCTACCTTCAGCGCGCTGATCTGGGTGCGCCGGAAAAGGCAGAGCGCAAGATCATCGATCCGCTGGACCGTTCGGAACAGAAAACGGTGCGCCGTTTCCCGTCCTTCCGCCCGTCCGAACAGGTCGCACCGAGTGCTGAGGTGGACGATACGATGACAGGTTCGGTCATGTCGAATGGCAAGGGCCTTCCGGGAACAGGTGCGGGCGGCGATGGCGATGGCGGGGAAGGGCAGGCGTTTCCGAAGCCGGTTTTCGCGCTGCGTGAGGTAGTCGGCGGCATGGCAATGATCGAGGATTCATCAGGCTACTGGTTCGTTGAAAAAGGCTCGCTGCTGCCCGATGGCAGCCGCCTTGTTTCCATCGGTCGCGGCGCGGGCACATGGCAGCTTACGACATCTTCCGGTGATGTGATCCAGAAGACGCCGTAAGCCGCTCTTCAAAGCCCCACCGATGGCGAGGCAGCTAATTAGAACTCATATTTCATGATGCGTTCGCCGCAGATCACCTCTCCCGTCATCCGGAAGCCTGTCTGCTCGTAGAGTCGCTGGGCACCATCGTTGCCCGGCTGAAGGCCGAGAATGACGAAGGGGCAATCCGGCAGTTCTGACAGCAGGCCCAGCAATTGCTTGAGAGCTGCGCGGCCATAGCCTTTACCCTGATGGCGCGCGTCGATCATGAGGCGATAGATCCAGTAGTTTCCATCGTCTTCATCAAGGGCATACATGGCAAAGCCGACCGGCTCGCCTCCGGCCCGGATAAGGAGCGGAACACAGGCCGGGTTCTCCTCAGCTTCTTCCAGCGATTCCTCATTGCTGGCCACAAAGTCCTGCTGATGCGGATGAGGATGCAGGGCTATCACCTGCGGGTAATCTGCCCGCCTGACCGGTTCGAGGGTCACGGCGGTATCGTTTGCAGCGCGAGGCTGTCCATTCTGTTTCATGACAGTGGGTTCCTGTAAGGCGCACGAGTTGGGCGTCCGGATGGACGCACGGCGCTCCAAATTTCGATAGGATGCCCGCTGGCCGACAGGAAACGCTTTAAACGGTCGCGCCTTGGCGCATTCCAAAACCGGCGAGCGTTGCAAATTCTGTCTTGTTCAGCATGTCGCACCTCCCGGTTCGCGTTGACGATGGCTTGCAGGTAGCCGCTTTCCTGGCATCACGCAAGTCTCGCACAAGATTCGATGTGTAGGTTAACGAACAATGAATAATGATGGCGGGTAATAGATATGGGGCCGATTCATCTCTTCGATCTGGCCGCAAGGCAGGCGCAGTGGTTGTCGGTAAGACAGGCCACCGTCGCGGGCAATGTCGCCAATGCGAATACGCCGGATTTCCGTGCGCGGGACGTGCAGCCCTTCGCGGATGTGCTCGATAAGACGCAACTTACTATGGCTGCCACTAGCCCACTGCATCTGGAAGTCGAGACGGACGGGATCGCGGCCACGCGCCTGCGCCCGGACGACATCACCGAGCAGACGCATTCCGGCAATACGGTCGACGTCGAACAGGAAATGATGAAGGCTGGTGAGATTGCCCGCGACTATTCGCTCAACACAAGCATAGTCAAAGCGTTTCATCGCATGATGCTTTCGGTCGCGAAGGGGTAGTTATGTCTTCCGATGCCTTGCAGAGCACATTGAAGATCGCAGCGTCGGGCCTTTCGGCCCAATCGACGCGTCTGCGTATTGTTTCCGAAAATATCGCCAATGCGCAGTCCACTGCGAAGACTGCCGAAGCCGATCCCTATCGCCGCAAGACGGTTTCCTTCCGCACCGAGCTGGAACAGGGCACCGGCGCCGCCGAAGTCCGCATTGCTGAAGTCGGCAAGGATACGTCGCCCTTCGTCGAGCAATACGAGCCGAGCCATCCCGCAGCGGATGAGCGCGGCTATGTCCGCTATCCCAACGTCAACATGGTCGTTGAAATGGCGGACATGCGCGAAGCCAATCGTTCCTATGAAGCCAATTTGCAGGTCGTGAAACAAGCCCGTGAGCTGATTTCCATGACCATCGATCTCTTGAGGAGCACATAATGTACGACTCGATCATGAGCATTTCGGCGCGCAATGCCCTGTCGCGCCTTTCCGAAACGGTCGCCGAAAAGGGCGTGGGTTCGGCCTCCGCGCCGCAGGTGGTTCCGGCCGCTCCCGGCGCTTCGTTCGGCGAAGTCCTGTCGCAGATGACTGATTCCGTCGGCCAGAAGCTGCAAGCGGCTGAAGCGACCTCCATCCAGGGCATCAAGGGTGATGCGCCGGTGCGCGATGTGGTCAGCTCCGTGATGGAGGCCGAGCAGTCGCTTCAGACCGCCATCGCGATCCGCGACAAAATCGTGCAGGCCTATCTCGAAATCAGCCGCATGCCCATCTGATTTGCGGCAGCCAAGGATAAACAATGAAAGCCCTGACCATTGCCGCCACTGGCATGAACGCCCAGCAGCTCAATCTGGAAGTGATTGCCAACAACATCGCCAATATCAACACGACCGGCTTCAAGCGCGCGCGGGCTGAATTTACCGATCTGCTCTACCAGTCCGAGCGTACTGCGGGCGTGCCCAATCAGGCAAACCAGTCCATCGTGCCGGAAGGCGCGCTGGTTGGCCTTGGCGTGCAGACGGCGGCGGTGCGCAATCTCCACATGCAGGGAAGCTTCAACCAGACCGGCAATCCCTATGACGTGGCGCTGACCGGGCGCGGCTGGTTCCAGATCCAGAGCCCGACGGGAGAGACGCTTTATACGCGTGCCGGTGCGTTCAACAAAAATGCGGATGGCCAGCTCGTAACACTCGACGGTAATCCGGTTGAACCGGCGATCACGATTCCGCCGAACGCCATTGAAGTCACTATCTCTGATACAGGACAGGTCTTTGCGAAGTTGCAGGATCAGGTCAATCAGGTCGATCTTGGCCAGCTTACCCTTGCGAGCTTCACCAACGAAGCGGGTCTGGAACCACTGGGCGGCAATCTCTATCGTGAGACCGAAGCATCCGGCGGCCCGCTGGTGGGTGTTCCAGGTGATCCGGGCTATGGTTCCATCAAGCAGGGCTATCTCGAAGCGTCGAACGTCGATCCGGTGAAGGAAATCACCGATCTCATCACGGCGCAGCGTGCCTATGAAATGAATTCCAAGGTTATCCAGGCTGCCGACGAGATGGCGGCAACCGTGTCGAAGAACTTGCGCTGACGGTGATGGCGATGGGCTATGCGAAGGCAATCTTCCAAAAAACGCGGCTGGCGCTTGTAGGCAGTATTCTGCTTGCTGCCGCGACGGGGGCGGTTGCTGCCGACCGCATCGCTTTCGTCGTGCCTTCGGCCACGGTTTACCCCGGCCAGATCGTGAGCGACACCGCGTTGCTGGAGAAGCAGTTTTTCATCAATGCGCCGGCGGCAACCCAATATGTGCTCTCGCCGGATCAGGCATTGGGCAAGGTGGCGCGCAAGACACTGCTCCCTGGCAAGCCGATTCTCGTTTCCGCATTGGGCGAACCGTCTCTGGTCACGCGCGGCGTGCCGGCACCGCTGGTCTTTACCGCCGGAACGCTGACCATAACGGCCATGGGCACGCCGCTCGAATCCGGTGCGGCAGGCGATTTCATCAAGGTTCGTAACGTCGACAGCGGCATCATCGTTTCCGGCACGGTGCTGGCCAATGGACGCATTCAGGTGGGGATGCAGTGAGAAAAATTTGCGCCGCCCACATCACCACTTTGATCGCTGTTCTTGCGCTTGTTTTCCAGCCTGTCGCGGGCTTTGCGGACGAGTCATCGAAGAACGCGCGAGAATTTGGTTCTGCAGTTGATGCCGATGCCGATTGGCTCGGATCGGGCGGCGACCCGTCGAAAATGGCCTATGCTGAGCTTGGTCGAGGCAGCGCGGTCGCCCGCCTGAAAGATATTGCTACTATCCAGGGCGTGCGTGAAAACCAGCTTGTGGGGTATGGCCTTGTCATCGGCCTAAAGGGTACGGGTGACAGCCTCCGCAATTCACCGTTCACCGAACAGTCCATGCGCGCCATGCTCGACAATCTCGGCATCAGTGCTCCCCGCAACTCCACCCGCTCCAAGAATACGGCTGCGGTCATTGTCACGGCTAATCTGCCCGCCTTTGCCGGTGCGGGTTCACGCATCGATGTGACGGTATCGTCGCTCGGCGATGCAACCTCGCTGCAAGGCGGCACGCTGGTCATGACCCAGCTCATGGGTGCCGACAACCAGGTTTATGCTGTTGCGCAGGGCAACATGATCGTGTCCGGTTTTGCGGCGGAAGGTGAAGCCGCCACCGTGACGCAAGGTGTGCCGACTTCCGGTCGTATTCCGAATGGCGCGCTGGTCGAGCGCGAGGTGGCAGGCAATTTCGGCAAGGAAAGCGAAATGATTGTCGAGCTGCGGGATCCTGATTTCACCACTGCTGTGCGCGCTGCCGATACGATCAACGTCTTTGCCAAGCGCCGTTACGGGCGCGGCGTTGCCATTGCGCGCGATGCCAAGACGATCCGCTTGTCGCGTCCGAAGAACGTGCCCGCTGCGCGGTTCCTCGCAGAGTTGGAGGGTCTGCCGATCACGACCGACGAAGTGGCGCGCGTGGTGGTCGATGAGCGAACCGGAACGGTCGTCATCGGCGAGAAGGTTCGCATATCCAAAGTGGCCATCAGCCATGGCAGCCTGACGATCCGTGTGACAGAAACGCCGATGGTCGTCCAGCCGGAGCCATTCAGCGATGGTATAACGGCTATCGAACCGAACACCGATATTGCCGTCAACCAGCAGAACGCCAAGATTGGTATTCTGACCGGCGCGAATCTCGAAAATCTGGTGAAGGGCCTGAACCAGATTGGTGTGAAACCGACGGGCATTATCGCCATTCTGCAGGGTATCAAGACATCCGGCGCGCTTCATGCGGAACTGGTGGTGCAATGACTATGGCTCATAAAATCATCCGGTACGGTTCGGCAGTGGCGCTACTTCTGATCGCTTCTGCCCCGGCTTTTGCGCAGCAATCTGTTTCTTCGCCGCCGCTTGGTAATCTCGATGAGATCAGAAAATTCTGCGGCAATATTGACGATCAGGCAGCGGATGCTCGCTATGCGCTGCAGGCCAAGCAATTGACCGAGCTGAAAGCCGATGTTGAAGAAAGAATGCGTGCGCTTGAGGAAAAGCGCCGCGAATATGAAATGTGGTTGAAGCGCCGCGACGATTTTGTCAGCAAGGCTCAGGACTCGCTGGTCGACATTATCTCGAAAATGAAGCCGGATGCGGCGGCGGCACAGATGGCGCTGATTGGCGACGAAGCGGCAGCGGCTCTGATCCTCAAGCTCAATCCGCGTGTATCCAGCATCATTCTCAATGAAATGCCGCCGGAAAAGGCGGCCAAGCTGGCGCGCGTCATCGTCGGTTCTCAGCGGACGACGGCCACGTCGCAGCCTGTCAGGGATCAGCGCGCCGCGGCGCAGTCCGGGAATACGGTTCAATGAAAAACAGCATGAACAAAGCGACCCTCGCAGCAGCAACATCGATACTTATCGGGGGGCTTCTGGCCGGTTGCGCCACCAAGCCGGAGGAAATCGGTCGTGCGCCCGACCTCTCCCCCGTTGCGGCCAATCTTGGTATGCAGAACAATCCGCAGTTCAACGGCTACCCGGCGCGTCCGAGCAAGGCGACCTATTCGCTTTGGGACCAGCGTTCGACCAATTTCTTCAAGGACCCGCGCGCGGCGACGCCGGGCGATGTTCTGACGGTTATCATTTCCATAAACGACCGCGCCAATCTGGATAACAAGACGGACCGCGAGCGTGTGTCGAAGGGCATTTACGGCGCGGGCGGCTCGTTCGCGACCAGCAGCATCACCGGGGCTGCGGCTGGCGGCGATATGGACGCATCGGTCAACACCCGTTCCGACAGCAAGTCGAAGGGCAAGGGCACCATTGAGCGCAGTGAAGAAATCCGCCTGCAAGTTGCGGCCATCGTGACCGATACGCTGCCCAACGGAAACATGATCATCCGTGGTTCGCAGGAAGTGCGGGTCAATAATGAGTTGCGCGTGCTCAACGTTGCGGGCGTGGTGCGTCCGCGCGATATTTCCGGCAACAACACGATTTCCTATGACAAGATTGCCGAAGCCCGAATTTCCTATGGCGGGCGCGGACGTTTGAGCGAGATTCAGCAGCCGCCTTACGGCCAGCAGATTCTCGATCAGGTTTCTCCGTTTTAGGGCGCTGGGCATGAGCGATACGACGGCAACGGAAAAAGACAGCAAGGCGAAGGGCTCCTTGATAGGGCTGTTGGCTGCTGTCGCTATCCTCACCGCAATCGCTGGCGGCGGCGGGTGGTATCTGGGCGGCATGATTTCCGCCGATAAACTGGCATCGGTCAAGCCCTCCGGTAAGGAGGACAAGCCGAAGCAGGGCGATTTCGAATCGCGCTCCATCGGCACTGTCGTACCCCTGCAGCCCATCATTACTAATCTCGGCATCCCCCAGAATACCTGGGTGCGTCTTGAAGCTTCGCTGGTCGCAAAGCCGGGCCATGAAATTCCGGCGGCGGTGGCGGCAAGTGTTGGTGATGATTTCATGAGCTTCCTGCGCAGTGTCAATCTCATGCAGTTGCAGGGCGCGGCTGGACTATCCTATCTGCGCTCCGATCTGGAAGAACGTGCGCGCCTGCGTTCGGAAGGCGCGGTCGACCGCGTCTTCATCTCGGCGCTGGTGGTGGAATGACAAAATCTTTCGGCCTCGGCGTCGTTCTGACGCTCGCTCTCACCGTCTCGGCACAGGCCCAGCAGGCGCTGACGCTCGATAATCTTCTGCCTGCGGGCAGCGGGGCCGCGAGCGGCCAGATCGTGCAATTGTTCGGGCTTCTAACGGTGCTCTCCATTGCGCCGGGCATTCTCATCATGGTGACGAGCTTTACGCGCTTTGCCATCGCGTTTTCGCTTTTGCGCTCCGGCCTCGGCTTGCAGACCGCGCCTGCCAGCATGGTGATGATTTCGCTCGCTCTGTTCATGACGTTTTATGTCATGGCGCCCGCGTTCGATCGGGCGTGGAGCAATGGCGTGCAACCCTTGATGCGCAATGAAATCACGCAGCAGGCAGCACTTGGTGAAATCGCCGAGCCTTTTCGTGAATTCATGATGCGGCAGGTCCGCGACAAGGATCTGCGCCTGTTTGAAGACCTCGCCGATCCCTCTTTCCGCACCGGCGATGACGGCATCGTCGATTTCCGCGTGCTGGTTCCCGCCTTCATGATCTCGGAATTGCGGCGCGGTTTTGAAATCGGTTTCCTGATCGTGCTGCCATTTCTGGTGATCGATCTCGTCGTGGCGACGCTGACCATGTCCATGGGCATGATGATGCTGCCCCCGACGGTGATCTCCCTGCCTTTCAAGATTTTGTTCTTCGTGCTGATCGACGGCTGGAATATTCTGGTTGGAAGCCTCATACGATCCTTCTCCTGACCCATTTCGGTACGCCTCGAACCGGCCGAGCGAAAATTCGATTTAAGAATCTGCGAATCTGTTAAATTTTGACTGAATAAATTAGCCTTTATTTAATATTTGGGTTCTAACTGTCGGCTCATGGTGGGTTTCCGCGCGTTACGCGGCAACAGGCATGATGCCGCTCCACCATGCCGGTAATCCCAAACCCGGCCTGTCCCTCAGATTGTTTTTCCCAAGGGGCAAAAAACTATGGCTAGCATTCTTACAAATTCATCGGCTCTGACCGCTCTCCAGACGCTTGCTTCAACCAACAAGTCGCTGGAATCGACCCAGAACCGTATCTCGACCGGTCTTCGCATTTCCGAAGCTTCGGATAATGCTTCGTACTGGTCCATTGCGACGTCAATGAAGTCCGACAACAAGGCCAACTCGGCTGTGCAGGACGCCCTCGGCCTCGGCGCTGGCAAGGTGGACACCGCTTACTCCGCGATCAACAAGATCCGTGAATCGGTCGATGACATCAAGACCAAGCTTGTTTCGGCTCTGGGGGCGAGCGCTGAGGACAAGGGCAAGATCGAAACCGAAATCAAGTCGATTGTGTCCAACATCAATTCGGCTCTCAGCAACGCGAACTACGCAGGCTCGAACCTGCTGAACGGCCCGACCACCGATCTGGAAGTTGTTGCTTCGTACAACCGTTCCGGTGCCACAGTGACGGTTGACAAGATCACCGTTGCCGCTGCTGATACCAACGCGCAGACGATGGTTGCCAACATTGTTGCAGCAGGCTTCTTCACTTCGGCTTCCGATGACACTGCCATTGGCACGGCTCTGAACACGGTTGAAACCGCTCTCGCTTCCCTGGCTACCGGCGCAGCGACGCTCGGTGCAGCCAAGTCGCAGATCGACAGCCAGAAGAGCTTCCTGTCCGGTCTTCAGGACTCCATTGAAAAGGGCGTTGGCACGCTCGTTGACGCTGACATGAACAAGGAATCGGCACGTCTGTCGGCTCTGCAGGTTCAGCAGCAGCTTGGCGTTCAGGCCCTGTCGATTGCCAACTCGTCGAACCAGTCGATCCTGTCGCTGTTCCGCGGCTAATTATAACTGAGTAAGCATTGGAGTGCGTCCTGAAAAGTGTGAAACGGTTTTCGGATAAGACGTACTTCTAAAACGGGAGCCGGGTTGCTGGCTCCTGTGGGGTCTCAGGTAAATAAGGGGTCGTATCCGAACCGACCTGATCGGGCCGGATGTCTTCGGGCGGAAAACGGGGCGCGGGATTTATTCCGCGCCCTAAATCTTTGCGCTCATTTCCAGTTTCTGGAAGTGCTTGCTTGGTCCGCCGACACTTTCGCGCAAGCTTCGCGGGCTAGTTTGCATCCATCATTATGGCGGTGGTGTTGATGCAGCAGAATTTCCAGCAATTGATCGAACAGCTCAAAGGTACGCTCGGTAAACTCGGCGCGCGAAAACTCATCGCGCTCGGACTGGTGGGCGCGGCACTTATGGGCGCGATCCTCTACACGAGCATCTATCTGAGCCGCCCATCCTACGAGACACTTTATGTTGGGCTTTCGCGGGATGACGTGAACCGCATGGGCCTCGCGCTCGGCGAAGCAGGCATTCCTTTCGACGTGAAAGCCGACGGCTCGTCCATTCTCGTGCCCATCGGCAAAGCCGAAAATGCCCGGATGTATCTGGCCGAAAAGGGCCTGCCGACCTCGAACAACGCCGGTTACGAACTATTCGACAATATGGGGTCGCTCGGTCTCACCTCATTCATGCAGGAAATCACGCGTGTGCGCGCGCTCGAAGGTGAAATTGCCCGCACCATTCAGGCCATTCGCGGTGTGAAAGCTGCACGTGTTCACATCGTTCTCGCCGAAAAGGGTTCGTTCCGTCGGGGCGACCAGAAGCCATCCGCTTCGGTGGTCATTCGTGCCGAGGGCGGCTTTGCTGCCGAATCCGCCCAGTCCATCCGTCAGTTGGTCGCCGCCGCCGTTCCATCGCTCGACGCTTCCGCGGTCACTGTACTCGATACCAATGGCCGCCTTCTGGCATCGGCTGGTGAAGCGGCCAATGGCGCGGCGCTCATGACTGCCTCGCTGGAACAGCAGGTTGCAGGCAACGTGGACGACAGCATCCGCAAGGCACTGGCGCCCTATCTCGGCATTGGTCATTTCCAGACAAGCGTCCAGGCCGTACTCGATACGGACCGCCGCCAGATCAACGAAACCACCTACGACCCTGAATCCCGAGTGGAACGGTCCGTGCGTGTTGTCCGTGAAAGCGGCGATTCCCGCAACAATCGTAACGACAACGCAACTGGGGTAGAGCAGAACATTCCGCAGGAAGAAATCCAGAACCGTAACGGCGAAAGCTCGACGGAAAAGACCGACCGCCGCGAGGAACTGACCAATTACGAAATGAACAGCAAGACGGTCTCCACGGTCAGTGACGGATATACCGTCAAGCGACTTTCCATTGCCGTGGTCATCGATCAGGCGCGGCTTCTGGAAACCGCCGGCACCACACCGCCGCCAGCGAATTTCGTCGACCAGCAGATCACCAAGATCAGGGACCTTGTTGCGACTGCTGCGGGTCTGAATGCGGATCGTGGCGATGTCATTAATGTGACGGCGGTGAACTTCCTCGATCCAGCCGGTGCCGATATGGAACCGGTTTCCACTCCCTGGACCGACACGGTGCTTCGCCAGAGCGGCTCCTATGTCAATGCGCTCGCCATCCTTGCCGCTGTCGGTCTCCTGATCTGGTTCGGCCTGCGTCCGCTGCTGCGTGACCAGAATGCCAAGCCGACCGGTACGGAAGTGGCCGTACGCGAGACCAGCGAAGTGGCGACGCCGAATTTCGTTGGCGGTCAGGCGGCTGCTGAAGGTGTGCAGGCAGTCATTGGCGGGCCGGAAGCCTATGCCGACCAGATGAAGACCAGCCTCAGCGATCTTCGCCAGCGCATGCGTATGCCCGCCAGGCTGCGTCTGGAACAGATGATCGACATGGATGAGGAGCGCGTCGCCGCTGTTCTCAAGCAGTGGATTCATGAAAACGCCGCCAGCCGCGAAGCTCAACCATCGAGGGAATCGTCAATAAAGGTTTCGGGCAGGCCGGAGCTTGAGGCTGCCTGACGATGAGCGCGCTTTCCCTCAGCCGTTATCTTCCCGATTTTTCGACCCATCATATTGAGGATGAGGCGGTCGAGATTATTGCGGCGCCCGCGCCACCCAAGCCGCTGAAAGAAACTCCTCCGCCATATGTCGAGGGCGCTGAACCGAAGCGCCACGTTTCGCCTGAGAAGGCGGCCGCTAACGAGCAGGCGGAAGTTGCAGCCATTATTGCTGTGGAGGAAGAAAGGCGCGTGGCTTTTGAAGCGGGACGTGAGGACGGCCATGCGCAAGCGCAGGCGCTTTACGAGGCCGAGAAGGCACGGCTTGTGCGTGAGCATGAGACGGAGATCGAAACACTGCGCGCCGCGTTTTCGCGTGAGCAGGCTTTGTTGCTGGCAGGCAGCCTCACCGAAGCCTTGACCGCACTTGAGCGAAATTTTTCTGTCCAGATCGCCGAGATCTTGGGGCCTCTACTCGCGGGAAAATTGGAACGCGAGGCTGTCGCAGAATTTGCGCGGCGTATTGCGTCACTGGCGCTGGACGGCGAAGCACCGGAGATTTCCGGTCCGGCGCGACTGATTGCGCCGCTTCGGGATCATGCTGCCCTGTTGCCGTCAGGTTGCCGGTTTTCAGAAAACGCAGCAGACGAACTTTCCTTTTCCTTTGGCGAGCGAATGCTTGAAACGCGCCTCGCGCCGCTTCTTGAAGAATTGAAGGCTGCGGTTCAATGAGCATCGACCCCGAAACCAAACGTGAGATCGTCATTGTTCGCCGCGGCGGACATGACGACCATGACAGTCATCATGGCGGTGTGTGGAAGATCGCTTATGCCGACTTCATGACTGCCATGATGGCCTTTTTCCTTGTTATGTGGCTCATCAATGCCGCCAATGAGGAAACCAAGGCGGCGGTTGCCAGCTATTTCAACCCAGTCAAACTGATGGACCGCCATTCAAGTCCCAAGGGCGTGCAGGACGTTGAGGAGAAAGATGGCAAGGTTCGCTATGAAAGCGACCAGCAGATCGAAAACAGCACTAAGGTCATCAACGATACTACGGTTGCGCCGCCAAGCGAGCAGGAGGAGCGGCAGCTTTTCCGCGAACCTTATGCGGTCCTGTCGGAACTGGCTCATGAAACCGGTGTGTTGCAAAATCAGTCCGCAAAGGGCGACGGCGGCACATCGCAATCCGGACCCGCTACGGGCGCTGAGGGCGGCGAAGCCTATCGCGATCCGTTCAGCCCGGATTACTGGTCGAGCAAGGCCGTTGAAGATCTGACGCCGCCCGATGCTGCACCCGCCGCCCCATCCAAGCCTGAAACAACCCCGACGAAGTCCGAGGAGGCCCAAAAGCCTGCGGAAACGAAGGAACAGCTTATCGCCGATCTGAAGAAGGCGGCTGAAGGTGAAACCGCGACGGAAGGTACCGGGGTGAAGAAGGCCGAGCCAATGCCCGATGTTACAGTCGTTCCCGTCGAAGGCGGAGTGATGATCCAGCTAACTGACAAGGTCGACTATGGCATGTTCACCATCGGCTCGGCCAAGCCGGATGCCCGCGTAGTGCAAATGCTGGAGCGTATAGCGCAGGTCATCTCCCGTCAGCCCGGCGAAGTCATCATCAGCGGACACACCGATGCGCGCCCGTTCAAGAGCGCGACCTATGACAATTGGCGTCTGTCCTCGGCGCGTGCGCAGATGGCATACTACATGCTGGTTCGTGGCGGGCTTGACGAAAAGCGCGTGCTGCGTGTCGAAGGCTATGCCGACCGCCAGCCAAAGAATCCCAACGATCCGAATGCGGCTGAAAACCGCCGCATCGATATTTTCCTGAAGTCTGCTCCATGATGCAGCTCGCCATGCGCACTTTGCTGGCATGCGTTGCAGGCTTCTCCCTGCTGGGAGTGGTTTATCCGGCCATTGCGCAAACGCAGGCTCGGGCCGAGACGCGCGCGCTGCCGGTGCTGGAGCCTTACAAGCTCGTGCGGTCTTTACGCATGTTGCAGGATCAGGTCGTTGCCGGAAAGCCGGAAGCAGTCGTTATGCTGAACAAGCTTTTGGGGATTGTCAGCGCTGATATGGGGCGAGCGTCCAATGACGTCTGGAGCAATCCGGAAAATGTCTATGCGGCGATCATCTATCTCTTCAATGGCGGCAATCCGGACGCGGTGCGCAAGGTTCTGGCCGACCTGAAGTCGGATGCTGTGCCTCCAGAACTGGTGAAGGGCGCGCTCGCTTATGCTTCCGGCCAGACGATTGAGGTGGTGAAGCTTTTTTCGGTTCCGCTGTCATCTGACGTTCCGACGGAACTGAAGGCGTCGATTGTGCTCGTGACCGCCAGCCAGATGACAGCCTTCGATCCCGCGACGGCCTTGATACGGCTCGATCAGGTGCGGCTCGACGCGCCGGGTACCTTGTTCGAGGAAGCTGCGATCCGCCGATCTATGCCCATTGCAGCCAAGCTCGGTGACGCCGACAAGATCAGGCTTCTGTCGCGAAACTATCTCCAGCGCTTTCCCCGTTCGCCCTATATGCGAGATTTTATGGCGCAATTTGTCGATGCGGCGGTGAAACTCAACGACCGTATCGGTAATGCGGAACTGGCAAAGCTGATCGGATCTGCTGATCCTGTCATGCAATATTCGCTCTATCTGCAAATTGCGCGCGGTGCGCTTGTCGATGGACAGACGGAACGAGCGCGGTTCATGTCGGCTGAGGCGAAGAAACTTGCCGACAGACTGAAAGCCGACCCCACCCGCGCCAATCTCTATGCAGCTGCAAGCGATGTAGCATCAGATTCAGCGGGCAGCGCGCTTCGCGAGTTGTCACAGATTGCACCGGATAAACTACAGGAGCGGGACCGAAAGCTGCTGAAAGCCGCTGAAACGGTCGGCACGGTGGTTACCCGTACGCCGGACGCATTGCCGCCAGCAAAACCTGCCATCACCGAACGGGATGTGCCGCCGATGGCAGTGGCGGAATCGCGGAACCGCGAGGTGGAAACGCCCACACCAAACACGATTCCGAGCCCGATGGTAGTCAATCTGAAGCCAGTCAGGAACCAGCCGGAATACGACTTGCAGAAGACGATGGAAGATGCCCGGCGCAAACTCGCCGAGATCGATGCCCTGCTAGGAAAGACAGTTCAATGAGCATTGACATCCTGCCGAATTCCACCAGCCGACTTGCTTCGCTCACCCGGAATCCGGCTCTTCCTCAGCCGAAAGCTGAGGGAGAGGGGCAGGATAATACCGGTCTGACAAAATTGTTCAGTTCGCTTATCGAAAAGCCTCAGGGCAAGGTCGAAAAGAAGGATGAGAGCGAAGCCGAGGTTAGCGTGGACGGACCGGCAGCGAAGGATGAAGAGGAGGGTAAGCCGGTTGCAATTTTCGCGTTGCCACAAAATCTCCTTTCTTTGGCCGCTTCTTCACCTGATTTTAAGGGGGCAAATCACAATTTTGCCACTCGAAATCTCGCGGAAAACGACAAAAACGTCCCCGATCCGCTTTCTGCCTTAATTGTGGACGCAGGCCCAAAACAGGCCGATGAGCAAGGCGACGATGCGACGGCCGCGCACCGTGACCAGAAGAAGGGACCAGCCTCAAAGACATCTTCGGTCAGCACTGCAACCGTTCAGTCCGTGCCCCAGGATGTGCCGGATGCGATTGGCGATAAGCAAGCTGAAAGCGTTTCGGAGGACTTCGCCAGCCATCCGAAAGCAGATAGAGGACAGGTACAACAGCAGTCTGGTCAGATGCATGACAGAACCGACATCCAGCAGCAGCCAACCGCAAAAAGCAATATGCCTGCTGACGTCAAGGCGTCAGCCAGGCAATCACAGACCGCGGTCCGAATCGCCGACATTCAGGTGGTCTCCGAACGCAGCTTTGGCACGGTAAAGACCCTGCAGATCAGGCTTGATCCAGCGGAGCTGGGAGCGGTGACTGCTCGCATTCGCGTGGCGTCAGAAGGTGTTGAGGTGCATCTCGTTGCTGAAAAGGCAAATGCGGCGGAAGCGCTCGCTGCCGACCGGTCGATGATCGAGAAAGCGCTGAAAGCGACGGGCATCGCAGACGATGCGAAAATTTCGGTTACGGTTGCCGACCGTAATGCAGCAGGTGCCGTGCAGCAGGCTCAGGCATCGCAGAACACGGGTCAGCAACAGGCGAGTGGCCATCAAGCGGGGCAGCAGCAGGCTTTCAGCATGCAGCAGGGCTTTGACGGACGAAACGGCGCGCAGACGCAGGCGGGCTTTATGAGCGGCGAGGGCAGGCGAGATGGCGAATCCGGTCAGTCAGGACGCGAGCGTTCGGACATGCAAACCGCTCAGGATGGCGGGAACGGCCATTCTCGCAATGATAGTCGCAGCCGCGGTCTGGTTGTTTGACAGTAGCGCGGTCCGCGCCGAAAACATCTGCGAGCGTGAAATGCATCGGGCATCCGCACGCTACGACGTTCCGCTCGGCATCCTCTATGCGGTCGGTTTGACGGAAACCGGCCGCAAGAATTCCCTGCAACCCTATGCGATGAACATTGAAGGCCGGACCGAATTCATGCCGTCGCAGATGGCGGCGGTGAGACGCTTCGACGAGGTGCGGGCCGAAGGCGCGAAACTGATCGACCTTGGTTGCATGCAGATCAACTACTACTATCACGGCAAGGAATTTCCGTCGGTCGCTGCGATGCTGACGCCAAGCTTGAACGTCGACTATGCGGCTCGCTTTCTGCAGCAGCTTCGACAGCGTGAAGGCAACTGGACAATGGCTGTTGCACGCTATCATGCAGGACCAAATAACGACCCCGCCCAGAAGCGCTATGTCTGTCGCGTGATGACGAATATGGTTGCTACAGGCTTCGGAAACTGGACGCCACAAGCGCGCAGCTTCTGCTCCGGCTGAACAGGAGTCCCCCAAATTTTACAGGTTGTAACAGACCGTCAAGTGCAATCGCCGCAAAGGCGATCAACCTTTGATTGAAGTCGCTAGTGAGACTAATTTAGCGTATAGCTTTTTAAGCCCTTGTAAAGAATCGTAAAAGTTCGTGATCCATTAACATTTGGTTAAGGTTCTTACCTCTAAAGAGGTAGGTGCTTTGCAATCAGCGCGATTCCCTTTAAATTAGTAAACACTAAAATTGATCCCAATTTATTGCGGGCAATAAATTGCCATTGTTGCTGATTCCTTCCCCCAGTTATTGCTAACATGCTTGGGCTAACATATTGATTCGGAAGGCGGGCCGATGATTGTTGTCGTAGACGACAGAGATATAGTGACTGAAGGATACTCTTCCTGGTTCGGTCGCGAGGGCATCACGACAACGGGTTTTACCCCTACTGATTTCGATGAATGGGTGGAGAGCGTTCCACAACAGGATATCATGGCTGTCGAGGCGTTCCTGATCGGCGAATGTGCTGATCAGCATCGGCTTCCGGCCCGAATTCGTGAACGCTGCAAAGCGCCTGTGATCGCCGTGAACGATCGCCCGTCATTGGAGCATACGCTTGAATTATTTCAATCCGGGGTTGACGACGTCGTTCGCAAGCCGGTGCATGTTCGTGAGATTCTTGCGCGCATCAATGCAATTCGTCGCCGCGCAGGCGCGTCCGCCGCTTCCAACGACAGCGGCACCGAGCTTGGTCCGATACGTGTATTCTCCGATGGTCGCGATCCGCAGATCAACGGCATTGATTTTCCGCTGCCGCGCCGCGAGCGCCGAATCCTGGAATATTTGATCGCCAATCGTGGTCGCCGCCTGAACAAAGCGCAGATTTTCAGCGCGATCTATGGCATTTTCGACAGTGAAGTCGAAGAGAACGTCGTTGAAAGCCATATCAGCAAGTTGCGCAAGAAGCTGCGTGAGCAGATGGGTTTCGATCCGATCGATTCCAAGCGCTTCCTTGGCTATTGCATCAATATCGAGTGATATTGCTGCATCCTCCAGTGTTGTGATTTCGAGCATTTTACGAGTTTCTGAAATCGCGTCGGTCCCCCAGTAAAAGCGTAGAAAATCCAGAGGCTACAGTTTCACGCAAGCGTGGTCCGTTAGCTTTGCCGCGGATGAGTGGATCGCCGTGCCGATTCCGCCGCTCGGTTTTAAGAACTACAGCTTGAAAGTTTCCGTCTTCGAGCTGGTTGCTACAACTAATCAGGAGCTGCCAATGAGCCTCTACGGTATGATGCGGACCGGTGTTTCGGGAATGAACGCGCAGGCGAACCGCCTGTCGGCGGTTGCTGACAACATCGCGAATGCGAGCACCGTCGGTTACAAGCGTGCGGAAACCCAGTTTTCGTCGCTCGTGTTGCCCAGCACTGGCGGCCAGTATAATTCCGGCAGCGTTCTGACCAATGTTCGTTACGGCATTTCTGATCAGGGTGGCATTCGCTCCACCTCCTCCACGACCGACCTTGCCATCGACGGTAACGGCTATTTTGTTGTGCAGGGAGCAGATGGCTCGACCTTCCTGACACGCGCAGGTTCCTTCGTTCCCGACAAGAACGGCAATCTGGTCAATTCAGCCGGCTATTATCTGCTGGGCGCAGGCCCGAACGATCCCGCTGGCGCGCTGACAATGGCAGGCTTGAACATTATCAATGTCAACAGCGCCGCACTTCCGCCGGAGGCGAGTACCTCGGGTAATTTCACGGTTAATTTGCCGTCTACCGATCAGATTCCGGCAGCGGGCGAGTTCAATCACAAAACGTCGCTGATCTCCTATAATGACAAGGGCGAGAAGATCACGCTCGATGTCTATTTCACCAAAACCGGCGCAGATGAATGGAGCGTCACGGTCAAGAACGCTGCCGATGATGCAGTGGTCGGCGGCCCGACGACGCTGACGTTCGATCCGACGACGGGCGATATGACATCTGCCGGTGGCATCGCGGTCGATCTTGGCCCATATGGCGGCCAGAATCTCAACCTCAATCTGGGTGCATCCACGCAGCGTGCCGGTGATTATACAATCTCGCAGGCGCAGATTAACGGTCAGGCGCCATCTTCGGTCAAGGGCGTGGATGTGGCCAATGACGGTTCGGTCGTCGCCATCTATGAGAACGGCACACAGAAGGTCCTGGCGCGCATTCCGCTCGCCAATGTGGCAAGTCCCGATCGCATGACGGTCGTCAGCGGCAACGTGTTCCTGCCCAGCGCGGAATCTGGCGATGTCCGCCTCGGTTTCCCGCAGAGCGAAGGCATGGGCAAGGTCATGTCCGGCACATTGGAAGAATCCAATGCCGATATCGCGCAGGAACTGACCGAGATGATTGAGGCGCAGCGTAGTTATACGGCCAATTCGAAAGTCTTCCAGACCGGCTCGGAACTGATGGACGTGCTGGTCAATCTGAAAAGATAAGTTGGCGCAGTTCCGGGCAGGCTGAAGAAGCCTTTCCCGGAACTGCTGCAAATCCGGTCCGTTCGGGCAACAGGCGGCGGACCGGGCGTGTGGGGCAGTTTCGTTGAAACGAATGACGGGACCTGTTCCAGGCAGTTGTTTCAGCCGTGTTTCCAAGGGGCGTGCTGCTTTACGCCCCGACTGGAAATACACTACTAGGATGGGGTAAGATGTCGCTTAGTTCTGCTCTTCTGACGGCCAAAAGTTCGCTTGCGGCAACGTCCAAGCAGACCTCCGTTGTCTCTCGCAATATTGCGGGGGCCAATGATCCAGATTATTCCCGGCGCACCGCGTCTCTTGTATCGGGGCCTTACGGCTCCCTTTACGTGGGGATCAGCCGGTCGGCGGATGAAGCTTTGTTCAACAAGTTCATCCAGTCAAACAGCACGGCCTCTTCTTCTTCCATTCTCGCAGGCGGGCTTGACCGCCTTTCTTCGCTTTATTCGGCAGACAATTATTCCGGTTCGCCTTCGGCCCTGATCGGCGATCTGCGCGATGCGCTCCAGACCTATGCGGCGTCGCCTTCCAATAGCGCACTTGGCGACAGTGTTGTTTCCACGGCGCAATCGCTTGCCAATGCGCTCAACGCCGGAACCAAGCAGGTTCAATCCCTTCGTAACGACGCCGACCGCGAAATCGCGGATTCCGTTGCTAACATCAATGATCTTCTTGCCAAGTTTGAAAAGGTCAATCAGGAGATCGTCGGCGGCACGCGCGCCAATCGCGATGTCTCCGATTATATGGATCAGCGTGACTCGCTCCTGAAGCAGCTTTCTGGCGAGATCGGTATTACCACGATGATGCGCGGCGACAATGACATGGTCATTTTCGCTGAAAACGGCGTGACGCTGTTCGAGACGACGGCGCGCAAGGTGAGTTTCGAGCAATCGACGGTGCTGGCGCCGGGTATTGCGGGCAAGGCGGTGCTGGTGGATGGCGTGCCGCTCAACCACGAAACCTTCGACCAGCCTTATGGAACGGGCCGATTGAGCGGATTGCTGCAATTGCGCGACCAGATTGCCCCACAATACCAGATGCAGCTTGACGAAATTGCGCGCACCCTGGTGACGGTGTTCGCCGAAAGCGACCAGACTGGCGTTGGTGCGGACAAGACGGGACTATTCGGTTGGGCGGGCTCACCCGATGTTCCCGGTACGGGTATCTCGGCTGGCATTGCAGGGACTATCAACGTGTCTTCGGCCTTCGTTGCATCGGAAGGCGGCAGCCCGCTGCTTCTGCGGGATGGTGGGGCGAACGGACCTGACTACAAATACAATAACGAAGGCGGCGCAGGTTTCAGCGATCGCCTGCGTGCGCTCAACGAAGCATTTTCTGAACCGATGGCCTTCAATTCGGTCGCGGGTCTGGCAACGAGTTCCAGCCTGACAGACTACAGTTCATCGTCGATTAGCTGGCTCGAAGGCAAGCGTCAGAAAGCCAACAGCGAATTCTCCTATAATGCGACGATTGCCGGTCAGGCAGATGCAGCCCTTTCCAACGCCAACGGCGTCAATATGGACACAGAAATGGCGCTGCTTCTGGATCTTGAACATTCCTATCAGGCATCGAGCCGGGTTCTGACCACGGTCAGCGCAATGCTCGACGATCTTCTCAACGCGGTGTGAGGCCAATGAAAGCGCAATCGATTTCCACCTATGGCGCAACGTCAGCCCTGCGGGCACTTGTGGCGAAGAACAAGGCCGAAATGTTGAAGGCGCAGCAGGAAGCCACCACGGGAACCGTATTCGATGTCGGCTTGTCGCTCGGCTCCAAATCCGGCCAGACCATATCGTTGCGCAAGGAATATGATCGTCTGAGCGTGCTCACAGATATGAATAAGCTGGTGCAGCAGCGCATGAATGCCACGCAGACTGCCACAGGCACGATCATAGAGGACATGCAGAATTTTCTGGGCGACTTGACCGGCGCGAACAATGCCGCTGAAAGTGCTGCAACGGTGGCAAAATCGGCAAAATCCATTCTCAGTTCCGTCACCGGCCTGCTTAACACCAGCTATAATGGCGAGTATATCTTTGCCGGCGTGAACACCGATGTGAAGCCGGTTGCCGACTATACCGAAGGCAGCGCCGCGCAGACGGCGGTGCGTCAGGCGTTTCAGACGCATTTCGGCTTCGCCATCGACGATCCGCAGGTGGCGGACATTACCGGCGATGAGATGAGAGCCTTTCTGGAAGGCGATTTCGCCGACGAGTTCAACGACGCTAATTGGGCCGCAAACTGGTCGGATGCCTCGGACACAGTCATCAAGAGTCGGATTTCACCGACCGAAACGGCAAATACATCGATTTCCGCCAATGCAGATGGCTTCCGCAAGACCATCATGTCGGCGGTCATGGTGGCCGAATTTGCAACCATCGGCCTCAACAACTCGGCTTTCGGAGCCTTGACTGAACAGGCGTTGCAGACCACGACGACGGCGATCACCGAAACGACGTCGGAGCAGACAACGCTTGGTCTGGCGCAATCGCGCACGCAGGCTGCAACAACGCGCATCGCCGCGCAGCAGAAGATACTGAACCAGTCCGTACTCAATCTTGAGGAGGTCGATCCCTACGAAGCGGCGACACGCGTCAACGCATTGAAGACGCAGATCGAGACTTCCTATTCGCTGACGGTTCAGCTGCAGAATATGAGCCTGCTCAACTATCTCCGATAGTTGAGATGAAATCAGGACGGACGCAGCATGATGCGAGCCCGTCCAACTGGTACTGATAGACGGAGACACCATGTATCAGATGCGCTACGAAGATGTCATGAATGACGATATGGCGAGCGCCAAGGAACGGGAACGGGCATTGTTCGACCGTTCCATCGCAATGCTCGAGGCGGCGAAGGCGAACGGTAGCGGCTCTCGAGAGGCGATCGACGCGACCTATTTCACGACGAAGCTCTGGACCACGATCATCGATGATCTGGGGTCGGAGGAAAATGTGCTGCCGAAGGAACTGAAGGCCGCGATCATTTCCGTCGGTATTTTCGTGCTGAAGGAAATCGAGCGTATCCGCCAGGGCGAGAGCAACGATTACGCCACGCTGATCGAGATCACGCAGTCGATCCGGGACGGGCTTTGATATGACCCCGAACGGAAAGCCGGCCATTCGCCTTTCGCTGCGTGCGGGCGAAAGAATCTTCATCAACGGCGCGGTGCTGAAAGCGGATCGCAAAGTTTCGCTCGAGCTCCTGAACGATGCAACTTTTCTTCTCGAAAACCACGTTCTCCAGCCGGAAGACACGACAACGCCGCTACGCCAGCTTTATTTTGCGGCGCAGATGATGCTGATCGAACCGGCCATGCGCGAAAAGGCCCATGCCACTTTCGCGCAGATGCTGAAGGGCATGTTCTCGACGTTCAAGGATGCGGAAATCCTGAATGCGCTGAAGCTGGTTGACGAACTGGTTCATAACGGGCGTGTTTTCGAGGCGCTGAAGACCATTCGCGTGCAATACCCACGCGAGGCCGAACTGATGGCCCATGAAAGCCCGGCTTTGCCCGTAACGGCACCCCGGAAATCTGTGGAGGCAAACCCATGACCACGACACCGCCGGTTGGCACGAACACGACGAACAACAGCTCAACGAACAACAGCAGCTCTGCGGCCAACAAGGCAAGCGTCGACTACAACTCCTTCCTGAAGCTTCTGGTGACCCAGATGCAGAACCAGGATCCGACCCAGCCAATGGACGCGACGCAGTATGTTTCGCAGCTTGCGACCTTCTCCAATGTCGAGCAAGCCGTTCAGATGAACAGCAAGCTCGAAACACTGATCGCCAACACGTCGCTGACGCAGGCCGAAGGCTGGATCGGTCGCACGCTGACAAACGCCGATGGCAGCATATCGGGCGTCGTCAAATCCGTCACCATTCAGTCCAACGGCATGCTGGCGGAACTGGAGGACGGGAAGACGCTGATGATCGGCGCTGGCGTCAAGATCAGCTAGGAACTGATGCGGTGAACGAGGCCGACGCACTCGATATTGTCAATTCTGCGATCTGGACCGTGCTTATGGCAAGCGGCCCGGCGGTGCTTGCTGCCATGCTTGCAGGCATCGGCATCGCGCTTTTTCAGGCGCTGACGCAGATTCAGGAAATGACCTTGACCTTCGTGCCGAAGATCATCGTCATTTTCGTCGTGCTGGCTTTGACAGCGCCTTTTGTCGGCGCACAGATCAACTCTTTCACGCTGCTTGTCTACTCCCGAATCGAGAAGGGCTTCTGACGCGCAGCCCTCGCGCAAGCTTCGCAAGCTAGGGTCCGTTCCGAAACAGGAGACGGATGTGCAGCAGGCAGCGGCTAAACCCTTTATGAAAAGTGGATTTTTAACCGGCAGCGATATGGGGCTGGCGGTTGGCATCATCATCATCCTGACGGTGCTTTTCCTTCCCGTTCCGGCTGTCGTGCTGGATATCGGCCTGGCGTTCTCGATCGCCTTTTCTGTCTTGATCCTGATGGTAGCGCTCTGGATTCAACGCCCGCTGGACTTTTCCGCCTTTCCGACGGTGCTGCTCATCGCCACCATGATGCGATTGTCGCTGAACATCGCGACGACGCGCGTAATTCTTACCCACGGCAATGAAGGCTATCTCGCCGCCGGTCACGTGATCCATGGCTTCTCGCAGTTTGTGATGGGCGGTGATTTTGTCATCGGCCTTGTCGTTTTCTGCATTCTCATCATCGTCAACTTCCTCGTCATCACCAAGGGTGCGACACGTATCGCGGAAGTGGGCGCGCGCTTCACCCTCGACGCCATTCCCGGCAAGCAGATGGCCATCGATGCCGATCTTTCGTCGGGCCTGATCGATGAAAAGGAAGCGCAGCGCCGCCGTCGCGAGCTGGAAGAGGAAAGCTCCTTCTTCGGCTCCATGGACGGTGCGTCGAAATTCGTGCGCGGCGACGCGATTGCAGGTCTCATCATCACCGCCGTCAATATTTTTGGCGGCATTATCATCGGCGCCACGCGCCACGGCATGGATATTTCACAAGCGGCCGATGTCTTTACCAAACTTTCGGTTGGCGATGGTCTGGTCACGCAGATCCCGGCCCTGATCGTCTCGCTCGCCGCCGGTCTTCTGGTGTCGAAGGGTGGTACACGCGGTTCTGCCGATCAGGCGATCTTCGGCCAGTTGGGAGCCTATCCGAAAGCATTGCTGGTGGCGGCAATGCTGCTCTTCGTTCTTGGCATCATGCCGGGCTTGCCCGCTTTTCCATTCTTCATGCTGGGTGGCGCAATGGCTTTCGTCGGCATTGCCGTGCCTCGTCGACAAGCGCGCCAGCGCGAGGCGGAAGCCACGGAAGCCGACAAGAAGCAGCGCGAGGCAGAAGAGCAGGAGCGCAATTCCGTCAAGGCGTCGCTGGAAACCAACCAGATCGAGCTTTGCCTCGGCAAGCAGCTTTCCGCCCGCCTGATCGCATCGCAGCAGGAACTGGCGCACCGAGTCAACAAGATGCGCCGCAAGTTCGCACAGGAATACGGTTTCGTTATCCCCGAAATCAAGGTCACGGACGACATCGCGCTTCCGCCGAAAAGCTACCGCATCAAGATTCACGGCACGGCTGTCGCCAGCCACGAGTTGCGTGTCGGCGAAACGCTCGTCGTGCTGGGTGACCGCCCGATACCAGCCGTTCCGGGCGAGGAAGTGCGTGAACCGGCCTTCGGTATGCGCGCTTATTCTGTCCCGGAAACCTTCGCATCGGACCTGCGCCGCGACGGCTACATGACAGTTGATAATCTCTCTGTGTTGCTGACGCATTTGAGCGAGATCGTCCGCAACAATCTGGCCCAGCTTCTTTCCTACAAGGATATGCGCATTCTGCTGGACCGTCTCGGCTCCGAATATCGCAAGCTTCTGGAAGATATCTGCCCGTCGCATATTTCCTATTCGGGCCTGCAGGCGGTGTTGAAGCTGTTGCTTGCCGAACGCATCTCCATCCGTAACCTGCATCTGATCCTTGAAGCGATTGCGGAGATCGCGCCGCTTGTCCGCCGCCCGGAGATGATCGTGGAACATGTCCGTATGCGTATGGCGCAGCAGATTTGCGGCGATCTTTCCGATAATGGCGTGTTGAACGTGCTGCGTCTTGGCAATCGCTGGGATCTGGTCTTTCACCAGAGCCTCAAGCGAGACGCCAAGGGTGAAATCGTCGAGTTCGACATCGATCCACGCTTGCTGGAGCAGTTCGGCACGGAAGCTTCCACCGTAATTCGCAAGCATTTCGACAATGGAGAGCGTTTCGTTCTGGTTTCCTCGCCGGAAGCACGACCATACATTCGCATGATTATCGAGCGTCTGTTCGCCACCTTGCCTGTCCTGTCCCATGTCGAAATCGCACGTGGCGTGGAGGTGAAGTCGCTCGGGGCCATTTCGTAGGAGAACAGCGTTCTTCGATCGTTCTGTTCCTTCGAGACGGTTCCCTTTGCTGTGCTCAGGGCACATCCTCAGGATGAGTGGGGTGCCGATTGGAGATGCCTTTGTGACAGTGTTCAGGGTGCGCATCCGCGAGGTGGGGACCTGGTGGCGATGACCCTCTGTCCGGGCTTAGGGGGGTAGCTCAGTACGAAGGGAACAGTTTCGAAGGAAGAGGAGAGTAGTTATTGCTTCATACGCGGAAAGGGGCCTAAGTGCCGATCGCGCAACTGCCGCTCAATGAAATCATTCTGGCTGCCATTCTGGCATTCTGTCGCGTCGGCGCGTGCCTGATGCTGATGCCGGGACTTTCGAGCGCGCGCATTCCGTTGCAGGTCAGGCTCTACATCGCATTGGCCTGTTCATTCGCGGTTCTGCCGCTGGTGCTGCAGCGTATCGTGACCGTTGTCGATGCCGGGCAGCCATGGACCCTGTTTCGCCTGATGGCCAGCGAAATGTTCGTCGGGGCCATTATCGGTATTCTGGCGCATATCTATTTCTGGGCGCTGCAATTCATGGCCAGCACGATGGCCGTGTCTGTCGGTTATTCCGGTTCTCCTGCCGATGCCATCACGGAAAGCGAACCGCAGGCAACGCTTGCAACTATCGTCACTTTTAGCGCCCTGTTCCTGTTCTTCATCACCGACATGCATCTGGAAATCTTCCGGGCGCTGCTCAACTCCTATGTGGCCATACCGGTTGACGGGCAGTTCCGCCCCGATGCGGCAATGATCGATTTCACCGATGCTCTTTCGGCGGCCTTTCTTGCAACGCTGCGCATTGCAGCACCGTTCATTGTCTTTGCAATTCTCGTCAATTTTGCCATTGGCCTGATCAACAAGCTGACGCCGGCCATACCGGTTTACTTTGTATCGATGCCATTCGTTTTGGGGGGCGGGCTGCTGGTAATCTATTTCATCCTGCCGGAAATCCTGCGCTTCTTCACCAACGAAACCGCGACGCAGTTGCGTGAGCTGTTTTGAGTCTGACTATGAAAAACCCGCGTAATCTCAAGAAGCTGATTGAACTGCAGAAGCTCGGTAGCGCCCGGCTGGAGCAGGCTCTTGCCGCAGCCAACGCACGCAAGAACGCGCTGGATGATGAGCGGGAGGCGCTCATCGCCATGCAGGATCGCCGCTATGATGGCGATGCGCTCAATATCGACCCGTCGCTGCTCATCAAGCGCCTTGGAACCAACGCCGCCGAATCACAGCAGCTCGGGCAGCGGCTCGAATCGCAACGCAAGGCACTTTTGCAGGAACAAAGACGTGTTGGGTTGCTGGAGAACCGTCTGACGGATGCTGAAAGCGATCGCGAACGGCGCGAACTTTCCAGCCTGATCGAGGAATTTATTAGCCGGAAAACGACAAACCGGTCGCAAAACCTTGATTGACCCAAAATCGAGGCTGAACGCACGCACAAGTTTCAGTCAAGTTTGACCCATTATGGTGCAAGTAACAAAGCGCATCCCAAAAGCGCGAAGCGGCTTTTGGATAAGATGCGCGGCGGAGCTAACCATTGGAGCGCCGATCTGATGCAATCAGATCGAAACACGCTCTGAAGCAAGGAGTGGTGCATGGCGATCAACCCGCCGTCAGATCTGGTGATGGACGTGGCGCGTGCAGCCGATCCGCAAGCCTATCGCATGGCGGCGGAACGGTTGAGAGCGCCATCCGCATCCGGGACCATGATGGCGTCTGCCGCCGGTGATGGGTTAACGCGGGATAACTTCGCCAGCTTTTCCGACAGCCTTGCGGCTGGGGTCAACGTGCGACCGGAGGTACAGAACGTGGCCAATCCGGCCTACCGCAAGTTTGAAGCCTTCATGCTGCAATCCTTCGTGCAGTCAATGTTCACCAGTGACACGCCCGCGACCTTCGGGAAGGGGATTGCCGGTGAATACTGGAAGTCCATGATGGCGGAAGCCATGGCAAACAAGATGGCGGATAGTGGCGGTGTCGGCATTGCCAGGCTGCTTGAGGAGCAGGCGGCGCGCAACAGGCGGACAGACGCGCCGACGACGATGGCGTTTGGAGACGTTGTCGACGATCTGGGAGGAAGTGTGAGCCAGAACGGCGTATCGAAGGGCATTGTGCATGGCTTTGAACGCAGGCTGATTCAAAAGCAACTGGAGCATGTCTCCCGAAAATGGGACCCGGTTTCGGGGTAAAGACATGCCTGAAAGTAAAGAGGTAGAGCGGTTCTGACCGCTCCGTTCTACCGGAACCGCGCAACAACAGCGAAATGGATAGCGCGAGGCTTATCGGCCTTTAATGACAAGCGCCCGCCATGCTTCATATTTGAGGACCCCAAAATGACAGAGACAAGCTCTGAGAACAGCCTGACGCCAGAGGATTCGCACATCGTCACTGTCACGAGCGAACCGGCTCAGGTGCTGGCAGAGGAGCCAGCCGAGAACCCCACATTGAAGCCGGTCGTGCGAGCTATCCTTCGCCTCGAGGATGTCATCGATACGGAAACACGCCTTCTGCTGGAAGGCGGCAATCCCGATCTGGCGGAAATCAACTCCCGCAAGAGCCGCGGGCTGTATGACTTCAACAAAGCGATCAAGAAAGCGGCCAGCGTTGCCGAACCGGCGACGATGAAGCGGCTCCAGCCGTTGCTCGACGGGTTGAAGCAGAAGCTGGAGAAGAATTGCGAAGCGCTGCAACTGCATCTGCGTGCCGTGGGCGAGCTGGCGGACCTCATTCGTGGTGCGCTGGAAACGCAGGACGCTGACGGCACCTACAGCATGCAGAGCGTGAGGCTCGGGCAAGCACGATGATCCGTATCGTTCTCATCGGTCTGTGGATCTGCGTCGTCGCCTTCGGTTCGCTTTTCATGGCGGTCCGCCAGAAGACTTCGTCTTCGGGAGAGGCGCAGGTTACAGCCGGTGGATTTGGCGGCGTGGATTACGTCAAGACGGATGTGATGAGTGTTCCGATCATCTCGAACGGCAATGTCGCCGGTTATGTGGTGACGCAGCTTGTCTATACGGTGGATTCGAACATTCGCAAGAAGCTGACCGTGCCGCTCGAATTCTTCATCAGCGATGAAATCTTCCGCAAGTTTTATGGCAGCTATTCGGATACGAAAGAGGTCGAGAAGGTAAGCTTCGAGGATGTGCGCGCCTCGATCATCACAGATCTGAACGCGCGGTTTCCAGAGCCGGTCATCAAGGACCTTCTGGTCGAGCAGTTCAACTATATTTCAGCGGAAGAAATCCGCGCCATGAATATGCGCGGAACACCTGCACCGACTGCTCCGGCCAAACAGTCTTCAGAAAAGCAGGCCAGCGCGCAGCCGGTCAGTCACAGCGAATAATATTTGCCTGAAAGCTGGGCGAGACGCTCTTCGTCCAGTGGTGTGACCGCCGGGTCAGACACAAGTTCCACACCCATTTCGCGACCATTGCGCCAGGCAACCCGGGCCAGAAGCGCGCGGGCGTAATAATCATCGAACAGCCAGAAGCGCTCCGGCAGGGTCGGTACTTCAACAGTTCGGAGCTTGGCGCCGTGGGGTGCGATATCGCTGAACTGGCATTCAATGATAAACCGTCCGTCGAGGCCCACAATCTTACCAGAGCGCAGCCTCGTACGCTGCCTCTCTTCTCTGCGACGTTCATGCGATGGCTTAACACGTGCCATATCAAAATCTTACCTGCTATTCCCCACTGCATCGGCGTGAAAATCGGAAACGATTTTCAGAAAGCACGATGCGCAGTTTCCCTAGACTAATCTAGCAGGTTTCGATTGCGGATGCGTTACTTTTTAACCGGGGACCCTTCGGACATGGTTACCTTGAACAGGTTGTGGTCTGTTTGAGCATGATCTTTTTCCCGCGAAGGCGTTTCCCACTTTGGGTGTGCGACTCTAGTGCTCGCCGCAGGCTTCGCAGGTGCCGCGCAGCTCCAGTGTCGTCTTGCGCGATTTGAAACCGTTCTGAAGGCTCCATGCGCCGACGAGATTCTCTATCGCTGCGTCTGAGAATTCCGTCACCTGACCGCATTTTTCGCAAATCGCGAAAGCCACGAGCCCTTGCTGATGGCATTGCGGGTGGGCGCAGGCAACGAAGGCGTTGAGGCTTTCGAGGCGATGAATGAGGCCGTAGTCGAGCAGTTTTTCCAGTGCGCGATAGACCTGCAGCGGGGCGCGGAAACCGTCGTCGCGCAACTGGTCGAGGATCGTATAGGCGCTGAGCGGTCCTTCAGCCTTGGACAAGACGTCAAAAACCAGTGTCTGATTGCGGGTCAGCTCCTGAGAGGCGTGATGATGATGGGTGCTCATTGTCCAGCGATCCGTTTCGGTGATGCCTGTTCCCTTTTATGTAGGGGTAGCAGGCTCAGAATGAAAATGGCAAGCGCCGCGACCACAATCGATGGACCGGAGGGCGTGTCGAAATGAATGGAACCATAAAGTCCGCCTATGACCCCGGCGGCCCCGATCAGCGAGGCTAGAATGGCCATTTGCTCGGGTGTGGAGGAAAAGCGGCGTGCTGTCGCTGCCGGAATGATCAGCAGCGATGTAATCAATAGAATACCGACGATCTTCATCGCAATTGCGATGACAATGGCAAGCAGCAGCATGAAAACAATGCGGGACACTGCCGGGCTCATGCCTTCGGCGCGGGCAATATCCTCGCTGACAGTGGCAGCGAGGAAAGGGCGCCATAGCCAGGCCAGAACGGCGAGCACAAGCAAGCCGCCGCCATAGATGAAGGCGATGTCCATCCGCGAGACGGCCAGAATATCGCCGAACAGAAACGACATCAGGTCGACACGCACCCATGTCATGAAGGCGATGAGGACGAGACCAAGCGACAGCGTGGCATGGGACAGGATGCCGAGGAGCGAATCCGCCGACAATGTATGCCGACGCTGCAAAAGCAGCAGAATGGCGGAAATCGCCACGGCGACGGCAAACACGCCGATCATCAGATTGATGTCGAAAACAAGCGCCAGCGCCACGCCAAGCAGGGCGGAATGCGCCATGGTGTCGCCGAAATAGGCCATGCGCCGCCAGACAATAAAGCAGCCGAGCGGTCCTGTCGTTAGCGCCAGTCCGACACCGGCGATGATGGCGCGAGTGAAAAAATCGTCAAGCACGCGGCGCGCTCCCTTCGTGATGATGGAGTTCGTGTTCATGTTCATGCTCATGATGATGGCCATCATCGGCGTGGCAGTGATCCGTTACGGAACCGTCGGCATGCAGCACGCGCCCGTCGGGCAGATGCGTGTGATCATGGCGATGCTCATAAACGGCAAGAGGCCCGACGGCCCGGCTGCCGAAAAGCCTCATATATTCAGGACTTGCCGTCACATCGCGCGGCGTCCCGCTACAGCATACATGACCGTTGAGGCAGATGACGCGGTCGGTCGCCGCCATGACGAGATGCAGGTCGTGCGAAATCAAGAGCACGCCGCAGCCTGTATCGTCGCGCAGCTTCGCGATCAGTTCGTAGAGAGCGGCTTCGCCGGAGAAGTCGACGCCCTGCACTGGTTCATCCAGCACCATAAGGTCCGGTTTGCGAGCAAGCGCGCGCGCCATCAGCGCCCGCTGGAATTCTCCGCCCGACAGGTTGGCAATCTCGGCCTTTGCAAGGTGTGGGATGCCCACTACTTCCAATGCCGTCTCAATATCCTTGCGCGACAGAGGTCCTGTCAGGGTCATCAGGCGCTCAACCGAAAGCGGCAGCGTACGGTCGATATTGATCTTCTGCGGCACATAGCCGATGCGCAGGCCTCGCGCATGGATCACGCTGCCTTCGTCGGGCTTCAGGATGCGCAGCGCCATTTTGGCGGCGGTGCTCTTGCCCGCGCCATTCGGACCGATCAGGGTAACGATCTCCCCGCGTTCCACTCCAAGGTCGACATTGCGCACAAGCCAGCGCCCGTCGCGATAGACGCCAGCATCTTTCAGTTCGATCAATGTTTCCCGCGCCTTTTCGGCGGGGAGGGCGGTCTTCCTGCTCATCTGTTTGGGGCTTTCACTGCCTGTATGTTCTTGTCCCACACACGGATCATCCGCCGCTGTGATTTTTCCAGAATGGGGGTTGCCTCACCTTATGGCAGACGTTATAGCATAACGCAACTTACGTAATAAAATAACATATCAATTGAATATGGTGCCCTTCTCCAATCGTACAAGAGAGAGACTATGAAACATCTCCGCTCCCTTCTCCTCGCCTCAGCATTTCTGGCCGGTACGGCAAATGTCTCGCTTGCCGCAGAACGCGACGGCGTCGTGGTGTCGATCAAGCCCCTCCATTCCATCGTTTCCGCAGTCATGCAGGGCGTGGGTGAGCCGAAACTGATCGTTCAGGGGGCTGGTTCTGAACATGTCTACAGCCTGAAGCCCTCTGATGCGGAAGCAATCGAACATGCCAAGGTGATTTTCTGGGCTGGTCCGTCCATGGAAACCTTCCTTGACAAGCCTATCGATACGCTTGGCGATGGCGCGAAGATTGTCGCGCTTGGTGAGGCAGACGGACTGACCAAGCTGAAGTTCCGCGAAGGCGGCCCGTTTGAAGCGCATGACCACGGACATGAAGGTCACGACCATGGTGCCGAGGGTCATGATCATGGGGATGATGACAAGAAGGGCCACGATCACGCCACCGAAGCTTCGGAAGACGGGCATAACCATCACCATGGTGACGGTGAATATGATCTGCATTTTTGGCTAGACCCACAGAACGGCAAGGTTCTGGCCGCGGATATTGCGAAGACGCTGAGCGAAAGCGACCCGAAACACGCCGCGCAATATGAAAAGAATGCCAAGAACTATGGCGAGAAGATCGACGCGCTGACCAAGGAAATCGCCAGCGAACTGGAGCCGGTGAAGGGCAAGCCGTTTATCGTCTTCCACGACGCCTACCAGTATTTTGAAAATCGCTTCGGTGTGACGGCGGCTGGATCGATCACGGTCAGCCCCGAAAAGGCACCGGGCGCTGCGCGCATCAAGGAAATCCACGAGAAGATCAAATCGCTTGGCGCAACCTGCGTGTTTTCCGAGCCGCAGTTCGAGCCGAAGCTTGTGAATACAGTTATCGACGGGACGGACGCCAAAACCGGTGTTCTCGATCCTCTGGGCGCGGAATTGAAGGATGGTCCTGATCTTTATCCGCAACTTATCCGAAATCTGGCGGATTCGCTGAAAAGCTGTCTGTCGAAATAGCGGCGGCGGCCGCCGTCGTTTGCTGGGTGCCAACGCATCCCAGAAGGCGGCTGCAATGTGCCGGGCTGTATTGTACCGACAGCCCGGCACTTTGAAATGATCCTGATTTGATTGAAACGGACCGGAATCCGATTCTTTCATTTTGATACGCTCATGGGCGGCTCTGACCGCCTATTTTCACCGCAATATCTGCAATGATATAACATTAAAGGAGAAGAGGATGGCGAGCTTTTTGAAGGCGCTTCACGCCAGTGCCGTTTTGTCGTTTCTTGCTCCCGCAATTGCGGGTGCGCACGGTATCTGGATTGCCGAGCGCCACGGAATACAGGCTGTCGTTTATGGCCATGGTGCAAGCGATGAAGCCTATGATCCGCAGAAGCTGAAGACGGTGAAGGCGAAGAACGTAGACGGCAAGGAGGTCGCCGTCGAGATCGTGCGAAAGGAAGATCATGCTCTGCTGCGCGTACCCAAGGACGCAGTCGTGGTCAGCGGCACGTTCGACAATGGCTTCTGGGCTGAGGGTCCTGACGGCAAATGGGTCAACAAGCCGAAATCGGAAGTTCCGGGCGCAAGGCAGTCCAGCCAGAGCCAGAAGTTTGCCGTCGCGATTCTGGACCATCTGCGCAAAAAACCAGAGCCCCAAGGCATGCCTTTCGAAATCGTTCCGTTGATGGATCCGACAATATTGAAGGCGGGCAATGAGCTTCCTGTGCAGGTCCTGTTTGACGGGAAACCTGTGGAAGGCGTCGAGGTTGCGGCGGATTATGTCAATGACAGCCATGCAGCACCGGTGAAGACCGACGCGGAGGGCATCGCCAGGATCAATATCCGCAACGCTGGCCTCAATGTTGTTGGGGCGGGTTATTCCAAGCCGTTGTCCGATTCAAAGGAAGCTGACAAGCTCAGCTATTTCACCACGCTGACCTTCAATCTCGATCACCACCATCACGATTGACCGCATCCGGTTTAGAGCGCGTTTCAATCAGGCCGACGCTCTAACTGTTTGTTTCAACGCGCAACCCGAAAGCCGTTTCATACTTTTCGGGTTGTGCTCCAAGCAAGGAACGGAGTCATGAGAAAGAGACTGCCTGTTACGGTCCTGTCCGGTTTCCTCGGGGCCGGGAAGACAACACTGCTCAATCACGTGCTCAATAATCGCGACAACCGCCGCGTCGCGGTGATCGTCAATGATATGAGCGAAGTGAATATCGATGCTGCCCTGGTTCGTGAAGGCGGCGCCAACCTCTCCCGCACGGATGAACAATTGGTCGAAATGACCAATGGCTGCATCTGCTGCACATTGCGCGATGATCTGCTGAAGGAAGTTTCGCAACTGGCTGCTCAGGGGCGCTTTGATTATCTCCTCATCGAATCGACCGGCATAGCCGAGCCGCTGCCGGTCGCCGCCACGTTCGAGTTTCGTGACGAGAAGGGCAGCAGTCTTTCCGATGTTGCACGGCTCGACACGATGGTGACGGTTGTGGATGCCGCCAATCTGCTGAAGGACTATGCGTCGAGTGACTTTCTGCGCGATCGTGGTGAGTCGCTTGGGGAGGGGGACGAGCGCACGCTTGTCGATCTTCTGGTCGAACAGATCGAGTTCGCCGACGTTGTTGTGTTGAACAAGATATCGACCGCTTCTGAAGAAGAGCGTGATCTGGCTTGTAAGGTCATACGCTCGCTCAATCCCGATGCACGCATTGAGGAGGTGGATTTCGGCAAAGTACCGCTCGAAGCCATACTGGACACAAAGCGCTTCGACTTCAACAAGGCGCATGAGCATCCGCTTTGGTACAAGGAGCTGCACGGGTTCGCCTCGCATACGCCGGAGACCGAGGAATATGGCGTGCGCTCGTTTGTCTATCGGGCGCGGCGTCCGTTCGATCCAGAAAGGTTCCAGTCGTTTATCGACAAGGGCTGGCCGGGTGTCGTGCGGGCAAAAGGTTTTTTCTGGCTGGCAACCCGTCCGGATTTTGTCGGTGAAATCAGTCAGGCGGGCGCGTTGGTGCGCACGGGAAAAAGAGGGCGCTGGTGGTCATCCGTGCCGAAGCAATACTGGCCGGAAGAACCGGAGTGGCAGCGCGCCATGGAGCCATATTTCCATAAGGTTTGGGGCGACCGGCGTCAGGAAATCGTTTTCATAGGTGTCGATCCAATGCAGGAGGACGCGCTTGTCGGTGAACTGGATCAATGTCTTCTTGAGGAAGAGGACTTCGTGCCCGAGCGCTGGTCGGGGCTGAAAGATCCGTTCCCCAACTGGTCGGCAGCCGCCGCCTGAGACCTATTCAGACAGTGAGGCCATATCTATGGCCTTGCTGTCAGCCAGTGTCCGATGATCCAGAACGCTGGCTATCGCTTCGCGTACATCAAGCATCATGTGGCGCACCTCGCATTCGTCCTCATCGCAATCGTCGCAAGGGCGATAGTCTGTCTTGCTGGCGCAGGCGATGGGGGCAAGCGCGCCGTCGAGTGCGCGAATAATATTGCCGATGGCGATTTCGTTGGCCGGACGGGCCAGGCAGAAGCCGCCGCCTTTGCCCTTGCGGCTCAGAACGAAACCGGCATTGCGAAGCTCGGTGAAGATATTATCGAGAAACTTGCGCGGTATATGGTGTTTTTCGGCGATCTCGCTGGCTGAAACCAGTTGCCCATCCGTAACGCCCGCCAGATGCACCATGGCTTTCAGGCCATACTTGCCTTTTTTAGTCAGCATGCCACCCCTGTGGGGCATTTCCTCTGGGAGCGGAAACCGGTTTCCGTCTGGAAATGCATGAAAAGAATACACCAAACACACCGCCAGCTTGAACTGACGTTGCTTCGCAAGATCAGGCTGAATGTCTGCGACCGCCTGTATATAAGAAATTAGGGGGTAAACCGGTCTGCGACAAGTCTTTTTGCGGCCAAAGCATCGCACATTCATAGCCGCAGCGTCTTGATATGCCCTGGCGGTCAGTCTCGTCTGTTCGCTAGCAAGGCAAGCGACAATGCTCCCTGTAACGCATCGCCAAGCGCGGGTTGAAAGCATTCATGATGCGGCAGAAATGGCAGCGTCGCATAGGACGAGGCGAGACCTCCCGTCAGACTGAACCGGCCAAGCGTTTCTATGCCGAGGCGATCGAGACCAAGGGCAATATAAGAACAGGCGTGTTTCAGGATCGAAAGACCAAGCGCATCGCCGTTATGCGCATAGTCGAAAACGATGGGAGCGAAGGTGGCATAGTCAGCGGCCGTTGCCGTGCGCGAGAAGGTGATGATCTGGCGTAGTTCACCGCCGAACCGTGCCAGCACGGCATCGGTAAGTGCCGTAGGCGCGGCCATGCCGTCCAGAGCCAGCAGCGCCTTCTCGAGCAGTTCACGGCCAAGACGCGCGGCGCCTGCATGGTCGCTCAGCATGAAGCCGCGCCCGCCCACTATCTCGAATACACTTTCTTGTCTTTTAACGAAGGCAGAGCCGGTGCCGAGTATGACGATAGCACCGTCTTCCGGACCGAGCGCACCTTGCAGGGCGGTAACAGCGTCGGAAACGATCTTCGTCCTGGCGAAGGGGAAGCTCTGTTCCAAGCGATCCGTGTCGGGAAGTGAGTTAGCGCCTGCGAGCCCAAGCACGGCGCAGGTCTCATTCAATACAGAGACATCCAGTCCTGCGTCGTGCGCTGCCAGTGCCGCCGCGCGCATGACATTATCCAGAGCCGTTGCCGGGGCGGCGCCGATATTGGCGGGACCGCTTGCGCCTCGGCCTACGGGATCGCCATTGCCGTCGGCAAGCAACGCCCGGCATCCTGTGCCGCCGCCATCGACTGCCAGAATATAAGGCATAGGCTTCATGCTTGTTCGTTCCATTGTCATGTCAACCGTCACGGAAACGTCGCAACCGCTCGAATCGCCATCTTTTCGCAGTTGAAATCTGGTTAAAAAGGACCATCTTGGCTGTGGAAAGAAAAATCCTGAATTTTTTACGAAAGGTCGTTGACAGTTTTGTTTAGTGGGGTCTATATGGCGCCACAACGATGGCGGCGACGCTGCTAGCGGCAGGTTGATGCGTCCATGTTGTTGGTTGAAAGGGTTGGGTTTATACTTGGCTTGAGTAGATTTTTCGCATTGACGGGGCTTTTGTTCTGTTGATGTGTGGAGAAAAGAACGGCGATTAAGTTTGTGATTTTCTTCAAAAAAACGGGTTGACATGCTGAACGGTGTGGACTAGATACCCGGCACCGCTGAGACGGAGCGCAGACGAGATTGAGACTTGAGGGCCGGATGGTTCGGATGGTTTTGAGAGATTGGTTGCGGGGCGTTTGGCGGGAGAGTTTTTGACGGTTTGAGATCGTCTG
>NZ_VCIG01000004.1 GCF_006345815.1 Ochrobactrum sp. CGA5 | reverse complement strand
AAGCCCCGTCAATGCGCAAAATCTACTCAAGCCAAGTATAAACCCAACCCTTTCAACCAACAACATGGACGCATCAACCTGCCGCTAGCAGCGTCGCCGCCATCGTTGTGGCGCCATATAGACCCCACTAAACAAAACTGTCAACGACCAATTTGCTCTTTTTTCAAAAATTCTTTCCACAGAGCTGCAATCAAACAATGCACACCACAGCTCTTTTCAACACCACAAAGCGTAAGCGTGTAACTCTTTACTCGGGCTCATACTCCCGAACGCCGTCATCCTTGGCAAACAAAACGCATGGCCCCTGGGAGCCACGAGGATCATATGCGTATCCTTTCACTGCGAGTGCATGCATCATGTCTCTGATGCCGGCCAGGCCATAGAGATGATCATGAAGTTCTAGGAAGATGCGCTCCACTCCAGTCAAGTCGGCGTTTTGCAACAGGTCGCGTTCAGCACCTTCAATATCCATAACGAGAACGTTGATATTATGCCGGGCAATAAACTCGTCAATATTCGCAGAGGACAACTCTATAGCGCGTTCGTACGGTCCTTGATTCTCATCCATAGAAGACATCCACAGGTCGCGCCGTACATAGAAGCAAAACGAGCCCGGTTCACCCGCCGTAAGAATGCCCTGAGAAACGACAACATTATCCAGGCCGTTAGCATCAATAACTCTACGAGCCAGTGCTGCTGTAGACGGATTTGCCTCGAAAGCCCAAACCGACACGTCTGCAATTTGGGCAATAAGTGAGGTAATAATCCCTATACCCGAGCCGAGTTCCAACACGCGATCTCCCGGTTTTACTGCCTTGAAAATCGAGCGCGCTTCTTTGGCTTCATAACTGCCGCTTGTCAAAGCCTGCCAGATAACCGGCGATACTTCGCCAGACGCGATCGGTACGTTAATTCCGTGTACTTTCAGCAATTTCTACGCCCCAATTCCCCGATGTCAGAGCATGCGTCCGAACGAACGGCAAATATGCTCTAACGTATTGAATGCATCACATGTAACTTTACGGGGTTATTAGTGTGTGAACATACACTGATTTGCGTCTCTGAGGCGAGTTGTCACGACACTGGATCAGCCATCTGAAGCCAGACCGACCGTGTTAACGTCCTGTCCGCTGCCAATATGCAGGTGTTTGAGCTTTGATGCGGGTATCGGCTTGCCTATAAGGTAGCCTTGAACCTGATCGCACCCCAGTCGTTTAAGGCACGCAAACTGCTCTTCGGTTTCGATGCCTTCCGCAATTGTCACCATTCTGAGACTGCGCCCAACACCGGTTACGAGTTCGACGATTGCCAGTGCATCTGGACGGGTTGTCACGTCGCGCACGAAAGATCGGTCGATCTTTATCTTGTCAAATGGAAACCCGCTGAGACTGCCAAGCGACGAATAGCCCGTTCCAAAATCGTCCATAGCGATCTGGATGCCCAATGCTTTCAACTGGCGCAGCGTGCTCAAGGTCTGCTCATTCTTGTCCAGCAAGACCGATTCTGTAATCTCGAGTTCGAGCCGCTCCGCATTAAGCCCGCTTTGTTCAAGTGCATCCAGAACACTTTGAATAAGGTTGAGGCTACGGAACTGAACGGGAGACAGATTAACCGCAATCTTAAGCGGCTTGTTCCAACCTGCAGCTTGTAGACAGGCCGTCTTGAGTACCCAGTCTCCAAGGGTATGTATAAAGCCAATTTTTTCGGCAACCGGAATGAATTCAACGGGTGAAACAGGGCCGCGTATTGGATGGGTCCAGCGGAGCAAGGCCTCATAACCGCATATTTCGCGCGTTATTGTGCAGGCTTGCGGTTGGTAATAGACTTCCATTTCACCGTTCTCCAGTGCTTTCTGAAGATCGGCTTCAAATGATTTTTTCTCCCGCAAACGTGTCTGCATCTGGGATTTGAACACACTCGCATGACCTGGCCCAAGCGCCTTTGCTTCATAGAGTGCCAGATCGGCATGCTTGAAAAGCTCTTCCGTATCCGGCTCGCCCTCGGAAATTGCGACACCAACACAAGTGCCGATTTTTATCTCCAGCTCGCCGACATGATAAGGCTGACTGATCGCCTCCATCAGACGATCTGCAAGTTCAAGAGCTTCTTCTTCCTGCCGTCCTGTGGAAAGCAGAGCAAATTCGTCGCCACCCAAGCGGCAGACCATGTCGCCTTGCCTACCAAGCTTGGTGAGGCGTTTCGCAACTGCCTGCAACAGCGCATCGCCGACATCATGCCCAAGTGTATCGTTGACGTCTTTAAAACCATCGAGATCCAGAAGAAGAATGATTGCCGACTGGCCTCCCGATTGTGCAGCTTCAAGCCTTTTCTCCAGATCCTGGCGGAACAGAACCCGATTGGGTAACCCAGTCAGAGCATCGTGATGTGCGTCATGCTCGAGCCGAAAATTCTGCGATTGCAACTCACCTGTCGCTTGTCGCAGGTCGCTCGTCAGGCGCTGCATACTGCCATGCGCCCGATCAAGAAGCTTGTTGTGGCGAAGCAGAAGAATGACCAGCACCACGCCGCAAAGGATGAGGCCAGCCGCTAAACCGGTATAGATAAGGTGCAATTGTCGAACTTCCGACTGAGCGGCATCGATAAGTCCAACGTCATATTCAACGGCTGACGACGCGAGCGCGGTCATAGGCCCATCAAGCGTACTCATCGATTGCAGAACTGTCTTGATGCCTGCGAGATCCAACTTCTCGAGGCGAACGTCAAGCGTCTGTAGAACATCGCTCAACTTCAAAAACAGATCGCGGCGTTGCGGATCATTTTGGATGAACGATCGCAGGTTGCCCTGCTGTAGCAGCTCCAGTCGGCCCAACATGATATCGAGCCGCAGCCGTACTTCGTCGCGGTGCTCCTCGTTCATGTCCAAGGCATATACAGCCAGGACGTGTTCAAGCCGCATATATTCCGACACCGTTTGTCCAATGGACCATGAGTCGTTATACCGGGAGAATTTCTGAAGCGCTGTCTGTCGTTCAGCAATGACATAGGCGATATAAGCCGTTGCCACTACAAAACAACAGATAATAACGCCTAGAATTCGTCTCACACTTTGCCTCTATTCAACTATCAGCTTGGCAACTTGCCAGGCAGAACGTGTGTAATAGGTCTGAGTTTGGAGCTGTGGGTCGCTGTCATATGGGTAGATTATAAACAAGGGTCCTTTGTCGCGAACCGGCATGTAATTGCCATCTCGCTTCATGGCAAGAATTACATTGAACTTCGTGAAGTCCTCCATCGGCAACTTACTAACGTAATCGTTCAACGCCACCGCAGTCACGTTCGTTCCTTTGGCACCAACAAGCGCCATAAGCTTGTCCATCAATACGCCTTCGAAACGGACGCGGCCATCATACCACGGATTGGTCGTTTCTACTGTCACCAAACCGATAGCTTCGAGCATGTCCCGGTCGAATTGGGCCGTATCGTCAACATTCGTATTCGAGATATTGCCGGATATGACAAGTATCGGCTTACCCGTCGGCTTGGCTAGCGGTTCAGCGACGGCACCGGATAGCCACACAAATGGCAGGAACAAACAGAATAGGAATCGCATAATTTTCATTGCATTTCTCCATGATAATTTAGATTTATAAAGAGAACTGCCTAAATCAACGTAAAGATCGCATGCGTTTCGTATTCTCTCCTGTTCATTTGCAATAGAAATGAAATATCGGATGAAAGGGTGACGTTGCGTAACTTCATATGATCGCGTTAGTGAATTACACTAATGCTGGATCATTTTTATACGACAATAACGCTTTTAGCGTGCCTTGCCCGACAAACGCATTGGAACTTGAACTTCATCCAATGGGGCGGAATACAAAAGCAATGCGGTCAACACTGACTGTTGGATAGGCTGGATAGATATCATCTTTTCAACCGGCAAGCTTTCCGCCCGTCATGGGTGCCGGGACGCCCGTCGTGCTCGGAAAACTTATGGGTAGTCCGCGCAGAACCCGCACAGCGAGAAATGCAAAACATTCAGCTTCTACTGCATCGCCTCGCCAACCAAGTGCTTCAACAGGTATCAGTTCTACTTTCGCGCGCTCAACCAACATGCGCATCATGGTTGGATTGCGACGACCACCGCCGCTGACGGCAAGCCGGCTTGGCCGACGTGGCAAAATATCCAGAGCTTTACCAACCGCAGAAGTGGTGAAGGCAGTTAATGTAGCCGCGCCGTCTGCCTCATTCAGACCATCGGCCATTGAATCAGTAAAATCAAAGCGATCCAATGACTTCGGATATGGCGCGGTCAGATAGGAGTGTTTGAGCAGTTCATCGAGCCGAGCTTCGTCTACGCTGCCCTCTGCGGCAAGCGCTCCGTCACGGTCCATCTCGCCCAAACCACGCGCCTTCATGAAATCGTTGATCGGCGCATTGGCCGGACCGGTATCGAACGCCACGAGCGCATCGTCACCGTCCCACCACGTGATATTGCCGACACCACCAAGGTTGAGAATCGCGGTATTGCCACTCGGGTCGGCACTGCGCAGCAGGGCCGCATGATAGACGGCTGCAAGAGGAGCTCCCTGCCCGCCAGCACGAATATCTGCTGTTCGGAAATCATAAGCAACCTTGGTTGCCAGCAGCTCGCTCATGAGCCCACCGTCGCCAAGCTGCCTTGTTTCACCCAGTCTGCCTGCCTGCGGCGCACGATGCAGAACCGTCTGCCCGTGAAAACCGACAACGCCGATGTCTGCCATAGACAGCCCACTTTCATCGACCAGTTCGCGTACAGCCGCAGACTGCGCACGAGTCAGCGCTTCTTCGGCCTCAGCAAACACGGAAGGCTCCGCGCCTTCAAAATTCCAGATGCGAGCCTCGGCCTGCGCGCGTTCCAGAAGGTCACGGATCCAGCGCGGATAAGGCTTCAGCGCATAGGCGCCAAATTCCGTGATGGTTTCACCGTCCGTCTTCAACAGGGCTACATCGATATTTCCATCGAGAACGGTACCAGTCATCAAGCCAACGGCCCATATTGGTTGCATAGACGTCTCCTATCCCGATGCAATTACGTCGCCAACGCCTCGGCACAGTGAAAGAATATCACTGTCGAAATGGCTTATCGGATGAATGCGATTGGTCAGCAAGGTCAAAGCCCTGCCCGCTTCAAAATCGATCCACAAGCCAATTCCTGTGAACCCCTTATGACCAATCGTATCTTTAGTATTGAAATTGCGGCACAATCAACCCGCATGCACCACACCTTGCAACGCCCAATGATTGCCATCTTGGACTTCACTGTAGAGCAAACAAGTGCGCTAAGTATAATCTTCGGTGGCGGCGCTCATTCCAGATCAAACAGAAAAGGCAACCTTCGCCGATGTCGAGATATAGACCGTCCCCTGAAAGCGGCCTTCACCGAAAATTCGCAATCGTTCTATATCTCTCCATAATGTTCCATTTAGCGGATTTTTGCTCATTCCGTAAACTTTAAAAGGTTGGAATTTTATATATTCCAAGCCAATTTCGATTGTCTTATAGGGCAAGGCATTGATGGGGCATTGCAAGCTTTTGATAAACGCTCGTGGTCGCTCGTCGCGAGCGGTTATGTGCATAAGAGCGTCGCCGCCCAAAATATGAGCGACGGATCAGTCAATGATAGCAGCAGCGGCGAGGCTTGCGAAGGCAGCAACGAATGCCACAGCTACAGCCCCAACTTTCGTAGAAAGATTAAACGTATCACCAGGTGTTTCACGGTTTGACGTGTTGAGATAAACCAGCGCCGCAACGATGATAACAATTGAAAAGCCAAGGGCCGAAACCCATTGCCATAACTCAGGCATAAAACCTCACAGACACTAACCCACTTTTGAAACTGCGCCTTTTATAGACATTTTATTACTGCCACGTGACCTCACTTTATCTGTTCGGCCACTGCTCGCAATTTAACACGAACTCGTGTGCCACATCATCATCAGTTTGTGATGGTACAGCCATCTGAGGGATTCGCGGTCAGCTGCCCCGCTCTTATGCTTTAAAGCACCGATCAATGCGCGTTGTATCGTGTTTCGCGGATCAGCTTCGCGTCTTGAACTTCTTAAACACATCGGCAGAGAGATGACTTTCAGAATAGCAAAGCCGTGATATATCTGCCCACGAGCAAGCTGCGCTCAGGCGATGGCTTTGCCAGAAACAAATCACAAAGGTATGCATCATGACCTCACCGTCATCTCCTCCGCAGATCGAACAGGCAGAACGTCTTGAGCGATTGGCAGTGTTGCAAGGCAAGTTGAGAGAACGCGGGATTGGGGGGCTTTTACTCGGACCAACGGCAAGTTTGCGTTATTACACGGGGCTTGTCTGGCACATCAGCGAACGCTTTCTGGGTGCCCTCGTTACACAATCGGAAGTCATTTATATCGTTCCCGGCTTTGAACAGAGCCGAGTCGAAAGCCTGCCTCACCTGCCGGGAGAAATCCGCGTATGGCAGGAGGAGGAAAGTAGCGCCGCGCTGGTAGCGTCACTCATTCCGGCAGGTGCGACACTTGCCGTGGACGATGCAGTACCGCTGTTCGTCTATAATGCACTTAAACATGAAATCTCGCCGGATCGCTTGCTTGACGGCGGCGAACTAATCCGTGAACAGCGCATCCGTAAGTCGGCCAATGAAATTGCGATCATTCAGTACGCGATGGATCTAACACTCGAAGTCCATCGCCGCGCACATGCGCTGATCAAGCCCGGCATCGCTGCAAGTGAAGTAGTGCGCTTTATTGATGAACAGCATCGTTCTCTCGGCGCTACTGACGGCTCGACATTCTGCATCGTCTCTTTCGGAGCCGCGACCTCGTTGCCGCATGGCGCAGATGGAGAGCAACTCTATCAGACGGGTGACGTTATTCTTGTGGATACCGGATGTCGTATCGACGGTTATCACTCTGATCTTACGCGCACTTACATGCTGGATGAGGCGAGCGAAGAGTTTTCCCGCATTTGGGCAATCGAACGTGAAGCGCAGCAAGCCGTCTTTGATGCAGCGAAACTTGGTGCAGCCTGTTCAAGCCTTGACGACGCAGCGCGCGCTACGCTCATGAAGCATGGATTGGGGCCGGATTATGCGCTGCCGGGTCTTCCGCATCGCGCTGGTCACGGGCTTGGTCTGGAAATTCACGAGGCTCCATACGTCGTTCGCGGGAATTCACTCCCACTTGCTCAAGGTATGTGCTTCTCGAACGAGCCGATGATCGTGGTCCCGGACCAGTTCGGTATTCGTCTGGAAGATCATATACACATGACGGCAACCGGACCGAAATGGTTCACACAGCCAGCGAATAGCCCAACCGAACCTTTCGCTTAAGGGGCAACTACTGTTATCGACTGCCGGGTATCCCCGCCCAGCTTTCCGATTGCTTCCCGGCAATGCCGATCAGATCAATGGCTCGTGCCGCGATCTGATCGGCCACCTCAGTGATCGATTGGGGTTTGAAGTAGAAGGCTGGGACGGGCGGCATCACTATCGCCCCCATTTCCGTAACCGAGCACATATTGCGTAGATGCACCAGATGCAGCGGCGTTTCTCGTGCGATCAGGATCAGCCTACGCCGTTCCTTCAGATGAACGTCTGCGGCGCGCGTCAATAGACTGTCGCTGTGCCCCGTTGCGATCGCCGCGAGGGTCCGCATCGAGCAGGGTGCAATGATCATACCAGCGGTTGCGACCGATCCGCTCGCGATCAGAGCACCAATATCGCCGACAGAATAGCTTCTGTTCGCGAGTCTATGCAGAAGCGCATAGCCATTGGGGCCCAACTCGTGATGCAAAGTCTGCTGTCCAGCGTCCGACACGACCAAATGAGTCTCAACGTCTTTTAAAGTGGATAGCTGCTGCAGAAGCTTGAGCGGGATGAGAGCACCAGATGCGCCGGAAATGCCAACGACAACCCGTTTCATCGCATGCTTTCCTTATTCAACCCAAGCTCACCCCACATAGCATCCACGCGGGCAGTTACATCGTCACTCATTTTCAAAACGGTGCCCCATTCTCGCTCCGTTTCCGAGCCGATCTTGTTGGTCGCATCAAGCCCAAGCTTTCCGCCCAAGCCTGAGCGCGGGGAAGCGAAATCGAGATAATCCACTGGTGTGTCGGCAAGCATGATAACATCGCAGCTCGCATCGAAGCGCGTGGCGAGCGCCCACATGACATCATCCCAATTGCGGACATTTATGTCTGGATCAACCGCGATTATAAGCTTCGTATAACTGAACTGCGGCAGCATCGACCAAAGCCCCATCATCACCCGCCGGGCCTGTCCGGGATAGCGCTTGTCTATCGAAACCACCATTGCACGATAGGAACAAGCAGCTGGAGGCAGCCACAAATCAGCGATCTCCGGGAACTGCTTTCGTACAATCGGCACAAACAGCTCGTTCATCACTTCGCCGAGTCTTGAGGGCTCATCCGGCGGGCGACCAGTATAGGTCGAAAGATAGACCGGATTTTTCCGCATGGTGATCGCCGTAACCTGCATGACAGGAAATTCCTCGACACTATTGTAATAGCCCGTATGGTCACCGTACGGTCCTTCTGGCGCGGTGGCGGATGCGGAAATTCGTCCCTCAAGAATAATCTCAGCGTTAGCGGGTACACAGAGCGGCACTGTGTGCCCATCAACGACGACAGGCCTTCGTCCAGCAAGCAAGCCCGAAAAGGCAAGTTCACTCATCCCCTCGGGCAACGGCATAACCGCTGCAAGGATTGTCGCCGGATCGGTCCCGATAGCGACTGCCACAGGCATATCCTCCCCCCGCCTTTGCCACATGCGGTGATGACGCGCTCCGCCTCGATGGGCTAGCCAGCGCATGATCAACTTTTCCCGGCTATGCTTCTGCATGCGGTAGATTCCGACATTCACATCGGATGGATCGTCTGGTGCTCGTGTGATAACCAACGGCCAGGTGACAAGCGGGGCTGGCTCTCCCGGCCAGCACCACTGGATCGGCAGCATATCGAGATTGACGCCTTCACCTTCCACTATCGTCGCCCGCACCATTGCGCTTCGGACACGCCGTGGGCGCATATTCAACGCGGCCTTTGCCAAAGGCAGCTTGCTCCATATCTCGCCTGCCGAACGGGGCGGCTTTGGTGCCCGCAATTCAGCAAGCATCTCTGCGAGATCGGGAATTTCCTCGACAGAACGGCCAAGTCCCAATGCAATACGTCGCTCGGAACCAAAAAGATTGGCGACGAGAGGGATTGAATGCGGCCGCCCATCAGCATCGACCGGTTGCTCGAAAAGCAATGCTGGGCCATCGACTTCAATTACACGTTTATGAATTTCCGTTATCTCGTGGACAAGAGATACCGGACGCTTAATCCGGACGAGATCGTTGCGATGCTCAAGCTCCGACAAGAAGCTTTGCAGGCAATCGTAATGCGATGGAAAAGATCGGGCCGTTTTCATACCCTAGTTTTGAGTATCGAATTCTTTCGCCGTCTTTGATCTGAATCAAACTCTCCCTGTATTGAATCGCCTACTTCTAATTTCACCTTGTAAAGCTCACCGGAGCTGAGTGATGATGAAGATACCTCCAGCTGTGGCTGTTTCGGCCCGGATTGTCCCGCCAATTCTGCTCGCCCCTTTTGTCTCGCGCGTTTTCTTTCAGGTGATGCGCGCACATCCAGAACTGTTCGAGCGCCTTGGCGACTATGCAACGAAGCGATTTCGCTTTAGCCCGTCCGACATACCGTTCGCTTTCGTGATCGAACCGGATAAGCCGCGCATTACAATAGTACGTAGAGAGGAACCGACAGAAGTAGATGCAGGCATCGAAGGACCATTGGTTATGCTGCTTGCGCTTCTTGAGGGAAAACTCGATGGTGACGCGCTCTTTTTCTCGCGAGACATTACCGTAACAGGCGATATGGAAGCCATGCTGGCGCTCCGCAATGCGCTAGATGACTGCAACATCGACCTTCCATCCGACCTCGGCACAAGCGCCGGACCATTTGCCCCGATGGTTCGCGGCATCGCAAATTACGTACGCAGCAAAGCTCTCGGCAAGGAAGCTAACGGATGGAACTGATTTGTCCGGCGGGCACGCCGTCAGCCTTGCGTGAAGCAGTCGGTGCGGGAGCAGATGCTGTCTATTGCGGCTTTCGTGACGAAACAAATGCGCGCAATTTTCCTGGCCTTAACTTCAGCCGCGACGAACTACGCGACGCAATCCAGTTTGCCCATGCTCGCAAGACACAGGTTTTCGTTGCTATCAACACGTTCATGCGTGCGGGCGACGAACACATTTGGTACCAAGCCGTGGACGATGCATCCTCCTTCGGCGCAGATGCAGTCATCCTCGCCGATTTTGGGTTGATGGCCTATACCGCCGAGAAGCACCCGACTCAGCGGCTCCACGTATCCGTACAAGCTTCCGCTTCCAACGCAGACGCAATCCAGTTTCTCGTCGATGCGTTCAAGGCAAAGCGCGTCGTGTTGCCGCGCGTTTTGACCATTGCTGATATTGCGAAACTCGGTCGCAAGATTGACTGCGAAATGGAAGTTTTCGTATTCGGTGGACTATGCGTGATGGCGGAAGGACGATGCTCTCTGTCGTCCTACGCCACCGGCAGATCGCCTAACATGAACGGTGTTTGCTCGCCGGCCAGCCACGTCCGCTATCGCCGAGATGGAGAGGAACTCGTCTCCGAACTCGGCGATTACACAATCAATCGCTTTCCGTCGGGCGAACCCGCCGGCTATCCAACGCTCTGCAAAGGTCGGTTCCGTATCGCGGACGACCAAGGTTATGCATTCGAAGATCCGGTTTCGCTCGATGTCATGAATCATATCGATGCGTTGCGAGCGGCAGGCGTATCGGCGCTGAAGGTCGAAGGCCGCCAGCGCGGCAAGGCTTATGTTGGCGAAGTCGTCTCAACACTCCGTCAGACGCTCGCCGCAAGTCCCGAAAACCGCGCCGCTCTCTTGTCCCGCCTCCGACTGCTAAGCGAAGGCCAGCAGACGACTTCGGGCGCCTACGACAAGCGCTGGAGATAGATATGTCAGCACCCGGCCTCAGCCTCGGCCCTGTTCTATTCCTGTGGGATGGCCCGAAATGGCGAGACTTTTATTTTCGTATTGCCGATGAAGCCCCGATAGAGAGTGTCACGGTGGGTGAAATCGTATGCTCCAAACGGTTCCATTTCCTGACGCCTTATATGGACGCTGTGATTGAGCGGCTGCAACGCGCAGGAAAGACCGTGAATCTCGGTTCGCTGGCACTCGTGATGCTCGAACGGGAAGCAAAACAGGTCCGTCAGACGATCAACGAGGCGGCGCTGCCGGTGGAGGCGAACGACCTGTCAGCGTTGGGACTTTTGTCCGGTTTGCCGCACATAGTCGGTCCGCTGGTCAATGTTTATAATGCTGCAACTGCTAAAGTCTTGGCCGCCCGCGGTGCCCATTCGATATGCCTTCCGCCGGAGTTGCCAATCAGCTCAATCCGAGAAATTGTCAAAGCTGCCCCGGACATCGATTTCGAGATATTCACATTCGGACGAGTGCCGCTAGCGATTTCAGCCCGTTGCGCGCATGCGCGTTCTAAGGGGCATATCAAAGACAATTGCCAGTTTGTATGCGGAGAAGAACCGGACGGACTGTCTGTCAAGACGCTTGATAGTCAACCGTTCCTAGCCCTCAATGGTGTGCAGACGCTCTCTCATACCTGTCAGTCGCTGATGGAGGATCTACCCGACCTGCAGGAAGCGGGGATCAGGCGTTTCAGACTGTCACCGCAGGATTGCGATATGGTGGAAGTAGCTCGTATCCATGATCAGGTTTTGAACCGATTTATTAGTCCCGCCGAAGGGATCGCGCGCTTGCGAACGGTGTATCCCGACGTGCCGCTCTCGAATGGCTTTTTGCACGGTAGTATCGGAGCCGCATGGATCAGCCGCCAGCGTTTTATCGCTGCAAACTAGCTCTCGAAAGCCGTAACACCGACAAGGAGCGGATGCGTTTGTGGTGGACAGGGTTAGCAATCGCACCCTTGTTGGATTGACGCAATCAATCGCGTTTCCTGAAGGCCGATGCATCAATAGCTAACTTTTGCAAACGGGCGTAGAGGCTTCGGCGCGGCATTTGCAACAAAGTCGAGGCCACTCCGACATCACCGTTGCAACGCTCCAGAGTCGCGCGAATGACACCGTTTTCAAAACGATCCATCTGCTCCGATAGAGAAAGTGAGCTCGGCTCCGGGATTTGGTCGTAACCCAGTCCCAACACCACTTGCTTGGCATAATTGCGCAGTTCGCGAACATTTCCGGACCATTCGTCGGAATTCAGTCGCGCTTCCATTACTGCATCAATCGTGGGTCGGGACTGGCCGAATTGGATTGCCGCTTCATCAAGGAAATAAGAGAAAAGCAAACCAATATCCTGTCGCCGCTCCCGCAGAGGCGGAACACGTAACCTGACCGTTTCGAGGCGATAAAACAAATCGGAACGAAAGCGACCGCTGGCCACCGCTTCTTCCATATTGCCCTTCGCAGCGGCAATGATCCTCAGAGTTACTGCGCGCGGCTCGCCAGTTAGCGAGGGCAGCTCACGTTCTTCGACAACACGCAGCAGCTTGCCCTGGACGGACGGGGACATGCTGTCGATTTCGTCAAGAAACAATGTACCCCGATCCGCATCGACTATTCTTCCACGCTGGATACGATTGCCGAATAGAACCTCGTCAGCGATAGCGTCCGGCAAAGCGGCACAATCAATGGCAACAAAGCTGCGGGAGTGGCGCGCGCTCCAGCGATGCAGGAGGCGAGCCACCAATTCTTTTCCTGTCCCAGTTTCGCCTTCTATCAACACATCGACATCGACACTGGCAAGCTGGCGAATGGTGTCGCGCAGCCGCACCATCACCGATGTCTCGCCGAGCAGGGGGTAATCCTGCTCGGCATCTGACGCAGCGCGACGAAGACGGCGATTTTCCAATACCAGTCGACGCATTTCCAGTGCACGACGCACGCTCGATATCAGATGATCCGCCGCGAATGGCTTGGCTATAAAATCAAACGCGCCCTTCTTGAGAGAAGCAACGGCCATTCCGATATCACCATGTCCGGTCATCAGAATAACCGGCAGCTCCGGGTCACGCGCCAACAATGCTTCCATCACCGCATGCCCATCGACCCGAGGCATGCGGATATCGGTGACAACGATGCCCGGATAATCGGGTGTCAAGCTGGTCAAAGCAGACTGACCATCGCCATGGGCTTCAATGTCGAGACCCGCAATTTCAAATGAATCAGCCAAGGCCGTGCGAAATGCCACATCGTCATCGACCAGCATCACCCGCAAAGGCTCAATTACCATCACGCTTTGCCCTCTTCAAAGTTGCCGCAAAAGCTGCACCGCCAAGCTGCGATGATACAAGCCGCAGCGTACCCTCCATTTCGGTCATCAGGTCTCTTGCAATACCCAATCCCAGACCGAGGCCCTCCGCCTTGCCTGTCACAAACGGGCTGAAAATCTCGTCGCCCAACTGGGGATCAATACCGGGCCCGTTATCGTCGACGACAAGGGAAATGTGGTCGCCTTCCTCACAGATTTTGAACGAAACATGCGGATTCTCGGTGTTCGCAACCGCATCCAATGCGTTCTGCAGCAAATTCACCAGTACCTGTTCCGATCGAATGCGGCAGGCAAGCAGCAGCACGTCGGAACGTCCCGGCATATCGATTTGCACCTTCGCGTTGCGGAACCTATCTCCCATCAGCAGCATTGTGCCATCCACAAGCTCATTCAACGGAAGCGGGCGAACCACACCACTTCGACGGCGCGCAAACCGGCGCATCTCCTGTGTGATGGAGCCTATACGCGCTGTTAGTTCCACAGATGCATTGAGGTTGCTAGCGACCTTATCGAGCTTGCCGTTGGCAAGATGATGCTGTGCGTTTTCCGAGAGCATCCGAATGGTCGCGACGGGCTGGTTGATCTCGTGCACCAGCCCGGCAGTGATAGACCCGAGGGAGGCGAGCCTGTTAGCTTGGGCAAGCTCTTCCCGTGCGTCGCGAAAGCGTTTGTCCGCCAGTTCACGCTCTGTCATTTCCGCGCTCAATGCGGCAGTGCGCTCTGCAACCGCGGTCTCAAGCTCGCCACGATAGGCTGCGGCACGCGCTGCGCGGCTCACCCGCCAATAAACGGCACCGGCGATCACGACGAAAACGAGCATAGCTGCCACCGTTATCAGGCGCGCAAGATCGTTGGCGACGCGCAACGCCCGCCCCGTGGATTCGATATGAACCAGTTTCAGAGAAGTCTCGGCAATCGGCTCGTCAACAGCAACAGAATATCCACCAGAAGGCCCGATCATCATCCCATCCGGTGCGAAGCGATAGCTGCTCGGTTTCATGTCCGCAGCATTGAACTGCCCGCTCTCGATAATCTTGGAGCGTTCTGTGGTTGATATCGGATGAAAGGAACGAAGGTCTTCGGCCTTGTCGGTTGAGGCCAGAATGATCCCGCGAGGATCAACGACAAAAGTCTGACCAGGGTCGTTTGCCCAAGTTTGCACCAGCCGATGGAACTCAAACTTGATGACGACCACACCAACCGGGTTAGTCTGGTCACCAATGCGTCTCGCCAGAAAAAGGCCAAAACGACCACTCAGATCGCCTATAGCATAGTATTCTGCCGAACCTACCGCCATCGCACCCTTGAAGTAAGGCCGGAAATCGTAATTGCGCCCAACAAAGCTCTCTGGCGTATCGGCATTCGATGAGGCGATGACCGTACCGTCACGAGCGATCACATAGATGATTGGCGAACCAATCTGATGTGCAAGAAGCTCAAGCTTCTGGTTCAGACGAGCGGTCGCCTCCGTCAAACCGTCCGCGAGCACATCGCGGAGATCGCTATCTTCCTTCAAAACCACCGGTAATAAACGAAACTTTGCCAATTCGCTGTCGATAAGGCGGGTTTGCTGGCGCGCTATAAGCGTCGCATCCTGGCGAAGACCATCCAACGCCCCGCTTTCGGCCCACAGCCGGGCAGAAAACCACACACCGATTGCCAGCAAAAATGCGAGAGCAACCATGAGGAGTTTTGTGGTCTTCGGCAACATCTTCATTTGTGCTGATTTATGCAAAATCCATCAGGAAGTCACGCAGAAACTTGCACAACATCCACGCGAAAACATACCAATTCTTACCGAAACCTTTTTAATTTCAATATATTAATCTTTTTAAGCCTTCTCTCTGGCGATCATTTCTCCACTACAGCATGTTAACGCCACTTCGAAAAAGGGGGTTTCGAAGGGAGGAGTTAGCCGTGAACCACATCAGTATAGCACCCGCATCCCCACCGGCTCCGGGGCCGCGCTTTATCGGCCGGGTTACTGACATTGCATGCTCGAAGCTGACGCGGAGCACGGACCGAAATTATTCACCAGCGCCATACAAGCCTTGTCCCCACTAACCCAAGTGGAAATGCGGCAAGACGAGTTCAAGACAACGGAAAACACCCCATAACCGCTTCTCCGATCCGGTTCCACAACAAGGGGTGAAACTCAAAATCGATAGATTTGAAGGAGCAACCCATGGTCTCAATTACTAACGAACGGAGCGAAGTGCAAAGCACCAATAGCCGCCTGAAATCCATTATCGGCGGCTCGACCGGTAATCTGGTCGAATGGTTCGACTGGTACGTTTACGCAGCATTTGCGCTTTACTTTGCACCGCATTTCTTCCCGTCCGAAAGCCAGACCGCGCAGCTCATGAGTGCCGCCGCAGTCTTTGCTGTCGGCTTTGTCATGCGCCCCATCGGCGCGTGGATCATGGGCATTTATGCCGACCGTAAAGGCCGCAAGGCAGGCCTTGCGCTGTCTGTAACGTTAATGTGTGCAGGGTCGCTCATCATTGCACTGACCCCGGATTACCAGTCCATCGGCATCGCGGCCCCGGCCCTTCTTGTACTCGCGCGTTTGATGCAGGGCTTGTCGGTCGGCGGTGAATATGGCGCCAGCGCCACCTATCTGTCGGAAATGGCGGGCAAGGATCGCCGCGGCTTCTTCTCCTCGTTCCAGTATGTCACACTCATTTCAGGACAACTCCTCGCAATCCTGCTTCTGATCGTGCTGCAGTCGACCATGGAAACTCCAGCACTGGAATCCTGGGGTTGGCGTATTCCGTTCTTTATCGGCGCACTGCTTGCCGTTGTCGTTTTCTGGCTGCGTCGCGGTCTTGCGGAAACCGAAAGCTTTAAGAATGCGAAGGCAAAAAACGCTCCGAAATCTGGCTTCTGGACGCTTATAAAGCATCATCCGAAAGAAACCGCTCTCGTTATGTTATTGACTGCTGGCGGTACGCTCGCTTTCTACGCTTACTCGATCTACATGCAGAAGTTCCTTGTGAACACGTCCGGTTTCAGCCGCGAGGTGGCAAGCCAGATCAACGCAGTGACGCTGTTCGTCTTCATGTGCTTGCAGCCCATCGCCGGCGCGTTGTCGGATAGGATTGGCCGCAAGCCATTGATGATCGCTTTCGGTACCGCCGGTGTTCTTTTCACCTATCCGATCTTCACGACGTTGGAACAGACCCGCGATCCGATCACAGCCGGTCTGCTGGTCATGGGTGCGCTCATCATCGTCACCGGTTACACCTCCATCAACGCTGTGGTGAAGGCGGAACTTTTCCCCGCGCATATTCGCGCACTCGGCGTGGCTCTGCCCTACGCTCTGGCCAACACTCTCTTCGGTGGCACCGCCGAATATGTAGCTCTAAGCTTCAAGAATGGTGGATGGGAACGCGGCTTTTATTGGTATGTCACCGTCATGATCGGCATTTCCTTGATCGTTTATCTGCGCATGCGGGATACGAGCAAGGACAGCATGATCAAGGAAGACTGATACAAGCTTCCCAAGCGACAAAATGCCGGGCTCTAATGCCCGGTGTTTTTATTCTTCCTGCTGTACAGTCCGAAATCGCCCAGGGCTTTGCCCCATCCATTTATGGAATGCGCGATAGAAGGCGCTCGGCTCACTATAGCCAAGCTCTGTAGCCACTTCAGCTACGCTGAGCCTGTTTTCCTGCAAAAGCCTTTCGGCCGCCACGAAACGCAGCTCGTCCTTGATCGTGCCGAAGCTCTGGCCCTCTCCGCGCAGCCTGCGTCGCAAGGTCGGAACGGACATGCCAAGTTCCTTCGCCAACTCTTCAAAAGATGGCCAGTCGGTGATTGGCAAAGCATTCAGTTGCGCGCGTACCCTTGCGGAAAGATCATTATCGTGACGATAGCGGATGAGAATGTTGGCTGGGGCCTCTCTTAGGAAACTCTCCAGCGCCAAATCGCTGCGGATGATCGGCAGCGATAGATAGGACGACGAAAAAACCAGTCGCGTCACCGGCTGATCAAACAGAACCGGCGCGCCAAAGAACTTGTGATAATCCTGCCTATGAACCGGAGCAGGACAGGCAAAATCGAGCGTCCGCAACGGAATACGGCGCCCGACCAGCCAGCATGCCACTCCCATCAGGATCAGCCAATAGGCGCGATAGGCAAAGGCCGGTCTCGGAGGTCCGGCGTCGGTCAGAACGACATGAGCCATGCCTTCGCGGACACGCAAGTCGCCTTGCGGATCATCCAGCACCACATTGAGAAACTGTAAGGCCCGCCGCAAAGCCCGTTCCAGCGTGCCAGCGTGCAACACTGCATGACAAAGCAGATTGAAGCTGCCGGGGCGCATCGGCCTTGCAGCCAGCCCGAAGAATTCATCGCTGATCGTTTCGGCAATCAGCCACCACAAACGACCATATTCCACATTGGTTATTGGTTCCGCCATCGTTTCCGATAGGCCGATCTTCGCCATCAGGGGAGCCGTATCCATTCCCCGGGCCCGCACGCTTTCGAGTGCATCCTCGATAAAGCCCGGCGCTATATTATGGCGTTCCATCGTTTCTCTTCATTGCAAAATCGATCACATATTAATGCATCAAATGTCATTGTTTGCAATGCATGACAGGTTAACCTTTAGCCATGGTGGGCCACGAGGAGGTGGCGATCAGGGAGGTTATACTGGATGACTGAAACGTCCGTTTCAGCGCGACTGACGCGTTATGATGATGCCGTTGCACAATTTCGCATCGAAGATGCAATTGCAAAGCTTCACGGCAATCCTGAAACCGGCATAAATGCCTGCATTGAATGCTGCGACCGGCATATTGGCCATGATCGCGTAGCCCTGCGCGCTATTGCAGCCGACGGCAAGCTTTCCGAATTCACCTTCGAGAACCTGCGCGATATGGCCGCTCGGGTCGGCAATGTACTGAAAGACGCCGGTGTCAACGCCGGCGACGTGGTCGCAGGTCTGTTGCCGCGCGCACCAGAACTTATTGCAACCATTCTCGGCGCATGGCGTATCGGCGCGATCTATCAGCCGCTTTTCACCGCCTTTGGCCCAAAGGCGATCGAACATCGTCTGAAAACCAGTGGCGCAAAATTGGTCGTAACCAATACAGCCAATCGCTCTAAGCTGACGGAAGTTGAAAACTGCCCCAAAGTAGCAATCGTGCTGGCGTCGGGCGATGATCTACCCGTTGATGACATCGATTTTTGCGCCGCAACCGCTTCTGCTTCAGTTGATTGTACTCCAGTCCTCCGCAAGGGCAGCGACCTGTTCATGATGATGTCAACTTCCGGTACCGCCGGCCTACCGAAAGGCGTACCGGTCCCACTTTATGCGCTGATGGCGTTTGGCGCCTATATGCGCGAAGCCATCGGTCTGCGTTCGGACGACATTTTCTGGAATATTGCCGATCCAGGCTGGGCATATGGTCTTTATTATGCCGTTACCGGACCGTTACAGCTTGGAATGGCAACCACGCTTTACGAAGGCAGCTTCACCGCTGAAAGTACCTACGACATCATCGCGCGTCTAGGCATTACCAGCCTCGCCGGTTCGCCGACCGCCTTTCGTCTGCTGATGGCAGAGGGACCGGAAGCTGCGAAACATATCAAGGGTCGCCTGCGAGTAGTCTCCAGTGCTGGAGAGCCGCTGAACCCGGAAGTCATTCGCTGGTTCGACGCATATCTTGGCACACCAATCTACGATCACTACGGCCAGACTGAACTCGGCATGGTCGTGAACAATCATCACGGTCTTGACCATTCCGTTCGGCACGGTTCGGCTGGCTATGCAATGCCCGGTTATCGCGTGACTGTTCTGGATGAACAAAGCAACGAGCTTGGCCCCAACCAGCCTGGCATTCTTGCCGTGGATATAGCAAAGTCGCCGCTTCTCTGGTTTTCCGGCTATTACAAGCAGGAAACGCCATCCATTGCGGGTGGGTACTATCGCACCGGAGACACCGTGGAATTCGAGCCGGATGGTTCGATCAGCTTCATTGGTCGCGCAGACGACGTTATAACATCATCTGGCTATCGCATTGGACCATTCGACGTCGAAAGTGCCCTTCTTGAGCACGCCGCTGTTAACGAAGCGGCGGTTGTCGGCGTACCGGACCCGCAGCGAACGGAAATTGTGAAGGCATTCGTTATCCTTGCGCCCGGCTTCAAAGGCACGCAGGAACTGAAGGACGAGCTGGCACTGCATGTGAAGAAGCGGCTCTCCGCCCATTCCTACCCGCGCGAAATTGACTTCCTGAGCGAACTTCCCAAGACACCGAGTGGAAAAATCCAGCGTTTCCTGCTTCGCAAGGCGGAAATCGACAAACAGCAACAGACGAAGGCCTGAGGACAAGCATATGCAGATTAAAGATCGAGTATTTCTTATTACCGGCGCAAGCTCTGGCCTCGGTGCTGCCGTTGCAAAAATGGCCGTTGATGCCGGTGGGAAAGTCATGCTTCTCGATGTGAATGCGGAAGCCGGTGAAGCACAGGCTAAAGCACTTGGCGCTGCGGCAAAATTTCACCGCGCCGACGTCACCAGCGATGCGGATGGCAAGGCTGCCATTGCGGCTGCAATCAAGGCTTTCGGGCGTATCGATATACTCGTTAACTGTGCGGGTGTGGCACCCGGCGAAAAGGTTCTCGGTCGCGATGGCGCACATAGGCTGGAAAGCTTCACGCGTGCAATTTCGATCAATCTGATCGGCACATTCAATATGTTGCGTCTCGCTGCCGAAGCCATGGCGAATAACGAGCCCGGTGAAGGCGGGGAACGCGGCGTCATCATCAACACAGCCTCCGTTGCAGCTTTCGACGGCCAGATCGGCCAAGCGGCTTATTCCGCCTCCAAGGGCGGTGTTACTGCCATGACCTTACCAGTAGCGCGCGAGCTAGCGCGTCACGGTATCCGCGTCATGACAATTGCACCTGGAATATTTGCAACACCGATGATGGCCGGCATGCCGCAGGAAGTGCAGGATGCCCTCGGCGCTTCCGTGCCGTTCCCGCCACGCCTCGGACGCCCGGACGAGTATGCGGCGCTCGCCCGCCACATCGTGGAAAACCAAATGCTCAACGGTGAAGTCATCCGTCTGGATGGTGCACTTCGCATGGCAGCAAAGTAACGAGGAACAACCATGTCCAACAGCGATCCTATTGTTATTGTCGGTGCTTCCCGTACTCCCATGGGCGGCTTTCAAGGCGATTTTTCCAATGCCCAGGCAACAGACCTCGGTGCCGCCGCCATTCGCGGCGCACTTGCCGGCGCAGGCCTTGCGCCAGAATCTGTCGAGGATGTCTATATGGGCTGTGTCCTGCCTGCTGGTCAGGGACAGGCTCCGGCGCGTCAGGCTTCGATCAAGGCCGGAATCCCTGTTTCCACCGGCGCAACTACCGTCAACAAGATGTGTGGCTCGGGCATGAAAGCAACGATGCTGGCACATGATCTGCTGCTGGCAGGTTCTGCCGATGTCATCGTTTCCGGCGGTATGGAGAGCATGACCAACTCCCCCTATCTGCTGCCCAAGGCACGTAGCGGGTATCGTATGGGGCACGGACAGATCATCGACCACATGTTCCTCGACGGGCTTGAAGATGCGTATGACAAAGGCCGCCTCATGGGTACCTTTGCCGAAGATTGCGCCGAAGCTTATCAGTTTACTCGCGAAGCTCAGGATGAGTTCGCCATTGCGTCACTGATGCGTGCGCAGAACGCTATCAAAGACGGTCTTTTCGCCGCCGAAATTACGCCCGTGGCAGTGAAGACGGGTCGCAATGAAGTCGAAATCTCTATTGATGAGCAACCCGGTAAGGCAAAACTGGACAAGATTCCCACCCTTCGGCCCGCATTTCGTGACGGCGGCACTGTGACGGCTGCCAACTCATCCTCGATTTCGGATGGTGCAGCAGCCCTCGTTCTCATGCGCGCTTCCGAAGCGGAGAAGCGCGGCCTTATCCCACGTGCTGTGCTGCTCGGACACGCAACCCATGCCGACAAGCCGAATCTTTACCCGACTGCTCCGATCGGAGCCATAAGCAAGCTGTCCGCGAAAATTGGCTGGAACCTGAAAGATGTCGATCTTTTTGAGATTAATGAGGCTTTTGCGGTCGTAACAATGGCGGCCATGCGCGATCTCGATCTACCCCACGACAAGGTTAATATTCATGGCGGCGCCTGCGCCCTTGGCCATCCAATCGGCGCGTCAGGTGCGCGCATTCTTGTCACCCTGCTTGCGGCGCTCGAAACCCATGGTCTGAAGCGCGGTGTGGCGGGTATTTGCTTGGGTGGTGGCGAAGCGACTGCCGTCGGCATCGAGAGGATCGTGTGATGCTCTTGGACGATACGCAGGAGCAAATTCGCGATGCCGCCCGCCAGTTCGCGCAAGAACGCCTTGCGCCGGGGGCAGCTACCCGCGACAGGGAACATGCTTTTCCGCGCGCAGAACTCACCGAGATGGGCGAGCTTGGCTTTCTGGGTATGCTGGTGCCGGAAGAATTGGGTGGTTCCAACCTAGGTACAGTTGCTTATGCTCTGGCGTTGGAAGAGATCGCTGCAGGCGATGGAGCATGTTCAACCATCGTTTCAGTCCACTCGTCCGTCGGCTGCGTTCCGATCCTGCGTTTCGGCACTGAAGAGCAGAAGCGACGTTTTCTGCCTAAGATGGCTTCCGGCGAATGGATCGGCGGGTTCGCGTTGACCGAACCACAGGCCGGGTCTGACGCCTCCGCGCTCAAAACCCGCGCGCGCCGTGATGGTGACCATTATGTGATCGATGGTTCAAAGCAATTCATCACATCGGGCAAGAACGGCAGCGTGGTGATCGTGTTTGCCGTCACTGATCCATCGGCAGGCAAGAAAGGCATTTCGGCCTTCATCGTGCCAACAGATACTCCCGGCTACGAAGTTGTTTCCATAGAACACAAGCTCGGCCAGCATTCGTCGGATACCTGTGCGCTTGCTTTCACCAACATGCGCGTTCCAGTAGAAAACCGACTGGGCGATGAGGGCCAGGGCTACAAAATCGCACTTGCCAATCTGGAAGGCGGGCGCATCGGCATTGCGGCACAATCAGTCGGCATGGCCCGTGCGGCATTTGAAGCTGCATGTGCTTACGCCAAGGAGCGGATTACATTCGGCAAGCCGATTATCGAGCATCAGGCCATCGCTTTCAGGCTGGCCGACATGGCAACGAAGATTGAGACCGCCCGCCAAATGGTCCTTCATGCAGCCACGCTACGCGAGGCGGGCAGGCCCTGCCTGACGGAAGCATCAATGGCTAAACTCGTCGCATCCGAGATAGCCGAACAGGTCTGCTCCGCCGCAATTCAAATTCATGGCGGCTACGGTTATCTGGCTGACTATCCAGTTGAGCGTATTTATCGCGATGTTCGCGTCTGCCAGATATACGAAGGCACCAGCGACGTGCAGCGTCTCGTTATCGCGCGAGGATTGTGACGGTTTCCGGCGATGGCATTTACAAATTGCGGTTGGAACATAGAGTTCCCCTCATTTCACTAGACAAGTTTGGGGAAAGGACATAGTTTCGCGCCGCTCGCACAATGGTGTGTGAGCTTGTTCTCGGGGCGGGGTGAAATTCCCCACCGGCGGTATGAAGCGAAAGTTTCGAGCCCGCGAGCACCTGAAATGATGCCGATTGGGTTTCAGTTCAGGGTTAGCAGATCCGGTGAGATGCCGGAGCCGACGGTTAAAGTCCGGATGGAAGAGAGCGATTGAGCGCTAGGATTATGTCCTCGGGCATCGTCTGTGTGTTCTTTTGTGCGCCCTGATTCTAGTTTCGTGAGGAACCTATGAACCAGAGCTATCCGAACAAGACTTCCTTCAAAATTGCTTTCATACAAGCCCGTTGGCACGCCGATATTGTCGACGAAGCCCGCAAGAGCTTTGTTGCGGAACTGTCCACAAAGGTCGGCACCAGCGTGGAAGTCGAAATCTTCGACGTCCCTGGTGCCTATGAAATCCCCCTCCATGCCAAATCTCTGGCCAAGACCGGCCAATATGCCGCCATCGTCGGCGCGGCTTTTGTGGTCGATGGTGGGATTTATCGGCACGATTTCGTGGCGACGGCCGTTATCAACGGCATGATGCAAGTCGGCCTTGAGACTGAAGTTCCCGTGCTCAGTGTCGTTCTGACGCCGCACCACTTCCATGAAAGCAAGGAACACCACGACTTCTTCCACGCTCACTTTAAGGTGAAAGGCGTGGAAGCAGCCAATGCAGCATTGCAAATCATTAGCGAACGCAGCCGTATAGCAGCACTCGTGTAAGGATTTTCTGACCGGCCTTGTTATGAGGGCCGGTCATTCATTCTCCGGCGATGCGCTCTCCGTGGGTATAAACGTCGAATTCATCACCTCGCACCAACGCCACAAGCGTCAGATTGGCTTTATCAGCTGTTCGAATGGCAAGTGCTGTCGGAGCAGAGATCGCCGCCAGAACCGGCGCACCGAACATGACTGCCTTCTGTACCATCTCGACGGATACGCGACTGGTGATGGCAATCACACTGTCCTCAGGAGCGCTACCAATACGCGAGACGGCACCGACGAGCTTATCCAATGCATTGTGACGTCCAACGTCCTCACGCACAGCTATAAGTCCTTCCCCAGGAACATATAAGCCTGCGGCATGAACCGCGTGGGTCTGGGCATTCAGATGCTGACCTTCAGCAAGTGATGCGACGGCCATCGAAATATCGTGAGAGGAAAATTTTCGACCGTGTTCACCGAGCGCCCCAAGTGGCCGCAAAGCGTGTTCAATGGAATCGATGCCACAGAGACCACAACCAACGGGGCCGGCCATGAATCTGCGTCGCGCGGCAAGCCTCTGCTCGGGGCGTTCGGACAGCCTGATCTGTATGTCGATGCCTTTCTCGAAGGTCACGACCTCAATCGCTTCTATCTCAGAAACACTATCTACGATATTCTCGGTGAGGGTGAAACCGATCGCGAAATCCTCAAGGTTGTCAGGAGTAGCCATCATCACGGCTTGCGTTGAGCCGTTATAGCTCAGTGCCACCGGCACTTCTTCCGGGACTATCCGTGCACCCTCCTGGGAACACGAGGCGCGATGAGCGATACGCGCAGCACTCTGGCTAACCTTGTGGATCGTCATCTTAATGGCTCCCCTGTTATCGCGTCCGCTCTCCCGACAGTTTCATGTGGCATGAAAACAACTTTAATGTAAGTTGCCAACGGACAAGCCGTCGCAATTTGGACGGCAAGCGAGGAAAGAAATGGATATTCGCCAAGTAGACGACAATTACTCGGTTTCGGGCCAGATCGAACCCGACGATGTGCGCGACATTGCCGCGGAAGGATTTCGCACGATCATATGCAATCGGCCGGATGGCGAAGGCGGGCCCGACCAGCCCGGGTTCAACGAAATTGCACGTGTGGCAGAGAAAGCCGGCCTTGCGACCTACTACATTCCAGTTGTTGGAGGGCAGTTGACGCAGGAAAATGTGAATGCGATGGCAGCAGCACTGGACGAAGCCGAAGGTCCCGTTCTTGGCTACTGCCGATCAGGTGCACGCTCTACGAACATTTACGGGATCGTACAGCAGCAAAGGCGCGGATAAAGAACGAACGCAAACTATTGGGGCGGTGAAGCCGCAAAGGCATTTCTAAAGTCTTTGCAAACATTTCGATCACCGTCCCGAAAGCCAGGTGCGGCCTGAATGGACACCACGCGATGTATGGGCGCAATATTGGCGATAATAGCTCATGCCGGTGCGTATGACGGTCGCAACTACACCGCCAAGAACGAGAAGCCAGCCAATAGCCTGCGGCCAGTTGAAGCTTTCAATTCCGCCACTCAGCGCGACAATGAATATACCGGCCCAGAGTAGAGCCGCCGTGCGGCGCCAGAATACCGGATTGAGCTCGTCAAAGACAGCCTTCCACAGTGAGTGGACCAGGCAGGCAAAGAAAAGTGCAGCCGCCAAACCGATATTGAGCAACTCGACCGGAAGCCATTGTTGCGAAGTAAGCATTGTTTCCATCATCCACTTAATCGAGATGCGTATCGCGAAAGTCCATTAAGGATTTTTCTTTACGATCCCAAGTACTGTTACTGTTCGTCCCATTCAGCTTTCGCTTTGTGGCCGCAACGTGTTACAAACACAGAAAGGTCCTTGGGATAAATTCACTTATTATTGCGATCACGCGAAATATCGTGTTGAAAACGCTAGGTTATTCGTAGTGTCCTGTGGCATTCAATGCGATGCAACCCCTTCCAGCGATTGAGGAATTTGCAGTTCGACCCTCTGGACATTTCGCTGCAATGTTCCATTCACAAACACGTCAGATGACGGTGTAGTAACAATTCGGCACAGCAACGAGCGCCCCGGAAACGCCGAAGTCTACAGTTGTTCACAACAATTCGGTTTATTAGATTGTTTTTATTTGCCCATCACTGCCTTTTCTGTAAAGGCGGGAAGAAGGCTTTGTAGACGCCGGTGCATTGGTCGGACGTCCCAAAAGAAACCCTTGGACCTGTTCACATCCCTCTTCGATCACCATGCGATGTTGGTCAAACGTCTCTATGCCCTCGGCAACCACGGGTAGATCAAGGCTGCGGCCCAACCCCACAATAGCGCGTACAATGGCCCTGGCACTGACATCGGTTTCCATACTGGTGATAAAGCTGCGGTCAATCTTGATCTTATCGAATGGGAAGCTTTGAAGATTGCTGAGCGAAGAATAGCCAGTACCAAAATCATCCATCACTATGCGGACGCCTAGTTTCTTCATGCGACGCAGCAGTTCCAAGGTCGTCAACCGATCCTTCATCAAAGCGGATTCCGTTACCTCCAGCTCCAGCCTCGATGGGTCGAGACCAGTTTCGGCGAGAACAGAACTGACCGTATTCGGAAGATTAACCAATCGGAACTGCACGGGCGAAAGGTTTACGGCGATAGTCAGATGTTTTTCCCAGCCTGCGGCTGTACGACAAGCTTCACGCAAAACCCACTCGCCCAAAGCTACGATTGTTCCTGTCTCCTCGGCGATTGGAACAAATACTTCCGGCGGTATCGGTCCGTGCTCGGGATGGCTCCAGCGAACCAGCGCCTCATACCCCGTGCAGTCACCGTCTGCGGTCGCAAACAGGGGTTGGTAGGCAACACTGATCTGACCACGTACCATCGCATGGCGCAAATCCGCCTCCATCTGGCGGCGCTCCCTTATTTCGCGGTCCATTTCCGGTGAGTAGAATGCAACCGTGCCTCGCCCATCAGTCTTTGCCCGATAAAGCGCAATGTCAGCTGCGTGACGGATCGCTTCCGCATCCTTGCCGTCGTTCGGATATACTGCAACACCAATACTGACGCCGACAGCGGTTGGATCGAGGACTGTATTCAGCTCCGACCGAAATGTATCCAGTATCTTCTCCGACAGTTTCCGCGCACCCTTCGGCTGCGGCACCCCCACCTGCAAAATAATAAACTCGTCGCCGCCGATACGCGCAGCCGTATCTATACCGTTGATACAACGCTTCAAAATACTGGAAACCGTTTTCAATACGCGGTCGCCTTCGGCGTGTCCGAAAATATCGTTCACGGCTTTGAAACGATCGAGATCAAGCGCCAGTACAGCAAACGGTTCGCGATTGCGGCGCGCTACGGCATTTCCAAGACGCTCCTCGAAGAACATGCGATTGGGCAAATCGGTAAGCGCATCATGCCGCGCCATGTGCTCAATCTGGCGCTGAGCCGTGCGCTTTTCGGTAAGGTCGCGGACAGCGAGCACCTCACAAGGACGTCCCTGATACTCAATCGTGTGCACAGCAAGTTCAAAAATGCGCTCATCATTTGGAAACCGGGGCGCGGCTTCTATCGCTTCCAAACGGGACGCACAGACGGGGAGCCCATCTGCCGCCAGCAACAGCGTATCCGGCGCGACACCGACAAGCGCCTTTTCACTTCTCCGCATAAGTTCGGAAAACCGAGCATTCATTTCAACGATACCGCCATCACGGATAACAGCCAGTCCGTCCAATGTGGCGTTCGCAAACCCTTTCAGGTCAGTCATATAACGGTCCACAAATACAGCAATGATAGTCGTCAGGGCTACGACACAAACCACAGCGGCAATGGCACCGATCAGCCATAGGCGTCCGATACCTAGCGGATCGGCTGCAGGGAGACTTGGGTTTGGAACCAATTCAGTGGAAGCGACTGCTGTGAAGTGTAGCGTACACACAGCCAATATGCCTCCTACGGTGGGAAGTAGAATGCGCGGCCAACCCGAAACATTCGTCACAAAATGAAAAGCCACCACCAGCAGCAGAATTGACACGACACTGCCAACAACGATGGGCGGAAGATCATAATGGACATCGGCTGCTGCTTTTATTGCACCCATACCCGTGAAATGCATCGCTGCAATTGACAGTGTCGCAGAAATGGCAGCGGTCAAAGCGTATTTGAACGCTGGTCCCTTGAGAAGATGCAGGCTCAACCAAAAGCCAAGAACCGCTATAGCTGCGGAAAGAACTGTGATTGTGAAATCAAACTCAATCGCAACAGTGCCCCTGTAAGCAAGCATGGCCACAAAATGGGTTGCCCAAACGCCCAACCCACCTGCAAACGCGCTTATTGCCAGCCAGTTATCGCGGCGGCTTTCCGTGCATTCTTGTGCTCGTGCAAACAGCAGGAAAAACGCAAACATGCTTGCAAATGAAATGGATGCAGCCAGAGCCACAAAAGGCTGATCATGCTGTACTGTCACGCATTCCAGAACTTTAAACATGCCGCCCTCGCATCGTTCTGGATTGCGGCTCCAATAACACCGCAAACATCATCCAGACTGTGCTTTGTTCCCTGTCCGATAATGCCTACAATTATTTAAGTATTTCTGAATTATGGAATACAAGACCCACGCATGCTGATGCCAACTTAGTCCGTTAAGTACGCTTGCCGAAACGCTTTCCGACGCGGGCAAGCAGTATAACGGGCAAGATTCCGACCACCACAATGGCAAGCGCAGCTATGGATGCCTCCTCGTAAGTGCCACGTGCAGCTTCACCATAAAGATGCGTCGCAAAAGTTTCGACATTAAGCGGACGAAGCAAAAGTGTTGCCGGTAGTTCTTTCACACAATCAACGAATACCAGCAGGCCTGCCGCTACGATAGCTGTTCTCGATAATGGCAGATGAACGGCATAAAATGTTTGAGTCACACTACGTCCTAATGTGCGCGATGCATGATCCAAAGACAAGGGGATACGCTCCAGCCCGGAATCAATGCCCCCTGCGGAAATCGCGAGAAAACGGACGACATAGGCATAGACGACCGCAGCGCCTGTCCCAATCAACACAAGCCCGGAAGAATATCCGAAGACATGCGATGTGAACTGATTGAAAAGGCTATCAAAGCCACCGGCGACCACCAGAATACCGATAGCGATTACTGTACCCGGTGCTGCATATCCCATGGTCGATAGACGGTAAGACCAGCGCGAGATAGCACTTGGGAAGAGCCGGACGGCATATGCGACAAACATTCCGCATACCAGCACCAGAGCAGTCGCGATTGAAGCCAGAATAATGGTATTAAAAGCTTCGCCAATCAATCGTGGCGACAGACCGGCAAAGCGAATGCGTTTGAAAGCTTCCGAAACCAGATAAATCGCAGGCAAGACAAATCCAATAATCACTGGCAGCGAGCACAGACCGAACAGCCAGACAGCCTGACTCCTTCTTACTAGCAACGGCTCGAAGCCACGTGTATGGCGGATATTGGAAGCAAACCGCTGCTTGCGGCGCGCCCAGCGCTCTATAGAAACAAGGGCGACGACGAGAAACAGAAGGGCGAGGGCCAATTGGGCAGCCCCCGGTAAATCCGAGCGCGTTATCCAAGTGGTATAGATTGAAACCGTAAGTGTTCGAACACCCAGAAATTCAGCGGCCCCCACGTCATTTAACGTTTCCATCAGGGCCAAACTGACACCGACCGCTACAGCAGGCCGGGCAAGCGGCAATGCAACCCGCCAGAAAATGCCCTTACGACTTACGCCTAGCGTTCGTGCTGCCTCAATAAGGCTGGCGGACTGAGTGAGAAACATCGCCCGTGTAGGAATATAGACATAGGGATAGAGAACGAAACCCAGAAGAATGATACACCCGGTCATCGAACGGATATCAGGCAATCGAAACTGACGCGGGCTTTCGTATCCTAGCATAAAGCGCACCGCCCCTTGCACCGGACCGATGGGATGCAGGATATCGAGATAGGTGTAGGCAACTATATAGGTCGGAACAGCCAATGGCAGCAAAAGCGCCCATTCCAGTATACCCCGCCCACGAAAATCATAAGCAGTCACCAGCCATGCTGTCGATGTACCAATTACGGCCGCTATGATGCCCACACCCGTGAGCAGAATCACCGTTTCGAGGAAAGCCATCGGCAGGTTGGTGGTTAGCAGATGCTCCCAAAGACCGGCTGATCCCCGCATGGCCTCAATGGCAAGGGCGAGTACGGGAAGCAAAACCAGGATTGCGACCAATGCCGAGAACCACAGCCAGCTGCGCCCGGCCCTTGTGGGTTGCAAAACTCGTTTCCGCATCGCTGCAAAGGCTTCCGTTGGTCTATCTATAGTGCAACGCCGGCACGTGAACTGTACCGGCGTTCGTCTGCGTAGCTCATTCGGCTTTTAGTTATCAAAACCGACTTTGTCGACCAGTTCACTTGCCTGCTTGCGATGGCTGACAATTTCAGACAACGGAACGCTGTCGATCTTCAGTTCACCGAATGACTCCACGATAGGGTCGAGCGGTGCACCCGGCTTGACCGGGTATTCGAAATTGGCCTTGGCATAGATTTGCTGAGCTTCATCCGACACCAGATATTCAAGCAGCTTGACTGCTGCGTCCTTGTTCGGCGCGTTCTTGGCGATAGCTGCACCACTTATGTTGACCTGAGTTCCGCCATCCTTGAAGGTCGGCAGCAAGACCTTGATGCCCTCGCCCCAAGTCTTTTGCTCGTCGCCACCCTTGCCCGAACGCATCAGGCCGACATAGTAAGAATTTGCGACCGCGATGTCACAAATGCCACCAACGATATCCTTGGCGCCGTCACGGTCTCCACCGGCAGCTTTGCGTGCGAGATTGTCCTTGAGGCCCTTGAGCCATTCTTCGGTCTTCTCGGCACCATAATGCGCAATATAGTCTGCGAAGAGAGCCGTATTGTAAGGGTGCTGACCCGCACGAATACAGATTTTACCCTTCCACTTCGGATCGGAAAGGTCTTCGTAATTGATCTTGTCAAGCTCAAGATCCTTGGCCGCATAGACCACGCGAGCGCGCATGGAAAGCGCGAACCAGTTATCCTTAGCATCGCGAAGCTGTTCCGGGACAGCCTCTTTCAGCACCTTGGAATCGACAGGCTGCGTGAGGCCCTTGTCAACGAGATCCACCAGGTTACCGGCATCCACCGTCATAAGAATGTCGGCGGGCGAATTCGCACCTTCCGAGGCGACGCGCTCTGCCAGACCATCCTTTAGAAACACCGTATTGACCGTAATTCCAGTGGACGATTTGAAAGCATCGAGCAAGGGCTGAATGAGACCTGGCTCGCGTGTCGTGTAAATGTTCACTTCATCTGCGTGGGCAGCCCCTGCGAAAAGCGTTGTTGCGGCGAGAGCGAGACCATAACGCGCAAACTTGGACATTTTACCTCCGGATGGACCTGTTTCATTTTGAATTATGAGCAATACAATCAAGTTATACGGGGAGGCTCAATGTTGGTCAATTGCCCATCCAACTTTGATAGGGTATATTTTCTGTCACTTGGGGAAAATCAGCGCCTTATCCCAATGCGGGCATAAAGTAATATTAGTTGCTTCTGCCGGAAGCCGTAGTTCCGTACGCACACGCAGTCGGAGATTTACACCTACCACCTGCACGACAAGTTCTTCGACTTCACCGAGGAAAGTCCGTGATTCAATATGGCCACGCAACGAAGCTTCGCGGACCTCGCCCTCAGCAAGGATCGTAAAATCGCGCGGACGCAGATAGACAAACGCTTCCGCATTTGGTTCAAGCGTTTCGACCGCGACGATCCCTCCAAAGGGAGTGGTTAGCTCACCGTGCTCGATCCGCCCCGGTACCACATTGAAATCACAGAAGAAATCTGCCGCGTAACGGTTCAATGGCCGGTCATGAAGTTCGCATGCGGGGCCACTCTGAACTATTTTTCCAGAGCGCATCAGTACCACTCGATCCCCGGTCGACAATGCTTCTTCAGCCTCGTGGGTTACGATAATCGCCGTTGTGCCGAGTTCTCTCAACAAGGCGACAGTTTCGTGGCGAACTCTGGCACGCAAACCTCTATCGAGGTTCGAAAACGGTTCGTCCATCAACAGCAGATGCGGTTTCGGAGCGAGGGCACGGATAAGAGCAACACGCTGTTGCTCGCCGCCCGACAGCATATGCGGGTATCGGTCCGCCATGTGCGACAGCGACACTAGTTTGAGAAGCTCTTTTGCCCTCTCGTTCGCTTCGTTGCGGGACATTGTGCGCAAACCGAAAAGAATATTTTCTTTGACCGTCAAATGCGGAAACAAGGCGTAATCCTGAAAAACCACACCAACATTCCGCTTCTCGGGCTCAATGAAAACCGATGGGCCCACAAGCATCTTGCCCCCCATCACAAGCGTTCCACAGTCGGGAGCATCAATGCCTGCAATAATGCGCAACAGAGAAGTCTTACCGCAGCCGGAATGTCCAACCAGACAAATGACCTCTCCGGCATGAACATCAAGGGAGACATCGTCGAGAGCACTTATGGCCCCAAACTGGCGGCGAATACCGGACAGAGTCAATGCCGGACCCGAATGACCGGGAACCTGTCTTTCATCGTGCGGGTTGCGTGCGTCCATAAGCAAGAGTGCGTATCCAGATTGCAGTTCAAGCGGATATAGATGCACATTCTTCAGAAAGCTACTAAAACAGGACAGAATACCTCAGGAATATCGTAACTAACCATTCTTAGAGCGGCTTGTCTGGTTGATCACAAACGAAAAGCGCGCCATGTTCTCCATTCTTCCACATACCCAAATCATCCAGTCGCGTTGCAGGAGAATATTGAAATGGGGCCGGTCACGGATAAGGTGGCGACAGCCGAAAGCTTGCCGCAAGAAACCAAAGTTGCCATCATCGGTGGCGGCATCATTGGTGTTTCAACGGCTCTCTTTTTGGCCGAGCGAGGCATTCCCGTCACTCTCCTTGAAAAAGGCAAGATCGCAGGAGAACAGTCCAGTCGCAACTGGGGCTGGTGCCGACGCACTGGGCGCGACAGCCGCGAAATGCCACTTATAGTCGAGAGCATGCGGCTATGGAATGATATGAATAAGCGAACAGGGCGCGAAACCGGCTTCCGCGTTACCGGAATCGCCTATGCCGCTGAAAAAGAAGAGCAAATGGCTCTTTATGCCGAGTGGATCAATATTGCCCGCGAACACGGCATAGAGACCGAGCTGCTCAATGCTGGACAAGCCTCAGCACTTGCACCGGGTATAAATCGGCCTCTCGCCGGCGGTATGATTACACCGCTCGACGGTCGGGCCGAACCGCAAAAGGCAGTTCCGGCTATCGCGGCAAAAGCACAAGAAAATGGTGCCGTCATCCTACAAAATTGTGCTGTGCGCGGTATCGAAACAACCAATGGTCGGGTCACTGCGATTCTGACCGAAAAGGGCCGCTTACGCTGTGAGGCCCTTGTTGTCGCCGGCGGGGCATGGTCACGGCTTATTATTTCTGAATTAAATGCTTACCTGCCGCAATTGAAAGTCCGGTCTTCAGTCTTTCGTACAGCGCCTCTTGACGCCGGTGTGGAACCCGCGATCGCATTTTCAGACTTTGCCTTACGCAAGCGGCTGGATGGCGGCTATACGGTGGCGAGCCTAGGCGGCTCTATCGCCGACATTGTACCAGACAGCTTCCGGTTCTTCCGCGACTTCATACCATCGCTTTCGAGCGAGTGGCGGTCGTTGCGGTTCCGATTTGGCGAACGCTTTTTCGAAGAAGCATTCCAGTGGAAGCTTCGGCCTGCAGATCAGGTATCCGTTTTCGAGAAAATCCGTACACTCGATCCTGCTCCACACAAGGCGACCAATGCTCAGGTGCTTGCGAAGTTGAAGCAGGCAATCCCATCTTTCACATCTGCCACAATAGAACAGGAGTGGGCAGGCCTCATCGACACGATGCCGGATGTCATTCCCGTGATTTCACCGCTGCCGGGCGTCGAAGGATTGATCGTGGCAACAGGCTTTTCAGGCCATGGCTTCGGTATTGGTCCTGGCGCCGGCAAGCTTGTCGCGGATATGGTGACGGGTGAAACGCCGGTTGTTGATCCTGCGGCGTTTCACATATCGCGTTTTTCAGATGGCTCCAAAATCCACATCGAAAACTGGGGATAGGTTGTCGTTCCGGATTATTCGATCACACCGCAGGCCAAGCGTGCCCCACCACCGCCAAGCGGTTTGGGCTCATCGGAATAGTTGTCTCCGCCAACATGGACCATCAAAGCCCTGCCCTTGATTTCATCCAATGTCTTGAGGCGCGGAGCCGTGACGGTTTCCGTTACATTGCCGTCAGCATCGGCCTTGAGAAAAGGCAAGTCACCAAGATGACCCTCGCCTTCCGGCCCCATATGATGCTTGGAATGCGAGGGGTCGAAATGCCCACCGGCAGCCAGGGCCGGAACAATTTTTCCGTCCTGTTCACCGGGTGCACAACTTCCGTTCTCGTGCAGATGGAAGCCATGCTCACCGGCAGACAGGCCTTGCAAATCAGCTTTGAATTGCAATCCGCCAGCAGTTTGCGAAATCATAACGGTGCCGACCTCTTTCCCCGCCCCAGCCGGCCGCGCTTCGTAGAGTCTCACGCTCACATCCGCTGCAACGGCTGGAACTGTCAGAAGCATCATTGCTGAAGCAATCAATAATGGCTGCATTGTTTCCTCCTGATCGCGATATTCTTGACGAGAGAACAACGTACACCGTCAGAAATTGTTCGAAACAAAATGTCGAAAGGCGGGCAGCATGATAAACGATGATCACGCAGCCCGCTCAAAAACTATACCGTTACGAACTGTGCCATCATGCCCACATCCTCGTGTTCCAACACATGGCAATGGAACATGAATGGATGGCTTTTCACTGCCTTCCGATCAAAATGAACGAGGAGCTCAGCCTTTCCGTCGATCAGTGCGGTATCCTTCCACCCTGATTGATGCGCCGGAGGAGCTTTGCCATTCAGAGAAAGAATGCGGAATGATGCTCCATGGATATGGAAAGGATGCGGCATCTCTTTCGTTGTAAGATCCCAAATCTCCCACGAGCCTAGTTTGGCCTCAACATCAATCCGATCCATATCGAAAGGTTTACCCGCGATCGCCATTTCGACGCCCGACGTCAGAGCTTCAAGAGCCAACCCCGCATCGGCGGAACTTCTGGCGCCATGCATATCGTGATCCATTGCGCCGGGCTGCATTGAACCCATGTCCATATCGCCCATGTTATGCCCGGCTTGGGGACCTGTAGATGGCTTGGCCATCATCAGTTGCATATTCTCCGCCGTCCGCTCGTCGAAGAAAAATGAGCGGCGTTTTACGGAAAGTCTTTCATCCGGTGCATCGGGACCGTCAAGACTGCGTGGAAGCGTCGTGATTGTTGCTTTCAAGGCAGTGTCGACGACAAAGCGCATTATATGCAGATCGTCGCCACCACTGTCATTGCCGTAGGTCAGCAGATCAGCCCCCTCACCCTTGGAGAAATCAACAAGAACCTCGTAACGTTCACCAGGGCTGATTGTCAGCCTTTCGACAGGCTCGGGCTTTCCAATATATCCACCGTCTGATGCAATGACGAATAAAGGCCTCTTGTCACTCAGACGAACGTGAAAATTTCGCGCATTTGCACCATTCAGGAGACGCAGACGCACGATGGATGCTGGCACATTTGCTTCGGGTGACACCACACCGTTCACGATAAGCTTGTTACCTCGGAAACCATGCATCAAATCCATGATATCGGGTTGATAAACCTTGTCGCCCTCGATCACCCGGCGATCCTGAAGGACCAGTGGAATATCGTCCACACCGTAATCTTGAGGTAGCCCGCGCTCACTATCCCTGCCATCGGTAACCACCATCAAACCGGCGATACCCATATGCGCCTGACGAGCGGTATTTCCATGTAAGTGCGGATGGAACCAGTTGAACGAAGCGGGCTGATTAACCGTGATTTTCGGATTCCACTCCGTGCCCGCTGCAATCAGATTATGAGGCCCACCGTCGAGAACGGATGGAACAAATAGTCCATGCCAATGGAGGGTGGTTTCTTCATCCATGCCATTTTCCACGGAAAGGGTGACCGTTTCCCCGTTCTTCAAGCGCACGAGCGGGCCAAGATAGGCTCCATTGACACCCGCAGATGCCGCTTCGCTCCCTTCTTCAAAACTATGCCGCCCCGTCTGTACTTTCAGTTTAACGACACCTGCCGCATCGGGTTCGATCAGAGGCGGCAAGGGCAAAGGGCGACTGGTGCGAGCAGTTGATGGGGTGGCGGCTCCGTGCCCCATATGTTGATGAGCACCTTGTGCCCGGATGTCAAAAGGGCGAATGGCAGCAATAAAGGCTGCCCCTGCCCCAAGGGCCAGCAGGCGGCGGCGTGTAATTCCAGACATGGTAAGTCTCCAGACATAGTCGTAATGGCCGTCAAACCTTTGACGGCGATTTCCAGATCAGGCCGGAATCGCTATGGGAGGTCGCAAATCCCTATTCGGAAACTTGCCGCTCAACACCGCAACAAGCGGCGGCAAGCCGAAATCCTGTGAGGAACCAGACGCGCGCAAGTTCGTTGCCAGTTGAACTACAAAGCCACATGTCATCATGATACAAGTATTGGGTGCTTTGGCACCGTGATCCATCGGTGCAGCCTTGCCCTTTTCTACCGATATAGACGATCCTTCCATGTGATGCGGCATATTCACATGACTTTCGGCAACAACCTGCACAGACTGCGTGTCATGCGCCATCGTGTAACAAAGCTGCGCGGAAACCAGAAACAAGAACGAGAGCAAAGTCACGAGTACACGAGAAGGCAAACGCAAGACCGCACGGCTTCGCTTTATACTCCTAACCCTGAAATCGTACTTTGCCCGATGCATCTTTGTTTCCAAACAGACGACAAGGGAAATCTAGTCGGACGTCACGGCAATTGAAAGACCAGGCTGATCAATGACACGAATTTTATTCGCTTTCGCTTTTCTTTCCAAAACAGCTCATCCGAAATCATAAAATTGCTTAAAAGCCTTTTTCTGCTTGCGATTCCATACTCTGCGGTTCTAAAGAAGCCGCATCTTGGGCTTCCCCCCTAATTTAGACGGCCCACAAATATTGGATCTGAAATAATGACTGTCGCTATAGCGGTTTCCCCGCAGAAAAATTCCGCGCGCCGCGTTCTGGCCGCGAGCATGATCGGCACAACGATCGAATTCTTCGATTTCTATATTTATGCAACTGCTGCGGTGATCGTATTCCCGCATCTGTTCTTCCCTGCGAGCGACGGCAATTCCGCTCTTCTCCAGTCTCTTGCAACCTTTGCGATTGCCTTCTTCGCCCGCCCGATCGGCGGTGCGCTGTTTGGCCACTTTGGAGACAAGGTCGGACGGAAAGCGACGCTGGTTGCTGCGCTTATGACCATGGGGATCTCCACAGTCGCCATTGGCTTCCTGCCAACCTACGACTCGATCGGTGTCTGGGCAGCTCTTCTGCTGGCTATCTGCCGCCTGGGTCAGGGACTCGGCCTCGGTGGAGAATGGGGAGGTGCAGTGCTGCTTGCAACCGAGAATGCACCGGAAGGCAAGCGCACCTGGTACGGCATGTTCCCGCAGCTCGGCGCTCCGGTTGGTTTCATTCTGGCAACGGGCATCTTCCTCGTACTGGCTGAGGCCCTCACTGAAGAACAGTTCTTCGAGTTCGGCTGGCGCATCCCATTTATAGCCAGTGCTCTTCTGGTCGGTGTTGGGTTATTCATCCGACTGAAAATCGCTGAGACGCCAGAGTTCCAGAAAGCAATCGACAAGGCTGAACGCGTCGAAGTGCCGGTCGCAACCCTGTTCACACAGCATAAGATGAGCCTTTTCCTCGGCACCATCGGTGCGGTTGCCACGTTCGTCCTGTTCTATCTGATGACCGTCTTTTCGCTCGGTTGGGGCACGCGCGCGCTTGGTTACAGCCGGGAAGAATTTCTTATCTTGCAGATGATCGGCGTGATCTTCTTCGGACTCATGATCCCGGTGGCAGCTTTGCTTTCTGACCGCTTCGGCATGCGGCCGGTCATGATTATCGTCACCGTTCTGATCGGGCTCTATGGCTTCATCATGGCGCCGTTGTTCATGGCTGGCACGGCTGGCGTTCTCGCGTTCCTCATTATTGGCTTCGGCTTGATGGGCCTTACCTACGGTCCAATCGGCGCCGCTCTGGCCGAGCCGTTCCCAACTTCGGTCCGCTATACCGGCGCTTCACTAACCTTCAATCTGGCGGGTATCCTTGGTGCTTCGGTTGCGCCCTATATCGCGACATGGCTCGCAACGCATTATAGCTTCGAGTATGTCGGTTATTACATGTCTGCCGCAGCGGTCATCTCGCTGATCGGCTTTGCATTCATCTCGTTCAAGCGCGGCGAATAAGAACCCATACCAAACAAAAAGCCCGCATGAATCGATCCATGCGGGCTTTTCTGTTTAAGGAATTTGCCGCTCTTATTCGGTGTCTGCAGCTTCCAGCGCAATCGCTACCGACTGAATGATCGATGCAAAACGCACGGCGGTCTGGACGGTTTCTGACATCACGTTTGCCTTGCGCAGGACATCCTCATGCGCATCAATGCACATGCCACAGCCATTGATCGCAGACACAGCCAGCGACCAGAGCTCAAAGTCGACCTTGTCGACACCCGGATTACCAATCACATTCATACGCAGCTTTGCTGGCATGGTGCGATAGTCCTTATTGGTCGCAAGATGCACAAAACGATAATAGACGTTGTTCATGCCCATGATCGACGCAGCAGACTTTGCCGCCTGAATAACGGAAGCATCAACCTTGGCGGCCGCTTCGGCGACAAGTGCCTTACGTACATCGGCATTGCGGGAGGCAATACCACAGGCGACGAACAAGCCATACTTCTGTTGCGGCGTCAGAGTTTCATCACTTGCCATGGACGAAAGATTGAGACGAACGTCCTTGGCAAAATCCGGGATCTTGGACTTCAGATCATCAATGGACATGGAACCCTCTTTATGTGTCATTTGGATATCAGATAGAAGAAAGGCGGGCCTTGACCCGCCTTTCTGCAAACCAATCAGGGCTTATCAGGCAGCCTTGAGCGTCTCGCCACCGACTTCACGGTTGCATGGGCAGAGCTCATCGGTCTGCAGCGCATCGAGAACGCGCAGCGTATCTTTTGGAGCGCGACCAACATTGAGGTTGGTTGCGTAAACATGCTGGATCGTGTTGTCCGGATCGACAACAAAGGTGTAGCGGTATGCGACGCCGTCCGGCGAACGAACACCGAGGCCATCGACCAGCGAACCGTTGGTGTCGGCAAACGACCAGATCGGCAGCTTGTCGAGGTCCTTGTGATCGCGACGCCATGCGAGCTTTACAAACTCATTGTCAGTCGAGCCGCCAAGAACGACTGCGTCACGGTCTTCGAAATCCGAAGCAAGGCGCGCAAACTCAGCGATTTCAGTCGGGCAAACAAAGGTGAAATCTTTCGGGTAGAAGAAGATAACCTTCCACTTGCCCGCGAAGCTTGCTTCGGTGATTTCTTCAAATGCCGAAACGCCGTTTTCTTCGTGATGGTTGAAACCGGGCTTTACGCCGGTGACCTTGAAGGAGGGAAGCTTGTCGCCGATACCGAGCATTTTATACCTGCCTGTAAATTCAACTGTGGTGCGGAATTTTCTGAATTTTCAGAATTTTCCATCTGCAAATCCTATATAGAGATTCTTGTTAAATCGGTCAAAGCGATTATAACGATCAAATCCATCGATTTTACCGATGATGAGGCGTCGACAAATTCAATGCTCAACATAAGCGTCCGTCAGCTCCATTACTTTATGGCCCTCGTCAAAGCAGGATCGTTTTCGCGTGCAGCGGAGGCCGCTGGGGTTACCCAGTCAACATTGAGCGCAGCGATTCAGGCACTCGAGACAGAGCTTGGCGTAATACTGATTGATCGCTCGGGCAGACGAATGCAACTTTTGCCTGCCGGTGAAGATTTTCTGGTCCGCGCTCGCGCGATCATAGCCCTCATAGAAGAACTGCCCGAACACGCACGGCAGGCTGAGCGCCCGCTGACGACCAGACTGCGAATGGGCGTCATCCCGTCGATAGCGCCTTTTCTGCTGCCTAAAGTCCTACCTGCAACTGCAAATGCCTTTCCCGAATTGCAATTGACCATTCGCGAAGGTCTTACGCGCTCATTGCTCGACAGCTTGCGTTCAGGTTCACTAGATGTAGCCCTCGTTGCCCACCCCTACGATCTCGGTGAATTTGAGTTAGCCGAACTTGGTCGCGACATCTTCTATCTGGCGGTACGACGCGATCATGCGCTGGCCAACCGCGACCAGGTCGATGCGGAAGACTTGCAGGACCAACCGTTTCTTTTGCTGGAAACCGGACACTGCCTTCGCGAACACGTTATGGCCGCAATTGGCTCGACTCCGGCGCAAGCGAGCGGCGACGTTCACGCCACATCCATTATGACCTTGGTACAGCTTGTCAATTTCGGGATGGGGGTTACACTATTGCCGGAAGTGGCGGTCAAAGCCGGAGTTGCAGGCGGAACGGAGCTAAGTATCGTTCCGTATGAGGGCAAAAGCAATTACCGTTCACTGGTTCTCGTCTGGCGATCCAATGCCGCCCGCCGCAACGAATTTCAGCTCTTCGCTGACCATCTCCGCAGCAAGTGCATAAAACCAGTTTAAAGTACTCCCCATGCACGGAACCGTCCCCGCCCGGTTATTTCCCTGAGACTGAGTTCCGAAATCAACTTCAGCGCGCCCTGCTGTGTAACCAACAGTTCCTTCTCCACCATCTGGCTGGAAAGAACGGGGTTACGCAGGGCCATCTCCATCAACTGCGGTAATCGTGAATTTGACCTGCGTCCTTTGAGCTTACGCTGCATCTGTTCACGCGCCAGAAGCAGCCGGTCATGCTCTTTCATGGTCACGTCGGCTGCATCTTCGATACTTTTGAGAAATGCCCTGAGACGGACCAGACGGTTGGGCGAACGCCGTTCATCCGGTCGCTTTGCGCGGAGACCGAGACTGATAGCAGGCAAATGACCCGTTGCAAGACCGCTCTGGCGCAGGAAGGCCGCAGTCAGCAACCGACCAATCCACGAGGATCGCTGCACAACTTCCAGAGAAAACCACGCATCGTGGATCAATGCAGCGCACATGAGCGGCGGCAGGTGCCTTGTCGCTGCAAGACAATCCCGCCATTCCTGCATACGCGCATCTTCATCCCAGTCATCGTCGTAAAGTAGCGCATCCCGTGCAGTCGCATCCGGTTTGGACTTGCGCTGATTTCCGCCATTCAGAAGTTCTTCTGTCCGTGCAAGCAAATTGTCAATATCATTGAGTAGCGGATCGACTTCGTCTTCGGGTGCCTCTGTCCGCGGAGCTTCAAGCGAGGTTGTGCCGACCGTTCGACCAAGCAATTGTTGAATGCCGGTCGGGCCAAGAGCCCAGTCAGCCGGTCGTCCAGCAATCTGTCGGCGCATGCGTAATACCGCATGTGCTATGGTCAGTGCGTGGCTTGGCATCCGACTGTCCATCAAGGCATCATGTAAGACCAAGTCTTCCATATGCACAAGTTCGCCTTCCAGCCACATCGAAGCGACAGCATCATGCATATGCATCCGCGCGACTATACCTTCGCGAATGGGCGAGCGCGAAAGCCGTTCGTCCAGCCGCACCAGAGCTGCCGTAGCCTTGCTCACGGGGACGAAAAACTCTTCAAACGGCAAATCATCGATCTTGTAGGCCATGCTCCGCATATCGCAGCCGATTGCGGAAAAAGGCAAACAAAATTACCACCTTATCCGAGAACTTCCGCAACTTTGACAGTGCGCCCCTCCCTTGCCGACCGGAGTGCCGCTTCAGCAAGAGCCAGAGCTTGTAATCCGTCTTCTGCCGAAGGATGCGGGGCTTTGCCGGTAGCCAGCGCATCAATGAACGATGCGATTTCAGCTGCATAAGCGGCGGTATAGCGCGTCATGAAAAAATCGTGCAGCGGCGGACGGTTATAACCATCGCTTGAAGCGATTTCTATCGAGACTGGGCGTTGGTTTTCTGCCGAAACAGCGCCGAGGGATCCATGGACCTCGATACGCTGATCGTAACCATAGGAAGCGCGCCGCGAATTGGAAATGATGCACTGGCGACCCGATGGAGTTGTCAGGATGACGCTCGCACTATCGTAATCGCCGAGTTCTCCGATCTTCGGATCGACAAGCACCGACCCCGAAGCTGATACGCTCTCAATCTCCTCGCCGAGGAGGAAACGAGCCATGTCAAAATCATGGATCGTCATGTCGCGGAAAATGCCGCCGGATACCCTGATATATTCTGCAGGTGGCGCACCGGGGTCGCGGCTTGTGATCGTTACCATCTCAACATTGCCAATGCGCCCATCTTCGATGGCTTTGTGCACTGCAGCAAAATGTGGATCAAAACGGCGGTTGAAGCCCAGCATCACTTTCGCGCCAGTTTCCCGAATGACGGCGAGACAAGCTCGAACGCGTGCAATATCGAGATCAATGGGCTTCTCGCAAAAAACAGCCTTGCCGGCCTTCGAAAACCGTTCGATAAGATCGGCGTGAGTATTGGTCGGCGTGCATATCAACACAGCATCTATATCGTCTGACCTTTCGATTTCGTCGATGGTCCGAACTTCCGCATCTGCAGAATCGGCAATTGCTTTCGCCGCAGCCTCATATGCGTCTGCGATTGCGACCAGTTTGGCACGCTTGTCTGCAGCGATTGCGCCTGCATGAACCTTACCAATACGGCCCGCGCCGAGCAGTGCTAAACGTGTCACCATTGCCTTATCCTCCCAGGAAACGGCCATCCTCAGTCATCGAAGATACAATGTAGAATATTTATTCCATTTTGCTAGAATGTGACATAAAGATTGTCAAGAGACCATATGAAAGGCCGACAATGGATTCCCCTTCCCCCTCATCAATCAGCGTTCCGACGAATATCAAGGAATTCGAAGCGAAGCTGCTAGAGGTTTCCGATCGCTTGCCGAAGAGACTCAAACAATGTGCTGATTTCGTTGCTGCCAATCAGGATCGCATTGCCGTGTCAACCGTGGCTGAGATGGCTGAAGGAGCAGGAGTACAGAGTTCCGCCTTCATGCGCTTCTGCCAGATCATGGGTTTCTCCGGCTTTTCGGAAATGCAGAAGCTTTTTCGAGATTCCTATGCGGGAGGCTGGCCTGACTATTCAACCAGATTACAGCACTTGCGCGAGACCGCAACGGGCAGCGCACCTGCCCTTCTTGCCGAGTTTGTCGAAGCAGGGCGCACATCCCTTGAAAGCTTGCTTAAAAGCATAGACCCAGAAGCACTGGAAAGGGCCGTCCATCTTCTGGCTGGGGCGCAAACGATCCACATCGTCGGTATTCGTCGTGCTTTTCCTGTCGCGAGCTATCTGGCCTACGCGCTAGAGAAAATGCAAGTGCCCGCCATGCTGCACAGTGCGGTCGGCAAACTGGAGAATCTGCATGCCATTCGCGAAGGCGACGTGCTTTTGGCGATCACGTTTTCTCCTTACTCCCCGGAAACAGTCGCCATGGCCGAAACAGTTGCCGCACGCGGTATCGACGTCGTTGGCATCACCGACACATTTGTCAGCCCTATGAGCAAATCGGCAAAACAGATACTGCTTGTTTCCGAGGTGGATTTCGGCGCTTTCCGTTCACTCTCCGCAACACTTTGTCTCGCCATAGCGCTCGCTGTCGCCGTAGGCACCGCGCGTAAACGCGACTGATCCTTCCTGCGTATATTCCATTTTTCAGTTGAAATGGAATAATAAATCCATTTTAATCGAAAATGGAATAACTGCTATGCGTGCAGGATTCATGCACAGCGTTGCAGAAAAAGGAAATAGCGAAGGAGGATTGTATTGAAGCGGCTCGACTTGATCACAATTGGCCGATCTTCGGTTGACCTGTATGGCGCGCAGGTTGGCGGTCTTCTGGAAGACATGGCCTCCTTCAACAAGTATGTGGGTGGTTCGCCCACCAATATCGCGACCGGAACCGCGCGGTTGGGCCTCAAATCGGCGCTGATCACACGTGTTGGCGACGAGCATATGGGGCGTTTCCTGCTGCGCGAACTCGAACGCGAAGGTGTAGATACGCGCGGCATAGTTACCGATCCGGCACGCCTGACCGCTCTCGTCATTCTCGGCATTCGCGACCAGCAGCACTTTCCGCTGATATTCTATCGCGAGAATTGTGCCGACATGGCTTTGTGCGAAGATGACATAGATCCAGCCTTCATAGCCGAGGCGGGCTGTGTTCTAGCTACCGGCACACATCTGTCCCACCCAAAGACGGAAGCAGCAGTTCTGAAAGCACTCCGCCTTGCCCGTGAAAATGGAAGCCGGACGGTGCTGGACATAGACTATCGCCCCAATCTATGGGGGCTTTCCGGCCACGGCGATGGTGAAAACCGTTTTATCGAATCCGCAGCCGTTACTACCAAGCTGCAATCAACGCTCCATCTGTTTGATCTGATTGTCGGAACAGAGGAAGAGTTCCATATCGCAGGCGGCTCGACAAATACGCTTCAAGCACTGAAAACAGTGCGGGCAGTGACGAGCGCCGCACTGGTTTGCAAGCGCGGCCCCATGGGGGCAGTGGTTTTCGAAGGCCCGATTCCTCGAAGTCTGGAAGAGGGACAGACTGGCGAAGGGTTTCCGATCGACGTCTTCAACGTACTGGGTGCAGGCGACGGTTTCATGTCCGGGCTTTTGCGAGGCTGGCTGAAGGACGAAGACTGGCCGACTAGCCTCAAATTCGCCAATGCCTGCGGGGCCTTTGCAGTCTCGCGGCACGGATGCACACCAGCTTATCCGAGTTGGGAAGAGCTTCAATATTTTTTCCGTACAGGCATTCGCAACAAGGCTTTACGCAAGGATTCCGCTTTGGAGCAGGTCCACTGGTCCACCAATCGCAACGGTCACTGGCCACATATGCGCATTTTCGCATTTGATCACCGCATCCAGTTAGAAGAAATGGCCGAAGAGGCGGGTGCCTCGTTGGATAAGATCGGCGAGTTCAAACAGCTCTGCCTGAATGCAGCCTTGCGAGTTGCAAACGGCGCTGAAGGTTACGGAATACTGTGTGATAGTCGACTGGGCCGTGATGCTCTCTACCGAGCCGCTGGCACGGGCTTGTGGATCGGGCGTCCTACTGAATGGCCCGGTTCGCGCCCCCTCAAACTGGAACCGGAACTCGGACCAGACTGTGGCGGGCTGGTCGAGTGGCCTGTCGAGAATGTCGTGAAGTTGCTATGCTTTTATCACCCGGATGATACAGCTGAGCTCAAGGCAGAACAGGAAGAAACTGTTTTACGTCTTTTCGCAGCCGCCCGGCGTAACCGACTGGAATTCCTGCTCGAAATTATCCCTTCCAAAGCAGGACCAATCGATGACAATACGACAGCGCGTGTTATCGAGCGGTTTTATGAGATCGGAGTCTATCCCGACTGGTGGAAGCTCGAGCCAATGAAAACCAAAGCAGCTTGGGCCAATGCCTGTGACGCTATCACACGTAATGACGCAAACACACGTGGCATTGTTGTTTTGGGCCTGGACGCACCTGCCGAAGAACTGGAAGCCAGTCTTGCAGTTGCTGCCGGGTTTGACCTCGTCAAAGGCTTCGCGGTGGGGCGCACAATCTTTGGTGACGCGGCACGCAAATGGTTGAACGGTTCGATTAGCGACGAAGAAGCAATCGCCGACATGGTTACGCGCTACCGTGGCCTTTGCAATATATGGGACAGTCTTCGTACATTTTGAATTCGTTTGCCGGGAGGAAGCTGGAGGAGCTATGAGAACCGTTAGATTGACCGCTGCGCAGGCATTAGTGCGCTACCTCGCCAATCAGATGACGCCGGATGGTGAAACTTTTATCGCAGGGGTTTGGGCTATTTTCGGCCATGGGAATGTGGCCGGGCTAGGCGAGGCTCTCCATGGCATTCGCGAAGAACTATCCACATGGCGGGGTCATAATGAACAGACTATGGCCCATGCAGCCATCGCTTATACCAAACAACTTGGTCGCAAACGCGCTTGCGCCGTCACCTCCTCCATCGGCCCTGGCGCAACAAATATGGTCACGGCTGCAGCCCTAGCCCATGTAAACCGTCTACCTGTCCTTCTCATTCCCGGCGATGTCTTCGCCAATCGAGGACCTGATCCCGTCTTGCAGCAAATCGAAGACTTCAACGACGGAACCATGACCGTGAATGACTGTTTTCGTCCGGTCAGCCGCTATTTCGACAGGATCACCCGGCCAGAACAGCTTCTCACCGCCCTGCCTCGCGCCTTCCGCACAATGACCGATCCCGCGGACTGCGGACCTGTAACGCTTGCATTCTGTCAGGATGTACAAGCCGAGGCCTACGACTGGCCGGAAGAGTTCTTTGAACGAAAAGTCTGGCACTGGCGTCGGCCACCACCCGATGAAAATGAATTAAATGCCGCGGCGGCAGAAATCAGGGCATCGCGTAAACCGGTCATCATTGCAGGTGGTGGAGTGCATTACTCATGTGCTCACGAAGCCTTGCGCAATTTTGCCGAAACGCACGGCATTCCGGTGATCGAAACACAGGCTGGTAAGTCAGCTCTGCCGTGGGATCATCAACTGAATTTCGGCCCGGTTGGGGTAACTGGAGCAGATAGCGCCAATGCTATCGCAGCTGAAGCCGATCTGGTGATCGGTGTTGGCACGCGCTTTCAGGACTTCACGACCGGTTCATGGGCGCTGTTCAAACACCCTGGGCGCAAACTTCTCTCACTGAACGTCCAGTCCTATGACAGCTCCAAGCACGGTTCGCTTCCATTGGTTGCCGATGCAAAAATTGGTCTTGAAGCGCTCTCGAAAGCGGTCGACGGCTATAGACGCCAACCCGTGGAAACCGCGTGGAAAGAGAAATGGTTCGCGGCGGCGGATCGGTTTACGGCAGCCCCAAGCGACGGTAATGCCTTGCCGACTGACATGCAGGTGATCGGCGCAGTGCAACGTCAGGCACAAGCGAACACCGTCGTCATGTGCGCGGCAGGCACGATGCCCGGAGAACTACACCAACTGTGGAAAGCCGGTCGTCCCATGTCCTATCACATGGAATATGGCTTCTCGTGCATGGGTTACGAAATCGCCGGCGGTCTTGGCATCAAAATGGCCGAACCGGATCGTGACGTCATCGTGATGGTGGGAGACGGGTCCTACATGATGGCCAATTCCGAACTCGCCACCGCCGTCATGATGGGGCAGAAGATTACGGTCATTATCACCGACAATCGCGGTTTTGGTTGCATCAACCGGCTGCAAATGGCGACCGGAGGGGCCGAGTTTAACAACCTGCTTGACCACTCAAGCCATGCGACCCCATCACACATCGACTTCGCTGCCCATGCTGGAGCTATGGGCGCAGATACGAAGAAAGTGGGCTCTATCCGCGAGCTGGAAGAAGCTTTGGCGGAAACCCGGAACAACACGCGAACCACTGTCATCATTATCGATACCGACCCTTATCCGACCCCTGACACTGGTGGATGGTGGTGGGATGTCGCTGTGCCGGAAGTTTCGGAGCGCGAACAAGTGCGCGCTGCGCGCAAAGATTATGAAGCTAAGCTTAAAGAAAGAAACTGACCGATGATCCTCTACGGCACCAATCCCATCGCCTGGTCGAATGACGATGATCGCAGCCTTGGCGCGCATATCACCCTGGATCAATGTCTTGATGAAGCTGCCGAAATTGGCTTCGACGGAATAGAAAAAGGTCACAAATTCCCGCAGGAACCAGCAGCACTAAAAGCCGTGCTTGAGCCTCGCAAACTCCGCTATGTATCGGGCTGGCATTCGATTAACCTGCTGGTGAATTCGGTGGAAGATGAAAAGAAGGCGATGCAGCCAGCGCTCGATTTTCTGAAGGCAATGGGCTCGAAGGTCATCATCGTTTGCGAAACCTCGAACGCCATTCACGGCGACAACGACAAACCGCTATCCGAGCGTCCGGTGCTGGAAGAAGCGCGCTGGGAAGAATTCGGCGCGGGCGTAGAAGCACTCGCTGAATATGCCGCCCAGCAAGGAATAGCTCTCGTCTATCATCATCACATGGGAACGGTGGTACAAAGCGAGGATGAGATAAACCTTCTGATGCAGTATACCGGACCACATACGAAGCTTCTTCTCGATACCGGGCACTGCCTGTTTGGTGGGGGTGACCCGGAGCGGGTTGCGAAAAACCATATGGGGCGCGTCGGGCATATCCACGCCAAGAACGTTCGCCCGAAGATAGCCAATGAAGTACGCGACCAGAACCTTTCGTTTCTGGAGGGGGTCCGTCGCGGCGTCTTCACGGTTCCGGGTGATACAGATGGCGGCGTTGACTTCGTGCCTGTGCTGAAAGTTGCCGCCGACAATGCCTATCAAGGCTGGTTGGTGATCGAAGCCGAGCAGGACCCGGATATTCGTAATCCATATGCGTATCAATCGCTCGGTGTGAAGTCGCTGAAATCTTTCGCACGCGAAGCAGGACTCGATAAAGGAGACTGAGACATGGCCAATTTGTTGCGCAAGCCCAATGGCGCTCATGGCAAGGTTCACGACATAACCCCGGAAAGCGCTGAATGGGGCTATGTCGGGTTCGGACTTTATCGTCTCAAATCCGGCGAGAGTGTATCCGAAAAGACAGGATCAACCGAAGTGATCCTCGTTCTTGTTGAGGGCAAGGCAAATATCTCCGCCTCCGACGAGGATTTCGGCGAGATAGGCGCACGGATGAATGTGTTCGAAAAGCTGCCGCCGCATTGCATCTATGTGCCTGCCGAAAGTGAGTGGCATGCGACGGCTACGACAGATTGTGTGCTGGCAGTTTGCACCGCGCCGGGCAAGCCAGGCCGCAAGGCACAGAAGCTTGGGCCGGAAAGCCTTTCACTTGAACAACGCGGAAAAGGTGCGAACACCCGTTTCATCCATAATATCGCTATGGAAGGCCGCGATGTTGCCGACAGCCTTCTTGTTACAGAGGTATTCACACCGCAGGGAAACTGGTCTTCCTATCCGCCCCATCGTCATGACGAAGACAATTTTCCAGATATGACCTATCTGGAAGAGACCTATTATCATCGTCTCAACCCGGCGCAAGGCTTCGCTTTTCAGCGTGTTTTCACCGAAGACGGAAGCCTTGATGAAACCATGGCTGTCTCCGACGGAGACGTCGTTCTTGTACCCAAAGGCCACCATCCATGTGGCGCACCCTACGGCTATGAGATGTATTACCTCAATGTGATGGCAGGTCCTTTGCGTAAATGGCGGTTCAAGAACCATCCCGACCACGATTGGATTTTCAAGCGCGACAACCCCTGACCCAGCCCCCGCCTGGTCCTTATCTGACTTCGGAGCGAACCCCGCTTACTCGTCGCGCCTGCAGCTCCGAAACCAGTCCACATGTTGCACTATAGACGGGCAACCTTCTTGAGATCATCAATTGCACCGGGCGCAGCCACGAAAACCTTATTGCCCTTCGTTAGCTTTTCTCCGTCGACCGGGAAAGGGTGAGCATAGCCGCCCGCCTCGCGCACAAGACAAAAGCCCGCCATGCAATCCCAGGCATGCATGTAAGGCTCGTAGTATCCGACTAACCTCCCCGCCGCGACATAAGCGATCATCAGCGCACCGGAACCATTGCGAATGAAGGTTCCGCCTGCTTCAAGCAGGTCTTCCACGATTTTCGCCACCGCCCGCGGTGTCACATAGTTGTTAGCGCCGATACCCGTCACTGAATTACGGATCGTGCGGCTCGGATCGAGAGCCAGCTTTTTGCCGTCAAGTGTAGCACCCAAGCCTTTTGCAGAAGCGTAGAGCTCGTCGAAGCATGGGGCCTGGATCACGCCGATGACGGGCTCGCAGTCCTTCAGAACGGCGATGGAAACACACCAGTTTGGCATACCGTTGACGAAAGGACTGGTGCCATCAATAGGATCTACGACCCAAGTGTAACCTGAAACACCTTCATTCAGCCCGTATTCCTCACCCAGAAAGCCATCCTGGGGAAAGATTTCTGACACACGGCCACGGATAAGCTGTTCGACATCCCGGTCAGCAATAGATACCACATCCTGCCGATCGCGCTTAGTTTCGATGACCAGCGTTTCACGTCGCTTGAAATAGTCGAGAGCCTTGGCCCCCGCTTCACGCGCGATCTTCTCAGCAAGCGCCAGACGCGCTTCTAGTTCCTGGCGGGAGTAGGAAGTCATGATGATTTTCCGATAAGAGACAAAGAAAGGCGCGACGTTTCTGCGCCTATTGATTGATAATGGCAAGTCCGCGCGTTTTGAACTCAATTGAGACATCGGTTTGTGGGGGTAGAGCTTCTTCGACCGCCGGATCGACAATAAAAAGCTTGCCATGTTCGGTCTCGATTTCATACTCGATATGATCGCCGAGATAGGCCGAATGCGCGATACGTCCGGGGAAGTTACCGCCGGTCTTTGGCTGCAACGTAACCGCATTGGGACGGATCGCAAGTTGTGCAGGCCCCGGTCGGGCGTTGCGCGCGGAAATCCGGTGGGTTAGACCGCCGACACGAATAACCGCTTCGCCTCCATCCGCCGTCATCACTTCACACGGCACAACATTCGCCTCGCCCATGAAGTCCGCGATAAAGGCTGAGGCCGGTGTTTCATAGAGATCACGAGGGCTCCCCTTCTGCGCGATATTCCCCTCTTTCATGACGATGATCGTGTCGGAGACGGCGAGCGCCTCGTCCTGATCGTGGGTGACATACACGGCGGTAAACCCGAGCCGCTGCTGTAGGTCGCGTATTTCGGTGCGGACCCGACGGCGCAGACGAGCGTCGAGGTTTGAAAGTGGCTCATCCAGAAGCAAAACCTGTGGCTCGAGCACCAAAGCGCGAGCCACCGCAACACGCTGCTGCTGGCCACCCGACAGTTCTGCCGGAAGGCGATGCCCCATTCCTGCGAGACCGACGAGTTTCAGCCCCTCCTCCGCACGCTCGCGTGCTTCCGCCTTTTTCAAGCCAGAGGATTCCAGGCCGTAGGCCACGTTGTCGAGTGAGCTCATATGCGGAAAGAGCGCATAGGACTGGAAGACCATCGATACGTCCCGCTCATTGGCAGGCAGATTGGTCACATCCTTGCCGCCTATCAGTATACGGCCAGACGTAGGATGCTCGAGTCCTGCCAGCAGCCGCAATGTCGTCGTTTTGCCGCAACCGGAGGGTCCAAGGAGCGTCACCAGCGTTCCCGGCTCGACGGTCAGGGATAGGTCGGGCAAGGCGGTAAAATTACCGAATTTCTTAGTGACGTTTTCAAATGTAACGGAGCCGGGACGGATCGCAGTCATGCGGTTTTCTCCTGACGAACAGTTTTGATGGGCTTGACAGCGGCAACACGGTTCTCGCGCCTGAGCTTGCGTTCACCCACGAGAAGCTGAAAGCCCGTAATGACCACGATCATGACGACAATCAGCATTGATGAATATGCAATCGCGACACCGAACTCCCCATTTTCAACGAGGCCAACGATATAGGACGTCGCCATGTTGTATTGCGCCGAAACAAGGAAAATGACCGCGCTAATGGATGTTATGGCGCGCACGAAGGAATAGACCAGTGCAGCTGTGATTGCAGGACGCAACAGTGGCAGAATGACTTTCCGGATCGTGCGGAAACTGTTCGCTCTCAATGTTAAGGAAGCTTCGTCGAGACTCTTGTCGAGCTGGCTCATGGCTGCGATCCCGCCCCGTACGCCAACAGGCATATTGCGAAATATGAAACATGCGATCAGGATTAGCGCAGTACCGGTCATTTCAAGCGGTGGCAGATTAAATGCCATAATGTAGCTCACGCCAATGACCGTTCCCGGGATGGCAAAGCTCAACATCAAGGCAAATTCGAAGACGTTGCGTCCGACGAAACGCTGGCGAACGATCAGATAGGCAGTCAGCAATCCAACTGCTGCAGTCAGTGGTGCCGAAATCAGCGAGATTTCCATCGTCGTCCAGAACGAATTCCATGCTACGCCGGTCCATGCAAGACCATCCTCGGTCCAATTGATCGAAAAGGCACGCGCGTAGTGTTCAACTGTCAATGTATTGTCGAGCCCCCACTGCCGCACGAAGCCACCTATAAGGATCATCGCGTAAACAACGACGGTGAAAAACATCCAAGGAATAACAAGGGCATATACGCCAATCTTCAGCCCGCGTGGTAACCCCGCGTGCATGCCGGAATCGCCCTTGCCAGTTACCGTCGCGAAGTTTCTCCCCGAAAGCCAGACGCGCTGGATGAGAAACGCGGTCAACGTAAAGCAAAGCAGAACAATGGCGAGAACTGCCGCACGTGATGGATCGTTTTGCGCACCCACTACAGCAAAAAATATTTCGGTCGAAAGCACGCCATTACTGCCTCCAAGCACCATTGGGTTGCCGAAATCCGCCATACTTTCGATAAAAGCGATGAGAAATGCATTGGCAAGGCCCGGCGCCATCAGTGGTAGTGAAACCCTGCGGAACGTACGCCAGCGATCAGCCCGTAAAGTTTGCGACGCCTCTTCCATCGACGGTGACACGCCTTCTACAACGCCTATAAGCACGAGAAAGGAAATCGGCGTGAAAGACAGCACTTGCGCGATCCATATGCCGGTAAGACCATAAAGCCACCGTCCAGGTTCCACTCCGAATATATTGGAAATCTGTTCCGTCACTACGCCTGCGCGGCCAAAAAGCAGCGTCAACGCCAGACCAACAACGAAGGGTGGCGTGATGATCGGCAATATGGTGAGAAGCCGTAGACCTTTCTTAAAAGGGAAACCTGTGCGGGTCGCAACCAGTGCAAACGCGAGCCCCAGCATTGTGGATCCGGTTGCCGTCATCAGCGCTAACCACAATGTACGCCAGGCAACGCCGCACCGCCCTTCGCCGATCACGCAGGCCACACTCCAGATCGATGAATCTTGAATGTTGCCGATGAAACCCTCAGGTTTGAAGGAGCCATCAAAGTCCTGCATCGATCCGGCAAACATGCTGATAACAGGATAGAAGACGAATACAGCCACCAATGCGACAAGCAGGGTAATGGAAGAGACGACGAAAGCGTCCCCCTTCATTACGCCGCGTTCTGCAAGACCAAATGAGAAAATCAACAGAAAGCATAGGCCCGTCGTAATCGCTCCGGCGCCAAAGGCAGGCTGACCGTCAGAAAGCGCACCGAACAGGTTTTCACTGATTGTCCAGTTCCAACCGGAAAAGCCAATAGCCAGCCCCTGCAGGCAAAGGAAAGCCACGCCGATGATACTTGTCCAGATCAGAGCGCCGCTCCGACGTTCACCAGGCGACAGGAAGCGGGCACCAAAACAGAGAAGCATGAATACAGCGACAGCGCTTAGCCAGGGGCGATCAAAGAAAACTATCTGCCAAAGGCCGGGCGCCGTTGCGCCATCGCCAAACATTCCAGTCAACCAGCCGAAACCCAGAAAGCCATCTTCAACACGATACCACGGCAACAAGACCAATGCCGCGAATGCCAGTGCCAGAATAATATCCAGTCTGCGATTATGCTGTTTCATGGATGTCCGCATCCCTCCAGATTGGGGATTTCCAAGGAATGGCTAGAGTCTCCGGCTCCTGCAGCTTTCAGGAATGCCGCCAATTCGCTCTGTCATTTGAGACAGGTGCGTCGCGCGACGAGCGCCGCGCACCAGATTTTCAAGCCATTGGAGAATCAGTTGGCGTGCGCACCAATTTCCTTATCCCAGCGCTCGAGCAACTCTTTGCGCTTGGCAGGTTCGCCATAGGTCTTGAAATCGTAATCGATGAGCTTGATGTCCTCGAAGCGCGGTGATTCCTTTGGAACCTCGGCTGATTTGTTCGACGGCAACTGGAAAGATTTTGCATCCTTCATATGTGACTGCACTTCGGCAGTCAGCGCCCAGTCGTACCACTTCTTGGCATTCTCGAGATTCTTGGCGCCTTTGATGATCGACATCGAACCGATTTCATAGCCAGTGCCTTCACACGGCGCGACCGACTTAACCGGGAAACCTTCAGCCGTCATTGCTACGGCATCGTGCATGAAAACGATGCCTATTCCCGTTTCGCCACGCGCAGCCGACTTAACAGGGGCCGAACCGGACTTGGTGTACTGCGATACATTTTCGTTGAGTTTCTTCAGATAATCATAAGCTTTGTCTTCACCCATGATCTGGACCAGCGTTGCCAGCGCGGTATAGGCGGTGCCAGATGAATTCGGATTGGCCATCTGGATTTCGCCCTTATAGGACGTATCGAGCAGATCGGCCCAGCATTTTGGCTCTTTCAGGTTCTTCTTGGCAATGATATCGGTGTTGTACCCCCAACCGAGCGCACCGGCATAAACGCCAACCGTGCGGAAGCCGGAGCTTTCAGCCTGCTTCTTGGCCCAATCATTCAGTTGGTCAAGCATCGGCGATTTATATTCGAGCGTCAGCCCTTCAGATGCTGCCTGCAGGTGCGGATCCCCTGTACCAGCCCACCATATATCCGTCTTTGGATTGCGCGCTTCGGCTCGTACCTTGGCATAGGTTTCACCCGAAGATAGCCGCACCATATTGACGTTGATGCCCGTGTCCTTCTCGAACATCTTCGTCATCTGCTCACAGATAACCACATCCGCAGAACAGATAAGATTGAGATTACCTGCGGCTTGCGCAGAAAAGGCCAATGAAGATACGCCCGCGGCCAGCGCCGCAACCAGAAATGCCGTACGCATTGTTTCCCTCCCTCTATACGGCGCCTCCACGCCGACGCTTTTGCAAACGTGTGCACAGTGTTTGCCTTTTATGAAAGCCTGTCAATGCCTTTGTAAATTTTATTCTGAATTGCTCAAAAACAGTCCAATTATTCTGTTTTTGAACGCCATTTGCACAGCCATGCAACCTTAAGCCGATAAAAGAAAAAGGCGGCTATAGCCGCCTTTTCTGTTCTCTCGGTCTAAAACGGATCAGCCGATCGCCATCAAGCTGGCATTGCCACCAGCTGCCGTAGTGTTGATTGAAGTCGAAACCTCTTCCAGCAGCCAATTCAGACAATAGGCATCCGGGTCGTTCGTCAGTTCTTCCGTGGAAGCGGCTTGAGTCAGCACCAACGGTCCGGGAAGCGTTGCGAGCTTCTTATTTATCTCGATGATACGCCCAGCATCCCCTTCAACCAGCGCTCCTGCGAAAGGTGCGTCGGCCTCCCAGTTATCCGTCCAGATTGTGCGCGCAGCGATAGAAGCAGGAATATCCTTCAGCACGCTCCGCAAGCCCGACGCCTCGTCGATATACACAGTGTTGCCTGTAGCAAGAGCGGCCGTCATCTGGCGATACAGACCTGTTTCGGTCTGCGGCACCAGCAGGATATTTCCTCGTGGATGCAACGCATAAAGATTACGCTCGCCGACCGGACCCGGCAATTCAATATCCAGACCAAGGGCCGAAGCACTGCCAGTATCGCGCGCGGCTTGAGCCAGATCGTTCATGCCACGCTGACCAAGCCATTTTGCAAAATCCTTCAATGCCGGATCGGTGTGAACCGAGCTGTGGCGTGGAGGGATCGGCGCTGTTTCGACGAGACGTCCAAGGTAAAGCGGACCGCCGGCCTTGGGACCGGTGCCGGACAAGCCGCGCCCACCGAAGGGCTGTACGCCTACAATCGCGCCGATAACGTTGCGATTGATATAGACGTTGCCGACACGGATACGATCCGCGACATTGGCGATTGTCTCATCCAGACGCGTGTGCAACCCGAAAGTAAGCCCATAACCAGTGGCATTTATATCGTCAATCAAGCGCTCCATGTCATCCCGCTTGTAGCGCACGACATGCAGAACAGGGCCGAAGACTTCCCGTTTCAGATCGCGAAGCGAATTGATCTCGATGATTGTCGGCGCGACAAAAGTTCCGTTCCGGGTTTCAGGACCAAGTGGAAGCTGTTCTACTTTGCGACCAAGATCACGCATACTCTGAACGTGCGTTTCGATAATATTCTTGGCTTCTTCGGTAATAACAGGTCCAATATCGACTTTCAGCTTGTCGGTCCGACCGATGGATAGCTCCTTCAGCGCACCCTTGAGCATTGTCAGGATTCGATCAGCGACATCCTCCTGCAGGCAGAGAACGCGCAGCGCCGAACAACGCTGACCGGCACTATCAAACGCCGATGCGATCACGTCGAATACAACCTGCTCGGCCAGCGCAGACGAATCCACTATCATCGCATTCTGACCGCCGGTTTCAGCAATCAACGGGATCGGCTTGCCATTCGGCAACAGACGCGAGGCAAGCTGCGCCTGAATGAGACGCGCTACTTCGGTTGAGCCCGTGAACATGACACCGCATGTCTCTTCGGCAGCCACAAGCGCGGCCCCTATGCGACCATCACCCGGCAGAAGCTGCAGCACGTCAGCCGGAACACCGGCTTCATGCAGGATACGTACCCCTTGCGCGGCGATCAGCGGGGTTTCTTCAGCAGGTTTCGCCAGGACCGGATTACCTGCCACAAGTGCTGCTGCAATCTGGCCCGTAAAGATCGCTAACGGAAAGTTCCACGGGCTTATACATACAATAGGCCCCAGCGCCTTGTGAGCAACGCCCAGCGTACGACGCGTCTGCTCTGCATAATAACGCAGGAAATCAATCGCTTCGCGTACTTCGGCAATCGCGTTCGGCATAGACTTGCCGGCTTCGCGCATGATGAGGCCGAGCAAAGCCGGCATATCACGCTGCATAATATCCCCTGCGCGCTCAAGACAAGCAGCACGTTCGGCCGGTGTAGTTGCCGACCAGCTTGCCGTTGCGTTCTTTGCTGCCTTCATGGCTCTGGCTACGTCTGCTTCGGAGATTTCTGTCACCGTACCGACAACATCGTTCCGATCGCCGGGGTTGAGAACCGAACGGCTGGTGCCTTTAACCTTGGCTGCGGCTATTTGCGGTTCGGATGTCCACACGCGGTCAGCGCTATCCTTCAGAACCTTGCTGAGTTCGGCGAGCGTGACTTCATTCGAAAGATCGAAACCGTCAGAGTTCCTACGAACACCATAGAGATTTTTTGGCAGCGCAATCTGGTCGTGCCGCGCACCGATGACCGCCATTGAGCGAACAACCTCAACTGGATCCGCGATCAATTCATCGACGGAAACACTTTCGTCACCGATGCGATTGACGAAAGAGGAATTCGCGCCGTTTTCGAGAAGTCTACGAACAAGGTAGGCCAGAAGCGTTTCATGCGTACCAACAGGCGCATAAATGCGGGCCGGGCGACCAAGTTTTTCAGCACCGACAACTTCATCATAAAGCGGTTCGCCCATGCCGTGCAGGCACTGGAACTCGAACTTGCCGGTTTTGAAATCTGGACCGGCCAGATGATAGATGGTGGCCAGCGTCTGAGCATTGTGCGTCGCAAATTGCGGGAAAACGACATCAGTCGCCGCAAGCAGCTTACGTGCGCACGCAATGTAGGAAACGTCGGTATGTACCTTGCGGGTATAAACTGGGAAGTCTTCCAGACCGTCAACCTGCGCTCTTTTGATTTCGGCATCCCAATAGGCGCCCTTCACCAAACGAACCATGACGCGGCGCTTGTTCTGACGAGCCAAATCAATGATGAAGTCGAGCACGAATGGGCAGCGCTTGCCATACGCCTGCACCACGAAGCCGATACCTTCCCAATCTGCGAGATCTGGATCTTCGATAAGGCTCTGTAGCAGATCAAGCGACAACTCCAGACGATCAGCTTCCTCGGCATCGATGTTGAGACCGATATTGTAGGACTTGGCAATAACGGCCAGAGCCTTTACCTTCGGCAGCAACTCCCCCATCACGCGTTCGCTTTGCGCACGGACATAGCGCGGATGCAAAGCCGACAACTTGATCGAAATGCCGGGGCCGTCATAGATGCCGCGACCAGCGGAAGCGCGACCAATGGCGTGAATAGCGTTTTCGTAATCCTTGTAATAACGCTCGGCGTCGGCAGCGGTGGTGGCGGCTTCGCCCAACATGTCATAGGAATAGCGGAAGCCCCGTTCTTCCAGTGGTTTGGCGCGTTTCAGCGCTTCATCAATGGTTTCACCAGTAACAAACTGCTCGCCCATCATCCGCATGGCCATGTCAACACCGCGACGAATGACAGGTTCACCGCAACGGGCAATCAGGCGTGTCAAGGCAGCCGACAGGCCGCGGTCATTGACCGTGTTGGTCAGCTTGCCGGTAACAACAAGCCCCCAAGTCGCAGCATTAACGAACAAGGAGCGCCCGCCCCCGATGTGTGACTTCCAGTCACCGTTCGAAATCTTGTCACGGATCAGAGCATCCCGCGTTGCCATGTCCGGAATGCGCAGCAGCGCCTCGGCAAGGCACATGAGCGCCACGCCTTCCTGGCTCGATAATGAATATTCATGCACCAGTCCTTCGACGCCGGTTCCCTTATGCTTGGCGCGCAGTGCTTCTATGAGCTTGCGAGCCGTGGAACGGATTTGCTGGGCAGTTTCTTCTGGCAAGGCGGCCTGTGCAGCCAAAGCCGAAACACATTCAGCCTCCGGGCGGCGATACGCGGCAGTAATCGCTTGCCTAAGCGCACTTTGCTCGCGGATCGGTGGCGCGAAATTCTGGAAAACTGCATTGGTAGGTGCGGGTACTTTGTCGGTCATGGTGCAATGCTCGCGATTGAAACGGCCCCGAGCGTCTTTGCTCAGTTTAGCTCTGCTTTATATCGGCGCACACTATCATTTGTACAAATTGCATTCTGCCTTCATTTGTTCCATATGAAGGAATATCGATCTTATTATTAATGCTTTAGAAGGCTAGATGAATGCGAAAGATAGATTCTGTAGACGATCTGGATCAGTTCGATAGGCGCATTCTGGAGGTACTGAGCGAAGATGGACGCATTCCCGTCACGGAACTCTCCAGAAAAGTCGGCCTTTCCAAGACGCCATGCCAGGCGAGGCTGAAAAGGCTAGTCGACGAAGGCTACATTGTCGGCTTTCGCGCCGCTATTGATCCTGAAAAGCTCGGCCTCGATCATATCGCCTTCACGACGGTCAAGCTATCCGACACACGTGAAGCCGCACTTGAAGCGTTCAATACAGCCGTTCGCAAGATACGAGAAGTCGAAGAGTGCCACATGATCGCCAGCTCTTTCGACTACCTTCTGAAAGTGCGAACACCCAACATCCGGCGTTACCGCGAGGTGCTGGGCGAAAAAATTTCGAGCCTGCCCAATGTAGCAAGCACATCCACTTTTGTTGTGATGGAGTCTGTAAAGGACAACCGCCCTGTCAGGGTTTATCCAGGCGCCTTGTAGTTTCAGTTATAGTGGCTCACCTGCCAGATAACGCTCGAGCGTTTTGACAGTACCATCCTGCCAAATGCGCAGCAGTGCGGACGAAAAAGCCGCCACATAAGCTGGATTTGAAGCGAGCGAGCCGAATATATCATCCATCGCAAGCCACGCCGCGGGATCGTTTTTTGCAAGAGCCGCCTGCTTGATCAGGCGATCCCATGACGGATCGTTCGGTTCAATAATCGAACCGCTATCGGTTGTACCGTAGCAATAGCGGCACCAGAACGCGGAAACGAGCGCCAGCCCTGTCACCGACTTGCCTTCTGCCACCCGATCGGAAGCAGTTGGCAGAATGAATTTTGGCTGACGATTGGAGCCATCGAGGCACAGGCGGCGGATCGTATCGCCGATGCTTGGATTGGCAAAACGTTCGTCGATGAGGATACGATAGGTTTCCAGATCTGTATCCGGCACGGGCGGCACTTCCGGAATGATCTCATCCCTGGTGAGCTTTTCCAGATAGCGCCGGATCAGCGGATGCTCCATGGCCTCGTGCACGAAATGAATGTCGAGCAAGCCGCCCGGATAGGCGATGGCCGCGTGACCGCCATTCAGGATGCGGATTTTCATCAACTCATAAGCGGCGACCTGATCGGTGAAGGTAACGCCGACTTTTTCCAGCGCCGGGCGTCCGGTCGGGAAATTATCCTCCATCACCCATTGCTTGAAAAATTCGCAGAACACCGGCCAGCCGTCATCGACGCCGAATTCCTTCGCAGCAATCTCGCGTTCGCGCACGCCGGTCGCGGGCGTGATACGGTCCACCATGGAATTGGGGAAAGCGACATTGGAGGAAATCCAGTCGGCGAAAACCGGATCGCTCAGCCTGGCAAGCCCCGTCACGGCGTCTTCGGTTACATGCCCGTTGCCCGGAATATTATCACACGACAAGACCGTGAAAGGCTGGACGCCCGCCGCCTTGCGCAGTTTCAGCGCCTGAACGATCAGGCCGAACACGGTTTTCGGGTGGTCTGGGTGCGCGGCGTCCGCCACAATATCGGGATGGGCTGGATCGAAGCTCTGGCTTGCCGGGTCGATGTAATAGCCGCCTTCGGTGATGGTCATCGAAACGATGCGCGTATCGGCTGACGTCAGATAAACCATCAGGGCCCTGCGCTCTTCCTCACTCGAAATAGTTACATAATCGACCATTGATGCGGTGATGCGCGCACCCGCATGGTCGGCTTCCTGCTCCACAACCGTCGTCAGCCAGTCCTGCGCCTTGAGCGTATCGCGCATGGCGTCGTCGCTGCCACGCACGCCTGCTCCCACCAGCGCCCAGTCATGCCCCTCGCCGGTCGCAAACAGATCGTCCAGATAGACGGCCTGATGCGCGCGGTGAAAATTGCCGACGCCGAAATGCACGATACCCGGCTTCAGCGTGGCTGGGTCGTAGCCGGGCTTGTGCACCTTATCGAAGCTTTGAAGCGTTGCGCGCGATAGCTTGGTCATGACGATTTCCTTCAATTCAATCGGGTACGAACTGGACCTTCATCGTGGCTGGATCGCCACTGTGCTTGGTGAAGAACGGGAGAATTTCACTGAGCGGCAACCGGTGCGAAACGAGGCGTGCCATCGAGCCTCCATTTGCGCCGGAAAAGTCCTGTTTCAATATGTCCAATGCCTGCGGAATGTTATGGTTCAAAGAATGCGAACCGGCGATCCTGATCTGGCGGCGGAAAATCTCGAACGGCGCAACCGCAATCCGGGCGTCGGGCGCGCAAACGCCGAAGACCAGAACGGTTCCGCCATCGGCGGTGAAACCGACCATGCTTTCCACCACCCCCGCCATGCCGGTGGCGTCAGCGACAAAATCGAAGCTGCGCTGGCGCTTGTCCAACGCTTGCGAGCCGGGCGCGACCGGCTCAAGCCCAAGGCTTTCAACAAAGGCCAGCCGGTACTCGTTGATATCGGCGACTGCCACCTGCGGCACGCCCTGCGCTTTCAGCGACAAAGCCAGCAACAGGCCGATGGGTCCTGCCCCGAACACCAGCGCATCTTCAACGCCGCGCGGGCCGGCTTTCAACTGCGCCGCGCCAAGCCCGTTCAGTACGCAGGCGAGCGGTTCCGCAAGCGCTGCTACGTCAAAGCGGAGATCGCCGATCGAGTAGAGATGACTGGCATTGACTAGGCTCATGCCTGCAAAGCCGCCATTATGCGTGACGCCATAGGCTTTCAGATCGGAACAGAGATTGGTCAATCCCTTGAGGCATGCGCGGCAGTTTCCGCATGGGATGTTCGGATCGACAGCAACACGGTCGCCCGGCTTTACAGTCGTCACATCTTCGGCAATCGCAACCACGGTACCCGCATATTCATGCCCCGGCACCAGCGGGAATGCGCTGGAACCATAGCGACCATGCAGCACATCAATGTCAGTGTGGCAGAGACCTGCTGCCCCAACCTCGATAAGGGCATGCCCCGGCTGCAATGCCGGTTCTGGCAGATCGGCCAGACCTGCTTTGCCATGGCCCGTAAAACAGATCGCTTTCATTGCACTTTACGCCATCCAGTTGCCGCCATCGACGCCAAAGGTCTGGGCAAGAATATAGTCGCTATCAGATGTGGCAAGGAAAACGGCCATGCCGGTAATATCCTCCGGCCTAGCGAAGCGACCTATCGGCACGGACTTCGCCACGGCAGCTTTTTTCTCGCCGGGCTTCAAGCCTTCCCATTTTGCGAAATTCGCATCCACCACGTCCCAATGTTCACCGTCGACCACGCCCGGTGCAATTGCGTTGACATTGATACCATGCTTGATAAGCGCGAGAGCTGCCGACTGGCTGGCGGAAATGATAGCAGCCTTAGATGCGCAATAGAGCGTCACCAACGCCTCGCCGCGACGCCCCGCCTGGCTCGCCATATTGATGATCTTGCCGCCGCGCCCGCGCTTGATCATCACATTCGACACCGCCTTCATCATGAAAAGCGGCCCCTTTAGATTGATGCCAAGCACACGCTCATAACTATCCTCGGTCAGTTCGTTTATAGGAGCCATATCGAAAATCGCGGCATTATTGACAAGAATATCGATGCCTCCATATTCCGTATCAATCTCCGCAACGACCCTGTCAATCTGACCAATGTCAGTCACATCAAGTTTTACCGCCTTAACCGATAGGCCTATGCCGCGTGCGGCCACTTCTGCCCGCTCAATATTAATATCGGCAATAATAACCTTCGCACCCTCGCGCGCATATGCCTCAGCAAAGCCAAGTCCGATACCGCGCGCAGCACCAGTGATGAGGGCCACCTTGTCTTTCAGTCTCATGGGGATACTCCGGGATTTTGCAGCCAACAGTCACAGGTGCGTTTTCTTTTCCGTCAGCAATAATGGATGCCGTTCAAAGCGCTCCAAAGCCTTGCCGTCGGGTGTAAACAAATGCGCGTCAGTCGGATCAAAACCCAGCTTAGCTGCTTCGTGTGCACGCGCAGCGCTTCCGCCGCCCGCCTCCGCCACAATCAGTCCGGTTGCACTTTCATTTTGCACATAGAGATAGGTCTCACCGCCCAAGCGCTCGACGACCATGATCTCGCCATCGAGGATACCATCGGCTGCAGGATGAAGATGTTCCGGACGAATGCCCAGAACCAGCGGCGCCCCAGCAGTTACGCTCTCGCTTTTGACAAGCGCTTTGACGGAACGGCCATTTGCAAGCTGCACCGTCACCCCATCGGCCTCAATGGCACCGGCTTTGACCTCGATAAAATTCATGGTCGGTGATCCAATAAACCCAGCCACAAAACGGTTTACCGGATGGTGATAAAGCTCCAGCGGCGATCCCACCTGCTCCACCTTCCCGTCGCGGAGAACCACGATCTTGTGTGCAAGCGTCATCGCTTCCACCTGATCATGCGTGACGTAAATCATTGTCGCATTGAGCCGGTCGTGCAGACGAGCCAATTCGATACGCATCTGCACGCGTAGAGCAGCATCGAGATTGGAAAGCGGCTCATCGAACAGGAAAATCTTCGGTTCGCGTACCATTGCGCGTCCAATGGCAACGCGCTGACGCTGACCGCCGGAAAGCTGTTTAGGCTTCCGGCCAAGCAACTGGTCAAGCTGCAGCGTTTTGGCAACCTCTTCCACCTTGCGATCACGCTCCGTTTTTGCAACGCCAGCGAGTTTCAGCGCGAAACCCATGTTGTCGCGCACATTCATATGCGGATAGAGCGCATAGGTTTGGAAAACCATGGCAAGGCCACGCTCATCAGGCGGCGTGTCGTTGATACGTTCACCGTCGATCGTGAGATCACCGCTGGTAATTTCCTCTAGCCCTGCAATCATGCGCAGAAGCGTTGACTTGCCCGAACCGGATGGCCCAACGAAAACTACAAACTCGCGGTCTGCAATGTCTAGATCAACGCCTTTGATGACATCAATATTACCGAAGGACTTGGTGGCGCTTTTCAGTGATAATGTAGCCATTTCGTTCCCTTTATTTCACTGCGCCGAAGGTGAGACCGCGCACAAGCTGGCGCTGCGTGACCCATCCAAAGACAAGAATTGGAGCGATGGCCAGCGTAGAAGCCGCGGAGAGCTTTGCCCAAAACAGCCCTTCCGGTGACGAGAAGGACGCTATAAAGGCGGTAAGCGGGCCTGCTTGCGAAGCCGTCAGATTGAGACTCCAAAAAGCTTCGTTCCAACACAGAATGATCGAAAGAAGCGCGGTGGACGCGATACCTGGAAGGCTCAGCGGCAAAAGCAGATAGCGTATCTGCTGACCGACTTTCGCACCGTCCATACGGCTTGCTTCGAGGATTTCTCCGGGCACTTCCTTAAAGAAGGAATAGAGCATCCAGACCACAATCGGCAGATTGGACAGCGTGAAGATGATGATGAGGCCCGTGCGCGTATCAAGAAGCCCAGTATCACGTGCCAGCAGATAAATCGGCACCAGAACGCCGACTGCGGGTAGCATCTTGGTGGACAGCATCCATAGAAGAAGGTCTTTGGTGCGTTTACCGGGAAAGAAGGCCGCTGCATAAGCCGCAGGCACAGCGATAATGAGCGAAAGAATGGTCGCCCCCAGACTTTCAATGATACTGTTCATGGCATAGCGGAAATAATCAGCACGCTGATTGACCGCGACAAAGTTCTCCAGCGTCGGCTCGAAGAACAGTTTTGGCGGAGCCACCGCATCGATTTCCGTCTTGAATGCAGCAAGCAACATCCACAGGATCGGAAAGAACATCAGTAGTGCCACCACCCATCCAACGATCCCGGCCGAGACGGCAGCCTTGTTGAACTTGCATTTTGCAGCCATCGGTCTGGCCCTCCTAATTATCCAGATTTCGTGCAACAGTCCGGATCAGGAATGCGGCAACGATGTTGGCAAGGATGATGGCGATAACGCCAGCTGCGGAAGCACCACCTATATCCCATTGCAGGAGCGCTTTCAGATAGATGAAATAGGTCAGCGTGGTCGTGGCAATACCCGGCCCACCCGAGGTGGTTACAAGAATTTCGGCAAAAACCGACAGAAGAAAAATCGTCTCGATCATAATGACGACCGAGATCGGGCGAAGCAGATGCGGAAGCACGATATAATAGAACATTACAGGGCCTTTGGCCCCGTCGAGGCGCGCCGCCTCCATCTGTTCCCGATCAAGAGACTGCATTGCCGTCATGAGGATCAGTGTCGCAAATGGTACCCATTGCCAGGACACGATCATGATGACGGAAACCAAAGGGAATTGTGAAAACCAGTCAACGACCGGCAATCCAAAACTGCGTGAAATGAAAGCGAATAGCCCATTCACCGGGTGCATCAGCAGATTTTTCCAGATCAACGCCGAAACTGTCGGCATAACGAAGAAAGGCGCAATGACAAGAAGCCGCGCGATGTTCTTGCCCCAGAAATCCTGATCGAAGATAACTGCGAAAAGCACACCCAAAACTATCGATATCACCAAAACTGATACAACAAGTATCAGTGTCTTGGCGATTGCCGACCATAAGGTGGGATCGGATAGAAGGAAGGAATAGTTCGAGAAACCGGCAAAGCCAGTAATGAATGGGTTGATAAGATTGTAATACTGAAACGAGAACCACAAGGTCATCGCCAGTGGAATGATCATCCAGAGCAAAAGCAGAATGACTGCTGGAGCGAGCAGCGGACCGGTGCGGACACTGCGACGCGACTTGGCTGCAAAGCGTGATTTTGTGCCTGCGGCCAACGCATGATTTGCTGGCATTCGGATCTACCCTCCCCTTCCCGTTTCGGGTTCGCTGCGACGAACCTCTACGAAAATCGGGCCTGCCACCCTCCTCCTACTGAAGGTGGCAGGCCTTTATTCATGGTTACTTGATATAACCCGCTTGCGTCATGATCTGCTCAACCTGACGCTGCGCCCCATCAAGCGCCGCATCGACGCTCTGCTGGCCGGCGACAGCCGATGAGATAGCCTGCCCAACCAACGTACCTATGGCCTGGAATTCTGGAATGGCCACAAACTGGATGCCGGTATAAGGAACCGGGTCCTTGGTTGGTTTTGTCGGATCTGCAGATTCGATCGCTTTCAGCACCGTATCGGCGAAGGGAGCGGCCTTCTTGTATTCCTCATTGGAGTAGGTGGACTGGCGTGTGCCCGGAGGAACCGCGACCCAACCTTCGGACTTACCGACCAGCTCAATATATTCTTTTGAGGTCGCCCATTTCAGGAACGACTTCGCGGCTTCCGCCTTCTTGCTTGATGCCGGAATTGCCAGGTTCCAGGACCACGCCCATGACGAACCGTTCGGCGTGACCTCAACCGGGGCTTTGGTAAAGGCAACCTTGTCGGCAACCTGGCTCTGCTTCGGATCATAGATACGTCCAGCCGCCGACGTGGCGTCAATCCACATGGCGCAATGACCGGTCGAGAACAGGGCCTGATTTTCGTTGAAGCCGTTTGACGTAATTCCGGGAGGGCCAGCTTCCTTCATCAGATCGACGTAGAAGTTGATCGCCTTCTTCCACTCGTCCGAATTGATCTGAGGCTTCCAGTTTTCATCGAACCATCTGCCCCCGAAAGTATTGACCAGTGTGCCGAGGTAAGCCATGTTTTCGCCCCAGCCTGGCTTTCCACGCAGACAGAGACCATATTGCTCTTTCGATTTGTCTGTGAGCTTTGTCGCGAAATCCTTGATTTCCGCGTAGGTCGGGGCATCAGGCATCTTGAGGCCCGCCGCATCGAACAAGTCCTTGCGATAAAGCGTAAACGAGCTTTCGGCATAGAATGGCACGGCGTAGAGCTTGCCATCGACCGTCAGACCGGCACGAACTGGCTTGATGAGATCGTCATAGCCGTAATCATCGCCAAGATCATCGACCGACAGAAGCCAGCCAGCCTTGCCCCAGATCGGCGTCTCGTACCCGCCGATGGTAAGGATATCAAACTGGCCACTCTTCGTGGCAATATCGGTCGTAACGCGCTGACGCAATACGTTTTCTTCAAGTACGACCCAGTTGATTTTATTACCGGTGGCTTTTTCCCACTCCGGCGACAGTTTCTGCATGATGATCATATCACCATTATTGACCGTCGCGATGGTGAGCTCTTCGGCCCACGCAGCCCCGGCCATAGCTGCAACACCTGCAGCAGACGCAATAAGCCCTGCAACATAAGACTTGGTCCGCATTTCGTCTCCTCCTTTACGAATGCATAGCAAAATTCTTACATATGTAAAATTTATGGCGCGAGCGTCCGTAGCTTGTCAAGGACGGTTTTCAATTTTGCATTGCGAGGAGAAACGACCGCTGTTGTAAACAGTTCTGAGGGCTGGAATCGCAGACATTTCCACCTGCCAAATTCACGCACCGATGTTTTAGCATATATGTATATTCACCGCATCATTCTCTGCGAACACATTTGTCTGCTTGACGTTTTGCCCCGCCTTTGACAGTTTGACTGAACTTCGCCTGGAGAAAAGCAAAGGCGAGCGGAGTTGGAGGAACATCCTGAAATCGTTGAAGAAGCGGCAACCGGGGCCAGATTTTGTCCTGAGAAATCAGCACATTCCAGTTTATGCGGCGGCTTCGCAAAAAACAGCATCGTCGTGTGCATCCAGCCCGCGACAACTGACGAACAGGACGTAAGACGTGCGCAAGACAATACGCACCATGGAAGATTTTTCAGCGTTTGTTGGGCTTTCCCGCCCAACTGTTTCCAAATATTTCAGCGATCCGTCATCCGTCCGTCCCAAGACCCGGGAACTCATCGAAGCAGCGATAAAGCAATCCGGCTTTCGCCCCAATCTTTTCGCAGTGAATCTCAATCGACGTCGCACGACAATTCTGGGTGTAATTATCCCTAACCAGCTTGATCACTTCTATATGGCGATGACGAAACGATTGCAGTCGCTCGCAGAGCAACGCGGTTATCTTGCGATTGTTCTGTCATCCGATGGCAAACCTGAACTGGAAAAACAAGCGATTGAAACGCTGCGCTCACTCAATGTCGCAGGCGCTATCATCGCACCGCTTGGTGAAGAATCGCAACATTCGACACTGGCGCGCCTCGCCGAAGACGTTCCGATTGTCTATGTCGACTCTCCGCTCGACGGCACCTCGCCCTTCGTCGGCACCGACAACCTCAAATCCTTTCATCTAATCGTCGATTATCTGTGCCGTTCGGGCAGTGAACCCTGTTATTTTTCAATGCCTATGGTCAATAACAACGCAATCAAACGGCAAGAAGCCTATCGACAGGCGATGGAAAAGCTGGGCTATGAGCCGCGCATCATTGACCTCGAACACAGTCGGAGCTGGGATTTCGAACGTTATGCCTTCGAGCAAACCGCGCGAATTCTACGGGAAAAAGGCCGCCTTCCAACAAGCACTGTTCTATGTTCGAACGACCGCATCGCCTTTGGCGTTACCAGTGCGCTCTGGCAGGCTGGCCTTAAAATTGGCAGGCTCAAGGAGTGCGACGTTCGCGTTGCTGGCCACGACAACAACCCGCTATCAGAATATACGTGTCCACCACTCACCACAGTCGCTCAGGATTACAATGAAATCGGGCGGCTTGCGATTGAGCTTTTGTTTCGAACATTGGGCGAAGCAACGGATAATCGAATGGAACTGCCGGAAACTCAGCGCATTCTGCTCAATGCCGAAATCAAACTGCGCATGAGTGCTTGAAAATGGCGGGTTACCCCGCCATTTTATTTTCGTTCCTTAGTTCAAACCGAGCGTGCCGCGCAACGTGGAAAGATCCTCGGCAAGCGCGGTCACAGGACCGGCAAGCGCCTTGCGATCATCATCCGACAGCTTGTCATAGGATTCGTACCCATCACCCTTCTTGTACTTCGCGAGAATGCCGTCAACGGTCTCAAAGTTGGCTTCCACCTTCTTCATGAGATCAGGATTCTCCTTTTCTAGCAAAGGCTTGAAGAGCTCTACGATCTTCTGGGCGCCGTCGACATTAGCCTTGAAGTCCCAAAGATCGGTGTGGCTGTAACGATCTTCCTCACCGGAAATCTTGGTCGCAGCTACTTCTTCCAGCAAGGCAGCGGCACCACCGACGACCTTTTCCGGTGGAACGGTGAGGTCTTTTACACGCTTCTGGAGCTCCAACACGTCAACGTAGAGCTTGTCGGCAACCTGAGCGAGCCCTTCGGTCGAGTTTTGCGCAAACAGGCCATATTCGATGCGATGAAACCCGGTGAAGTCTTCCGACTTCTCACCGTCTTCATGGTCGTCGGCGCGGCTGTCGATCGAGGCGTCAAGATCTGCAAAAAGCTCGGCAATCGGTTCAATCTTTTCGTAGGAAACGCGCGATGAAGGATATAGCTCCTTTGCCTTTTCCAGATCGCCTGCCTTGACCGCATCGGTGAAGGCCTTGGTATCCTTTACCAGAACGTCAAGGTTTTCCTGCACATAGACTTTGTAGTCAGCAATCGGCTGAACGAGGTCCAGCGGTGAAACTTCGGCTTTGGCTGCGCCAAAGCCGAGTGTGAAAGCGACGGCACATGCCGATGCGAGCAATGGCAGACGATACTTCATATTTAGCCTCTCCAGATAAAGCGCATTACGAGAAATACGCGTTAGATCAAAACTTGAGATGCGGCCCTCACCCACGGGCATTTTGCGGACCGCTTGCCTCCAAAAGTGCGCGCGCGTAGTAGTCCTTTTGATCCTGAACACCTGGCAGCGCGAAGAAATATCCGCCCCCAATCGGTTTCAGGTATTCCTCCAACGGCTCGCCGTTGAGCCGGTTCTGAACCGTGATAAAGCCCTTCTCCAAATCGGCCTGGTAGGCGATGAAGAGCAGGCCCATATCAAGCTGCCCTGATTTACTGACACCATTTGAATAGTTGAATGGTCGACGCAGAATGAGGTGCTGCTCGGAATTGGCATCGCGCGGATTTGCCAAGCGGATATGCGAGTCGAGCGGCGTCACCTTACCATCCGCATCTTTCGCGTAATTCGGAACATCTGCTTCGGTCTTACCGTCAAACGGCGCACCGCTATCCTTGCGGCGTCCAAAAATCGCTTCCTGCTCCTGAAGCGGCGTCCGGTCCCAGCGTTCGACAAAATTGCGAATAATGCGTACAGCCATGTAGCTGCCATTGGTCGCCCACTCTGGCTCTCCGTTTTGCTTCTGAACCCAGACAATACGGTTCATCAGTGCGTCATCCGTGGAATCCGGATTGGCAGACCCATCGCGGAAACCGAGGAAGTTCCGCGCGCTTTCTTTTGCTCGGGGCGAATGCGGCGGCTGCACTGGAACCGTGCCTTCCTGTTTCCACCGAACCATCAGAAGATCAGGCATGTTCTTCATGATGTCGCGAAGCGCGTGGATATTCGTGTCAGGCGTATTGGAACAGAACTGAATCACAATATCGCCGTGACACAAATCCTTCTGCAAGGCATCGTTGGGAAAGCCTGTCATGCGTTGGAGCAATCTTGGTTTCAAGGGCTTCAGACCGAAACGGTCATCAAACAACGAGGAACCAAGCGCGACCGTAATCGTAAGATTATCCGGCGTAACGACCGGTCCGAGAATGCCTGAATCCGCTGGTGGGAACTTCGCGTCGAGCTCCGGTGGCTCCCCACCCTTCATCAAGAACTCGGTTCGCTCAGTCAGCAGCTTGAACATGCGGTCCAGTGCATTGCGATCACGTGCCAGCACATCAAAGGAAGCAACAAGACCGGCAGCGGGTCGCGGCGTAACGATACCCGGCTGGTGCCTCCCGAAAAAAGGCTGGCTTTCGTGAAGCTTTTCGCTTTCCGGCGCATTGGTCACGCTTTCCGAAGAAAGAGCATGGGCCGTCTGCGGGGCAAGCACGCCTGCCACAGCTCCGGCAACCCCGGTTGCACCTGCCCCAAGGAGCAGTGCGCGGCGGCCGGCGGAAACAGGTTCTTCGGTGGCAATCTTATCAGTTTTAAAAAATTTTCTGGTCATCAATCTACCCCAAGCTGATCGCGGAGTTTCGTAAACTGTGCGGCAAGTTGAGCCGCAGCTTCCCTAATTTTCGCCTGTTCATCAGGCGACAGAGCATTATACGCCTTGTAGCCATTGCCTTCAGCACCTGCACCAAGCAGCGCCTTAATTGAAGCCGCATCCTTGTCGATGCTTTCAAAGGCCTTCGGATAAACCTTTACAACAATGGGGCGTAGGACATCGGCAGTCTTGCCTGAGCCTTCGAGAAGACCAGACAAAGCCTGCAGATCAGTGTGCGCATAACGGTCTTCATCAGCATCCGGTGCAGTCGAAGCAAAACGGTTCAATGCCGAAGCAGTGCCCGCCATCATGCGATCGGGAGAGATGCGAAGCCCGCGAATGCGCTCTTTCAATGCAGTGGCATCCTGCTCAAGCTTGCCAACGATAAGCGCCAATCCATCAACGGACTTTTGCTCGAAGAGAGCATATTCGATACGATGCAAACCACCGAACGCGGGGTCTTGCTCACGCTTTTCAAAATAATCCGCGCGCGCATTGATAGCTGTATCAAGATCGGAGAACGCTTCCGAAACGGGAGCAATACGCGCATAGGCTTCGCGCGCTGGGCCGTAGGTCGCTTGTGCGGCCTCAAGATTTCCGCTCGCGATTGCTGTGGAAAGCGCTGCAACAGCCTTTTGGAATCCGGCAACCTCAGTCGAAAGATAAATCTGATATTCGGCCAATGCACCAATGAAAGCTGTAAGCGGAAGTTTGCCCTTTTCCGCTTCGCTGGCGGCGGTCGCAGTCACGATCAGCTTGCCACGCGGATTAGAAAGGAGCCCGCATGTAATCTGGTATTCACCGGGCGTCAGCTTTGCGGCGATCGTCTGCCTGAAGCCAGGTGCAATATTCTCGCGTTCTTCAACAACCATCACGCCGTCAAGTATTTCCCATTCGACCGTACGGTCGGATTTATTGACAATTTCGAATACCGAGCGTCCAGCCGGAACAGTCAGTTCATTCGGCTCGCAACTTTTTGCGTTGATCGCGACCTGTATTTTGTCACCTGCTTCTGAATGGCGAGCTTTGTCCGACACGCGGGATGCATAATAAAATGCAGCACCGGCAGCGAGCAAAAGCAGCACGGCAAATACCAACCCAAAGCGGACCAGATTGCGTGATATGGGTTCAGCGGGCTTCGGATTCGTCATTATTGAAATCTCTTTTACTGTGCGCTTGTTTTGGCATGGCTCGCCGTTACCGGTGTACTTGTCGGCATCAGGAACAGAATGAGCGCTGGAACAAGGAAAGCTACATAGGCAACCACTTCACTGACGGTGGGCGTTGCGATGTAACCGAAAACACCCGCGAGAACCGAGCCAAGAGTGCTATCCAGTGGCAGAACATCACTCATATCGAAGACGACCGCTTGGAAATGATTCCAGATGCCAGCTTCGTGCAGCGCCATGACAGAATTGGCGAGAATGCCCGCCGCGATAATCAGAATGAAAACGCCGGTCCAGCGGAAGAAACGGCGAAGGTTCAACTTCAGGCCACCTTTAAAGATGCCATAGCCAACTGCTGCGGCCAGCAACACGCCAAGAAGCGCACCAAGCGGTGCCGCTACCCCTTCGCTCTGTTGGAAAGCAGCCAGTAGAAAGAAGACAGATTCAAGCCCCTCGCGCGCGACAGCAAAGAAAACCATCAAAATGAGGCCGAAGCCTTTGTGTGTCGGTGTCTGAAAGGCTGCATCAATGGATTGGTGCAGTTCCGATTTAATAGAGCGCGCAGCTTTGCGCATCCAGAACACCATCGACGTCAAGACGAAAACGGCAATGAGACCAATAATGGCTTCGAAAAGTTCCTGCGCTTTTTGCGGGAATTCTGCGCTCAAAAGCTGCAGGATAGCGCCAACAGTGAGCGACATGGCCAGAGCAAGCAGAATGCCGATCCATACTACCGGCATCCATGCGCTGCGCCCGGTCTGGTGAAGGTAACTGGCTATGATGCCGACGATCAGCGCAGCTTCTACGCCTTCGCGGAACATGATAAGAAAAGGTACGAGCATTCCGACTATCCCAAAGACAGAGAAATCGGCCCTTCCCTCGGTCGCTTCTCTTCAAACCCGGCATGAAGCCTTCGTCATTTGGTCATCTTTTATATCCGCAGAGCCAGCGCTGCAAGTTAAATGAAGTTGACAAACATAGGAATGTTTTAGAATTATTCTAATTATTTCAGAAGCTTATAGCCCCGTTTGTTCGCGATGTGTGATAGTATGCCAAGTTTTTAGATGATCGCATAAGTCTTTGAAAATGCACCAACGCCGTGATCGGAGCATTATAGTACAGGCCAGCCTTGTTGATGCTTCACGCAACGGGAGAAATAAAGTGAGGCGATCATCTGTATAAAAATCGCGCCAATTTCGATATGGAACAATCACTATGAATGTGCGCCTTGGCACATCATCGACGAGAATGCCGCGCTTAAGCGCTCCACCAAGAGAATGAATTAAGAGAAAACCCAAAGCCCGGTCCTAAGCAGATACAGCCGGAAGTCCATTAAATCTCTCACCCGCAGCAATGCTGGCAGGGTCCGAAGACATCCTGGCCTGCAGAGAGTGCGAGTACATCCCAAAAACTTAGCGAGCAAACTTATGAGTCGGGACCAATTTGCCTTTGGTAATGGAGGATCGTTTCGATCTGGGTCATGCTGAAGCCGCCGCAGGATACAAATCCTGACCAACTAGCCCGAATATACAACCGAAATCCAAAAAAATTCAGAATTTTCCGAAATGGTCAAAAATTTCGTGTTTCAGGGGTTGAAGATCGGAGCAAGGTGATACATATCACAGTCACTTACCGCTGTGCCTCCTCCCATTGCGCGCGGTAAGTGTTCCCCTCTGGAGGTTTGCCCAATGTGGCACCTTCAAAACTTAGCCGGACTTCCCAGTCCGGCTCTTTTTTTGCCCAGATTTCAGGCAACGTCTCTTTTAAAGAAAGGCGTGCAACACGCTGTTTTAAAAGCTCTATTTTACTAAACCTTTGCGTTCAGAGCTCGTCTTTTTTGCGTGTTAACTCATTTTCGGTTAATCAGAGAAATTCGGGCGGCGCCATATGAAAAAGCGCCGCGTTGCGGCGGCGCTTTCCATTGCTTGAACTACATTTTATCTCAGCCATAGACCGCTACTGGCGGGCAAGAACAGATGAGATTTCTGTCGCCACCCACATTGTCAACGCGACTGACCGGAGGCCAATATTTAGCCGTCGTGTCAAAGTCACCACTCAGCGCACTTCCCGGGAACACAGCTTCCTCACGCGTGTAAGGATGCGTCCATTCCGTTACCAACGTATCGCCTGCCGTGTGCGGTGCATTGGCAAGCGGATTGTCATCCTTTGGCCAGACCCCATCGGCAACCTTCTTCGCTTCTCCTGCAATGGCAATCATCGCATCGCAAAGACGGTCAATTTCCGACTTCGGCTCAGACTCTGTCGGCTCGATCATCAGCGTTCCCGCAACTGGCCAGGACATGGTTGGCGCATGGAAACCATAGTCGATGAGACGCTTGGCCACATCTTCCACGGTCACGCCTGCGCTGTCTTTAAGCACACGCGTGTCAACGATACACTCATGCGCCACACGATCATGCGCGCCGGTATAAAGGATCGGATAGGCATCCTTCAGACGATGTGCAATATAGTTGGCGTTGAGTATCGCAGCCTCAGTCGCCTTCTTCAGACCTGCGCCGCCCATCATGCGGATATACATCCACGTGATGACCAGAATGGATGCGCTGCCAAACGGCGCTGCCGAAACCGCGTGCTTTGAGCCGAGGTCAACATGGCCTGGCAGATAAGGCACCAGGTGCTTGGCAACACCAATCGGACCAACACCCGGGCCGCCGCCGCCATGCGGAATGCAGAAGGTCTTGTGCAGGTTCATGTGGCAGACGTCAGCACCAATATCGCAAGGACGAGCAAGGCCAACGAGCGCATTGAGGTTGGCGCCATCGAAATAGACCTGACCGCCATTGTCATGGATGATTTCGCAGAACGCCTTGATACCTTCTTCGAACACGCCATAAGTCGAAGGATAGGTGATCATAAACGCCGCAAGATTATCGCGATGCTTCTCAGCCTTGGCTTTCAGATCATCAATGTCAATATCACCGTCTGGACGGCAATTGACAACAACAACGCTCATCCCAGCCATCGAAGCACTGGCAGGGTTGGTGCCGTGTGCAGAGGATGGGATCAGGCAGATGTTGCGATGGCCTTCGCCACGTGCCTGATGATAGTGACGAATTGCGAGAAGACCCGCATATTCGCCCTGACTACCAGCATTTGGCTGTAGCGAAACGCCAGCAAAGCCGGTGACTTCACAAAGCCATGCTTCGACGTCAGACGTCATCTTGGCATAGCCTTCGGTCTGTGCCGCAGGAGCAAACGGATGCAGGTTTGCGACCGTATTCCAGCTCACCGGCATCATTTCTGCTGCCGCGTTGAGCTTCATGGTACACGAACCGAGCGGGATCATCGCACGGTCAAGCGCCAGATCCTTGTCTGCCAGACGGCGCAGAAAGCGCATCATCTCGGTTTCCGAACGGTGCGAATGGAACACATCCTGCGTCAGGAAACCTTCACCGCGTCCCTTGGACGGCACGAGCAGACCATCATTGCCGACCGGCTTTGCACCAAACAGAACGGCAAGCGCTGCAAGATCGTCTTCAGTCGAGGTTTCATCAAAAGTCACACCGACTGTATCTGCATCAATGATACGGATCAGACGACCGCCATTATCGGCTTCTGCGGCAATATTTGCGGCTTTGCCCGGAACTTTGATGGTAACGGTGTCGAACAGGCTGTCGCCTGCAATTTCAATGCCAGCGGCCTTGAGGCCTGTTGCAAAGCGCGATGCAAGACCTGCGACACGCGTTGCAATCGCCTGCAAACCAGCAGGACCATGCCAGATGGCAAAACACGCAGCCATGTTGGCAAGCAATGCCTGCGCAGTGCAGATGTTCGACGTGGCCTTGTCACGACGGATGTGCTGTTCGCGGGTCTGGAGCGCTAAACGATAGGCCGCGCGGCCATGCGCATCGACCGACTGGCCGACAATACGCCCCGGAATGATGCGGGTCAGAGGTTCAGACACAGCCATATACGCAGCATGTGGACCACCAAAGCCCATCGGTACGCCAAAGCGTTGCATGGAACCGACAGCCATATCTGCGCCCCACGTTGCAGGGGCTTCCAGAATAGTCAGCGCCAGAGGATCGGCAACGGCGATCACCAGAGCGCCCTTGGCCTTTGCATCAGCGATAACAGCGCTAAAATCACCATAAACGCCACGCGTATCCGGCCAAGGCACAATGACGGCAGCAGTGTTGTCGTCAACCACACTACCGGCTTCAACCTGCCAGCCAAGCGGCTCGGCGCGGGTGTTGATCACATCAACCGTTTGCGGATGCAGTTCGCCCGCAAGCAAGATACGGCTGCGCTTGTCGCGGTGATGCCGAATGGCAACGCCAACTGCTTCAGCCACGGCAGTCGCTTCATCCAGCAGCGATGCACAGGCCACCGGAAGACCGGAAAGCTCGGCAACAAGCGTCTGGAAATGGAACAGCAGCTCCAGGCGACCCTGACTGATTTCTGACTGGTAAGGCGTATAAGCCGTGTACCATGCCGGGTTCTCGAACAGGTTGCGCTGGATGACCGGCGGCGTCAACACGCCGTGATAGCCCGCACCGATGAAGCTCTTCTTCACCACGTTGCGGTCCATAATTTCATTGAGTTCCGCAAGTGCTGCGTGTTCGCTCAAAGCTGCTGGCAGATCGAGCGCGCGGTTGAGCCGGATCGACGCCGGGACGGCCTGCGTGATCAGCGTTTCCATGGAAGGAAGGCCGAGCGCTGCAAGCATTGCGCGCTCGTCTTCCAATCTTGGCCCGATATGACGGGCAACAAAGGGAAGAACAGTTACCGTCATTTGTTTATCCTACAAGTTTGTCGTAACCGGCCTTGTCGAGCAGGCCGGAGAGCTGGCCTTCGTCGGAAAGCTTCAGCTTGAACAACCAGCCTTCGCCTTCTGCAGCCTGATTGATGAGTGCTGGATCGCTCGACACGGCGTCGTTGACTTCAACCACTTCGCCATCAACTGGAGCGTAAACGTCGGAAGCAGCCTTGACGGACTCAACAACGACGATGCCCTCGCCCTTGGAAACGGTGCGACCGACTTCCGGCAGATCAACAAATACGAGGTCGCCGAGCTGTTCCTGTGCGTGGATCGTAATGCCGACAGTGGCAACGCCAGCTTCGACGCTGATCCACTCATGATCTTCGGTGAACAGGATATTGGCCATGGAATTCATCCTTTGCGATAGCGATGTGGTGTGAAGGGAAGTGCTGAAACGTCAACGGGAACCTTATTCCCGCGTACTTCAGCGAAAATGCGGGTGCCCGGGACTGCGAGGCTTGCCTCGACATAGCCCATGGCGACCGGGAAACCGACGGACGGACCAAAGCCGCCCGAAGTGACGGTGCCAATCTGACGGCCGCTCTCGTCAAAAAGATCAACGCCTGCACGCACTGGCTGGCGCCCCTCGGCCTTCAGGCCAACGCGTTTGGCATCAACGCCCTGCTCAAGTCTCGCAAGAACGGCTGGCGCACCGTTGAACGCAGCTTTTTCCCGTACTGACTTGGAAATTGCCCAGGTGAGCCCAGCCGAAACCGGATCGGTCTCCGGCGTGATGTCTTGGCCATGCAGGCAAAGTCCGGCTTCAAGGCGCAAGCTGTCGCGAGCGGCAAGGCCGATCCATGCGACGCGCGCATCGGCGAGGAGTTTCTTCACCAGTTCACGCGCTTCATCGGCAGGCAGGCCAATTTCAAAACCGTCTTCGCCGGTATAGCCTGAGCGGGTCATGAACCAGCCGGCCTTTGGCTCAAAACCGTTCATGAAAGAAAGATCGGAACCAGCAAGTCCCAAATCCTTAATCACGCTATCTGCTTCCGGCCCCTGAATGGCGATGAAAACACGGTCAAGCGGATTGACCTTTACGTCTTTGCCAGCAGCTTCTTCCTGAAGATGCTCAATATCAGCATCAGCATTGCCAGCATTGGCGACAACCATATAGCGATCTTCGCCAAGACGAGTGATGATCAGATCGTCGAGAATGCCGCCCTTTTCGTTGAGGAAGAAAGTGTATTTTGACTGGCCGGTTTTCAGAGCCGACGGATCAAGCGGACAGGTTTCTGTCAGCAATGCGATTGCATCCGCGCCCGCAACTTCAATCAGCTTCATATGTGAAATATCAAAAAGGCCGACATGCTCACGCGTATGAAGGTGCTCCTTCATCACGCCGAGCGGATAGGTGATGGGCATGTTCCAGCCAGCAAAAGCACCAAAGCGCGCGCCAGCTTCTTCATGCAGATCCTGCAAAGGCAGGGTATTCAAATGTGCGGTATCGCCCATAACAACTCCAGAGTCGCACGTGTACCTCCGCAAAATGCGGCTGCTTCGTGCCCCTCTGTCTCAGGCCTGAGAGACTCGCATGGCTATAAAGCCATACTTACACCTTCGGCGCAGGGTTTCCCCTGACTTTCCAGAGTTGCCTTACCTGTCTGCGGTTCATGGTACCTGAGAGATTTCGGGCGATTTCCCCTTCGGTGGCCAACTTGCGTCAGCTCTCTCCCGCAGACAAACAGTGCAAGCTTGTTTTGTTTAAACGCAACACTCTTGCACACGACATGATTGACTTAGCTCAATCCGCTTTAGGAGTCATGCAGAATTGTTGTCTCTAACCGACGATTTCCCGGACTTTTGCGACAAAAATTAAGGAAGACAGAAGGCTCTGACTTATACTTCATTATACATGCTTATTGCGGCATAGAGGAGACGAGCATTTATCGGCAACCGAAGCCGAGGACGCGACCGCTCTGCGGCCCATTCTGTGGACCTATTTTCCGATCGGTTAAATTTTAATGAAGTTTTAACCAGTTAGCTTCCCAAGCGGCCTGAAATCAGCCGATTTGCCTAACAGGGCATCAGATTGTGATCGCATGATGACCAAGCTGCGCAAAAGACGTGCAACTGACAAGCTTTAACGCATTGCAGCTATGCAAATCTGTCTCTCCAATTCGAAATGCTTCGAGCCTATATGCTGTTTGCAACAAAGAGATAAGATTTTACTAGGTGAGAGAAATGAACCTGATCCGCTCGTACAACAACTGGCGCCGTTACCGTAACACCGTAAACGAGCTGAGCCGTCTGAGCCCACGTGAACTGAACGACCTCGGCATCCTGCCTTCGGAAATTCCGTTCGTCGCCCGCAAGGCCGCTGCTCGCTAATAGCGCCGCCGGAAGGCATCCGCCTTCTTCAAGGATCGCGAAACCCCAGAATTGCGCGGTCCTACAGTTTCAAGAATATCACCGGGGGCTTTCTCCTCCTCCCATTCCCTCGGTGATTCAAGACCGGATACCCTCCTCCCAGTCCGGTCTTCCCCATAAAACACCCGCCGCTTCCTCCCGCGGCGGGTGTTTTCGTTTGGAGATTACCGCGCGGCGGCGACCTCGATCTCGACCTTGAATTCCTCGCGCGTGAAACCGGAGACGATCATCAGCGTGGAAGCGGGCGCTGGCTCGGGAAACAGCCTGTCGCGCACGTCCATATATGGCCGCATGTAAGCGCGATCCGTCACGTAGGCGTTGATGCGCACTACATCGGCAAGGTCCATGCCGCCGTCACGCAGGATACGCCGGATATTCTCAAAGCAAAGCTCCGCCTGCGCCCCCGCATCCTGAGGAACATTGCCATCCGGCGCGATACCCAGCTGGCCGGAGCAGAAGATCATTTCCGCGCCAGTCTTTACTTTCACACCATGGCTATAGGCGGCAAAGGGAGCCGCCATATCCTGCGGCAGCAGATGTTTCAAAGCGCTCATCGTATATCCTCAAGTTTTCGGCGCAGCAGCCAACATTTCTTTCAGCCGTGCTGCCCCGGCGGCAATATCAGCCTCAGTCGGATTGATCCCTGCCGCCAGCAGGCGGCGCGCGATCATATGATCCGCTGGGCGATTGATGGAATCGACAGCCACAAGCCTGTCACCGGCGAAATGAAAGATGGAGAACGCATTTTCTTCCGGGTTCCCGGAAAGCACATGCAGATCAGCATCGAAGGATAGGCCTGCGGTCTGCAACTTCATATCGCCCTGATCGGACCAGAACCAGGCTACTTCCCGAAACGGCGATTCGCGTCCGACAATAGTCCGCGCCACATGCTTTGCCTGGTCTGTAGCATTCTGCACCGATTCAAGCCGCACCCGACGGCCGGCGTGAAAATGATCGTAGCTCACGCAATCGCCAATTGCGTAGACATGGCTCGCGGACGTGCACAGATTCTCATCCACTACAATGCCGTTGTCGATTGCAAGCCCGGCCGTTACTGCAAGTTCCACGTTTGGCACCGCGCCCGTACCGATCACAACCATATCCGCCGAGAAGATGGTTCCGTCCGCAGCTTTAACGCCTGTCACGCGGCCATTCTCACCCTCAATCGCCATCACGCCGAGATTGGTCAAAACCGTGATACTGGCGGCGCGGCTGCGCGCTTCCACATGGGCGGAGATATGCGTTGCCACCGAGCGCCCCAGTACGCGAGGCGCAGCCTCGATCAGAACTGTCTTTTTGCCAAGCGCGATTGCGCTATGAGCCATTTCGAGGCCGATGAAGCCGCCGCCGATAATAACCACATTCTCAACATTGGGCATCGCCGCCGCGATACGGCGTGCATCTTCCATCCGGCGCAGCGTGAAAACACCGTCAAGCTCGATACCCGGCACATCGGGAATGCGGGCACGCGCACCGGTCGCGAAGATCAATTCGGACCAACCCAGGGCCTGCCCGTCATCGAGCGTGACCGTCTTGTCTGCAAGAGATACGTCATCGACGCGACGGCCAAACATCATCTCGATATTATTGTCGCGGTAGGCCGACTCTGGACGCAGAACCAATCCTCCACCTTCGGGCGCTTTCAGATAGGACTTGGACAGCGGTGGCTTATGGTAGGGAATATCGGTTTCGTCGTTGATGAGAATGATTTCGCCTGCATAGCCTTCCTGTCGAAGGCTGATCGCGGCCTGCGAGCCAGCATGACCAGCTCCAATGATAATGCATCTATCGTCCATAGGACCTCCAGAAATTTCCGCACATCATAAACCTGTCGCGGCCCGTCACGTGACCAATTAGCCACGGATTCACACCTTAATTGCACGCAATTTGAATATTTAAAACATTTAGTTTGACCGATCGGTCAGATTGTTTAGTAGGATGCGCTAAGTTTGGTTTGACGCGCATCTTGTTCCGAAGGCCGTTTCACACTTTTCGGGATGCGCTCTAACGCCCTTGGCCCGAGCGTGTAGGAGTTGCAATCTTGAAACGATATTGGTCCGATTATACGAGCGAGGCATTCTCCCGCCTTGAGCGTGAAAAGCTCGTGGCAGTTCTGCCCGTTGGCGCAATCGAACAGCACGGGCCTCACCTGCCGCTGGCAGTTGATGCCGCCATTGTCGACGGCATGGTCAAGGAAACGATCGCCCGCTTGCCCGCGACAAGCCACGCGCTTTTCCTGCCGACGCAGGCTATAGGCAAAAGCAACGAGCATAGCCTTTATCCCGGTACGCTGACATTCTCTGCAGAGACAATCATTCGCATGTGGTGTGAGATCGGCGGCTGCGTGGCGGCAAGCGGTGTTCGCAAGATGGCGTTTCTCAACAGTCATGGCGGCCAGATCAGTGTCATGGATATTGTGGCGCGAGAGCTTCGTGTTCGCCACAATATGATGGTCGTGAGCATCAACTGGTTCGGCTTGGGAATGCCGGAAGGGGTCTACAGCGACCACGACGCACAGCACGGCATTCATGCAGGTGACATGGAAACCTCAGTGATGCTGGAAATGCATCCCGATCTGGTTGATATGTCCAAAACACAGGATTTTCGTACCCTTACGGAAATTTTTGCAAGCGACTTCAAGCATCTTTCATTGAGCGGCGGTGCGAAGCCTGCCTGGCAGATTCAAGACATTAATCCCTATGGCGCTGCTGGCGATGCAACGCTCGCAACTGCGGAAAAGGGCCGTGCGACCATCAATTTTGCTGCAGAGCGGTTGGTCGAGGTTCTTGAGGAAATCGAACGAGCACCGCTTTCCTGGCTCGACAATCCACCGGCTTGGTAAGGAAATGAGCGTGGCCCCCAACTCGCAAACTCAACCCTCTCTGATCGAGATAGACGGCGTCTACAAGCAATACGGTACTGGTGTGATGGCCGTGAGCGACATGTCGCTCAAGATTGAGCACGGCCAGTTCGTCAGCTTCCTTGGTCCGTCGGGCTGCGGCAAGAGCACCGCACTGCGCATGATTGCCGGTCTGGAATCGATTTCCGCTGGCGATATTCGCGTTAATGGCCATGCTCCCGGCAAGGGGCCTATAGGCGCTCAGGACATCGGCTTCGTTTTTCAGGAGCCGACTCTGATGCCCTGGGCCAGCGTTTTCGAGAATGTCTATCTGCCGCTGCGCCTTACCGGTATCTCGCGCAAGGGAGCTACCCCGCGTGTTGAAGAAGCTCTTGCACAGGTTGGCTTGTCACGCTTTGCCAAGGCTTTTCCGCGCGAACTCTCAGGCGGCATGAAAATGCGCGTTTCCATCGCCCGCGCGCTGGTTACGCGTCCTCGTCTTCTCTTGATGGATGAACCTTTTGCAGCGCTCGATGAAATGACGCGCTTCAAGCTCAACAATGATGTGCTGCGTCTTTGGCAAGAACACGGCCTGACCGTGATCTTTGTCACCCACAGCGTTTACGAGTCTGTCTATCTGTCGAACCGCGTCATCGTCATGGCGGCGCGACCGGGCCGGGTGGTTGCCGACCTACCGATTATCGGGTCCTATCCCCGCGCTGAGAATTACCGCACGACAGATGCATATGCGAAATATTGCGCCAAGGTTTCCGATGCGCTGACCGCGACGCTTTCCTCTGAAGACATAGATCACTGAGGACATGCAAATGAACCAGATGCAAAACAAACTGCCAGTTCTCAATTCCGAACAGGATCGCCTTGCGCGGCGCGAGCGCACCTTGCGCATCGCCATGCCGACACTGGCAATCATCATCGCACTCGGTTTATGGGAAGGCCTCGTCCGTTACTATCAGGTGCCGCATTACTTGATCCCCGCCCCCTCGCTGGTCGCCGAAACGCTTTTCAAGGATGGTCCATCCCTGATGACTTCCATGTGGTTCACCGTCAAGCTGACGTTGATCTCGCTCGCCTGCGCCATCATTGGCGGCGTTCTGCTTGGAATGATCTTCGCCCTGTCACGTCCGATCGAAATGGCGTTCTTTCCCTTTGCCGTTATCCTTCAGGTCACGCCGGTCATCGCTATTGCACCGCTCATCCTAATCTACGTGCGCGATACGTTTTCGGCTCTGTTGATCTGCGCTTGGATCGTGGCCTTCTTCCCGATCCTTTCCAACACGGTGATTGGATTGCGCAGCGCCGACCACAATTTGCGCGATCTGTTCAAACTCTACCGTGCGTCTCCATGGCAGCGCCTGCGTTACCTGCTGGCACCAAGTGCATTGCCATATTTCATGGCCGCGTTGAAAATCGCTGGCGGCCTGTCACTGATCGGTGCAGTTGTGGCTGAGTTCGTTGCTGGTACGGCAGGTCAGAGCACAGGTCTTGCCTCGCGTATTCTGGAATCGAGCTTTCGCAACGAAATTCCCCGTATGTTTGCGGCACTTTTCCTTGTGTCGCTACTCGGCATCGTAATCTTCCTCATCACAAGCTGGCTTTCGCGCCTTGTCCTCGGGCGCTGGCATGAAAGCGAAATCCGTCGTGAGCGCTAACATGCTGACTGGCGTCGCCATAGCCGGACTTTCCGGACATTACGACATCCAGATCGAAGGTGATCGCATTGCCGCTCTTGTGCCGACACAATCAGTGCGTGGCGGCCTTGTCACCCCGCTCTTTGCGGATATCCATGTTCACCTCGACAAGACGTTCACGATCCAGCGTATTGCAGAAAATGGCAGCGCCAGAGTGAATTGCCTTTTCGACGCTATAGACCTGATGTCAACTGACCGCACGAATTGGAGCGCGGAAGATATCCGTGCCCGCGCGAGCAAAGGTCTTGAGGCTGCGTTTGAACAAGGTGTCGGCGCAATGCGCAGCCACGTTGACTGGACAACACCGGAAATCCCCATTGCGTGGCCCGTTCTGAACGAATTGCGCGAGGAATGGAACGGCCGGATCGACCTTCAGTTGGCGGCACTTGTCCACGGCGATCTCGTGCTGGACGTGGGCTCGCAAATCGCCGCCCATGTCGCGAAAGATGGCGGCGTGTTCGGTGCATTTTTCTATCGCAACGTCGATCTCGAAGCCAAAATCGAAGAGATGTTCCGCCTCGCCGTACGACATGATCTCACGCTCGATTTCCATGTCGATGAGGGTCTGGATTTCGATGCAGACGGGTTTTCGCTTATCGTATCGGCAACCAAACGCCATAGCATGAGTGGTCGCGTATTGTGTGGTCATGCCTGTTCGCTGTCGCTGCGCGAACCGGACGAACTGCAGCGTATCCTTGGCGCTGCCGCAGATGCAGGCACGGCACTCGTTTCGCTGCCCACCACAAATCTCTATCTGCAAGATAGGATCGGCGGAAAGTCTCCGCGCTTACGCGGTGTTGCGCCGCTTAAAGAGGCGCGCGAGGCGGGAATGGATGTCATGCTCGGTTCAGACAATGTCCGCGATGCATTTTACCCTTATGGTGATTATGACCCGCTCGCTGTTCTTCGTCTCGCAGCACCGGTCTGCCATTTAGAACCGCAGGACTGGCTCGACAGTATCACCACTCTGCCCGCCCGCCTTATTGGCAACAAATGCTTGCAGCAGCCACAGGCAGGTGGCGCGGCCAGTTTTGTCTGGCACGACGCAGTAGACCTGAACGATCTCATCAGTCGTCCGCAGTCCCGCCGCACCGTCTGGCGCAATGGCATTGCCCAACCCAACTCAACGGGCCCAATCAACGGGAGAACCACATGAATTCTGCCGCTTCGCAGCGCATTTACGACTGGGCCGCATTCCGCGCCGAAATCGATGGAATCCGCATCTATGACGACCCGAAGCAAGTCGAACTGCGTTCACGCGATTATTTCTGGTACAGCCCGATCCTCACCGAAGATATCGGCCATTATGTCGGCGACCTCGTCGTCATCCCGAAAGATCAGGATGAAGTTCGTCGTGTAGCGGCGGCCGCCGCAAAATTGCGTATTCCTATCACCGTTCGTGGCGGTGGCACAGGCAATTACGGTCAGTGCGTTCCGCTCGAGGGCGGCATCATTCTGGACATGACCAAGATCGACCGTATCGTTTCTATCGAAACCGGCAAGGTTCGCGTTGAAGCCGGTGCTCGCATTTCGCGCCTTGACGATGCCGTACGCGAGACAGGTCAGGAACTGTTGATGTATCCTTCGACCCGCCGCATCGCCACAATTGGCGGCTTTTTCTCAGGCGGTTCAGGCGGCATCGGCTCGCTGCGTCATGGCATGCTGCGTGATGATGGCAATGTCTATTCGGTCAAGGTTTTGACTGTCGAACCGGAACCGAAGATTATTGAATTGACCGGACGTGACATTCATAAAGTCCAGCATGCCTATGGCACCAACGGCATTATTCTGGAATTGGAGATCGGCCTCACCAAGGCAACTGACTGGATACATACTGCAGCGTTGTTCGATAGTTACGAGGCAACGCTCAACTTCTGTCTCAGGGCCCTGGAAGACAATCTTGATTGCTATCTTCTAACCACGGTTGATCGCCGTTTTGCACGCTTTTACACGAAGTTCGGGGATCTGTTCCCATCCGACAAGGATGCGGTTTTTGCCATGATCGCACCGGAAGAAATGGCTCGTTTCGAAGCGCTCGCCAACGAATTTTCCGGCGAGGTTTCCTTCGCCATGACACTGGATGAACTGCATAAAAACGGACTGCAGCCCGCTTATGAATGCGGTTGGAACCACACAACCTTGCAGGCGCTGAAAGCAGAGGAAGGCTGGACCTATCTTCAGGTCGCCTATCCGCGTCCTTTCGATGTCGATGTGGTGACACGCCAGATCGAGCGCTACGGCGAAAAGCAATATATGCATCACGAAATGGCCCGCCTTGAAGGCGAAGTGCAGATTTTTGCGCTTCCGCTTGTCCGCTTTGAAGGCCGTGACGAGATGTACCGCCTGATCAAGGAGTTGGAGAAGGTTGACGGTTGCGACATTTACGATCCCCATGCCTACACCATCGAGGATGGTGGCATGAAGGAAATCGACGATGTCCAGATCGACTTCAAGAAGCTGGCCGACCCATATGGCCTGCTCAATCCGGGCAAAACGCGCGGCTGGACTGCCGACATGGCTTTGAATGATTAAGTAAGGGGAACCAATATGAAAAAGACACTGGTTGCAGCGTTGGCTGCACTTTCCATGGGCCTTTCCGCACAAATGGCTTATGCGCTCGACAAAGTGACGCTCGGCACCAACTGGCTGGCGCAAGCCGGTCACGGGGGGTTTTATCAGGCTGTGGCCGACGGCACCTATGAGAAGCACGGCCTCGACGTGCAAATTGAAATGGGCGGACCGCAGGTCAACAATCGGCCGATGCTTGCTGCGGGCCGTCTCGACTTCCTGCTGACAGGCAACCTGCTTCTATCGTTCAATAATGTCGCCAACGGCGTGCCGACGACGGTAGTTGCCGCCTTCTACCAGAAGGATCCGCAGGCGTTGATGGCGCATGAAGGGGCATACAAGGACTTCAAGGATCTGGCCAATGCCGAAACGATCCTGATCTCGAAAGATGGTCAGTTCTCGTTCTGGCCATGGCTCGTCAAGGACTTTGGTTTCAAGGACGAACAGTTACGTCCCTATGGCTATAGCCTTGCCCAGTTCCTCAACGACAAGAAAGTCGTGCAACAGGCCTATGCGACCGCCGAACCGATCTACGCTGAAAAGGAAGGCGCGAAGGTTACGACCTATCTTCTCGCAGACTACGGCTACAGCACTTACGGCAACACGATCGAAACCCGTCAGGATCTCATAGAAAAGAACCCTGATCTTGTACAACGCTTCGTCAGCGCTTCTATCGAAGGCTGGACAAACTTCCTCTATGGCGACCGTAGCAAAGCATATGAACTTATTCTGAAAGACAATCCGGACATGAGCAAGGAAACGCTGGATGCGGAACTGGAGCGCATCAAGAGCCTTCAGCTCATCGACAGTGGCGACACGCTTGAAAAGGGCATTGGCGCAATCTCAATGGATCGGGTCAAGGCGTTCTACGAACTCGCCCGCAAGGCAGGAATTGTCAGCGAGGAGGAGCTCGACATGAGCAAGGTCGCGACCAATGCCTTCGTAAACAAGGGCGTGGGGCTCGACATCAAGAAGAAGTTGGGCCAATAAACCCCTCCTCAATCGCGGCAGGTATGGATGAGCAACGGCGACGAGAATGGCTACACCGAACTGACCGGACGGGACAAGGTTCTCGGACGTAGGCGGCGCATTCTTGGCGCAATACGAGCTGCTGCGATTGACGAGTTTGCCGAGAAAGGTCTTGCGGGGGCGTCCACGCAGGGCATTGCGCATCGCGCCGGCCTCACCAAACCTCAACTGCACTACTATATTTCGAGCAAGGAAGAGCTTTACGAGGATATAATTGTTTATATCCTCGAAGACTGGGAAGACATATTCCTCGGAGCCAGCACCGAGGATGATCCCGCAAAGGTGATCCGTCAATATATCCGCGCCAAGCTCGAATACAGCCAGAAAAATCCGAAGGCTTCACGCCTTTTCACCACTGAAATTGCCAATGGCGCACCATATCTGAGCCGCCATTGGAAGAAACATGTATCTGCGACCCATAATGCGGTGAAGCTTATCCAGTCATGGGTGGACGACGGTCGCATCAAGCCGGTCGATCCGCTACTGTTTCAGATGCATATATGGGCCGTTACCCAGCACTACGCCGACTTTGAAGCGCAGGTCCGCAACATGATGGAACTCGGCGAGGACGAACCGCTTGACCTTGAACGGATCGAGAAGGAAGTCTCGGCACTATTCTTGCGAGCTTGCGGACTGGAATAAAGCGCGTACCGAAAACCTTTCAGCGTAGCCCTTCAAGTTCCGCAATGCGGGCGGCGCTGCCTTTTTCTAGCATTCTCGTCATTTCGCGAATGACCGTTTCCGCCAACACAAAGAGCGCTGCTGACGAATCCCAAGCTGATGGTACGGCTGTCCGCCCCGCTAGAACATGCCGGGCCACCCGCGCAATCGGCGAAAGCCACTGGTCGGTAATTAGGATCACCTCAACCCCTCGGGCCCGTGCCTTCTCAGTCAGTTTCAAGAGACTATCCTGATAACGGCGAATATCGAAAACCACGAGAACATCACGCTTTCCCATATCGAGAAGACGGTCACGCCACACGCTCTCTTGCCCGCCCAGATGAAAAACATGCGGGCGAATGACAGTCATATGCGCGGCCATGTACTGTGCGATGGGGTCGGTGAAGCGTCCACCAATCAGATAGATATTTCCTTTCGCATCACTTAGAGTGGACACGGCCTGCCGCAACTGCTTTGCACCCAAATGCCGGAAACTCTCGCGTATATTCTCCAGTGTATGTTCCACCGCCGGATAGGCGGTATCTTGCCCGGTTCCCGGCTGTTTGTTGCGATGGTGCGGTGACTGTAATTGAGCCGCCAGTTCATCCTGCAAGCGGGCTTGAAAATCAGGATAGCTCTGGAACCCGAGCCGGTTAACAAAGCGCAGTATTGTCGGGGAACTGACGCCAGCCAAGCCGGAAAACTCCGCGACGGTTTTCAGGCCCAGCATCGGATAGTTGGCGATCAGCGTCTGTGCGGCACTTCGCTCGCCCGCTGGCATCGTATCGATCCGCTCATTGATCAGTTCTGCAACGCTTGCATGCACCGGCACGACACTTTCTGTTTCCGCAGGCCCTTTTTGAGTTTGGGCGAAATTGTGTTTGACAAATAATCATAGGATGTATCAAATAATTCGCAATAGCGCATAATTGGAAAAAACGTAACATAAGTTACAGCGCGGGGAACCAACGGAATGACGGACGAGCGAGAATATCGCACGGTTTCGTGTGAGCCTGTTTCTGTCTTCAACAAGGATGGGGGGAGTCCCTATCTGTTTGTCTGTGAACATGCATCCAATTTCATTCCCGAGACGTTTGAAGGACTCGGGCTGAATGCCGATGCCTTGCGAGCCCATATTGCCTGGGACCCCGGTGCAGTGGAAGTCGCAAGACATCTCGCCACGTCTCTCGACGCGCCCCTTGTCGAAAGCCAGCTTTCACGACTGTTGATCGATTGCAATCGTCCGCTCGACGCTCACGACCTCATTCCGGAAATCAGCGAGACAACCGTGGTCCCCGGAAACCAAGCTCTCAACCCAATGGAACGTCTGGCGCGTATCGATCTTTCGCATCGTCCGTTCCATACGGCTGTCGAAAACGTAATCGCAGATCGTGCGCGACGCGGACTGCCCTCGTGGGTGGTGACGATCCATTCCTTTACCCCCGTCTACCGCGACATCTGGCGCCCTTGGCAGATCGGGATCATCCACGATGAAGATGAGCGGATTGGTGCACCGCTAATCGCCGCGCTGCGGAAAGATCCCAACCTCAACGTCGGCGTCAACGAACCTTATTCACCTGCCGACCGCGTCTACTACACGCTGGAGCGACACGCCCGCCCGCGCAATGCGCCCTGTGCGATGATCGAACTTCGCAATAATGAGATTACCGATGCTCGGACCCAAACTGAATGGGCCGAAAAGCTCGCCACGATATTGAAGGAGATTGCGACAGCAATTGGTTCTCACAACTCTGAACAGAAAGCCTGAAGGAGCCGGAAATGCCGAAGCTGATCAGACTGTTCGTTAAATCTGTTGATGCAGTGAATTACCATGTCGGGCGCTTTGCGATGTACCTCATCTTCGTGCTCGGCGCCTGCCTTCTTTATTCGACTCTTTCACGTGTTATCTTCGGCGTGCCGGTCAACTGGGTCCTGGAAATGTCCCAGTTTCTGCTCTCAGCCTATTATCTGCTGGGCGGTGCCTATGCCATGCAGCAAGGTGCCCATGTGCGAATGGACCTCTTCTTCGACCGTCTTTCACCGCGCCGGAAAATGATCACCGACATGATCACAATCCTGTTCATCATCTTCTATCTCGGTGTGATGGTCGCCGGCGGCATATCCTCGACCAACTACGCTATCGTTTACAATCAGAAGAACTATACCTCTTGGGCGCCACTTCTCTGGCCGATCAAGCTCATCATGACGGTTGGGATATTTCTGCTGCTCCTCCAATGCGTCTCCAATTTCTTCAAGGACTGGGCCTCCCTGCGTGGAAAGCCGATCAGTACCATCGCGGGTCCTGCCATTGAGGAGGGGCATCACATATGAGCTCAGAATTCATAACGCTCTTCATGTTTGCCACCATGATGGTGCTACTCATGACCGGGCAGCGTGTATTCGGCGTGATCGGCTTTGTCGGCTCGCTCGCCGCACTCCTGCTCTGGGGCAAAGGCTCGTTCGAGCTGCCTTACAATGCCACCTTTGCAGTGTTGAACTGGTATCCGCTTATCACAGTACCGTTCTTTGTCTTCATGGGTTACATGCTCTCGGAATCGGGCATCGCCAGCAATCTCTATCGCATGTTTCACGTGTGGTTTGGCGGGATTCGCGGCGGTTTGGCGCTGGGTACGATTGGCTTGATGGTCATCATTTCCTGCATGAATGGTCTAAGCGTCGCAGGCATGGCAATCGGCGCTACCGTCGCACTGCCCGAATTGCTGAAACGCGGTTACAGCAAGGTCATGGTGACAGGCGTTATTCAGGCTGGCAGCTCGCTCGGCATCCTCATTCCGCCCAGCGTCGTGCTCGTCCTCTACGCGATGATTGCACGGCAACCAGTTTTGCAGCTCTGGCTCGCCGGCATAGGCCCCGGCCTGCTCATGGCCGCACTCTTTGCAATCTACATCTATATACGCTGCCGCATCCGGCCTGAGCTCGGACCGGCTTTACCACAGGAAGAGTTGGACAGGATCACATGGCGCGACCGTTTCGTCGCACTACGCGCCGGCATTCTTCCGCTGGTGGTCTTCGGCGCAATGATGGGCCTGTTCCTCACGGGCGTAACCAGCCTCATCGAAAGCTCAGCCGTCGGCGCCCTACTCGCGACACTTGCCGCACTGTTCACCGGACGTCTCAACAAAACTGTCTGGGAAACCACAACACGGAACAGTCTCACCGTTACCTGCATGTTCCTTTGGATCATTCTGGCAGCGCTCTGCTTTTCGTCGGTCTATGACGGCCTCGGCGCGGTGAAAGCCATTGAAAACGTGTTACTGAACACCTTCGATCTATCGCCATGGACAATCCTGATACTGATGCTGTTCTCGTTCATCATATTGGGCATGTTCCTTGATGACACGGCAATGCTGGTCATCGTGGCGCCGCTCTACATACCATTGGTCAAGAGCCTCGGTTTCAATGCCATCTGGTTTGGCGTGCTCTACACAATCACTTGCCAGATCGCATACATCACGCCGCCGTTCGGGTACAATTTGTTCATGATGCGGGCCTTGGCTCCGAAAGAAGTAACGCTGATAGACATCTATCATTCAATCATTCCGTTCCTGTTTCTGATGGTGTTGACCATCATTATCCTCATGATCTTTCCACAGATCGCGATGTGGTTGCCCAACTGGTATACCGGGCGATGACGATAGTTACGGGAGAATACGCAGAAGCCGGTGACAAGAAGCCCGAAGGGCCAGACCGGAACAAATAAAGGGTGAACTCAAACAAGAGTGGGAGAATGGGCATGAGTGAGAATAGCAAGCTTAACAAACGCGATTTTCTCAAAAAAGCCGGGCTTACAACCGTTGGCGCACTGGGCGCAAGCACACTTGCGACGCCTTACGTCAGGGCGCAGAGCCCGATCAAGTGGCGGCTCCAAACCTATGCGGGCCCTGCACTTGCAGAGCATGTCATCAAACCGTCTATCGACGCTTTCAACAAAGCTGCCAATGGCGACATGGTGATCGAACTCTATACTTCCGACCAGCTCGTGCCACAGGGCGAGCTTTTCCGCGCGGTTCAGTCCGGCACAATCGACGCCGCGCAAAGCGACGACGACTCCATGGCTTCGCCAGTCGACGTAGCCGTCTTTGGGGCTTATTTCCCCTTCGCTTCACGCTACAGCCTTGATGTCCCGGCCCTGTTCAACTGGTATGGGCTCAATGAGATCTGGGAAGAAGCGTATAAGGAAATTCCGGGCGTTACTTGGCTGAGCGCCGGTTCCTGGGACCCTTGCAATTTCGTGACCACCAAACCGATCCGCAGTGTCGCTGACCTGCAGGGACTTCGCGTCTTCACCTTCCCGACTGGCGGGCGTTTCCTGACCAAATTCGGCGTCGTGCCGGTCACGCTGCCATGGGAGGATATTGAAGTTGCAATCCAGACCGGCGAGCTCGATGGCGTTGCATGGTGCGGTGCTACCGAAGCCTATACGGTCGGCTGGGCGGACATCAACAAGTACTATCTGACCAACAACATCAACGGTGCTTGGGCAGGGTCCTATTTCGCAAATACCGAAAAATGGGAAGCCGTGCCGGATCACTTGAAGACCCTGTTCAAGCTGGCGATGGATTCATCGCATTACTACCGCCAGCACTGGTACTGGTGGGGTGAAGCTCACTATCGCACCAACGGCGGGAAGTTGGAACTGACGACTATTCCGGAAGCGGAATGGAAGCAGATTGAGGACGCCGCCGAACAGTTCTGGGATGAGATTGCCGCCAAGAGCGCCCGAAACGCGAAGGTGGTGGAAATACTCAAGAAATACCAGAAGACCATGCGCGATGCAGGCGCACCGTACCGTTACACCTGACGAACGAAGGCGCCGTGCATTCGCGCGGCGCCTCTCATTTCATTCCGAGGGAGCACAGCAAATTAAATGGCCGGACAACTGACATTCGACGCATTGAAAAGGGCAGTAGCGGAGGACGAAATCGACACGGTTCTCGCATGTTTTGTCGACATGCAAGGTCGCCTGATCGGCAAGCGCTTCTACGGACCGTTCTTCGTGGAATCTGGTTACGACGAGACCCACGGCTGCAACTATCTTCTTGCCGACGATATCGATATGGAGCCCGTGCCGGGCTACGAAGCTGCCGGATGGGACAAGGGGTATGGTGATTTTGTCATCAAGCCGGACCTTTCGACCTTGCGTGTCGCCACATGGCTGGAAAAGACCGCCATCGTGCTTTGCGACGTGCTCGACCACCACCACCATCAGGATCTGGCGCATTCCCCGCGTGCTATTCTTAAGAAGCAGCTTGCGCGCCTGCACGAGCGCGGCTATCGCGCGTACTTTGCGTCCGAGCTTGAATTCTATCTGTTCGACGAGACTTACAAGACGGCCCGTGCCAAGCACTGGCAGGGTATGGAAACGGCCTCACCTTACGTGCAGGACTATGTCATCCACCTGACCACCAAGGAGGAGCCAGTTCTACGCGCAATGCGCAACCAGCTTGCAGCAGCCGGCATCCCGGTCGAAAACTCCAAGGGCGAATGGGGTCCGGGGCAGGAAGAGCTGAATGTGCGTTACGCCGAGGCGCTTGAAATGGCAGACCGCCATGTCATCATGAAGAACGCAATGAAGGAAATTGCCGAGGCACACGGCAAATGCATCACCTTCATGGCCAAATATGATTACAGCAAGGCTGGAAGCTCAAGCCACGTGCACAATTCCATCTGGAGCGCCGACGGTAAGGAGCCGCTCTTCTTCGATCCGAAAGCGCCCTATACCATGACGCCCCTCATGCGTTCATGGGTGGCCGGACAGCTCAAATACGCCACTGACTACACCTATTTCCTGGCACCCTATATCAATTCCTACAAGCGCTTTCAGGCCGGCACGTTTGCTCCGACAAAGATCATGTGGAGCCAGGATAATCGCACAGCCGGATTTCGACTTTGCGGGGAAGGCACGAAAGGTATTCGCATCGAATGCCGCATCGGAGGCGCCGACCTTAATCCATATCTGGCTTTTGCAGCGCTGATCGCATCGGGTCTGCGGGGAATAGATGAACAGTTGGAACTTGATGAACCGTTCGTCGGCGATGCCTATAGTGCGGTGAAGCTCAAGGAGATCCCCTATACGTTGCGCGAGGCAGCACAGGCGCTCAAAAACTCCGCGTTCCTCAAAGAGGCTTTCGGGGAAGCTGTCGTCAACCACTACGTCCACACCGCCCATTGGGAACAGATCGAATATGACCGGCGTGTAACCGACTGGGAACTGCATCGCGGGTTCGAGCGCTATTGACCCGCGTGACCGATCCCGAAATGAATAACGCAATGCCAGACTTCAGAGGAAATCGCAGATGAGCGGCACGGCCAAAATCATCTCTCCGATAGACGGCTCGGTTTATGCCGAGCGTCCTTTTTTAAGCGAAGCTGCAGTCGCCTCAGCGGTGGCTGCCGCACGCGATGCGCAATCAGGCTGGGCTCAGTTGAACATCACCGAGCGCGCACGCTATTGCCAAGCCGCATTGGATGCTCTTGCCGGGATGCAGGAAGAGATTGTCCCTGAACTCGCATGGCAGATGGGACGTCCAACGCGCTACGGCGGCGAAAATGGTGGTGTTCAGGAACGCGGTCAATATATGATCGACATCGCCGAAGAAGCGCTGAAACCCTATGTGCCAGCGCAAAAAGATGGCTTCCGCCGGTATGTGAAGCACTTACCGCTTGGCGTTGTTCTGGTGATTGCGCCGTGGAACTATCCATATCTCACGGCTGTCAACACGATCATCCCGGCCCTCATGGCCGGAAACTCTGTAATCCTCAAACATGCAACACAGACGCTTCTGGCAGGCGAACGCTTTGCAAAAGCGTTTGAGATGGCCGGGCTGCCCAAGGGGGTCTTCCAGAACATCGTCCTGGATCATGCATCGACAGAGAAGCTGCTTGCGTCCGGCGCGATCGATCATGTGAATTTCACCGGCTCGGTTGGCGGCGGTCGCGCCATCGAAAAGGCTGCCGCAGGCACCTTCATGACTCTAGGGTTGGAGCTGGGTGGCAAAGACCCGGCCTATGTTTTGCCGGATGTCAATCTGGATCATGCCGTCGCCAATCTGGTCGATGGTGCCTTCTTCAACTCCGGCCAGTGCTGCTGCGGCATTGAGCGTATCTATGTCCACGAATCTGTTTATGACCGCTTCGTCGACGGGTTCATCGACCTGACGAAGCAGTATGTGGTCGGCAATCCGCTGGATAGTTCAACGACGCTCGGACCAATGGCGCAGGCGCGCTTTGCCGATCTCATCCGCGAACAGAAGGCGGAAGCCTTGCGCAAAGGCGCGAAGGCTCACGTCAATATGAGCGTCGAGAACGATCACGCAGGTTCTCCCTACATTGCGCCGGAAGTGCTCACCAATGTCGACCACCAAATGAGCGTCATGCGTGAAGAGAGCTTCGGCCCCATCGTTGGTATCATGAAAGTGCGCAACGATGAGGAAGCCCTCGCCCTGATGAACGACAGTATCTACGGCCTGACGGCTTCGCTCTGGACGGCAGATACGGACCACGCGTCTGATCTCGGGGACCGCATCGAAACGGGCACCGTTTTCATGAATCGCTGCGATTATCTCGATCCCGCACTTGTCTGGACAGGCGTAAAAGACACGGGCAAAGGCGCTGCCCTTTCACCCATCGGCTACGGCAATCTCACGCGCCCGAAATCGTTCCATCTGCGCGAGAAAATCTGATCTGAATTCAGTTTCTGGAAAGCAATCGACATGACTACTTTGACAGCCAAATGGAATTTCCCCACCACAGTGCTTTTTGGCCCAGGCCGTATCAAGGAATTGCCTGCCGTCCTCAAGGCCGCAGGCATTCAGAACCCACTCTTTGTAACCGATCCCGGCTTGGCGAAACTTCCGGTCGTGGCGTCCACCCTCGCTATTCTCGATGAAACCGACCTGAAACATGGGGTTTTCTCCGACGTCAAACCCAACCCAGTCGAAAGCAATCTCTATGCGGGCGTTGAAGTCTTCAAAAGCGGCAAGCATGATGGCGTCATTGCCTTTGGCGGTGGTTCGGCACTGGATCTTGGCAAACTGATAGCCTTTCAGGCGGGGCAGACGCGACCGGTCTGGGATTTTGAAGACATTGGCGATTGGTGGACTCGCGCTGACAGCAAAGCGATTGCGCCAATCATTGCCGTACCCACTACTGCCGGCACCGGATCGGAGGTTGGTCGCGCGGGCGTTTTAACCAACGAAGCAACCCACACCAAGAAAGTCATCTTTCACCCGAAGATGCTGCCGGTAACTGTCATTGCCGATCCTGAGCTTTCTACCGGAATGCCCCCCTTCATCACCGTAGGTACAGGCATGGATGCGCTGGCACACTGCCTTGAGGCCTATTGTGCTCCGGGGTTTCATCCGATGGCTGATGGCATCGCGGTGGAAGGTATCCGTCTGGTTTTTGAGAATCTGCCAAAGGCTTATGCCGATGGCAAGAATATTGAAGCGCGTGCAAACATGATGGCCGCCGCCGCCATGGGGGCAACGGCTTTTCAGAAAGGTCTTGGCGCAATCCATTCACTCTCGCACCCTATCGGCGCCCTCTATGATACCCATCATGGCATGACGAATGCAGTTTTCATGCCTTATGTCCTGCTTCAGAACCGATCGGCTATCGAAAAGCGCATCGAAAGGCTGGCTGACTATCTCGGCATCAAGGGCGGCTTTGATGGATTTCTGGCTGCTGTTATGAAGCTGCGGAGTGATCTAGGTGTCCCCAATACGCTGCCGGAATTTATCAAAGGCCTCGAAATGGACGACGCCCGGAAGGACCTCATCGCCGAAATGGCTATCGTTGATCCGACGGCTGGCGGCAACCCGATTGAACTGACAAAAGAACGCGCGTTGAAGTTGCTAAACGCCGCACTCGAAGGTAAGGTCTGAAACTCTGAATTCGGCCCTGTCAAAGGCAAATAATAAGCATCGCACCACCTATGGCGGGGGGCGATGCATTAGGGAGCAGGTTCTTGGGGAGGAGCCTGCTCCCTTTCCTTTTGCGCATCGTCTCCACCAAAACTCGGTGTAGACAGTCTTAATGCCCGGAGATGCGTGGGAACAAATCGATATTTCAAGCGTTTGTTTTGACCATCTAAAATGGAGAGTCGCACGTGAATATCTTCAAACAGACTTGGGTCGGAGCGTTCGCCGTAATCTTTGGAGCAACGTCCATCACTCCGACAATGGCTGCACCGATGAATCTGGAACGCCCTGTCGTCAACCAGAATGTCGAGCAAGTGCGTGACCATCGCCGCCCGCCTCGTCACTATCATGGCAATAGGCACAATCGGCCAGGACATTGGAACGGACATCGCGGCTACCGGCATTATCGTCACGGCTATCGCCGCCACAGTGATGGATGGTGGTATCCACTCGCAGCGTTCGGTGCAGGTGCGATAATTGGTGGAGCTATAAGCCAGCCTCGTCCTGTCTATCGGGCTCCGAGAATGTCGAATGCACATGTCCAGTGGTGCTATAATCGCTACCGGTCCTATCGGTCCTCAGACAACACATTCCAGCCATACAATGGGCCCCGCAAACAGTGCTATTCACCCTACTACCGCTAAAAGTCGCAAGAGCGCCCTTACAAGGGCGCTTTTTGTAACCGAAAGTTCCACGAACAGAATTTGACGAAGTTTGAGGTCACCGCAGCACGCAAACGCTAGACGCTTTCCCCAAAGAGGAATAAGGAAGCCCGCGTCATATCAATGTCGCGGGCAAAATTTTTTCTTTCCTGGTCTTATGCGGCATGAAAACAGCATTCAGAACGGGTTCTTGGAAGAAATGTGCTCAGACTTTCTCCATAACTGGTTCGGTCCGAAGCCGAAGAAGGTTTATTGACTGCCGCATTGCGCGAGCAGAAGCCACATCAAGGCATAACATCGAGTTTGAAAATGTCGCATACTACCGCCGCAAGCTCCGCATCTCCGAACGCACAACGATTGGCTATGACGGCCCTGATCGTCGGCGGTATCGCTATCGGCAGTTCGCCGATTTTTGTCCGGCTCTCGGAGGTAGGTCCGCTGGCAACTGGATTCTGGCGTCTAGCGCTTGCAGTTCTTCCGCTTCTACTCATGGATAGCCACGAACGACGCAACGAAACGGATGCGGGGCCCCTCACACTATCCGACTGTCTGCGCCTCGCGCTGCCGGGCCTGTTCATCGCTTTCGACCTCGGCGCATGGCACTTGTCGCTGCACATGACATCCGTTGCCAATGCAACGCTGCTTGCCAACATGGCACCAATTTTCGTGACACTGGGTGCCTGGTTGCTTTTCAAATCGCGTGTGAGCACCTCCTTCATGGTCGGCCTTGCCGTCGCTATCATCGGTGTCGTTGTGCTGAAGGGGGGACCAGGCGCGCTGCTCCATTCCCAATCTTCCGGCGATGCGATGGCGCTTCTGGCGGCAGTCTTTTATGCCGGTTACATTCTTTCGGTCGGGCGCTTGCGTAGCCGCTTTTCCACCATGCGCATCATGCTTTGGAGCAGCGCTATTGCCGCTGTCTTTTCACTGCCGATCGCATATTTCATCGAAGGTCAGATACTGCCTGCCACGGTCTATGGCTGGCTTATTCTCGCAGGCCTCGCATGGATAACCCATGCCGCAGGCCAAAGCATGATCGCTTATGCCCTCGCCTATCTTCCGGCATCGTTCTCGTCACTCACTCTGCTTCTGCAACCGGTCGTCGCGGCATTTCTAGCCTGGACTATCCTGTCGGAACCTATCGGCCTATTGCAGGCGCTTGGCGGCATCATCGTGATATCAGGGATTTTGATTGCACGGCGGGCATAAGGCGTGAAAAGCCCCGGTTTCCCGGGGCCTTTTTTAGCTTTTGATTACTCAGCCAGCCATTCCTTGATGCGGTCTGGATGGTCCGCGATATATTTATCGACGGCTTTCTCATAGGATGTTTCCTGCGCATCAAACATCGCAGCTTCAAGCTCGCTGATGGGAATGCTCATCTTGGTCAGCAGCGAAGCAACCTTCGGATTGTCTTCCTTGAAACCCTTGCGTGCAATGGCATCAATGTGTTCCGCACCGCCCAGAGCGCCTTTAGGATCGGCAATGTACCGCAGCTTGTATTTGCCGAACATCCAGTGCGGACTCCACGAGGTTGCCACGAACCAGCCGTCGGAACGGGTGGCGCGGTCTACTGTTGTCAGCATCGCTGCTTCGCTCGAAATATTGAGCTTGTAGTCTAGCCCGTATTCCTTGATTGCTTCCTGCGACAGACGTGTGAGGCCAGCGCCCGGATCGATGCCTTGAATTTCGCCCTTGAGCTTTTCGCGGACTTCCGGCTTTTTCAGATCTTCAATAGAACTGATCTCGCTTTCCGGGATGTAAGCAGGAACAATCCAGCCGAGTTTCGCACCTTCATAGAGCGGGCCGAGGTCTTCGACCTTGTCCTTTACGCGAGCATAGTAGTCTGCGTGCGTTTCCGGCAACCAGGCCATCATCATGGCATCGATATCACCACGGCTTACACCCTGATAAAGCGGGGCCACATCCGTCTGAACCAGCTCCACCTTCTGACCGAGATTGTCTTCGATCAGCTTCTTGGCAAGTTTGGTGACGAATTCGGCATCCGACCAAGGTGCCCAGCCGATTTTCACCGGCTTGCCGTCCTGCGCAAATGCTGCGCCCATGGTCATCGTTCCCGCCACAACTGCCGCCAGACCGAATTTGGTTAGTTTGCCTAACATAGCTTCTCCTTTTCGATTGGTATCAGTTCCCGTTGTTATTCTTGATTATTTTTGCTCGCTTCACGCTTCCTGCTTACGAAAGGAAGAGGCGGATTGGGTATCCGCCGCCTTTCTTAAAGACGCGAGCCTTTTGAAAAACCCGGCTCCTCCCTTGCCGAAGCTCTGGGTGATTCGGTCGAGAATGACCGCCAGAATGACCACTGCAAGGCCACCTTCAAAACCGAGCCCCACATTGAGGCGCTGGATACCGGTCAAAACCGTATTGCCAAGGCCGCCCGCACCGATCATTGACGCGATGACCACCATTGACAGCGACAGCATGATCGTCTGGTTGATACCGGCCATGATCGAGGGCATTGCGTTTGGAAGCTGCACCTTGAACAAGAGCTGTCGCGACGTACACCCGAAGGCGAGCCCTGCTTCCACAAACTCCGCGTGAACCTGACGAATACCGAGGTTGGTCAGACGCACGACAGGAGGCATGGCGAAAATCACCGTCGCAATCGTTCCAGGTACGGCGCCGAGGCCAAAAAACATCGCTGCCGGAATGAGATAGACAAACGCAGGCATCGTCTGCATAAGATCGAGCACCGGGCGCACGATCGAAGCCACCGTGTCGCTACGTGCCATGGCGATGCCGAGCGGAATGCCGATCACAACAGCAATAACCGTTGACGCAAGCACCAGGGAAAGACTTTCCATCGTACCGGTCCACAAACCCATGTGGATGATGAGGCCCAGTGCAAGAGCCGTAAATATCGCGAACTTCCACCCTACGCGCCAAAGTGCCAGCAAGGTAAGAATTGCGACCCCACCTATCGGCGACACCGCGAGAAGAGCGTTTTGAATACCGTCAGTTACAAAACCGATGACTGCTGCGATCGTATCGAGCGCTGGCGTAAAGTGGTCGAGGATGTAATTGACCACAACATCCGCCCATCCACCGACACTGAAATTCAAATCCATGTTCTACCGTCCATTTCCGTAGTTCTTCTGGATTGGACCAATTCTGCCTTCGTCAGGCAAAAGGCCGTTGGCGCACAGGTCTCAGCCTGCGCGTCCAAGCGTTTCAAGCAAGGCCGATTTACTGATAGCACCGACATAACGGTTCTGGCGGTCTGTCACCGGAACTGGCCAAGGACTTTCCGCCACCTGCGTCAGCAACCCAGATAGCGGCGCTTCGGCCTCGATTGCAGAGACACTATCCAGTCTCTCGCCATCCTGCACGACAACCCCCTTTGCGAGGGCATCACGACTGACCATGCCGCGGTAGGTGCGGTCAGCGTCGATCAACACGCCAAACGTTTTTCCGCTGGCATCGAAACGTTCAAGCGCTGTTGCCAACTGTTCAGGCTCAAAGGTGATTAGTTCGTCCTCACGCGCCACATCAGCAGCTTTGAACACGCGGGAAACATCGACATTACGGAAGAAGGAACGGACGTAATCGTTGGCCGGTGCGGACACGATTTCATTTGGCGTCCCCACCTGCACAACCTTACCGTGCTGCATGATGCAGATGCGGTCACCGATGCGCATAGCTTCATCCAGATCATGACTGACGAAAATGATCGTCCGGCTGTGTTCTGCCTGCAGCCGCTTGAGTTCGTCCTGCATCTCGGTGCGGATAAGCGGATCGAGGGCAGAAAAAGCTTCGTCCATCAGAAGAATGGTCGGCTCACTTGCCAAAGCGCGCGCCAGACCAACACGCTGTTTCATTCCGCCCGAAAGCTGGTCCGGCATGCTGTGAGCATAGGGCTCGAGTCCAACGGCTGCGAGAGCCTTCAGGGCCTTCTCGTGACGTTCCGCCTCACTCATTCCGGCCACTTCAAGACCGAAGGACGCATTATTCAGGACTGAACGATTGGGCAGAAGTGCGAAAGATTGGAAAACCATGCTCATGTCGCGACGACGAAGATCGATCAGCTCACGCTTCGTCATTTTGACGATATCGCGGCCATCCACTTCAATGGAACCGGCCGTCGGTTCGATCAGGCGATTGAGCAGACGCAGTAGCGTAGATTTACCCGAGCCAGAGAGGCCCATAATTACGAATACTTCACCTTCGTAGATATCGAAGGTCGCATCATCGACGCCAATCGTTGCGCCAAGTTCACTGTGAATCTGGGTTTTTGACTTACCTGCGCGCAATTCTTGCATTGCACGCTCCGGGTCATCGCCGAAGACTTTAAAAACGCCTTTCAAGCTTATCTTAGTCTCAGCCGGCGACTTCATACTTTCTTCCTTGTATAAAATACCATGCATTAAGTTTAACCCCGCTGTGCTGGCGGACTTAATCTCCTTTTTACAATGACAGAACTTCATTCCATCGCAAAGTGCCCACACGCGATCTGCGTTCCGCTAACGGTCCGCATGGAATGATTATTGATAATTTTCCTGATTCTATATAGGTCATTTCCCGACATGTCCACCCACAGCCGTGATTTCATCGAAACGTTTTGTCCGACAACCGTCCCCTTGAATGATTTTTTGAAGGGTTGTGTGACAAATTCAGGGGGCCGCTCAATAGCGTCAAAAGCAGGATGCAATCGACCAGCCTGACGAAGATAGTAATCCCGCTCCAGTCATTTATCAGAATAGTCTGCGACAAATACGCAATCAGCTGCGACATTGCCCAAACTATTATAGTTCGGGATTTAAATGAGTATAATTACAGAAAAATTGTATGATTATACTGTGTCTGGAGACTATATAGTTTATACATAATCACAGTGCGAATTATTCGACCCGCACCGGGATGGAGCAGTTTCAAAAAGCCCTGATTTTTCAACGATAAGCCATATATCCGACAAAGCCGTTGATCTTCCAGCGGGCCCCGTTACGGCGGCAGAAATAGAGTGTTTGCCAGTTTAGACGATCGACTGTTCCGTCCTTCCTAGCTATCGTTCCATCGAATTTTTTCCGCGCAACAGCGACGTCACCGTTAATATCGATTACACTCAGGTTGGTCGCGCGAAAGATGCCGTCTGCCAGAGATTCCGCGTATTCAACCGCCGCGCTTTCCGCCGCCTGCCGCAGCCATTCGTCGCGATAGCTTGCGAGTGTAGGAAATCCGGCATCCCATTTATCGGGATCGCGATCATTATGCGCATGAATGCCAAGGAACCGTGCTTCATCAAAATCATCGGCCACCAAGGACCAGTCCTGCGATACAAAAGCTTCTATATCGCGCCGCACAAGCATTTCCCAAATCTGCTCGCGATCCTTATCGCCAGCGAACGGATTGACCGCAGCCTTCATGTTATCCTCCGACTATCTTAACTTTCCACGTGCAGCGACCGGCAGGATAACGACGACGTTCTCGCCCGACACAAGATGGACCTCCTCAAAGAGATTGGAGACAACGCAGACATGGTCAGGAATAATCCGCACCCGCTCGCCAACCTTCAGGCTGGCGACGTCGCCAGTCAGCTTGCCGTGCTCCTCACTCAGACCGACTACACGAGCATCGGGACGGCCCATTATTTCGCCAAAATCGCTCAGACCCAGCGTGTCGCTGGACAGTGCCTTGGACCCGGCATCGATTATCGCACGTTCGGAGGTGGGATGGCTGACGACGGTTGAAAGCACGGTAAAGGCACAGTCGTCTGTAGTCGCAGCCCCCTTGTTGACCTGATAACGATCGAAATAGATATAGGTACCGGGACGATATTCGGTGATGACACTGTTACCGGGTTTGTGCCACATGTCAGGCGTGCCGCCGCTCGAAATCGTCTCGCAAGGAAGACCGTTTGCTTCCAGTAGTTCCCGTGCCAAATAAAGCCATTGCTCAGCTTCATCGGGTTTCCCCGCCGCGGGATAGGTCATCAGACCGCCGAAACACAGTCCCGTAGTTTGACCGATAATCTGCGCCAACTCCAATGCTTCGGCTGGCGTCTGCACGCCACAGCGCCCCATGCCTGTGTCGCATTCGACGAGCACTTTCAGCGGGTGCCTTTCATCGGTGAAACGCGCCGCCAATCCGGCGAGGCAAGTTGAATTATCAACAGTCACCGATAGAGTGATGCGTTGATGCAGCGCATGCAACCGGTCGAGCTTCTCCTGGCCTAAAATATTGTAGGGCAGAAAAATGTCCGTCAGTCCGGCATCGGCCATGACCTCCGCCTCGCCGAGCTTCTGGCAAGTGATACCGACTGCTCCCGCTTCCACCTGCATTTTTGCGAACAGCGGGAGTTTATGCGTTTTGATATGCGGTCGCAGCTTAACACCGATTGCATCTGCATGGGCTTGAGCCTTGGCGATGTTTGCTTTCACACGATCAACGTCGATGATGATAGCTGGCGTATCCACCTCGTGGACTGTTTTCGGTCTGGTCATGAGTCAGTCTCCCAGCGGCAAACGCGGATCGTCTATGGTGAGTGTATTAAGGCTATGTTTGATACGACGCAGACTTTCCAAAACCTTCGGTCCACGCGCTTCAGCCGTAGCCGTGGCAATCATATCGAGGATGGCGAGCAGCGCGAAACGTGATGATGTCGGCTTGTAAATATTACCGTCTTCACTGGCCTGGTAAGGAATGAGCAGATCTGTCGCCTTCGCGAGATCGGAGCCAGCAGGTGTGATCGCCACCGTCTGTGCACCATATTGCCGCGCAACCAGCAGGGCCTCCACCACCGAACGCGCGAATCCAGAGACCGAAAAAGCAATCACCGTCGTGTCATGTGTAGTGACGGCCGCATACATACGCTGCAACTGCCCATCCACTTGCGCGCAGACCGGAATACCTAGCCGGAACAAACGGTTCTGCATTTCTGTTGCCAGCATGGACGAGATACCGCCGGACCCGAGACATAGCACAGGGCCACCGGCGGCAAGCCTTTCGGCCACTTTCAGCAATACGCCCATATCAAGTCCGTCGCTGGCCCGCTGGATGGCAGTGATCGCTGCATCTGTCACCGCCGTGGCTATGCGGCTTTCACGCACATCCCGTGCAGGAACTTCCGCCGTCAGATACTGGCCACCAATGGCCAGTGCCTGCGCCAGAAAGAACTTGAAATCGCGCACGCCATCGCAGCCCAGCGCCCGACAAAAACGTGTCACCGTGGGCTCGCTGACTCCGGCCCTGGCCGCAATTTCCGAGATTGCCGCCTTGGATGCGTAATCGGGATCAGCCAAAACGAGTGCAGCCAGCCGCCGGTCGGATTTCGACCCGTCCTGTGCAACGACATGCAGCCGCGTGATGATATCAGCAACCTTGCTCATCGGACGTTCAAAGCGGGAGACCGCTATCCTTGTCGAAAAGATGAATGTATTCGCTCTTTGCAGTTACGGGCACTTGCTCGCCCGGCGCAAGATGCATGCGCTCGCGAAACACAGCTCGTATGGGCTGCCCAGCAATCCGGCCATAAATATGCGTTTCGGGACCTGTCGGCTCGATCACCTCGATGATGAGCTTCAGCCCCTTCCCTTCCGGTGCGACCATAAAATTCTCCGGTCGAATTCCAGCTTCCGCCTGTCGAGTATCGAATGATCCCCCAGAAACGGTGATTTGTTCCCCCTCTCCGGTACGGAATATACCACCCGAAACCGTTCCTGGAATGAAGCTCATGGAGGGAGAACCGATAAAGCTCGCGACAAACTTGTTGGCCGGACGATCATAAAGATCCAAGGGCGCACCGACCTGTTGAATCTTACCCTGATTCATAACCACGATCCGGTCAGCCATTGTCATGGCCTCGATCTGATCGTGGGTGACGTAAATCACCGTCGATTTCAGGCGCTGATGCAACGCCTTAATCTCGGTGCGCATCTGCACACGCAATTGCGCGTCCAGATTTGAAAGCGGTTCATCAAAAAGAAACACCGATGGCTCGCGAACAATGGCCCGTCCCATGGCGACACGCTGACGCTGCCCACCCGAAAGCTGACGCGGATAGCGGTCAAGATAGGAATGGAGGTTGAGGATGGAAGCCGCCCTGTCCACCTTCGCCGCGGTTTCTCCCGACTTCTCGCCGCGAATTCGCGGACCAAATCCAATATTTTCACGCGCCGTCATATGCGGAAACAGCGCATAGGATTGAAACACCATCGCGATATTGCGCTTTTGCGGTGGCAAGTCGTTAGCCCGTTGTCCACCGATCAAAAGATCGCCGCTGGAAATAGGTTCAAGCCCCGCCACCATCCGCAGAAGCGTGGATTTTCCGCAGCCCGAAGGACCGACCAGAACGAGAAATTCCCCGCTTTGAATATCAAGGTCCACACGGTCGAGGACCGTCAGTTGTCCGAAGGTCTTGCTGATCCCGCGCAGTGAAACCTCTTTCATCGATCAGCCTCCTCCGAGAATATCTTCGATGAATGGTCGGCAGCCGGCAGTCAGCCCGGCATCTACCGGAAGGATCGCGCCGGTAATCCCTGATGCGCGGTCAGAAGCCAGGAATGCTACGGCTTCAGCTACCTCGTGGGTATCGACGATACGTCCAAGCGGATAGAAGCGCTGCAAGCGCTCCAGCACGCCCGCATCTTGCGCGATACGATGATCCCATGCAGGCGTTCGTATCGATCCGGGACAGACGACATTCGCGCGCACTCCCTTCCTGCCGAACTCCACTGCTATACCACGTGCAAAGGCGTTGATCCCGGCCTTTGCGGCCGCATAGGCCGGATTGCCGAAATGCGAGAGACCGTTGACCGAGGAAACGAAGACGAAGATGCCACTGCCGCGCTTTGCCATGGCTTGTGCCACAACATTGGAAAATCTGGCAACCGCAGTCAGGTTGAGATCAATCTCAGCGTCGATATTGCTTTGATCCAACCCACCGAAGGTCTCGGCACGTGTCCAGCCAGCATTGTTGATGACGATATCGGGCAGTCCCGATTCCGCTATGATCCGCTTTGCAGCCAGCTCCAACCCCTCACGATCGAGCAGATCGAAGGCATGCTGCGCATGAAAGTCGTCGCCTGTCATTGCCTCCAGTGTCTTATCGCAACCAATCACGCGGGCACCGCGTTCAGAGAAGAGCCTGGCGAGCGCCCTACCCACCCCGCCACCGGCTCCGGTGACCAGCACCGACTTTCCGGCAAATTCGCCTGCTTGCTCCACACTAATCCCCTTCTATGCAGCAGCTTTCTGCATGTGTTTCTTCTTATCAACCTAGAAGGCAAAATGTAAGTTTGCAACAAAACTTTTCGCTTGAAGCTAACAATAAAGCCGATAATGTAGGAAAATAACAAAATATACAGTCATCGCCACAATGCGGTGCAAAACAAGGGAACGGAAAGATGTCTATCAACAAATGGAAGGCCGGTCTTTTGGCCGGATTGAGCATTCTGGCGCTGTCGTCGGTTGCGAATGCGGGCGAAGTGCGCATGACCGTGGCAGAGTACAGCTCCAAGACCGCCCCTTATTTCGAAGAGGTCAAAAAAGCGTTTGAAGCTGCAAACCCTGGTATCACGCTCAATTTCGAAGTTGTGCCATGGGATGTGCTTCTGCAGAAACTGACGACCGACATTTCAGCGGGCACCAATGCAGACCTTTCGATCATCGGCACACGCTGGCTGATCGATTTCGTGCAGCAGGACATCGCTGAACCGCTCGACGGTTACATGAATGACGAGTTCAAGGGTCGCTTCATCGAGACTTTCCTGTCACCGTCAGTCCTTGAGGGCAAGACCTACGGCCTGCCGATCGCAGCCTCCGCCCGTGCCATGTACTACAATAAGGACTTGCTGGCCAAGGCAGGTGTCGAAAACCCGCCCGCAACGTGGGACGAACTGAAAGCCGCGGCCACCAAGATCAAGGCGCTGGGCGGAGAGAATTACGGTTTTGGTCTCCAGGGCAAGGAAATCGAGACAGACGTCTATTACTATTACGGTATGTGGTCCTACGGGACAGAAATCCTCAACAAGGATGGCACCTCGGGCCTTAGCACTTCCGGCGCACTTGAAGCTGCGAAGCTTTATAAGTCGCTGATCGATGATGGCCTGACCCAGCCAGGCGTTACTTCCTATGCACGCGAGGACGTGCAAAACCTGTTCAAGCAGGGCAAGGTTGGCATGATGATTACCGCTCCTTTCCTGTCCAACCAGATCAAGGAAGAAGCGCCCGATCTCAAATATGGCGTTGCAGCCATTCCTGCCGGGCCGACAGGTGCACGAGGTACTTATGGCGTGACTGATTCCGTCATCATGTTCCAGAATTCCAAAAACAAGGAAGAAGCCTGGAAGGTACTCAACTTCCTGTTCCAGACCGAGTGGCGGGCCAAATTCACACAGGGCGAAGGTTTCCTTCCGGTCAACAAGGAAGAAGCAAAGATGGATTATTACGTCAATAATGCCGATCTTGCCGCGTTTACAGCACTTCTGCCGGATGCCCGCTTTGCGCCGATCATTCCGGGCTGGGAAGAAATTGCCGATATCACGTCGAACGCCATGCAGAGCATTTATCTCGGCAAAGGCGAACCCGATGCCATACTAAAAGAAGCTGCCGCGAAGGCGGACGCGATCCTGAAGAAGTGACGCTCCCAGCCTGCCCGGCAGCGTCTCTCGCTCTGCCGGGCTTTTTTCTTTTCCGGGACATTGATAGCCGATGCAAAGCCGCACTCTGCCCTATCTCCTGATCCTACCGAGCCTGCTCCTGGCTGCGGTGGTAATCTTCTGGCCCGTGGTGCATCTCGTTGAAATTGCCAGCCATGACGTGAACCGCTTCGGGCAGCTTAGCGATTTCAATAATGGCGCAAACTTCACTGCGCTTTTCGCAACGCCCGATTTTCTCAACTCACTCTGGCGCACCGCGATCTGGACCGTAGCGGTTGTGGGCGGTGCGCTGATCGTCTCCATTCCGGTCGCTATCATTCTCAACATGGATTTCTACGGCCGCTCTGTAGCGCGCGTCATCGTCATGCTGCCATGGGCAGTTTCTCTTACCATGACAGCCATCGTCTGGCGTTGGGCACTCAACGGCGAAAGCGGAATGCTCAATTCCGCCCTGCGCAATCTCGGCATCATCGACAGCAATATTCAATGGCTGGCCAGTGCGGCTACCGCCTTTCCGATGCAAATACTGGTCGGCATTCTCGTCACCGTGCCCTTCACGACCACGATCTTTCTCGGCGGACTGTCATCCATCCCGGAAGATCTCTACGAAGCATCGTCCCTCGAAGGCGCCAGTCTGTGGCAGCAGTTTCGAGAGATCACCTTTCCGCTGCTCAAACCATTCGTGAATATCGCTATCGTGCTCAATACGATCTATGTCTTCAATTCATTCCCAATCATCTGGGTCATGACACAGGGCGGACCGGCAAACTCCACCGATATTCTCGTGACGCATCTCTACAAGCTCGCTTTCCGCCTCGGAAAGCTGGGGGAGGCCTCCGCCGTATCACTTATCATGCTGGCGATACTCCTGGTCTTCACAGCGATCTATATCCGCCTTGCGATGCGAGGAGAACGTACATGACAGGTTCAAAGCTGAAACGCACGCTCATCGCCTGGGCGGTTCTATCGCCCCTCATCGTGCTGACACTGTTTCCCTTTGCGGTAATGTTTTTCACCGCCGTCAAGCCGCCACAGGAAGTCCTGTCTCCCACATGGTGGCCCAGCAGCTTCCGCTGGCAGAACTTTTCGGAAATGTGGGGTCAAACCAAGTTCGGGCAGGCACTTCTGAACTCGCTTTATGTTTCGGTCATTGCTTCCGTTGGCGCAATCATTGTCTCTATTCCTGCCGCCTATGCGATGTCGCGCTTTCGCTTTGATGGCCATGGCGCATTCCGACAATTCCTGCTTATTTCGCAGATGATCTCGCCCATTGTTCTGGTACTGGGCCTTTTCCGGCTTCTCGCCGCCTATGGACTGATCGAAAGTGTCTCTGCGGTCGGTGCGGTCTACATGGCCTTCAACATCGCCTTTACGGTGTGGATGCTGCAAAGCTATTTCGACACCATCCCACGCGATCTGGAAGAAGCCTCATGGATGGAAGGGGCTGGACGCGGCAAGACACTGATAAAAGTGTTCCTGCCGCTTTGCCTGCCTGCCATTGCCGTCACGGGTATCTTCACCTTCATCAATGCATGGAACGAATTCGTCGTTGCCCTGACGATGTTGCGCAGGCAGGAGAGTTACACCCTGCCCATTCAAGTCTTCTCACTGGTGGCGGGACGCTACACCGTCGAATGGCATTACGTAATGGCGGCGACCTTCCTTGCCACGCTCCCAGTCGCCGTCCTTTTCATCTGGCTCCAGCGCTATCTCATCAAGGGACTGGCCCTTGGAGCCGTCAAATAACCGGAGAAAATGATGTCCAGAAAGCAGGTCTTCGGCGCATCGCATGTGCCTCTTTCCCCCGCTGTCCGCGCAGGCGACACAGTCTATATTTCGGGACAGGTCCCGGTCGGACCTGACGGTCACGTCGTAGAAGGCGGCATCGAAGCTCAAACAAAGCAGGTGCTCGAAAACGTCAAGGCCGTGCTGGCATTGGCCGGAGCCACCATGGACGACGTGGTCAAGACAACTGTCTGGTTGGAGGATGCGCGCGATTTCGGACGGATGAATACTGTTTACGGCACCTATTTTCCAAAGGAGCCTCCGGCGCGCACCACGGTCGAATCCCGCCTGATGATCGATATCAAAATCGAAGTCGAGGCCATCGCCTACGCACCGCAGAAATAAGCACTCCACCTCATCCGCACAGAGTACTTCAATGCGCATTTTCACCGCGTCGCTTGCGACAGAAACCAACACGTTCTCGCCGGTTCCGACAGACAAGGCCTCGTTTGAAATGGCCTTCTATGCCAAACCGGGCAAGCACCCGGAAACGCCAACATTGTGCTCCTCGCCCATCGTGGCATTGCGTAAACGCGCTGCCGCGGAAGGATTGACTATCATCGAAGGCACGGCCACCTGGGCGGAGCCGGGCGGATTGTTGCAGCGACAGGCTTTCGAGGAATTGCGCGATGAAATTCTCGATCAGCTCAAGGCCGCAATGCCCGTCCATGCGGTCGTCCTTGGCCTGCATGGCGCCATGGTCGCCCAAGGCTACGATGATTGCGAAGGCGACCTTCTGGAGCACGTGCGAGCTATTGTCGGACCGGATGTACTCGTCGCAAGCGAGTTCGATCCACATAGCCATCTGACGCCGAAGCGTGTCGAAAACCTCAATATTTTCGCGTCGTTCCTCGAATTTCCTCACACGGATTTTTACGAACGCGGCGAACACGTGGTTGATCTTGCACTCGATGCCCTGAGGGATCGCACCAAGCCGGTCATATCCACCTTCGACTGCCGTATGATCGGTGTGTTCCCTACGAGTAAGGAGCCGATGCGCTCCTTCATCGACCGTATAAAGGCAATGCACGGTAAGGATGGCATTCTGTCCATTTCCGTCATTCATGGCTTCATGGCTGCCGATGTGCCGGAAATGGGAACCCGCATTCTTGTGGTCACCGACAACGATCCGGCAAAGGGTGTAGCACTTGCAGAAAAGCTCGGACGTGAACTGATCGCCATGCGCGAGCAAACCTTGATGACGATGTTTGACACAGATCAAGGCATCGACCGGGCGTTGGCCGCCCATGCGGACAATCCTGCAAAGCCAGCTGTAATCGCAGACGTATGGGACAATCCCGGCGGTGGCGTCGCGGGCGACGGGACCTATATCCTTCGTCGCCTGATCGAGCGCGGCATCGCCAACATCGGCGTTGCTACGATCTGGGACCCTATCGCAGTGACATTCTGTCATGCGGCGGGCGAAGGCGCTGTGATCGATCTGCGTTTCGGCGGCAAATCCGGTCCGCTGGGGGGCGAACCCATCGATGCCCGCGTAATGGTCATGAAAACCCTTACCGAAGGCTGGCAGAGTTTTGGTCCAAGCCGCGTGACACTGGGAGCGTCGGCGGTGGTGCGCATTGAAGGCACCGAGATTGACATTATTCTCAACACCAACCGAACGCAGACATTCGAGCCAAATATCTTTTCAAATGTCGGCGTTGAGCCCATGAAAAAGGATATATTGGTGGTCAAATCCACCAATCATTTCCACGCGGGCTTCGCTCCGATCGCTGCCGAAATCATCTATGTCGCCGCGCCCAGTTCCTATCCGAGCGATCCACGCACAACCAATTATCACAAGCTCAGTCGTGCCATCTGGCCGCGTGTTGAAAACCCGTGGTGAACAAATGAAAAAGCGCGGGAAACCCCGCGCTTTTTTTGAGCATTTCCAGTTTAAATTGAAACAATCGAAATGCTCTGCCTCTTTGTCTTTTACGCATTATCCTACGCAAAACCGCTTCGCGCCTGTGCTGGAGATGCCCTAATGAGCCAGATATGTTGAGATAATCGGCACGTAAGTGACTAGCGCCAGCAGGATGAACAGCGCCAGATACATACTCAATGCCTGGCGGGTGAAATCTCCAACTCTCACCTTCGCGATATTGCAGACCATCAGCATGACCGTCCCGACAGGCGGTGTTAGCGTGCCAATCGACAAATTGATAATCACGATGATACCGAAATGGGCCGGATCGATACCCAGAGCCTTTACCGTCGGCATCAGAAGCGGCACCAGCACGATCATCAGCGCCGTGCCCTCAATCAATGCACCCAGAACCAGCAGGATCACGTTGACTGCCAGCAGGAACACATAAGGATTACTGGTGACGGATGAGATAAGCTGCATGAGTGACTGGCCAGCCTGTTCAAGCGAGAACACCCATGCAAGCGCTGACGATGCCATGATGACCAGCATGACGGACGCGGTCGATTTCGCCGTCTCGATCAACGAATCCACCACATGCGAGATGCGCATTTCGCGATAGATCACGAAACCGATGATCAGAACCAGCGTAACAGCAACTGCACCGGCTTCCGTCGGCGTGAATATGTTCATGCGAATGCCGCCGATGATAGCGAACAGCAACAGGACCGCAGGCCACGCCGAAGCAAGCGTCGAAGCAACCTCGGCGCCGCTCATCCGCCTTTCACGGCTTGGCTTGTAGCCGCGCTTTACTGACGTCGCATAGGCCGCGATCATCAGGATAACGGCGCCCAGAATGCCCGGCAGCACACCCGCCATGAACATCTTGCCGATCGAAACGTCAGCGATCAGGCCATAGATAATGAGTGCAATGCCCGGAGGAATGATCGGCGTGATCAGCGAGCCCGAAGCCGTCACGGCACAGGAAAATGCCTTGTCATAGCCACGCTTGACCATCTCCGGCACCATCATGCGGGTGAGCATGGCACTGTCGGCCAGATTGGAAGCGCTGACGCCACCCATCAGGGTCGAAACCATGATGTTGGTGAGTGCCATGCCGCCGCGCATGCGCCCAACCAGAATTTCCGCAACCTTGATCAGACGTTCTGCAATGCCGGTATGCGACATTACCGTGCCAAGCATGATAAAGAACGGAATGGCGAGCAGCGACGTGTTCTGTGCCGGACTGATAAAGCGCTGCACGGCAATCGCTATCGGCATCTGGTTAAAGAAGATGAAATAGGTGAAGACCGCAATAAGGATGGCTACATAAAGGCGCATATTGAGCGCGATCAGCGCCAACATGATGAGAACGATGGTCATCAGGTTCATGCCTTGCCCCCCGCAAAAGCGGCACGCAAGGACTTGAATGCTGCTGCAAACATATAAAAAGCGATGATAATGAAGCCGACGGGCACTGCGATATCGATCCAGTAATAAGAAACCCGCAGCACGTCGGTGACTTTAAACTGAGTGGCAACCGAGAGCTTGTAACCGGCATAGGAAACGTAAAGCAGGAAGAGCCCCGACAGGGTAGAGACGATGGCATTTACAACGTCGCGCACCTTTTCCGACAACATGTCCACAAGCATAGGAATGGCAAGATGCTGGTTGCTGCGTTCTGCGGCAACGCTGCCGAGCATCACGATCCAGATCATCAACAGACCGGCCATTTCTTCGGTCCATTGCAATGGCTGCTGCATCCAGTAGCGCATGACAACGGCGATGTTGAACATCGCAAGCAGGATGAACAGCGGCAGTACAGCCAACCATTCGATCAGTTTTTCAAACAGTTTCATCGGATTGAATTCCACGAGCGAACCATGTCGCAGCAAAGCCGCGACATGGTGATATCCGAATAAGGATGGATCAGTTCAGTTCGGCTTTGATCTTCTCATAAAGACCAGGCGACCATTCCGGGAACTGGGTGTAGACCTTTTCAGCAAGCGCCTTGAAAGGAGCACGGTCGACATCAATGACCTCGACACCGGCTTCCTTCATCTTTTCGATCATTTCATTGTCTTTTTCGATCGTCAGCTTCTGGCTGTAAAGGCCCGCATCATAGGCAGACTCGTGAATCATCTTGAGCTGGTCTTCCGGCAGCGTGGAGAAAAAGGCTTCGCCACCGACGATAAGAGCCACATTGGTCAGATAGCCAACCTTACTCAGATACTTGGCCTCCTCCTGGAACTTCTGGCCGTAGAGCACCGAAATCGGGTTCTCCACGCCATCGATCACGCCCTGCGCCAGCGCCGGAAAGGTTTCGCCCAGCGGCATCGGGGTGGGCGTCGCGCCCATGGCTTCAAAGGTCTTGATCTGCATGACATTGTTCGGCACGCGGATCTTCATACCCTTCAGGTCTTCCGGGGTGCGGACAGGCTTCTTGGAAATGATCTGGCGAATACCGTAAAGATAGTTCGGCATCACGATGTGAATGCCTTTCTTCTTCAACTCTTCGCTTTTCTCTTTGAACCAAGGGCCGTCATAGACCTTGAAAAGCTGTGTCGGATCGTCGGTGAGGAAAGGACCGTACAGTACGCCAAGGTCAGGCTCATACTCTGCCAGGAACCCAACGTCGGAAATCGTCACAACATTGAGGCCCATCATGGCCTGCTCGGTCACATCCTTCTTGGAGCCAAGCTGCGAGCTTGGATAGAGCTCAAGCGTGATTTCGCCATTGCTGCGCTTTGCAAGATCATCTTTCCAGTAATGCATAACCTGATCGAAAGGTTCGCCTGGGTTGTTTTCATAGGCAACCTTGATCGTCACATTGGCAGCGTATGCAGCCACACTTCCAGCCAGCAACATGCCAGCGGCGATCATGCCGGTAACGAGTTTCTTCATCACTATCCTCCCCTATAGGGTCATTCAACAATTGGCCTTGTGGCCGGTTTCCTCCAGGAGCGCCCGATGCCTTCCTTCCCGGCATCGGACATTTGCTTCGATTTCAGTCGCGTTCGATGATGATCTTCAAAACATTGCGGTCGCCGTCCCAGTAGGGAAGTGCCGCTTCGGCTTCATCGAACGGAAATATCTTTGAGATCAGCTTGTCGGCATCCGTCCCAAGCTTTTCCAGATGCGCGATGACTGCCTCGAAATCCGCGAACGTTGCATTGCGCGATCCCATGATGTCGAGTTCCTTCAGGTTGAAGAACTGCGTCTGATAGGTGACTGGCGCTTTGGAATAGCCGACATAAACCACCCGACCGGCAAAGCCGGCAAGATCGATGGCCTGCGTGAACGTGATCGGCAGGCCAACTGCTTCAAATGCGATATCCACACCATCGTCGTTGGTCAGTTCCTGAACCTTTGCGACGACATCCTCACCGCCCGGCAAAGCATGCGTTGCGCCAAACTGTAGTGCCAGCTCGCGCTTTTCAGCACTCGGATCAATGGCGATGACCTGGGCGCCGCGGGCGAGCGCGCCGATAAGAACACCCATGCCGATCATGCCGCAACCGAGAACCGCAACCGTGTCACCGGCCTGAACGCGCCCGCGCTCAACGGCATGGAAGCCAACCGAAAGTGGCTCCACCAGCGCCAGATGACGAGGTGCCAGCGTATCGTTGAGGATCAGCTTTTCGGCCGGCAGCACGATCTGATCGGCCAGACCGCCATTTTGTTGCACGCCAAGCGTCTTGTTATAACGGCACGCATTGAGCCGGCCTTTGCGGCACGACGAGCATTCACCGCAATTCGTATAAGGCAGCACGATGACCCGCTTGCCCTTGGCGTAGACACCGCTGACGCCCTCTCCGGCTTCCATGATCTCGCCGCCGATTTCATGCCCAGGAATACGCGGCAGCTGCACCAGCGGATTAAGCCCTTTGAAAGTGTTCAGATCGCTACCGCAAAGACCCACATGGCGAACCCGCACACGGACTTGTCCGGCCAGCAATGGCGCTTCGTCGATTTCTGCAAAACGTGTGACGTTTTCGCTCTCGATACGCAGAGCTTTGACCATCGTATTATTCCTGTCAGTGGGTCATTAGGGAGGGGGGTCAAGTTACGGCGCCGACCTGCCAAGGTACAAATTCGTTGTCGCCATAGTCGTAGACTTCGCTCAGCGTCTTCTCGCCAGATGCGACCGCGATTATGTGCTCGAAGATGCGAGTACCTGACTGCTCGATGGTCTCATCGCCGGTGACGATGCCACCGCAATTGATGTCCATGTCTTCCTTCATGTGCTCGTACATTTCGGAATTCGTGGCGATCTTGATACAGGGCGAAGGCTTGAAGCCGGAAACCGAACCGCGACCTGTAGTGAAGCAGATGACATTGCAGCCGCCAGCGACCTGTCCGGTCACAGCGACGGGATCGTACCCCGGCGTATCCATGAACACGAAGCCGGGTTCAGTCACGGTTTCAGCGAATTCATAGACGGCCTTGAGCGGCATGGAGCCACCCTTGGCAACCGCACCGAGCGACTTTTCCAGAATGGTGGTCAGCCCGCCAAGCTTGTTACCATGCGACGGATTGTTGTTGAGCTCATCGCCATTGCGCGCGGTGTAATCACGCCACCAGTCGATACGCTGCAACAGCTTTTCCGCCACCGCAGGCGTTACTGCGCGACGCGTCAGAAGATGTTCGGCACCATAGATTTCCGGCGTCTCCGACAGGACGGTCGTGCCGCCATTGCGCACAATAAGGTCCGAGGCATAGCCCAATGCCGGATTGGCCGAGATGCCGGAATAACCGTCCGATCCGCCGCATTCCAGCGCCACTTTCAGCTTCGACAAAGGCTGTTTGGTGCGTACCGCAGAATTGACCAGCGGCAGCATTTCCTTGATCTCGGCAATCGCATGATCGATCGTCTTGCGCGTGCCGCCATGCTGCTGGATCGTCATGGTGCGCAGGCGCGAGCCTTCCTCCATGCGATAATGTTCGAGGATCGGCGCGATCTGGTTGGTCTCGCAGCCAAGCCCAATCAGCAATATGCCGCCGAAATTCGGATGCTTGGCATAGCCCTGAATAGTGCGGGTCAGCAGGCGATAGCCTTCCGATTTGGTATTGAGCGCGCAACCGCTGCCGTGTGTCAGAGCCACGACGCCGTCGACATTGTCAAAACCATCGAGACCGCCCATGCGGTTGAAATAATCGGCGATGTAACGCGACACCGTAGCCGAGCAATTGACTGACGAAATCACGCCGATGAAATTGCGTGTGCCTACACCGCCAGCGCCCCGGTCATAACCCATGAAATGACGGCGTTCGGCCTCCGGCAGCATACCGCGTTCATCAATATCAATGGAGAACTGATGCTCATGTTCGGAGGGCAGCATGGCGAGATTCTGCAAATGCACATGCTCGCCCTGCGCAATATCCTTCGTCGCAACGCCGATCACCTGACCGTATTTCAGGACTTCTTTGCCTTCTGGAATGTCGCGAATGGCGACCTTATGCCCACGCCCGATAAGTTCACGAGCCACGATCCCGTGCAAGCCGATCGGCGCACCAGCGCGAACCGAAATGCGTGCCACCGCGACATCGTCCGACGGATGCAGCAGAATAACCGGCGCAACTGCCGTAGCAACGGCTTCATTCATGTGTCTGACCTCACTCCCAAATCGTCCCGGTCAATCAGTCGCGGGGCTCATTATCCATCCAACGCTGCTTGGATCGATCCAGATGCGTTCGCATCGCAGCCTGCGCCTGAAGCGGGTCCCTTGCTTCCAGCGCCGCATAGATGGCTTCGTGCTCAGCCAATGCCAGAGCCCATGTCGCGTTGTCCTCGAAGCGCGTTCTGATATGCGATGTCAGCGGACTATGCCGCTCGTCGAAAAGATCGCGCACGATGCGTGCCAATACGGAGTTGCCCGATTGCTCGGCGATGAGCAGATGAAACTGCCTGTCGAGTTCAATCGCCTTGTTACCGGCATCGACATTCACCTTCATCGCGTCAATCGTTGCACGCAATTCGGCCAACCGTTCGGGCGTCATGCGAGCACAGGCCGTCACGACTACGCTCCCTTCGACCATTTCGCGCGCCTGCATGATTTCAAGCGGGCTCTCGCCGATGGAAGCACCATGCGAAAACGATCGCTTTTCCGACTCTGCCGTGACGTAGATGCCAGAACCCATGCGAATTTCGACGTTACCCGCAATTTCCAGCGCAATCAGCGCCTCGCGTAGCGAAGGCCGCGACACGCCAAGCTGCTGTGCCAGCTCACGTTCGGCTGGCAACCTGCTGCCAGCAGGAAACTGACCCTCCTGGATGAGACTTCTCACCCGGTCTGCGATCTGCTGATAAAGCCTGCGGGGTTCGGCAGTTGTCGTAAAGTCGCTCATTGTGCTCCCAAATTCGCTTCTCCTCGAATTGGCCTTACCATATTTCCGACCGAAAAGAAGCGCAATATGCTTGAAGCCCCAAGAAATTGCGGCAAATTGCACATTTCCACATCTGAAGCCCAACCAATCTCCCGATAGAGATTCCTACTGGCTTGACCAATTTGGCGTGCATCGCTTAGGTAAAACCAACGCTTAATGGGAGAAGATCATGCACGAGAAGCCAGCGATCCTGCAGTTCGGCACGAGCCGATTTCTGTTGGCTCATGCCGATTTCTTTGTTTCGGAAGCACTGTTGAAAGGCAAAGCCGTCGGGACAATTGCCGTCGTGCAGACGACTTCAAACCCGCAAAGCAGCCAGCGTATTGCGGCTTTGAACGACAGCCGCAGCTATCCCGTAAGGATTCGTGGACTTGTCGACGGTAAGCCGTCCGAGACTGAACATCAGGCGAAAGGCGTTGTCGCTGCCTATTCCGCACATCACGACTGGGTGGCGATTCTCGACCTTGGCACCAGCGTTGATGTGATCCTTTCCAATACCGGCGACAAGGGCTATGAACTCGACCCGAGTGATGACAATTCGCTTCTTGTTAATCCGAGTGCTTTGCCAAAGAGTTTCCCGGCAAAACTTCTGGTGCTTCTGCATCATCGGTGGCAGCGAAATCCAGATGCCTCACTGTCGTTATTTCCCTGCGAACTGATCTCGCGCAATGGCGACAAACTGCGCGCGATCCTCATCGGTCTCGCAAATGACTGGAAGCTGCCGGACAGCTTCCTGCGATGGCTCGAAACGCGCTGCGTCTTCGCCAACAGCCTTGTGGACCGCATCGTTTCCGAACCTATCGAGCCAATCGGCGCTATCGCCGAACCCTACGCGCTCTGGGCAATTGAGAAAGCGGATGGCCTGACACTCCCTTGCGAACACGACGATATCGTCGTCACCGACGATCTTGCGCGCTACGAGCATCTGAAACTCTATCTGCTCAATCTCGGCCATACATTCATCGCCGAACAATGGCTGAAGCGCGACCGCTCGAAGGACGAGATCGTGCTGGAAGCCATGCAGGACGAGACGATCCGGCGTGAACTGGAAGCGGTATGGCGTGAGGAAGTTCTGCCGGTTTTTGCTGCGGACGGCATCGGCGAACAGGCCAAAGCCTATGTGGACTCGGTCCGAGAGCGATTTCTCAATCCGTTTCTCAAACACCGCGTTGCGGACATCGCTTCCAACCATGAGGAAAAGAAGCAGCGTCGCTTCGCGCCGGTCATCGCCCGCGCGTCGGAACTCGGCCTCGATCTTGAGCAGCGTCGCCTGAAGGCGGCTGTCGGCTGAGCCACTCGTTCAGCTCGACTTCAGCGCGTTCCAGCGCGCTGTAGTTCAGTAGTTTGCGCAAAAGCGCAACCGTCACGGCACGAGCCCGGAGGTTGAAACGCCCTTCCTCCGGCTCACCTTTTTCCTGGTAAACGCCAAGTTTTTCATAAAGTTGCTGCAATCGGTTCTGGACGCTCCTCAGCGACAGATTGCGGCGGCGCGCAATAACACGGTCCGTCAGGCCCAACGCTATATCGACCAGAATTTCGTATTCACTTTCGCTGAAACCGCTGGCATGACCAAGGCTCTTTTGCTGCAGGCCACGCACTTCGCGATCGATCACGCACTGCGCCTCAACGAAAATGCTGCGCAACGCCAGCCTTAGCTTGTCATCGGAAGCCGATTTCAACACATAGCCGTAAGCGGCCCCTTCCGGCACGATGCGCGACACGCCGCGCACATAGGCCTCGTCAGCATAGTTGGACCAGAACAGGATACGCGTCTCGGGATTTTCCTTCCAGATGGTGCGCGCGGCCTCGATGCCGTTGCGACCGTTCATCTGTAAATCCATGACAACATGGGCAGCGCGATGCTGGCGTGCCAGTTTCTCACCTGCCGAGCCATTCTCTGCTTCCAGCACCTCACGGCATTCGGGCAGTGCCGCACGCACAGCCTCGCTGAGATAGGCACGGTGCAATGGATCATCTTCCACGATCAGAACATGCATTTTACCCTCCTGCCTCCCGGCACACCTCTGCTGGCAGATGGATCGTCACGCTCGTACCGCCACCGTCCCCATATTTCCTGATAGCGAAACTTGCGGAAATCAATCGCGCGCGCGTGCGCATATTGTCAATTCCATGCCCGACACCCTGCCCGCTACCGGGCCTTTGCATGTGCCGGTCCATGCCAATGCCATTGTCCGCGACTTCCACGTGCAGGCGACCGCTCTTGTTGCGAAACGTGACACGCAGACAGCTTGCATGGGCGTGACGGATCGCATTGTTGATCGCTTCCTGCACGATGCGGAAGAGTGAAGTGGCAACGGTTTCCTCAAGCTGATCAGCCATGCCCTCACTGTGGTCGTCCAGCGTCCATTCGATGGATGAGCCGCTATCACGCACCGAACGATCAAGATGGTTTTCCGTCGCCTGCACAAAGCCGAAAAGCTGTAGAATAGATGGTTTTGCTTCCTCAATAATTTGCCTGAGGTCGTGCATACAATGCTGGAGCCCGCGAAACAGTGGTTCAAGCTGTTCGCCGGAGAGGTCCGGCGCATGGGTGAGCCGTTCGACATGCCGCGCCAATCGTGTCAGATCAGCCAGTGTCTGATCGTGCAGATCCATGCCTATGCGATGGCGCTCCGTCTCCAGAGCTTCAGTCAGTTTCAGGGCGCCAAGGCGCAAGCCTTCCTCGCGGGCCCGCGCTTCCGTTTCCACAATTGCGGAGCGCTTAGCCTGCTCGGCAGCACGGATCGCAAAAAAGTATGGGGTCAGCAGATCTGCAATGGACTGCGCATTTTCCACGTCCCGCGTGGTATAGCAGGCCGGTGAGAGACTGGAACAACTGAGTGCGCCGATAATATCGCCCTGCGCCTTCAAGGGCACGTGCAGACGCCCTTTCAAATCATGTTCAATGATCGGGCTGGAGAACGACCCTTCAAAGTGAAACCGCTGATCGGTGCGTGCATCGTCGGTCAAAAGGTAATCGACCTCGCCGGAGAGCACCGTGCGGATGGGGCTGCCCGACAAAAGGGCGGGGGGATTACGGCTCCAGGCCGTCGATATACCGCTCTCATAGGCGATATGAAATTTACCATCCAGCATCTTGATGCACACGTCCAGATGGTCATAAGGCACAATATGCTTGATCTCCGCCGCCACCGCTTGAATGATGGAATCGAAGTCAAGCTGTCCCGCCAGCAATCTGGAAATATTCAGATAGTGGTCGAGCAACCTTTGAGGCGCGAGTTCGGCCAAGCGTTTCTCCTCCAGAACGCAAATTGCTCATGAAGCTCTATAATACGCAGTGATATTGCCAGCATGTCTTGCGGGTTCCCGCAATTTTGCTGCAGGAACCCGCAAGACAGTTGCTTCAATCGGCCTTCACAGAAGGCTCCTCTTCTTTCATCCTCGCTTCACCAGAAAATTGCCCGCAAGACAAGAGCGTAAAATCGCGTCTGGCGAGGACTGGTGCCGTTGAGGAGCGGCGGTGCGGGAGGATCGCATCATAATCAATTCAGACGATTCGAAGTGCCGGGGGCGCTGTGGATCGCATACTGGCAACCGGGAGGAATGAATGAAACTCGCAAAAATGCTTTTCGCATCCGTCGCACTGGCAGGCGTTCTCGTCGCAGGCAGCGCATTGGCCGACACGTCGTCGAAGAAGATCGCATTCTCCAACAATTATGCTGGCAATTCATGGCGTCAAGCCATGCTGCAAAGCTGGGACAAAATCACCAAAGAAGCTGTGAAGGCCGGTGTGGTCGCTGCGGCCGACCCGTTCACCACGGCTGAAAACCAGGCCACCGAACAGGCAGCGCAGATCCAGAACATGATCCTGCAAGGCTATGACGCCATCGTTGTTAATGCGGCCTCGCCGACCGCGCTGAATGGCGCGATCAAGGAAGCCTGCGATGCTGGCATCGTGGTTGTTTCCTTCGACGGCATCGTAACCGAGCCCTGCGCATGGCGCATCGCGGTCGACTTCAAGGCGATGGGCGAAAGCCAGATCGACTATCTGGCAAAACGCTTGCCCGATGGCGGTAACCTGCTTGAAATTCGCGGCCTTGCCGGTGTTTCGGTCGATGACAATATTCATGCCGGCATCGAAGAAGGCGTGAAGAAGCATCCGAAGTTCAAGATCGTCGGGTCCGTTAATGGCGACTGGGCGGCAGACGTCGCGCAGCGTGCCGTCGCTGGCATCCTCCCAAGCTTACCGAAAATCGACGCGGTCGTGACGCAGGGCGGCGACGGCTATGGTGCTGCACAGGCTTTCGCCGCCGCCAAACGCGAGACCCCAATCATCATCATGGGTAACCGTGAAGACGAACTGCAGTGGTGGAAGAGCCAAAAAGACGCCAATGGCTATGAAACCATGTCAGTTTCTATTGCACCCGGCGTATCCACACTTGCTTTTTGGGTTGCCCAGCAAATTCTCGACGGTAAGGACGTGAAAAAGGACCTCGTGGTTCCTTTCCTCAGCGTCAGCCAGGAATCGCTCGACAAGGACCTTGCCAACACCCAGAAGGGTGGCGTCGCCAATGTCGAATATTCGCTGGAAGACGCACAGAAGGTCATCGACGCCGCCAAGTAAACCGGCCCTCCACATAATCGAGCGATTGGGGCGGGTTTCGTTCCCGCCCTTTTCCATCGCCTATTCTTCAGCATTTCCAGCAATCAGTTGAGCGTATGACAGAAGCAGCAGAGAAACGGGAGGTCGTCGCCGCGCGCAATATCCGCGTGCAGTTCGGTGCGGTGAAAGCACTGGATGGCGCCGAGCTCGTGATCCGCGAAGGTGAATGCGTGGGACTTGTTGGCCACAACGGCGCGGGCAAATCCACTATCGTCAATGTCATCAATGGCGGACTTTCGCCACACGAAGGCAGCGTTTCCTATCATGAGGAAGCAGGACATGGCGTAGCAATGGCACGCAAGCATGGTGTGCGTTGCGTCTTTCAGGAATTGTCGCTGTTCCCGAACCTGACCATTGCCGAAAATGTCCGCATCATGCAACGCGATCTGACTGGCGCGGGCTGGCGCGGCAAGGCCATCGAACTTATTTCCAGGAAGCTCGACGAGATTTTCCCGGGGCACAAGATCGACAGCAGCGCTACCATTGAAGAGCTTTCTATTGCCGAGCGGCAGATGGTCGAAATCGCGATCAACTTCACCGCGCCCGGTGTTACTCCGAAACTTGTCATTCTCGACGAGCCGACCTCATCGCTAGATTCAGGCATTGCCGCGCAACTGATGGCCTATGTCCGCCGTTTTGTCGGCACGGGCGGCGCTGTTATCCTGATTTCGCATATGCTGGGCGAAATTCTCTCAACCGCGGACCGTATCGTGGTGATGAAGGACGGAAAGGTGGTCGCCAATCGCGCCGCCAGCGATTTCACGAATCGCAGCCTCGTCGAAGCCATGGGCAGCGTAGAGCGCGAAAAAACCCCGCGCCGCATCGCTAAGACCGATGCGTCCGGCTCACCCGTTCTGTCCTTCGCGAAACGCGCCACCGACGTAAAGCCGTTTGAAGCGTTCAAGGGCGAAGTCATCGGCCTCGCTGGTCTGGCCGGACACGGACAAACCAAAATGCTGGTCGATCTTTACTATGCACGGCGGCCAAACTGGTTTCCGGCACGCAATTGCGAAATCGCTTTCGTTGCTGGCGACCGCAGCCTCAACGGCACTTTCCCGCTGTGGAGCATCCTGCACAATCTCACCATCGGCTCGCTGGACCGGCTTTCATCGCTGAAACTGGTCGACCAAAAGCGGGAAGACGCCCTCGGCAGCGAGTGGAAAGACCGCATCCAAATACGTACACCGGATATGGGCAACCGCATCCTGTCGCTGTCAGGCGGCAACCAACAGAAAGTGCTTTTCGCCCGCGCACTGGCAACCAGCGCCAACACGATTTTGATGGACGATCCGATGCGCGGCGTCGATGTCGGCACCAAGCAGGAAGTCTATGAAATCCTGCGCCATGAGGCCGAGAACGGCCGCACATTCGTCTGGTACTCCACCGAAATGGACGAAATCGAACTTTGCGACCGTGTCTATGTTTTCCGCGACGGCGCTATCGTTGCAGAACTGACCGGCGAAGACATTACGGAAAAGAACGTGCTTGCTGCATCATTTGAGGGAGGTCACGAATAATGCGCCTTTCCTCTTCCTCCATCCGCCTGCTGACACCGGTTTTCTCGCTGGTTCTGCTGCTTGCCGCCGTATTCTACATACAGCCGCGCGCCATGAGCTATACCGGGCTGAACCTGCTGTTCAATCTGGCTGTCCCCATTGCGCTAGCGACCATCGCTCAAATGCTCATCATGGCGGTCAACGATCTCGATCTTTCGATGGGCACCTTCGTGAGTTTCGTGGTCTGTGTTGCCGCAACCTATCTCAACACCACACCTGTCATCGGAGTATTGATCCTGGTGGCGGCCATTGCAGCTTATGCTGCGCTTGGCGCGCTGATCCACCTGCGTAATTTGCCCTCAATTGTCGTCACGCTTGGCATGAGCTTCGTCTGGGGCGGGTTTGCCGTTCTGCTACTGCCCTCGCCCGGCGGACAGGCACCGGACTGGGCACGCTGGGTCATGACCGCCAAGCCGTCTTTCTTGCCGATGGCCATTGTTGCCAGTATCCTGATCGCTGTCGTCACGCATTTCATCGTCATGCGCTCGACCTTCGGCGTGCTAATGCGTGGTGCAGGCGGTAACAGCCGCTCCATCGAGCGCGCTGGCTGGTCTGTCACCATGATCCGGGCTGGAACCTATGCGCTGGCTGCCTTCTTCGCGGTACTGGCGGGGATTGCTCTGGTCGGACTTACCACATCGGCCGACGCCAATATCGCACTGCGATACACGCTTCTGTCCATCGCAGGCGTTATTCTCGGCGGCGGTGAGTTTGTCGGCGGGCGCGTATCGCCTATCGGAGCCGTTATCGGCGCACTGACCTTGACGCTTGCCGGGTCCTTCCTCTCCTTCATGCGCATTTCTCCAGACTGGCAGATCGGCGCGCAAGGCGGCATTCTCATCGTGGTGCTGGCATTGCGCCTCTTCCTCAACCGCCTCGAAAAGAGGGAGAAAAAGCAATGAGCGGTCTCGCTATCCTTACCAACCGCCCGTGGATATGGTCGTTCATCGCCACTGCCGTCGTCTGGATCATGACCATCCTCTTTACCGGAGGTGCTGGCGCACATGGGCTCTCGCACGCGGCTTTCACTTTCGCGTCCTTTTCGGTTATTGTCGGCCTCGGGCAGATGTTCGTGATCACGCTCGGACCAGGCAACATCGACTTGTCTGTACCCGCCAATATGACGCTTGCCGCAACACTGGCGCTCAAGCTCATGGATACGCAGGACGGCATGGTGCTGGCAGGGCTAAGCGTTGCCATTTTGATCGGTCTTGGAATTGGTATCTGTAATTATACGCTGATCAAGCTTCTGCGCATTCCACCAATCATCGCCACCTTGTCGATGAGCTTTCTTATTCAGTCCACCGCTATCTGGAGCAATCGCGGGCTGCGCGTAAAGCCGCCGGAAAGCCTTGCGCAATTCACAACGTCCTCCACGCTCGGCATCCCGAACGTCGCCATCGTGGCCCTGATCCTGTCGGTCATCGGTTGGGTGCTTCTGAAAAAGAGCATTTATGGACGCTGGATTTCGGCAATCGGCCAGAACCCGTTCGCTGCGCGTATGGCGGGCGTTCCGGTCGATGGTACGCGCTTCGTCACCTATCTGCTCTGTGCAGTGCTCGCTTCGCTTTGCGGCTTCCTGCTTGCCTGCTTTTCAGGCGGAGCGGCCCTGAACATGGGCACTGAATATCTTTTAATGTCTATTGCCGTTGTCATCATCGGCGGTACGGCGGTTGCGGGCGGCGATTCCAATATCCCTGGTATTTGGGGTGCAGCCCTCTTCATGTTCCTCATAGTTTCGATGCTTAACACCTACGGTTTCGGCGCCGGTGTCCGTCTTGTCCTGACTGGTCTCACCATCATTGCGGTGATTATCCTTGCTAGTGGCCGTCGGACTGAACGATAGTTTTTCCGGAGTGACTTTCCTTGCTAAAGACTGTTTCGATTTACGAAATCCACGACGAACGCTTCAAGCAGATGATTGTGCCAAGTGCTGATCTGGATGAGCTTTACAGCGACTGTCGCTGGGCGGAAGGCCCGGTCTGGTTCGGTGACCAGAACTGCCTGCTATGGAGCGACATTCCGAACCAGCGCATTCTGCGCTGGGTTCCAGATGGTGGCGTTTCAGTATTCCGCAACCCATCCAATTTTTCCAATGGCAACACGCGCGACCGTAAGGGACGCCTCGTCACCTGCGAGCATGGAGGTCGTCGCGTCACCCGAACGGAGCCAGATGGCAGCGTTACAGTGCTGGCGGACAGCTATCAAGGCAGAAAGCTCAATGCACCCAACGACGTAATCGTGCGCTCGGATGGAACTGTTTGGTTCACCGATCCAACCTATGGCATCATGGCCGATTATGAAGGTTACAAGGCCGACCCGGAACAGCCTACGCGCAATGTCTATCGCCTCGACCCGAAGACCGGCGAAATCGAAGCTGTTGTCACCGACTTCCACCAGCCGAACGGGCTTGCTTTCTCGCCGGACGAAACCAGGCTCTATGTCGCCGACAGCGCCTACAGCCACGATGAGGCCGCCCCGCGTCACATCCGTGTCTTTGACATTGTGGACGGTGGCAAGCGGGTTACCGGCGGCGCTGTGTTCTGCACCATCGACGATGGCCTGCCGGATGGCTTCCGTTTCGATACGGACGGCAACCTGTGGACCAGCGCTGGCGACGGTGTGCACTGCTTTTCACCGGACGGCACCCTTCTCGGGAAGATCAAAACGCCGCAAACGGTCGCCAATGTTACTTTCGGCGGGCCACGCCGCAACCGCTTGTTCATCGCCGCGACGAAGTCGCTCTATGCCGTCTATCTCACCGTAACCGGCGCTCAATATCCTTGATAAAGCAACGGCGGCTTCTCAAAACGAAAAGCCGCCGCTCATTATAAGTATATTAATTCATTGAAAAAAATGCATTCGCCACACGCTGCATTCATGCAAGCATGCCAATAATGTTTCTTTATTCAAAACGGATATTTCCGGCTTATAACCGGAAAGACCCGCATATCAGGGCCGTGAATGACGGAACAAATCAAATTATGATCTCTTCAGTCCTTCAGCCGCGCACTCACCCAAAAAGGCCCCAGCCTTTCAAATGAGCACATTGCCCCGATGCGCTGAGGTTTTATAATCCAACCGTCAACAGAACGGAAACAGTTTGTCAACAAATCCGATAAAATTACTGTGAGCTAAAAGTGAAAAGCTACATTATTTCATTATTTTACGTCAATTTTCACAGTATTTATATTAGATTTTCCTTTTATACTTTCCTATTTATTTCCCGCTTATTAAATGGTAATCATCAAACACAACGAAGCTTTCTGGATAATCCATCATGCTGAATGCCTGAGCTCCAGAGAGCTGCGGCTGGGTGCTTGGTAGCGGATGTGACAACCGTTGATACCCTGATACTCCACATCGACTTCGACGCCAAAAACCTCGGCAATGCGCTCTGCTCTTAACACCTCGCGCGGTGTGCCAAGCGCAACGAGACTGCCCTTATCCATCACAGCAATACGGTCACAAAACATTGCGGCATGGTTCAGGTCGTGCAAGGCGGCCACGACCGTCAGATTCTGGCGACTGACAAGATCGAGTAGCCCTATCTGATGCCCGATATCGAGATGATTGGTCGGCTCGTCCAGCAGCAGTATTCGCGGCTCCTGAGCGAGAGCGCGTGCTATATGCAAACGTTGCCGTTCACCACCAGACAGCGTGTGCCAAAATCGATCGGCCAGATGAGCCATGTCGACATTAACCAGCGCCTGGTCAACAATGGCTTCATCCTTCGCCGACCATGGAGATAGCGCGCCGAGATAGGGCGTCCGCCCGAGTTCAACCGCCTGACGCGCTGTAATGCGTTCTGTCGTACCTGCCTGCTGCTCGACCAGCGCCATTTGCCGAGCGATCTCGCGACGGTTGAAGCTGTCAATGGGCGCGCCACATAGATTGATTTTGCCAACACGGCATCGTCGAACACCGGAAAGCAGCGAGATAAAACTGGTTTTCCCCGATCCGTTCGGCCCAATGATGCCAAGAAACTCGCCTTCTGTCACATCCAGCGAAACATTGCGCAAAATTTCGACATTGCCTGCCGACCAGCCGACATTGCGTGCTGAAAGGATCACGACGACGCCCTCCTTTGTCCGAGCAGCAGGGCGAAGGCGGGCGCACCGAACAAAGCCGTAATGACACCAATCGGAAGAACCTGCCCCGGAATAATGATGCGTGACAGAATATCGGCAACGATCATGAAGATTGCGCCAATAAGTGCTGCCGCAGGCAACAGCCTGCCATGCCTGACCCCGACCACCATTCGGGCCGCGTGAGGGATAACAAGACCGATAAAGCCGATTGAACCGACGATGGAAACCATGACCGCTGTCATCATGGCGCTAACACCGATCAGCACCGCATAAACACGGCGTACCGGTATGCCGAGCGAAGCTGCCGATTCCGTTCCGAAGGTAAATGCATCAAGCGCACGGGCATGCCACAAACAGATGGCGAGTCCGATCAGGCAGGCAGGCAGAGCGAGAGCGACATCCGGCCACCGCACGCCGGAAAGATTACCCAAAAGCCAGAACATAATGCCGCGTGCCTGCTCTGCATTTGCGGCTTTGGTGACGATAAACGACGTCAGCGCATTAAAAAGCTGCGAACCGGCAATGCCGGCAAGAATAATCGCGCTGCTGCCCCGCCCTGCCCGCAACGCCAGCAAGGACACGAGGCCGAATGCAACAATGGCACCGATGAATGCGCCCAGCGAAAGCGTCAGCACACCCGCGCCAATGCCGAGAATGGCAACGCCGACGGCCCCGGTCGACGCACCAGCGGAAATGCCCAGAATATAAGGATCGGCAAGCGAGTTTCGGAGCAGCGACTGCAAGACAACACCGGATATAGCGAGCGATGCGCCGCAACATGCCGCGATGACCGCACGGCTGAGGCGGTAGCTCCAGACGATCCCTTCATCGATTGGCTCGAGCGCATACCCGGCATTCCACACCCGGTTGGCAACGGTCTTTGCGACCACATCAAGCGGTATTGCCGTTTCGCCTATCGCAGCTCCAAGCCAAAGAGCTAGAAGAAGCAGAACGAACGAAAAGGCCAGGAAGAACACGCCGGAGCGTGCCCTGCCCTTGTGTTTGAAGCTGATCGTCGCTGCTCGCACCGTCACTTGTTCAGGTCCGATGCGGCAATGTCGGCGGCCAACGTCTCGATGCCTTCAATCACGCGAAGCGAAGTGCTCATCGACTGCGCATCCATGTCGAAAACATGCTTTCTCTTGACTGCCGGCATCAATTTCGTGACAGCGTCGTTTTCGAGGAACTCGTGCTTGATGGCAATGTCGTCAGCCGGGTAACGACGGCGATCCAGCTTTGCAGCAACAATCATCGAAGGATTCGACTTCGCGATCGTTTCCCATCCGACTGTTGGCCATTCTTCCTTGCTGTCGATCACATTCTTGATGCCCAGTGCTGAAAGAATATAGGCGGGCGCACCAAACTTGCCTGCGACATAAGGATCGGCGTCGACCTGCGTGCTTGAAAACCAGACGACAGCGGAAAGCTTGCCGTCGGCAGAGCCAACCTTTTCACGCGCGGCCGCTTCGCGCGCCTTCAGTTCAGCGACGAGTTTTTCACCCCGGTCCTGCACGTTGAAGATTTCTGCCAGTTCAGTGATTTCCTGATAGACTATATCCATCTTGAATGCTGCCGTGCGAACACCGTCACCACCGCCGGAATTATCCTTGCCAACACAATCGGAAGGCGATGTGTAGGCGGGTATGCCCAGTTCCTCGAACTGTTCAGGCTTTGCCACGATGCCGGTCGGGCCGACATGCCACTGGAAATCCGCTGTCACGATATCAGGCTTTTCCGCCAGAACACTTTCAAAGCTCGGATCGTTATCGGCGAGCCGCTTCACCTTGGCGTTCACCGCTTCAAAGCCTTTGAGGACAGGGCCGAACCAAACCGCCGTGCCGACCACCTTATTACCCAGGCCGAGACTATAGAGAATTTCCGCGCTGCTCTGGCCAACCGCAACTGCGCGGCCTGGCGCCTGCTTGAAGGTGACGTCGCGACCGCAATTTTTTAGCGTCAGTGGATATTGCGTTTCCGCTGCATGTGCGGCCAGCCCGCCAGCGAAAAATGCAACCGCACAGAAGGCCGCGCGAAACGGCATCTTGCCGAAAGTAATCATGGATTTCCCCGATGTAATGAGCGCTTCCAGCAAAGGCGAGAACCCGTTTTGCGCTCGAAATGCGTGAGAAGAAACGGAAGAAGCGGTCAAACTCAACCGCCCAACCGTGAAACAAGCCCTGTCAGACAGTGAGGAAAATCCGACACCAGAAACGGGCAGGCATATCCGGGGACATGTCAAAATCATAAGATGACGATGGGAGAATGCGTCTTGCGACGCGGGAATCTGTCATAACCGGCTCCTGCTCCGGGCATCCCCGCCCGTGACAATGGACAACACTAGACGGCAGGTCTCCTGGCTCACGAATGTCTGCTGTTCATCTGCCTTCCCGCGCTTCTCCGGCACAGTGGCATGACGCTTTGAACGTCACGAGGATGAACGGCAATCCGCTTACAGTTGCGGGGGCAGCCACGGTCTTGGCCCCTTTTCGGGTCGTCCTCACCGTGTTCCCTATTAATCCCCTTCACTCTCGGTCGGGGAACCGTCGTTACACTATTACGTCCGCGCAGCGCCACCGTCAAGCGTCTTACGCTCTGCTTAGGCCTGCAATTTCGAGCGATTCGAAAGCCCAAAGATGAAATTGCGGCCAAACTATAGTCGCATGATCTGGCCTATTGATTTTGTTTTCGCTAATCTCCATGTAGTTCATTCCCGCTAGAGGAGCGGGACTTTGGGGAGGTCCGCCGGAAGGCGGCATATATGCTATCTGGGAGGACATATGCGTAGATTTATTCTGGCCCTGACGTCGGTAGCGGCGTTGGCTATGGCAGGCTCTGCTTCCGCAGAAGATTACAAGGTGCTGGCGCCTGCTGCTCCGGGCGGCGGCTGGGACCAGACGGCGCGCACGATGCAGAGCGTGCTTCAGGACGAAAAGATTTCCGGCAGTGTGCAGGTCATCAACGTCCCCGGAGCTGGCGGCACCATCGGCCTCGCGCAGTTTGTGAACCAGAACAAGGGCGACCCAAGCCAACTCATCGTCGGCGGTTATGTCATGGTCGGCGCTATCCTGACCAACAAATCACCTGTCACACTCGACGCCATCACGCCGATTGCACGCCTCACCGGTGAATACGAAGCCATTGTCGTACCCGCGTCTTCCGACATTCAGAATCTTGGCGATCTTGCCGCAAAACTGAAGGCTGATCCGGGCTCCGTGTCGTGGGGCGGCGGTTCGGCTGGTGGCACTGATCACATCACCGCTGGCCTTTTTGCCAAGGCGGCAGGTGTTGACCCGACCAAGGTCAATTACATTGCCTTCTCTGGCGGCGGTGAAGCACTGGCGGCCATTCTCGGGAATCAGGTGACCGTCGGCATTTCCGGCTACGGCGAATTTGAAGCCCAGATCAAGGCCGGTACGCTGCGTGTCATCGGCTTTTCAAGCGACGAGCGCGTTGAAGGCATTGATGCACCGACCTTCAAGGAAAGCGGTATGGACGTTTCGATCCAGAACTGGCGCATGGTCGGTGCGGCTCCTGGCATTACAGCCGAACAGGAAGCTGCAATCAATGCCGATATCGAGAAGATGGTGAAGTCCGAAGCCTGGCAGAAGGCTCTGAAAGACAAGGGCTGGGCGAATACCTATCTCGCAGGTCCGGCGTTCAAGGAGCAACTCGCCAAGGACATCGCTGCGACTGAGACAATCCTCAAGGAAATCGGCCTCGTCAAATGACAGGATCAGAACCGCAGGAAGAACGCCGCCCCGAAAGGGCGGCGCCCGATTTCGCCGCTCTTATCATCGCCCTCGTTCTTGCTGCAGTCGCCATCGCCATTGCCTGGTCGACAACCTACGGCAACGACGTGACCAGCTATTCGCCGGTCGGCCCGAAAACCGTTCCTTATGTCATTGCAGGCGGATTGTTCGGCCTTGCTGTCTGGACCGTATTCGAGGCGCTTCGCGGTGATTTTCCCGAGCGAGAGCATCAGGAAATTGCCCCTATGGCCTGGATCATCGGCGGTCTGGCCATCCAGATGCTGACGATGAAGACCGTCGGTTTTTCCTTGTCCACCGGCCTGCTTTTCGCAGCAACCGCACGTGGCTTCGGCTATCGCAAATTCTGGATCAGTGTACCCGTCGGCATCGTCTTCGCCTTCGTGATCTGGTTCATCTTTGCGCGCGGCCTGCAGCTATCGCTGCCGTCCGGCTGGCTCGAACAATTCGTTTAGCGACGGAGCGCTTTCATGGATACTGTTGCACTTCTCGCCAACGGACTTCTGGTGGCGCTTGAACCATCGAACCTTCTTTATGCGCTGATCGGCGTTACGCTCGGCACAGCCGTCGGCGTATTACCCGGTATTGGTCCGGCGCTCACCGTCGCGCTCCTTCTGCCCGTTACCTACAAGCTGGACCCTTCCGGCTCACTCATCATGTTCGCCGGCATTTATTACGGCGGCATGTATGGCGGCTCGACCACATCGATCCTGCTGAATACGCCGGGAGAAAGCGCCTCTATCGTCACGGCGTTGGAAGGCAACAAGATGGCCCGGGCCGGACGCGGCGGACCCGCGCTGGCAACAGCGGCCATCGGCTCGTTCGTTGCGGGTCTGATTGCCACTCTGGCGCTTGCCTTCGTCGCACCATGGGTCGTCAAGTTCGCCTTGTCCTTTGGGCCTTCCGAATATTTCGCGCTTATGCTTCTGGCTTTCATGACGGTCTCGGCCGCATTCGGTGATTCCACGCTACGCGGCCTGACATCCCTCTTCATCGGATTGGCCCTCGGCCTGATCGGCATCGACCAGCTGACCGGTCAGGCCCGTCTCGTCATGGGGACCCCGAACCTGCTGGACGGCATCAATGTCACGACACTTGCGGTCGCGCTGTTCGCCATCGGTGAAACCCTTGCGGTCGTGTCGAAAAAGCTTCGGCCAGAAGATGAAGTCATTGCCGTCAAGGGTTCCGTCTGGATGACCAGAAACGACTGGAAACGCTCGTGGATGCCGTGGCTGCGTGGCACTGCCATCGGTTTTCCAATCGGAGCCATGCCAGCGGGCGGCGCTGATGTGTCGAGCTTCCTGTCCTATTCGGCGGAACGGCAGTTCTCGAAACATCCGGAAGAATTCGGCAAGGGTGCCATAGAGGGCGTTGCCGGACCAGAAGCGGCCAACAATGCTTCCGCCGCTGGAACTCTTGTCCCGCTTCTGACACTCGGCCTGCCAACTACGGCGACGGCTGCAATCATGCTCGCCGGTTTCCAGCAGTTCGGCCTGCAGCCCGGTCCTCTCCTGTTCGTGACCAACGCCACGCTGGTTTGGGGTCTGGTGGCGAGCCTTCTCGTCGCCAACCTGATGTTGCTGGTTCTCAACCTGCCGCTGATCGGCCTGTGGGTAAAGATGCTTACCATTCCGCGCCACTGGCTTTATGCAGGTATTCTGGTTTTCGCAACGCTTGGAACAATCGGCGCGAATGCTTCCACCTCCATGCTGTTCGGCCTGCCGGTTTCATTTGAACTCGGCCTGCTTCTGGCATTCGGTATGCTGGGCTATGTGCTGCGGCGCTTCTCGTATCCCATCGCACCGGTTGTCGTCGGCCTGATCCTCGGACCAATGGCCGAAAAAAGCTTGCGTCAAGCATTGCAGATCAGCCAAGGCAACCCGATGGCTCTGGTACATTCCTGGGTATCGATTGTGCTTATCGCGCTGGCGATCGCCGCAGTCGTCGTGCCCATGATCATGCGCCAGCGGGGCAAGGGCGAGCTGCTAAGCCAAATGGCGACGGACGAAGACTAAAAAAAGCCCCGGAAATCCGGGGCTTTTTACTCAGATACACATACACTTACTTAACTGCTCAACCCTGAATGCGACGAAACTGATCGACGTCAATACCAAGCGTCTCAAGGTCCTGAGCAGTCGGCTTCCGACCAGCACGCACAGCAGCAGACGCACGAACAGCGCTACCGAATTGCGCGAATGCACGACCGAAACGATTATTGAAGCGGGTAAACATCTTTCTCTCCATCACGGACACAATGTGGTCCGTAGCCATGAGATGGGGAGCGTTCCGACAATTTAGAAGATAGGCATTTGCATGCAAGCCATGCAGTTTCGACATGCTCATTTCAATCAATCTTGATTGCGATCAATGCCGTCCACTCACCGACTTGCGAAGCTCCTTTTAACCAACAAAAGGAGTTGCAGAATGTCGAACACCCCCCACACACTTGGAGAAGAGTTTCCCGGCCAGCTCGACGCGATTCATGCCCTGAAAGCAAAGGATGCCCATTTTGCTCGCATTCTGGAAGAATATGATTCCATCAATGATCGCATCCACCGCGCTGAGACGAAGATTGCCCCGGTGAGCCAGGAAGAAGAAACGAACCTGCGCAAGCAGCGCCTCACTTTGAAGGACGGCATTGCTGAGGCGCTTGCCAAAGCCTGATGTGCTGTTGTGACAGTGTCACAGGCCAGACAACAGCTCATGAGGCTTGATCCTCTACCTTGCTGTTGTCTGGGCCAACCGAGTTTTCCATCCTGCCCACCACGATCAGAACCATGACTGCGATGAACGTGGCGAGGACCGCAATATGCCAAAGGCCCAGCCCACTGGCGAGACCCACCGATGCCGCGAGCCACATACCTGCGCCGGTTGTGATGCCGGTTATTTTCCCGCGTGCGAAAATGATGAACCCCGCCGCCAGAAACGCGACGCCACTTGTAATCGCCTCCACGAGTCGCGAAGGGTCCATCCGTATATTTTGATCGTTGAATACCGGCACGTTGACCAGTTCCAGCGAGACAATCGTAAAGGTAGCCGAGGCGAGACAGACCAGCATATGAGTCTTCAGCCCTGCCGGTCGCCTGCGCCATTCCCGCTCTAGACCGATGATAAAGCCAAGCAGTGTTGCAAGCAGCATTCGCGCCAGAACCACCGGTAAACTGATTACATTGTCGTGTGTAAATTCACCCCAGAATTGTTCCATGTCCAATAACGGAAACCAAGCAGTTTGGTTCCGAAAGCGGCGACCCTCAACAATGGTCCAGACGCCAGATCAAACATCAAAATATTATTCTAATACTTGAAATACTTCCCCCGTTATATTAACAACAAATACGCAAGATCGATTGAGTTTAATTTGGAAATGTGTATATTTAAAATTAAATTAGATATGATCAAGAAGTAATAATATGAAATGGGTCAACCCAATTGCGGTTTATATTTACGACACCTTTTACAGCATCCGACAGACATCCGATGCCGAACAATTTTTCTTGCGCCACTGGATAATATTCCGACCAGAGCATCGTGATAAGCTCATCATGGCCTGCCTGATGAGTTGGGATGGAAATGCAGCGCTGACGGCAAAGGCGCGCCGAATATTCGTCGATGCAGCTAGGGCTGCGGGTATATTGGTTTGCGCCGAGGAGCGTCGACCTATGCTCACGACACCCCAGCAGGCCGGGCCTGCTTACCTCGCGCGCCCCTTTTCCCTTTATCGACAAGATATCATTGAGGTGGATCATTGCGCCGAAGCTGGAGGCACTGCTTCCGTTGTGGCGGCTGGCAAGGAATTCTCGCCATCGGGAGTATTTTCTTCTGGAGAAATGACGGCGCCGTAGATTTCGACCAGCACCCAGACGGCGAGAGCCGCCGCAATACTAACTAGCAACACCATGAGAACGGGCTTACCTTCGCGCCCTTGCCTTGCCTCAGTCGGGTTGACCTGTTTCATGGATCAATTCCTCCGTTGGTTTCGGCGACATCAAACTTGCCGCTATAGACCTAATGGCAGGACAGGCTATTGGTTCCAATTAAACCATCAAACGCTGATCGCATTCCGGCAGTTCGCGTTAAACTGTTGTTTTATATAAACCTGTCAAAAACAGCGAGCCAGAGGGCTTATCGCTGATCTAAAACCGCAACAATTATATAAGGGACAATGGTACGGTCGGTTGGAGTTGAACCAACGACCTCAGGAGCCACAATCCTGCGCTCTAACCAACTGAGCTACGACCGCGTACCTTTGTGTCGGCTGCGTGACGCCTTAGCATCGCCGACAGGGGGTCACATACGGAGAATCGATCCATATTGCAAGTGATTATAGCTCTCTTTTGTGAGAAATTCCCAATTGCGGGAACCTATATCAAATCCCGCTGTTAGCAGTCACATGCTGGTAACCATTATAGGCGATCAGCTGTGCACAACCTGGATATTGGTCCGAGCCGGTAAAATTGCCTTTCCCGCATTAACTAATGAAACAGAAAATGCGGCCCATACCCAACGGCAATGTGGACCCGCGCCCCCAAGAGGCTTATTAACAGGGTGTTAACAAGCACTGCGGGCGGTCGAAAGAACAGGTAAGGACAGGTATGTCAGGATCATACCCCTTCATCGATATTGCCGCGCTGGATTCTATCCGCGAAGGCTTTGCAAAGGGCAATGCGCTGCTCGTGCTGGCGCACGACCTTTCGGAAGTGCTTTGGGTGAACGGCCCCGGCGCGAAGCTTTTTGGTTTCGATCGTGTGGAAGACATGATTGGCGGCGGTCTTGATTTGCCCATAGCCACACGCCGACAGATCGCTTCGTCTAACATCAATGCAGATGGCGAGACCCGAACCGTTGCGGTTCGCCTGGGTGGCGGATTGCGTTCCGATCTTACCCGTTTCAGCGTTTCGCAAATTACCCTTCCCGATGGCGTGTCTGGACTACTGCTGGCTGTCGATAGCAAAGACGCAGAAGCTGACGCCATCATTTCCGGTTTGAGCGATGACAGCACGCATATTGCGCTGATTGACGCCAACAGCCGAGTGATTGCCGCCAGCCCGCGTTTTGCTGCGCTCGACATTTCCTCAACCACGCTGGAAGACCTTGTCATCGAAGCCGCAGACGCGACCGACCGTATCGTCAAGCGCCGTATCCGCGCCGGAAAACATTCCGTACCGGGCGCGATTGCGCGACTGACCGATATACCGCCCATGCATCTTCTCTGCATTATCGGCGATGCTCCCGTCGCCCCAGTGGAAGCGCCCGTTCCTCTGGAAGGTAAAGCCGAAGAAATTCTGGAAGAGGTGCTTCCTGAGCCTGTTGTAAGTAAAAACACTGAAAATGCTTCCACCGATCAGTCGAAGCCCCGCAGCTTTGTGTTCGATCAGGACGCCCCGCCTGCGCGCTTTATCTGGAAAGTGGGACCGGACGGAACAATCAGTGAAATATCCCCGGACCTTGCCGCGACGATAGGACCGAATGCGGCCGATGTTGTCGGCCGCCGCTTCACTGATGTTGCCAATGTTTTCGGCTTCGACCCGGATGGCAGCATTGCGGCCCTGCTCGACAAGCGGGACACATGGTCGGGCAAACGCTTGATGTGGCCGGTAGAGGGCACGGATTTGCGCGTGCCTGTCGAGCTTGCCGCATTGCCCGTCTATTCCCGCGATCGGGAGTTTACCGGCTTTCGCGGCTTTGGCGTCGTACGCCCCGCAGATGCTGAAAAGGACCCGGAAGAGATCGGGCTAGTGCTTGCAGGCGGCATTCCGCAGGCGCGCAAGCCTATCACCGAAACCGTTGAAACGGCAGCGCCTGTCGAAGACGACGATGTTCTGGCGCTGGGCGAAGAAGTCGCCAATGACGATCGCCCTGTAGCAACGCTGCCCAAACCGCCGCTGGACATCGCGCCGACACCGGGCCGACGTGAATCCGACAAGGTCATAAGCTTGCTGAATGCCTGCGCACAGGAGAAAGTGGCTGCGGATCAAGCGCGCATACTAAAAGAACGGGAGCGCGAAGAGCGCCCGGAAGGCGGGCTGACCAAGACCGAGCGCAATGCATTTCGCGAAATTGCCGACCGTCTGCGCAAGCAGGGGCTTGCCAGTTCGCGCGCCGAAGTCGAAATGGCTTCCCCATCGGAAGAAACCGTTGCCGACAGCCCGCAGCCGGTCGAGAACACAGACGCGAAAGCGCTGCTCATCGACGAGGTTCCTACGGATGAGATCTCTCTTCCGACATCCGGGAAGGTCTATGCGGATGAAACCGCCCTGCTGGCCAATCTTCCTGTTCCGGTGATCATTCATTCCGGCGATAAGGTTCATTACGTCAATCAGGCCCTGCTCGATCTCACCGGCTATGAATCGCTCGACGACATTCGCGATGCAGGTGGCGTCGACGTGCTGTTCAACAGTGAAAGCGACGATGGCGAAACGCGACAGGGCATGGTGCTGCGCCGTGCCAACGGCAGCGAAGAACCTGTCGATGCGCATCTCAATGCTATTTCCTGGCGCGGCGGCCGCGCGCTCATGTTGAGCCTGATGCCGGTAGCTGCTGCACCGGCACCCATTGAAACTGTTGCCGCCCCGGCTGAAATGCCGGTCGCTATCAATACGGACGACGAGAAGCAGGCGCTTGCGGATCATGTCGAAGAACTGAAGACCATTCTCGACACGGCAACGGACGGTGTGGTCCTGATCGACCCGGAAGGCCGCATCCGCTCGATGAACCATTCTGCTTCCGCGCTTTTCGGCTATGAACGTGACGAAACCGAAGGCAAGTTCTTCTCGATGCTGTTTGCAATCGAAAGCCAGCGCGCCGCGATGGACTATCTGCATGGCCTTTCCGGCAACGGCGTTCTGAGTGTTCTCAATGACGGGCGCGAGGTAATCGGTCGCGAAGCCAAGGGCGGGTTCATTCCGCTTTTCATGACCATCGGCAAACTGCCGCATACGCGCGGGTTCTGTGCCGTTCTGCGTGACATCACCCAATGGAAACGCACTGAGGAAGAACTGACCAATGCACGCAAGGAAGCGGAACGCGCTTCGAGCCAGAAGACCGAGTTTCTGGCGCGCATCAGCCACGAAATCCGCACACCGCTCAATGCCATCATCGGCTTTTCCGAATTGATGGCCGACGAAAAATTCGGCCCGGTCGGCAATGACCGCTACCGGGATTACCTGCGCGACATCAATCGTTCCGGCAATCACGTTCTTGCGCTCGTCAACGACCTGCTCGACATTTCAAAGATAGAAGCGGGCGCTCTCGACATGCAGTTTGAAGCGGTCTCGCTCAACGATGCCATTGCCGAAGCCATCGCGCTGATGCAGCCGCAGGCCAATCGCGAGCGCGTCATCATCCGTTCGAGCTTCCAGTCCAGCCTGCCCGACATCGTCGCCGATACGCGTTCTATCAAGCAGGTAGCTCTGAACCTTCTGTCCAACGCCGTGCGTTTTACTGCGCCGGGCGGTCAGGTGATCGTATCGACAAGCTATGAAATGAACGGCGATGTCGTGATGCGGGTGCGCGACACCGGCATCGGAATGACCAAATCCGAGGTTGAGCAAGCTCTGAAGCCATTTCGCCAGGTCAATGCGCTGGATCGCCGTAAGGCAGAGACAGCGAGGGGCTGGCGCGGCGAAGGCACCGGATTGGGCCTCCCTCTGACAAAAGCCATGGTGGAAGCCAATCGGGCACAATTCGCAATCGATTCCACTCCCGGACAAGGAACCGTGGTCGAAATCGCCTTCCCGCCAACCCGTGTTCTGGCTGACTGACCGCTGCCTTCAAAAGCTGAAACCTCCCCTCGCGGGAGGTTTCATGCTTTTGCCCAAGAAAAAAGCGCCGGACGAACCGGCGCTATAAGAATCTCAGAGACAAAAGGACACGAAAGCAATTCACAGTGGAGCGCCGGAAACGGCAGCTCAATCATCACTCAGTGTTGCAATCCTTATCGCGTGAAGCCGGTTAACGGTACCTTAAATCCTTCTTTCAGAATTTACACATTGGTAGCGACTGTAAAATCAGGGTTAATTTCCGTGCAGCAATTGATTAACCATAGGAAAGAAGCAGCGTTGGTGATTTGATTCCTTCTTCTGCCACCGCAGATGATAAGTCATACATTCAGCATCTTTGCTTTGACAGATTGCTGGTTTACAGCTTGGTAAAACTCATTGATTGGATGGTTGATGCGCTGGCCCCGATTTACGCGCCTCATAATTGCGCTCGTCATTCTATGCGCCGCGGCTGCAGCAACCTTGCTGGCCGTGGTGCCTTTTATCGTCTCCACTGATGCCATCCGTATTCGTGTTGCACAGGAAATCAGCGCCTGGACCGGCTATAGTGTCGAGCTCAGGCAAGCCCCTCGCCTGAAAGTATTCCCTGTTTTGCGCGCATCCCTGAACGGCGTGACGCTCAGCAAGCTCACGGAACAAGGCCAGAAGCCGCTCATGAGTGCGGACCGTATTGATGTCGAGCTTTCCCCGCTTGATGCTATCATGGGGCATATTTCGTTTTCCGAAACGCAGATCGTTCGTCCGCATGTAAATATCGACGGCCCGGTTTCCAATTTCTCGCAACTCCTTGATGCCATCGCTAATTCCAATGGGCGGCTCGGCACTGCGATCCGCGCGCAACGTGCCTTGCAAAAAAGCGGTTCCGGTGACAATGCGCAGGCTGCACAGCAGACTTCGCAGCCCTTTGGTCGCGTCGTGGTTCGCGATGGAACGATCGCGTTCAACCGTGCAGAGAGCAAGCCGGAAAACGCCAACGACGAACAGATAACCAATGTCAACGCAACGCTGGAATGGCCGCGCACATCAAGCACCGCAACCCTGAAGGGCAGCGCCAAGTGGCGTGACGAGACCTCCCAGTTCAGCCTGACCGCAGCCCAGGCTCTGCCGCTTCTGGCTGGCGATACATCGGACGTGACAGCAAGCCTGACTGCCAATCCGCTAAGTCTAACCTTTCAGGGCAAGGCGAATATTTCCAAGGACCGCTTTTTTGAAGGCGATCTGACCGCCAAGACCCCGTCACTCAGCGGAGCGGTACGTTGGTTGAGCCTTCCTCCCATCGCTGGCAGCGCTGAAATCGGTGCTTTCTCTCTGGATGCCACCATCACCGCGACGCCGAAGCGGCTGAAATTCGCAGATGTTGAAATGACCGCCAGCGACAGCCCGGCGAAGGGTGTGATCGAGATCGGCCTGGAACAGGAACAACCGGCGGTAACCGGCACGCTGGCTTTCGACAAACTTGATCTTCGCCGCCTGTTTTCGGCCTTCATTCCGCTGCCTGACAGCGGCGCGCGTCCGCCAAACGAGCGTAACAATCCCGACCGCGATGTGGTCGATACAAGCTTTATCGACCGGGCGGAGGTCGATCTTCGCCTTTCCGCGCAAAATGCCACAGCCGGCCCTGTGACAATGACGGGCGTGGCCGCTGCGGTTCAGATTCGGGGCGGGCGTGCCATTTTCGATATCGGCGACGCCAAAGCTTTCAACGGCATCGTGCAAGCCAACGTGCAGATTGTGCGCGACTTGAAGAGTGCCAGCGGCGAACTGCGTTTCAATGCCTCGGATATAGACAGTTCGCAGTTCTTCACTGCTCTTGGCTTCGACAAGCCTTTTGTCAGCGGCAAGGGCAATGTCTCCCTGTTCATGAAAGGCCCGGCCCATCGATGGTCCAACCTTTTGACGAGCGCGCAAGGTAATGTTGCCGTCCAGCTCAACAACGGCCAGATGCAGGGCTTTGCTGTACAGGATTTTCTAGCCAAAGCGCAGAGCCAGCGCTTTTTCGCTCTGGAGCGAAAGGAGAATGTTGCGCTTGCCTTCAATCGTCTGGATGTGAAAGCCAATCTGTCCGACGGGGTTGCGACGCTGGAAAATGCGCGCCTCGACACATCCGACGGCACGTTGACACTGGCCGGGATCGTGCCTTTTGTAGATCGCAGTCTGGCGCTGAGCGGCCAAGTCGTATTCCCCAGCAGCCAGCCGCAACAGCAGCAGGACAGCAGTACGGACGGTCAGAGCGACCAACAACAAGCCGAAAATCCGCCCGCCAAGCCGCCGCTCAATTTCTTCGTCGGCGGCTCATGGGATCGCCCGTTTATTTCGCCATCTTCAATGGGAACGGCGCAGTAACCGTCGTTTTTCATTATCCCATACGGAAGGCCGCTTGTTCGTCGCGGCGCCGCTGCACTTCACGGCGCTTGTTGATGACCGAGGCGATGATGACACCGACCGTTACCAGCGCGATCAGGATTGTACAAATCGCATTGATTTCCGGCGTCACACCAAGACGCACCTGGCTGTAGATTTTCATAGGTAGCGTGGTTGCGCCCGGACCAGAGGTGAAACTTGCGATAACCAGATCGTCGAGCGACAGGGTGAATGCAAGCATCCAGCCGGAAACCACGGCGGGCAGGATCACCGGCAGAGTGACTTTCATAAAGGTTGTAACCGGCGGCGCGCCAAGATCCATCGCGGCTTCTTCCAGCGAACGATCAAAGCTCACCAGGCGCGACTGCACGACAACCGCCACGAAACACATTGAGAAGGTGATGTGTGCGAGCGTCACCGTCCAGAAGCCTCGGTCGAAATTCATCGCTACGAAGAGCAGAAGCAGCGACAGGCCGGTGATGACATCCGGCATGACAAGCGGTGCATAGACCATACCCGAAAATAGGATGCGCCCACGAAAGCGGGTATAGCGCGTCAGCGCAAGTGCGGCGAGGGTGCCCAGAACCGTCGCAATCGTTGCAGACAGAAGGCCCACGCGGACCGTCACCCACGCCGCATCCATCAAGGCCTGATTATGAAACAGCTCGACATACCATTTGGTCGAGAACCCGGCCCAGACAGTGACGAGACGAGATTCGTTGAACGAATAGATGACCAACAGCACGATGGGCAGATAGAGGAAGGCAAAGCCCAGAGCCACCGATGCGATATTGAAACGGGACCAGTTGTTTTGCATCCTATTTCCCCTTTTCCTGGGCCCGTGCCTGCACCTGCTGGAAGATAACGATTGGAACGATCAGCAGGACCAAGAGCACCACGGCCACCGCGGACGAGACCGGCCAGTCGCGATTGGAGAAGAACTCGCTCCAGATCGTCTTGCCGATCATGAGTGTCTGCGAACCACCGAGAAGGTCTGGGATGACGAATTCGCCCACCGCCGGAATGAACACGAGGAAGCAACCAGCCAGCACACCGGCCAGCGACAACGGGAAGGTAATCTTCCAGAAAGCGGCGAAGGGTGTGCATCCCAGATCCTGCGCCGCTTCGATGAGCGAATAATCCATCTTTTCCAGCGAGGAATAGATCGGCAGCACCATGAATGGCAGATATGAGTAGACGATACCGATGAAGATCGCCGTATCGGTGTTGAGAATGTTGAGCGGCGTATCGATAATATTGAGCCACATCAAAAACTGGTTGAGCAGACCTTCCGGCTTCAGAATCCCAATCCACGCATAGACGCGGATAAGGAACGAGGTCCAGAACGGCAGGATCACCAGCATCAGCAATGTCGGGCGGATGGTGGTCGGCGCGCGCGCAATGCCATAGGCCATCGGATAGGCCACCAGCAAGGTCAGGAGTGTGGAGATCGCAGCAATACGGACACTCGAAAGATAGGCCTTGTAGTAAAGCGGATCATCAAGCAGCCACAGATAATTGTCGAAGGAGAGCTGTTTGATCTTCTCCCATGTCGCCGCAAATCCCTGCGCCAGGTCGAATGTCGGTATATAGGCCGGGATAGCCATCGCGACTTCTGACAGCGAGATTTTGAAGACGATGAAAAACGGGACAAGAAAGAATACCAGCAGCCAGAGATAAGGCACTGCGATGACAAGACGGCTGGCGATGGAAGCGATCAGCTTCTGCATGGACTTGCCCTCCTCAGGCGGTCAGCACCAGACCGGCATCGGTATCGAAAGAGACCCAGACGCGTTCGTCATAGGTCAGCGGATTTTCGGTCCTGCGCACGGCGTTAAGGCTGGCGGCCTTGATCGTGCGGCCATTTTCGAGCCGCACGTGGAACACCGTCATGTCCCCGAAATAGGCGATATCCCAAAGCTCGCCTTCCACCGCATTCACCGAAGCATCATCCGGCTTTTCCCGTGTGATCCTCGTCTTTTCAGGACGCACCGCATACCAGACCTTCTGGCCTGGATTGAGTTCTTCGCGGGTTTCGGTCTGGATGTGAAAACCGAATTTCTCCGTTGCAATTTCGGCCTCGCCGTTGGCGGCTTTCACCACCTCGCCCTCAATGATGTTCACATTGCCGATAAAGTCCGCCACGAATTTGGAGCGCGGTGCCTCATAGACTTCCGCCGGCGTGGCCACTTGTTTGATGCGGCCCTTGTCCATCACCGCAATGCGGTCGGACATGGTCATGGCTTCTTCCTGATCGTGGGTGACGACCATGAAAGTCATGCCAAGCTTAACCTGCAAATCCATCAGTTCAAACTGGGTTTCCTCGCGCAGCTTCTTGTCGAGCGCGCCGAGTGGTTCATCGAGAAGCAGCACTTTCGGGCGCTTGGCAACGGAGCGGGCGAGCGCCACGCGCTGGCGCTGGCCGCCGGAAAGCTGGTGCGGCTTGCGCTTGCCATATTGCTCCAGCTTCACGAGCTTGAGCATTTCAGCGACGCGGGCGTCTATTTCCGATTTTGCCATGCCATCCTGCTTGAGGCCGAAGGCGATGTTGTTCTCAACCGTCATATGCGGAAACAGCGCATAGGACTGGAACATCATGTTGACCGGGCGCTTATAGGGCGGAATGCCGCGCATATCCTGACCGTCGAGCGTGATACGGCCCGATGTAGGTTCCTCGAAGCCTGCCAGCATGCGCATCAGCGTGGTCTTGCCACAGCCTGAAGCACCGAGCAGCGAGAAGAACTCGCGATTGAAAACATTAAGCGACAGATCATCGACGGCGGTGAAGTCGCCGAATATCTTCGTCACGTTCTCAAAAGAAATGAAGGGCTTGGCCGCCGGGTCGTTCCAAGGCGCAAACTTGCGGCGAAAACTGCCAAAAGATTCCATTCCGTACCCCTATCCAATCTACCCGGAACTAACAGCCTGCCTCAAAGCAAGACCGCTCTCGATAATTATGTAGCGTAACAATACGCAGAGCGGCCCTCCGTCTACACAGCGGGCCGCTCTTCACGATGTCAGGCGGGACATATCGGTCCCATCCTACTGTTTCAGCTCTTACTGGCCGGTGACAATCTTGGTCCAGGCGCGGGTTACCACGCGCTGGGTCTTGGTGTCGTAAGGCGTCGGTACGAACAGCTTCTTCATGACGTCTTCGGTCGGATAGATTTCCGGATCGTCAAGAATTTCCTTGTCGATGAACTCCTGCGAAGCCTTGTTGCCATTGGCATAGAAGACGTAGTTCGAAGCCTTGGCGGCTACTTCCGGGCGCATCATGTAGTTCATGAACTCGAGCGCTTCCGGCACATGCTTGGCGTCTGCCGGGATGGCCATCTGGTCGAACCAGATCAACGCACCTTCCTTCGGGATCGAATAGCCGATCTCAACGCCCTGATTTGCCTTTTCGGCGCGATCGCGCGCCTGGAAGATATCGCCCGAATACCCAACCGCCATGCAGATATCGCCATTGGCCAGCGCATTGATATATTCCGACGAGTGGAACTTGCGGATGTTCGGGCGGATCTTGAGATAAAGATCCTGCGCCTTCTGCAAATCGTCCGGTGATGGCGAATTCGGGTCCAGACCCAGATAGTTCAGTGCCGGACGCAGCATTTCACTGGCGGAATCGAGCAGATAGATGCCGCAATCCTTAAGCTTGGCCGACTTTTCTGGGTCAAACAGCACATCCCACGAGTCGATGGTGTCGGTGCCCAGGGCTTCCTTGATCTTGGCCTTGTTGTAGCCGATGCCGGTCGTGCCCCACATGTAATTGACGGAATACTCGTTGCCCGGATCATAGGTGGCAACGCGGTTTGAAATTTCGTCCCACATGTTCTTGAGGTTCGGTAGCTTGTCTTTGTCGAGTTTCAGGAACACGCCTGCTGGAATCTGGCGGCCAAGGAATTCGCCCGATGGCACCACCAGATCATAGCCGCTGCCACCGGCCAGAAGCTTGGTCTCCAGAATTTCATTGGAGTCATAGACGTCATAGACAACCTTGATCCCGGTTTCCTTGGTGAAATCCGTGAGAATGGAATCGTCGATATAATCTGACCAGTTATAGATATTGACCACCCGCTCCTGCGCATTCGCGGAGAATGTGGCAGCCGCTACAAAGCCCGTCACGACGGTCGTCGCCAGAAGGAAGGATTTGATCCCCATCATATGCTCCAATCTGCACAATAAATTCCGGTGCAGGTTCAGGGTGGATATACTGTTTCTTTATTGCACTTTTTTAGATTGCACGGCATTCGTCAACAGGGTCCTGACGGGACGAACATAAAAATTCCATCTGCGAGGCTCCTCGAGGGCGAGGAGATTTTGGTTATGCCTGACAAACAACAGCTTACTACTGGAAATCGAAGGCAGAAAGCCCAGCCACCATCTCGTCCAGCCCGAGCGGACGAGTCAGCGGCGGCTCGGCGCGGGTGATACAGCCCTGTCGTTCACACAGGCGACAGGCCGGGCCGATCTCCGTATTGCCCGCTTTTGTCAGTGCAGCGCCATAGATCGTGTCAGCCCCCGAATCCAACGCGCATCCAAGCAGCAGCGCCGTCCTGCGCGGGCGCTCACTGAATGCACCTTGCGGCCCCTCCAGCGTGCGCGAAATTGTCAGATACGCCGCTCCACCCGGCAATTCCACAGGCTCGACCAGCACTTGCCCCGCCTGCGCAAAGGCCGCATAGACTGGCAGCTTCGGGCATTGCCCGCTGAAGCGGACCGGAAACCCTTCCGCACCGGCAATCCGCAGGCGGTTGCCTGCGTGATCGATTTCCATCACGAAGAAAGGTAGCGCACTTGCCCCCTGCCGTTGCAGAGTGGTCAGTCGGTTTGCTGCCTGCTGGAACGAAACCCCGAAGCGCGTGCGCAGCACATCGACATCATAACGGGCTCGCACGGCTGCATCGCGAAACTGGCGATAAGGCATCATCAGGGCCTGCGCCGCATAGCGCGCCAATTCAAACCGGGCGATGCGCTTCGCCTCACCCGATGACAGTTTCAAGCCTTCCGTCTCCGCGCCTATTACCACCTGCATGCGGATCAGCGCCGCCTCCATGACAATCTCTTGCAACTGATCGAATGGCGACAGACGTTCGGAAATGAAAAGCCGCTGCGAATGCCGGTCATAACGCCTGCGCCAGTTTGGCATTGTGGCGACCGGCAGCGTGCGCACCGTAATGCCATGCTCGCGCCGCAGCCAATCCTTCAACACGCTCGACAAATCGCCGTCCGGTTTAAGCAGAGTGTAAAAGCTCTCCGCTTCTTCCTCAATGCGCGGATAGTGATTAGGCCGCCGCGCCATCACATCGCGCACTTCATCCAGCGGCAAGCGCGTCGCCGAAAGCTCCGCCCCGCTTCCCTCATGTGACAGCAATTGCGACAAATCGGACAGGCGCTGCTGTTGCTCGCGATAGGCACGGTAAAGCTTGATAATGCCAACGGCAGCATTCGGCGCCGCCTCACCGATTTCGACCAGTTCCTGATCGCCCGGTAACTCACCGCTCAGAAGCGGATCGGAAAACACTTCCTTAAGACCAGTGATCGTGGAGCCGCTTTCAGCCTGAAGAGTGTCGAGGTCGAGCTTGTATACACTCGCAAGTTTCAACAGAAGCTGCACCGTCAGTGGGCGTTGATTGCGCTCGATCAGGTTCAGATAAGATGGCGAAATGCCAAGCGCCTCTGCCATGGCCGTTTGGGTCAAGCCTTGCTCGTTGCGGATGCGCCGGATGCGTGGCCCTGCAAATATCTTGCGTTCACTCATTGGTTCCCCCTCTGTCCGCAACGACGTTTTGACAGTTCATGACAAAATAGCCGCAAAATCCCATCTTGACAAGATTTACAAATTTACATCGCCCATCAGTCAAAAACCCGACAGCGTTACCTCAATTAATCGGCCGCTTTGTCGGTTTTTCTGGCGACAAGCCAAACACGATTGTAAATCTGGTCACAGAAAGAGTGCAGACAGACCGCTCTTCCCGAACCAGTTTAAAGTGTGAGGAGATACCGAAATGACAGATTTTTACAGCCTTATTCCTTCGGCACCAAAGGGTCGTTTTGACGGCATCCAGCGTGCACATACGGCCGAAGACGTGAAAAGGCTGCGCGGTTCGGTAGAGATCAAGTACTCGCTGGCCGAAATGGGCGCGAACCGTCTCTGGAAGCTGATCCATGAGGAGGACTTCGTCAATGCGCTCGGCGCGCTTTCCGGCAATCAGGCCATGCAGATGGTTCGCGCCGGCCTGAAGGCGATCTACCTCTCCGGCTGGCAGGTTGCAGCAGATGCAAACACGGCTTCCGCCATGTATCCAGACCAGTCGCTCTATCCGGCGAATGCCGCCCCTGAACTGGCCAAGCGCATCAACAAGACCTTGCAGCGCGCCGACCAGATCGAAACCGCCGAAGGCAAGGGACTTTCGGTCGACACCTGGTTCGCGCCCATCGTTGCCGATGCGGAAGCAGGCTTCGGCGGTCCGCTGAACGCTTTTGAGATCATGAAGGCCTTCATCGAGGCTGGTGCCGCAGGTGTTCACTACGAGGACCAGCTCGCTTCGGAAAAGAAGTGCGGGCACCTTGGCGGCAAGGTTCTGATCCCGACAGCAGCGCATATTCGCAACCTCAACGCGGCACGCCTGGCTGCGGACGTCATGGGAACGGCAACGCTGGTTATCGCCCGCACGGATGCGGAAGCCGCCAAGCTTCTGACCTCGGACATTGACGAACGCGACCAGCCCTTCGTTGATTATGATGCTGGCCGCACGGCTGAAGGCTTCTATCAGGTGAAGAACGGCATTGAACCATGCATCGCCCGTGCGATTGCATATGCGCCCTATTGCGATCTGATCTGGATGGAAACATCCAAGCCCGATCTCGAACAGGCCCGCCGTTTCGCGGAAGCCGTGCACAAGGCGCATCCGGGCAAGAAGCTGGCCTATAACTGCTCGCCGTCGTTCAATTGGAAGAAGAACCTCGACGACGCCACGATTGCCAAGTTCCAGCGCGAGCTGGGCGCGATGGGCTACAAGTTCCAGTTCATCACGCTGGCCGGTTTCCACCAGCTCAACTACGGTATGTTCGAACTGGCACGCGGTTACAAAGATCGGCAGATGGCAGCCTATTCCGAACTGCAGCAGGCGGAGTTTGCAGCCGAAGCCAATGGCTACACCGCGACCAAGCATCAGCGAGAAGTCGGCACCGGTTATTTCGATGCCGTGTCGCTCGCAATCACCGGCGGCCAGTCTTCGACCACCGCCATGAAGGAATCGACAGAAACAGCACAGTTCAGACCGGCTGCTGAATAGCCGTCGCAAGTCAAGTAAAGGAGGAACAGTCCCATGAATTCGCCAGCACGCGTCAAGGAAAGAGCAGAAGAACAATCTTCAAGCATGACCACGGATCAGCAGACCGTTATCCGTATGCTCGCCAACGATCTGCATCGCCTCAACTACACCGTCATGAAGGCGGTCGAGGCAGGCGTTTCCGTGGAACTGGTTCGCTCCGCCCGGCATCATGGCGGCGATGGCAACTGGGGCGATCTACTGATCCCAGTCATCGTCACCCACGACAAATGATGATGCTCCCGACTATCGCCGTCGCCGCCATGTTCCTTCATTTCGTGTGCCTTCGGCAGCACGGGAACGGCGACGGCAACTGGGGCGATCTACTGATCCCGGTTATCGTCACCCACGACAAATGATGATGCTCCCGACTATCGCCGTCGCCGCCATGCTCACACACTTCGCTTTTTGGCAGCGACACAATGTCCAAACCGGCAGTGCCCATTAAATTCGATGAAACGGGCTTGATCTACTACTCGCTTTATGGTCGGATTTCCTCAACTGACCTCCCCCGGCTGGCGTTGCCAGTCGGGGCTTTTTTTTACATCAGTAGATAATCGACCGACTGCGGAAGGTCCGGCAGGACTTTCTTACCTAGTGCTTCCCGCAAATTGATTTCGATCGTGTCGGCTATGGCACCGATGGGCAGATCGTTCGACAGCATTCCGAACGGTATGAAGAAGAGTTTCCACAAAGGCGGGCGCTGGCGAACGATCAATACAAATAGGTCCGACGAAGATTGGCGAGGGAAGCCTATACGCCTTCTTGCGACGCACGACCATAAACGCCCTGTATTTTCTTACCGTATGACAAAATGTAAAATTACTATACACTAAAAATAAGTATTAATTATAATAAATTTCTTCTTAATAGTATAATTTTATTTATTCTCAAAGGTGAGACATGTCAATTCAGTCCTTGATAGACAATATTGCCGCAAATGCCAATATAAATCCTGGAACAGCCGAACAGACAGTTGGTATATTGCTGTCCGTCATCCAGCATGAAGCTCCAATTATAGCACCACAAATATTCAACATAATTCCCGGAGCCTCTGCACTGGCACATGCCAATGATGTTCTCATCCCTGAAAATCATCAAGCAAATGGCCTCCTCGGAACGGTCTCCAATGTCGCCGGAAATTTCGCGGGCGAGAGAATAGGCGCACTAGTCTGTGGTTTGGCAGCATTGAAGTCGACCGGCATGAGCGTGGATCAGGCCAATCAGGCCTTCCTGACAGTCATCCGCCATGTGAGGCAAAGGGATCGCGACCTTGTGCGAAAGCTTTTTGCTTTTGTCCCTGCACTGAAAAGCCACTTCAATATTCCACCTGCTGAATCTTGACCAAAAATTCACCGAACCCCAACAAATCCGCGGCTCATGCATTGACGTCGGTACATCATTAATGGTCCCTGCATCCTGATCCGATGCACGCGCCTTCGGATCGCTTGTAAACGGTTGGTCGTGGAAGCTAGAGCGCTTTGCCCACCGACTGCGGTTTGAACCGCCCCTTGCGGGGGCAAGGAATACGGAATTTTTTATGTCTATTCAGTCTCTCGTCGACAGTATCGCAACAAAAATCAATATTGATCCGCAACTTGCCGAAAAGCTCGCGGGCTCGGTGTTTTCTGTGGTGCAACACAGTGCACCTGAAATCGGCAACAAGATTTTCGCACTCCTGCCGGATGCGCAGCAGCTCGCCACCGCTCACGATGTGCTTGCCTCGAACACCGGCGGCATCATGGGCGCATTGTCAGGCCTGATGGATAATGTGGCTGGCGAAAAGATGAGCGCACTTTTGAAAGCCGCCGCCATGCTTCGTTCCAGTGGCCTCTCCAGCGATCAGATCACCGAAGCAGGCGGGCAGGTGATCAACTATGTGCGCGATCATGACCCGAAACTGGTCGACCAGCTGGTGGCGAGCGTGCCTGCTCTCAAGGGCCATTTTGGCCTCTGATGTATCGATTTTCTTTTGTGTGCGCTTTCTGCGACGGCGCACACAAAAGCTTGCCGGACCCATTTGTCATTGACGCCAGTCGCAGCTATCATGCCGTTATCGAAATCATTTTCTGGTGATGGATGTCTGCTGATACGACGGAAAAGAAGGTTACGCGCGCCCCGCGTCGCCGTACGCCTGCCTATGTCAAATCTCTTCGCGGTGTGAAGAACTGGAAGCAGGCAACCGAATGGCTGGCCTGGCGGGACATCGAAGACATCGAGTGCATAACCCCCGATCAGGCTGGGGTTGCCCGCGGCAAGATGATGCCGTCGAAGAAGTTCACCTCCAATACCTCGCTGGCTTTGCCTTCCGCCGTCTTCATGACGACGATTTCCGGTGATTACCCGGAAGACGGTTACGGCTTTCACTACCCAGAAGATGACGGCGACCTTAAGCTGATGCCGGACCTCTCGACCCTTTCGGCTGTGCCATGGGAATCCGACCCGACAGCACAGGTTATCTGCGATCTCGTCTATCATGACGGGCGCGCCGTTGAGTTCACACCGCGCAACGTGCTGCGCAATGTCGTTGCCGCCTACAATAAGCGCGGCCTCAAGCCGGTTGTCGCGCCGGAAATCGAGTTCTATCTGGTCCGCAAGAACCCCGATCCCGATTATCCACTGACACCGCCGGTCGGCCGTTCGGGCCGCGCCATTGGCGGCGGTCAGGGTTATTCAATCGCGGGCGTCAACGAATTCGATGAACTGATCGACGACATCTATCATTTCTCCGAAGGTCAGGGGCTGGAGATCGACACGCTGATCCACGAAGAAGGCGCCGGTCAGCTTGAAATCAACCTGCGCCATGGCGACCCGGTAGAACTCGCCGACCAGGTGTTCATGTTCAAGCGCACCATCCGCGAGGCGGCTCTCAAGCACGACATGTATGCCACCTTCATGGCCAAACCCATTCAGGGCCAGCCCGGATCGGCAATGCATATCCACCAGTCCATCGTGGACAAGAAGACGGGACGCAACATCTTCACCAATGAGGATGGCAGCGAAAGCGAGGCTTTCCGCCACTTCATCGGCGGCATGCAGCGTCATGTGCCGAATGCGCTCGTCATGTTTGCACCTTATGTGAACTCCTACCGTCGTTTGACGCCGGATGCGTCCGCGCCTGTCAATGTCAAATGGGGCTACGACAACCGTACCACCGCTTTCCGTGTGCCGCGCTCTGAACCCAATGGGCGCCGCGTTGAAAACCGCATCCCGTCCTCCGACGCCAATCCCTATCTTGCGTTGGCGGCTTCGCTCGCCTGCGGCTTGATCGGCCTCGTGAACAAAATCCAACCGGAGCAGCCTGCGACCACGAGCGTCAACACAAAGGAAATCGAGCTGCCCCGCGGCCTGATCGACGCGGTGGAGTTGTTTGAGGAAGACACGGAACTACGCAATCTGTTCGGCAGTTCCTTCGTGACGACCTACGCTGCCATCAAACGCGCCGAGTTCGAAACCTTCATGGAAGTCATCAGCCCTTGGGAACGCGAGTTCCTGCTGCTTAACGTCTGACTGGTTCCACATGTCATACCTAAGTCCAATTTCACCCGGCTATTCATGGTACGAGGCGACTGTGCCCGACCGACCGCAATATCCCGAGATGGATGGATCGCGGCAAGCGGATGTCGTCGTCATTGGCGGCGGGTATACGGGGCTTTCGGCTGCCTATCATCTGGCAAGACAGGGTGTGGATGTAACACTCATCGACGGGGCGCGGTTCGGCGATGGGGCGTCAGGGCGCAATGGTGGCCAGTTCGGTACCGGCCAGCGCACATGGGCCGAAGACCTCGAAGCGGAATATGGCTATGAGCGTGCCAAGGCCCTGTTCGAGGTGGCGGAAGAAGCCAAGGCTTATCTTCTGGCCTTTGCCGAAGAGCACAAGATCGACATGGAATATGTGCCAGGCCATATTTCAGTCGTGCACAAGCCGCGCTACCTGAAGTCGTATGAACGCCATGTTGAGCGGATGGCGAACCGGTTCAACTATTCGCATCTGCGTCTGCTCGACCGCGCTGAGACGGCAAGCCTGCTTGGCTCTGAACGCTATTTTGGCGGCGTCTATGATGCAGGCACCGGCCATATTCATCCGCTGAAATTGCTTGTCGGAACCGCAAAAGCGGCCCATGCGGCAGGCGCAAATCTCTTTGAAGATACCAAAGCCAGCAAAATCAGCACCGCAAGCGGGCAGGTCGAAGTCCAGACCAGCCGCGGAACCATCGTCGCGAAAAACGCCTTCATCGCCGTCAATGCCTATGGCGGACGGTTGGAGCCCGTCAGCGCATCGCATGTCATGCCGATCCGTTCGTTCATCGGAGCGACAGTGCCGCTTGGCGACGATAGCCCGGTTATTCCCGGCGGTGAATCCATTGACGATTCCCGCTTCGTGGTGCGTTATTTCCGGCGCTCGAAGGACGGCAGGCTTCTGTTCGGCGGGCGTGAAGCCTATACGGCCGACAATCCGCGCGATATCAGCACCCATATCCGCCGCCAGATCGCCGAGATCTATCCGGCGCTGGACAAAGTCGAAATCACCCATGCCTGGGGCGGTTCAGTCGGCATCACCATGCCCCGCCAGCCCTTCGTGCGCGAAGTGATGCCCGGTGTGATTTCCGCGGGCGGCTATTCCGGTCATGGTGTCATGCTGGCCAACTATATGGGTAAGCTCTATGCGGAAACCGTTGCCGGCAATCGCGACCGATTGAAACTGTTTGAAGAGCTGCGCATTCCCACCTTCCCCGGCGGTCGCACCTTCCGCTCGCCGCTACTGTTCCTAGCCCTGTCGTGGTATGCATTGATGGACAGGATTTAGAGAACGTCTCCCGAAAGGGCGAACCGGCTTTGGGAGACATGCTCAAAAACAAATAGTTAGAGCGGTGCCCCAAGCCGCTTTTTCGACAAAGGCGACTGCCGCGAAACCTGCTTCACAAGAAAAAGACGGGACACCCTTCGGCACCCCGTCTTTCTTATCATCGCCGGTATTACACATTACTTTACGTTACACTTTCGCCCGTGTTCGCTACCAGACGCTGATAAGTTTCCTCAACTACATCGCGCAGCGGAAGAATACCGCTCATACACAACAAGGCATGCATATGCTGGCGAGCACCTTCATAGCCCACAAGCGGCGCAAAGGGCTGCATTATTGTATCGGCTTCGTTTGGATATAGTTCCTGATACTCGGTAAAGTTGGTGAAGCTCTTATAGCTGTCGCCACGCATCAGATAGGTTTCGACGGCAGCCCCTTCAGCCAGCACCGCTTCGTGCGTGTCGAGAACGATATTGCAATAGTCGATGGCCTGATCCATCGATACGCGCGCTATGCTCTGGCCATTGACCAAATCCTTCGCGCGGATCAGTACGCCATCGATAAGCAGCGCGTGGTTGGGCGAAAGATAAAGGTCACGCTGCGGGGTTTTGCTGTCGATAGCAAAGCGTTTGACGCGGATTGGCATCACGCTTTCGTTCCATGCCACGCCGTCTTTTCTGTAGCTTTGCCAGCCAATCCATTTGACTGGACGGGTTTCCCCCCGGGCCGTGACCACAAGATCGCCGACGGACAACGTCTCCACCTCGACCGGCCCCATCGGCGTTTCAATCAGTGTGCCTTTCAACAGGCAATTGGAGCCGGAATCGCCCCCATGGTTATCCCACCACTTAGTACCAAGGGCCTGCGACGGACGTGACGACACCGTTGAAACAAATACACCCAATGCCGCGACCTTGGCGGCAGTGGCGGCTGCAAGTCCCAGAAAGTGCCGCCGCGCTCGACTGCGCGGTGAATGCGCATTTTTTCCTAAAGACATGTATCCCTCCGCTCTTCTCGTTACGGCACCGGCCTGAAAATCAGCGTGGATTTCTAGCAAAGCACGATGCGCAGCTTCAAAATCTGAAGCGTCGTTCCGTGTTGCCCGGATCAGCGGCGCTTCGATACTTTGCCCCAAGTTAACGCCTCTGATCTTAACTGATACCAACCCCGAAAAACTTCCGGCAATCAGGCCAATAGTCTCCTCTAATAGGCGTAAGCGCTACTCTGAAAGGTGAGTTTTTCTGCCCTTGAAAAGGCGCTGTCAGCGGCTTTCCTGCTGATCGAGGTTAAACACAGACCTTGAAAGTATGAATTGATTTGCACTCCAAAATAGTATACCCACCTATTCTAAAAGAGAGGCTGAAGCCATGAGCACGCATCAACATGCAGAGCATTCCGGACGTCATTCAATCTCCGGGCATGACCATGTCTTTCTGGGAGAAAACCACCAGCGCAATGAAAAGCGGACCTGGATCGTAATCGCCATCACGGCGACGATGATGGTCATCGAGATTACCGCCGGAAACCTCTACGGCTCCATGGCACTCACTGCCGATGGCTGGCACATGTCCACACATGCGGCGGCGATGCTGATTGCGGCTTTCGCCTATCTGTATGCGCGCAAACACGTGCACAATTCGCGTTTTACATTCGGCACAGGAAAGCTTGGCGATCTTGCAGGCTTTGCCAGTGCTATTGTTCTGGCGCTTATAGCGCTGCTTATCGGCTGGGAGAGCTTCTGGCGCATCACCTCTCCGGTGAAGATCAATTTTCAAGAAGCCATTCTGGTTGCGGTGATTGGGCTTATCGTCAACCTCGTCTGCGCCTGGCTCCTCAGGGACGACCATTCCCACCATCACGGCCATCATCATGACCATAGCCATGGCGATGATCATGCAGGTGTGCATGATCAGAATTTACGTGCAGCATATATACACGTGCTCGCCGATGCCCTGACATCGGTGCTTGCCATTGCAGCACTTCTGATGGGAGGCCTTTATGGCTGGCTCTGGCTCGATCCGGCAATCGGCATAGTCGGTGCGCTGGTGATCGCAAACTGGTCATGGGGATTGATAAAGGACACTGGCTCCACCCTGCTCGATTATCTGCCGGAGGATGAGGACCTGCCGGGAGAGATAGCAGAGATCATCAGCCGCGAGGGTGGGGAAATCGTCGATCTGCATGTCTGGCAACTCGGGCCGGGGCATCACGGCGCCATCGTTTCGATCTTTGCGGAACAGCCGCAGGCGCCCTCCTATTACCGGAACAAGCTTGCAGTAATCCATGATTTGTCGCATGTGACGGTGGAGGTGGAAGCGCGCACCGCCTGAGAATTGCAACATTGCCATGAAGGACCAGGGCTCTCATGACCCATACCATCCGCGAAAAGCAGAAGCTCATCAATCGCGTCCGCCGCATTCGCGGCCAGCTTGATGGCGTGGAGCGGATGCTTGAGGAAGAGAAGGGCTGCGCGGAGGTCATGCAGGTGATCGCGGGTGTCCGCGGAGCGGTCAACGGCTTAATGGCGGAAGTGATCGAAGACCATATCCTGATGCACGTGGCTGATGGGGCGCTGCCACAAAAGGAGCGCGACGAAGGTGCGGGGGAACTCGTGGACGTGGTTCGCGCCTACCTGAAATAAACCGCGTGTTGACATTCAACACGAGCAGGAATAGCTAAGCCGCATGAACAAAGCGCTCATCAGCACCCAGTTTTATTACGCCCCGCTCATATAGCGGCGGGTTTGCTTTGTCATAGTTCAACCGCTGCATTGCCAGCGGTTGAGTTTCACGGACAGCACCTCTGGCCATGCGGCCCTAAAGAGGTCAGTCCATGTCTCGCGATAACAATCAGCATATCAAAATTGGTATTATCGGCTTTGGTGCATTCGGGCAGCTTATCGCCCGTCACCTGAACCCTTACTTCCAGTTATATGCCTACGATTGTGCTGCGGCCCCTCAAAAGACACGGATACATGGCGTCACCCTGACCTCAATGGAAAAGGCCGCTCTCTGCGAGATCGTTATCCTGGCAACGCCGGTCGCAACTCTTGATCGTGTGGTGGAAATGATCGCGCCGCATCTAATCCCCGGTGCTCTTGTTCTTGATGTCGGCTCCGTCAAGGTCGGGCCTGCCGATATCATGCGGTGTGGTCTGCCGGCTCATGTGGATATTGTCGCCACACATCCCCTCTTCGGTCCACAAAGTGCACGCGACGGCATCACCGGTCTGAAAATCGCCGTTTGTTCTGTGCGCGGCAGACGGTTCCACCGCGTTGCAGCCTTCCTGAAAAAGCACCTTGCGCTCGATGTCATAGTCACCACACCGGAAGACCATGACCGTGAGGCGGCAATGGTACAGGGCCTCACGCATCTGATCGCCAAGGTTCTGGTACAGATGGAACCCCTTCCCGCCCGCATGACAACGAAAAGCTTCGACCTTTTGATGCGGGCGGTCAGCATGGTTCGCCACGACGCGCCGGAAGTGTTTCAGGCCATCGAACATGCCAATCCCTATGCCCTACAGGTGCGCCAGCGCTTCTTCGAGCTGGCAGATCGGGTCAACGAGGAACTGAAACGCGCCCAACCAGTGGCGGCCAGAGAGAAGGCTGCATAAACCCCACCCTTCGGCGAACGCTATAGAGGCATTTCGGAGGTTTGCTTGACCGTCTGGCTTGGCACATCGGTCTTCAGGTTCTGAACGCCCCTAATCCGGCTCAGATATTCAGACTGGAAGCGGCGGTAATCCTCGATATCCGCCGCAACCACCCGGATCATCGCATCATAATCACCGAGCATGAAATAGCATTCGAGCACCTGCGGGAGCTTCAGTATCTCCTTGGCGAAGGTCTGAAGTGTTTCCTCATCTTGTTGGTCCAGCCGGATGCGGGTGAAGAAAGTCAGCCCCTTGCCGACCTTGGCCGGGTTCAGCACCGCGACATAGCGGTCTATCACGCCGGCTTCTTCCAGAAGCTTCACCCGCCGTAGGCATGGCGAGGGCGAGAGACCGACCTCGCGCGCGAGGTCATTGTTGGCGATACGGCCGTCGCGCTGCAGAACACGCAGAATCCGTTTGTCTATCTCATCCAGCTTCATTGGCTCTCGATTCCATTTATGCCAATCTTATTGGCATTGAATGCCAAATATTGGCGCAAATAGGCTTAATTCGCAACCAAATTGCTTGAGAGATTGGCTACAGTCGCCAAACTTCTCAAGCAGACATGCAAGAGACCGAGAACCTGAATCACAAAGCTGCAAAGCAAACAGATAGAGCCTATTCGCTCTAGCGAGAATTTTATGGATATTTCACAGGCCTATGCGCCTCAAAAAAGCAGATCCGGACGAAGCTCGGAATTTCGTCGCGGGGCCGCTGCCGGTCTGCCGGTTCTGCTTGGCATTATTCCCTATGCGCTGGTTCTGGGCGCGCAGGCCGCACAAAAGGGCCTCAGCGTCATTGAAGTCCCCATGATGACCGGGCTGAATTTTGCGGGCGGATCGGAATTCGCAGCCATCCAGCTCTGGACCTCGCCACCGCACATTCTCCTGATTGTTGCAATCACCTTTCTGGTCAACAGCCGCCACCTGCTGATGGGCGCCGCTCTGGCGCCGTTCATCCGCCATCTGCCCAAGCGCAAGGCTTTTGCAAGCCTGTTTCTCATGTGCGATGAAAGTTGGGCGCTCGGCCTTGCCGATGCAAAGCGCCGGCAGTCAAAAGGCGTCAATCCAGCGCTGAGCCTCACCTTCTATGCCGGTGTGGCCATTCCTTTCTATCTCGCCTGGGTTGTCTTCACCACGCTGGGCGCGGCCTTCGGCCCGATGATGGGCGACCTGCGCCCCTATGGCTTCGACATGGCTTTCCCGGCGGTGTTTCTGGTTTTGCTGGCAGGCATGTGGAAAGGTTTCGCCGCGGCGCGCCCCTGGCTGGTCAGTCTTGTGGTGGCTGCCTTGACCTATCTCATCGTTCCTGGCGCCTGGTATGTCGCAGCCGGTGCCTTGTCCGGTCTCGTTGCAGCTTATCTGCTGGCAGGTGAAGAATGATCGATCCATTAGCCGTTCTGACCATCGTTTTGATGGCAAGCGTCACCTATCTCACCCGCATCGGCGGCTATGTGCTGCTGCGCAACCGTACGCTAAGCAAGCGTGCGACGGCGGTGATGGAAGCAGCGCCCGGCTGTGTCCTGATCTCGGTCATCGCGCCCGATTTCGTTTCGGACAAGCCTGCGGACTTGATCGCCCTTGCAATTACGATCTTCGCCGCAACGCGCTTTTCCATGCTGCCAACCGTGCTGATCGGCATTGGCGCGGCTGGCATCTGCCGCTACCTGATCGGGTGAAGCATGTCTCTCGAAAGCGGAAGCGGCATCGTTCAATGCAAATGCTTGAGCTTGTCGGGATTGCGCACCACATAGATCCCGGCAATTTTGCCGTTGTCTATATCGAGCGCCGTCGTCTGGATTTCTCCGTCCGCCTCACGCGTAATGAAGCCAGGCAAACCGTTGATATAGACCATGCGGATAAGCTCCGACTGCTTGCCCGCATAATATGCGGCCAGTTTTTGGTGGATCGACATCACATCGTCGAATCCCAGCACCGGCCTTGGGAATGCCGGTCGCTTGCCGCCGCCATCTGCCTGCATATGTACATCCGCCGCGAGCATGGCACCGAGCTTCTTCATATCGCCGCTGCGTGATGCAGTGAAAAAGGCCTGCGCCAGTTCCAGTCCGCGCTGCTTGTCGACCTGAAAACGCGGGCGCTCCTCGCGCACATGCTTGCGTGCCCGTGCAGCGAGCTGGCGGCAGGCCGCAGTGTCACGCTGGATCGTCTTGGCTATCTCGTCGAAATCTAGCCCGAAAACATCGTGCAGCAGGAATGCGGCGCGTTCCAGCGGCGAAAGACGCTCCAGCGCGAGCATGAGCGGCAGGGTGACGTCGTCATCCGTTTCCTCTTCGACAACCGGATCGGGTATCCACGGCCCGAAATAAGTCTCGCGCTGATTGCGCCCGGATTTCAGAAAATCGAGGCACAGACGGGTCACGGTGCGCCGCAGAAAGGCTTCCGGTTCGCGCACCTCACTGCGGTCGGCGTTCATCCATCGGATGAACGCCTCCTGCACCATATCCTCGGCATCCGCGACCGAGCCCAACATGCGATAGGCAACACGGATCAGTTTCGGGCGCAGCGGATCGAAGCTTTCGGCAGCATCACCTTGCGAGGATATGTCAGCCATCAGACGCCCGCCTTTACTGCGGGCTTCTTCGCTTCCGGTTCGAACCAAAGGCCAAAACCAACCGCCAGGCGGTTCCAGCCATTGATGATGTTGATCATCAGCGTAAGGTTCACTTGCTCCTCCTCGGTGAATTGCGCCTGCATGGCGGTGCGGGCCTCTTCCAGATCGTGGCCTTGCGACAGACGGGTCAGCGCCTCGACCCATCCCAGGGCGGCGCGTTCGCGATCAGAGTAACACGGTGCTTCGCGCCATGCCGACAACAAATAGATGCGTTGTTCGGTCTCGCCAAGAGAGCGCGCTTCAAGCGTATGCATATTGATGCAATTGGCGCAGGCGTTGATCTGTGAGGAGCGGATTTTGACAAGCTCGATCAGGCTGGCTTCCAAACTGGATGCGATCGTCATCGAGGCATTCATCCAGGGTTTCATCGTGGCAGGGGCAACATCGAACGGATTGAGCAGAGGGGTCATGGTATCGTTCCTTTCGGTTCAAGGGGTTCGATAGTCATGACGAGACAGCAATGTCGAATGTGACATTCGGCACAATTTTTTTCCGCCTTCTGGCTTGCACGATAAAGCGTGCCGCACTTGAGTATCTATGCAGCTGGGTTCAGAGCGCTGTATTAAAAGATCGAGGCTGTCTTGCCTGTCATCTAGGCTCAGTCCAGCTCGCTCAGTATCCATTCCCTGAACGCGCGGACCTTGGGCGTGTTGCGACGGGACTTGGGATAGACGAGCCAATAAGCGCGCCCGTCAGTGCCAAGAATATCGAAAGGCTGGATAAGCTGGCCGGTGGCGATCTCGATCTGATGGAAGGCAGGCGTGAGAATGCCCACACCCTGCCCCGCAACAGTCGCCCGCCCTTCGATATGCTGTGCGCCCAGCCGGTTCTGGGTGTTGCCCTGCAATTGCGGATTTTCGATCCCGGCTGTTTTGAACCAGATTTGCCACCAAGGATCGCTTGCGTCGATTATCTTTAGCCGCAGCAGATCGGCAGGTTCCTTTACCCCACCGATTGTAGCGGCAAGAGCCGGACTCAGCATCGGCGTGAACCTCGCCTTGATGAGCTCATGGGCTTCCAGGCCTGGCCATTTACCGAAGCCGCTTCTGATCGCAATGTCAACATTGGTCGTCGCGAAGTCGATCAAGCTGTCGGACGTATCGAGTCGGACTGCGAGTGACGGATGCCGCATCTGGAACGAGCCAAGCCGATGCGCCAGCCAATTGGCGGCAAAAGTTGCAAGAACGCTGATCGACAGCGTGCCCTCTGCATCCTCGCGCAGGCTGGCAAAGGCATTGCGCATCGTCTCGAACGCCTCCGTGATCGCAGGCGCAAGCTGCTTGCCGAGTTCGGTCAGTTCCACCTGGCGCGGCATGCGCAGAAACAAGGGCGCGCCCACACGCTCCTCCAACATCTTGACCTGATAGCTGACCGCAGCCTGCGTCATGCCCAATTCCTCCGCCGCGCGGGTGAAACTTGCATGGCGGGCGGCGGATTCAAAAACGCGAATAGCCGATAAAGGGGGAAGCGGTGTCGTCATTATGCATAAGTCCTCCTTATGCATACTAATCGAAGTTCAATTGGAAAACAAAGGTTTTCAGGCGCATACCTATAGGCACAATTTAACGAGTAGCTGCCTCCCACAGCCGCTGTATCTGAATAGGTGAGATCATGAAAAACCTCGGTTCTGCCTGCGCAACCGCCACAGCACCCACGATGAACCACAGAACGGAAAAGGGCTGGAGGGCACTGTTTTCCCGTCTGTTCTCCCGCAAGTCCACCCATATCGTCATTACCGAACATTCGCCGGAATACCTCCTGCGGGATATCGGTATCGGTGACGGGCGTACGCAATACTATTCACGAGACGGCCATAAGCTGCCCGAATGGCGGTGACTTTGTCACGCGCTGATGACAGCAAAGCCACGCGCTTTGAGACCGCGTCGGTCCTCGCGGAGATTGCTGACGAGACGGCTGCGGCTTCCGTCCAGATGCGCACTCATCAACGCCGTCGCCCTGTCGGTGTTTCCTTCGCGCACCGCGTCGAGAATGGCGCGGTGTTCGCCCCATGCACGCGCGAGCGCCGCCTCGTCACGCACCTCCAGCCAGCGCGCCCGTGAGAGACGCTGCATAGCATCGCGCACGCCGCGACTGAGAAATTCGTTACCAGACAGTCGCGCCAGTTCAATATGAAAATCCATACCGATACGGTGCCACTCCTCGCGTGAGGTATCCGCATCGCAGCTTTCCAGCATCGCTAAAATCAGCTCCACGCCGCTGCGATCCTCCAGCGCGCATGTTAGCTTTAACGCCGCAATTTCCAGTGCTTCACGATAGACGCCGATCTGCTCGATTTCGCTGAGGTTGATCGGTGAGACCGTCCAGCCACGCCCTTCGCGGCAGATCAGCCCTTCCGCTTCCAGCCGCAAAAGCGCTGCTCGGATCGGCGTGCGCGAGGCTTCAAACTGCGCCTCGATCCAGCGCTCGGTCAAACGTTCGCCCGGCCCCAGTTCCAGACCGAGGATCATGTCGCGAAGCTGCGTTTCAACCTGCCTCATCTGTGACATTGGCATAATTCTCCACTTTCGATCGGCACTGCAATTGACAAGCCTCATCAACAGGCGCATTCATGCATACCGTTTTGGTATCCCAAAATGGAATACATTGCAATCGCGAGAAATGTCATGAGCACCGCCCAAGCCGCTGCAAGCGAAACTGCCGCAGTCAGCCCGGAAAATGTGATCGTCGAAGAAAACCACGAGCGCTACTGGAAGCAGAACCTGCTGATCTGCCTCATCGGCTCTTTTACGACGCTCATTGCCATGTCGCTTCTTCTGCCATTTCTGCCGCTTTACGTGGAACAATTGGGCGTCACCGATCATGCGGCCATTGTGCAATGGTCGGGCATCGCTTACGGCGCGACCTTTCTTGCCGCTGCCTTCGTCGCGCCGCTGTGGGGCAAGCTCGGCGACCGATACGGGCGCAAGCTGATGCTGATCCGCGCCAGCCTCGGCATGGCCATCGCCATGTCTCTGATCGGCATGGTGACAAGCGTCTGGCAACTGGTGGCGTTACGCCTGTTCGTGGGCATCGCGGGCGGCTATTCGTCCGGCTCGATGATCCTTGTCGCCACACAGACGCCAAAGGAAAAGACCGGCTGGGCGCTGGGCGCGCTTTCGGCCGGCATCATGGCGGGCAATCTGGCAGGCCCATTGCTCGGCGGCGCCTTGCCGCCACTGATCGGCATCCGCGCAACCTTCTGGCTGGCTGGCGGTGTGATTTTCCTCACATTTCTGGCCACGACCTTCCTGATCCGTGAAGAACGCAAGCCGCCCAAGCCGACCAAGGAGCAGAAGGCGGAATCCATATGGGCTGCGATCCCCGACAGAAAGCCGGTCATCGCCATGCTGGTGACGGGCATGCTGCTCCTTTTCGCCAACATGTCGATCGAGCCGATCATTACGGTCTACGTAATCCAGTTGATGGACGATCAGACGAAAGTGACTCTGATTTCCGGCGTGGTGATGGCTGCTGCGGCGCTCGGCAGCATTATGTCATCCTCGCGGCTGGGCCGCCTTGCCGACCGCATCGGCCATACGCGCGTCATCATCGGGGCGCTGTCCGTGGCTGCACTGCTTTTGATCCCGCAGGCTTTCGTGACGGAAGCCTGGCAGTTGATCGGCCTGCGTTTTCTGATGGGCCTGGCGCTGGGCGGATTGTTGCCCTGCATCACCAGCGTCATCCGGCACAATGTGCCCGACCACGTGGCGGGCGGCGTTCTGGGTTATTCTGTCTCGGCTCAATATATCGGACAGGTTGCGGGCCCCGTCGCTGGCGGCTTTGTAGGCGGTCACTTCGGCATGCGCTCCGTGTTTCTCGGCACATGCCTGATCATGGCTCTCGGCGCATTTTATAACTGGACCGTCCTGCGCAAGAACCCGTAATTTCTGTCATATCCCGAATCCTAGGCCCCACGGCAGACCACAATGACAGCATATATCTTCGCGCCTTTTGAAGCACTTGCCGAAAGGTTACTGCCCCACGCGCTCGAACATGGCGAGGACGGATCGCACGATCTGTCCCATCTTGCCCGCGTCTGGAAAAACGCCGCTGCGATCCAGCGCCTGGAAGGTGGTGACGCCGAAGTACTTTGCGCCGCAGCACTGCTGCATGACTGCGTGAGCGTCGAGAAGAACTCGCCCGACCGAAACCGTGCTTCGCGTCTGGCGGCGGAAAAGGCGACCACGCTACTGCGCAATCTTGGCTGGGATGAAGTACGCATCGGCCTTGTCGCCCATGCCATCGAAGCGCACAGTTTTTCGGCCAATATCGAACCTGTCACGACAGAAGCGAAGATATTGCAGGATGCCGACCGGCTCGATGCAATCGGAGTAATCGGCGCAGCCCGGTGTTTCTACATTGCTGGCCGGATGGGCAGCGCGCTTTACGACTGGCGCGACCCGCAGGCCGACAATCGCCCGCTGGACGACAAGCGTTTCGCGCTCGATCATTTCCGCACCAAACTGTTTGGCCTCACCTCCGGCTTCAAAACGAAGACCGGAAAGCTTATGGCCACTGAGAGGCACAGGCGGCTGGAAGCCATTTTTGATGACTTCCTTGCCGAAGCAGATGGTTAAATTGAGTAGCCGCCGTCAATATTAAGCGCCGTCCCCGTCACCATGGAAGCGGCATCCGAGGCCAGCCAGAGCGCGGCTTCAGCCACATCTTCCGGCGTCGAAAACCGATCAAGAGGAATGGTAGCCTTAAGCGCTGCACGTGCCTCCGGCGTATCTTCCGCCAGAAACAGTTTCAGTGCCTCACTGTCGCTTTCAGCCGGGCAGATACAGTTCACCCGGATATTCTTGTCCGCAAGCTCAAGTGCCATCGCCTTGGTTGCGCTGATGATCCATCCCTTGGATGCGCTGTACCAGACAAGGCCCTTGCGCGGACGCAATGCGGTCGCCGAGGCCGTATTGATGATAACGCCTCCGCCCTGATGTTCCATGATCGGCACGACGATCTGTGTCGAGTAATAAAGTGCCTTCATATTCACGGACGCGATCAAATCGAAATTATGCTCGTCCACGTCCGTCAGTGGCATATTGCGATGGGTGAAACCGGCATTGTTGACCATAATGTCGATGCGGCCAAACGCTTCAAAGGCCGTGCGCGCCACGCGCTCGATATCGTCCTTTCGCGAAACATCCACCTGCACGGACAGGGCGTTCACGCCGATATCGGCAAGCTCGTCCTCAACACGCTTTACGTTCACATCGGCGAGGATAACCTTTGCGCCTTCGGCTGCAAATCGGCGCGCCATGCCTGATCCGAAGCCCGAACCGGCACCAGTGATGATTGCGACCTTATCCTGCAGCCTCTTCATGTCATTCTCCTTTTGAGCATTTCCAGTAAAGTGCAATCACTTGAATCCAGATTATTTGTTTCAATATGGCGTTAAGAGCCTGAACCAAAATGAACATGTCATGTATGCACAACCCGTTAATCCGTCAATTATGGCAGTGCACCTTCAATTTCGCGCGATAACGGCATCACGACGGTTGAATTTAAATCGATTAGATAATAGACAAGACCTGCGTGAAAATAGCATGCTTCCCCCAAGCACACTGATTTGCGCAATAAGAGAAGAGAGCGATATATGACCAGCCAGACAATTCCGGTAGAGCCCTTCGACTGCATCGTGTTCGGTGGTTCGGGCGATCTTGCCGAACGCAAGCTCATTCCGGCGCTATATCAGCGTCAGCGTGCAGGCCAGCTCACCGACCCGACGCGCATCATCGGCGCATCGCGCAGCGTCATGACTGATGACGAATATCGGCAGTTCGCACGAGATGCCATTCATGAACATGTGAAGGCTACGGAAGTTGACGAGAAGGAAATCGAAAAGTTTCTCGCCCGCCTCAGCTATGTAGCTGTCGACGCCAAGTCCGATGAGGGCTGGGATGCGCTCAAGACTCTGATCGGCAAGAAGCCGGAAAAGATTCGCGCTTTCTATCTCGCTGTCGGCCCGACGCTCTTCGGCGATATCGCCACGCGCCTGAAGACCCATGGCCTGATCACCCGTGATACGCGCATCATCGTGGAAAAGCCGATCGGTCGCGATCTCGAAACCGCCATGGCGCTTAATGATACGCTGGGCAGCGTTTTCCGCGAAGATCAGATTTTCCGCATCGACCATTATCTCGGCAAGGAAACCGTCCAGAACCTGATGGCGCTGCGTTTTGCCAACGCGCTTTATGAACCTCTGTGGAATTCCGCCCATATCGACCATGTGCAGATCACCGTTGCAGAAGCCGTCGGCCTGGAAGGGCGCGCGGGCTATTACGACAAGGCGGGCGCCCTGCGTGACATGGTGCAGAACCATATTCTCCAGCTTCTTTGCCTCGTTGCGATGGAGCCGCCGTCGTCAATCGAAGCGGACGCCGTCCATGACGAAAAGGTCAAAGTTCTCCGCTCACTGAAGCCGATTACCGCTCTCAATGTAGAGGACATGACAGTACGCGGCCAGTATCGCGCCGGTGCTTCCGCAGGCGGTCCGGTGCGCGGCTATCTGGAAGATCTGGAAAGCGAAAGCAGCAATACCGAAACCTTCGTGGCGCTGAAGGCTGAAATCGCCAACTGGCGTTGGGCTGGTGTGCCGTTTTATCTGCGCACCGGCAAACGGCTCGCCACGCGCGTTTCGGAAATTGTTGTTACTTTCAAACCGATCCCGCATTCCATCTTCGGCGAAAGCGCTGGCAAGGTGATGGCCAATCAGCTCGTCATCCGGTTACAGCCGGACGAAGGCGTTAAGCAGTGGCTTATGATCAAGGACCCAGGCCCCGGCGGCATGCGCCTGCGTCACGTGCCGCTGGATATGAGCTTCGCCCAGTCGTTCAGCGAGCGTAATCCTGATGCCTATGAACGCCTCATCATGGATGTCGTTCGCGGTAACCAGACTCTGTTCATGCGGCGTGACGAAGTCGAGGCAGCATGGCGCTGGGTCGATCCGATCCTTCAGGGATGGGAGTTGAACAGCCAGCCGGTGCAAGGCTACACAGCGGGAACATGGGGCCCATCGTCCTCCATCGCGCTCATCGAGCGTGACGGACGCACATGGCACGAAAGCCTGTGACACTGGAGCCGAGCGTTTCAGTTACTGCTTTGGAAAGGAACGGAATGAGCATTGAACGGCACGATTTTGCCAGCGGAACGGAACTGGCGCAGGCACTGTCGGAAGCCATTGCGAACAAGCTGAATGCCGCCATTGCTGAACGGGGGCAGGCGACGCTTGCCGTATCCGGTGGCACCACGCCGCTGAGGCTTTTTGAAGTGCTTTCCCGCAAGATGATTGACTGGAACCTCGTTACGATCACCCTTGTGGATGAGCGTTTCGTTCCCGTCGAAAGCGACCGGTCCAACGAAAAGCTGGTGCGTGAGCATCTTTTGCGCGATCATGCGGGTGTGGCCAAGTTCGTCGGCCTTTACAACCCGGCGGCAACGGTCGAAACAGCGGCGCTTGCTGCTGCCAGCCGCATCGATGCGTTGCGTCGTCCTTTTGACGTGGTGGTGCTCGGCATGGGTAATGACGGTCATACCGCTTCCTTCTTTCCGGGCGCCGACCGGCTCGATCAGGCGATCAACCCGGAGACAAAGGCGCTCGTACTGCCGATCCATGCCGAGGGCGCTGGCGAAAAACGCCTGACCCTGACCCTTCCCATCGTTGCCGAAGCCGATATGCTGGTGCTGCATATCGAAGGCGCTGCCAAGCAGGCAACGCTGGAAAAAGCGCTGTCCGGTGACGACGAGAATGAAATGCCCGTGCGGGCTGTCTTCCATCATGCGCGCACACCGATCCAGCTCTACTGGACGAGTTAAATTCAATTCAAGCCAGATTGGCACAGGTGATACCCATGCCCACCGAGACGGCACATAAACGCATTCAGGAAATCACCGCGCGCATTCGCGAACGGTCCAAGCCAACGCGCGAAGCCTATCTTGGCCGTGTGCGGGAAGCTTCGTCCAACAAGCCCAAGCGCGCCGTTTTGGGCTGTGCCAATCTCGCGCATGGTTTCGCTGCATGTGGCCCGCACGACAAGGCGGCTCTGATTGGTGACGAAATTCCCAACCTTGGCATCATCACTGCCTATAACGACATGCTGTCGGCGCACCAGCCATTTGAAACCTTCCCGCAGCTCATAAAGCAGGCCGCGCGCGAAGCGGGTGGCGTGGCGCAGGTGGCGGGCGGTGTGCCTGCCATGTGCGATGGCGTCACGCAGGGTTTTGCGGGCATGGAACTGTCGCTGTTCTCCCGCGAAGTGATCGCTATGGCAACCGCCGTCGGTCTGTCGCACGATATGTTCGATGCGGCAGTCTATCTTGGCGTCTGCGACAAGATTGTGCCTGGCCTTATCATCGGTGCGCTGACCTTCGGCCACCTGCCCGCCGTGTTCGTACCTGCCGGGCCGATGACCAGCGGCCTGCCCAACGACGAAAAGGCCAAGACCCGCCAGCTTTATGCCGAAGGCAAGGTCGGGCGTGCCGAACTTCTGGAATCGGAATCGAAGTCCTATCACGGTCCCGGCACCTGCACTTTCTACGGCACGGCCAATTCCAACCAGATGCTTATGGAAATCATGGGCCTGCATCTGCCGGGCGCGTCCTTCATCAATCCGGGCACGCCGCTGCGCGACGCCTTGACCCGCGAAGCCGCCAAGCGCGCGCTGGCGATCACCGCCTGCGGCAACGAATATACGCCGGTCGGCGAAATGCTGGACGAGCGATCCTTCGTCAATGGCGTCATTGGCCTCAATGCCACCGGGGGCTCCACCAACCACACCATCCATCTCATCGCCATGGCGGCTGCCGCCGGCATCAAGCTGACATGGCACGATATTTCGGAAATTTCGGATGCGGTGCCACTGCTGGCCCGCGTCTATCCCAACGGCCTTGCGGATGTGAACCACTTCCACGCTGCTGGCGGCATGGGCTTCCTCATCCGCGAATTGCTCGATGGCGGCATTCTGCATGAGGATGTGCGCACTGTATGGGGCGAAGGCCTGCGTCCTTATGCCATCGAACCGAAGCTTGGCGCCGACGGCAATGTCGTGCGTGAGCCGGTGCCGGAAAAAAGCGGCGACGAAAAGGTTCTGGCCAAGATTCATGCGCCATTCCAGCCAACCGGCGGCCTCAAGGTTCTGACCGGCAATATCGGCAATGCGATCATCAAGGTTTCCGCCGTGAAGCCGGAGCGCCAGATCATTGAGGCCCCCGCCAAGGTTTTCAACGATCAGGCGCAAATGCAGGCCGCGTTCAAGGCTGGCGAGCTGACCGGCGATTTTATCGCCGTGGTGCGCTATCAGGGCCCGAAAGCCAATGGCATGCCGGAGTTGCATAAGCTGATGACGGTTCTGGGCATACTGCAGGATCGTGGCCAGCGCGTCGCTCTCGTCACCGACGGTCGTCTGTCCGGTGCGTCGGGCAAGGTTCCGTCTGCCATCCACGTCACGCCGGAAGCGCTTGATGGTGGCGTCATCGGAAAAATCCGCGACGGCGATTTCATTCGTCTGGATGCCGTGAACGGCACTCTGGAAGTTCTGGTCAATGTGGCCTTGCTGAATGATCGCGGCGAAGACCGTCCCGATCTTTCCGGCAACGAGCATGGCATGGGGCGTGAATTGTTCCGTGCTTTCCGCCAGATTGCTGGACGGGCCGACGAAGGCGCCTCAGTGTTCTGAAAACACACGAAAGAAATTAAGGCAAAGCAGCGATTTCGGCTGTTTTGCCTCTCAAACCATAAAAACCTGTATGAAACTGCACGAAAAACGCAGTTCAATTGTGTCAAAAAACTGGCTTTTTCACGCCAGCAGTGCGGCAAGCCGAAGTAAGCGTATTCGCCATCAGCATTGCGATGGTCATCGGACCGACACCGCCCGGAACCGGCGTGATCGCTCCGGCAACTTTTTCCGCTTCCACGAAATCGACATCGCCGACCAGTCGCGTCTTGCCTTCGCCGCGTTCCGGTGCCGGAATGCGATTGATACCAACGTCGATTACTGTCGCACCCGGCTTGACCCAATCACCCTTGACCATCCGCGGACGCCCGACCGCCGCCACCAGAATATCCGCCATGCGGGCAATTGCGGGCAGGTCTTTCGTGCGGCTGTGCGCAACCGTAACCGTGGCGTTGGCAGCGAGCAGAAGATTGAACATCGGCTTGCCAACAATGTTGGAGCGCCCAATTACAACGGCATTAAGCCCTGAAAGATCGCGACCATGGACACGGTCGATCATAATCATTGCACCCGCTGGCGTACAAGGGACGAAGGCCGTTTCAAGTTCACCGGTGCCAAGCTTGCCGACATTGATAAAGTGAAAGCCGTCCACATCCTTGTCAGGTGAAATGGTCTGGATTACCCGGCCCGAGTCAATATGCTTCGGTAGCGGCAACTGCACCAGAATGCCGTGAATTGCTGGATCGTTGTTCAAGCCCTCTATCAGGTCGAGAAGCTCCTGCTCCGAGGCCATTTCCGGCAGATCGTGCTGAACGGAGTGAAAGCCGCATTCCTTGGCCTTCTTGCTTTTGGAAGCGACATAGACCTGGCTTGCCGGGTCTTCGCCGACAATAACCACCGCGATACCAGGCACAACGCCAGTTGCAGCCACGAGCTTTTCTGTCTCGCGCTTCACCGTGGAAACCACATCCTCGGCGAGCTTCTTGCCATCAATCAATTGAGCCATAGCGAGCGCTCCGTTCTTTTGTGATATCGAACTTGAAGTGTCTGGGAGATACACGACATCTTTTTCGTACACATGCCCATAAGCGTCATGAGGCCCGATGACAATTGGCGAATGCGCGACAATGCAGGATTTTATGAAGTTTCAGAACGCAAAGCTCTGCCCGTACAGGCTACGGCTTCGCAATACGGGACGAGCGCACGTCATCAATGGCGCGACCGAGGGCGGTATTTTCCATGGTGCGGACGGCACCTTCATTCTCGGCTTCCCATCGCGCATTGGCTTCGCGGATAACAGCAGCCAGCCGGGTTTCGCCATAGGGTTCCAGAACATCTTCCGGCTCGGCTTCATTCTTGACCAACGGACGGGGCTTGCGACTGGCCAGCATCATTGAAAAAAGACCAACTACAAAACCGCCCAACAATCCGAGCGCGATAATCATCTGCGGGAGAGGATTGCGTGAGTTCGGTTCGGCGATGGCAGGCGTAACCACCCGCACTGTGGCAGCAGCCCCTGCCGAAGCAGGTTCGCCCCGTGCCGCGCGCATCTGCAAATCCTCGAACAGTGCCCGCTTTGCCGCGGCATCGCGTTCCAGCATCTGCAGGCGGGCTCTGTCTTCCTCCGTAGCAGGCGTTGAACCGAAACCGGCAATGGCGGCCGCAGCCTTTTGCTCTCGTTCGACCGCATTCTTAAGATCGGCTTGTAACAGGCTACGTTGGCTGGAAATCTCCTTGTCGATCTCCGCCTCAATCTGGTTCGCTTCCGCCCCCTGCCCTGCGGCGCGATAACGCTCTACCAGGGAACCCAACGCGCCAGACCGCATAGCTTCAGGAACGCCATTCCTGGCTAGGCTCTCGGCGGTCGCACCGTTCAGGCTATTGGCCTCCGCTGCGATGCGCGCTGTCTCGGCCTTGCTGTCAGCGAATTCGCGCTGAAGCGCGACTTTGTTATCGTCATCGCCAAAATCCCGGCTGAGACGAAAAGCTGTTGCCGCCTGCCGTGCCGCTTCGGCATCGGCCTCCAGACTTTGCAGGCGCGCCGGAAGATCGCCTGACCCATTCAACTCCGCACTGCCTTGCAGATGGTCGCGAAACGCGCGTGCAACGGCATTGGCCAAAAGTGCCGCCGTTTCCGGCCTGTCAGCCGTGGCCTCGACATTCACCGTACCGCTGTCAAGCGCCTGCGTGAAATCGAGACGCTGGCGCAGCAATTGCGCACCCGACATTTTTTGGTGCCCGATCAAGTCCGGGGATTGCTGCTCTTCGGGCAGCAATCGGGTCAAGCGAGAGCGCAATTCCTCCAGAAATGAGGGAGCGCCAAGATCGGCTTGACGCTCGATGCGCGCTATCTGTGCGGCGCGCTTGAGAACTGCATTCGAGGCAATTTCGCTGCGTCGCTCCGGCGGAAAAACCTGCAAGGATGCCGTTGCCCGATATTGGGATGGCTCCAGAAGAGCATATGTGGTTCCAATAATGCCGCCCAGCAACGTGAAACCGGCCAACAGCCCCCATCGACGCCTGCGGCGCGGTAGTCCTACCGGCTTTTCGAGTTTCGGGACGGAGGTCAATGCGGATGGTTCCGGCGCGGATGGTTCCTCGGTCGAGGCGCCAAGATTGGCTTGCAGCGCCTCCCGCACGGCATTCATCCGGCCCTGCATATCGGTCTTCGGATCAATAGGCTCGCCCGTTTCGGCGGCTAATAAATCCCGTTTACGGCGGAGCAACTCCTCGCGGCGCCTCTGATGCGCGCGCTCTTCGTCATTGTATTCGGTCGTTTGAACGGATGGCGCATGCTTGAGGAATTCCGGCGCATAAGCCAGAAGTGGGCGTGCCACCACACGTCTCCTCTCTCCGTCCCGTTCCACCATTGCTCCGTCCCGCATTCCTATCTGACTGGATCAGATCGGCGCTCTAACTATTGATTTTAAAGCCCATCTTTTCCGAAAGCCGTTTCACACTTCGCTAGATGCACTCTAATCCAGATTAGTATTCATCATGGCAAACAAACCGTTAAAATTGCAATTATATCTATTGATTCATGTAGATAAATCAGGAGACCACCATGAGCGCAGAAACGGAATACCCGATTGATCCGGTCCGGCTTGGCGGCATAATCCAGTTTATCCAGCATGCAGAGCGGCTGAAAAGTACTTTACGTTCGGGCCATACTTCTCAGGGCCGACCGGAAAGCACAGCCGAACATAGCTGGCGGCTATGCCTTCTCGTTACGCTGTTGGATCGTGAGTTGGGCGACTGCGACCGGCTGAAACTCATAAAGATGTGCATCATCCATGATTTGGGCGAGGCTATTTCCGGCGATGTGCCTGCCATCTATCAATCTACCGACGATGGGCGAGCCGAGCGCGAGAAAGCTGACCTCATGACGCTTTGCGCTCCGCTGCCGGACGATCTACGCGCGGAAATTATGGAGCTTTGGACGGATTACAGCGAAGGCAACTCGCGAGAAGCGATTTTTGCCAAGGGCTTCGACAAGCTCGAAACCATGATGCAGCATAATATTGGTCTCAACCCGCCGGATTTCGATTATGCGTTCAATCTCGACTACGGTGTGAAGCAGACGTCACGCCATCCTCTGCTACGCCAGTTTCGCGAAATCGTGGACGCCGAAACCCGACGCAATGCAGAAAAGCGGTCGTAGAGCGGTTTCACTTCCGTGAGACATGCGGCGGTCAGCTCAGGGTCGCGAAGTGGCGCAGTGTGAAGGTAATCTGGTAAATCAGCGCAACAACAGAGAAAACCGCATGATAGCGCCGGTTCCCCCAGAACGCCGCGATCAGACTGAACAGGATGAAACAGGCGACTTGAATCGGGTACTCGATCCCATAGACCCGATAATGATCGGCTCCTTTCAGTAACGTATCAATGAAATCCGCCACATAAACCAACGCCAGAATGCCGAAAAACCACTTGCGCCGGGAGATGAAATAATCGCGATAACCGGTGTATTCCTCCATACTGTCAGGGAAGAGCAACGTGCTGAGCAGGAAATACAGACCGGCATAGAAAATCACAAAGAGATATTTCTCGAACGTCCACAGCGGAATGGTTCGCAAGCTAAACTCGAACCACCAGAAATGAATGACAGAAAGCAGGATGAAGCCACCCCAAGCCAGATGGACCGGATAAATTTTCTGCTTGCCGGGATGCTGGATAAAGCGCGCCAATCCAGTCAAAAGGCGTGAAACGCAGAGGCCCAGGATCATGCCTATTATGATGCGGACGTGGCCGAAGGCTTCAGTTGGCGGCACACCCGTTGTCAAGGCCGGATCCATTCTTCCCTCCGAAGCGTCGCTAAACCTTGTTTTATATTGATCGACATACTTTGCGCGATCAATGACTTAAGTTCAGAATCCAGTGGACACGCCGCATATAGTTGCGAAGTGTAATGGGGTGCGGCTATACCATCGCAGGCCATGTCCAAATGAAATTTAAAGGTGGAACAATTAATATGCATGACACGGTAGTTCTGGTCGGTTGCGGCAATATGGGGTTCGCCATGCTGAAAGGCTGGCTCGATAGCGGTCTTCTCAAGGCGCATGACGTATATGTCGTGGAGCCAACCGAGGTGCTTCGCGATCGCGCTGCTGGCTCTGGCGTCTATGCCTTTGAAAATGCTGAATCTCTCCCCGCCAATCTGAAGCCGCGCATGGTTCTCGTGGCCGTCAAACCGCAGGTCATGACACAGGTTCTGCCGGCCTATAAGCGCTTTGCACCGGCTGCCACTTTCGTCAGCGTTGCCGCTGGTATTCCAGTCACCCTTTTTGAAAGCCAGCTCGGTCACGATGCAGCCGTGCTTCGCTGCATGCCTAACACGCCGGCTGCCATCGGCAAGGGGATGCTCGTCACCTACAAGAACGCCAATGTGACCGATGAAAGTGAAGCCTTCATTGCACGTCTGCTTGAAACATCCGGCAAGGTCGCAAGTGTGGATGATGAATCACTGATGGACGCCGTAACCGCCGTCTCAGGTTCAGGACCGGCCTATGTGTTCCACTTCATCGAGGCACTGACCGATGCTGGCGTGACAGCCGGACTGCCGAAGGAAACGGCCGCACTGCTGGCAATGCAGACGGTGATGGGCGCTGGCGCTTTGGCCGATGCCAGCACGGACACGCCGTCAAAGCTACGCGAACAGGTAACAAGCCCGAACGGCACCACTGCTGCCGCGCTTGAGGTTCTGATGGGCGGCGATCGCCTCAAGACGCTTGTTGGAGAAGCCGTGGAAGCTGCCCGCAAGCGTTCGGTGGAACTAGGTAAGGCTTAAACAAACAATCGCGGCACCGCTTGGATCAACGCTCTAGTGACAGGCGCTTGCGGTGCCGCCAGCAGTTCCCGCGTCGGACGGCATTCCACAATCTGCCCGCGGTCCATCACGGCAATCCGGTCAGCCATCTGTGCCGCAACTGCCAGGTCATGCGTGATGAAAAGATAGGCCGTCTGTTCGGCGTTCTGCATGTCACGCAACAATTTGAGAATGGCGCCTCTGACCGTAACGTCAAGCGCCGAAACCGCTTCGTCCAGCACGATAAGCGACGGATTGGTTGCAAGCGCACGCGCAATCGCGACGCGCTGGCGCTGTCCGCCCGAAATCTCATGAACGCCGCGCCGCGCCAACGCCTGATCAAGCACGACCGTTTGCAGAAGACTGGCGACATCGCGCTTGAGACCGTGGATGCGCAGCGGCTCGCGCAGAAGATCGTAGACGCTGGCGCGCGGGTTAAAGGCGGACAGCGGGTCCTGAAATACCATCTGCATACGTGCGCGCTGCCTGCGGAGATCGGCGCCTTCTAGTGCCAGCCAATCCTCGCCTTCAAAGTGGATTGTACCGCTTACAAGCGGGTGAAGCCGCAGCAGTGCCCGCGCCAGCGTGGACTTGCCGCTGCCTGACGGACCGACCAGCGCCAGTGTCTCGCCCTGCTGTACCTCAAGGCTGATGCTGTCGAGCGCAATAGCGTCGCCATAGCGTACTGTAAGTCCATCGGCCTTCAGGAGCGGTTCAGCCATGGGCCGCCTCCAGCACTGGCACGGCAGCAATCAGCGCTTTGGTGTACACCGTTTGCGGGTTGGAGATAATATTTTGTGCCGAACCGTATTCCACCAGCTCGCCCCGCCGGAAAACACCAATACGGTCGGCCAGACCCGATGCCAAGGCGATGTCGTGGGTGATGAAGATCAGCGTCATGGCATCTACATGCACCAGTTCTCGCAGGAGAGAGACAATCTCCTTTTGCACGATGGTGTCGAGCGCGCTTGTCGGCTCGTCCGCAATCACTAGGCGCGGACCCGCGGCAATGGCGAGCGCAATCGCGATGCGCTGTTTCTGCCCGCCGGAAAACTGATGCGGATAGCGCGAAAAACTTGCTTCAGCTTGGGGAATGTGAACCCGCTGCAAAAGGCTGACTGCCTTGGCTTTTGCAGCCGCTCTGTCAATTTTCGCGTGAGCGCGGATCGTCTCGACGAGTTGCGCCCCAACCGTCATCAACGGATCGAAGCTCGACGCAGGGTCCTGAAACACGAAGCCAATGTCGCGTCCCGGCTTCAGCCTGTCCTCCGACCATTCCATATTGCCGGAAATACGTGCATTGCCCGGCAGAAGCGAAGCCAGCGCCAATGCCAGCGTGCTTTTGCCCGAACCGCTTTCGCCAATGATTGCCAACGTTTCGCCGAGCCGGACGTCAATATTGATAGTATCCAACGCCGTTTCGCGGCCATAGCGTACGGAAAACTGCTCCAGCCTGACGATCTCTTTCATGACTGAACCTCGCGCCGGGACAAGGCGTTGGTCAGCCCTTCTCCCGCCAGGTAGACGCCGACAACCGTCAGGGCCAGCGCCAGTCCCGGCATTATTGACAGCCAAGGTGCAGAGCGCAGGACCGTACGCCCCTCGGCGATCATGCCGCCCCAGGTGACGCGGTTCGGATCGCCCAGCCCCAGAAAGGACAGAGCCGCTTCAATCAATATGGCGGAAGCGACGATCACCGGCACCAGTGCCAGAACTGGCGGCAGGGCGTTGGGCAAAATCTGGCGAAATGCAATTTCCATCGGATGCATGCCAATGACGCGGGCCGAAGCGACATAGTCGCTTTCGCGAATTGTGAGCACCTGTCCACGTGTGAGACGCGCAGCCTGCGTCCAGCTTGAAAGCGCGATTGCAGCAATCAGCACCGGCAACGACGGCCCGGCGATGCTGACCAGCGCCAACGCCAGCAGAAAGCCCGGCACGGTTTGGAAGGCTTCCGTAATCCGCATCAGGATTTCATCAATGATACCGCCCGCAAAACCGGCCAGCGTTCCGACAGTGCTGCCGAAAATAATCGCGGCCAAGGAAGCGGCCAGCCCCACAGCAAGCGATGTGCGTGCGCCATAGAAAAGCTCCGCCATAACATCGCGGCCAAGCCGGTCTGTTCCGAAAATAAAGTCCATATTTTCAAAAGGTTGCAGCAGCGGTGCTGAGACAATGCTTAATGGATCGCCGGGAAAGAGGAGAGGTGCCATAAGTGCTGCGAGCACAAGCAGGGCCAGCAGGATTGTGCCCGTTACACCTTCACCCGTTCTGAAATAACGTTTCGAGTGACTCATGCCCCGCCGCCTCCGGTCGCGATACGCGGATCGAGCCATAGATAGATCAGGTCGATAAGGAAATTGACCACGATCACCATGACGGCGCTCACCAGAATGACGCCGAGCAGAAGTGGTGTATCACGGCTTGCAACGGCCTCTTGCGCAAGCCGCCCCAGCCCCGGCACGGCGAAGACGCTTTCGATCACCACGCTGCCGCCAAGCATGGATGCCGCCTGCAAGCCCAGCACCGTGACGACTGGCAGAAGTGCGTTGCGCGCCACGTGACGGAGGACAATGCGCGGATACGAAATGCCCCTCGCCCGCAAGGCGCGCACGAAATCCATGCGCCATATCTCAGCCATAGCGGCACGCATCACCCGCAGGTACAGCGCCAGATAGATCACCGCCAGCGAGATGACCGGCAGCACCAGATGCACCGCAATGTCTCCCGCCCGCGCCAGTCCATACTTGCCGGAGGCGATCGTTTCGATACCGCTCGACGGCAACCAGCGCAGCCGGATCGAAAACAGGATGACCAGCACAAGTGCCAGCCAGAAACCGGGAATCGCATAGAGAACCAAGGATGCAACGGAAAGAAAACGGTCGCGATAGCTTCCGGGCTTCGCTCCTGCCACGATGCCGAGGAGCGCTCCCACGGCAAAAGACAGAGCGGTCGCCGCCCCCATCAAGAAAAGCGTGTTGGGCAGGCGCTCCAGGATAACGTCGAGAATGGGCCGGTTGAAACTGACGGACCAGCCGAGATTACCCTGCGCAAGTGCTGCCAAGTAGGCGCCAAGCCGATGCCAGACTGACTGATCCAGCCCCCAGCGCGCCCGCATTTCGGCAATCGTTGCCGCATCGCCGCCAAATGTCACGGCATAAGCGTCGACCGCATCGCCCGGTGCACTGTCTGCCAAGAAAAAGCAGCCGACAATGACAATCAGCAGCACGATTATGCTGCCGACCAATCGTTTGCGGAAGAGGGCCAGAATCTGTTTCACGGCGGCAGGATACAATCAACCCGGTTGCTTCGTCACTGTTTGAGCCACGTATCAGCCCAGTTGGAAACAGCCCAGCGCGGATTGTTGGAAACATTCTTCACACGGTCGCTGGCGACGGTGATGAAACCCCATTCTGCGACATTGATGAGCGGCAAATCCGCCTCCACCATCTGCTGAAACTGGTGATAGAGCGCCGTGCGCTTTTTCTCATCAATCTCGCGTGCGGCTCTGGCGATCAGCGCGTCGAGTTCAGCATTGGCATAGCCGCCCTGATTGGAGAACGGCACGCCTGCAGGGATGCCGCTTTCCACGAGAATGGTGGTTGAGATGGCCGGATCGCCGCGATAGACCGTGGGCGCGATGGCCAGATCGAAATCATGGTCGGTATAAACCGCCTTCTGATGCGCGGCGGAGTCATTATTGACGATGCGCGCATCGATGCCGATGGCGGCAAGCGCCTGCCGCAGATAATCGCCGAACTGTTTCGTTTCGTTGAAATAGGGCGCGGGAAGAAGCTTGAGCGTGAAGCGCATGCCGTCCTTGCCCTGCTTATAGCCAGCCTCGTCCAGAAGCCCATTCGCCTTCGCGACGTCGAACGGATAGGACGGCACGTCGTCGGTGTAAAACTGGTTGTCATAACGCGGTACGGGACCGGTCGAGGACTTGGCATAGCCGAGGAAAATCGTCTTCACCACGAAATCGCGGTCGATGGCATGGGCGATTGCCTGCCGAACTTTCAAATCGGCCAGCTCTTTACGGTGGTGGTTGATCTCCACCACGAGCTGATAGGTCAGCGCTTCATAGCCTTTGGAGATGACCGTGAGGCCCGGAACCTTCGAGATACGGTCCAGATCGGCGAGCGGTACGGCGGAAAAAGCGGCCAGATCGATCTCTTCCGCCTCCAGCGCGCCCGCTGCAGCAGCACGATCCGGCAGCACACGATAGACGATCTCATCTAGATAAGGCTCACCCTCGCCCCAATAAGCGTCGTTGCGCGTCAGTCGGTAATATTCGCCAGTCTTGTGTTCGGCATATTTGAACGGACCGGTTCCGACGAGTTTTTCATTGGCCGGATTGGCCATGATGTCGGTTCCGGCAAAGACATGCTTCGGCAACACGGCGGTCAGGGCGGGCAAGGCATTGCGGATAAGCTGGAACGGCGTCGGCTCGGAGAAATGGAAGATGGCGGTAAGGTCATCCGGCGTTTCAACCTTCTGCAACGCCTTGAACACGACACGTCCCAGGTTTTGCAGCGGTTTCCAGACTTCCATAGCCGAAAAGGCCACATCCGCCGCTGTGAAAGGCGTGCCGTCATGCCATTTGACGCCTTCGCGCAGGTGGAACGTCGCCGTCAGCCCGTCGGTCGAACCTTCCCAGCTCGTGGCAAGCCGTGGCGCGAGACCATTTTCATCTTCGAAAGACGCTTCCGCCAGAGGCTCGACCACCTTGCTTGCGACGAAGAAAACGCCATTGGACGCAACGATGGCCGGGTTCAGATTGCGCGGCTCTGAATCTGCGGCCACGACCAGCCGCCCACCTTTCTGCGCCTCACCAGCCGCATCCGACCGTTGCGGCCAGACGACGACAGCGGCCAAAGCGGTCGACCCCGCCAGAAAAGCCCTACGCGACAGAACCAGTTGAGCCATATCCATTGCCCCGCAATCACATTTTCATTTGATGACTTTTTATACCAGTCGCCTGCAAATGACAGGAGCAAAACCTGTCACCCGAACAATAAATATCGAAAAACACTTCGCTTTCCGGCATATTTAACCGTCAAGTAAAAATAATATTTCAACAGCTTGCTAGCTTATTATTGCAGTATTTCAACCTATATGTTTGAATTATTTTTCCGATAAAAGCTTATTTAAAGAAAATCCCCTCTTGCCAAACATGCCTCCTTCCGTAGATCATAGTTAATTATGTGTTGTCGTATTTCGTGAGCTTCCATTTCGACGCGGCACACATAGACCACTGAAGAGCAATTCAAAGCTCTTGTTTGAATGCATTTGTTCGCCCCAATTCACTCACCTGGCGGCAAGTGTCCTTAATTATTTCACCGCGCATCTTTCCGAAAACCGTTTCACACTTTTCGGGATGCGCTCCAAAGCTGAACCAATAGGAAGAGAGGAAACAGAAATGTCTAGTTTGCTGCCCCCGCTTCATGACGGCCACGCACCGATCTATCTGCATCACGCATTCCAGAATGCAGTCAACGCCTATGAAGATTGGGCTTTGGAAGAGAGCGAACCGTCCGTTCAAGTCAACGGCAAGATCACACGGATCAGCGTCGTCTTCCGTCGCTTGTGGAACTGCACCGATATGGTGCCGCGCCACACCCTGGAAGCACTGAGGGATATCGTCCCGTCTGGCTTCATTCATACTGAAAACTGGAAGGAAACGCCCACATTCGCGGAAGCTGCCCGCATCATGCGTGCCGCTCTGGAAGGGCGCAAGGCACGACAGCTCCCGGTCGTGTGCTGATTTTCTGAAACCCATAAAGGAAACGGGCGGTTTTCCCGCCCGTTTTTCATTCAACGCTGCCCCCTCGACAGGCTCAGGATGAGGCTCGATAAATCTGGATGAGGGAAGTTGAGCCTATACAGCCACCCGTATTCTAAACAACGGGATCAAGCTTGCGGAAGCGCACGCGCGCACTGCGTTCGATAGCGGCAACCGTCAGTTCATCAAGCGTCCAGCGGTCACGCAGCATCTGGAGAAACTCCAGTTCCTCCTGCTCGACATGCAGATCGGCAGCGGCAACTTCCACAGCCATCGCATAAGCCGTATCGTAGAGGCGTTCCGGCAAGGCTTCGTGGGCCAGGTCGAGGATTTTTTCAAGTCCGTCCTCGTCCGCAAGAAGCGCATAGCAATCATTGGCAAGCTGCGGCAGACGCGCGGTATCGAAACCACGGAAAACCGGCAGGCGCGTCACCACATTGCCGATGGATTCCAGCTCAGCATCGGTCATGGTGGTGTCGGCTGCAGACGTCGTCACCATGATGTAGACGAGTGCATCCTGCGGGCTGATCTTTTTCATCGCATACTCCTGCGCAACACGACCGGAATCATTTCAGCGGTCCAAATTGGTTTGAAAGTTAGGAAGCTGCATCCCGTTGCGCAAGGAAATTCGGTTGCAACCGTTGACGGACAGTAGTTGCCGGGCCATAGAGCAATAGCGCCTTCCATGCGCGCAAGTTTTCAATGAGTAAAAACTCTTCACAGGATTAAACCATGACCTCGCACCGCCTTCCCGAAATCACGCTGACCCCGGAACTGACCGCGGCGGCTGCGGAAGCGAAAGCATGGCCTTTTGAAGAGGCGAAGAAAATCCTCAAGCGCTATGCAAAGACCGGCCTGCCCGATACGGTGATCTTCGAGACCGGCTACGGCCCTTCCGGCCTGCCGCATATCGGCACGTTCGGCGAAGTGGCGCGCACCTCGATGGTGCGTCATGCTTTCCGCATTTTGACCGAAGACAAGGTCAAGACACGCCTGATCTGCTTTTCCGACGACCTCGACGGCATGCGCAAGATCCCCGACAATGTCCCTGATAAGGCGGCCCTTGAGCCCTATCTGCAAATGCCGCTTTCTGCTGTCCCGAACCCGTTCGGCGGCGATTACAAGAGCTTTGCGGATCACAACAACGCCATGCTGTGCCGCTTTCTCGACACGTTCGGCTTCGACTATGAATTCGCCAGCGCGACAGACTATTACAAGTCCGGTAAGTTTGACGCTGTACTGCTCAAGGCTGTCGAGCGCTACGAAGATATCATGAAGGTGATGTTACCGACGCTCGGCGAAGAGCGTCAGGCCACCTACAGCCCGTTCCTGCCCATCTCACCCAAGTCTGGCCGCGTGCTTTACGTGCCGATGAAAAGCGTGGATGCCAAGGCAGGTACCATCACGTTCGACGACGAGGACGGCGTTGAAACCACCCTCTCCGTCACGGGCGGCAAAGTGAAACTTCAATGGAAGCCAGACTTCGGCATGCGCTGGGCTGCGCTCGGCGTCGATTTCGAAATGTTCGGCAAGGACCACCAGACGAATGCGGGCGTATATGACCGCATTTGCGAAATCCTCGGCGGCCGGGCGCCGGAACATTTTGTCTACGAACTGTTCCTCGACCAGCTTGGCCAGAAGATTTCCAAGTCCAAGGGCAACGGCATTTCCATTGATGAGTGGCTGGCCTACGCGCCGACCGAAAGTCTTGCGCTTTATAATTTCCAGAAGCCGAAGACCGCCAAGCGGCTTTACTTCGATGTGATCCCGAAGGCGGTGGACGAGTATTTCACTTACCTCTCCGCCTACGAACGTCAGGAATGGAAGGACCGGTTGAACAATCCGGTCTGGCACATTCATTACGGCAACCCGCCGAAGGTGAACCTCCCGGTTACATTCGCGCTGATGCTCAATCTTGTCAGCGCATCGAACGCCGAAAATCCTGCTGTCCTGTGGGGCTTTATCTCACGCCACGTGCCGGGCGTCACGCCGGAAAACAATCCAGAGCTCGACGCGCTCGTCGGTTATGCGATCCGTTACTTCAACGATTTCGTAAAGCCGACCAAGAAGTTCCGGGCGCCGGACGACGTGGAGTGCGCCGCGCTCGTAGCACTGGATGCGAAGCTCGCAACATTGCCTGCTGTGACCGATGGCAACGAGATTCAGAATGCCATTCTCGACGTTGCCCGCGCCATTGAGCGTTATCAGGATCATACCAAGAAAAGCCCGGAAGGCGGCCCGGGTGTCTCGGTTTCCTTCTTCCAGATGCTCTATGAAGTGCTGATCGGCCAGGAACGCGGACCGCGCTTTGGTTCCTTTGTCGCGCTTTACGGCATCGACGAAACCCGCGCGCTGATCAAAAAGGCGCTGGCTGGCGAACTGGCGTAGACATCAAGATAATCTCTAACTCAGACCAAATGAGTTCAAACAATAAGGGCGGCTTGAGCCGCCCGTTCAGTTTTGCGCTGCCCCCATCCTCACGTGTGGAGCAAAGCTTAGCATGATCCTGAGCATGTCGAAGGATCGAAGGACGAAGGTTCAAAAAGCTCAAGCCCACCCCTTCAACACGGGGCGTCACACCGGCTTGAACAGGGCTTAGTTGCTGTCCAGATCAGGTTGGATCGTCTGATCTAGGTATTTTTTAATCGCATAATCCGACGCGAAACCGCTACGCAGTTTTGCTGGAAATGCACCCAATTCATCTCGCTCTATTGTGCTGCGGGCGGGGGCGGAAAATCACTTTGCGGCGCCGGATCTGGTGCCAGCGGCGAAGGATTATCCATCATATTGCCGGTATCGGGCTCGGGATTAGGCAGCGAGGTATCGGGTTTATCGCCGAAAATTCCGAGACGCGCCTCCACGGCCTTGCGGCCCGCTTCGTCATAGGCACCGCCCGGAACGGCCTTCGCCCATCCATTGGCGACGAGCCATGCGGCAGCATCTTCATTGCCCAGCGTACATTCAGTTGCGACCGCAGCACCGCTGTCGTTTTCTGGCAGACGGCACATGACGGCACGGGAGCGCAGCCATTGCCGGAACGCAGTGCGCGCCTGCATACCACATGGCCAGCGCTCCCCGGAAGCCGTCTGGCATGTCTGCTCCACGGGCAAGATTTCAATACCCTGTAGTTCGATTATACGGCCCTGGCTTTCTAACCGTCCTGCGGCTACCGCGACGGGTCGTTGCAAAAGCTGCATCTGTCCACCCGCATCGACTGGCGCGGCCGGTGCCGGCGGCTCTGGTGGTTTGGGCGTGGATGCAAGACCGAGGTCGCTCAGCGGAGGACGCGGCGCCTCGCGTTCTATGCCGTTATCATGCACCTGATCGTCGACCTTGCCGTTCTCTTTCCACGCAGGCGGCTGCCCTTCAACAGGTGCGGTTTGCCCCGGCTGCGAACTAACCTCCGGTGCATTGCCCGTTTCGGGCGACGTTTCCGGCTCGTTATAGTCGAACTGTTCGACGACGATGTTGTTGCCTGTACCGGAGCCAACTTTCATCTGCGTATCGCCCGAAGCCATGACCACCACCGGTCGATCCAGCGCGCCGTAGAACGGCGCTACGAAAGCTGCGACCAGCACTGCGCCGGTTATGCCAGCCAGACCGCCGAATACAGCGCGTGCATGGCTTTTATCCTGCGATTGCGCCATTATTGGCTTGCCCACAAAATGCGAGCGACCCATTCGATATCCTTGGACTCGAAAATACGGTTCGGATGCTCGGGATTGAGCGAATGAAGCTCAATGGTTCGCGGCGTCTGACGATGCAGGATCTTGGCCATCACTTCTCCGTCTTTCGTTCGCACCACCACCCGATCACCCCGGCGAATGGCGGTATTGGGTGCAACAATCAGCGTATCGCCATCACGATAAAGGGGCAACATCGAGTCGCCCGAAACCTCCAGTGCATACACACCTTCCCCCGACCCGGTGGGAAACTCCACGATGTCCCAGCCTTGGCCCGCCGGAAAACCGGCGTCGTCGAAATAACCGCCCGCCCCCGCTTCGGCCATGCCGAGCAGAGGGATCGACTGCATGTCCTGCGTATATTCGCCGAATTGTGGCGCGCGGGTTTCTCCATCGATGAGCCGCGTGAATTCATCGAAGGTCGAGCCCGTTGCTTCCATCACCTTTGCGAGCGATTCCGTTGACGGCCAGCGAGCCCGCCCGTCAGAAGCATAGCGCTTCGATTTGTTAAAGGTCGTCGGGTCAAGCCCTGCCCGACGCGCCAGCCCGGACGCACTCAGGGAATGACGTTCAGCCAGAGCATCGATGGCCGCCCACACGCTCTCGTGAGAAAACATAGTCATGATCCGCCACGTAGGTTCCAACATATATTCCCGAACTGCACCCATCAGGAAAGATATGCTTCAAAGGATTTTAAACCTAATTTTCCGTCCCATCTTTGCCCACAACCTATCAAAAGGGCAGGAATTACGCAAGATGGATGAAACACAGGGAAAATTTTCTTATCTGAACCCCAGCAATGCATGGCGCTAATCATGGGAGGCGGAATGCGCAAACAAAAAACGCGGCATGAAACATGCCGCGCCTGATGATTTTGCGAAGGGACAGCTTACGCTGCCTTCTTCGTTTCCGTCTTGTACGGATTAAAGCGCTGATAGAAGCTTTCGCCGTTCTCAGCCATGTCGAGCAGAAGTTTCGGCGACTTGAACTGTTGGCCGTATTTCCTCTGCAAGTCCTTGGCAAGATTGACGAATTTCTTCGCGCCCATGCCATCGATATAGGAAAGCGTACCGCCCGTATAAGGCGCGAAACCGAAAGCGAGGATGGAACCGACATCAGCTTCACGCGGATCCGTGACAATGCCTTCTTCCATCACGCGGGCAGCTTCCAGAGCGATGGTGACGAGAAAGCGTTCCTTCAGCTCCTTCACATTGATCTTGTCCGGATTCTGCTGCGGATAAAGATCCTTGAGGCCCGGCCACAGATGCTTCTTGGCTGGCTTGGCCGGATACTCATAGAAGCCCTTGCCGTTCTTGCGGCCCTTGCGGTCAAACTCGTTGACAAGACGATCCACCAGTTCCACATGGCGCGGATCGACAGCCTTTTCACCAAGATCAGCAAGCGTTGCCTTGAGAATCTTCTGCGACAAGTCGATAGCGGTTTCGTCGTTAAGCGCGAGCGGACCGACCGGCATACCGGCCATGCGGGCGGCATTTTCGATCATTGCAGCAGGCACACCTTCAACGAGCATGTTGTAGGCTTCCGACATATAGCGCAACACGCAGCGATTGACATAGAAGCCACGCGTGTCGTTGACGACAATCGGCGTCTTCTTGATTGCACGAACGTAATCGAGCGCGACGGCCAGAGCCTTTTCGGACGTCTTCTTGCCAAGGATCACTTCCACCAGCATCATTTTGTCGACAGGCGAGAAGAAGTGAATGCCGATGAAATTTTTCGGGCGCTTGGAGACTTTCGCAAGACCGCTGATCGGCAAGGTCGAAGTATTGGAGGCGAAGATTGCAGACGACTTCAGCACTTCCTCCGCTTTTTCAGTCGCCACACGCTTGACTTCGCGGTCCTCAAACACGGCTTCGATCACCAGATCGGCGCCATCGAGCAAAGCGTAGTCAGGCGTTGCCGTAATCAGCGACAGGAGCTTTTCCTTATCCGCTTCCGTGGCGCGGCCCTTCTGCATTTCCTTGGTGATGAGGTCCGCCGTATGGGCCTTGCCCTTGTCGGCTGACTCCTGATCACGATCAATTAGCACAACCGGAATGCCAGCCTTGGCCGTCACATAGGCAATGCCTGCGCCCATGAAACCCGCGCCAATCACACCGATCTTCTTGAACTTGGTCGGCTTTTCATCCGCCGGACGACGCGCGCCCTTGTTCAACTCCTGCAACGACACAAACAGCGAGCGGATCATCATACCCGCTTCGGTCGTCTGGAGGATTTCGGTAAAATAGCGCTGCTCGATCTTCAGGCCGGTATCGAATGGGACCAGTAGGCCTTCATAAACCGACTTCAGGATAGCAAGTGCTGCCGGATAATTGCCGGAAGTTTCACGACGCAGAATGGCCGTTGCGGCAGGCCAAAGGTTCGCACCCGCAGCCGAATAGATCGCGCCACCCGGAAGCTTGAAACCCTTTTCATCCCATGGCTGAACTGGCTTGAGACCGCCCTTGATGAGCTTCTTTGCGGTTTCAACCAGCTTCTTGGCCGGAGCAATCTCGGTGACGAGGCCCATGGCCTTGGCGCGCTGTGCGGTCAGGCTCGAACCCGTCGTCATCATCTGAAGCGCGTCCTGCTGGTTGGCAAGGCGCGGAACGCGCTGCGTACCGCCAGCGCCCGGAAACAGGCCAACCTTGACTTCCGGCAGAGCCATCTTCACGCCCGGCGCATCAGATGCCACACGGGCATGGCAGGCGAGCGACATTTCAAAAGCGCCGCCCATGCAGGTACCATTGATGGCCGAAACCCAGGGCTTGCCGCAGGTTTCAAGCTTGCGGAAAAGGCCGCTCATCTTGCCGACATTGTCGAACAGGGTCTGGACCGCACCTTCCGGGTCCTTGGACTTCTGCTTCTGGAATTCCTTGAACATGCCTTCCAGCATGGTCAGGTCGGCACCGCCCGAAAAGCTCTCCTTACCGGACGTGATAACAACACCCTTGATCTTGTCGTCGGCAGCCACTGCATCGATGATGGCGTTCAGTTCCTGCATCGCCTCGACGGTGAAGACATTCATCGACTTTTCAGGCATGTCCCAGGTAACAAGGGCAATGCCGTCGGCGTCGGTTTCAACTTTGAAATTTACATAAGCCATTCGTAAAAACCTCCTCGCCTTATACGCGCTCGATGACCGTCGCCGTGCCCATACCGGCACCGATGCACAGGGTCACCAGCGCGGTGTTGAGATCGCGACGCTCCAGTTCGTCCAGCACCGTACCGAGGATCATCGCACCGGTGGCACCAAGCGGATGGCCCATGGCAATAGCGCCGCCATTGACGTTCATCTTGTCGTGCGAAATATCGAAGGCCTGCATGTAACGCAGAACAACCGCCGCGAAGGCTTCGTTCAGCTCGAACAGGTCGATGTCCGAGATTTTCATCTTCGCTTGCTTGAGAAGCTTTTCCGTCACATCGACAGGACCGGTCAGCATGAGCGCCGGCTCGGAACCGATATTCGCAAAAGCACGAATGCGCGCACGCGGCTTGATGTCAAACGCCTTGCCAGCCTTCCTGGAACCAACCAGAACGCCCGCCGCACCATCGACAATGCCCGACGAGTTGCCGGCATGATGGACGTGATTGACGGTTTCGATCTCTGGATGCGCCTGAATGCCGACAGCATTAAAGCCGCCCATTTCGCCCGGCATCACAAAAGATGGGTTGAGCTGACCCAGTGCCTGCATGTCGGTCGTCGGGCGCATATGTTCATCATGATCGAGAATGGTCAGGCCATTCTGGTCCTTGATCGAAATGACCGAATTCTTGAAATAGCCCTTTTCCCACGACTTGGCGGCGCGCTTCTGGCTTTCGACAGCATAGGCATCGACATCGTCGCGGCTGAAGCCGTATTTCGTGGCAATCAGATCGGCGGAAACACCCTGCGGCATGAAATAGCCGGGGAAGCCGACCGAAGGGTCCATGTACCAGGCTCCGCCCGACATGCCCATGCCGACACGCGACATGCTTTCCACGCCGCCCGCAATCACCAGATCGTCTGAACCGAAGGCGACCTTGGCCGCCGCCAGATTGACCGCATCAAGACCCGAAGCACAGAAACGCGAAATCTGGATGCCCGGCGCCTTGAAGTCGTAACCGGCTTCAAAAGCGGCGGAACGCGGAATGACCGCACCAGCTTCGCCGACCGGATCGACGCAGCCGAAAATAATGTCATCGACCTTGGCGGTGTCGATGCCGTTGCGGTCGCGCAGCGATTCCAGAACCTTCGCGCCCAAGCGAACGGCGGGCACTTCGTGCAGGCTGCCATCCTTCTTGCCACGCCCGCGCGGCGTGCGCACGTGATCGTAAATATAAGCCTCAGCCATGTTTACTCCTTCCCGCTAAATTCGAAACTTAGAGCATGTCCCCCAAAAGCAGGAACCGGTTTTGGGATAAAGACATACGAAAAAACAAAGGCATAGAGCGGTTACAGCGACTTCATTTTAACTGGAACCGCTCCAGTTCAATCCCTAACTCAGAACGTGTCCGCGTTCAGCGCCATCATCGAATCCGCACCCGACTGGATGCGTGCGAGATGTGCTGCGCTTTCCGGCATGATCCGCTCGAAATAATAGCGTGCGGTGACAAGCTTGGCCTCGAAGAAAGCCTTGTTTCCTTCACCCTTGCCAAGCTTCTCTTCTGCGATCTTCGCCATACGCGCCCACATGAAGCCGAGCGCCACCAGGCCAAAGAGATGCATATAGTCGTTGGAGGCTGCACCGGCATTGTCGGGCTTGGCCATCGCATTCTGCATCAGCCACATGGTGGCTGCCTGAAGATCGTTGAGACCCTTCTTTAGATGCTTGGTGAAGAAGGACAGCTTTTCGTTCTCACGATTGGCTTCGCAGAATTCGCCAACTTCCTTGAAGAAAGCCGTGACTGCGCGACCGCCATTCAACGCCAGCTTGCGACCGACGAGATCAAGCGCCTGAATGCCGTTTGCACCTTCATAGATCATGGCGATGCGCGCATCACGCACATACTGGCTCATGCCGTGTTCTTCGATATAGCCATGGCCGCCAAAGACCTGTTGGGCCATGACGGCATGTTCAAAGCCCTTGTCGGTCAGAACACCTTTTAGCACAGGCGTCAAAAGACCAACCAAATCGTCAGCCGCCTGACGTTCCGCTTCATCACCGGAACGATGTGCAATATCGGAATTAAGCGCGGTCCAGAGGATAAGGGCGCGGCCTGCTTCGTTGAAAGCGCGGATGTTCATGAGGTTGCGCCGGATATCCGGATGCACGATGATCGGATCGGCCTTCTTGTCCGGTTCCGCAGCTCCAGAAAGCGCACGCCCCTGAATGCGTTCACGCGCATAGATGGCAGCATTCTGGTAGGCGGTTTCGGCAATCGAAAGCCCCTGCAAGGCAACGCCGAGACGCGCTTCGTTCATCATGGTGAACATGGCGCGCAGCCCCTTATGCGCCTCGCCAATCAGATAACCCTTTGCCTCGTCATAGTTCATGACGCAGGTGGCATTGCCGTGAATGCCCATCTTTTCTTCGATGGAACCGCAGGAAACGCCATTACGCTCGCCCGGATTGCCGTTTTCATCAAGAATGAACTTCGGCACGATAAACAGCGAAATACCCTTCACACCTTCCGGCGCACCGTCGATACGGGCCAGCACCAGATGGATGATGTTATCGGACATATCGTGTTCGCCAGCAGAGATGAAAATCTTCTGGCCGGAAATCTTGTAGCTGCCGTCTTCCTGTGGCGTGGCGCTGGTGCGCAGCAGACCCAAATCCGTACCGCAATGCGGTTCGGTCAGGTTCATCGTGCCGGTCCATGTGCCTTCCACCATCTTCGGCAGATAGGTGTCCTTCTGCTCGTCGGTGCCGTGGGTCAGGATCGCGGCAATCGCACCCTGTGTCAGGCCAGGATACATGGTGAGCGCCATATTGGCCGACGACATATATTCGCCGACAGCCGTATGCAAGAGATAGGGAAGCCCCTGTCCGCCATATTGCTCCGGCACGGCCAGACCCAGCCAACCACCTTCGCGATACAGATCATAAGCCTGTTTATAGCCCTTCGGCGTCGTCACCGAGCCATCCGAATGGCGCTTGCAGCCTTCGCGATCGGCAGTCTGGTTGACCGGGAACAATGTGCCTTCGGCGAGCTTGGCGCCTTCAGACAGGATTGCCTCGACCACATCGGGCGACGCATCGGCAAAGCCCGGCAGGTTGTTGTAGCGCTGATAATTAAGAACGTCGTTGAGAACGAAATTCGTATCCTCAACTGGCGCGCGATAGCTCGGCATAGAAGTCCTCCAAATTCACCACCTGAGCCGTTCCGCGATGGCTGGAACGAGCCCGTAACCGCGTTTCATGCCTGCATGCCACATTATAGCTAAACGTTGTGACAGCGCGCACGTTGCAGCAAAAAGGGATGATTTTCTGCGAAAACAGCCTTTTTGCCGCCTTTTTTGACTGAGCGTATCGCAGAATCCGCACCCACTCAGTCAATTCTGGACCGAAGCTAACCTACTTTGACGTTTCCGTAAACGTCAAAAATTACACAAGTTCGTGCAGGACACGAATGGACTTGCTGTAAACACCGACCCGGTCTGCCCCCTGCGCCTTGTATGGGCATTTCGTTGCGTTTTATTTGTACGGTTCTGGAGCTGATCGAATAATAGCGAAGCTAAGCCGCCTCCCAGCACAGACTGCACGCCATTTTTGGATAGATGCTCAATGGTGTATTGGGCAACGGGTTTGGCCGACTAACTTCATATACTGGAAGGGATCTGTTGCAAAATTTCGGTAGGGCAAAGCGTGGCTAACCGCTGGGCGCAACTATGCTGCAAGCGCTGTGAATTGTTGTTTGAGTGAAAGCGGTGCGGTTGATGCGAAATTGCCTTGCAGCTTTCGCATCATGTGAACGAGCTCTATATCTGCGAGCGTGATGCTGGCGGCGGCTTCTGACTTGAAGCCGAGCATGGATCGTATCCGTCGTTTGATGCGGCGATGATCCTGTTCGATGGTGATGTTCTTGTATTTACGGGAGCGGATGGCGCGCGACCTTCCACCCTCTCTCACCCGGCTCTCGGTATCACACTGCATGATGGCCATTCGATTAGTCTGGCTGCCGTCAATTGTAATCTTCTCTGGCCTGCCATGTCGGGGCAGCGCCTTGCGGATAAAGCGTTTGGCAGCTTTCAGGTCCCGGTTTTTGTTGAACAGGAACTCGACGGTATCGCCGCTGCAGTCGATGGCACCATACAGATAAAGCCATTCGCCTTTGACCCGCACATTTCGCCTCGGTAGCATAGCTCAGATGACAGATAGACCAGATATGGCCATGAGTTCCAAGACCCACGATCTCATCAAAGGCCAGATCGGGGTCGGTGGCGGTGATCAGATAGTCGCAATCAAGACCCATCGTTCAACTCGATCCGATTCTTATCTGGATGAACACGCTTTGCCCCTTGCGACCTGAACCCGATCTCCAGCCGCTTGAAGATCGATTCGAGATCGACAGTGATCTCCTCCGGATTACGCCAACCGACAAAATAGATTGCACCCGGTCAACTTCATTCACCGGGTTCTGTGAACTGCGGCAGTCGAATTGGGGAAGCCAGCATTGCTGCCGTGTCACGCCGATTACATCGGTGTGCCTCAACAGACTTGCATCGGCTCAGCCTTCTCTGATTTGTACGTACCCGGAGGCACTTGACCCACGTCAAAGTAACCCGCTTTCAAGGCAAGTTAGTCTGGTCCATGGATTTCACTACGTCGCGAGCGCTCATGCTCAAAAAATGGAGGTGTTTATGGAACCCGTATCCATCAAGGCGGACACTCTGCCGTTCGGATCGCATGCCCTCCCGGTAGCGGCGGTTGCCGACCATTTTGATGTGGATCTGACAGTTGGCCTGACGCAGGAGGAGGCAGACCGGCGGCTTGACCTTTTTGGGTCGAACAAAGTTGTTGCGCGCAAGCCCGTCACCGACTTGGCTCTGATATTGCGACAGTTTGCCAGTTCAGTTGTGGCCTTGCTCGTGACCGCGATGGTGCTCTCGCTCGTATATGCGGAATGGAAACAGGCTGCGGCAATTGCCGCCGTACTCGTAGTCAATGCGGCCATAGGCTATTGCATGGAGCGACAGGCCCTGCGTTCGATGGAAGCGCTGAGGCAACTCGTGACACGCAACGTGCGCGTGCGAAGGGATGGCAAATCGCGTCAGGTTTCCGCCGACGTGCTTGTACCCGGTGACGTAGTGGTTCTCGACGCCGGCGATGTCGTACCGGCCGATATGCGGTGCGCAAGCAGTTCAGCATTAAGCGTTGACGAGTCTGCACTCACTGGTGAATCCCTCCCGGTAGACAAAGGTGTTGATGCCAATCCCGAATTGGCTGCGCTCGCCGATCGGAGCGCCATGCTGTTCAGAGGCACGCATGTCGTGCGGGGTAGCGGAGTGGCCATCGTTACCGGTACAGGACAGGCCACCGAAATCGGACGTATCGCCGATCTTATCGAGGGGGCTGAGAGTGGCGAATCCCCACTGGAGAGACAACTGGCGCTCCTCTCCCGCCATCTGATCTTGCTCACACTCGTGCTTGCCGCCGTAGTGGCTGCGGCCGGTGTCTATTCAGGGAAGCCTATCTTCCTGATGGTGGAAACGGCGATAGCGCTCGCCGTAGCGGCGATCCCGGAAGGTCTGCCTATCGTTGCCACACTGACACTTGCGCGTGGCGTGCTGCGAATGGCAGCAAACAACGCAATCCTAGAGAACCTGGCAGCAGTGGAGACACTTGGTTCCACGACGCTCATCCTTACCGACAAGACGGGTACTCTGACCGAGAACCGGATGGAGGTTGAGAGGGTCTTAACCCCTTCGGGCGAGTTCACGATTGATCACTCGCGCGCCATTTTTCTGAAAGACGAGAAGCCGATCGATCCCGCCAACGATCAGGGGTTGCTGCGCGCACTTCTGATTGGGGTGCTCTGCTCGAACGCAGAATATGAGCGCCATGGCGCTTCTGGCACAGGAGACCCGATGGAAGTGGCACTCCTGCGTGCTGGCGGTTTTGCAGGCCTCCATCGCAGCGAGCAGCTCGACGACTATCCAGAAGTCGCTGAAGAACCGTTCGACACGGCGACAAAGATAATGGCGACTGTACACCGCCACCACGATGGCCACTTGGCCGCCGTCAAAGGTGCGCCGGAAGAAGTGCTGGCGTCAGCTGATCGGATCGGTATCGAGGCGGAGACGCTGGATGACACTACACGGGCAGTATGGTTCGCTCGTGCCGAGCGTCTGGCGGCCGATGGCTTGCGTGTGCTCGCGGTCGCCATTGATCCTGTAGCAGAGCTGAACAAACCAGTTGCTCGGGGTCTCTCCTTTCTCGGTCTTGTGGCCTTCCGCGATCCTCCACGGCTCGATATCGCGGAAGCTGTGGCTGCCTTGCGCAGCGCTGGTATCCGCGTCGTGATGGCGACCGGCGATCATCCCGGCACAGCGCTCAGCATCGCCCGTGCTGTCGGCATTTCAGGACCCGATGCAGTTGTGACAGTCGGGACAGAACTGCCGCAGCTTGAGGAAACATCGGAAGTCGGACGTGATAAGAAAGTCACCCGGAACGTCTTTGCGCGCGTAACTCCAGAGCAGAAACTCAATCTGATCGACCGGTTTCAGCGCCAAGGCCAGGTGGTCGCCATGATCGGCGATGGTGTTAATGATGCGCCAGCGCTGGCCAAAGCCGATATCGGCGTCGCCATGGGCCGCAGAGGTACCGACGTGGCGCGCGAGGCAGCCGACATGGTGCTGCTCGATGATGCTTTCACCACCATTGTCCACGCGGTTCGCGAGGGGCGGATCATTTTCGACAACATTCGTCGCTTCTCGATCTACCTGCTCTCCTGCAATCTCGCTGAGATACTCGTGATCGGGCTTGCCATATTGGCCGGCCTGCCTTTGCCAATGACGCCGCTACAGATATTATTCCTCAATCTGGTGACCGACGTCTTCCCGGCCTTCGCGCTCGCCACCGGTAAAGGAGAAGGAGACGTTCTGGCCCGTCCGCCACGTCCGCCGAAAGAGCCTATGCTTTCGGCCGCACAGTGGCGTAGAGTCGTTGGCTATGGTCTGTCGATTGCGGTGAGCACGTTGATCGCGCTCATCGTCGCGACTAAGGGTTTCAGTTTTGAAGCGCAGAACGCGACGACGATCTCCTTCCTCACCATCGCGTTTGCCCAGCTCTGGCACGTCTTCAACATGCATGACGGCCACAGTGCCAGATGGCGGAATGCAGTGGTGTTAAATCGCCTCGTCTGGTATGCGCTCCTGCTCTGTCTTGGCCTCATACTTGCTGCCGTGACGTTGCCTGTCGTTGCTTCTGCGCTGCAAATCGTACCTATCGGGACTAAAGGATGGGCGTTAGCGATCGGATGCAGCCTGCTGCCGCTGATTGGGGGGCAGGCATGGCTGATAAGTGAGCGCATTTGGATGGAACGCAAATCGTTCAAGAATGACAACACAAGCGCTTGCAAACCAATGAAAGAACAGTAAGGCCAACACCGACAAGCGGATGTCTCATGTGATATCAGCCTGCGGCATACCACACAGCATGTTACCGGCCGCGATCAGAACCGCCCAAACACGATCAACCGATCCGGGAAATAGAACGTCAAAAAATCGAGACGCAGAGCGCTTTTCGCGAGTTACACTTTTGCAGTCGGCATCGCCTATACTGCGCGTTTCGTTGAAAAGGTAAATCCGAACTGCGTCTCCCATTTAGATTGCTGTTATCCCTGAGTAGCCACCTCAGGCTTGCCAACAGTGTTCAATGAGAAAGCAGAACTGGAAGTCTGACCTGAGTGAATATCCCCCTCGTGGCGCCACCAAGAATGAAGTCGCGAATACGGGAATGACCGAAGCCTCCCATCGCCAGAATCTGTGCCCCTTCGGTCAAGGCAGTGTCCTGCAACGCCTCGTCAATGGATCTTTCGCCCAGTGTGATTGTGATAGGCTTGGCGCGGACCCCCCTATTTTCCAGCGCGGAAGCCAGAGTTCCAGCAAGATTTGACCCATTCAGTGGCTTTTCGTCCTGAACCGTCAGCACTGAGATGCAGCCGCCTTCAGCTAACAGTGCCAGAGCATCGCCGAGCGCGCGTGCAGCGACCCGGCCTCCGTCCCAGGCTATAGCGATATGCTCAAGGGCAGCAGGACGGGCGGACGGCGGCACCAGGATGGTCGGTCGGCCTGAGCCGAACACAACAGCCTGAGCCAAATCTTGAGCAACGACTGTCTCCCCTGACCATGGAAGCAACGCAAGGTCGAAATATCGTGCTTGTTCGGCAGCGGCGTCCAGCACACCGCCGAGTACAGCTGTTCTAGTCGTACAGTAAACATCAAGCCCCTTTCCTGCATGCTCTTGAACCAGGGCATGCAGACGATGGCATTCGGCTTTGCTCTTCTGCTCGACCGCACGGACCAAACCCGGGACGTCGACAAAAAAATCGCCCAACCCCGAGGACATATAAGGAATATCAACCGCGAACGTCGAGACGTGAAGTGTGCCTCCAAGCACAGCTGCGTAACTCGTAGCGGCCAGCACCGCCCCATCCGCAACAACCTCGGGATAGGTGGCTATAGGCATATAGGCATTACGCGTGTACATCGTTAGAACCTCGACTTTTCCCAATTGCTCGGAACGCCCAAGACCATACTTGCTCCGCGACCGAAAAAACCTCGCACTTCATCTTTGCACAAAAGTCTTGAATCAGACTTGATCACAGTCAATCCCTAGCAGATAAACTGATTATCGTGTGCCGTACATTACGGTCGGCGCTTCTCAGCGCGACACCATTGCGCACCAAAGAACATGCATGCAACGGAGCAAGTTCGGATTCCTTGGTTTAAAGCTGACCTACACTGCCGCCGGCGACAAGGTATTAAAGGCGAGGCACATACAGAGATAAATGGCGATTCCAAGCGTCACTTCGCGCAGTAGAAGAGCCCAGGATTTGATGCAGGGCATTGGACTATGGCTCTGAACTTGCCCCAAATTTTATATAGTTTCGAGTTTGCTCCAGCGGCTGAATCTGACCCTTTAAAAAAGCGGACGTTCTTAGGTTAGAGCATTCGGCTCAGGATCTCGCGTGGAGCAGCCGGCTGCACACTGGTGCACGGAACATTGTTCCATTGCAGTAACTTCGAGCAGGAATACGGTGTTTTTCGATATAAAGCATGAACTAAGTCGGTAAGCCGCTGATTAGGCTTTGCCAGAGCATTATTGCGCCCAAAGCGGCTCTGGATGACAGGGAGGACAGGTCTTGCACATCTTCGGCCTTGATCTACGTCAAAGTCATATTTCTCAGTTTTGTTAAGTTCATCATTGCCTCGCACAGTCACCGAGTCCCTATGGCGGGGTAGGTCGAGGCTTCTGCTTTCCAGTGCGGAGCCTCGACCGCATTGAGCAGTCTTGTTCTCAACCACCGTTAACTGCGCAAAAAAATCACGGTAAAATTTTGATCCACATCAAAGCTATTCACGCGGACTCTGCTAAAACTCCCTTGTTCCGTAGTACGAAACCGAATGGCGCCGTCGGACGGGACAGGTCGAGGTGTAGGCACCATGGTGTAGCGCCTCGACCACTTTTGGTAATAATGAGTTACATATTAGCGAACGATGTTCATTGATCGAGATGGTTCACCAAGGTTGCTCGTGCCCAAGCGGAGTAACTTGCTGGAGTACATATCTCCAAGCTTATTTCTGCGGGAAACGCCCGACTCCCATTTCGTTTCTAACGAAATGGCTGCCGGAGTAATCTACTCTTTCAAAACTTTGTCATAGATACAGAGCAGCTCTGTCGGGATTGTGCTACGCCGGACTGGTTGTATCGTTTCATGCGGTTCATTACGATGCAGATGACGTGGACAGGAGATCACAAACTGGAATGGAGTGACTTCCAAATTAACGCTCTCTTCGCGACAGAGAAAATTGGACGGTCTCTATCTTATTCATATAATGATGCCGCAAGTCACCTTCCAGAGTGGATCCGATTAACCCTTTACTGAGGGAGCTTATCGTTGGTAACTTTGAAGTTTCTGGGTGGAGCGGGGACTGTTACCGGTTCTAAATTTCTGCTGACATTCGAACACAACAACCTTCTTGTTGACTGCGGGCTTTTCCAAGGGGTGAAGAATCTTCGCGAGCTTAACTGGACCAGGCTTCCCCTTTCCGCAGACGCGATTGATGCGGTGGTTCTTACGCATGCGCATCTGGATCATAGTGGGTATCTGCCCAAGCTCGTTCATGACGGATTTCGTGGCAAAATCTATTCGACACCCGCTACCCGGGACGTTGCAGAGTTAATATTAAAAGATAGCGCCCATCTGCAGGAAAAAGATGCCGAGTTTCTTAATCAGCATTCTCTTTCAAAACACAAGCCCGCCCTTCCCCTTTATACCGTGCAAGACGCGGTCAGGGCGTTACAACACTTTTCCAGGGTTGAGTTTAATCAAACTGCTCTGCTTAACCACGGTGCGCGAGTTCATTTTCGCTATGCGGGCCATATCCTCGGCGCAGCAAACGTGCAAATTGACTGGGGCGGCAAGAAGATAGTGTTTTCGGGAGATATCGGTCGATATAATGATCCAATAATGCGAGACCCGGAGACACCTCCAGATGCTGATTACGTAATTATTGAATCCACTTACGGTGATCGTCGTCACCCCGAAACCGATGCTACTGATGCACTGGGTGATGTAGCAGAAAGAACATTGAAACGTGGAGGTACGTTAATTGTACCGGCTTTTGCTGTAGGGCGAGCCCAAGAAATACTCTACCATCTATGGAAATTGAAAGAAAGCGGACGACTTGCCGGTATACCGATCTATCTTGACAGCCCCATGGCTATTGATGCGACAGAGTTGATGAGCGCCCATATTTCCGATCATCGGTTGTCCCCGCAGGCTTGCCGCAGAGCTTTTAGCATCGCACGCTATACTAACGATGTAGACAGTTCGAAAGCTATTACAGCCAGTTCTCTTCCAAAGATTGTTATCTCCGCATCTGGAATGGCAACGGGAGGACGAGTTCTTCATCATTTGAAGTCTTTCGGGCCCGACCCCAGAAATACTATTTTACTCGCGGGCTTCCAGGCTGCGGGAACGCGGGGCCAGTCACTAAGAGACGGCGGCAGAGAATTGAAGATTTTCGGCTCCTGGATCCCTATCAATGCTGAGGTTGTTTCTTTGGAAATGCTATCGGCGCACGCGGATGCATCTGAGTTGATACGGTGGCTATCTGGTTTTAAAAGAGCGCCAAAGGGAATATTTATCGTACATGGGGAGCCTGAAGCATCTGACGCCTTGCGCGTTAGGATCGAACGACAGCTCGGTTGGACAAGCCTGGTTCCGCGTCAGGACCAGGAGTTCACGCTATAAACGTAATAGCTTCAACTCGGGTTCCAGTGCCCTGGAATGGAGACAATTGTCCTCTTCGAACGTCTCGGTCTTGCTATAGAGATTAGTGCAATCGTCGGCATGACGACATTTGCACTTGGTGTATTGGTCGTGATTGGTAGCCAGACCTTTGCTGTCGCCGGCGGCGTCACTTTGGTCGCACTGCTTGCAAGCCGACATGCTCTGCATACGTTCATGCGGACTTTAACATGGGAAGAGTTACGATCGGGAATTATCTTTCTTGCCATGATATTTGTGATCTTACTGATCATTCCTGCCCAAAGGCTTATATCCTTTGGAGGATTATCGCTTTCCGACATCTGGGCATTAGTGGCGATTTTAACCGAAGTATCTTTTACGGGGTACCTGGCACTCAGAACATTCGGTGAGAAGATGGGACAAATATTGGCCGGCGGCTTGGGTGGGATTATTTCATCTCAAGCTGACAAATTCCCGCCGCAGCAAACAGTTATCGTCCTGCAATGATCTTGTGGCCGGAGCACTTGCGTGCCAATAGCATATCCTGCTGGAAACCTCGATACTGACGGGATTTCTTTCGTTTCCGTCAGCTATACGGCGGGCGCCGGTTCTAGTCACCGCGGCATGGATTCTGACAACTGGATCCTTTTTCAGTGCCAGAAGAATCCACAATGAACCCAAATTTCCTACCGCGCGCAGTCGTTTTCAACAAAATGAAATCACGCTGTTATTGTGAGCTGAACAGCACTACCAAGACAACTGGAGCCTGATCTGGCCGCACAAGTTATTGGCGTTGCAGTACTAACAAATACGGTTTCCAGATGTAGTTTCAGCGTTGTAATGGGATCAAGAAGCTTCAGCCGGTATTTCTCACTATTCAGTTAACCGCGCTGTTCATTGGAATTTTCATATATTTCATCTTGTCGTGACAGCGTATCACCCCGTATCCAAATTCACCGGGTCAAGGGGGATGGGTTAATTGCGTTCAACTCTTTAGAAGCTTCTTTCTAACGAGCAATAAAGTGGCGTCATCAGGATATGGTTCAACCGAAAACCCCTGCTCCCGTTCCAGTTCAATCGCTTCATGGTTTTCTCGGCTTTCGATTGCTTCCAGTATCTTCACCCCTTGAGCTTCAGCATAACGTGCAATGTGTCTTAGAAGTTCCCAGGCAACTCCTTTGCCTTTAAAATCGGCTCGAACAGAGATTGCCACCTCACCGCGCTCAAATCGGGGATCGCATGCCAGCATGGCTGTTGCAATGACGTTATTATTGTCGGGGAGAACAGCCAAAAATGTCCGACATCAGGGCCTTTGAGACAAAACTGGTTTAATTAAGAAGAGAGGATTTTCGGCTCATCATAGCTTTATCAAAGGACGCAAAGATGAGACAGAAACCCGTTCCCCAAACGTCTTCTGCGGAGAGGACGATCAAAGATATC